>CAWISR010000003.1:0-1569408 GCA_963838845.1 uncultured Acidimicrobiaceae bacterium | reverse complement strand
TTACGAGCGCAGCAATCGCGGCGACCGCGGCGAAGAACGTCCCTTGGCCCGGGCGACAACGAAGGCTGGTGGGTTGCGTACGGCCAGATACTCGATGAGTTTCGCGAACGTGCGCAGTTTCCCAAGGCGACCCCGCTGCCCAGGGACCTGTGGGACGAAATGGCGGTCACCGCCGGGCTCAGGATCGTGGACAGGGCGACGGTAGACGTGTGCATAGCTCTGGATGGACCCGAGCAGCACTGGGACTGGCTCTTGGCTCGTGCTCACCGAGGTCTCCACAACGCCTTGGATGGGCAGGCCCAGGAGGAGTTTCGCGAGCGCGTGATCCAGTCGTTGCGGACCGAACACCCGACCGGCGGCACCCAGCTATTGACGAACGCCGACTTCTATCGGATGTCTAATTGACCCAGAGCCTCGCCAGCGCACAAGGGTTGACCGCGCTCCGCAAGGGTGGCCCCTGAACGCGCGCCCACTCGCTGCTCCCAGCCCGCCGACTCTCGGATTAGGTGCGCCGTCGTATCGATCGCTTGGAGAATCGGCTGTCATTGACGTCGCCTACAAGCTCGAAGTGAGACCGCTCAGCGACTCTGATCGAGCGCAGATTGTCGCCGTTGATCAGGAGTGTTGCGGTCACATGAGAGGTGCGAAGGGAGAGGTGTTCCATAAAGAGCACGAGGGCACGAGTCGCGTAGCCATTACCCCGATGCTGGGGAAACAGGTAGTAACCGACGTTGATCTCGCCGGCGTCGACTCACCCCACATGAGACCCGCCTTGAGAATGCACTTGACTCCCACTAAAGAGGAGGTATTCCCATCCCCGATATCTCTGCCTGGACGGAGCTGTCGGGCACCGGGCAATCGTGCCAATCTCGCGATTGCTTCCAAGTATCTCGGATGGATGAAGGGGATCATGACCGCTAGGCGAGTGTCGGTCATGGGCAAGCGATGGACCCCGCTTGTCTCGGGGTCCATCGTGCTCTTTGGGCTGGGCCGCCTCGTGAGGGAGAAGCGGTGGCGCGCCCTCGGCACGCTTTGCGCGGCCAACATCGGGGGTCAGCTCAGCGTGAGGGGAGGCTCTCCAAGCTGGCGATCGTGCGCCGCTAGCGCCGCGTACGGGATTGGTCGCGTCGTCCCGTCATGGCGGATTCCCCTCCTTTTAGCGGCCGCCATGCTGGAGGCGAGAACCGCCCTCCGATCGGGACGGAGCACGAAGGAGGGCCTGACTGCGTTCATCTACGGCCTCGCCGGGGCGATGCTTGCGGTAGCTGTTGCCGAGCAGGTGGCGGACCGCCGGCCCAGGCCTAGCAGCGGCCGGCAAGTCGCGATGGTGATCAACATTCACTCGGGATCCCCACATCTCGCAAGGCGCGCCGTGCGGGCCCTACGGCGCCAGCCAGTCGAGATCGTGAGCATCGTGCGCACGACCGGAGCTGGCCTTGGCCGGGCGTTGACCGAATCATTGGCGTCACTACCGGCTGCGGGAATCCTCGTCGTCGCTGGAGGTGACGGAACGGTCGGGCGCGCTGCGTTCGAAGCTGGCAACGCGGGGCGGACACTTGCGATCGTGCCGACAGGAACCGGCAACGACGTGGCCCGATCACTCGGTCTTCCGCTCAGCCCGGAGGAAGCCATCGATCTTGTCGCCACAGCGGACCCAGCGCCGATCGATCTTGGAACGACCGGCAGCGGTTCGTTCGTTCACGCGGCGACCTACGGCATGACAGCCGACTTCGCCCAACGCATTCGAGATATCCGCGGGTGGCGTCGGCCGCTTGTCTACCCGCTTCGGGCCGGGCAAGCCTGGAGGGAGCGCACACCCTTGTCGGTCAGGATCTTGGTTGACGGCCAGCCGTTGGTCGCCCCCGGTGCAGCATTCCAGGTCGCCATCGTTAACGCCCCACGCCTCGGGGGTCGGATTGGCATTCCCCTGCCCGGTTCGGCAGTCGACGATGGCTTGCTCGAGACGATCGTGTCGTACCGCGGCGCGCTGCGGCTTACTGCCGCGGGGTTGATACGGCTCATGTTCGGCAACGTCGACCAGCGGCGAGGCGCGACGATTGCTGCCGGAAAGGTCGTCGAAGTCAGAAGCGACACGCCGTTGATCGTGTCTCTCGATGGTGAACCGTGCGCGACCTCTACGACCTCGCTCCGGGCGAGTGTGCGCACGCCCGGGTGCTACGTGCTTCGCTCGCGGCAATTGACTCGGCACCGCTGATGTCGCTGCGTGGGAAGTTCTAATCTCGGAACGAGAGGAAGCTCATTTCTTCGCCGACCGGGCTTCCTGGCGTCGAAGTCGTCGACAGCTCCGAGGCCTACAACGCGATCAACTCCTTCGCCAATCCGTTCGGCTTCGGCCTTGGACCGGTCGCGACGACGCCGAACGGCACTCCCGGCGTGGTCGTCGTCGTGGCCGACCCGCGAAGCGCAGCGGCGAGCGCGGGAATCGAGAGCGGCGACGTGATCACGGCTGTCGACGGGCAAGCGACCGCCGCGACGAGCGCGCTCTCCAAGGTGATCGATGCCCACAAGATTGGCCAGACGGTCTCGGTGTCGCTCGGCATCGGAAGCGGTATTGAGACGGTCTCGGTCCGCCTCGGCGAGGGCCCGATCGACCGATTCCTGCGGGCAGCTGCCGGGTGGACTGTCTGGTCCGTTCCGGCTGCTGTGCCACGTCACTCGCGTTCTGCTCCCGGTGAGGGAATAATCCTGGAATAGAAAAGTTATAATTGATGTGATAGCTAAGTAAACCACCGCAAGGAGGTGTACGTCATGTCCATGTTCCAGTTCGATCCCTTCCGCGAGCTCGAGCGCTTGATCGAGTGGCCGGTGTCGTGGACTCGACCCACGGCCGTGCCGATGGACGCCTACCGTCACGGCGAGGCTGTCGAGGTCGACTTCGACCTCCCCGGCGTCGATCCTTCCGACATCGAGATGACCGTCGAGCAGAACGTGCTGACGGTGAAGACGGTGCGCCACCGCACCCCGATCGAGGGCGAGGAAGTCATCGCCTCGGAGCGGCCGCAGGGACGCTTTAGTCGCCAGCTCTTCCTCGGCGAGAACCTCGACTCGAGTCGCGTCGAGGCCTCATACGAAAACGGCGTCCTCCACGTGACCATTCCGGTCGCCGAAGGCTCCAAGGCCCGCCGGATCGAGGTGGGGTCGGGAAAACGCGAGGCGATCGGCGTCGGCTCGGAAGCGGCCTGATCCGAACGTCGATTGGCAAGCTCACATCTCATCGCGCAGGAAGGAGGTGATTTGAGATGGCTGTCGGACTGTTGCTCATCCGCCTCGTCATCGGGTTCACACTCGCGGCGCACGGTGTCCAGAAGCTGACCCGCCGCTTTGGGGGCCACGGGGTCGCTGGCACTGGCGAAGCCTTCGAGCAGATGGGCTTTCGGCCTGGTCGCCGTTTCGCCGTCCTGGCCGGACTGGCCGAGCTCGGAGGAGGACTGCTGTTCGCTATGGGGCTCCTCACCCCGATCGGCGTGGCGGGCATCGTCGGCGTGATGCTGGCGGCGATCTGCTGTGTCCATCTCCGTCACGGCTTCTTCGCCCAAAGCGGAGGATTCGAGTACCCGCTGGTGCTCGCTGTCAGCGCGGCGGCGATCGCGTTGAGCGGACCCGGGCGGTACTCGATCGACCACGTACTTGGCTGGAACCTCTCCGGCTGGAGGTGGTTCGTGGCGGCCGTCGGCGTCGGCGTGATCGCGGCCGGACTCGCCGGTCTCTCGAGGCTCACCCGCCGTGAGACGCATCAACGGGCGGGCCAACACCTCGGCGAGCGCATCGCCGCTTGACCGAGATTGCACGAGAAGCACGACCCCCGCGACCCAGCGCCGTGGGGGTCCTGTCGCGTCTCTCTGCGCGGAACTGCCTCCGAGGTGAAGAGCAATGCTTTTCCCCCGGGACAGTAAACCTGTTGTCTTGGCTACCAGTAAACTGTGATTGTGAATCGCGACTGGCAGGAGATGCTCGACGACCCGGCGCACGCACTGTTCACCGTCGGGGTCGTGGCCGATCTGCTCGGCATCGACGTCCAGATTGTCCGTCGCTACGACGCCGAGGGCTTGATCACCCCGCACCGCAGCACTGGTCGTCAGCGCCGTTACTCGCGAGACGACATCGCTCGCCTTGCTCGCGCTGTCCTCCTTGCTGGGGAGGGAATACCGATGATCGGGATCCGTCGAATCATCGAGCTCGAGGACAAGCTGGCCGGCGAGCGAT
The DNA here is from genome assembly GCA_963838845.1 of uncultured Acidimicrobiaceae bacterium. Lineage (GTDB taxonomy): Bacteria > Actinomycetota > Acidimicrobiia > Acidimicrobiales > Bog-793 > CAVRXQ01. Next base: position 1,565,184 of record CAWISR010000003.1, on the reverse strand, counting down.
AAGCGATGCTCGGACCGTTCTTGGTTGCGGCGCAGCGAGCGTTCAACAGCGCCTTCTACACGGCGTCGGTGACGGTGATACCCATCTTCTTCATCACGCTGGCGGTCGAGTTACGCGCGGCGCGCTCGCCAGTCATGGAGCGCATGGTCGCGCTCTACCGGTACAGGAAGCTCCGACGCTTTGAGTCGTTCCGGGAGCGGATGCACTGGATCTTCAGGGGGTTATTGCTCCTCCTGACTGCACTCTTACCTGTTGTCACCGTGCTGGGGTGGGCGGCGGAGGTGGCAGGGCTCGTTGCATTGGACCGCCGAACAGTCAGTCAGGCAGCTCAGGACCTCGTCCTGCTGGGTGTCATCGCGCTTCCAACTGTCACCCTGCTCTGGGCAATTGCAGTAGAGGATCGCGAGCCGACCCCCTTCGAAGAAGAATTGGATCAACTCGCCGAACGACGAGATCGCAGGATCGGCGAGCTGGGCGCCGAAGTCCGCTCGATGGAAGCAGACGCCTCTTCCGGTCGTCCCATCGACTCACGTCGCGTCCAGCAATCCCAAAGGCGCCTGGCCACCCTCAGACGTCAGGAAACACGACTCGACAAGTCCACCGACAGAACGCGACGGTCCCTGCGAGCGTTACGGGAACGAGAGCAACGCCGCAACAGTCCATGACCGGCAATGCTCGCGATGGGCGCCGATAGGATCGCGAGGGCCGCACGTCGTCGCGGTCGCGGGAAACTCCAAACTGATCAACGCCAGAATGCACGCTCCGAACGCCGCGAAATCTTGGGTGGGTCGCCGCCCGTATCGACGATTCTGGAATTGATACCCCGCCCCATAATGCGCGATGGGGAGCGGTGATCGAAGTGCCCCCAACCGCCGGCTCGGAGACATTCTTCTGAGCCCGACGGTGTGCGTTTGCAAACGCGCGAGGAGGTCAGGGGATCGGGCACCGCAGATGGCACGGTGACGACGACACTTTCGGCACGAAGCCAAACTTCGTTGCTCGAATTCACAACTCCGACGCGGCTGCGATGCGGGCATTCCCCGGTTTGTCAGGATCGGGCATCCTTCAAGGCAGCGCGAACCGCCTCGATCGACTGCGCGACGTCGTCCGCGTTCGTCGACCAGTTGCTGACCGAGACACGCAACACGTCGCGACCCCGCCACTTCGACCCTGACATCCACACCCGGCCGTCCGCGATCAGCCTCTGTGTGACGACGCGGGTCGTGTCGTCGTCGCCGAAAGCGATGCACACCTGGGTGTAGACGACGTCGTTGACCACGGAGACGCCTCTCATCTGCCCCACACCGTCCGCGATCGCCCGCGCGTGGGCGACCATCCCTTCGACGAGCGACGCGACGCCCGTTCGGCCGAGTGATCGCAATGCTGCCCAAACGGGCACGCCGCGCGCTCGGCGAGAGTACTCGGGCACCTTTGCCATCGGATCACCCGGTCCGCTCGCTTCCGTGACGAGGTAGCTCCCGTGGACGCCCATGATCGTGCGCAACGGCGTGGGATCTCTGACGATGGCGACGCCGCTGTCGTAGGGGACATTCAGCGTCTTGTGCGCGTCGGTCGAACACGAGTCGACCTCGCCGAGGCCCGAGACGAGGTGGCGTAGTTTCGGAGACGCCGCCGCCCAGAGCCCGAATGCGCCATCGACGTGCACCCAGGCACCACGCGAGTGGGCGAGTTCGGTCGCCGGCGCGATCGGATCGAAGGCACCCGAATGCACGTTTCCCGCCTGCAAACAGACGATGGTCGGGCTCTCGGGGTCGATGCGCGCGAGCGACGCCGCGAGCGCGTCCGGCGATAGGCGGCCCTGGTCGTCTGTTTCGATGAGTTCCGGCGCGCCGAGGCCAAGGTAACGAAGTGCCATGTCGATGGTTTCGTGGCGCTCTGCGCCGGCGAGCACGTGAACACGGGGCGCGGCGGCGAGCCCGTCGTGATCGAGGTCCCATCCGACGCGGCTGAGCACCGCGGTCCGCGCCGCCGCCAGGCAAGTGAAGTTCGCCATCATTCCGCCGGTCACAAAACCGACGTCGGCCGACGGCGGAATGCCCAAGAGATCGAGGAGCCAGTCAGCGGCTACCTCCTCGGCGGCTGCCGTCGCCGGGGTTGCGTAGCGCAACCCGGTGTTCTGGTCCCAGGCGCTGACGAGCCAATCGGCGCCGAGCGCAGCGGGTAAGACGCCGCCTATCACCCAGCCGTAAAACCGGCCGGACCCCATCGCCATGAGACCGGGTTCGGCGACGCGCGCGAGCCGGTCGACCACCTGTTCGGGCGGAGTCGGCTGATCCGGCAACGGACCGCCGAGGGCCAGCGCGATCTCGTTGGCCGAGGCCACTGGGCTGACGCGGCGAGTCCCGACAGTCGCTAGCCACTGCCGTGCGTGCGCAGTCGCGAGATCCAACACCTTGTCGTACGCGCCTGTGTCAACGGACACGGATCCTCCTTGTGGATGCGATCGGCGGTCGCTACGTCACGACCCTACGCGTGTGTGATTCAGAGCTCGCTTTTCGTTGAGCTTCGCAGTCGTTTCGTAGCAGCCAACTCGTCGACTGCCTGGCAGCGTTGGCTCTCCGCGTTCGGCCGATCCGCTCACGTTGCGGTACTGCCGGGTCTACCTGGGGTTTCGGGTGGGCCGTAGAGGACTTGAACCTCTGACCCCTTGCGTGTCATGCAAGTGCGCTACCGGACTGCGCCAACGGCCCAAGAGGGCGAACATACCACCAAGTTCCTGCTCATCGGCTATTTCATGACCGAGAATGGAGAACACTCGTCGGTAGGATCACCCTGATGGTCGCCCCCCCGACGACTGGTCGCGCGCGCCATCGACTCGACGACCTCGCTGAGAACGAAGCGGTCGCGGAGACCCCACACAGCCCCCGGTGGCTCGAACCGGGGTCGCTCGCGACGCTTCTCGTCGTCGCCGGCGCCACGGCGTTCGTCCTCGCACAGCTGCACTTGAATCTCGTTTTCGGTCCGAATATGGACGTCGGCGGGGACACGGCTGGTCACGTCGTCGCCGTCAATTACTTCGTCCATCACCTCATCGCAGGGGGGAGGCTGGCGGGTTGGGATCCCGAATGGTTCGGGGGCTTCCCGCTTTATGTCTTTTACTTTCCGTTCCCCGCAGTCATCGCCAGTGCGCTGACCCTCGTCACGTCGTATGCCGTCGCGTTCAAGGTCACGACGATCCTCGGCGTCACCTTCCTCCCCCTAGCCGCGTACACGTTTGGCAGGTTGAGCGGCTTCTCCCGGCCAGTTCCAGCGCTGATGTCGGCGGCGACGATCCCGTATCTGTTCCTCTTTGCTCCGACGTACCCGCACTCGTCCGTCTACTACTCGTGGAACATCGACGGGGGCACTCTCGCCTCCATGCTCGCTGGGGAGTTCTCCTTCAGCCTTGCCGTCACCTTCGCGCTGTTGTTTCTCGGCGCATTCGCTTACGCCCAGCGCACGGGGCGCCTACGTTGGCTCGCTGCGATCTTGTTCGCGGTGACTCTCCTTTGCCACATAGTGCCGGGCTTGTTCGCCGCAGCTGCGGCATTCGTGATCGCGATCTCAAGGCCGTCGCGACGCGCGCTGTTCGACCTCTTCGTCGTCGGAGCGGTGGGGGCGTTATTGGCTGCATTCTGGCTCCTGCCGTTCGCCGCCTACCTGCACTACTCGTCGTCGATGAACTACAACCGCGTCGGTGCCGTCTACGACCAGCTCTTCCCGCGCAACGCCGAACAGATCGCCCAATGGCTCGCCGTCGTCGGGCTCGCGCTCGCGATCTACCGCCGTCACCGCCTCGCGATCGTGCTCGGGGTTCTTGCCGCCGCCAGCGTCGCCGCGTTCGTGTGGCTACCAGACGGGCTCGTCTACAACGGGAGATGGCTGCCGTTCTGGTTCCTCACTACCGCGCTGCTTGCCGCGTACGCCGGCGCCGAGCTCGGTCGCACCGCGTTCCGACTGATCGGCGCCGCCTCGGCGAACGAATTCGTCACTCCGATTCTCGGCTCGGCGGTGGTGATCTGTCTCATCGCGGCATGGCTCGGCGTGCTGCCCTTTGTCGACTTCGCCGGCAAGTCAAACCCCGTCGACGGTTGGGCCGTCTGGAACTACTCGGGCTATCAGGCAAAGCCCGGCTGGCCGCAGTTCCAGCGGGTGGTGGCGATGCTGGAGAGCGCCGCGTCGATCCATGGTTGCGGAAACCTTGACTACGAGTACTCCCCGAAAACCCAGAATGTGTTCGGTTCCACCCTCGTTCCGCTTTCGTTCCCGATGTGGACCCACGGCTGCATCGATTCCGCGGAGGGTCTCTACTACGAGTCGTCGACGACGAACCACTTCCACTTCCTCGACCAAGCGGAACTCTCGCTACAAGCTTCGAATCCCGTCGTTGACCTCCCCTACCAATCACTCGACGTCGCGGACGGGATCCGCCATTTGCAGTTGACCGGCGTTAAGTACTTCCTCGCCTCGTCACCGACCGTCGAAGCCGCCGCCGCGAAGGACCCCCTCCTCCAAGAGATCGCCTCGACGCCGGAATCGGCGAACGTCGTCGACGGCGCGTCGAGTACATCGACGTCCGCGTACACCGGCGACCGCTGGGTGCTCTACGAAATCCGGAACTCGACCCTTGTCGAACCGCTCCGGTACCTGCCCGTTGTCGAGCATCTCACCTACCAGCAATGGCAATGGACGACGGCGATCAATTGGTACCAACAAGAGTCCGACTGGCCAGTCGAGATCGTCTCGAACGGTCCGAGGACCTGGCCGCGTGTCATGGCCGGAGCACTCGTCGCGCCGACGGCGGCACGCTCGATCAGCCCGACTGCGGTCTCGCACATCCACTACGGCGACAGCACGTTCTCTTTTGACGTGACCTCACTCGATAAGCCGGTACTCGTGAAGGTGCCCTACTTTCCCAACTGGGTCGCGCACGGCGCGAGCGGGCCGTATGAGGCGACGCCGAATCTCATGGTCGTCGTTCCGCGCCGGCATCACGTCGTGCTGGACTACCAGTCGACAACGATCGATTGGCTCGGGGTCGGCGCTTCCGGGTTGGGGATCGCCGGAGCGGTCGCGCTCGTTCGCTCCGGGAATCCCCCCTCCCCCGACCCGGGGGGTGCGCCGGACTCAGAAAGCGACACGCTCGTCCCGTTCGACGACGACCGTCCCGACGACGGCGACGGTCGCGCTACTGATGAGGGCGACGAGCCATCGTCATCGCCTCGGTTCGCGCCGGAAGGCCGCGGACAGAAGAGTCTCGATCCCGACGAGCCCTGGCGGACGTGGTTCGGAACCCACAAAGACGGATGAGCGAGCCCGTGCCACTGGACGCATCCGCAACGCGTCACCCGGACGTTTCTATCGTCGTCCCCGCGCACAACGAGGTAATGCTCATCGGATCGACGGTCACGAACCTCGTGACGGGACTCGAGCAGCGCGGGCGCAACTTTGAAATCGTCGTCATCGAGAACGGCTCGCACGACGGAACACTGAGGCTGAGCCGTCTCCTCGCGGCGCAACTACCGGCGGTGCGCGTCGTTTCGCTGCCACGCGCGGACTACGGCGAAGCCCTCGCGCAGGGGTTGCGCCTCGCCGCCGGGACCATCGTCGCGACCTTTGACGTCGACTACTACGACTTCGCGTTCTTCGACGCCGCGTTCGAGCGGATCGATTCGGGCGGCGCAGATGTCGTCGCCGCATCAAAGCGCGCACCCGGCGCTTCGGATCGCCGCTCGCTTCTTCGTCGGATCCTGACGGCGGGGTTCGCCGGGGCGACGCGGGTTCTCATCGGACTCCAAGTTTCCGACCCACACGGGATGAAGCTGTTTCGCACCACCTCGATACGCCCTTTCGTCGATCAAACCGTCTCGCGAGGAAGCCTCTTTGACGTCGAACTCATCGTCCGAACGATGCGGGCTGGGCTCAACGTTGAAGAGCTTCCGGTAGAGGTGCACGAGCTGCGACCGCCGCGTTCGTCGGTGACCCGGCGCATCTTCGAATCAATCGTCGGTCTGGCGCGCCTTCGCATCATCCTCGGATCGGATGGGTCGCACCAGCGCACAACGACCCGATCTCGGATGCACTGGCACGGCGCTGCGTCCGCCTGTCTTGGGCGTCTGCGCCGCTCTCTGCCAGCCCGGGACATTCGGTAGCGTCAGAAGCGTCGGACTGCTCGTGTTCAACTATTTACCCGCAGTGGGCTACGTCGTGCCCGGGACCGTGAAGATCGTCGATCCGAGCCGCTTGCGCAATAGCCGCACGATCTCTTCGATGTCGGCATGGGCCGTCTGAATGTCGCTGCGAACCGTCGCGAGGGTGACTTGTGCTGATTGGAACGTCGGGACGGCCAGCGGGTACGTCGACGGCGTGAGGCTGACGACTGAGGCATGGGTCGATAGCAGCGCACTGATCCCCGACTGCACGACGCGAACGAGCGCCGCGTAGGCCTGCTGCGCCGCGTGCGGATCGCCGAGCGCGCTCGCAGTCGAGACCGCTGCTGAAATCTCCGCTTCGGTGCGCTCGAGGCTGGCCATCGTCGCTTCGTAGCCGTCGATGTGGATCACCGTCTGAACCTGGGGAACCACCACGCTAAACACGCGGTACTCGGTGATCATGACGGTGATCGCGCCTTGTAGTTGCGAGAGAGTGGATTCAGTTCGCACACTCTTCGCGAGCGCGGCGAGTCCCGCTCGATCGGCCGTGATTTGTGGGCCGAAAAGGGATGAATCGTTGGCGGTAAGTGCTGAGCGCGTCGTCACCGCAGCGTTCGCCCCGCGCAACGCGACGAGGCGAACGGAAATCGCGTACTCGATCCAGGCGCGGACCTTGCTGGCTTTTTGTCCTGGCGCGATCTGCGGAACCGTGGAATCAGCCGAAGGATCCCCGAGACCTTGGCCGATCGGCCGGAGGTGCGGTGCCGCTGCGGCGATCGGCGCCCCGAGGAAGATCGAGACGAGCGCGGTGGCGAGGAAAAAGCGCGCGGAACGTGACACGTGCGCGACCACCGAAAACTCCCTCGTCCCCCACATCCCTATCGCCTAGAGCCGCCATGCTCGCTGCTCGGTGTGCACAGCGTGCACTGAAAATATGAGGGAAATGTGATGCGCGTCGAGAGCACCGCCCAAGGCGGTGCTCCACCCACAAGTATCCTTCGGCGAAATGCCCGCTGAGCTGCCCCGACGCCTGCCAACCACCCCGCGGTTCAGACGCTGGTGGCAACGCCGGCTTGCCTGGCGCCGCCGACCGACCGCACCCTCAACCGCTCCCGACGCCTGGCGCGAGGGCCACGATCGCCGATCACGGGGTCACCGCTACCACGCCGGGTTACGCCGCTGGCCGCGACGTGCACTGGTCGGGACGATCGTGCTGGTCGTCATCGTGATCCTCCTCGGAATCGCGACCTTCGCCTACGCGTTCTGGCGGTATCACGAGCTCGACCGGACGGCGGTTCCGGGCCTCGTCTCAGCCCACGCGGGCGCGCCCTTCGACGTGCTGATCGTTGGCGCGACTCCCGTGTCCGATGCCGTGTCCAGAGACCGGAGAGGCACGAATTACCTCGCCGAGGTGATCCTGCTCGCCCGGATCGATCCGAAGAATCACGGCGTCCGTGTCGTCGCCATTCCCGACGAAACCGACGTCGCGATCACCCGAGTGGGGTCGTCGGCGACGGTGACGCGCCCGATCGCCGAAGCGCTCGAATCCGGACCGGGGACCCTCGTGCAGACGATCTCGGTGGACTTCCACGTTCGGATCACGGACTACCTGTCGCTCAAGCTCTCGGGTGTCGGCTCCGTTATTGGCGCGCTCGGCGGAATACATCTCGATTTCACCCACCCGGTGCGCGATGCGTTCAGCGGACTGTCGATCGACCGGAGCGGATGCCAGCTGGTCTCTGGTTCACAGGCAGAAGCACTCTTTGAAAGCGAGCATCTCTACTACTTCGCGAACGGCGCGTGGCGCGCTGACCTTCGGGGGACGTCGAGCGCGATCGCCCGAGAAGATACCGTCTTCGCGGCAACGGTGACGTCAACTGGTGGGATCGTTTTCGACCCGGTCGAGTTGAACAACCTCGTGTCCGCTGTGGTCACGAACCTCACAGTCGACAGGGCGCTCTCCGAGTCCAAGCTGTTGTCGCTCGCCGAAACCTTCCGGGGATTCTCACGAACCCAGCTCTCCGAAACCACACTGCCGACCGTCGCGGCGAAGTCGCGCACCGGCCAACGCGTCGCCGCTCCCTTGCCGCATGCGGACGACATCGTCCTTGCGCGCTTGCTCACCGTGGGTACGACGGCATCGACCGCATCACTACTTCGGGAAGTGCACGTCGCCATGCCGTCCGGGCTCTCTGTCCTTCCCAACGCGCCGATCGTCGACGAGACCGCGCACCTCGCTTGGAACCCAAAGCCCTGCTAACTACCACGGCCATCCCGTTGCGCGAAGCGGTTGCACGGCATCTCTCGCGCCACCCTCCACGGTGCACTGACCTTCGCGAACCTCGCCGACGAGACCTTGCACAGGCTGCGCGGGACGGTCATCGTCGGACACTTCGTCACGTTCGATCTCGCTCACCTTGCCGGCGAGTTCAGTCGAGTCGGGGCGCGATTCCCCGATCTCGGCGCAGCATCCATCTCCACGCGCGAACTCGCGTGCGCCAACTTGCCGGTTGGATCACGAACGCTTGCAGCGGTATGCAATCGTCTCGGACTTACGCGCACCGCGCTCGGACACGCGCGAGCGGTGCTCAACGCCTTCGTCGAATGCGATACCGATCTCGGCTGGGGGGAGAAGATGAGTCGCTCTCTCGAGATCTCGTGGGCGATATTGCCCACGAGCGGGAGAGCTGGATCGGCGACGCTTGGCCGACGTCGGTCAGGTTGACCGGGGGCTGCTACGCGGTCTTCTGACGCTGTCGGATCACTCGGCGCCGCTCGCGCTCGGTCAGGCCGCCCCAAACCCCTTCGCGCTCGCGCGCCGCGAGCGCGTGCTCGAGGCACATCTGCCGCACCGGGCAGATGGCGCAAATCGCCTTTGCTTCGTCCGCTTCCTCATCGGTCGCCGGATAGAAGATCTCGGGATCGAGACCCCGGCATGCCGACCGCTGCCGCCAGTTCACCGTCATCGGAACAACGCTCTCTCGTCACGCCCTTACCGTCACCACCTCCACGCTTTCCTCTGTGTTGTCCGCCGAATTCATCTAGGCGAGGACGGCCCGGGAGAGCGCGACGTGCCAGGATTGCCAGACGGCGGGCGAGGTCGGCCCGCAGGTGAGTGCGCAATTTTGCCAGAGTCGCGCCCAAAAGTAAAGAGCGCCCCGCCAATAGTGCGGGTCCTCGCCACCGCCGGCACGGCTGCCGCCCATGCTGCTGAGGTCAGCCGAACGTGAACGTCCTTGTCCTCGACGTAGGAACCTCGTCTCTGCGCGCTGCCGTCGTCGGAGAGGACGGCTCGATCGCAACGATCGTGCGTACGGCGATCGAGCCCAAACGTCCTGCTCCGGGGCTCGTCGAGTTCGACGCGGCCGAGGTCGTCGAGGCGGCGCTCGGGGCCGCTGCCGAGGCGGTCGGACGATCAGGACCCGTCGACTGCGTCGGTGTCGCCGCTCAGCGTGCGTCGACGATCGTTTGGCGACGAGCAGACGGTGTGCCGGTCGCTCCGGCGATCTCCTGGCAGGACGTCCGCACGACCGGCCGGTGCCTCGCCCTGCAGGCGAAAGGTTTTCGCCTCTCGCCTAACCAGTCGGCAACGAAGCTCGCCGATCTCCTCGATCGCTTCGACGCGGCGCGCGAGCTCGACCTTTGCTTTGGAACCGTCGAGAGCTATCTCACCGCGGCGTTGACGAGGTGGGAGGTGCACGTCACCGATGCTTCGAACGCCGCTCTCACCGGGCTCGTGCGACCCGACGTCTCTGACTGGGACGACGCCGTTCTCGACGAACTGCGCATCCCCCGCCAGATGCTGCCCGAGATCGTCGATTCGCTCGGCGCCGTTGGGGAGGCCATTGCCTTGCCGGGGGCGCCAGTCATCTGCGGTCTCCTCGGCGACCAGCAAGCTTCGCTGATCGGCCAAGGCTGTCTCAGCGCAGACGAAGCGAAGGTCACCTTCGGGACAGGGGCGATGCTCGACTGCGTCACCTCCTCCCGACCGGCGTTCGCCACGCGTGGCGACCACGGGACCTTCCCGATCATCGCTTGGCGCGCCGGCGGCGCATCCACCTGGGGGCTCGAGGCGGCGATGCTCTCTGCCGGGGCATGTGTCGATTGGATCGCAAGCGTCGGCCTCGTCCGAACGCCAGCTGAAACCGATGCGCTTGCCACCTCGGTTCCGGACTCGGGTGGGCTGTTCTTCGTCCCGGCACTGAACGGCGTCGGGGCACCGCTGTGGGACCTGGGAGCGCGCGGCGCCTTCCTCGGCTTGAGTGCGGCGACGACCCGCGCCGAACTCGTCCGATCGGTTCTCGAAGGAATCGCCCACTCAAGCGCTGACCTGCTCGAGGCGGTCGAGGCGGACGGCGACCTCGCGGTCGACGCGTTGCACGTCGACGGCGGCATGAGTGTGAACCATGCCTTCGTCCAACTGGTCGCCGACGCCACACGTCGGGTGGTCGTTCCCTCCGCCGTCCCGGAGGCGACAACGCTCGGAGCGGCATTCGCCGCGGGCACGGCACGCGGCGTCTGGTCTTCGCTCGACGATGGGGCGTCGATGGTCCGGCCCAGCACACCCGTTGAACCCGCCCGCCACCTCGATCGCCAGCGCTGGTTCGAAGCGCGTCAACGCGCGCTGAAGATGGTGCCGGCGCTCTCAGCGATCAGCTTTTGAATTCCGACTACCTCGTGGCGAGTGCCTCGTCGAACGACGCGTTGCGCACGAGCAGCGGATGGAAGCGCATGAGATCGCGCGCCATCGAGAACCCAACGGCTGCCGAGAGTCGACCATCCCGACCGAAGCACGCCACGAAGCGGTGCTCTTTGAGCGAGCCGGCCACAACGACGATTTCGTCGGTCGGTTCCGGTATCCCGATCGATTGCATCTTCGTGCCGAACTGATCGGACCAGAAGTACGGGATCAGAACGAACGGCTCGGCGTCGTCGCCAGCGAGCAGGCTCATCGCCGCATGGGCACCCAGCTCGGCCGCGCTCGTGCGGTGTTCGAAGCGCACGGGTCGTTTCGCGAGCGGATGCGGAAAGCGCGCCAGGTCACCCGCGGCAACGATCCGCGGACCGCAGACGAGACTCGCCGCGCAGACAACGCCGTCGTCGAGGTCGAGTCCGGATCCTTCGAGCCAGGTCGTCTCGGGAACGACGCCGACCGCGACGAGGACGACATCGGCGGGCAGCTGCGAGCCGTCGGAGAGGACGACCGCCTCCACCCGTTCTTCGCCGATGACCGATTCGACGCCAATACCCGTCCGAACGTCGACGCCGCGATCACGGTGCATTTCGGCGATTGCCGCCCCGATCTCTGGGCCGAGCACCCGAGCAAGGGGCGTGGGAAGCGGCTCGACGACGGTGACCTCGGCGCCGAGACCGCGCGCCGTCGCCGCAACTTCCATCCCCAAGAATCCGCCGCCGACGACGACGAGACGAGCCGATGGTTGCATCAGCCTGCGACGGAGGTCGATCGAGTCCCCGACGTCGCGGATTGTGACGACGCCGTCTCGTCCTTTGAACGCCGGAAGGTGCCGCGGCGTGGCGCCGGTCGCGATCACAAGGCCATCGAAACTCACCTCTTGACCCGACAGAAGCTTGACCGTGCGCTCAGCCACGTCGAGATGGACGGCGTACTCCCCGAGGAGCGTCGGTGCTGCGATCTCTTCGAGGTGCTCTCGTGTCGCGAGCGTTATGCGAGCGTCATCCCACTCGCCGGCGAGGAACTCCTTCGAGAGCGGCGGTCGGTCGTAGGGAAGATGGGTCTCTCCACCGATGAGGGTGATCGAGCCCCTGAAGCCGCGTCGGCGCAGCGTCTCAGTCGCCCGCAATCCGGCGAGCGATGCACCGACGACGACGATGGAGCCGAGTGGTTGGGGTGTCTCACTCACTCGTCCTCTTCGACTTCCTCCTCACCGAGCGCCACAAGGCGCGGCATCAACTCGTCGACGCGTTCACGAACGCCACGTATTCGCTTGTCCAACTCCTCGACGATCTCGATCGCGCGTCGAAAACGCGCTTCCAAGATGTCCACGTCGACGCGCCCTTCGTCGAGCTCGGCCACGATCTCGTCGAGTTCTGCGGCGGCGTCCGCATACGACAGCTCCGAGACCGGTAGGAGCTCGGTCTCACCGCGATTTCTCTCCGGGCTCACTCGGCCTCCTCACCTCGCTCCTGTGGTTTTGCTATCGACTGGACGACCGAACGCACTTGGCCGTCGCGCAAGCGCGTCGTGATCTCGGCGCCCGGTTTCAGACCCGCGATGCTCCGCAGCGACTTCCCGTCCGGACCGAACGTCAAGCTCCAACCACGCTCGAGCTGCCGGACGGGATCGTATGCACGAAGAACGAGGCGTCGACGATGCATCTCGCGATCGTCGTTCGTCAGAACTCGTTTCGTCGCGGCTGCCGCGACGCCGCGGGAATGGGACAAGCGCGATACACCGCGTTCAATCGTCGCAACGACACTCCGGACAATGACAACGCTCGCGCGCGCATTCGCCTCGGCATTCCATTCGAGCTCATGACGGACAATGCGGACGAGCGCGCCGGTCGCCGCGGAGAGCGAATGCTGAGCCGCGGTGAGCCGTGACGCCACGATTCGCGTGATCTCATCGGCGCTTTCCGCGACCGCGTCGTAGTACTCCCCCACTCGGGCAACGACCGCCTCGCCGCATTGCGTTGGGGTGATACACGAACGGTTCGCAACCTCGTCGGCGACGGAACGATCTCCGGTGTGACCGATGCCCGTCCACACCGGAAACGGAGACGTCGCGATGGCGCGCGCGACCTCCTCGGAATCGAAGGCGGCGAGGTCGCCTCGCGATCCCCCACCGCGTACGACGACGGCAAGATCAATCGCGAACACGCGCAGTCGAAGGAGCGCGGCCGCGATCTGCGCCGGCGCTTCGAGACCCTGGACGAGAGTCGCCTCGATCGCGATTTCGAAAGCGAATCCCGAGCGCTCGAGCTGGCCGACGAAGTCGTTGTGACCTTCAGAGCCGGCGCTCGTCACGAGTCCGATCCGCAAAGGAACAAGCGGCACCACGAGCTGCCGGTTCGTTTCGAGCAGACCCTCGGCTTCGAGCGCGGCCAGCAGCTTGCGCCGCGCCGCGGCGATGCCACCGAGCAACGAGGCGATGTCGATCTCGATCAGGCTGAATCGGATTTTGCTCCCGCCCTCCCACACCGACACCCGACCCCGCACGCGTACGACGCGGCCTGGTTCCAAGGTCACCTGCGCCTCGGCGAGTTGTGCACGGACACGGGGCCATTCCCGGGCCCAGCACGCGACCTCGAGCTGGGCTGCGGTCGTTCGCTCGCTGCCGGCGTCGGCGAGTTCGATGTAGTGGTGGCCCTTGCGCTCGCGGATCGAACGGATCTCACCCACGACCCAGATGTCGCCCGGGAACTCGTCGAGGAGCGCCTGGTGCACCCGGTCGTAGAACTGCGCGATCGACAGCGCCGGCGCGGCGCCGTCGGCTCCGGCATCGGACTCGACCCTCTCCGTCGCGACGACGGGCGGGCGCCGCGGCGCGGGCCGACGACCCCGGCTGTCGGAGTTCTCTCTTCGCTGCTCGGAACGCTTCGACGCAGCGAGCGCGGATTCGATTTTCTGCTTCAACAGCTCGCCCTCGTCGGCGATCGACGTGACCGCCGAAAAATCGAGCTGCTCGCCGTGGCCTGCAACTTCAGACATCGAACCGAGGCTACTTGTGCAGGTCGCAGACCTGGCGGAGCGTTCGCGCGGCAATGGGCGGTCTGCATGCGAAAATGGAGTCGCGGCGAGTCGGCCGGGTGGCCGCGGACGGGGCGTTGCCTTGTCTGAGGAAGGTCGGGACTCCGCAGGGCAGGGTGCTGGCTAACGGCCAGTCGGGGCGACCCGAAGGAAAGTGCAACAGAGAGCAGACCGCCGATGGCCCTCGGGCACAGGCAAGGGTGAAACGGTGCGGTAAGAGCGCACCAGCGATCGGGGTGACTCGGTCGGCTCGGTAAACCCCACCCGGAGCAAGGCCAAGCGTGGGACGGGCTGCCCGCCCGATGTCCCAAGGTAGGCCGCACAGATGGATGGCCACCCCCTGGGTTTCCAGGGACAGAATCCCGCCTACAGGCTGACTCGCCGCTCACCAGGGCAAATGCTTGACCTGGGCCAGATTTGGGCCATATTCTGTCAACGATGAGCCGTGAATACGGGACCGGGACCCTGGAAGAGGTGGCGCCTTGCCTGTGGCGGCTGCGAGTGTCGGTCGGAACACGACGAATCAGTCGCAACTTCCGAGCCTCCAAGTCTGCGAACCGCGGCGGCCGTGCCGAAGCTCAGAAAGCACTTCGCGAGTTCGCCGCCGAAGTCCGAGCAGGTGACGTCTCGAAGCGAGGAGCAGTGACCTTCGCGGCGCTAGCGACCGAATACCTCGCCAACATCGAGCGCCAGAAGGCACTCACTTCTGTCCCGGCTTACAGGATCGCCCTTGAAAAGCGAGTCATCCCCTCACTTGGCAAGGTGAAGCTCGACAAGCTGACGGCCCACCACCTTGACACGCTCTATCGGAAACTCGAGACCGAGTACGCGAGCACAACAGTCGAGTTCACTGCCGCGGTCGTTTCAGCGACGCTCACGCAAGCGGTGAAATGGGGACGGCTGAGTGAGAACGTTGCGAGCAACGCGACCGTCAGAGCAGGCAAGCCCAAGACGCGCGATGCGCTCTCCCCCGAGGACGTGACTCGTCTTATCAGGGCCGCGATAGAGCTTGACGAGGACTATGACATGGCGACCCTGATCTTCCTGCTTTGTCTCGTCGGCGGACGCCGCGGCGAAGCGTGCGGTTTCCAGTGGGGCGACGTTGACTGGGCGCGGCAGCAGATCCGCGTCGAGCGGCAGATCGTCCCTATTCCTGGCGGACACGAGGTCGTTCCACCGAAGGGCAACAAGACACGCGTCGAGGCGATTGGTGAGGTCGGCGTGCGATGGCTCGGGGGATACCTCGAAAGGCTGCGCGAAAGGCTCGGGCCGACGTGGTCCCCTGAGCCGAAGGGTTGGCTTGTCTCGATCGACGGCGGCGAAACTCCGACGCGTGCCAAGGGAGTAACGCCGTATATCGAACGCCTGGGAGAGCGCCTTGACCCTCCTATCGATGCACGTCCTCACGACTTCCGTCGCTTCTCAGTCACCCAGCTATTCGGTGCAGGCATCGACTCACGCACGATTCAGGAGCGCCACGGGCATTACGCCTTAGAGATCACTGAGCGGTATGCCCTGAATGTCCCTGCCCGGGACCAGCTTGCAGCGGAGGCAATGGGGAGCGTCCTCGCGGATGCGCTCAGCGCGATGGAAGGTTCGTCACAGGCGACCACGACCGAATACGGGCAGCCAGCGGGAAATTGAGGACAGAAACTAGGCCAGGATTTCGGCGAACTTGGGCTGAATTACTTGTGTGGATATATCCGCGTCTCGGTAGTTTTGTTCAACTATCGGCCAAACAACGTCGTAAGTCGAGGGTGTCCACTGGGTCAAGTTTCCCAGGGAGAACCGAGGTCGACCATGAGCACACGACCTGAAGCACAAGTCGCGATGACGCGGGCCACGCAAGAGGTTCTTCGGCTGATTCCGAAAGCCCACGGATCCATGGTCGTTCTCGTCGTCGGAGACGAACTGGTCGAGGCGTGTCGAGCAGGCGACCTTGACGAACCCGATATCCGCTTGAGCATCAACGAGAGCCTCACTGGACTTTCGTTCCTGAGCGGCTCGCCTTTCCGTTGCGACGACGCCGAAATGAGCCCGTTCGTCGACCACGCCACGACTGGACGACTGGGCGTCGCTTCCTTCGTCAGCGTTCCGTTGCGGGACGGTATTCGAGCGATCGGAGCTCTCATTGCAGCTTCGAGAGATCGATCAGCATTCACCGAGGCCGACGTCGAAGTGCTGACAAGCGAGGCCCAGTCACTGGAGAACGAACTTGTGCCTCCCGCCGGGAGGGTTCGACGGCTCCGCGAGCGGATAAGGGTTAAGTAATAGGACTGAATTATCCCGCGAGGGAATGGACGCTCCGACCGATCTCGGCGAAGTTATGCGCCGTCAGAAAATGCCTGATCCCCGCTGCAAAGCCTTAAGAAAAGCCCGGCGCTCTTCAATCTTCGCTCTCTCTGACTTGGGCGGGGGCGCTTCCACGTCAATGGACTCCTCTTTGAGGATGACTACGCAGAGTCCGACACATTCGTCGCAGATGTAGACGCCGGGTCCGGCGATCAACTTCTGCACTTGCTTCATGGACTTGCCACAGAAGGAGCACTTCACGAGTCTCCCCGCCGTCACCGAATTTGGCCACGGCCTTCATCCTCGCGCGGCTTTCGACGAGTCCGGCTAGGTAATAGTTCTCGATTACCTAGACGTCAGCCCTCTTCGCGGTCCCGGTGGGCAGCCTGCAGCGCGGCCCACCACTCTTCTCTCGTCTGGTGGACGAAGGTTCGATCACCGGCTTGATTGATTTGCCGCCCCGATCCTCGGAGATCCAATAGACGACGTTTGCCGGAACATCAGCACGATTACTTGAACTCGATTAAACGCGAAATCCAAGTCCGTGCGCCCGTCGAATGGCGGATGCCGTATCTCCAGATCTGATCACGTACCAGGCGTTGATCCGATTGAAAATGCGCTTCTGTGACGGTACCGTTCGCCAACACCTCTGAAAGGCGATGTGATCACCAAGACAAACGAGTGAAGGGGAAGCACCCATGAGCCGAAAAGTTGCGGATTGTCGAGACTTCCCGAGCGAGAGTGGATGCACGCTCACCATATCGGGTGAGGAAGACGAGGTCATAACTGCTGCAACTCATCACGCGATGACCGTTCACGAACACAAGGATGCCGAAGAGGTCCGAACCTGGCTGCGGCAGAACTTGAAGGACGAGGTACCCGTCTCCTAACTACGCCAAACGGTGATTTGATCCGTCATCGGCCAAACGAAAAGGATCATCGGCTGCGTCCCGATGGGATGCCATCGACGAGCAGGGCCTCCCCGGACCCTTGGGCACGGGGTTCCGGATATATCTGCACAATTACGCAGCGTCACCTTCGTGAGTGTCCCCGACCGGCTGCGAGTTCAGGTGATCAACGCAACGCGATCCTGATTGGCGAACAGTTGGTGTCGTCTTCGTTTTGACGCAAAGTATGCGTGGATCGTTACGCGTACCGCTGATGCTCTAGCAGTCGCCTGCCTGCGTCGCTCCATACGTAGCCTGAGCGACTGTGAACTGATCACCGTCCGGAGAGTCCAGTTGTTGAATCAGGTCGCTGCATGAGAAGGGCTGAGTCTGGAGGTATTCCTTGGCCGCTTGCACGGCCTCGGCGTTCCAGTTCACCGTGAGGCTGTCAACTGCGACAGTCGCATCGTTGACCGAATACCCACTACCATCCGGCGAGTCCAGTTGGTCAATGAGGCCCTGCTTCGAAAAGGCCTGCGTGCTTAGGTACTGTTTGGCTGCCGCCACTGCGCTCTTCTCTTGCTGCGTTAGGGCGGGGGTTGTTACGGGCGCCTTGACTGGCCGTGATGCGCAGATGAGCACTGCTACATTTCCCGACTTGGTCACTGAAAGGGACTTTCCAGAACAGGTAACCGAAACGCTCTGACCACCAGTCAAACTGACCGTCTTGCGGCTCGTGTAGTGACTCGAAGCGCTAGCCACGGCTAGTGGAGCGAGCGCCGTTGCGATGATCGCAACCACGACCAGTACGAGCCTCTTCATGCAGTGCCTCTTTCGTTGTAGGTGACTCTCCGACAGCGTTCGGTTGCCAGTTGTCAAGAAGGGCTGTGGCACGCTTCGCAGTAGCAGGTAATCCCGGCAGAAAAGGGTGCCCGGCGCTCTGGGATGACTCCGACGATTGGTGGGTGACCCCTATCGCCGGGTCGGCGACACACCACCCGTTTAGTTGGATTGATATATCGGGGTGGGAGACCGGACGCAGACGGCTCAGGATGCGCGAGTGATTGTCCAGTATTAAGCGAGATCTCCGACGAGCACTGCCGCCGATGTGTCCGCTCGCAAAAGCCAAGCCGATCTGCCCCCACTAGCTTTTGAGGTCACGCATGGTACTCAACGAGCTTCTCCGAGTTTCCGTCGAGCGGTTCAGCGTCGATGAGCGCTGATCGGTGTCGGTCGCAACATTCCACGACATAAGCGTCGTGACCCGCGTGAAGCGAACCGCACCATGCAGCACTCCCGTTGCACTGGTCTCGGCCATGCTCAGTTTTGACGATGCGTTGGCACCTTCGCCTCAACCGCATGATTGGGCCTTCCTGCCACGGACATTCCGCGTCACTCTCGGCGCTGTTCTGCGCCGTAACTAGCTAACGGCACATCGTGCGCGTGGGTTAAGAGTGTGCGGGTTTGTTTGACACTCCTTGGCCGGATCTACGCGCTTAATAGAACTGAATTACTCCGAGCGTTAGTCGACAACTTCCCGCCGTCCGGCATCAACACGAGCACTCAGTGTGGCGAACCTATTGCCTTGCGTGATACTTCCTGGAAAGACGCTACGGAGCAGGCGAGACTCCCGCCCAGGTGTTCGCCACGGGACCCTATTTGTCTTCGATCCACCGTTCTCGTCGAAATAGGCGACCCCACTTAGCGCTCAACGATGGCCCAGTGTCTTGGAACGGATCTACGTGCATTGACGGAACGCGAGACGGTGGCGGTAACTGAGCGACCTGTTCGTCGCTCAGAAAGCAATAGACGGCTTCGGTCGTGATTTCGCGTATTTGACCTTTGTCAACGAACCGGTGTCCGTTGCTCGTCGCGACAACGATGCCATCGAAGAGGTCTTCGCTCGGGATCTGTAGGACGTGTTCGACGTTCCCGAACGGATGGCCTTCGGAACTCTGCACGGGGGTGCCGATCTGCAGCGCGAGGTACGAAATCTCGTGTTCGTCGTCCACGACCGCTCCGTCCTATCTGAACGTGATGACGTTATCCTTTCCACACTTTCGATTTCGCGGAGACCGTGTTCATCGGCACAAGGTTCGTTCGTCATACGTGTCTCTTGGCTGCCGCTGGTGTCCTGCTCGCGGTTCTCACGGCAGTCCCCCCGGCCCGAGCGGCGGCATTTGGTCGCCATGCGCGGCCGCGCCCGTACCTCCTCGCCTTGGGTGACTCCCTCGCCGCCGGATATCAGCCGACATTCGGATCGACCCTCCCTCCCGTCGACGCCGCGACCGGCTATCCCGACGAGGGGTATCGGGGAAGCTATGCGGCCGATCTCGCGACTCGACTTGATCTGAGGCTCATCGATCTTGCGTGTCCCGGCGAGACGACGACTTCAATGCTCTCGCAACCCGCACTGAACCAGTGCACGCAGTTGTACGAGCATGAGTTCAACGCGCCGAACCAGCTCTCGGCGGCTCAAACCTTCCTCGACGACCACCACTCGGATGTTGCACTCGTGACGATCGATCTCGGCGCGAACGACATTTCGCGGTGCGCCCAAGAAAGTGGTGTCGCCGCCTTGACCTGTTTCACGACACAAGTTGGTCGCGTCGCGAAAAACCTCTCTCGCATCCTCAACGACTTGCGCGGCACGCTCAGACGCGACGACCCTTCAGCGCAGTTCGTCGGGATGAACTACTACGACCCCTATCTCGGTCTCGCTTTTCGCCCCGGCGGAGTCACCGGCAAGACCGAGGCTTCAGCCTCTCTGCTCGGAGTCACGTCATTAAACGTCGCGGTTGCCACAATCTTCAGGGAACACGGAGTCGCCGTTGCGAACGCCGCGTCGGCCTTTCACACCGGAACCGTCGTACCCGTACGCAGCTATGGCGGCGGACCACTGCCGGAGGATGTGTTCCAGGTCTGCG
Source organism: uncultured Acidimicrobiaceae bacterium (assembly GCA_963838845.1). Lineage (GTDB taxonomy): Bacteria > Actinomycetota > Acidimicrobiia > Acidimicrobiales > Bog-793 > CAVRXQ01. Next base: position 1,545,198 of record CAWISR010000003.1, on the reverse strand, counting down.
TTTGGACATACATGTGCCCGACCGCGGCGAGTGCGGCACCCGATGTGCACCCCAACGACACCGGGTATCGCGTCATCGCCAATGCCTTCGCGAACACCCTCCATTGAGTATCTCCTGCCGCGTTGACCCGAAACTCCGGTGGACATTCCCTGGCATGTAGTCAACGAGTTGCCCCGGTGCGCCGCGAGGGAGCCTCGATGAGGCAGCGGCATTCGTCGAATACGTCCACTCGACGGCGCTGTGATTCATCTCGCGCCTTGCGCGAAATTCGGGCGCGAGACTCCCGTTCCCTAGAGTTCTTTCGGTGACCAGCCGTCAACAGAGGAGCAAGCAGCTTCTCCCCGCGACGACCGTCGCGATCGTTCTCTCGGTACTGATGGGTCTCGCGACACAAGCGGGCGCAGTGCCTCGCTCGGTAACCGGACTATCGGGGCTCAATGTCCCGACGATCCTTTCGATCCGAGCCAACCGAGCATCACTTCCGTCGCGCGGCGGAACGGTCGAGGTAACGATGCGGACGATGGGCGCGACGGGCTGCCGTCTCGTTTCCGCGGGACATAAAGGGGTGGCCGACGCGTTGCCGCGGTCGTGGAGGAACTGCTCTCACGGCGTCGCGCGTGTGACGATCGAGTTCGGTGCGAACACCACAAACACGGCGGTTCGGGCCCACTTTCGCGACTACGCCCGGCGCGGATCGTCAGTGACGTGGGCTCCCGTGACGATCATTATCGACTCCGGTCAAACCGGCACGCCCGCGCCGACGACTGCCGAGTACACGGAAAGCACAAATTGGTCCGGTTACGTCGTGCCGTCGATGCAAACGGTGATCGACGCGACAAGCGGAACGTGGACCGTTCCGACGCTGAACTGCACCGACACCCCGAACGCCTCGGTCTCTGAATGGGTCGGCATCGGCGGCGTGAACTGGCCGGGCGGCGGGAACTCTGGAGCCCTCTTGCAGACCGGCACCGAGGACCGCTGCGTCGGCGCCGCGCAGCAAGACGACGCATGGTGGGAGCTGTACCCGTCGAATCCGAACGCATCGATCACGTTTGCCAACCTCGACGTTTCTCCCGGAGACGAGGTGGTGGCGAGTGTCCACAAGACCGCCGGCGGGCATTGGACGACGAAGATCGACGACGTGACGAAAGGGATCGCGGGGGTAATGGTGACGGGAGCGGAATGGGGCACCGCCGGAGACCACAGCGGGTCGAGCGCCTTCTCGAAGGGCGGGTCGAGCGCGCAATACGCCTACGAAGGCGGATATTCCGCGGAATGGATCGTCGAGGACTCGGGAACGACCCCGACTCAGCTCACCCCATTCGCGAACTTCGGAGCGGTCACATTCTCTGACCTTGCGACGAGCCTGCGCACTTGGACGCTCACGCCCGCTGAAGGCGTTGAACTGGTTCAAAAGGGTGTCACCTTGTCGACGCCCGGCGCGCCGACCTCCGACAGTTTTGACGTTCGCTATACCGGTCCATAACTCGGCAGATTCGGTCTCTTTCTGCGTTCATCCGCCGAGACGCGGAGACAACTCGCCAAGGAGAGAGTTCGCACTGCCGCACACCTTGCGGCGCACCACACGATTCGCGAACGCGCCTGGACCCTTGTCCGCTGCACCTCGGCCATTTCGCGTGCCTCGTTACGCCGCTGGCTGCGGAGTAACTCCTTTCTCGCACCTTCGCGGTCCCTCCAAACGTACGTGAACACGCAGGACGCGCGACACATCGCGCGCGCCGGAGTGGGACAATCAAATGATGTTGTTCCTCATTCTCGCGATGCTGTTCTCGGGGCTCATTATCGGAGCGCTCGGTCGACTCGTCGTCCCGGGTCGCCAGCGCATGGGCCTTGTTTCCACCGCGCTCGTCGGCATTGCGGGATCGTTCGCCGGTGGGCTCATCGGGCGGATCGTCTTCGGCCTGCGGTACCGCTACTCCTTCGTCCTGGCGCTCGTCATCGCCGTTGCTTGCACGGCGCTCATCATCGTCGCCGTGCAAGGCGGAACGCGGAGAAACAGCTACCGCTGACCCGACTGTGTCGGCCATCCGGTCAGAGGACGAGAATCCTCCCGCACTGCTCGCAGTGCACGATTTCGCCATCGGCGGCGTGACGGAGGTGGTCGAGCTCGCTCGCGGAGATCGTCAGGTGGCAACCGCTGCACATCCCACCGATGACGCGCGCCACGCCGACTCCCCCAAGGCGCGCTCGTAGCCGCTCGTAATCGGCGCGCAGTGCGCCGGGAATCGTCTCCGCGATCTCCTCGCGCCTCGTCCGGTGTTCCGCGATCTCGGCGTCGATCTCCGACTCTTCGATTGACAGCTCGTCTTGCACACGCGCGATCCCAGCGTCCTCTGTCTTGCGGTCGTCGGCGAGCGACGAAAGCTCGATCTCGAGCGGTTCGATCGCCTCCATGACGAGGATCTGCTCGTCGTCGAGGTCGCGGCGGAGGCGGTCGAGGTTGCCCATCTCGATCGCCATCGCCTCCTGATCGCGAAAGGACGCCGCTTCACCGCCTCGGAGCCGTTCGTCGATGCGTGCCGCCCGGGCGACGATCTCTGCCACCTCGTTCGCCAAGTCGGAAAGTCGCGCCTCGTGGGTCTGGCGGGCGGTCATCGCGTCGCGTTCTCGGGCGTTGATCTGCGCCAGCAAACGTTGATGCTCCGCGAGCTCGGCGCGGGCCGGGAGCGTCATTTTGCGGTGCTCGAGCGCGTCGATCGCCGAGTCCTCGCCTTGCAGCGATAACAACCGCTCGAAGGCGGCGCGCCCTTCGGAAGTCGTCGATTCGGTCATCTATTCTCGGCAACTTCTGCGCCGCTTCGGCGTGCGACGAGCAGCTCGTCGAGCAGAGACGACGTCGCCGCCACGACCGGGCTGCGACGATCCTCATGGCGGCGGACGACGAGGTCCCGGCCGAACGCGTCGGCGCATTTTCCGCCGCCCTCGGTGGCGACGAGCACGCCGCCGAGGTAGTCCCACGCTCCGAGTGACCGAGATCCCCATTCGCAGAACGCGTCAAGCCGCCCATCCGCGACGGCACAGATCTCCAAGGCGGCGGCTCCGAAGGCGCGTGCTTGACGCCAGCCGATCGCCCGATGGGGAAACCCGGAGACGCCGACGATCGCCTCGGAGAGCCTGTCGGTCTTTGCCGCCGCGATCGCGTCGCCGTTTCGCGTCGCGCCTGCTCCCCTTGCGGCCTCGTAGCGCGTCCCGTCGGCGAGATTCACAACCAGGGCACAGAGTGCGCCGTCGGAATCGACGACGCAGATGCTCGTCGCGTACCACGGGATCCGCCGCGAGGCATTCGTCGATCCGTCAACCGGATCGATCACGGCGAGGAGATCGCGGCCACCTTCGGTCACACCAGATTCCTCGCTCAGCACGCCGAGTCCCGCCCCGAGCAACACCTCGAGCGCCACCTTGTCGGCGACGACGTCGATTCGGTACTGACCCTCGAGCTCACCTGGCGCCGACCAGTCCTCGACCTCGGTGATCGCGTCGGTGATCGCCTCAACGGAGCGAGCCATGACGGCGGAGAGATCGTGGGTGTGCACGTAGGCAAGCTATCGGGCGCGCGCGCGGCGGATCCCGGCGTGGTCGACTCCGGACACCGCCCGCGAGCCCAAAGAGGGCCTCCCCTACACTCGACGCGATGGCGGTCATCGACGTCGCGGGCTATGTCGCCGAACTGAAGGACCACGCGACCGATCACGGTTTCCATGTCCACGACGAACGGCACTTCGTCGAGACCTACTCGTTGCGGCAGTTCTGGGAGGTCGACCTGCATCCCGAAGAGGGTTGCGGCGGGCCGATCGATCTCCATCTCGCCCTTGAGGTCGACCCGCGCACCCTGCTCGACTTCGAGGACGCTGTCGTCGCCCTCCCCGACGACGAAGAGCCGCCGGACAAGTGGACATTCCCCCTCACGTTCAACTGGGGCATCCCGCCGCTGCCGAACGGTCCCGATCTTTTGCGCCTGGCGATCGATCTCGCCGGCGTCGGCGGGGTCGAGCTCCCCCTGGAGATCTCGGCGACCGACTCTTTCGGTTCGGTCACCGATCCGCCCGTCCGCCGCCTCACGATCGTCGCCCGCCACGAGGTCTCCCTCGCCCGAGTGCTCGCGGGCGAAGAGCTGTTGTGTGACACCTTCGACCGGACGCGCGCGGTCAGCCGCTTCCTCCTCGACGCTGCCCCGGACTGGCTGGGGGAATGACCGCTGGGCGCCCGGGCCGTCGGCTCCGGCGCCTCCTCGGCGCCGCCGCGCTCGTCTCCTCGGGCGCCGTCCTCGCGACCAGCTGTGGCGCGTCAGCATCATCGCTCGGGCACCAAGCCTGCGAAGACGTCGGCCGCAGCCTGTCGATCTACGCGCAGAGCACGAAGACGGACAACACCGCCCGCGCCGAAAAGGAGCGGCAGCGCGCGCTCTCGCTCCTTCGTGAAGCGTTGCAGCCGGCGGCCATTGCGGGCAGCGACGACGGCGACTGGCAGGCACTCATGGCGACGCTCTCGGAGTCGAACCGCGTCCCCGAGTCGAAGCTCGTCTCAGCGCTCTCCGCCCAGTGCGCGCAGAGCCTTGCGAAGGACTGACCGACTGCGCCGATCAGTCGCGGTGGTCGATCGACCGACCCGGATCCCACAGCCTGAGCCCACCGAGGATCCCGGCGACGTTGTCGACGACAGAGTACGGCTCTGCGACCCGGCCTTTGAGATGTCGGGAGTTGCCACCGCCGAGATAGCAGTGATCGAAGTTCGTGAGCGTCCGGAAGATGTCGAGCGCCACAAGAACCCTTCTTCGCCAACGCTTCGGGCCGATCTTCTCGAGCGTCGCGTTGCCGAGTTGCTCGTTGAAGGTCTCGCCCTTACGGAAGGGCACGTGCGCCAGTTCGAGGTGGGGAGCGAGCATCCCGTCGTAGAAGAGCGCCGTCCCGACGCCGGTGCCGAGCGTCACGACGAACTCGAGGCCCTTTCCCGAAACGACCGCGAGCCCTTGCAGGTCGGCGTCGTTCGCGACGCGCGTTGGGCGTGAAAAGCACTTCGACAGCTCATCGGCGAGCGGAAAGCCCGCCCATTTCTTCACAAGCTCGGGGTCGACGCGCGAGCCGAGTCCTTTTTCCGTCGAGAACTGTGGGGCGGTGAGCACCCTGCCCTTGCGTACGACGCCCGGAAAACCGGCCGAGACCCGCTCGAAGCTCGGCAGCGGGCGGACGAGATCGGCGAGGGTTGCGACGAGGCGCTCTGGAGGGAGCGGATACGGCGTCGCCACCGACACCCGCTCGGCGACCATCTTGTCGCTCGTATCGAGCACCGATCCCTTGAGGCCTGTTCCGCCGATGTCGAGCGCGAGCGTGAAGGGATGCTTCGGCGACCGGTCGTCCGCCGGCGACGCAGGCGTTGTCGCGGCGGTTGTCGCGCCGCTCTCGGGCGCGGTCGTCTCGTCCGTCATCGGATCACCATCTTTCCCTTGAGATTTCCGTCGGCCGGACTGCCGATCGGTTCGTAGCGTTCGAGCAACTCGATCAACGTACGGACGCCGAAGCCGGTGCCGCCTTTGCTGACGTAGCCGCGCACCTCATCAGACCACCCGACCCCCGCGATATCGAGATGTGCCCAGGGCACGGTGCCGACGAACTCCGCCAAGACGAGTCCGGCGACGAGCGCTCCGCCCTCGCCGATCGGTCCGATGTTCTTCAGGTCTGCGACGTCGGTCTCGAGCAGCTTGCGATAGGCAGCGGGGAGCGGAAGGTGCCACAGCGGTTCGCCGGCAACCGCGGCGGCGCGTTCGACCGCGTCGACAAGGCGCGCGTCGTTGCCCATCAACCCGGCGAGCCGCTTGCCTAGTGCGACGACGATCGGCGCGGTCAGCGTCGCGACATCGACGATCGCGTCCGGCGATTCCTCGGCGGCGAGGCTCAGGGCGTCCGAGAGCACGAGACGACCTTCAGCGTCGGTGTTCAGCACCTCGACGGTCTTGCCGTTGCGGGCCGTGAACACGTCCCCGGGCTTTACCGCGTTCCCACCGGGCATGTTTTCGGTCAACGGGAAGATCCCCACGGTTCTCACCCGAACATCGTGCACCCGAAGGACCGACATCGCGGCGAGGACGGCTGCGGCGCCGCCACAGTCGTCTTTCATCGTGAACATCGACTCCCGCGACTTCAGAGACAACCCTCCCGAGTCGAACGTGATCCCCTTGCCGACGAGCGCGACGGTCGTAAGCGGATCACGCGGCGCGTACTCGAGGCGGACGAGGCGTGGCGGCTGCGCGGATCCCTTCGCGACCGAAAGCAGCCCACCGAGGCCCATCTCGCGGATCTTCTGCTCGTCGAAGATCTCGACCGAGAGCCCGGCGGGTTCTCCGATCTCGCGGGCCATCTCCGCGAAACGAGTTGGCGTCTTGTCGGCGGCGGGCGTGTTGACGAGATCGCGGGCGAGACTGACCGCGTCTGCGCGTGCCCGAGCCAGTGCAATCCCCGCCGACGCGGCACCGACGTTCGAGTCGATGAACACCATTCGTGCCAGCACCCGCGTGTCTTCGACCCGCTTCTTACGACCGTTGAAGCGGTATGCGCCGAGGATCGCCCCTTCACCGAAGGCGCAGACCACGTCCTCAAAGGTCAGCGAGGCTCGCGTCAGCTCGCGGAGATCAATGGACACCGCGCCGACGTGTGCCGCCGCTCTCGCGAGCGCCGCCCCAGCGCGTCGGCACGCTTCGGAGTCGAGTTCCTCGCTCGCCCCGAGGCCGACGACGAAACCGAGCGGAGCGATTCCGTCCGGGGCGACGGCAACGTCGCCGACGTCGCCCCGGCACCCCTGCGCGGCGAGCACCCCCGAGTCGGGATCAGGGGATCCGTTGGGGCCGACGAGCCCTTTGAACACCACCCGTGCCGTCGTGGTCCCGTCCACTGAACCGGCTGCCGCGTCGAGCTCCAGCGTCACTTTTCTTCTCCTTCGTCCTTCGCGAAACGATGATCGTCCTCAACGGCGCGCGCGAGCGTCCAGCAGAGATCAGAAAGGCGATTGAGATACGCCGTTGCGCAACTCGCCTCCTTCAACTCGACGGGGACGAGTCGGCGTTCGGCGCGACGGACGACGGTGCGGGCGACCTCGAGCGCGGCGGAGGCAGCATCTTCTCCGGGAACCGTGAAGTCGGTAATCGCCTCGCTCGCCGATGAGTGGGTGTCGATGAGCGCCTCGAGATGTTCGACCATCGCCGCGGTGACCTCGGTGACACCGGGTTCGAAGCGGCGGAGCTGGGACGGATCCGTCGCGACCTCGGCCATAACGACCCAGAGGTCGCGCTCCACCTCCAAGAGCGCCGTCGCGATCTCGGCGTGCTCCGCGCAACGCTCGCGTGCGACGCCGAGCGCCGCCTGTGCCTCGTCGATCGTTCCGAGGGCCTCGATGCGCGTGCTGTCCTTCCCGACGCGGCCGCCGGCGCGCACCGCCGTCGTCCCATCATCTCCGCGTCGCGTGTAGATCCTCACGCCGCCGCTCCGAGCAGCGGAACGATGAGCTCGTCTTTCGTGAGCGAGCCGTGCCGACCGATGAGGTGCGCGTCGGCCGGGTCGGCGGGATCGAAGATCGCCACCGGTGCGCGCGCCATCAGCGCAACGTCCCCGAGGCGCCGCCTAAACGCGTCTGGGAGAGGTCCGCCGAAGACCCCGGCATCGACGAGCTCGTCGAGCGTTCGAACCCAGCACGCTCCACCAAAGCGTTCCGCCGCTCGCATCGCGACGCGCTCACTCGTGCCGGAGCGCGCGTGCAGCCACCGGAAGCGCCCCTCTCCCGAGACGCCTTCGACGTCGACCATCACCTCTTCGTCGATCCTGAGTGGCGACTTCGTGACCTCGACCTGGCCGTGATCTGCGCTGACGACGAGCGCCGAACCCTTGGGCAGCCGGTCGATGATGTCGGCGATGAGTTGGTCGGTCGCGTGGACCTCGGCGTCGTAGTACGCGCCGAGGCCTGTCATGTGCGCGATCGCGTCGATTCCGTCGTAGTACGCGTAGACGAACGGCGCGCGGCGACCCAGCGCCTCTGCGATGAGAACCGGCAGCGAGGACGGAAGTCGGTAGCCGATCAGCTCGGCGCCGAACAGATGAGCCTCCGTGAAACCGGTGTGCGCGAACTCAGCCTTCGAGATGACCGGGACCCGCTTGCCGAGGAATGCCGGGAACTGCTGGAACGCACGCGGCCGCACTTCGTTGCGCGCATCGCCGGACGGCGTCGTCCACCGCAGGACGTTCATCACCTCGCCACCGACCCGCACGCGATAGCCGACGACACCGTGCTCGGCGGGCGTGCGCCCGGTGACGATCGACGTCAGCGCGGCGGCGGTCGTCGTCGGCGCGACCGAAGTCAGCGTTGAGTGGGCCATCTCCGTCATCGTCGGCGCGATCGCGGCGCGGGTGGCGAGCTGCTCCGCACCGAGGCCGTCAAGGATCAGCAGTACGACATTGGACGCACCGGCCACGCGCGGAGGAAGCCACTCGGGAACAGCGTCGCGCTCGCGCAACTCCTCAAGCCGCATGAGCACCGGGACGAGCTCGGTGAGGCAGCGCCCGCCGTAGTCGGGAACGAGAAAGGCCTCGTCACTGTCGGGAGGGGCAACTGTGGAGACGGCGACGTCATCCCCGGTCGCGTCATCCACAAAATGAGCATAGGGGCAGGTCGCGGCGGGTCCTACGATGGGCTCGTGCGCGTCTCCACCCGCGGGGACTACGCCTGTCGGGCGTTGCTGTCGCTCGCGCTCCACGACGACGGCGACACGCCGACCTCGGTTCGCGATGTCGCCGACCGGACCGGTCTTCCCCAGCCGTACCTCGAACAGATCCTCCTCGCGCTGAAAGGCGCGGGGCTCGTGCGTTCAAAGCGCGGCGTCGGCGGCGGCTATGTCCTCGCCCGGCCTCCAAAGGAGATCACCCTCGGCGAGATCGTCTCCGCTGTCGACGGTCCGATCTCGGTCGGCTCCTTCGGTCGCGCGCACGAGAACGGTGCCTGCGAGCACGAGGGCCAGTGCGTCCTCCTCGATGTGTGGGACGACCTCTCCGGCACGATGCGCAAGCACCTCGATTCGTACGTGCTCTCCGAGATGGTCGAGCGCGCCCGGTCAGGAAGGATCTCCGACCCACGTTGAGCTTGCGGTGCGCGTCGTCGGGTCGGTGAAACCCGACGACGCGCTTCGAACGCTCGACTATCCCTTGCGGACGCTGACCGAGCTCAGCCCGTGCACGTTGCCGGTCGACACCACGAGCACATGCGCACTCACGAATCGGTACCCGCTGAAGTCGCGCACGATCGCTCTGCCATACGACGACATCCGCAGCTGGATGCGGCGCGTCTTGCCGGCGGGGATCGAAATCCTCCGCAAGGCCATGGTGCCGCGACTGACGCGACCCGTTGCACGCGACCGGATGACGACTTGCAGCCACGCCTTCACGTGACAGGCTGCGAACTTGTTGCAGTGCCACGCGAACAAGACCCCGCTCAAGCCGACGGTTTCGGCACTGCCGGAGACGACCACCGGCGTGGCATAGGTGAACTGGCTGAGCGAGCTTGCGGCCGAGCTGCCACCAGCATTCGTCACCGAGATCTGCACGGAGAGGTGGAACGGCGGAGTGACGGCGCGGATCAGCGTCGGCGAGACATAGCTCACTGACGTCGCGCGCACACGTCCGAAGTACACCTCACTGCCCGGAAAAAAGCCGCTTCCGGCGATCGTCTCCGTGCGGGCCAGTTCGCCGACTCGCGGCGAGATGCGAGAAACGACCGGCGCTGATGGCAAGTAGACGTCAATCAACCCATTCGTGTCGCCGGACGAATCCTTGTAGGTGCCGACCATCGAGCAACCACCGTCCGTCGTGCACGTGACGTCGCTCCCAGCAGCATGCTGTTCCGCGTCCGTGTCCGTGCCGGCATTCGCCGGCTCGGGGGCGGTCGTGCTTGACCACGTCGTTCCGATCAAGTTGTCGGCCAGCGCGTAACGGAACCCCGGGGCGGTCGAATCGGTGAAGTATCCGACCGCAGAGCAGGTGTCCGCCGACGGGCAGGCGACCGACTCGAGCTCTGCTCCCGCGAACGCGTTCGCATCAGTCGCGGCGCCTGCCGGCTCCGGTGCCGCAGCGGCGGCGAACGACGTTCCCGAACCCGAGTCGATGAGGCCGTAAGCGATGCCGTTCGCGTCGTCGTAGCTGCCGACCGCGACACAATCAGTCGTTGTCGCGCACGAAACCGAAACCAGGTTCGCGAATCCGTGCCCGTCGGCGTCGGTACCCGCACCGACGCCGGACGCGTTCGTCGATGGTTCGGGGGCAGCGGATGCCGACCACGCGCCGTTGACGAACGCGTCGATCAAGCCGTACCGCACGTGGTTTGTATCGTTGTAGTTGCCAACCGCGACGCAAGTCCCGGCAGCCGGACAAGCGACCGCGTTGAACGTCGCGCGTCCCCCGCCCGTGGTGGCGTATCCGGGACCGGTCCCGAGCGGATTCGTCGCCGGCTCGGTCGCCGCGATCGGCACCCATGCCCCGTTCGACAGCTGCTCCGCGAGCGCGAGCGTGTTCGTGTCCGCGTCGGTGTAGGTCCCGACCGCGACGCAGCTCGCCGTGCTCGGACAGTCGACGGCGGTGAGATTCGCCGAACCGGCACCGCTCGTCGAGTTCGCCGCCGTCGCCGACACCGGGTCAGAAGACGGCTCGGGCGCCGCGACGGCGCTCCACGAGCCCGAGGCGTAGGTCTCGATCAGTCCGAACGTGTTGCCGTCCGCGTCTTCGTACGTGCCGACGGCGGTGCAACTCGTCACCGTCGGACACGAAATCGCCTCGAGGTTCGCGGCCTGCTTGCCCGACGCATCCGTCCCGGGCCCAGTTCCGAAGCCGTTCGTCGACGGCTCGGGCGCGGCGGACGCCGACCACGCGCCGTTTCCGAGGGTGTCGACCAAGCCGTATGCCTCGCCGTTCGAGTCCTGATACTGGCCGACGGCGAAGCACGTGCCAACGGCCGGACAGTCGACCGCGGAGAGGCTCGCGACCTGGTGACCGTCGGCGTCGGTGCCCGGACCGGCACCCGCGGCGTTCGTCGCCGGCTCGGGTGCGGCTGTCGCCGACCAGCTGCCCGAACTCAAGGTGTCGATGAGGCCATCGGTCTGACCCGCTGCACCCGAGTCGGCGTAGGAGCCGACGGCGACACAAGAGGTCGTCGACGCGCAAGAGACGCCGGTCTCGACGACGGTCGGGTCCGTTGCCGGTCCGTGCCCCGAGGCATTCGCCGCGGGAAGCGGTGCTTCACCGGCGGCGGGGGTCGCGGCGAGTGACCATCCCGTCGAGGCCGCCGCGCCACCGGTTGCGGCCGTGATCCCGACCGCCGCGAGGGCGAAGCCGACCGCGGCCGCGGCGCCGGCAACGAGGAAGATCCGCCACCGCGAGGTTGCGCGCGCACGCTGTTCTCTCCCCAGAACTGAGTGCATGTTTGCTCCCATCTCTCGAAGTCGCGTCCCGTGATCGCGGAGCGAAGCGGGGCGCGGTCGTCGCCCGTCAGGTGTAGTGGGTGGCGCCGCCACGTTTCCAGGCGATGGAGGGACGCGCGAGGCAGCGAGAGCCGCGCCGGAATGGAGATTCCCTGGTGAAGGTTCTGGCGACGGATCCGAATCACGAGCGGGTAACGAATCCCGGTTGTCGCACACGTGCCATTTTTCCGGCCTGACCAGGGACGATGCGCAGCCGCGGACCGGAACACGACGAGAGCTGTGAGGGTTTCGTTATGGCTGCGCCCGCCCGCGGACTAGGCGTTCCAAGCAGTGACGACGCGGGTTTCGCGCTCGTAGCCCAAGATGCCGAGGTGACCCGCCTCAAGGAGGAACCGGCGGCCCTCCTCGGGCCAGAGCCGCACCCAGCGCGCCGTCAGGACGCGCAGCAGGTGGCCGTGGGCGAAGCACAAGATGTCACCACGGCCGTCGGGGGCGGTCGCGATCCGATCGAGGAAGAGATCGACGCGCGCTCCCACGTCGGCCGCCGACTCGCCGTTCGGGCAACCGTCGGCAAAGAGCTTCCAGTGCAGACGTGACTCCCAGATCTCCGGCGTCGTTTTGCCCTCGTAGTCGCCGTAATCCCACTCCACCAGGTCTTCGACAACCTCGACCCGGCCGCCGAAACCGGCGATCTCACACGTTTCAAGGGCGCGTTTCAGGGGGCTCGAGTAGACGGAGGCGACGTCGAGCGGCTCAAGGCGAAGTCGCAGCTCGCGAGCCGCAAGGCGGCCCTCCTCGTCCAGGGGCACGTCCGTACGCCCGGTGTGACGTCCCGCCCGGCTCCAGGTCGTCGAGGCGTGGCGGACGAGAACGAGCCGTGCGGCGACGACGGGTTCGCTCAACTGGTCGCTCACTTCGTAGGGGGTCGCTCCCGCTGTCACATCGACGTGGGAAAATTGGGGCGCAAACCGGAATGGACTCCGCCGACGTGACGTTAGTAAAGGTGAGCCACCACACCAGGTGGGCATAGAGCGCGGAGATCGCGCGAAAGGAAGAGGAAGTCATCCCCACCAAGACCATCGACGAACCGATCGAGCAGCAAAGCGGAGGGCCAGACCTCATGCGTTTGATGCTTGACGACATCGGCCGGTACCCGCTGCTCACCGCGGCGGAGCAGGTCGCGCTCGCGCAACGGATCGAGCATGGCGACGAGCAGGCGAAGAACGAGATGATCGCCGGCAACCTGCGCCTCGTCGTCCACTGGGCGCGGCGCTACCAAGGGCGCGGCGTCGACCTCATCGACCTCGTCCAGGAAGGGACGTTCGGCCTGATGCGCGCCGTCGAGAAGTTCGACTGGCGCCGAGGCTTCAAGTTCTCGACCTACGCCACCTGGTGGATCCGCCAGTCGTTACAGCGAGCTGTCCAGTCGAAGGGGCGGGCGATCCGGCTCCCCGAGGACGCCGTCGCGGCGGAGAACGCCGCTGAGCGCGCCGGAGAGCCCCTGGAGCGCCAGCTGCCCCGGGTCGTGGCGAGTCTCGACCAGCCGCTCACGGCGGACGCCACCGCCACGCTCGGCGACGTGATCGCGACCGATGAGGAGCCGATCGACGTCAACGTCACCGAGCGGGTGTCGCTCGAGGGCCTCGGCGAGGCGATCAGCCGCCTTCCCGAGCTCGAGCGCGACGTCCTGAGGCTGCGCTTCGGTCTCGACGGTCAGCCGCCGGCATCGCTCGAGACGACCGCGAAGTCGCTCGGCATCGGCGTGCGCCGCGTCCGTAGCCTTGAGAGCTCGGCGCTGCGCCAACTCTCCGAACAGCCCGAAGTCGGCTCGCTCAACCCGGCTGCCTGAGCGCGCTCGGCGCCAACGCCTCGAGGCGGGCGAGCACCGACTCGAGTTCCGTCGGCAGCGGCGAGGTGAAGACCATCTTCTCGGCAGACACCGGATGGCTCAGCCGAAGTCCCGCGGCGTGCAGGAAGGGCCGCGTCAGGCCGAGCGCGTGTCGCGCTTGCTTTGAGCGCGCGCCCCTATAACGCGCGTCGCCGGCGATCGGCCTGCCGATCGCCGCGAGGTGCACCCGGATCTGATGGGTGCGCCCCGTCTCGAGTGAGACGTCGAGCAACGTCAAGAGAAACGGTGCGTCGAACCGGCGTACGACGCGATAGTGCGTACGCGCGGGACGTCCCTCGTCGACAACCGCCATCTTCGTCCGGTCGCGAAGCGATCGGCCGACCGGCGCGTCGATCGTCCCCTCGTCGGCGCCGAAACCTCCGAGCGCAAGGGCGCGATAGGAGCGTCCCATCGTTCGAGAAGCGAGCTGTGCGGTGAGCGCTGCTTGCGCGCGCGCAGTTCGGGCGACGACGAGAAGCCCTGAAGTGTCCTTATCGAGGCGGTGAACGATCCCCGGTCGCTCCGCCGCGCCGACTTCGTCCGCCCGATCGGCGAGCTCGGGGTACCGAGCGAGCAAGCCGGCGACGAGCGTCTTGTGCTCATGACCCGAGCCTGGGTGCACGACAAGTCCGGCGGGCTTGTCGACGACGATGATCTCCTCGTCTTCGTAGACGATGCCGAACGGAACGGACTCGGGCGCGACGCGACGCGGACGGTCGATCGCGACGTGCGCGGGGAACTCGAGCTGGGTGCCGGCGACGACGTGCTCGTGGCGTGATCTGACCACACGGCCGTCGACACGCACGTCGCCGCGGGCGACGATGTCGGACGCGGCGCGCCGCGAGCACCCCGACGCGAGCGAGACCACGCGATCGATGCGCTCTCCGTCGAGCGATGCCGGTACCTCGAAGCTTTCGGTACCTGTGCCACTCACCGCTTTTCGTCCTCCTCCGCGTGGATCGGTGCTCCGGGTCGGCGCACGATTGCGACGAGAAGCACGATTGTCCCGATGACGATCGAGGCGTCTGCGACGTTGAAGGTCGGCCAGAAATTGAAGTGGATGAAGTCGACCACCGCGCCGGCGTGTCCCCGGAACAGCCGGTCCGAGAGGTTGCCGAGCGCCCCCCCGAGGATCATCCCTGTCCCGGTGGCGGCCAACAGGGACGGCGTGCCCCTCGCGAACCACGCCAAGAGCAGGACCAGGACGAAGGCGATGACGATGATCGGCAGCGTGAGCCCGGCACCGATCGAGAACGCCGCACCGGTGTTGTACCCGAGCTCAAACGACAACGGCCCGACGACGTGCACGGGTCCGTTCGCGAGATCATGGACGGCGAGACTCTTTGTGACCTGATCGACGACAAGAACGACCGCGGCGCACGCCGCGACGACCAGAAGGCGCCTCCGGCGCGCGGGATCGCGCTGATCCGGCTCGTCCTTCAGCGGCGAGACAGCCCGCCGCTCTTGCAAGCGATGCACAGTCGAGCGTACGGCAAGGCCTCCAGCCTGGCCTTCGCTATGAGTTGGCCGCAGTTCTCACAGATGCCGTACTTCCCACTCGCGATCTTCTCGAGCGCGGCGTCGATCTCTGCCACGGCCTCGAGTGCCTGGGCGGACAGAGCGAGGTCCCGTTCGCGGTCGACGGCAACGGTGCCGCCCTCGCCGGATTCCTCGTCGAACTGGATGTCCCCAGGCTCCATTTCCGCGATCAAGAGGTCAGCCTCGGCCTGCAAGCTGTTCGCCTGCTCCACGTAGGTCGCACGCTCGCGCTCGAGCGCCGCTTTTTGGTGGCCGAGGAATTTCTCGTCGGTGTAACCCGTCTCGAGACGCTTCGGCTCCGGCTTGGGCGGGCGGATCGGCGGTCTCGGCGCGGGCCTTTCGGGCGCCGGAGCGACCTTCGCCGTCGCCGGGGCGGCCTTCGCCGGCCGAACGCCGGCGATGTGTTTCGTGGCCGCCTTCGCCGGAGCTTTCGCCACCGCCTTCGCGGCCTGCTTCCTTGGCACGGCCTTCACGGGAGTCGCCGCTCGCTTCGTCGCCTTCGCGGGCGGACGGGTCGTTTTTTTGGCCGTAGCCTTCGTCGCCTTCTTCGCGACAGCCCTTACCGCTTTCGTCACCTTTGCCGCCGCCGACCTCGTCGGCGGACGGGTCGTCTTTTTGGCCGCAGCCTTCGTCGCCTTCTTCGCGACCGTGGCGCGCGGCTTGGACTTCTTTAGGGCCTTGGTCGCCTTATCGGGGGTCGACTTGCGCGCCCCAGCAGTTCGCGACGTTTTCTTCGGTGACTTTGCAGGCATCGATTCCCGATCGTCTTGCGGAGGGTCCGCTAGGTTACCCGATCGCCCTCGTCAACCGGCCGGCCCTCCACGACGAACTTCCTCGTCAGCGGCGTCGTCGGTGCGGCCGGGGCCGGGACGACGCGGATGCTGATTCCTCCAACGCGCCGTCTAGGACGCGTCGCGCCCGTTCGGCGGCGACGCCGCGCACCCGCACGCGCTTTTGTCGGTTTTTCTCCCCGCCCACGAGATCGACGTCTGCTCGCGGAACGTCGAAGAGATCCGCAACGAGCTCGACGACAGCCGCGTTCGCCCGACCGTCGAGCGGTGGTGGTGCGACCCGCACGGCGAGCGCGTCTCCGCGTCGCCCGGTCACGATCGAACGTCCGGCGCCGGGTTGGACCGACAACCGCAACACGATCGACGGTGCGTCCGCGTCGGACGCCGTCGGTTGCTCGACGTCGAACAGGTCCTCAGCCATGGCCGCCTACTGTAGGTCGATGGCAAAACCCGGCGTGACCTCGATGTATCCCGACGTCCCGTCGACGCCGGACTACCCCCGCGCCGAGGAGGCGCTCCTCGAGTACTGGCACGAGGACCACACGTTCGAGTCCTCGGTCGAGGCGCGCGACCCGGAGAACCAGTACGTCTTCTACGACGGGCCGCCGTTCGCGAACGGCCAGATGCACTACGGCCACCTGCTCACCGGCTTCGTAAAGGACGCGATGCCGAGGTACCACACGATGCGCGGCGAGCGCGTCGAGCGCCGATTCGGCTGGGACTGCCATGGCCTTCCCGCTGAAGTCGAGGCCGAGAAAGAACTCGGTGTCTCCGGGCGCGCCCGGATCACCGCCTATGGCATCGACCGCTTCAACGACCGCTGCCGGACGTCCGTGCTGAAGTACACGGCTGCGTGGGAGAGCGGCGTCGCGCGCCAGGCGCGCTGGGTCGACTTCGAGAACGCCTACAAGACGATGGACCTCTCCTATATGGAAAGCGTCCTTTGGGCCTTCAAGTCCTTGCACGAGCGCGGGCTCATCTACGAGGGCTTGCGCGTCCTCCCCTACTGCTGGGAGTGCGAAACCCCGCTTTCGAACTTCGAGACCCGACAGGACGACGCCCTGCGCGAACGCGTCGACCCGGCGGTGACGGTCGCGTTCTCGATCGACGCCGATCCGCAAGCGACAGGACCCGAGTCCGGTGAGCTCGCCGCGCTCGTCTGGACGACGACGCCGTGGACGCTGCCATCGAATCTCGCGCTCGCGGTCGGTCCCGACATCACGTACGTGATCTACGAAAAAGACGGCACGCGCTATCTGCTTTCTGAGTCGCGCGCCCCGCACTACGCCGACGAACTCGAAGGCGCTGTCCTCGTGGGGACGGTGCGCGGCGGAAGCCTCGTCGGTCGGACCTACCGCCCGCTGTTTGACTACTTCGTCGAGCAACCGAACGCCTTCGTCGTGCTCGGGGACGCCTTCGTCGCGAACGACGAGGGCACCGGCGTCGTGCACATGGCGCCAGGATTCGGCGAGGACGACCAGCGGATCTGCGAGCGGGCCGGGATCGCCGTCGTCAACCCCGTCGACGCAACCGGACGCTTCGACACCCAGGTCACCGACTACGCAGGCGTGCAGGTCTTCGAGGCGAACGAGCCGATCATCGCTGCCCTCTCAAACAAGGACGCGCTCATCCGACGAGAGGACTATGCGCACAGCTACCCGCACTGTTGGCGGACCGACACGCCGCTCATCTACCGCGCGGTGAGCTCGTTCTTCGTCGAGGTGACGGCGATCAAGCAGCGCATGGTCGCGCTCAACCGCGAGATCAAATGGATGCCCCAGCACGTCGGGACCGGCGCCTTCGGGAACTGGCTCGAAGGCGCCCGCGACTGGTCGATCTCGCGCAACCGGTATTGGGGCACCCCGATCCCGGTTTGGCAATCCGACGATCCGAACTATCCCCGTGAGGACGTCTACGGCTCGCTCGACGAGCTCGAACGCGACTTCGGCGTCCGGCCCGCAGACCTCCACCGCCCCGCCATCGACGCGCTCGTGCGCCCGAACCCAGACGATCCGACCGGCAAGTCGATGATGCGACGGGTGGAGGACGTGCTCGACTGCTGGTTCGACTCGGGCTCAATGCCCTTCGCCCAGCTCCACTACCCCTTCGAGAACGAGCGGCGCTTCGAGGACAACTTCCCGGCCGACTTCATCTGTGAGTACGTCAGCCAGACGCGCGGCTGGTTCTACACGCTCCACGTCTTGTCCACGGCGCTGTTCGATCGACCCGCTTTCGAGAACTGCATCGCGCACGGCATTTTGCTCGGCCGCGACGGCCGCAAGCTGTCGAAGCGCCTCCGGAACTTCCCCGATCCCGAGGCGTTCTTTTCGACCTGGGGCGCCGACGCGATGCGGTGGTATCTGCTCGCGTCGCCGGTGCTCCGCGGTCTCGACGTCACCCTCGAAGAACAGGCGATGTCCGAGCCGGTGCGAACGGTGATGAACCCGATCTGGAACTCGTTCCACTGGTTGAGCCTCTACGGGCGCACCGATCAGATCACTGGCAAGGTGCGCGTCGATCAGCGGGGCGAGCTCGACCGGTACATATTGGCGAAGACGCGCCGCTTCTTGGAGGGCGTCACGAAGGCCTACGACGCGTACGACCTCGCCGGTGCTGCCGCGCAGTACCCGTCTTTCCTCGACGCCTTGACGAACTGGTACATCCGCCGGAGCCGCGAGCGCTTCTGGCGCCCGGCGGACGACGGCGACGGCGATGACAAGCGCGACGCGTACGACACGCTGCACACCGTGCTCGACGTCGTGGCGCGCGCCTCGGCACCGCTCCTGCCGTTCCTTTCTGAGACCGTCTTTCGCGGCCTCACCGGCGCCCGCAGCGTCCATCTCGCCGACTGGCCGGACTCCGCGCTCCTTCCCGACGACGCAGAGCTCGTCGAGACGATGGAACTCGTGCGCGAGGTCTGTTCCGCGATCCACTCGATTCGCAAGGCGAACGGGCTGCGGGCCCGTCTGCCCCTCAAGTCGGTGACGGTTGCGCACCCCCGGGCATCGGCGCTCGCGGCGTTTTGCGGCCTCGTCGCCGAAGAGGCGAACGTGAAGGCCGTCGAGCTGCGCGACGATGCGGCGTCGTTCGCGACGACGACACTCAGCGTCGTTCCCTCGGCGCTCGGCCCGCGGCTCGGCGCCGCTACGCAGGCGGTGATCGGCGCCGTGCGCGCCGGCCGCTGGTCCGCGGATCGCGAAGGCGGCGTCGAGGCGGACGGGGTTCCGCTCCTCGACGGCGAGTTCGAGCTCCGGGTCGTCCCTTCGGATCCGGTCTCGGCGCGGGTCGTCGATTCCGCTCGCGGTGTCGTTGTCCTCGACATGACGCGAACGCCTGAACTCGAGGCGGAAGGGACGGCGCGCGACCTCGTCCGCATCGTGCAGCAAGAGCGCCGCAACGCCGATCTCGCCGTCAGCGACCGGATCGATCTCGTACTCGTCGTGCCGAAGGACGTCGCACCCGTGCTCGAAGCGTGGGGCGAAGAGCTGAAGCGCCAGACGCTCGCCAGCAGCCTGTCGGTCACGACCGACGGTGAAGGCGCGGCCGGCGAATCCTCCGACGGCTTCCACCGGCTATCGGACGGCAGACCGGTCGCGGTGCGGCTCCGGGTCGCGCCTTCCTAGGTTTGCGCCCGGCGGCTTACGCCGAAAAGCCTCTCTCGCTCCGCTCGGCGCGGCCGCTCGAACGCAGCGAACGCGAACGCGTCTCCGGCACGGCGTCGGTGTCGAGGTCGGCCCCCTTCGCCCACCGCTGCCACAGTTCCTCGTCGGGGTCGACGACGCTCTCAACCGAGACGATCGCCTCCTCACCGGTGATCGAGAACGCCTCGAGATCCTCGTCCGGCTCCTTTTCAGCCGCGGCCGCCTTCCCGACGCGTGAAGAGGACTTCTCGTCGCGGCGCGAGTGCCTCGACTTTTCGCTTTCGCGGTCCTCTTCGTCGACTTCGACGAGCGCGAGCTTCTCCTCGGTTTCCGGCTCGCCGTTTTCCTCGGTCTCTTCGACGTCGGCGGAGGCGACGCCTTCGGTCGGCGGCCCCGCGAGATCGTCGGCACGCGAAGGACGAGACGGCTTCTCATCTTCGTCCCCGTCCTTCGCGACGGATTCGAGGCGCTTGCGTACCGAAGACGACATCGGGGCCGGTGGCTTCAGCGACTCTCCGACGGTCTCGAGCGCGCCCTGCAGGGCGAACACGAGCTGCTTGCGGAGCGCCTCGATGAAGTTCGAGGTCTCCGCAACCTCGGTTTCGAGCTGAACCTTGCGCTCCTCGAGGTCTGCAATCGTCTCTTTCGCTCGCACCTGTGCCTCAGCGCGCAACTGGCTCGACTCTTGACGCGCCGAACCGACGAGTTCTTCGGCTTGCGCGCGCGCATCCTCCATCATCGCCGACGCCTCGTCGCGTGCCTCTTTGATCGCGAGGTCAGCGGTTCTCTGGGCGAGCACGAGTGTGCGGCGTAACGACTCGTCGATGTCGGGGCTCTCTTCGGCGCGTGTTGCGGTTGCCTTCGCCGCATCGAGCTGCGCAAGGAGGTCGTCGACCGCGACGGCGACCTTCTCCAGGAACTCGTCGACCTCCTCGGTGTCGTAACCGCGCAGGCGGTCGCGAAATTCAACTTCTCGGAGGACTCGACCCGAAATTTCCATGCGTCACTCCTCGATCACTTGGCCCGTACGCGCTGAGCCGATGCGCCTGGTTCCGCGCCCTTTGATCCGCGAATCCTACGCCCCGACCCCGGTGACATGGGGGATCACCCCACGACTCAGTGGACGCGGATCACCGTGATCAGTATCTCGAGAGCGAAGAAGACGACGATCGGGGAGAGGTCGAGTCCCATCGACCCGACGCGAATCGGCGGCAGGATGCGCCGGACGGGTTTCAGCACCGGATCGGTGATCGTCCCGAGGAAGCGTTCCACGCGTGCCCAGCGTGACCACGGGTTGATCGGGAACCACGTGAGGATGATCCGCGCGAGCAGGATGACGATGTAGGCCTGCAAGACGTCCACGATGATCCGGACGATCACGAGGCGCGCGCTCCCCGTCGCGCGGTCGGCGTCGAGATGATCAGGAGCGGTACAGGCCGCGCTCTTGCAGGCGCAGACGCTCCTCCGCAGGAACCTCGACGTCGGTGGGAGCGAGCAGAAAGACCTGATCGGCCACCTTCTCCATCTGCCCGTCGAGCGCGTAGGTGAGTCCCGAGCAGAAATCGATCATCCGCCGCGAAAGATCGCGCTCGGACCCTTGCAGGTTGACGATCACAGGGTTGCCCTGCTTCACGACGTCACCGATCTCCTGCGCGTCGCGGAACTGTGACGGCGCCACGACGTGCACCTTGCCGGCCGGTGTCTTCGCCTTCGTGATCGGCCGCACGACCGCGGACCCCGCGGGTCGGCGCGGGTCCGCCGCGGTGATGGGCCGGACGGTCGCGTGACTCGGGTGCGAGCCGGTGTCCTCGGTCGCGGGGTAGACGGTCCGCTCGATGCGGTGCTGGCCTGTCGGCTCGAGCGCGTCCCCGTACAGCTCGTCGTCCTCGATGTCTTTCAGCCCGAGGTACGCGAGCGCCTTGTTCATGAACGATGACATCTTGCTCCTTTAGCGCCGGAATCTATTGTGACACCGCCCCCCGTGTCGGGCGAGCACCGAAGAGCACCCTCCCCAGCCGCACCATCGTCGAGCCCTCCTCGACGGCGATCGCGAAGTCGTCGCTCATCCCCATCGACGCGACCCGCAGACCCAGGGCGTCGACGAGCCCTCGCACGACACGAAAGCTGCGGTGCGCCGCGACCTCGTCGTCTGGCGCGGCCACGGTCATCAGCCCTTGCACGTCGAGTCCGGACTGCGCCGAGTGCTCGACGAGGCGGCCGACGCCCTCGGGCGGCACGCCGCCCCGGCCGGCGATGCCGGTCGTTTCGACCTCGATCAGGACGGCGGCACCGGGCGCTTGGCGGGCGATCGCCGACGCCTCGGCCTCCCGGTCGACGCTCTGGTACATGGCGACGAACGGCGCCAGGCGTCGCAGGGACCGGCGCTGGACGCCTCCGATCAGGTGCCAGCGCACGGGGTCGCCCGCCGAGGCGGCGAGCGCTGCGGCCTTTTCGACGAGCTCGGCGGCGTAGTTCTCGCCCAAGTCGAAGATCCCCGCCGCTCGTGCGGCGAGCGCCGCCTCGACACCGAAGGCCTTCGTCACCCCGACGATCGTCACGATGTCGGCATCGCCGGCCCTGGCGATGCGCTCGCGCACCGACTCGAGGCGGTGGCGAACCGTTCGCGCGTCGACGGCGCGTCGAGCGGCGTCGTCATCCATCGCGGAAGTCGCGCCAGATGACGAGCGCGTGCCGCGCTCGATCATTGCGGGCGCGGTGGGAGAACCAGCCTCCTTCGCATGCGGTGCACGCGTCGAGGTCGACCGCGAGCTCGACGCCGGCGCGTCGCAGCGCCGACCGCACCGCGGCGGGCAGGTCGAGCGCCGCCTGGCCGCCCGCGGCGCGGGCACGCACCTCGTCGCCGAAGCACGCCGCGACGCGGTCGACGTCCTCGGGCGAGAACGCGTAGCACTCCGGATGGATGCACGCCGACAGGACCGCGTGGACCCGACCGGCGCCGCGCTCGCGCATCGCCTGGACCGCGGCGTCAATGACCCCGGCGACAAGGCCGCGCCAGCCGGCGTGCGCCACGGCGACGACGCCATCGCCTGCGAACCCGACGAGCGCGCAATCGGCGCCGAGGACACAGAGCGGCGTCCCGGTCGCCGTTGTGACGAGCGCGTCGGCGTCTTCCAGTGCGTGCTGCGCGCGGTCGATCGAAAGGACGCGACCGCCGTGCACCTGGTGGACGAACGACCACGGCCGGTCACAGATCGACTTGTAGAGGGGTTCGGACGCGCCGTCGCCACCGAGGGCAACCGGGCGCGCGTCGCCGTCACTTCGCGTCGTCGAGCGCGACGCTCGCGTCACCGGGCAGCGAGAACGTGAGCGGCGAAACGGTCCTTACCGGAGGAAAGACGGCACGTCGAAGCCGTCGTCTCCCAGTTCGACATCGTCGTCGAGCGCGAACACTTCGGACCGGTAGTCGCGCGCCTGCCCACTGAACCCTTCGGCAAGTTCTGCGGCGGATTCGAACGGCGTCGTGTCGAACCGGTCGAAGCCCGCTGCGATGACGGTGACGCGAACCTGATCGCCGAGCGTGTCGTCGATGGCGCTACCGAAGATGATGTTCGCGTCGGGATGCGCGATGGCGTGGATCGCCTCGGCCGCTTCGTTCACCTCGAACAGCCCGAGGCTGTGGCCGCCTGCGACATTCATCAGGATCCCCTTTGCGCCGTCGATCGAGGACGACAACAGCGGACTCGTCATCGCGTGGTGCGCGGCGTTGAGGGCGCGCCCTTCGCCGGCTGCGACGCCGACTCCCATGATCGCCGAGCCGGCGCCGCGCATGATCGAGCGGACGTCCGCGAAGTCCGTGTTGATCAAGCCCGGCACGGTGATCAGGTCGGTGATCCCCTTCACACCCTGCAGCAAAATGTCGTCGGCCATCCGGAATGCGTCGAGCATCGTCGTCTTCGAGTCCGCCAGCGTGAGCAGGCGCTCGTTCGGGATCACGATCATCGTGTCGACGAACTCGGAGAGCTTCTCGATCCCCTGCTCAGCCTGCTGGGCGCGTCGGCGACCCTCGAACGCGAAGGGCTTCGTCACGATGCCGACGGTCAGCGCGCCGAGTTCGCGGGCGATCTCGGCGACGACGGGGGCACCTCCGGTCCCCGTGCCACCGCCCTCGCCGGCCGTGATGAAAACCATGTCGGCGCCTTTCAGCACCTCGCCGATCTCTTCGGTGTGGTCGAGGACGGCCGATCGCCCGATCTCGGGGTCGGAGCCGGCACCGAGGCCCCGGGTGAGTTCGCGCCCGATGTCGAGCTTGATATCGGCCTCGGAGAGCAAAAGCGCCTGGGCGTCGGTGTTCACGGCGACGAACTCGACGCCACGCAGATCAGCGTCGATCATCCGATTCACGGCGTTCACGCCGCCGCCGCCGATGCCGACGACCTTGATGACGGCAATAAAGCTCTGCGTTCCTTCGTTCACCACTGTCGTCGCTTTCTCTCGGTCCGGCCGGGGTTCCCGATGGACGCGGCCGCGACGACGTGCCTCTTCGGGCTCCGGTCTCTCTCGCAGAACCGCTCCCCCGCGACCGCTCTCACTTCGCGCGCCTGTGTTCTCCAGAGCGGGCGGGTGGAGGTCGTCAGGCACTCGAGTTTGGCCGACCATAGGGCTGGCACTTCACGGGGTCAAGACCGGATTCGCGGGTGCTCGCAGGTCGATCGCGGTGGATCCGGCGAGCGAAACGCCGCTAAGCACGGTCGCGAGCGCGACGAACTTCTCGTGCGCGTCGGCCGACGAGCCGAAGATCGCGAGCGGTTCGTGCGTCATGTCGACGACGATTCCTTCCCGGCGCGTGCTGGCGATGTCGGCGATGCGACCGAGGAGCGTCGTCGGCACCTCGGCGGCGACGGTGAACAGTCCGCGCTCGGCATGGGAGAACTTCTCGCCCGGTCGTGGCGGGGCGCCGTCGCTTTCGACAGTGACGAGACCGGCAGGCTTCGCGCCGACGTCGGCGAGGACCCGCCCGGAGGCGTCGACGAGGGCACCGCCACCCTTCGAGGGCACGAAGGCGACAGGGACGCGCTCGGTGACGGTGACAGCGACAGATGACGGGAACGAAACGGCGACCCGCGCCGTGTCGATCCAGGGCAGGCGCTCGATGGCCCGGGCGTCGGCGGCCGGATTGATGTCGATGAGCGGCGGGTGGGAGCCCAGGCCGCTCACGGCCAGGATCGCCCGCTCCTCGCCGTGCGTCGCGCCGGCGATGCGAATGCCGCGGGCGGCAAAAATCGGCGAGTGGGCGATCGCCAGCGTCGCGCCAGCCAGGGCTGCCAGCCCGACGACGCCGCCGAGGACGACGAGACGCCGACGCCCGGCGACGCGCGCCGTCTCGACGTGCGGCTTGCCCGCCGGCTGGCGCGTGTGCGCCGGCGAGCGGCTCGGCCGCGCCGGCCGGGTGTCCGCCCGCGGTCGTGATCGTTGACGGACGGGAGACGTGGGACGAAGGTGGGCGGGCCGCGTTGCGCTCACCGACCGAACCCCACGCAGACGACCTCGATCTTGAGCTCGACGCCGAGTCGGCGGGCGACGAGGTCACGCACCTTTTCGATCAGCGCGTAGACGTCGTCGGCGGAGCCGCCCTCGTCGGCTTGGATGAAGTTCGCGTGCTTCGTCGACACCTCGGCGCTCCCGACCCGCAGTCCTTTTGCTCCTGCCGCCTCGACGAGCCGCCCGGCTGAGTCCCCGACGGGGTTCTGGAAGATGGACCCGGCGTTGCGGCCGCCCGGCTGGTGCGCCCGGCGCCAGGCGACGATCTCGCTGATCCTCGTCGCGGCCGCCTGCGGATCGCCTTTGTCGAGGCGGAACGTCGCCTCCGTCACGACGTCGTCTGCAGCGACCGCGGAGTGCCGGTAGGAGAGGTCGAGGTCGGAGGCGGCGACGACCCGGGCATCGCCGGTCGCCAACGAGACGACTCGGGCAGAGACGAGCCGCTCGGCGGTCTCAGCGCCGTGGCCGCCGGCATTCATCTTCACGGCGCCGCCGACGGACCCCGGCACGCCCACGGCCCACTCGAGGCCGGTCCATCCGGCCCGCGCCGCCGCCCTGGCCAGCACCGGGTAGGCGACCGCTCCCCCGGCAACGACGGTTCCGTCCTCACCGACGTCGATCGCCGCGAACTTCTCGCCGAGCGCGAGGGCGGTGCCCGGAAAGCCGGCGTCCGCGACGAGCAGGTTCGACCCCTTGCCGACGACGAGGACGGGCGGGCCGGTCGCGTCTCGCGCCTTCGCGATGCGGGCGAGGTCATCTTCGTCGTTCGCCTCGACGAGCACGGCTGCCCGGCCGCCGACCCGGTAGGTCGTGCGAGCACCCAACGGCGCGTCACGACTCACCCGGTCCCCGAGCAGCTCCTCGAGGCGCGCTACCCACTCGACGAGCGAAGCCCGCGACGGGAGCGGCATGTGGCTCATCGCGGCGCCCGTTCGGTCGAGCGATCGAGGAGCGCCGCGGTGACCTCGGTGATGTCACCGGCACCGAGCATCAACAGGCAGTCGCCCGGCCGGACGATGTCTCCCAACTCCGCGGCGAGCTCGGTGCGATCGGGGACGTAATGCATCGTGACCTCCGGATGGGCGGCGCGGACCGCGTCGAAGATCTGCCGTCCCGACACGCCGGGTACCGGCGTTTCCCACGCCGCGTAGATGTCGGTGATGACGACCTCGTCTGCACCGACGAACGCATCGGCGAAGCGCGGCGCGAGGGCTGCGACCCGCGAGTACCGGTGCGGCTGGAAGACGCAGACGATCCGTCGGAACCCGCCGCCACGCGCCGCATCGATCGCCGCCGCGATCTCGCCGGGAAGGTGCGCGTAGTCGTCGATCACCGTCGCGCCGGCGAACTCGCCGCGGAACTCGAAGCGCCGGCCGACGCCTCCAAATCGCGCCAGGGCGGGGCCGATGACGCTCTCGTCCACCCCGATCGCCAGCGCCGCGGCGGCCGCCGCCGCCGCGTTGCGGGCGTTGTGACGACCTGGCGCCGCAAGCTCGACCGAGATCGCCGCCGCGCCCTTGCGGGAAAGTGCAAAGCCGGATTTCGAGCGCCCCGGCACATAGTCGATGACCGTCAGGTCGGCGGCGGTGTCGAATCCGAAGGTCGTCGCACCGACCGGAGCGACCGTGCGCGCGGCGGGATCGTCGGCGGAGACGATGCACAGGCGAGCGTCGTTGGCGAAGCGCGCGAAGGCGGCAGCGAGTTCGTCTTCGGTGCCGAAGTGGTCGAGGTGGTCCGCTTCGACGCTCGTCACAACGGCGATCTCCTTCGGAAGCACGAGGAAGGTGCCGTCGCTCTCGTCCGCCTCGACGACGAGCCAATCCCCCTCATCCCACGCCGCGTTGGCGCCGAACTCGTAGATGTCGCCGCCAATGACGAACGAGGGTCGAAGTCCCGCTTCGACGAGGATCAGCGCCAGCATCGACGATGTCGTCGTCTTGCCGTGCGTGCCGGCGACCGCGATCGTGCGGCGCCGAGCGCAGATCGCGCCGAGCAGCTCGGCGCGTGTGAAGACGGGGATGTTCTTTCCGTGCGCCGTGACAACCTCGACGTTGTCGTCGCGGATCGCGCTCGACGCGGCCAGGAGTTCGGCTTCGCCGATCTGTTCGGCGGCGTGACCAACGAAGGCCCGCACACCGATTCCCCGCAGCCGCTCGAGCGCGGCGCTCTCCTTCAGATCGCTGCCGCTCACCCGATGCCCCATGCCGACAAGGACCGTCGCGATCGCGCTCATCCCCGCGCCGCCGATCCCGACGATGTGGATCCTGCCCGCGACCGACAGATCGACGCCGCTCATCGCGTCTCCGACCGATTCCGCGGTCGGTCGCGCGCCACCTGCTCGACGAGCGCGGCGACACGTTCCGCCGCGTCCGGCTGCCCGACGGCACGGGCGCGCTCCCGCATCCCGTCGCGCCGTGGCGCGTCTTTCAGGAGCCGTTGCACCGGTTCCCACACCTCTTCGATCGTCGCCTTTTCGTCGTCGACGATCACCGCGCCGCCGGCGGCCGCGAGGAGCTCGGCGTTCTTTCTTTGGTGGTCACCCGGTGCTCCCGGAAGCGGCACGAAGACCGTCGGCGTGCCGATCACCGCGATCTCGGCGACGGTCGAAGCGCCGGCGCGGCTGATCGCGAGATCCGCCGCCGCGAGGATATCGGGGAGACGCTCTTCGAACGCGACGAGCCGGTAGGCCAGCGCCGCGCCGTCGAGGCGCATCGCCCTCGCGCGCCCGCGCACTCGGCGAAGTCACGCTCGCCGCTCACGTGGTAGAGCGTGAGGTCGCTGCGATCGGCGAGGCGCTGCGCGAGCGCCAGTGCGAGCTCGTTCAACCGACGCGCGCCGAGGGATCCCCCGACAACAAGGAGGAGGGTTCGCTGAGGCTCGATACCCGCGTCGCGTTTCGCCGCGGCGCGATCGCTGCTTGCACGCGCCGCGGCGAGGACGACACGACGGACGGGGGCGCCGGTGACGACCTCGCGCGGCAGTCCGCTCCCCTCGATCGCGGTGGCGCTCGCCTTGGCGAAGCGTCCGATCAGACGGTTCGCCGCGCCGGGCACCGCGTCGACGTTCATCACGACGACCGGCACGCGCCACAGAGCGGCGGCGAGCGCACACCCGAGCGCGCCGTACCCGCCGGCCGAGACGACGACCCGCGGTCGCCATGCCCGCACCAAGACGACGCTGGCGACGAGGGCGACGAACAGGCCGAAAAGCGACGAGAGGTTACTCGCGCGCATCTGGCGGACGATGCCGCGCCCGGGGAGCTCGGTCACCGCAAAGCCCTTCGGGCGGACGAGGCGCGCCTCGACACCGCGGCGCGTCCCCACAAAGCGGATCGCCTCGGGACGGACGTGACGGTCGACGAGCGCCTCCGCCAGCGCGAGCGCCGGCTCGACGTGGCCGGCGGTCCCTCCCCCCGCGACGACGATCTCGACGGTGCGGCGGGTCACCTGACGGCCGCGCGCCGGCGGATCCGGTCGTGTTCGACGGCGGAACGAGTCTTTTCGTCGGGGTGGCGCGCGATGCGGACCAGGATCCCCATCGCGGCGAGGAAGACGACAAGGGACGACCCACCCGAGGAGAGGAACGGGAGCGGGATCCCCGTCTCGGGCATGATGCCGATGACGCCCCCGATGTTGATGAAGGCTTGCACGACCATCCAGGTCGTTATCCCGATGGCGGCGAGGCGCGCGAAGCAGTCGGTCGAGCGCGACGCGATCCGCACGCCGAGCCAGCCGAGCAAGACGAAGCCCGCGAGCACGCCGAGCGAGCCGACGAGCCCGAAGTTGTTTCCGATGATCGAGTAGATGAAATCCGTGCTCGCGTTCGGCAAAAAGCCCCACGCCGCCGGCGAACCCCCAAGCCCGGTGCCGAGCAGATGGCCTGAACCGAGCGTCACGAGCGACTGGACAACCTGGTATCCGCTCGTCGTCGAGTGCGCGAACGGGTTGATGAACCCGGCGATGCGGGCGCGCCCGTACGGTTCGACCATCAAAAATGCGGCACCCAACACGGAAAAGATCACGCCGAGCGTGGC
The DNA here is from genome assembly GCA_963838845.1 of uncultured Acidimicrobiaceae bacterium. GTDB lineage: Bacteria > Actinomycetota > Acidimicrobiia > Acidimicrobiales > Bog-793 > CAVRXQ01. The sequence continues at coordinate 1,516,343 of CAWISR010000003.1, read as the reverse complement.
GACCTTTCTGATCGGCACACCGCCCGCGTAGAGCAACACTCCGCCGACGGTGACAACGACGGCCGCCGTGCCGAGGTCGGGCTGGCGGACGATGAGGATCGCGAGCGCGACGAGCGCGATGACGACCGGGCGCACGACGTCGACCGGCTCCGCGGTGCCCTTCGAGCGCCGCGCGATCAGGTCGGCGACGAAGATGACGACGGCGAGCTTGGCGATCTCGGACGGCTGCACGCGCAACATGCCGAAGCCGATCCAGCGCGCTGAGCCGCCGGCGACCGATCCGACCCCGCGCACCAGCACAGCGAGCAAAAGCACGCCGGTCGCGACGATGAGCGGCACGGCGATGCGGCGCCAGAACTGCAACGACATGCGTGCCGTCGCGACAAAGGCGAGCCCGCCGACCACGCTCCAAAGCCCTTGGCGTTCGACGATCGACCACGGCGAGCCGTACGAGTCGATCGACGAGATCGACGACGACGAGAGCACCATCACGAGCCCGAATACGCAGAACGCGGCAACGAGACCGCCGAGCGCCATCGCGTCCCTGCTCGGCGCGCCACGTACCGCCTGTGGGCGAACCCGTTGGCCGTCGGCGACAACTCGGAGCCGCGCCGGGCGCTGCGAGCCGCGTCCGCGGCGCGAGAGCGTTCCCGTGGTCGCCGTCACCTGGTTTCCCTCCCGTCAGCGAGCGCACGCACCGCTCGCTTGAAGGCCTCGCCGCGCTCTTCGTACGATCCGTACCAGTCGAACGACGCGCACCCAGGTGAGAGCAGCACTGCGTCCCCCGGGTGGGCGAACGCGGTTGCCTTTGCGACCGCGTCGACCATCGACTCGCCGCTGCGCACCGGGTAGTCCGGCGCAAAGATCCGCTCGATCTCGGCGGCAGACTCCCCAATCGCGACGACACCCTGTACGGTCGCCGCGCCGAGATCGTCCGCCGCCGTCCTGATCGGCGACAAGTCGAGACCCTTGTTCTTGCCACCGGCGATGAGGACGACCGACGAGAACGACTGCAACGCCGCGGCGACCGCGGCGGGCGTCGTCGCCTTCGAGTCGTCGTAGTACGCGACGCCGGCAACCGTCGCAACAAGTTCGAGCCGGTGTGGAGGCGCCGCCGTGGTGCGCAGCGCCGTGAGAATGCCCGCCGAGGTCGCGTCCGCTTCGCGCGCCGTGACGAGCGCGGCGAGCGCGTTGAGCCGGTCGTGCGGGAGGTCGCGGACGAGGTCACCCGCTCGGGCGAGGATCGTCCCGTCAGAGGCGACCATGTCGTCGCCGTCCAGGCGGTAGTCGCCTTTTGTCGCGCCGAACGTGACCACCCGTCCCGGCGCCCGCGCCGCGGCGGCCGCGATCCGGTCGTCGTCGGCGTTCGCGATGGCGACGTCACCCTCGCGCTGGTGCGCCCAGATCTGGGCCTTGGCCGAGAAGTACTCCGCGGTCGACGCGTGCCAGTCGAGATGGTTCGGCGCGAAGTTCAACCACGTGCCGACCGTCGGACGGAATGTCGGCGACAGCGCGAGCTGGAAAGATGACACTTCGGTGACAACGATGTCGAGGTCGTGGCGATGAGCGACCGAGATGAGCGGGAGCCCGATGTTGCCGGTCGGCTCCGATCGAACGCCGCTTGCAAGCAGCATCGCGTTGACGAGGTTGACGACCGTCGTCTTGCCGTTCGTTCCGGTGATGGCGACGATCGGCACACGGGTCATCCACGAAGCGAGCTCGATCTCTGAGACGACCTTCTCCTTCGCGGCGACCGCAAGGATCGGATGGCTCGGTGGAACCCCTGGGCTCACGACGACGAGGTCCGCACCTCGGGCGAGTTCGCGAAGGTCGCGGGGATCGGGAGTCAACCGCACCTCGACGCCTTCGGTGCCGCGTCCCGCTTCGACCACCGCTGCCGCGTCGTCGATCGCGGTGACCTCGACGCCCATGTCCGCAAGCGTCGACGCGACGGCTCGACCCGTCGTCGCGAATCCGACGACAACGACGCGACGAAGGTCCGATGCGTCACGGGTGGATGCCCTCATAGCAGCGACCGCACGCCCAAGAAGTCGGCATAGAAGACGCCGAGTCCGAGCGCGGTGCAAAGTCCGGAGAAGATCCAGAACCGGACGATGACCGTCGTCTCGGGCCACCCGGCGAGTTCGAAGTGGTGATGGATCGGCGCCATGCGGAAAATGCGAGTGTGGAACACCCGATAGCTCACGACCTGCGCGACTACCGACAATGTGACGACGAGGAACAGCCCGCCGATGATCGGCAGCAATAGCTGCAGGTTCATCTCGAGCGCGAGACACGCGAGTGCGGTCCCGATCGCGAGCGAACCGGTGTCACCCATGAAGATGCGCGCGGGTGCGGCGTTCCACCACAAGAAGCCGACGCACGCACCGCCCATCGCGACGGCGACCAGCGCGAGGTCGAGCGACGGGTGCACGTGGTAGATGTGGACGTGGCGGTACTCCCAATACCCGATGAGCGTGAAACCGACGAAATTGAAGGCCGCCGCCCCGGCCGCGAGCCCGTCGAGGCCGTCGGTCAAATTCACGGCGTTCGATTCGGCGGTCATGATGAACGTCGCCCAGATCGCCCAGCCGGCGGCGCCGAGACCGACGCCGGGGATGTTCGCCCGGGTGAACGACAGCGTCGTGCTCACGTGCGCGAAGTGCTCAGCGGCGAGCGCGAACAGCACGCCGAGGACGACCTGAAGGCCGAGCTTGCCGCGCTTGTCGAGGCCGAGGCTCCGCCGTCGGCTCACCTTCAACCAGTCGTCGGCGACTCCGATTCCGCCGGCGAGCACGATGGCGCCGAGCGCGAGGCCGCCGCCGACGGTGAAGGGCGTGCTCGTGCCGACGTGGCCGAACAGGTAACCGATCGCCGCGGCGAGGATCAGCGCAACCCCGCCCATCGTCGGCGTTCCCGCCTTCATGACGTGGTACGCCGGACCGTCCTCGCGGATCTGTTGGCCAATTCGGCGCGTGACGAGCGTCCGCATCAAAAGCGGTGTGCCGAACGCGGCGACGAGGAGGGCGACCGTGCCAGCCTCGAAGATCGAGATCACGACTCGCCCGCTTGTCCCTCGATCCCCGTCCGCTGACGTTTCGCACGCCACCCGAGCCGGTCGAGCTCGCCGCGTACGATCTCGCGGTCGTCGAAGGGGATCGTCCGGTCGTCGAACTCTTGGGTCGTCTCGTGCCCCTTGCCGGCGACGACGACGACGTCGCCCGGTCTCGCCGAACGCAGCGCTTCAAGGATCGCCTTGCGGCGGTCGAGCTCGACGACGACGTCTGCGCGGCCCGAAATCCCCGCCCTGATGTCCTCGACGATCTGGTGAGGGTCTTCACTTCGCGGGTTGTCGTTCGTCAAGACGACGGTGTCGGCGAGGCGCGACGCGATCGCGCCCATCGCCGGACGCTTGCCGCGATCGCGATCGCCACCCGCGCCAAAGACAACGGTCACCGAGGCGCGGTCGCCGGTGTCGGTGTTCTTGCCGTCCCGGCGCACAGCGCGCAGCACCTCTTCCAAACCAGCGGGGGTGTGCGCGTAATCGACGACAGCGACGACGCCGTTCTCGCCTTCGAACGCCTCGAATCGACCCGGCACGCGTTGTGCCCTCGCGAGGCCCTCGACGATGGCGTCAACACCGACGCCGAGTGCGCGCGCAGTAAATGCCGCGGCGAGCGCGTTCTTGACGTTAAACCCCCCTCCCATCGGAAAAACGACGTCACGTTTTCCGAGTCGAAAGCGCGTCGAGCTCAGACCGAGCTCCAGGTTGCGCGCGTCGTCGATCGAATACGCCACCGTCGGGACCAGGCTCTTTGCGATCAACCTCCGCCCGTATTCGTCGTCTCTGTTCACGACGGCGAAGCGGGCGCGTTCGGGCGTGAACAACTCTGCCTTGGCGGCGAAGTACGACTCCATCGAATGGTGGTAATCGAGGTGGTCCTGTGACAGGTTCGTGAAAACCGCGACGTCGAACAGAATCCCGTCGACACGATGCTGCGAGAGCGCGTGCGACGTGACCTCCATCGCGCAGGCGACGGCGCCGTTCGCTTGCAATTCGGACAGCGTCTCCTGCACCTTCGGCGCCTCAGGCGTCGTTCGTGCACCCCCGAGGGTGCCGATGACGCCGGTCGGCCAACCATCGACCTCCAAGATGTCCCGCAACAGCTGCGTCGTCGTCGTCTTGCCGTTGGTACCGGTGACCCCGATCATGCGGAGCTTGCGCCCCGGGTCGTCGTAGAAGGCGCACGCCGCGAGTGCCATAGCCGGACGCGCCATCCCAGGCGCGACGACTAGTTGCACCGCCGAGTCGATGTCCCTGCCCAAGGTGTGCTCGCAGATGAACGCGATCGCCCCCTGTCGGTACGCCGCCGCGGCGAAGTTGTGACCGTCTACCTGCTCTCCGATGAGGCAGCAGAACAGGGCGCCCCGCACAACGCTGCGATGGTCGAAGGCGATCTGGGTCACAGCGACGTCGTCTGTCGTGCCGACGACCGCGAGCGGATGCACGCGCTCCACGATCTTTCCGATCGCCACACCGAGGGTCTTGTCCGCCACGGCCAAACTCGTCACTTTGATCCGCCGCGTCGCAACGTCGAGGTCAATGTCGTCGAAGGCGCGGGCGGGGCGATGTCGAATCGCCTGAGTGCGTACTGCATGATCTTCGAAAAGATCGGTGCAGACACCGACCCACCGTAGATCGGTGTTGGGTGGTTGAAGACCACGATCCCGGCGAGCTGCGGGGCCTGCGCCGGCACGAAACCGACGAAGGTAGCGTTCCAGTCACCAGGCACGTATCCGAGCCCAGTCGGATCCGGGACCTGGGCGGTCCCGGTCTTTCCCGCGACGGTGTAACCGGGGATGTGGGCGAGCACTGCGGTGCCGTCCTGCACGACGCCCTCAAGCATCGGGATGAGCTGGCGCACCGTCGAGCGGTCGATCACCCGTCGGCCGACGTGCGGCGCGACGAGATGCTCAACGCCATTGTCGTTCACGAGTCCCTGGACAAGGTGAGGTGTGACAAAGACGCCGTCGTTCGCGACGGCGTTGTACGCGTCGAGGATCTGCAGCGGCGTGACGGCGATCCCCGTTCCGATCGGCACCGAGGCGGCCGACGAGCCGTACCAGGTGCCGGGAGAACCGATGATCCCCTGCGATTCGCCCGGCCAGTCGAGCCCCGTGAGGTGGCCAAAGCCGTACGCGTTGAGCGCGTGGAAGAGCCGCTCTTCGCCGAGCCGCTGCGCGATCTCGATAGTGCCGACGTTCGAGGATTGGGCGAGAATCTGCGATACCGGCATCGGCTGCGTCCGGTGGAAATCGGCGTCTTGGAATACATAGCCCCCGACGTTGATCTGGTACGGGACGGTGAGCACCGTCGACGGCGTGATCAATCCGTCTTGCAAGGCGAAGGAGACGGTCGCGAGTTTCATGACCGAGCCCGGCTGGTAAACGCTCGTAGCGGCAAGGTTCTCCGGAGCGGGAACGATCATGCCGTGGTGAGCCCGAATCAGGTCCACCATCGCCAGGATCGCGCCGGTATGGACGTCCATGATCACCGCGATCCCGCTGTCGGCACCGGTGGCGCGCATCTGCGCCGCGACGTCGCGTTCGGTCTCCACCTGCAACGGCTCGTCGATCGTCAGCACGACACCCATGCCCGGCTTCGGCGCGACGACGTCGTGCGGCTTCGCCGGCAGGGTGATGCCGCCTGGGGCAACCGCCGCAACCTCGCTGCCCGCACGACCGGAAAGCAGGTCGTTATACGCGTACTCGATCCCCGAATAGCCGAGGTTCGACGCGTTCACGTCGCCGAGGACCGGCTGGAAGACGCCATCGCCAGAGGTCACGCGTTGTTCGGCGGGGACAAAGGAGAGCCCGGCGAACGCGCCCTCTTCAATCGGATCGACAGCATTGTTCGGGAGGTCTCGTGCGAGGACGACGTAGCCGTTCCTCTCGGAAAGTGCGCTCGAGAGCGTTGAGATGCGCAGATGCAGCAACGGCGCGAGCGCGGTCGCTTCCTTGTCCGGATGGGAGATCTGAAAATCGTCGGCGATGACATTCGTGCGTTCGACAGAGACCGCAAGCACGTTTCCTGTGCTGTCGTAGACCGCACCCCTCGTCGCGGGCAGCGAGACCTTCTGTTCAACCTCGCCGCTCAGGTACGCCGCGTAGCGCGCGCCGTCGAGGACTTGAACAAGGACGAGCCGGATACCGAGCCCGACGACGAGGAGGATCGCGACCGCGGAGATGCGACGGAGGCGAATGGTCGACGCGGAAGGCCGGCGGCGTCGACCAGCGCTCACCGGCTCGACCTCGTCGCGGCCGCGATCACGGTCGGTCCGGGGTTCACCGGTGCGAGGTAGAGGACGCTCTGAGGCACGACCATGCCGTATCGACCCTCGGCGATCTCGACGATGCGCGCCGGCGACTCGAGCTTCGAAAGGCTGAACTGCAGGTTCTGGTTGCGCGCGACGGCAGCCGAAAGCGACTGCTGGGCTTGGTCGAGCGCGACTTGGTGTGCCGCTACCAGCGCTTGCCCGGCGGCCACGGCGAAGAGCGATCCCCCGACGAGGGCGATCGAAGCGACGAGGAACAATCGGGCGCGTCGGCGCATCCGCTTGCGATTCGGCGCGTTGTGGTCGGCAACCGCCGAACGGCGTGACGAGCACACCCTCGCCGCAGCTGCGGTGCGTTTCGTTCGCGAGGTCGCGGGAAGAGGTCGCGCCGCCGCCATCACTCGCCCTCGTCTATATCGAGGGCCGAAAGGCGCTCGATCGCGCGGAGTCGTGCTTCGCGTGCGCGCGGATTCTGCGCGATTTCGTCTTCGCTCGGGCGTTGTGCGCCCTTCGTGAGCACACGCGCCCGTGGCGTAGCACCGCACGTGCAGGGTGCTCCTGGCGGGCACGCACATTGCGCGTTCGACCAGTCGCGAAAGCGCCGCTTCACGATGCGGTCCTCGCCCGAGTGGTAGGAGATGACGACGATCCGCCCCGCCGGCGCGACGAGCTCGATGCTCTTGTCGAGGGCGGCTTCGAGCGCCCTGAGCTCGTCGTTGACTGCTACCCGCAGCGCTTGAAACACGCGCCGCGCCGGGTGACCGCGTCGGCGATGCGCGGCTGGAACCGCGTCGGAGACGGCGGCGGCGAGTTCTCCGGTCGTCGTGATCGGACGGCGTCGCACGATCGAATCGGCGATGCGTTTCGCGAAACGGTCCTCGCCGTGGAGGCGGAAGAGCTCCGCAAGCTCGCCGACATCAGACGAGTTGACGATGTCGGCGGCGGAGGTCGGCGTGTGCTGGTCCATGCGCATGTCGATCGGCCCGTCGAGGCGGTAGCTGAAACCGCGCTGCGCCTCGTCGAGCTGATGAGAGCTCACGCCGAGGTCAAAGAGGACCGCCGAGAGCCCGCCGTCGAAAGCGAGCCCCGATTGCGGGATGGCGGCGAGGATTTCGTCGAGATCGTCGAAGCGGCCGCCGCGCACGATCGCCCTCCCTCCGAACGGCGCGAGTCGCTCGGTCGCCACCACCAGCGCGTCCTCGTCCTGATCGATTCCGACGACGACGACGTCGCGCCGGTCGTCGAGGATCGCCGCAGCGTGACCGCCTCCCCCGACCGTGGCGTCCACGACCACTCCAGGCGGACACGGGCGGACGAGATCGAGAACTTCCTCGACCATCACCGGCGTGTGAAAGGTTCCCTGGCTCATCCGCAGCCCCCCGACCGCGTCCGGGGTGAAGGGAACCCCGTCAAGCGGATGGAGATGAGCGGAGAGGGGTGGATGCTGACCATCAGCAAACGCAGCCGAGGGGCTGCGGATGAGCCAGGGAACCACACTGGTAGATGTCGGAAAGGGCGCGCCGACCGAGACCGCTCCGTTGGCGGCTTCGGACCGGGCACGGGTGACCGAATCGCTCACGGTCGGAAGGACGGGTCGCTGCCCGTCGGCGCGAGCTCTTTGGTCGCCCAGCGATCAGGCGACCAGAGCTCGACGTGGTCGTGGACGCCAATCACGATTACGTCGCGCCCCAGCGCGGCGTAGTCCCGCAATTCGGCGGGGATCACGACCCGACCTTGGGTGTCGTGCTCGACCTCGGCGACCTTCGCGAACCACTCCCGGGCCGCGTTGCGGGTCCAGGTGTCGACGGCCTGAGCCTCACGGCTTTCGACCTCGGCTTCGAAGGTCTCAAGCGGCCACAGCGCGAGGCAGTCCTCGAGGTGCGCGGTGAGAAAGAAGCGCGTCCCGAGTCGCGTCCGTAGGCGCGAGGGAAGTATCAGCCGTCCCTTCGCGTCAAGGGAGTGGTCGAACCTCCCAAAGAAGCTGGACTCGGGGCCCAAAGCGACGATCCCTCCCGGAGGGCACCACGGCGACCGATACGGTCGCCCCTCTCCCTAACCCTCCACTTCGCGCCACTTTATGGCTCGTTATCTCCACAGTCAACCACCAGGGCGTTCGCGCGTGGCACAGGGTGCGGCGCTCTCAGACGGGGGCGCGAGCGCGTCCAGAAGGAGCAAACGCGAGAACTCGCGGCCGCTCGTCAGTCGTCGTGGCACGGCGAGATGTCTGCTACTCGGCGCCCACCAGGGTCTTCACAGCCGCAGTGATCGCCCGCAGACCGGCGAGAGCATCGGCGAAGAACATGCCCGTCTTCGGGTCCGTGTAGAGCTCGTTGTCGATCCCGGCGTATCCGTGGCCCATCGAACGCTTGATCACGATGATGCTTTTCGCCTTGTCGACATCGAGAATCGGCATCCCCGAGATCGCGTTGCCCGGCCGGCGTGCGGCGGGATTCGTCACGTCGTTCGCCCCGACGACGAGGGCGACATCGGCTCGAGGAAAGTCCGGGTTGATCTCCTCCATCGTGCGGAGCTTCTGATACGGGACCTCGGCCTCTGCGAGCAGGACGTTCATATGGCCGGGCATACGTCCCGCGACCGGGTGGATCGCGTAGGTCACATTGACGCCGCGTTGTTCGAGCAAGACCTCGAGCTCCCGCATCGCGTGCTGGGCGTGCGCGACGGCGAGGCCGTAACCAGGCACGACGATCACTTCGCTCGCGTAAGCAAGCTGAATCGCGACGTCGTCGGCGGACACCGAGCGAACCTGGCCCGTCACCCCGGCGCCGACGATCGATTGCACGTCGCCGGTCCCAAAGCCGCCGGCGACGATGTTGAGAATCGACCGGTTCATCGCGTCCGCCATCAACTTGGTGAGGATGCTCCCCGAGGCGCCGACGAGCGCGCCGGCGATGATCAGGGCGGCGTTGTTGATGACGAACCCGGCCATCGCCACCGCCGTGCCGGTGAACGCGTTCAGCAACGAGATCACGACGGGCATGTCAGCGCCACCGATCGGCAGAACCATGATCACGCCGATGATCAACGCGGCGATGGCGATGCCGATCAGCGTCCAAACGCTGTTCGCGCCGGAGAAGATGTAGCCCGCTCCGGCACAGATCCCGGCAAAGAGGACGAGGTTCGCGAACCGCCCGCCGGGGACGACGATCGGCCGGGTCGGCACGAGTCCTTGGAGCTTTCCCGCGGCGATCACTGAACCCGAAAAGGTCACAGCGCCGATGACGATGTCGAGGACGGAAAAGACGGACGTTCTGGCTGGGATCAACGCGTGGGCGATTCCGGCGAGCCGGATGAAGTCCGTGATCGCGACGAGCGCCGCTGCCCCGCCGCCAACGGCGTTGAACACGCTGACGAGCTGGGGCATCGCCGTCATTTCGACCGAACGCGCGAGGTACAGGCCGATACCCGAACCGAAGACGCCGCCGATGGCGAGCATCAACCAGCCGGTCGTCGAGATCGTGTCGTTGTGCGCGATCAACGCGAGCGTCGCACCGACAGCGATCGCCATTCCCGCCGCCGACACCTGGTTGCCTCGGTTCGCCGTTGGCGGCGCGTTCATCAGGTGCAGTCCGACGACGAAACACGTCGCTGCCAGCAGATAGATCAGCGTGATCGTGTCGATGAACGGACCCATCAGGAGGCTGTCTTTTCCTTGGTCGCCGCGGACTCGTCCGCTTTGATTGGTTTCCGCTGGAACATCTGGAGCATCCTGCCCGTCACCGCGTACCCGCCGACGACGTTCATCCCAGCGAAGACCGCGGCGACAAATGCGAGGACGTAGCCGACCGCGGAGTGCGCCGTCGATGCGATGAGGAACGCTCCGACGATCACGACGCCGTGGATCGAGTTCGCGGCGGACATCAACGGTGTGTGCAGCGTCTGGGGAACCTTCGATATGACCTCGAACCCGACGAGGAGGCTGAGGACGAAGATCGTGATGTCAGTGATCAGGCTCGTGCTCATCGCTCAGCGCCCGAGGTGGACAGTATCGCCTTCGTCGCTTCGTTGACGACGGCACCATCGTGGGTGATGACGACTCCTTTCTGGATCTCGTCTTCGAGATCAACCACGAACTTGCCTTCGGAGACAAAGTGTCCAACGAGCGCGGTGATGTTGTGCGAATACATCGCAGAGGCGCCCATTCCCATCGTCGACGCGAGGTTCTGCGCTCCGACGATCGTGACTCCGCCGTTGGTGACGAAAGTCTCTGCGGGTCGCGACGTCTCGACGTTGCCACCGAGCTCGCTCGATCCCATGTCGATGATCACCGATCCGTGCCTCATCGCGTCGATCGCTTCTTTGGTGACGAGCACCGGAGGGCGTTGGCCCGGGACCTGGGCGGTTGTGATCACGACGTCGTGCTTCGCGATGTGCCCGTTGAGCTCGTCCTGCAGGGCCCTCGACTCTTGCTCGGTGAGCGTGCGTGCGTAGCCGCCTTCGCCGGCGGCGTCGGTGACCGCCGTGAGCTCGAGGAAACGGCCGCCAAGCGATTCCACCTGCTCCTTCGCATCCGGTCGGACGTCGTACCCGCGGACGATCGCGCCGAGTCGGTGCGCCGTGGCGATCGCCTGCAGCCCGGCCACCCCCGCGCCGAGCACGAGGACCTCTGCCGGACGCGCCGTTCCCGCAGCGGTCATGAGCAACGGGAAGTATCGCGTGAAAGCGCTCGCACCCAATAGCGCCGCCTTGTAGCCGGCGACATTGGCCTGAGAGCTCAAGGCGTCCATCGACTGCGCCCGCGAGAGCGTCCGCGGCAACAGGTCGAAGCTCACACCAGTGGCTCCGCGCGTGGCGAGCGTTTGCACGTAATCGGGATCGGTGAGCGGCGACAGCATGCCAATCACGACCTGACCGGCGCCGAGCACCCCCACGTCGTCAGCGTCGGGTCGTGAGACACAGAGGATGACGTTTGACCGGGAGAGGCACTGTGAGCGATCGACAATCGTCGCGCCGGCTCTCGCATACAAATCATCTGGGAAGAACGATCGCTTGCCGGCGCCGGACTCGACGACGACTTCGATCGAGATCGCGTTGAGCTTGGCGACGTCTTCTGGCACGAGTGCGACGCGCGACTCATCATCCGAGCGCTCGCGCAATACGCCCGCGGTCAGCGACCCTCGAACGGGCGAGGTTGGCCCCTCCCCGGATGCCTCCTCGTTCCCCGACGGCTCGGACTGCTCGGACATCGTGTGTCCCGCCACCTCCTGGGTTCTCATCACTTCAGATTTGTTCCTGAACCGCGCCGATACCTCTTCGCGCAAACCCGATGAATTCAGAGTTGATCAGATCAGCTCCGGTACCATCTCGATCGCGCCGCAGGGACACTCGGCGACACAGATTCCGCAACCTTTGCAGTAGTCGTAGTTGAACTCGTAGCGCTTACCCGGGCCGAGCTTAGACACGGCATTGTCGGGACAGACGCCGTAGCAGTTGTCGCACTCGAAGCAGTTGCCGCACGACATGCACCGCCGGGCCTCGAAGAGCGCGTTCGACTCGTCGAGGCCGAAAACGACCTCCTCGAAGCTGCTCTCCCGCCGGGCAAGCTCGAGCTCTCTCTGGACGCGCTTTGGTGCGTCTGCGTAGTACCAGGTATTCAAGCGATCGAAGCTCGCGAGCTCGGGGCGCTCGTGGCCGGCCGCCTCGGTTTTTCCGAGCCAGCGGTCGATCGCGCGGGCGGCCCGCTTGCCGTGACCGATCGCGACGGTCGCGGTCTTCTCGGCCGGGACCATGTCACCGCCGGCGAAGACGCCGGGATGGCCGGTCATCATGTTCGCGTCGACGTTCACGGAACCTCCGGTGATTTCGATGTCACCGAGGTGCGCGATCCCCGACAGGTCTGCTTCCTGTCCTAAGGCGAGCACGATCGCATCGGCGCCAAGCTCGCTGAACTCGCCCGTCGGCTGCGGGAATCCCGAATCGTCGAGCACCATCTTCTCGACGACAACCTTGCCCGGCGCGAATTCAGCGATCGTCGACAGCCAGCGAACGGTCACTCCTTCGGAGAGCGCCTCTTCGAACTCGACCGCGTGCGCTGGCATCCTCGCGCGGTTGCGCCGGTAGACGATCACGGCGTCGGTTGCCCCGAGTCGGCGCGCCGTGCGCGCCGCGTCCATCGCCGTATCGCCGCCGCCGTACACGACGACGCGCTGGCCGACTTCGAAAGGCTCGTCGTCCTCGGTGCTCCGCAATAAGTCGAGCGCGTCGATGATGTGAGACGTATCCGCGGCTGGAATTGCCGTCTTCTGCGAGAGCTGTGCACCAAATCCCAGGTACGTGGCGTCGAAGCGCCCGTCCGCCATCTCCTTTTGCACGTCGGCGACTCGGTGGTCGCACGTGAGCGAGACGCCGAGCTTCTCGATGCGCGCGATCTCGGCGTCGAGAACGGCGCGCGGCAGCCGATAGCGCGGGATGCCGTATCGCATCATGCCGCCCGGTGCCGGCGACGCCTCGAAGATCTCGACTTCGTGACCAAGGCGAGCGAGGTGATACGCGGCGGAGAGTCCCGACGGGCCCGATCCGACGACGAGCACGCGCTTTCCTGACCCCGCTACTTGCTCGAATGACCAGCCGTTCTCGAGCGCGCTGTCGCCGAGGAAGCGCTCGATCGCGTGGATCCCGACGGCCTCGTCGAGCTGACCGCGGTTGCACGCGGTCTCGCACGGATGGAAGCAGATTCGCCCTGACGTCGCAGGGAGCGGATTGTCCTCGACGAGCGCACGCCACGCGGACTCGTACTTCGCCTCCTCTGCGAGGTACAGCCAGTGCTGGATGTTCTCGCCCGCCGGGCATGCGTCGTTGCACGGCGGCATCCGGTCGACGTAGATGGGGCGCTCGACGCGCCACGAGCCGGTCTTGTTCACCCGACTCGATCCGACCTCCAAGGTGATCGCGAAGTCGTGGTCGCTCATCGTCACTCCTCCGTCGTCGTCGCACCGACGAGGTCGTACTCCTCGATGTTGCGATCGGCCATCTCCTGCAACCGATCGATCACGTCGGCACGTCGCTTTGGCTCGAAGAGGTGACGGAACCGTCGTTGCAAGCGGAGGTACTCCTCGACGGGCGCTCGTTTGCGGATCGGGCTTGAATCAAAGATCTCGCCGTACGCGGCTTCGTAGACCGGGAAGAGCCCCGTTTCGTGCGCGAGCCGAGCGATCTTGATCGTGTCCGACGAATCCGATCCCCATCCCAATGGACAGGGAACGAGCACGTGGAGGTAGCGGGCGCCGCGGATCGACATCGCGCGGTGCACCTTGGTCTCGAGATCGTGGAGGTCGGCGACCGTCGCAGTCGCCACGTAGGGGATGCCGTGCGCGACGGCGAGCCGCGGCAGGTCCTTACCCTGGCCGAACTCGTTGCCGGGTTCGGGTCCGACCGCTTCGGTCGTGGCGGTACGCGCCGCCGGCGGCGTGGCGCCGGAGCGCTGCACGCCGGTATTCATGTAGCCCTCGTTGTCGTAGCAGACGAACAGCACGTCGTCGTTGCGTTCGAACATCCCCGAAAGGCAACCGAAGCCAATGTCGACCGCCCCTCCGTCGCCGGCTTGCGCGACGACCCGCGTCTCTTTGTCGCCACGAGCCTTCAGCGCCGCGGCAACACCGGTCGCGACTGCGGCAGCGTTGCCAAACAGCGAGTGCAGCCATGCGACCTGCCAGGAGGTCTCGGGATACGGTGTCGTGAAGACTTCGAGGCACCCCGTCGCGTTGACGACGAGGAGCTTCCCGTCCGCTGCGTCGAGCGCCGCGTCGAGCACGTAGCGCGCGCCGAGTGCCTCTCCGCACCCTTGGCAGGCCCGGTGACCCGAGATCAACGTGTTCGGACGACGGAGCTCGGATTGCACGGTCCGAAGGCTCGGCTCGAGCAGCCGATTTCCGACCGCGAAGCTGCCGACTTGGTAGAACTTCACCCCCGTCTCGTCCATCGCGCCTCCTCAGACCGCTCGACTCGCCTGTCGGCGCACGTCGGCAAGGACGCGATGCGCGCTCGGCGGCAGCCGCGGATCGAGCGACATCCGTTCGAGCTCTCGATCAACCACGCCTCGATCGAGGTCGAGGAAGCTCATCTCGCCGAGTTCTCCGCGGATCGCTTCTTCGAACACGCGACGCAGCGACGACTCACCGATCGCCCTTCCGCCAAGGCCCCCGATGACGGTGTGAACGGGCGTCCCCTCCCGCGCAACCGCAGCACCCACATCCGCGCCGAGAAAACCCTTCGCGCCGATGGCGAATGCCTTTTCGACGACGACGACGCGAGACGCGCCCGCGAGGGCGTCTGCGAGCGCGTCCCCCGGGAACGGGCGAAACGTGGTCAGCGAGATGGCACCGAGACGCCCGCCGTCGGCGCGCATCTGGTCGACGACGTCTTTGATCGTCCCGACGACCGACCCGAGCGCGACGATGACCGTCTCGGCGTCTTCGCAGCGATAGGCGTCGAACAGTCCACCGCGCACGCGCCCGACGATCTCGCCGTACTCAGCAGAGAGCTCGGGGATGCGCTCGAGTGCCTCGAGCTGGCGGGCGTGCGCGAGATAGCGAACCTCGGTGAAGGCTTCCGGACCAACCATCGATCCGATCGAGGCGGGACGTGCCCAATCGAGTTCCTCGTGCGGCGTGAACGAAGGCAGAAAACGGTCGACTTGGTCTTGATCGGGGATGTCGACGCGCTCGACGGCGTGGGTGAGGATGAACCCATCCATGCACACCATGACGGGAACGGACAGCTCCTCGGCGAGCCGGAACGCCTCGACGTGCAGGTCGACCGCATGCTGGTTCGATTCGGCGAACAGCTGGATCCATCCTGAGTCGCGAAGCGCCATCGCGTCGCTGTGGTCGTTCCAGATGTTGATCGGCGCACCGATCGCGCGGTTGGCAACCGTCATCACGATCGGCAGGCCAAGCCCAGAGGCGTTGTAGACGGCTTCGGTCATGAACAACAGCCCCTGACTCGCCGTCGCGGTGTAGGCGCGGGCGCCCGTCGCCGAGGCTCCGATCGAGACGGACATCGCTGCGAACTCCGACTCGACGTTGATGAATTCACAAGGTGCGAGCCGACCCTCTTTTACGAGGACGCCCACGCCCTCGATGATGTGCGTCTGCGGCGAGATCGGATACGCGGAGACAACCTGCGGTCGACACAGAGCCACCGTCTCCGCGATCGTGCGAGAACCTTCAATCTCACGAAGCATGGCGACTGACCACCGTTTCTCTCGCTGCCGCTTGGGACTCTCCACATCCGATCCGATACGCCTCTCGCGCCGCGGTGACGTTGCCCGAGCGCGCCGGGCCGGCGAAGCGCTCTTCGATCGCCCGGATCACCGCCGGAAGCGAGACCACGCCGGTGACCGCAGCGAATGCTCCGAGCAACACCGCGTTTGGCAACGGACGGCCAAGATGCTGCAACGCGAGTTCCGTCGCGCCGATCGCGAGGAGATGGCCCGACGGCAGGCTCACCGCGAGCTTTCCGAGACCGAGCTCGGCGATCGGCTTCGACGTGTTGATGACGACGTAGCCGTCGAGGTGCAGGCCCGCGAACACGCCAGGCTGTCCGAGGAGCGTCGGGTCCTGGATGATCAGACCATCGGGCTCACTGATCGGCGAGCGAGTCCGGATTTCCTTGTCGTCGATTCGACAGAACGACACGACCGGTGCACCGGTTCGCTCCGAACCGAAGGTCGGAAACGCCTGTGAGAACCGACCGTCGTCAAACGCAGCGACGGCCAGCAGCTCGGCCGCGGTGACGACGCCCTGTCCACCACGGCCGTGAAAGCGAACTTGGAACATCTTCCCCTCTCAGCATCCATCGCCGCCCGGTCGACGCCGATCGGATGTCTTAGGGCCATCGTTGCGACGGTTCACACCTCCAGCCAGGGCCGATGGTCCCCTCGGCGGTCACCGCGGCCGGGCGGCGTCGGACCGTCCGGCCCTTGTCGAACCGAAGGCGCGTCCCTACCGTGGCGCTCGTGACCACGCCGACGGCGGTGATTGAACGCGAGGACCTCGACGAACTGTTCTTGAGCCTCCGTGCACACGGGTACCGAGTGCTCGGGCCGACCGTGCGCTCCGGGACAATCGTCCATCGCGAACTCAAGACGTCGCACGATCTGCCGAAGGGTTGGCACGACGAACAGGCTCCGGGCACGTATCGGATCCGAGATGACGGCGACGATGAGCTCTTCGGATGGGCAGTGGGCCCGAATTCGCTGAAGTCGGCGGTTTTCCCGGCCGACACCGTCGTTTGGCGCGGCAGGCGGCGCCAAGGCGACGTCGAGATCTCCGTTCCAGATGACGGCGAAGGGCGCGAAGCGTTCGTCGGCGTGCGGCCGTGTGAAGTCGCCGCCCTTGCGGTGCTGTCGAAGGTGTTGTCAGGCGGGCACTACCGCGATCCCGAGCACGATCGACGACGGCAAGGGCTGGCCGTGATCGTCGTCGAATGCGGACATCCCGCTTCGACGTGCTTTTGTCCTTCGATGGACACTGGACCCGACGCGAAGGGCGGGTACGACCTCGCCCTCACCGAGCTCTTGGTGCCGGCACACCACTTCCTCGCGCGCGCGGGTTCAGAACTCGGCCGCTCGCTGCTCGAACAAGTCCCTCATCGGGACGCGACTCCCGAAGACCTCGCGCTCGAGGGACGGCGTGCTCTCGCGCTCACACGACGCGATCACGCGCACGCTTGATGCCGACCGAGCGCCTCGTCTCCTCGCCGAGAATCTCGAGCATGAGCGATGGGATGAGGTCGCCGAACGCTGCCTCGCCTGTGGGAACTGCACGCTCGCCTGTCCGACCTGCTTCTGCGCAGCCTTCGAACAACGCACAGATCTCGCCGGTGACATCGAGGTGACCAGGCGATGGGACTCGTGCTTTTCCCTGGACCACTCGTACCTGCACGGTGGCGCGGTGCGCGAGACGACGCGGTCGCGGTATCGACAGTGGCTCACCCACAAGCTGTCGACGTGGGTCGACCAGTTCGGCACTTCCGGTTGCGTCGGCTGTGGCCGCTGCATCACGTGGTGCCCCGTCGGCATCGACCTCACCGAAGAGGTCGGCGTCATCGCGGAGACCGACCACTCAGCGGCGCCGTCTGCGCCGTGACGACCAAGGAGGCGATGCCATGGAATCAATGAGCGATCTCATCGCCGAGAGCCCGTTGTTCGCGGGACTCAATCCGTCTGCGATCGAGCTCGCCGCTGGATGTGCGACGAACGTCACGTTCGAAGCAGGCGACCGCCTGCTCCTCGAAGGCGAGCAGGCGGACACCTTCTACCTGATCCGCCGGGGCCACGCGGCGATCCAGGTGCGCCGTCCGTCCGGAAAGCCGATCGTCATCGAGACGCTCGGACCGGGAAAGGTCCTCGGACTTTCCTGGCTCGTTCCGCCGTACCGCTGGCACTTCGACGCCGTGGCGAGTGAGCGCTTGGGGGCGATCGCCATCGACGGAGCGTGCCTGCGCCGCAAAGCGGATGCGGACGCCGCGTTCGGCTACTCCATCCTCCAACGCATTGCGCAAGTGCTCCTCGAGCGTCTGCAGGCGACGAGGACCCGCCTCCTCGACGTCTATGGACGCGACCTGGCCGGGTGACTGCCGTTGACGAACCCCCTCGTCCCCGTGCGGTACCGGGTTGTCGACCACCGAACCGACTCTGCGGACATCACGACGATCACCCTCGATCCGATCGATGAGCCGATCGCGGCGCCGAAACCGGGCCAGTTCAACATGCTCACCGCCTTCGGCGTCGGTGAGGTGGCGATCTCGGTGAGCTCCGACACGGCCCGTGCGCCGGCGCTCGAGCACACGATTCGTGACGTCGGCGCGGTGAGCCACGCGCTGTCGCACGCAGATCGGGGTGATGTCATCGGGGTGCGAGGTCCCTTCGGTACGGATTGGCCGATCGCTGGCCGCGACGGACGCGACGTCGTCGTCGTTGCCGGCGGGATCGGGCTCGCTCCGCTTCGCGGCGCGGCCATCGAACTGGTCGCGGATCTCGCCCGGGGTCACCGCGGCAAGGTCGTCGTCCTCGTCGGGGCACGCACCCCGGATCAGATCATCTTCCCGGACGACCTCGAGAAATGGCGAGAAATGGGCGCCGACCTCGCCGTGACCGTCGACGCCGCGGATGCAGACTGGAAGGGACCGGTCGGTGTCGTAACGCAACTCGTCGACGATGCCGAGTTCGACACGGATCGCGCCGTCGTGTTCGTGTGCGGACCCGAGATCATGATGCGATTCAGCGTGCGATCACTCGTCGACCGCGGCGTCAGCCGCGAACGAATCTTCGTCTCCCTCGAACGGAACATGCAGTGCGGCGTGGCGTTCTGCGGACACTGCCAGCTGGGACCGTTCCTCCTCTGCAGAGACGGCCCGGTGGTGCCCTGGACGCCGGTCGCGGAGCACGAGTTGAAGGTCGAGCAACGGTGAACCGAACACCTCGGCTCGCGGTTTTCAAATTCGCGTCCTGTGACGGCTGTCAGCTCAGCCTGCTCGACTGCGAGGACGAGCTGCTCGCGGTCGCAGAACGCATGCAGATCGCGAAGTTCACCGAGATGACCCGGGCTGAGGTCGCCGGGCCATACGACGTGTCGCTCGTCGAAGGCTCGATCACGACGCAAGAAGACGCCGAGCGAATCGTCGCGATCCGCGCCAACTCGACGAGTCTCATCACGATCGGTGCCTGCGCGACCGCCGGTGGCATCCAGGCGTTGCGCAACTACGCGGACGTGGGCGACTTCGTATCGGCGATTTATGCGCACCCCGACTACATCTCGACGCTCGGGCGCTCGCAACCCATCTCAGCACTGGTCCCGGTTGACTTCGAGCTCCACGGCTGCCCCATCGATCGGCACGAACTCCTCGAGGTGATCTCCGCGTATCTCGCAAACCGGAAACCGCGGATCGCGTCGTACAGCGTCTGCGAGCAGTGCAAGGCGAAAGGGAATCTCTGTGTCCTCGTCGCCAAGGGAACGCCTTGCCTCGGCCCTGTCACCCGCGCTGGTTGCGGAGCGCTCTGTCCGTCCGTCGACCGCGGCTGTTACGGATGCTTCGGGCCGGCCGAGAGCCCGAACACGGTATCGCTGTCACGCCGATTGTCCGAGCTCGGAATGGGAGACGCCCGCCTCGTGCGCTTCTACCGGACCTTCAACGCCGCTGCCCCGGCGTTCGACGAAGAGGCGCGACGGCATGTCCGATAGTTCGAACCAGACCCGGGCGATCGACGTGCATGGCATCGCGCGCGTCGAGGGCGAGGGATCGCTGCACGTACGGATCGCCGGTGGCGCTCTCGAATCGGTCGAGCTGGAAATCTTCGAGCCGCCACGGTTCTTCGAGGCGTTCCTGAGAAGTCGCGGTTACGAAGAGCCACCTGACATCACGGCGCGCATCTGTGGCATCTGTCCCGTCGCGTACCAGATGTCGGCGTGCAAGGCGATCGAAGACGCCTGCGGAACTGAGATTCCGCAGGCGATCACAGATCTGCGGCGGTTGCTCTACTGCGGTGAGTGGATCCAAAGTCACGCACTACACGTCTACCTCTTGCACGCGCCGGACTTCTTCGGGTTCGACGACGCCGTCGAGCTGGCGGCGGTGGACCGGCCAGCGGTCGAACGCGGGCTGCGGCTGAAGAAGGCGGGTAACGCGATCATGGAACGAGTCGGCGGACGTGCCATTCACCCCGTCAACGTCCGAGTGGGTGGCTTCTATCGCGCTCCGGAACCAGAGCAGATCGCGGCGCTCGTGCCAGTTCTGCGTTCTGCGCTCGACGACGCGCTCGAGACGGTCGAATGGGTCGCCGGCTTCACTTTTCCCGACGATTCGCACGACTATCTCTTCGTCTCGCTTGTCGATGACGAGCGGTACCCAATCGAATCGGGATCGGTTCGCACCTCGAAGGGCGCCAACCTCTCTGCCCGCGCCTTTCTCGATCTCATCACCGAAGAACACGTGCAACGATCGAGCGCGCTCCACGCCCACCTGCGCGCCGGCGACACCTACCTCACAGGTCCGCTCGCCCGTTACGCGCTGAACGCCCACAAGCTGCCGCCGCTCGCCGCTGGGGCCGCGAGGCGCGCCGGTCTCGGCGAAGTGTGCCGGAATCCGTTCAAGAGCATCATCGTGCGTTCGGTCGAGATCGTCGCCGCGTGCGAGGAGGCGTTGCGGATCGTGGACAGCTATGCGACGTTCGAACCGGCGGCGGTTCCGGTCACCCCTCGCGCCGGATCGGGCGTCGGCGCGACCGAAGCGCCGCGCGGGCTGCTTCTCCACCGCTACGAACTGAGCGACGACGGCTTGATCATCGAGGCGCAGATTGTGCCGCCGACCTCCCAAAACCAGGACGCGATCGAGGACGACCTCCGACGCGTGATCTCGACGAGCCTCGAGCTCGGAGACGACGAGCTGCGAGATCTCTGCGAGCAGGCGGTGCGTAATCACGACCCGTGCATTTCGTGCGCAGCGCACTTCCTAGACGTCGCCGTGGAACGCCGGTGAACCGCGTCGTCGTCGCGGGCATCGGGAATGCCTACCGGGGTGACGATGGCGTCGGACCGGCCGTCGCCCAGCTCGTCGCGCAACAGTCGGGCGCGATCGACATCGGCCCGATCTCCGAGCCCCTCGACCTACTCGGACGCTTCGACGGCGCTTCCCTCGCGGTCCTCGTCGACGCCACCCGCTCCGGATCCTCGCCCGGCACAATCCGTGCCGTGGAATGGCACGAGGTCGACGAATCCTCCGCCATCTCGTCGCACGCCATCGGACTCCGGCGTGTCTGTGAACTTGCCGCGGCGCTCGGCGAGGCTCCAAGGCGCATCGTCGTCGTCGGCATCGAAGGCGAGGACTTCGACGACGGCGATCGATTGAGCGACGTGGTCGCTAACGCGGTTCCGCTCGCCGCTCGTCAGATCGTCGGCGTCATCTCCGAGTGGAAGGCCGGCGTCTGATGTGCACGAGTCGCTACTTCCGCATCGTTGAAGCCGTCGGTGACACCGTCGTGATCGGCGAAGACGTCGAGGGTCGCCAGCACCGACTTTCGCTCATCGCATATGAGGGATCGCCGACCCAACCCGGGGACTTTGTCGTCGCGCACGCCGGGTACGCGCTCGCGCGAGCCGAACCAGAAGAGGCGACGCGCACATTCGCCGAACTGCGCGGCTTCGACGGCGCGACTCTCAAGGGAATCTCGAAGGCTGACTGGACAACGAAGGAGGGGTCATGACGGCGAAGCCCGTTCGAAAGCGAGCGGTCTCGGGGCTCGTTTTCGCAGGACTCACCGCGACCGTGAGCGGCGTGTCGGTATTCGTAAACAGCTATGGCGTTCACTCGGTGAAAAGCCCCGCGGTCTACACGACCGGCAAGAACTTCTTCGCGGCGATACTCCTCCTCGCCTTCGTGCTGTTCGCCCGGGCGTCTGGCCTGCTCGTTCAGCCCGCCCGGATCGAGGCGCCACGTCGCCTGGTCGCCGTACCGCGCTTCATCGCCTTCGCGTACGTCGCGATCATCGGCGGCGGCGTCGCGTTCGTGATGTTCTTCGATGGTCTCGCGCGCACGAGCGCCGTGCCGGCGGCCTTCCTCCACGACACACTCGTCGTCTGGGTCGCTCTATTCGCGTGGCGGGGGCTCGGTGAGCGTCTTTCGCGGTGGAACGTGGTCGCGATCATGCTCTTGGTCGTCGGTCTCGTCGCGACGAGCGGCGGCGTCGGCTCGCTGGTCGTGAACTCCGGAAATGCGCTCGTCCTCGGTGCGACGATGCTTTGGGGGATCGAGACCGTCATCATCAAGCGGCTGCTCACGGGCGTTGACCCAGGTTCGCTCGGCGTGGTCCGCATGGGCGGAGGGATCACGGTGCTTGCCGCCTATCTCGCCATCACGGGACAGCTCGCCGCGCTCTTCCACCTCGACGCCAACGCGTTGCGCTGGGTGGCACTCACCGGCCTCCTGCTCGGCGCGTACGTGGCGACCTGGATGATCGCACTCTCCCGTGCGCGCGCCGTCGATGTCACGTCCGTCCTCGTTTCGAGTGCGCTAATCACCGCGTTCTTACAAGCCGTCGTCCAGCACAAGGACCTCGCCGCACAGTCGTGGGGACTCGCCCTCGTTGCCGTCGGCACGGTGATCGCCACGGTGGCGGCGAGAAGAAGGACGGCGTACGCGTGATCTCGGGTGCGGTGCTGTTCGCGCGTTACGCGTACCCGCCGAACGCGCTGGGATACTGCGGACCGAGCGACTCGCTCTCGCTTGCGGGCGCGCTCGAAGATCGCGACCTCACCGATCTCTCGCTGCTCGCTCGGGAGTTCGACGGGGCGTGGCCGTACCTCAATCTCATCGCCGGGTGCAACGGAATCGCGGACCCGCTCGATCCGCGTGTCGTCGATGCCTACTGGGTCGGCAACGACCTGCTCCATCGAGTTCCGAAGCAGGCGATGTTGAGCTTGCTCGACGAGCGGTTCGCCCGGCGTGCCGGATCAACGTTTCCGAACGTCGCGAACGCGGTACCACTCGGTGGTGTTCCGCACCACAGCTTCCACGTGTTCGCGGTCTATCCGTGGCTCGGTCTCCTGCGCGCCGGCAGGCAGGGCCCGGCGCTCGACGTCCTCGACCAGTGTCGTGTCCGTTGGGGGCGCGTCGTCTCCGCCGGCACCGACACTGCGGTCGTTTGTACGTCGACGCTCGCGTTCTCCGAAAGCCAACTCGTTCTCGCCGGCGAGCACGAAATGCGCGCCAAGCGCCTCGCGCGACAAAGCGACGACCCCGCCCTCCGGGCCGGCGACCTCGTCTCGCTGCACTGGGACTGGATCTGCGAAACACTTTCTCCGGCGCGCGCGCGACGTCTCCAGGCCTACACCAGGAAGAACCTCGACGCGGTGAACGCGCTCGCAGTGCCCGGCCCGGCAATCGCGGCTTCGGGGGCCGGCGGGTAGCCGGGCGCTAACGCGGCAGACGGCGCCAGACCGCACGGGGAACGTGCGGCACGATCGGCATCACGTAACGCAGCGCCCGCGGCACCCACACGACGTCGTCACCAGCGTCGATCCCGGCGACGACCGCCCTCCCGACCGCCGCCGTCGTCGTCGACATCGGCATCTTCGCCGGAAGCCCCGCCGTCATCTTCGTCGAGACGAAGCCGGGACGGACGATGGTGACGCCCACACCCGAGTCGGCGAGGACGTCCCCGAGTCCCTGGCTAAATCCGTCGAGACCGGCCTTGCTTGCGCCGTAGACGAAGTTCACACGCCGAACCCGGACCGCCGCAGCCGTGGAGAAGACCACGATCCGACCCCCGTGCTGCTGGCGCATGCGTTTCGCGAACGCCGTCATCGCCGAGGCGAGGCCGGTGAAATTCGTCGTGATCTCCTCGGTGACGCGTGCCGGGGTCAGCTCGTCGAGCTCGGCGGAACTGAGGACGCCGGTCGCGACGAGGAGGAGGTCGATCGTCCCCAAACGCTCGCTCATCGCCTCCGCGAGCGCCTCGTGCGCGTCGGTTGCCTGGGCGTCGAACGCCACCGTTTCCACGTCACGCACGCCGAGGGCCCGCAGTTCCTCGGCTACGCGCTCGAGCGCGGCGGGATGCCGACCGGCGAGCACGACGACATCGATCCCCCTCGGGGCAAGCTCGCGCAGCACCGACCGCGCCAGGTCCGAGCTCCCGCCGAGTACGACGATCCGCCGAATCGACGCGACGCGTGATTCGGCGCCTTGTTGCTCGTCCGAACCGCCACGTTCGTGGATCACTCGCCGTCATCATGTCCGATGCGGCGGGCTCCCGCCCGGGGTCTAAACCCGTCGCGCGGGCCGCGTGACGCCAGACTGGGCGCGTGCGACTCGGCATCGGGCTGTTGGCGGTTGCGCTCGCCCTGGCCGCGTCACAGACCCGCGTCTTCACCGACGGCGCCGACATCGTCACCGCCGTGGCGTTCGCGGCGTTCATCGGGCTGACCTTCGCGGCCCGATATCGCTCTCCCGACCTCAAACGATTCTCGCCGTCGAGCGTCGCCGTCGCGAGCCGTGTGGATCCGCTCTCGGTCATCGTCTGGACACTGCTCGCGGCGGGCGCACTCGGGTTCGAGCTCTTCAACTACGCCGAGCAGCCAAGGTACGCCCACCCGACGGTGAGCTCGGCGCTCACCGTCCTCGCGACCCATTCGTGGACGCGGGGGCTCGCGTTCTTCGCCTGGCTCGCCCTCGGGGCGTGGATCGCTTGGTCATGACCTCACGTGAGGTGTCGATCGCGCTCTGGGTCGTCATCGGTGGTGGCGCCGTCGTCCTCGAGGTCCTGTCGTACGCGTCTCGCCGGCTCATCGCTCCGGCCGGTGCCGTCGCTCGCCTCGCCACTCGGCCCCTCGTGGGGCGCGTCGTCCTCTCGCTCGCGTGGATGTGGCTCGGTTGGCACGTCTTTGCGCGCTAGGCCCAGCCCGCGAGCGACGACGAAATTGCGGCTTCGAGCGCATCGACGCCCGCGTCAATCGTCCCGACCCGCGATGCAAGTTCCGATGCGAGCGCCTCGCGATCTCCCTCGTCGAGCACGAGCAACTCGGAGAGGACGCCTTGTACGTTCTCGCGCAGCGCCATCGTGAAGAACCATGCCCCGCTTCGACCGCGGCGCTGGGAAACGCCGACGAGCTTCCTCCCGGCGATCGTCACCTCTCCGGGACCGAGCCCCGAGAAACAGACCGCACGTGAGAACCTCGTCGGCACGAACTCGCGGATCGGCTCGACCGGCTCGGACGGTTTCGCGCCTGTTTCGATAGCGGTGACCCACAGCTCGGCAACCCACTGCGCGGCGCGACCGATGTCGTTGTCGAAGAGCGGATCGTCGCGCGGAACGAAGAGATCAAGCCACACCTGTGCTTCTGGCGCGACGACGACGGCGCCCCCACCACTTCGCCGCGTCACGAGTTCGTAGCCGCTCCGTCGTCGTCTCTCGTCGTCGACTTCGGTTGGTCGCTGCGTGCTGCCGAGCACGACCGCAGGCGCAGCCGGGCGACAGAAGCTCGCGAGCCGTCTCGAACCGGGGTCGGGCTGCGCACCGACGAGCTCTTCGGGCGCACCGACACGATCGACAATCGTCCATCCACCACGCCAGGCGGGCGCGTCCGCGCTCGCGAAAAGCGCGCTCAGACGGCGGCGCGACCCAGAGCCGGCATCACGTACTGCTCCCACTCCACACGGAACTCGCCGCTCGCGGCGAGCAGCCACACTCGCGAACGCGGCGCCTTCGGCGGCCGTCGCAGCTTGAGCGACGTCTCTTCCAAGAGCCGATCCTCTTTCAACGAATTGCAGCGGCGGCAGGCGGCGACAACGTTCTCCCAGATGTGCTTGCCGCCACGACTTTTCGGGCGCACGTGATCGATGTTCTCCGCCTGACCTCCGCAGTACTGGCAGCGGTGCGCGTCGCGGGCGAACACCGATCGGCGCGAGATCGCGATCCGGGTCTGATGAGGGACGTGGATGAAGTGCGCGAGCCGGATGACCGAAGGCTCGGCGAACGCCACCTTCTCGGAACGATAGAGACGTCCGGTCTCGTGGATTAGCTCCGCCTTGTCGTTGATCACAAGGATGAGGGCCCGCCGCGACGGCACCACGCAGAGCGGTTCGAACGTCGCGTTGAGCACTAGGGACCGGCCGTTCACGACAGATCCAATCGCCGTCCCGGACTTCCGCCCTCCGTCATCCCCG
This sequence comes from uncultured Acidimicrobiaceae bacterium, assembly GCA_963838845.1. Classification (GTDB taxonomy): domain Bacteria; phylum Actinomycetota; class Acidimicrobiia; order Acidimicrobiales; family Bog-793; genus CAVRXQ01. The sequence continues at coordinate 1,490,334 of CAWISR010000003.1, read as the reverse complement.
GCGAGGCTATCGCGTCATCCCTTAACGCCGGCGAACCGCGCGTCGCAGAAATCGCATGTTGCGCGCCCACACGAGGTAGTCACCGACATCTTCGGTCGACGGACGCGCGCGCGGGTCGCCGTACGCCGTTTCGAGACGAAAGGCAATCCAGCGCCGGTCAGGGAGGGGAAGCGGCGGCCACTTGCGCCACCACCCCGTCGGCACGAGTGCGAGGCTGGTGCGGACCGCGATGGGCAGCAGCCTCGGTCGTCGGAGCACGCTCACGACGACGGCCCAGGCGACCGCCATCACCAGCGAGGGTTCGCGAGCCTCAGTGGTCTCGATTGAACCGCGAGCGCAGCCTCCGCCCGATCAGGGAGAACTCCTCCCCGAATCCGTTCGGCTTCCCTGCCCGTTTGGCACCTTCGGCGCGGCTCGAGGACTGGCGAGCCGCGCGCTCGAACATCAGCGCGGCGAACAGCATGACGAGGAACCCAAAGGTGGCGACGACCGTCGAGGAGCGAAACTCGAGGAGCAGCACGACGAACCCGATGACGAACATGAGGACCGACCAGCGCATCGAGCGTCCGACGAGAGAGTGGCGGGCTCTCGCCTCGACCCGCCCGCGAAAGCCGGGGTCGTGCTCGTAGAGTTTCTGCTCCATTTCGTGGAGAATTCGCTGCTCTTCTTCGGATAGCGGCAACGGCCCTCCCGAGTCGCCCCCAGCTCCCGCCGCCCGGTCTGCGGCGGGGGTGCCTACCGAACGCTAATCGCGGCCTTCGCCGGTCCGGTACGCGTCATTGTCGCGCGGTCCCTTCTGGCCAACAACGGACGAAAACGGATTCACGATCGCTTGTTCGCGTGCCGACTCTCCTCGAAATCACCGACGACCTCCGCCGAGCCGATCGCGCCTCGACCGAATCGCCGCCGGATCGCCTCGGCGGCGATCTCGGACGCGTCCGAACGCTTCTCGCCCGCCTGAGCAGCAGGGTCGTCGCTCGGTCCCCGGCCCTCGCCAAACAGCTCGAGCTGGACAACTGGGGGCGACGCCTCTTCGAGATTCGAAACGCTCACCCCGAGCAGCCGGACGCCCCGATCGACGTCGATGGAGGTGAGCAGCGTCACGGCGACCGCGGCGATTTCCGAAGCCTGCGCGACCGGTCGTCGTCCGGTCTTCGATCGGACGATGGTTTCGAAGCCCCCAAAGCGTGCCTTCACCGAGACGGTGCGCGCCACGATGCCGCGCTCACGCATGTGGGCGCCGACCGACGCGGCGTACCGACGCGCCTTGCGTTCGAGCGAAGGCCGGTCGAAGTCGTCGATGTCGAAGGTTTCCTCATGTCCGATGGACTTCAGCTCGCGATCAACGGTCACCGGGCGCTCGTCACGCCCGGCGGCGAGGTCGTCGAGGTACTCGCCGACCGACGCTCCGAGAGCCGAGACGAGGCGGGCGCGTCCGACGACGGAGAGGTCCCGCACCGTGGTCACGCCCATGCGACAAAGGCGCTCCGCCGTCTTCGGACCGACGCCAGGCAGGGCACGGACCGGATGCGCGTGCAAGAACGCGATCTCTCGTTCCGGAGTGACCACTTTCACGACCTCACCTTGCACGACTCGGCCGTCGCGCACCTTCGGCTTCGCCGCCTTCGAGGCGAGCTTCGCGACCAGCTTCGACGTGCCGATGCCGATCGCACACGAGAGCGAGAGTTCGTCGCGCACTCGCTCATGGACCATCCAGGCGATCGCTTCGCTCTCACCAAAGAGATGGTGCGCGCCTGACACGTCGAGATAAGCCTCGTCGAGGGAGATCGGTTCGACGAGGGGTGTGATCGCCCTGCAGATCGTCATCAGCTGCTCGGCGACGGCGGCGTACGCGCCGTGTCGGGGGCGAATCACGATGAGGTTCGGGCAGAGTCGCCGTGCTTGCCCCATCGGCATCGCCGAACGGATGCCGAACGCCCTCGCCGGGTACGACGCCGAGGCGACGACGGCGCGCGGTCCGGTCCCTCCGACGACGACGGGCTTCCCGGCGAGCGAAGGATCCTCGAGCACCTCGACGGCCGCGAAGAACGAGTCCATGTCGAGGTGCAAGATGTCGATTGAACGGGAGCCATGTGGCCGACCCGCGGTCATCGCCCGATCTCCGGGCGCTGTCAATGGGCGAGGTAGACGCGCCGGAACGACTCGGCGAAAGCGACGCCCACCTGCGCGCCCGCATCCGCGGCGCGTTCTTCGATCACCGGACGGATTGCGTCGCGATCTTCGAGTTGGCTCGTGTGACACGCAACGGCATCGGCCTTGCGGGCGATGGTCGCGGTGATGTCGACGGCGACATCCGGTTCGAGCGTCCCGGATAACAACGCGAACTCGACGGCGTGCGGCGTCCCGGCGTCGGGGAAATAGGCGGGTTTCGCGGCGGCCGGTGATGCGGCGTCCAGCGCGGCATAGCCGACGACCCGGTGATCCCGGTGGTTGTAGTAGTGCGAACCGAAGAAGACCGCGAGCGGATCCGGACAAACGATGACCTCGGGACGGAAGGCCCGGATGCACTTGACGATCTCGTGGCGAAGGGAAAGATCGTTGTCGAACTCGCCGTCGTTGCGACCGAGTTGATGGATCCGTTCGACGCCAACGATCGAAGCGGCGTGCGCAATTTCCTCGGCGCGCCGATCGATGAGTTCATTCGCTCGTATCGACGGGTCACGTGTCCCCTTGTCGCCGCGAGCACAGACGACGAGCTCGACCTTGCATCCGTGGGCCACCCAGCGCGCCAGCGTCCCCGCACAAGCAACGTCGGCATCGTCGGGGTGCGCATAGATCGCCATTGCGCGCTCGGGTTGCGGGACAAGGAGCTCAATGGCCACGTGGACCCGCGCTCGACACGTGGCGCTTCGGCGCCGTCGCCTTCGTGAGCAGACCGGCTTCGCGCTGGAAATCGCTCAGGTTCTCGAATCCCTTGTAGACGCTCGCGAAGCGGATGTACGCCACCTCGTCGAGCTCCTTCAAGAGATCGAGCACCGTCACCCCGATCTGTTCTGAGCTCACCGATCCCCCGAGCGCCCGGACGTGCTCCTCTACCACCTTCGCGACCGTCACAATCTGGTCGTCATCGACGGGGCGGTTCTTCGTCGCCGCCCGGACGCCCGCCACAACCTTGTCGAGTTGGAACGGCTCCCGGTCACCGGAGCGTTTGACGACGAACACCACCGGTTCGGCAAGTCGCTCGAAGGTCGTGAAGCGATGGCCGCAATTTCGGCACTCGCGCCGCCGGCGAACGGCATGCGATTCGTCCACTTCACGCGAGTCGACGACATGATCGTCAGAAACCGAGCAGTTGGGACAGCGCATCAGAGCTGCGTGAGCCCGCTCGACAAACGCCTCGGCACGCACGGAGAGTAGGCCTATCGCAAGGTCGTTCGCGCGATCCGAGGATCTCTGCGATCACCGCGAGACGAGGCAACCCTCCCGTGGCTGGTTGAGATCGCGATCACTGAGTTCAGCGACGCTGTTGGGTGATCGATCGCACGGCGAACACGGCAGGGACCCGCAGCACGGTTCCCGGCCGGAGTGAGGCGCCGCCGTGGAGCTCGATCGCCAAGTAATGGACGAGTGACGGAACGTCGCGGCGAGGGACGAGACTCTGGGCGACCGACTCCAAGGTGTCGCCGGCTCGTGCTACGTATACCGCGCCTGCGACGACGCTGAGTGCCGGTGTGGTCTTGGCACTTGGTGGCGCGGCGAGCGCCCCGGTTCCGAACCACAAGCCGACAAGACCGCACACGGCGGCCAGCGTGCCGAGGCGGCGCCGGGCCATCGTCTTTCGCGAGCGGGGATTTCGGGCGGTGCCCGCCGTGCGCCCGCCATCGCTTCCGACAACGCCGACGAGTCGCAGGCGATCCTTCGATGGGCGAGGGATGCAGCCCCCGATCGTGCTCGGTATCGCGGCCATTTCGACCTCCCCGGCGCTGTCTGACGGCTCGTACAGGTGTTCGGTCCCGACGGCATCGTTCCACGAACGTCTGTTCGCTGTCAACGATTCGTCGAACGGGTGTTCCACGAACGGATGTTTGCATGGGGTTGTCTCACCCGGTACCGTTGCGCTTCGATCCACCACCGCGAACAGGGGGTATGCCGTGGCCGAGACGCAGCTTTCGGGAAAGCGGCGCCAGATCCTCGAATTCATCGAGCGCCAGGTTCGTGAGCGGGGCTATCCGCCCTCGGTACGTGAGATCGGCGAGGCCGTCGGGCTCACTTCGTCATCGACCGTCCACACCCACCTCCAGATCCTGCAGCGGCACGGCTTTCTCCGACGGGACCCAACGAAGCCGCGCGCGATCGTCGTGGCGTTCGAACCCACCTCCGGCGCCGCGATCGGCGCTCGTCCGGTCGCCCACGTTCCGCTGCTCGGCTATGTCGCGGCCGGTACAGGCGTCCTCGCCGAGGAGAACGTCGAGGAGGTTCTCCCCGTCCCAGAGGACCTGACCGGTCCTGGTGAGCTGTTCATGCTGCGCGTGCGGGGCGATTCGATGATCGGTGCCGGAATCTTCGACGGCGACCTCGTCGTCGTCCGCCGCCAGCCAGACGCCGAGCCGGGCGACATCGTCGTTGCCGGCATCGGTGATGACGAGGCGACGGTGAAGACCTTCCGGCGCCGGCGCGGGAAGGTCGTCCTCGCGCCGTCGAACCCGGACTTCGATGAGATCGAGCTCCCGCCCAACGACGTCGCGATCTACGGCAAGGTCGTGACGGTGCTGCGCGCGCTCGACTGAACCGCTTCGACACGCCTCAACTCGTCGCGAGGACGGCCACCAAGAACGCGACGTAGCTCGCGACGATCGTCGCGCCAACGAGCCGGTTAATTCCCGAGCGGGCGAACGACGCGACGACGAGTAAAAGCGACATCGCGACGTACCACGCCGCGACGAGTGTCACATGGCTGGAGGGACTGCCGATTCCGAAGATCGCGGCGGGGATGAGGAATCCCGCCGTGATGTTGAGCGCATTCGAGTTGAACGCCGTGCTGAGCGTGGCCGCGCCACGACGGCGTCGCGCCAGGTAGATGCCGGCGACGGCGTTCGGCACGCTGGTCACTGCCGCGAGAACAATCGCCCCGATGACGATCTCGGGCACGTGGAAATGTCCGCCGAGGGAGGATCCGGCGCGCTCCATCGCCGCGCTCGCGACGACGACCGCGACGAACGCGACCGCGCCGACGACGAAGTCCACGCCCTGCGCTTTCGTCGACGGGATTGCGATCTTGAGTTCCGACTCTTCTTCGCGAATCGCCGTCTCGAACCATCGTCGTCGCGCTGCCGCAAGGGGGACACGACGCGGCAGGCGACCGTGCGTCGCGTTCAACGCGACGTAGGGCGCTATCACAACGATCACGAGGACGATGCCGACCGTGGCGGAGAGCGCGCCGAGCATCGCCAACAGACAGATCACCGCCGTCCAGACGGTCACCACACCGGTGAGGAGGACGACGCGCCAATGCAGCGCAATGCTGCCGGCGACGAGCGCACCGATACCCAGCAGCGCGGCCAGGTTGAAAACGTTTGATCCCAGCACGACGCCAGCGCCGATCGCGCGCTGTCGATGGATGAGCGCGCTCGTCGCCGACGTGATCTCGGGTGCGTCGGCCGCCAGGGCGGCGATCAGGCCGAGGATCGCCTCAGAGACTCCGAAGCGGCGACTGATCCTCTCGATGCGCGACACGAGCAGCCAGCTCGTCGCGAGGCTCACAGCGGCACCGGCCGCGAAGACGACCGCGGAGGAGCTCACCAAGTCGAGATCGCGTCCCTGATGAGTGTCGCGGAAGGCCGCGGCCACGTGCGCAGCTCGGGAAGTCGTGGACACATCTCGTCGGCCTCCAGCACGAGTTGGTGCCGACCAGGCTTCCCGGCGCTCCGCCCAGATCGTACCGACCGGCGGACACGCCGGCCCGAATCACGTCGCGTCGCCCTCCATCAGTGACCGCAATGTTGCGTATACCCGATCCAAGTCGTCGCGCGTCACGAACTCATCCGGTCGGTGAGCGAGTTCGGGGTTGCCGGGACCGAAGTTCGCGGCCGGAATGCCGCGCTCAGCGAAGTGCGCGACGTCGGTCCAGCCGAGCTTCGCTCGAGGCGGCGCACCCGACTTCTCGACGAGTTCGGAGAGGAACGGATGGTCAAGGGACGGTGGCGCGGCGATGTCGACCGCTTCGATGTCGAGCGCGTCGCCGATCGACGTGTCGAGTGCAGGACCGACGAGCGCTTCGATCGCCGCAAACGCACTCGGCGTGTCACGATCGGGGGCGAAGCGGTAACTGAGATGAGCGATCGCGAGGTCAGGAACGACATTGCCCGCCACTCCCCCTTCGACGCTGACCGCCTGAAGCGACTCCCGGAACTCGCAGCCATCGAGGACGGGCCGTCGCTCTTCGAACGCGGCGACGTGCCCGAGGGCGGCGGCGAGCCGGTGAATCGCGTTCATCCCAGTCCACGGCCTCGCGACGTGCGCGCGCCGGCCTTGGGTCCTCAGCGCGAGACGCATGACACCCTGGCAACCCGCTTCGACGACCGCGGCGGTCGGCTCGAGGAGTATTGCCGCGTCACCTGCGAGCAGGTCGGGGTGCGTCTCGTCGACGGCCGCGAGGCCGGAGTTCGCCCGTCCGGTCTCCTCACAGGCGTAGAAGACGAACGTCACGTCGAATCGCGGTGCCGCGATGCTCCGGGCGAGCTCGAGCGCGACCGCCACGCCCCCTTTCATGTCGGCACTACCGACGCCGATGCAACGGTCCCCTTCGATGCGCGCGTGGTCGTTCCCCGCCGCGGGGACCGTGTCGAGATGACCCGCAAGGACGAGCCGGCTCTCCTTGCCGAGGTGGGTACGGGCGATGACGTTGTCGCCGACACGGGTCGACTCGAGGCCGTCGACGCCGGAGAGCACGTCCGCGACGTAGCCGGCGATCGCAGCCTCGTCACCGCTCACCGACGGGATATCCACGAGCAGCGCCGTGAGCTCGAGCAGATCGGTCGAGGCGGCGCTCAATTTGCGACCTCCGCGTCTCGGAGAATCTCGTTCAGTCGTGCCTTGTCGTGGCGTTCCCCCGTCGTGAGGCGGCGGATCACGAGCACGCACGGCAGGAAGAACTCCCCACCGGGAAAAACGCGCCGGCGCGACGCGCCGACGGCGACGCACCAGGATGGCACCCTCCCGCGAGAGCTCCTCGCCCGTCTCGGCGTCGTAGACGGGCATCGATCCGGTGAGGATCGTCCCCGCCCCGACGACGGCCCCGGTCCCGACACGCGCCCCCTCGGTGACCATCGAACGGCTCCCGATCATCGCTTCGTCTTCGACGACGACCGGCACCGCGTTCGGCGGCTCGAGTACCCCGCCGATGCCCACCCCTCCCGAGAGGTGGACGCGCGCCCCGACCTGCGCGCACGAGCCGACCGTTGCCCAGGTGTCCACCATCGTCTCGGCACCAACGCGCGCCCCGATGTTCACGTAGCTCGGCATCATCACGACGCCGCGGTCCACAAACGACCCGAAGCGCGCCGACGCCCCGGGAACGACGCGTACGCCGCCCTCGACGTAACCCTTTTTCAGCGGGATCTTGTCGGCGTACTCGAACGGACCGAGCTCGGCGACTTCGATGTCAGAGACGAGGAAGTAGAGCAGGATCGCCTCCCGAAGCCACGGATGCACGACGACCTCGTCGTCCACGACCTCGGCCACCCGGGCGGCGCCGGTGTCGAGCAGGCGGACCGCCTCGGTGATCGTCCGCCGCGCGTCTTCGTCTCGCCGGTCGAATGTGTCCTTCGTCGACCAGAGCTCGTCGATCGTCTTTTCGAGCCGCCCGAGTTCGTCCATGTCTCCTCGGCCGCCGAGGCTAATGGGACATATCGCTGGCGAAGAGACGACCGAGCCCGGCGGCTCTTGTCAATCCCGGTGGTCAGGTTCGTGCTGTGCGCTCCTGGCGACGACGGCGAACTCCGCGTAGCGGCGCCTCGTCGCCTCGTCGACGCGTGCGCGCACCGCGATCGCGCCGCCGGCGTCGTGCTGGTCGATCACCTCCCCGTTGCGGTGGAGTGCGGCGATCACGTCGCCGCGTTCGTAGGGCACGGAGAGCTCGACCGTGCGGTCGCTCGCTCGCACTGCGTCCCCGATCTGCGCGAGCAGCCGGTCGAGGCCCTCTCCCGTCTTCGCCGAGCACGCCACCGAGGGCGGAAACGCCTCGGCGAGCCGCTCGGCGTGTTTCGGCGCGAGGTCGGCCTTGTTGAAGCAGTAGAGCTCGGGCACGTCCTGTGCCTCGATCTCGACGAGCACGGCTCGCACGGCTGCCATCTGGCCCTCCGGATCGGCCGCCGAGGAGTCGACGACGTGAACGAGCAGGTCCGAGTCGGCGACGGTCTCGAGCGTCGAATGGAACGCAGTGACGAGCTGGTGAGGAAGCTTGCGAACGAAGCCGACTGTGTCGGAACAGAGCACCGTCTCTCCGCCAGGCAGCCCGAGGCGTCGCGTACGCGGATCGAGAGTGGCGAACAGGCGGTTGCCGACGAGGACGTCGGCATCGGTGAGCGCGTTGAGCAGCGTCGACTTGCCGCTGTTTGTGTAGCCGACGAGCGAGACCGTACGTTTCGCTCCGCGCTTGCGGGCGCGCCGTTGCGTCGATCGCGTCTGTTCGAGGGAACGCAGATCGGCTTGGAGCGAGCGGATACGGCGCATGATCCGGCGCCGGTCGACTTCGAGCTGAGTCTCACCGGGGCCGCGGGTACCGATCCGACCGGCCTGCTGGGAGAGCGTCGTTCCCCTGCCGCGCAAGCGAGGCAAGCGGTATTGCAACAGGGCGAGTTCGACTTGCGCCGCGTCCTTCTTCGGAGCGCGCATTCTGGGCAAAGATGTCGAGGATCACGGCTGTGCGGTCGATCGCCGTCCGCCCGAGGATCTGCTCGAGGTTCCGCTGCTGTCCCGGGGTGAGTTCGTCGTCGAAGACGACCGTGTCGGCGTCGACGGTCTCGCAGCGCCCGTGAAGCTCTTCGGCTTTGCCACGTCCGATATAGGTCGCCGGGTCGGGGGTGTCGCGCGCCTGGATCATCCGTCCTACCTCGTCGGCCCCGGCGGTGTCGATCAAAAGTGCAAGTTCGTCGAGGCTCGCTTCCACCTCGCCGAGCCCCCGCGGAAAGGTGACGACACCGACGAGCACAATCCGCTCGCGGAACTGCCGCTCGATCAGGCTCACGAAGCCGCCCGCTCCCCTACGAGAATCTCGTCATCGTCGATCGTCACCGTCGCGACTCGGCGCACGGGGCCAGACAATGCCACCGCGAACGTGTCGTCTGCCCGCGTGATTTCGACGAAAAGGTCTCCACCCGGATTGTGCACAAGGACCTTTTCGCCGACGAGGCCGTCAATGTGCGCAGCGACCGCGGCCACCGCGCTACCCGATCCGCAAGCGAGTGTGAAACCGCAGCCGCGCTCGTATGCGATGAGATCGAGTTCGTCCGGTTCGTTCGCCGCTGCGATCACGATCACGTTCTGGCCGCCCGCCGCGGCGCGGACGAGGCCCTCGCCAACGGTGGCGAGATCGACGTCACTGGTCTTTCCGCCGATCAAAACGAGGTGCGGATTGCCGATGTCGCCCGCATACGCGCGCGTCCCGGGTACCGGCGAATCGTCAAGCTTTGCCACTCGTGCCAACCCCATCTCGACGCGGACCGCGGTCCAAGAACCGTCAGACTCGCCGCCGATCGTCGCGCCCACGTCGCCCGCCTTCGTCTCGACCAACAGCGCGCCCGGACGGACGATCCCTTCGTCAAGCGCGGAGAGCACCGCGCAACGAAGACCGTTCCCGCTCGTCTCAGCGGGCGAGCCGTCGGCGTTCAACAGGTCCATCCGGAACGACGCACCGGCTCGCGGCTCTGAAATTCTGATCAGGCCGTCGGCTCCGACACCGTGATGCCGATCGCTCACCGCGGCGGCGAACGGAGCGTCGAAGCGGCCCCCACGCTCCCAGTCGACCCTCAACAGAAAGTCGTTCCCCGCCGCGTCGTACTTGTAGAGGATCGCCGTCACAAGGTCTCCGTGTTCAGTCTCGCGCCGGCTTGTGGTCGACCCGGTCACGAGCCGCGAGGGTGCTGAAAACGGTCAACACGTCCGGTCGCGTCGCGTCGACCCAGACGATGCGAGGGTCACGGCGGAACCACGCCTCCTGGCGTCGTGCAAAGGTCTTCGTCCGCTGAATGATCCGCTCGCGGGCGTCGGCGAGGGTGCACTCACCAGCGAGATACGAAAAGAGCTCCCTGTATCCGAGTGCCTGGCGAGCCGTGCGCGAGAGTACATCGGGGCGCTCGGCGAGCCGCTTTGCCTCGTCGACGAAGCCCTCTTCGAGCTGGCGGTCGAGCCGCTCGGCGATCCGGCGGTCGAGCTCTGCGCGCTCGACGGCGAGCCCAACCGTGTGAAAGTGCGTCGGGCCGTAGTGCGAAAGCCCCGGACCGAAGGCGGAGAACGGCCTTCCGGAGCCGATCGCGACCTCGAGCGCGGCGAACGATCCGGCGCGCGTTCGTCTTTTCCATTCGGCACGCGGCGACAGGATCGATTTCTTGCAAGCGCGCGTAGAGGCGATCAAGGCCGTCGTCTGTTCGCGCCTCCAACTCGAGCCCGGCGCGCACTTTCGGGTACTGGCCCGGCAGGTCGAGTTCGTCGATCACGGCGCGGTGGTAGAGGCCGGTGCCGCCGACGATGAGTGCACGGTGGTCTCTTTCTTCGATCCCGGCGATTGCTTCGGTGACGAGTCGCTGGAAGCGCCCCACCGTGAACTCTTCGCTCGCGTCGCAGACGTCGAGTAGGTGCCAGGGGACCACCGCTTGCTCGTCGCGGGTGGGTTTCGCTGTGCCGACGTCGAGTCCGCGGTAGACGGCGAACGCGTCGGCGGATACGAGTTCGACGTCGAGATGCGCGCGGGCGTATGCGAGCGCGAGTGCGCTCTTTCCGGTCGCGGTCGCGCCGACGATCGAGAGGTGTGCTACGTCCCCGACGTCCAGGATGCGAGGTACTCCAGCTGCTCGGGCGTGAGCACGTCGATACGGATGCCCATCGACTCGAGCTTCAAACGAGCGATCTCGTGATCGATGTCGACCGGTACGTCATAGACCCTCGTCTCGAGGTGTCCCTTGTTCCTCAGCACCCATTCGACCGCGAGCGCCTGGTTCGCGAACGACATGTCCATGACGACCGCAGGGTGACCCTCCGCCGCGCCGAGATTGACGAGTCGCCCCTCGGCGACGACGAGGATCCGCTTCGTCCCGCCGCCGTCGTCTGGGATCGCGAACTCCTCCACGTTCGGGCGCACGATCCGGCGCCTCCCGTCGGCGAGCTTCGCGAGCCCCTCGAGGTCGATCTCGACGTCGAAGTGGCCCGAGTTGGCAAGGATCGCCCCATCGGGCATCGCGGCGAAGTGCTCCGGGCGCAGGACATCTCGATCCCCGGTCACCGTGATGAAGATCTCGCCGCGCCGGCATGCGACGTCCATCGGCGCGACGTCGAAACCGTCCATCGCCGCTTCGAGGGCGCGCAGCGGATTGATCTCGGTCACCGTCACGATCGCGCCCATGCCGCGCGCCCGCGAGGCGACGCCCTTGCCGCAATAGCCGTAGCCGGCGACGACGACGCGCGAGCCGGCCAGCAGGATGTTCGTCGAACGGATAATCCCGTCGAGGGTCGACTGACCCGTTCCGTAGCGATTGTCGAACATGTGCTTCGTATCGGCGTCGTTCACCGCGACGATCGGATACCTGAGCGCGCGGTCTCGCTCCATCGCGCGCAGCCGGATCACACCGGTCGTCGTCTCCTCGGTTCCCGCGATGACCTCGAGTGCCTGCGCCGGGCGCACCTGATGCAGCCGAGAGACGAGGTCGCAACCGTCGTCCATCGTGAGAGACGGTTGTGCGTCGAGTGCCGCATCGATGTGCTCGTAGTAGCGAACTGAGTCCTCGCCGCGAATCGCGTACGTCGGGATCTTCTCGTCGCGAACGAGTGACGCGGCGACGTCGTCTTGGGTCGACAACGGGTTCGAAGCGCAGGCAACTACTCGGGCACCGCCGGCCTTCAACGTCTTCAGCAGGTTTGCCGTCTCGGTCGTGATGTGCAGGCACGCCGCGATCGTCTCGCCCGCCAGCGGACGTTCGACTTCGAACCGTCTGCGGATCGACTCGAGCACCGGCATGTGCGACCCCGCCCAGTCGATCCGCTGTCTGCCGAGATCGGCGAGCGCGAAGTCCGCGACATCGTGTGGGGTTGATTCGTGTCCTGTCGATTCGGTGCCCACTTCAATTCCTCTATTCGTTGTTTGGTCAGATCCCCCACTGGGCGCGACGCCAGTGCCGGAGCGCTCGATGGAAGCCATCCATGCTCGTCGATTCGCGCAGCGCTGTCATTCTTGCCGATCAATCACGGGCGACGGCCCGGGATCGATGCCCTCGATCGCGGCGAGCGCGACGGACGTCAGGTCGCCGAGGACGGCGAGATCGACGAGCTGGGCGAGGCGTCTCGGACCTTCCCCTTCGACGCTGACGATGTCGGCAACAGTCTCAGCGAGCCACTCCTCGATCGCCGCGAAGACGGTCGTCGACTCCGGCGGATCCGAAGCTGATCGCAAAAGGACGAGCGTCGCGACTTGGCGGGTCACGTCACCGGACTGACCGAAACCGGCGAGGAGCGCGTCGCCGTACTCCGCCGTGCTCTCGGCGTGCGCGATCACGCGGGCGTTCGCCGCCATCTCTGCCTGCCACCACCGCGCGGCGGCGAGTCCGACACCGGGCGCGCCGACGAGGAATGGAAAGGTACGACCGAGACGCCGCGCGAGCGCTTCGCCGAAGCTGCGGTACGCGACCGGGCTCGCGATGCGCGCCCTCGCCCGATCTGCCGCTTCGTCGAGCATCATCGCGGTGTCTCGTGCGATCTGAGCCACTTCGAGGACGCGGAGGAACTCCGCGACCACCGCGTAGAGCGAGAGTCGCTCCCGCGGGGCTTCCGGCAGCGTGCACCAAACGGCTGGCGACCGTCCGTCGTGTTTGGGCGCCGTGCCGGTGGCGAGCACGACGACCGGCGCGCCGTGCACCGCGGCGACGCTTGCCGCCCGGAGTGCCGGTGCGTCGATGGCGGACAGCGAGACGGCGACGACGAGGGTCGCGGAGTCGAGGCGACCCGGGAGGATCGACGAGGGGGCGAAGCTGACCGGGGCCCCGAGCTCGGGGCCTAACGCCGCGTTCACGAACTCCGTGGCGTGGGCAGCGACGCTCCGGCCGAGCACCAGGACCTCTCTCGGCGCCGATCGCAGCAGGCCCCGCAGCTCGTCCGTGTCTCCGGCGTTATCGGCGAGATAGCGCGGGATCCTTCCGATCGCGTCGCTCATGCCGAGTTCGTCGACCGTCATGTCTCACCGGCGTCAGGCGCGCGAAAGGGCTGCGACGCGGTCAGCCTTCCGTGTCCTTCTCGGGTCCTGGCCCCGTCCCGGTCACGACCGCCGACGCGGACCTTTCTTCCAACCGCCGCGCCTCGGTGTCGTCGACGGGCTCAGCCTCTTCGATCAACAGGATCGGGATGCCGTCGCTCACGGCGTAGCGCCGCTTCAGGCGCGGGTTGTAGAGCGTCTCTTCGTCGGCGAAGTACCACAGCGGTTCCTTGTCCTCCGGATCGACGAGGATCTCAAGGAGGAAAGTATCGAGCGTCATCCGCGTCACCCTTCGCTTGCGTCGCCACGAACGAATGCCTCGACCTCTGACACACGCCGTGCGAGCTCTTCTTCGTCAGCCGCCTCCACGTTCAGGCGCAGCAGCGGTTCGGTGTTCGACGGGCGCAGGTTGAACCACCAGTCGCCGAAGTCGACGGTGAGGCCGTCGAGGTGATCGATCTCCGCCCCGGCGTCGGCGTACTTGTCTTCGACGGATGCGATCGTCGCCGCGGGATCGTCGACACGCGTATTGATCTCGCCAGAGTCCGCGTATCGCTCGAACGGTCGGCGGAGCTCGGAGAGCGGCTCGTCCGCGGCGGAGAGCGCTTCCATGACGAACATCGCCGCGATGATCCCCGAGTCGGCCCGGTAGTTGTCGCGGAAGTAGTAGTGACCGGAGTGTTCGCCGGCGAACATGGCGTTCGTGCGCGCCATCTCCGCTTTGATGAACGAGTGACCGACGCGAGTGCGGATGCCCACCCCGCCGTGCTCGGCGATCACCTCGGGAACCGTCCGCGAGCAAATGAGGTTGTAGAGCACGGTCGCCCCGGGGTTCTTGTCGAGGATCGAACTCGCGACGATCGCCGTCGTCGTCGACCCCGTCAACGGCCCGCCAGCCTCGTCGACGAGGAACACCCGGTCGGCGTCGCCGTCGAAGGCGAGCCCGACGTCGGCGCCGGTTTCGACGATGCGCGCCTGCAAGTCCGCCAGATTTTCGGGATCGATCGGATTCGCCGGGTGGTTCGGGAACGTGCCGTCCAGATCGGCGTAGAGGAGATCGAGCGAGCACGGGAGGTCGCTGAATACCGCCGGCGCGATGAGTCCTCCCATGCCGTTCGCGGTATCGGCGACGACGGCGAGCGGCTTCAGCGCCTTCACATCGACGAAGCTGCGCACGTGGTCGGCGAACTCCCCGACCCAGTCGCGCGGATCGCGCACCGCCGGGGGGGCGTCGACGTCTTCTGGTACCGACGCGAGTCGGGTCTCGGCGAAGACCTTGATCTCCGCGAGCCCCGAATCCTGGGCGACGGGGCGCGCCCCGGACAGGCAGAACTTGATCCCATTCCACTCGGGTGGGTTGTGCGAGGCGGTGAGCATCGCTCCGGGACCGGGCCGCCGTCCGGACACGAAGTACAACAGGTCCGTCGACGCAAGGCCGATCGCGCACTGCGCGCCGCCGGCGTCTTCGACACCCGCACCGAACGCCGCCGCGAGCTCCTCGCCCGACGTCCGCATGTCGTGGGCGACGATCACCGGGATGTCACCATCACGCTCTTTGGCAAAGCGCGCGAACGCGTAGCCGATCGCGAACGCCCGCCTTCGATCGAGGTCACTCGGCACGACCCCACGCACGTCGTACGCCTTGAAGATGCGATCGAGCGCTTCGGTCCCCGCCACGGCGTCGAACGCTATCAACGCTCCTTCGCCAAACCCTTGGCGATGGCGTCGGACGGGGAGCTGCGACTGCCGCTTCAGCTGCGAAGCGACGCGATCGTGAAGAACGCGAGGGCGTTGAACGAGATGTGAGCGACGATGCCCGGTCCGAGCCGGCCGGATCGTGTGGCGAGCACACCGAGCACCATCCCGAACCCGCTCAACGCGAGCAGCTCGAGCGCCTCGAAGTGAGCGAGGCCGAACAGCACGCCCGTGAGGACGATGGCGGCGATGACCGCCCACCGGCGCGACCGCTGCACGAACACGCCGATCAGCGAGCGCAAGAGGAGGCCGCGAAAGAAGACCTCCTCGACGATCGGACTGCCGACGCAGACAAGAAGGCCGATGAGGACGAGCCCCGGGCCGTGGACGTGGTCGGTGAGCGAGCGCGCCGGCTGGGAGATGCGGTGGAACAGGCGCGGAACGAACGGCACGAGCGGCAGCTCCAAAAGCGGCACCAGCGCGAGCTGGGCGGCGAGTCCCACGGCGATGCCGAGGGGGATGTCGGGCCAGGGGCGGATCGAAAATCCCAGCTCGTCGCGGAGCGATCCGACGATCGACGTGCCCGGTGCGCGTGGTCGGCTGCGCACCGCGAGGATCGCCGCGCCGACGAACCCGATCCACAATCCAAGGAGGCTGACGACGTTGCCACCGAAAGTGACCGCCCCGGTCGCCACGTGCGACGCCTTGTCGTAGGCGGCGACGCCGACCGATCCGAGCACGTAACCAAGCGCCGCACCGCCGAGCGCGAACCCGAGGCCGTAGGAGTTCGCGCCTTCAACGCCTGGTCGCGCGCCGTGACCGCGGGAGACGAGAGCGCTCACGGTCTTCTCCTCGGCAGTAACGACCAGAAATCTGCCAGGCCAGGCGTACGATAAAGCGGTGAGCAGGCGGCCTGACGATCTCCGTCAGCAGAACAACCAGGGCCCGGGCGGCCCCGGACAAACCGGTGACAACACCTGGCGATGGGTGATCGCCGGGCTCGTCGTCGTGCTCGTGCTCGTCTTGTTCGGCTCGTCGTTCCTCTCCCGCTCCAACGCGCACCAGATCAGTTGGAGCACGTTCCAGCACGACCTGTCCACCAAAGAGTTCAGCACGATCAACGTCAACAACTCGTCCGGCGCGATCTCGGGCTTCTACAAAGTGGGGTACAGCGGCGGCGAGGCCTACTCGACGACCGGCCCAGAGGTGCCGACCCAGGCCGAGATCTCGGCGCTGCAGGCGTCGGGCGCCAAGGTGCATTTCGTGACGCCCGGCTCGAGCATCATCCCGACGATCATCATCTATTTGCTGCCCGTCGTCCTCATCGTCGGCTTCCTCATCTGGATGCAGCGGCGAGCCCAGGGGCAGATGACCGGGATCATGTCGATCGGGCGCAGCCGGGCGAAGGTCTACTCGACCGAACGTCCCCGCACGACCTTCGCCGACGTCGCCGGCTACGCGGGGGTGAAACAAGAGATCTCCGAGATCGTCGAGTTCTTGAAGTCGCCCGGGCGCTTCCGTGAAATCGGCGCGCGCATCCCGAAGGGGGTGCTGTTGGTCGGGCCTCCCGGCACCGGCAAGACGCTCCTCGCCCGCGCCGTCGCTGGTGAGGCTGGCGTGCCGTTCTTGTCGGTGAGCGGCTCGGACTTCATGGAGATGTTCGTCGGCGTCGGCGCGAGCCGGGTGCGCGACCTGTTCATGACGGCGCGCAAGCAGGCACCGGCGATCATCTTCGTTGACGAGATCGACTCGATCGGCAGAAAGCGCGGCGCCGGCCTCGGCGGCGGGCACGACGAGCGCGAACAGACACTCAACCAGATGCTTTCGGAGATGGACGGCTTCGACTCGGCAGAGGGCGTCGTCATGATGGCGGCGACGAACCGTCCCGACATCTTGGACCCCGCCCTGTTGCGACCGGGGCGTTTCGACCGCCAGATCGTCGTCCCGCTGCCTGACCTCTCAGAGCGCGTGCCGATCCTGCAGGTCCACTGCCGCGACAAGCGGATCGGCCCAGACGTCGACCTGCAGCTCGTCGCCCGCGGCACCCCGGGGATGAGTGGCGCCGACCTCGCCAACCTCGTCAACGAGGCGGCGCTGCACGCGGTGCGCCGCGGCAGTCAGGTCATCGAGATGAAGGACTTCGACGCGTCGCGCGACCGGGTCCTCATGGGCCAGCAGCGTGAGTCGCTGGTGCTCTCCGACGCGGAGAAAGAGCGCATCGCGTACCACGAGACGGGGCACGCGATCTTGTCGTACGTGCTCCCCTTCGCCGACCCGCTGTTGAAGGTGAGCATCATCCCGACTGGTCTCGCCCTCGGGGTCACCCAGCAGCTGCCGATCGAGGAGCGCCACATCTACCGGCGTGAGTACATCGAGGACTCGCTCTGCGTGCGGATGGGCGGACGCGTCGCCGAGCTCATCATCTACGGCGACCTGTCGACGGGCGCGAGCGACGACCTGCAGCGCAATACCGAGCTCGCCCGGAAGATGGTCCGTGAATGGGGCATGTCAGAGCGCGTCGGTCCGATGGCGTGGGGATCGCAGGGGACGGTGTTCCTCGGTGAAGACCTCATGCACACGCGGGACTACTCCGAGGACACGAGCCGAGTCGTCGACGAGGAGATCGCCCGCATCCTGCGCGAGCAAGAAGACCGCGCCCGCGACATCCTCTCTCAGCACCGCTCCGGTCTCGAACTCGTCGCGAAGGCTCTGCTCGAGCGGGAAACGATCGACGGCGCCGAGGTGGCGAAGATCATCGACACTGCCTTCGGCCGCCCGGTTCACGGCGAAACGCCCGAGGCGGTGCACGTCATCGGCGGGATCCGCGGCGGCGCACCGGTTCCCGTCCCGGCCGGCGCAAGCTCGACTTCGAACGGCGGCGGCTCCGCCGCGACTCAGCCGAGCGGGATGGCAGCCGGCGACGTGAACCCCGTCGACCCGCTCGCGTAGACCGTTCCCGTCGCGACCACCGGCTCGCTCGCCTGCACGTCGAGCCCGAACCGCCCCGTCGCCTCGGCGAGGTCGGCGAGGTCGACGACGGCCGAGGTCCCGCCGTTCACGACGAGTTTCGAGATCCACGGCGAGGATGACCCAACGGGGCGAATCGTCACCAGCGAAGCGCTGGCGTTCGGATTCGTGACGACGAGTTCGGTCGCGTTCTCGCGGTCCTTTTCTCCCCCGCCGACGACCCAGCGCGACGCGTCGCGTGGGGCGCCGTTCGTCACGGTGTAGCCGACCGGCGTGCGCGCGACGAGATGGAGGGCGCGCCGGGCGCGCAGGATCGGATTCTGCTCCGGCAGCTGCGCGGCGGGGATCACCGCCCCGACGATCGTGGAGCGGGCGGCGACGATGGGCACGCCGCGGACGACGGAGATCTCGACCGAACCGAGTGCCCGCGCCTTCGGTTCGGTCGGCAACGCGACGCGCGCGACCGCCCCCGGCGCGACGACGACACCGAGGCGCGCGGTTCCGTTCGAGGTCGAATCGGCGACGGCCACTTTGGCCGTCGTTCGCGACGGATTCA
Organism: uncultured Acidimicrobiaceae bacterium; assembly: GCA_963838845.1. GTDB lineage: Bacteria > Actinomycetota > Acidimicrobiia > Acidimicrobiales > Bog-793 > CAVRXQ01. Next base: position 1,471,702 of record CAWISR010000003.1, on the reverse strand, counting down.
GCAAGTCGATCGTCTGCTGCGCGGCGGGCCCGGTCGGGGCGGCGGCGAACGACCAAACCGGCGAAGGAGAAGCGATCCCCGGCTCGAGCGCGTCGAAGCCGGTGCCGTCGACGCGCGTCGACGAGAGTGATCCGACGACGAGGCTGCCGGCCGAAGAGCGCACGGTGATCCCGAGCTCGGAGGCGAACGGGACACGTTCTGCGATCGCGTACGTCGCGATCTGGCCCGCGCCGACGGGTAGGCCCTGCAGCGCGGGAGGTGACTGCACGCCGCTCGGTGTCGCCACGGTCACGCTCGCGACCGCCGGCGTCGCACCGGGGTCGTAGAGCGAAAGCGTGACGTCGTCGCTCTTGCGGGTGTCGCCCGCGACGAGATAGGCGGTCGTCGCCGTGGACGGTGTGCACGACGCGGCGTCCGGTCCCTCGGTTGAATGCACGACCTCGACGACGCTCAGGCCCGCTCCCTGCGCGACGACGCGCGCCGCCGCGTAGCCCGGTCGCGCGACCGCGGGGGGACGCAGGACGACGACGCCCGCCGAAGGAACGACGACACGTCCGGCGCTGACGGCTCCCGACCCCGTCGCGAACGAGAACTGCGCGGCGACCGGCACGGGCGCGGAGTTCGTCAGTTCGATCGCCGAATGCACCGTCGCGCTGCCGATCGGCAGCGGCCCCGCGCACGACCACATCGAAGACTCCGCCCCCGGATCGTGCGCCACGACCGCCGCTTCGGCGGCGAGTGCGCCGCGCACCTTGGGCGGGTGGACCGCGACGCTCGCCGCGATCACCGCCGCGCCGAGCGCGGCGAGCGTCACCAAGACAATGGCCCGGCGCGTCTTTCGCTGCGCGAGGTCCGGCATCAGCCGACCGCCTCTCGCACGAGGATCGGTTCGTGCGCGGGCTCGGGTGGGGCAGTCACCCGTTCGCGCCGGCGTCGGCGGTCCCTCGCCGACCGACGGCGCCGGGACCACGCGGCCGCCGCGCACGCGAACCACGCCACGATCGCGCCGACAACCCCGAGGCTGCGGAGCACGCCCGGAGTCGACCCCTTCGGAACCGGCAGCGGCGTGGCGCGCCCGTGGTGCGAAGGCGGACGCAGGGTCCAGGCGGTGTTCTCGAACACCACTGCCCCGCCCTCGCCGGGCAGCTCGCGCAGGTCCTCTTGGTTCTGGAGGGAGCTGAGGAGATCGCCGGGTGGTGGCGCCGCCGTCTGCGATGCCGCGCCGACGAGCTGCGGCGCGAACGCCGTCGGGACGACGAGCGCCGCCACCTGTTCACGGCGGAGCAGCAGCCCGAGCTCGACGGTCCTTCCGAGTTCGGCGTCGGCGATGTCGCCGCCGATGAGCCGTGCCGTGCCGGGGTTCGCACTCGGATAGATCGCCGTCGCGTCGGGCAACAGCGAGGAGGTGAGCATCTCTTCGAAGCCCGGCCGGAGTTGCCAACCGTTGCCCGGCACCGCGTCCGGCGCGCCGAGCCACAACACCCGCCCCGAGGAGAGGCCGCCCTTCGAACCGGCGATGCCCGACAGCACGGCGTCATAGCCGGTCTGGGGCAGCTCCCAGCGGCCACCGGGGCTCTCGCCGAGGACAGGGAGGATGCCGAGCACACCGACGATGACGAAGGCGGCGCTCGCCGCATGGCGCCAACCAAAGCGCGCTTCGGCGACCTCACCCTCGAGCGAGGCCACACCGAGTCCGACCGCCGCCGCGACGCAGACGGCGACGGGGGTGACGAGCGTGCGTCCCGCCCCGCCTCCCGCCGCGAGGTATCCCTCGCCCGCCGCCCAGGCGACGCCGAGAGAGAACACCCCGGCCCCCCAAAAACGCGCCCCCCACGCGAACCGTTGCGCGCCACCGACGAACAGCACGAATGCCGACGCGACGAGGAGGCCGTACGCGAGCGGGCTGTGACCGATCGGACCGAGGTCGAAGCGCGACAGGGCGGCGAGGTCGGCAACGCGGGTGCCGGTCCGTTGCACGCCGAAGAACACCGACGCGTTCGCACCGGGCTGCACGAAGGTGAGCGACCACGGGAAGCACAAGACGAAGGCCACCACGATCGAAGAGACCGTCACTGCGACCGTGCGGGCTGCGGCTCGGGACGATCCCGAGAGCGCGCAGACGAGGGCCAGTCCCGCCGCGCACGCCACGGTGGCGAGCACGGTGCTCGGCGCGAACGCACCACCGACCGCGACGAGCACCCCGAGGACGAGCGCGTCGTACGCCGCGGCCGGTGACCAAAGGCGCTGGTCCCGAACGGCGTACGGCGGGAGTCCGCTCGACCGGGCGAGGCGCTGCACGATGTAGGGCATCACCCCGTAGACGGCGAGTGAAGGAAGGGCCGCGCGGCCGAGATCGTCGGCAAGCAGGGGAAGGAAGAGGTAGGCGATCGCCGCCGCGAGCCGCGCCAGCGATGAGCCGAGCGGTCGCACCAGGCGGCCGACGCCGAACGCGCCGGCGACGACCGCGCCGACCATCGCGAGCTTCAAGACGAAGCCCATCGCGCCGCCGAACACGAGGCCGGCAAGACCGAAAAAGGCGTAGGCGGGTGAGACCGGCCCGACGGGACCGTTGCCCGGACCGGCGGATCCGCCGAGATAGTCGCCGAGCAGTTTCCCAGGACCCGGGATCGGGAGGTACGTCCCGATCAAGGGGAGATGGCCGACGAGCAAGAGCCGCGACCCGATGAGGATCACCGCTCCGGCGATGACCGCGCCGATCGTCACCGAGCGGGGCCGCAACGGAGCGTCGAGCTTTCCCGCCGGATGTCGCCGCATGTCGCGGCGAACGCTCCTGCGCACCACCGCGTCCTCAGCGTGAGCGCGCGCGGCGCGCAGGAAGCGGAACGAACTGCGGATCGCGAGCCGCAACACGATGCGGTCCGAGAGACGCCGTGACGCCGCGACTTCGGCGCGCGCTTCGTGCAGGTGGCGCTCGCTCGCGAAATTCCACCGCCACGCGTCGACGACCTCGCGGGCGCGCCGTGATCGGCCGATCGCGACGAAGTACCCGAATTCGAGCGTGCTGAGGGCGGCGAGCTGCGTGAGGACGCGCCATCGGCGCGTCGCCGAGTAGTTCTTCAGCACGGCGCGGAGTTCGTGTCGCCACTGGAGCGCACGCGCCTCGGGCATCGGCCGGCGACGCGCCGCGGTCGCCTCCAGGTGACGGACGGTCGCGAGCGGTGTGATCGAGACCCGTGCACCGGCGATGCGCGCCCGCCAAGCGAGATCGATGTCCTCGCCAAACATCGAGATCTCGTCGTCGAATCCGCCGATCGTCTCGAACAGGTCGGCGCGCACGAGCAGGCAGCCACCGGGAACCGCGAAGACCTCGCGTGCTTCGTCGTGCTGCGCCTGGTCGAACTCCCGTCGCTCGACGCGGCGGACCGGCGCGCCGAAGCGGTCCATGTCGAGGCCGAGCTGCAGGATCCGGTCCGGCTCGTCGGGATCGACGAGCTTCGGGCCGACGAGTCCGGAGTTCGACCGGAACGCCTCTTCGACGAGTCGTCGCACCGTGTCCGGCTCGAGCACAACGTCGTCGTGGCAGAACAGGTAGTACGCGGCACCTTCGGCGAGGTCGAGCACGGCGTTCGCGCTCGGGCCGTAGCCACGGTTCTCCTCAAGGCGGGCGAAGTAGAAGGTCGGGGTCACCTTGGCGACGCGGGGGGCGAGCGAACGTTCGCTCGCGGCGTCGACGACGATGGTCGTCAGGTTGTCGTAGTCCTGGGTGGCGAGCGAAGAGAGGGTCTCTTCGAGCCAGGGTCCTGAGTCGGAGGCGACGACGACCGCGACGACCGGTGGCGCGTGTTCCTCCGGCATCGGCCGGACAGGCTACTCGGCGGCTCCCAAGCGGAGAAAAGTCCAGCTCAACGCGTTATCCTGCCGCGGCGCTCCGCTACCAGCGGCTCCTTGCATCCGCGAGGACATCTTTCAAGGTGGTCTCGAGCGGGATGGTTCGCGACCAGCCGGTCAACGAGACGAGCTTCTTCGCGTCGCCGACCAGGACCGGAACGTCGACCGGGCGCAACAGCATCGGATCGACGACCGCCTTCACCTGGTGGTCCGCCAGCATCACGAGCTCGTCAAAGACCGTGGCAATCGCGACCGCCTCACCCGAACAGACGTTGTACGCCTCGCCCGGCTCGCCGTACTCAGCGAGCAGCCGATAGGCGCGCACGACGTCACGCACGTCGGTGAAGTCCCGTGCCGGACTCAAGTCGCCGACGCTCACCTCGAGCGCGCCGGCGCGCTCGGCTTCGACGAGCCGCTTCGCGAGTGCGGCGATCACGAAGTTCGGCGACTGACCCGGGCCGACGTGGTTGAACGGGCGCGCCCTCACCACCTCGATGCCGCGCCCAAGATGCGCCTGCAGACCGAGGAACTCCGCAGCGACCTTGCTCGCCGCATAAGGGGTCACGGGTCGCAACGGCATCGACTCCTCGATCGGTGCCGACTCGCCGGGACCGTACACCTCGGCGGAACTCACAAGGATGACGCGGGGGGTTCGCTGTGCCTTGCGAGCGGCTTCGAGCACCGACAGCGTCCCCATCGCGTTCACCCGGAACGTCTCCTCCGGTGCTTCCCAGGAGTCGCCGACGTGGGTCAGCGCGGCGAGGTGGTAGATGACGTCGGGGGAAGCGGCGGCGATGCTCGCCGCCACGGCGGGGGTGTCGGTGACGTCGATTCCTTCGCCGAGCGCGAACGCCTCGTCCCCCATTTCCTCGAGATGGCGGCTGAGCCAGGTGCCGACGAAGCCCGTCGCCCCGGTCACGAACGCGCGCACGTCGCCTCCATACGCCCGAACCTACTGCCTCATCCCAGAAGTCCGAGTTGGGATTTCATGACGATCCGAGGCCTCCCTTCCCGGTGACGAGGGTGATCGGCCACTCACGGCGTCGACGCTCGCGCGCGAAGCCCCCGATCGGTACCCCCGCTACTGCAGGGCGGCGCGCAGGGCGTCGAGATGTCCGTCGATGGATCGTTCCCAGCTGAACGCCCCCGCAACCTCGAAGCCACGCGCCCGGCGGGCCGCCGCCTCACCGTCGTCGCGCAACGCGGCACTGAGGCCCGTCGCGATCGAAGCGGGGTCGTGCGGGTCGACAAGCACGCCGGCCTCGTCGACGAGGTCCGCCATCACAGTGTTTTCCGAGGTGACGAGGGGCACGCCACAGGCGAGCGCCTCCAAGGCGGGCAGACCGAAGCCTTCCGAGAACGACGGGTACGCCACGGCGGCCGCGCCGCGCAAGAGCGAAGGTAATTCGGCCTGGTCGACGAATCCGAGCTCCACTATCCGCCCCGAGGCGAGCGCCCGCGACGCGGCGGCTCGTGCATCCTTCGCGCCCCACGCCGGCACCCCGGCGAGGACCAAGGAGAGCCCGGCGTGCTCCGCGGCGATCGCGTCGAAGGCGGCGATGAGCCCGGGCACGTTCTTTCTCGGCTCGAGCGTGCCGACGTGGAGCAGATACGGCCTTGACACACCGAGGCGATCGAGGATCGCGGCATCGAAACCGGGAGTCGGTTCTTGCGGTCCGAAGTGCGCGTGGTCGACGCCGTGCGGCACAACTCGCACCTCGCCCTTTGGCCGGGTAAGGGCGCGCAGCCGCTGCGCAGTGCGCTCGCTCACACAGATCAGCTCTGCCGCGTTCTGCGCCGCGTAGGCAATCGCGCGCCGGAAGTAGGCGCTCTTCGCGCGTTCGTGCCATTCCGGATGTTCGATCAACGTGAGGTCGTGGATCGTCACGACCGCCGGGATCGCGAGGTGCTTCGGCATCGAGTAGTGCGGACCGAAGAACACCTGTGCCGAAGGAAAGCTGCGCGCCGCGGCGGAGCCGAGCGCGAACTCACCGAACAGAACTCGGGCGGGAGTCCGATCGGGTGCGACGGCGGCAAGGCGAGCTCGGGGCATGGCGTTCTTCCACCGCGTGACGTCGGCGTGCCGTGTGAGGAGATCGACCTCGACGGCCGATTGCAAGGCGAGACCGGACGCGACGTTCCAGGCGTACTGCCCCGCGCCCGACAGCGCCGCGGGGATCGCCGAGACATCGATCGCGACCTCGAGTTGGTCCGAACCCAGCGACTCGGCGCTCACGCGTCCTTCCCAGCGATGCTCGTCCAGGTGCGCACGTGTGCCGCCGCCGTCGCCGCCCACGTGAGCCCCGCCACTCGTTCGGCACCTGCGGCGGCGAGTCGGTCCCGCAGAGCTTGGTCATTTCCCACCCGCACGATGGCGTCGGCGATCGCGTCGGTGTCGAGCGGGTCGACCTCGAGGGCGGCGCCGCCCGCGCTCGGCACCGCGGACGCGATAACGGGCGTACCAAGGCGCATCGCCTCGACAACGGGAAAACCAAACCCCTCGGTTAGCGGCACGTAACAGCACGCCAGTGCGAGCTGATAGAGCCCTGCGAGCACAGAGCCGTTCACCGTGCCGGCGAAGACGACGCCGGACGTCGAAACCGGCGCTCCCCGACCCCACCCGTGAGGCCCGACGACCACGAGCGGGAACGGTTCGGGGAGCTCTCCACGTGCCCTTTCGTACGCGGCGACAAGCCGTGAGAGGTTCTTTCTCGGCTCCAACGTGCCGACCGCGAGCAGGTACTCGCCTCCCACGCCGAGCCGGTGGAGCACGCCTTTCGTCGCCGCTTCGTCGCCGGGGGGAAGGTGGTCGGAGCCGTACTCGATGACGACGATCCGGTCATCGAAGTGGAAACCCTCGTGCGCGAGCGCGTCTTTCGTCGTCGCCGAAGGCACGATCACGACCTGCGCGTGTCGCTCGACGCGACGTAAGGCTCGCTCGTGCCAGATACGACCGCGACGCGGGAATGCCTCGGGCACGAGACGGAAGGCGATGTCGTGGACCGCGACCGAGAGCGGCGCCCGGGACGGCGGCGCCATGAGCGATACCGCATGGACTACGTCGCTCCCGCCTCCGACCCTTGCGAGGCCGAGATCCCACGCTCGGACGAGCGCGGCATCGGGCAGCAACGAAGCGGCGATCGGCACGCCGAGCTCGTCGAGGGGGTCGGGCAGTCGCGGGGCGCGTGACACGATGAGGCGGCACGACACCGCGACGTCCGAGGACGACGCGCGCAACGCGCCCACAAGCCCGCGGGTGTAGGTCCCGATTCCGCCCGGCACCGGACGGCGCAAAGGCTCGGCGACGATGGCGACGTCGAGCGCCGTCACCGGCCGCGCCTTTGGTGCCCTCGGGCGTTCATCGGAACAGGTCGTCCGCATACGCGCGCACGATCTCCTCGGCGACGGAGGAGTCGCGCAGCCAGGATCCGTCGACCCCGCGCACGATCGCGACCGGGACGTGCGCGGCCTTTCCCATGACGAGCTCGGCCGCAGCAGCGATCTCGTCGGCGACGCACATCTCGGTCGCGACGAGCTCACGGCCGGTTCCGTCGACCTGACCGCGCAGGTCGACGACCGCCGCGATCCCGGCGCAGCCGATCGCCACATCGACGAGTCCGCGTCGCCACGGCCGACCGAAGGTGTCCGAGACGATCACGCCGATCTCAATTCCTCGTGAGACACGAACCGCCTCGCGGATCTTGCGCGCCGAACGGTCGGGATCGACCGGCAGCAACACGGCGTTGTCGCCTTCGACGTTCGAAAGATCAACACCTGAGTTCGCACAGACGAACCCGTGCCGAGTTTCGGTGACGACGAGGTCACCGCGACGGCGTAGGACACGCGCCGCTTCGGATTCGGCGAGTCTTCGTTTCGCGTCCGCGTCGTCGTGATCGATGGCGACGATGCGACCCTCGGCCTTCGAGACGATCTTCTGGGTGACGACCACGACGTCCCGAGCGCGCAGATCTTCGATCGCCGCGACGACCTCGCCGAGCTGGGCCCCGGGCGCGATTTCCGGCAGGCCCTCGACCGGGATCACCGAGAGCGTCGAAGACGTCATTGCGACCCGACGAAATCGAGGGCACGTTTCGCGAGATCGGCGGCGATGCCCGGCGTCTCCATCACCGTCTCGGTGACAAGGACACGCACTCCCTCGGCCCTGGTGGCGCGTTCGAGCGGCGCGTCGGTGACATCGAGGAGGAAGGAACCCGAGACCGGCGCGAGCAGGCGCGCCACACCGAGCGCCGATGCCTCGTGACCGAGCTCCTCGAGCAAGTGGTCGGCCGGCCCTTTCAGCGCGCGTCCATCGACGATTGGCGAGACCGCGACGACGCGCTCTCGACGCCGCTGCAACGCCTCGGCCAAACCTTCAACGGCGAGAATCGGACCGAGCGATAACACGGGGTTCGACGGTGCGAGGAGGACAACGTCGGCCCCCTCGACTGCGTCGATGACACCCGGCGCCGGTCGTGCAGTGCTCGCGCCCCGAAACTCGACCGATCGCACCGGATCGGAGTGTCGACGATGGACGAAGTACTCCTGGAACTCGACGACTTCGCCGCTTTTCAACGTGAGCACCGTCCGCACCGCGTCGTCGGACATCGGCAGCAGGCGGAGTGCGATCCCCCAGGCGCGCGTGATCTCCGCCGTCACTTCCGACAACGACGCCCCCGCCGCCAGTCGTTCGGTCCGGTACAGATGCGTCGCAAGGTCGAGGTCACCGAGGCGGAACCACGTCGCCGATCCGTACCGGTCTAGTGCGCCCATCGCCGCGAACGTGTCGCCGGCGATCCCCCAGCCCATCTCGCGGTTCGACGCGCCCGCGAGCGTGTACGTGACGGTGTCAAGGTCGGGGCTGACGTGCAGTCCGTGGACGGCGGCGTCGTCGCCGGTGTTACCGACGACGACGATCTCGGTTTGCGGGACGACGCGCACCAGCCCCTCGAGGAATTTCGCGGCGCCGACACCCCCGGCGAGGACCGTGATCATCGTCTTGAGCCCGCGGACGAGCGCTCGGCGGCGTCGCCGAGGGTGGCCGAAAGCCCGTCGCGCAACGAGGTGAACGGACGCCATCCGAGGTGCAGTCGGGAGCGTTCGGGCGACAGCACGTTCGCGCGCACGTCGCCGGTGCGGCGCGGCCCGAAACGCGGCGCCATCTCTGAACCCGCTGCTTCCGCCATCAGCGCGTACAGCCGTTTGACCGTCGTCCCCTTCCCCGTGCCGATGTTGCAGACGAGACCGCCACCTTTCGCGCCCGCGCGCACAAACGCATCGACGACGTCGTCGACGTAGACGAAGTCGCGGATCTGGCTCCCGTCACCGTCGATCGTCGACGGCACACCGGCGACGAGCTCGGACGCAAAGATCGCAATAACCCCCCCCTCTCCATCCGAACGCTGGCGCGGGCCGTACACGTTCGCGAGCGCGAGCGCGGTGAACTCGAGGCCACAGCGCTCGCGATACGCGAAGAGGTAATCGAGAACGATCTTCTTCGCGACCCCATATGGCGAAAGCGGCCGGTAGGTCTGGGTCTCATCAGCCGCTCGCCGCGCTTCGCCGTAGAGCGTCCCTCCGCTCGCCGCGTAGACGATCTTCTTCGCGCCGGCGCGCAACGCGCCTTCGATGACGCGGACGCTGCCGACGACGTTCACCTCGGCGTCGAGACCAGGATCGGCGATCGAGGCCACCACGCTCGCCTGGGCGGCGAGGTGGAACACAACCTCTGGCTGTCTCCGCACGATGAGCTCGGTCACCATCGTGTCGCGCACGTCCACCTGGTGGAACCGCAGCTCCCGACGGAACTCGCGGGCCGCGGAGAGGTTCGCGATCGAACCCGAGGACAGGTCGTCGACGACATCGACGGAATGACCCTCGCGCAGCAGGCGATCGACGAGGTGCGAGCCGATGAAACCGGACCCGCCGGTGACTAGCGCACGCACACGCGCTCAGTAAGGACGGCGTTCGTCGACTATGACGGCGGACTCGGCGACCGTGTGATTCGCGCCGACGACACAGCCGATGACCACAGCGCTCGCTCCGATCACGCTGTGCGGGCCGACGATCGAGTCTTCGATCGTCGCGCCCTGGTCGACGAACGCATCCCGAAGGAGAACCGAGTTGCGCACCTTCGCTCCTTCGCCGATGCGCACCGCCGCGGAGATGATCGCGTTCTCGACGAGTGCTCCTGGCTCGATCGTCGCGTGACCCCCGACGAACGTGTTCCGATGGACCTCGCCGCGCACCGTCGCGCCGGGCGCTTCAAGTATTCCGGGCCCGCGCGCCGAACACTCCGGCAGGATCACGTTCGGCCGGAAACCGGCGACCACGTCGAGCTGTGCCGCGATGTAACGCGCGGGGGTCCCGGTGTCGATCCAGTAGGCATCTGAATCGGCGGCGTAGAGGGCGCCCTTCGAGGCGAGGCCGGGCAGGATGTCGCGCTCAACCGAGACCGGCCGACCGCGCTCGATCGCATCGAGTGCTTCGGGTTCGAAGATGTACGTCCCCGCGTTGATCAGGTTCGAGGGTGCCGTTCCAGGTGGTGGCTTCTCGACGAACGTGAGGATCCTGCCGTCTTCATCGACCGCGACGACCCCGTACGGGGAAGGATCGGCGACGGGCGTCAACGCGATCGTCGCTGCCCCGCCTCGCTCCTCGTGGTAGGCGAGGAGCTTCGAAAAATCGAGGTCGGTGAGCACGTCACCGTTCAGTACGACGATGCGCTCCCCCGACATCCCCGCGAAGTCCGCGGCGTATGCGATCGCGCCTGCCGTGTCCAAGGGAGCGGGTTCCGTCGAGTAGAGGAGATCCACGCCCTCCCAGGTCGCCTCGGGGAACGCCTCCAAGAACGGATCCGGTCGGTACCCCAATGCAAGCACGGCGCGCGTCACGCCGTAGAGGGCGAGCCATTCGACGACTCTTGCGATGATCGGTCGGCCGACGATCGGCAGCATCGGCTTGGGGATGTCGTAGGTGAGCGGACGAAGTCGTGTCCCTTCACCTCCGACGAGCACTACCGCCTGCATCGAACGCGAGCCTTCGCCTTTCGATCCGGTCTACTTCTTCTTCGAGCTGCTACTCGGAGTTCCGATCGCCGTTTCGAGCGCGCCCTTCGATGACGGTTGAGGGATCGTCGTGCCGGATGGGACGAATGCGACGGTGATCATCTCGCCGTTCGTGATGTGGATCGTCGCCGGGTCGGTGACAAGGCTCGAGCTCGTCGCCGTGGGTGAAGCCCACACCCTCGCGACGAGCGTGCTCTTGCCTTTCAGCTTGCCGGTGCACGACTCGCCGTTCTTGTAGATCTTCTCGTGTTTGCCCGGGTAACCGAGCTCCGTCGCCGTCAAGGTGAAGCCCGCGTAGTTCTTCGCGAAAAGACCAAGCGTTGCCTTCGCGCCTTCGAATTTGGCCGGCGACGATGAGACGTCGGGCGCGGCGTCGATCAGGCCGTTGCCGAAGGTGCGTATTCCCGTCGACGCAAGGTTCGTGCTCACCGGGAGGTTCGGCTTGATCGTCCCGCAGATGTCGATGCCAAGCGCTGCCTGCCAGTTGTCGGTGAGCGACGGACCAACCTTCGCCGCAGCGGGGTGCAGCGCTTCGTTACGGCTGTAGGCGATGAGCCCGACGCCGACGACGACGATGGCGATCATGAGCAGGTACCACAACGCGGGCGGACGCGCCCGGTAGCTGCGACTGCCGCCACTCGAGGCTGCGCGCGCGACGGTACGCCCGAAAGAACCCCTCGCCATGGTTGCGAAAGTCTACTCATGGGTCGTTTGGGGCCATCTCGGTGCATGGCCTGTGCCGGTCGCACGCCGGGTGACGACAGCAGCACCGGCGGCGTGCGTCCTCCAATCAGGTCCGACGGCGCGCGACCTCGTCGACGGTCTGCTTGCCGACCGCTGCCACGAATCGCACGACGAGCCCGGCGCCGACGAGAACGAGGAGCGGTCGCTTGCGGCCAGTCATCGATTTCGCGGCAAACCGCCAGGTGGAACGGTGATGGGCGACGAGCATCTTGTACGGCTCGACGCGCGTCGACAGCCCCTGGACGTGCGTCGCCGCCGCCTGCGGCTCGTACCGCACCCGCCAGCCGGCCTGGTGCAGTCGCCAGCAGAGATCGAGGTCCTCGACGTACATGAAGTACCCCTCGTCGAAACCGCCGACGCTGTCAAACGCCACCTTGCGGACGAGCGCACACGCCCCGGATACCCAGTCGGCATCCCTCGCGACGAGTTTCGCTGGTCGTCGTGGCTCATTGCGGTACTTCGTCGACCACGAGTTGTGCGGCCAGAACAACCCGAGAAAGGCGTGCGCCGCGCCGAGGGCGAGACTCGGGAAGCGGCGCGCGGAGGGATAGGTCGTGCCGTCCACGTCGACGATCCGCGGACCGACGACGCCGACGTCGTGCTGCTCGTCAAGGGTCGTTGCGAGGATCCGCAACGTGTCCCGTGCGACCTCGACGTCAGGGTTCATGACCAACACATAGGGCGCGTCACAAACCGCTACGCCGCGGTTCGCCGCCGTTCCGTAGCCGCGATTCGCCCGTTCACTCACGATGAGCGCCGCGGCATCTTCCTCGGCGAGTCGACGAATGGAGTTGTCCCTCGATGCGTTGTCGACGACGACAACTCGCCGCGCCCCGGCGCCGCGCAGTGAGCGCACCGCTTCGGTGAGCGATGTCCCTCCGTTGAAATTGACGATCACGACGTCGACCGTCGTCACGAGGTCGGTGTTGGCGAGAGGAATGCCGCTCACGCGCCGAGTTCAGCGACGAGCTTCGCCGTCGACTCTTGCCAGTCCGGCAGCAACTCGATGCCCGACAACCGCAGTGCCGCGTTGTCGAGCACAGAGTTCTTCGGACGATGAGCAGCACGGGGGGGATCGAGTTCCGCGGTCGATATCGCTTCGACCGAATCGGGGTCTCCGCCCGCAAGCCCGACGATCTCGCGTGCGAATTCGAACCACGTCGTCGGTCCCTGGTTCGTCACGTGGACGCAGCCACGCCAGCCTTCGAGCGCCAGCGTGAGGAGCATCGGGGCGAGATCGCTCGCGATCGTCGGACAGCCGTGTTGGTCGTCGACAAAGCGCAGCGGCCTTTCTTCCCTCGACATCGCGACCACGGTCTTCACGAAGTTCGAGCCGAACCGTCCGACAATCCAGGACGTCCGAACGACAAGGTCACCCGCATCGAGTTCGTCCTCTCCGGCGAGCTTCGACGCGCCATAGACCGAGATCGGTCGTGTCGTGTCCCATTCGTTGTACGGACGATCGAGCTCACCATCGAACACGTAATCCGTCGAGACATAGGCGACGTGCGCGCCGCAACGCCTCGCTGCGTCGACGATGTTGCGCGTCCCGAGGGCGTTCACCGAAAAGGCGAGGCCCGGCTCCTGTTCACAACGATCAACAGCCGTGAACGCCGCGAGGTGGATGACGAGGTCGGGGGCGAACGCGTAGAGCGCTCCCATCACCTCGTCGCGCTTCGCGACGTCGAGCACGTCATGGCCGGCCGCGAGCACGTCGATCGGCCGACCCTTCGTGAGCGAGGCGTTGCGGCGCTCGATCTCAGCGAGGACCTCGGAGCCGACCTGTCCGTTCGCCCCCGTGACGAGGACGCGCATCGCGTTCAGCCCTTCGCCTGTCCTGAGTCGGAGGAAATGGGCGAGTCGTCACCCCATGCACCCTCCTCGACGGGAGAACGGCCGATGAGCGGGCGCCACCACGATTCGTTGTCCCGGTACCACGCGACCGTCTCTTTCAATCCGATCTCGAAGGGCGTCTCGGCGCGCCATCCGAGCTCGCCGCGGATCTTCGAGGAATCGAGCAGATAACGGCGGTCATGTCCCGGGCGGTCCGGAACGATGGTCTTCAGCGACGGCGACGCACCGAGCGCTGCGAGGACCGCGTCGGCGACCTGTTCGATCGAAGCCTCGAACCCCGAGCCGACGTTGTACGTCTCGCCGACCCGTCCGTTCGTGAGAACGGCGACGATCGCCGCGCTGTGGTCCTCGACGTGCAGCCACTCGCGTCGGTTCTCGACCGACGCGTAGAGGGGAAGCGGCTCACCGGAGAGCGCTCGCGTGATGAAGAGCGGGATCACCTTTTCGGGGAACTGGTAAGCCCCGTAGTTGTTGCAGCAATTCGTGATCGTGATCGGCAGTCCGAAGGTCTCACCGTAGGAGCGAACGACGTGATCGGAGCCGGCCTTCGACGCGTTGTAGGGGGTCCGTGGGCGGTACGGCGATTCCTCGGAGAACGACTCCGAGCTGTCGAGTGCGAGGTCGCCGTAGACCTCGCACGTCGAGATGTGATGGAAGCGTTCCACCCCGACCCTGCGCGCCGCCTCGCACAGCTGCTGGGTCCCGAGCACGTTCGTCCGAAAAAAGCGAGCTGGGTCGAGCACGGCGAGGCTGTTATGCGACTCCGCCGCGAAGTTGACGACGGTAGAGATGTGCTCCGCGGAGAGGATCGACTCGACGAGGCTCAGATCACCGATGTCACCCTCCACGAAAGTCACCCCTGCGCTTTCCTCGAGCGGCTCGAGGCTCATCCGGTTTCCGGCGTAGGTCAGCGCGTCCAGGACGATGACGTGGTCATCGGGTCGAGTCCTGACGAGATAGCGAACGAAATTCGAACCGATGAAGCCGGCACCACCGGTGACGAGGAGTCGCATCCGCCCAAGGGTACAGAACTGACACGAAGCCGCCGGGGCTGCGACGTCAGTGTTCGCGCAGATGGACGACGTCCGCTGCTTCGATTCGCGCCACATCGCCGTCGGTCTCGACGAGCAACCGGCCGTCGTCGGCCAGTCCCACGGCTCGGCCGACGAAGGTCGACGACGCCGTCGCGACTCGCACAAGCCTGCCGATGGTTTCGCAGCGCTGGGAGTACTCGCGCACGATCCGCGCCGGGGCGCCAGCATCGGCGATCGTCGAATACCGCTCGTCCAGTCTTGAAAGCAGCGCGGCGAGCAGGCCGTCGCGGCCGATCGCACGGCCGGCGATCTCCGCAAGGCCGATCGGCGCCATCGCGGCGTGCTCCAAGCCCGACCGCCTCGCCGAACCGGCCGACCACACGAGATTGATGCCGACACCGACGACGATCGCGGGAGGACGATCATCGGGCGCGCCGACGAACTCGGCGAGTACCCCGCCGAGTTTGCGCTCCGCGTAGACGAGGTCGTTCGGCCACTTGCAGTCGATCGGAACCCCGGCGAGCTCGCCCGCAGCATCGGATCCGGCCAGGGAAACGAGAATCGGCATGACGAACATCTCGTTCGTCCGCAAGGGTGGACGGAAAAGCATCGAGCACAACAGCGCCTCGCCTTTGTTCGCGACCCACGCCCTGCCGAGTCGTCCGCGTCCTGAAAGCTGTTCGTCCGCGACCGCGACGAGCCCTTCGGGCGCGCCGTTCTTCGCCTGCTCCGAGACGTACCGATTCGTCGAATCGATGATGTCAAAGCGGATGACATTCGAGAAGATCATGAGCCTCGAAGTAGCCTGCCCGGCTGGGCGAGCGCCGACCCGGGCGTTGTCGTCTGGCGACCGATTCCCTGCACGGCGCACGATACGACGGAGCAGATCGCGTGTTCGAAAAGGTGCTGATCGCGAATCGAGCCGAGATCGCGGTCCGCGTCGCGCGCACGTGTCGAGAGCTCGGGATCTCCTCCGCTGCCGTCTACTCCGACGCTGACCGCGACGCGCTCCACGTCCGGTTCTGTGACGAGGCCTATGCACTGGGTCCGGGTGGGCCGGCCGACACGTACCTGAACATCGAGGCAGTCGTCGAAGCGATACGCAGGTCGGGCGCCGACGCCGTCCATCCCGGTTACGGATTCCTCTCAGAGAACGCCGAATTCGCTCGAGCCGTCACGCAAGTCGGGGCGACGTTCATCGGACCGCGCCCGGAGGCGATCGAACAGATGGGGTCGAAGATCACCGCGCGCGCGACCGCCGAACGCGTGGGCGTAGCCGGGGTTCCCGGTCGCAACGACGCCGTGAGGTCGCCGAGGGACGTCGCGGATTTCGCCGTCGAATACGGATTCCCGATCGCCATCAAGGCCGCGTACGGCGGTGGCGGCCGGGGCATGCGAGTCGTGACACGGCCGGAGGAAATCGACGCGACCTTGGCTTCCGCACAACGTGAAGCCGAAGCGGCGTTCGGTCGTGACGAGGTGTACCTCGAGCGGTACCTCGCCTGGCCCCGCCACATCGAAATGCAGATCGTCGTGGATCGTCACGGCCAAGCGGTGTTCCTCGGCGAGCGCGACTGTTCGAGCCAGCGACGCCATCAAAAGCTCGTTGAAGAAACGCCGGCGGCACGACTCGACGACGGGGTTCGCAACGCGATGGGTGAAGCCGCGATCCGGCTCGCGCAGGCCTGCGACTACGAGGGGGCTGGGACCGTCGAATTCCTGTACGAGGACGGGAACTTCTATTTCTTGGAGATGAACACCCGCCTGCAGGTCGAGCACCCCGTCACAGAGTTCGTGACGGGGATCGATCTTGTCGCGACGCAGTTGCGGATCGCCGCCGGTGAACCACTCGCGTTCTCCCAGAGCGACATCGAGCATCACGGCCACGCCATCGAATGCCGGATCAACGCCGAGGATCCGGCCTACGGAGCGTTCCTGCCGAGCCCGGGCCGGATCACACGTTTCCGACAAGCCGGCGGCTTCGGCGTTCGCAACGACGTCGGCTACGAGCAGGGCGACACCGTCAGCCCTGATTACGACAACCTCGTCGCGAAGCTGATCGCCTGGGGAGAGGACCGCGAGGACGCGCGCCGGCGGATGCTGCGCGCCCTCTCGGAGACCGAGATCGAGGGCGTGGCGACGACGATCCCCGCCCTCAGCGCGATCTTGATGAACGACGACTTCATCGCCGGTACGCAGTCGACGCGGCTCGTCGAGGAGCGCCTCGACCTTTCGCAAATCGAGCCTTTTCTCCAAGAAGGATCCCCCGGACCAGACGGCAAGGTGCTGCGCACCGTCGACGCCGAAGTCGACGGGCGGCGGTACGCGGTGCGGCTGTTCGTTCCCGAACCGACGGCGACCGCCGGTTCCGTGGCCACACGCCGACGCCACGCCCACGGCTCCACCGCGGCCGCTGACGGCACCGTGACCGCGCCGATGCAGGGGACGATCACCGATGTGCGTGTCGCCGTTGGCGATACCGTCGAAGTCGGAACGATTCTCTGCGTGCTCGAGGCGATGAAAATGGAAAACCCGATACGGGCGACGACGGTCGGAGTGGTTCGCGATCTGCGAGTCGCGCGCGGAGACTCGGTCGGTCCCGGCGACTTGATCGCTGTGATCGAGGCAACATGAACTCTGGCCAGTCCGATTCAATGAAAGAGCGCGCGGCGTCTGCGGTCGACGCGATCTCCGACCGCCTCGTCGCCCTCTCACACGAGATCCACTCCCATCCCGAACTCGGCTTCGAGGAGGAACTCGCGTCCCATTGGTGCGCCGACGAACTTGCCCGCGCCGGATTCGACGTCGACTTCGGCGTCGGCCGGCTCGACACCGCCTTTTCGGCGTCGATCGGCTCGGGCAACCCGGAGATCGGCATCTGCTGCGAATACGACGCGCTCCCGGGCGTTGGACACGCGTGCGGCCACAACGTCATCGCCGCCGCAGGAGTGGGTGCGGGCGTCGCGCTCGCGCAAGTCGCCGATGAGCTCGGCATCGCCGTCCGGGTGCTCGGCACTCCCGCCGAAGAAGGTGGCGGGGGCAAGATCAAGATGCTCGAGGCAGGGGCGTTCGACGGCCTCGGGGCGGCAATGATGGTGCACCCGGCGCCCTCAGAGCTCGTCCAGATGCCGGTACGCGCCGTGTCGCACCTCATCGTCCGCTACCACGGCAAGGAGGCACACGCCTCGGGCTTTCCCGAACTCGGCATCAATGCCGCCGACGCGCTGACGATCGCACAAGTCGGTGTCGGGCTGTTGCGCCAACACGCGAAACGCGACGACCAAGTGCACGGGATCGTGACGAACGGCGGCGCCGCCCCGAACATCATTCCCGGACTCACCGAAGCCGCCTACTACATTCGCTCGCGATCACTCGAGGGTCTAAATGAATGGGAGCCTCGCGTGCGGGCCTGCTTCGAAGCGGGCGCCCTTGCCACGGGCGCGACCGTCGAGCTCTTGCCCGGCGGCCCCACGTACTCGGAGTTCCGTACCGACGACGCGATCGCCGAGCGATACCGCCTGAACGCCGTGGCCCTCGGAAGGAAATTCGCCGCCGACCTCTCACGCGCGCTCGTCGCTTCCACGGACATGGCAAATGTCTCGCTGGCGCTGCCCGCCATCCACCCGACACTCGACATCGGCGCGAGAGGGGCCGTCAATCACCAACCGGAGTTCGCGGTCTACTGTGCGACGCCGACCGCGGACAAAGCGCTCCTCGACGGCGCGAAGGCGATGGCTTGGACGGTGATCGACCTCGCGACCGACGTCGCGGAACGTCAGCGCCTGACCGCCGCGAGATATCAGCACGGCTGACGCCGCAACATCTGAGAAATCGACGATTCGGACACCCGCGATGACGCGCCCGCGTTCGCCGGCCGATGAGGCCGTAGCCTCGGCAGGGCGCGACACGAGGAGCACTCGATGAAGCTTGGGTTGCACGTTTCGAACTTCAGCTGGCCCGGGGGCCCGGCTCAGCTCGGCAACGACCTGGGACGAATCGCGGTGGCCGCGGAGTCGGCGGGATTCGATCGGATCAGCGTGATGGACCACGTCTGGCAGATCGGCGTGATCGGTCCACCCGAGCTCGAAATGCTCGAGGCCTACACGACGCTCGGGTTCATCGCTGCCCGAACGACGCGCATCCGCCTCCTCACGCTCGTCACAGGAGTCGTCTACCGCGAACCGGGGCTGTTGGCGAAGATCGTCACCACCCTCGACGTGCTCTCGGGCGGTCGGGCGATGCTCGGCGTCGGCGCGGCGTGGAACGAGGAGGAAGCGCACGGCCTCGGCCTGCCTTTTTACCCGGTCGCCGAACGCTTCGAGCGTCTCGAAGAGGCTCTGCAGATCTGCCTGCAGATGTGGAGCGAAAAGGACTCCCCGTATCAAGGCGAGCACTACCGCCTTGAGCGGACGCTCAACTCACCGCAAGCCCTTTCGCGCCCCCACCCCCCGATCCTTATCGGCGGTTCGGGCGAACGAAAGACGCTCCGACTCGTCGCCCGCTACGCGCAGGCGTGCAACCTCTTCGGCAGCGGCGACCTCGAACACAAGCTCGACGTCTTACGCGAGCACTGCGAGAAGGAAGGTCGCGACTACGACGCGATCGAAAAGACGGTTGTCTTCAATTTCGACGTCGGCGAACACGGTGAACGGGTGGATCAAGTTCTGGAACAGCTTCACCGACTCGCGGAGTTGGGTTTCTCGGTCGCCCACGGCAGCGTTGCCGGGGTTTCGACCATCACTCCGCTCGAGATCATCGGCGAACGGATCGTGCCGGCCGCGGCACGGTTCTAACGGAGCGGGGCGTAACGCTCAGGAGTTCGAGGCGGTCTGTTTCGGATGTGGCATGCAGAGCTCGTCGTATTCGGCAATCACGATCTCACCTGCGTCCTCACCGCACGCCGGGCAGGACGGGTCGCGACGGAACGAGTACGTCCGCATGTCCTCGGTGAGCGCGTCGTAGGAGAGCAACCTTCCGACGAGCGGCTCGCCGAAGCCGACGAGCATCTTGATCGCCTCGACGGCCTGAATGGAGCCGATGATGCCCGGTAGCACGCCGAGCACCCCGGCTTCCGAGCACGACGGTGCGAGCTCTGCTGGCGGGGGCTCCGGGAAGAGGCACCGGTAGCAGGGGCCGACATACGGGTGGAAAACGGTCGCTTGGCCCTCGAAGCGGAAGATCGAGCCGTGGACGACTGGCACACGCGTGAGGAGCGACGCGTCGTTCACGAGGTAACGCGTCGGAAAATTGTCTGTGCCATCGACGACGAGGTCGTATCGAGAAAGCAGGTCGACGACGTTGTCCGCGCCGAGCCGCACGTCGTGGACGACGACGTTCACGTCCGGATTGAGGGCGCTCAACGTGCGCTTCGCTGAGTCGACCTTGCGGTCGCCGATGCGGTCGGAGTTGTGGAGGATCTGACGCTGCAGATTGGACGCATCGACGACGTCCATGTCGACGATGCCGATCGTTCCCACTCCCGCTGCGGCAAGGTAGATCGCTGCCGGCGAGCCGAGTCCCCCGGCGCCGAGTACGAGCACGCGCGCCGCGAGGAGCTCTTGTTGACCCTCGACGCCGATTTCGGGCAACAACAGGTGGCGCTGGTAGCGCTCGCGCTGGGAGGGGTCGAGGACCTTCGGCACCGACCAGGCGCGGCCTTCGTCCTTCCAGCGGTTGAACCCACCGGCCATCGAGACGACGTCGCGGTAGCCGAGTTCGCCGAGCGCCTTCGCCGCGAGGGCTGAGCGCGTTCCACCGGCGCAGTAGATGACGATCGGACGGCCCTTGTCGGGAATCCGTCCCTCGACCTGGAGCTCGAGAATCCCCCGTGGCAGATGGAGGGCGCCTTCGATCGCGCCTGCCGCGTACTCGTCGGGCTCGCGCACGTCGAGCATCACCGGGTCGTCGCGGCGCTCGGCGACGGCTTGGGGAGTCGCTTCGCGGATTTGCGCCTTCACCTCGGCAATCAATTCACGGAAATTCGCCACGTCGCACCTCGCGCTCCCGCGTTGATCTGAAAGGGAGCGATCGCTTGTTGAAACACTACCGGCGGGGTCGGCATTTCCACGCCGCAATCGATCCGTCCGACCAAAGGCAACGCCGTTTCCGCAGCGTCTTGGGCGGCCGTGAGGACCGCGACCTACCGCTCCGCATGCCTCCGTCCGCGGTAGACAGACGCTCCCAAGATGATGGCGACGAGCGCGATGACATAGACGAACGCCGCCGCTTGATGGTGGCGAAGCAAGAGTGCTCCGCCAATCACGACGAGCACGCCGACGAAGATCTCCGGGGTGTCGCCGATCAGGAAGTTGAACCAGAACATCCCGAACCCGCGCAGCGCACGCACGACTGGGTTCACGTCTCACCCACTCTGACCCCGCGGTCGGCCTGCGCCGCACCACCAAGCTGCGAGCGCATGAACCGTACGAGGCCGTAGGAGTACAAAAGGAAACCGGCGATGAGGGCGAGGATCATCGCGTCGGACCCCGGCCAGGACAACCCGACACCCTCGCCGACCCAGAAGACGCCGAAGCTCGAAAGCATGATTCCGACGCCGAACTTCAGCGTGTTCTCCGGCACCTCGCGCAACTGGCGAGCGACGAGAACGCCGATCCCGGACACCACCACCACCGCCGCGCCCGCCATCGCCGCCGCGAGCCCGAGGTGATGTGACGAGGATCCGAGGCTGATGACGATCAGCACGATCTCAAGTCCTTCGAGGAGCACGCCCTTGAAAGCGACGACGAAGCCGAGGCCGTCGTAACCGGACCGCACCGCTGTGCCGTCCGATAGCCGCGCGACCGTGCGCGCGTAGATCGCGTCCTCGTCGTGCATCGCAATGTGCCCCGAAGAGCGCAGGATCGCCTTTCGCAGCCACGACAGCCCGAGCACTAGCAACAGTCCGCCGACGACGACACGCAAGACGTCGATCGGAACGTAGTGTACGAGCGGCACGCCGACAGCTCCGATGAGTACCGCTAAGACAACGAGCGCGGTCGCCGTACCCTCGAACGCGCTGCGCCATCCCCGCGTCGTTCCGGACGCGACGACGAGGGTGAGCGCTTCGACCGCCTCTACCGCGCAGGCACCGAACACCGCCAGCGCGAGAACGATCTCCGCCGTCATCGGTGTTGGGCTGCTTCTCTCGTGATTCGCAGTCGCCAATCCATCACTTCCACAGTAAGCATGGTTTCAGGAGCTCTGACGAACAGCGACGAGTCGGTGAATCGTTCGCGAACGTTCGTCCACGTGTGCAGGAGATTCGCGTCTCGTCCGGTGGTAGCCGGCGCGGTATCCCACGAGGCCACGCTCGCGTGGTGCTGATCCGCCAGTCCCAAATTGGCTCGGGAGACGACGCGGTGATCGGACTCGACGAGATCTTCGGGCGAGTTACCGTGCGCCTCGTCGCCTGGGTCGAAACCTCGCTCGAAGTCCGCGGCGTCGATCCGCGCTCGCACTACGCAGAGCTCTTCTGGTTGCCGGTTCTCGGCCCTTCAACGATGTGGCTTCTGCGCCACTTCGCCTGGAGACTCGACCTCTCGCCAACAGGTGCCGACCTCGTTTTGTCCGACGTGGCGCGAAGTGTCGGAATTGGCGATCGGCCGGGCAGACACGCGCCGTTCTTCCGCACCGTCAGCCGCGCGATCGACTTTGGCATGGTCCGGGTCGAGGCGTCCGACGCGATCTCCTCAAGGCGGCGACTGCCCCCGGTTTCGGCGAAGCAGTTGTCGCGGCTCCCCGACTCGCTGCGCAAGTGCCACGACCATTGGGTGCGGTCGACCGTTTCCGTCGAGTCGCGGCACGAATCGGCGATCGACACTCCGGCCGTCGCCGCCACAGCTCGGAACTAACTTCGACGCATGCGCCTGGAATCCACGCCGTGACCGACCGCGCCCACGTCGCGATCGCAACGGCTACGCGCGGGTTGGAGTTCGACCAGGACCTCGACTCGACGCTCGGCGCGCTCAACGAACACGGATTCGAGGCAACAGCGGCCCGTTGGGATGACCAGACGGTCGATTGGTCGAGCTTCGCTCTCGTCGTCGTCCGCTCAACGTGGGATTACCCCGAACGACGCGGCGAGTTCCTCAGCTGGGCGCGCTCGCTTCATCGTGTCGCGAACCCCGCGGACATCCTCGAGTGGAACACCGACAAGCACTACCTCGCTGATCTCGACGCGGTCGGCGTGCCGACGGTGCCGACGATCTGGATCGACGGCCCGACCGACCTCGGCTGCGATTTTCCCGAAGGCGACATCGTCGTCAAGCCGACCGTCGGTGCTGGAGGGATCGGGTCCGCTCGCTTCGGCCCCGGCGAGCGCGAGGAAATCTTCGACCACCTCACGGCTTTGCTCGACCGAGGAGCGACCGCGATGGTGCAGCCCTACCTCGACGCCATTGAGCGTGACGGGGAGCGGAGTCTGATCTACCTCGGGCGAGAGTTCAGCCATGCGATCTACAAGCCACCGCTTCTCGGAGCCCGCGGGCCCTTCCTTCCCGGTTCGCTGACGGTCGACATCATCGAACCGACAAAGCCAACCGACGCCGACCTCGAGTTCGCCGCCTCCGCCCTCGCGGCGGTCCCAGGCGGCGCGGAGCGACTGCTCTACGCCGGGGTCGACATCGCGGCGAGCGACGACGGCCACCGTTGCTCATAGAGGTCGAGGTGACCGAGTCGAACCTCTACTTCAACTGCTCCGATGGTTCGGCGACCCGATTCGCGGTTGCCGTCGAGGAGTTGCTCGCCCGCAGCTGAGCTTGGGAGCGACGCCCTTCAGCGGCGCGGCTCCGAAGCGGTCGCCGACTCGGCCATTAGCCTTTGCGTTCATGGCTGGTTACCTGGACCTTCTCCGGGAACGCGTCGTCATCTTCGACGGGGCCACTGGGACGAACCTTCAGCTGCCGCGGGCTCGGTCCTGACGATTTCGGCAGCCCCGCGCTCGAAGGCTGCAACGAAGCCCTCGTGATGACGAGACCAGACGTCGTCCAGGATCTGCACCGCTCGTTCTTCGATGTCGGTGTCGACGCCGTCGAGACGAACTCGTTCGGTGCGTTCGGCGTCGTGCTCGGTGAGTATCAGATCGCAGACCGCGCCGCCGAACTCGCGAGGCGGTCTGCCGATCTCGCCGTCGAAGTCGCGCGCGACTACTCGACACCTGATCGGCCGCGCTTTGTCGCAGGGAGTCTCGGTCCGGGCACGAAGTTTCCCTCCCTCGGTCAGATCAGCTTCTCGGACCTGCGCGACGCCTACGAGATCGAGGCCCGGGCGCTGTTGGAAGGCGGAGTCGACCTCCTCCTCGTCGAGACGGTGTTCGACCTGCTCGGAGCGAAGGCGGCGCTTGTTGCCTGTCGACGGGCGATGACCGCAACGGGTCGGCAGGTTCCACTGCAGGCGCAAGTAACGATCGAACTCACGGGCAGGATGCTCCCAGGCACCGAGATTGGCGCTGCTCTGTGCGCTCTCGACGCGCTCGGTCCCGATGTCATCGGGATCAACTGCGCGACAGGTCCGGTCGAGATGTACGAGCCCCTTCGTCACCTCTCTGAAAACTCGCGCCGGCCGATCTCGACGATGCCGAACGCCGGTCTCCCTTCCGTCGTCGACGGGAAGATGCACTACGACCTCACTCCCGACGCGCTCGCCGAGCACCTCTACCGCTTTGCCACCGAATTCGGCGTCGCGGTGATCGGCGGATGTTGTGGGACGACGCCCGCGCACCTGGAAGCGGTCGTCGATAAGTGTTTCGGCCTCGAGGCAAAGCGGCGCGACGTCATCTTCGAACCCGGCGCGGCGTCTCTGTACAGCTTCGTCCCCTTCGACCAGGACGTGTCGTTCCTCGTCATCGGTGAACGCACGAACGCGAACGGATCGAAGCGCTTCCGCGAGGCGATGCTCGCCGGCGACTTCGAGACGACTACCGCGATGGCGCGCGATCAGGTCCGTGAGGGCGCGCACCTGATCGACGTCTGTGTCGATTACACGGGGGCGGACGGCGTCTCAGACATGCGCGAGGTGTTGAGCAGACTCTGGACCCAATCGACGGTCCCAGTGGTGATCGACTCGACCGAGTCGAACGTCGTCCGGACCGCGCTCGAGCTCATCGGCGGGCGCGCCGTCATCAACTCCGTCAACCTAGAGGACGGAGACGCGGAAGGGACGCGCCTCGATGCCTTCTTGTCGCTCGCAAAGGAGCACGGAGCCGCGGTCATCTGCACGTGCATCGATGAGGACGGACAGGCGCGGACCGCGGACTGGAAGGTGCGTGCGGCAAAGGCGATCGTCGAACTCGCCGTCGACCGTTACGGACTTGAACCGTCGGATCTGTTCATCGACACGCTCGCGTTGCCGCTCTCGACCGGGATGGAAGAAAGCCGAAAGGACGGCATCGAGACGATCGAAGCGATCCGCCGCATCAAGGCGGAGATCCCCGGCGTGCATTGCGTGCTCGGCATCTCGAATGTCTCCTTCGGCCTCGCCCCGGCCGCGCGCCAGGTGCTGAACGCGATCTTCCTGCACGAGTGCGTCGAAGCCGGGCTCGACGCGGCGATCGTCCATGCCGGACGGATCGCACCGCTGCACAAGATCGATCCCGAACACCGCAAGATCTGCCTCGACCTGATCTACGACCGCCGTGGGGAGGGATACGACCCGCTCGTGGCGCTCACCGAGGCGTTCGCCGACGCAACGTCGACGTCGGTTCAGAAAGAGGACCGCACGGGCTGGGACGTCGATCGTCGGCTCCGCCAACGCATCATCGACGGGGATCGCATCGGACTCGAGTCCGACCTCGACGAGGCGCTCGAAGAGCGCAGCGCGCTCGACGTCGTGAACGAGGTCCTCTTG
This sequence comes from uncultured Acidimicrobiaceae bacterium, assembly GCA_963838845.1. Lineage (GTDB taxonomy): Bacteria > Actinomycetota > Acidimicrobiia > Acidimicrobiales > Bog-793 > CAVRXQ01. The sequence goes on along the minus strand of CAWISR010000003.1, from coordinate 1,446,315 downwards.
GGAGGCATGAAAGTCGTCGGGGACCTCTTCGCTTCAGGCGAGATGCAGCTTCCCTTCGTCTTGCAGTCGGCCCAGACGATGAAGGCGGCCGTCTCGTACCTCGAACCGCACATGGAACACGCCGATTCGGGTGGCAAAGGGCGCGTTGTGCTCGCGACCGTAAAAGGCGACGTCCACGACATCGGCAAGAACCTCGTCGACATCATCCTGACGAACAACGGCTACGACGTCTTCAACCTGGGGATCAAGGTTCCCGTAAACGAGATCCTCGATAAGGCGACCGAGGTTGAGGCGGACGCGATCGGCATGAGCGGGTTGCTCGTGCGCTCGACGTTGATCATGCGTGAGAACCTCGAGGAGATGAACCGTCGCGGGACGACCGCGGTGCCGGTGCTCCTCGGCGGCGCTGCCCTGACGCGCAACTACGTCGAGCGCGATCTCCGCAGCGTCTACGGCGGCCGAGTCTTTTACGGCAAGGACGCCTTCGAGGGTCTCCGCACCCTCGACAAGCTGATCGAGGAAAAGGTCACGGGGATCGTCGACCCGTCCTTTGGCGTCGAGCCGACCGGGCGCAAACTGCCCGAGCGCAAAAGCGCGAAGCTCGCGCGGGTCGATCCGGCGACGCTGCCGAACCGCTCGCCCGACGTCGCCGATGACAACCCCGTCTTCGTCCCGCCCTTCCTCGGCGCGCGCGTCGCGAAGGGCATCTCGCTCGACGACGTGCGGGGCCACCTCAACGAAACCGCGCTCTTCCGCAACCAATGGGGATACCGACCGGAATCGGGTGAGTCCGACGAGGAGTTCAAAGAGCGCGTCCGCGCCGAGCTGCGCTCCCGGCTCGACGAGGCGAAGGCGGAGGACATCCTCATCCCCCAAGTCGTCTGGGGGTACTACGCGGTCGGCTCACAGGGTCCGGATCTCGTCGTCTTCTCCGACGCGACGCGAACGACCGAGCTCACTCGCTTCCGCTTCCCGCGTCAGCGGGAAGCGCCGTACCTGTGCATCGCGGATTTCTTCCGCCCAGTCGATCACCCCGAAGTGGACTACGCGTCGTTCTTCGTCGTCACGATGGGCGACGTCGCCTCCGCGAAAGCCCGCGAACGCTTCGCCGCCGACCGCTACGTCGACTACGTCGCCCTGCACGGACTCTCGGTCGAGATGACCGAGGGGCTCGCCGAACTGTGGCACCGCCGCATTCGCGAGGAGTGGGGCTTCGCGCAAGAAGACGGCCCGACGCTCACCGGGCTCTTCCGCCAGAAGTACCGCGGCGGGCGCTACTCGTGGGGCTACCCGGCCTGTCCGGACCTCGAGGACAATGCGAAGGTCGTCGAGCTGCTCGACGCCGGCCGGATCGGAATCAGCGTCTCCGAAGGCTTCCAGCTCGAACCCGAACAGACGACGCTCGCGATCGTCTGCCACCACCCTCAGGCGAAGTACTTCGTCGCCTGACCCGACCCTCGGATCGGCCCCCCTACGACGACGGGGTCGTGGTCGGGGTCGCCGGCTCCGGCTCGATCCCGAACAGGCCGACGGCCTCTCCGAGATCCTCAGGGATGGTGGTCGTCGTATCCCGGTTCAGCACCTCACCCCGGAAGTAGGCCGGGGCGATCGCCTTGTAGACGAAATAGAGGATGAAGCCGACGACGATCGAACCGAAGGCGAGGACGAACGCCCCGCCGACGTGCCAGTGGACGCCGGGCACCCTCCAGGACGTGACGCTGCTGCCGGGACCCCAGTCGAGGACGAGGCTGTAGCCGCCGATCGCCCACATGATCGCCCACCCGAGCAGGGGCAAGATCCCCCTCATCCATAAGTGCCTCCAGCTTTCGGTGAGGGTCTTCCGGTAGTACGCGAAACACGCGAGCCCGGTCAGCCCGTAGTAGAAGGCGATCCAGATCCCGAGCGCGGTCACAGAATCGACGATCACTTCGCCCTTCGAGATGTAGTTCATGACGACGTAAAGGACGATCGAGACCGCCCCCATCGTGGCGGTCGACACGGTCGGGGTGAGAAAGCGGCGACTCACCGTCCCAAACTTCTTGGGGATGGCGCGGAACACCGCCATCGAAAGCGTCGTCCTCGCCGTCGGCAGGATCGTCGTCTGGGTCGAGGCGGCCGCCGAGCTCAGCACCATCAACAAGAGCAGGTGACTGAGGACGCTGCCGAACCCGGAGGTGCCGAAAATCGAGCCGCCGAGGACAGAGAGGACGTCGCCGATGTGCGCCGGGTTGCCGAGTCCGATCCCCGTCGTGCCGATTCCGGCGTACGCCTGCGTCGAAAGGATGACGAGCAGATAGATAGCGAGCAGGATGAACGTCGAGATGACCGCCGCCCGCCCGGGGGTGACGCGCCGGTTCGCCGTCTCCTCGTTCACCGACACCGCCGTGTCCCAGCCCCAGTAGATGAAGAGCATCAACGTGAGACCCTGGGCAAAACTGGAAATCGGCTCGTTCAAAGGATTGAACCAGGACGCGGAGACCGCGAGGTGCCCGATCGGCGCGGTGCCGTTGCCGACCTTCACGAGCGCCACGATCGCAAGGATGGTGAGCATCGTGAGCTCGATGCCGAGCAATGCCTTTTGGAAGTTCGCCGAGACTTCGATGCCGACGTAGCAAATCACCGTCATCGCGACGATCCAGAGAATGCCGACGAGCAACACCCAGCCACTGGAGGGATCGCTCCCGATGCTTTTGGTGTTGAAGAGCAAGAACACGTACTGACCGGCGATCTGGGCGAGGCTCGCCATGACGAGGATGTCGGCGGCAACAATCCCCCAGCCCCCTGCCCAGCCGAGCGCTGGCGAGCTTCGGCGAGAACGGCGAGATGGTCGAACCGCATTGAAGGCCCGCGTCGCCCAGGTGAAGGTGGTGCCGCAGTCGGGGTTCGCGCGGTTGAGCTCGTTGTAGCCGATCGAGATGAGCAGCATCGGCACGAACGCGAGGATCGTGACGATTGGAGACTTCACGCCGATCAGCACGACGACGAAGCCGAGCGTCGCTGCCAGGCTGTAGGCGGGGGCTGTCGAAGCGACGCCGACGACCGTGCTCGAGATGAGACCGAGCGCGCCGCCCTTCAGGCCTTTTTCAGAACGCGCCCTCGTGGCGTCCATCTCGATTGCTCCCGATACCACCCCCAACGTGGCCACCCCCCGAAAGACACCGCTCCCCTCGCGGCAGACCTGGCAATCGCAGTTCCCGGCGGAACGCCAAAGAGTAATCCGGTGAACAAATGGAGACACCGGACGTCGGACGAAGTGCGCCCACGGGCGGGCAGCCCGAGGTCAACCGGTATGGTCGATTGATGGCCATCGACACTGTTGACGCGACGTTCGAGGATGACGTCGTCACGCGCTCGTCGCAGGTTCCGGTCGTCGTCGACCTCTGGGCGCCTTGGTGCGGCCCGTGCCGAACGCTCGGGCCGATCCTCGAAAAGATCGTCGACGAGACCGACGGCGGGGTTGCGCTGGTGAAGGTCAACGTCGACGAGAACCCACAGATCTCCGCGGCGTTCGGCGTCCAGTCGATCCCCGCCGTCTACGCGCTGCGCGACGGCAAGGTTGTCGACGGCTTTATCGGAGCACTTCCCGAGCCCGCTGTGCGGGAGTTCGTCGGCCGACTCGTCTCGGAACCCTCGGAGGCCGATCTCCTCGTCGCGAAAGGCGACGAAGAATCGATCCGCAGCGCGCTCGAACTCGATCCCGATCACGAGGAGGGCGTCGCCAAACTCGCCGAACTCCTCCTAGCGCGCGGCGATGCTGACGAGGCGCTCGCCTTCTTGGAGCGAGTCCCAGAGAACGAGCGGATCCGGAGGCTCGCTGCGGCGGCGCGACTTTCGAAAAACGGTGCCCCGCCCGTTGGTGCACAGATCGAGGAACGCCTCGAAGCGCTGCTCGCTCAGGTCCGTAGCAACGACGAGGCGCGGCAGGAATTCCTTGACCTTCTGGAGACGATGCCCGTCGACGACCCCCACCGCGAACGCTTCCGGCGCTCGCTCGCCTCGCAGCTCTTCTGAACTTGGGGTGACCGCCGACCACGCGGGCCGGGTCGTCCGTTTTTCGTCGCCGAAGGCCCTCGCGATCGGGTCGCGGCGCTTCGATGTCACGAGCCAATCCCTCGTGATGGGGATCGTGAATCGCACGCCCGACTCCTTTTTCGACCACGGCGCGACGTTCGCGTTGGACCTTGCCTTGAAACGCGCCGACCAGCTCGTCGAGGAGGGAGCCGACATCGTCGACGTGGGAGGGGTGAAGGCGGGATCCGGCCCATCGGTCCCGACGAACGAGGAGATCGACCGCGTGCTTCCGGTGATCGCAGGTCTCGCTGCCCGCGTCGATATCCCGATCTCGGTCGACACCTGGTCAGCCAAAGTGGCCGACGTCTGCTTTTCGGCCGGCGCGAGCCTCGGCAACGACATCTCCGGTTTCGCGGACCCTCAGTACCTTCCGGTCGCGGCGCGCCACGGCGCCTCGGTGGTCGCCACGCACATCCGACTGCAACCTCGCGTCGAAGACCCCGATCCGCGTTACCCAGCTGACGACGTCGTCGGTGCCGTCGCCTCCTTCTTGAAGGACCGACTGGAGATGGCGATCCTCGCCGGCATCCCGAAGGAGCGGATCCTCTTCGACGTCGGCTTGGACCTCGGCAAGAACTCGTCGCAGTCCCTCGAACTCCTCCGCGCATCGCCACGTTTTGCGAGACTCGGTCAGCCGATGCTGCTCTCCGCGTCACACAAGGGTTTCCTCGGGGACCTGTTCGCGCTTCCCGTTGAGCACCGTGACGACATTTCGTTGCTCGCCGTCGCACTCGGCGTGGCAGGAGGATGCCGTGTCGTTCGCGTCCACGACGTGAGGCGCACGAGACGAGTCGTCGACACGCTCGCGGCGGTCATCGCGGCGTGAACGACGGCTACTTGCGGGGACCGAAGGAGCCGCACCCCACCTACCTCGTGCACGGCGAGGACGCCGGCCTCGTCAGCCAAGAACTCACCGAGCTGCTCGCCGCGCTCACGTCGCTCGACGATAAGGGCGCCATCCCCCTTGAGGAGTACGGCGAGATCGGGAGACAGGAGCCCGCCGAGGCGTTCGCGCTCGGCCCTGTGCTGGATGCCTGCCGGACGCCGCCGTTGTTCAGCTCACGCCGCATCGTTGTCGTACGTGACCTGGCGCCGCTCGACCAAGCGCAGGTCAAAGAGGTCGCCTCCTTTGTTGGAACGCCCTCCGATACCGCCGTCCTCGTCCTCGCGTCGCCGGGAAGAAAAGCGCCCGCGGCGATCGCGAGAGCGGTCGCGGCGAACGGACTCGTGATCGACCCGAGTCCCCCAACCGGGGCGCGCGCCCGGTCCGCGTGGTTCGCGCAACGGATCAAGTCGGCGCCGATCCGTCCGGACCACGCCGCACTCGAGCTCTTAGAGGAGCACCTCGGCGAGGACGTGGCGCGACTCGACGGCATCTTGACGACGCTCGAGGCGGCGTACGGGGCACAGTCGAAAGTCTCGGTCGACGACATCACGCCATTCCTCGGCAGCGCGGGTTCGGTCGCGCCGTGGGAGCTCACCGACGCGATTGACGCCGGCGCCGTCGACAAGGCGCTGCGCGCGCTCAATCGCCTGCTTGGTCCGGGGATGCGGAGCCCCTTCCAGGTGCTCGCCACGCTCCACCGCCACTTCGGCGCCGCCTTGCGACTCGACGGTTCGGACGCGACGAGCGAGAAGGACGCCGCCGAGTTGACGGGGATGAACCCGTTCCCTGCCGGTAAGGCGCTCCGCAACAGCCGACGCCTCGGGCACGACAAGATCGCTCGCGCGATCGTGCTGCTCGCCGACGCGGACTCCGCGATGCGAGGCGAGTCCGGATGGCCCGATCTCGTCGTCATGGAGGTACTCGTCGCGCGACTCACGCGCCTTTCCACCTCACAAAGCGCGACGCGCACCCACTCGCGCAGAACGCGAGCCCGATGACCGGGTACGAGGAACTCGCCGCCATCGCGAAGGGCGTCGCGATCGGAGCCGGAAAGCTCGTGCTGCAAGCCGACCGTGATCGACCGGCTCGCGCAGAACTCGTCGAGGAAGCGACACGCAAGTCGTCGGCGACCGATCTCGCCACAGAGACCGACCGCGCCTCGGAGCGGTTCATCGTCGAACAACTGCGTGCACTACGCCCGAACGACGGAATCCTCGGCGAAGAGGGAAGCAGCGAATCTGGCACCTCCGGGTTGACCTGGCTCGTTGACCCGATCGACGGGACGACGAACTTCGTCTACGCCTTCCCCGCCTGGACCGTCTCGGTCGCCGTCGCCGATGGCGATGGCGTGATCGCGGGCGCCGTCTACGAACCGGTGCGCGACGAATGTTTCGCCGCGGTTCGCCGCGGAGGATCGAACCTCAACGGATCGCTGCTCGGCCCGCTCGCGTCGCCGACGCTCGGCGAGGCACTGGTCGCGACCGGCTTCTCGTACATGTCGGAACTGCGGGTGCGCCAAGCGCGTCTTTTGCCCGTCGTGCTCCCCGCCGTGCGCGACATCCGCCGCGCAGGATCGGCCTCGCTCGACTGCTGCTACGTCGCAGCCGGACGGGTCGACGCGTTCTACGAAACAGCGCTGAAGCCATGGGACAGTGCCGCCGGAGAACTCGTCGCGGACGAAGCGGGCGCGGCGTCGAAGGTGATCGAGGGAATCGTCGAAGGAGAGGCGACGCTCGTCGTCGCGCCCGAACCGCTGCTCTCCGCGCTGGTCGAGCTCCTCTTGGAGGCGGCGCGGGTCCCTTCACTACCATGACGACCCCGGACGATCACAAGGAGGCCCGGCGTGGAGTTCGACGTCGTCGTCGAGATCCCCAAGGGATCGCGTAACAAGTACGAGGTCGGCGAGGACGGCCGCATCCACCTCGATCGGACGCTGTACACCTCGACGGTGTACCCCACCGAGTACGGCTACATCGATGCCACCTTGGGCGAGGACGGCGATCCGTTCGACGCGATGGTGATTTGCGAGGAGCCGACCTTTCCCGGTTGCGTCATCCACGCCCGCCCGGTTGCGATGTTCCGGATGAACGACGAAAAGGGCCCGGACGACAAGGTCGTCGCGGTTCCCGTCGGCGACCCGCGCAGCGCGGCGATCCACGACGTCGACGACTTGTCGGATTACGACAAGGACCGGATCTCCCACTTCTTTTCGGTCTACAAAGCCCTCGAGCCGGGAAAGTATGTCGAGGTGATCGGCTGGGAGGACCGCGCCTTCGCCGAGTCCTCCGTGAGTGAGTCGTTCTTGCGGGCGAACAAGGACTAGCGGGACCTGGCGGGCGCGGGCCGGCGCTCAGATCCGGATGTGGAAGTGCCGTTCGATCTGCTCGACGACGTACGTTCCCACGTACTCGCCGCCACCCGGCAATGCGATGTGCACGCCGTCAGACGCCCGCACCTGGACGAGACCTTGCGGACCTGAGGCGTAGGTCAGGTAATGGCCGCTGGGCGTCGAAAAGAGCCCCCAGGTCGGGACATAGACGACCCCCGGGTGGAGGGTGGCCTGCTGTTCGAAGATCGCGTTCACCACCTCCATATCCGCGGAGAACACGGAGTTCTCCATGATGGGCATCCCCACCCAGATGACGTGCGCTCCCGCTGACGTCGCTTCTGACATCATCTGCGCGACACGCTGCGCGTAGATCTGACGCCACGGCGCGCTGCCCGCCGCGTAGCCGACGCTGTTTTGCAAGAGGCCGTTCCAGTCGTTCGCACCGAGCATCACGATGACAAGTCGTGGGTGGTAGCGCTGGATGTCGGCCTCCAGGTGCGCCGGCCAGTTGTAATACGCCGCGTCAACGAGACCGGTGCTCTCTTGTGCCGCGAGCACGAGGCGGACCCTCGGGCTCGCCCCGATCACGTTGTCCAGCCCATATCCGAGGTCCTCGCCGATGGAATCGCCGACATCGAGAATGACGAGCGGTCGCGTCGGTGTCGGCTGCACGATCGGAGGAGGGCCGAGCACCGGCGGTGGCGCCGGCGAAACAGGAACGCGTCCGCGGTTCGGCGAGAACTCGGTGACGTGCGGTGGGATCGGAGGAAGCGCCGCGACAATTTTCGGCGGGATCGTTGTCGTGGTCGTTGCCGGGAGCGTCGTGGTGGTGGAGGACAACGACCCTCCAGGGTGCGCGAGCGTCGGCGTCCCTTGACGTCCAAGGGCGCGGTTCCCCCCGTCGACGAGGCGGTCGAGACCGAAGACGTCTTCGAATCGCATGATCGGACGAAGGAGCACCATCGCTGTGGATCGGCGAGCGCCGAGCGGCGATGCGTTCGCGGAATTGAACAGCTGGCGGGCGTCGAACAGCGTCCATAGCGCGAAGCACAGGAGGCCGACGGCGAGCGCGTAACCCGCCGAGGTGACCGGCGCGCGTGCGCCGGTGTTCGGCGTTTTTTGAGGCGACGCGCGGCGTGGACGCTTCGCCGACGCCGGAGCTGCGGAAGGCGTTGCTCGCGTGACCCGCGGGCTGGTTGCGAGTGTCCCCGCTGTTCGCGGCTTTGTCGTCCGCGGCGAAGCCTTGCGCGAGGTCGACGAAGTCCGGGCAGTCGATTTGCGCGAGGTCGACGTCCGCGACGTGGAGGTTCGGGCACTCGACGCCCTCGAGGTCGACGTCTGTGATCCGCCGGAAGCAGTCGCCCGCTTCGGCCGCGTCTTTCTCGGCTGACCTGGGTCCTTCGGATGTTGGGCGTTGGGCATCGACTCAGAACCGGTAGTAGATGAACGGCGCGACGCCAGGCGGCCCGAGCGTCGTGATGACGAGTAGCGACGCGGCGAGTACCGCCCCTTTCGCAGCGAGCCGCATCTGGGCGAATGCTTCCTGGGCGCGCCGAGGCAGATCCTTTGGCAGGTACTGCAAAGCGAGCGCTCCAACGATCGCCAAGATCACCGGCGCACGGACGAGGGGGGCAGCCCGTCCCCACGTCGTGAACAACCGCGAGATCAAGGTCGTCGCGTCGCTTAACGAGTTCGCACGGAAGAAAATCCACCCGAAGCAGACGACTTGGAAGGTGAAAAACCGCTCCCAGGCGACGATCCACGTCCCCTCGCGTTCGAGCGGAAGGCCGTGCTTCGCCCGCCACGACCGGCGCATGTGTCCGAGGCTCTGGCCGACCCCGTGGATGCCTCCCCAGATCACGAATGTCCACGCCGCACCGTGCCAGAGCCCACCCAACAGCATCGTGATCATGATGTTGCGGTACGTCTGCCGGCTCTTGCCGCGATTGCCACCGAGCGGGACGTACAGGTAATCCCGCAGCCACGTCGAAAGCGTGATGTGCCATCTGCGCCAGAAGTCCTGCAGCGAACGCGCGGTATAGGGAGCGTTGAAGTTCTGTGGGAAACGGAAGCCCAACAACAGGGCGCAACCGATCGCGATGTCGGTGTAGCCGGAAAAGTCGCAGTAGATCTGGACCGCGTAGCCGTACGTCGCGAGCAGGATCTCTGGAGCCGAGTGCGCGGATGGCGAGTTGAAGACCGGATTCACGATCGCGGTCGCGACGTAGCTCGAGACGACGACCTTCTTGAACAACCCCGCAAAGATGAGGTAGGCGGCTTCGGGCATCTCCAGCCGGCGCGGGTCGCGCTTTTCGGCGCGGACGATCTGCGGGAGCAGGTCGGACCCTCGCACGATCGGCCCCGCGACGAGGTGCGGGAAGAACGCCACGAACACGGCGACGTCAAGCGGCGGCGCGACTTCAAGACGCCGCCGGTAGACGTCGATCACATACGAGAGCCCCATGAAGGTGAAGAACGAGATGCCGACGGGCAACGTGATCTGCAAAAGGGGAACGGGTGCGCCGTGGATGCCGATCTTCCTCAGCGTGTTGTCGACCGTCAGCGAGAAGAAGCCGTAGTACTTGAACCAGCCGAGCAACCCGAGTTCGCAGATCACCGTCGCGACGAGAAACGTGCGACGTGCGCGCTCATTTGGTGCCCGGTTGATGAGGATCGCGCCGGTCGTCGTGAACACGGTGGAGACGGCGAGCAGGAAGACGAAGCGCCAGTCCCACCACGAGTAAAAGACATAACTTGCCGCGAGGATGAAGATCTTCCACGCGACCTTGTACGGGCGGAGGAACCAATTCCCGAGGAAGACGATCCCGAAGAAGATCGCGAAGTCAATCGTCGGGAACAGCACCCCACTGCCGCCTTTCACGACCCCGTGACGAGCGGGCCGTCGGCACGATAGTTCAGAAAAGCCCCGCTCAGTGGCATTAGACCAGGGGAAATCCCTGGTAGAAGCTGTGCACAATGATGTGACCAGGGACGACGCCCTCCTTGTGCGCCACCTCCTCCCCGCCTACGATCTCGTCTCGGCCGGAGAGGGCGCGGGGAGCGCACGTCATCGCATCTTCAGGTTCGTGTGCTTTGGGGGCCGATCCGCCCTTGTGAAGTTGTTCACGAAGGTGGAGGGCAGATGCTCATCGAGAGTCGCCGGGGCGGAAGCGTGGCGCTCACGTGGACGCGCACCATCGACTGGGACATCGATGACTGGCGTGACCGAGCGGAATGCAAGGACACCGACCCCGACCTCTTCTTCCCCGTCGGCACAACGGGCCAGGCGATCGAACAGATCGAAGCGGCGAAAGCCGTCTGCTTCGCGTGCGCAGCGCGCACGGAGTGCCTCGAGTTCGCGCTCGCGACGAACCAGGAATCCGGGGTGTGGGGCGGCGCGTCGGAGGAGGAACGCCGCAAGCTCCGCAAGGCCTGGCTCGCCTCTCGGCGCCGAGCGTCCTAGTGAGTTCTTCGGCGCGAGTCCGAGGCGTCTGCCGAACTGGCGCGACTCGGTCAGACCGAGTCTGATCGAGCGCTCTCCCCTTCGGCGTCGATCGGGTGGTCGTGCCCGCGCCGTTCGCGAAAGGCGCGCAACGTCGTATACCCCGCTCCAAGCGCGATCTCTCGCAGCTCTGACGATCGTGAGGCGACGTTTTTCGGACCGTGGGCGTCGGAGGCGGTCGTCACAGGGACACCGCGGCCGAAGAGGCGATTGAGAAGGCCGGGCGCCGGGTACTCCTCGTTGCCGGGAGAGCGCCATCCACCCGAGGAGATCTCGGCCGCCATACCAGACGACGCTGCGGCTTCCGCGATCCGATCGTGACACTCGTCGATCGCCGCAGGTGACGGTCGGTACCCGACCATCTTCACGAAATCGGGGTGCGCGAGGACGTCACAACTCCTTGTCGCGGCGAGTTCTGCGAGCGCCTCGGTGTACGCGCGCCAAACGTCGGCGACATCGCGTCGCTCCCACTCCGCCATCGAAACGGCATCGTTCGTGAGATCGAAGTTCCAATTGCCGATCCAGTGGACCGAGCCGAGAAGCACGTCAAAGGGGTAACCGGACAACAGCGCACCGACCACGTCCATCTGTCCGGCGTAGTAGTCGACTTCGAGACCGATGATCACAGGCAGACCAGCGCGTTTCGCCGCCAGCGCCGCCTCAACGTACGCGTCGAGGTCCGCGGTCGCGTGGTGCGCGAAATACGCCGCCATCGTGGCGACGAACGAAGGGTTCGGATCGTCCTTCCAGAAGTCGCCGACGCAGTCGTGCCCCTGGCGAAAGCGAAAGAAATGCTCGGTGAGGGCGATCTCTGTGACCCCCGCCGCCCGGGCGTTCTCGCAATACACCGAGAGGCGTTCAAGCCGCAGCTCGAGGGGATCAGCCCTTTCCGGGTGCGGCCAAAGGTGGACGTGGTAGTCGAGCATGGCGGCGTGTGACCTCGACCCTCAGTGAGTCGCTTACGGCGCGCCGAATCCGACCCGGCGCTCCTCGCCGTCGCCACCAACCTCGACCCAGGCAATCTTCGCCGTCGGGACGCCGACCCGCCGGCCGCGACGGTCGCTGAGCCACAGCACACCATCAGGTTCCGCGAAGGCATCCTCGATCTCTTTCAGGATGTGGTCGCGCGACGCGTCGTCGCCGAGCTCCACGTCGAGCTCTTTCGTCGTCTGGATGATGCCGATGCGAACGTCCACGCTCCACCTCTCTCAAGGGCTGGCGCCCATCGTACGAGGAACGGCGCACGATCCCGCGATCGAAAATCCCAGCCACCGGTAGAATTCCGTCACGCGGCGCGCGGTCGTGCGAACTCGACTCGCGAAGCCGCCTGGAGGTCAGATGTGGTTCCTCGCGGGAGCCCTGCTCGGGGTCGTGGGCCTCGCGTCGATTCTCGGGTTCCACCTCGGTCACCACGCCCACGCGATCGCCGCCATCGCCGGTGTCGCTGCAGCCGGGGTGCTGATCGGAATCATCGGCACCGGCAACACCGGTGGGCTCGTCCTCACACTCCTTTCGGCGGACATCGTCGTCACCGCCGGCGTCGGAACGATGGCGTGGCGCGGCCTTTCGGATCCCCGTCTGCGAGCGACCGCGTCGGCACATTCCGTCGTCGGGAAGGAAGGCGTGACCCTCGGAATTCTCGATCCTTCCGGTGTCGTCCGCGTCCGTGGGGAGAATTGGACGGCGACCTCGCTAAACGGGCGCATCGAAGAAGGCGCCCGGGTCCAAGTGATCGGTACCGAAGGCATCCGCCTCACGGTCTGGGGAGAAGAACAGCTTCCGTCGTCCATTCCGGACGCGATCGAAAACGAACACACTCCGGGGGCGATCCCCGCGTCCGGGCCTGACGAAGGGAAAGACGAATCGTGATCATCGGCATCGTCGTCGCCGTCGTGCTCGGGCTGGGTCTGATCGCCGCCCTCCGCGGAGTGAAGATCATTCGCGAGTATCAGCGCATCGTCCTGTTTCGCCTGGGGCGGGCGATCGGGGTGCGCGGACCGGGGATCGCGTTCATCAATCCCGTGACCGACCGCACAACGCTCGTCGACTTGCGTGAGCAGTTCCTCGAGATCCCCCACCAGACGGCCATCACAAAGGACAATGCGCCGATCTCAATCGACTTCATCATCTTCTACAAGGTCGTCGATCCTTCGATGTCCGTGCTGACCGTGCAGAACTTCGCCGGCGCCGCCTTGAATCTCGCGGCAACGACGCTGCGCAGCGTGGTCGGCGACATGGCGCTCGACGACGTGCTTTCCAAGCGGGAAGACATGAACGCCTCGCTGCGAGTGCGCCTCGACGACGTCACGGAACGATGGGGCGTGAAGGTCACGAGCGTCGAAGTCCGAGAGGTGAATCCCCCGCCAGGGGTACTGGAGGCGATGACTCGCCAGATGTCGGCGGAACGGACACGCCGTGCGCAGGTCACCGAGGCAGAAGGTCAGAAGGCCGCGGCGATTCTCTCCGCAGAAGGCGAGGCCCAGGCGGCGATCAACATCGCCGAAGGAAAGCAGAAGGCGACGATCCTCGCCGCCGAAGCGTCACGGCAGTCTGCGATTTTGAACGCCGAGGGATATTCGAAGGGCCTCGAGAAGATCCTTGCCGTCGCGGAGACTCTCGACCAGAAGACGATGGTCTTGCAGTATCTCGACACGTTGAAGCAGGTGGGCACCTCGCAATCGACGAAGATCGTCGTGCCGATGGAACTGCTCGACGGCATTCGCCGACTCGTCCCCGGAATCGACTCGGGGCTTTCCGAGACGAAACCGAAACCGGCACCCAAAGCGACTGACTGAGGAGTCAAACCCCGAGCTGTTCGAGATCGGTTCGTCGTGTCGTTTTCCACGTCTCACCTGAGGAGTCGCTAAGACCATGTCCGTCCGACGCGACATCGAAACCTTCGAGGAACGGGCGAAGAGCTACGAACACGGATTGCGCGGACGATTGCACAAACAGATCATCGAACGCTCGGTTGACCTCGTTCTGTCCACGGGTGACGAACCCAAAAAAGCGCTCGACATCGGTTGCGGCACGGGATACTTCCTGCGAACGCTCGCCATCCGTTGTCCCGAGGCGCAGGAGCTCGTGGGCGTCGACCCCGCCGCTCCGATGATTGATGTCGCAACGGATCTGACGAACGATCCTCGATGCTCGTACCTCGCGAGGGTGGGCGCGGAACACCTTCCATTCGAAGACGGCGCGTTCGACTGGGTCTCCGCGATCATGTCGTTCGACCACTGGTCGGACCAACGCTTGGGTCTCACCGAATGCTCCCGCGTCCTCAAGCCCGGTGGTCGACTGGTCCTTGTGGACCTGTTCAACATGTTCCTCGTCCCGACGCTCGTCACGACCCATCGCGGCAAGGCTCGGACGAGGCGCCGCGTGCAGCGCCTCCTGAGGGACGCCGGCTTCGATGACCTCGAGTGGCACGGCCTCTACAGCACCTGGATCAAGGCCGTGCTGGCAAGACGAAACGGCTAGCGGTCGAAGGCGGTCAGCCCCGGTCGAGCAACCTCGATGCGGCGGACGATGCGGGCCGCGTGGGTCGGCGCTGCATTCGAGGTCAGTCGGCTCGTACCGTGAACCGCGCGGGAAGATCCTCCTCCGGCCAGTTGAGGAGCCGTCGGGCGACGTCGACGGCGAATCGATCAGTCATGCCTGCGACGTAGGCGACAGCGGCAAAGTACGCAGCCTCGCTGCGCGCGTCGTAGTCCCCGGCGTGCTCGCTCGGCAGGAGGTCGGGTGACGTCGCGTACCGCTCGACCAGCCCCTCGAGCAGGGCCCTCACCCGCCGGCCCTGTTCGATCGATTCGGGGCGCAGATAGATGCGCTCGTAGTTCCACGACCGAAAGGCAGCGAGCGCGTCCGCCATCTCGTCCTCCATCCCGACGATCCCGGCGCGCTCGATCGTCGAGATCACGGCGGTGATGAGCGACGAGAGCTGGCGAGCGTGCGTTGTTCCGCAACGTTCGGAGACGAGATCCGGGATCTCGGTCGCCCTCACGATCCGCGCCAAAACCGCGTCTTCGAAGTCGTGGCAGACGTACGCGATGCGATCCGCCCACGAGACAACGGATCCCTCGGCAGTCGACGGTGCCGGACGAGACCAGGAGTGGTTCCGCACGGCGTCGAGCGTCTCTGCACACAGATTGAGTGGGATGAGAGCGACATCTGCGCCCCAGGTGGCGTGGTCGAATCCACCGGGAATGAACTGGCCGAACGCGTCCTCGCTCGGATGCCCTCCCGGGCCGTGACCGCAGTCGTGGGCAAGCGCCGCCGCGGTGACGAGGTCGACGTTCAGCCGCGTCGCCCGGGCGATGGCCCCGGCGACCTGAGCGACCTCCATCGCGTGCGTCAGCCGCGTCCGCTGGTGGTCGAGGGGATCGATGAACACCTGCGTTTTCCCGGCGAGTCGGCGAAACGCCGCGGAGTGCAACACGCGGTCGCGGTCACGCTCGAAGCAAGTCCGCAGGGAATCAGGCTCCTCCGTTCGTTCGCGTTTGCCCGCGCCGACAGCTCGCGTCGCGCCAGATGCGAGGGATTCTTCCTCGGTTGCCTCGCGTTCTTCGCGCCGAATCTCGGAGACCGTAAAAGGTGTCTGTGCATCGATCTCGTGCGCGACACGAATCGACGGGTCGACGCTCGAAGTGAAGCCCTGCATTGTCGCCGCCCATAAGACGGAGCGCTCACTGACGAACCCGTCATCGGCACCGGGTCGACCGAGATCCGTCATGGCAGGCGCGAGCCTACGAACTCCTCGCAGCCTCGCCCGAGACAGCTCTTGTTGGAGCACTCCTCGAAGGCGTGGCACAAGGTCAAGAGATCCGCAGCTCGCTCCGGTAGACGCGCGCCGGTCCGAGCGCCGCGACGCGTTCCGCGAGCGCGCCAAATGTGGTCGCGACGATTCCCGTCTCGTCGACGACGGCGGCCGGCCTGCCCTCGTCGGCGCCGGCGCGCACGGCGGGATCGAACGGGATCTGCGCGAGAAGCTCGACACCGAGCGACTTCGCGAGCTCTGCGCCTCCACCCCTGCCGAACAGCTCGTATCTCGTGCCATCCGGCGTCTCGAAGGCACTCATGTTCTCGATGACCCCCCGGATCGAGATGTGCAGTTCGCGCGCGAGGGCGCCAGCTCGCTGCGCAACCCGCTCCGCCCCGCGCTGGGGAGTTGTGACGACGTACAGCTCTGACCCCGGTACCTGCTGCGCGATCGAAAGTGCGACGTCGCCTGTTCCTGGCGGCATGTCGATGAGGAGGAACTCGGGATGCGCCCAATGGACGTCGTTGACGAACTGCTCGAGCATTTTGTGAAGCATCGGTCCGCGCCATGCGACGGCTCGGTCCTCTTCGACAAAGAAACCCATCGAAACGCAGCGGACGCCGTGCGCGAGGGCCGGAACGACGGTCGGGCCGAGCACGAGCGGCGGCACGGACGCACCGAGCATCCGTGGGATCGAGAAGCCGTAGACGTCTGCGTCCAAGAGCCCGACCGAGTGGCCGGCACGGGCGAGCGCGACCGCGAGGTTGGCGGTGACCGTCGACTTCCCCACGCCGCCCTTTCCCGACGCGACGGCGAGCACGCGTCCCGCGATCGCCAGGGGTTGCGCGCCGGTCGGCCGATCCATCTCCCGCATCCGCCCACCGAGCGCATCGAGGGCACGCTCGTCCATCGACTCGAAGTCGACGTGAAGATCCGCGACGCCGTGGGCTCGCGCCGCGTCCCTCAGTCGCCGGGCGAGGTCCTCCCGGCGGGGCACATCGTCGTAGGGCACGCGAACGGAGACCGCGGCGCTGCCGTTCGCATCCGCCAGCGAGGCGAGCGTGCCGAGGTCGCCCAGGGTGGAGAAGAGCGCGGGATCCTCGACCAGCGAAAGTGCGGCGCGCAGCTCAACCGCGTCCGATTCACCTCCCACGCCGCGCGTTCCTACCAGGTCAGTCCGACCACCGGATGCGACGCATCTACCAGGTACGATGATGGCGTGGGCACGACACCGTCGGCCGTCTCCCCAAAGAGCGATCTCCGCGACGACGACTCGTTCTCCGGGGCCGTCGCCGCCGTTAGCGCCGCGTTCGGCGACGCGACGAGGCGTCACATCTACTTGTTCGCCCGTGAACACGACGGGGTGACGGCGACCGAGGTGGCGCTCGAGTTCTCGCTGCACCCGAACGTCGCCCGTCATCACCTCGACAAGCTCGCCGCCGGCGGCTACCTCGAGGTGAGCCTCGACCACGCCGCGCCGGGCGCGGGACGGCCCGCGAAGCAGTACCGCCCGTCCGCCCGTGAGACGAACGTGCCGATGCCGCCCCGCCCGAACGACCTCGTCATCAACTTGCTCGTGCGCGCCCTCGACACCCTCGGTCCCGAGGAGGCAGACCGCCTCGCCGAAGGCGTCGGGGAGGAGTACGGACGTGCGCTCGCCGACCAGATGGCGCCGGGTGACTCGAAGCGCTCCCTACGCGCCGCGATGTCAGCCGTCGCCGATGCTCTCACGGCGCACGGCTTCGCCGCCCGCGCGGAAGACCACGACGCAACGACGTGGGTCGTCCGCGAAAACTGTCCTTTCGGCGAACTCGTCCTTGAGCACCCTGTGCTCTGCGCGGTTGACCGCGGCATGGTGCGAGGTCTGCTAGCGCGCCTTTGTGGCGACGAGATCCCGGTCCAACTCTCGTCGAAGGCGCGCGGCGATCGCTCCTGCGTGAGCGTCGCCGGCTGAACCGCGCCGGCATGGCGCGTCACTACCTTGACTTCGCGTCGAGCGCGCCGCTTCGGCCTGAAGCCGCCGACGCGATACGTGCGGCCATCGATGCCGGTGTCATCGGCGATCCGTCCCGCCCGCACACCGAAGGGCGGATCGTCTCCGAGGCGATCGAGCGCGCTCGGGCGGCGCTGGCGAGATTCCTCTCTGTGCGTGAGCGACAGGTGGTGTTCACCTCGTCTGGAACAGAAGCCGCCAACTGGGCCGCCTTCGCGGCCGCCCGCGCCAGACCGGATGGTCACATCGCGCTCGCGGGCGTCGAGCACTCCGCCGTCGCGCGCTCGTCGGAGCAATTCGCTCGGACGATCACCTTGCGGGTCGACGGGTTGGGTCGATTCGACGTCGATTCCCTCGGCGAGGTGTTGAAGCGTCGGTCGCCCGCGCTCGCGCTCGTGCAATGCCAGTACGCGAACCACGAAGTCGGGACGGTGCAACCGGTGACCGAAGTCGTGCGGCGATGCCACGAAGCCGGCGTCTCTGTCCATGTCGACGCGTGCCAAGCGGTCGGACAGTTCCCGATCGACCTCGGTGTGCTCGACGCCGATTTCGTCTCGCTCTCCGGCCACAAATTCGGTGCCCCGTCGGGTGTCGGCGCGCTCGTCGTCCGGTCGGGCTCACGCGCGGCGCCGATGATCGTCGGCTCCGATCAAGAGCGGGCCCGGCGGGCGGGAATGGAGCCGCTTCTGCCGATCGTTGGGCTCGGTGCCGTCGCCGAGGCGCTCACCGAACCGGGCGCGATGGAGATCGTCGCGGAGCGATCTCGCGTCTTCACCGACGCCATCGCGAAGTCGGTGCTTTCAGTCGACGGAGTCGTCGCCTACGGCGACCTCGAACGGCGCGCTCCGCACATCGTCTGCTTCGGCGTTCCCGACGTCGAGGCCGAAGGCGTTCTCCTCGGGCTCGACCAGGCCGGGATCGCGGTGCACTCGGGATCCGCTTGCTCTTCCGAGGCGATCGAACCCTCGCCGGTGCTCGCGGCGATGTGCGTCGACGCGGATCACTCCCTACGCTGTTCTGTCGGCTGGTCGACGACCGACGACGACGTCGCGGCGATCACCGAGGCATTCCCGTTGGTCGTCACGCGGCTACGTTCGCTGCGCGATTGAGCGAAAGGTGCGCCGATGTTCTTCCTCATCCGGAAACTGATCCGCATGTGGCGAGCGCGACGGGAGCAGAAGGCGCGCTGACCACGCCGAGCTGCGCACCCAGACGAGGGACTCGATCACCCCTCTCCGTCCTTCAATCCGTCCGCTTCCGCCGGCGTGGACAAGTGCGGTGCGTTTCCGCCGCGTGAAATAGGGCGTCTTCGATCGGTCTCGGACCGACCGGTGCGTTCAGCGTCGTTTGGCGAACACGACGAGGTTGCGCGGCACCGGTACGTGCGCGGCCCTCTCGATCGCGACGAGCGACGGAGCGAACTGCGCGAGCAGAGCGTCGGATGGGTGGTCCGCTTCCATCAGCGCGATCTGCCGGGTGGCGGCGGTGAGACGATCTTCGTCTTGTGACAGCGCGACCGCCTCGTACGCGTGGGCGTCCGCGTAGTGCGGATCGACGGCGACGGCGCGGGCGATCGACGCGTCTCCAATCACGATCGTCTTTTGGGAATGGGCGTCGCGCCCGGCAAGACGTTCGAGCCATCCCCGGTCGGCGAGCGCGACTTGCTGGCGCGGATCGAGCGTCAGCACCTCGTCGTAGAGCCCGACCGCGTCGGCCTCCTGGCCGGAGTTCGCGTACAGCGACGCCGCCGCGAGGTCGTCTTGGATCCGCTGTGCTCGCGGCAGGCTCACCGACCCCGTCGCCGATTCCCCGGGAAGGCGCAAACCTGCGAGCTCTGCAGCGACGAGCCCGAGCGCCAGAATCACGCACACGAGCACCGTGGCGACGAGGGCGCGTCGCGTGCGACGACGGCCGAGGTATCTCCGCAATCGACGCCACCGGTCTGCACCGGCGCTTATTGCCCGCGGCTTCGTGGCATCGTCATGGCCCTCGAGCGCTCGCAAGGTCACCGCGGCGCGGGCGACGTAGTCGGCGCGGATCTCGTCGTAGTCGTCGCCGGCGACGTCACCCGCCGCCCGCTCACGCTCGAGGTCCTCGATCGAACGCAAGAGGAAGTCGCGCTCGGCTTCGAGGTCGGCGCGGCTGCGTCGCTCGGCGGTCACGTCGCCCACGGAGTCTCCTTCAGGTGGCGCATCGCCGCCGCGACGAGTTCCTCCTCGTCGGCGCTAGCGCGCTTGCGGCGGCGCAGGCGGGCGCGCGCGAACCCGGAGAGAACGGCAATGACGGCGAGCGAGACGACCACAACGGGGATCAGCCAAGCGAGATCGGACGAGGGCGCGAGGATTTCGTCGGACCCGTACTGTTCGACGACCTCCTGCTCGATGCGCTGGTTCGAAAAGCCGCGGTCGACGAGGCCACGCACCTCGCGCCGCAAGGCCGTGGCGACCCCCGCATCGGACTGGGCGATCGAAAGGTCGTCGCACGACGGGCACTTGATGATCGAGTCCAAGTACGCAGCGCGAGATGCCGCACCCGGCGCGTGCCGATGGATGCTCCCGATCGACAGTGCGATGGCGGCAACGACGAAGAGGAGCGCCCACGCCCATCGGCTCGTCGCGACCGCGGCGAGCGGCGAGCGCGCGGACGAGGCCGAGACCGGAGTCGCGCTCATGTGGCGGTGAGCCTCGCGGAGTTGACGATCTCATCGAGCTCGGCAGACGTCACCCCACCGACGATGCGCGCGAGGACGCGACCGTTCGGCGCGACGACGAAGGATTGCGGCGGATCGTCGACGCCGTAGTGGAGGGCGATCACGTAGCCCGGATCCGAGACTGCCGGCCACGTCGCACCGATTCGTCGCAAGAACGCGCGCGCGTTCGGCGAGGAGTCGCCGTAGACCACGCCGAGCACGGCGGCGTCGTGCTGTTTGCGGTGGGTGAACAAGAACCGCTCGAGCTGTGGCGCTTCCGTGAGACACGGCCCGCACCAGCTCGCGAAGAAATCGACGACGACGTACTTGCCCCGCAGCGCGGCAAGGCTGACGGAACGACCGGTCGTGAGATTGCTCCCCGCGACCTCCGGCGCCTGCCTGCCGAGCAGTCGACTCGGCGCGACGGTCCCCGGGGCGGTCGAACGCGTCGCCAACACCGCGACGAGAACGATGACGACGACGGCGACCGCACCCGAAGCGACGAGCGCGCGGTGCCGGCCGAGCGCGCCGAGGGTCTTCACGTCGGCATCCCCACCGAGACGAGCTCGGGGATCGGCACCGACGCCGGATCGGTCGGCCGGCGGCGTCGTCCGGGCACCGCCGCCAACAGCGCGCCGACGCCGCACAGGATGCCCCCGGACCAGAGCCAGACGATGAGTGGCTGCACGATAACGTCGAGCGACGCCGTCGCCGGAGTCCCGTGCGACGCGAGCGTGAAACCCCCGGAACCCGCGGCGAGGTAGACGTCGGAGAATGCCGTCGAGTCGATCGAGGGCGTCGCCACCCCTTCGGTGTCGCCACGGAAGACGTCGATGGCCGGCTTGTAGATCCCCCGCCCGTCGACCTTAAGGACCGCCTCTACACCGGAGCGGTTCGGGTCGGCGAAGTTGCGGACCGCAAGCAGCTCGACGGTGTGACCGTCAAAGG
This sequence comes from uncultured Acidimicrobiaceae bacterium, assembly GCA_963838845.1. Classification (GTDB taxonomy): domain Bacteria; phylum Actinomycetota; class Acidimicrobiia; order Acidimicrobiales; family Bog-793; genus CAVRXQ01. The sequence goes on along the minus strand of CAWISR010000003.1, from coordinate 1,425,138 downwards.
AGACCGTTTGGCCGGGGTGGAGCGCGATCTCCGTCCGCCTGCCGAACGAGGACGCGGCGGCGAGGCCGACGGCGACGAGCACCACTCCCACGTGGACAACCATTCCGCCGTTCGCCCGACCGACGATCCCGCGCCACCATCCGAGTCCACGGCGGTGCGCGGCGATCGACGCCAGCACGAGCTGGCGGAGCGCGGCAGCGGCGGCGAAGGCCCCGAGCCCGAACGCGGCGAGCGGCGTGAGACCGCGGATGCCGGCGATGACACAGACGACGACCACCGCGACGGCACACCACGCCGGCAACGCGAGCCTGGCGCGCAGCACTCCGGGAGACGTCTTGCGCCACGGCAGCGCCGGGGCGATCGCCATCATCAACAACAACGCGAGGCCGAGGGGGACGGCGAACGTGTCGAAGTACGGGCGCCCGATGGTGATCGATTGGTTCGAGAACGCCTGGACGAAGAGCGGAAAGACCGTTCCGAGCAACACGACGAGCGCGAACGCCGCGAACAACAGGTTGTTCACCAAAAACGCGCCTTCGCGCGAGACGGGCGCGTCGATCCCACCGGGCGAGCGCAGCCGGTCGCCGCGCCAGGCGATGAGGCCGACGCCGACCGCGACGATCACGCCGAAGAAGGCGATCAACGCCGGGCCGAGCCCCGAGTCCGAAAAGGCGTGGACCGACTGGACGACGCCGGATCGAGTGAGGAACGTTCCAAGGATCGTCAGGGCGAAGGTGGCGATCAAAAGCGACAGATTCCAGATCCGCAAAAGCCCGCGGCGTTCTTGCACCATCGCCGAGTGCAGGTACGCGGTCGCCGTGAGCCATGGCAACAACGCGGCGTTCTCGACGGGGTCCCACCCCCAAAAGCCGCCCCAGCCGAGCACCTGGTAGGACCACCACGCGCCGAGGACGATGCCGATCGTGAGGAACCCCCAGGCGAAGACCGCGAAGCGCCGGGTCTGGGCGAGCCAGCCCTCGCCCACCCTGCCCGTGACGAGCGACCCGACGGCGAACGCGAACGGCACCGTGAATCCGACGTACCCGAGGTAGAGAAAGACCGGATGCACTGCGACGAGGGCGTTGTCCTGCAACAACGCATTCGGGCCGGCACCGTTCGCTGGGATCGCGCCGCGCGTCGCGGCGAAGGGGTCTGCTGGTCCGACCATCAACGCGAAGAAGAACACCGCGACCGCGAAGACAACGGCGAGCGCGATCGCGACGACCGGGTCATCGAGCCGCCGGCGCAGCCGCCATGCGACGATCGTCCCGTATCCGCACAGGATGGAGACCCACAACAGGATCGAGCCCTGCAACGCCGACCACAGGCCGGTCACCGAGAAGAACAGCGGCGTTTGACGGGAATTGTTCTGCGCGACGAACGCCAGGCTGAAGTCGTGGCTGATGAGCGCGTGCTCCATCGCCACGATCCCGACGAGGCAGCCACAAAACGCGGTCAGCGCGAGCGCCGGGGCGCGCGAGACCGCCTCTGATCGGTGCGTGAGGAGCGCCCAGACGACCGAGACCACAAGGGCGGCCGAGGCGCACAGCCCGATGACCTCGCCGAGGTGTCCGAAAAAGGCGTTCATCTGATCGAGCCATTCGGCGCTCGCACCCGGTTCGGGTGTGCGGCGATGTACTCGTTCGAGTGCTTGACGAGGATCTGGTCGGAAGAGAACAGGTTCGACGACGCGACGAAGTGACCGACGAGGACGACCGGGATGTCCGCTTGGAACAGCTCTGGCGGCGTGCCTCTGTTCTCGACAGGCACTTTCACCTTGCCCGACGCGATCTCGAAGCTCAACTCGTCGTCTCGGAGGTGACGAATGGTGTGCGGAACGACGACCCCTTCGATCTGGAAGGTCGAGTTTCCGAGCGAAGAGCGATCAGCGACCGCTTCGCTCGCGGTCTTGAAGTAGACGACCGCGGAGCTGAGCGTCTTGTAAAGCAGAAAGCCGATCGCCGCCACGATCACGACGCCGACGACCGCGAGGCGGCGACGCGTCTGGCGATCACGCATCGACCGTGCGACGGGTGGCGAGCTCATCTGGCGTCGCGTCCTACGGCGTTGGGGAGAACGCGCTTCACGGCTGTTCGGCGGCCCGGCCCGTCCCTCCGTCGCGCCCATCGGTGGCGTGATCATCGATCTCCACCGTCTCGAGGCGGCGTCGCGCGGCGCGCACCCTGGCGAGGAGGGTCGCGCCGTACAGCGTGAGCGTGCTGAGCGCGACGACGTAGCCAGCGACGATGTAGGGGCTCACGTCCCGACCTCCTCGCGGCGCTCGGCGAGGGCGATCGCGAGCGATGCGTCGTTCTCACGCGTAGCCAGCACCGCAAGGCGGTAGCGATTAACGACAAGCCAGACGAACGCGAGGGCGAACACGACGAACGAAAGCAGCAACGTCCAGGCCATCGAGCCGTGCACGTAGGTCTTGCCCGTGACGGGATCGTCGACCGTCGGCAGCTGGTGGAGGCTCTTCCACCAAAGGACCGAGAAGTACACGACCGGCACGTCGATGAACGCGATCACAGCCGCGATCGCCGAGCGCTTCGCCTTCGTCTCGAACTCGCCGGGAATGCGGCGCACCGCGAGGTAGCCGAGGTAGAGCACGAAAAGGAGTGCCGTCGTCGTGAGCAGTGGGTCCCAGGTCCACCACGTCCCCCACGTCGGGCGACCCCACAGCGAACCGGTGACCAGGGTGAGACCCGTGAAAACAACCCCCACCTCCGAGGCGGCGCCGGCCAGATGGTCGAAGCGAGGGGCGCGCGTCCGCGGCCACAGGTAGAGCAGGCTCGACAAGAACGCGAGGCCGTAGGCGAGGTACATCACCCAGGCGAGGGCGGGGTGAATATAAAGGAGTCGGACGAGATTGCCGAGCGTTCGGTCCGGAGGCGTCACCCACAGCCCGAGCCACACATCGACACCGATCCCGACGACTGCCGCAACGCCGCACGCGTCGACGACGAGGTCCCTCCGGGTGCGCGGCGAACGCCGTCGCGCCGACGTCTCCACGACCCCAGGTCGCACGAGCGGTGAAGGCGCCTCGCGGATCGGTGTCGAAACGGTCGTCATGGCGCCTCGAGCAAGGGTCCGAACGCGACGGCGCCGACGAGCACGTAGACGACGGCGAACACGCCGAGCAGCTCGAGCCAGCCGTATCCGCCCGACGGGGTGCCGGCGAGCGCCGCCTTCGACGCCTTGACCGCGGCGAGGAGCACCGGTGCGACGACCGGGAGGAACAAAACGGGAAGCACCGTCTCGCGCACCCGCGCGCCCGCCGCCACGACGCCGTACACGGTGCCGACCGCGACGAGTCCGATCGTCGCCGCGGCGCAAACGCCGACGAGCACGACGGCACCCTTGAGGTGCACATCGAACAAGAGCGCGCCGCAGACGGCGAGCACGATCTCGAGCGCGACGAGCTGCGCGGCGATCGCGAGTGCCTTGCCCACGAACACGCCCGCCGGGTCGAGACCCGAAAGGCGCAGACCGTCGCTCGCGTCGTCCGCCGACTCGATGGCGAAGGAGCGTTGCACGGCGAGGATCGTTGCCAAAAGCACCGCTACCCAGAACAGTCCCGCCGCGACTTCGGCGAGCACCAGGCGACCGGGTCCGAGCGCCAGCCCGAAAAGGATGAGCAGCACGAGCCCAAACGGGAGCACCTCGGCGAGTGCGACGCGCGAGCGGATCTCGATGCGCAGGTCCTTCCCCGCCACGAGCGCTGCGTCACGCCACATCGAGACCGACCTCCGACTCTCCCTCGATCGGCGTCGGAGATGCCGCCTGCGCGACGACGCATGCACCGCCCCGCATCTCAACGACCCGTCGCGCGACGGTGCGCGCTCGTTCGAGCTCGTGCGAGGCAAACAGGACGGTCGTGCCGTTGCGAGCCGCGTCGTTGATCAGCGCGTCGAGGATGGCGCGACCTTGCTCGTCGAGTCCGGCGTGTGGCTCATCGAGGAGCCAGAGCCGTGCGTTGCGCACGAGGACCGTCGCGATCGCGACCCGCCGACGCTGTCCAGCCGACAGCCGTCCGAACGAGGTGCGCCGCAGACGTCCCGACAGCTCGAGTCGCTCGAGCGCATCGGCGACACCAGCAATCGGAGCTCGAATAGAACGCGCCGCGAAACGCACGTTCTCTTCTGCCGTCAAGTCGTCGTAGAGGAAGGTCTTGTGGCCGAGGTGGGCAACCTCACGCCGCACGGAGATCCGGTCGCGACGCAGGTCGTGACCGAGAACGAGCGCACTCCCAGAGACGATCGGTACGAGCCCCGCACACGCCCGCAGAAGGCTCGTCTTGCCGGCCCCGTTCGGGCCGCGGAGGTGGACGACGTCGCCCTCGTCGACGACAAGGCTCAGGCCGGCGAGTAGCGGAAAGCGACTCGACACGGAAACGACTTCGGAGAACGAAACGGCGGATGCCATGGAAACCGCCTCATCGTAAAGGGGAGCGGCCCGAACGGGCCAAGCGGCAGGACTACCGGCGCAAGGACGCGAGGTCGGCGTCGACCATCATCGCCACGAGCCCGGCGAAGTCGACCTCTGGCTTCCACCCAAGGAGGCTGCGGGCTTTCGAGGAGTCGCCGACGAGCGCGTCGACCTCGGCCGGGCGGAAGAACTTCTCGTCAACGACGACGTGGTCCTCCCAGTTCAACCCCACATGCGCGAAGGCCAAGTCGCACAGCTCTCTCACCGAGTGCGTCTCTCCCGTCGCGACGACGAAGTCATCGGGGGCGTCTTGCTGGAGCATCTGCCACATCGCCCGGACGTAGTCGCCGGCGAAACCCCAGTCCCTTACCGCGTCGAGGTTGCCGAGGTGGATCTCTCGCTCATGACCGATCGCGATACGCGCCGCGGCGTTCGTCACCTTGCGGGTCACGAACTCGAGACCCCGGCGCGGGCTTTCATGGTTGAAGAGGATCCCCGACGTGGCGTGGAGGCCGTAGCTCTCGCGGTAATTGACAGTGATCCAGTGGCCGTAGACCTTCGCCACCCCATACGGGCTGCGCGGGTGGAACGGGGTGCGCTCGTTCTGGGGCACCTCGCCCACCTTGCCGAACATCTCTGAAGACGACGCCTGGTAGAAGCGGATCTCGGGATTGACGAAACGGATCGCGTCGAGCACCCGCGTGACGCCGAGGGCCGTCGCCTCACCGGTGAACACCGGCTGGCTGAACGAGGTCTGCACGAACGACTGCGCGGCGAGGTTGTAGACCTCGTCCGGTGCCCACTCCTTCAACACGTTGATGATCGACATCTCGTCGAGCATCTCGCCGGGGACGAGCGTGATCTTGTCCTGGATGTGCGCGACGCGCTCGAAGTTCAGTGTGCTCGAGCGGCGCACCATGCCGATCACCTCGTAGCCCTTTTCGAGGAGGAACTCGGCGAGATACGAGCCGTCTTGGCCGGTCACGCCGGTGATCAGGGCACGTCGGGGCATCGTCCTGTTCTAGGCCAGGTCAGTCGGGGCCGCAAACATGCTCGCGAGCACGCGGGCGCGACCCAGGTGGGCAGGGTGTCGTCGCAACACCGGTCGCCCGACGGGCCAGAGGCCCGTCGGAACGCCGGGAATTAAGCCGGGCGGACGTTCGCCGCCTGGAGGCCCTTCTGGCCCTCTTGGACCTCGAATTCGACCTGCTGGCCCTCTTCGAGTGTCCGGTAGCCGTTCATCTGGATGGCCGAGTGATGGACGAACACGTCGGCCCCCCCTTCTTGGCTGATAAAGCCGTAGCCCTTCTCAGCGTTGAACCACTTCACAGTTCCGGTCGCCACGTCGGCGATCCCCCTTCTTGTCTTTCAGTGTCTATCGAGAGGGACCGCCGATGGCGATGTCCGAGACGCGCTCATGCCCGTGCATTTGGTTTGGGGGGAGCGTCGTCGGCGGACGGCCACGATGGTCAGCGTTCTCTCAGAACGGAGGTTACCAGCGATTTCGGCACGTGCAACTAAAAAACTCGCGACCCGGCGCCAACTTGACCTCTCCGAGGTCGTCGCGCCGTCGCGACCGCCCGCGAAGGTGTCGACCGGCTCGACTCGCTCTTCAGCGGTGGACGCGGGTACCCGCGGGTGTGTCCTCGACGACGAATCCCCGCTGTTCGATTTCCCAACGCAGCCGGTCCGCGGCGTCGAAGTCCTTCCCGACCCGGGCGGCGTCGCGGTCGCGAACGAGCGCCACGATCTCTTCGGGGATCTCGACCTCGGCCTGCGACTCGACGCCGAGGAGGTCGAAGAGCTGCAAGGTCCTCCGGGCGAGCGCTCCCCCCGCCCGAGCCTCGCCGGCGTCGGCGAGCGCGTTCGCCTGGCGCAGCGCGCTAAACAACGCACTGAGCGCCCGTGGGGTGTCGAGGTCGTCGTCCATCGCCGACCGGAACGCCTTGTCGAGCTCGCCGACCGAATCGAGCTCGGGGTGGAAAGGCGCGTCGGCGAATCGCCGGGCGAGCGCGTCGATGCGGGCGAGTGCCTGGCTGGCGTCCTCGAACTGCTGCTCGGCGACCTCGATCGGCTGGCGGTAGTGAGACTGCAGGACCAAGAGCCGGTAGGCGCGGGGATCCGAGGTCGAAAGGACCTCAGCGAGCGTCGTCGTGTTGCCGAGGGACTTCGACATCTTCTCGCCGCCGACTCGGACGAGGCCGTTGTGCATCCAGAACTGGGCGAACGTCTTGTGGTCGGCGACCGCCTGGGCGCGCTCGTTCTCGTGATGCGGGAAGATGAGGTCCTCTCCCCCGCCGTGGAGGTCGAATCCCTCGCCCAACAATGCGAGCGACATCACGACGCACTCGGTGTGCCAACCCGGCCTTCCCTCTCCGAACTTCGCCGGCCAGGTCGGCTCGTCCGGCTTCGCCTTCTTCCAGAGCGCGAAATCGACCGGCGAGCGCTTCAGCTCGTCGATTTCGACCCGCGCCCCGGCTCGCAGCTCGGCGATGTCCTGGTGCTTCAAGAGTCCGTAATCGGGCACCGAGGAGATGTCGAGGTAGACACCGTCCGCCGTGTCGTAGGCCTGTCCCGCCGCCAACAGCATGCCGATGAATTCGACCATCTCATCGATGTACTCGGTGGCGTGGGGGATGGCGCTCGGCCGCAAGAGGCCCATCTTGTCCATGACGTCCCACCACTCCGCCTCGGCGTCGATCGCCACGTCTTGCCACGATCGCCCTTCGATCCGGGCGCGCTCGATGATCTTGTCGTCGACGTCGGTGACGTTCGAGACGTGTGTCACGCGCAGCCCCTCGGATTCGAGGTAGCGGCGCAATACGTCGTAGACGAGTGCAAACCGACCGTGGCCGATGTGCGGAGAGCCGTAGACCGTCGGCCCGCACACGTAGAAGCCGATCTCGCCGGACCTGCGCAGCGACAGCTCGCGGAGGCGTCGAGAGGCCGTGTCGTGCAGTCGGAGCATCCCGCTACGGTACTAGTCCAATGCCTGTCCAAGACCTGCTCAGGGCCGAGAAAATCGGTCACGCGACGAAGTGAGCGGATCAGCGATCGCTCCTTCCCGCTCGACCGCAGAACCAACTCGCGTCCCCGAACGCCCAAGCCTCGACGGTTTGGAGGAACGCTGGAGCGCGCGCTGGGAGACCGACGGCATTTACGGCTTCGACGCCACACGACCACGGTCCGAGGTGTACGCGATCGACACCCCTCCCCCGACCGTCTCGGGCACCCTTCACATCGGTCACGTCTTTTCCTTCACGCAGACTGACATCGTCGCCCGCTACTGGCGCATGCGCGGCAAGGCCGTCTTCTACCCCATCGGCTGGGATGACAACGGTCTCGCAACGGAGCGCCGCGTCCAGAACTTCTACGGCGTCCGTTGCGATCCGAGCGTTCCGCACGACGCGTCGTTCCGGCCGCCCGCGAAACCCGGGTCCGGCCAGATCCCGATCTCGAGGCCGAATTTCGTCGAGTTGTGCCACGAGCTCACGCACCGGGACGAACAGGCATACGAGGAGGTCTTCCGGCGACTCGGACTCTCGGTCGACTGGTCGACGAAGTACACGACGATCAGCCCCATCGCACAAGAGACCTCGCAGCTTGCGTTCCTGCACCTCGTCGAAAAGGGTCGCGCCTACCGGCAAGAGGCGCCGACGCTCTGGGACGTGGATTTCCAAAGCGCCGTCGCGCAGGCCGAACTCGAAGACCGCGAGGTGCCCTCGGCGTTTCACCGCGTGCGTTTCCAATCCGCCGACGCTCGGCGCCCGATCGAGATCGAGACGACCCGCCCGGAGCTGATCCCGGCGTGCGTCGCCCTCGTCACAAATCCGAAAGACGCAAAGAACGCCCGCCTGATCGGGCAGTCGGCGATCACGCCGCTTTTCGGCGTCGAGGTCCCGATCGTCGGACACCCGCTTGCGGACCCGGAGAAGGGCACCGGCATCGCCATGGTCTGCACCTTCGGCGACCTCACGGACGTGACCTGGTGGCGGGAGTTCTCGTTGCCGACACGCACGATCGTCGGCAGGGCGGGACGGCTCGAGCACGCACCCTTCGGCGAAGTCGGATGGGAGTCGAAGGATCCGGAAAGGGCGCTGCGCAACTACGAAGCGCTCGAGGGACTCTCGACGGCGAAGGCGCGCCTGCGCATCGCGGATCTCCTGCGGGAATCCGGGGACCTCGTCGGAGACCCGCGCCAGATCACCCACTTCGTCAACTTCTACGAAAAAGGCGAGCACCCGCTCGAGATCGTCGCTTCGCGCCAGTGGTACGTGAAGACGATGGAACAACGCGCCCAGCTGATCGACGCCGGTCGGAGGATTGCCTGGCACCCGGACTACATGCGAACGCGATACGAGGCGTGGATCAACGGGCTGACCGGTGACTGGAACATCTCGCGCCAGCGTTTCTACGGCGTCCCCTTCCCCGTCTGGTATCCGATCGACGAAGACGGCAGCGTTCTCGACGATCGGCCGATCATCGCGACCGAAGACGTCCTGCCCGTCGACCCGTCGACGGCGCCGCCCCCGGGATTCGGCGAGGACCAGCGCGGCAAACCCGGTGGATTCGCCGCCGACCCCGACGTGATGGACACCTGGGCGACGTCGTCGCTTACCCCGCAGATCGCCGGGCGCTGGATCGCCGACCCGGAGTACTTCGCACGCGTCTTTCCGATGGACCTCCGACCCCAGGCACACGACATCATCCGCACCTGGCTGTTCTCGACCGTGGTCCGTTCGGAGGACGAACACGGGACCATCCCCTGGAGCGACGTCGCGATCTCCGGGTTCATCCGCGACCCGGATCGCAAGAAACTGTCGAAGTCGAAGGGAGACACCCTGCTGCCTTCGGAATACTTCGACGCACACGGAACCGACGCGGTGCGTTATTGGGCGGGATCCGGGCGCCTCGGCGTTGACCTCATCCTGGACGAACAGCAGATGCGCATCGGACGGCGACTCGCGATCAAGATCCTCAACGCGTCGCGCTTTGTCCTAGAGCGAACCGAGAACGAATCGCCGTCTGGCGCCGTGACGAACGCCCTTGATCTGTCGATGCTGGCGAGGCTGAAGGGCGTCGTCACGGTGGCGACGGAATCCCTGGCGACGTACGAGCACGCGCGGGCCCTTGAGGAGGCCGAGCAGTTCTTTTGGACCTTCTGCGACGATTACCTCGAACTCGTGAAGGCCCGCGCCTACGGCGGGGCCGACGCCCCGTCTGCTCGGAGCGCGCTCTCAGTCGCGCTCGACGTCCAGCTGCGCCTGTTCGCGCCGTTCCTGCCGTTCGTCACCGAGGAGGTGTGGTCGTGGAACCACGACGATTCGATCCACCGTGCCCGGTGGCCGACGACCGACGAGTTCGCCGGGTGGGGCGACGTCCACATCCTTCACGACGTCGGCTCGGTGCTCAGCGCGATCCGCCGCGCGAAGTCCGACGCGAAGACCTCCATGCGTTCGCCGGTGCGCCGCGTCGAAGTGAGTGGTCCGCCCGACGCCATCGCCCGCATCGCGTCCGCCGCCGATGAGCTCACTTCGGCGGGCGTCGTCGAGGAGCTCTGCTTTGAAGAGCGCGGCGCAACGATCGAGACCACCGTCGACCTCGCCGAGGGGATGGCGGCTTCGTGAGCGTCGACGGCTCGACGGCTGCCGAGCGGGTGTCGGACGCGATCATCGAAACGATCCAACTCACGAAGATCTACCCCGGGACGGACTTCAAAGCCGTCGATGAACTGAACCTCACCGTCGAACGGGGCGAGATCTTCGGGCTGCTCGGTCCGAACGGGGCCGGGAAGACGACGACCGCCGGGATGTTGACGACGCGGGTGATCCCGACCTCGGGGCGCGCCTTCGTCGGCGGCATCGACGTCGTTGCCCACCCGGCGCTCGCGAAACAGATCATCGGCGTCGTCTCCCAGACGAACACGCTCGACCGCCAGCTCACGGTCTTTGAAAACCTCTATTTCCACGGCCGGCTGTTCGGAATGGGGGCAACCCGCTCGCGGCGGGTGGCCGACGAGCTGCTCGAGCGATTCCAGCTTGCGAAGTGGGCGAAGGCCTCCGTGTACGCACTGTCGGGAGGAATGGCGCAGCGACTCATGGTCGCCCGCTCGATCTTCCATCGCCCTGCGGTGTTGTTCATGGACGAGCCGACGTCGGGACTCGATCCCCAGAGCCGACTGTCGTTGTGGGACTTGCTGCGTGACCTGAACGGGGACGGACAGACGATCGTCCTCATGACGCATTACATGGAAGAGGCCGACCAGCTCTGCCGGCGCGTGGCGATCATGGACCATGGTCGTTTCCTCGCACTCGACACGCCAACGAACCTCAAGCGCAGCGTCGGCGTCGACACGATCATCACAGTGAAGGCTTCCGGCGACCAGGACGCCCTCGCGAAGCTCCTGCAAGGAGAGATCGAGGGCGTCGCGCGCACCCGACAGTCCGACGTCGGCCTCGAGCTGCACGTGCAAGACGGCTCACGCGTCGTCGGACGCGTGGTCGCCGCTGCCGAAGGTGGCGGTTACGACGTCGCCGACCTGTCGGTGACAGAGCCGAGTCTCGAGACGGTGTTCATCAACCTCACCGGAAGGGAGCTGCGGGACACATGACCACCGAGTCGATCGCCATCGTCCCACACATCCCGGTTTCGACGCATCCGACGCGATCGACGTTCGAGGCTTCCCGCATCGCACTCGGCGCCCTCTTGCTCCGCGACCTCGTCGTCCTGCGCAAGCATGTCTTCGAGTTCGTCGTGCGCACGCTTATACAACCGTTTCTTTTGTGCTTCGTCTTTTTGTTCGTGTTCCCGAAGATCGGCCAAGCGATCGGCGGGAGCTCATCGAGCGGTGGCTCGTCGGAGATCCCGTTCGCCACGATCCTCGTCCCCGGTGTCGTCGGGATCTCGATCATGTTCCAGGGCGTCCAGTCGGTCGCTCTGCTTCTCGCGCAGGAATTCGGTTTCACCCGCGAGATCGAAGACCGCGTGCAGGCGCCGTGTCCGATCTGGCTCGTCGCCTTCGAGAAGGTGCTCTCGGGGATGATCCAGGGCATCATCTCGGCAGCGATCGTCCTGCCGATCGCTGCGGTCGTCCACGCGTCCGGTGTCCACGCGCGCCTCGACCTGCACTGGTGGATCATCGTCACCTTGGTGCCGCTGTCCTGCATCGCGATGGCCTCGCTCGGCCTTGTGCTCGGGACGGTGTTCGAGCCCCGCAACATCGGCTTGATGTTCGGCTTCATCGTCTTGCCGATCACCTTCCTCGGCGGCACGTACTACCCGTGGACGCGGCTCGCGCCCATCAAGATCGGCGGCTGGCACTGGCTGCAGACGATCGTGCTCATCAACCCGCTCATCTACGTGAACGAGGGCATGCGCGCCGCTTTCACGCTCGCGCCACACCTTCACCTGTACGTCGTTTACCCGGTGCTGATCGGATTCTGCGCCGTGTTCCTCACGGCCGGGTTGTTGAACTTCCGCCGGCGCGTGCTCTCGTGAGGAGATTCAGCGCGTGAGCGCCGACTCTCCCGCCTGCGCGTACACCTCGACCGCCCGCCAGCAGTACCAGGCGGCGACTGACCGGTAAGGGCGGAACGGCTCACCGAGAGGCTCGAGTTCTTTCGCCGTCGGCATCGGAACCTTCCAGGCGAGCCCGTAGCCGCGTCGCACCCCGAAGTCACCGGTCGGCCAGACGTCGACGCGACGCAGCTGGAACATCAAGAACATCTCCGCGGTCCACCGACCGATCCCCCGCACCGTCGTCAAGTGGGCGACGATGTCCTCGTCGCTCGCACGCGCGAGGTAGCGCCCATCCAATTCGACCGTTCCGTCCCGCACCTTGCGGGCGAGGTCTCGCAACGCGTCGGCCTTGTTTTTCGAGAGCCCGACGGCGCGCAGCTTCGTCGGGCGGAGCCGCAGCAATGCCTCCGGGTCGTCGGGATCTCCCATCGCCGCAAGGAGGCGGGTGTGGATAGCGAGCGCAGCCCTCCCGGCGAGCTGCTGGTAAAGGATCGACCGCACGAGCGCCGCGAACGGAGAATCGTGCGGACGCCGGAGCTTCGGCAACCCGACCACCGCGACGAGGGCGGCGATGACCGGATCGCGCGACGCGAGCTCGATCGCGCCCTGCCGATACGACCGACGGGTTCGCACAACAGGCGTCGTGGTCATCGGGACATTCTGTCGGTTCGTAGTTCGCCGACAGGCGGCCGGTCTCGGTGCGATGATCGACGCATGGTCGAGATGACACGCGACCGGTTCGAGGAACTCGTCGCGAACGCCCTCGACGAGATCCCACCCGAACTCGGCAAGCAGATGGAGAACGTCTCGGTGATCGTCGACGCCTACGCGCCGGCAGGGCGGCTCTTCGGTCTCTACGAGGGGATACCACTCACCCGCCGTGGCATCGGTTACTCCGCGGTCATGCCCGACCGCATCACGATCTTCATGAGAAGCATCTGCGCGGCGAGCCGGAACGAAACCGAGATCGTCGCCGCCGTCCGCAAAACGGTGATCCACGAGGTAGCGCATCACTTCGGAATCGACGACGCCAGGCTCACCGACCTCGGCTGGGGGTAAGAACAGCCGCACCGTCGACGGCATTCGAGCCCACACTGGCGAGAGTGCGCGGAGGCGGGGAAGCAACTCTCAGCTCGCGCTCAGGACCAGCCCACCCGAGTCCAAAAGCCGTCGGGGAGGCTTTCGCCATGTCCGCCGCAACAACCCGCCCCCCTTCGCGAAAGACGATCGCGGCGCGGCTGCCGGTGGCGACGGGAACGGTCGCCGCCCGCGCCGAACGACACCTGAATTACTGGGCGACCGCCTTCGGACTCGGGCTCGGAGGGATCCTCGCCCTGTCGCTCAGCGGCGAGTCGATCAGCGCCCTCGAAGCTGCCGGCGGTGTGAACCTTTTGATCGGGCGCGTGGCGGGGTTCCTTGCCGCCTACCTGATGCTCGTGATGGTCGTGTTGATGGGGCGGATTCCCGCCCTCGAGCGCGCCGCCGGCCAAGACCGGCTCGCGAGATGGCATCGCCGCATCGGCGGCTGGCCAATCGTCTTAGTCGCAGCGCACGGCGTGTTCATCACTTTCGGCTACGCGGCGACGGTGCGGTCCGGTTTCTTCCACCAGGCGTGGGTCCTCATCCGCTCCTACCCGGACGTGCTCTCCGCGACCGTCGCGTTCGGGCTGCTCCTCCTCGTCGGCGTGGCGTCGATCCACCAGATCCGCCGGCGCGTCGCCTACGAGACCTGGTGGGCAACGCACTTGTACGTCTACCTCGCCCTCGGGCTCGCCTTCGCGCACGAGATCCGCGACGGCGCCGCCTTCATCGGACACCCCCTGACCCAGATGCTGTGGGAAGGGGTCTGGGCCGCGGCCGCGGCGCTGCTGATCGTCTTCCGCTTCGCGGTCCCACTTTTCCGTTCGCTCTACCACCGCTTGCACGTCGTCGAGATCCGACCGGAAACCGAAGGCGTGTACTCGATCGTCCTGCGCGGGAGGCATCTCGAACGCCTGCGCGTGGACGGAGGCCAATATTTCCAGTGGCGATTCCTCGTTCCTGGGCTCTGGTGGCACGCGCACCCCTACTCGCTCTCAGCGCTGCCGAAACCGCCCTACCTGCGCCTCACCGTGCGTGCCGCCGGTGACCATTCGGGCGAGCTCGCCCGGCTCCGGCCGGGGACCTTGGTCGCGATCGAGGGCCCCTACGGCAGGTTCACCGCGACTCGCCGTGCCACCGACAGGGTCCTGCTGATCGCGGCCGGGGTGGGGGTGACCCCCATCCGGGCGATCCTCGAAGCGCTCCCCCGCGACGTCGACACCCATGTCATCCTGCGCGCCTCGAGCGAGCGCGACCTCGTGCTGGCCGACGAGGTCGCCCGGCTCGTCGAGCACCGCCGGGGTCAGCTGCACGAGGTATTGGGTCCGCGTGACGAGGTGCGTCTTGGCGCGCGCGAGCTACGTGACCTCGTCCCCGACATAGCGGGACGCGACGTCTACGTCTGCGGACCGGACGAATTCGCGAGACGCATCGTCTCGGCGGCGCGCCATCTGGGCGTACCGCCATCTCGGATCCATGATGAAGCGTTCGCGTTCTAACACCGGAACCTCACGCCCAAGCGACGGTCGCGACCGTTGAAGCGTGCCCCCTTTGTCATCGCCGGCACGGCAGCGGGACTCGCGCTGCTGCTCTCGTTCCACACCAAACCCGTGACGGTGAACATCGGTGCAGCTGCGCGATCGTCGACCGCGAAGAGCACCTCGAAAACAGCGGCCGCGTCCGGTTCGCCGCCGTCTAGCTCGTCCAAGAGCTCGTCGTCCGGCTTGAAAGGACGTTCGTCAACGACGTCGTCTTCGAAGGCGTTGAAGTCGTCGTCGACAACGGGAACGACGAAGACGACGGCGACCCGCAGCGCGGTCGGCGCGGCGATGAACTACGACTACGGCATCGTCGCCGTAAAGGTGACCGCAACCGGCTCGCGCATCACGAACGTCACGATCGCGTCGCTCAACGACGGCGGCAATTTCCGTTCGGTCTCGATCGACGAAGCGGCGCTCCCCACCCTCGAGCAAGAGGCACTTTCGGTGCAGAGCGCCAAGATCCAGGGCGTCTCCGGCGCGACGTACACGAGCGCCGGATTCACGCAATCGCTGCAGAGCGCCCTAAACAAGCTCGGGCTCTAACGACTGATGCCCATCGTCGACGCGACCGATCGTCCGCACATGATCCATGCCTTCGAGCCCGTGATGGGCACGGTCGTGACGTTTGACGTTCGCCTCCACGATCCGGGTTGCGAACCCGAGCTCCATCTGGCGCTTGCTCGCGGCCGGGCGGTGCTGCAACGGACGGACGCCATCTTCAGCCTTTGGAAGCCGGAAAGCCCGATGAGCAGGGTCCGACGTGGTGACTTCGACCTCGATGACGCGCCAGCCGAAATCGCCGAGGTGCTCGCGCGCTGCGCGGAGGCGAAGGAGCTGACCCGCGGCTTTTATGACGCGCTCGCACTTCCGGATGGCATCGATCCGACCGGTCTCGTGAAGGGCTGGGGCACCGAGCGGGCGATGCGCGCCGTCAACGCGGCGGGGTTCCCCGACGTGTTGGTGAACGCCGGGGGCGACGTGGCGGCGTCGGGAGGACCGAATCCCGGCGAAGCCTGGAGGGTCGGGATCCGACACCCGAACGATCGACTCGGCTTGCTGGGCGTGGTGGAGGGAGCACCTGCGGTCGCGACCTCGGGGACCTACGAACGCGGCAACCACCTCTTTCATCCTGGCGAAAGGCGCTTTTCGGCGGGATTTGTCTCGGCGACGGTTGTCGGCCCCGAGCTTGCGCTCGCCGACGCGCTCGCGACCGGCTTGTGCGTCGCCGGTGAGGAGGGTCTTTGCTTCCTCGAGGCGATCGAGGGTTTTGAAGGATTCGGCGTGAGTGCAGAAGGCACCGTCATGAAGAGCTCCGGGTTCGTGTTCGCCTGACGCGGCGACTGGCGCCGGTTCTTTCAGGCTCCGAAGTACTCCTCGACGGCGTGCGCGATCCCCGATGCGATGACGTGCTGACCAGCCGCGCTCGCAGCGATCGAGGCCTCGAACGGATCGGTGATGAACAGCGGCTCGATGAGCGCGCCCGGCATCTCGCTCGGAGTCGTGAAATAACCCGTCATCGGCGGACCGAGCAAGAGCAGGTGGTTGTAGGCCAAGGCGTCGCGCGCGTACGCCGAGTCCGAGCCGGGCGCCGGCTGCACGTACGAGCCGAGCGTCGTGTCATTCTCCACGCCGATGTTCGGAATCTGCCAGCCGTGGGAGTTCATCGCGTCGAGGACGACACGCTCGAGGAGGTCCGCGAACCTGAGGCTCTTGTGAAAAAACGGCCGAGCGGCGTCGTACGCGGTCAGGCTGCCCGCCGGCGATGACGATGAGGCCGCATCGAAATAGATCCCGACGAGGAGCTGTGCGTGGGCGCGGTTCGCGCACATGTCGCGTGCCGCGACGTCATCGTGCGCGCCTTTCAAGGTAAGGACGCCCCCGCTTTCCTCATCGGCGTTCAAGCGCACGACGCTCGACTGGCGCGTGCGCGACACCACGACTCGAAAGCCCTGCGCCCGCAGGATCTGCGCCGCCTGCATTTCGACCGGGAGCGTCTCGTCGGCCTCGTAGACCGTGGCACCGCCTTCGGTCGTGCCGACCGCGCCAGGGTCGATGCCGCCGTGTCCGGCGTCGAGGAAGACCGTGACATGGCGATCGCCGGTCGTTGGCGCGAACGAGACGCACGCCCCCCGGCTGAATGCACTCGGGTCGACGGCGTAGGTGGCTCCAGCGCCCGCGCCGGTGTCGCTGCGGACGACGAGTACGGCGATGACGATGGCGAGCAGAGGCAAGAGGAGCACGGTTTTTCGCGGACGGCGGCCGGGTCTCGATCGCGCTGTCACGTCCCTACTCCCCGTCGGCTCCGGTGCCGAGAGGCACCGGCTCGAACGTACCTGCTCAGGTGGTCAAAAACGTGTCACTGCTTCGAGCCCGAACGGGAGACCGAAGCGACGCCGCGACGTTTGCCGAAGCCCCCCGAACAGGCCCGCAAGGCCGACTGGAAGGTCGGGCTGTTCGGATTGAAATCGCTCGAAGACTTCACGACGAACCCACCCCCACTGCTCGGGTCGGGGAAATTCGTCACCCCGTGCGCTCGCATGCAGTGCGCGAACTTCAACCCCTGGGCGAGCTGGGCGGCCTGCTGCGCAGGGCTCGGCTGAGGTCCAAAGATCGATCGACACGCGTTGAACGCCGCCCGGAATCGCGGGTTCGAAGGGTTGAGGTCCGATCCCTGTCCTGGCAAGACCTGGATCGCCCCGGCCGCCGAAGGCTCTGGGAAATCCGAGATGCCGTGGGCGCGCATGCACAGGGCGAGTCCGAGCGGGCTATGCGGGTAGCTCTTTGGTTTCGTCTTCGCGTGCGACGACGTTGAAGAGGAGTTGATCGACGCCACGCCGGGGCTCGAGGGTCCGCTCGTACAGGCGGCGAGCACGATGCCCAGCGCGAGCCCCGGGATCACCACACCGGTCCAAGGTCCGATCGCGCGGCGCGACGGCCAGGCGGCACCACGAAGGCGCGATCGCGGTCGCGTCACGGCACCGCTCCGAACGCGTTGAACACCGACTGGCACGCCCGCATCGCGTTGCGAAAAGCCGCTGAGTTCGGGTTCACACCGCGGCCACCGACGCGGAGCGACAGCCCCCCGTTCGGGCCTGACTGCGGATCGGGGAAGTTCGGAACCCCGTGGGAACGCATGCATGCGGAGGCTTCGAGCGCGAGCTTCAGCGCCTCGGCGTTCTCCGCGGCCGTCTGTCTTCCACCGTTCGGCTCGAGGTGTTGGCACGCCGCGTTCGCCTTCTGAAACTGCGGTCTCGAAAATCCCCCGCCACGGATCAGGAAATCGCCTTGGGCATTGGGGTCGGGGAAGCTCGGGACGCCGTGGGTACGCATGCATTGCGCGTACTGAACGTCCTTCGCGTAGTCGGTTGGGCTCGCGGTCTCGCTCGTCGCGGCGATCGTCGTCGTCGTGCTTCCGCCGAGGCTCGCCACACCCGGACCGGAAGCCCCGCCGCACGCCGCCACGATGAGACCAACCACGACGACCGCCGCGCCGATCGCGACCGGCCTTGCTCGCCGGATCGCCCGCATTCGCCCTCGCTCCGTTACAGGCTCCAGAGTGCTTCGGTCGGAGAGAGCCGGGCCGCCCGAATCGCCGGCCAAAGTCCGGCGATCGCGCCGATGAGCATCGCCGCGCCAAGCCCGCCGGCCCAGGCGACCACCGGCACGACGATCGCCCAGTGCTTCACCGAGGCGTACACGGCGGTGGAAATCGCGCCGAGCACGACTCCGGCGGCACCACCCATCAGCCCGAGCAGCATCGCCTCTGAGAGGAACTGCATGCGGATCTGTCCGCGCGTCGCACCGAGTGCACGGCGCAAGCCGATCTCCGAGCGTCGCTCGAGCACGGAGATGACCATGATGTTCGCGACACCGACGGCACCGACGAGCAGCGCGACCGCGCCGAGCCCGAGGAACAGGCCGTTCAGCGCCGCCTGCGCGTCGGCCTGCGCGACGAGCGCAGCGGAGGGCTGACTCACGTCGACCGAGCTCGGCGACTCGGGGTTCGCCGTCGCGGCGAGCACGCCATCGACGGCGTTCACGTCAGCCGAGTTCTTCACGGTCCGGACGTATACCTCCGAGGGATGGCCGTCGAAATTGAAGTACTTCTCGGCGGCGGGAAAGCCGATCAGCACCTCGGAGTCGACCTCCGGGGTGAGCACCGAGTGGTTCAGGATCCCGATCACGTAGAACCACATGTTGCCGACCCAGATCCGCTCGCCGGAGAAGACCTTGTCGATGCCGAGGCGCTGCGCGGCGGCCGCGCCGAGCACGCACACCGGCTCGTTCGCCGTCGCTGCGTTGAGGAAATGTCCGACTCTCACACCTGCCCCGACGTCCTTCGGGAGACCGAGGCTCGTCGCGTCGACGCTGAGCGCGTTCGTGTCGATCGAAGGGATCAACGGGCTCCGGAACGCGTTGAGGTTCGACAAGCTCCCCGTGTACTGCACGTCGGTGACGGGGCCGATGCGGCCGATCATGCCCGGGGACTGGATCGGCAGCTCCGCGGTCTGGCCGAAAAGCGTCTGACCGTTCGTCACCTCGAGGAGGTTCGTCCCGAGCTGGTTGATCTCGGCGAGCAGGCCAGCCTCCGATGACGACGATAGGCCGAGCACGGCGACGATCGCCGCCACGCCGATGGCGATGCCGAGCGCGGAGAGGCCGGCCCGCAATTTGCGCGTCCTGATGCCGATGCTCGACAGCCGCAAGGCGTCGGCGATGCTGAGCCGCGCCGCCGCGACCAGTCGGGTGCTGATCATGACCGATCCGACCTGGCGATCGCGCCGTCGGCGATGATGCGCCCGTCCAGAAGCTCCACTTGTCGAGGGAGCCGCGCGGCGACGGAACGGTCGTGGGTGACGACGACGATCGTCGAGCCTTCGGAATTGAAGTCGATGAAGAGATCGAGGATCGCCTGGCCCGTCGTCTGGTCGAGGTTGCCCGTCGGCTCGTCGGCAAAGACGATCTCGGGCTGACCGACGATCGCCCGGGCGATGGCGACGCGCTGGCGCTCACCCCCGGAGAGCTGGGTCGGACGCGCCGCCGCCCGGTTGCCCAACCCGACGCGCTCGAGGGCGACGAGCGCCCGCTCTCTGCGCAGCGCCAACGGGACTCCCGCGTAGAGCAGCCCGTCACCGACGTTGTCGATCACCCGCTGGTGTTCGGCGAGGAAGAACTGCTGGAACACGAAGCCGATGCGTGTCGCGCGAAGCGCGGACAGTGCCCGGTCGTCGAGGCCTTCGACCGCGAGCCCGGTGACCCGCACAGACCCCGACGTCGGTCGGTCGAGGGTTCCCATCAGGTGCAAGAGCGTCGACTTCCCGGACCCCGACGGGCCGAGGATCGCGACGAGCTCGCCCGAGTCGATGCGCACGTTCACCCGGTCGAGCGCTCGCAAAGGCGGCACGCTCGGATAGACCTTCGAAACGTCGACGAGCTCGATCACCGGCACGCCGGCGTCGCGCTCGGCGCGCCGTGTCGCGATGGTGGAGGACGCGATCGACACTGACGTCACAGAGCCGGAATGACGATGTGCTGACCGACGGCGAGTCCCGACCCGCTCACCTGTACAAGACCGGCCGCGTCGTCGAAGAGGCCGAGAGTCACGGGAACGAGATGGTGCACCCCCGTTGATGACACCTCCTCAACCGCGTATCCGCCACCGGAGAGGGCAAGCAGCGCATCGACCGGGACGACGAGGGCGTTGGAAACACTGGCGATGGTGATCGAGACGTTCACGCTCGCCTGGTCGAGGTTGCCGGCCAGTTTCGCGTTCGAAAGGATCACGGTGACGGCGACGGTCGGCGTCGCACCGGTGTTGCCGTTCGACGGAGTCGTGGCGACGGTCCCGACCGAGGAGACCTTGCCGGAGATCACCGAGTTGTTGGGTAGTGTCACCGAGACGTCGTCTCCTACCTTCACGTCCGGCGCGAGATTCGCATCGAGCGCGATGCTCACGACGTGTTCAGTCCCCGACGCTGAGAGCACCGGTGAGCCGGCTTGCGCTGCGGATCCGAGGGTCGCCGAGACGGTCGTCACGAGCAACGGCCCCGGCTCGACGGCGAAATCACCGAGCGCGACCACCCCGGTCGCGGGGAGGCCGAGGGACCGCTGCCACGCCTCGACAGCTGCTTGCGTCGACGCGTCGAAGTGCCCCGACGCCGAGGAACCGAAGCCGAGGGCGATCAAGTTCTCCTGCAGCTCGGCGACGTCCGGTCCGTTCGAGACTCCCAAATAGAGCGCCCGGTACGGGATCGTCGTGCCGTAGAAGAGCGGAACGGGACGACCGTCGAGCGAGTAGACGGACTGACCTCGTGTGATCGTCTGGCCGACGCTCGCGAGCGCGGTGAAGTGCGATCCCGGATTGGTGGTCTCGGACTCGGCCGACGAGAGCGCCTGTTCGTCTGCCGCGAGCGTCGCTTTGTCAGAGGTGATCGTTGCCTCGTCCTGTGTCACGGTCGAGCCGTTGTCGATGAGATCGACGGCCAGCGTGTCCCTCGCATCTTTGACGGCGTTCTTGTCCTCGGAAACAACCGTTCTCTGTGCGGCGCACGACGACTGGGCGCTCTGGAACAGCTGGGTCTCGCCGGTCGTCGTCCCGAGCGAGTTCGACGCGACGAGCGTGAAGTTGTAGGTGTGGTTCGGCGACAGGCCGCTGATCGTCGCCGTGACCGCGATATCCGACGAACCGTCGCCGGCGCTTTCGACCGGCGTCGTCGAGCCGAACGACGGGGTCTTGCCCCATTCGAAGTAGTACGTGGTCGCAAGCCCGCCCGGATTCACCGTGCCGGCAAGCGTTTCGGAGGTCGACGTCACCGAGCTCGCAGTTCCGGTCGAAACGACGGGCACGGCCGTGACCGTGGGGGGCGTTGAACCGGTCGGCTGGGCCAGCATCGGCCCGTCCTTGCCGCCCGTCGGGCCGGTGCCTCCTCCATTGGAGTTGCTCGAACCGTCGTTCGAACTCGAGCCACCGTTCGAAGAGGAAGGCGACGTGCCGCTCAACGGGGTTGTCACGGTGAGCGACGACGATGTCGGGCAGCCGAGGCTTTCGTCCTCGGAGAGCTGGGTCTCCGCCTGCTTCGTCGTCTGCTCATCGGAGGTGACCGTCGCACGTGCGTCGCGGATCGTCGCCGGGCCGGAGTTGGACTGGAGTCGCTGCGCGACCTTCAGCGCGGCCTCATCCGATGCGAGCTTGGCCTCGTCGCTCGCCACCGTCTGTTCGGCCTGAGTGACCGCGGAAGATTCCGTTCCCGTCGGCAACGACACGGTGTACGAGCCCGCGTATCCGAGTGTGCCGGTGACCTGCTGCTGGGAGGTCAGCGAACGCTCTTTCACCGTCGTGACGGATGTGGGATACGCGTTGTCCTTCACCGATCCGGACGCGTTCGTTGTCTTCTTGAACGGATCCGTTACCCCGAGCACGACTCCGGCAACAACGAGCGCGACCACGACGAGCACAGCGATCAGCGATCGTCGTGAAAACCTGGGCGCGCGATACAGAACCGAACTTGAATCGTTCGGTTCTGTCGGGGGGCGGCTATCCATGGAAGAAGACCTTTCTACTGAACTCGTTACGACTCATTAGGGACCTACCGAACTCATGAACGACGCACACGACTTCTGGGCGCGCTTGAACGCGGCGGAATCGGCCACCGACCGACCGACGTCGAAACCGATGAACCGGCTCGAGATCGTCGGATCCGGCCAGGTCGTCAGGCCGTGGGCGCGCATGCACTGGGAGAACTTGAGGAGCTGCGAGCCGATGTACGCGACCTGCGCTGTCGTCGGTCGTCCGCCGTTCGGCAGGAGGTGACCGCAGACCTTGTTCGCCGAGGTGTAGCCCGGTTCGTCTTGAGGCGACGGCGATGACGATCCGTTGTGATTCATGGTGCCGAACGGGATCAGCCCCGCTCCGTTCGGGTCCGGGAAGTCGGGGTCCCCGTGGGCACGCATGCACTCGGAGTACTTGAGCGCCTGGGAGTAATCGGCGGCGACCGATGCCGGCACATGCGAGGCGCTCTCGGGGGACGTCGTCGCCGTCGACGAGCCGATGCTCGCGACCCCCGGTCCCGACGTCGCACCACAGGCAGCGATCGCGACAGCGAGACCGACGAGCGCAGGTACGGCGAGCCGCTCGAAGGTCCGGGCCTTCCGGCGACCGCTCATCTCGGTGGACCATCTCCCAACGTCTCGCCCTCTGTTCATTCTGCGCCTTTGGAACTGGCACTGTTGTACGCGGCCGGCGGTTACACAGCGGTTACGGCACAGATGTCATTGAACGTGACGTAACCGTCTCGCAACCGGCCAGGGTGCAAAGTCCCTTCGCGGGACAACGGACAAGGACGAGAACGAGGAACCGAAGGTGCGGGTTTTAGTCGTTGAGGACGACGAGGAATTGGCCGAGAACGTCGCGCTCGGGCTGCGCCGGGCGGATATGGCGGCCGATGTGAGTTTCGACGGCAGGTCCGCGCTCGAACGAGCACTCGTGAACTCCTACGACGTGATCGTTTTGGACCGCGACCTCCCCCAGATGCACGGCGATCGTGTCTGTGAGGAACTGCGGAAGAACGAGGTCCGCGCCCGGGTCCTCATGCTGACCGCGTCGGGTTCGGTGGATGATCGCGTCGAGGGCCTCGAGCTCGGCGCCGACGATTACCTGCCGAAGCCGTTTGCGTTCGCGGAACTCATCGCCCGCGTCCGAGCGCTCGCCCGACGCGCACAGCCGGCGGCGGGACCGGTGCTCGCGCGTGATGACCTCGTCGTCGACTCGGCAAAGCACCGCGTCGCGCGCAACGGTCGATCTCTCGACCTCGGGCCGAAAGAGTTCGCGGTCCTCCAGCTGCTCTTGGAAGCGAACGGTCGGGTGGTTTCCGCCGAAGAGCTGCTCGAGCGGGTGTGGGATGACGCCACGGATCCGTTCACCTCGTCGGTGAAGGTGACGATCAGCCGATTGCGCGCCAAGCTCGGAGAACCCCCGCTCATCGAGACCGTCTCGAGAACGGGCTACAAGATCTAGGTCGAAAGATGACACTGTCCACGGACCCACTCCCCAGCGAACCACGCGATTGGCGTGACCGGCTGCCGAAGCCGCGGCCGAGCGTTCGTCTCCGCCTGACGGCGCTTTATGGGACGCTCTTCGTCGTCGCTGGCGCCGGACTCGTCGCTGTCACGAACGTGTTGGTCCGCGCCTTTGCGCCCTCCCAAGCGCGGGTCAACGTGCCCGTCATCAACGCGTTGCTGCAAGGTGCGAAGCCGTCGCACAACGTTTCTTCGTTCACCCAAGTGTCGTCCCGCGGGGCAGGGCAGCAAACGCTTGCCCAGGTCCCTTCCCCTGCAGCCCTCCAGTACTTGAGGGCGCACCCTCCGATTAGTGCGCGGGTGCTGAGGGGTGACGCCGTCCACATCGTCGTCTCGAACGCCCTCGTCCAACTCGGCTCGGATCAGAACGCCCTTTTGTGGTGGTCGATCGTCGCGTTCGGCGTGATGGCGATCGTTTCCGTTGCGCTCGCGTGGTGGCTCGCGGGACGCGCGCTCAGCCCCATTCGGCAAATCACCGCCACGGCGAACACGATCTCGGCGACGAACCTTCACGAACGTCTCGAGATCGGCGGGCCGAACGACGAGCTCAAGCGGCTCGCCGATACGTTTAATGGCCTCCTCGGTCGGCTGGAGGTCGCGTTCGACGCCCAGCGACGCTTCGTCGCGAACGCGTCCCACGAACTCCGGACCCCGCTCGCCCGTCAACGCGCCGTCGCCGAGGTCGCGCTCTCGGACCCCGATGCGACCGTCGATTCCCTCCGTTCGAGCTATGAGCGCGTGATTGCGGCGGGAGAAGAAGAAGAACGACTGATCGCCGCGCTCCTGCTTCTCGCCCGCAGTGACCGCGGCATCGAGCACAAGTCGCCAGTCGACCTCGACGAAATCGTCAGTCGGACGCTCGGATCGTTGAACGCCGAACTGCGGACACGAGAAATCCGTGTCGAGACGTCGCTTGATGCGTCGCTCATCATGGGCGATCAAGAGCTCCTCGAGCGACTCGTGGTCAACCTCATGGACAACGCCGTCGTGCACAACACGGACCATGGATTCGTGAAGATCAGTACTTCATCGGATGAGCGCGGGACACGCCTCGTGATCGAGAACTCCGGTCAGTCGGTCGATCCCGACGACGTCGAACGGCTCCTGCAACCGTTCGAGCGGGCCGAGGGTGCGAGGACGAACCACAACGGCCGGCTCGGGCTCGGGCTCTCGATCGTGGACGCGATCGCACGCGCGCTCCACGCGTCGGTGCGCCTCGTCGCCCGCGAAGAAGGAGGGGTCGTCGCCACCGTCGAGTTCCGGCGCGGCTCATCGTCGCCGGATCTCGATTCACCCGACATGAGTGACTAACCGCTACGTGGGGCGGACGATCACCCGACTACGTCGACGCGGTCCCCACGGGCTTCCGCAGTCCATCGAGAATGATCGGGACGAGGCGCGCGCTCTGTTCCGCGGTCAGCGTCGCACTCAGGCACATCGAGCCGAGGAGCTGCATGACGTCGGAGCCCGTCACATCGGTGCGCACGACACCTGAGCGCTGTGCTCGGTCGATGACGAGCTGCATCGCCGCGTCGAGTCGTTGACGCGACTGCAACTTCAGATCGGGGTTCTTCTCGAATGCCTCGTGGAGCTCGTTCAAGAACGTGCGCTTGCCGAGGGCGTAGCGGACGAAGGCTTCCATGAAGGCGTCGACCGCGGCCCAGGGTTCCAGCTCTGACGCCGCCCGTTCCGCCGTCTCCACGACGCGGTCGACATCGGTGCGGTAGACGGCCTCGACGAGATCGATCCGCTTTGGGAAGTGCCGGTAGAGCGTGCCGACCCCGACACCGGCCTCGCGGGCAACCGCCTCCATCGAGGCGCCCCCGCCCTCGCGGGCGAAGACCTCGCGGGCGGCAGAGACGATCCGTTCGGCGTTCCGCCGGGCGTCCGAACGCATCGGACGGCCGTCTTCGTCGTTTGTCGGCTGCGCGGCGTCAACCACCGTTTCCACGGCACCCTGGCGACTCGCCACGCGCCTCACACCTTCCTGACAAATAGCGACTTGCTAAACGGAGGGACCCTCCGTATACTAACCGGAGGAAGCTTCCGCTTTTCAGGATACCAGCGGAAAGGTCGAAGTCAATGCCTGCTCCAACCCTTAGCCCCGCGCGCCCTCGAACGCTCGGCGACGCTCCCATCCAGGGGAACGACCGGCTGCGTAACGTACTCGCGCGCCCCTCGATCTTCCTTCTCGTCATTCTCGCCGCCCAGATGATGGTCGTGCTCGACACGACGATCGTCAACGTCGCGCTCCCCCACATCCAGCGAGGCCTCGGATTCTCGAACGGCGCACTCTCCTGGGTGCTGAACGGGTACCTGCTCGCCTTCGGCGGGCTCCTCCTGTTGGGCGCCCGCGCCGGAGACCTGCTCGGCCGGCGCACGACGTTCCTCGCTGGGATCGCGATCTTCTCGGTGAGCTCGCTCGTCGGCGGCCTCGCTGTGGCCGGCTGGATGCTGCTTGCGGCACGCGTCGTGCAGGGCATCGGCGCGGCGCTGGCGGCACCGTCGGCACTTTCGCTGCTCACCGCGGTCTTCCCCGAAGGTCCGCAGCGGATGCGGGCGATCGCCCTTTACACCACGGTCGCGGCGGCTGGCGGTGCCATCGGGCTCGTCGCGGGCGGAGTCCTCACCGAACTCGTGTCATGGCGATGGGTGATGTTCGTGAACGTCCCGATCGCCGTTGTCGCGTGGCTTCTCGGTCGGGTCGTGATCCCCGAGACCGACCGGCGCGAGGGCCGCTTCGATCTCGTCGGCGCTTTGACCTCGACGATCGGCATGACCGGGATCGTCCTCGGACTCGTCGAAGCCGGCACCACGAGCTGGACTAGCCCGCTCACCGTCGCTTCCTTCGCCGTCGGGTTGGTGCTGCTCGGCGTTTTCCTGCACAACGAGGCGCGAGCAGAGGAGCCGATCCTGCCGCTCCGACTCCTCACCCACCCGACCCGGTCGGCGGCGAACGTCGCGCGGGCCCTCGTGTACGCCGGGATGTACGGGATGTTCTTCTTCTTGTCCCAGTTCTTCCAGGACATCCAGCACTATTCGCCGCTTCGCGGGGGCGTCGCCTTCCTGCCGATGCCGGTAACGGTTTTCCTTGCGTCGCAGCTCACAAGTCGGGTGCTCGTGCGGCACATCCCCCAGCGCGCCCTCATGCTCCTCGGCATGACCTTGGCGGGGATCGGGCTGCTGGTCGCGACGCGGCTCGACGTCGCGACGTCGTACGCGTACATCGTCGTGGCGATCGTCTTGATGGGCGTGGGAGCAGGGATCTCCTTCGTGAGCCTTACCTCGGCATCGTTGGCGGATGTCGCGCCGGCCGACGCGGGCGCGGCCTCCGGCCTCATCAACGTCAGCCAGCAGGTCGGCGCGGCACTCGGGCTCGCGGTGCTCGTCAGCGCGTTCGGCGCCGTGACCCACCACGCCGAGATCGGCGCTCCGGTGGGGCGTTCAGCGATGCAAGCGTTCGACGCGCTGATCGTCCACGGTCTCCACGACGTCTTCGGACTCGGACTCGTCTTCACCGTGTTGGCCCTCGCCATCGTCGGCAAGTTTGTCCGCCGCGGGCAGCGGTCGTCACGCCCCGAGCGAGCTGAGGTCGTCGAGACCGAGAACGCCCCGGAGTTGCTCGAAGAGGCGAGCTGATCCCGCACGCGATTCCGCGACGGGCACACTCTCCGCTGGACGCGCGCGAAGGCGCGTCCCAGTGAACGGAGGAGCGCCATGTCCGAATCGGCTCGCGACGATGACTCAGGGATCGTTTCGAAGACGAGCCCGCACTCGGTTCCAGAGACCGTGCGGGCGCTGACGGATCTGCTCGGCACAATGGGCCAGCGCGTCTTTGGGGTCATCGACCAGCGCGAGGCGGCGCGCAGCATAGGACTCGACCTGCGCGAGACGACGGTTGTCGAGTTCGGAAACCCCGCCGCGGGGACGCCGATCATGGAGGCTTCGCCGCTCGTGGCGCTCGACCTTCCGCTCAAGGTCGTCGTTTGGGCCGACGGCGACGTGACGCGAATCTCGTACTACTCGCCCGAGGCCATCGCAAAGCGCCACGGTCTCGGTCTCGGCGCCGTGACGCCGCTTGCGGGCATCGATGCGCTCACCGACGCGATCGTCTCGTCGTAGCGGCGCGGCCTGGGCAACGTACCTCGTCAAACCGCCGCTTCGGCGTCCTCGATCTCGGTCAGCTCGTCGATGCGGCACTGATGTCGCCCACCTTGGAACTCCGTCACAAGGAAGACGTCGAGGATCGCCGAGGCGAGTTCCGGCGCGACGAGGCGGGCTCCGAGCGAGAGCACGTTCGCGTTGTTGTGCAGGCGCGCGAAGCGGGCCGTGTACTCGTCGTGACAGACCGCCGCCCGCGCACCCCGCACCTTGTTCGCCGCCATCGCCTCTCCGTTCCCGCTGCCACCGATTACGACGGCGAGGTCCGCGTCGCCGGCGACGACCATCCGCGCCGCCCGAGCGCAGATTGGCGGGTAGTCAACCGGATCGGTGCTGAAGGTGCCGATGTCTTCGATCGAGATTTCCGTGTACGCCTGCACGTGGCTGGCGAGCGCACCTTTCAGTCCGAAGCCGACGTGATCCGACGCGAGTACGAGACGCACGAGTCTGCCCCCCTCTGAGAACGTCATCATGGTGACGGACCCGCCCAATCCGAGTGCGGATCCGATGCTGGAAACGACTCAGCCTCTTGCTCGTCGAGCCGCTGCTCGCGCCGGGTTTCGCGTTCCCGCCCGATGCCTTCGACGAGCTCAACGCTGACGTCCCCGAGTCGTTCGACGACGCGGTCGGCGCGTCGCAGCACGTCTGCCGGCGGCGGGTAGTCGCGATTCGGGACGGCGACGACCGCGAGGCGCGCGGCGAGCCCGGAACGGATGCCATTCGCCGAGTCCTCGACGGCGACGCACGCCTCGGTCGGTTCACCGAGACGCCGGGCTGTCTCGACGTACACGTCCGGGAACGGCTTGCCCCGCGCCACCTCATCCGAAGAGACAGTTGCCCGGAAGAGCCCGGCCCAACCGGTGAGCTCGAGCACGTAGTCGATCACCTCACGGTTCGACGAGGAAGCGAGCGCCAAGGGCCAACGCCGGCTGAGGCGTTCGAGCATCTCGCCTGCGCCCGGCACGATCGGCAGCGCCTTCTCGTATCTCGCCAGCACTTCGCCGACGACAAGGTCGACGATCCGATCGGCATCGAGGTCGAGCGAAAGGCGGTCTCGCAGGTACGCCGACCATTCCCGGGCGCTCATCCCCTGCATCGCCCCGGTCGCCTCCGCCCGCCAGTGCCCGCCGTTTCGTTCGGCGACTGCCCGACGCGCGTCGTCCCACACGCGCTCAGATTCGAGGAGCACCCCGTCGAGGTCGAAGACGACCGCCTGGATCACTCGCCCCAGTATCGCCGCCTCGGCGATCGAAGGGCCTCTGGAGGGGCTCGATCGCACGGAGGAGGGAGGGGAGCTGGACCACCGCAAAATCGGGAAGAACACACCTTGTATGCGTGATCCCGAAGGCGCAAGGTGACCTGTGGGGGCTAGTGAGAAGCAACAAAGGAGGTGTCGCTATGGCTGACATCGTCAAGAAGGAGCAACGGAAGGTTGAACCGGTCGATTTCTTTGACCGAGTGTTCGACGACTGGGCGCGCTGGATGCCGTTCCGTCGGCCCGGGGTATTCGGAAGGGACCTGATGGGCGACGACGTGATCCGCGTCGACGAGTTCCGGGAAGGTGACTCACTCGTCGTGCGCGCCGAACTGCCGGGTATCGACCCGGACAAGGACGTCGAGCTCACCGTCTCCGACGGCATGCTGCACATCGTGGCGGAACGCCGCGAGCAGGAACACCACGAACGGAAGGGATACCGGCGCCGCGAAATGCGCTACGGCTCGTTCTCCCGCAGTCTCCCGCTCCCGTCCGGGGTGAGCGAGTCCGACATCACCGCGACCTACAAGGACGGCATCCTCGAAGTCCGCATTCCCGCTCCAAAGGAATCCGCAACGCGGGTGCCTATCGCCAAGAAGTAGGCGAACCGCACCACCACGCGAACTCGCGGGCATTGCTTGAAGTTCTCGCGAGAACCCGTACGCGCGACGCATCCGTTCGCGCGTACGGGGGTGCGCGTCCCTAAGCGGCCAGTGTCGCGCTCAGCGTGATCTCGGGGAGACTCGCGAGCGCCCGGCTGACCGGGCAGTTTTTCTTCGCGTCCTCGGCGAATTCGCGGAACGTCGAGTCGTCGATCCCCGCGACGTCGCCGACGGTGACGAGCTCGATGTTCGTGATCGTCGGTGCACCGTCCACCGGCCTCAAGGTGACGGTCGCCTCGGTGCGGACCGATTCGGCAGGATGGCCCGCTTTCGCGAGCGCGCTCGCGAGCGCCATCGAAAAGCAGGCCGCGTGCGCCGCCGCGATCAATTGCTCCGGGCTTGACCCCTGCCCGTCTTCAAAGCGCGACTTGTACGAATACTCACCTTTCAGCGCGCCTCCGACGGAGAACGAACCCCGCCCCATGGCGACGTCGCCGTGCCACTCGGCGCTTCCCTTCGCTGGCATCACGCCCTCCCTTCCGACGGAGCATCAACGGGCCGACATCGGTCGCGAAGCGACGGCCGTCACGCGTCACCTGACGCCGCCTCCTCAACGGTGAGCTCCGCCGCTGGATCTGCCTCGAGGCGATCGTCCGGGATCGGCAGTCCGCTCCGAACCGAATAACCGTAGGAGCCGTCGCGGAGTCGTTGTTCTGCACGCTCGATCTCGCCGAGGCGACTGCGCAGTCCCTCAGCGACGGCTTCATCGCCTTCTTCCGAAGTCAGTGGCTCTGCGGGGTCGGCGATGTCGCCGGTTTCCTTCGAGACTTCGAACTCAGATTGCTCATCGTCGGATGTCTGGGCGAGCAAGCCTTCGACGCGACGGCGTTCCTCGGCGAGAAGCACTCGAGCGCGATCCGGATTCATGCAGTCCTTCCTCTCTTCACGGAGCGAATGTGAAAGCGCCGCCCTACGCGGACGCCTCGTCGAGCATCGCGATCTCCTCCTCGTTGAGGACGAGCGTCGTGGCCGCGACCAACGCCGGGACTTGCTCCACCGTCCGCGCGCTCGCGATCGGCGCGACCACCGTCGGTTGGGCAGCGAGCCAGGCGATCGCGACGGTGGTGACTTCGGCGCCACGAGCCACGGCGACCGCATCGAGCGCGGCGAGAACATTGCGGCCGCGGTCGGACTCGAGGTACTTCGCCGCTCCGGCGGCCCTCGCTCCCTCCACCTGTTGCACGGTCCCAGGCCGGTACTTGCCCGTGAGGAACCCTCCTGCGAGCGCGGCGTACGGCATCACGCCGAGGCCGTAACGCTCGGCGATGCGGCGACGTTCACCCTCGTAGGCGTCACGCGTAACCAGGTTGTAGTGCGGCTGCAACGCTTCGTAACGCGCGGTTCCCTCGCGCGCTGAGAACTCGAGCTGCGCCTCGAGTCGTTCAGGGGAGATGTTCGACGCGCCGATCGCCCTCACCTCGCCTGAGCGAACGAGCTCGTCGAGCGCGACCATGATTTCTTCGACTGAGACCGATTCGTCGTCGTGGTGGGTGTAGTAGAGGTCGATGTAATCGGTGCGCAGACGTTCGAGCGACGCCTCCGCGGCTCGCTTGATCGTGTCCGCGGCGAGGCCCTTGAACTGCGGATGGCCGCCGACTTTCGTCGCGACAACGGTCTCAGAGCGAACGCCACGCGACTCGAGCCACTCGCCGATGATCGACTCGGATTCGCCGCCGCGGTTACCCGGTACCCAGGCCGAGTACGAGTCCGCCGTGTCGATGAAATTCCCCCCTGCCCCGCGGTAGGCATCGAGGACCGCGAACGAGTCGTCGCGATCGGCGGTCCACCCAAAGACGTTGCCGCCGAGGTTGAGGGGGAATACTTCGATGTTCGACGAACCGATCCGTCTCATCTCCGCCATCCCCTGAGCAATATCACGACCGGCGGGCCGGTTCCACTCGGCACTTGCGGAACGTCCAATGCTTCCACCGATCGGCGTCTCCTGATCCCTCACGGTTGATCCAGCGCGCGGTACCGGATGGGAATCCGATACAAAGAGGGAAGCCTTATTTTGTCGCCCAAACGAGTTGCAGCCGGCTCGCTGGCGACGGCGACTGACGCCTGTCAAGTTTGGACAGTGACCTTGCATGAATAACGGGTCGAGGGAAGTGGCGCCACCAATCCCGAGCTCGCTCGACGGCCCGGGAACCCAAACCGATCGCTACAAGTGGATCGCCCTCTCGAATACGACACTCGGCATGCTGATGGCGACCATCAACTCCTCGATCATCTTGATCGCGTTGCCCGACATCTTCCGGGGCATCAAGCTCAACCCACTTGCGCCCGGCAATACGAGCTACCTGTTGTGGATGCTCATGGGTTTCATGGTGTGCACCGCGGTCTTGCTCGTGAGCTTCGGAAGGATCGGCGACATGTACGGCCGGGTGAAGATGTACACGCTCGGCTTCGCCGTCTTCTCGCTCTTTTCGATCCTGCTCTCGGTGACGTGGATGCACGGTCCGAGCGGCGCTTTATGGCTGATCCTCATGCGCGTCGGACAAGGAGTCGGAGGGGCGATGGTCTTCGCCAATGCGGCGCCGATCCTCACCGATGCCTTTCCGACACACCAGCGCGGACTCGCGCTCGGAATCAACAGCGTCGCCGCGATCGCCGGGTCGTTCATCGGCCTCGTCCTCGGGGGCCTGCTCGCTCCCGTCGAGTGGCGCCTCGTCTTCTTGGTCTCGGTTCCGGTCGGAGTCTTCGGGACGGTGTGGGCTCGCCTCAAGCTGCGCGAGCTCGGCTATCGCCGCGTCACCCCGATCGACTGGTGGGGCAACCTCACGTTCGCCGCCGGATTGGTACTCGTCCTCATCGGGATCACCTACGGGATCATCCCCTACGGGCACAGCACGATGGGCTGGACGAACCCCAAGGTGATCGCGGCGCTCTCAGGAGGCGTCTTGCTGCTCGCCGTCTTCGTCGCCATCGAACGCCGCGTCACGCACCCGATGTTCAACATGGCGCTGTTCCGCATCCGCGCCTTCGCGTTCGGCAACGTGGCGACCCTTCTCGCCGGGATCGGCCGCGGCGGCCTGATGTTCATCCTCATCATCTGGCTACAGGGGGTGTGGCTCCCCCAGCACGGCTACAGCTTCGCCAACACGCCGTTGTGGGCCGGCATCTACATGCTGCCGTTGACCGCGGGCTTCCTTATCGCCGGGCCGATCTCGGGGTTCCTCTCGGACCGCTTCGGCGCACGGCCCTTCGCGTCGGGTGGGATGTTGCTAGCCGCGCTGAGTTTCGGGCTCCTCGAAACGCTGCCCGTCGATTTCTCTTATGTCTTCTTCGGCCTGTTGTTGTTGATGATGGGGTTGGCGATGGGCGTCTTCGCCGCGCCGAACCTCGCCGGGGTGATGAACAGCCTCCCGCCGGATCAACGCGGTGCCGGCGCAGGGATGATGACAACGTTCCAGAACTCTTCGATGGTGCTGTCGATCGGCGTGTTCTTCACGCTCATCATCTTGGGTCTCTCAAGCTCGCTCCCCCACAGCCTCGACGCGGGGCTCGTCGCGCAGGGAATCCCGTCGGCGGCGGCGCACCGCGCGTCGCTGCTGCCACCGGTTGCGAGCCTCTTCGCGGCGTTCCTGGGGTACAACCCGATCCGAACATTGCTCGGGTCCTCTCTCAACGGTGTCGCCGCGAGCAAGGCCCACTACCTCACCGGTCGGAGCTTCTTTCCGCGGCTCATCGCTTCGCCGTTCCACTCCGGTCTCGTCGAGGCGTTCACGTTCGCGCTCGCCGCCTGCCTCGTCGCGGCGGCGGCTTCGTGGCTGCGCGGAGCGAGGTACTACCACGAGGACACACTCGTCCGCGCCGCCCCGCAGCGCGACGACGCCGAACTCGTTGCCGAAGCGACGGAACTCGCGACGTCTGCAGCCGAGCAAGACTGAACGTCTCTGCGCTCGAACGGACGCCGTGCGCGATCGTGTGCCGCGTCAACCTTCGGCCGCGGAGAAGCGCGCGAAGGTGCCAGGCTGCGCGTCGAACACCGCATCGGCGCGGCCCCCGTTCACCGAGAGCGCCAGCTGGCCGTCACTGTCGATGAGCACCACCGCCTCGCCACGAGGCACATCACCGAACGTCGCGCCGTAAACAGCGGAGACCTGGGCGCCTCCTCTCGCGATGGCGATCTGCACACGGTCCCCCTCGCGCAGCCCGAGCGCGGCAATGTCTTCGGCCTTCGCGCCGAACTGCACGTTGCCAAAGCCGTCAACCTGAAGGATCTCGACGCGTAGCGAACCTTCGCCTTCGGTGGTGGGAACGGGCCGTTCGAGGCGCTCGAGATGATCGGATGCGATCGGCGAGCCGACCTCCTCGAGCCGGGCGCCGCACAAAAGATGCGCCGCGACCGGCACGAAGACGTCCCTGCCATCGAAGGTGCGCGACTTATCTCCAAGGTGATACCTGGGCTCGTCGAGGACGACGACGCGATCGATGCCGCCGAAGCGCTCCGCAGCCCAGATGAGCAGCCCGTTGTCCGGGCCAACCAAGAAGTGATCCGCTGCCGCGATCGCGATCGGACGACGCGCCCCACCGACGCCGGGATCGACGACGCCGACGTGCGCGCCGACCGGAAGCAAGCGAGCGAAGCGCTCGAGGCGAATCGCGCCGAGCCGAACGTTCCCAGGCGGCACCGAATGATCAAGGTCGATCACGCTCGCTTGGGGCGCAATGTTGAACGCGACGGCATGGAGCGCGCCGACGAAGCCCGCCTCCAGCCCGTAGTCGGTGAGCAGCGTCAAGCACAGGGGCATCGCGCTGAAGCGTACGTTGGCGTCCGTGGGCGAGCGCTCCGTTCATCCGCGGCCACCGTCGCCTCCGTCGCGCCACGCGCGCTGGACCTCGTTCGTCGCGGAGGAGGCGTCGGTTCGCGTACGAGCGCGGCGAGGACGCAACAGAAGAAGAGACCGAAACGAGGTGGAACGTGACTGACGCTGATCCCCAAAGAAAGAGCGGCGACGCCAACCGAGTCGCCGTCCTTGGAACCGGCATCATGGGCGCGGCGATGGCCCGCAACCTCGTCGCGGCGGGATTGCCGACGCGCGTCTGGGACCGGGCGCCGTCGGCGACGGCGCCGCTTGCCGATGCCGGCGCCACCGTCGCTGATTCGGCGGCCGCTGCCGTGGCCGACGCCGAGGTCGTGATCACGATGTTGCCGACGGCTGACATCGCTGCCGCGGTGGTCTTCGACGACGGCGTCGCCGAGGCGTTCGCCTCGGGCGCGGTCTGGGCGCAGATGGGAACGATCGGATTGCAAGGGACGACGGACCTCGCCAACCGCCTGGGAAAGCGGCGACCAGACGTGATGTTCGTCGACGCACCGGTATCCGGAAGCAAAGGCCCGGCCGAGGCCGGCCAGCTCCTCATTCTCGGGTCCGGTCCGGAAAGAGCGCGCCGCATCGTCGCTCCGGCGTTCGATGCCCTCGGCCGCCGAACCGTGTGGCTCGGTGACGCCGGGCAAGGGAGCCGAATGAAGCTCGTCGTCAACGCCTACTTGTCGATCCTTATCGAGGCGGTCGCCGAGTCGCTTTCGCTCGCCCGCCGGCTCGGCATCGACGACGGGCAGCTGGCCGAGGCGATCGAAGGTGGTCCGCTCGACGCTCCGCTCGCCGACGCCAAGTTGCACAAAATGGAAAGCGGCGACTTCGCGCCGGAATTCCCCCTCGAGTGGGCGCTGAAGGACGTCGATCTGGCAATCGACGCCGCGGGCGAGTTGCCGTTGGCGGCCCTCGTCGCGCTCTCGCATCAGTGGCGGACCGCGGTCGACGCGGGCCACGGTCGCGAGGACATCAGCGCGGCCGTGCTCGCACTCGGCGGGCGTTAACGGCGGCGGATCGCGGGCACGCCGATCGCCGCTTACGTCGCAGGCCCCCCTTCGAGGTCCATCACCTGCCGAGCATTGAGACGCGCGAGGAGTGGCTGCGCAGCGGTGCTGAGCGTCTGCTTCGCCTCGGTGAGCTTCCCCCGATCGGCGTCGGTCAATTCGTGTCCCTCGCCGTTGATCTCGACGCGCAGCAACATCCCCGAGAACCTTTCGGCTTGCTCCATGAACTCTCGAGCCTCAGGATCGTCGAACAGGGCTGGCGCGGCCGTGAGCACCATCGAGGCAAGGGCGCGCACCTCGCCGGCCGCGTCCTCGCTGTTGCCCGCGCCCGGCTCCATCACGACCTTCGCCGTTTGCAGCACCTGGCCGTAGACGATCGCCGCTTGCACGGCGGCGACGCGGGTGCGTTCACGGACCTGACGACGAGACACCACCTCGTCGACGACGAGGACGGTGAAGGCGAGAATCAGCACGCTCGACACGACTGATCCGACGAACGAGTACCTAGTCCACCACCGGCCCACCCCGGAAATCGTCAGATCGGTAATGACGGCGGTGACGAGCGCGGCCATCGCGACCACGGCCGAGACACGGAGCGGGGCACGGTGCACGGCGTCATTCGACCCCAGTCGCGCCGGTGCGGCAAGACGAAACCGAAATACCGCTCAGCATCTCGAAAGGAGGTTGACTTCGTACCTAGATACAGGGTTTACCCTCCAGGTATGCGCAGCTCCGAGGTGGCTTCCCAGGCAGGGGTGAATGTCCAGACCCTCCGCTACTACGAGCGGCGCGGGATCCTTCCCGAGCCGCAGCGGTCGGACAGCGGATATCGCTCGTATGACGCCCAGGCCGTGCTTACCGTCCGATTCGTCAAGTGCGCCCAGCAGCTCGGCTTCTCCCTCGAGGAGATCGACTCCCTGCTGGGGCTGGCGGCGGGCGGGCCCCGCAACTGCGACGCGGCCAAGACGCTCGCCATTGAGAAGATCGGCGAGCTGGAGACGAAAATCGCTCGCCTGTCGGTCATGCGAGATTCGCTGCGTCAGCTTGTTGCCACTTGCGATCGCAGCCCGAGAAAGCGGGAATGCCCGCTCCTCGAAGCGATTGAGTACGACGCCGTCATCGCAGCAGAGATCCCATGACCGCGCCTTGCAGGGAGGTGCGGATCTCCATCCTGCACGTCCCCGACTGCCCATCGGTCGGCCGGTTGCGGGCCGAGGTGGAAAGGGCCCTGGAGCGCACGGGAATAAGCGCAGTCATCGAGGAGATCGAGGCGACACTTCTATCGCCGACCCTGCTCATCAACGGAGCCGAAGTCGACGGTTATCCGGTGGGAAGCGATCCTGCGTGCCGGATCGACGTTCCCACCCACGAACAAATCGCGGACGCCATCCTCGCTGACTGTGTCGGCTCGCATCCGGCCCGACGAAGCGGCGGCGCGTAGAGACCCCACGAGGCGAATCCTCCGCCTCGAACTCGATGTCCTCGACGCCGAAGCGGCTTTCTGACTTTCCATCAGAGACCGAGACGGTAGGCGACGAGGCGCAGTCCCGAGGTTTCATCGACATGATCGCGCGTTGCATCGCGCTCGAACCCCATCGACTCGTACAGCGCCCGGCTCGCGACCCGCTCCTCGACAACGTGGAGCACGACCGCCGACTTGTCGTGGTCGCGGCCGAAGCCAAGGACCGCTTCGACAAGTGCACGCCCGACCCCTCGTCGTCGCGCGTGAGGGTCGACACCGAGCATCCGGAGATTCACGCTGTTTCGTGGAAACGCCGGGTCGTCTCCCACGCGGCGTTCGTCAATCTCGACCGTGACCGAGCCGACGATGCGGTCGCCGTCACGAGCGACAAAGACCGGGACGCGTGCGGCGCGCTCGGCGACGTTTTGGACTCGGGAAACGTACGCATCCCAGCTCGGATCGCCCGAACGGGCGAATTCGGCGAATGCCAAGGCAGTGACACGACCCGCCTCGTCATAGTCCCCGGTTCTCGCAAGTTCGATCTGCATCCGACTGACGCGCAGGCTAATTCCCGCTCTGTAGGTTCTGAGAGATGGAGTGGACGCCCGAGAGCTTCGTCGGCGTCGAACAGGACGACCTCGCGACGGTTGGACGCCGCAAGCTGAACGTTTTGCGAGGGGACCTGTTCCTCCCCGTGCTGATCGTCAAGGAGAGCGCTCTCAGCCACAACATCGAGGCGATGGCTCGCTATTGCGAGGCAAACCGCGTGTCGTTCGCCCCCCACGTGAAGACGACGATGTCGCCTCAGATCATCGAGCGGCAGATCAAGGCAGGCGTTTGGGGGATCACCGTCGCAACAGTCTCGCAATTACGTGTGGTGCGCGGTTTGGGCGCGCCTCGCGTGCTCATTGCCAACGAGGTTCTTGACGCCGCGTCCTTGCGCTGGTTAGGGGCCGAACTCGGTACCAATGAGCGGCTTTCGGTTTTCTGCCTCGTGGACTCGATCGCAGCGGTGCAACTCATGTCAAAGTTCCTTTCCGAGGAAGGTCTTCGCCATCCGCTGCCCGTTCTTGTCGAAATTGGCGTAAGGGGCGGACGGGCAGGTTGCCGGAGCGTCAGCGAAGCGCGCGAGGTCGCGAAGGCGACCAACGAGTCGCCGTTCTTGCGCCTGGCGGGCGTCGAAGGGTTCGAGGCTGTTGTCGAGCATCTGAAGCCCGACAATCTCGGCGCGGCCGTGGATGAGTTTCTATTGAGCGTGCGACAGGTCGCAGAAACTCTCATCTCCGAAGGGTTCTTCGCCGACGCGGAGGAGGTGATCGTCTCAGCCGGCGGGAGCGCGTATTTCGACCGTGCCGTGGCTCTGCTCAGGGGATTCGACGTCTCTCTGCCCGTGCGCACCGTGATCCGAAGCGGCGCCTACGTGCTTCACGAGTTCGAGCCGCGCCAGACCAAAGCTCCTTCGGGACGCGACGCGAAGCCGGAGTTCCGTCCGGCAATTGAGGTCTGGTCGGTCGTCCTTTCGCGTCCTGAGCCTGAGCTCGCCATCCTTGGCTTCGGCAAACGCGACGCCCCGACCGAGGAGGGGCTCCCCACTCCCGTTTTGGCTGTCTCAGGACAAAGCCATCGCGCGATCGAGGGCGACGTCGAGCTCATCGGATTGAACGACCAGCACGCGTATGCCCGCGTCCGAAGTGGAGCGCTCCACGTCGGTGACCTCGTCGGCTGCCAACTCGCCTATCCCGGGTTTCCAGCGTTCAAAAAGTGGCGGCTGATCCCGCTCGTCAACGACGACTACCAAATCCTTGAGGCGTTGCACAGTTATCCCTGAACTGAGATTGCGTCGACAGCGGCACACAGATCGTGGATCTCATGTTCGGTATTGAAGTAGTGCACCGACGCGCGCACTGTGGCGGTGAGACCGCGTTCAGGAAAGTCGAATTGCGAGGCGGTTGCATTCGCCGTGTTGACGACGATCCTCGATTCGCGCAGTCGGCTCACGATTGCAGCCGGTTCCACGCCTTCTTTCGTAAACGTCACGATGCCGCAGCGCCTTTCCCCGAGGTCATGAGTCCGGACTGCCTCGAGCGCCTCGAGGCTCGCACGCAAGGACGCGGCCAGTCTCGACAACCCTCGCCTCGACCGCTTCGAGGCCCCACGAAAGCGCATATTCGACGGCCACGCCGAGACCGAGCTTGCCCGCGACATACGACTCCCATTGTTCAAACATCCGCGCGTCGCCACGCAGTGAGTAGCTCCACGGCCCGGTCCACGTCGCGGATCGAAGGTCTGGGTGCGGTGGATCGAGCAGGGGTAGGACCTCTCTCGACACGTAGAGAAAGCCCGTTCCACGCGGCCCTCGAAGGAACTTTCGACCAGTCGCACTGAGGAAGTGACAGCCGATCTTGGATACGTCGAGGCACATCTGACCAACGGACTGACATGCGTCGAGCAGATAGAGCACACCCGCCTCCCGGGCGAGGCGTCCGATCGCTTCCGCGGGGTTGACGAGGCCCCCGTTGGTCGGCACGTGGCTGACCGCGATCAACCGGACCCGGTCGTCGATTAGCTCGGCGAGAGCGTCGACCGACAATTGGCCATGTTTGTCATTCGGCACGACGTCAACGGAGACGCCGAATCTCTCCGACGCGTGCAAAAACGCGATGACGTTGCTTGCGTACTCGGCGTGGGACGTGAGAATGCGGTCGCCGCGTCGGAACGGGATGCTGTAAAAGGCCATGTCCCACGCCCGCGTCGCGCTCTCGAGCAGAGCCACTTCGCTTCGCTGGCATCCGACCAGTCGAGCGATCGAGTCGTAGACCGCTTCGATCCGATTTTGAGCGTCGTCCTCGGCTTCGTAACCCCCGATGCGGGCTTCAGCACGGAGATGATTGACGACCGTCTCGACGACGACACGAGGAGGCAGCGATGACCCCGCGCTGTTGAAGTGGGTGACGAACTCGCAGCCGGGAGTCTCCTCGCGCGCTCTTTCGACGTCGATCATGGAGAACGCGGGATCAAAGGACCTTCGACAGGAATGCTTGAGTGCGCTCGTGCTGGGGCGCGGAGATCACGTCACGGGGTTTCCCCGCCTCGACGACTCTCCCGTCGTCCATAAAAACGAGACCGTCACCGACCTCGCGAGCGAACCCCATCTCATGGGTAACGACGATCATCGTCATCCCTTCGTTGGCGAGGCCCCGCATCACGTCGAGCACTTCGCCAACGAGCTCGGGATCAAGAGCTGAGGTTGGCTCGTCGAAAAGCATCAGCTTCGGACGCATAGCAAGCGCGCGCGCGATCGCCACTCTCTGTTGTTCTCCACCAGACAGCTGGTTCGGAAAGCGATCAGCCTTCTGCTCGAGTCCTACTCTGCGGAGAAGCGCGTGGGCACTTGCGATCGCCTCTGCCTTCGGCTCCCTCCGGATGTGAATCGGCGCTTCGATGATGTTCTGCAGCGCCGTCATGTGGGGAAAGAGATTGAAGCGCTGGAAGACCATCCCGATCTCGGCGCGCTTGGCGCACACCTCGCGTTCCCGCAGTTCGTAAAGCTCACCGTGGGATTCTCGGTAGCCAACAAGTTCGCCGTCAACGAAGAGATGGCCGGCACTGATCTTCTCAAGATGGTTGATGCAACGCAGGAACGTGCTCTTGCCCGCGCCCGACGGGCCGACGAGGCAGCACACCTCCCCCGACGCGATCTCGAGGTCGATGCCCTTCAGGACTTCCGACAGACCGAAGCGTTTGCGGACGCCGACTGCTTTCACCATCGGAGTTTGATCCATCTAACGACCGAGCGGTTCGACCGGCGTGTGGAACACCAGGAGATTTCTCCGCAAGCGTTGGAGGACGGTGGGTGGGAGCGCGCGCGAGGATCCCCGAGCGAAGTAGCGCTCGACGTAGTACTGACCGACCGAGAGAACAGTCGTGCAGACGAGATACCAGAGGCTGGCGACGATGAGCAGGGGAATCGTCTGGAAGGTGCGATTGAAGATGGTCTCGACGGTTTGAAGAAGTTCGCTTAAGGCGATCACGCTGACGAGAGACGTCGTCTTTAGCATTCCGATCGTCTCGTTGCCGGTTGGTGGAATGATGACCTTCATCGCCTGGGGCAGGACGATCCGCCGCATGATGAGCAGACGCCGCATCCCGACCGACTGCGCCGCGTCAATCTGTCCCTCTTCGACCGAGAGGATTCCCGCTCGGACGATTTCGCACATGTATGCGGCCTCGTTGAGACCCAAGGCAAGGATCGCGGCAGCCATCGTCGTGATCAACGTGTTCGTCGAGAAATGCACGAAAGACGGTCCGAAGGGCACTCCCAACGAAAGACGTGGATACAAGAACGCGAGGTTGAACCAGAAAATGATTTGCACGAGCAGTGGCGTGCCTCGGAAGAACCAGATGTAAACGGAGCTCGCGCCTGAGATCACCGGATTCGAAGACATTCGCATGACCGCGAGCACCGTGCCGAGCGCGATGCCGATTCCCATTGAGATGAACGTCAGCTCGATCGTCAGCCGCAACCCCGAAAGAATGACCCCGGTCGTGAAGTAGTGGCCGACAACTCCCCACTGGTAGTTCCCGTCGGCAACAAGGCTGTGAGCGAGCATCGCGACCAGCACCGCGACGACGATCATCGCCACCCATCGACCAACGTGACGTACGGGGTGAACCCTCGGTTCCGCGTGCCTCTCTAGCCCACGATTGGTCGAGACCCGCAACAAACCGCGGTCAACAAGCTGGCTCATACCCCATAACTAGCCGCCGCGTCGATCGTGAATGACTTGATGGCGCCGCTCCGTTCGGACCACTTCGCGAGGATGTTCGCGTACGTCCCCTGCTTCTTCATCTGCACCAGCGCGGCTTGGATTGCCGCGATGAATTTCGTCTCTTTCTTGTTGAGGACGATGCCATAGGGCCCGCTGTCGATAATCGGCCCTACCATCTCGTACTTGCCTTTCGTCGTGCGCACGTCGTAGGCGCCCGCAGCGGAGTCGATGATCGTCGCGTCCGACCGGCCGGACGAGATCG
Source organism: uncultured Acidimicrobiaceae bacterium (assembly GCA_963838845.1). GTDB lineage: Bacteria > Actinomycetota > Acidimicrobiia > Acidimicrobiales > Bog-793 > CAVRXQ01. Next base: position 1,383,101 of record CAWISR010000003.1, on the reverse strand, counting down.
CGAGGAGGTCGGCAGGTGTTCCTGGGAAGATCTGTCCATTCACGGCAGGCTTACCCTTCGCCTTGCATTGCTTCGACGTCGCGGCGGCGACACCAATATCGGTGTCGCCACTAGCGAGCGCAACAGGCTTGCCGCACAGGTCCAAAAAATTGGTGATGTGGTATGGATTACCGGCCTTGACCATAATCTGCTCGCCGTCAATGAAGTAATCGACAAACGACACTTGCTTCTCCCGCGCCGACGTGTCGGAGAACGAGGACTGCGAGATCAGAAATCGACCGTCTTGTACGGCGGGAATGATCGCCGCGAAGCTGTAGTTCTCGAACTTGAACTTGATACCCAGCAACTGACCGATCGCGCTCATGATGTCGACGTCGAGGCCGATCACCGTTTTATTGTTGGCCGCGAAATATTCGAACGGCGCGTATTCGATGGAACTTGGGACCGTGAGCGTCGACCCGACCTTAACGTCGCTCGGCAAGAGATTAGAGAGCGGCGCGTGCTTCTTGTGCGCGAGCGCCGCGCCCGATCCCGGTGCGCACGTCAACGTGACAGCGACGACGCACAACGCCGCGAGAGGAATCGGGTGGCGAAGTCGAATGAACATAGTCCCCCCTTGCCGCGAAAAGCCCCGGCGAACCTCGCAATTGTAACCATTCAGGAAATCAGCGTTCCTCGGGCTGTATGTCGTAAGAAGCGCGAACACATTCGGCGGCCCTGCTCATGACATGAACAGGCCGCCGTTGACGTGAATCGTCTGGCCGGTGATGTACCTCGCTTCGTCGCTGCAGAGAAAAACGACCACCGGTGCGACGTCGTCGGTCATACCGATCCGTCCGAGCGGAATCCGAGTGGCGATGGCTCTGAGATCGGCCTCGGAATAATAAGAGCGCGGTTGCGCGGTATCGACGAGACCCGGAGCCACCGCGTTGACGGTGATGCGATCAGCGGCGAGTTCGAGCGCCATCACCCGGGTAAGCGCTGCGACGCCAGCCTTGCTCGCCGCGTAATGGGCACTGTTCGCGGTCGGTACCAATGCCGCACCCGATGTGATGTTGACGATCCGACCTCCGCGTCCTTGTTCGCGCATCAAGCACGCTGCGATCTGTGAGACGAGGAATGTTCCCTTCAGGTTCACCCGCATCACGTCATCCCATTCCGCCTCGGCGAGCTCTGCGAACGGTGACCGCGGAAAGATTCCGGCGTTGTTCACGACGACGTCGATCCCACTCGACGATGCGAAGCGCGCGAACCCTTCCTCAATCTGGGCGCCGCGACTGACGTCCAGCGCGAGTGGCTCGGCGACACCTCCGCTGGCATTGATCCGAGAGGCGACACGCTCGGATTCCGCTAATTCGAGGCCGCTGCACACGACGGAAGCTCCGGCGCCGGCAAGCGCGGCGGCGATCGCCTCACCGATTCCCTGGGTCGCGCCCGTGACGAGCGCGACCTTTCCTTCGAGCCCGTTCAATCGTTTGGCGCGCGCTGATCGAGGATCAGGTCGTGCGATTCGGGAACGAAGAGCTCCTCAGGGCTCATTCGACGTACGGCGATCCCCTGCTCGCTCGCGTACTCGCACATCGCGTCGAGGATCGCGTAATTCTCGCGAAATCCATACGGCCAGAAGGAAGGTCCCATCAGCGCGTCGATCTCCTCGATGTCGTGCGACAGCCACGGGATCATCACGGCGAGGGAACCGAACTCGTTCATCCGTCGCCAACCGAGCGCCTGGGACTCAATGAATGCTTTCATCAGCGACGCGACAACCCACGGGTGTTCCGCGTACAGCGATCGCCGGATCACCGTGAGGTGCATGATCGGGAAGAACTTCATGCGCGAGTAGTACGCGCGCTCGACGTCGACGTAGTCGGGGAACAGCCGCCGCACGCGACCCGAGCCGTCGCTGAGAGCGGCCGGGATGTGCGGGCACAGCACGGCGTCGATCTCACCGGTCGCCACCATGGCGTGCAGCGTGCGGTCTTCGGGGATCACCTCGACGTGGACGTTCGGGGGAAGCTGGAGGTCGACGCGCTGGACGAAGCCCGGAGTGAACTCGCCTCCCTGGAACCAGGCGATCTGATCCGGGGTGACGCCGAAGTCGTGCTGGAGGATGGCCCTTTGCCAGAGCGCGGCGGTCATCTCGTAGTCCGGCACGCCGACCTTTTTCCCGACGAGATCCTTCGGTCCGGAGATGTCGCTCGGCCCGTGGACGAAGATGTCGCCGTGACGGAAGCGTCGTGAGAGAAAGACCGGGATCGCGACGTATTTCTCGTCGCCGCGCGCCGCGAGCGCGATGAACGTCGAGGCCGACATCTCGGCGACGTCGAACTCGTCGGTCTGCGCGACCTTCTGGAAGAGCTGGTACGGGCCGAGGCGGAGGCACTCGAGGGCGATCCCGTCCGGCTGTACCGTGCCTTCTGAGAGCGCCCGGGTGCGGTCGAGGTAATCGAGGCTGGCAAAGGTCAGCTTGAGTGGCGGCGGCATGCTCAGGCCGTCCACCAGGACGAATTTCGGCGAACCCTGCTCATAGTAGTATACAACATACCAGTTGTCCCGATCGAGGAGGACCTCATGAGCACCCAGACGGCGCCGCAGCCGATCACGAAAGACGTCGTCGCGGAAGGAAAGTCCGAAGCGTTCATCCCCTATCCACCGATCGGCGAGAACCTCGAGTTCATCCCCATCTCCGCACGCCCAGAGGTTCACTACTACATCTCGCGCATGGCGTTCCTTCCAAACGCCATCAAGATGTACCTGCACAACCCGTGGTCCGCCGAGCATCTGATGCGTTTCAACAACGCCGTGATGCGCAGCGAGCAGGGTTCGCTCTCCGAGGAGTTCAAGTACCGCCTCGCCCTCGTCGCAAGCCGCGACAACGAATGCACCTACTGCACCGCGCACCACGCCGCGACCTTGAAGCGGCGCTGGCGCTACTCCGAAGACGACCTCGACCGCGTGCTCAGCCTCGATGAACCGGCGGACGAACGTGAGGCCGTTGCCTTCGAATTCGTCCATCAAGCGAGCCTCGACCCTGCGGGCGTTACCGACGACCTTCGCAAGCGACTCGCCGAGCAATACACGCCTTCTGAGGTGATGGAAATCGTGCTCGTGATGGGATTCTGGAAGATGTACAACACGATGCACACCGCGATGGGCGTTCCGCTCGAGGATCCGGTTTCGCACGAGGCGGGCTGGGTGAAGGTCGCACCGCACGCGCGTCATTAACTGACGAGGTCAATTGCTCGCCTCCTCGCCGACAACTTCCTGGCAGACTCGGCGCCGTGGATCGCCGAACGCCGTGAGCAGGGAACGGATGCAAGTCGACGCTCCCGCGCTCCCGAGTGCAATCACGGATCTCCTCGACGGTTCTGACCCGGGAAGGCACGTCGGCTTCACGATTCAACTGCTGACCGTCGATCCCGATGGCGCGCCCCGAGTTGCGCTTCTCAGCGCCGGCGAGGTCGTCGCTTTGGATTCCTTGCGAGTGCGAATCGCGCTCTGGCCGGACTCGCACTCGACGGCGAACCTCACGCGCTCGGGCCTGACGACTCTCGCGTTCGTCTTCGAGAACGCCGCCTACGACGTCCGGCTGGGCGTCTGCCGAGGTGAGGACCTCTCCTCACCGACCCGACTCGCGGTCTTCGAGGGCCGAGTCGCGGGAGTGTGCCGCGACGTCGCGCCGTACGCCGTTCTCGAGTCCGGGATCAGCTTTCGGCTCCTCGACGAAAGCTCGGTCGTCGCTCGCTGGCGCGCGACGACCGAAGCACTCGTCCGTCATCGCGGCTGCGACCCCGACGGAGATCGATGATGCGAGTCGTCGTCGGCATGTCCGGAGCGTCCGGCGCCATCTATGGCGTTCGCTTGCTCGAGGTGCTGAAGGACGTCGAAGGCGTCCAAACCCAGCTGATTATGAGCCCTGCCGCGCGACAGACGATCAACCTCGAGACCGAATGGGACCCGAAAGCCGTGGAGGCGCTCGCCGATGAGGTGCACGTCTTCGGTGACATTGCCGGCGCTCCCTCGAGCGGTTCCTTCCGCTTCGATGCGATGGCAGTCATCCCATGTTCGATGCGCACGGTGGCCGCCATCGCCTACTCCCTGAGCGACAACTTGCTTGTCCGTGCCGCCGATGTCGCCCTGAAGGAGCGACGCATGCTCCTCGTCGCGCCCCGGGAGACACCACTGCATCTCGGACATTTGCGCGCCATGACGCAGCTCGCGGAAATGGGCGCGCTGGTTGTGCCACCGATGCCCGCCTTCTACCACCGCCCGGCGACGATCGACCATCTCGTCAATCAGACCGTAAACCGGGTCTGTGACCTGCTCGGCATCTCCCTGCCCGCGGACCTGTTCGAGCGCTGGCAAGGAGCGAAGGCGCAGCGACGGTCGTCGTCCGATTGAGTCTGGACGAAGGCAACCTGCGCCAGCGTTTGCGGCATTTCTGGCGCCTCGGGAAGCTCCGATCGAAGGCGCTCAACCGATCATGAATCCGCCGCCGTCCACGACGAGCACCTGTCCAGTCATCCACGCGCTCATGTCGCTCGCGAGAAAGAGCAACGGACCGACGAGATCCGCGGGTGTGCCAAGGCGTTTGATCGCCATCCGCTCCGTCATGCGCGCCGCGACGTTCGCGTCGAGGCTTTCCAAATCCCCGGTGATGACCGGTCCTGGTGCGATCGCGTTTACCCGGATGTTCTCGGGAGCGAGCTCGCGTGCCATCGAGCGGGTCATCGGCAAAAGCGCGCCCTTCGCGACCGTGTAGTGCATGTGCCCGGGGGAGTTCTGCCAAACCGCCGGTGACGTCTGATTGATGATGACGCCGCCCCGACCGCGCATCAGCGGGATCACGGCGCGGGAGACGATGAAGACGCTCGTCAGGTTGACGGCGAGGACTTTGTTCCACAGCTCGAGGGTCATCTCCTCGATCGGGTCGGGGGACGGGAACGGCAGTCCCTGGAACAATGCCGCGTTGTTGACAAGGACGTCGACCCCGCCGAACCTCTCCTTGACCGCATTCGCCAAGTCGCGGGCGCTCGCTTCGGAAGTCACGTCGGTCTCGATGAGGAGCGCCTTGTGGCCGGCCGAATGGAGCTCCTCGAGCGTCGACTCACCGGACGCGGCGGTGTCAGCAATGACCACCCGCGCCCCGGCCTCCGCGAGGCCGGCGCAGTAGCCGGCACCGAACCCTCCCGGCCCGGTGACGATCGCGACCTTGTTCTCGAGCCCGTAGTTCACGTTGGTTCCTCCGTGTAACGTCCTATCCCCACGACACGCGGCAAATTGACAACGCGCCGAACTCCGAAAGCGCCTGAAACGACGGAACGATGACTAAGCCGACACTCGAGTTCCACGCGCCCGAGGGCGAATGGCTTCCGACCGGGATCGACGGACAGACCGAGCAGATCCTCGCCGCCGATTCGGAACGGGGCGTCCACACGCGCCTGCTCAAGTTCTCTCCGGGCACCGATACCTCACCGTCTGGGACGCTCGCCCACGATTTTTGGGAGGAGATCTACATCCTCTCCGGAGAGATCACCGACTTACGACTCGGGCTCTCGTTCTCGGCGGACCACTACGCGTGCCGACCACCGGGGATGGAGCACGGACCTTGGCGGTCTGAGAACGGCGCGCTTTTGTTCGAGGTCCGTTACCCGGATCGTTAGCGCGCGCATCGCTCGTATCCCACCACCGCGATCTCACGCGACGAGCGCCGCGAACTCCTCGCGTAGGGCCGCGGCACCCTTGAACCCGGTGACGAGCTTGGCCGGCTGTCCGTCCACGAAAAGACAGATCGCGGGGAGGCTCATGAGGTCGTACTCATCGGCGATCGACTCGTCCTCGAGGCTGACTTTCAATACCGCGACGTCATCCGCCACGTCCTCGACGAAGCGCTCGACGACTCGGCCCATCGGTCCGCACTGGACGCACCACGGCGCCCAGAACTCGACAAGCACGCGCCGATTGATCCCGAGCACGGCGTGAAGTCCGTCGCGGTCGGCCTCTTTGATCCGGCTCGCCGCGTCGTCTCCGGTCACAGGTGGTCCTCGAGCCGAACGTCGTGCCAAAGCGGCGGCCACGCCCGTTCGTAGTCCGACCGCTCCTTGCGGTACGGGACCGGTTTCGTGGCGTTGATCCCCCACCGCGACGCCACCGACGGGAATCGTGAGCTCTCCGCTCCCGGACCCGCGTCGAATTCCGGGCGCGCCCGCGGGTCGAAGATCCATCCCCGCGTCCCGTCGACGACGATGACGTCGCGCGCCGGGTCGACGCGTGTCGCGAGGGCATAGACGATGTCGCGGTAATCGAAGATGTCGATATCGGGGTCGACCGCGACGACGATCTTGTTGTTGATGAACGATCCCATCGCGGTCAAAAGCGCGTCCTTCGCCTGGCCCTCTTGAGTCGGCTCGATCTGCATCACGAGGAAGAGGGCTCCACCGCCGTTCACGTACGCGATCTCCCGGATCGCCACGCCCATCGCCCGGATCCGCTCGAAGAGGATCGCCTCCTGCCAAAGGCGCGGCAGCTGTTGATGATCGGTGAACGGCGTCATCAGGTGGTTGCGATAGATCGCGTCGCGCCGCATCGTGATCGCCGCCACGTCGAAGACGGGCTGCTGGTTGGCGTACGGCGTGAAGAGCATCGTCGGGCCGGGTGAAGGGCCGTCTTGCGCGGTGCGCACCGGGTCGATCCATCCCTCGATGACGATGCTCGCGTCGGCGGGAACGGGGATCCCGTTCGTCTCCGATTCCACAAGCTCGCCGGGATGGCCGGTGATCGACTCGAAGAGCTCGAGTTCCCACCATCCCTCGTGGAGGTAGTTGTACGCGGCGGCGAGCTCCCAGGCCGGGTGGACACCGATCGCGATCGACTGCGCCATCTTCTTCCCTTCGGCGCGGTGCGCGGCGAGGATCCGGATGGCGGTCGGGGTGACGAACGACGTGACCATCTCGTTCTGTGACAAAACGCCCGAGCGCGGGTACATCGAGTTGAAGGTGCCGGTCTGCGGATCGTGATGGACGGCGAAGGCCGTCGTGTACGGGTAGGGGTCCTTATCGGTGTGCGTGACGATCGGCAACAGCGACAAGTCGACGTCGTCACCGAGGAGCTTGATCTCCTTGCACGGGGCGTCGCTCACCTTCGTAAGCGGTCTCGGTCCGCGTGTGAGGACGGCGTTCATCGTGCGCAGCACGTCCTCCGGAGCGCATCCGAGCACCCTCGCTTGTGCGGGACGGTCGACGAACAGCTGATCGACGAGGGGCATCTGGAATCCGTCGATGTTCGAAAAGAGCACCGGGCGATTCGCTCGAGCCGTGAGCGCCCCGATGGCCTCGAGCGCGACGGGCTTTTCGATCTCGAGGAACTCGTCCCGGTTGTCCTCGACAAAGTGTTGGAGGTCAAGACCCACGGCGCAGCTCTCCTCGACGATTCGTATGTAGCATGGTAGATGCACCGTATAGTGGCGGGGAATGTCGATCGAGCGCCCTGACGCACTTCAGCCCACGATCGCCTCGCTGCCCCGCGCCGAGACCCTGGCGCGCCAGGCGTACGCGGCGATTCGGTCGTCGATCTGGTCGGGTGTCATCGCCGCGAACTCGTTCTACTCCGAGGTGCAACTGGCGGGAGCGCTGAAGATCTCCCGAACCCCGGTACGCGAGGCGCTCATCCAACTCGCCCGCGAGGGACTCGTCGAGATCGTCCCGCAGAGGGGATTCCGTCTCCGCTCGATCTCGGAGAAAGAACGTCGCGAAGCATTCGAGCTGCGCGACCTCGTCGAGCAGTACGTCGTCGGCCGGCTTGCGACCGAGGCGACTGACCAGGTCGTCGCCAAGCTGCGTGCGATCCTCGATCGCCAGGCAAAGACGCTCGACAAGCCGGAGTTCCTCGACATCGACGAGGAGTTTCATATCGCCATGCCCGAGGCGCTCAACCTGGAGCGCACCCGCCAGATCCTGCTCACGTTGCGCGGCATCATCTGGCTGTCGGGGCTCGACGCCCTCGCCACACCGGCGCGCAGCGCCGACGTGCTCGAAGAGCACCGCGCCGTGGTCGACGCGATCGCGAAACACGATCCGAAGAAGGCGGAACAAGCGATCCACCATCACATCTCTGCGACTCAACGGGCGACCACCGACCGAATGCGTGAGGTGCACAAAGAACGCCTAGACGCGATCGACGCCGACGAAGCTCCGCTCCAAGGCGGACGCCACCGCGAGGACGTGCTCATCATCTCTCGCGAGGATCTGCAGTCCCACGGGAAGGTCGACGCCCGGGACCGGTAGCGAAAGCGCCGCAACGCCGGTCACATTGGCGAGCCGCGTACAGCGCACGAGAAGAGAAGGAAGCCGTTCGTCTCCCGTCGCCTCTTCGAGGAGCGGGGCGACGATCGGCACCGTCGGAGTGACGATCGCGTCGACGTCTTCGAGACGACGAAGCAGATCGCTTCGCAGCCGCGCGATCGTGGCGAGCGCCTCGGCGTACGCGGCCGATCCGAGAGCAGAACCGAAAACGAGCCGTTCGCGAACGTCGACGCCGAAGTCGTTCGGACGGGCACTAAGCCTCGCCGAGTGCGCCACGGCCGCCTCGACGAACAGCACGACGGTGCTCGCCGCTTCGATGAGACCGGGGTCGGGGAGGTCGGCGCGGACGAATTCGAAATCGTCGATGCATCCAAGCGCGGCGTCGATCGCGTTCGCCACCTGCTGGCTCGCGCCCTCGAGAGCCACGTAATCGAGCGCCAGGACCCGCCGCACCGTGCGATCGGCGTGCGACGTCCTGGTCAGCGCGACGAACGCGGAGGCGACCGATCCGACGTCCGCGCCGATGACTCCGACGTGATCGAGGCTTTTCGCGAGCGGTTGGACGCCGCGCACGCTGAGCCGGCCGAAGGTCGGTTTGAACCCGACGACGCCGCACAACGCGGCCGGTATGCGGATCGAGCCGCCGGTGTCGGTTCCGAGTGCGATCGCCGCCGATCCCTCGGCGACCGCCGCCGCAGAACCGGAACTCGAACCGCCGCAAATGCGCCTTCGGTCGTGCGGGTTGGCGGGCGTTCCCTCGTAGGCGTTGATCCCGGTTGTCCCGAAGGCGATCTCGTGCAGAGCCGTCTTGCCGACGATCGACGCGCCCGTGCGGCGCAGGGTCGCGACGACCGGAGCGTCCGCTTCGGCGGGCGGCGCCTGGTCGAACGCCGCGCAGCCGGCCTTCGTTGGAACGCCGACGACGTCGATGAGGTCTTTGACGGCAACCGGAACGCCGGCGAGCAACCCGCCGTCACCAGTGAACTGCGGGTCGAGGAACTGGGTGTACGCACCGCCGTCGGTCGCGGGACGTCGCAGTTCCAATGCGCGCGAAAGCGCCTCTTTCGGCTCGCGCCGCGCGTCGGAAACCGAGATCAACCGAGCAGACGCTGCTCGAGTGCTTCGAGCCGGGCGCCGATTTGCGCAACGCGGTCCGCGCTCATCTCGACTCCGAGCGAATGGGCCGCCGCGCCGACCCTCTCGACACCAGAAGCCTCGTCGCGTTGGCGTGTCGCGTCGGGCGACGCGAGAAACGATCGGACGTCGATCCGGTACTGGAGCGCGAGGGATGCGCCGGTGTGTCGATCGAACAGTTCGGCGCGAAAGACGCTTCCGCCGCGCAGGCCGCCGATCGCGGGAACCGTTCCACACAGCACGACGAACGATTGCGCTCGCGACCTCCACGGAATCGCGTCGAGGATGTCGCCTGGTGACAGAAGCGCTTCGGTCGATCCGTCCTGGTACAAGTCGCCCGTTTCACCGCCGATCCAGCTCCGCAACCGCAGGTTGTCCCAGTGATCCACGACGTCGGCGAGCCTCCACGCGCTCTCGGCCAACACTTTGTGACACATCGCCTTCGACAGCGCCACGTCAATCCGCTCGGCCGCGCGATCGGTGTGGTCCGAGGCGACGGTGACGTAGACCTCGCCTCCCGCGACGAGGAGCGCGACTTCCGCCTCGCCCGAGGTCTCTTCCGAAGCGGTGACGAGACGATCGCTTTGGACCAACAACGCCGGCGAGAGCGGGTAGAAGGTCGGCACGGCTTCTGGAGGCTCGATCCCGTGCTCGGCGAGCTCGCGGATGTGGGCGAGGACCTCTCCCCGGTCGCGCCCGGTGTATCCGGCGACGATCACCACCTCCGGCTCGAGGAGGACGTCGGTGCCCGACGGTTCGAGTTTGAAGCGCAGACGCGCCCCCACGGCGTGCGCGTTCACAACTGGGTCGGAGTGCGTCGCAGGGCGACGCGTTCACCAAGCGTGTGGTGTCCCGTCGCCCTGCAACGTCGCCCCCCACATCGCGCCGCACGGAGCCCATGGGCACCCCGGAGCGCGCGGATGAACGGTAGTATACTACATGCTACGCCTCCTCACCCAAGCGATTCCGCCCATCTGTCGGCGCGATAGAACCGGCGTCCGAGGCGCGACGCGATCAGGCGCGCCCCAACGGACCGAAGCGAGGTTGACCGACGAAATGTCCAGCTACAAGACCGTCAAGATCGAGCGCGAGAACGGCATCTCCTTCGTCGTGCTGAACCGCCCGGAGAAGAAGAACGCGATGAACCCGACGATGCACTACGAGATGCTCGAGGTGTGGGACGAGCTCGAGTTCGACGCGGACACCCGGGTCGTGGTGCTCACCGGCGAAGGCGAAAGCTGGTGCGCCGGGCAGGATCTCAAAGAGTCGTTTCTCGAGACCGCCAACAACCCGTTGGAGCTACGCCGCTCCTCGTGGGCCGCGTCAGAGTGGAGATGGCGCCGGCTCTATTACTTCCCGAAGCCCACGATCGCGATGGTGAACGGCTACTGCTTCGGCGGCGGCTTCACCCAGCTGGTCGCCTGCGATTTCGCCATCGCCGCGGAGGAGGCGACCTTCGGGCTCAGCGAGGTGAACTGGGGATCGTTCCCCGGAGGTCTGGTCAGCCGTGTCCTCGCCGAAGTCTTGGGGATGCGCGACGCTCTCTACTACATCATGACGGGCGAGACCTTCGACGGTCGCACCGCCGAGAAGATGCGCCTCGTTAACGAGGCCGTGCCGCTTTCGGATCTCCGAAAGGCGACCGTGACCCTCGCCGAAAAGCTCATACGACTCAACCCGCACACGCTGCGCGCCTGCAAAGAGGTGTACAAGCACGTGAAGGACATGGACTACGAGGATGCCGAGGACTACATGTGGGCGAAGCTCGACATGCTGACGGTTCTCGATCCGGGCGGCCGCCAGCGCGGGATCAGACAATTCGTCGAGGACAAGAGTTACCGACCGGGATTCGAGTCGTACAAGCACGATGGGTAACGAGCAGTCGACGCCGCTGCTCAAGGGTTTCACCGCGCTCGACCTGTCGGGCAACGAGGGACAGTTCGCCGGACGCCTGCTCGCCGACCTCGGGATGCGCGTCATCAAGGTCGAGCCACCGAGCGGGGATGTCGTCCGCAGCATCGGACCGTTCAAGGACGATCTCGTCGACCGAGAAGCGAGCCTTCGCTTCGCATTTTTGAACGGCGGCAAAGAGAGCATCACCCTCAACTTGGAAAGCGCCGACGGCCGAGCGATGCTCCTCGATCTCGTCACCCACGTCGACGTGTTGATCGAGAGCTTCACCCCCGGGTTCCTCGACAATCTCGGCGTCGGTTTTCGGCGCCTTCACGAGCGCAACCATCAGCTCGTCATCGTCTCGATCACCCCGTTCGGACAGAACGGCCCGCACGCGGACTATCTGGCGACCGACATCGTCGGTGTGGCAATGGGCGGGATCATGTTCATCTCCGGAGATCCGAGCCTTCCGCCGGTCCGTCCCCCCGAGACGCAATCGTTCTATTACGCCTCGATCTACGCGGCCTACGCGGTGTTGCTCGCGCTCTTCAAGCGTGGCGAGGACGGCGAAGGGCAATACATCGATGTCTCGATCCAAGAAAGCGTCGCCTCGCAAGAACACATGATCCGCGAGGCGGCATTCGACGGCGTACAAATCACGCGCAATGGCAGCCAGCACAAGCACACGTCGCCGGCGAACATCTTTCCGTGCACCGACGGCTACGTCTATCTCTTCATCCTCGGCGGGCGTGACTGGGAGCGGCTGCTCGAGTTGTGGACCGATCATCCGGCAGAGCTCGACGCTCCGGAGCTGAGCGCACCCGGGCGTCGCCGAGCCAATGCGGCGATGATCAATCCGCTCGTCGAACAGTTCACTTCGCGTTATTCCAAGCGTGAACTGATGGGCTACCTGCAAGGTAACGGGATCCCCTGCCTGCCGGTCAATTCGCCGCGCGACTTCCTCGAAGAAGAACAAGTCCGCGTCCGGGAGTTCTTTGGCGACGTGGAAAGCGCCTCGATCGGCCGATACCAGGCACCACGGTTCCCCGCACTCTTCGACGGGCAGCGTCCGCCGGTCGCGGGCCCCCCACCGCAACTCGGGGCCGACAGCTCGGCGATCTACCACGAATGGCTCGGGCTCGGCGCCGACCAGCTCGAGCTGCTCGCGGCGAGAGGCGTGGTCTAGAGATGGAGAGCTTCCTCTCGGGCATCCGCGTCGTCAGCCTTTCGACAGGCATCGCCGGCCCGAACGCGGCACGCGGCCTCGCCCTGTTCGGAGCCGAGGTGTTCAAGGTCGAGTCGCGCGCCGGCGGTCTCGACGCCTTCCGCTCCTACGGCGACAACCCCGAGGCATCCCCGCGCTTCATCGAGGTCAACCTCAACACGCGATCGCTGACGCTCAACTTGAAGGACCCGCAAGGGATCGCGCTCTTCAAGGAGCTCGTCGCGAAGTCCGACGTCGTGATGGACAACTTCCGACCGCAGGTGCTTCCCCGCCTCGGACTCGCACCGGACGACCTCTTGGCGATCAATCCGCGGGTGATCGTCGTGCGCATGCCCGGTCTCGGCTCGAAAGGGCCGCTCAGTGCGTACGGCACGTGGGGTCCGACGCTCACCGCGTACTCGGGACTCACCTACCTCTGGAATCATCCGGGTCAGGAGCGCCCGATCGGCTCGCAGGGTGTTTACCCGGACTACCTGACGGGCGCAGTCGTGCCGGCGATCGTCGTTGCCGCCTTGTTGCGCAGACGCCGAACCGGCATAGGAGCGGCGATCGACGTCGCCCAGATGGACCTCGCCGCCTACACGCTCGGGACGACCTTCCTCGACGCCAACGTCAACGGTCGCGACCCGCAGCCGATCGGCAACACCTCGCCGCACATGGAGCCGCACAACAGTTTCCCGTGCCTCGGAGACGATCGTTGGTGCGTGATCGCCGTTGAAAACGACGCACAATGGGTGGCGCTCTGCGCCGTGATCGGCGAGGAGGGGCTCGCCGCGGACGAACGATTCGCGACGCTGACGGCGCGAAAGGCAAACCGCGACAAGCTCTTCGCGATCATCGCGGCGTGGACGCGACAACACGAGGCCGCTTCGGTGATGGAACAGATGCAGCTCGCCGGCGTCCCGGCCGGTGTCGTGCAAGGAGGCAATGACCTCGCGGTGGACGAGCAGCTCGAGGCGCGCGGCTTCGTCGAGATCGTCGAGCACCCGATCCTCGGCAAGATGCCGATGGCGGGAATGCCGATGCACTTCAGCGCCGGTCACCACGAGGCACTGAAGAGCCCTCCCCCGCTCGGGACGGACAACGAATACGTGATCACCGAAATCCTCGGTCACAGCGCGGAAGACCTGAAGCGCTGGGAAGAAGAAGAGGTCGTCTACTAGCGGTGACCACTCCGGTTCGGCGGGGGCCAACCCCGATGCCAGGTAGTATTCTAGTATACTTGTATGCTACGGTTCGCGGACATGACGACTTCCGTCGTCGCGTCCCCGTCGCGACGGCTTGCCCCGGCGCGTGAGTTGTCTCAGGCTTCTGCCGTGAGCGACGCGTTCCTCGGCCCGGTTCTGCAGGTTCGCAATCTCTGCATCCGCTACGGCGGCCACGAAAACGGCAGGCCCTTTGAGGCAGTAAAAGACGTCTCCTTCGACGTCGGTCGCCACCAACTCGTCGCCGTCGTCGGACCGAGCGGTTGCGGGAAGTCGACACTGCTCGCCGCGATCGCCGGCCTGATCCCCTACCACCGTGGCGAGATCCTCGTCGAGAACACGGCCGTGACGAAGCCGGGCAAGGACCGCGCCGTCGTGTTCCAGCACGCTGCGCTGTTGCCGTGGCTCACCGTGCGCAAGAACGTCGCCTTCGGGATCCGCCAACGCGGCGCCGCCAAGGCATTCGCGCTGCGCCGCGCCGACGAGATGCTCGAGCTCGTCCGTCTGACGCGGTTCGCCGACAACTACCCGTACCAGCTGTCCGGCGGCATGCAACAGCGGGTCAACTTGGCCCGCGCGCTCGCGACCGATCCGCAGATCATGCTCCTCGACGAGCCGTTCGCCGCGTTGGACGCGCAGCATCGCGAGCTCCTGCAGAACGAGCTGATGCGCATCTGGGACGCGACCGACAAGGCGGGCATCTTCATCACGCACCAGATCGACGAGGCAATCTTCGTCGCCGACGTCGTCGTCGTGCTCTCAAGCGGGCCCGGATCGATCGTCAAAGAGATCCTCGAGATCGATCTGCCGCGGCCGCGCGACCGGAGCCTGACCGAGGGCGAGAAGTTCGGCACCTTCGCACGGAAGATTCGCGGCGTGCTCGAACAAAGCTGGGCAGACCAGTTCGAAGTCGACAAGTGAAAGACAAGGGGGGGCATCGGATGCAACATTCGAACGGATGGACGAAGAGGCCGTTGAGGCTCTTCAAACCCGTCGTCATCGTGGCGATCGTGGCGACGGCGCTTGTTTCGACGACCGTCGGCACGGCAGCCGCCGCGCAGTCGCACAAGTCACTCGTCACGATCAACGTCGGCGTGCAGGCGCCGGTGCCGGTCTTCGCCGCGTGGTGGTTCATGCAGGAGAACCCCGGGATCTGCAAGCCGTTCGGCATCAAGCCGAACTTCGAACAGGTCACTCCGATCAGTGGCCCTCCAGCGCTGCTCAGCGGATCGATCCCGGTTCAGGTCGAGGCCAACGGGTCGTACTTCGAAGAAGCGGCAAAGGCCGCAGATTCGGTGATCCTGCTCGGCGGTTACGGACCGCTCGCGACCTACTTCTGGGGGACGGCGAGCATCAAAACCCCGAAGGACTTCGCCGGCACGACCGTTGCCGCGACGACGCCGGGGGGCGCGTCCGACCTCCTCGCCCTGCTGGCAATCAAGCTCGCCGGGCTCAAGCCCTCTCAGGTGAAGATCGACTTCGTCGGAAGCGGGCAGGCGATCATCGCGCTGACCGAGACCGGCGAGACCTCGGGCTTCAGCGACCCGGCACCGCTTCCCCCGGCGGCGACCGCGGCGGGGCTCCACCCGGTCCTCAATCTGACCGACTCCACGGCGTCGCTGCCGCTCGACACGCTCGCGGTAGTGGCTGACGGTCCGTACTACCGATCGCACAAAACCGTCGTCCACGAGTTGCTGCAGTGCGTCGCCCTGGCCGATCACGACTCCGTCGTCCACAAACAAGGCGTGATCACCTCGATCGGGGAAGTCCTCGGCTACCCGCCCTCGCTCGCGGCGCTCGCCTGGACCTACAACCACAAGACCTGGAACATCTTCCCGTTCACCAAGCCGCTCGCACTGACCGCGATCGCGGCGGTTCGCTCGGGCGGAGAGGCCGCCGCGGTTGCCGGCTACAAGTACAACTCGGTCGACGTCGCGATGAATGCACTCGTCGGTATCAAGTACGCGCTGCAAACACCACCCGGCATCGTGAAGGCCTCGACATCGTCATAAGGAGGGTGCCCGTTTAGGTTTGTGCGCGAGCGACGCGGAACAGTGAGCCATCGCTAGGGAGTGACCCTTGGGAATCTCGACACGGATGCACAACTGGCTCAACAGTTCCGGCAGCGTCGCCGCGCGCGAACCCGGCGCCGGAGTCGAGGGCTCAATCGTCGACGACGACGCCGACTACAAAGCGCCCAAGCTCGGCCGAAGGTTGTGGCACCGGTGGGAGCGCCTGATCCTCGGCACAAGCGCCATTGCTCTCGTCCTCGGGGCTTGGCAGCTGTTCGCCGGCGAGCACTGGGTGGACACTGAATTCACGAGCGAACCATCGGCGGTCGCGACCTCACTCGTCAATTACTTCCAGCACGGAACTGGCTGGAGCGACCTCTGGGTGACGAGCCAGGAATTCTTGATCGGTTTCGCGCTCTCCCTCGCGATCGGGATCCCCCTCGGCGTCCTGATGGGCTGGTACAAGAAAATTGACGAGCTGCTAAACCCGATGGTGATCTTTCTCAACAACATCCCGAGAATTGCGCTCGCTCCACTGTTTGTCATCTGGTTCGGCATCGGCCTCGAGTCGAAGGTGGCAATCGTCCTCTGTGTCGCGACGATTCCGTTGATCTTCAATGCCCGGGCAGGTGTAGTAACAACCGAGCGCACGCTTGTCCAGATGGCTCGCTCGTACGGAACACCGAACATCGCTTTGTTGTGGAAGGTCGTCCTCCCAGGCTCGGTGCCGACGATGGTTTCCGGCGTTCGCATCGCGGTCGGGCAGGGCCTGCAAGCGGTCGTCCTGGCGGAGTTCATCGCGGCCGAGCACGGCCTCGGATTCACGCTCTTCAACGCCGCGAACACCCTCGACACGGCGCGCATGTTCGACGCAGTGACAGTCATCGCGGTCGGCGGCCTCGTCCTCACCGCCCTCGCGACACGGCTCGAGCGCTATTTCGACCGCTGGCGCGTTTCGGATTGACGAGGTGAGCGGGCGAGCGTGGCGCGTTCGTCGGCGGACGACCGCGCTCGAACGAGCGCAACGGCTTTTCTAGAACGCGCGTGGAAGGACCTTCGATGGAGTTCGGGCTGGTTCTCGGGCCGTTCATGCCGCCTCGGGAGGAGATGTCGTCGACCGACGCCCTCGCGCTCGAGATGCGCTTCGCCGAGCGCGCGGCACGTTCGGGCTTCGATTACGTGAGCATGGGTGACCACTATCTTTCAGGGCCGCGCGCGCAGTTTTTCCAACCGATCCCGCTCGCGGCGGCGATCCTCGCCACGCACCCGTCGCTCTCGGTGGCGACGACGATCTTCTTGTTGCCGCACCACAACCCCGTCGAGGTCGCGGAAGCAGTCGCGACCCTCGATGCGCTGGCGCCGGGTCGCTTCGTCTTCGGCGTCGGACAGGGCTACCGCCGCGACGAGGCGGAGGCCGTCGGCATCGAGAACGCGACCCGCGGCGAGCGCCTCGCCGAGTCGATCACCGCCATGCGTCTGTTGTGGCGGGGTGGCCCGAGAACGTTCGAGGGCCGCTACTACCGCTTCCACGACGCCGACATCGGGATCGCCACCGCCGATCCCGTCGGACCGCCGATCCTCGTCGGTGCGGACAAGGTCGAGGCGATCGCGCGCATCCCTGCGATCGGCGGTGACCACTGGCTGCCGAGCCCGCGCAACAGCGTCTCTTTCATCAAGTCCACGCTCCCCAGCTACGAGGACGCGCTGCGCCGAGCGGGGAGGACGTTCGCCGGCATCCCGATCATGCGCACCGTCTACGCGTCGGATGACGAGGACTCGGCGAAGGCCGCCCTCGCCAAGGCGGGCCAGCAGATGGCCGCGATCCAGGGCAAATGGGGACAACCCGGTGAGCGCCGCGGACCGTCGTTCGACGACCTCCGCCGCGAGAAACAGATCGTCCTCGGAGGCTCGGAGCAGATCGCCGAATCCTTCGTCGAGCTGCACCGCGACCTGTCCGTCGGCTGCGTCTTCATCCAGAACTACGCGCCCGGAATGGATCCCGAGGCGTCACTCGACATGGTCAGCCAGATCGGCGAGGAGACGCTGCCGCTCGTCCGCAAGGAAGTCGGAAGCGACTCACTCTTTTTCGACCGGTAACGAAGAAAGGACGCAAACGCGTGATGGCGAAGGCAGGAACGATCGAGGAGTTCGACGTCGTCGTGGTCGGCGGAGCGAGCGCCGCCTTCTCGGCGGCGATCAGTGCCCGCCAGCACGGGGCCGAACGGGTTCTGATGCTCGAAAAGGCGGCGGAACCCGAGATGGGTGGCAACGCCCGCTACTCGCACACCGGTTTCCGCTTCGTCCAGTCGGGCAAGGACGAGATCTTGGAGTTCCTCCAAGTCACCGACGACGAGCGCGACCACATGGAGATCCCCGCCTACAGCGAAGAGGACTTCATGGGCGATCTCTTGCGCGTCACCCGCGGGCGCATCAACAACGAGCTAGCGCAGATCCTCGTCGGCGAGTCGAATGCCGCCGTGCACTGGATGAAAGAAACCGGCATTAAGTGGGAGGCGACGCATTTCACGGTCATCGACGGCGTGAAGTACTTCGGCATGGGACATGTCCTCAATCCGCTCGGAGGAGGCATCGGGCAGGTCCGCCAGTGGCGCGAGATCGCCGATCACATGGGCGGGGTCGACTTCCGCTGGGAGTCGACGGTCGTCGGTCTCTTGGGAACCGACCGTCGCATTCGCGGCGTCACGGTCTCGAGCACCGATGGCACCTACACCGTCGAAGCGAAGTCGGTGATCCTCTGCGCGGGGGGATTCCAGGCGAACGCGGCGATGCGCGCCCAGTACCTCCCCCAGGGCGGTGACCTCTTCAAGGTTCGCGGCAGCTACCACAACACCGGCGAGGTGCTGCGCGCCGCGCTGGAAGCTCGGCGCGCGACCCGCAGGTCACTGGGCGGGCGCGCACGCCTCGCCGATCGGAGGCGACGCCCCCGAGGTGGGCGTGACCAACGACTACATCCGCTACAGCTATCGCTACGGCATCACCGTCAACACGCTCGGCCTCCGCTTCTTCGACGAGGGCGAGGCGAACCCGGCCTTCACCTACGCGAAGACCGGATGGGCGGTGCAGAACCAGCCCGGCAGCGTCGCCTACCAGATCTTCGACCAGAAGGCGATTCCGCTCTTAGACCGCCAGTACGCGAACCAGACACCGGCCGAGGCATCGACGGTCGCCGAGCTGGCGGCGGCGATCAAGGTGCCGGCGCCGGTGCTGCGCCGCACGATCGATGAATACAACGCCGCGATTAAAGACAACGTGCCGTTCGACCCGAAGCATTCCCGTGGCGACGGGAGGAGCACGTACGGCCTCGAGCCGCCGAAGTCGAACTGGGCGGTGGCCATCGACGAGCCGCCGTTTCGCGCCTACGAGGTGACGGGCGGGATCACCTTCACCTTCGGTGGCCTCGAGATCGACACGTCGGCGCGGGTGTTGAACACGCGCCGCCAGCCGATCGATGGTCTCTTCGCCTCCGGGGACATCGTCGGCCTCTTCTTCCACAACTACCCGGCCTGCTCGGGCCAGACGCGCAACGCCGTCTTCGGCCGGATCGCCGGAAAAGGCGCGGCGACGGGAAAGCCCGGCAGGGCGGCGAGTTGAACATCGTCTCGCACGGCATCTGCGCCGGCCGGTCGGGAAATTGATGCCGCTTTACGCGTCCGAGCGCGGCAACTTCGAGCTCGCCCTCGTCGGCGACGTGATGCCGTCGCGCCGACTAGCAGTGTTCGACGAGCCAGAGTTCCTCGCGCTGCGCGACGTCCTGCGCGCCGCGGACGCGCGCTTCGCGAATCTCGAGACCGTCGTCTGCCGCTACGGAGAGGGCACGCCGAGTCTGCGCACTGGTACCTACATGCTCACCGAACCAGAGCTCCTCGACGATCTGCAGTGGCTCGGTTTCGACATGGTGAGCTGCGCGAACAGCCACTCGCTGAACTTCGGCGAGGAGGGCCTGCTCGCAGAGATCCGTTATCTCGACGAGAAGCGCATCACCCACGCCGGCACCGGCGCCAACCTGCGCGAAGCGTCACGGCCCGCTTATCGCGACACCCGCCAGGGACGCGTCGCGCTCACCTCGTGCACGGCGCACTTTCCCGAGAACCGGGCGCTCGAACAACGCGCCGACTTTCACGGAAAGCCCGGCGTCAACCCGCTCGGTTGGGAGACGACGTACGTCGTCGATCATCAGGGCTTCGACGCCCTCGAGCGGATCTCGCGTTCGCTCGGACTGGACCGCGAGCGGGCGCGGATGGCCGAGCTCGGATTCCACACCTCCCGCGAGCTCGGCGCCGAGGGTCCTTCGACGATCAGCCTCGGCGCGAACACGTACGAACGCGGCGACCGCTTCGACATTCGCACCCGTTGCAACCCGGCCGACCTCGAGGCAAACCTCCAGCAGATCGCCGAGGCAAGGCGTCAGGCGGACTGGGTGATCGCCACGTTGCACGCGCAGGACTCGGTGGGTCGCGCCTGGCTGACCGCGCAGCCGGGTGATCAGATCGATGCGCATCCTGACTTCGTCACCGAGTTCGCCCACTCGGCCATCGATGCCGGAGCCGACGTGGCGATGATCCACGGACCGCACACGCTGATGGGCATCGAGATCTACCGGAACAAGCCCGTCATCCACAGCCTCGGCAACTTCATCCTCCAGAACGAGACCTTGCGCCACATCCCCTCGTACGCCTACGACCGCATGGAGCTTCCGCCGACGAGCACGCCGTCCGACTTCTTCGATCGGCGCTCGGGAGGAGGGACGAAAGGGATGGGCGCCTCGCCCCGCTACTGGGAAGCGGCGATCGCCAGCTGCCATTTCAGCGATCACCGACTCGCCGGCATCACGGCGCATCCCGTCGAGCTTGGCTTCGGGCGCTCGCGTCCAGAACGCGGGCGGCCGATGCTCGCGACCGGCGAACAGGCCGCCGCGATCGTCGAGCGGATCACCCAGCTCTCGGCTCCCTTCGGGACAAAGATCGATTTCGTCGAAGGGCGTGGGGAGATCCGGCTCTAAGCGCCCCGTCCAAGGATCGGATTGGTATGTTACATTTCAGTTCGAGCAGGATCTCCAGGGATCGGAGCCGCAGTTGACGAAGCGAATTTGGGACGACCTCATCACCGAGCAGGATCGTGAGGTTTACGGCAGCGGGGTCTTCGGCGGAGGCGTCGGCGTGGGCAAACGCCCTGCGGTCCTCGTCATCGACGTCCTGAACAAGAGCATCGGCGACGAGCCGCTGCCGATCCTCGAGGCGATGAGGCGCTTCGGCAAGTCCTGTTGCGGCGAGTACGGCTGGGCGACGATCCCGAAGATCCAGACTGTCCTCGAGGCCGCGCACGACGCCGGGTTGCCCGTCTTCTACACGACCCCGCAAGACCCCGAGGAGCGGCCGCCCGAAACCTTCCGCCGCTTCGACGAGAAGATGCCGAACTGGTACGACTACGCAGGAGATCGCGCCGGATACGCCTTCGCCGACGAGATCGCGCCGATCCCATCCGATCACATCTTCCACAAGCCGACGGCGAGCTCCTTCTATCTCACCGACTTCGAGGATCAGCTGCACAAAATGGACGTCGACACGCTCATCGTCACGGGTTGCGCGACGAGCGGATGCGTGCGTGCCTCGGTCGTCGATGGGCATGCCCGCGGCTTCAAGGTGAACGTCGTCGAGGACGCGGTGTTCGATCGCGGCCAGACGACGCACGCGATGAATCTCTTCGACATGCAGGCGAAGTACGCCGACGTCATCGATGCCGACGAGGCCGTCCGCCGCATCCGAGCGGTCGCCGCCGAGTCATCATGACACCTTCGGGCGACACCGAGCCGCGTCCCGTCGAGCCCACAACGTGCCGGCGCTACGTCGGCCGAAACGTCGTCATCACCGGCGCCGGTGCCGGCATCGGCAAGGCGACCGCTGAGCGCATCCTCGAAGAAGGCGGAACCGTCTTCATCACCGACCGCAACAAAGAAGCCCTCGCTGCAGCCGTCGAAGAACTCTCCGAGCTCGGCGGAGTGGTCCATTCCTCCGTGAAGGACGTCTCGTCAGAGGACGACTGGGAACGCTGCATCGCAGAAGCGCGTGAGGCATTCTCGAAGCTCGATCTGCTCGTCAACAACGCCGGCTTCAGTCACGTCGGAAAGGTCACCGAGTACCCGGCGGAGAGCTGGAAGCTCCTCCACGACACACAGCTCTTCGGCACGTTCCTCGGAATCAAGCACGCAATCCCCTTTTTGCGCGAACAGGGCGGCGGCGCGATCGTCAACGTCGCCTCGACGATGGGCCTGATGGGCTTTCCGAGGATTCCCGCCTACTCGGCGGCAAAGGGTGGCGTCATCGCCCTCACGAGACAAGTCGCGCTCGATTTCGCGCCCGATCGAATCCGGGTGAACTGCGTCTGCCCCGGGCCGACACGAACCGATCGGTTGCGCGGCATCGTCGAGTCGGGCGACGTCGACGAGGATTACCTGATCGGCAACGTCCCGCTCGGCCGCTGGGCGCACCCGAGCGAGGTCGCGGCGGTGATCGCGTTCCTCGGCAGCGACGACGCTTCGTTCGTCACCGGGGCAGCCCTTCCGGTCGACGGGGGGCAGACGTCACACTGATCCGCTTCGGACACGTCGCCAATCCCTTCTCGGCGCCTCTCACCCGTGCGATCGATGACGCGCACTTCACAGCGGCCGGAATCGATTTGGCGGTGGCCCGGTTCCGAAACGGCTCGGAGGTCGCGGAGTTGATCGATCGTGGGGAGCTCGATGCCGGCCTCGGCGGGCACCTGCAGACGCTCGCCGCGACGCTCGCCTGGTCGGAGCAGTCGTTCTTCGCCGCCGTCGGATTCGAAGAAGCGCCCGACCATCTTCCCGTCACGATGCTCGTCGGCAGCCGCGCCTCGGCGGGAATCGCGAGCGGCGCAACGATCGCGATGAGCGCGCGCGCCGCGATCAGCGACCTGCAGTTGCGCATCTTCGCCGCCGCAGAAGGGATCGACTATTCATCGCTGACGATCGTGACGATGCCCTTCGCGGAGATGCATGCGGCGCTCGCGAACGGAGAGGTCGACGCGGCGTCGGTGCCGGACCCGTTCGCCACCCAGATCGAGCGCGCGGGCGAAGGCACGATCGTCGACCGCGGCACGCTCAGCAAGAAGATGCCCGCCGGCGATCGCGTGATGATCACGGGGCTCGTCGCAAAGAGGCGATGGATCGAGGATCACCGCGACCTCGCCGCTCGTATCGCTGAAGTCGTCGGGCAGGTCATCGCCGATCGCCCGCCGGTCGCCGGAGTCGGCGAGAGCGTCGACGCACGCGTCCACGAGCCGACCTTCGACGTGCGCCTACACCCCGAAGACCTGCAGCTCGCCTTTGACCTCGCGGCCGACTTCGGCGTCGTTTCCGGCCGCCTGGCCGCGGAGGACCTGATAGCGATTCCCTGAACTCCTAGTCCCCAATTCGAAACGCGAGCGAACCGCCGGCGACGCTCGCAGCTCCGGTCGAACCGGCGCTACACCCGGGCAAGAGCCCTGGACTCGGCGAAGAGGTCGATGGCGCTCGACGGCGGACGACGCAGATACTCGCCGAAGCCTTCCGTGCCGACGATCTCACCGTCCTTCATCACCGTCTGTCCGCGCACGAGCGTCTGCACCGACCACCCCTTCAGTCGCTCACCCTCCCACGGCGAGAAGTCCGCCCTCGATTGCAGGTAGCCCGCGTCGACAACCATCTCCTTGTCGAGATCGACGATCGCGAGGTCGGCGTCGCTTCCAACCTCGATCGTTCCCTTGCGGGGATAGAGGTTGAAGATGCGCGCCGTGTTGTACGAGGAGATCTCGGCAATCCGCTGCAGGCTGACGCCACGTCGGTGGTAACCCTCGGTGAGCAGGATCGACAGCATCGTTCCGACGCCGGGGAAGGCGGAGCCCGCCTTCCACACACCGCCCTCCTTGTCGGCGCGAAAGCGCGCCGAGTGGTCGCAGCCGACGGTGTCGACGAGGCCCGCCTTCACCGCCTCCCACATTGCCTCGACATCCTTCGCCTTGCGCACGGGAGGGTTCACCTTCGCCAGCAACCCGCACGGGGAGTCGACCGTGAGCGAGAGGTAGTGCGGTGTCGTCTCGATGAACACCGGCGTCCCGCTGCCGCGGACGCTAGCGAACTCTCGCGCGGACTCCTCGCAGCTCATGTGGACGAGGTACACGGGGCAGTCGGTCGAGCGCGACATGAATGCCGCGGTCATCATCGCCGTTGCCTCGGCGACAGGCGGTCGCGCCGCGTAATGTGCCGCGAGGCCCTCGAGGCCTTGCTTCTTCGCCTCCTCCTCGGCTCGCCAGATCATCTCGATGTTCTCGGTGTGGACGTTGACGATCGCGCCCGGTATCCCGGCGATCGTCTCGAGCAATTCGTAGAAGAGCCCCTCGTCGGTCGTCCCGACGCCGCGCGCCGTGCCCTCGTTGCCCTTGTAGCTCATGAAGAGCTTGAACGAGGAAACGCCGAGATCGTTGATGTAGTGCGGAATCTTCGCGATGTGCTCAGAAGAGAAGATCCCGAGGTGGATGCCCATGTCGACGTACGCGAGCCGGTCGATGTGATCGAGGAACTCGTCGTAATCGGCCTTGTACGAGGCTGGCTTCAAGATGTAGTTGAGAATCGAGGTCACGCCTCCGATCGCGGCGGAACGGGTCTCGCTGCGCACGTCGGTGAGTGGCTGTCCGACGAAGCCGATGTGCATGTGCGGGTCGATGAGGCCCGGGAAGATGAAGCGGCCCTGGGCGTCAATCTCCGAGTTCGCACTGACCGCCTCGTCAGGCTCCAAGAGGGCGGCGATCTTTCCGTCGTGGATGGCTAGGTTCACCGTCCGTAATCCCTGGGCCGGAATGACGGCCGTGCCGTTCCTGATCACCGTGTCGAAACCCATCGCGCTCGTTCGCCTTTCTTGTTCGGTCGGAAGGACTTCAACCGAGCGGACGCGCCCGGCGATAGTGCGTGTTCGAAACTCAGTAGCCGTATTTCACGGCGACTTGTGTTGCCCGTTCGAGATCGCCGTTCAGCTCCGATCGCGCCGAGAGCTCGGCGAACGCGTCTTTCGCCATCTCGAGCTGGGAGATCTTGGCCGGTTCAACATAGGAATCGATCGCCCCGATGGCGACGGCCTCCTTCAGGTACTGCTCGAGCCCCGTCGGTAGCCCGTCGATCGGAAACGGCATCATCTCGGCCTGAACCGACGACCCGAACTGCGCCATGCGGGCACGCTCGTCCGGATCCGGACTGTGACGACGAAGGCGCGCTTCGATCGCTGCGGTCAGCTCGATGTTCTCGGGCTGTTTGCGGATGAACCAGTACGCCCGGATCATCCCCTTGATGAAGGCCTTCAGATCATCGGCTCGCTCATCGATCGCTTTTTCGGTCGCCGCGATCACCCGATCAGGGCGTCCGTCTGGGTATTGGGCGGCGACTGCGAAGATCTGCTCGTACCCGTCGTCGAGCAGCCCGGGAAGGTCGAGGCCGTCGGCGAACGCCGCGTCGACACGCCCCTCCCTCAGCGCGAACGGTCCGCGTCGAGTGTCGATCCCCGTCACCCACTCGATGTCGTTCTTCGGATCGATGCCCTCTTGGATCAGCCAGTACGTGAGCATCGTGACCAAGATGTCATCTGGATCGATGATGCCGACCTTCTTTCCGACGAGGTCCGTCAGGTTCGACAGACCAGAGCGCCCGACGACGAAAAAGGCCATCTGATTGCGCCAGCCGGCGATGATGCGCAGGCCCTTGCCCTGTTGTTGGAGGAAGGCGACGGTCGACGGCTTCACGTCCATCGTCACGTCGATGCCGCGCTCTTTCATCGTCTGCCAGAGCGTCTGCTTCTCGAACATGAACGGCGCGTGGCTGTCGGGGACGATCTCGTAGCTCTCGAGGCCGTCCTCGTCTCGCAGGCCCTCGTCGTAGAAGTAGTTGAGCTCGTCCGCGATCGTCGGCGGGACGAGATGGAGGACGTGATAGCAGGACGGGCCGATGCGAAGCGGCCTGCGGCCACGACCGGGAGTCACTCCCCGCCCTGGACCTTCTTGATGTTCGTGCTGAAAGCCTCGATCGTCTCGGCCGCTTCCTTCGCCGGGTTGAACTCGATGTTCTCGAAGTCCTCGATCGCGTAGAGCTTGTGCCCGGGCGGGGCGTAGTAGAGGTCGCCGCCATTGATCGTCACCTCACGGCCGTCCGCCATCCGCAACAGCGCCTTTCCCTTGACGAGGTAGCCCCAGTGCGGGCACTGGCAGAGGTCTTCGGGCAACCCCTCCCAGGCGGCCTCTCCGCCCGGCGGAAAGCCCCCGGGTACTCGCTCGAAGGCGAGCGCATACCCCTCCCATTGCGCCCATTGCGCCTGGTAAGCGCCCATGCTGACGACAGGAAGGTCGTCCTTGGCGATCGTCAAGCCGTCCGGCGAAAAGAGTTCGGCCATTTCCCATGACTCCTCTACTGTTCAGGGCGACCAGGGCCACTGCGTCGGTTCGTATGTAACATACTAGGGCCGGTTCGGACAAGAAAAATCCAGGCCACGGGCGGCTGCCCTGCGCCGATGCCCTGTCAGGGAGAGTTATGACTGCCACCGAAACCTCCTTCGCCCGGGATTTCGTCGCTGACCAGTCCTTCAAGATGCTGATCGGCGGAGACTTCGTCGGCGCGGACGAATATCACGGCGCAGTCACAGAGACCGTCGACCCGTCGACGGGCTTCGTGCTGACCCGCGTCCCCGAGGCCGACAGCGGCGACGTGCACCGCGCCGTCGAAGCGGCGGGCAAAGCGCAACCGTCGTGGCAGGCGCTCGGACTCGAGGGTCGCGCGGCGTGCTTCGCCCGCTTCTCCAAGCTGTTGAAAGAGAACCGTGAGCGGCTCGCGATGCTCGACGCGGTCGACTGTGGAAACCCGATCCGTGCGATGCGCATTGATGTCGACTTGTGCGAGGAGTATCTCCGCGCCTATCCCCCAATGGCATGGGGCTTGCACGGTCGCGTGCACGAAATGAACCGCGGCGGGCTCCACTACACGATCTCCCGGCCGTACGGGGTGACCGGGCGGATCCTCGCCTTCAACCACCCGCTGCTCTTCGCCGTGTCGCGCGCCCTTCCCGCACTCATCGTCGGCAACACCCTTCTGATGAAGCCCGCTCCACAGACGCCGCTCTCGGCGCTCGCGCTCGGAGAGCTCTTCGCAGAGGCGTTCCCCCCGGGCGTCGTCAACATCTTGAGCGGCGGCGCGACGGCCGGCGACGCGATCGTTCGCCATCCGGAGGTCAAGCGGATCTCCTTCACGGGAAGCGTCCGAACCGGTCTCGCGATCCAACGATCTGCAGCCGAGAGCGGTCATGTGAAGCACGTTTCACTCGAGCTCGGGGGGAAAAACGCAATGGTCGTCTTTCCCGACGTCGACGTCCAAGCCGCCGTCGAAGGCGCGGTGTTCGGCATGAACCTCGGCGTGTGCCAGGGCCAGTCGTGCGGTTCGAACTCGCGCCTCCTCGTGCACCGGAGTATCCATGACGAGTTCGTCGAAGCGCTCGGGGCTCGCCTCGATCGGTTCCGCGTCGCGACCGCTTACGAGGACGAGGCGGAGATGGGGCCGCTCGTCACGCAGGCTCACTTCGACCGTGTCACGGGCTATCTCGCGCGGGGAAAGGACGAGGGTGCGCGCCTCGTCACGGGCGGCGGACGTCCGGCGGACGTACCGGAGGGGGGCTTTTTCATGCGCCCCGCCGCCTTCGACCGCGTCGAACGGTCGATGACGATCGCACGCGAGGAGATTTTCGGCCCAGTCGTCAGCGTGCTCGCCTGGAACGAATTCGACGAGATGATCGCAACCGCCAACGCCGTCGAACTTGGCCTGACGGCGAGCGTCTGGACGGACGACCTGAATCTGGCCCACAAGACCGCGGAACTGCTCGACGCCGGATACGTGTGGATCAACGACAGCACGGTCCACTTCGTCGGCACGCCTTTCGGTGGCACGAAGGACAGTGGAACGGGGCGCGAGGAATCCGAAGAGGAGCTGCTGAGCTTCCTTGAGCTGAAAGCGGTGAACACCAAGCTCTCGGCTGCTCGCGTCGCCATGGAGAGGCACGGCTGGTAGCGACGGGATTACCCGCGGGTCGCGACACGGAGAAGGGTTGGCTCGCGACCGTGCGAACGAACCCCGGCGATCGGCAGAACGTGTGATGCTCGTCGAGCTCGTCGTGCTCGTCGGTGTGCTCTCGTTCCTCTCTGGGATGCTCGGCATCGGCACGGCCCTCGTCGTCGCTCCAGTCCTCGCCCTGTACGGATATGCGCTGAAAGATGTGATTCAACCGTGGGTGCTCTTCCTCAACGGTGCGTCCGCCTTGAGCGCAAGCGTCGGATTCGTCCGAGCCCGGTTGGTCGATTACCGGACGGCGGCGCCCGTTGCGCTCATCTGCACGCTCGGTGCCCCACTCGGAGTCCTCCTTGCCAGGTGGAGTCCCACCACCCTCATTTGGTGGCTGTACATCGCGGCGCTCCTGTTAGTCGCGCTCCGCATGCTCGTGCAACCAACCGAAAGGGTCGAATCTGTCGTCAAGCTCCCGCGACGCTCTCGCCGACTGACGAACATCGCTTCGGCCCCGATCGGCGTCTTCTCCGGTTTCCTCGGAGTCGGACCGGGGTTTCTACTCGTCCCGACGATGGTCGCCGTCGGTTTCTCCACGCGTCTTGCCGCCGCGACGAACTCGCTCGCTGTCGTCCTGCCTTCGTTCGCCGGCTTCGGGACGCACCTGCAGTCGGCCCGGCTCGATTGGACGACGGTGATTGCGACGTGCGCCGTCGGCGTCGTCACGAGTTATTTCGGAGCCAGGTTCATGGTCCGCAAGGTGCGCTCTCGCCCGCTGGCCATTTTGTTCGCGCTCGTCATGATCGGACTGGCGATCGAAAGAGCAATCGTCCTGGTGAGCTAGTGCGCGACCGACTCCGAACAGCTCGCAAGACTTATGAGCTCTCCCAATCGACCGCTCCGCTCTTACGCGTTCGACCAGTCAAACTCAAAGGTGAGCCAGTTCGTGTCCGAGAAATCGAAATGGAGATCTTCGACGTCGACTCTGAAGTCGCCCTTCCCGCAATCCGCGCGCTCGAAAATGAACCCTCCGTTCGGAAACACGATGGAGACGAGGTTCTCTTTTCCGGTGGACGGATGCGTGAGCGTTGTCCCCGCGGCTTCCCCGATGCCGTCGATATAGATCCGGCTGTGCATCCCTTCGTCGATGAACTCGAGGTTGGCTCGCACCACCGAGACGATGCCGAACGTCGTGCTGGCGATCACCCACGGCATGCCACCAGAGCGACCCGAAAGGATGTCGACAACGCGATCGACTTGCGCCTGAGGCACGTCGGGGTCGAAGCACAGGACGGCGCGGCCATCTCCTTTATGGATTGCCCGGGGCCAATCGACGATGAAGACCGTGTCGAGGTCGGAGAGGTCGACCTCTCCACTGAAGCCTTCGGCGAAATGGAAGCCGATCGCGGTCTTGCAGCTTCCGTCGCGCGAGTTCGGTTCCCCCGTGAAGTTGCAGGTGCAGCCCGGGTCACAGTTGCAGAACTCGTAGCCGCGCCCTCTGAGCCGCCAGGGCGTCTCCCCGTTCAGCTTCCCCACGGGGACCCCCTCACGTGAGCGAGACGATCATCGCCGGGTAGGCGATCAGGGCGATGCCGATACCGGCGAGCGCAACCGCGGCTGCGCGTACGACGTGGTTGTTCGCAGAAATGATCTTTTCCAGAAAAATCAGTGCCGCGAGACCAGCCATCCATTCAAGGTTCATGCTCCCGACTGCGACGAGCACGGCCATCAGCGCCCAACAGCATCCGAAACAAAACCCCCCGTGGAGAAGTCCTGCTCGGAACGCGCCCCGCCAGGAATCGAGACTTTTTCCGAAGCGAAGGAAAAACGTCAGAGGTGAACGGCAAAACCCCAAACAGGACGACTTCGCGGGCGTGAGTTGCCAGACCGCCGCTGCAACGAGGGCGGCGCCGGCGAGCCACGCAGCCCAATGTGCGCCAGCGCCGAGCGGCCTCAGCAATGACCGCCAGGCGAAGTACACCGCCAACCCCGGAGCGCTCCAGACGACGAGGTACCCGAGAAGAAAGATCGGCGTCGGTGCGACACGCCGGGTTGCGGCCGCGCGTCGGAATAACGCGACGACTGGCGACACCGATGGAAGCATCATCGCCGCCATCATCGCGATCCATGCAACGAGAAACGCAGAAAAGGACATCGCGCTCGGTGAATCCGTCATCGAACGCATCCCGGAGGCGCTCATTCCCGCGCCTCCCATCCGCACGACCCACCACCAACCGAGCGCGGCCAGACTGAAAAGGGACCCGTAGATCGCCAATGACAACCGCGCGGGTTGCGATTGCATCCAAGGCTTCGTCGTCGGGACCGACATCTCAGCGGTCACGAGTCGGCATCGTGATATGTTACGCGCAACGCACCAAGACAATTCTGCCGACGTTCACCACTGAAGTTGCCGTTGATGATGGAAGAATCAACGCCGTTGACAGCGGCGATGACGCACTTCTACGCTCGCCGCCGTGGCGATCTCGGAAGTTGCCAAACCGCCTGGTCAGCGACTTTCCCGTGAGGCGATCATCGAGGCGTATCTGCGCATCGCGGATGGACAAGGCCACGACGGTGTGAACATGCGCCGCCTCGGGCGGGAACTCGGCGTGGACGCCACCGCGGTCTATCGGTACTTCCGAGACAAAGACGAGATCCAGGCGATGGCAGCCGCCAGGTTGCTGCGAGAAGTCGTCCGCGACGTCCCGGAAGAAGGCCCGTGGCGAGAGAGGCTTCGAACGCTGTTGCTATCGCTCCGTCGTGTTTACCTCGCCCACCCGAATGCTCTTCTCGCGTTGCAGCTCACGGCGCCGATGCTGGAAGAGGGCTACGACAACGTCGATCTGGCGCTCGCTCTGTTACGTGAATCGGGTTTGCCAGAAGAGGAGGTTCCGCTCGCGTTCGAGGTGCTGGAGACTTACACGATCGGCGGCACCGTATTCGACGCGAGAGCGACCGAGGAGAGTCTGGAGCGCTGGCGGAGGGTCTACAGCGGCATGCCGGAAGGTCGTTTTCCCAATCTCGCTTCAACCGGTCGGCGCCTCTACAACGACGTGGAAAGAGCGTTCAGGTACGGCCTCGATTTGCTCTTCGACGCCATCGAGGCGAAAGCGCATTCTGGTCGCGCTCCTGCAGTCGGATGATGAAGGAAGAGCCTCACGCGAGCCTCGCGTGAGGAGGTCAAAGGGGGGAGGACTGAACATGGCCGCTTGGAATCATGTTCTCCAGGGCAAGAGAACTCTCGGAGTCCGTCGCGAGAGGGGGTCTCTTCTTCGGAGGTTCGCGATCCTCCCCGCCTTGCTGCTCGCGGCCGGAGCGTACGTCCCCGCCCATCTCACCGCGCGGGCGACCCGCGGCGCGACGGTCACGTTCGCAGAGCAACCCGGATCACCGCCGGACTACGTCTTCCCTCTGCAGCCGGCGGAATGGTTCACATTCGCGAACGATCAGGAATTCAGCTATCTGCTGTACCCGACGCTCTACTGGATCGACAGCAATGGCGAGCCGGTCGTGAACGACGCGATGAGCTTGGCGTATCCGCCAGTCTTCAGCGTCAACGCGGCGCATGACACCGTGGCCACCATCACGTTGAAGAACATTCACTGGTCCGACGGCGTCCAACTCACGACACGCGACGTCGAGTTCTGGATGAACTTGTTGTTCGCCAACAAGGCGGACTGGGGCGATTACGTCCCCGGTCAGTTCCCCGACAACGTGAAGTCCATCGGCTATCTGTCGAAGACGCGCTTCGCCATCACCTTCAACCGGACGTACAACCAATATTGGCTGCAGCAGAATGAACTGAACTCAATCATTCCGATGCCGCAACACGCGTGGGACCGTACGTCTCTCAGTGGGCCGGTCGGGAACTACGACCAATCGAAGAAGGGCGCGGTCGCGGTCTGGACCTTTCTGAACAAGCAGTCGACCGAAGGAAGCACGTACGCGACGAGCCCGTTGTGGCGAGTGGTCGACGGGCCGTGGGCGATCGAGCCGAAGGTCGGGTACAACGCCACGACCGGCTACCTCGTGCTGGTGCCGAATCCCCGCTATTTCGGAAAGTCCACCCACAGCATCGCCAAGTTCATCGAAGAGCCGTTCACGAGCACGTCAGCCGAATTCAACGCCGTCCGCTCCGGAAGCGTCGACTACGGATTCCTGCCGTTGGAGGACGCCACATCGGGACTGGAAGCGTCCGTGCGCTCGGAGGGCTACCAGATCGTTCCGTGGAACATCTGGGGCTGGAACTTCTGGCCGGTCAACTTCGCCCAGCCCACCGCGGGTCCAATCTTCAAGCAGACTCTACATCCGACAGGCGCTTCAGCATCTCATCGACCAGAGCGCCTGGGTGAAGTACTTCCTGCGAGGGTTCGGCTATCCCGAATACAGCGACATTCCGACCGTGATCAAGAACCCGTACGCCGACGCCTACGTCAGCGAAGACCACTACCCGTTCAGCGTGTCGGCGGCTCGGAAATTGCTCACCAGTCACGGATGGAAGGTCGTCTCCGGAGGGGTCACCACCTGTGTGCACCCGGGTACCGGCTCCGGGGATTGCGGTGCCGGAGTCAAATCCGGGGCCGCGTTGAGCTTTTCTTTCGAGTACAGCTCCGGAAACACAGCACTCGCTCAAGAGGTGCTCAACTTCAAGACCACCGCCTCTGAAGTCGGCGTTCAACTCACGCTCACCAGCCATCCGTTCAGCAAGGTGTTCGCCGACTACTTCTCGTGCTTCGGCGTGAAGGCGTCGGCCTGCCATTGGCAGATGCTCGCCGGCACGTTGAGTGACGAATACGGCTGGTACCCCTACTACTACCCGGACGGTGCCGAGAACTACAACACCGGATCGGGGTTCAACGGCGGCCAGTACAGCAGTCCCGAGATGGACGCCCTGACTAAGGCAGCGCACGAGCTGCCGGGTCTCGCGCCGCTGCACGCCGCCGACAATTACGCCGCGGCGCAGCTGCCGACGCTCTGGGTTCCGAACGGCCCGTACCAGATCTCGGTCATCAAAAAGACCGTGCACGTTCCGCTGCCACAGGGATTGGAGACGAACCTGTACCCGCAGCTCTGGACGGTGTCGAGCTAATCGCGCCGGCGAGACCGACTCCGGTCGTTCTGACAGAAAGGGCGAGGCGTGGAGGTTCGTGAGTTCGCGCGCTACGACGCGACCGGGCTGTCCGAGCTCGTGCGGCAGAAGGAGGTGAAGCCGAGTGAGCTCGCGGAAACCGCCCTCCGGGCGATCGAAGCGATCAATCCGGAGCTGAACGCGGTCATCGAGGTCTACGAAGACACCGTCGGCGCCATCTCCGACGACGAGGCCAGCGGTACACCGTTTGCCGGGGTCCCTTTCGTTGCGAAGGATCTCGGATGGGCTGTAGCCGGACGGCGCGTGGAAGCCGGTAGCCGGCTGCTCGCGGGTTGGACGAGTCGGCGCAATGGAGAGTTGGCGCGCCGCTTCAAAGCGGCCGGCTTAATCCAGATCGGCCGTAGCGCGACGTCCGAGTTCGGCGAGGTCGTGACCGTCGAGACCGCGCTGTACGGGGCGACCCGGAATCCATGGGATGTCACAAAGAGCACGGGTGGTTCGAGCGGCGGTTCGGCCGCCGCGGTAGCCGCTGGGATGGTGCCCCTCGCCCACGGCAACGACGGAGGGGGCTCAATCCGTATTCCGGCGTCCTGCTGCGGGTTGGTGGGCTTGAAGCCGAGCAGGGGACGAATTTGGTCGGAGCCGACGCGCGTGTTCCTCGGCGACATCACGACCGAATTCGCCCTCACTCGGTCGGTGAGAGACGCGGCAGCTTTGCTCGGGGCGGTCGAAGGTGCGGGCCTGGGCGCACCCTTTCATGCGCCAACCGGCGACCTTCGGGGCATGGACGACTTCGGAGTCACGCTCAGGAAACTGCGCATCGGCTTCACCACCGGCAATTTGTGGGGACGGCACGTCGATACGGCGGTCGCGAACGCAACGCTCGAGGTTGCGAATCTCTGTGCGACGCTCGGGCACAAGGTGTTTGAGCGTCCACTGACCTTCGACGTCGAGCGGTACATCACATCGACCATCGACATCTGGGCCGCGATGGCGGCGTCAGAGATCGACGCTTCCGCTCGTGCGATTGGCCGCGCCCCGGGCGTCGAGACCCTCGAGGGCTACACGCTCGCGCTGTACGAATATGGGCGCAGTCTTAATGCGAAACAAGTCATCGAGGCGCTCGAGAGCTACCGGGAGACCACCCGGGTGGTCGACGAGCAGATGCAGGAGTGCGACGTCTACCTGCTCCCGACCATGCCAGCTCTCCCACCGGCGCTCGGCTTCTACGATCCGTACCGACAAGTTGGCGTCGACTGGTACTTCGCGAGCGACCTCGGAAACCTCGAGTCGGGAACGTCGCTGTTCAATTGCACGGGGCAGCCGGCGATCAGCCTGCCGCTCATGACCGAGTCTGGTCTGCCGATCGGTGTGCAGTTCGTCGGACGGTGGGGTGAGGACAAATTGCTGCTGCAGCTGGCGAGCGTCCTCGAGCAGGCGCGCCCATGGTCGGCGCGACAACCATCGGTCTTCGCGCAATGACCCAGCAGCCGAAGTGATGTAAGGAACAGCGGTGGTCCGCTACATCATCCGGCGACTGATCCACGCGGTCATCGTCGTCGTCGGAGTGACGATCATCGCCTTCATCCTGCAGAACCTCGTCGCCACCGGGCCGGCTCTCGCCCGCGCGGTGATCGGGTTGCGAGCCGGCCCTACGCAGGTGCACGCATTCATTAGGGAGTACGGGCTCAATTCGCCACTTCCCGTGCAGTACGGCCACTACTTCTGGCAGATGTTGCACGGAAATCTCGGCTACTCGTACAAGTTGAACGACTCCGTGGACGCCCTGATCGCCCACGACCTGCCGAGGGACCTGCTGCTGGTCGGTTCGGCGCTTGTCATCGCCTTGCTCATCGCCATTCCCGTCGGATTGGTGCAGGCTGCCCACCGCAACAGCCTCGTCGATTACGTCGGAACGGCTGTGTCGTTCGTGCTGTATTCGATGCCGTACTTCCTTCTCGGCCTGCTTCTGATCGCCGTGTTCTCGGTGAACCTCGGGCTCTTGCCTGCAGAAGCGCCGCAAGGCACCACGATCACCGAGGTGCTGTCACAGCCATCCGCGTTGGTCCTCCCGATCGCCACCCTCGCTCTCGGCACCTACGCACTTTTCAGCCAGTACATGAGGTCCGCCGCGGTCGAGAATCTCGCGTTGGACTACGTCCGAACCGCTCGGGCCAAAGGCGCCTCGAAACGCCGCATCCTGTGGCGCCACGTGCTTCGGAACTCGCTCCTCTCGGTCGTAACTCTGGTCGGCCTCTCGGTGCCGGCCGTCCTCACACTCGGCTTCGTCGTCGAGTACGTCTTCAATTTCCCCGGAATCGGGTTGCTGTTCTACAACGCGGCGGTGACCGCCGACTACCCGGTGGAACTTGGAATCACCATTCTCGTGAGCGTGGCCACGGTCCTCGGGAACTTGGCCGCCGACATCGCATACGCCGCGCTCGACCCACAGGTGCGCTACACGTGACCGCAAGCGATCGCGTTCGCTGGACCACGTCAGCGCCTCAGACGAAATGAACGCAACTCCACCGGCGGGCGCCGCGCTCTTTCAGCCGGCACGCACCGCCGTGGAAACCGGGGATTGGGTTGGCGAAGGTCGTCCTGGCAGCGCGTGGCGGCTGATCGGCGCAACCTTCCTCGAACACAAGCTCGCTCGCGTCGGGTTGCTGTTCATTCTCCTCGAGGTCGGATTCTGCTTTATCGGCCCGCTCGTGTACCCGACCAACCAGTACCGCTCGAGCATTTTCATCAATTTGGCTCCATCGGCATCGCACCCCTTGGGCACGGACAACAACGGCTTCGACATACTCGGGCGGTTGATGGCGGGCGGTCGCACGACGCTCGAGATCTCGTTCGGGGTCGCGGTGTGTTCAACGTTGCTCGGCATGCTCTGGGGGGCGATCTCGGGGTTCGCCGGCGGCCGGCTTGACGCAGTGATGTCGCGAGTGCTCGACGTCTTCATCTCGATTCCGCCGCTATTCGTCTTCATCTACCTCGCCACCGTGTACCGCCCGACGCTGCCGTTGCTCATCGTCGTCCTGTCGGGTCTCTCGTGGCTGATCCCGGCGCGACTCATACGCGGCGAGACACTCGCTCTGCGCACCCGCGAGTACGTACAAGCAGCTCAGCTCATGGGTGGACACGGGTCAGGGATCATGCGACGCCACATTTTTCACAACGTCATCGGCACCATTGTGGTGAGCGCAACCTTCCAGATCACCAACGCCATACTCATTCTCGCCACGCTCGATTTCTTCGGTTTCGGGCTGCCTCCACCAGCGCCCACGTGGGGCGGGATGCTCGCGAATGGAATCAACTACCTGTATGACGGCTACTGGTGGCAGATATATCCGGTGGCTGCCTTGATCGTCTGCACCGTCGTCGCGGTCAGTTTCATCGGGGACGCTCTTCGCGATGCGTTCGAAGTGAGGCTCCAGCGCCGATAAGAAATGTCACTTCGTGACTTTCTCACGAGAGAGAAGTCGTGGCGGGCGGGAGGACTTGAACCTAATTCGGTCCGTAGGAGACTTCCCGGAACATCTGCCCATGCGCGATCGCTGTGGTCGCCTGTCCCCCGCCGCGACGCGACTTGGAGGACGCGATCCGACTCAGTTCGGTCGAGGCTTCTGGTTCGATACCCGAAGAACGTGAGCGTCGGCCTACGGAAGAGGAGGCTTGGCGGATGGCCGAACATGCGGTGGTGATCGCCGGAGGCGGTCCGACGGGGCTGATGTTGGCGGGCGAGCTGGCGCTGGCGGGGGTGGACGTTGCCATTGCTGAGCGGCGCGCGAGCCGCGACCTCACCGGCTCGCGCGCCGGCGGTTTGCACTCACGCACCATCGAGGTTCTCGATCAGCGTGGGATTGCGGATCGGTTCCTTTCGCAGGGGAAGGTGGCCCAGGTCGCCACCTTCGCATGGATCCCCTTGGACATCAGCGACTTTCCCACCCGGCACAACTACGGGCTCGCGTTGTGGCAGGACCGCACCGAGCGAATACTGGCCGAATGGGTCGCAGAGCTCGCAGTGCCGACGTACTACGGCACCGAGGTGAGGGGGTTCGCGCAGGATGACACCGGTGTCGACGTCGCGCTCTCCGACGGTCAGCCGCTACGGGCGGAGTATCTCGTTGGGTGCGACGGAGGACGCAGTCTGATCCGCAAGGCAGCCGGTATCGAGTTCCCGGGGTGGGACCCGTCAACCAGCTCCCTGATCGCTGAAGTCGAGCTGGAACATGAGCCGGAATGGGGGCTTCGCCGCGACGACAAGGGCATCCGTTCGCTCTCGAAACTGGAGGACGGGGAGCGGGTGCGTGTCATGGTGTCCGAACAGCACGTCGGACACAGCAGTGAGCCGACCCTTCGCGATCTCAGCGAGGCGCTCATCGCCGTATACGGAAGCGATTACGGGGTGCACAGCGCCACTTGGATCTCCCGGTTCACGGATATGACGCGTCAGGCGGCGTCCTACCGCGAAAGACGAGTGCTGTTAGCGGGCGACGCGGCGCACGTCCATTACCCGGTTGGCGGTCAGGGCCTCCAGATCGGCCTGCAGGATGCGGTGAATCTGGGATGGAAGCTCGCCCAGGTGGTCAACGGGATCTCGCCTGAGAGCCTGCTCGATACCTACCAGACCGAGCGGCAACCTGTCGCTGCCCGCGTGTTGCGGAACACCATGGCGCAAACCGCGCTCCTCCGCCCCGGCGAGCGCGTCGACGCCTTGCGCGAGACGATGTCCGAGCTGTTGAACATGGACGAACCGCGCAAGCGGTTCGCCGCGATGATTTCCGGTCTGGACATCCAGTACCTCGGAGAGGGGCACCCGCTGCTCGGGCGCCGGATGCCCGATCTCGACCTCGTCACCCCCGGTGGCACGGTGCGAGCATTCACCCTCCTCCACGACGCCCGTGCCGTCCTTTTGAACCTTGGCAACCCCTGGGGTTTCGACATATCCCCGTGGGCACACCGAATGCTGGCGCTCGACGCCAAGTACGCCGGTACGTGGGACCTTCCGGTCCTGGGCCAAGTAGCAGCCCCCACCGCCGTGCTGATCAGACCCGACGGATACGTCGCCTGGGTGGGGGACGGCACAGATATCGGTTTGCGCGACGCGCTCGACTACCTGGTTCGGATCACCATGACGCCACGCGAAACCCGGCCTAACCGGACGCCGAGCGCAGGAGACGTCGCTCGCACCCTGGCATCCGCCGGAACGTGAGCACGTCGCGGGCTCGCGGGCATGTCCGTCCCGACACGCAGGACGACATGTCTCGGCTCGTGGAATACCATGTCACGCGATGAGCACCGCTGGACAGCGCCTCCGAACACTCATCGACGAACAGGGCCTGATCGTTTGTCCCGTGGTCAACGGTCCGCTTTCGGCTCGCTTGGCCCAGGATGTCGGCTTCTCAACAGTGCTCCTCGGCGGTTTGGGTGTCGCCGCAGAAAGGTTCGCGCTCCCCGATCTGGGATTGATCACGTTCTCGGACATGCTCGATCAGCTGCGCAACACGTGTGCGGCCGTCCCGGGATTCCCAGTCATCGCTGACGGAGACACCGGCTACGGAAACGCGCTGAACGTGAGGCGAACGGTCATCGAATATGCCCGCGCCGGCGCCGCTGGGATCCTTCTCGAGGATCAACTCTGGCCGAAAAAGTGCGGTCACTACTCAGGCCGCCACGCCGTCGTGACCGCAGAAGAGGCGCGCATGAAAATTCGCGCGGCGGTCGACGCTCGTCGCGAAGCCCACGTCGACATCATCATCGTCGCACGAACCGACGCGCGCTCTGCGGTTGATCTCAGCGAAGCGATGCGCCGCGCCAAGATCTTCCAGGAAGAAGGGGCGGACATCGTCTTCATCGAGGCGCTCAAGACGGAGGAAGAGCTGCGCGCGTTCGCAGCATCGCTCACGACGCATACATGGGCGAACATGATGCCGAGGACGCCTCTCGTCAGCCGCACCGCCCTCGCGGAGATGGGTTTCAAGATTGTGACCTACAACGTTGCGCTGACGGCCACCGTTCATGCGATGCGCGCGGCCTTTACCGCGCTGGCGAAAGACGACATGAGTCAGCTGCCGCCGCTTGCCTCCTTCGACGAACTCGCAGATCTCGTCGAGCTCCCG
Organism: uncultured Acidimicrobiaceae bacterium; assembly: GCA_963838845.1. GTDB lineage: Bacteria > Actinomycetota > Acidimicrobiia > Acidimicrobiales > Bog-793 > CAVRXQ01. The sequence goes on along the minus strand of CAWISR010000003.1, from coordinate 1,344,021 downwards.
GTATTCAAGGAAGCTGAGTCCCGCTACGCGGTTTCACAGGAGGACTCCCCCACAGATCCGTTCGCAGACTCCAGTGACCGCAGCGGATAAGCGGCACCGTTCGGAGATCGCTCGAGCGGAGAGCGATGCCTCGTAGAAGCTCTCCTCAAGGTGATCGCGAACGTCCAACGGTGAGACGGCGCCTATGAAGGTCGGCCTGCTTCATCCGGGGGAGATGGGGACCGCGGTGGCTTCCGCTCTGGGTGCAGTCGGCCATACGGTGCTCTGGGCTTCCGAGGGAAGAAGTACGGCAACAGTCGAACGTGCAAGATCCGCCGACCTCAAGGACTGCGGCACTATCCGAGAGCTCGCCGGGCGTTGCGAGGTCATCCTTTCCATTTGCCCCCCGGCGGCAGCCGTTGAAGTCGCTCGCCGTGTGCGTTCTTTTGCTGGTATCTATGTGGATGCGAACGCGATCTCCCCAGCGACGTCGCGCGCGATCCAAGGGCAAGTCGACCGATACGTCGACGGATCGATCATCGGTCCTCCTCCGACAAAACGCGACACGACCCGGCTCTACCTGTCGGGCACAGAGGCCGACACGATCGCCGAACTCTTCACCACAACGATCGTCGAACCGATCGTTGTCTCAAAAAGCGCAGGCTCGGCTTCTGCCGTCAAGGTGGTTGTCTCCGCTTGGACGAAAGGGACTGCCGCGCTCGCGCTCGCCATCCGCTCGCTCGCGCGTGCCGAAGGCGTCGAGCAGTCATTACTGCGCGAGTGGGCGAATTCGCTACCCGATCTGCCCGGATTTTGCGAGTCGGCAGCTCGTTCGGCGCAGCGCTACGGGTGGCGTTGGAAGGACGAGATGGACGAAATCGCCGACACTTTCGCGACCGCGGGCCTTCCCGACGGGTTCCATCGCGCCGCGGCAGACATCTACCAACGATCTCCTCGTGAGCCAGCAGGCAGCGACGCTCTCGAACGCGTCCTTTCGGCTCTCGGACAGATACCACCACCTTCGGACGGCGTCGCGCGGTGAACTTCCGATTTCAAGCGCAGCTTCACGACCGAGCGTCAGTGTGGGATCGAGTCTCCCAGCACTCGCCCAGCCACCTCGACCGGCTTGGCCGAGACGAGGACAAAGGCGATCCGACATGGGGCACCGCTGCGGTTCGCAAAGCCGTGGATCGTGCCCCGCTGAACGAGTAGGTCGCCCGCTTCGAGGTGGACCGACTCGCCTCCGTCGAGTTCCATGTCGATTTCGCCCTCGAGTACGACCCCGTAGTCGACCGAGGCGGTTCGGTGCATGAATTCGGGGTTACCGGACTCGAATTGCACGACGCGAAACACCGTTCCGCCCGTCATCGTCAGGCCGACATCTTGAATCGCGGCGTCCTCGTTTCCGTCGTTGTCGGCGGGAACCGAGTCGCTCGTCCAGAGCACCCGTGAGGCCACACGCTCGCGCCGCGGCACGAGTTCGTCCCGGCGATCGATCTGTACGATCGCTCGACCCTCGTCATCGTGTCCCGTGACGACTCGCCTTATCGTCGATTCGATGCTCACCTCCTCGGTTCGGCTCGGATCAGGATTGAGGCTCCCGGCGTGACGATCGACTCAGGCACCCGTGCGTTGCCGCGCTGCGGCCGCTCCTCGCCGATGGGTGCTCCCATGTTCAACGACTGAGCGACCTCATCCACCCGTCGAGACAGATTGTCTTGCAATACGGGACACCCTATGATCAAATCCGCTCGTATGGCAACCGCCATGAATTCGAACTCCGACCGGAGCCCGGTCCAAGTCGTCGGGCGCGTCGCCGACATTCTTCTGGCCCTACGCGACGAGCCCAACGGTCTCAGCCTCTCCGAGATCGCCGCTCGAGTCGGACTCGCGCGCTCCACCGTGCACCGTCTCATTAGCGCGCTCGAGCACGATTCGTTTGTTGTCTCGGCCTCTCCGAGTGGCGGCTTCCGTCTCGGTCCGTTCTTCGGGAGCCTCGCGGTGGCCGCGTCACGACACTTCACGCCGCGCGATGCATCCGGACATCGCCTCACTTTCACGCGAGTTGAACGAGACGGTCGATCTCGCCGTGCTCGAACACGACAAGGTGCTCTTCGTCGACCAGGTCGCCGCCGACTTTCAGCGGCTCCGAGCCGTCTCTTCCATCGGCGCCGTCTTCCCTGCCCACTGCACAGCAAACGGCAAGGCGCTGCTAGCTGGATTATCGAATACTGAACTCGAGCGACTGCTTCCCGAGCGGCTTGAACAGTTGACGCCGCACACGATCACTTCGCGTCCGCAGCTGCTTCAGGAGCTCGAGACCGTACGCGAAGTCGGGCTCGGCTACGACCGCGAGGAACACACTGAAGGGATCTGTGCGGTCGGCGTGGCGATCGCGCCGCTGAACTCCCCCGTCGCCGCGATCAGCGTTCCGTTGCCCTCGCAACGCTTCTTCGGCAATGAACAGCGGATCGCGACGGCTCTTTTGTCCGTGCGGGCACGTCTCGAACGTGAGCTCGGGAGTCATCGCGAGCTGCCTCGAGGCAACGGCCAAACCTCAGACGACTGAAAGCGCAGCTTGGGGCCCGAACGAAAGGAACCCAATGACCATGCCCACCCTCCGGCCCCCACTACCCGACGGGGTCGTGCTCGACGAGAACGTGTACGTCACGATGCGCGACGGAGTCCGCCTCGCCGCGGACATCTATCGCCCGGATCACGAAGGGCGGTATCCCGGGATCTTGTCGATGTCGCCGTACATCAAGGAGATCCAGCAGTGGCCGGGGGCGATCTCGCATTCCATCGAGGCAGGAAACACGGCGTTTTTCGTCCCGAACGGTTACGTGCACGTCATCGTCTCGGCGCGGGGCTCCGGGCTCTCGCAGGGACGGTGGTCACCATTCGAGTTCGCGCAGCAGCAGGACGGATACGACATGGTCGAGTGGATCGCGCAACAGCCGTGGTGCAACGGGAACGTCACGATGCTCGGCGACTCTTACTTCGGGGTCATGCAGTGGCTGGTGGGGCTTCAACGACCGCCCCACCTCGCGTGCATCGCGCCAGTTGACGCCTCAACGGACTTTTACCGCGACTACGCCTGGAAGGGCGGGCTGTTCAACACGAGCTTCTTTGGGATGTGGGGCCCGGACACGATGGCGCAGTGCTATTGGCCGGGTGAAGTCGAGGGCAAGCTGCCGCCCGCCGATCTTTTCAATGCGTTCTTGTCCCACCCCGAAGACGGCGAGTTCTGGTGGAACATCTCTTCGTGGACAAGGCTGCACGAACTCAAGGTCCCGGCGCTCAGCATCGTCCCACAACCGAGCGCAAACCATTCGCGCGGTCAGCTTTGGGCTTATCCGAAAATCACGAGCCCAAAAAAGCTCGTCGTCTTACCCTGGAATCCGCAGTCGCACGTGACGTTCCTCGAGAGCATGCCGCTCAACGAATACATCCTTCGCTGGTTCGACCACTGGTGCAAAGGAGTCGAGAACGGGATCATGGACGAGCCGGAGGTGATGATCTGCGACTCGGTGACCCAGGAGTGGCGGTATGAGAGCGAATACCCGCTCGCGCGCGGCCAATGGTCGAAATTCTTCTTCCATTCGGGCGCTGAGCAGCCTGCGACCGAGCCCCCGTACGGCCTACTCAGCGTCGAAGCCCCGGGGGCCGAGGCCCCCGATTCGTATCCGACCGGCTCGCGCCTCCCTTTCACCGCGGACATGAGCCATGACCCGCGCACACCCGCCGCCACGGCAAGGCTGATCACGGGCGATCCGCAGATTGCGTTCGTCTCGGAGCCCCTTGCGGCCGACCTGCGGGCGTGGGGACCGATGAGCGTCTCGATCTGGGCTGCGATCGACACGCTCGACATGGCGTTTTTCGTGAAGCTGGCCGACGTCGACGCCGACGGCAAGCGTCAGATGATCTCCGAGCACGTGCTCAAGGCGTCCTACCGGGAGGTCGACGAGGTTCGCTCGACACCGGGACTGCCGTTCCATCCGTACCAGAGCCCCAAGCGTCCCCAACCCGGCGAGGTCCACGAGTACCGAATTGAGCTGCCGCCAAAATTCTGGACGTTCAAGAAAGGGCACCGAATCTGGGTGCAGATCTCAAGCGACGACAACGTGTACCACATGATGCTGCACACCGTGTACACATCCGAGCTGCTCCCCGTCCCAGGAACGGCAACGATCTTTCATGACGCGGAGCATCCGTCACACTTGCTGCTGCCGGTGATCCCGGAAGCTCCAGAGATCCAGCAGGTTTCGCGACCGGTCGCCGACATTCACTGGCCGCCGACCCGAGACGCGACGGCGAACGCGACCGACCGGGCGCGCGCATAGCCGGCATGAACGATGACTTCACGATCGCCGTCGACATCGGGGGTACGTTCACCGACCTGATCGGCCACGAGGCGCACACCGGGCGATTCCTCCACGCTAAGACCCTGACGACGCCGCACGACCTCGTGGAAGGTGTGCTCGCCTGCATCGCAAAGAGCGGCGCCGCTCTGGCGGCGGCGACCGACGTCGTCCACGGCTCGACGATCGCCATCAACACGGTGCTCGAGGCAAAGGGTGCGAAGACCGGTCTCGTCGTCACGCAAGGAACGCGCGACGTCTACGCGATAGGCCGCGGAAACCGACCCGATGCCTACAACTTGTTCTTCCGCCGGCCCCGCCCGCTCGTGCCGCGTGCACTCACATTCGAGGTGCCCGAGCGCATGCTCGCCTCGGGAAAGGTGGAGACGCCACTCGACGAGAGTGCCGTCTTCGCCGCGTGCGCCGCGCTACGCGACGCGGGCGTCGAGGCGGTCGCGGTCTGCTTCCTCCATTCGTACGCGAACCCCGAACACGAGCGCCGCGCTGGTGCGATCATCCGCGCAGAACTTCCCGACGCGTACGTCTCGCTCTCGCATGAGATCCTGCGCCATTACCGCGAGTACGAGCGGACGTCGACGACTGTCGTCAACTCGTACATCGGCCCCATTGTCAGCAACTACGTCGAGTCCCTCGAGCGTCGGCTTCGCGAACGTGGCCTCGACGGAGAAATCTGGATCATGCAGTCAGGTGGCGGTGTGATGACTCCGTCGATCGCTGCGCGCCAACCCGTTGCGATGATGGAGTCTGGACCCGTCGGCGGCATCATTGGGGCGACCGAAGTTGGCCGCGAACTCGGCCACACAAACGTGATCGCCTTCGACATGGGCGGGACGACCGCCAAGGTGAGCCTGATTCGCGATGGCACGTCGACGGTCACCGACGGTTACTACATCGGCGGCTACGCCGAGGGCCACCCCGTGCTCGGACCGGTCGTCGACGTCGTCGAGGTTGGCACAGGTGGCGGCAGCATCGCCTGGATCGACGAGGTCGGCGCGCTCAAGGTAGGACCGCGCAGCGCCGGCGCAGAGCCCGGCCCAATCTGTTACGGGCGCGGCGGCGTCGATCCGACCATCACCGATGCGAACGTCGCCCTCGGTCGGATCCGCCAGAGCGCGTTCATGGGTGGTGAGATGGAGCTTGATGTCGAGGGCGCGCTCCAAGGCATCGCGAAGCACGTGGCAGAACCGCTCGGCCTCGAACTCCTCGCCGCGGCTCACGGCGTCATCGAGGTCGCGAACGCGAAGATGGCGCTCGCGGTGCGCGAGGTCTCGGTCGCCAAGGGTCATGACCCGCGCGACTTCGTGCTGCTCGCGTCGGGTGGTGCAGGTCCGCTCCACGCGGTCGCGATCGCGCGCGAACTGGACATCCCGCGTGTCGTCGTGCCCCGCTACCCCGGTCACTTCTCGGCTGTCGGGATGCTTCTCGCTGACGAACGCCACGACCTCGTGCAGACGATCTACGCGCGCTTCGACCGCGTCGATCCCGCGCTCCTCGAAGCGCGCTACCGAGAGATGGCCGACCACCTCGCCCACCTGATCGGCATCGATCGTCTGCGCGTCGAGGCACTTCTCGACATGCGGTATGTGGGACAGGACTTCACCCTGCCCGTACCTTTCGAAGAACATGAGCTCGGCACCGACAGCTTCGAGGCGATACGGCGCCGTTTCGATGAGGTGCACCAGCGGCGGTATGGACACCACGCGCCGGATGAGCGAGCCGAGGTCGTCAACATGCGAGTCACCGGGTTCGGCAAGCGTGACAAGCCGCGACTATCGAGCGTCCGAAATGGCAAGGGTCGCTCGGAGCTGTCGGACCACGTACGCGTCCACTTCGAGCGGGGAGACGAGGCGACCGAAACTCCCATCTACGCGCGGGATGACCTCGCCGCTGGTGATCGGGTGCCCGGCCCGGCGCTGATCGAGGAATATGCCTCGACAACCATCGTCTTTGACGGCGATGTCGTCAACGTCGCCAACAATCTGGAGCTCATTATCGACCTGCGAGGCAAGGACAGATGACACGCGACAGATCGACGATGACGTCGACGCAACTCGACCCGATCACACTCGAAGTGATCCGCAACGCGCTGCCGGCGATTTCCGACGAGATGTCTGCTGACCTGCGCCGCGCCTCGTACAACATGATGATCTATGAGGTCGGCGACTACTGCTGCGCCCTCGTTGCACCGAACGGCGACCTGATCGCGCAGAACGGCGGCGGCGTCTCCCACTTCGTCTCCGACCTTGGCGTAGTTGTTCTCGACGCGATCGAGCAGTGGGGAGAGGACGGCTTCGTTCCCGGTGACGTGCTGATCACGAACCATCAACGCGTCGCCGGCCAGCACCTCAACAATGTCGTCGTCTCGATGCCGGTCTTCGTCGAAGAACAGCTGGTCTGCTTTTCGATGGTGCGCGCGCACTGGGTCGACATCGGCGGTCTCTCGACCGGTTTCGGTGCAGCCGGTGCAGTGAGCGATCCGTGGATGGAAGGGCTCCAGCTCGACCAGCTGAAGATCCACGAGGCTGGCGTGCCGAACGAGACCTTGTTGCGCGTCATACGCGCCAACATCCGATTTCCCGAAGCGTCGCTCGGCGACCTCCGGTCGCAAATCGCCGCCTGTGGGCTCGGCGCGCGCCGGGTCCAGGAGCTGTATGCGCGATACGGCGCCGACGTCGTCGTCGCGGCGACGGAACAGATTTATCGAGAGTCGGAGCAACGCTGCCGCAACGTTGTCGCGCAGATTCCAGACGGCGTGTACGAGGCATCAGCGTTCTTGGACGACGACGGGCGGGTCCTTGGCGAACGAATCGACATTCACGCCAAGGTGACGGTTTCGGGCAGTGACATGACGATTGACCTCTCGGGCTGTTCGGGCCAGCGCGTTGGGGCGATCAATTCGCGCACCAAGGCGGGCGCGATGGTCGCTTACAAGGCTGTGACGACACCCAAAGAGCCGGTCAACGCGGGCTCGTTCCGCGCACTCGAGGTCGTAATCCCCGAGGGAAGCTTCATGATGGCCAGCTATCCAGCGCCGATGGCCGACTGGAGCCAACCAATACCGACGGTCGTCGACACGATCGTCACGGCGCTCGCACCCGCGATGCCAGACCGTGTGCCCGCGGCGCACCTCGGCTTCTTAGGCGGGGCGCTGATCTTCACGGGCGTGGACCCCACGACGGGGCAGCGGTTCGTGGTGCAGAGTCTCGAGGGCGGCGGCTGGGGTGGCCGGCCACACGAGGACGGGCCTTCTGCCTCGTTGTCCGTCTGTCAGGGCGACGTCCGTAACGCGCCGATCGAGACCATCGAACTGCGCTGCCCGGTCGTCATCGAGCAACGCCGGCTCCGCCCGGACTCCGCCGGAGCCGGCAAGCACCGCGGCGGGTTTGGGGTCGAAACCCTCGTGCGCAATCTTGTTCCGGGAAAATGGAACCTCTGGCAGCCGCGCCGGCGTGAATACCCGCCCTGGGGGCTGTGGAACGGCAAGCCGGGCGCGCCACCTGACGATCTTTTGCAACTGCCAGGTGACGACGACTTCCGCAGTGTGGACGTCGTCCTCTACGACGTGCCGGCCGAATCGCGCGCGATCGTCCGCACCTCCGGAGGCGGCGGGTGGGGCGACCCCCTCGAGCGTGATCCACAGTCGGTGCTACACGACGTGCTCGAAGGACTCGTCTCCACTGAGGCCGCCGAGCGGGACTACGGCGTCGTCATCGCGGGCGGTCGCATCGACGCCGAGGCGACCAGCCGTCTGCGCTCGCTTACGAAGCCCGCGGTGCACGTTTCGAGCGAGACGCCATCCTGACGGTCACACACACTCGATCGGCCCGGCGGTCGCCGTGATCGAGCCTGGCCGGACATATCAGCCCGCACGGAATTATGAGCGTCGCGCACCGATCGCCGAAGGAGAGCCCAGCGACAACTCGTCAGCGAGACTGACATCACGAAAGTCCCTAACGAATGAGCGCGCTGCACGACCTCGCTAGCCGCCTCGCCACCTGGGACCCCTCTGGCGATGCCGTCGGGATGCGAACCTTCGACACACTCGCGGCATTGGTCGCGGGCTCAATGACCGAAGAAGGGCGCGCGATCGCCGCGTCGCTTCGCGGCTTCGACGACGGCCTTCCCACGACCGTGACGCGCCGGGTCGCGACCGTGAGGCTGACCGAGCTTGACGACCTTCACATGGCGAGCTGCACGACTCCCGGTGCGGTCGTCATCCCGACCGCGATCACCCTAGCGGCATCGCTCGGCGTACACCCCGCGGTGTATCGGCGCGCGGTCATGGTCGGATACGAGGCGATGACGCGGCTCGGTACGGCGATCGATGGCGCGCACATCGTCTACCGAGGCGTCTGGCCGACGTATTTCTGCGCGCCCTTCGCTGCGGCCGCGCTCAGCGCAACGTTGCTCGATCTCGACGCCGCGCGCCTCGCCAACGCCCTCGGCATCGCGCTCACCCGCGCCACCGGGCTCACCTCCGAAGTGTCCGGGATGCCGATCGGCCGCTGGCTCACCATCGGCGACGCCGCCCGTGCGGGCTGCGCCGCTGCGTTCGCCGCCCGAGACGGCTTCGTCGCCGAGGTCGACCCCGACCGCATCGCCGCCGGTGCCGGATTCGCATTTCACGCCGATGCCTTGAACACCGATGCCCCGGCGGCGATCGACGAGGTGAGCGTCAAGCCGTTCCCCATCGCCAAGCAGAGCCTGGCGGCCATCGAGGCGGCGCTGCGGCTACGCGATCGCGCGGAGCTCGGCCCCGCGCGCATCCATGTCCCCGACGCCTACGCGCGAATGGTCGGCGCCGCCGCCCGCTCGGAGAGCCGCCTGAGCCGGCTGTCGAGCGCGAGCTGGAACCTCGCCTTGGCGCTCCGTCGGCCGCAGGAGCTACAGGACCTCGAGCGCCCCCTTTCGCCCGACGACCCGCAGCTCGCACGCCTTTCCGCAAGCTTCGAGGTCGTGGAGGACCCGGAACTCTCCCGCCTCTACCCGCATCGCTGGCCAGCGCGCGTCGAGATGTCCGGGCACTCCGAGACCGTTATTGATGCGATCGGGGATCCGCCGGGGGGCAACGACCTAGCCGCGATCGACGCGAAGTGGCACGAACGGCCAGAGGAGCTGCGGCAACTGCGCGACGCGTCGCTCGCGACCGAACTTTCGCGCATCAACTCGCTTCTTGACAGCCGACGGGAGCGTCCATAGTGTCCCACTGTACAAGCAACCCTGTACCGCGATGCGGGCAGCGAAGACGCAATCTCCCTCACGAGGACGAACCGTGACCGGCCTGGTCGTTGACTTCCACGCGCACGTGCTGGAGCGACAGGTATTCGAGCGCTCGTGGATGCACAACGTCGCATCGTCTTTCGGGGCGAACGGCCCGGCGCTTCCGGGGAGCCGGCAGGACCGGCTGCACCAAGAGCTCCTCGACCCGGCCCGTCACCTCGAAGACATGGACCGCCTCGGCATCGACGTCGCGGTGCTCTCGCTCTCCACCATCATCTCCGGCGGGCAGTGGGCCGATCCGAAAACCGATCTCGAGCTGAACGAGCGTGCGAACGACCACATCGCGAGGCTCGTGCGCGCACACCCCGACCGGTTCGTCGGCAGCTTCTCGCTACCGCTCCAGGACATCGGGCTATCCCTCACGGAGCTGCATCGCTGCGTCGAAGAGCTCGGACTGCGCGTCGTCAACCTGCCGGCATCGGCGCGCGGGGTCTACCTCGGCAATCCCTCCTACTTCCCCTTCTGGGAACTCGTCGCGCAGCTGCGACTCGTCGCCTTCATCCACCCCGACGGCGTCACCGACCCGTGGTTCCAGGAGTACTCGTTGTGGAACTCGGTCGGCCAGCCACTCGAGGAGGCGAAGGTGATGTCCTCGCTCATCTATGAGGGCGTCTTCGACCGCTGGCCCGACCTAAGGATCGTCGTGGCGCATGGAGGCGGTTACCTGCCGCACTACTACGGGCGTCACGACCGAAACGTCGCCAACCGGCCCGAGACGGCGCGCAACATCACCGGCAAGCCGAGCGACTACCTCCCCCGCTTTTACTACGACACCTGCGTCTATGTGCCGCACGTTCTCGAGGAGCTCGTCGATCTCGTCGGCCCTGGGCAAATCGTGCTCGGCAGCGACTGGCCGATGGGCGGCATCGACGCAGTGGCGTTCATCGACGAGGCGCGCAACGTCGGAACAGAGGAGGCCGCGCTGATCAAGGGCGGGAACGCGTCCGCTTTGCTCAAAAGCGCCGGAGTCCTGCCGGCCGCACGGAAGAGAATGAATCAAGACAATGAATAAGGAGGACGCCCGATGAAGCTCGTCACGTTCGACCATGAGCGGGAGCAGCGGATCGGCGAGCTGCGCGGTGGGACCGTGGTCGAGGTCGACGCTCCCTCGATGCGGGCGTACTTCGAGCAAGGCGCGTCGGCACAAGCGACCGGGCGTGAGTTCGCGCTCAGCGATGTGCGCCTACGGGCGCCGATCATCCCGAAGAAGTACTTTCACACGGCAGGAAACTTCCGTGAGCACCACGAAGAGTCAGTGCGAGCCGGCTGGTCGCACCCGGTCGCGCCGTGGATCGTGTTCTTCCAGAACGTCGACGCGATCATCGGCACCGACGACGCGGTCGTGTATCCGGAGCACCTGACCGAGGAGCTCGACTACGAGCTCGAGCTGGCGATCGTCATTCGCAAGTCCGGCAAATGGTTCGGACCCGAAGAGGCAATGGACTATGTCGGCGGCTATCTGATCAGCAACGACATCACCGCGCGCGACATCCAGCGGCGCGAGATGCGTTCGGGCGTGTTCTTGTTCTGCAAGGCGATCGACACGTTCAAACCGCTCGGGCCGTGGATCGTGACCCCGGACGAGGTCGGCGACCCGCACAATCTCGCCGTGGAGTTGCGCGTGAACGGCGAGCCACGCCAGGTCTCGAACACGAGCCGGATGTCGACCACGGTCCCAGAAGTGATCTCCCACTATTCGCCGCTCGGCTACTCGGCCGGCGACGTCCTGTCGCTCGGCACCGTCTCGGGCGTCGCCGGTTTCAGCGAGGATCCCAAGGCCTGGTACCTGAAGCCGGGAGACGTGATCGAGGCCGAGATCGAGCACATCGGTGTGTTGCGCAACCCCGTCGTCTCCTGGATGGAGGCGCACGGCGAGCCCGCGCCGGAGAAAGTGCGCTGGATCGAGGAGGTAGAGGTGTGATCGATCGATCGAAGGTGTGGACGGGGTCGCTCAACGCGCAAGCCGGCACGTTGGCGGCGGCGGGGACAAAGGTCGGGCTGTACGACACGACACTGCGCGACGGTGAGCAGAGCGTCGGCGTCGTCATGACGGCCGAGCAGAAACTCGAGATCGCGCGACTGCTCGACCAGCTTGGCGTAGACCGGATCGAGGTCGGCTTCCCGCGCGTCACCGATGAGGACCGGCGGGCAATCGAGCTCGTCATCGACGCTGGCCTCGCGGCGGAGCTGTGGGGATTCGCGCGCGCCGTCCCCGCCGACGTCGAGGCGATCGTCGAGCTCGGTCTGCGCCACTCGGTGATCGAGGCACCGGTGTCCGACTTGAAGCTCGACGCGCTCGGCATCTCGCGCGAGACCGTGCTGCACCGGATCGAGGAGGCGGTCTCCGCCGCCGCCAACGCCGACGTCCGCGTGGCGTTCTTCGGTGTCGACGGCTCGCGCGCCGATCTTGACTTCGCCGCCGAGGCGTACCGCGTGGCGGTCGATGCCGGAGCGGAGGAGGCGGTCGCCGTCGACACGCTCGGGATCGCCGCCCCCGAGGCGGTCGCCTACTTCGTCGATCGGATCCGTCAGGCGGTCGGACCCGGCGTGCCGCTGCACTACCACGGCCACGACGACTTCGGGCTCGCGACGGCGGGGGCGATCGCCGCGGTGAAGGCCGGCGCGACGTGGTTGCACGGGACGGTGAACGGCATGGGCGAGCGCGCCGGGAACGCGAGCCTCTGCGAGATCGCGCTGGCGCTCGAGGCGCTCTACGGCTACGAGACCGGCCTCCACCTCGAGCACTGCGGGAGCGTCTCTCGCCAGGTCGCGGCGATCTGCGGCTACCCGATCGAGCCGTGGAAGCCGCTCGTCGGCGAGAACCTGTTCCGCCGGGAGACAGGCGCGGTCGCCGCCCAGTTCCACGACCCACCGGCCGTCGAGCCGTACGCCTCGGAGCTCGTCGGCGCCCGACGCGCGATCGTGCTCGGCAAGAAGAGCGGCGCCGAGTCGATCCGGATCAAGCTCGACGAGCTTGGCCTCGACGTCCCTGAAGCGCGCCGGCCAGAGCTCCTCGCCGCCGTCAAACAGCGCGGGACCGAGAAGCGCAGGCTCGTGAGCGACGACGAGTTCCGCGCGCTCGCCGAGCTCGCCGCGACCGCGAAGTAATGACGTGAGCGGGAGGCTCGAAGGTCGCTTCGCCCTCGTCACCGGCGCCGGGAAAGGACTCGGCGTCGCGATCGCGGAAGGGCTCGCCCGCGAAGGCGCGCACGTCGCGATCCACTACCGCACCTCTGCGTCCGGTGCGGAAGAGACCGCCGCACGGATCCGCGCCCTCGGGCGCGAGAGCGTGCTCGTGCAAGGCGACATCGCCGAGCCGGAAGATGTCTCGCGCATGGCCGCAGAGGTCGTCGCGGCGTTCGGCAGGATCGACGTGCTCGTGAACAACGTCGGGGACATGGCGGCCCGCCAGATGTCGTGGCGCGAGCTGACCCCGGAATCCCTCGACCACACGCTGAAGCTCGACATCAAGGGCACGCTCTTGATGACGCACGAGTTCGGACGGCGGATGCTCGACGACCAGCGCTCAGGCGTCATCGTCAACATCGGCTCCCGGGTCGTCGTCGAGGGGAGCCCGCGCGCGCCGCAGTACGCGGCGGCGAAGTACGCGATCCTCGGCATCTCGAAGTCCTACGCCCACGCGCTGGCCCCGCACGTTCGCGTGAACACGCTCGGCCCCGGATTCGTCGAGACGGAGACGCTCCGTGAACGACAGGACTGGAAGACCGGTCGGCGTGAGGCGGTGCTGGCGCGCACGCCGCTCGCCCGCATCCCGACTCCCGAGGACATCGTCCCGCCGGTGGTCTTCCTCGCCTCCGATGACTCGCGTCACATCACCGGCGCGTTCCTCCTCTGCGACGGTGGCCACAGCATGGTCGGTGCGTGAGCGACAAGCGCAAGCTCTCCCTCTCGTGCGGCCGCTACGAGCTCACTCGCGCCCTCGTCGATGGAGAAATCGAGGCGAAGGGGATCGAGTTCTCGGTGCTCAACGAGGATCGGTTCCGCTTCTACAGCCTGCGTCGCCGAAACGAGGCCGATGTCGGCGAGTTCAACGTGACGGAGTACTTCCGCGCCCGCGAGTACGGTCATCCGCTCGCGGCGCTGCCGATCTTTCCGCACCGGCGATTCCGGCACGCCTACTACTTCGTCAATACGGCCGCCGGCATCCTCGCCGCGACCGACCTGATCGGACGACGCGGCGGGATCGCTGGAACGACGCCGGCAGCCGGGGTGTGGATGCGTGGGATCCTGCAAGACCAGCACGGCGTGCCTCTCGATGCCGTCGACTGGCGCGAAAACCCACTCGAGGCGATGGACGGGAGCGAAGCGAAAACCGCGCCGCACACGGTGACAGAGGACACCCTGGTCGACGGCGAGGTCGACGTCCTGCTCGCGCCGAGGACCCCCCCTTCTTTCGACCGGCACGACGGACGGATCGCGCGGCTTTTCCCCGACCATGTCAAGAGGTCGGTCGATTACTACAGAACAACTGGGATATTCCCCATCATGCACGTGCTCACGATCCGCGAAGAGATCCTCGAACGCGAGCCGTGGGTCGCGGAGAGCGTCTTCGCCGCCTTTGAAGAGGCCAAGCGCATCGGCTATCAGCGCGCTTCGGACCCACGCCTCACCCCGCTCGCTTTTTTCGAGGCCGCATGGGAGGAACAGCGCGATCTGCTAGGGGCCGACCCGTGGGAATACGGGCTGAGCGACTCCAACCGCAGGAACCTCGAGACGATCCTTCGCTACACACGCGAACAGGGGCGGATCACACGCGAGCCGCCCCTTTCGGAACTCTTCATCGAGGTTGGCTGAAGACTCGGGCAACGGGAGCCGAGGCGAGTCGCACCGCTTCGAGCCCGGATCGGAACCCTTCCTCGTCGATCACCTCGCATCCCGCCTGAATCATCAGGGCGCGAATCTGTTCGCACTCAGTCGGGAACGGCTTCGGCATCGGCGGGCGCATCAACGGGAGCGGAACGTTACCGGCGATCCAGGCACCGATCTTCGTGCGGACGTGGAGGCGCGACGGCTCGGCGAACATGAACTCCTGCAACTGGCGGAGCCCACCGTCCCAGATGGACAAAGCAGACTCGAGACTCTCCGCCTGGAAAGCCGCGACGTGCGCGAGATGTGCCTCAAGCGAATAGTTGAACGCTGCCGAGAGGCCGCCGTCCAAGATGCCCGAGGCGATCGCCTCGTGGAAGTAACGCGCGCCGGAGCCGAGCAGAGCGATGTGACGCCTGAATCCGCGCAGCGCCGCGGCCACGGTCCGCCAACCCTGCCAGCTGTAGGTCATCTTCCAGGCGACGACGTTCTCAATTTCTTCCACCATTTTCATGACGCCCACTAGAGGGAACCCGGGCCCGAATTCGGGCGTGAAGTTCGTCACCGGGTGCATGAAAAGCGGCATGTCCACCGCCGCGTCGACGGCGGCGGCGACGTCGGTCCAGACCTCGGGATAGCGAGCGGTGTTCCAGCCCACCGAAACGTCGACCGCCCCCATCGGAGGCAACAGCATGAGCGCTTCGGCGCCGACTTCCTTCGCGTCCTGCGCGATCTCGATCATCGTTTCGGGACGCAGGGCGGCGACACCCGCCACGACAGGTATGCGGCCAGCACACACCTCGACCGCTATCTCCACGGTGCGGCGCGCTTCTTGCCGGCTGAGGTAGACAAGCTCTCCCGCTTCCGAGTTGATGACGACGCCGACTCCGCGCGAGGCGAAGTGAGCCGCGCTGAGGCGCTCGAGGTAGCTCCTCAGCGCCAGCTCATCGATGTCGTAGCCGCCTTCCGCGAACGGCAGCACGGTCGGGACATACAGGTAATGGAACGGCTGCCGGCCGAATTCGATCCGCATAGGGTCCTTTTGTCGTCAGCTCAGATAAGCGCGTCGCACTTCGACGTTTTCGGCGATCTCCTCATAGGTCCCCGAAACAATGACCTTTCCGGACGCCATGACGACGACCCGGTCGCAAAGCTCGGCGACCAAGTCGAGCGCGTGCTCGACCATGAGGATGCCAACCCCGCGTTGCGCCGCCTCTCGCAGTGCGCTCATCAAACCCGGCAGGATCGCCGCCGCGACCCCCACCATCGGTTCGTCGAGGAGCAGCAGCTGCGGCGATCTGATCAGCGCCATCGCGAGGTCGACAAAGCGGCGTTGACCGCCGCTCAGCTCGCGCCCGTACAGGTCGGCGATGTGTGCGAAGCCGTGGCGATCGAGGAGTTGCCAGGCGCGATCTGAAGCTTCCGCCTCTTCGGAACGTTGTCCGTGACGGAGCAACGTCCGCGTAAGCGACGCTCCTTCGGCCCCACGGGCGAAAGTGACGAGGCCCTCGAACGCCGTGAGCCCCTCGAAGACGCGCGCCGTCTGGGAGGTCCGCGACATCCCGAGCCGCGCTCGACGGTGGGCGGGGAGCCTCGTCACGTCACGTCCGGCAAAACGGATCGAGCCCCCGGAAGGACGCAAGTCGCCTGAGACAGCGTTCAGAACCGAAGACTTGCCGGCGCCGTTCGGTCCGATCAGACCGACGATCTCCCCTCGCGCGACGGTGAGTGAGACGCTGTCAACCGCAGGGACGCCACCGAAGGTGACCCGCAAGCCGCCCACCTCGAGAACCATCGGGTCGGAGACGAATCGCCGCGACGCGTCACGTTGTTGCGGCGCCGGCGACGCCTCGACCACAGTGTCAGAGACACCGCCGCCCGCGTCGGTGCTGTCCAACGCTCGCCTGCTCATCCCGTGGGCACGTTCGCTCTCGAAGGCGCGCGACGCCTGATTGCGATGTGCCGACGCTCGGGCAGGATCCCAGCCGGGCGTAGGTAGAAGGTGATCAGCCACAACAAAGCGATCAGGATCCACTCGAGATTGGCGGTTAAGCCCGCGTAGCCGAATTGCGGCAGGAACGATGGCATCGTGCCGAAGATGACGGGCACCAACAAGGCGCCGATGATCGCTCCGAAGTTGTTCCCGCGGCCACCAACGTAGACGGCGACAAAGACGACGAACGTCTCGACGAAACTCCAGGCGTCCGGCGACCAGGTGCCAAGGAACTCGACGAGGAGCGCTCCGCTGAAACCCGCGATGGCACCGCCGAGCACGAACACGACGACGCGCAAGGCCTGGATGTTGATCCCGGCGTAGCCCGCCAGCACGTCGTCCTCGCGTATCGCCCGCAGTGCTCGGCCCCACGAGGTCCGACACAACCATTCGAGCCCGACGTACACGACGAGGCAGATCGCGGCCATCCAACCGACGTACAACCACTGGTACCCATGGTAGGAAAGGCGGAAAACGCCGTTGAACGGCTTGGGGACGCCGGATAGACCGTTCGCTCCGTTGAAAATGCCAACCGACGCGATCACCACCTGCGCGGCGATGATGGCGACGACGAGCAGGATGATCGCCTGAAAATCTTTCCGGATACGCCGAGTGAGGATTAGTCCGCCGAGCACGAGAGCGAGCGCGGCACCGGCGAGGGTGCCCATGACAAGGGGCAGCGGAAAGGGCAGCCGCGCGCCGAAAATGTAGTGCTGAAACCCGTTCGGTGAGGCGGGGCCGAGCGAGGTGACGGCGGCGACGTATGCGCCGATTGCCTGGAACACGATCCAGCCGAAATTGATGATCCCGGCGTAGCCGTACTGCAAGTTGAGCGACAAGGTCGACAGGGCGTAGATGCCCAAGTACACAAGCGAGATCGAGATGAAGTCCTGCATGCTTTATTCGCTCATAATCGGATCTAGACGGTGATCTGTGCCCGCTCGGTCACAAGACCGCCTTGCAGCGTTCTCGGCCGCGCGAGCAGAACGAGGGCGAGAAAACCGTATGCGACCGCGGTGTCGTAACTCGAGGCGCCCGCGACGCTCACGACCTGCGTCGCGATTCCGATCACCAACGCGGCAAGCATTGCTCCACGCACCGAGCCCGCCGTGCCCATCAGAGCGGCAACAATGACCAGCGAGAGCAAGCTGTCGCCGGTGAACGCGCTGATCGTCAAGATGTTGACCATGAAGACTCCGCCAGCTAGGCCGCACAGGAACCCGCTCACCAACCACGCAGCCGTGACGATCTGATTCGTCGCGATGCCGGACGCCCGAGCCAAGTCGGGGTCCACGGCTGTCGCGCGCAGCGCGACCCCGAGCCTCGTGAGGCGCAGGAAGAGATCGAGCAGACCGAACACGGCGAATGCGACGATCACGAGTATCAGCTGCACCTTGGTGAAGCGCAGCGGACCGAGGGCAATCGCGTGCTCGATCGCGATGTTCAACGCGTAGATGTTGTTCCGGGTTATGGCGGCGATCGCATACTCGACGATCAGAGCCACGCCGAAAGTGATCATCGCCATCTCAAATAGCGCCGCACCGCGTCGCGCGTAGACGCGGAGGATGGTCTTGGCGACGATCAGCGTAACGACGCTCGTGCTTAAGCCTCCGAGCACCAAACACAACCAGATCGAGATCCCGGCCGAGTGGACGACGTAGGCGACGATGCCGCCAAGGCTCATGATTGCCCCGTAGCCGATGTTGAGCACGTTCGTGAGGCCGAACTGGAGCGTGAACCCCATCGCGCCGAGGGCGATGCTTGACGCCGCGATGACTCCGAATCCGATGGCCTCCCAGTAGAGGTTCATCCCGACCGCCAGAGGCCGGTTGTACTCATGACAAGGCGGCCGGTGCGTGCGCGGCGTTGAAAAAGAGATCCGACAGCTCGCTCTCCGCTGCCTGCAGCTCTCGCGCAGAACCAGCGAGGCGTACCTTGCCCTGCACCATTACGTAACCGAAGCTCGCGACCTCAAGTGTCATCTTGACGCGCTGCTCAACCATCAGGACCGATTGGCCCGCCTCCGCGAGGCGGCCGATGATCTCGTCGAGCACTCCCCGCACGACGCTCGGAGCGAGGTTCGACGTCGGCTCGTCAAGAATCAGCAGGTTAGGACCATTCATCAGCGCGCGGCCGATCGCCAGCATCTTCCGCTCACCGCCGCTCAGCGTGCCAGCACGGCGGCGGTGCTTTTTCGCGAGCGAGGGGAACAAGGCGAGCACCTCCTCGGCTCGATCTTTAACGGCGCTGCGCGGCAGCAGGTAACCGCCCATACTGAGGTTTTCCCAGACGGATAGAGGTGGGAAAACGTCCCTGATTTGCGGTACGTAGCCCAACCCCATTCGCACGCGCATCGGAGCCGGTTTCGTACTGATGTCGATTCCGTTGAGCCTGATCGCACCGCCCAGCAGAGGCAGGTGTCCGATCAGGCCCTTGACGAGCGTGCTTTTACCCGCTCCGTTCGGGCCGAGTAGGGCGACGATCTCGCCCGGCCCGACTTCGACGCTGACCCGATCGACGATCGTCAGCGATCCATATCCGAAGCTCACCTCGTCCGCCCGCAACAACGGGTCCGGGCGTACGAGGTGAGCGCTGTCGGTTGTCGCCAATACCGGATCTCCTGCCGGGCTGAACGTCGAACAGAACGCCTAGCCCGCCGCTTCGATCGTCTTCGCCTGAACGGTCCCGACGACCTTTTCACTCGACAACGAGGCCTGCGGGAACCGTACCGCCGCTTGGTTGCCGTAGTAGTTGTGCCATTGGTTGAACGAAATCGGTCCCGACACGCCGACGTACCGGATCTTCTTGCCGGCAAGGAGCGCTGCCTTCCCGGCGGCAAAGTTGTAGACCGTCACTTTGCCCGGGCCGGGCTCGCTCACCGACTCAATGTATTTGTTGAACACGGTCGGGTTGGTGCTCTTCGACTCGATCATCGCGAGCGCCTGCATGATCAGGCCGTCGTATTCAGCCTCAGCGTACGGCTCGTTAAACCACTGATTCGCCGGCTTCAGCACGTGCGAAGCAGCGCCCTTGACGGCACTGACCCACTCGGCATGTGCAGGTGTCGTCTTCGCTGGCGCGGGAGTAAGGCCGGTGTAGTCGGCAGTGAACGTCGAGGTCCCGATCGCCGCGGAGACTGCGCTCAACCACCCGTTCTCGATCGTTCCTGAGTCGCCGATGATCGGCGGAACGGTCCCGAGCTGCGCCACGTCACCGAAGAAGGTGCCGGCCGTCGTGGCGTCCTCTTCGGTGAAGATCGCCTGCGGGTGGCCAGCTAGGAGAGTTGCCGCATCGGATTGGTAAGAGGGTTGATCTGGGGTCAGGCTGAGGTTCGCGACAACATCCAAGCCGAGATGCTTGACGCCGTATTCGATGCCCGGTAGGTCCCCTTGCGCGGTCGTGTCGGTGCCGAACACCAACGCCACCCGCTTGTAACCCTTCGCCTTCGCCCACTCTGCCATCGCGAGTCCGTTTGCCGGATCGGGCGAGACAAGCCGCCAGAAGTACTGGAGGTGCGTGTGATCGAAGTTCGACGATCCCACGTCGGAAATCATCGTGAGCTTGTGCTCGTTGAAGAGAGGAAGCAACTGGTTAGCCGTCGCGCCGTCTGTTCCGCAGACGCCGACGAGATTGGTCGCGGTTGAGAGGAATCGCTCAACCAGAGGAAGCGCGTCTGCAGGGTCGCCGCGCGTGTCCACGGTTGTCACCGTGAAGTCGTGACCGAGGACACCGCCGGCTTTATTGATCGCGTATACCGCCGGATAGGCGCCCGCGGTTAGCACACCTCCGATGAAGGATTCGGGGCCGGTGAATGCTGTGATGACAGCTTCGACGAGCTTTGAGCTGCTCTTCCCGGTTTTGCCGCGTACGTTCGCCGATGAATTCGATGACGCCGAGGCTGCCGTCGAGCTGGCGACGATCAGCCCGGCGGCGAGAACTGATACCAGTACCCAACGTCTCGCGTGATGTGACAAAGACATCTCCCCCCTCCACTCAGTGATGATTCCAGGCGCCTACCTACTGCTCAGACGGTCGGCCTGTCCGCTTTCGGGACAACGTGGACCGAGATACGGGACACCATAGACGGAGGGGAAAGGTGGCGCAAGCAGGGTGCGCTAGCTGGTTTGCGCGCGTGTCGTGCTCTTGCGCGCGAAATTCAGTCGTGGAAAAGAGCTGATCGTGCCGGATTCGGATCTCGCAGTTGAACCGGCGGGCCGCTCGCTTACATCAGGTCCCAGTGGCGGTAAAGACCGGTGCCGTGCCAGTCCCCTTCGCGGCTGAAGCTGCTGAAGCGACCCTGGGGTCGGCGAACGTCGCGATCGTCCTGGAGAATACGGAGCAGCACCGCATCCGGATCGTCCGCATCGATCTCGTAGACGTTGAGGATCTTTGCCTCTTTGTCTGCCGGGTTCGGATTGAGGGTGTGATACCTCGAGCACTGGACGAGGCCCGGGGTTTCGAGCAGGTCGTGAGCGTGGGTGTATAGCCACCAGTCGTCGTGGTCGACCTTCCGAACCGGATCGTGGTTCGAGTAGTAGAGAAGCAGAGCCTCTGGCATTCCGTCGGGGAGATGCGTCTCAGGTCGATCCATTGCCCTGATGGTTCTCCGGGTGGCGACAAAGTCCCACACCGTCAGATCCTGAACTGCGGCGCAGTCCATCAACCCTCCATCTCGGGTCTCGGCTTGCTTGAGACTCTGCAAAACCCCCCAAGGATCGGGGTCATTGATGCGGTAGACCGTGAGATACCGAGTGAACTCCCCGGAGGCCGCGGTAAAGCGCTTGAACTCCTCGCCGAGGCGAGGCTTCACGTCGCGGTAGCGGTACACGTCGACAATGCCTGGGGCACTCCTCAGGTAAGGAATCCGCTTCTTGTCGTGCCAGTAATTGAATTCCCCTTCTCGTGCGGGATCGGTGCACGCGATGACCTCGACAGCGATCGACTTCGTCGGGAACAGTTCACTCATGCGCACTCCTCCGGCGAGAGACAGCATCCGTCTTGGGTGACTTCGGGCTCAGCGTATACGCCGCTTTCATGACACTTCGGAGAGCGGACCAACGACGGCCGATCGTCCAAGCCGTGTATCGAATCAGTACGCTCGCGCGCGATGGTCGCCGAGCAAGCGTACGACTTCGAGCGCGTCCGGACTGAGATCCTGCATCTCCCTCCGACGCCGCTCCCCCGGTTCGACCCGCCGGGACTCGTTCCGCTCACGGTTCCGCTCGAACAAGCAACGATCGGGATCGTGACGACATGCGGCGCCTACTTTCCCGACCAAGAGAGACTTGGAGAGACGGAAGACACCAGTTATCGGCTCCTGCCGCGCGGGCGACCGACCGGAGATGTGCTCATCGCACACAGAACGCCGGTCCGAGTGTTTGCAGAAGCAGATCCCAACGTCGCGTATCCCCTCGACCGTCTTCTCGAGCTGGAGGATGCGGGCACGATCGGCGGAGTGGCTGAGGCCGCTGTCTCCATGGTCGGTTCGATCACTCGCTACGACGAGCTCGCGCTCGAAGTCGCTCCTTCTATCGTCGGTGATTTCACGTCGATGCGCGTCGACCTTGTGCTCGTGCTTCCCTTCTGTCCCCAATGCCACATCGCCGCTGGAGTACTCGCGCGTGCGATCGAGGCTCGGGGCCTGGCGACGACGACAGTCGGCACCCTCCGCAGCCACCTGATCGCGCTAAAGCCACCCCGGGCACAGTTCCTGGACTTCCCGCTCGGTTGCCCGTGCGGCCGCCCAAATCGGCCTGACCAACAGCGCGAGATCCTTCGTCACGCACTCCAGATGGCGGCAAATAAGTGGCCGGAATGGCAACTTCGTCGGCTGCCGCAGAGTTGGTCGGAGCAAAACGACCGCGGATGGGAAGCGCAAGTCGACAACTTGTACCGACTTGACGGAGAGATCCGTGCGACCGTCGCGCAGCACATCGGTCAGCATGCGAGACTCGGCAGCTCGTTGCAAGGGCGCGAGCGCGATTTCGCGATTCGTTGCAACTGTTAGTGTCCGCGTTCGCAGATGTGGGATTCGGAGTCTCGGCGTACATACACGACACTTCACGCTTGCATGCAATTCCCACCGCCAGGTGAGCCACCAGTCGATGCTGGCGGCGTGGCTCGCGACATGCTCCCCAAGATCGGCGCCCTTCGGCCCGAGCGTTGCGATGAGTGAGTGACCGTGCTTCGAGTGGAGATTCAGGACCGGATCGGGGTCATCGAGGTTGACCGCGAGGACAAGGCGAACGCTCTCAACACCGCGACGTGGGAGGCGATCGAAAGTGCGATCGAAGAACTGGATGCCGATCGGCAAATTATCGGAGTCGTGATAGCCGGCAAGGGCGATCGAGTCTTCATCTCGGGTTCGGACATCAGAGAGCTCGCGAATCGAGATCCAAATGAGAACCTGTCGGGACGGAGCCAACGGGTCGCCGCGCGGCTTGAAGATATGTCAGTCCCAACTGTGGCCGCGATGAATGGGCATGCGCTGGGAGGCGGCTTGGAGTTAGCGCTGGCGTGCGATTTTCGTGTCGCGAGTGAACACGCGGTATTCGGTCAACCTGAGGTGAAGCTCGGAATTCTTCCCGGTGCTGGCGGGACTCAACGACTGACGAGGCTGGTCGGTTACGGACGCGCGCTTGAGATGATCGTGACAGGTCGGTCCATTTCTGCGGACGAGGCGCTGAGGATTGGCCTCGTGAATCGCGTTTGTGCACCGGGCGAGGTACGTGGGGTTGCGTTTCGCCTGCTGGCTGATATCTCCGAAAACGGACGAGTCGCGGTTCGGCTCGCACGTGAAGTTCTCCGCTTCGCGGCGAGTCCCATCAGTCCAGCCGGATTCCTGTTGGAACGTCTCGCGAGCGTCGTCGCGTATAACGACCCAGAGCGAGAGCGTCGAATGACCGACTTCTTGGGCGGCCAGCGGTCCGACCCTCAGGAATAGAGTTCGTGTTCGCGAGCCCTCGGGCTTTGCTCGGAAGTCTGGCGCTGAATGACATTCACCCCTGCGAACACCGTTGCCATTCGCTCGATTCGATTCCATAAATGGCAGCTTGGTAGCTCCGTACTTTTCCTCGTCGTGCTGTGGGGGACGTCGTTTCCGACTTCGCAAATCGCGCTGCGGTATTGCCCACCCGCTCTCTTTGCTGGGTTGAGATTCGCACTTAACTCTGTTGCCATCGGCACTGTCGCCCTCTTTTGGAGGGAAAAGCCCCAATGGCGAACGACCTGGTGGATCGTGTGCTTATCCACGATTCTCAACGTCGGCACTCTCGTTGCCTCGACTATTGCAATTCACTACCTCGAGGCTGGACTCGCGTCGCTGCTGGTTTACATCGAACCTCCGCTAGCCGCTCTTGTCGCCTGGGCCTACCTACGTGAGAAGCCCACAACGCTTCAAGCCGTTGCGATCGTGGTTGGCTTTGCGGGGATCGTCGTGCTGAGCTTCACCGCCGAGCGTTCACTGAAAGTATCGATTATTGGTCTCATACTTGGCTTTCTGGCAGGCATTCTCTGGTCCCTGGGAACGGTCTTTATCAAGAAGTACGGCTCGTCAATACCGAGCGCGTCCCTCATCAGCGCACAATTCGGCCTCGGTGCAGTTGCGACGCTCTTCGTCGCGTCGTTCTACGAGCACTGGACATCTCTTCGAATTACACCCGAGTTCATCGGAGCACTCATCTATTCTGCGATCGCTACGGGCGCCGGATGGCTCATCTGGCTCTTCCTTCTCGACAATGGATCGGTCGGAGTTACCTCAACGTACGTTTTCCTCGTACCGGTGATCGCGGTCGCGACCGCAGCCGTGTTTCTCGATGAGAAGCTCACGCTTGGTCTGGTACTCGGCGGACTTCTCGTAGTTGTCAGCACATTTCTCGCGCGCCCTGGACGAGATGCAAGTGCGACCAAACCCGTCAGTACCTCACCGGACCCCTCAACCGACCGCCGCCGACAGCGCCGATCACCGGACGCGCCGCGGATAGGCCGCGGATAGTTTGAGCCGACAGACTGATTGCGTTCGTTGGCCGCTCCCTCAACCGATAGTGCGGCCGATTCTTCCAGCAGACAGCGACAGGAGTGACCAGGATCCGGTCATCGTCGTTCAGTTCTGGCTGACCTCGGCGAAAGAGATCCTCTTGCCCGAGGGTCGACGGTCTCTGACGACGTTGTTCGCCTCGGTTCCGTTGGATAACAGTCTGATGATTAAGACGACGAATTCCGTGCGATGAGTATCGGTATAAACGGTTCAACGGCCCGATCACCGGAGGACCGGCGCAACGCACTGCTGACCAAGTTGTTGGCATGATGAAACGAACGCTAGGCATTGCTCTGCTCAAGACGATGAAGGGGTCGCCTGACCGATGAGCCGCAACCGCCTCCGAACCGCCCTGGCCGAAAAACCGACCGCTTTCGGCGTCTGGCTCACACTCGCATCTCCCGTGGCGGCCGAGATCTGCTCGTGGGAGGAGCCCGACTACATCTGCGTCGACCTGCAGCATGGGGCGGGCTACCTCGACGCTCTCGTGCCCATGCTCACGGCGATCGGCTACGGCCGCGCCTGCCCGGTCGTGCGAATGCTCTCAAACGACACAGCAGAGATCGGGAAAGTGCTCGACGCAGGCGCCGAAGCGGTCATCGTGCCCATGGTGAACTCGCGAGCCGATGCCGAACGAGCGGTGGCAGCGTGCCGCTACGCGCCGATTGGGCTGAGGAGCAATGGCGCATTTCGTGGCGCGGCGTTCCTCAACGCGGCTCCGCACCATGCCGTCAACGCTGAAGTGATCTGCCTAGCGATGATCGAAACAGTCGATGCCCTCGAGCAGGTCGACGAGATCGCGGCTGCCACGGGTCTCGACGGCCTCTACGTGGGCCCGAGCGATCTCGCCGTGTCCATGGGCGGGTCACCTGGCTTCGAGCCGATGCCAGCTGGCCACGCCGAGGCGGTCGAGCGCATCAGGCAGGCGGCGCACGACAAGGGCCTCATTGCCGGGATGCACTGCTACGACCCGGTGCAGGCCCGCACTTACGGTTCACAGGGCTTCGATGTCGTCACAGTGTCGAGCGACGCCGTGCTGCTTCGCTCCGGCCTTCACGAGCACCTCCGGATCGCCCGCTCGGCTGGGAAGTGACGGGGGGCAGCCGCGCTGCGGGACCTCCGCCCTCCCAGGGACGCCCGAGTGCAAGGCCTGCCGAGCTGCGGCGGCAACCGCGAGGAGCAGGCCAGGCCGCTCCACGTACGAAGGAGGTCCGGTCAATCGGACCGTATCCAGACTTAAATGAGCTGCCTTAGGAGACCTTCGGTCGTCAACACAGAACGCCGTCGTCGTGGAGTGACCGGATCGTGTCGTCGTCGAGGCCGAGCACATCTTTCAGAACTCCTGACGTATCAGCTCCAATCGTCGGTGAGTCAAGTCTGTTCAACTGTGAAAACCCAGAAAATCGCAGCGCACTCGCAGACGGGTTGCTAGCCGAGTCGTCTTCGAAAATCAGTTCCTTAAATGTGCGATATGGGCCCCAGAGCACATGTGCGCGTTCGAACGTCTCTGCTACTTCGGCCAAGCTGCGCTCACGTATCCACGTTTCGAGCAATCGATCGATCTCGTCGTGATACTCAAAACGACTTGCCTCGTCTGATAAGTCAACTCGATGGCGTTCACCAATCAGCTTGAACGCGTCAGTCAGATCCGTTGCGCGCGCCAAGTTCTCCCACTGCCTCGGCGTTAGCGCACACACCATGACAGAATGACCGTCGCGAGTCACGAAATCTCGCCCATACGTTCCATATATAGAGTTCCCGACTCTGGGCCTAGGCTCCTCGATGAGACGTGCTTCTTCCAGGAAGCCGAGATGGTCTGCAACCTTCA
The DNA here is from genome assembly GCA_963838845.1 of uncultured Acidimicrobiaceae bacterium. Taxonomy (GTDB): domain Bacteria; phylum Actinomycetota; class Acidimicrobiia; order Acidimicrobiales; family Bog-793; genus CAVRXQ01. The sequence continues at coordinate 1,317,697 of CAWISR010000003.1, read as the reverse complement.
CTGCAACATCCATTAAGGCGAGCTGCACAAACGTACCCTCGCCGGTTTTCGAACGACGTCGGATCGCAGAAACAATTCCAAGTGCGATGTGCAGCCCGGCGAGCAGATCGAATGCAGGCAGCACCGCGTTCACTGGACCCTCGGTACTGCACGGTCCTGTGATCAGCGGGAAACCCACCCCGGCAGCCACCGTGTAATCCACGGCAATGTTTCCGGGTCGCGTTCCTGAGAGTTCGATGACGATCACATCTTCCCGCGCCTTTAGCAGCTCTGGGTATGTGAGTTCCGGTGGAAGCGTGATGTTCGTGACAAATATGCCGGAATCTTCGCCCGGGGCGGCAACAAGCGCGGCAACAAGCTGCCGTCCTCTAGGCGATCGCAAGTCGAGCGCGACAGACCGCTTGCCCGAGTCGAGGCCAGCTCGATACAAACTTCGGCCGTCGTGCAACGGCCATCGTCTGGCATCCACTCCGCCGCCGAGTTGTTCGATGCGAATTACGTCCGCTCCTAGACCGGCGAGCATTGCGCCCGCGAACGGCGCGGCCACAAAGGCGGAATACTCAATGACCCGAATGCCTTCCAGAATGCCTCGAGATGAGGCAACCTCATTCATGACGCGCATCTACCTTTACAAGTGGCAATCAGATTGCTCTGTCGAACGCTCGAACGACCATGTCTCAGGGGCCACTCCAGCGACATCAGATCCGGTATTCCTCGAGTAGTCGATGACCGATGATCATCTCCTGAATGTCGCTTGTGCCTTCGCCAATGAGCAACATCGGCGCATCACGGTACAATCGCTCGATCTCAAACTCCTTCGAATAACCGAATCCCCCATGAATCCGCATGGCGTCTTCGACTACCTCTTTGCAGTATTCCGACGCCAAGTATTTCGCCATGCTCGCCTCCAAATCATTCCTTTCGCCAGAGTCCTTTCGACGAGCGGCCATCACCACCAACTGGTGTGCGGCTGCGACTTTGGAACCCATCTCTGCAAGACGAAACAGAACTGCCTGATGATTCGCAATCATTGTGCCGAACGCTCGCCTCTGTTGAGCATAAGAAATGGCTAGCTCGAAAGCACGAAGTGCCAATCCGGCTGCCCGAGCGGCGACATTGACGCGGCCCACTTCGATGCCGTCCATCATCTGGTAAAAGCCCCGGCCGGGAATGCCTCCAAGAACTCTGTCCTCAGCGACAAAGAAGTCGTCGAAGCAAAGCTCCGTCGTTTCAACACCTTTGTAACCCATCTTCTCGATCTGCGGAGGGATCAGTAATCCTTTGGCCACGTCACCGAAGCCGGGTTCCTTCTCGACAAGCAACGTGACCATGTTTCTGTGTGGTGGCACACCCTCGAGTTCATCGGCGAGCACAAGGACTGCGACGACACCTGCACGTGCCCCGTTCGTGACCCACATCTTCCGGCCGTTGACCAGGTAGCCGCCCTCGACACGGGTGGCCTTCGACTTAATCGCAGCGACATCTGAGCCGCAATCCGGCTCAGACATTGAGAATGCACCTCGCAGTTCGCCCATTGCCATCGGCGCCAACAAGGCGGACTGCTGATCAACGGTTCCGTACCGATTGAGTAGGTAAGCGACAATGAAATGCGTATTCAGAATCCCTGACAAGCTCATCCATCCTCGAGAGAGCTCCTCAACGACGAGCGAATAGGTGAGAAGAGACTCCCCGACTCCTCCAAATTGCTCTTCGATCGTGAGTCCGAAAAGTCCGAGGTTCCGCATCTTGTCGACGATAACTTCAGGGAATTCATCACCTCGATCTAGGTCAGCCACATAGGGCAGTACCTCTCGGTCAACAAAGCTTCTAACCGTAGCGACGATTTGCTCCTGGGTATCACTCAATCCTGGAGTATCCGTGAGCCGTCTAAACATGTCGGTCAACCTTTCGAAGTAGCGCCCATATGCTCGAGTGTCACGATCTTCTTCCAGTCTTGCGCGTACCAGTCACGGGCAACCTGGAGGGCATCTTCACGCTAAGGTGGGGTTCCAAATATTCTCGGTCGCGTCGGTAATCGGCAACATCAAACTCTTCTATCAGAATCTGCGGTGCGTCTCCTTCGGAAAAACTCCATAGGTGCGAATTGGTCGAATCCATCGGTGGATTGTCGCTCGTCGCGACGTGGTTGGGTTCCCAACATTCAACTTGTAACAACCACGCCTTCTGTGGAATGCGATCGACGGGTAGGTGCGAGGGGCAAACGGGCATTTCGTAGGCACAACGACCAGCGAAGGTACATCCCGCAGAGCGTTGCGAAGGGGCTGGCGCGACGCGGGGATCATTGGCCTCCCCGCCTTCGCGAGATCTCCGAACTTTGGCGCGGCGGCTCGGCACCTCCGATCGGAGCTTGGGTTGTTGGCGTCCACACAACCGCGCGCCGAAGCGGAGGCTTTCGAACCGAGCGGCTCGATTGGCGACATGGATTTCGCTAACGGATACTTATTGCCCATGAGGGTCGCGGTGTGCGCGAGACAGATTCCTGATCTATCACGGCCTGCCTCACTCGATTCTCTTGGCCATACGTTCTCTCGAGATGGGAATCTCATTCTCGACGACTCGGACAACCCCCGAGCGACGTTGTGAGACCCCTCGAAGACATCACGATCGTTGCGCTCGAACAGTTCGGGGCCGGACCGTTTGGCTCAGTGCACCTGGCCGATCTCGGTGCCCAGGTAATAAAGATTGAGGATCCGCGCAGTGGCGGCGACATTGGCCGATACATACCTCCTTTTCAGGAGGCGGAGGACAGCCTCTTCTTTGAGACCTTCAACCGAAACAAGCGCAGCCTGAGTCTCGATCTCAACAATTCAGGTGGACGGGAAGTCTTCGAGGACCTGGTTCGGCACGCACACGCGATCTATTCCAACCTCCGAGGTGATGTGCCCGGTCGTCTTGGCATCCGCTACGAAGACCTACAAGACCTGAATCCCCGGATCGTCTGCTGCTGCATTTCTGGCTTCGGAATGACCGGATCGGCGAGGAAGCAGCCTGGATATGACTACATCCTGCAAGGTCTGGCGGGATGGATGAGCCTGACCGGCGAACCGGACGGTCCGCCGACCAAATCGGGGCTGTCGCTCGTCGACTTCTGTGCGGGTTACGCGGCGGCCCTCGCATTGATGTCAGGAATCCATGCGGCTGCACGAGACGGGAGAGGCATGGATTGCGACATTTGCCTGTATGACGTCGCGATCAACCTACTGAGCTATTTGGGCACCTACTACTTGACTGCTGGTGATGTGCCCAAGCGGAAAGCACGATCCGCCCATCCTTCGGTTGTCCCGTTTCAGAATTTCAAGACTGGTACGGGGTGGATTGTGATCGGATGTGCGAAGGAGAAGTTCTGGATCCGACTCACAGAGGTTCTTGGTCGGCATGACCTCGCAAGCGATGAGCGTTTCGTTGACTTTCAAGCGCGCCGGCTGCATGAGTCCGAACTCATTGCAGAACTCGATGCTGCGCTGATGACCAAGTCCTCCGACTATTGGATCGAGCATCTCCAAGCTGCAGGAGTGCCGTGTGCTCCGGTGCTTGACGTTCCCTCGGCCCTAGCTCACGCGTTGATCGCCGAGCGCGGTTTAATCATCGAAACCGAGCATCCACGCTTTGGTACCGTCACCCAACTAGCCAGTCCCGTGCGCGTCGGCGAACCGCGAAAGCAACATCGGCGCGCTCCTCAGCGGAACGAAGATGCCGATCTCCTACTTCGGTCGCTCGGATACAACGACCAGAAAATAGACGCACTCGCGAATTCCGGGGCCTTCGGTGAACCGCGCCGATAGGCGCACACACGAGGCAATAGTTGAAATTCGATTGCGGGCAGTCAGGATTCAGTACGAACGAGGCATTCCGAGCACGTGCTCGCCGACATAGGCGAGGATGAGGTTGGTAGAGATCGGTGCCACCTGATACAGGCGGGTTTCTCGAAACTTACGCTCGACATCGTATTCGTCTACGAATCCGTATCCGCCGTATGTCTGCAACGCAACGTTCGCCGCTTCCCATGAAGCGTCCGCCGCGAGAAGTTTCGCGAGGTTGGCCTCGGGCCCACATGGCATACCCGAGTCGAACAACTCCGCGGCGCGCCACCGCATGAGGTCGGCAGCCTCAGCGTGCGCGTACGCGTACGCGATCGGGAACTGAATGCCTTGGTTCTGCCCGATAGGCCGGCCAAACACCTCGCGCTCTAGCGCGTAACGAGTGGCCCGGTGTAAGAACCACCTTGCATCGCCAATGCATTCGGCAGCAATGAGAATCCGTTCAGCGTTCATACCGTCGAGGATGTAGCGGAATCCGAGCCCTTGTTCTCCTATCAAACTGGAGGATGGGATTCTCACGTCGTCAAAAAAGACCTCGTTCGTTTCGTGATTGAACATGGTGCGAAGAGGCCGCACGACCAAACCGTCTGAGATCTCGCGCAAGTCCAGCAGGAACACCGACATGCCGTCTGACGCTTTCTCAACTTGCGTTCGCGGAGTCGTACGCGCGAGCAGCATCATCAAATCTGAATGCTGGACGCGCGAAGTAAACACCTTTTGCCCGCTAACCACATAGTGATCGCCCTCACGTACCGCCATGGTGGCTATCGCAGTCGTGTCTGTTCCAGCGGTGGGCTCGGTGACGGCGAAGGCTTGTAAGCGCAACTCGCCGCTAGCTATCCCAGGAAGATACGCGCGCTTCTGGTCGTCTGACCCGTGTCGAAGAAGAGTTCCCATCGTGTACATCTGCGCGTGAACAGCGGCCGCATTGCCACCAGAACGATTGATCTCCTCTAAAACGATCGAAGCGTCGCCGATACCGAGACCGAGCCCTCCGAATTCTTCCGGCACGAGCGCACCCAAAAGACCGCTCGCGGTGACCTGTTTCACGAAAGCTTCTGGATAGGCGCGTTCCCGATCGAGCGACCGCCAGTATTCGTCCGGGAAGGCGGCGCAAATGCGCCGAACTAACCTTCGTATGTCCTCGCGCAGCTCCTCGACCTGCTGCGCCGTCGTCACGGTACAGCCCTCATACGTCCCCCGGTTTCATGGAACGAGACCTCGCTGGATTCAGGCAAACACAGGTGATGGGACGTGAAGCGTTTCATACTTGACCCTGGTAAGCATCCCAAGCGAGCTGTCGGAGGGACGAGCAGTGGGAGTGGCGATTATCACGGGAGCTGGGTCCGGCATTGGCAAGGCTGTGGTCATGGCATTGGCCAGCTCCGGCTGGTCAATGGTCCTGGCAGGAAGGAGGGTCGAAGCACTTGAGGAAGTTCGGAGCCAGGCGGAATCCACCGGGGCCGGCCTCGACGTGATCCCTACCGACGTCACTGAACCTCGCTCGGTGGACCACCTGTTCTCTGAGACCGTGGATTCCTTCGGGCGAATCGATCTGCTGTTCAACAATGCCGGTATCGGTGCTCCCCCGGTCCCACTCGACGAGCTTTCGGTTGAGCAGTGGAAGGCTGTCATCGACACCAACCTGACTGGAGCGTTTCTGTGCACGCGACAGGCATTCCGCCTCATGAAATATCAGCAACCACAGGGAGGGCGCATAATCAACAACGGGTCGATATCGGCCCACAGCCCACGACCCAACTCTGCCCCTTACACCGCCGCGAAACACGCCATTACGGGCCTCACCAAGTCGGTCGCGCTAGACGGTCGTCCGTACAACATCGCCTCTGGTCAGATCGACATAGGCAATGCATCGACCGACCTGACGGCCCCCATTGCGCGAGGCGTGCCGCAAGCCGACGGGAACGTTCGCACGGAACCGACGATGGACGTCGAGCATGTGGGCAGAGCCGTGGCTTACATGGCGAGCTTGCCTCTGAATTCGAACGTGTTGTTCATGACGGTCATGGCCACGGGTATGCCCTTCGTCGGCCGGGGTTGATCGAGACGCTGGTGGGATATTTTCACGAAAGACCGATAGCACCACTTGGGCGACTGAGCGGCGTAGGCGATCGAGAGATACCGCCTCGAGGCACCCCGTGCCCGTGAAGGGGTGCCGGAGGTGCCGACGAGCCCAGGGTTCGACTTCAAACTGGATCGGGAAAGTCGACCGCTGCCGAGTCCACTGACATACCCAAGGGACTGGCACCTCAGCGTCGTGCGACTGCCTCGAAGCGTTCGGGCAGGAAAGCCTCGTACCTCGAGTCGTCTGTCTCGTTGACGATCATGTCTCTCACGATCCGGGCGGTGACAGGAGCCAGGTGGATTCCCTTGGTCCCGTGTCCCGTGGCCAGATAGACACCTTCGCATCCGGGTACCGGTCCGATGATGGGCAAGCGGTCCGCCGAAAGTGGCCTCACACCCGCCAGGTGGGCCACCAGTACCGCATCCTCCATTGCCGGCATGATCTTGAGTGCGCGCTCAAGCATGAGGTCGCGCCCTTCCTCGTGGGGCTCGAGGTCGTATTCCCAAGGTCCGGTGTCGGCGGGATCGAACACGTGGAGGGCGTGCACGTCCATACCGCTCATCGTTACCCCGCCAATGCTGCCGGCCATGATGATGCCGTCGCGGCGCTGGAGGATGGGTCCGTGTCTCGCCGTCATGATGAACGCCGCGAGTGGCGGACCGGGAAGCCGCGCATGGAGGACCTCGCCGTGCAGAGGCCGCACGGGGATCGGATAGCGGGTCCATTCCGTGGCGCGCGACACCCACGCTCCGCCAGCCAGCACCACGCGCTCCGTCGCAATTCGGCCTCCGCGGTACTCCACCCCTGTGACGTGACCTCCGTCGAACGTCAGACCTGTCGCTTCTCTTAAGAGGAACGTCCCCATCAGCTTCTCGACTGCGCTGACCGTGGCCAAGCACAACCGGTAACCGTCCACTTGCCCGTGGTGGTTCAGGACACCCCCGATGCCGTGCGGTGTGATTCGCGGCTCGATCTCGAGGCACTCGTCGATGTCGACCCAGCGCATCGGGACCATCGAACTTTGCCAGGCCATGGCTTTGCGGAAGATCTCCTCCTCCTCGGGGATTAACGCGAAGGACAGACTCGGCAGCTCGTGATAGAGCGTGTCGACCGCGCTGTCCTCCAGGAGCTGAGCGGCGAACTCTGGGTACATTTTTGCGGCTTCGAGCCCCAATTCGAAGTGCGGCCCCGGCTTGAAGTCGTTGCCCACGAGACTTATCACGCCGTGCCCGTGACCAGAGGCACCGCTGCCGACCGCGTCGCGCTCCATGAGGCAAACTCTCAGCCCCGACCGGGCCAGGAGATACGAAATCGAACCGCCGATAACCCCGCTTCCAACCACGACAGCGTCGAATGATCCGACAGCGGCAGATGTCACCTCGGAGTCGGATTGAGGTACTTGCTGCGGGACATGCTGGGGAGGTCGCCGATCGACTGACGGTCCGAGGGAATGTGTCGTCGGATGCTGTTGTGCATGTCGACGATGCAGTTTGTGAGTGCCCATGCCGAGGCGAGGATCAGGAACTGGCATCCGTCGTCGACCCACTGGTCGATCTTGTCGAGGTTCCAGGGCGTGATGACCCCAACGGAGGCATACTTGCCCGCCTCGCAACAGCGTTTCACGACATCGGTGATCACTTTGTCGAGTGCCTCGGGCGCCGGGTAACCCATCGACTGCGCGAGGTCGTGAGGTCCGACGTGAAAGCCGTCGATGCCGTCGATCGACAGGATGTCATCGAGCTGTTCGACCACCTTGATGTCCTCGATCATGGCCATCACAAAGAGTCGGTCGTTTTCCTTCTGCATCCATTCGAGTTCGTCGATATTGATCCCATAGTCAGCGGACCGCCCCTGCGTGTAATAGGTCCGCGTTCCCGCTGGGTGGAACCGCGTCATGGCCACAAGTTCCTCGCCCTGAGCCTTGCCTCTCAGATTGGGGATTTTCACGCCGTGAGCGCCGGCGTCCAACAAAGGGATGACCCGATCTGAAAGGGGCATTCTCACGATCGACGGAAGCGAGTAGGCATCGGCGGTGCGTATCAGGTTGGTGACCTGACTGTCATCGAACGGCTCATGTTCCAGATCGATCACGACGAAGTCGAAACCCGACAGTCCGAGGATCTCGACGAGCCATGGCGCGTCGTAGGCAACCAGGCAACCCAGAGCAATTCTGCCGGAAGCTAGCTTCTCCTTGATACCCGGAAAGTTGGTCCTCACTTGCGTCGTTCTCCGTTCTCGTCGTCGTAGCTGGGGAGCTCCACGGTGAGATCCAGCAACGGTGCGTACTGCTGGCCACCGAACACATCTCTGTCACGGGCCGAGCCTGAACTGACTGGCCTCGGGAAGCTGATCTTGATCGCGCGAGCACTGTCGTGGGAGAACACAAGTACCGCCGATTGCTCTTGACGGAACAGGGCACTGACCGTCCCTGCGTTCAGCACTTCCTGGTCACGGACCGCCTCGTAGACATCGAGGTCGTCAAACATCACGTCGAAGGTCAACCAGAAGGGTCCCGCGTTCTTCGACCTGATCAACGAGGCGGCCTCCGCCAGCGTCCTTCTCATTTCAGACGTCCACGATCTCGGTCGCAAAGAGCGAAGTTGGAGAGTCCGGTGTAGCGAGATGGTTGAGATGAAACTCGTAGACCGCGCCACGGTCGATCTCCGATGGCGCGAACGGGAACGCGACCCCGCTTATCAGCCCGTGCCACTGCGGAATCGGATTGTGTACCGCCATGTGGCTCAGACTCGCTGCGATGGAGTGGGACAGGTCCTGCGTTTCGGATATCACGTCCCAAAGAATCATTGCCTCGTGTCCTTCGAAGCGGTTCACGGGTTCGAGAGTTCCCATGACGCCGTCGCGCCCGTAGACGTGCGTCGTGATCGTGTACTGAGCCTCCTCGCCCAGCGTTTGGGTGAGGCGCTCGGAGAGGTTCTGTTCTAGAGCCTCGAGCCATTCGTCAAGCTGACTGAGGATTAGAGGGTCTCTTACGCCGCCTGGAACGATCGTTGAGTAACCGACCAGCCGCGCCCCCTCGAGCTTGACGCGATATTCAGGAGATACGTGGAACCGCGAACCTCTTATGCGAACGGCTCTGTCGGAGATCGCCTCGTACGTCGAGTCGTGAGTGTCAAGAACGCCTCCCGGTTCCGCCAAGTTGAACGGATCCGCGTTCTCGTAAAGGGTGTGTGACGCGACGCTCTGAGCTGTGCAGCGATAGTCAGGTCTCAGGGGCTCGATGTCGAGCGTGGAATCCTCAAGTGTCGCCATCATGCTGTCCGGGGCGGCCCGACTTTCGACCGCTGCGGCACCGCACTCGAGAATCTTTCCGGCGTGCCAGCAGAAAGCCGGATCGATTCCTTCCTTGAGCGGCAGCGCGGCGAAGATCGCGGCGTCACTCGCCCTTCCCGCAACGACGACCTCAGCCCCAGCCGACAGCGCACTCTGGATTGGCTCGGCCCCCATCATCGCCACCACGTGAAGCGAGGAGTCGACGTCGTCCTCCGTCATCGGACCCATCGGTGGGAGCGGGACGATCCTCTCCTCCTTCAGAAGCCGGCGGACATCGTCCTTCGACTGCTCCGCGTGTATCTCCGCCATGCGGAAGTGCAAGCCGTTATCCCGGGCGAGCTCGCGGACGATCTCGATCACCCAGGCGAGGTTCTGATCACCACCCGAACCCCCTGCCGAGCCGATGATCACGGGAATCGAGGCTCTCCTGGCCTGCACGAGGATGATCTCGAGATCCCGTCGCATCGCTGCCCGGGAGAATTGAGACCTGCCCGTCGCGAGGAGATGCGGACCGAAATCAGTGGTTCCCGAGTCGCAGCCGATCATCGCCGCCCCCCGGTCGACCCCCTCGACGATCGAGGCCTCCCGGAAACCCGATCCGAGCATCCCGGTTGCCGACAGCAGCTTCATATGTCTGCCAGAGGTTCGATTAGGACGCGACTGACACGAGGGGCGTCTCGCCGGGTCGGTCCTTGGAGCGGTACTTCGACCAGATTCCGAGCGCCTGTTCGGCGGTGCACACGTCGTGGCGTGCTCTCTGGATCTTGATCGACGCCTCGTGCAGATCTCTCTCGCGCGCTGCGACGCAGTCCTCGATCAGGACGTTGTAGTAGTCAAAATACGCGGCGTCGCGGTAGGTTGCCTCGACACAGCCGGGCGTCTGCTCGCCGATGATGACGACAGTCTTGATGTCGTTGCTACGAAGTAGGGCGTCAAGGTTGGTGCCGACGAAGGCGCTCGAGCGGTGCTTCGTCACCATCGGTTCGCCTCCAAGAGGCTCGCAACCTTCGCAGAACTCCGCACCCCAAGTACCCTCAACGGCGAACTCGCTGACACCGGAGATCATCCCCTTGGCTCTCAGCCATGACGGGGAGTCGCTCGCCCCGTCGGGCAGGTCGATGATGCGTACGTGGATGATCCTCACACCCAGCTCGCGAGCACGCTTCATGAAGTCCACACATTTCGGAAGGATCTCCTGCATGGGCTCGACGTTCCCGCCGGCCATGGCGACCTTGCCCCGCGGATCCATGAAGTCGTTCTGGAGATCGATCGGGAGGACGGCGCACCAGTCGGGGTTGAGAACCTCCTCGAGTGTCTCGCAGACCTGCTTGCCATAGACCGTCCGCATCTTCGGTCCTCCTCTTTCAGATTCCCGTCTCGGGAGATCTTGACGATTCGAGGGAAGCTGGACCCTCCTCGACACGCTCTGAGTTTTCTCCTGAGCCTCCGAGACACAGCATGCGCCGACACGGGTCCGAACGTCGACACCGGTCACCCGTTGACACCTGAGGATCAAATATTAGAATCGCATTCCGCATCGGGCAAGCGCCCGGCCCCGTCCGGCATTATTCATCGGACGCGGGGCGGGAGACGGTGCCAACCTCTGTACGGGTCTGGCCGAGGGAGGACGCGATGGCGCGCAACCCATTGCTCGAAGACATCGAACAAGGCCGAACCAGCCTCGGTGTCTGGGCCAACAGCGTGGACATGGTCGAGCTTTGCGGGCATGTGGGTTTCCACTGGGTGATGATCGACCAGATGTTCACCGCGATCGACTGGAGCATGGCAGCAGAGCTCATCCGAGCTGCCGAGGCGGCGGGGATCACCCCGGTATTGCGGCTTCAGAGCAATCCCTGGCTCGGCTACGACCATCGAATCGCCGTCGATCTCTCCCGGGCGATGGGCGTGGGCGCACAGTTCATGCTCGTCTCAAACTCAGGCAAGGAAGAGATCGACGAGTGCGTCCAAGCGGCTGCGGACTGGCATCGCAAGGCGCTCACCATCCACCCCTACCGGGACTTCGACGAATGGATCCCGACGCTCGCCACTCAGAGCCGAGAGACCTTTGTGATCCCTCAGCCCGAGACCAAAGGAGCGCTCGATTCGCTGGAGGAGGTCATCAAGGACCCTGGGATCAAGGCGGTCTTCATCGCGATGACCGACGCTTCGAGGATCATCACGGGCAATCACCGTCCCGACTTCGAGAACGAGAAACTGTGGGAATACGTCGATCGCGCTGTCGAGCTCGGAAAGCAACATGGAGTCACGATCGGCGCTAATACGAGTTACGCCTACACCATCGATGGATTGCGAAAACGAGTGGAGAAGCTCCACGAGCACGGTGTGCGCATGATCATGGCTCAGGGTGCGAACTTCATCTTCCAGATCGTGGCGAACCAGTTCCTGTCAGACTTGAGCCCGATATTGAGCTGAATCACTTCGTGATGTAGAGCTCCTTGCGCCAGCGGTCCTTGTAGATGGCGAGGACATCGAGCTGGTCCGCGTAGTAAAGGATCTTGCCCTCGAGCGTCGAAGGGAACCGCGCCGACTGCGGCGTGTGATCGAGAATGATGCTGCACACCGTGTCGGGAAGGCCGTGCTTAAGCGCGACGTGAGCCGCCCAGAATGCGTGCGGGTAGCACTTTCCGAGATCGGAGTAGATGACCGTCCCGTCGTCGGCGCGACGGTACTCGACCAGTTTGGAGACGTCCTGGAGCATGCCCGCGGCGACAAGCACGTCGCGGTCCACTTTCACATTGTGGAATGTCGCGAAGGCGTCGGCGATCGCGAGGGCCATCGCCAACACTGACCGGTTGTGAGGAATGTGCGGGTATGCAAACTCGGGTGAACTCGGGACTTCCTCGATGGACTCCCACGGAGACGCCAGCCAGATCTCCTGCCAGACGGCCTCGACTTGCCCGCGCAGCTCAGGATCGCCGATCAATGCCAGCTCGGGGAAAACGTCGATCAGTACGAGCGGTTTCTTGCTCAAGGCACACTCTGAGGCGTCGTAACCTTTCGGTCTCCGTTCGATACCTGTCCGTACTTACGCGCCCTTTCTTCGTCGGTGAGAAAGCGGGACTCGAGTTCGCCGATCTCGCTCAACCCCATCAGCTCGTTCAGCTCGTCGAAGGACACGCACAGGTCAGGTCTGTCCGTGACTTGGCCGCTTTGAATCGATTCGTCGAGCGCCTTGATCGCGTTCCGCATCCCCGCCACGGCCGCGGAGGTGAGAAGGCGGGGATAGATGACCGCAGCTACACCGAGGTGCTCGAGCTGGGCAGCAGAGAGGAGCGGTGTGGTAGCCCTGCGTCGGATCCCGAAGCCCATGTTCACCAGCACCGGAGCCTGAACCTGCTCGACGAACGTGCCAATGTCCGCCTCGGACATGAGAGCGTCGGCAAAGAGCAGATCGGCTCCGGCCTCCACGTTCAGCTTCGCCCGCCTGATCGCCTCGTCGATTCCGTCGGTGGCAATCGCGTCGGTCCGCGCCCCGACGATGAATTCCGGATCTCTTCGTGCGGCGCAGGCAGAGCGGACCTTCATCGCCATCTCCTCCGCACCGATCAACTCCTTGCCGGCCATGTGACCACATCGCTTCGGCCAGACCTGGTCCTCGATCATGATGCCGGCCACCCCCGCGGCCTCGAATGCGTCGGTGGCGAAGTGGGCGCTCACCGCATTGCCGTAGCCGGTGTCGATGTCCGCGAGCAGACCCATCGTCGTTCGCGACGCGAGCATGCGTGCCGCGTCGACGCTTTCGGACATCCCCATCAAACCGACGTCGGGACGTCCCAATCTGCTCTCCGAGACGCCCGAGCCCGATATGAAGGCAGCTTTGAAGCCCACCGACTCGACGAGCCTCACACTGAAGCCGTCGTAGACGCCCGGCATAAGGAGGATGTCGGGAGCTTGGATGAGCGCGCGCAGACGGCTTCCCGGGCTCGAGTTCTCCGAGCTTTCGTCGCGCACGAGAATCACGTTACGCCGCGTCGGGAGTCGGTGACGTCAACGGTGCACTGTTCGAGATCGGACATGCCAACATGCGATCACGGGTGGCCATCTCTTTAGGCGGTCTCCTGCGCGGTCGCGGCTAGAGATCGAGAACCTCCTCGAACACACCGAGAGCCTCCTTTACTTCGGCGCCGGAGACACCAAAGTGCGTGACAAGCCTCACGAACGACCCTCCCGGAGACTTCGCGAGGACACCTCTCTTGGCGCACTCTTCGAGGAATTTCCCGACGGCCATAGATTCGACCTCGAAGATCACCAGATTGGTCTCGACCCGAGACACGTCGACTTCGACCCCCTGCAGCGCGGTGAGGCCCTCGGCCAGGCTTTGTGCGTTGGCGTGGTCCTCTCGTAGGCGTTCGACCATGTTGTCGAGGGCGTAGAGGCCAGCCGCCGCCAGTACTCCCACCTGACGCATCGCTCCGCCCAGCATCTTTCGCCAGTGCCGGGCTCTGCTAACCGCCTGAGCCGGTCCACAGAACACGCTGCCCGCCGGGCAGCCGAGGCCCTTGGAGAGACAGAAAGTCACGGTGTCGGAGGTCACGGCGACTTCGTCAACGTTTGCCTCGCTCGCAAGCGCGGCATTGAAGATGCGCGCGCCGTCCATATGGACGACAAGGTCTCGCTCGTGAGCGAAGTCGGAGATCTGGCGCAAGTCGGAGAGCGGCCATGCAACTCCCCCGTGGCGATTGTGGGTGTTCTCGACAAGAACAACCGACGTGCGCGGATTGCTCACATTGGGACTGCGGATGGCTGCATCCAGTTGGTCGACAGTGAAGATTCCCGACCTTGTCGGCAGCGGGATGATCTGAACTCCCCCAACCATGGCCGCGCCCGCAGCCTCGCTCAAGAATGTGTGCGACTGTGACTCCGCGATGACCTCGTCGCCGGGTCGCGCTCCAGTCAGTATCGCGAGAAGGTTCCCCATGGTTCCGCTCGAGACGAAGAGAGCGGCCTCCTTGCGCATCAGCTCAGCCGCTTTGGTCTCGAGGCGGTTGACACTCGGGTCCTCTCCGTACCCGTCGTCTCCGAGCTCGGCCTCGTACATGGCCTTCTTCATCTGCTCCGAGGGCAGCGTGACGGTATCGGACCGGAGATCGATCACAGCTCTTCTTCCTTCAGTTTCGCGCTAACGATGAAACTCTCGCGTCTCACGAGTGGCGCGCTTTTCCCGCAACAGCCGCGACGCCGTCGGGGTGCCCCACCGCGTCGACCGTTGGAGCGTTCACCACGATCCGCGCTGCTCGGGAACCGCTCGGATCAGCGGGAGGACCGAGAACGTGATGATGCCGAGAATCACGAAGGCCACCGAAAGGGTGTGCCCGACGGTTGAACTTCGGGCGAGGAAGGCGGTGACGACCGAGATACAGATAATTCCTCCTGCCTGTCGGAACATCCCCCGAAGACCCGCGACCACTCCTACGTCGGCTGGAGCGCGAGCGAGCCCGGCATTGTTCGCGGCGGGATTCGATATGCCAAAGCCCACGCCGGTCACGGCGGCCCCGGCCGCTAGCCACCAGTAGGGCCCGAATGCCCATGGTGACACGGCCATCAACACGAATCCGGCCCCGATCACGGTGAAGCCGAGGGCGATCGGAAGGCGGCACCCGGTACGCCTCAGCAGAAACGTTGCGAGAGCGGCGACCGCGATCATCCCGACTGCCCTTGCTGTGAGCAGCGTCCCCGACCTCAACGGCGAGATGTGATATCGGTCCTGAGCGAAGAGCGGGATCAGCGTCGCTCCTCCGAGCGAGCAGGCACCGAACACGATATTGATCACGTTCATTGCGGAGAATCCGCCTCCGCGCAGCAGGCGCAGAGGAATGAGCGGCTCCGGGTTCTTGCGGGCCCTGTTGAGGAAGAACGCCGCGGCGAGCACCGACACTGCAAGAGGCAGCGCCACCGTCGGGGACGAAACCGACGCCCCTTTGTCCCCCAGGCTGGCCATGCCGAACATGAGACCGAGCGCGGCCAGAGCGAACTGCACCACGGCGACGACGTCGGTCCTTGCCGCCGGTCGCCTCGTCGAAGGCGGGATCACGGCGATGGCCACGATCGCAAGCACCACACCTATCGGAATATTGATGAGGAAGATGCCGCGCCAGGACCAGAACGCGATCAAGAGCCCACCGAATATCGGCCCTACCGCATTGCCAAACGGGAAAATCGAAGTGAACAGCCCGAGTGCCCGATCGCGGTTTGTCCCGAAGTGGTCGGAAACTATCCCGGTGGCCGACGGCAGGAAAGCGCCGCCGCAGAGTCCCTGGAGCGCCCGGAAGACGATCAATTCGTAGACCGAGGTCGCGATTCCGCAAAGCAGTGACGTCAGCGTGAACAGACAGATCGCTCCGATGAAGAGGCGACGCCTCCCGAGTTGATCGCTGAGGCGTCCAACGAGTGGCATCGCAATTGCCTGGCCCAGCTGATAGACGGTGATAATCCAGCCGGTCCAGGTAATCCTGGCGTCGAGCGACTTGTGCAGTGTCGACAGGGCTGTGGCGACGATCGTCGCGTCGATGGCGGAAAGAAAGAGGGCAATCCCTGCGACCGCGAAGATGGCCATGGGCCGGGTCTCCTCCGCATTGCGAGGGCCGTTGGTCGCAAGACGGTTCTCGCGAGATCCGATCAGTCGCACGGTTCCGGGCGTGTCGCATGCATCGCGGAGGCGAATCTCGGAGTCCTCGCCCCGGCGCGTCCTCTTCGCCCTTGGAGCTGCCCCAAAGCAAGCCCCGTCGACGCGGTCTCAAGGACAACCGTCAGAAGTTGTCTGCGCACATGACGCTCTGGCGTTCTCAGGCGATGCTCCATCTTCGATACGCGTGCGAAGCGACGAGCACCCGCCGAGAGTTCCGCGGGCCCGAGGACCGTTTGCCGCGCCCGCGGGACTTTTGTAGAATCTCATTCTAACTTCAGGGCAAAAAGGGGGGCAAGGCCATACCGAGGCGGATCGATCTCAGGTCTGAGGTAATGACGAGGCCCTCGCCTGCGATGTGGCGTGCCATGCAGGAAGCTGAAATTCGCTGGGCGCAGAAGGGCGAGGACCCCTACGTCAATCGTCTCGAACAGGTCGGTGCCGAGATGACCGGCAAGGAGGCGAGCATCTTCGTTTTCACTGCCAGCCTCGCCAACCTGCTGGCGCTCTTAGCCGGTACCTCCCGTGGCGACCACGTGATCCTCGACGCAGACATGCACATGGTGTGGATCGAAGGTTGGAACCTCTCGTATGTGTGCGGACTGTTCCCGCGTCTCGTCGAGAGCGAGTGCGGCGCGATGCCGCTAGAGCGCGTGGAGGAGATGCTCACCTTCTGGCGCGGACCAGCACATCCCAAGCCCACGCTCATCGGAATCGAGAACCCTCACAACGACCACGGCGGGACCATCGTCCCGGTGGAGAACATTGAGGATCTGGCGGCGCTCGCTCATCGTCACGGCTGCCGGGTGCACATGGACGGCGCCCGCCTTCACAACGTGGCGGTGGCGACACAGCGACCACTGATCGACTACACGCGTCACGTCGATACGGTCGCGATCAGCTTGAGCAAGGGACTTGGAGCGCCGCTAGGGGCTCTGTTGTGCGGGTCCGAGCGTGACATCGAGCTGGCGAGGTCCAAGGGGCTCAAGTGGCTCGGCGCTGCGGGCATGCATCGGGGGGGACTCTTTGCGGCGGCCGCGCTCTTCGCTCTCGACAACATGGTCGATCGGCTCGCCGACGATCATCGCAGAGCTTCGATGCTCGCGGACGGCCTGGCGGGTGCCCGGGGCCTCACGGTCCAGAAGCCCGAAACGAACCTGGTCAAGGTCTCCACCGCTAACGCGGGACGCCCGGCATCCGACTTCGTCGACGCTCTCGAAGCTCGCGGCGTCCTCACAACGCTGCGCGAACCCATGGTGTTCAAGATGATGACCCATCTGGAGATCGACGACGGTGACATCCGTGATGCTCTCACGATCCTCAACGAGGTCACCGAGGAACTGGCCCCGGTCGGCGCAAACGACGGGGTGCGCTAGTGCAGTCCGTCGGCATCGACGTCGGTGGGAC
This sequence comes from uncultured Acidimicrobiaceae bacterium, assembly GCA_963838845.1. Lineage (GTDB taxonomy): Bacteria > Actinomycetota > Acidimicrobiia > Acidimicrobiales > Bog-793 > CAVRXQ01. The sequence goes on along the minus strand of CAWISR010000003.1, from coordinate 1,300,431 downwards.
CTTCACGGACTTCGTGCTGGTTGACAACTCCGGGTCGGTCTCGGTGTTCAAGCGGCTTACCACGCCTTCCGATCCCTCGCGGGGAGTGCTGGAGGGCCTCGGCGAGTTCGCCGAACTTCATGAACGTGAGCTGCGCGATGTCGCTCGGTTCATCCACGGGACGACCCTCGTTGCCAACTCGATCATCGAACGTCGAGGCTCGCCGACGGCTCTCATCACGACCAAGGGTTTCGCTGATGTCCTGGAAATCGGCCGTGAGGCACGTTACGACCTCTATGACCTGAGACTCGAGCGTCCCGAGCCTCTGGTCCCTCGGCCGCTGCGGTTCGAGGTATCCGAGAGGGTCTTGGCGGACGGGTCGGAGCTCGAGCCCCTCGACGAAGCTGCGGCGAGGGAGCTTGTTCGACGTCTGACCGATCTCGGGATCGAGAGCGTCGCTATCTCGTTGCTCCACTCCTACGCGAACCCCGCTCACGAGAAGCGAATCGCGGAGATCGTCGCAGAGGAAGCTCCAAATATGGACGTGAGTTTGTCCTCCGATGTCGCGCCGGAGTGGCGCGAGTTCGAGCGAACCTCGACGACGGTCGCCAATGCCTACGTGAAGCCGCTCGTACGGCGGTACATGGCCCATCTCGAAAAGGGTCTTTCGGACTTCGGGTCCGCGGGGCAGCTCTTCGTCATGCTCTCCCAAGGGGGCGTCACGTCCGCCTCGCTTGCCTCCGAGCTTGCGATCCAGCTCGTCGAGTCCGGGCCCGCCGGCGGGGTGATGGCCGCCGCGTTCCTCGGACGCCGGCGCGGCATCGAAAACCTGATCTCCTTCGACATGGGCGGCACGACGGCCAAGGTCAGCCTGATTGAGCGCGGCGCTCCCCTTCAAGTCCCCGAGATCGAGGTGGCCCGGATGGCCCGCCTCAAGCGAGGTAGCGGCCTCCCCTTGAAGTTGCCCACGATCGAGATAACCGAGATCGGCACCGGAGGTGGTTCGATCGGCTACCGAGACCCGCTCGGGCTGTTGAAGGTGGGTCCTTTGAGCGCGGGAGCGGACCCCGGCCCGGCCTGTTACGGGAAGGGACAAGACGCGACCGTCACCGACGCCGACCTCCACCTCGGGTACCTCAACGCTGCCTACTTCCTCGGCGGCACGATGGAGCTATACCCCGAGAGGTCCACCGCTGCCCTTAGCGCATTGGGAGAGAGCCTTGGCATCGGTGCCGAGCAATGCGCGCGAGGGATGTTCGACGTGGTCAACCATCAGATGGCACTGGCCATCCGCACCAACGTCGTAGAGCGCGGACGCGACCCGAGGAACTTCACTCTGGTTGCGTTCGGTGGAGCAGGACCCGTGCACGCATACGAGATCGCTCGCCTGCTGCGGATCGGCAACATACTTTGCCCGCCCGCGGCGGGTGTCGCTTCGGCCTTGGGCTTTCTCGTCTCACCCTTCTCCGTCGACCTGTCCCGGACCTTCGCCGGACGCATCGACAAGCTCGACTGGACGAAGGTCCGCGCTCAGTTCGACGAGATGGATGCACAGGCCCTGGACCTCCTCGAACGCGCGGGGGCCGACCCAAGCTCGGTCCAATTCCAGCGGCGAGTGGACATGAGGTACTCGGGCCAGGGTTACGAGGTCCCCGTCGCGCTGCCCGAGGCAGAGCTCGATTCCTCGATAGAGAAGGCGCTGCGGGAAGCCTTCGATGCGGCGTACAAGCACCGCTATGGCGCGCACCTCGAAGACTCGCCGGCGGAGGCTCTGCACTGGAGGCTCACGGCCACAGTCACCGGCGGATCCGAAGACATCTCGTTCCCTGGGGGGCTGAAAGGTGAGGCCGTGAAAGGCGAGCGGTCCGTGTACTTCCCCGAGCTCGAGGATTACGCCATCGCTCCGGTGTACGACCGATACCAGCTCGCAGACGGCGACCGGGGCAAGGGCCCGGCACTGATTGAAGAGCGCGAGTCCACGATCGCAGTTGGACCGAGCGCGACCTGGGTCGTCGACGCGCTCGGGAACATCACCATATATATGGAGGCTTGACCGACTCGCTGAACGAAGCTCGACCGAGATGAGCAGGTGGAGAGAATGAGCAGTTGGGGATGTGAGGAGCGCGTGTGCCCGGTTCCGGTTCCTTGAACGAGGCGAGATCGCCCAAGGACGCCGGTGGCCATTCGGAGGCCGCCGATCTGCTCGTTTACCTCAACGGGAGTCATGTCCCTCAGGCACAGGCACGGATATCTGTTTTCGACAGCGGCCTCAATTTCGCCGACGGAGTGTTCGAGGGAATCCGTGTCTACGACGGTCGGGTGTTGCACCTCGAACAGCACGTGGCGCGGCTGTACCGCTCGGCCGAAGCCTTCGAGATCGACGTCGGGATGAGGCCACACGAGCTCACTCATGAGATCTTGACATGGCTCCGTGCGAACAACGTCTTCGACGGCTTTCACTTTCGCCCGATCGTCACGCGCGGTGACCGGTTCCCTCCACGCCTCGATCCCAGGTTCTGCAGCGGCGGCAGCAACATCGTGTTCGTGGGAGGTCCGATTGCGCCCGCTTCGATGAGGGGCGCGCGCTTGATCACGTCCTCGGTGCGCCAAATCAACAGCGACGCCATCGATCCCCAGATAAAGAGCCTCAATTACGGGAACAACCTCCTCGCTCGCTTGGAGGCCCTCCGCCGTGGAGTAGACGACTCGCTGATGCTTGACGCCGATGGGCACCTGGCAGAGGCGAGCGCGGCAAATGTGTTCGTTGTGAAAGACGGTGCGGTGCTCACCCCGCGTGACAATGCTTGCCTCGTGGGGATCACGCGCCACACCGTGATGGAGCTGGCGCGAGCTCGCGGGATCGTCGTGGAGGAGCGTGATCTGACCCCATCCGGTGCCGCCGCCGCCGACGAGATCTTCCTCACCGGGACCGGAACAGAGCTCACCCCCGTCGTGGAGATCGACGGACGCGCCGTCGGCTCGGGAAGGGTTGGACAGATCACGAAAGAGCTGTACCACGGTTATCGCGAGTACGTCATGACATCGCAAGCCTCTACCGAGCTAAAGGGGGCCGACTTGTGAGCACGGACAGCATCACCTTCGACCCGGTCACGCTCGAGATCGCCTGGGAGCGTCTTCAGGCGCTGACCGACGAAGCAGAGGTGACGCTGGTGCGGACCTGCTTCTCACCAATCATCCGCGAGGCATTCGACTTCGGGGTCGTGCTGCTCGACGAACAAGGGGGCTCGGTCACACAGTCCCAGCGCAGTATGCCCTCGTTCGTAGGGACGCTCCCGCGTACCCTGCGGGCCGCCCTCGAGATCATCCCGGCGCACACCCTCTGCCCTGGCGACGTGCTCGGGACGAACGATCCCTGGCTCGGGACGGGTCACCTGCCCGACGTGACGATGGTGCGGCCGGTATTCCGTTCCGGACGCATCGTCGCGTACGTGGGGTGCATCGGCCACTGGGCGGATATCGGAGGCGCGATTTGGTCGGCAGACAGTAAGGAGCTCTTCGAAGAGGGTCTGCGGATACCGCTTTCGAAGCTCGCTACCGAGGGTGGGTTCAACGAGGACCTCCTCCGGGTGATCATGGCCAACGTTCGGCTCCCGGAGCAGGTGAGGGGAGACATCTGGGCTCAACTGGCGTGCATGGACGTTGGCGCCCGCCGTCTCAACGAGTTCCTCGACGAAATGGGCATCGACGACCCCGGCTCGATCTTCGCCGAGATACAGCGGCGTTCGGAGTCGGCGATGCGCTCGGCGATCGCCGCCATCGAGGACGGGACGTATGTGCACGAGATCGAGATCGACGGTGTCGTCGACCCACTCGTGCTGAGAGTCTCCCTCACCGTCTCGGGAAGCGAGATGCACATCGACTGGACTGGCTCCTCGCCTCAGACGGACTGGGCGATCAACGACTCCTTCAACCATTCGTACGCGATGAGCGTCTACCCGGTGAAGTGCGCTCTGTGCCCGGACGTGCCGAACAACGAGGGCTCGTACCGGCCCATCACGATGACCGCTCCTGAGGGCACCATCGTGAATTCCAAGTACCCGGCGGCTGTCGCAGCGAGACAGATGATCGGGCACTACCTCTCGGCAGTCGTCTCGGGCGCGTTGGCACAGGTGGTCCCTGACCGCGTACTCGCGGACAGCGGATCGCCATGTCCGCGCTTCGTCTTCACCGGTCTTCGCCCCGACGGGACCAAATTCGGGGCCGCATTCCTTCTGTCTGGAGGCATGGGCGCCAATTGCGACATGGACGGGCTCTCGGCCGCGCCTTGGCCGTCGAACGCGGGCACGACCGCCGCGGAGATCGTGGAGACGAACACGCCTCTGTTGTTTCGTCGCAGAGCCCTCATCGCCGACTCGGGAGGAGCCGGCAGGTTCCGCGGTGGTCTTGGCGTCGCGACGGAAATCGAACTACGCGGAGAGATCCCCGCGAGATTGTCGATGATGACCGACCGGGTCGAGCATCCGCCACTCGGGCGCTTCGGGGGTCTTCCGGGGTCGCCGAATGTGCTCTCAAGGTCCGGGTCGGCCGAGCCGATCCGACCGAAGTCGCGCACGGAGGTGAAGCCCGGGGAGGTGGTGAGGATGCACACCCCCGGAGGTGGCGGCTACGGACCACCGAGCGAGCGCGACCCGGAGCTGTTGCGCCGGGACGTGGAGAACGGGTACGTGACACCCGACGCGGCAAGCACCATCTACGGGCAGCCCTCTGTGGTCGATGCGCAATCCGCGTGCTGATCCGACGCGTTCTGATTCCGGCGCCCAGCGAGGCGTGAAGACGTACTGGCATTGCCTCCCCGACGACACCGACGATCCGCCAGGCACCCCGCGTGTCACAGCGCCGAACCTCACCAGCTTTGCAACCTCGGTGCTCGAGGCGAATGGACTTAGAAAGCTCGACGCGCGAGCGATCGCGCAATGCCTGGTCCTCGCCGACCTGCGCGGGGTGCGGAGCCATGGTGTCTTCAGGCTCATGCAGTACACCGAAGCGATCGCGGCTGGGGAAATTAACCCACGCCCAGACGTGAAGGTTTCTCGGGAGTCGGGGGCGGTGACGGTGATCGATGCCGACGGCGGCTACGGGTACCGGCCCGCTCTCGAAGGCATGTCCATCGCGGTGAAGACCGCGAAACAGATGGGACTCGGCTGCGTGTCAGTGCGCAACAGCCACCACTTCGGCATGGCGGCTGCGTTCCCCCTCAAAGCGGCTGAGGCCGGCGCGATAGGTGTCGTCACCACAAACTCGCTGCCACAGATCGCGCCGCCGGGCTCGAGTGAGGCGGTGGTCGGTAACAACCCGTACGCGGTCGCAGTCCCCCGCCCGAGCAGCCGCCCGATTGTCGTCGACATAGCCCTCACCGAGGCGGGCTTCGGAGCCGCCGCGATGGCCTCGCTCGCCGGAAGCAAGCTCGCGCCCGGTCTCGCCCTCGACTCGAAGGGACGCCCCACGACCGACCCCGGGTCCGCGATGCGCTCGGGGATCCTCGTCGCGATCGGCAAGCAGAAGGGATACGGCCTGTCGGTGGTGGCCGAGGTGCTTTCGGCGGCTCTGAGCGACTCGCCCATCGGTAAGGACTCGAACTGCCATCGGATGGCGACCGGAGGAGTGGGCCATTTCCTCCTCGCCGTCGAGCCCACCTTCTTCGTCGACCGCCGCACTTTCGAGACCCTGGTCGAGGTCCTGTGCTCCCAGATCAAGCACTCCTCGCCGTCGGAGCTCGGTGGTGAAGTCTTTGTACCCGGTGAGCTCGGATGGAGGACATACGAGAGGCGTATCAAGAACGGGATCCCACTGCCGAGCGCTCTCTACGAGGAGCTTCGCCGGCTAGCGCGCAGTCTTGACGTTCTCCCGCTCAAAGTCGGCAATCGGACATGAACGTCCCTGCGTTCTCGAGGGCTGACGCCGGGCGCGTCGCGAGCCGCAAGTGAAGAGGATCCGCGTCCTCAGCCCTGGCGGTTCGCTGGGTTATGGGGTCAACGCCGACAGCCTTCGGCGCGCGGCCGACGAGGGCATCGACGTCCTCGGGGCGGACTCGGGGTCGACCGATATGGGCCCGTGGTACCTGGGCTCGGGGAAGCCCTACCACTCGCGCAGGACGATGAAACGTGACATGCAGTTGCTCTTGCGCTCAGGTATCGCGAACGCGACTCCGGTCCTCATCGGCAGCGGAGGGGGCGCCGGAGCAGACGTACACCTGGAGTGGGCGGCCTCCATCCTCCGCGAGATCGCGCACGAGGACTCGTTGAGCTTCAAACTCGCGATCGTCCACGCCGAACAGGACAAGCGTTACCTCGCCGAGCGCCTCGAGGCCGGCAAGGTCACCGGAATGCCCGGCGTCCCAGACCTCACCTCTGAGCGTCTCGAGTCCTGCGACCGGGTCGTCGCCCAAATGGGATACGAGCCGCTCGTCAGAGCCCTCGACGAGGGCGCCCAGGTCGTGCTCGCCGGGAGAGCCTGCGACAGCGCAATCTTCGCCGCGTACCCGGTGCGGGCAGGCATCGATCCCGGAATCGCGCTGCACATGGGCAAGATTCTGGAGTGCGGCGCGATGAGCGCCGTTCCCCCGACCGGCCGCGACTGCCTTATGGGCATCGTCTCGGACTCACAATTCGAGATTGTCGCCCCGAACCCCGAGCGCGAAGTGACCCCGTTCTCGGTGGCGGCGCACATGGTCTACGAGGTCGAACACCCCTACCTCCAAGGGGAGCCGAGCGGAGTCCTGGACTTCTCCGAAGTGGTGTTCGAGCCCACCGGTCGCCGGTCGACGCTGATCTCCGGCACGAAATTTCGTCTTCACGAAACGCCGACGCTGCGCTTCGAGGGAGCCGAGCGTGTTGGGTACCGGTCGTTCGTCCTCGGAGGTATTCGCGACCCGTTCCTGATCTCCCAGATAGCGGACTACACCGAGGGCTGTACGGAACAGACGCTCGGGATAGCCGGTACCGGCGACGATGTCCGGATCGAGTGGATCCTCTACGGTCGGGACGGGGTGATGGGCAACATGGAGCCCGAGCGCGATGCGCCGGCTCACGAGCTCGGGGTGCTGGCCGAGGTGCTCGCGCCCGACCAGGAGACCGCTCACGACGTGGCGGCGCTCTTGGAGGCGAGGATGATCGGCTATCCCTACAAAGGTGCGAAGACCCGAACGGCTCACGTCGCCTTTCCGTTCTCGCCCTTGGTGAACGACACCGGTGCCGTATATCGGTTCAGCGTGCTTCATATCGCAGAGCTACGACAAGCCTCCGACCTCGTTGACTTGTTCCCGATCGAGTACGAGGAGGTCGGGTGAGCTCCGGGACTACCAAGCTGATCGACCTCGTGCAGTTCCTCTTCAGCAAGAATGCCGGTCCATACCTGATCACGTTCGACGCGATCTTCGGCGATGACGAGTCTTATCGAAGAGTCTGCCGATCGAACGTCATCAGCAAGGAGTCCATGGCACGGCTCTTCGGTGTTGAAGAGAACCGAATACTGTCGGTTTACCAGTACGACGCGGGCCGGGTGATCAAGTTCACCATGGTAAGAGACATTTCATCAGGGGACTTCGGAGATCGCTCAGTGTTCGGATCCCAGATGTGGGCTCCGCTGATCACTCTCGGTGTGCCCGACTCGCCAGCTGACTAGAGACTCGGGTTCGCATCGTCGTGGCGGGGTAAGCGTTTCTGGAGTTATCCCGCTTTGACAGGGCCGGGATATTGATGGAGGGATGAGCATGCCGAAGCCACAGGTATTCACGGAGGACGAGAAGATCTTCTTTCGTGCCGCTATCGATCACCTGCGATCCCCGGAAGCTTATGAGCCTGGTAAATGGATGGTAAGCCCGCTCAATCGTGATGAGCGCGTCATAGGTGGATCGTTTCCGAAGCACGTCACGCTCCGAGACATCACCTTGAGGACGACAGAACAGATGCCGGGTGTAGTTGCGACTGAGGAACGGCGGCGCGAGTTCCTGGAGATGATCGTTGCCGCAGGGGTTATCGACGTGCAGACATCAGCATTCCCGCGCGGTCACACGATGGAAGAGATGCGCGAGGAGATTGCTGTCGTCAAGAAAGGGAATCCAGACTGCGAAGTCAACTACGGCGAGGTTCGTTCGGTTGCCGACATCGATACTGCTGCTGAAGCAGGATACGACGCCGTGCAGTTTTGGGCTGCGCCCTGGGCGGAAGCTGCGCCCATTTATGCGGGAGGGGTGTACGGAACCACGTGGGCAGGTCGCGACTGGCATACGTTGAAACTGCCAAAGAGTCGGGCGGAGCAGATTGCTCGAGCGGAGACGCTCATCGCAGAGGGTAAGCGCCAAGGTGTTCGCGTTTCGGCTGGCGTGAACATGCTCCCGTACGCGTCAGATGACTATGTTCGCGAATACTGCGACGCTGTGGCCAAAGCTGGGGCTTACGAAATCATTCTCTTCGACGGGCCGAGCGGCGTCGGTCCTGAAGCGTACGCGCATCTTGTGACGCTCGCTAAGCAAGCAGCACCAAACACGCCGATAGGTGTCCACGCCCACAACATGTTCGACTTGGGCACCGCCTGCTCATTGGCTGCAGCGAGAGTAGGCGCAGAGATAATTGAGGTTTCGGTGAATGGCTACTGCGCCGCCTCGGGGCAGGCGGACCTTGCAGTTGTGTCCGCGGCCCTTACGATTCTGTATGACGTATCGACGGGAATACATCATGAGAAGTTGACAGAGCTCGCACGATACGGAGAGGAATTTACTGGCCGCAAAGTGGCTTGGAACCATCCAATAACCGGCCTCGAGGTCTTTAATTGGGGCGGCATGGATACGGTCGTGCAGGAGCTTGAGATCGATCCGTTGCTGCACTGGTGCATGGAGCCGAGCCTCTTCGGCAACGTGCGTAAGTGGGACATCACGCGGGATAGCGGTCCGTACACCATGTGGGACAAGCTCGACCTTTTGGGCGTTGAGGTTACGAAGGACGAGGTCCAGCCAATTCTGGCGGCCAGCCTTAGAGCGATCCAAGAAAAGGGACGAGTGCTGACAGACGATGAAATCCGGGAGATTGCAGGTGAGGTCATTAGTCGTATGAGCTCGAGCTGAAGGATTGAAGGCCGCACTGGGCGGTGCTCAGGGATGCGTTCTGCAGGCGCGATGCCAGATCTTCAAAGGCGTACAGAAACTGTCGAAGAGGTGGGCCTCGGTGCATGCCGTCGACGCTTGGTCGCGTTCGTCGCAGATGCGAGTGAGCTCGCAGATGCAGATCTGGAGTCGAGCTGAATTCGGGACACGACTAAGAGAAGCAAGCATCGACGAGTCGGTAGCGCAAGTGGAATAACAGCGTGGACTGAAGAAAGAAGCAGATTCCCTTGTTGCATTTTCCCGATGGAGACGACTTGCGTCGAGCCGGGCGAGAGCTCGGAATGCACTTGACCGACCAGGAGCTGGGGCCATATCTGGACGCTGTCCGGGTGCAGTTGGCGGCGTTCTATGCGTTCTACGAGGACGCTCAGACGTTTTGCTCGCCGCAAGGGCACGAAGATCGAACGCTGCCCCGAGCATGGTGGGCACCGCAGCGTCCGGATGTCGGAGGTCATGTGTGGCTATGCCGTACTGATATTGAGCCGACTGGCGAGGGAGAGCTATCTGGTCTAACCGTCGGTTTGAAGGATCACATTCCTGTGCGCGGTCTCCCGCTCACATATGGGTCGCACCTGATGGAGGACTTCGTCTGCGACGCGGATGTCCCCCTCGTCACCGTCCTCCTTGAAGCGGGTGCACGAATTGTCGGAAAGCTAAACATGGACGACTTCTCCTGCGGGGGCCTCGGATGGGGGGGCATTGGCGATTTTGGCCGTGTCGAGAATCCGCGGTCTTCTGATCATTTGAGCGGTGGCTCGTCGTCTGGCGCCGCAGCAGCCGTCGCCTTGGAAATGTGCGATTTGGCGATCGGGGGTGACCAGGGCGGATCGGTACGGATACCGGCCTCTTGGTGCGGCGTCGTCGGCATGAAACCTACAAGTGGATTCGTGAGCCATACGGGGATAATCGGCTCCGACCCACTGCTTGATGCGGTGGGCCCGCTGAGCCGCGACGTCCGTACCGCCCTCGCCTTCTTGGAGGCCGCGACAGGGTGTGACGGAAGGGATCCGCGCTGGGATCCAACGCGCGAACCAAGGGAGGAATCTCGGTGGTCAAACGATCTTTCAGGCCTGCGAATCGGAGTGTTGGATGAGGGTTTCGCCGAACCGATCGAAGCGTGCGTCAGCGAGACGGTGCTAGAGGCCCTGGAGGTTCTAAAAGGCTGCGGAGCTCGATTGATGAGGGTCAGCGCGCCGGCGCACGAACAGGCACTCGCCCCGTATCAAATCCTCTCGGTTATGGGATCGCGCCTCCTGCGAGATTCGCATTTCACACTTGCAGGAGCTCGCGGCTTCTACTCCGAGGCTCTGATCGCATCTTTGGAGAGACGGACAGCGTGGGAGGCAGATTGGCTTCCGCCGCTCCTAAAAGGGCGGTATCTGACGGCATCCTTTGCGCAGCAAAGCCTGAAGGTAGGTGGCTACGCCCGAGCACAAAACGCCAGGCCGTGGTTTCAGCGCGAGTACGACCGGGTTTTGGCTGAGGTCGATGTTCTGGCCATGCCCACTACGGTGTGTCGCGCACCGTTGTACGAACCTGCGGACACTCATGAGGACGAGTTGAGGCGTACCCTGGGTTTGTTGAAGTTAGGGCGATACAACCCCGTCACGAATACTGCGCCATTCAATTACACCGGTCACCCTGCGCTCTCGATTCCGTGCGGCGCCGCGGAGACACTCCCAATAAGCCTGCAGTTGGTGGGTTCTCGATTCAGTGATTTCGAACTCTGCCAGATTGGGATGCTCTACGAGCAAGCTACGCAGTGACCGGATGAACGGCGTTCCTGAATAGCCCAGTGGTTGAGTTTTTACGTGTCAGACGACCATGGAGTTGACGAATCTTCATAGCGCCGCAGCGCCCCCCTACCGCGCGGATCTCTCGAAGCCAGCGAAGAGCTCAGCGCCGCCTCCGCGGCGGCGGGACCCACAAACCGAACCGTCCTAACAGCACATCGTCGAAGTGGTTACCGGCACACTCACGGTCGGGGCCCCTCGTAGTCGTTAGAGGAACAACCACGAAAATGGCGAGGACCTTCGCCGTCGGTAGCTCTCCCTATGAGCGCGGCGCCACGAGATCACGCGCCCCGGCCCATCGAGAAGTGACTTAGGACCTGGTCCAGCGAGGGAGGCCTCAACGTGAGTTGAAGCCTCCCTCGTGGAGACTCATTGAAGCCTTTCGCTCAGCTTTTGTGTTCCCACACCTTCGCGTATTCCTGCTCGACACTGTTCCCGGCCGGTCCGTACCACGTGTTGTCCGGCGAGCTGAAATTGATGCTCGAGACATTGTCCCGGTCGAAGAGCCGCACGGGAATTATTTCCTGCGCTGACGACAACGGCTTGACTCCATTCAGGACGCGCAACACCATGTCCGCGTTCGCGTACCCGCTCCATACCAGAGAGGACCCCACGTCCACGTAGAGGGGGTTTCCGGGTTGCTTGAGCTGGGGCGCAGCTCCCGCCGTTGCGTTGTAACTCGCTACGTGTACTTTCCCTGCAGCTCCTGCGGCGATGACGGCAGGGTCGATGTCACTCGTCTCGGGGTCATACATAGGAATGATCCAATTGGCCCAATTGTCCGTGACAATCGTCCTCGCCATCGTCGGCAAAGCCGTAGTCCAGTTCGCAATCAGTACATTCTCAACTCTGTAGTGACATGTCGTCGGGCAGATGGCGTGAAATTCGGCCTCGATTGCGTGGGTCTCCGGCACAGAAACAGGAACGTCTGAGTCAGTGATGATCTCGGCGTTCGCCTTTCCGTTGGACAGAGCGATGACTCCGTCTGCTATCTCCTTGCCCGCAAGGGAATAATTGTACGTTGTACCCGCCGCATCTCCGGGAGATGGGGGCTGACCAGCGTTCACGGTCGCCCACTCGACGAAGGGGATATGAGCAGCGTGCGCTGCATTGACGGCCGATTGGACGCTGGCAACCGAGAAGTCCTGGTCGAAGATGAGACTCGCGTGAGCCGCGATGGCCTCCATTATCCCCTGGGCTTCCGTTGCAGAGCTTCCCATGCCATCGAACTCGTGAACCTTTACTCCGAACAGGCTCAGAGCCTTTACGAACGGATTGTAAAGATCGGTGGTGAAAGGATTCTCAGCGTCATTGCTGATAAACCAAACCGTTTTCCCGCGGGCCTTGGCCGCCGCGTTGAAGTGGGGCAACGTCGGAAACGACGATGCGGCGGACTCGCTCGCCAGAAGAGCCTTTGCCTTTTTTGCGGCGGTCCCTGCTGCCGACGACCCTGCGTAAGCGGTAGTCGACAGAAACAACAATCCGACGCCTACCGACACTGTCAATAGCGCAAGAGTTCGCGCCCTTCTACCAGTTACCCTCATTAATCCTTCCTTTCATTTGTCGACTCGAATCCTGCACAGGCGCCTCGCAGCACCCGTGGTCATTTCTCGTTGCGCCTAACCTCGTCATTCCACTGCACGTCGCCTGGCAAGAAGACGGGATACAGCGACGGCCAATATCAGAGACCCGCCGTAAAAGACGTCCTCGACCCACCCGGTCAGACCTTCCAGTTCCAAGCCTGTGACGCCGGTGATGAGGAAGTAGACGGCCACGAAAGTGCCCCACGGGTTGAACCTGCCAGGCATGATCGCCGTAGCACCGAGGAACACTGCTGCGAATGCAGGCAGGAGATAAGAGGCTGCGTCCGTGGGTGAGGAACTCGCCAGCGTCCCGACGAGTATGACTCCTGACAGCGAGGCGATAAGGGCCGAGATGATGAACGACCAAGCGCGAATCGAAGTGACGGGGATACCGGACAATCTCGATACTTGCCTGTTTGCCCCGACGAAATACATGTATCGACCGAGGGGTGTGAAGGAAAAGACGTACCAGGCGATCAGAGTCAAGATGACGCCGTAGTACAACTGGAGGGGCAAGCCCAAGATCTGGTAGTTGGTGGCGTTTACGAGACCCGGTGAGATGTTGGTGACGACGCTCGGCTCGATCGCATAGGCCACTCCGGTCCAAAGAGTCCCTGCGCCCAGCGTCACGACTATTGACTGCACGCCGATCACCATGACCACGAACGTGTTGACGAGACCAATGACGATGCCCGAAATTAGGGCCAGCAACACCGCGAGAAGGATCGGCCAATGATGCTGCACGTCGAGAAAGCCGATCAGGCAATTCGCCATGCTCATCGGAGCCGGTCACCGAGAGATCGAACTCGCCAACGGTTAAAGGAATCAGCAACGCGAGAGCGAGGATCAAAAGCACCGCTTGCGTACTGAAGATGGTCTTGAAGTTCGAGACGCTGAGAAATGTGCTCGGCTCGAGCACGCCGAACACGGCGATGATCGCCGCCCACGCGCCAAGGATCCCGAACCGCTCTACAAGGTTCTCGAGACCTCCGTGCTGGCGGCGTCGCGTCCTTGTCGGTCCCCCGCTCCCCCGGTCGTCCGACGCAGAGTTTCGGTAAGCGTCCGAATTCACCCCCGCGCTGGGACCTCGGAGCGTCTCCTCGTCAACGCTCAGCTTGGATGAGACAGCAGGTTCCACCCGTTTCCCCCGCTCCGGAATGTTATAATCCCATTTCAAGATTGTGCAAGGCGGGGGCGAGGCGGTCCGTTTCCATCTGGTCGAAAAACCATTTGAGCGTCGCTTCGGGGCAGTCGTTCCTCGCCATTTCCATCGAGATTTGAGAGCTCCCGAGGCGTAATTCGGTGGCCGAGCGTTTGTCAGAAATGCGAAGGCGGATCAGCGCGTTCGCACACCTGAACGTATTTATCTGTGAGACGGAAGAGGCCGGCGACGGCACCGTGGTCGCGGTGAAAGACGTGATCGACGTCAGGGGAACCCCCACCACTGCGGGCAGTGTCGTGCTGGGTGAATCGCCCGCGCCAGCTGATGCGCTCGTGATCTCTCGGCTGAGAAAAGCGGGATGCATTGTCATCGGCAAAACCAACCTTCACGAGTGGGCCGCGGGCCCGACGAGCGCCAACCCGCACTACGGACCTGTCCGCAATCCCCACGATCCCTCCAGGGTCGCGGGTGGATCGTCGGGAGGATCGGCGGTGGCGGTGGCATTGGGAATGTGTGATTGGGCCTTGGGGACCGATACCGGCGGCTCGATAAGAATCCCGGCATCTCTGACCGGTGTCGTCGGGTTCAAACCCACATTCGACCTGGTGCCAACCGATGGCCTCGTCCCGTTGGCCCAGTCGCTCGACACGATTGGGCCGCTCGCGGCTTCTGTCGGCGAGGCGCTGAGCGCCCTCGAGGCCATGAGTGGAGCTCACCTCATCGGTAAAGGTCGCCCGCCTGACTGGGACCGGCTGAGAGTCGGATTCCCGAGCGGATGGATCTCGGATCTGGACGAAGCGACTGAATCAGTTTGGTGTCAACTCAGTGAGGGCCTTCCCGAGATCGCGTTCCCCGCTCGCGATCGCTTCGCGAGGGCGATCCTTCCGATCATGCAGGGAGAGGCGGCAGCCAACCATCGGCAGTGGCTCGAGAAGCATCGAGACCAGTACGGCACCGACGTACTTGCGTTCATCGAAGGAGGCCTAAGTATCACGCTTGCCGATTACGAAGCCGCAAAGCGCGAGGCTGAGCGGCTGCGAGAAGAATGCGAGCTCGCGATGCTGGACTGGGACGCGATCGTGCTTCCCACTACCGCATGCGTCGCTCCCCGCCTCGACGACATCGACGTCAGAGAGCCGCTGACGCGCTTCACGCGCCCCTTCAACTTGACAGGGAACCCGGCAGTTTCCATCCCGGTGCCGGGCACGGCGAACCTGCCAGTCGGAATTCAGCTCGTCGGGCATCGAGGCGACGATGCAGCGCTCGGGAGGGTCGCTCTTGCGCTCGAGCGCCGGTTGAGAGAAATGCATCTTCCGCGATAAGTGATCGACGCGGTTTCGCGAAGGAAGCGCTTCTCTCCGGCTTCCCCGCGGAGGCGTGAAAGGGAGGCTCGTCCATGAACGAAACGTTGGCGCTGCTTCGATCCGGAACGACCAAATGGCACATAGGCATGATCAACGGCCCGAACATGGTCAACCTGCATAACCGGGATCCCGCCCGGTTCGGGACTCCGGGCACTGTCGCCGACCTCGAGAAGAGGGTCGCAGCAATCGCCGACGTCCTCGGAGCAGAGCTCACTCGTTCCATCGTGTCGAACCACGAAGGTGAGATCCTGGACTGGATCCACACTCGGGCTGATGACCTCGACGGGTTGATCGTGAACCCCGCCGGGATGACATGGACAGGTGAGGCCGTGTGTCAAGCGCTCTACGACTCGGGGCTTCCGGCGATCGAGGTGCACTTCGCCAATCCGGGCCAGGGCGGGAGGCACTCGATCTTCTCGGACCGACTGGTCGGGACGTGCTCGGGCATGCGCAAGCACTCGTATACGGCTGGGCTCGTCGCTCTTGTGGGAATGCTTGACGACGGTGACTTCACCAAGCCGGCTCTCTACGAGCGGCGTTTGTCACGTCGAAAGTGACGCCACTGATTCCGATTGGTACACGTCGCCCAGGTTTTGCCGACCCCTGGCCCCGTGTCGGCCGCCTGCCGGCCGACCTACTGTCCCCACTCCTCGCTGTGGGCGATCCACCACCTGGCTATCTCATCGCGACGGGCGAACCACACGCCCCCTTTTTCTAGGGAGTATTCGATGAACTCGCGAAGCGCATTCGATCGTCCTGCCTGTCCGGACCAACGCGAGTGCAACCCGACCGACATCATCTTCGGATATCCCCGTGACCCCTCCAGATGCAGCTCGTCGAGGCAGCGCTTCAAATAATCGAGGAAGTCCGCCGGGGCGCCAAAAGTCCCTTCGCTCAAAACGTAACGGACATCGTTGTAGGTCTGGCTGTAGGGGACCACAAGATGTCGCTTGGCGTCGACTTCCACGAAGTACGGAAGGTCGTCGTTGTAGGTCTCTGAGTCGTAAAGGAAACCTCCCTCCTCCACGAGCAGCTGCCTGGTCCAGGGAGACGAGCTGTAGCGCCAATACCATCCGACAGGTCGGCTGCCTGTTGCCTCACGAATCGCCTCGATGGCCATTTGAATCTGCTGCTTCTCCTCATCGCGGTCGAAGGTCCACGCCTCGCTCCAGCGGTAACCGTGGGAACAGGGCTCGTGCCCGAGCTCACCGATGGCGGCACCGACCTCCGGGTTCTTCTCGAGTGCCATCCCGCAGGCGAAAAACGTGATCTTTATGCCGTACTCCTCGAACAGACGCAGAAGGCGCCAGATGCCAGCACGGCTCCCGTATTCGTATACGGCCTCCATCGCGAAGTCCCGGTACTTCTTCTCGAGCGCCCAGTTGAGCTCGCCGAGACCGTCAGTTTTGAGATCGCCGTAGTGCTCGTAGTGCTCGGATCCCTCCTCGTAGTTGATGACCAGATTCACCGCGACTTTCGCTCCATCCGGCCAAACGACCTTGGGAGGCCGTCTGCCGTAGCCGATGAGGTCCCGCCTGCGCTCTGAGTACCCTTCTGCCATTGGACCAGCCTCCTCCGCAAACTGCATCAGATCTGGAAAGCCATTCTACATCTGGTAGGCTCAGCCGGCTGGGGCCGCGTGCGACCGCGTCAGGCCTGCACCCTTTCTTTTTCTTTGGGACGTAACGAGAGGGCGATGCGAAACTGAGAGCTTCGATGCACTCTCTCGGCGACACAAGAGCATCCGCGATCGAGATCGCTTCGTCGGTCCGGGATATGTCGATCGTGGAAGCGATCAGGTCGGCCTTGTTCGCCGAAATGCAGGCCGACGAACGAGTGATCGTCTTCGGCATGGACGTCGGCAGGCTCGGCGGCGTCTTCCGGGCGACTGATGGCCTCCAGGAACGCTTCGGATCGGAGCGTGTGTTCGACACTCCCCTTGCAGAAGGTGCCATCGTCGGCGCTTCGGTGGGACTTGCGATCGGCGGCATGATTCCGGTCGCAGAGATCCAGTTTCTTGGCTTCACATATCACGCGTTCCATCAGATAGGTCCTCAGCTCGCGCGCTTTCGCTCCCGATCGCGGGGCAAGTACCCGATGCAGGTGACGATCCGCGCTCCCTCTGGTGGCGGTGTCCGGACACCGGAGTTCCACGCCGACGCGGTAGAAGGTCAGTTCGTCCAGACCCCGGGCATCAAGGTCGTCTGCCCCGCCTTCCCGGACGACGCCTGGTCGATGCTGAGGTCTTCGATCAGGGACCCCGATCCAGTGCTCTACGTGGAGCCTCAACGTCTGTATCGGTCCGTTCGCGGCCCGGTCGACCTCGACCAGGAACCCGCGGAGCTCGGTGGTGTCCGAGTTGTGCAAGCGGGCACGGATGTCACCCTCGTTTCATGGAGCGCGGGTGTCCACATCTGTCTCGCCGCTGCGGCTGAGCTCCGAGAGGACGGAATATCGGCGTCGGTGCTCGACCTTCGGACCCTCGTCCCCTTCGACGTCGAGGGACTCGTCGAGGCCGTCACGTCCACCGGGAGGGCGGTCGTTGTCCACGAGGGCCCGTTCACCGGAGGCTTCGGTGCCGAGGTCGTCGCGACGCTCCACGAGCACGCGTTTGGTGCGCTGACAGCCCCCGTAAAGCGAGTGGCTGCACCTGACGTCCCGTATCCGCCAGGGCGGCTCGAAGACTATTACTTGCCTTCGGTGAAGCGCGTGGTCGCCGCCGCGAAGAACACGACGGGATCGTAGGCAAGGTCCGTGGACGATATAAAGACGCCCGCCTTAAGCGACTCGGCGTTGAGCTTTTGTATCCTCGGCCCCGACGGCCGACTCTGCTCTGAGTCTCCAATGTCCGACGGCCAAATTCGCGAAGCGCTCCAGCTGATGCTTTTGTCGCGCGCGGTAGACGAGCGGTTGACCAAGCTCCAGCGTCTCGGGCGCGTCGGTCTCTACGCTCCGGTGGAGGGGCAAGAGGCTGCTGTCATCGGCTCGGCAATGGCACTGGACCGTGACCGAGACTGGCTTGTTCCCGCCTCACGTGAACAGCCGGCGATGCTCAGGCACGGCCTACCTCTGCGAAGCCTTTTCGCCTCGTACATGGGCAGGTTGGATTTTGCAGGCGTTCCAGCCGAGGTGAGGTTGCTCCCGCGTCAGCAGGCAATCTGCGCGCAGATGCCCCATGCCGTCGGATTGGCTTGGGCGCTCAAGCTGAAAAGCGAGCGCGCTGTCGTCATGGTCTACTGCGGAGACGGCGCCTCATCGGAAGGCGACTTCCACGAGTCCCTCAATCTTGCGGGGGTAATGCGCGTCCCAGTAGTGGTCGTCTTGGTCAACAACGGCTATGCGATCTCGACACCTGTACAAAAGCAGACCGCTGCGCTGAGCCTTGCCTCCCGGGCCGAGGGATACGGTATGCCCGGGGTGGCCGTCGATGGCAACGACCTGTTCGCGGTTTATTCCGCCTCGGCGTGGGCCGTGAGACGCGCTCTCGAAGGCGGCGGCCCGACCCTGATCGAGTGTCGTACATACCGCCTGAGCTTCCACAACACTTCGGACAACCCGAACGAGTACCGCGATGCTTCGGAGGTCGAACAAGCCCGCAGGTACGATCCCATCTCGCGACTCCAGCATTATGTGGTGAGCAACGGACTTTTCTCGGAGGGAGACCTTGATGAAATGCGTTCTCAGGCGCGTGAGACGCTCGAGGCGGTTATGCACGATGTCGAATCACTGCCGCGCCCGGGGTTGGACTTCTTGTTCGAGCACGTCTACGCGAAGCCTCCACGGCGGCTTGAGGAACAACACAATGCCCTGGTTCAGGACGAGCAATCATGAGTCGCCACGTCGTCACCATGTTGCCGGGAACGACTCGAAGAGATGACAGCCGCGACGCGGATCTAGGGATACTGATGATCGAATTCACCGACGTGTTCCGACTCGACGTTACGGTTCGCACAAGTGGTTGAACGTCGGAACGCGTCAGCGCTTGCAGTTGAGCGAGCTGCAGACATCCTGTTGCTTCTCGCTCAAGAACAAGACGGCCCGCTCAGCGTGAGCGAGCTGGCACGATTGACGCGCTCAAGCGGGAGCGCGGTGCACCGGATCCTGACTGCACTGAAGAGGAAGGATTTCGTCGACCAGGACCCTGAAACACAGCGCTATTTCTTGAGTTGGCGCGTGCTTGCGCTCTCGCGCCAGCTGAGGCCCCGGGCCGACCTGCGGAAAGTGGCATACCCACGCATGGTTCACCTGCGCGACGTGACCTCCGAGACGGTCACCCTCAGCGTGCCGTCGGGTACCGAAAGGGTCTGCATCGAGCAGGTCGAGGGAATCCACGAGATTCGCTGGATCGCCGAGATTGGCCTGCTTGCGCCGCTACATAGTGGCGTCACCGGAGCGGTGCTGCTCGCGTACTCGAGCGAAGCCGAGAAGAACAGCTACCTCCGAGGTCTCAACCGGTTACGTCGCAGTGACCCATCTGTTCCTGACCGCGAGACGCTGGCCAAGCTGTTGGAGCAAGTCCTTACGCACGGCTACGCGCTTGAGCACCCTCGCAGAATTTTCGGGGTTGACGCTGTCTCGGCTCCCGTCATGGGACTGGACGGGCACGCCGTCGCCGCTCTCACAATCGCAGGCCCAGGCGAGCGCTGCACCGCAGACCGCCTCAAATCGTGGGTCCCCGAGCTGCTCTCGATGACCAACGAGATCGCACAACTGTTGACGGGAAGCGCCGAGTCCCGCTCATCAGACAACCAGAAAACAACTGCGTGATCGCTATGCATGCTCAAGGGATACCCACACACCTCGACCAGAGGTCGCCTACTTTGAGTCGTTGTCCGTTCCGCAAGACGGCGAAGTCTGCGACTAGCGCCTGATAAAAGAGGAAAACGGGGGGGATCGGCACTTGACGACGGACCAGTACTCGGTAGCTGGCGACGAAGGTGTGGGTTACCACCGTCCACCGCTCGTCGGGGACGCTTCATGGCCCAGGGTGTCAGATGACCTGCTGGACCATGTGCGTGCGTTGCCCGGAGCTGTGTCCACGGCGTCGGACATCCTCGACGAGCTCGGCCTCGATCTCGTGGCCGACGGCCTCGAACGGCGTTCGAGGAGCGGGGTTGCGGTCGGACACGTGTTGACCGCGACCTACCTCCCAGAACGCAGGGCTCTTTCTCATCCGGAGCTACGACATTCGCCCCCGAAGCTCATACACCACTCGGTGTTCGAGCTCGCCCGACCTGGTGACATCGTGGTCATCGACGCGCGCGGCTTGGGCGCAGTCTCGGTGCTTGGCGGGATCGCCGCCGCCGCAGCCCGTGCCTCGGAGATCTCGGCTTGCATCGTCGACGGCGGAGTGAGAGATATCGACGAGGTCCGCGAGATCGGGCTCGCGGTTTGGTCAAAGGCGGTGACACCACGAACTGGGAAATGGCGACTGGAAGGTACCGCCATCAACCAGCCCGTGATGTGCGGCGGCGTGCACGTCGAGCTGGGCGACGTCGCGGTGGCCGACGACACCGGGGTCTGTTTCATACCCGCAGAGGTGGCCGAATCCGCCCTGCGCAAGCTCGTCGAGATCAGCGAACAAGAGCGGCTTCAACGTTCCACAAGTAAGTAGGGTCCCAGATGGCAGTCGAGACC
Organism: uncultured Acidimicrobiaceae bacterium; assembly: GCA_963838845.1. Classification (GTDB taxonomy): domain Bacteria; phylum Actinomycetota; class Acidimicrobiia; order Acidimicrobiales; family Bog-793; genus CAVRXQ01. Next base: position 1,279,795 of record CAWISR010000003.1, on the reverse strand, counting down.
ACAGAGCTCCCGATCGTGAGAGCTCAACACATCTCGAAGTCGTTCGGCGGCCGCACTGTGCTTCACGACTTCAACCTCGAGATCCTGCCCGGCGAGGTCCACGGGCTCGTAGGGCAGAACGGCTCCGGCAAGTCGACCCTGATCAAGATCCTGGCCGGCTTTTACGAGCCCGATCCGCACCCAGACATAGTTCTCGCTGTCCGCGACGAAGAGCTGTCTTTCCCATTGAAGGTGGGAGAGACAGCCAAGCTGGGACTCGCCTTCGTGCACCAGGACCTCGGTCTCATTGAAGACGCGACCGTGCTCGAGAACATCCGGGTGGGCCGATACCGAACCGGGTTCGGCTGGCGAGTCTCGTGGCGCAAGGAGTCTCGGTACGTATGGGACCTCCTCGAGCAATTCGGTGTGGAGGTCTCTCCGAATGCGCTCATCGGGTCGCTGCACCAATCGGTACGCGCGCAGATCGCGATCGCCCGCGCGTTCGACCAACTGCTCGGAGTCGAGCGCGGGCTCCTGGTCCTCGACGAGCCGACTCCGTATCTGCCTCGCGATGGAGTGGAGCGCGTCTTCGAGACGATCCGACAAGTCGCTTCGCGGGGGATGGGAGCGCTGTTCGTCTCGCACCGACTGGAGGAGGTGTTCGAGATCACCGACCGGGTGACCGTGCTAAGGGACGCGAAAATCGTCGATTGCACCGACACGGCGACCCTTACAGAGCGAACACTGACTGAACGCATTCTTGGATTTGAACTTGAGGAGTTGTACCCGGGCGCCCACCACGCCGCCGACGAGGTCGTACTCAGGGTGGACAATGTCTCTGGGCCTGATGTCGCGGACATCTCCTTCGAACTTCACCGCGGCGAGATCGTGGGAATAACCGGCTTACTCGGCATGGGTTGGGACAGGGTCCCATACCTTGTTTTCGGGGCGGATCGGGCGACAAGCGGCACGGCGACCCTGGACTCCTCGGAAATTGATCTCGTCGGTGGCATGTCGCCGTCTCACGCGATCGGACTGCGGATGGCTCTCGTACCAGGTAACCGGCTTGTCGATGGATCCCTGCAGACTGCGAGCGTGAGGGAAAACCTCACACTGGCGACGCTCGGTCGCTACTTCGGCGGAGGTCGGCTGCATTTCCGCAGGGAGAAGGACCACGCCCAGAAGGTCCTGAACGACTTCGACGTGCGCCCCCCGGAACCGGACCGCGTCTTCTCGACTTTGAGCGGTGGCAACCAGCAAAAGGTCGTGATGGCCAAGTGGTTCGAAACTGATCCGAGAGTCCTGCTGTTGCACGAACCGACTCAAGGCGTCGACGTCGGGGCCCGTGTCACGATCTTCAAGCGGATCCGCGATGCCGCCGCAAGCGGGGCGGCCGTCCTACTCGCGAGCTCCGAGTATGCGGACCTTCCTCATATCTGTGATCGGGTGATCGTCATGCGGGAAGGGAGGGCTGTCGCAGAGCTGCACGGTGCGGCCCTAACGCAGGAACGAATAGTCGAACAGAGCTTTCTCGCCGGGAGGGTTGCATAGGCGCGCATCCCGAGTTGGGCGTGTGGCGCGACCCTCTCTCGGTGACGAGCACGGGAAGTCGACGTCGCCGCGTGGACTCTTTGTCACTGGAGGTGCACCTAGGCGCAGTCACCCGTGGCGCGCACGACCCCCCGGGGCGCGTCGGTGGGACTAATTCCATCGATCTCTCAACGAAAGAAGGTCAAGCGTTGCCGTGCCTGACCGCAGCAGTGGCCGGAAGCCCGCCTCCCTCGCGGCTCGCTCTTCAGCGAGCGCAAGGACGCCCGGCGCGCGCTCACGGGGTACCACTACGGCTCCGTCGGCGTCCAACACCATGTAATCCCCGCGCGCGATACGAATCCCTCCAACCACGATTGGCACGTCCAACTCACCCGGATCGCTCTTGGTCGGACCACGCGCGTTGACCCACCTCGCCCAGATCGGCAACCCGATCTGCACGAGTTCATCGCAATCTCGCACTGCCCCGTCAACTAACAACGCGGAAGCACCTCGCGCTTGGGCTTGCAGGCAGAGCATTTCTCCAACGAGGGCGGTGGGATTTGGATTCGGCATCGTCACGACAAGCACGTCTCCGTTTTCGATCCGATCGAAAGCGCGATGAACCGCGAGGTTGTCGTTTTGAGCGCACAACACGGTGCGAACAGTCCCCGCGACCTTCGTCCCGGGGACGATGCGCACGAATTGTCCACCGACGAGGCCAGACTGGCCACTCGCTTCGTATACGGTGGCGACACCCAGGTCCCGGAGTCTTTCGACGTTCACAACCAAGGTCGAAGCTCCCGACTGGGCGGCTGACACAACATATACCTCAATAAATAAAGGCTCCCCGTCAACCCAGATATCGCGATGCACTGCTCGGGATCCCGTCTGCGGTGGTCGTCCTTACCCGGGACGCTGCGATCCCCCGGTTGCGAAGGGCTCTGGTCGCACCCTGCACGACGACAATCCGCGGGCTCCGACGGCCCCTCAATCCCGAGCGCGTCGGCGTGAATGGCTTCGGTCGGCGTGGGGCGCAACAGTCCAATCTCTTGCGTCGGAACCTTCGACAATATGGCGTGAGGTCGATCCGGAGATCGAGAAGATGAAGTCGGCCGCAGGATAAAGCTGCTCGAAGCAATCGAAGACGATCCCGCTTTGATCGATGCTCCGACCTCGAAGTCGCACCACCTGGTTGCGTGCACTCAAGCGCAACACCTGACGCTCCTCCTTCGTCGGCGCAATTACCTCGAGCAGTTGCTCCTCGTACCCATCGACGAGACCGTAGCGATCGGCGAGCAGCTCGTATAACGAACCCTCGAGCGATTTCTCAGAATCACCGAGGTCGGGCGCGAGCGCGACGGGAATCACGGACGATTCAATAATCAGCGGCCGCTTGTCAAGGACGCGGTGCCGCGACACCTTCCAGACTTCAGAGTTCTCCTCGATCTGCAGGGCCGCTGCGATATCGCGCGACGGATAACCCATATTCACTCCAACAACAACGGTGGCAATGCGACCAGAACGCTGTTCCCTCTGGTCGATGGTCCCGAGCAGACTGCCAGGTCGCACGGGCGAAGCAATGATGCGCGGCTGCGCAACGAAGGTACCGAGACCCTGCTGTCGGCGGACGCGTCCGACGCGTTCGAGTTCTTCGAGGGCGCGCCTGACGGTGATCAGACTCACGTTCGCGAGTTCCGCTAGATCCGCCTGAGTGGGAAGTTGATCGCCCGGTTTCAGATCGCGGGTCGTTATCAGCTTCTCGATCATGTCGATGACGTCTTCATACAGCAGGCTCTTCTTCGCAGGACTTCGAGTGCCATCGCTGTGCGGGGCGAGACCTTTGCGACCTTCGAGTTGGACGACCGTCGCCCAGTCGCGCACTTTGCCGCGTACTTGCCTCGCCACCTATGCCCACCTCGGCTTAAACCGATGTCCGGCAATCCTCGCTTGCCAGCCTTCCTTCGCACGTCGGTGTACTGCCGTTTCCGGCGTCGACCGTCTCATTGGCCTGAGAGCGCGACTCGTGCCGACTCGTGCCGCGCAACGAGACCGCGCCAGACTTCGGCTTGGGCGGGGTCTGGTTGAACCGTCGCGACCCGCTCAGCCGAGGGCTGAGGCCAGCTTTCGTCGATCACCCCGGCCGCGAATATCGCCGCCCCGAGTGCTGAATGGCCAGCAACTCCAGGGTCACATACGACGATCTCGCGCCCTGTCGCGTCAGCGAGGTCTTGCACGAAAGGTGGTCCGCTCGCGGTGGGGCCTGACAGATACAACGTTCCGGATGATCCGATGAGCTCATCGAGCACACCAAGGCAACGGCGACTTTCGATCACCAGGCCACTCAGAAGGGCGCGCGCAATATCCTCTCGATTGTGGCCAAGATGGACTCCGACAACGGCTGCGGTCGCTGCGGAGTCCCATAGCGCCCCTTGCTCGCCCGGGGCGAGGTAGGGCAGGAACACAGGTGATGTGGCAGGATCCGCCGAAGCTGCGAGGGGCACGAGATCGGACACCTGCGCCAGTCCAAGCACATTCGATAGCCACGCAAGCGCACTGCCCGTCGAGAGCAAGTCCATCTCGAGACCGATTCCGTTTGTGTCTTGAAGGGCAGTCACGATGCACCGCTCGAGACGGTCGCGGACGACCTCTTCGCTAACCCCAAGAATGACAGTGCTGGTACCGGCCAGGTAGGAGATCTCGCCGGACTGACGGGCCCCAACTGCGTAGGTGCCAAGCACCGAGTCGGCGGCACCGAGGATGATCGGCAGACCAGAGCGAACCCCGAGCTCCTCGGCGCTCGATGACCGAAGCCGCCGCGAGGCGCTCGAAGGCTCAATGTCGGGAAGGCTCGGAATCTGCCCGTAGAGGTCAATAGCCGTGTCAAGGATCGCTTTTGACCAAGTCTTCTCTGCGAGGTCGAAACACCCGTATCCGGCCGCCGTGCTCGGATCGGTAAGTAGTTGTCCCGTGAGGTACCAAAACAACTGGTCCTTGGCGCCAGCGATCGACCGAGTGGCGGCGGTGCGGTCGGGATCGCAGCGCCGGAGGCGTCCAAACATGGGGAGCAGGTAGCGACCGTCGACACGCTGGCCCGTGATCTCATAGCAATCGCGAGCCCCGACCGCTTCGACGAGGGCCGCCCCTTCAGGCTCGGCTCGCTGATCCTCGTAGGTGACCGCCGGTCCGACTGGACTCCCCTCTCCGTCGCGCGCCACAAGCGTTGGGATCATCGAGGAGAGCCCGATCGCCTCCCAATTCGTCGACGGAGTCACCCGGTCGAGTTCGGCAACGACATGTCGCAGGGCTACAAGCCAATCGGCGACTTCCTGCTCGGCAGCTCCGAAAACGGGGCGCCTCGTTTCGTACGCCGCGCGTGCATGCCCGACGACGCAGCCCGATTCGTCAACGGCGACGCCCTTTAATGCCGACGTGCCGAGGTCGAGGCCGACAACCACCCGCCGATCCCCCACCGAATCGCTCACGTCACCGCCAGCGCCCACACGGATATCACGCATTCATCAAGACGCCATCGCTCGATCCAGTCATGCCGCCGGCCGCCGCGTTTCACGTCCTCGCACCGGCCCAAGCTCACTCTGTGGCCGCTGGACCGCGCGATGGCAAGCGACGATGAAGCCCGACTGCTCACCTATCTAAGGCGAGCATGGTGATCGCGTCCGCTCCGGCGGCAAGCGTCTCTTCAACGTCGTCGAAGTCATGGGCAAACGAGACGAACACGTTCTCGAAAGGATGTGGGTGAAAAAGCACACCGCGCGTCAACATCTCTTCCCACCACCGCCGGAACAGCGCCTGATCCGCGTGACGCACTGCGTCGCGATAGTTGCGGATTGGCGTGTCAGCGAACCAGACCTGGAACACCGGGCCGATGCCGACAACGCGTGTCGGGATCCGAGCCGAGTCGAAGAGCTCCTGCAGGCGCTCACGCAACGTATCGCCGACAGCATTCACGTGGACGAACCGCTTCGGATCCGAAAGGAGGTCAAGTGCAGCGTTCGCCGCGGCGACGGCGATTCCGTTACCGCTATAGGTTCCGGCCATCGAGACCGTACCGTCGTCGACGAGTGCCATCACCTCCTTTCGCCCGCCGAGCGCTGCGACGGGGAAACCTCCGCCGAGACCCTTCGCAAACACAGTGAGATCTGGCTCGATCCCATACAGACTCTGAGCTCCGCCGAGCGCCAACCGAAATCCCGTGATCACCTCGTCGTAGATGAGCAGCGAGCCGGACGAGCTCGCAATCTCGCGCATCGCCTCCAAGTACCCGGGCTCGGGAAGGATGCAACCGGTGTTGCACATCACCGGCTCGGTGATGACAGCGGCGATCTCGCCACCTCGCGCAGCGAACACCGACCGCAACGCGTCGACGTCGTTCCAAGGGAGGACGAGCAAACTCGTCTCAAGTTCCGGTGGGAGGCCTGGACCCTGGGCGACCGGCCTGGGGTGAGTGTCGTCACCGGCTTCGTCGAGAGGCGGGTGTTTGCTCCAGTACACACTGTCGGAAAAGCCGTGGTACATCCCTTCAAAGCGCACAAGGAGCGGACGACCGGTGAACGCACGAGCGAGGCGAGTGGCGTAAAGCACTGCCTCGGTACCGGTATTGGACAGGTGCACCTGTTCGATGCTCGGCACCGAGGCGACGATTTTGCGGGCGAGCTCGATCTCTTCGAGCGTGGGGAGCGCGTACATCGTCCCGTGATTCTCGATGAAGTCGACTACGGCTCTTGTGATCTCAGGAGGTCGGTGGCCGAAGGTCATCGGCCCGAGGCCGAGAAGGTAGTCAATGTAGGTATTGCCGTCGACGTCAGTGATTCGCGAGCCGCTGCCCTCCTTCGCGAAGAGCGGGTAGGGATACCATCCGCCATAAATTGATCGCGCCGTGCTGTTCACGCCGCTTGGGATTACCTCAAGCGCCTCTTTGAACGCCGCCTCGGACGCCCCGAAGTGCCCCGGTTGCGGATAGGCCGTCACCTCGCCCCCTCTCCGTATTTCGTATGTCATTATACAAAGCTTCTCCCCCGCGCGCTCGCCTCACGAAGACACGAGAGACCGCGGTGCGACGACATGTGTCGTGACCTCAGCCCGTGTGGGCGAGGCTCACCCGCGGATCGAGCCACGCATAGATCAGGTCCGTAAGGATCGTCATCACCACGATCACCGCGCCGATGACCACGATGACTCCTTCGAGCATCGGCAGATCGTTCTGCAACACCGCGGTCCAGGCGAGTGTGCCAAGCCCTGGAATCCCAAAGACCTGCTCTGTGACGAGCACGCCTCCCATCAGCGTCGCGAAGTCGAGGCCCGCCATCGTCACAATCGCGCGCATGGCGTTGCGCAGTGCATGCCGGAGGAGGATCCGCGAAGCGCTCGCTCCTTTTGCCCGCGCCGTACGTATGTAGTCCTCCGCGAGAACCTCGATGAGACTCGCCCTTCCCATTCGCGTGTAGAAACCCGCACCCGTGAAGGCGATGCAGAAGGCGGGAAGGATGACCCAGTCGGCTTGATTGACTCCGCCGAGCGGAAGAATCGGCCATCGAAAGGCAAAGAGGTACAGCACAACGAGACCCAGCCAGAACGTTGGCACGGTCAATCCAAGCATCGCGACGACGCTCGCGAAGCCGTCGAATACAGAGCGGCGACGAGCCGCGGCGACGATGCCGAGAGTGACACCGATTATCAGCTCTCCGAATACGCTGAGGGACACGAGTTCGAGCGTGTAGGGCAGGCGCTGGCCGAGCGCTTGTGCGACGGCCTGGTTCGTCGCGTAGGACTGGCCGAGATTTCCGTGCAAGAGATGCCACAAGTACTCGGCGTAACGGACCGGAAGTGGCCGGTTGAGGCCAAGCTGACGGTAGATGCTTCGCACTACCGAGGCCGGTGCGTTCCGTCCAGCGATGACGCGCGCGGGATTGATGGGCAACGCGAACCCGATCACGAACACGAGCGTGACGATGCCCCACAGGACGCCGATGCCGCTTATGACGCGTCGAACGAAAAAACGGGCCATGCCGTCAACCTCGCTCGCGCCAACGCCTAAGCATGTTTCCCCATTGCGTCGTGAAGGCTGTCGCCCAACAAGTTGAATCCGAGCACCAACAGACCGAGGGCTACTCCTGGGACGATCGCGAGGCGAGGCACGCTCGTCAGGTACTGGCTTCCGTCCGCGATCATGTTGCCGAGATCGGGCGTCGGCGGTTGGATCCCCACTCCGACAAAGGACATCGCGGCGACGAATGTCGCCGTCGTCGAAAACTCGAGTGTCATGTAGACGATGACGAGCGACCACACTTGGCGGAGCACGTGGCCGAAGATGACGTGCCGGTGGTTCGAACCGAAGACGACAGCCGCCTCGACGAACTCCCTGCGGCGGATCGAGAGCACCTCTGCCCGCACGATGCGCGCGAGGTAGTACCAGTTGACGCTCCCGATGATGAGGATGAGGCTCAATTGGGACGGCTGCGTCACAAGAGTGAGAAACGCCGCAAGAAGGATCGCGGGCACGGCGAGCAGCACTTCGGTGAGACGCATCAAGATGGTGTCGAGCCACCCTCCGAAGTATCCGGCCACGCACCCGAACGCGACACCGACGAAAGCCGCGACGACGTTCGCGGCGAGTGCGATATCGAGCGTGTTTCGTATTCCGTAGAGCAAGCGACTGAATTCGTCGCGACCAAGGGCGTCCGTGCCAAGGAGGAACTGGCTGCTCGGCCCGATCGGCGATCCGTCGGCACGAAGTCCATTCGGAAATTGGTAATAGGGCGAGTGTGGGGCAATGACCGGCGCGAGGACGGCGGTCGCGACGATGACGAACGTGAGGAACGCTCCCGCGAGGCCCCCTGGGCGGGTCGCAACCTCGTGGACGACGTCACGCAGCCGAGTGGACGTCGTCCTCGCGAGGGCGTCTGTCGAGAGCGCGCCGCCTGGCCCCGCGACTTTCTCAGCGGCGAGCATGACTCACCTACCGGGCAAGCTCGATGTCAGAAGCTGCACTCTGTGGCCATTGCTCAGGCGCGACCTATTCGCTCGCGGTCTGCCGAACTGGCGACGTCGTATCGACCCTTCAATTTCGGCGTAGCGGTGTTGAAATGGGCTCTTGGCAATACGGTCACGCGCGCCACTCGGCAAAGAGGAACGGATACAGCGCATTCGCCCCAAAGCCGCTCACCTTTGGGTTCACGAAGTACCACAGCTCCTGGTAGTAGAGCGGAATCCAAGGAAACGCGGACAGGATCTTCGTTTGGAGGGTGCGGTAGACGGGTATCGCTTTGTTCAATGGCAAAGAGAGGGATGAGGCGAGCGTCTTGTCGACCGCGTGGTTGCAATAGAACTGCCAGTTGTTGCCGGCCGCAATCTCCGAACACGCGAACTGACTGGCGATGAGGTCATACGGATCTGGATAGTCGATTCCGTAAATACCCATCGTCAACGGATATTGACCGATCGACGAAAGAAACGCCCCCGGCGCCGTCACCTTCAATTGGACATGGAAGCCCACCTGATCCAGGTCTTCCTGCACGACCTCCGCGACATTCGCACCGGCGGTGAAGCCACCAGTTGCCACGGCGAACGTGAGCGTCGGCATCCCTTTTCCGTTCGGATATCCGGCCTGCTTCAGGAGCTTCTTCGCCTTTGCAGGGTCGTACGCAAGTGGTTTGACGCTCGGGTCGAATCCCGGCATACCGGGCGCGAGGATCTGCGTGAGTAGCGATCCCATCCCAGCAATGGACCGAAGCACCTGTGAGCCATTGACTGCATACGCGGCGGCCTCGCGAACAAGCTGATTCGTAAATGGCGACTTACGCATGTTGAGCGCGACATAGTTGTCGGCTATCGCGGTGAAGTGGTGAAGGTACTTCGCGTAGTGGGAGTTGTTGTGCAACGAGATATACGACGGAGTGGGCAGGTTGTCCATCATCACGTCGGTGGAACCGTTTTCCACTCGGAGTACTTCTGTCTCTGGTGAGAGCCCGATTGTGATCTCGATCCTCCCAGTCGATACTGACTTCGCGGCGAAGTAAGACTTGTTGCGCACGAGCGTTATCTCGCTGTCCGGGAATGTAGCTCTGCACGATGTAGGGACCGTCGCCAACCGGACTTAGTCCAAATGTGGACGAGTGCTTCGCGATCACCTTCGGGGGCACGGCAGCGGCATTTGGAATCGCCATGATGTCCAAAAAGGTGCGGTCTGGTCGCGTAAGAGTGAAGCTGATCGTGTTCGTGCCGATGACACGAATGCCACTCACAGACTTCGCCTTGCCGTTCGAGTACGCAGTCGCGCCGTTGATGATCTCGTAAAAGGCCATCACGAGAGACTTCGTCTTTGGATTCAAGATGCGGTCGATACCGTCGGCGTACGTCTGAGCCGTGACCTTCTCGCCATCACTGAATTTCAATCCGGGACGAAGCCTGAAGGTGTACACGCGTCCCCCGTCGCTGACCTTCGGCATCGACTCGGCGCCCCAGGGGACGATCTGGATGGCGTTATTGAAGGTGAGAAGAGTTACGAACGTCGCGTGTATGAATGACCACGATGTCGGGTCGAAACCCTTGGCCGGATCGAGAGACGGCGGATCGGAACTAATCGCAGCCGTAATTGTCGAGCTCGACGATCCGGCGTTCCGGATTGATGCGTTGTGCCGGGAATACGAGGTCGCCCACGCTGGCGAAATTGTCGTAATTCCGACGCCGGCGAGCATCAACACAGATAGCAGAGTTACGACGCTGGAACGGTATCTACGAGACGAGCCCCTCCTGTCCATTGCGAACCCCCCCCCCCGTCCTAGACAGGTATCTTTGCCGCTGAAAACATACACAGCATACTGTTTGCCTACCGCACCGGAGGTACGAGGAGAAGCGGGAAGCACTGAGCGCGCGCTATCACGGGTTCGATCCGACGAGAGGCGGAGACGGTGAACGGTGAGCAGATGCGGGCCGAGATCGCCGAACAGCCGCGGGTGCTCGCGCGTCTTGCGATGCGCGTCCCAGAGCTTCGAGCGCGAATCGCGGAAGTGTTGCCGGAGCCGCTTCTCGGCACGGCGTTTCTCGCGCGCGGCTCCTCGGACAACGCGGCGATTCTCGGTCGCTACGCAGTCGAGATGTCAAGCGGACGCCCTGTCTCACTCGTCGCCCCGAGCATCCACACCCGCTATCGGGCCGAAGTCGACTACTCGGGATTCCTCGTCGTCGCGCTGAGCCAGTCGGGCGTCACGCCTGAGATCGTCGCGACGAGCAAGCGGCTACGCGAAGCCGGCGCGGTCGTGGTGAGCGTCGGGAACGAACCCGAAAGCCCGCTCGCGAAGATGTCGGACGTCGCCGTCGCGATCGACGCCGGACCGGAGCTCGCGGTACCGGCGACGAAGACTGTCACCGCGCAGATGGCGGTGACCCTCATCATCGCGTCCGCACTTGGGACCGACCGCGCCGACCTCGACAGCTTCGCCGATCTTCCCGTCTTCGTCACCGCCTTGCTCTCAGACGAAGATCCGGTCGTCGAACTCGCAGCTCGTTGGCGCGATCGTGACCGGATGGTCGTCGCTGCCCGGGGCTTCTGCTTCTCAGCCGCTCTCGAAACCGCGCTGAAGTGCAAGGAGGCAGCGCTCGTCTTCGCAGAAGGGTTCTCGTCGGCGGACTTCCTCCACGGGCCGATCGCGTCGATCTCTGAGGGATTGCCGGTGCTCGTCATCGACGGCGGCGGACCGACGAGTCGAGATACCCAGGACCTCGCCGAGCGCGCCGCGGCGATGGGCGCTTCAGTTGCTCTCTCCTCGGTTGCACGAGACAGCCCGCTTCGGCTTCCTCCCTCGCTTCCCGAGCTCTTCCAGCCCATCGCGGCGACCGTGCGAGGACAGCAGCTCGCCTTCTTCCTCGCAAGAGCACGGGGATTTGATCCCGACTACCCGACCGGGTTGTCGAAGGTCACCCTCACGAGCTGAGCGACGTGGTCGGTTTCATTTTCCGGCGGCTCTTCCAGGCGGTGATCGTCCTCATCGGCGTGACCCTGCTCGCGTTCATCCTTCAGCACCTCATCCCTGGGAACCTCGCCCGCGCGATCCTCGGCCCGAGGGCGACGCCGATCGCGATCGCGCACTTCGACCACGAGTACGGGCTCAACCGCTCTTTGCCGGTCCAGTACCTCGCCTTCGTCAACCAGCTCATCCACGGCAACCTCGGCTACTCGTACAAGCTCAACCAGAGCGTGGACTCGCTGGTCGGAAGCGAGGTGCCGAAGGACCTCGTTTTGGTCGGAAGCGCGCTTGTGCTCGCACTCGCGATCGCGATCCCCCTCGGCGTTATCCAAGCCGCGAAGCGCAACTCGATCCTCGACTACTCCGGGACCGGGCTCGCCTTCATCGTCTATTCCATGCCGTCTTACTGGCTCGGCCTCTTGCTCGTCGCCGGTCTCGCGATCGGAGTCCACCTCTTCCCGGCAGACGTTCCCCAGGCCTCGAATATCGGCGGCATCCTCGCCGACCCGAGAGCCCTTGTCCTGCCGGTCGCGACTCTCACCCTCGTGTACGTCGCGATGTTCAGCAGGTACATGCGCGGATCAGTGATCGAGACTCTCGCCGAGGACTACATCCGCACCGCGAGAGCAAAAGGTGCGCCGCGCCTTCGGGTGCTCGTCCGTCACGCGCTGCGCAACTCGCTGATCCCTGTCGCGACCCTGGTCGGGTTGTCCGTCCCTGCGCTTCTCACCGACGGCATCATCGTCGAGTACGTCTTCAACTTCCCCGGCATCGGTCTCACGTATTTCACCGCCGCGGTGACCTCCGATTACCCGGTCGAACTCGGGATCACCGTGCTCGTCGGCGTGGCGACGGTGCTGGGCAATCTGCTCGCCGACCTCGCGTACGCCGCACTCGACCCAAGGGTGCGCTACCGATGAGCTGGGTGCTCGAGTCCCAGTCGCTCGGTGTCGGCGGACCCGGTCCGGCCGGCGACCTTTCGGAGCGAGACGACCAGGCGGCGATCGCTCCCCGGTCGGGTTCGGCGATGCTGCGGACTTTCGCGGAAAACCGCGCCGCGCTCGTCGCGCTCGGAATCGTCGTCCTGGTCATCCTGGTGTGCTTTGTGGGGCCAATCTTCTACCTGACCGACCAGGTGCACACGAACCTCGCGATCGTGAACGAGGCGCCGAGCGCCGCGCATCTGCTCGGAACCGACCAGAACGGTTACGACATTTTGGGCCGCTTGATGGCAGGCGGTCAGTCCTCGATCGAGATCGGGCTCGCGGTCGCGTTGATCTCGACGGCGTTCGGCGCCCTATGGGGAGCATTCGCCGGCTTCGTCGGCGGCGCCTTGGACGCGGTGATGATGCGCGTCGTTGACATGGTGCTCGCGGTGCCGTGGCTGTTTCTCTTCATCTTCCTGGCAACGGTCTTCCGCCCGACGGTGATCTTGTTGATCCTCGTGTTATCGGTGCTGTCCTGGCTTGGCCCTGCGCGCCTCATCCGCGGCGAGACGCTCTCGCTGCGAACTCGCGAGTACGTCCTTGCGGCAAAAGGAATGGGCGCTAGTTCGCGCAGGACCCTCGTCCGGCACATCTTGCCGAACGCGATCGGGACGATCATCGTCAACGCGACCTTCCAGATCGTCGACGCGATCCTCGCGCTGGCGACGTTGAGCTTCCTCGGCTTCGGACTCCCTCCCCCGGCGGCGACCTGGGGCGGCATGCTCTCCCAAGGAGTGAACTACCTCTTCGACGGCTACTGGTGGGAGGTCTATCCAGCCGGCCTTTGCATCGTGATCACCGTCGCGGCAGTGAACTACATCGGCGACGCGCTGCGAGACGCGCTCGACGTGCGGTTGCAAAGAAGATGAGCGAATACGAATCGGTGGAGAGCGAAGAGCGGTACCCTCGAGTCGAAGCGGCAGGACTCGAGAGGGTCTGGGATGACACGACACATGGTCAACCCCGTGCGCGCTGAACCGCGCCGAAGGCGCCCGCGAGCGCAGACGACGCTACGGGGTCTCGCTCGAACGCGTCCGACGGACGCTTTCAGATACGAACTCGTGATCGATCTTGTCACGCGGCTCATCGAAGAGGGCGGCCTCCAACAGGGCGACAAGATCCCGACGAACAACGAGCTCGCCGCGATGGCCGGGGTCAGTCTGATCTCGGTTCGGCGTGCACTCGACGAGATGGAGCGCGACGGTCGGGTCCGTCGCCACCAAGGTCTCGGCACCTTCGTCGCCGCGGCACCGATCCTCACCGACTCGCTCCGCGTCGGCGACCTCCATGCGACGCTCGTTGGCGAACAGTCCGAGATGGAGATCTCGACCGAGCTGTTGAGCGTCGGTCTGGCGCTTCCGAGCGCGACGATCGCCGGGCTTTTGCAGATCCCAGAGGAGGCGCGTGTCTGGGACGTCCGCCGCCTACGCCGCATCGAGGATCGAGCCTCCGTCTTGGAGGAAGCCGTCGTCCCCGTCGCACTCGCAGAAGACCTCGACGTCGAGGCACTGAAGGCTGGAGCATCGCTCTACGGTCTGCTCGCCACCAAGCACCGCCTCGTCGACGCGAGCGAGGAGCAGTTCTTGGGATTCGCGACCGCGACCACCCCGGAGTGCCGCGCGCTCGACCTTCCTCCGCACGCTCCCGTCGCCCATTTGCGCGGAGTGAGCTTCACGACCGCGGGCATTCCGTTCGACTGCTTCCACCACGTCTACCCGGCGACGGAGTTCGTCTTCTCCATGTCGAGCACGCCGACGAAGTCCGTCTTGTCCCCGGACGGCGCGACCGACTGGGCTGTGCGCCCGATCTCTAACGAAGCGGCGCCGCGCAAAGGTCTTCGCCAAACGGCGCCGCGGACCCGCTGACCGGCTCCGGACGGCCTGTCCTCTGGAGCTCGGCGCGATTACTTCGAGAGGCGCCAGTCCTCGGGGTAGATGTTCAGGATCGGGTCCTGTGGCGTCGAGCCCGAGAGTCGCTTCGAGATCGCGCTGATCTGATAGTCGGGCTCGACCTGATAGACGACCGGGAGCTGCTTTTCGAGGTAGGTCTGGTAGCGGACGAAGGCCGTAGCCGCCGCGGCCCCGCTTTCGACCTCGGTCGCCAGGATGTTCGCGTCGTCGGTCTTGCTCACGTACGAGCCGTAGTTCGCCGCCGCGCCCGACTGGAAGAGCTCGTCTCCGGTCGGCTCGTAATCCGGTGAGTACACCCACCCGAGCCCGCCCCAGTCCTCGAGCTCCCAACCACAGGTCGATGAGGAGGGCTTGCACGGGATCGCCGTCGAGACGACGACGTTCGCCGGCGCCTGCTTCAGCTGCAACGAGATGCCGACGAGACTCGCCGAGCTCTTCAGCGCCGCCATCTCCGTCGCGAGCGGCGCGTATCCACTGGCGTACTGCAAAGTGAAGCTCAGCGTGGCGCCTTTTTTCACCTCGGGCCCGCAGTCGTTCGAACCGGTCCCCGCCTTGTCGCACACGTCGACTCCCCCGGAGCCGAGCTTCCAACCGTGACTCGTGAGAAGGCTCTTCGCAGTCTTCGTCGAGAACGGATACGGGTTGTGCTGCTCGACACTCGCGACGTACGGGTTCGCAGGCTTCAGAGGAACCGGTCCGTAGGTCGGATAGGCGTAGTTGTCGTAAGCGGCCTTGATGTCCTGGGGCTGATCAAGGAGCGACTGGAACGCCTGGCGGAAGTAGAGCTGCTTGAAGATCGGACCGACGGTCGGGTTGTTGAAGTTGTAGGGGAAGTAGTTGATGCCCCACCCGATCCACGGCACGACGTTGTAACCGGCGCCCTCCACCCGCGAGATCTCCGGAGAGTCGGTCTGGGGAATGTAGCCGTAAGTGACCGTGCTCGAACTCAATAAGTCAGTGAACTCCGACGAGTCGCTCGTGAACGGCTGCTCGATGAACTTCGCGATCGTCGGCTTCGGCGATCCCGAGTATTTCGTGTTCGGGACCATCACGACATAGCCGGTCGTCGTGAAGGTTTGGAGCCGCCACGGGCCGTCTACGACCTGCCAGAGCGGGTTCGTCGCGTACGTCGAGAGCTTGCCCGCCTGTGCCGACAGGTACGCGTAGACCTCTTTGACGCCCGTCGCGGATTCGTCGTAGTTACCAGGCTTTCCCCCGGCACTCGTCACGTCCCACGCCATCGGCAGCGGCGTGATCTGAGACAACTCGTTGTAGGTGTACCAGTTCGGGTTGTAGCTGCGGGTCAGCGTGAACTGGATTGTCTCTGCCGACAGCATCTTCACGGACTTCACGTTGTCGGGATAGCCGCCCGGCGCGTACGCCGCCCAGACCGACTTCTCCGCGGTGACGAGGTTCTGCCAGAACAAAACGTCGCGCGCGTCGATCGTCTCTCCGTCGGACCACTTCCAGTCCTTCATCTTGATCGTGACGACGGTGTTGTTGTCGCTATACACGGGGGGATACGCGAGGCTGAGCGATTCGTTGAAGATCGGTTTTCCGTCCTCCCCGAACCAGTAGAGCGGACGGTACATGAGGAACTGGAACTCTGACTGGTTCGCGGCCGCGAAGTACTGCGCGCCATAGAAGGGGAGGATGTAGTTCGCGTACGTTCCGGGCTGCAGCGCGAAGACCGCCGTTCCCGATGGATTCGCAGAAGAACCCGTCGCGTGCGCCCCGGCGACCGGAGCCACGCCGAGCGCGAGCGGAGTGGCGAGAAATGCGACAGCTAGGGCACCGATTCGACGACGGCCAACTCGGCCGAACCGGCGTGATACGGGTGATGCCCCCGACGATTCCATGACGCCTCCTTGTGCCCGGACCGGTCAAGTCCCCTTACGTTCGTGCTCATCGCGATTGAGAAGGAACCGCACGAGGGTTCGCACGCCGACACCCGATGCCGCGTGGTCGGGTCCCGATCCACGAAACGCCGCATGGCCGAGGTCGATGTGCGCCCACGGGATCTCGCCGACGAACTCGGCGAGAAACAGCGCGGCGAGCACCGCGTTGTCCGTCTTCCAATCGGCGTTCGCGATGTTGGCGACGTTCGACCGCAGTCGTTCCCGGTACGGCCGCCAGAGCGGAAGCTCCCAACCGGGCTCGCCCGCTTCCGCACCCGAGGAGAGCAACTCCGCCGCGAGCGCCCGGTCGTTCGCGAGCACCGCCCACAGGTCCGGCCCGAGGCCGCCTGCGTCGGTGAGCGTCGCGAGGTCGATCACCGACGTCGGGTCGTATTCGAAGACATAGCCGAGCGCGTCGGCGAGGATCATCCGACCTTCGTTGTCCGGGTCGATGACCTCGGATGTCTTCCCCCCGAAATGGACGACGACGTCGCTCGGACGATACGCACGTCTCCCGACGAGGTTCTCGGCGAACGGGAGGACCGCGACGATGTCCTGACGTACGCCGTTCAGGGCGGCGACCCGTAGGGCGCCCATCACCGCCGCCGCTCCAGACATGTCGGACTTCATAAGCCGCATCTCGTCGAGAGATTTCAGGTGGTAGCCGCCGGAGTCAAAGGTGATGCCCTTGCCAACCAGTCCTAGAGGCTTTCCGCTCGTCGGTTCGTACCGCAACACAACGACGCACGGCGGGTACTCGCCGCCGCCTCCGACCGCGAGTATGCCGCCAAAGCCGAGCTTTTCGAGCGCTGTCGCGTCGAGGACTTCGCACGAGACCGGCGTCTCCGCCGCGAGGTGCCTCGCCTCGTCTGCCAGACGGTCTGGGGTCGCGTGGTGCGAAGGCAAGTCGACGAGGTCGCGCACCCAGCAGACCGATTCCGCGATCACCCGGCCGAGATTCGCTCGCTTCTCCCAAGCGTCCCCGACCTCTGAGGTCGAGACCTTGATCTCGAGATCGATCGAAGGGGGTCCGCGTCGGGCACTCGCCTCCTCGAGGGAAAAACGATGGCGACCGAGGATCGCCCCTTCGACGGCGGGTGCCAGGCTCGAAGCGTTGAGCTCACCGAACACAATTCCGACGTCGCGAGCCTGCGTGCCCGAGATCGCCCGGCGCAGCGCGTCTGAGACGACGCCGTCGCGCATGTCCCTGGTTTCCCCGACGCCTGCCATCGCCAGCGTTTCGGCCGGGATTAACCCGAGCGAATCGAAAACGACAAGATCGCCCGGCGCGCCGGAGAAGCCGTGCTTGGAAAGCAGTGACGAAGCCCCGGAGCCGATCTTGTCGAGCACGCCTTCGGGGAACTGGGCCTCGCCCTCGTGCTGGGTTACGAGTACGACCAGACGGTCGCAGCGGATGTCGGCGGGTCGCTCTTCGGCCGCGATAACGCGCATTTAGGCGTTGTGCTCCTCGCCTTGTCGCACAAGCGAAATCGGAGTTAATCCTCCCAGGCTGGGCAGACGCGCCATCGCAGCGCGGAGTCCGCCAGTGAGTATTGTCTGTATACGCACCTCCGGCAAGCCTCGTGTCATCTCGGGGTTGGCGTATCGATCGGATAACCGATTTTCGCGTTCTGTGTTCACCGAAATCGCAGTGAACTCCCGCTGCCAGAGCGTTGATCTCAGATGAGTCCTCCTCCTTCCTCAACGGTCCAATCGATATCCGACAACTCGGCGAGCGCAAGCAGCAGTGCTTGCGTGCCCTGTTCGCCTCGGCCGTGGGCAACGGTGGCCACATAAAACTGCTCGGCGAGCGCGAGACCTGGCAGTGAGATATGCATTTTCCGCGCTTCCGTCATTGCAATGCCAAGATCTTTCACAAAGTGACCCACCTTGAAGCCTGGCTTGAAGTCTCCGTTGAGCATTCGAGGTCCGTAATTGGAAAGTGACCACGATCCTGCAGCGCCATTCTCAATCGTCCGAACAACCAGCGCGACATCTAAACCCGCTCGCTGCGCATAGAGAAGCGCCTCGCATACACCGATCATTCCTGAGGCGATTGCAATTTGATTGACCATCTTCGTGTGTTGACCGGCACCTGGCCCACCCACGAAGGTCACGGACTTGCCGAAGATCCCGAACAGCGGAAGGACGCGATCAAATGCTTCTCGTCGACCTCCAACCATTACCGTTAGCGAGGCATCTCGTGCCCCGACGTCGCCCCCAGAGACCGGCGCGTCGAGCGAATCCACTTGTTTCTCTCGCGCAACAGCGAAGATCTCTTCTGCGAGATCCGGCTCACTCGTCGTCATGTCGACAATGACTGATCCGGGCTTTGCCGTAGTAAGGATTCCGTCGCGTTCTCCAAGGATCACGTCGCGGACCTCTGATGGATAGCCGACCATTGTGAACACGAAGTCGGACCCATCTGCCGCAGATGCGGCAGTCGGACACCAACGCGCTCCTGCGTCGATGAGACCCTCTGCTCGGGCTCGAGTACGGCTATGCACTCGTACCTCGTAACCCGCGGTGATCAAGTGCCGGCACATCGCGGAGCCCATGACGCCGGTACCGATCCAAGCGATTGTCTTTTTCTCTACGCGCTTCATGCCTCTCACCCCTTAAATCTGGCAACGTCGATGCCCCAAGAGGGGCCCCGCCCACTGCTTTCGCTGCGCGACGCTCTCTGATGGGGAGAGGACCCGGGCTTTTCTTAATGTTTAGGTGTATGTCAATCCCTACCGAGGATTCTGGCTCCGTTCAATCCTCTCGACGGTCTGCGTTCGATCGAGTGCTCGAGCGAACAGCTATCGACCCATGACCGAAGCGCCGCGCGATCACGTTCTTCGATCGCGTGAGAGCAGATCGGCAGGGTCAAAGAGGGATCCGAACGCCCTAGCCGGCCGGTGACAGCTCGCGCCTCGACGGGTTGTTCGAAGCGTCGATACGGCGAGTGATTAGCAATACTTGCTTCGTGCGCTCTCGATTCAGCTCGATAGCCGAATCATACGGCGGACTCGTCAAGCTCTTGGCGCTCGTTTCGGTCGTCGTATTCGTTGAGACGATCTTCTATTACGCGATCGTTCCGTTGCTCCCGCATTACGCGCATCGCTTCGATCTGTCGAAGTCGGGCGCCGGCCTTCTCGTCGCTTGCTATCCGATCGGGACTCTCCTCGGAGCGCTACCCGCGGGGCTGTATGCGAGCAAGGTTGGCGTCCGGCGCACGGTCGTGGCAGGACTCGTTTTGATGTGTGCCGCGACCCTTGTCTTTGGATTTGCAGGCTCGACAGTTCTGCTCGATTGTGCTCGCTTCGTACAGGGTGTGGGCGGTGCGTGGATCTGGGCCGGTGGACTCGCGTGGCTCGCGTTGGAAGTGCCGACGGGTCGACGCGCGCAAGCTCTGGGCGTGGCAATCGGCGCCGCGATCGCAGGAGCGCTTTTTGGACCAGTCGTCGGCGCTGTCGCGAGCCGAGTTGGGACGGGGCCGACGTTCTCTGCGGCGTCGGTGATCGGGGCATTCTTGATCCTCACCAGCCTCCTCATCACCGCGCCCACGGCCGAAACATCGCAGTCAATTCGTCACGCGCTCCTAGCAGTGAAGGACCCGAGCGTGATGGGCGGGATCTGGTTCACGTTCCTCGGCGGCCTCGCCTTCGGGGTCGTCGACGTGCTCGCCCCGCTGCGACTGAATCGCCTCGGTGCCTCCGCGATCGTCATCGGCGCGGCGTTTCTCGGCGCGGCCGCGCTCGAGGCGGTCCTGTCGCCCGTGATCGGGAGGATCGCTGACCGGCGCGGGGCGGTCTCGCCGATTCGCGTCTGCGTGGCGGGTGCGGTGTTGGTGAGCGTTCTCCTACCTTTCGCATCCCCGGCCCCGCTGCTCGTCGCGCTCATCGTTGTCGGCTTGCCCGCCTACGGCATGCTCTTCGTGCCGAGTGCGGCGATCATCAGCGACGCGGCCCAGCGTCTGGGCCTTCACCAGGGATTGGGCTTCGCGATCTGGTCCTTCGCCTGGGCCGCAGGCCAGGGAATCGCGGCTGTGAGTAGCGGCGCCGTCGCGCAGGCGACGAGCGACAGCCTCTGCTACGTCCTCCTTGCTGTGATCTTCGCTCTGACGCGGTTCCTCCTTCGAAGGAAGAGTCGCCTGTTGCCCGCCTCGCCAGGGTGACGGCGTTGCGGACGCTCGTCACATCCGACTGGGTGGCGATCGTCCCCACCACAGGTGTGGCGATCCCCCACCTCCAACTGCATGGCGCCCTGTACCAGGGTGATCCGCGAGCTCGCCGCGAGGTTCTCCTCGAACCCGGCGAGGATCCGATCCCGCTTCATTCAGTCGCAATCCCCGACTCCGTCGAGAGCGTCTCGGTCGACGTCCCATCGTTCGGCTCGGACAGCTGAGCGACGAGCCGAGGTCTTTTCGAGTTTCGTACCAGACCTATCCCGCGGCGCTGCCTTGTTGACACCACTGCTTGGACCACCGAGGAGCTGAGAATGGAACTAGACCGCTACGAGGCAGAACTGCGTGGCGCTGGTAAGGCTCGCAACACGATTACCACTTACGTTTATCCCGTCGAGCGGTTCCTGAACTGGCTCGAAGGTCGCTATCGCCCGACTCGAGCCTCAACTGCGCCGCCCACGGGTCCTCCCCCCAGCCTCGGTTCGGCGCCAAGCCGGCGCGGGCGCTCGCGCTACGACGGCTTGGGTGACTATCTGTTGACTCGGACCGAGCCCGTCGTCCGCCTGAGCTTTGTCGAGATCGAACGGATCCTCGGCGGACCTCTGCCACCCTCGGCCCGTCGCCACCGACCCTGGTGGGCTAACGAACGATCTGGGACGCACGTCCATGCTCGCTCGTGGCTCGATGCCAAACGGCGCACGGCGAATGTCGACCTGAACGGGCAGACCGCCGATTTCGTGATCTAGCGAACTTCGATGGACTGCGGCCCGCTTACAACCGGGCTCCGACCTTCGGGTTCAAGATCATGAGCAGGACTTTTGCCGCTAAGGGAGGGGCTTCAGCCTGCGGCGCTCAGATTGTGCCTCTGAACTGGAGTTTCTTAGTGGCGGGGGGAGGATTTGAACCTCCGACCTTCGGGTTATGAGAGCGAACCAAACGCATGGTCGCCGTCGGTAGCCACCGACCAAAGTACGTTTGAGCAGGACATCTCCGTCCTCGCTCTTGGTCGGACTTGGTCATCGCCGCTCGTTGTTTTTCAGCGTTTGGCTGTCAACGCGCTGTCAAATTGATCATCAACCAAATTGATTTTCGACAGCGAGCGCCTCGGTGTTGACGGCCTGCTGTCGTGCCCCCAACGCGCAGTTAGACGTGCTCGCGGCCCCGTAAGCCGGGCTTGGCAAGTTGCTGAAGTGCGTGGCTCGCTCGCCTTTATAAGTCTCTTCTGCGCTCAGGCTTCTTCGACCGGCAAGCTCGGAACCACGTCCGGATGCGCGGGACAAATCGTTCGCCAATCGCAGGCGACGCACGTGGCGTCGTCGGAAGGGTTGGTTCGCCACCCCGTAAGAATGTGAGGAGACCGTCGCTCGTGAGCACGCGAGAGTTCGATGTCGAATACGACCTCGTCGAATTGTGACGCGGCGACATCCTGCAAGCCCGGAGAGATTGGTACGACGCGCAACGCTCGCTGGAGCCGGAAGCCGAATGAGAAGGCCGGGGGCGGCGATCCGCGCTCACGCCTGCCCACTAAGAGATGTTCATCCTCCGTGCTTCGCGCAGGATAGACGTCAGTCAGCCCAGCCTTGATTTCTCCGCGGAGTGTCTGCACATCGGCCCACGTCGGATGCAGTTCGTTCACAAAGATCAATGCGCCGGCAAGTACGGGCCGCGCTCCGGGCTGGACGGACCGAAGGCGGGCATAGGTCTCGAGTTGCCACTCATAAATATTCCAATAGTCAGGTCCACTTCCGCTTGTCCGGATCGGTGGCCGACGCATCCCCTTGTAGTCGACGATGACCTCGAACTCAGAAGGCATGGGTTCGGGTAGCGCGGCAACAATCGCTCGGACGATCTGGTTGTTGGCGAGCACCGGATCATCAAGTTGAACCTCGGTGATTACGTCGACAACCCCCGCCATCTCGTAGCGATCGGACTCCCGCCGGGGAATGTCAGACTGGCCAGCGGTCGAACGGCAGACGGCGCGTGCCACTGAGCGGGATCTCTGCTTCGTTGATGATCGGAAATAGCTCAGGTCCGAGTTCAGTGACAGACACGATCGCGCGCTCACGTCCGACTGCTTCGAGAGCGGCATTTCGCGGACGAAGCCCACCCACCGCGAGACGCCGACCGATGAGATCGAGAACGTCTTCGAGTTCCGCGCCAGCGACGATCAATCCGATACCGGTTTCGTCCCTGTGACGTCTGTAACGCCTGTACGCCTCTTCCAAGACACCGTGGATGAACTGGCCGAACCACAACTGCGCAGGTCGAGTCGCCGGAAGATTCCCGAGGGTGCCGTATCTGTACTGCAGCCCACACCGTAAGAAGCTGAGAAGGTCCCCAGTCAAACTGTACGAAGGGATGAGATAGGGCGGCTTACGAACGCTCAGTTCCAACGAGGGCCCTTAGATGAATTCGAATGGGCGACGGGATGCCCAGGGACACGAACCGTCACGTCGCCAACCAGCGGCTACGTTTTCAACCGCGCCACTCGGAGCAGCAGCAGTAAGGCCGGCCAGGATCAAAACATCCCGTGCCCGGCTGAAGGCCACGAAGTATTGCCTATACAGGTCATCGAACGCCCGGTCAACAGAACTGCGCGTGGGCGCCGACAGTGGGGTGAACGGTCGGAAGTGGTCCTCCATGACCTCTGGCGCACCGCCACGATCCGGAAATCGCTTGAACCGCTGGGCGTGATGATTGGTTTTGAACGATGAGCCGACGTCCACGATGGTTAGCGGGAACTCCAACCCCTTGGCTTGGTGAATAGAGAGCACCGCGAGGCGGTCACGAGGGAGGTCCTCGATGAGATCCTCGTTGACATCGACACTGCCCGCAGCGATTGGGCCGAGGAAGTCCTGAAGAAGATCCGCAACGCTGTGATCAGCAAGGCTGAGCCCCTTGGCGTCAGGCTCGCCGTGCGGTTCGATGATTATCCGACCACCGAAATTGCTCACTTGCTCGGAAGCAGAGAGTTGCCTCGTGAAGGCCTCAAGGTAGACCTGACCCTCAGGGTCATCGTAGAGTTCGGGAAAGAAATAGGCGATCGTGTAGACGAGTTCAAGCGCCGACGCGCGCTTGGGCCAGTCAGAAGGATGCGCATCCCGCTTCGTCCAACCGTGCACCAATCGTCCGAGGCGTCGCTCCCGCCGGGGCGCGTCGATGACTGAGGCAGCGCGCCATCGCGTGAACGTGTCGCGTGCATCGGGGGGCAGGAAGGTCGCCTGCTCGATGCGCCCGTCGGGATCCAAGCATCGCAAGAGCGTCCCAGCAAAGGCCGACACAACGGGGACGTCCTGGAGAGCCTCGCCTCTAGGGTTGAACACGGCGATGCTGGGGCTGCTAGCGCTCAAGGCGTTGCGCAACAGACCGGGCAGAAGCGGACCGCTCGCGTTCGACTCCCGAGGGCTTGAACAGAGGAGTGCCGCGTCCCCCACGGCCCCGCCATTTCGTCCTGCGAGGATTCTCTCCCCACTCGGCAATTTGTAGCCACGGCCGATGAAGGTGGCGCGGATCAACTTTGCAAGATCATCGGCCAGGTCTGTGACGGTAGTCCGGAACAGCCCCAAGATGGGAAGTCCCTCCTGTGTATCGCCGCGGGGCTTCAGCCTTGGTTTGTCCAGAGCCCTAACGGCTTGGTACTGCGGGTCAAGGCGGGCGTAGCGGTCAACAAACTGAACAATCCGTCGATTGGAGCGGTGGTTGGTCTGAAGGAACACCGTCTGTGGCTTCCAGCCCACACTGGTCGCACGATCAGGGAAGCCAGAGAACAACTCAACGGTCGCTCCCCGAAACCGAAACAGGCTCTGATCATCATCGCCAACGACGGTCAGGGCGCCATCACAGGCGGATGCCAATCGGAAGTAAATCCTTTCCTGCAATAGGTTCGTGTCCTGATACTCGTCGACTAGGACGGCTTGGACGCGATCGAGGAAATCGGTTAGACCACCCCTTTCCATTCTCGACAACGCCTCCCGTTCCAGCAGCGCGTAGTCGAGCATCAGTCGCCGATTGAGTTCCTCCCAGTAACTCTCGACCGCGTCCATCAGTCTTCTGTTTGGCGTAGCGCTCGTCTGCGCCACCTCGCTTGCAGTACTTGCGCAGATCCACCTGGTCATGGATGACTCGGTCTGCGACTGCAGACAGCACGTCCGTCTTGGCGCCGAGATGCCAGCCATACGTGCTGCTGCGGGCATCAAGCCTGTAAAGCAGATCGTTGAGACGCTTGCTACGGAACCTCCCGCCATCGAAAAGACCGTGCCGCAAAAGGAGGGTCCGAGACACAAATTCGTCTATCAACACGGGCGGCTGCGTACCCGGGTCCCGGTACCGGACGAGCATGTCTTGGCACAAGCTATCGATGGTCCCCGTCACCAATTGATTAACGTCGAGGTGGTTGGCAGCGGTGCGCTTCGCATGGCTCAGTCGCTCGTCCGCCTCAAGGTGGTTAGCCATGCGAAATCCCCAGTCGAGGATCCTCGAGCGGAGTTCCGACGCCGCCTTCACGGTGAACGTCGTGGCGACGATGCCGTCTGCTGGCACATCATCGACGAACATGAGCTTGAGGACCCGCGCTGCGAGGCAAGCTGTCTTTCCCGTCCCTGGCCCCGCCACCACGTAGAGAGTGGCATCGGGTGGTGCACTGATGGCATCGATCTTCTCAGGGTCAGGCAGGAAGCCGAGCGATTCCTTGTGCGCTCTCAAGAACTCCTGGAAGGTGATCATCGAGCGCCGCCATGGGCAAGAGGTTTGGCAAACTCAGCGGGGCAAGCTGACCCGACGGCCTGGAGGAACGTGCGACGTTCAGATCCCTGTTCGCACAGCGCTAAGAGCAGTGCAAGTCGATTCGTCATCCTCGACTCCGACGCGTAGATGAGGACGAACTCCGGATCTCGGGCAGCATGAGAAACCGTCGCACTAAACATCGCTTGCCCTGCTGTTCACTCTAATGAACTTCCGCAGCGCGTCCCTGGTGACGAGGCGACGTTGCCCGATTCGAACGGTGTCGACTTCTCTCACGCTCAAGCATCGGTCCTTCTGGGGTCGATGCTGGAGAATTCAAGACATTCGATTCGACGCCCACTATCTCCGCCGCCGTCTCAACCGTCTGCCAACTGCCGAGGAATCCGTACGGATTCGTCAACTCTTCCTCGACCGTTCGCAAAGCACTCTCCTCGTCTTTCGCGCTTATCAAGCCTTCCGCTGCTTGAACTCGACTGATTCGAATGCGGCGCCTCATAGGGACCGCGAACCTTTCAGAGTTACCCGGTCCTGGTCAACGGCATCGTAAACCCCGGTCGCGAACCCCTTGATCGCTGAACCTATGGCAACGACGGCCTCGCTACACCCCCGGGTGCTATGTGCCTCTGGCCTCGGGACTCGATAAGCACCATCACACCCCGCGGCTACGGTTCACAGTATTCTCGCCCGAGAGGGTTGCGAGTGGGCCAAAAACTACGGCATGAGCCGATTCACTTCGGCCTTAGTTAAAAGGTGACGGAGGCCGTCGCCGATGATTCGGGGAGGACGGATGGCTGATAAACGAGCGGTGGTCCTGCTCAGTGGGGGTCTCGACTCCACAACTGCTCTCGCCATCGCCACCAATCAGGGCTTCCGACCCTATGCACTGAGCTTTCGCTACGGCCAACGCCACGAGGTCGAGTTGGCCGCTGCAAGGCGAGTAGCCGCCGCCGTGCCCGTCGCGGGCCACGTAATCGCGAACATCGACCTGCGTGCGTTCGGCGGTTCCGCGCTCACCGCCGATCTCGCGGTCCCCCATCACAATCGGGTCGAGGATCTCGATGCGGGAATCCCGATCACATATGTTCCAGCGCGGAACACGATTTTTCTCTCTTTCGCGCTTGCCTGGGCCGAGACGCTCGGAGCCAGCGACATCTTCATCGGCGTGAACGCCCTCGACTATTCCGGCTACCCAGACTGTCGGCCGGAGTACATCGCCGCCTACGAGAAGATGGCCAACCTTGCGACCAAGGCAGGCGTCGAAGGAAGACAACGTCTTCGCATCCATACTCCTTTGATTGAGCTCTCGAAATCTCAGATCATCGAACGCGGCCTAGCGCTCGGCGTCGACTATGGACTCACCCACAGCTGCTACGACCCAGACGTTGATGGAGGCCCTTGTCGAACCTGCGATTCGTGTCTTCTTCGACAAAAGGGCTTCGCTGAACTGGGCTTGGATGACCCCGCACTTGTCGCGAACCCGGTCTGATGTCGTACTTAGTCAAGGAGATCTACTACACCCTCCAAGGCGAAGGCACCCAGGTCGGTCGTCCCGCGGTCTTTTGTCGTTTCTCACGGTGCAACCTTTGGTCGGGCCGCGAATCTCAGCGCTCCCAAGCCATCTGTCAGTTCTGTGACACCGATTTTGTTGGTACGGACGGTCCCGGCGGCGGAAACTTCAAGAGTGCAGACAAGTTGGCCGCGGCGGTCGCAGCCACATGGGAAGGCTATCCACACGCTCGCGCCCAACCCTACGTCGTATGCACCGGAGGCGAGCCACTCTTACAGCTCGACGCTCCGGCAGTCGATGCTCTCCACAACGCCGGGTTCACCGTTGGCGTCGAGACCAATGGCACTCAGCGCGCACCAGATGGGCTCGACTGGATATGCGTCAGTCCGAAGGCGGGCGCGCCTCTTGTGCTCGACCGGGGCGACGAACTGAAACTCGTCTACCCCCAAGCGGCAGCGCCACCCGAATCCTTCGAACATCTGGCGTTCGAACGCTTATTACTGCAACCAATGGACGGACCAGAACGCGAGAAGAACACAAAGCTCGCAACCGAATACTGCCTAGCCCACCCACAGTGGAGGCTCAGTCTGCAGACTCACAAGTACCTAGGGATCCCGTGATGGATGTCTTCTGCGAATTCACGTTCGAAGCCGCCCATCGGCTCTCCAAAGTGCCGGAGGGACACAAGTGCGGCCGTCTGCACGGACACTCGTTCCGAGTCGAACTGCGCGTGCGAGGTGAAGTCAATCCTGACACCGACATGGTTATCGACTTCGGCGACATCAAGACCGCGTTCGCACCCATCTACGACCAACTCGACCACCATTTCCTGAACGAAGTCGCCGGACTCGAGAACCCGACGAGCGAAACGCTCGCCCAATGGATCTGGAACCACCTCGCCACGACCCTGCCGCTCAGCGAGGTTGCCGTTCGTGAAACCTGTACGTCGGGCGTTGCATACCGAGGGGACGCTGGATGACGGTCCTTGACGACATTCAAAGCCAACAGGACCATCGGGGTATCGGAATTGAGCAGGTCGGCGTCAGTGGTCTTCGCTATCCAATCACGGTGTTCGATCCTGAGCAGGGTAAGCAACACACGATCGCCACGATCAGCCTTTCAATCGGGCTTTCCCCCGAACAGAAGGGTGGCCACCTCAGCAGGTTCATTGAAATCCTCGACGCCCACGCCGGCGAGTTGTCTTACGAGCGCGTCCCGATCATCCTCGGCGTTCTCCGGGAGCGGCTCGAAAGTACGTCGGCGCGCATTGAGACATCGTTCTTGTACTTCCTTAGGCGATTTGCGCCCGTAACCGGGGCAAGTGCGCTCGTGGACTATCCGTGTGGATTATCTGCCTCCATTCACGGCAGCGAAGTTCGCATGTCGCTAAACGTGCGAGTTCCCGTCACGAGTGTCTGCCCATGCAGCAAGGCGATCAGTGACTACGGCGCTCACAACCAGCGTGGATACATCACCATCGATGCCGCGCCGGCCATGAACGTCAGCGATGATGCGGACCGGATTTGGATGAATGACCTAATCGCAATAGCAGAGTCCTCCGCATCGAGTCCTATATACCCGCTTCTCAAGCGAGACTGATGAGCGCCACGTGACGATGCTCGGATACGACAACCCCGTTTTCGTTGAAGACATGGTGCGCGAGGTAACCGAGCAACTCCGAAGGGACGATCGACTGGAGCGCTTCAGCGTCGAGGCGATTAGCGACGAAAGCATCCACAACCATGGCGCGTTTGCCCGATTGACATGGTCGAACGACGTCGCCGTGACGGCACACCCGTAGGTCTTCAATGACATCTGATCAACGGCCTTCAAAGATCCGAGTCGTTGTCTCCTGCACGAATCGCAAGTGCGCGCCCGTTCCCGACAACTTGCGATTGCGGAACATTTTTGGAGTCAATGTCGAACAGCGGCTAGCGACCTGGATTGCGCGCATTACCAAGGCGTCGAGTGCCGCGAGACCGGCTCTCGGCATGTACTGCGGAGAGCATTGGGATGCAGTGCGCAGAATCCAAGCGTCCGCTTCAACATCAAAAAGGCGAATCGATCTTTGGGTGTGTTCCGCGGGCTATGGACTGATTTCCCTTGATGCCCCGATTTGCCCCTACGCCGCAACGTTCGCGGCTGGAAGCCCCGACACCGTTCCCAACGGGATCGATGGTGCCAGCGAGTGGTGGGCTGCACTCGCAACCTGGAACGGACCGAATCTTGGGCCACGATCCCTCGCACAACTCGCAGCGAGCGACCCGTCCGCGGGGATGCTTCTCGTTCTCTCCGAGGTGTACTTGCGCGCATGTCGGGCGGACGTACTCCAAGCCTTGACTCAACTCGACAACGCGCATCTTTTCAGCATCATCTCTGCAGGGACCAAGGCCGACTCGGAACTGGGCGACTTCTTGCTACCGGTCGATGCCCGTCTCCAACATGTTCTCGGCGGTACGCGCCAAGCGCTCAACGTTCGAGTCGCTGAACGTGTGCTGACCACCGGGATCGATGGCCGCGACGCCACGCGAGATCTGCTGTTGTCATTGCTCGCCGCTCAGCCTCCGATACCCAGATACAACCGGCGCACCGTGAGTGACACGCAAGTACGTTCATTTATTCGAAAGAGATTGCGATCGGAAGCAGAGACCAGCCACACCAGGTTGCTTCGCGAGTTTCGAGATTCTGGTTCAGCGTGCGAGCAGGGACGCTTCGCAGCGATCTTCCGAAACGAGGTTGGTGTATATCGGTGACCTCGAAAACTAAGACGATGTTGACGCGCCGGGCTTTGCGCATCGAGCAGAGTCCCGATTGCGCCCTCTACGTCTTCAGTCTGACTGCACACGAGATCTTGCAAATCGCAGATATCTCGCGCGTGAGTAGAAATCAATCCGGCGACCTCATTGGATACCAGCGCCCAGAAGTGCGCAGCCACATCAAAGAGATCATCGAGTATCTCGACGGCGATCGGGTGCTCTTTCCCAACCCAATCATCATCGCGTTACCGTCGTCCATCCGATTCACCTCGGGTCGTGGCCCAATGATTGGCGACGGCTCGGCGGCAGCAGGGAAGCTCGAGATTCCACTGCCGCGCGAAGACGAACCGAAGCCGGGCTGGATCGTCGACGGTCAGCAGCGAGCCCTGGCGTTGTCTCGAGCGAAGCGACAGGACTTTGCGGTCCCGATCAATGCTTTTGTCACAGATTCAATCGACCTTCAGCGGGACCAGTTTCTCCGCATCAATAACGCTAAACCACTTCCTCGCGGGCTCGTCACGGAACTTCTCCCGACGATTAGCAGTCCACTTCCACCGCGACTCGCGCTACGGCGGACGCCGTCCGCGCTTTGCGACCTACTCAATTCCGATGAGTCGTCGCCGTTCTTCGGATTGATAAAACGTGCCTCGACCAGTAAAGAGCGTCGGCCTCAAGCGGTCATCGCCGACACGAGTGTCGT
The DNA here is from genome assembly GCA_963838845.1 of uncultured Acidimicrobiaceae bacterium. Lineage (GTDB taxonomy): Bacteria > Actinomycetota > Acidimicrobiia > Acidimicrobiales > Bog-793 > CAVRXQ01. The sequence continues at coordinate 1,249,638 of CAWISR010000003.1, read as the reverse complement.
CAAGATGCTCGAGGAAAGTCTCACATCACCTTCGGGTTGTCTGTTTCCGTACCGCAATTTGACGAGTGGCGAAACAGACTTCACGGGCATCTGGCGACTCCTCCTCGACTATTGGTCAGCCGTGAAGGCGACATTCCCGGACGCATGGGGAAGGGTTCCGACTCAGAGCCGACTCATGCATGGCGCGGGCATACGGGCCATGGGTCGCCTAATGGATCGCGTAATGGCTACAGCCGACCCACGACAAGAGGGTCGCTCAAAGCAGATCCTCCAAGACCTGGCACTCGTCGCCCCTTCTTGCCACTGGACCGCTGGCACCTGGGAGGGACTTGATTTGCGCTGGAACGAGATTCAGAACGTACCCCGCCATACCAACGAATTGTCGAACTTTCTCATCCGTGTTTACATCCACGCCAAAGCAGGCCAGGCGTGAAGTTCTTCTTTCCGGACAGCCAGGATCAGATCGATCCGAGCTTCGACTTTGTCACCGAGCAGCGTTCGATTTACCGCGTACGTCAGCGCGACGACCGATACGCGCACGAAGCGCTCGCAGATCCTCCTTTTGATGGTCTCCTCGTCTCGAAGACGATCGTTGACGGACTCCCTCAAGCCTCAGGGAGATACAGCATCGCCCAACGTCACCGCCTCTACCGCGTCGGCGTGCGCGAGTTCTTCCGACTGGACCAAACAACCAGACCACGGCTTGCCACCATGGGAGATTGCGGCGCGTTCTCGTACGTCCGAGACGATGAACCCCCTTATAGCCCTGACGACGTCATCGACTTCTATGCGGAATGTGGCTTCGACCTTGGCATTTCCGTCGACCACGTCATCCTCGGCTACGACCCCGCTGCCGATACCAGCGCTTCACACCCCCACGCAGCCACGTGGCTCAGACGACAGGAACTCACAGTTGAGCTCGCTCGACAATTCTTCAGACGCTGTCGGACACGCAAAGTCTCCTTTGAACCGGTCGGAGTCGCGCAAGGCTGGAGCGCGAGTTCCTACGCGAAAAGCGTCAAGGAGCTGCAGCGGATTGGCTATCGGAGAATCGCTCTCGGCGGAATGGTGCCGCTCAAAACCAACGATGTACTCGCGTGTCTCAAGGCGGTCAGCAAAGTTCGGAGGCAGCAAACACAACTTCACCTGCTCGGCATCACGCGCTGTGATCACATCGAGGAATTTGCAGCGTTTGGAGTGACCAGCTTTGACTCGACCTCCCCTTTCCGTCAGTCGTTCAAGGACGACACAGACAACTATTACGTCCTCGATCGCAATTACACGGCGCTCCGGGTCCCACAGGTTGATGGCAACCCGAAGCTACGAGGGCGCATCAGGGCAGGCCAAGTGTTACAGGATCGCGCCATCAAACTCGAGCGCGATTGCCTCAACGCCCTTCACCGCTACGACGACGGGGAAATCAAGGTGCCCACCGTGCTTCGCGCACTTCGTGCATATGACGAACTCTGTGATGACACGCGCAAGGACCGCAGTAACGCCTACCGAGAGACGCTCGAAAACCAGCCGTGGAAGACGTGTGGCTGCGGCATTTGTAAAGAGGCAGGTATCGACATCGCCATATTCCGTGGTTCAGAGCGCAACAAGCGACGTGGATTTCACAATCTCTATGTCTTCAGCCAGCGACTTAGTCGCGCGTTGGAAGGAACCGCCGCCTGATGAGAAAGACGACCCAACCGCCGAATCTCGTCTCCAAAGAAGTTCTTCGCCTTCCCGCGCTTGAGGTTCATCAGGGTCCGAATCGCACGCTCTATAGCTTCGCCGTCGATGGCAAGCAACTTCCCCTGTTTGCCACCGTTTCGCGGGTGCATCGTGACAGCGCAGCCAATATCCAGGGTTATCAGAGACCAGAGGTGCTGTCACACATCGCGTCGATTCGCCGATATCTCGAATCTGAGGATCCGATAGTGCCGAATGCACTCGTTCTCGCGTTCGACAAGCGAGTCAGCTTTGAATCGAGCCTGTCAAACGGTGCGCACAACGAGGTGTGCCCCGGAACGCTTGTGATTCCCGTCGATCACAACGCCCCGCCGGAGGACAGGCCAGGTTGGGTCGTAGATGGACAGCAGCGCTGCGCAGCCATTCGAGACGCTCGTGTCAAGTCATTCCCGGTCTGTGTAACGGCATTCGTAACAGACTCCGACTCTGAACAACGGTCACAATTCATCTTGGTGAATTCCACAAAGCCGTTGCCGAAGGGACTTATCCATGAACTTCTCCCGACAACGACAGGCACATTGCCAACTTCACTCCAACTTCGCCGATTCCCCGCGTCCTTGGTTGATCGACTCAACTACACGCCCGGATCTCCCTTGGAGCGCATGATTCATACGCCCACGACTCCCGAAGGCGTAATCAAGGACAACTCTGTGCTCAGGATGGTTGAGAACAGCTTGAGTGACGGCGCGCTATATCGCCATCGCGATCCAGTCACTGGCACGGGAGACTCAGAAGCGATGCTGAGTCTGCTGATGAGCTTTTGGACTGCCGTGAGGCAGACTTTTCCCGATGCGTGGGGACTGCCGCCGCGGCGATCCAGGCTCATGCACGGAGTCGGCATCGTAAGCATGGGCTTCGTCATGGATGCGATATGTGACCGGTACTGCCGGTCGGGAGGGCCGTCGCAAGGGGATTTTGCAGCCGACCTTTCTCCGCTGGCGAACGCATGTAAATGGATTTCGGGCTCGTGGGAATTTGGGCCACAGCATTATCGCAGGTGGAACGAATTACAGAATACGCCACGCGACATTCAATTACTTACAAATTTCCTACTCTTCGAATACAAAGCACGCGTATGGAATCAGCCGACCACTCGCTCGGATCGACTTTGATAGCGACCAGCTTGGAGCAGGTTTCGCAGAATTGATACAAGATTCGTGCACGTAGAATTGAGGATCAAAGCCGCGACAGAACTACCGTTCGGACAACACAGTCGTAGCATCTCGGATGAGTTTCAAGCCGTAGGGGCCACCTGCGGCGTCCCGGACTGACCGCGACAGAATGGGCGAAGCGTCACCGAAGTTTGCGTGTCGTGTCGGACTCGGCGATTTGAGGACCATTGTGGAACAGAGGGCGCTGCGAACCGTTCCTCGAACGACGATTGTCCGATCACCGACAGGCTACGGAGTACTCAGCGACGCGCCAAACGCCTGATCATCCTGCGATGGGAAATGATCAGGGTCCTCCGGTCACAGGATCCTTCGTCTGCGCGGGAAGCGATCTCGGAAGATTGCTTGCGCTGAACGACTCCACAGCGGTCGTCGAATTCTTTGACGCCCCAGTTGTCGGAGGCACCGTCCGTCAAGAGTTTCCGATCGATCAAGTGCAGGCTGCTTCGCTGGAGCCGCAGACCCGGGTCTGGTGGAACGACAATGGACAGTGGCGGGTTGGCCGAGTCTTGGAACAGCCAGATGACAACACCGCGGCCTACCTCGTCGCCTTCTTGGGGAAACAGAACGCCGAGTTGCCCTCGGAGCAGCTGTGGGTTCGCTGGTCCCGTCCCCTAACAGATCCGGTTCGACTACTCATGTCGCGAGCGACCGACGCCCGATTCATTCAGCGCAATCGCAGCACCTTCATGCGCAAGGTACTGGAGCATCGCTCAGCCGCTGAGGGTCTCGTCGGAATCTCATCATCCGCAATTCAGCTTCACCAGCACCAGGTCAACGCGGCTCGCCGCGTACTGCTCGATCCGGTACGCCGCTACCTCCTCGCTGATGAGGTCGGCCTCGGAAAGACCATCGAGGCCGGAATGGTCATCCGACAGACGCTGTTGGACGAACCTGACGCTCGGGGCCTCGTGCTCGTCCCGGAACCACTGATCCGACAATGGGAAAGCGAACTGGAAGAGAAGTTCGATATTCAAGGACTCAACGGCGGGCGAGTCGATGTCGCGCCCTACCGCGCGGCATTGCAGACATCGGCCGCTGACCAGACGCCATTGACGTTACTCGTCATTGATGAGGCCCATCGACTGACCGGCGCTGACGCCGAGCCGGGCTTGTACGACGAAGTCGAACACCTCGCGAAGACAACTCCGTCGCTGCTGTTGCTATCCGCGACACCTGTCCGCTCGAACGAAGACGCGTTCCTCCGGCTTCTGCATCTTCTCGACCCCGACACCTACCGACTTGAGGATCTTGGTGCGTTTCGCGTTCGAGTTGAACAGCGAGACGAGATCGGCGACGCCATCACCCTTCTCGCGCAGGATACTCCGCTCTTCCTTCTGAGCGACGCAGTGGACACGCTTCGTAACTCGTTTCCCGAGGATCTCGAGCTTGCCCACATGCTGGATCGGCTCGCCGAGGCAGTCTCGTCACACGACGAGACCTGGGCACAGGTCGAAGCGCGGCTGGTGCGGCAATACGTCAGCGATACCTACCGCGTGCACCGCCGGCTTATCCGAACTCGGCGCACCGCGAGCCTGGCCCTTGCGTTCCCAGTTCGCCAGCGAGCGCGAAGCGACGTGTGGCGACTCATTGATGTCGACAGCCGGCGAAAGGGCATCGTCGAGGCACTCGATCGATTTCGGGGCCGCCTTGTCGATGACGGTGAACTACCTGGTCCAGAGTTGCTCCGTGTGGTCGCCGCCAGATGCAGCGCCGCAACTCCGGCGGTGCGGGCACTCCAACGAGCCCTCGAGTTCGAGGACGTCACTGGTGTCCTGCCGTTCGAACAGAAGGCGCTCGCGGTCCTGCGCGGGCACGCGCTCGGCGCCAATCTCGCAGATTGGCTACGAGAGGCTCTCGATCCTGATCAGGTCGATAGCCGCCTAGAGGCCATGGCGGATTGGGCCTGGTCGAAGGTCAACACGTGCAAAGTTGCTGCGTGCTCTTCGTATACAAGCGTCGCTCGGGCCGCCTACGAGCAGATGAAGGAGAGCTACGGAGAGCGTCGTGTCGCCGCGCTGTTGGCCGACATGTCGATCAGTGAACTCGAGCGTGAGCACGATCGGGCTCGCAGTGACGATCTGTGCGCCCTCCTCGTCTGCGACACGGTCGCCGAAGAGGGCTGGAACCTGCAGTTCATCCGTGAGGTGCTACATCTTGACCTGCCCTGGTCAGCCAACCAACTTGAGCAACGACTGGGTCGTTTCGATCGCTTCACGCTGCAAGGGGAACACCTCGAACCTGTGCTTTCCACCGTTGTCGCCGACGACGACCCACTCGATGTCATCACCGGAGCCTGGACGCGCCTCCTCGATGGCGCCTTCGAAATATTCACTCGCTCAAGCGCCACACTGCAGTACGCCCTGCCCGAGCGCGAGCACGCGGCTGTCAAGCGAGCCCTCGAATCTGGCTTTGCTGGCATCGGAGTTCCAGTTGAGCGCGAGCGGCAAGAACTCGAGAAGCTCAGGCGGCACATTGAGGGGCAGGATCTTCTCGACGCAGTCGAAGACGACGACGAACAGCAGCGCTTCTTTGAGCGACTCGTCGATATCGATCAGAAGGGCAAGGCGCTGGGTGAAGCAACCGCTTCCTGGGTCGGCCGAGCCCTGAACTTCACCGCATCGGAGTCGAGCGGAACACTTCGATTCGGCATCAGCACAAGGAACCCACCCCTGCTCACGGAGTCGGAGATTCGGCACATCGGCCTGGAGTGCTTCAATCGACGCTATGCACTGAGACGACAAGACGGTGGCGAGGGCGTCGCACTCCTGCGCCCGGGACAGCCGTTGGTCGATGCGCTCTTCGAGTTGTGTCTGCAGGACAGCCGCGGAACGACCTTCGCCGGTTTCCAAGAATACGCTGGGCTGCCAGAAGAGTCATACCCGCTACCAGTGTTTTTTTTCGACGTCCTCATCGAACCAGTAATCACCAGTGACATGCCCACCGCCGATGAACGGATGGCGTTGCAGCGCCAGGCGCTGAAACACCTGTCGCCGATCCTCGAGCCGATCTGGTTCGTTCCCGGTCGCGGCGAAGTACCGCCTAATCTCAGGTCCCAACTCCTGCACCGGCCCACCACCGACCTCGGCACCGACATCGAACGCTTTCATCAACTGACCGCCGGTATCGACTGGCCGGCTACATGTCGGACCGCGGAATCCGAGGCCACGAACCAGGTGCTCGCCCGGGCGCAGGTGACCGAGAGTCTCGAGAGAGCACAACTTGCAGTCGACAGGGACGAAACCCGAGTTGTCGCGCAACTCGCGGCACGAGCCCAGGCTCTCCACGAGTCGTTCGATGCCACTGCGACTGCCACACAATTTGGCCTGGTTCGTGCCGCGGTGAGTGCGCCACACGTACGAACCGCCAGCTGTGGTGTGGTCATTCTCACTAGGCCACGCGAGTGAGACTGTCTCTTCGGCAGCTCGCGAGTGAAGCGGCCGACGCCCGCTTATTGCGAGCACTGACAGCACACGATGAGCAGCAAGTCGGGGCTCCGGACCTCGTGGCGCTCGTACGTGCCGAGGCCGTCCGCAGGGGATACGCCAGCATTGTCGTACCGCACGGGACAGGTTGGCCCACGGCTCATGACTGGGGTAGTGCCCACTTCACGCGCGCGACTGCTGATTCCACGGCGCCGGAGTGGGCGGTCACTGCACAACCGTGGCTTCCGACATGGGCCGACAACGGTGTATCGCCCGAACTCGCCGCGGCGAACCGCGAGCTCCGCCAGCCCAGTCAGGCAGTTCCCGGTGATCCATTCCTACCCAGAGTCAGCGGGGGGAGCGAGCACTACCGCACCCCAGCCCAGCGCGAGGCGATTCGAGCCGTCCTTGCCTCTCAGCCCGGAGAGACCGTTTTGGCGGTGCTGCCGACCGGGACAGGCAAGACCCTTGTTGCTACAGCGGCAGCCTTTCTCGCGAAACCGAGAATGACGCTGCTTGTGGTACCGACGGTGTCGCTTGCACTTGACCTCGAACGACGACTAACCGAGGACTACGACCTGCATGGTCCAATTGCGTACCATGCAGGACTCCGTGAGGAAGAGAAGGAAGCTCTGCGCACTCGCCTACGCGGGCGCGAGCAGTGGATCGTTGTTACGTCACCAGAAGCAACGATCACATCCCTCGCGCCGACGCTTGAAGCTCTGGCCACTGAGGGCAACCTTGGCTACTTCGTCATCGACGAGGCCCACATCGTCGCGTCGTGGGGAGGCGCGTTCCGTCCCGCATTCCAGGCGCTGGCCGGACTTCGGCGTCGCCTGAAGTCGCTCGCAACCGGGGCTCACGCGGATTTCACGACCGTCTTGCTCACCGGCACGCTCGACGACCACGGCTTACGTCTCTTGGAACATTTCTTTGCTGAAGGCGAACTCACGCTCGTCGCGGCACAGGCGACTCGGCCGGAACCAGCGTATTGGTCAATCAGGTGTACCGACGAGGACAAGCGCCAGTGCCTCGTTGAAGTGATTCGCCATCTTCCGCGGCCGCTGATCGTGTACACCTCCCTTGTCACCGGGGAGCAAGCGGTCAACACCCGTGACGTGATCCGTTGGCTCCGAGATGCCGGGTTCTCTCGGGTCGCAGCGGTAACCGGCACGTCGAACACAAGCGAGCGGCAAGCGGCCATCTCCGCCCTGCGTTGCGAGGGTTCAGTTCGTGACGACCGTGACATAGTCGTGGCGTCAAGCGCGTTCGGCCTGGGCGTCGATATTGCAGACATCCGCGCCGTCGTTCACGTTTGCGTTCCCGAGAGTCTTGACAGGTTCTACCAGGAGGTCGGACGTGGCGGTCGGGACGGCAACGCCTCGGTCTCCCTCCTCATCCACAGTCCTGCCGACCGCCAGGTTGCGCAACGCCTCTCGGCACAGGACAACATCGGTCCGGACAAGGCGTGGCTGCGCTGGCGGGCAATGCATGACGGGTCGGCGACGGTACATGGACGCCTCAGCGTCTCGCTGACCGCCGCGCACCATGCCGTGGTTGCACCATCAAGTGATGCCAACCTCAGCTGGAACCTCCACACCCTCACGATGATGGAACTGGCCGGCATGGTGCGATTGCACTGGTCTCCCCCACTCGCTGTTCCCAAGACGGAGAGCGATGCCGACATCGAGGCGTTCTACGAAGCGCACTTCAAGCGGGTACAGATCGACGTGCTGCACGGCGATCTCGACGACGAGGAGCTGTTCAAGAGTCGGTTTGTCCAGGCAAGGCAGAGAAGCGGTGGCGCGGCTGTGGCGAGCCTCGCGAAGCTGGAGACCCTCGTCGACCATCTGCAAACTTGTCACAATGCGCTCTTTGCGCACGCGTACACCTTGCACCCGTCCACTGGTGACGTTGCTCACGTTGATGTCCGCTGCGGGGGATGCCCCGTTTGCCGATCGACGGGCAAGCTGCCGTGGTCCGGCGGCACGCGACTGCCTTCCCCCTACCTCTCCCGCAGCCACCGGGCGAAGCCGGCGCAGTTACTACCTCTGCTCGGTATCGGCAACTCCTGCTCCATCACCTACATCGGTACATTGGCCGCGTCGTGGGATGAACTGGAACCGCTCATCCGACGACTCGTCGACGGCGGAATTCGACTCCTTGTGGTTCCAGTCGATGGTCGGCGCATCGTCGAGCGCATGACTCAACGAGCGGGAGTTGCGTGGTTCGCGGCGGAAATGCTTGGCAGCTGGTTGGATCGGGATTGGCCATCTCCGCTGGCTTCTGTCGTCGTGCTGCCGCCCGACGCCGGGGAAGTGGCGCTGCAGCGGATTCTCCAAGCCCGAAACGAGGTCGACGCCCTGGTAATTATCCACGAGCACCATCAGCGTGGCCCACGTCGCTCGAAGGCGCTTCTGCGTGAACTGCTCCGGCCCTCGGTAGATCTAGCCACCGCTCTCGGGAGGATTTAGATGCCCTTCCTCAATCCACCCGACGTCCTCCCCGAGGCGATGCGGTTCCTGATCCGCGCTCTTCTGGCGAGCGACGGATCCCTCCCTGAGGATGAACTCTTCCGCTTGGTCGCGCCGCTCGGCCTCGTCGAGGCCATTGGCCGGAGCGTCCCCGAGGAGTCGACGGACGCACCGGACTCGGCGACAGGCTTCAAGCTGGGCGGGCGAACCATCGCGAGGACATCCCTCGCCGCACTACGAACTGTGCAACTCGTCGAACAACAGACAGTGGGTCATCGCATCGTCACCGCGACCGCGAGTGTCCGGACCCGTTTCACATCGTGCGATGCGGTGACTCCCTCCAACTTCGCCGCATTTCTCAGAGACACTGTTCTTGCCGCCTCGCAAGATGAGCTTGACAAGGATGATCCGACGGCGGGGGCGGAGGATCTTGCCTTCGCCACCGCGTTGTTATTTTCGATTCCGGATCCGCTCGAACCAATTGCAGCATTCGAGCATGGCTCCGGGAAAACACTCTTTGACTACCAAACCCACATTTCAGACAACATCGGTGACTGGATCATCCGAAATCGTGAGCGCTACGTATCGCTGCTCCGGTGGGTCACCTATCTTGGCTTCGGACGCCTCTTCAACCTCAGTACCGGAACGACGCTGCTCTTCGTCGACCCCTCCGCTGCCTTGCGGCACCTGGTCGTACCTCTTGTCACCTCTCAATTGACGGTCGCTGAGCTCCTCGATCGACTCGGCCCGCTGATGCCCTACTCCGATCGCGGCAAGGTCGCGAATGCCCTGCGCACCCGACTTCCCGAGAAAGCGCGCCTCGACCACGTCTCGCCGGGCCTCGCCCTCGGCCTCCAGGTGCTCCACCTCAATAAGGAAATCCAGCTCCTCGCCCTCTCGGACCACGAAAGTTTTGCCTTCCCGATTAGGGGCGATCGAAGTGTCCGTTACTCGCACATCGCACCAGCAGGTGGGAGATGAGCTTCGAGTCCTTCGTTTGCTGGAAACCAGAGAATGTCGACCGTGTCGCTCCCATTGACGTCGCGAGTGTCGAACACGATCCTGCGAGCGATGCTTCGATCTTCCTCGCGACGCACCAGCCACTGCACTTGCTTCGTCTGGCGAGCGCGGCCGCGACCACTGGCGAACTGATCGAGGAACATGTCCTCCTCACCGAGTTCTCGCGGCCGGTTGTTGGCAACGACCCACAAGTCACCGTGATCTCTGGGGCAGTCGGCACGGGCAAGAGCCATATGGTGAAGTGGTTGCACTCCGCGTGCGCCGGCCATACCGATTGGCACCAGGTGTACATCGAGAAGCGCAACACCAGCCTTCGACGGGTGATCGAAACAATCCTGGCCGGCCTTGCGGGTCCGCGTGTCAGCGAACTTCGCGAGCAGTTGAAGCTGGCCTCCAACTCCATACGCGACCTTCCGGAGGCAAAGAGCAAAGTCCTTCATGAACTAGCACATCGCGTTCAGTTTCCAACCGTGAGCGACTCCGTGGATCCGTACGAAGTCCAGGTTCGAAGGCAATTACCCCACATCCTCGATGACCCGGTGCTCAAACAGCACCTCCTCCGCGAGGAAGGCGCTCTGCATCGGATCACTCGGCTTGGCTACGAGGGGTTAAGGCTGGCGGACGATAACGAACACGATCTCTATTTTCGCGATGGGGATCTGCCCCTCAGCCCGGCAGACCTGCTTGAGGCCAGCGCGCCCGCCCAGCAGGCCATACGGCAACTGGCTAGCCACCAACGGTTGCGGAGTCTTGCCATTGAGATCCTCAATCGGGAACTCGCTGCTGCGAAGGCTGCGGTGTTCATTGGTACCGGGATCGATCTGACGAGTGTCTTCGACGAGGTCCGTGAGGAGATTGCTCGCCGCGGCCTCGAACTTGTGCTCTACATCGAGGACCTCGTCGTGATCCATGGCATCGACCGCGAGCTTGCCCAAGTGTTCACTGAAGGCAAAGGCCAAGCAGGCGATCGGTGCGTCATGCGCGTCGTGATCGCTGTTACCGACGGCGAACTCGCATCGGGCTTCGAGACGCTGACCAGTCGTGCTCGCCACTACAGCCTCAACCTTCGACTCGGAGATCACGTGTCCCGCGATCAATCCCGCACCTTCGTGGGACGGTACCTCAATGCGATCCGTGTGGGCGCATCGAATCTCCGGGATGTACGAACGTCTGGTCCGGCTGAGGAATGGGTGCCAAATGCCTGCGATACGTGCGACTTCCGCGAGGAGTGCCATGCCGGCTTCGGCGCGGACGCGAACGACTACGGCTTCTACCCGCTGAATGATGTGGCCGTCGATCGCCTTGTTCGACTGGTCTCGCAAATGACGAATGCCGGCCGCTTCGACGCCCGGGAGGTGCTGCGGCATGTCGTTCGCGACCCACTCGACCTCGCTGCAGCCGAGCTACCTGACGGACGGTTCCCGTCCAAGCGGTTCGCTGCGTCCCTGGACAACACGCGCCGCTCAGTCTCAACTGAGGTACGCACATCCCTCGATGGCACGTCCGACGGTGATCGCAGGATCGCGCTCCTTGGCTTCTGGGCGAGCGAACCAGTTAACCAGATCACCAATCTCGACGCGGTCATCCACACTGCCTTCCGCCTGCCGGAATTCAGTGGCGCGGACCGGGCTGGGCCGCCTCCCGATCCTGAGGGGTCGGGGCTAAGACCAAGGCCAAGGGATTGGCCAGAGGTTGAGGCTTGGGCGAACGAAGAGAAGGTGCTCCCGAGTCCTATCGCTCGCACGATTCGGCAGTTCATCTTCGACGCTGTGCTGGAGCAAGTGCGGAGCGGACCCACTGGCCTTCGGGTGAGCGGTACGAATCGGAAATTCGACGTTGGAACGGTCCGATTCGAACTGAATTCAATCAACATCGAGGCGGCACAAGGTGGCGGCGCCGAAGTGGAGCGACCATTCTCGATTGAAATTGAGCGGTCGGCGAGGATGGCGGTGATTCTGAAGGCGCTGCTGACCGCCGATCGCGAACGCAGATGGCCTTCCACAGGCGACGAGCAGTTTGCAGAGTTCGTCGGACTCGTCGAACGCTGGGCGGACGAATTGGCGAACGTCGCACGATGCCGGGCGGTCGATCTCGATCCCGCGATCCGATTGCTGGCGCTCACGAGCCAACCGGGCGTTACGGATACACAGACGGCTGGCGAGACCCTCGAGGTTGTGCTGCAGGCGCGGCCGGACCCCTCGCCGCGCGGAGCTGTTTGGCAGACGTGGTCGAAGCAGGTCCTGCGTGCTCGCCAGAGGGCTCTCGAGGTCGTGGAGCGGAGCGTCACGTCGGCGAAGGGAAGCGGTGCGTCGTCGATTCTCGACAGCGCGGCGATACTTCAACAGCTTGAAAAGGCCCACACGATCCGGCTGCTGCCTGAACCGTTTATCGGTTCGGAAGACCTCGTGGACCTGCAGCGACAGGTGAGTTTGCTACAGCGACGGACCGCCGAAGAGTCATGGCGAGAGGTCGAGCGACTGCTCGACCGTCTCGGCACCCACGTCGGGAGGGGGCAGGCATGGACCAAGGTCCGCAGTGAGGTCGAGATCGCTGTCGATCTCGCGCACAATGCCGGTCTGCTCCCCACAGCAACGACCATGTCCGATCTCGCCGAACTTGCCAAGGCGGTTCCCGATGACGTCACCGCTGTGATGACCACACTCTCTCGGCGTGCCGAATTGGCAAACCGCGAACTCTGGGACCTTGTGCCTGACCCCTCCCCGGCCCTCGACGCGTTGCTCGGATACTGCTCCAGGGTTAGCGAGGTATTCGCTGTGCTCGAAAACCGCCTCGACGACGAGCCACGCGCCGCGGGTTCCGAGATCGGCCCGGGCGAGGCGGCTCTTCGCATCCGTGAGCTTGCAGACGCCCTAAGTGTCGTCGTCATCGGGGGTGAGGAGTGACAACGCTCGAAGACCGTGCCACCCTCATCCATTCGAAGCTGATGGATCGCGGACGGCAGGGAACGAGCCTTCAACTGCAGCAGCAACTCACTCTCATTGCAAACCGAAGTCACGCGTCTGTAGACCGACTTCATGGCGCGCGTGATCTGGCCAGAGATCTGCAGCAGGCCGGCGTACCGCCTGCCTGGCCAGACAGGAGCACCGTGGACATTGCCAAGAGCGCCCGAACCCGGCTGAGAACGACTGCGACGAGGCTGCAATCACCCGAACTCGACGAGGCAAACGCGATCCAACTCCTCGGTGGCCGCACCTTCCAGGAGGCGCTTGGGGACGCTGACGCCATTGTCGGCCGCATGGCAGGACTCATCGCGAAGACGCTTGTGAGCGAACGCGACGCAACGTTGCCGTCGACGCTCGATGATCCGCTCCCCGACGTACCTGGCTACGCGGCGGTCGTGGTGAGGCTCAAGAATCGACGCGAGCAGTTACTCCGTGACATCACGGTCACGGCAGAAGTGCTCACTCCTGCGGGAGTAGCCGACCTTCTCGAGCGCCGACGCGCGCGTCAGCAGGCGGTGGCAACCTGGAACGAAGAGTTCCCGAAGCTCGTCGAGGCCCTCGAGCGCGAGCGTCCGGACGTTCAGGCATTCCTGCGAGCTGCCGCAACACCCGAAGGTGCACGGCTCTCCCTGCTCACGGCCGACGTCCGTTCCCGACTCGAGGAGGAGCAGTTACTCGACGAATTCCGGATCCATCGTCGGTGAGCATTGACTCTGACGTCACCGTTGCGCTCGATGCCATCGAGCGGTACGAATCCCGCTTCCTGACGTGGGGCATCCTTGACAGAACTCTGACTCGTCATGCAATCGAACAGTTCATCGCTCCCCACGTGGACGGTGCCCCTCATGATGTGATCGACGAATTGGAGCGTCGCAAGCTCCTCTTTGAAGTGCCACGCACGACACCGCTGGCGTACCGAAGCCGCATGGCGGAGGGCGTGCGCTTATTTGCCTACCTACGGCAGCAGTTCGACGGTCGACCATGGGAGAGTGCTGCTCGACTCGTCGCCGACTTTCGCTTCTTGGTGCGACCGAGACAATTTCCAGCCCGTGTGTTCGATCGCCACGAAGTCGAGGAGCGACTTGGTGGTCCCGCAGCGTCCCCTCAAGCTCGCCGTGCCCTCAGCGCTCTGCTCGAGGGCGACAGTGAGGAACATGCACGATGGCTGTCGCGGTTCCAGGTTGAAGCGTCCGCCGAGATCCTGCGCGGACTTTCGAGCACCCACGATCTCGGGTGCATCGTCACCGCCGGCTCGGGTAGCGGAAAGACCCTCGCCTTCTACCTTCCCACGTTGCTGCACCTGGTCACTGATCCGGATCGCGGGAAGGGCACACGAGTCCTTGCCGTCTACCCCCGTAACGAACTGCTCAAGGACCAGCTCCTCGCGACACTGCGCGAAGTCAGGCGAATCCGAGCCGCAGATGCGAGTCTTCCGGCAATCCGCATCGGTGCCTACTTCGGGCAGACGCCCTTGGGTGGTGGGTCAATGCCCCTGCCGCCGTACCTTGGCTGGCACCAGATCAGACGGTCTGGAGCCAGTATCTGCGCATTCCTCGTCTGCCCGGGACTACCCGGTGGCAAGGAGTGCGGCGCCAGCCTTCAGTGGTCGGACGAGGACCGTCGGGCGAACCGCAGTCGCCTGACCTGTGGCACGTGTGGGGCGGAGGTGAACGGTGTGGAACTCGCGCTCACCCGCATGGAGATGCAGGATGCTCCTCCAGACATCGTGTTCACCACGACGGAGATGTTGAATCGTTCGCTCGCCGACGACTGGTCATGTCACGTGTTTGGCGTCGGACCCCGAGCAAAGGTCCACACCCGTCTCGTCCTGCTCGACGAGTCCCACACGTATTCGGGATCGTCCGGCGCCCAAGCCGCGTATGTCCTCCGTCGGTGGCGACAGCTCGCGGGCGGTCCTGTCATGTGGGTTGGCCTCTCCGCGACCCTCCGCGACGCCGAGCAGTTCTTTGCGAGGTTGTCCGGAGTGTCGGCGGACTTCGTGCGCGAGGTCACTCCGCTCGGTGACGATCTCGAGCACCGGGGACACGAGTACCAACTCCTCCTCCGCGGCGACCCGACCTCTCAAAGGGCCCTGCTCTCGACGTCGATCCAATCCTTGATGCTCTTGATTCGCCTCCTCGACCCACTCGGGACGGCGCCAAGCCTCGGAGCCTACGGGAACAAGGTCTTTGCTTTTTGCGACAACCTTGACCTCACGAACCGGCTCTTCCGACAGTTGCTTGACGCAGAAGGACGCGATCCGGTGGGCAAGCCAGATCCGAGGAAGCACGGTTCACTCGCCCTCCTTCGGTCACAGCGCCACCACCCACGGGGGAATGCGATTGTCGATTGGCCTGATCGCGACCGCAACGGGCAGGAGTGGTGGCTCGTCGATCGACTGCGCGAGAGTCCGACCCCACCCATGATCGGCCGGACGTCGTCACAGGACACCGGGGTAACCGCGCAAGCGGAGACTGTCGTTGCGACAGCGTCGCTCGAAGTCGGTTTCGACGATCCCGCCGTAGGCGCTGTTCTCCAACACAAGGCGCCACGCGACATGGCGCAGTTCCTCCAACGCCGTGGTCGAGCTGGACGAAGTCTGTCAATGCGTCCGTGGACCGTGGTCGTACTGAGTGACTACGGGCGCGATCGGGTTGCGTACCAGTCCTATGAGCGGCTCTTCGATCCCACCCTGCCGGCCAAGTCCCTCCCGCTGGGAAACCGCTCGATCCAGCGTATACAGGCGACTTTCGCGGTCATGGATTGGGTCGCCGAACGATTGCGGGCGACCCACGCCTCGGTCGACCGAGGTTCAGTCCGTGAGGATCTGTCAACACCGCAGTCAGGAAGGCGACGCGAGCGACAAGAGGCTGTGGCCGCGGTCCTGAATGAAGTGCTCGAACGCGAGGACCGCCGTGTCGAGCTGTCGGCATTTCTCCAACGTTCCCTTCGTCTCTCAGCGGAGGAGATTGAGATCTTGCTGTGGGAAGGTCCCCGTTCAGTTCTCCTCGAGGCCATCCCCACAGCGTTGCGGCGGCTGGAGTCCAATTGGCATGCCGTGCGCGGCAACACGGCGTTTCCCGCGGGTGACAGGCAGCGAAAGAGCCACCCCTTGCCGGAGTTCGTTCCTGCCAACTTGTTCAGTGATCTGTGTCTACCCGAGATCGAAATCGTCGCACCCGAGAACTACGACGAGGCTGCCGAGACAGAGGAGCCGGTGTTTCTGGCGCTGAATGAACTCGCGCCGGGAAACGTGACGCTGCGTTACGCGGTGTGGAAGACGAGGGGTCTTTGGGTCGACCCGAGAACAGCTGATGGACGCCTGGACGTCGCCACCACCTTCTTGCAAGGCGGCGAGACGATTGCACATGTCAAAACCGGTGCCGGTGAGCAGGTCGACGTCGTTCGGCCCTTCTCGATCCACGCGACCATTCCCGACCACGCGGTGCGATCGACCTCGAGTGGTCGGTTCATCTGGCATATGCGAGCCAGCCCTATTCGTGAAGCGATTGAAGGTGAACTACCCACCTTGGGCACGTGGTCGGCCATCATCGATCGCGCCGAGTTCTTGCTGCAGGCTGGACGCGGAGGCCTCCATCTCCTCCGTTACACGCTGGCGGGCACCGCTGAGGTCGGCTTCGAGCACGGAGGGCAATCACGCATTACGTACGAGCTCGCTCGTGGAGACGAGCCGGTCGCGGTTGGTGTCGAGATAGATGTCGATGCGATGCGCGTCCGCATTACACCCCCCACCGATGTCAGCCGCTTTTCTCTCGATCGTGATCCTCGACGACTCCGGCAGCTGCGACGGGAGTACTTCCTTTGGTTGGTGGAGGAGGCGCTCGGCGGCGCCGCAGGTCTCAATCCGTTCCTCGCCGCATGGACCGGCGAACTGACTCTGGCCGCTATCGCTTTCTTCTTCGTCGATCAAGGGGTTCGACCCGTCGTGCTCTCGTCCTGGACAAGCCACGACTGGCACGATCGCCTGCTCGAGACTTTCGATCGCGTGTTCTCGGGTCTCCATGACGTTCACGCGGCCGCGGGAACTCCTCCTTTGCGCGACGCAATCGAGTTGGCCATCGGCAACGAGGCAGTGTGCAGAACGCTGGCGAGACTGTACGAGCAGGCGGCCGCCTCCCCAGACTCGGAATGGAACTCGTGGTTGCGATCGCGGTTCGCGGTGACAGCGGCCGCTGGCATCCACGCGGCAATACAGGCGCTGCTCCCTGATTTCGACGCAGACACGGACCTCACCGTTGACCTCGTTGACGCCGAGGCATTCGTGGACATCTGGATCTGTGACACAGCGGTCGGGGGCGGTGGCCTGATCGAGGCGTTGTATGCCGCCTACGCCGAAGATCCCCGTCGGTTCTGGAACCTGGCGCTCGGCGCGCTTGAGCCGCAGGAGACAGAGCAGGTAGCCGATCACCTCCAGCACGTGGTCGTCGGTTTGGCGGCAGGAACACTCGCGTCTCCCGCCCAGCGATACCGAGGTGCGAGTGACAACGAAGAGGCGCTTCGTGCCTGGCGAGATCTGATGCGCGCGATATCACAAACCGGCATTCCGCCCGCCCACACGTTGGCGGTCGCGCTCGCGACTCGGATCATTCGGCCAGGGAGTTCAGCGGAAAGTGATCGGGCAGTCTTCCAGGCGCTTCAAACCTGGGGCGCCATCGAGGAGGACCTCGGCTTCGCTCTCGACCAGAGGACCGCCTGTGCCCTCCTTTCGGTCAACCAAGACATGGTTGCTGCACTTCGCCGGGCTGCTCCGGCTGACGTCCGTGCCGATGGGGCGACCTGGGCCTTTAACGTGCTGCTTGGTCTTCTCTGGCCGTCGCCCGAGGAGAGCAGGGGTCATGCGCTGCAGCCACCAATGCCGTTCACAGATCGACCTCCACTCGCTGAGCGCACGCTGGTACTCGACGCGTTAGCGGAGCACGCGGCCGTCATCGACGTCACGGCCGGCGACTGGCGCTCGCGTGTCGATGCGATCCTTGCGGCAACGGGTCGATGCGTCGTACGCACACCGGTAGGTGGGGAATCGCGATTGCACGATGTTCTGATCCAACTCATGGTGGAACCTTTGGAGGTGGGCTCGCTCCACCTCCATCCTCGAATTGTCGGTATGCGACGCCGACAAGAATCCGTCGAGTTCGTCCTCGAGTTGATCGAGGCGCCGCAGTGAGTCAGCGGATCATCCGGCGCGCCGCTGATCAGTCCCGCGTCGCCGTCGCCGACCTGTTGGAAGGCCTCTTCGTCGCAGACCTCCTGACACCACCGTCACGATTCCTCCTCGTCTCTCCCTGGATTTCCGACTTTCCGATCATCGACAATCGCTCAGGGTCCTTCGCGCATCTCGATGCCCAGTGGGGCGCAGCGAGAATCCGATTCTCCGCCGTGATGCGCTCACTTCTCATGCGCGGTACGCATGTCTCCATAGCGTGCCGACCCGGAGATCGCGAGGACGAGTTCGTCGATCGGATACAAACCGCTGCCGAAACCGACGGAACCGATCCCTTGCTCACGCTCCAGCGTGCTGACGATGTCTTGCGTGAGCGATCACATGAGAAGGCCCTCGTGTCGGATGCCTGGGCACTGCACGGTTCAATGAATTTCACCTTCAGTGGCGTCGAACTCAACGGCGAGTTGGTGACCTTCACCAACGAGCCGACCGCCGTCGCAACCCTCGCCTCGGAACTCGCACCGCTGTTTGGCCAGGATCATGACTGAACGCACACGTGAGCAGTGGGATCAGTTTCTCGTCACTTTTTTCGGCGACGGGAACAAGCTTGCGCTGGCCGAGCGACTCGGACGCCGTTGTCAGCTTCGTCGAAAAGAACGCTGAGAATCTTGACCACGAACCGGCGGGTCCCTTCGTGTTACCGCAGGTCAACCGGGACGACGAGACGATCTACTTCGCCATCGCGACTGATGACGACCAGGCGCACGACCTGCGGGGGATCCTAGGAGGGGTCGTCGGCTCGACCTACACCACCTACACCGGGCGATCGGTCGAGAGCCATCCCGGAGATCCGGAGCAGCAGGCGGCAGTCCTCTTTGCGGGAACGGCAGAGCGCGTGTGTTCTCCTTTCGAGTAGTCGGGCCGAGGGACCAATCGAAACGCGCGGTTCGAAAGCAAGTGCTCCTGCTGCTCGACCTCCTGGCGAAACGGCCACGACGAAGCGTCGCGTCGACGCGCCCGATCGGCAGGTTGTTACGTGATTTCGAGCGCGCACTCGACGACCGTGACGAAGCCACTGCGCGGGCACTCCTCTTCGGGCCCATTCTCGCCACGGGGCGGCTGTCTGGGCTGAACCGCCTGTTCCTGCACGTTCGACTGCTCGCCGTCTTCGAGAAGTGGACCGACCTCAAGGAGTTCCCCTTCTTGGGCGACCTGCTTCGCGCAAACAGACCCGCCCTGGTCTCGGACGCGCTGGCAATGTTCGCGCTGCAGCAGTTGCGTGTAGTAGCCGACGACACCGGGCAGTCTCGTGTTTCAGCTTTCGAGACGGCGATTGCGCCACGGTTTGGCTCGCTGATACCGACGATCGAGCGCATTCGATCGGCAGCGAGCGCTGAGTACTACGTGCGGTGGTACCTAAATGCGGGTGATGACCCAGAAGCCGTCCGCGGCCGGTTCAACGGGCTTGGATGGCTTGAACTTCCTGAGGTGGCCGCGCTCCTAGTTGAGCAACCGGAGGCGCCGGCGTCCCCGATTTCGACGCTCCCCAGCCTCGAATCGATTACCGAGGCCGTCGTTGATGGGCGCTTCGACCGCGCGATCGAACTCCTGTCGCTCGTCGAACCCGCCCGTGAACTGCTTCCCGTCCTCGTGTGGGCCGTGAGCCAAACCCTCTCGGTGGCGGCCGTGGAACTGCTCGCCGGTTTTCGGCATGCACTAGGCGACATCGTTGTCGACGGAGCGATCGCCGAACTCCACGAGCGCCACGGCGCGTCTCTTACGGTGAACTTTAGCCAGACAGCAGGTTGGGCCGAGCGGATTCGAATGGTTGCAGCGGGAGAACTCTCGCCCGCAGAGTTGGAGACAACCGCCGAGGAAGGCGCGCTATTCGACCTCGTGCGAGATCCACGCCAACTCGCGGCTGTGGTTGACGCAGTGCAAAGCACAGCCAGTGCCGCAAGTTCGACCTCGGTACTTGAGGCAGTGCTCCTGCTCCTACGACGACTCCGCGATGTCGTTCCTGAGCGTGATCGCCGACACCTGAGTCACCTGCGATTTGCCGTCATTAGCCTCTGGGCCCTCGGCGACGCGTCGGGTGATCAGTCCCTTGCGCACGACATCCTTGATGAAGTCGAGCGACTCCTCGAAGCTGGATGCTCAACCGATGAGTTCCAAGAGTTGCTCGAACTCCTTACCGTTCGCTGGAGCCCGTTCCTCACTGACGTGGCGTTCGGCCTTGGTGTCCGCGCGATGGAGGTCCTTGCAGCCGGGCAACCAGCGGGCGTCCATGCGCTTGGCGCGTTCGCCGTGCCAATTTTTGGTCGCATCACGACAGCCAACGTGGAACGGCTTGACCTCGCCGACGTTCTTGCCGCAGACGCACTCAGCACTGAGTTGGACCTCGGGTTCTCCATCGCGCGGCTACGTGCAGATGACATCGCTCGACAGCCCAAACTCGCGGCCTGGTCGGGGCGCATCGGCATGTACAGCCTCGATGAGAACGCGCTGCGTCGAGCAGCCGCAGCGGTGCGTCTCCTGCTACCAAGCGCCGACGTCCGTACCGCACATGACGAGGTGGCCACGGACCCGCTGCGTTCATTGGCTGCCAATACCGATGTAATGATCGTGGCAACCCGCGTCGCGAAGCATCAAGCGACGGAGGCGATCCGCGATGCCCGGGGCGATGCACCCATCACCTTTGCTTCGGGCAAAGGCAGCTCAAGCCTCCTGCGCGCGGTGCTTCAGAACGTAGATGAGCTACTTGTCCCGGCATAACAGGACCGCCGCCGTCGGTTCGGAACACCTCCTCCAGTTCATGGCACGCACACCCGAACGCGCCACAGCGTCAGACTCCCGGCGGTGGTCGGAACCGATATCAGCTCTGCCACGATCCGGGCCCTGTTGTTACAACAGCTTGACGCTGCCGCCAGTTGTCCTTCGGGATGTGGGAAACGACGAAACTCGGTCTATCGGGGAGTGAACGGCGAGGTAATCGAGCGATACACCGCTGGCCGATAGTACTCATGACCTAATCAAGACGGAACGAGGATCTGGTCCCATGACCTCTGGCCAACCGGGCTCGCGGCACGGTGGCAAAGTCGCGACCGCTCGGAGAACAGATGTCAAGCCCCGCTAATCCTTCGGGCCCAGATGAGTTCCGCATTTGCAGCAATTTATGTCTGGTCTACCAGAGGAGTTGATCTAGAACGAGCCGAGGTGCCCCGAAGTCACGCGCCACCAATTCGGCCACGACGATGAGGCCTGCGTCAGTGACAGGTGCCGGGAATCCGAAGCTCGAAAGGTTGGTCCTGATTCGACTATCGGGCTTGATTGCGTCAGCTTCCCGATCGCATTCGCAAGTATGCAAAGAGCGCCGTTTTGATGCCCTTCACTGGCCGACTGGATCAACGTCGACCGCGAATCTGACTTCCTCCGCCTCCAATGCCCATGCAAGTACAACGTGATCGTCGCTCGCTCCCGCCAGAAGTGGTGATACCGCTTGATACGCCTTGAGGGCAGCGGCGACGCCCGTCGCGGTTGCCTAACGCCCGGGATCTAGTCCGCACCCGGCGAATGTTCCTGTTGCCAATCCTGCGAGAGTCGTGCCAGGGTAGTTAGCCTGAAACTTAGCGACGCAATTGAGTGCCGCTTGGTACTTGTGCTGACTACTAGCCACCAAGTCGACAACAGACGCAGCCCGCTCATCGTCGTAGATCGCTGCATATCCCCTGGCTTGTTGGATGGCCTCTTCGAGTTTCGTCCTACCGCTGGGCTGAACGGTGCAAGCCAAACCCCGAGCCGCCATCGCGGCCGGCCAACCAGGTAACCGCTCAATCGCTGCCAACAACCTTCCTTCGCTCACCTAGTCGCCATATTGACGCTCTCATGCCACAAAACGAGTGTGCAATCTCTCCTCGGCTTCGACCGGTCAGCGCTTATCCAGCGTTTCGATCGAATCGAAGCTCGTCTCGTCCAGCCACCATCTAATTCGCGCTGTCGCTTTCACATCGTCCTCGTTGTATTCAATGATGCGCGTCCGATTTGCCTCCCTCTCAGCAACATCAGAAGCGAAGATCGCTCGTTCGTACCACAGCATCGATTGGTCCCCTCCTGCCTCCGAATCGCGCCAATGGAAACCGGCTAACGGCGCGATCTCCTTCAGCCCGTAACCACCTCCTGTGACGATCTCGCGTCGCACGACCTTAAGCAGGTCGACGCATTGGTCGTTTCCGAGGAATTCTTCGACTTCGGCGGCGAGCCTTGGGTCGCCGATCAACTGGGTGATCGCGCGCATCTTCGCCGGCTCAATCGAACCCCAGTGGTAGAGCGCGAAGGTGAGCCCTTCGCGTCGCGCCCAGTCCCGCAGACCTCTGAGCGATGACCAGAAGCGCTCGAACACGTCTGCGACGAGCGAGTTGTCGAGCGGTTCCCAGGTCACGAAGCAGTGGTAGCCGGCGGGTCCGAGAACGGTGGTGATGTCGGTCCACGCGCCCCAGAGGTACACGCCGCCGTCGTCGTCACACTCCATGTCGACATCAACTTCGATATCGGCGCGCGGTGCAGCGATCGCGTTAACCCCCCGGGCGCGAAGCGGCCGTCCAGCGACCGCGGCCCGGGCAAGATCGATCAGCGTCGGCAGGTGGGAGATCCCGTTTTGGGCGATCTCGGCCGTCCGTCGGTCCAGTCGCGACAGGTCTCCGACGTTCTCGACGCGAAGTTCGCGAAGCCGCGCCCGTGCGGTCTTGTTTCGTCTGCCGACGACCGCCTCGATCGGTTCGACGAGTCTCGCTCCTCTCGCCGCGTCGAGAATCCTCAGGAGATCGACCTTGATCGACCCGGGTCGGCCACCCTGGACCAGCCAAGCGGTCTCCCAATCGAGAGACGCGAGGTCGTGGCGAGATTCGACGCCGTCTCGGATCAACTTCAGAGCCTTCGGCCAGCTCGTCCGCGCCAGCAGCGAGACGTCGTCTTTCTCTTTGAGTTCCGCGTAACAGACTTCACGCCAGCGACAGGCGGGGCACTCGTGCTTCCGCAACGGAATGACGAGGCGCGAGATCGAAGGCTCCGCGTTGCGTCGCAACTGGTTGTCGGCGACCCGGAGCCGGAGCCCCACCTCGCAGTCGTAGACATCCAGCGCGGAGCGGTTTCCATACGCTTTCAACGGCATATCGAGGTCGACCCACCAGATCCTGCAGTCCTTGGCGAGGATTCCTCCTCGCGGGTTGCCGGCGTTGATGCCGGCCACCTCGAGGAGCCGCCAGTAGTGGGCGAGCTGCAGGCCGTCTCCCCGGAGGTGACCCGGAACATAGGAGACGTCCTCTGCCTCATCCGCCCGATCCGGGTGCAAGTCGTCGAGATCCGATACGAGAACGCGTGACCCCGGCGCCGCCACCGCGAAGCCGTGGTGCTTGACCTCGATGGGAATCCAGCCGTCTCCCACGCAGAGCAGGATGTCCGGCCTTCCCGTCCTGGAGCCGGTTTCGTCATCTGGCAGCCAGCCGCCGAGGACGATCTCGCATCCGGCGGCCAGCGCTTCGCGGGTGGCCGCCTGCATCACAACCTTCGGCGCGTAGTCGATGACCGCGACGCGCGTTCCATGGATACGAACGAGCTCGTCGAAGACGGACGCCTCGAACGCCTTGCCTGCGTCGATGAGCTTCTGCTGGTACTCGGTCGGAGGAAGCGGCTCGGCCGCGACGGCCGAGTCGAAGTCGAGCTGGGCCGCCACCGGACACGTGCGCGCGGCATAGGCGCCGAGCAGGCGTCCACCTAGTTCCACCGGCGAAGAGGATGCCATCACGCGGGATGCTCCCGTCGTAACGGGCGGCCCGCTCGCTCAGGCCTAACGGACACCGCCGTTCGTGTGAGGTACGACCCGATGCGAGGGGTGAAAGTCGCGATCCAGCTGATCTGGAAGAGCATCGCGGGAAAGGAGATGAGCCACCTCCGACAGTTCTCGAAGAGCATCATGTGGATATGCCCGAATCAGAGCCAGACACGATGCCTGATTCGATAGAGCGTTTTCGGGGCTGTCTCCTCGGTGGCGCTGTCGGGGATGCGCTCGGCGGGCCGGTCGAGTTCTGGAGTATCGAGGAGATCTGCCGTCGGCTGGGACCTGCGGGCGTGACCGGTTTTGTGGGCGGCGTCGGCGAAGTCACCGACGACACACAGATGACGCTCTTCACGGCCGAAGGACTGATCCGAGCTTCGGTCCGGTTACGAACCAAGGGAATTTGTCATCCCCCGAGCGTCGTCCACAACGCGTATTTGAGATGGCTCACGACGCAAGGCGTGTCGTGGCGAGGGATGCTCCCCGACCCTGCCGGCGGTGAACTCGACGGCTGGCTAGTCCACGAAAGACGGCTGCGTCGTCGGAAATCACCGGGCAACACGTGCCTATCCGCCCTCGAGTCGGGTCGAATGGGGGCGATCTCACAACCGCTCAACGACTCGAAGGGGTGCGGAGGAGTAATGCGCGTCGCGCCGGTAGGGCTCTTTCTCGAGGAGCCAGACGAGGCCTTCAGCTTGGCTTGCGAGCTCGCGGCAATTACGCACGGCCATCCGAGCGGCTGGCTCCCTGCCGGCGTTTTCGCACACATCATCTCCCAGTTGATCGCGGGCACCGGATTGGAAGAGGCCGTGTTCGCAGCGCGCGCCCATCTTCAGACGTGGACCGAGTCTGCGGAGACGGCCATTGCTCTCGACCGTGCAGTTGGGCTGATTGGAAGCGACATCGACGATTCTCGGACGGTCGAATCCCTGGGGGCTGGTTCGACCGGAGAAGAAGCACTCGCGATCGCTATCTGGTCCGCGCTCTCGACACCCGATCCTCGCGGTGCGGTTTTGCGTGCCGTCAATCATTCGGGAGACAGCGACTCAACCGGCGCCCTATGCGGGAACCTCGTCGGAGCTGTGTCAGGTTTGCAGGCGATCCCTCGAGAGTGGATCGACAAGCTAGATGTCACCGACATCGTTCTCGCGATCGCCGATGACCTTTGGCGCGAGCGCTTCCGAGCACCAACGCTCCGCGATGGCGAGGCACCTACTGAGTGGTTCGAGCGTTACCCCGGATGGTGACAACCAGGAAAGCCGCTGCCATAGAACCACGTGATCATGAGCGAGGTAGTCGAATGACACACCCCGCGCCTATAGTCATCTCTGCCTAATCAAGATGGAGCGAGGGACCTGGCCCCATGACCTCCGGCCAACCGACCTCACGGCACGGTGGCAAAGCCGGGATCGATTGGAGAACCATGTCAAGCCTCACAGATCCTTCGCGCCCCGAAGAGCTCCGCACTTCGAAGGAACCCCTCCCCCTCGAGGGGGGACACGAGCGTTTCAAGGTCTCGACCGGCCGTGTCCTGCACCTTGGCCTAAAAGGATTGTGGCGCCTCGAGCCGCGCGAGCCGTTCCGAATCTGCGGCACGTGCCACGTGCTCTACGGCACGGCGGGCACCGCTCGCCAGCTCTGTCTCTGTTCTTCGCCGGAAGAGCGTCAAGCCGTCCTCGACGCTTCATACCGCGAACGTGGAACCCACTGGCACCGTGCCTTCGCGCTCTGTCATTGCTGCGGCGCCGAGCTCCTCGACGCGAGCGACAAATTCGCGCGGTGGTTCTGCCCCGAGTGCCTCGTTCGGGCACGCGAGGTGAACCTCGCCTGTGGCCGGTGCGCCATTCCGATCGGCTGGCACTCGATCGTCAACGGCATCTTTTTGCCGGTCAACCGTTGCAAGACCCTTCCTGCAGCCACGGGTGTGGCCGACGAGTTGAATGCCTTCTTCCGCGAGACCTCCAGCGTCGGAGAGTGGGGCCACCGCATCGTCGAGCGGCATTGGCGCGAGGCCGGTCTCCCCGTCGGCGAAGACGTCGCCGTCGAGCACTACCTGGCCGCGGTTTGGGCGAACGGCGTCGACAAGGAGTCGCTGTTCGAGGAACTCCTCGTCGCGCGGGGCGTGCCGTCGAATTGGCGAGAGTTCGAGGCGATCCCGCTCGAACTGATCTGGCAGGAGGAACCTGACTCGGGAGAGAGCTTCGTCGCCTCCGAGGAGATCCTTTGGTGGTATCCGGAGACGGATGAGGACGAAGAAGGGTACGACTTCGCCGAGCTGATGCTGCGGGTTGCCGCTGGCGGTGATGACGCAGCCGTCTGGGAGGTTGTCCTGAGCGAAGAGGCCGCTGGCGACAACGACCCGGTGCTCGCTCGCGGTGCGGAACCCAGTTTGGAAGCCGCGAAGGCGGTCTGTGAGGCGACCGCCCTTGTCCTGGTCGCAGAGCAGGAACGACTCGCCGCCGACGGTTGAGCCACAGAAAGTATCCATCGTTCCGCGCAGGTTCGCTGTCCGGACCTTGCTTATTGGTCGCTTCGAGGAGTCCGAGGTGCACGTTCATCTCAATTCGCAGTGCAGTCGCAGTTGCAGTCGCAAAAGGCAGTGGCCGCACGAGGGCGGGTGATACAACGCTGGAGTACTTTTCCGATGTCCTTATCAAGAGCGGTCGAGGGTTCCGGCTCGATGACACCGCACCAACCGAGCGAGATCGCCACGGTGGTTCTGCCGGATTCGATGAGGAGGAAGTGTGTCGATCTGGGATTTGAGCCCGCGCCCCGAAGCGGTCGCGGCACTGTGCAGTACGCGGGAATACGCGCCGATTGATGAGGTGGCGGCCGCCGTCTCGCTCGCGACCGAGTTCCCGTGGAGCATCTACGTCGAAACCCGGCAAGGACTCTACCGATGGAGCCTCGCGCACAACGGAGGCTCGTACCCGCTGTTGCGAATAACGGCGCGATTCCTCGGCGTCGACCATCAACGGATCTTCGTCGGATTCAGGACGCTGCCCAGTGGCGAGGCCGTCCTCTTTGACGAACGCTGCGATCAGCGTCGCTCGGAGGGGTGGAGAGTGCTCAGATTTGACGGCCCGACCCCGTCCGATGTCGTCGAGGAACGGATTCGCTTCGAGCTCGGAACCGGCCCGGGGGTTTCGAAATGAACTTCTTCAAAAGACCCTGGACCTCGCGCCGAAAGGCGTACTGGACCTGGGTGGTGCTCTTCGCGGTAATCGCCCTGCTCGTCCATCCGTCCGCCGGCAGCCGGTCGTCCCACCAATTCTTGTCGATCGTCGACGGAATCGCGTTCGGTGGGCTCGTCTTCCTGTTGGTCGCCGTACCGATCGGGAGGGCGCTCGTGCGCGGGGGCCGTTGGTACAACCAGCAGTTGCGGACGCTCGATCAGACGAACGTCACGCCGCAGCAGGTCGAGCTCATGCTGAGAGGGCACCTCGGACGACAGCCGACGCTCCTTGAGATCGACGCCACGTACCGGATGATCCGATCGCAGCACAACCAGGCGTTGGCGAACATCGGGATGCTGCTCGGCGGTTTGTTCCTGGCAGGCCACTTCGGCCACTTCCCCCATTCCTCGGGAGAGAGCCATGGATGAGGCGCGCCCGAAGAGGTCGGCGCGATCTCTCCGCCTCCTGCCAGGAGAGAAGGCCACCACCGAGGAAAGCAACCAGTCCGCTGTCGAGGACCGATCGCGCCAGTTTTTTTCGGACCTGCGCCTGATGCTGGACCGCGCACTGGTACCCGTGCTGGGGGCTCCGCGCGGGCGCGCCTTGCTGCAGCCGACTCCGACGTCGATGAACGAGCTCGGGCTCGTCGAGCTGTTCGAGCGGAGTCCTCTTTACGATCCCGAGCTCGAAGACGCACTCGGCGGACCCGAATACCAGCTGAACGAGTGGTGGCTGTTCGACCTGCAACACGAGCCCTCGGTCGCAGTGGAGGGAAGTGTCCTTTCCTTCGATTGGGGAGGAAGCGATTCGAATTCCGTTTCGCTGCTGAGCTTCTCGGACGACCCGCGTCGGCGGGGGTACCTGTATGAAACCCCCTACGAAGAGGTGTTCCGAGAAGAGTTTCTCCTTTACGGCGCACTTGAGCCGTTCGATGACCCCGACCTGCTCTCTTGGATGCTCGCCAGAGTGCTGTCGATCGAGGAAGTGGCGAACGTCACCTATCCCAGCGTCCCGACCGTGATCGAGGTCTCCCCCCAAGTTTCGCTCGACCGTGACCAACTGATGCGGATCATCTCGGCGATGGCGTGTACCCGCCACGAACGGATCGAACACGTCGACTTCTTCGAGGCGGGCGGTCCAGTCCGAGAAGTCCGCGTCGAGTCAAAGTGGGCTCAAGGAAAGGATCGCTTGACGTGACTTCTCAAACAGTGATTCTGAACAAGCTTTGCGCGGTGGCTTCCAGCGACAGCAGCGTCACCCTCGCTGGTCCAGACGGCCCTCGGCGAACCTTTCCGACTGCCGAGAAGATCTTCGGGCTGCCGTCACCGCACAAAATCCTCGTTCTCCACAGCGGCTCGACAGAGTTGCTCGGTGTTCCCTATTCAGTGCTCCTCGGAGAGTGGATACGGACTCTTCCCGACTCACCTCTGAGCAAGGTTTCCAATTACCGGGAACATCTTGAAACGTGGGTGCCATCCCAGAGCGAACTATTCACGAAAGAGGCGCAGGATGACTACCTAAGTTGGATGTTGCGGGATTACTTTCTGTCTGTCCGCGACACGATCCTGCGACAGTGCAATGAGCAAAATATCGACGATTCAGAATGGGAGTCCCCAGAAGCTGCTGGTGTCGTTCAGGCGGCAATCTCTTCAAGCCTCGCCTATCTCAAGAGGCAACCGAAGATGCCCGGATGGGAGGACGTCGACTGCAACGCGCTGCTGAAGGCTCACGAGGCTCAGCTCAACGACGCACGCGAGTGGGTATTTGACGATACGCCGCGAAGTAGCGCGGGTGATGCTGAAGCAACCAAACTCGCGGCGACCCTTCTCGGCGTCTATGAGCCATTCCGGCTCGACGCAGTTCTCACTATCGTCGGTTACGGATCCGATGAAGTGTTTCCCGCCTTTGAGAAAGCGACATTCCAAGGAATAGTCGACGGGCGACTTCGCGCAGGGCCGGTGGATGCGACGAGCATCTCGACAGACATGAACGTGAGCATTGTTCCGCTGGGGCAAACCGAGGCCGTCCACACGTTTCTCGGCGGCTACAACCCCGCGTTTCGCGACAAGGCACATGAGCGATTAGAGCAGCTGTGCGCGGACGTAAAGCAACTTGGAAAAGCCAACCCCGCGCTCACATCACAGCTTGATCGCCTCGAAACGGAAGCCCACGAGGCGTTACAAAACGACTTTACAGAGTTGTCCTGGAAGGAGTTCGTCGAGCCGATGATCAATACCGTCGCGGGGCTTCCTCCGGCTGAAGTTGCACGAATGGCGGAGTCTCTCGTCGGCCTCCAGGTGCTCCGTCAACTTACCCAAGCCGACGCCGAGACGGTCGGGGGTCCGATCGATGTGGCGGTGGTTACTCGCCGAGATGGAGTGAGTTGGATACGACGTAAGTCCCTCGTAGCGCCGGGTTAGGCGGCGTCGATCTCGGGCCTTTGGCGTCGACTTTGGCGACGAGCGCACCGCACCAGTAGCACCGGTCCTTGCCGCGGCTCCCTTACCTCCGACCTGGTGGCGTATAGAACCTCTGCAGGTCCTCCGGAATGCTGAAGCGCCGTCCCAAACGGACCGGAGTTCGGTTCCCCCTTTCGCCCGCGCCCATCGCTTTTTGAGTGCGAAGCGCGGACGCCGGTAAAGATGGGCTCACGATGAGCCCTCGACGCACACCCGGGATAACGCCGATGGGCGCATGAATCGTCAAAAACGATGGGAGCGACGCAACGTCAGCGACGCCTGCAGCAAGAGAAAGTGCCATGGCGAGGTCGTCGTGCCCGACTCGCGCGGGAACTGCAATTCGGACTGAGCCACTGTCGCGCTCCTCAAACTCGAGCGCCGACAATTGACCAAGGAGGCGCGGATAACGAGGCAACGCGAGTCGACCTTGTTGCAACAGCAATTTGATGCGCCCGAATCCGTCCTCTTTAGAATACGCAGTCGTCGCGACATTGACGATCCTCGCTACCCGGCCACTCGCAAGACGACGCACCTCTTGTGTGGGCATTGCACCGACGCCGTTTGTCTCTGACGCGAGGACCGCTACGCGGTAGCCATTGATCGCATCAATAACTCGGTTGACGAAGGCCGCGAATGGGACACCTACACCTTCGTCGATCCAGGGAAGGAAAAAGGTTCTTCTCGGCCACTCCCCTGGCAGATCGTCTGCCGCGGCCTCTGACATCAGCACGAGCGCGGAGCTGTCTCGAGCAAAACCCCAGTCGATCCCGCCCACGACGTTGCGGCGAGGCGCTTCAGCCGGGGGGACAAGCGTGTAATCGCACACGGCCGGGGAAAGCTCCTCGTCAGAGAAGTAGGCACCCTCCGAGTCAACCCACTCGGCCAACACTTCACGTCGGTATTCCCGGTCACTGCTCGATTCGCGCCACATGGCCAACAACTCTGAGTCGACCAAAGGACTCGCGGTCGACGGCCAACGAAACGACGCGTACCCGGTCTCACCGCGCAGCCCGGCACGGTACGCAAGGGCGAAGAACCGATCGCGTCTTCCCCAAGGAGTGCTCGCCAGGATCACTCGGCTTCCCGGTCGGCTGATGGCTGTGTACTTCGCCGCCGTCCAGATGTCTTCTGCCACGAACGCGGCCTCGTCCACGACGAGGAGGTCGACGCTCTTGCCGCGAACCTGTTTCTCCGATGCAGGCACCGAACGAATCGTGGAGCCGTTCGAGAGAGAGAGCAGATGGTGCTCGTCGTCGATCACAGATCCTGCAAGCAAGGGCGAGGTTGCCAGCGTCGATACCTCGGCGAGCAAGTCCTTCGCGGCCTCCTCGCCGGCCGAGACGATGAGCACCCGTCGACCTGGTGACGAATACGCCTCGTGAAGAGAGCAGACAGCCAACGTTCGTGTTTTCCCGACCTGACGTCCTGCAGCCACGCTTCGTATCCGGTCTGTCGACCGGGCAAGGTCGAGCTGGTGTTCCCACAAAGGTTGACCAATCAACGCCTCGGCGAAGACAGCAACGTCGGTGCGAGCGGCCTCGACCGTCTGGCGGTCAACGGCTGCCACTCTCAACCTCCGCGTCTGACAGTTGGGCGGTCGTGGGTTCGCGAGTGTCGGCTTCAGAGACTTGATCGGATTCGAAGGAGCCTTCGGAAGCCCACAGTCGCGCGAGGTCGACGTTTGCCGCTGCCACGTCTCGGCCCATCCGGAATCGTGACTGCGGATCGAGGCCGAGCCGCGCCCGCATCGACTCCGCTCTCGCTTCCGTCTTTAGCCATTGGACACTGACGGACTCGTCACCTTCATGGAGCCGCGTGTAGAGCAACACCGCTTGTGCCTCGACTCTCGCTAACGCCCGGACGGCGAGCTGATCACAACCGCGCCACCAGTCGATGTCTTGTGCAATTTCGGCGACAATCTCCCCCGCCAACGGATCGACGAATCGCGGGCTGTAAGCGCCATGCTTGAAAGCTGCCAGGTTGCCCGACTCAAAGGGCGGCCAGGAGTAGCCACGGGCTGGCGCTGTCATGGGTTGGGATTCGGGTTGCCAACCCGAACGGTGGTCACTGAACTGCGGTAATGCAGCGATGACAGCGCGTTGACAGCGCGCACCGAGCCTCGCGCGCATCGTTTCCGCGCATCAACGGCTGGACGCTTCCGGGACTCACTGGCACCGGGAGGTTCAGGTGCAAGTGCAACCCCCCTAAAGGGAGGGGGTTGCGTTGCACTAACTGACCGGGTGCAACTTGCACCTGATCGCACCGACTTGCATCCCATCTGGCGGGTCACTTGTTCAGCCACTGTCGTCCCTCTTCGGAGAGCATGTAGCGAGCATTCCTTCCCTTGCCCGAGGTGCAAACGAGGTCTTGCACGATGAGGCGGGACCGCCAGTGGAAAAAGGTCCTGCGCGCGATGTCGGTGCAAGCCCCCATCCACACTGATGCAGGCACGCCACCAGGGACCTCGACTGAGGCCAACCCGGCGAGTACCTCTCGGCCGCTCGGGGTCATCTCGCCACCAGTCCGGTCGGTGACGACACAGGAATCACCGACAACCGCAAGGGCGAGGTGGATGTCGGCGAAGGCCGCCATGTCTTTCTGTTTCGCGCACTTGAGCACGAAACCGTTATCGCCCCCGCGGGCTTCGATGGCGGTGTCAACGGCCCCGTCGAGGCTCGAATGGCCGCGAAGTCGCCCTCCTTCCCGTGGGACGTGATGGACGCCAGCTACCGTTCCGCCGCTCGCTCGCCGGATGAGGTCACACCCCTCGATGAAGGCGCCCATGTCTCGCGAGCTGTTCTCGTCGCCACCAGGCATGGAGCGGGCCACGGTGTCGATGATTGTGAGCACCGGCAAACGCCGCGCCGCGACCTCGGTGAGCGCACCAGTCCATTGCGGATCGAGAAGGTTGACCGCTCGTGGCAGCCAACGGGCCAGGCCGGGGTCGCTCAGACCGTGAGCCCCGAGCCAGGCATCGACGCGCTG
Source organism: uncultured Acidimicrobiaceae bacterium (assembly GCA_963838845.1). GTDB lineage: Bacteria > Actinomycetota > Acidimicrobiia > Acidimicrobiales > Bog-793 > CAVRXQ01. The sequence continues at coordinate 1,217,218 of CAWISR010000003.1, read as the reverse complement.
CGGAATTCCGGCCACACCCTCGGCCACGACATGCAATACCGTGCCCTGGCGCACCTGATGGCCGAACCACGGCGTCCCCGTTGCGACCGACAAGCCCCAGTCGAGGGCGACGAACGATTTCCCCACGCCGGGCGGCCCGAACAAGATCGTCAGCGTGTCCAAAAGAAGGATGTCTTCGATCAGTGGTTCGGGCGGCGGTAGGCCGGAGAGTTCCGCCCATGACAACACCTGCGCGTCCAGGACGTCGGCGAGCGCGCACGGCTCAGACCCATTTCCTGTCGGCGGTACGGCCGTTTTCAGTTCGCTCCAGTCGACCGTCACGACACCTTCCAGCGCGGCGACCGGAGTCCCGCACGCAACCCACTCTTGATCGTCGCCTCGGCCTCGGCTCCGCCAATCCCGCTGCGGGTTGCTGCCAGCAGAAGCGCCTCGGCTGTCTCGTCGAGGTCGAGCGCTCCAGCCGAGATGAGCCTTCCGAGGTTGAATGCAGCCCGATTTACCGTGTCATTTCTCGAGCCAACGGGTGCGATAACCACCCGACCTAGTTCACGCTCGAGAACGGCCTGTCCATAGGAGCCTGAACGCGCAGGCGCGTCGAGCCGGGTTGCCAGATCGAGTCGGGTTGGAACTGGGGAGGATGTGAGCAGGTCCACAAGCCAGGAGGGCAACGCGGTCGGCGCCAGGTCATTCTGTGCGGTGTATGCGCCGTGCTCGCTCATCGACGGTGGGACCAGCACGTAACCACCTTCGCCTCGAACGTCGATACCGTTGCCGAGCTTTCCGGCTGAGTTACGGATGTGGACACCGGCCGGGGACAGAAAAACGAGATGGAGACCACCTCGGGGCGTCCCTACCTCGCGCGTGGTCGGCCAATCATGTGGCCCGGCCACAAGCAGTCTGAGCCAGCTGCCGAAGCCGTCAGGATCATGGCAGACCACCTCAAGGCTCCCGTTCACCATTTCCACCGACATGGGTCCCTGGTCGAGATCAATGACGACAAAGCCGGTTGGCCCCGTAGCGACGGCGAGGTTGTAGCTCGGGTTAACCGTCCACCATCGATCGATCTGGTGGAGGTCGGTGGTGGCGTCGTGAAACCCCTTCTTTGTGGCGGGAAATTTCGTCCCCGGCCGGCAGGGGAAGACGAAGATGCCCTCCCCCGCCAGCTCGCGGGCGCGCTCGTGCAGGTCAGAACTCGTCGTCATCACTGGTGACGGTGACCTCTCGTCCTGTTCCCCTGACGGTGGGATTGGTGACAGGAGCGTTTTGATTGGGCTCGGCGTCCAGCCCCGTCAGAGAATTCGGCGTGGCGTGGTCGACGATCACCACGTACATCTCGTAGCCCTGCTCACCAGACTTTCCGCAGTACTTAAGCCCGATGCGATCATCGACTTGCGGATTTTGCTTGGCTACCTCGGTCTTCGAGACGGTGTGAAAGGCGTGCCAGCACTTGTTCACGCCGTCAGCATCGTCGCGAATCGTGATCGCCTCGTAGTCGCCGTATTGCGATGAACGAGTTTCGCGCCCCACCACAATCCCCATCAGCTTGTCGCCCTTCGTCGGACGCCATGGCAGGGCAACCGGTCGATCGAGACGGTCGCTTAGACTCTCATTGCTGTTATCTGAAACCATTTTGTAAGACTGCCTTTCTATTGGTAGAGCACAACGGGTCCGGTCGGTAGCCGGGCCCGTTGTGCGTGTTTGGACACGCTTCGTGAGCACTCAGCTTCTGAAGTGCTGAAAACGGTGGCGAGGTCGCGACGCCGACGCACGGCGCGTACCTCGAGAGCGAGTGTGAGGGCGTCTCTTCCGGCGTCGAGGTCAACCCAGTAGATGGTGCACTCGCCGCGCCCGGCTGGAATGTGGGCGACGAGGGCTCGGTGCTGGTCAACCTCGGGCATCGGCTGGCGTTCCCCGGAATTCAAGTTCACGATCGCGGTAGCGCTCGCGTATATGCAGAGCTGGGTGCTAATGGCGGGCCATCCGAAGTCGAGGCGCTGGCCGGTCTTGATGTCGAGCACAACGCGCCGGCCGTCGACTTCGACCAGGCGGTCGAACGTACCGGCGACGCGTTCGGCCAGCCCGTCGACGACTACCAGGCACTCGATGTAGTCGCGTATGACGCGGATGTTTGCTTCTTCGAGGGCATTCCTGTACGCCGCCACATCTCGGTCAAATGGCGCGGGCACCTCGACCTCCTCACGCCTGTCGAGTCGCTCGGTGAACCGATGTACTGCGGTCCCGATGTTGCGGGCGGCGTTCGCGCCTCCGGCCTCGAGCGCCTGCTCGCGGACGTTATCGATCTCAAATCGGTCGTTGGAGCCGGCCGCGGCGCCTCGGGCAACAAGGTCGGGACGTAGGACGAGTCCAGCGATGAGTTTTCGCTGTTGCCACAAGTGCACGCTTTCCAAGTCGTCCAGCGTCTTGGCAATCGTGGTCGCTCTCGTGTGCGGCATACCATCGATGTCGTATCGGCCATAACGGTCGAACTTCGGCCTGGCGGTATGCGTCACGACTGTTCCTTGCTTTGATGGATAGCCCATTGCTCGGCCTCGACAATCTTCTCGTTAAGCTCAGCGAGGTTTTCCTCGTTGCGGTACGTAGCGTCGGGCGTTATCTCTTCGTGCTCAAGGCAGCGAGCGACGATGTCTCTGTGAGCAATCAGTGCGCCGTACGGTGTCACCCCACGATGACCCGGTAGCTTGATTGGCGGTGTGTCGGTTTGGAATTGTGGGCGCGCCACGAATTCACGGTCTTCGCTTGTGACCATTGCGTGAGCGTCGCGTTCAAGCTCGGACCACGCGCGCTCCAGGCCCTGGTCGTCGTCGAGGTCGAGGAAGCACCGGCTCACAAGCCAACCTCCCTGGACGGAGCGTCGCCAGCTTTGGTGTGAGCTGCTGGGTCGAGTCCTAGCGAACGGAGCACTACCGCTGTAGGCCACACCAATTTGCGACCGAGGTGCAGCGGCTCTACCGGTGCATTGCCTGACCGAACGAGTGCCCAAAGATGGTCGACGGAACACCCGTACACCTCTGCTGCCTCTGCGGTGTTGAGCGTCGGCGGCAGACCCCCGACCTCGCTGATCCTCACGACTCGATCTCTTCCAACGCGTCAAGGAGTTCCCGGTAGGCGACCGCGTGTTCCGCCCTCGGCCTGACCCCACCCTCCCATCGGCTCACGGTCATCACGTCGACATTGAGCGCACGCGCCACCTCACGCATCGACAGACCCGCGGCTTCACGAATCCGGCGGCGCCTTGGAGCCGGGGGAAGCTTCGCCTGCCGAACCCGGCTCACCAGGTCCGCTATTGATTCTGAGAACGCTGGCTCAGCACTGGCCACGGGAGCACGATACGCGACAGCGACGTGGGGTTCAAGTACCGCTCTCTCAGAGGCTGGGCCCGCGGTAGTCGGCAGAATGGCGGCAATTACGCTACGCTCGGGCCGATGGCAGAGCGGATTGTGGTCGGCGAAGGGGGATGGTGCCGGGTAGACCTCGACGACCCTGCGCTGAGCGTCATGGTCCGTCTCACCCAGGCGGCCACAGGTCGAATCTCGATAGCGGAGTTGGCGATCGCCCGCTTCCCTGGTGTTACAGCCGACGCGCTGCGCGCAGTCCCCATCGGTCGCGTGGAAGCGTGGGCGAACGGACCGGGACGTGAGGACGTGTTGATTGCACTCAGGGATCGCGGTTCGCTGAGCGAATCCGAGGTCGGCACGATAGACAAGATTCGTCGAGCCGAGGCGGATCTGCGCGCTCGTTGGGGAACGTCACCGGAGGCCCAGGCCGCTCAGAACGAACTGTACGCGCTCCTCGGCGACATGGGCGTCGCCGAACAGGTCGCTACCGGAGAACTCGCCTTCGGGTTCACTGATGGCAAATTGGTCGTGCTGGGACCGGTGGTGCCGGTGGGACTCCGTAGCCGAGTGCGGAACCTGCTACTCGAAGTTCCCGAAGGCCAGCCCAAGCCCGACAGCTTCTACCGCGAGGTGGCCCGTCTCTACAGCGAGGTCGCGCTCAACTTCGCGCGCCCGGCGGCTGTTCTCGCCGAGGCCAATTCGGTCCCGGTGAGCACTGTTCACGGGTGGGTTAAGGAAGCACGCCGCCGTGGGCTGCTGGCTCCGGGCGAGCGACAAGTTAGGAGGAAGAGATGAAGGGGAGCATTCGACATCGAGGTGCGAGTTGGACGTTCCAACACGAGGTCACTCGCAACGGGAAGAGAGCGTTCATCACGGGAACGCGCCGGACGAAGAAACAGGCCGAGACGGCATTAGCCGAAAGCCTGACGGCTTACGAAAAGGGTGAACATATCGAGCCGACAAAGGTGACCGTCGCTGTGTATCTGCGGGACTGGCTCGATCTGATTAAACCCCGCCTCAAGCCCGGGACCTTCCGTTCGTACCACGACATCGTGGAGCACCGACTCATTCCACACCTTGGCGATGCACGACTCTCCGAACTGCGCCCGGCGCGGATCGCCCGCTGTTACGCCGAGTTACGAACGAGTGGCAGGCGTAACGGCAATGGAGGCCTGTCCGAAACGAGTATCGAGCACACGCATCGCACGCTGCACGCAGCTCTCGAGTCGGCTGTACGGGGTCGAAGGATCAGTCGCAACCCGGCGGACGACCTAGAGGAGAAGCCCCGTAGGAGCCACCGTGAGATGAACACCTGGACCGCGGAGCAACTTGGCTCGTTCCTCGACTCGACCCGCGAGCGCCGCCTGCATGAACTGTTCGTCACCGCAGCCACGACCGCATTGCGCCGCGGTGAACTGCTCGGACTGCGATGGGATGACGTCGACCTCGACGCGGCCAGGATTGCGGTGCGCCGTTCCCGCACCTCTGTCGGCTACGAAGTCATCGAGGCCACGCCAAAGACTCGCAAGGGTATTCGCACGGTCGACCTCGATTCCGAGACAGTCTCGGCGCTGCGTCGTTGGCGGGCGCGGCAACTCAGGGACCGTATGGCATGGGGAAGCGCCTGGACCGACTGCGGCCTCGTGTTCACCCGCGAGGACGGCTCAGGCCTCCACCCCCATTACGTTGCCGACGCTTTCGACTCCGCGGTACGTCGTTCGGGCCAGCCGCTCATCCGCTTTCATGACTTGCGTCATACATGGGCCACACTCGCGCTTCGAGCCGGAGTCAATCCCAAAATTGTCAGTGAGCGCCTCGGTCACGCCAAGGTCGGATTTACCCTCGACACGTACGCCCACGCCGTACCCGGTTGGCAAGCGGAGGCTGCAGCCACGGTAGCCGGGCTCGTCTTTGGGATCTCGCAGGCGTGACACGGACGATGGCGGCGTCGACCGCTCGACCAACGACCGACCTACGACGCTCGCGAGACTGAGAATCGCACGCCTCGCGTAACGCCCCGCAGTCCTGGCAATATCGGCTCGTGGTAGTCGCCGGTCTGGGGGTTCGCGATCTGCCGTCGTTCGAGTCCCACCTCAGTCCACGAGTCCTCTGACGTGCCGACCCACGCGGCCGAGCAACGCGAGGACCGGGTGGTCGCGCTGGTAATCGCAGACCTCGTCCAGTCCGGTCGCTCAGCGGCACTCCTCGACAGGCCGGATCGGAACCCCAATAGAGTCGACGGGCTGACGGTCGACGCCGAGCTCGAGGTAGACGGGGAACGTTGGGCGACGGACGTGACGACGCTGCGCTGGCGGAAAGACCTTGAACGCGCAGTTGACAAGCTCGCTGCAAAGCTTCAAGGGGAGTTTGGCGCACAGCTCGACGCCGCCCATCTGACCCTCGTTGTGACCTGTCATGTCTCGACTGACGAAAATGTCATCGGCTCGCTCGTCGAACTGGCCCGCCAGGCGATCGTCTCCGGCCAGACTCTGGAACGAGGGGACGAGTCCGCAGCACTGTGGCCGCGGTCCTCGGAACTCGGTGCGGTTTGGATCCAACCGTGGTTGGGCCAGTCAGCCGAGCTTCGACTAGAGGTCGCGACATCTTCGGGAGAGTCGATAGGAAAGAAGCTGAAAGGGCAGCTCTTTCGCGCGACGAGTCTCGGTTACCGGACATGTCTCGCTATAGACCAGCGTGGTTCGCCCGATCTGACGTTCGGAGCCAACTTCCTCCCGGCTTCGAGCACGATCCGCATGGCGGTGGAGGACGTCGAGATCGCGGCAGGGAATACCCTCGATCTAGTCGTGCTGCTCAGCGAGGACGACTCGGTGCACTGGATTCGGCGTTAGCGCGCTTTCGGCTCGTCGGACTACGGACCTCCCGGCGCTATCAGCTCAGTCGTCGCATTGTCCGCGTATGCCCACTCGAACGGGCCCTCCTTCCCGCGCCTGCGGTACGGGCCAAGCCAAGGACGCATTAGAGACCGCGCGTCGAGGCGTGCCATCCGCTCCTTGTCGGAGGGATGCCCGATGATGCAGAGCGTTTCCTTGTGTTGCCAACTCGCGAGATTCCACGTCTCGACGGCACCGGGAGTCAGAGTGAGATCCGCGCACAGCCAGGCGTCGACTCGGCCCGTGACCACTCCGGCCTCGAACACGCCGAGAATGGCGGCCACACCTGACAGCGGGAACAGCACTCCCTTCTGCGACAGTTCGACATCCTCGACAGTCGCATAGCCCTTGTCGTTGATGACAAACCGATTTCCGTCCTCGGGTGTTCGGAGAATGGCGAAACGCGCTCGCGCGAGAAGGGAAGGCGTATTCGCGAGCGTGACCAGTCGTTCGTCTTGAACCTCGTCGCGGTTCGTTATCGGATTCCCCCTTGCAGCGCGGTAGCCGATTGCCGCGCGCTCGAAATCGGGATGGCGCACCGACTCGGCGATGAGGTGCTTGCGCACCGTTATCCAGTCGCTGGTGGTCCAGGCGCGGCTTTCGAAGCGCCGAACCGCTCCAGGGAGACTGTGGTTCATATTGGTCCCAATACCCGTCGATGAAGTTCGGGGAGACCCCTGCCGGCGGCCGCGCGACCCAGTATTCGCCGACCTTCCTCGCGATCGTTTCGGCCCGTCTCGCTTCGATCTTGTGGGGTTGGGAATGTTCTCTCACGGCGACGGTGGCGTGCCTCAATCCGGTCTTGCCGGGTTGGGTTGACGGGATACCGAACCCGCCGATGAGCGCCGCTGGAAGATAGTGGTCTGCCCGCTTCTTCCCTGTGATCACCATATGACTACGCGAACAGATCGGCGCCGAACCGGTCGAGCCACGCCGAGCCACCGCGCCGCAGATCGAGGGCGAACATTGGCGCGAGCCGGCGCAAGTCGGTGCAGTGGACGAGCATCGGGACGTGGGGGCCGATCGCCCACCTTCGCTCTATACGCGACGGACGTGCGGCTTGACCGAAGGTCACTACGTGGTCACAGACGACTGAGGACTTCCTCGGATGAGGCAGCATATTTTCGCGTTCGTGGGCGGCCCATCGCCGCAGCCAGGGACGTGGACCGTGCAAGACAGACAGGCGGGAGTTCAAGACCTCTCCGATCGGAGGGCGGCTCGTTTCCTTGGGGGAACTACGCGGCGGGAGGCTCTGCCCTCAACCAACGTCAACCGAAGTGAACGCGCTGTCAATTCGCTGTCAAACAGATTCCAAAGAAAGGGGCCGGCACTTTCACACCAGCTCTGACCTGCTCTTTTCTAGTGGCGGGGGGAGGATTTGAACCTCCGACCTTCGGGTTATGAGCCCGACGAGCTACCAGACTGCTCCACCCCGCGGTGAATAATCGCAACTTTACCAACCCATCCGATCGGTCGCCCCGGCCGACAGAGTCGCGTCAGTTCACCAGGTGGGCCACCCGGACGGCACGGCGCCGGTCGCCGGGTTGTTCTGGAGGATCCCACTCGGCGCACCGAGCGAGACGAGGAGCTCGTCGAAGTTCCATCCGAACGCGGTCGAATTCCCTCCGCCGAACTGCCCGGCGGTCATAGCCATCGTGTCCCCTTCGGCACCGTTCGCCCATCCCGTCTCGATTCCAGTCCAACCCGCGTACATCGTGCCGAGAACGGTGTTCGCGTTCACCTGCTCGCCGATGTAGCAGCTCGGATTGATGTCCTCGGCCGCGTACACCACGAGGCCCGCGGCGGGTCCGGACTCGAGCTTGTAGGTGATGAACGTGCCGCCCGGCCAACCTCCGTTCACGGTGCTCAAGATGACGCCGTCACCGATTGCGTAGATCGGCCCGTAGCCCATGTAGTCGACGCCCTGGTCGATGCGCTCGGGGGTGAGCCCCGCGACGGCGCGCAGCGGGTTCGCATATCCCGAGGCACCGGGATCCGGGTTTGTCTGCGCGCTCGGCGCGGTGGGTGCGGGCACCGGCGCAGAAGCAGTCGCCACTGTCTGGCGCCTCGCGAGTTCGGCCTCTTCTTCTTCTTGGCGTTCCTGGGCCTGGCGCTGTTGGAAGACCAGCACGAGCGCGAGCTTCAGCTGACCCTTCGCCGAGATCAGCTCTTCTTCCTCACGCGCGATTGCCGCCTCGGCAGAATGCTGGTCGGGGATCAGCTGGCGCATGACCGCCTCGACCGAAGCCTGTTCCTCCCCGAGGACCTTTCGCTGGTGCGACAGCGTGTGGATGTCGATGAGGTACGTCGTCCCCGCGGTTTGGAGCTTGCCCGACGCGAGCTGTGCATAGACCGACGCGACATCTGAGAGCGAGCTCGGCACACCCATCAACGCCGCGACCCCGCTCGAGCTCCCCGAGTACACGTACGCGTCGACGGCGAGAGCGCGCAACCGGTTCGCGGCGCGCGCTGTCGCCGCTTGGTCCTTGGAGACGGCGCGTCCGGTCGCAAGGATTGCGGCGTGGATCTGCTGTTGCTTCGCGATTTCCTTGTCGTACTGGGCGACGAGCGTCTGTGAGAGGTTCCCTGCGGCTTCGATTTGCGCCTCGAGTTGCACGATCCGTTTCTTGTCGCCGTTGACGTTGTTCGACGCGGCGGCAGAGGGAATCGCGACGAGGGCGGTTGCGAGGAGCATGACGGCAACGGTCGCGGCGCGCGTCACGATCCGACTTCCGCCTACAGGGCGCGGGCACGCGTCTGAGTACCTCGGACGGCCACCCACGGGTGGTAGACCGTACCCGCTCTGACCAGGCCTGTCGAGCAAACAGCCCTGGTACGGGCCACGTTCGGTGGCCGGAGCTGCGCTTTCGCGTTCTTCCTAGCCGGTCCCAGGGTGTGTCGGGAAGCTCCCGCCCGGCCCGAGCAGGTCGAACCCGTCCGGGGTGTTCAAGAGCCCCTCGCTCCTGCCCGGCACACCGGTCCGCCCGTACTGCCAGACGAGGGCCCCGGTCGAGGGGTCGATCGCCACCATCCGATCGTTGTAGTCGTCGTTCGCCATCAAGACCCCGGACGGCAGGCGCTCGACAAGCGAAGGGTGGTTGAGCTCGCCGGGACCCGACGCCGGCTGGTAGCGGTACAGCACGACTCCCTTCGCGTTGAACTCGACGAAGGCGCCCGGAGACGCGTAGTCGGCGATGAGGTAACGGTCGGCACCGAGCTGCTGCGGGTCGGACGGATACGCGATCGGCAGCTTCACCGACCAGACGAGCTTCCCGCTCGTCGTGAACTCGTCGACCCATGATCCCGTCACTTCTGAAACGAGGAGGTTGCCGTTCTGAAGCGGCGTGTCGCCGTTCGGTGAGTAGATGGACTTCGGTGGGTGATGTGCGCAGACGCCGGATGTCCCGATCTGTCGGACAACGCGTTTGGTCGCCGGGGCGATGATCAGGACGCGACAGTTGTATGCGTCGGCGACAGTGATCTCACCGTCGGCCAACAAGTACGCGTCGTCGGGTGTGTTCAGGTACCCAGGCTCGCTCCCTGCCCGGCGCGAGTGGCCGTAGCTCCAGAGCACCCGCCCTGACGGATACCCGATCTCCACCAGGGTGTCGTTTTCCTCCTGGTTCGAGATGATCGCCGAACCATGTTGGATGAAGAACGCGTCGTCCGGGAAGTAGAAGCCACCGGCTGGGGCGGCGGCATGCGCCGATGGATACAGCCAGACGACGCGGTCCCGATCGGAGAGAGCGAGCAGACGATCGTTGCCGCGATCGGCGATGAGCAACGTGTCTCCGTAGTAGGGCGATCCCGCGCCGGGCTCACCGGCGAACCCGAACCTCGCATTCGGCTCGAGCATCTGCACGGCCCCCGTAAGGGCGCCGGGTGCGGTCTCGCCACCGACAACCCATGCCCGCTGCCCGATGACGGCGATTCCGGCGTGTGACACCGCTACGAAGAGGTGACCCGCGAACAGCGCCCGATCGGTTCGTGGATCCCACGCGTAGATTGCGCGACTCTCGCGGATCGCCCCCGAGGTTCGCCCCGCGTTCGTCTCGCCTCCCGCGACGTAGACGGTCCCTCCGATGTTGGCCGCCGAGGCGCCGGCGAGATCAATCGGCAGCGAGCCGACGACACTGACGCGACCGTTCGAAGGATTGACCCGTTGCACGGTGCGCGTCGGTCCGGACTGCGAGCCTCCGGCGGCGTCCCCGCCGAAGACATAGATCGATCCGCCGATCGCCGCGACGGCTGGGTAGCGGACGGCGCGCGCGAGCCGCGCGACCGAATGGAAGTGAATACCGTCGTTTGTCGCGAGCACGCCGCGATCGGCCGACGTGCCGCCGTATCCACCGACGAGATACGTCGTTGTTCCGATCGTCACGGCCGCCGCGTCCGCACGCGCCGAGGGGAGACGGGCGACGATCCCGTCGGCGCGCGACAAAGGGACCCCGAGTGATCCGATGCGTTGGATCACGCTCGAGGGTGCCGCCGAGCCGCCGCCGAAGACATACCCCCTCCCGCGGATCAGGGCACCGGCGGCGTCGTGCGCGGCCGCGGCCAGCTGTCCGAGCGGCGTCATGGAGCCGGAGATCGGGTTCAAAAGATCGACCGCGGCGGAGGACGCTCCGGTCGACAACAGGCCGCCGGCGACGACGAGCTTGCCGGGGACCGCGGCCCGCAGGACCACGGCTCGCGCAACCGGCGCCGGAAGCGACCACGTCTCGACGCCGGACTCGACGGCAACGATCGCGTGGCTGGCAGCGCCTGGCGCCGACGAATTCGACCGCGCCGGCCCCCCGAAGGCCGTCGAGATCCCGTAGCCACATGCACTGAAGACCACCGCTAACAGGACGGCGAGGCGCAACAGTCCGCGCCGTCGAGCGGCGACGCGACGGTTGCGCCTTCTGGCGAGCTCCGCGCGTCGCACGGCGTCGAGGCTGTCAGAACTCACGCCGCGATCGCTCCTTTGCCAGGGACATCGCGGTCGGATGCCCAACGAACCTCGCCGCGACCTGCGACAATGGCCATGTGCCGTGGTCGGCTCCGTTCTATCGCACCTACGAGCGCCGTTTGCTGCGCGCCCTCGATGCCGACCAGCTCCCCCACCACGTCGGCGTCATCCTCGACGGGCACCGACGCTTTGCCCGCGCGGAGGGTCTCGCGGAGTTTCAGGAGAGCTATCGCAGCGGCATGGCGAAGCTGCGCGAATTGTTGCGCTGGTCCGCGCAGCTGCATCTGCCGGCTGTCACCGCATGGGTGCTGTCGACGGACAACCTCCGCCGCCCACAGAGCGAGCTCGAGCCGTACTTCGACGTCTTGATCGAGCTCTTGGACGAGCTTCCCGTCCTCGCCCACAGCCTCGACTGCTCGGTGCGCGTGATCGGCAGCCTCGACCTCTTGCCTTCGGATCTGGCCGAAGCAGCGAAGCGCGCCGAGTCCGACTCGCCCCACGAGGACGCCAAATGGCGCTTCACGCTCGCGCTCGCGTACGGCGGACGCGACGAGATCATCGACGCGGCGCGCGGGCTCGTCGCTGGGCTTGTCGCGCAAGGTGTACCGCCTGACGACCTCGCGTCGCACATCGACGCTGAGGGCATCGCCGCGAATCTGTACACCGCCGACCTCCCGGACCCGGATCTGCTCATCCGCTCGAGCGGCGAGGCGCGGCTTTCGGGATTCCTCCTCTGGCAGGCGGTGTACGCGGAGTGTGTATTCGTCGACCCGTACTGGCCGGAGTTCCGCCGGGTCGACTTCCTGCGCGCGCTGAGAGACTTCGCGAGAAGAGAGCGGCGGTTCGGTCGCTGACGCCGAGCGCCGTGGTTAGGCCGCAGCGGCGTTTTTCCCGGATGGATTCTTCTGAGTTCCCTGGGTGCGCGTCGGAGTCGTCGCGTTCACGATCGCATTCGCCGCGTCGAGCAACCGACCCGCGTTCGTGACGTCGGTCTGATACACGCCGAGGTTCCCGCTCGCGAGCGCCGTCTGGGCGGCCTTGAAGTCGGCGCTCGCCTGGGCGATGTCCGCGCGCGCCTGCTCTGGGAGCTGGCCCGTTTTCGTCGTCGGCGGCCCGAGCGTCGCAGGCGCGGATCCGAAGACATCCGAAAGCGCCGCCGACAACGTCGGTTCCATCGCGATGTACTTGCCGTAGACGACGATCACGTCTTCGAGCTGAGGGAACGACAGCTGGCTCGACGACACGTACAAGGGGCGCACATAGAGCAGCGAATCCGCGATCGGCAGCACCTGCACCGTCCCCAAGTAGACCTGCGAGCCCTTCGAATCAAGAAGCGTGATCGCCTTCGAGATGGTCGGGTCGGCGCTGATGTCCGCGTTCGCGAGGCCCGGCCCGTGGATCGACTGTCCCGGCGCGACGTACGCCGAGAGCTGCCCGTATCCGGAGCGGTTCGAATTCGCGACCAAAAGCGCCCGCAGCGTCTGCAGGTTGCCGTTCGAGGAGAACGGCACCATCGGCTCGAGGGCGTCGAAGCTCAGCTGGCTCTGGCCCGGCAGTTGCAAAAGCTCGTAGATCGGAGTGAACGGCGCCGTGAAGCCGGTCGGCCCGATCTCGAGCGCCGAGGAGGGAGAGCCGTTCACCGAGTTCGACGTCTCCGAGAGGTCCCACGCATCCGAAAGGCCGTAGAAGGCCGACGCCGAGGTTATGTGGTAACGCCCGTACATCTCGGCCTGCACCTCCAACAAGTCCTGGGGATAGCGCAGGTGCTGTTGCAGCTCGGGGTCCATGTCCTTCAGCGGCTTGAACAACCCCGGGAACACGCGCTCGTAGGCGCGGATCAACGGGTCGTTCGGCGCGATGACATAAAAGGACATCTTCCCCGTGTAGGCGTTGACGACGACTTTCACCGCGTCGCGCACATAGTTGAAGCTCCCCGACAGACCCGAGCTCGCCGGCAGGTTCGCGTTCATCGCAGCTTGCGCGTACGGATAACTCGAACTCGTCGTGTAGGCGTCCAAGACCCAGTCGATCTGGCCGTTCACGATCACGGCGTACGGATGCGAGTCGATCGACAAAAAGGGCAGGGCGCGCCTGACGCGTGTCTCGATGTCGGGCAGGTAGATGAGGCGCGACCTCGAGGTGACGAGATTCGAGATCAAGAGATTCAGATCGCGCAGGTGGATCGCGAACGCCACCCTGCTGAAGAACCCCGAGATCGGGACCCCGCCGCAACCATTGCAGTGCGCCGGCACGTTCGAGCCATTCGCCTTCTGGTAGAGCACCTCGGGCTGCTTCGTGTCGGCGACGAGGAACTTTTCGCTACTTGGCGCGTAGTACACCGAAGGCGTCGTCACACGCAACGCTTTATTGGTTGAGGACACCGGGATGCCGCTCACCAAGAAGTTCGGCACGTTCGCCGAGCTCGTCGTGTTCGCCTGTGCGACGACCGCGCCATAGCCGTGGGTGTACGTGAGGTGGGTGTTAACCCAGCTCTGTTGAGCGAGCCCCGAGGTGTACAGCGCCCGCACCCCGATCACGACCGGCGTCAGCGTGTGGCCCAGCAGGTACCGGTCGACGTTGAGGGTCGTGACCGTGTAGTAGCTGCGGATCTGTTGGAGCTTCGTAAAGGTCGCAAGCGAGGCGTTCGGATCCCACAGAACGACGTCGCGAAGCGTGTCCTGGTACTGATCGAGCACCGCGGAAGTGAGATCCTCGTTCGCCGGAAAGGTTTGTCGCTTCACGTTCTCGATTCCCATCGCAAAGCGCGTCGCGGTGATGTTGTCCTCGATGTACGGGATCTCGAGTCGGCTCTGTGCCGGGGTTACCCGCAACGCCTGGAAGATTGCCGGATAGATCACCCCAACTACGAGCGCGAGCAGCGCCCAGAGGCCGAGGCCGATTCCCGGCAGGATGACCGACCGCTGGTACACGTTGACGCTGAACAGCACGAACGCGATCAGCGAGACGATCGCGAGCAGCGTCATCGCAGGGAGTCGGACGTGGACGTCGGTGTAGCCCGCTCCCTGGACGACACCGTTCGTTGACAGGTCGAGGACGTAGCGGTCGACGTAGTAGTAGGCCCATGCCCGCTCGAGTGCGAGCAACGCGAGGATCAGCGACAGGTGCGCGACGGTCCGACCCTCGACTCGGGCGCCTCTGCTCAGTCGGATCGCTCCGTTCAAGAAGTACGCGATCACCGTCACGATGAAGACGACGACGAGTGTCGTGAAGATCCAATCGACGAGGAATGAGAGGAACGGCAGCCGGAAGACGAAAAAACTCGCGTCGCGGTGGAACAGTGGATCGATCTCGTTGAAGCGGAGCGCGTTATTGAAAAGAATCCAGTGCTGCCACTGCCCCGACGCGCCGGCTCCGAGGATCAGCGCGATGACGAAGGAGATCACCGTGCGGAGCGCGCGCGCGTGAGGACCGACCGTCGACTGGTAGCGACGAACGAGCTCGTTGTCCGGACCGAGCAATGCCGCCCGGGGCACGACGGCGTCGACGACGGCGAGCGACGCCCACAACACGGCCCACGCGATGACGACGAAGATCGCGGCGAGCACGACCTTCGTGACGATCACCTGTCGCCAGACCTCGCCGATGCCGGTGTAGTGGAACCACAAGAAGTCCACGTAGAAGCCCGCCAGGCCCTGGATGACGAAGAACAAGATGATGAGCGCCGCGATAACGAGCGCGATCAGCAGGTTGCGTCGACGCGCCCTCGGACGAGCTGGTTGATCGCTAGGGACGCGCAAGGCGGTTCGTTACTCTGCGGCAGGCACGATCACACAGCGGCAGCCGCCGTGCGCCGGCGGATGAGTCTGCCCAGTTGGAAAGGCGCTCCCGACGAGGACGGCGCCGGCGAGCTCGTCGTCCTCGCAGTCTGAGCAGTGCAGCGTGCCGTCGTCGGCGATCCAGGTGACCCCGACCCCCGCCCGTGTCGCGACAGCGACGACGCCTTCGGAAAAGGCCGACACCGCGTGATCGGCGGCGAGATCCTCGACGCGTTCGCCCTTCCAATCCCGATACACGGCCCCCACCGCGTTCTGGTACGAGCCGGACTCGGACGCCCCTGGGCGCAGTCCTTCTTCGAGTCGCCGGGCGATCGCCGATGCGATCTCCCCACCGAGTCGATCGGCAGCCCCCAGTCCCGCAGTATGCGCGGCCGCGTCGAGCTCCCCCGGTGGGATTGCCGCCGCTCGGGCTCCGAGACGCTCGCTCGCAAAGCGCGTCCCGGCGCGGTAGGCAGCGGCGAGTCCGGGCGTCGTCGCCTCGGAGAGTCCCTTCGTCGATTCTTCGATCGAGATCACCTCGACGGGATTCGTGCCTTTGCGCAGCGAGCGCAGCCGGTCGAGGAGATCATTCTGTTCGACGCGCAGCGCCCGCTTCAGTTCGTGGACGAGTTCGTCGCGGGGTGGGTCGAAGTACCGGTCGCGATCTAACAGCACCTTGACGCGGACAGAGGAGAGCGCGTTCTCGCCTGCCTCGCCCCCGCTCGGAGTAACGGCGCCTTTTGCATCGGCGGGCACTTCGTCGCGTGTCGTGTCCCGGGTCGCCACCTGCGCAGGTTTGTTTGCGCGCTCGGTGGCGCGATCGCGCCGTAGTCGTGGCTTCGGTTCCGAAGCGTTCTCTTCGGAGGCGGCTGCCCGCAACTTCGCGAACAGCTCGTCGACGGCCTCGCTCTCGGCGCCCTCTGTGGTTTCGCCCGACTGCGCCCTCGTCCCCGAGGGCGGGGGCGCCGCGGACGTCGCCGCGCCACGAGCCGGCGCTTCAATCGTCGCCGCGACCCGTGACGGCGTGTCCTTCGAATCGAGCACCTGTGGCTCGGGAGCAGGCTCGCTTTCCTTTTCGCTCTCGGGGTGGTCGATCTCTGTTCTGCGCCGCGCGAGTTCTGCCGCGGAGCGCGCCTCTTCGTCCGAAGCGACGAGCCGAGCGCGCACGTCCGCGATCGCATCGGCGACGTGAGCGACCGCCGAGTACAGACTGTCTTTTCCCGCCTGCAGCTGTTCGATCTGGGCGGCGAGGGCGCGACGCCGTTCCGTCAGATCACCGAGGATCTTGCGACGGATCTCGCGCGCTTCTTCAACCATTGCGCGACCATCGGAGCGGGCCGCTTCCATCGCACTCGCCGCCGACTGGCGAGCGTCGCCAATGATCGTCGACGCTTCCGTCTCGGCGCGACTGCGGGTTTCCCGACCCGCTGCTTCTGCCTCGGAGACGATCTGCCCGGCGCGCGCTTCCGCCTTCGCCAGCACCTCGGCTCCTGCAGCGTGTGCCGCGTGGAGGATGCGAGCGGTCTCCGAACCAACCGCCGCGGAGAGCGTCTCCTCGTCGAACGACGGTGACTGTGCCTTGCGCTCAGCGTCGGTGAGCCGAGCAATGAGATCCGCCTCGCGGGCGCGCTGTGTGCGGAGATGCTGCGCGATGTCGGAAAGGAAGCGCTTGACGACGCCCGGGTCGTATCCACGACGTACCGTCGGGAATTCGCGGTTGGCGATGGAGTCTGGATCGGGGTTGCGCGGGGACGAAATCGAGATCTGCGGTTCTTCCATTTCGAGCGAGCCTACGACTCAAATCCGTGGTCGGCGGGCTCGAGCCGGCCCCCGAGCCGCTCGAGCGCCGAAACGGCCTCACCGATCGACGAGACGGCGATGACCCTGAGGTGCGGCCCGGCGTTCGCGCGCGCCGCTTTCAGCCCTGACGGTGGCACCAAGAAGACCTCGGCGCCCGCGGCACGAACGGCGCGCGTCTTCTCCGCGACGCCACCGACCGGACCGACCGAGCCGTTGTTCGACATCGTTCCTGTTGCGGCCACACGCATCCCGTTGGCGAGGTCGGCGCGATCGAGCTTCTCGATGAGGCCGAGGGTGAACGACAACCCGGCGGACGGCCCGACGATTCCGCCGGAAGAGAGCGTCACTTTGAACGGCGCGCCGACGTCGCGATAGGTCGGCACGACGCCGAAGGGCAGGCAGGCCTGTTGTCGCCCGTGCGCCAGCAGCGGGCGCAAGGTGCGCTCACCGAATCGCTCGCATTCGAGGGTGGACCCCGTCGCCTTCGACGACCGGGCGAGGACTCCGAGGCGGTACGAGCGTGTCTCGGTCTTCTTCTTACCGAGCGTGTGGAACGTGAGGGTTATGAACGCGCCCGACGTGTGCAGCGCGATCGCGTGGACAAGCTCGTCTGTGGTCAACGTCGGCGTGTCGTCGGTGGCGACGATCACCGAGCCGATGCTCGGAGCCTCGGCAGCCGTCGTCCCCGGTTCGACCGCGTAGACGGCGGAGCCGTTGGCGACAGCCTTCGCCGGGTAGCCGAGCGTATGCAGCGCGACGAGCGTCGCCGCTTGTCGGGCGTTCGCCATGTCGATCACCCCCTCTTCGTCGTACGTCGACCCGCTCTGTCCGCCGGTGATCTCCGAAGCGCCGACGATCTCCGAGCTGTCGTGGATCTTGTAATAGAGGTAGCCGAGGGCGGAGAGATGGGCGAGGTCAACGTCGGTGAGGACGATCGCGCCCTTGTGAGGATGCGACTTCGAACGCGGCACCGAGATCAGGGAGCCGATGTTGAACGCGTGACCAGGGGTGATCGCGTAGTACGGAACGTTCCACTCACTCGCGACAAAGACAGCGACCGCGAGCACGACGACAATCGAGATCGCGATCCGCCAGCCGCGTCCGAGCCTCCGGCGCTCGTCGGGCGCGAGACCGTCTGGCGCTTGCAAGAACGCCTCGTGCGCGTCGGCCGCGACCTGCTCGTCATCGGCCGGCACGCCCGTAGCCTGCCACGGGAGAGCCCGACGATGGACGCGGACACGACACAACAGCCACCGACCGAAGCTGACGCGATCGAGCGGCGGCTCGCCGCCGCCGGCGCCGGCATACGCGGGGACGCGGACGCCGCGCGGGCGTTGCTCGATGATCAGGAGGGCAAGGTCCGGGCAGCCGCGATCGGCGCCCTGGTGCGGCTCGCCGCCGCGTCACGAGCGGACCTCGATCGCGCGATCAGCGATCCCGATCCCTTCGTCCGCCGACGCATCTGCGAGCTCGCGTCCCGACTCCCATCAACCGACTTCTCGCCGCTCCTCGACGACGCCGACCCCGCCGTCGTCGAAGCCGCGGCGTACGCGCTCGGAGAGACCGGTGCGAAGAAACAGGTGGCCCGCCTCGCCTGGGTGGCGGCGGAGCACGCCGATCCCCTCTGCCGTGAAGCGGCTGTGGCGGCGCTCGGCGCGATCGGCGATGCGGCAGGGAAGAAGGCAGTGCTCACCGCACTTTTGGACGTGCCCGCTGTCCGGCGACGGGCGGTCGTCGCGTTGGCCGCCTTCGACGGGGCCGCCGTCGAATCGGCCCTCTCGGCGCGCCTGGCCGATCACGACTGGCAGACGCGCCAGGCCGCGGCGGAAATCCTCGGCACTACCGAGAGCGAGCAACGCTGACGGCGTAAGAGAGCCCGTCGGCGATCTCCAGGCAGCGCGCCGCGCCGAGTATCGCCGCCCTCCCTCCATCCGACGCGACGTGAACCGGCAACCCCGTCGCTTTCGCGAGTCGCTCGTCGAATCCGCGCACGCAGCGCGCCGCCGCCCGCGAGCAGCACGCCGGAGGACAACAGGTCGTTGACGAGCTCGGGGGGCGCCTTGGTGATCACCGTCACGACGGCGTCGAGGATCGGCGTCACGAGCTCGTCGAGGATCGGTTCGATCTCCGACGACTCGACCAACGCGCTCGTCTGTCGGCCGGTCTTCACGTCCCGCCCGGCCACCTCGACATGTGCACCCGCCGCCCCGGGCAACACGGAGCCGATCTCGATGCGAGCCGCCTCGGCAGTGGACAAGTCGACGAGAAGGCCGCGCTCGCGGGCGAGGTAGGTGCGGATCGCTTCGTCGAAGTCATCGGCGCCACCCGCGAACGACTCGGCGACGACGAGGCCGCCGAGCGCGAGCACGCCGACGTCCGTCGTTCCCGCGCCGACGTCGGTGACCATCGATCCCGTCGGTTCGTCGATCGACAAACCGGCGCCGATCGCGCACGCCGTTGGCTGCGCGAGGAACAAGACGCCCTTCGCGCCCGCTCGGCGGATGGCGCGCTCGAGGGCCCTGTTCTGGACTTTCGTCGCGCCGACGTGCGTGCAAACGAGGACCTTCGGATGCGAGAGCCGCGACACCCCGGCGCGCCGCAGCGCCTCGGCGAGGACCGCCTCGACGAGATCGATGTCGACGAGCTGACCATGACGCATCGGACGCTGGATACTGACCCGGCCGGACGCCCGTGCGCCGTGGCCGAGCGCTTCTTTTCCGAAGGCGATCACCCGCCCCGAGTCGTGGTCGACGGCGGCGACGGTCGGCTCTTCGACGACAAGAGCGCCGCTTGCATCGGCGATGCGCGTCCACGCCGTGCCGAGGTCGAGAGCGAGCTCGGCGCTCACGGGCTGTCGTTCATCGACACGACTCGCATCGTACGGGCCGAGCCAGGCGGCATCGCACGGTCTCACGCGCGCCGCGACGGTTCGCACGGGGGTTCCGTGGGTAGCCTTGGCCTGCGTGAACGCCCTCCCAGGGGATCCCGAAGAGGACCCCGCGGCTCCACTCTTGCCGCCACAAGATCGACTCTGGCGCCATCCGTCAGAACTCGATCCTCTCGCGGTCCACCCCGACGCGGTACGGCGGCGGTGGCTCCTCAGTCATCCGTCGCGACGCAGCATCCTCACCGCCTTCATCGTCGGCGCGTTGATCGCCTCCGCGGTCGCCGCGATCGCGACACACCTCGCCGATTCGATCTCGACGGCTCCGCCAGCGAAGGTGGATCCGACGCCCCGCATCGTCGTGACGCGGCCGCCGGCGTACCCGATGAGCGCCGGGATGAAGTCCGCGGTGAACAGGGTCGCGGCAGCGCTCGTGACGGTCGAATCGACGACCGACGGTGTACAGACCCGAGAGCTCGGCGTCGTCATCCGCTCGGACGGGATGCTGCTCGCGCCCGCACAGGGAATCGCCGGCACCCAGAGCCTGCTCGTCACCCTCGCTGACGGGGACGTGTACGTCGGCGACGTCGTCGGCGCCGATCCTCGCTCCGGACTCGCCGTCGTCCATATCAACGGGGCCGATGACCTGCCGACGGTGACCTTCTCGCGCTCGCCGGTCATCGGTCCGTCGGTCGCCCTGGCGCTCTCGTCGCCGGGAAATGACCTCGTGGCCATCGGCATGCTGCACGACACGCATTCGCTCGTCCGCGTTGGCGGAACGATGATCATCGGCGCAATGCGGACGGACTTCCCGCCGGCGTACTGCCCGAACGGGTCGGCGCTTTTGAGCTCGGCCGGCGCGATCGACGGCATCGCCGTCGGCGATTCGAATGGCCAGGCGGTCGTCGCGCCGGCGTGGCTCGCGTCGAACGTCGCCCGCGACCTGATCGCGGCGGGAAGCGTCGTCCAGGGTTGGCTCGGCGTCCACGGAGTTACGGACGCGGGCTGGCCGGGTGGCGTCCGCATCGTCGGGATCGCGAAGGGGAGCGCGCTGCGTCGCCAGGGGGTGCTGCCAGGCGATGTGATCGTCGACTTCGGCTCCATCCGCATCCGCACGATGGCGGATCTGCGTGCCCGGCTCTACGGGCTTCGCCCCGGCGTTCACGTGACGCTCGGCATCGTCGCGGACGGCAGGACCTCGCGACATGCCGTCGCCCTCGCGATGTCGGTAAACCCGTGATGCACCTTCGCGCCGCGGCGCTTTCGTGAACACCGCTCCGGCCGCCACCTCTGCCACGAACACCGATCGAAGGTCCCGCTGGCTGAATCGGCGGGCGCTCCTCGCCCATCTCGCGATCGTGATCTGGCTTCCGGGCTGCGCGGTCGCCGCTTGGTGGCAGGTGACCGTGGCGCTCGCCGGCAACGACCTCGCGTACCTCTACTCGGTCGAGTGGCCGTGCTTCGCCGTGTTCGGCGTCGTCGCGTGGTGGAACCTCATCCACGACGACCCCAACTCCGTCGGCACGCGGGCGCTGCGAAAGCTGACCGCCGCCAAGCCCGAGCAACCGGCGCGACACCTCGAGCCCCCGCATGACGCACCCGACGACGAGGAGCTCGTCGCCTACAACGCCTACCTCGCCGCACTTTCGAAGCGGGGGGCCCCGAAGACCTGGAAACGAGGGTGAACCGGGCGCTGAACGCCTATCGGTTCATGGCGTACGTCGTCGGGGTCCTGCTCATCGTTCTCGTCTTCGTCGGCGTCCCGTTGCAGTTCGGCGCCGGACATCCCGGTGTCGTGAACGTCGTCGGGCCGATCCACGGCTTCTGCTACATCGTCTACCTGCTCAGCGCGGCGAACCTGGCGCGCAACGAACGCTTCAGCCTGAAAGAGCTGCTCGCGATCGTCTTGGCCGGGCTGCTGCCGTTCCTCGCGTTCATCGTCGAGCGCCGCGTCGTCCGACGGGTGTCGAACCGCGGGCGCGCTGGGATCGAACCGGTCGCATCGTCGGTGAGCGACGACGGCGTTCGGCCGTAGATTCGCCCTGTGACCTCGGATTCGGGTTTCGACGCCGGCGGCTTTCCCGGCCTGCTCGGCGACATCTTGAAAATGATGCGGACGGACGCGCCGCTGCAGTGGGAGCTCGCCCAGCAGTTCTCCCAGACCGTGGCGTCCGACGGTCAACCCGAGCCGAACGTCGACCCCGTCCAGCGCATCCGGTTCGAGGAGCTCGCCCGGATCGCCGAGATGCAGGTGGCCGACGTGACGGGCATGCCGACCACCCCTACCGGCGCGCCGGTCAGGTTCACGACGACCGGCCCCGCCGGTTGGGCGCGACGCAGTCTCGAGTCCTGGCGACCGATCATCGAGCGTTTCGCCGCCGCGATCCGACCGGCGACGCCGGATGCGGAAGTGCACGACGACGAGGAGGAGGCAAGGGATCTCGCCCGGTTGATGGAGGAGTGGTCGAAGGCGATCGCCCCGGCGATGATCTCCCTCCAGGTCGGCTCCGCAATCGGGCATCTCGCGCGCACGACCCTCGGCCAGTACGAGCTTCCGCTGCCGCGTCGCGAGGGCGACGAGATCGCCGTCGTTCCCGAGAACGCCATCCGCTTCGCGGCGGAGTGGAGCCTCAATCCCGATGACGCGGTGTTGTGGGTGGCGGCACGGGATCTGACGATGCACACGGTGTTGTCGCGGCCGCACGTGCGCGAGCGCTTCTCACAGCTGCTCGTCGAGCACGCCGAGAACCTCCGACCTGACCTGCAGGCGCTCGTCGATCGGCTCGGTGAGATCTCTCCGGCCGCGATCGAAGACCCGAGCGAACTCGGCGAGCTCTTCGGGGAGGCGGGATTCGGTACCGATGTCGACGCGCCGGCGGCGCGCCGGGTGCGCGCCGAGCTCGCGACGCTGAGCGCCGTACTTGTCGGCTACGCGCAGTGGGCTACCGACGCGGTCGCCACGCGCGCCATCGGCGCGCGCCGGCCGGTCTTTGAGGCGATGCGGCGTCGTCTCGTCGAGATGACGGAGGAGGAACGCGCCGCGGAGCACCTCTTCGGGCTCGACCTCAGCGCCGAAACCGTCGATCGTGGTGAGGCGTTCGTCTCCGGCGTCTTGGAGCGAGGCGGCGAGGACGAACTCGCGAAGCTCTGGGTCGCCGGCGAGAACCTGCCGACGCCGGCCGAACTCGACGCGCCGGGACTTTGGATCGCCCGGGTGAACCTCTAATTCAAGTAATTCGGCGCGCTCAGGCGCGCTCGGCCTCCTGATCCTCGGAGATGCCGAGATCCCACTCCAACAGGATGTTCTCCCGCTCGGCGTCGCGGACGACCCGCTCGCGATTGCGCCGGAACTGGGGATCGTGGGGAGGGAGGAGCACGAGGCGGGCGAGGGCACGCTCGCGGAACGCCTCGACGACCGAACGTTCGCCGAACTCCGACTCCACTTCCCAGTGGGGGGCCACCGGCCCGAGGTAGACGATGCGCACATGTGCCCGCGGCGGTTCCGGGGTCGCGTTCTCTTGCGCCATCGTCATCGTCGGCTCCCTTGCTCGGCGGCGGCAGTCTATGACCCCAAAATTCGCGCTGATGCGACAAACGCGGCGCGATCTCGGCACTTCGATGGTGAAGTTATGAGGACTCTGTGAATTCACCGCCAATTGATGGAAATCACAGACACCGGGAGTAAGTTGCGAATGAACCTCCGTTACGCCGCCAAACGGAACAGTCGCAGACGAGACGGACGACCGAAGGGAGGTGGGCGATGGAAGCGGAGTGGATGTCGCAGGGCAAGTGCCGCTCGCTCCCGCCCGAAACGTTCTTCCCAAGTGACGGTGTCGGCGTCGAGATCGCTCGACGGATATGCGCCGACTGCCCGGTGAGGGAGCCCTGCCTCGAGTACGCGATGGCGAACCACATCGACCACGGCGTCTGGGGCGGCACCTCGGAGCGTGAACGTCGCCGCATCGCCCGTTCCCGGCGACGGCTCGCGACGCACCCAGTCTCCTAGCGCGCACGGCGCGCCGACGCGCCGCACCACGTTGCTCGAGTGCGTCGTCAACATCTCAGAGGGCCGCGACCGCGCGACGATCGACGCCCTGGGTGCCGCGTCAAGGGAGTGCCTCCTCGACGCTCACGTTGACGCCTCCCATCACCGCTCTGTCTTCACCCTCGCCGGCGAAGAAGTCGAGGAGGCGGCGCGCGCCCTCGCGCGACGCGCGATCGCGCTCATCGATCTCTCCCGCCACGAAGGCGAGCACCCGCGCCTCGGTGTCGTCGACGTCGTCCCCTTCGTCCCCCTCGGACCGGAGGGCATGCGGGCCGACGGCGCCCTTTCGGAGGCGATTCGCGCCCGAGACGCCTTTTGCGAATGGGCTGCGACCCAGCTCTCGCTCCCCTGCTTCGTCTACGGTCCCGAGCGCTCGCTCCCAGAGGTCCGCAAGCACGCCTTTTCCTCGCTCGGTCCCGACTGCGGCCCGCGCGTGCCGAGCCCGACTGCCGGTGCCTGCTGCGTCGGCGCGCGCCATGTCCTCGTCGCCTACAACCTGCTGCTCACCGACGCGACGATCGAGCGCGCCCGCGCCGCCGTGCACGCGCTCCGCTCGCCGGAGGTCCGCGCGCTCGCCTTCACCGTCGCTGATGGCATCCAGGTGTCGTGCAACCTGATCGCCCCGTGGCGAGTCGGGCCGAGCCAGGTCTTCGATCGCGTCGCGTCGTTCGCCGCGATCCGCGGCGCCGAACTCGTCGGTCTCATCCCCGAGGCGGTGCTGCGCGCGATCGACAGAACCCGCTGGGTCGAGCTCGGGCTCTCCGAGGACCGCACCATCGAGTCGCGGCTCGCGTCTGTGCGCGCCGCGCCACTCGACTAGGAAGCGGTGGCCGCCTGCCGTTCGAGCACCCGCTGGCGACGGATGCGGCGCCGCTCGCGCTCGCTCATGCCGCCCCAGATCCCGAACTTCTCGCTGTTCGCAATGGCGAACTCGAGGCAGTCCTCACGCACCACGCACCCACGGCACACCGCCTTCGCCTCGCGCGTCGAAGATCCCCGTTCGGGGAAGAACAGGTCCGGGTCGACGCCGAGGCAGTTCGCCTTCGACTGCCACGAGCCCGGCTGCTCTCCGACCAGAGCTGCGATGTCCACGGAACCTCCCTTGCGGGCCCGCCACTCTTCTGAGTCGCAACCATGAAATTACATGGTTCGTATTATGATGACGACCTGGTCAGCGCATTGCAAGGGGCAATTTGCGCTAGATCCGCGGCGGCGGAGCGGTCGAAGACCTGGTCACAGGCCTCTTCGCCGTGCCCGTCGGTTTCACCTCGCGCCTGAGCAGGTGAAAGGATGATCGAAAGGCTGTTCAGCGATGCAGCGGGTCGCGCCCGGATGACCGGGCCGGGCGGCCCGCCGGAAAGAGGTGCGAGAAGTTGACCCTCGTCGAAGGGACGCGGACGGTGCCGACTGCGACGCCAGTCGAGATCGGCGGGGTCCGCGCCGGGCCGCCGCGATCGGTCATCCTTCGCCGGGACGACTGGCGGCTGCAGCCGATCGCCACCGCGCTCGGGCTGCTCGGCTTCATCGCCTATTCGACGTGGGCGGCGTTCCGCAACGACTTCTACTACGCGGGGAACGTCGGGCGCGACTACCTCTCACCGTTTTATTCCCCGTGCGTCACGGACAACTGCCATGGCTATGTGTGGGGTCCGATCACGGGCTCGTGGTGGGCCGTCTCCCCTGCGCTGATCATCCTCATCTTCCCGCTGGGATTCCGCCTCACCTGCTACTACTACCGCAAGGCCTATTACCGATCGTTCTGGCTCTCACCGCCGGCGTGCACCGTCGCCGACGCGGGTTCGACGACGCCTGGCGGCCCGCGGTCGCGCTACACCGGTGAGACGCGCTTTCCGCTCATCCTGCAGAACATCCACCGCTATTTCTTCTACGTCGCCGTCGGGTTCGCCGGCGTGCTCACGTGGGACGCCATCGCCGCGTACCGGTTCCCAAACGGCGTCGGCCTCGCGCTCGGGTCGCTCATCCTGACGGTGAACGCCGTGTTGATCTGGCTGTACACGCTCGGTTGCCACGCCTGTCGACATCTGTGCGGCGGTGGGCTCAAACAGCTATCGAAAGCGCCTTTGCGCAGGTGGTTCTGGACGAACGTCGCCGGTCGGCTGAACCCGCACCACCAGCTCTACGCGTGGCTCTCGCTCGTGTGGATCGGGTTCGCCGACTTCTACGTCTGGCTCGTCGCGTCCGGCACGATTCACGACCCGAGATTCATCTGATGATCGACTATGAGACCCACCACCTCGACGTCTTGGTGATCGGCGCCGGCGGGGCGGGCCTTCGCGCCGCGATCGAGTCCGCATCGCTCGGCGCCCGCACCGGTGTCGTCTGCAAGTCGCTGCTCGGCAAGGCGCACACCGTGATGGCCGAAGGAGGCATCGCCGCCGCCCTCGGCAACGTCTGGCCGGAGGACAACTGGAAGGTCCACTTCCGCGACACGATGCGCGGCGGCAAGCTTTTGAACAACTGGCGCATGGCCCAGCTGCACGCGATGGAAGCACCAGACCGCGTCCTCGAACTCGAAGAGTGGGGAGCGCTCTTTGACCGCACGAAAGACGGACGCATCCTGCAGCGCGACTTCGGCGGCCACCGCTATGCCCGCCTCGCCCACGTCGGCGACCGCACCGGACTAGAGATGTTGCGCACGGTGCAGAACCGCGCCGTCACCCTCGACGTCGAGGTGTTCATGGAATGCAAGATCCTTCGGCTCCTGAAGGCCATCGACGGGTCGGTCCGCGGTGCGCTCGGGTTGTGGCGCGAATCGGGGCGCTTCGTCGTCTTCATGGCGAAGGCCGTCATCTTGGCCTCAGGAGGCATCGGCAAGATCTACAAGTTCACCTCGAACTCCTGGGAGTCGACCGGTGACGGCCACGCGCTCGCGCTCTGGGCGGGCGCCGACCTGATCGAGATGGAGGCCGTCCAATTCCACCCGACGGGAATGATCTGGCCGGCCTCCGCGAGAGGGCTGCTCGTCACCGAGGGTGTGCGGGGCGACGGCGGCGTGCTGAAGAACAAGGACATGGAACGCTTCATGTTCCGATACATCCCCGAGTTCTACGCAAAAGAGACCGCCGACACGATCGAAGAGGCGGACCGCTGGTATGACGACAAGACGGTCCGCCGCCCGCCGGAGCTGCTGCCCCGCGACGAGGTCGCACGGGCGATCAACTCAGAGGTGAAAGCCGGGCGCGGCTCGCCGCACGGGGGCGTGTTCTTGGACATCGCTTCCCGGCGCTCCCCCGAGTACATCCGACGCCGACTGCCCTCGATGTACCACCAGTTCAAAGAGCTCGCGGACGTCGACATCACGACCCAGATGATGGAGATCGGCCCGACGTGCCACTACATGATGGGCGGGGTGCGCGTCGACGCCGAGACCGAGGCCACCAAGGTCCCCGGGCTCTACGCGGCCGGCGAGGTCGCGGGCGGCATGCACGGCGCGAACCGCCTCGGCGGCAACTCGCTCTCGGACCTCCTCGTCTTCGGGCGGCGCGCCGGCGAGTCGGCGGCGAAGGCGGCACTCGGGCCGCGCCCGGGATGGATCGCACAGGGTGAGATCGACGCGATCGCCGAGCACGCCCTCAGCTTCTTCGAGAACGACGCCGCCGAGAACCCCTATGCGGTACAACGCGACCTGCAAGAGACGATGCAGTCGTTGGTCGGCATCATCCGAACCGAGTCCGAGCTACAAGAAGCGCTCCACCTCCTCGACGAGTACGACAAGCGCGCCGCCGCGGTGCACGTCGAGGGCCACCGGCAGTTCAACCCCGGCTGGCACCTGGCGCTCGACTTGGAGTCGATGCTCGCCGTCGCGCGCGCGATAACGCTCGCCGCGATCGCGCGCAAAGAGAGCCGCGGCGCGCAGACGCGCGACGACTATCCGCAGTCCGATCCGGACCACTTCGGAAAGGTGAACATGGTCGTCCGGGCCGACGACGGGATCGTCACCGTCCACGAAGAGCCGCTCCCGCAGATGCCCGACGAGCTGCGGGCACTGATCGACGAGGCGCACTGATGGCGACGGTGGCAGAGGACGAGGTCGTCCTGCGCATCTGGCGGGGCGACGATTCAGGAGGCGGATTCGAGGAATACACGGTGCCGTCCGTCGAGGGCGAGGTCGTGCTCGACGTTGTCCACCGGATCCAGGCCGAGCTCGCACCCGACCTCGCCGTGCGGTGGAACTGCAAGGCGGGAAAGTGCGGGTCATGCTCGGCCGAGGTGAACGGAAACCCGCGGCTGATGTGCATGACCCGCATGAGCACGCTCGACACGTCGCAGCCGATCACGGTCTCGCCGATGCGCGCCTTCCCAGTCGTGCGCGACCTCGTCACCGACGTCTCGTACAACTTCGCCGTCGCCCGCAAGATCCCTCCGTTCGCTCCCCCGCCGCGGCCACCAGACGGCGTCTACCGGATGGACCAGTTCGACGTCGATCGCGCCCAAGAGTTCCACAAGTGCATCGAATGCTTTCTTTGTCAGAACGTCTGCCACGTCATCCGTGACCACGAGGAGAACAAGCCGCGCTACGCGGGACCGCGCTTTTTCGTGAGACTCGCCGGACTGGAGATGCACCCGCTCGACACCCTGGACCGGCGGGACCTGATCTCCGAGGAGCTCGGGATCGGCCTCTGCAACATCACGAAGTGCTGCACCGAGGTGTGCCCGGAGAGCATCCACATCACCGACAACGCGATCATCCCCTTGAAAGAGCGCGTCGTCGACGCGCGCTACGACCCGATCTCGTGGCTCGGTCGCAAGGTCCTCCGGCGGCCGAACCCGACCCCGGCCGACGTCGCCGCCGAAGCTGCCCCCGCCGCCCGGACCGGCGAGGTGATCGTCACGTCCCCCGACGGCGCGCGGACACCGGGCCGGTGAGCCCACCGGCGCTTTTCTCCGATGCGTGGTTCACACAACTCTCCGATGCGCTGAGCAAGGTCGAACCCGATGCGGATTGGCCGCGGCTTGACCTCGGGATCGCGATCGACGACGCGCCCGGCGGACCGATCCGCTACACGTTCCACGTCGGGCCCGACGGTGCGGCGCTCGAAGTCGGATCGGTCGACTCTGCGGTCGTCACGTTGGTCGAGTCCTTCGGCACGGCGAGTGCGATCGACGAGGGCAGGGCGGTGTCCGAGCTCCTCGCCGAAGGGCGTATCACGGTGCGCGGCGATGCGACAGCGCTCGTCGCGGCGCAGCGACCGCTCGCGACGATCTCTACGATCCTCGGGCGGATCGCAGAGACGGCGCCGAACTGATGCACGACGGGAGGCGGAGATGATCTTCGAGCACGCAATGTTGAACGTCGCTCCCGGAAAAGAGGACGCCTTCGAGGCGGCGTTCCCGTCGGCGCGAGCCGTAATGGAGAAGTCGCCGGGATGCCGATCGGTGCGGCTCTTCCGATCCGTCGAATCCCCCGACCGATTCCTGCTCTTTGTCGAGTGGGAAAGCATCGAGGCGCACATGGAAGGCTTCCGCAAGTCCGACGAATTCGTGCGATGGCGCGAGATCGTCAGCCCGTTCTTTGCCTACCTGTCAGACATGGAACACTTCCGGCCGGTCGCGGAAGGCTGAGCTTCAACCGAGAAGGTCCGTCACCTCGGCGCGCTCTTCGATCAACTCGTCGGTTGTCGCGGCGATCCGTGTCTGCGCGAACTCCGAATGCTCAAGGCCCTCGACGATGCTCCACGTCTTTCCATCGCTCCGCACGGGGAAGCCGAACTGCAGCCCGTCGGGGACGCCGTACTCGCCGCGTGAGGCGACTGCCAATGAACTCCAATCACCATTCTTCGTCGGGGTGAGCACGCTTCGCATCGAATCGATCGCGGCGTTCGCCGCCGACGCCGCGGACGACGACCCCCGGGCATCGATGATCGCCGCACCGCGCTTTTGGATCGTCTGTAAGAACGCGCCGTGCAGCCAGTCATCGTCGCCGATGACTTTTGGCGCGGGCGTGCCGTCGATGAGCGCGTTCTCGAAGTCGGGGAACTGCGTCGAGGAGTGATTGCCCCACACTGCGAGGTTCGTGACCGTCGCCACCGGCCGGGTGACCTTCCTCGCGAGTTGGCTCTTCGCGCGGTTCTCGTCGAGCCGCGTCATAGCGAACCAACGCTCCGCGGGGACCTCAGGGGCGTTCGAGCGGGCGATCAGGCAGTTCGTGTTGCAGGGATTGCCGACGACGAGAACCCGCACGTCGGAACCGGCGTTTTCGGCGATCGCCTTGCCCTGCGGCCTGAAGATTCCGCCGTTTACACCGAGCAGGTCCTTGCGCTCCATTCCCGCCTTGCGTGGGACGGATCCGACGAGAAAAACGAGTGATGCGCCGTCGAACGCGATCTTCAGATCCGAGGTCGTGACGACGTCTGCAAGCAGCGGGAAGGCGCAGTCGTCGAGCTCCATTACGACGCCCTCGAGGGCCCTCATCGCCGGCTCGATCTCCAAGAGGCGAAGCACGATCGGTTGGTCGGGACCGAGGAGCTCGCCCGATGCGAGGCGGAACAAGAGCGCGTAGCCGATGTTTCCAGCGGCGCCGGTGACGGTGACCTGCGCGGGCGCGCGTCCCGATGGAGAAGAAGTGGTCATGACCCCGAGGCTATCCCTCCGCCTGGCGCTCTCCGAGGGCCGATAGGCCCTCCTTCCTGGGAAAACGCGGGGGCCGCTACCCTTTCGCGAGGAAGACCGAATTCGGGGGGCGAGATGCGCTGTTCGAACTGCGCCACGGAGAATCCGGCTGAGGCACGGTTCTGCATCGGTTGCGGTCAGGCGCTCGTGGCGGCATGCGCCAGCTGCGGGACGCCCCTTCCAGCTGAGGCGCGCTTCTGTTTCTCCTGCGGTCAAGCGGTCGGAGAATCTGTTGGGCCGGCGGCGACTTCTTCGGTCGCCGCAACCTCGCCCGCCGGCGTCGCCGAGCCGGCCAGCGTTCCGACAAGGGAGCTTCGTCAGGTCTCGGTCCTTTTCTGCGACCTTGTCGGATTCACGACACTGTCAGAGTCCCGCGACCCCGAGGAGGTGCGCGAGCTCCTCTCGGGTTACTTCGACCTCGCTCGCTCGGTGATCTCCCGCTACGGAGGAACCGTCGAGAAATTCATCGGCGACGCCGTGATGGCGGTCTGGGGCGCCCCCGTGGCGCGCGAGGACGATGCCGAACGAGCAGTGCGCGCCGCCCTCGAACTGCTCTCGGCGATCTCCGCGTACGGAGACGAGCGGGGAACGTCGCTCGACGCACGCGTCGGCATTGCGACGGGTTCTGCAGCGACGACGACGCCAGAAGAGGGGATGGTTATCGGCGACCGCGTGAACACCGCGGCACGGATCCAGTCGATCGCTCGAGCTCGGACGTGTCTCGTGGACGACGCAACGAAGAACGCTTCATCCGCGGCAATCGTCTACCGCGACGCGGGAGTTCACGAGCTGAAGGGGAAATCCGAAAGCGTCCACCTGAATGAAGCGATGCGTGTGATCGCGATGGTTGGCGGGGTGCTCAAGTCGGAAGGGCTCGAAGCGCCGTTCGTCGGACGCGACAGCGAGCTACGCCTCGTAAAAGAGCTCTTCCACACGGTCGTCGACCAGCAACGTGCGCACCTCGTCTCGATTGTCGGCGTCGCGGGGATCGGCAAGAGCCGCCTCGCATGGGAGTACTTCAAGTACGTGGACGGCCTCTCCGAGCTCTTCTTGGGCCACCGCGGTCGATGCCTCGCGTACGGCGACGGGGTCACTTACTGGGCTCTCGCCGAGATGGTCCGTAGCCGGGCGGGGATCGTCGAAGCCGAAGACGCGTCGTCGGCGGCAGAAAAGCTCGACGTCGTGGTGGCGCAGTATCTGCCCGAGTTCGAGGAGCGGCGGTGGGTGCAGGCTCGCCTCGCACAGCTGCTGGCGATCGACACGAGCACCTCATTCGACCGAGAGGATCTCTTTGCCGGCTGGCGCTTGTTCTTCGAGCGAATGGCGGACAACCACGCGGTCATCCTCTCGTTCGAAGACATGCAGTGGGCGGACTCTGCGCTTTTGGACTTCATCGAGTATCTCCTCGACTGGTCGAGGAACCATCCGATCTTCGTGCTCACCCTCACCCGTCCAGAGCTGCTCGAGCGGCGATCGAACTGGGGCGCCGCGCACCGCAACTTCACGTCGATCTCGCTCGAGCCCCTCTCGCCGGCTGCGATGCGCGACCTCGTCTCCGGGCTTGTCCCCGGACTCCCGACCGAGACACGCGAGCGCATCTTGGAGCGCGCCGAGGGCATTCCCCTCTATGCGGTCGAGACGATCCGCATGCTCATCGACCGCGGCCTGCTCGTCGCCGACGAAGGCAGCTACCGCCCGGTCGGGCCGATCGAAGCCCTCGACATCCCCGAGACCTTGCAAGCGCTGATCGCCGCCCGCCTCGACGGTCTCACCGACACCGAGCACCGGCTCATCCAAGAGGCCGCTGTCTTGGGAAAGACTTTCACGAAAGAGGGCGTCGCCCACCTCACCGGGATCACGGCCGACGCGCTCGCCGAATCGCTCGATGCGCTGGTGCGCAAGGAGCTCATCGCCGTGCAGTCGGATCCGCGTTCGCCCGAGCGCGGCCATTACAGCTTCATCCAGGACATGGTGCGCAACGTCGCGTACGAATCCCTCCCGAAGCGTGACCGCAAGGACAAGCACCTCGCGGCGGCCGCGTATCTCGAAACCGCGTTCGGCGTAGACGACCTCGAGGTGGTCGAGATCTTGGCCTCGCACTTCCGCGCCGCGTTCGAGCTCGCGCCGAACGCCGACGACGCGGAATCGGTGAAGTCCCGCGCTCGGGAGCTCACGGTTCGCTCCGGGGAACGAGCGGCCGCCCTCTCCGACGCCGTCGGAGCAAGGCGATACTTCGAGCAAGCAATCGCTCTCACCGAGGACGACCTCGACCAGGCGAAACTCGAAGAGCGGGCAGGACAGATGGCAGCGGTCGCCACCCAGCGCTCGGCCGCCCGCGCCCACTACGAGCGTGCGACGTCGCTCTTTGACTTGCTGGGCGAAACGCACGCGAGCGCACGGGTCGCGGCGCGCCACGGCGAACTCGATTTCGAGGACTTGCAGATCACCCAGGGCATCGAGCGCATGGAAAAGGCGTTCGCGCTTCTCTCTGAGGACGAGCCGGACGCTGACCTCGTCACGCTCGCCGCGCAGCTCGGCCGGCTACACCTCTTCTCGGGCGCGCTGGACATCGCGCACCAGCGCATCGAGTTCGCGCTGAAGTACGCGGAGAAACTGAACCTGCGCGAGCAGTTCGTACAGGCATTGAACACGAAATCTGTCATCTTCGACTTCAACCGCCGCGACGAGGAAGCCATGCTGCTCATTCGTCACGCGCTTACCGTCGCGCTCGAAGAAGGCCTCTCCCAGGCCGCGTTGCGCGCCTACAACAACTACATCGCCTTCCTCGGCGGTGACGACAAGTTCAAGGAGATCGTTGCCGTGAACGCCGAGGCGCTCGAGCTCGCCCGGCGGATCGGCGATCGTTATTACGAGGCCATGTTCCTAAGTTCCGAGATCTTGAATTTGATCGATCTCGGCGACTGGGACCGGGTCGCTGAGCTGTACGCGCAGCTCCGCGACGCGCCCGGGACTTCGAGGTTCCTGATGGGGCGGATGCTCGGTACGGTTTATGTCTTCGTCGCGCGTGGGGATCTCGCGGCTGCGAAGGACGTGCTCGAGTTCGGGAGTGAACTCGAGCACGCCGAGGACACGCAGATGCGGCCCATGTTTCTCGACGCGAAGGCTCTCGTGCTCCGCGCCGAGGGCAAGTTCGCCGAAGCGCTCGAAGCCGCGAGTGAGTCCGTGGCCGCAGCAAACCTTTTTGGGAAGAACGAGTACCGCGCACTGATCGTCGATCTTTTCGACGTCGCGTACGACGCGGATCGTGCCCGTGCCGAGGAGGTGGTGCGCGAAATCGAGGCGCTGAGTCCCGGCGACACCTCCACTTCGCTTCAAGCGTTCGCGCGGCGCTTTCGCGCCAAGCTCTCGTCGAGCCCGCGTGACGAGGACTTCGAATTCGCGATCAGCGCCTTCCGCGAATTGGGCATGAAGTTCCACGTCGGGATCACGCTGCTCGAATATGCCGAAGCGTTGTCCGACCGGGGCCGACCTGAACGCGCAACGGCCTACTTCCACGAAGCTCGCGAGATCTTCGAGGAACTCCGGGCGATCCCGTGGTTCGAGCGTGCGGAACGCTCGAGCGCGCTCGCTTCTCAAGGGTGAACGAGAACAACCGCCTCGTCGTGTCTCTGGAGGTTCTCCCGGCTCCGACTACCCTCATTCGCACGCGACCAGCGACGGGTGCGATGCGATGATCTGTTCGGACTGCGGCACGGAAAATGACGCTGACGCCCGATTTTGCATCGGATGCGGTCAACCGCTCACGAGCGTCTGCTCAAACTGCGGAACGTCGCTCCCCGGTCGGGCACGGTTCTGTTCGTCGTGCGGCGCCGCCATCGTGCCGGTGATCTTGTCGTCGCAGTCCTCCGGAGAAGACACGTTCGACAGCGCGACGACGAGAACCGTCGGCGTTTCCGCTACACAACTGCGTCAGGTTTCCGTCCTGTTTTGTGATCTCGTCGGGTTCACGTCGATGTCGGAGTCGCGCGATCCCGAGGAGGTGCGCGAGCTCCTCTCGGGTTACTTCGACCTCGCCCGCTCGCTCATCGGACGCTACGGCGGAACGGTGCAGAAATTCATCGGCGACGCCGTCATGGCGGTCTGGGGAGCTCCGATCGCCCGAGAGGACGACGCGGAACGAGCGGTTCGCGCGGCACTCGAACTCGTCTCTGGAATCAGCACATTCGGCGACCAACACGGAATCGACTTGGAAGCCCGCGTCGGAGTTGCCACCGGCGAGGCGGCGACGACCGAGACCCCCGACGAGGGCATGGTCATCGGCGATCGGGTTAACACGGCCTCGCGCATCCAGTCAGTCGCCCGTCCCCGCTCGTGCTTCGTCGACGAAACGACGAGGAACGCGACTGCGGCGGCGGTCGTGTATCGAGATGCGGGGGACCACGAGCTCAGGGGGAAGACCGAGCGCGTTCATCTGTTCGAGGCGATTCGCGTCGTCGCCGGGATCGGCGGCGCCCTCAAGTCCAGAGGACTCGAGGCACCCTTCGTCGGACGCGACGGCGAGTTGCGACTCGTAAAGGAGCTGTTCCACACCTCCGCGGAGCAAAGTCGCGCCCACCTCGTCTCGATCGTGGGCGTCGCCGGAATTGGTAAGACCAGACTGGCTTGGGAGTACTTCAAGTACATCGACGGAATCTCCGATGTGGTCCTCTGGCACCGGGGTCGGTGCCTCGCGTACGGAGATGGCGTGACGTACTGGGCGCTCGCGGAGATGGTGCGCAGCCGGGCGCGCATCGTCGAGGGAGAGGACGCGACCGAGGCTGCCGCAAAGCTCCATCGGGCAGTCGAGGAATACGTACCCGACGAAGAGGAACGCCGCTGGGTCGAATCGCGCCTCGCTCAGCTGCTCGGCGTCGAGACGCGTGGCTCGTTCGATCGGGAGGATCTCTTCGCGGGCTGGCGCATGTTCTTCGAGCAAATGGCGGCGGCGCACCCTGTGGTGTTGTCGTTCGAGGACATGCAGTGGGCGGATTCGGCGTTGCTCGACTTCGTCGAGTACCTCCTCGAGTGGTCACGCAGTCATGCGATCTTCGTGATGATGCTCACGCGTCCCGAGCTGCTCGAACGGCGACCGAACTTCGGAACCGCGCACCGGAACTTCACGTCGATCTCGCTCGAGCCGTTGGCGGACTTAGCGATGCGGGCGTTGATCGATGGACTCGTCCCGGGTCTGCCGGACGGCACGCGTGACCAGATCCTCGGCCGTGCCGGAGGCGTTCCTCTCTACGCGGTCGAGACGGTACGGATGCTCATCGACCGTGGGCTTTTGGTGAGCGAGGAAACCGGGTATCGACCGGTCGGGCCGATCGAGGTGCTTGATATTCCCGAGACGCTCCATGCGCTCATCGCCGCGCGCCTCGACGGACTGAACGAAGTCGAACTTCGGGTCATCCAAGAGGCTGCCGTGCTCGGAAAGAGCTTCACCAAAGAAGGCGTTTCGCGGCTCTCGGGAGTCCGCGCGGACGAACTGGCGGAATCGCTCGACGCCCTCGTCCGCAAAGAGTTGATCGCGCCGCAGATGGATCCTCGTTCGACGGAGCGGGGGCATTACAGCTTCCTGCAGGACATCGTGCGAACCGTCGCGTACGAGTCGCTCTCGAAGCGTGACCGAAAGCTCAAGCACCTCGCCGCCGCCGCGTACCTCGAGGATGCCTTCGGATCCGAGGACGACGAAGTCTTGGAGGTCGTCGAAATCGTCGCGTCCCACTACCGCAGCGCGCTCGAACTGTCGCCGACCTCGGCCGACGCCGACCAGGTGCGGGCGAAGGCGCGTTCGATGACGGTTCGTGCGGGAGAACGTGCCGCGGCGCTCGCCGACGCCCGTGGGGCGCAGCGTTACTTCGAGCAGGCCCTCGAGCTCACCGACGAGGAACTCGAGCAGGCGTCGCTCGAAGAGCGCGCCGGCTTGATGGCGACCCAGATCGGCGATCGCGCAACGGCGCGCACCCACTTCGAGCGCGCGATCTCGTTGCTCGACCTGATGGGCGAAACACACGCCGGCGCCAGGGTTGCGGCCCAGCTCGGAGAGATCGACTTTCACGAGTTGCACATGACCCAGGGAATCGAGCGGATGGAGAAGGCCTTCGCCCTGCTGTCCGAGGATGAGCCCGACGCCGACCTCGCGACGCTCGCGGCACAACTCGGACGACTGCAGCTTTTCAGCGGCTCCCCCGAAATCGCGCGTCAGCGGATCGAATTCGCGCTCGCGCTCGCGGAAAAGCTCGAGCTACCCGAGCAGTTTTCTCAGGCCCTCAACACGAAGGCGGTGATTCTCGAGTTCCAGCAACGACCTCGAGAGGCGATGCTGCTCATCCGTCACGCGCTTTCGGTCGCGCTGTCGGAAGGGTTCTCGGTTGCGGCATTGCGCGCCTACAACAACCTGCTCGCTTTTCTGCTCGGAGCAGACAAGCTCGACGAAATGACGACGGTCTACGACGAGGCAATGGATCTCGCCCAGCGCATCGGTCACTCGACGTGGCAGATGTACTACCTCGGGATCGAAACGATCCGTTGCGTCAGTACGGGAGAGTGGGATCGCGCGCTCGAGCTCGTCGAAGAGTGCCGGCAAGCTCCCGATGTCCCGATCTTCCTCATGCAGCGCCTCATCGACGTGACGTTCGTGCACGTCAATCGCGGAGATCTTGCCGCGGCACGAGAGATGCTTGCGGCCGGTGCCGACCTCCAAGGTTCAGAAGAGGTTCAGTCTCGAGCGACGTATTCGTGGGCGAGCTCCCTCATTCTTTTCGCCGAAGGAAGACTCGAAGAAGCCCTCGCCGCCGCCGATGACGTCGCCGAAGTCGCCGCCCGGGGCGGCGACTTGCCGGAGGCGCTCATCAACCAGCTCAACGTCTCTTTCGAGGCCGATCCCCGGCGCTGCGAGGAGATTTTGCGCGGGGTCGAGGCCATGAAACCTGGTGAGAAACAACCGAGCCTTCGCGCGCACGCCGGGAGAATACGGGCCAAAATGTCTCCCGACGTCGCCGACGAGAATTTCGAGTACGCGATCGGCATCTTCCGTCGGATTCCCGCCCGCTTCTGGCTCGCGGTCTCGCTCCTCGAACAGGCGGAGTCTTTGGGCTCGCGGGGTCACGCCGAGGACGCAGCGGTGCGTCTCGCAGAGGCTGGCGCGATCTTCGAGGGTCTACGGGCGGCGCCGTGGATCGAGCGAGTCCACCAGGCGTCGGCAGGTGCGTCGAATCGCGCCGGGTGATCCGGTGCGACGTCGGCCGGTCGACGTGAACCCGAAG
The DNA here is from genome assembly GCA_963838845.1 of uncultured Acidimicrobiaceae bacterium. Classification (GTDB taxonomy): domain Bacteria; phylum Actinomycetota; class Acidimicrobiia; order Acidimicrobiales; family Bog-793; genus CAVRXQ01. The sequence continues at coordinate 1,179,620 of CAWISR010000003.1, read as the reverse complement.
GCCGCGCCTGCGTGCTGACAGCCACACTGAGCTTCGCCGCCGCCGCGTCGCTCCTCGTTATCGCCCCCGGTCCGGACACGCTGCTCGTCTTGAGGAATTCGCTCGCGGCGGGACGGTCGAAAGGGCTCGTCACCATCGCAGGGATCGTCACCGGATTGCTCGTCTGGGCGACGATCGCCGCAGTCGGTTTGGCAGCGCTTCTCCGAGCGAGTGAGATCGGCTACACGATCGTGCGAGTTGCGGGTGCGACGTACCTCATCGCGTTCGGCGCCCGTCTTATCGTCGCGAAACCGCGCGCGACCAATGCTGAGCTGAACAATCCGCTGCACGTCCCCCGCTCGGCGCGCACATCGATCACCGCCTACGCGTCTGGGGTTGCGACGAACCTGCTCAATCCGAAGGTCGGAATCTTCTTCGTCAGCTTTCTGCCGGTATTCATCCCGAAAGGCGCGTCCGTCGGCTGGACCTCAGCGCTCTTCGCGGCGATCTTCATCACCGAAGGAACCGCGTGGCTGCTCGCGATCGTGTTCTTCGCCTCTCGACTCGGCGAGGCCATAAGGCGGCCGAAGATCCGGAGGCGACTCGAACGACTCTCGGGCGCCGTGATGATCGGTTTCGGAATCCGCCTCGCCACCGAGGCGCGCTGAGCGGCTCAGAGGCGCTCGACGAGCGCCTGCGCGAACTCGCTCGTCTTCACCTCGTGGGCGCCTTCCATCTGGCGAGCGAAGTCGTAGGTCACGATCTTTTCGGCGATCGTTGCCTCGAGTGCACGGACGATGTCTGCCGCCGGTTTCGTCCAGCCGATGTGCTCAAACATCATCACGCCGGAGAGGATCACTGACCCGGGGTTGACCTTGTCCTGACCGGCATACTTCGGCGCTGTGCCGTGCGTCGCCTCGAACACACCATGCCCGGTCACGTAGTTGATGTTCCCGCCCGGAGCGATGCCGATACCGCCGACCTGCGCGGCGAGCGCGTCGGAGAGGTAATCGCCGTTCAGGTTCGTCGTCGCGATGACGTCGAAGTCTTCGGGTCGCGTGAGCACCTGCTGCAAGGTGATGTCGGCGATCGTGTCCTTCACGAGGATCTTGTCGCCGGGATTGCCGTCGCAGTCGTCCCACGAGACCGCGATATCGGAGAACTCCTCGTGGACGAGCTCGTACCCCCAGGCGCGGAAGGCCCCCTCGGTGAATTTCTGGATGTTGCCCTTGTGGACGAGCGTGACGCTCTTTCGGCCGTGGGTGTTCGCGTATTGGATCGCAGCGCGGATCAGCCTCTTTGAGCCGGTGATCGAGATCGGCTTGATCCCGATGCCTGAATCGAGCCGGATGTTCCAACCGAACTCGGTGCGGAGGAACTTGAGGAGCTTCTTTGCCTCCTCTGTGCCCTCTTCCACCTCGAATCCGGCGTAGACGTCCTCGGTGTTCTCGCGGAAGATCACCATGTCGACCCGGCCGGGCCAGCGCACCGGCGAAGGGACGCCGTGGAACCAGCGCACCGGGCGCAGACAGACATAGAGGTCGAGCTGTTGGCGCAGCGCCACGTTCAAGGAACGGATCCCGCCCCCGATCGGCGTCGTGAGCGGGCCTTTGATCCCGATGATGTGGTCCCGGAGGGTCTCGACCGTCTCGTCGGGCAGCCAGCTCCCGGTCAGTCTGAACGCCTTCTCCCCGGCGAGCACTTCCTTCCAGGCGATGCGCTTGTTGTGTTTCGCCGCCGCAGCGTCGAGGACCGCCTGAGCGGCGGGCCAGATGTCGACCCCCGTCCCGTCACCCTCGATGTAGGGGATGATCGGCTCATCGGGAACGACGAGCTCACCCGATTCGGACATCGTGATCTTTTCGGCGGCCATGTGACGAGCCTACCGGCGGCCCCGACGCGGACCTCTGGCAAGAATTGCCCCGAACTGGCAGCTAAACGCGCGGCGCCTTCAAGCGCGCCGATCCCAAGTTGTCGCAGATCGCAACCGTCGCCGACACCTGGTTCATCGTGTAGAAGTGCAGGCCCGGTGCGCCGACCGCAATGAGCTTGTCGCACAGCCCGGTTCCGATCTCGATGCCGACGGCACGCACAGATTCTGGATCGTCTGCGCGAGCGCCGACAGCCTCGGTGATCGACGCCGGCACGGCCGCCCCAGACAGCTCGGCCATGCGCGTGAGCGCGCGCGAACTCGTGATCGGCATCACGCCGGGGAGGATCGGCTTGTCCACTCCGAGCATTAGGACGTCGTCGACAAGGCGAAGGTACTCATCGATGTCGAAGAAGATCTGGGTGATCGCGAAGTCGGCCAGCGCCAGCTTCTCGGCGAGGTATCGCCGATCAGTCGCCAGATCCTTCGACGCCGGATGCCCCGACGGGTGCGCCGCAACGGCGACGCAGAACGGCGCGACGCTTTTCGCAAGCTCGACAAGCTCGATCGCGTGGGAAAGCTCGCCGCTCGGGAGGGGATCGGTCGCGCCTGCCGGCGGGTCGCCGAGCAGCGCCAGCACGTTGTCGACCCCGGCGTCGGCGTAGCGACGGAGGATCTCCTCGAGCTCCTCGCGTCGGTGGGCGGCACAGGTGAGGTGCGCCATCGGCTCGGTGCGCGCGCCTTGCTCGATCTCGACGACGAGCTCGTGCGTGCGCTCGCGAGTCGAGCCCCCGGCACCGTAGGTGATCGAGGCGAAATCTGGCTCGAGCGCGTACAGGCCCTCAAGTGCCTGTTCGAGGTGCGCCTTCGCTTCGTCAGATCGTGGCGGCCAGAGCTCGATCGAAAGCGTCATGCGTTGCGCAAGCATCGAGTCGATTCGCGTCATCGCGACGACAGTCTGCCAGTGCCTTGTTCTCGTCGGGCCGTCGCACCGCTGCGGTAGCTTCGCCCGACGTGCCCTCCGTGCCCCGCGTATTCCGTCATCAAGACTACGCGCTTTTGTGGAGCGGTCAGACGACCTCGGTGATCGGGGACGGGATCTTTTCTGTCGCGCTCGCGCTCGAGACCCTGAAGATCAGCGACCACGCCTCGACTCTCTCGTACGTGATGGCAGCACGCGTCGCTCCGAATGCGTTGCTGCTGTTGTTTGCCGGGGCGCTGGTCGACCGCCTTCCTCGGCGTTTCGTCATCCTCGGTGCCGACCTTTCGCGTGGACTCGCGATCGCCGCGCTCACCGGACTCGTCGCTGCGCACACGCTCACGGTCGTCGAGCTCGTCGTGATCTCGGTCATCGTCGGCGTCGGCGACGCGTTCTTCTACCCCTCGTACATGGCGATCATCCCCGAGCTGTTGCCGGCGGATCTGCTCGCCCAGGGGAACGCCTTCAACAGCGGCAGCCAGGTTCTCGGTCAGAATCTCGCCGGACCGGCGATCGGTGGCGTCCTCGTCGCTGCGTTCGGCGCGTCTTCGGCATTCGCCGTCGACGCTCGTCAGCGCCGGTTGCCTGTTCGCGATGCGCGGCATCCCGCCACCAGCTGCGACCGGAAAGTCGATCCTCTCCGACGTCCACATCGGACTGCGTTGGACGATGCGACAGCGCTGGCTCTGGTACGGGATCTTGGCGGCGAGCGTGGCGAACTTCGCCGGGTTCTCGCCCATCTCCGTGCTCGTACCGCTCATCGTCCGCGACGTCCTCCACCAGGGAGCCGTCGCGTACGGCGCCGTTTTCGCCGTTGCCGGCGCGGGCGGTGGGCTCGCCGCGGTGGCGGTGGGTCGCTTCGGCGCGCCTCGGCGACGGATGAGCGCGATCTGGGTCGTGTGGGCGGCGGCGGCGGCGGCGCTCCTCGGCATCGGCCTCGCCCCCGACGTCTTCGTCGTCGGCGCCTTCGGCGCGATCGCGTTCGCCGGGCTCACGTACGGGAACTTGATCTGGCAGACGATGTCGCAACAGCTCATCCCCGCCGAGATGCTCGGCCGCGTCTCCTCCATCGACTGGCTGTTCTCGATCTGCCTCTCTCCGCTCGGCATTCTCGTCGCGGGCGTGCTCGCCACCTCGATCGGCGCCCGGGACACGATGGTCGCCGGCGCGCTCATCTCGCTCGCCGCGGCGGGGGTCGCCTTCGTGCCGGGCGTGCGCGACCCGGATCGCCCCGATTTCCAGTCGATCCCGCTCGAGCCGACAGAGATCGCGGGCGACGAGGCCGCGTCGATCAGCTGAACGCGTCGAGCCCCGTGAGCGCCCGTCCGATCGCGAGCTGGTGGACCTCAGCGGTCCCCTCGTAGGTGAGGACGGACTCGAGGTTCGCCGCGTGACGCATGACGGGATATTCGAGCGTGATTCCGTTCGCGCCGAGGATCGTGCGGCATTCACGGGCGATCGCGATCGCTTCGCGCGTGTTGTTCAACTTCGCCACGCTCACCTGCTCAGGTCGCAGCGCTCCCGCCGCCTTCAGCTGCGCGAGCCGGTGCGCCAACAACAGTCCCTTGGAGTATTCAAGCGACATGTCGGCGAGCTTCGCCTGCGTGAGCTGGAAGCTACCGATCGCGCGACCGAACTGCTCACGTGAGGTCGCGTAGCCGAGCGCTGCCTCAAGGCAGCTGCGCGCCGCGCCCATGACGCCCCAGGCGATCCCGTAGCGCGCCTCGTTGAGACACGAGAGCGGGCCGCGCAGCCCCTTCACGCCGGGCAGCAGCGCCGATTCCGGGACGCGCACGGCGTCGAACGTGAGCTCGCTCGTGATGCTCGCTCGCAACGACAGCTTGTGGTGCACGTCGCGGGTCGTGAACCCGGGAGTGCCTTTTTCGACGAGGAAGCCGCGCATCCCGTCCTCGGTCTTCGCCCAGACCACGGCGACGTCGGCACGACTGCCGTTCGTGATCCACATCTTCGATCCGGAGATCACCCAATCGGCGCCCTCCTTGCGAGCGTGAGTGCGCATCGAGGCGGGATCGCTTCCTGAGTCCGGCTCCGTGAGCCCGAAGCACCCGATCGCCTCGCCACGTGCCATCTCCGGCAACCAACGACTCTTCTGCTCGTCTGATCCGTACCGCTGGATCGGGTACATGCAGAGCGAGCTCTGCACCGAGCAGAACGAGCGGAACCCGCTGTCGATCGCCTCGAGCTCGACCATCACGAGGCCGTACGAGACCGGATCCATTCCCGGCGTCCCGTCGGGCTCCGCGTACATCCCGAATAATCCGAGCGTCCCAAGCTCGCTGCCGATCTCGGATGGGAACGCGCCCTCTTCGTACCACGCCTCGATGTCGGGAAGGAGGCGTCTCCTCGCCCAGGAACGGACGGTCTTTTGCACCTGCCGCGGTTCGGGGTCGAAGAGCTCGTCGACCATGAGGAGGTCGATCGCGCCGAGCTGTGGCGACTTTCGATCCGTCACGGTTCAGCCCGGCTTCTTTGCGAGCATGTAGCGGAACACGCTGTCCTGACGCAGCTGGCCGTCGGACTTGCGTCTGCTTTGAGCACGTCGTGAACCACGCGACGCACCGCATCCGCACCGGCCGCCTCGATCACCCTCTGCACTGGTCCGACCGCCACCCTCAGGAGAGGCGGCGACGTGCCGCGAGAACGGCGTTCTTCAGCAGCATCGCGCGGGTCATCGGACCAACACCACCGATGCGCGGCGTGATGTATCCCGCGACTTCGGCGACGTCCTCTGCGACGTCGGACAGCAATCGCCGCCCCTCGAATGAGGTTCCCGCGCCGACGACAGCGGCGCCGGGCTTCACCATCTCCTTCGTCAGCAGCCCCGCCCTGCCGACGGCCGAGACGATGACGTCGGCGCGGCGCGTGTACGCACCGATGTCCGCCACCCCGGTGTGCAAGGCGGTGACGGCCGCGTTGCAGTGCGGACGCTTCGAAGAGAGCAACAACGCGAGTGGCCTCCCAATCGTGAGGCCACGACCGATCACCACCGCGTTGCGGCCCTCCACGGGTACGTCGTGATGCGCGAGCAACTCGACGATCCCCGCCGGGGTGCAGGGCAAGGGACCGTCGACGCCGATCACGAGCCGGCCGAGGTTGACCGGGTGTAGGCCGTCGACGTCTTTTCGCGGGTCGATCGCCAACAGGGCGTCGAAATCGTTGAGATGGGACGGAAGCGGGACCTGCACCAAGAACGCATCGATTGCCGGGTCGTCGTTGAAGCGGCGCACCACCGCCAAGACGTCCTCGATCGACGCGTCCTGGGGAAGATGCTCCCCGAACGACGCGATGCCGACAGCGGCCGAGTCTTCGTGCTTCAGCTCGACGTAGCGGGCGCTCGCCGGGTCGTCACCAACGAGGATCGTGCCCAGTCCCGGTACGACGCCGCGGTTGCGCATCTCTTCCACTTCGGCGGAAACCTCGGCGAGGATCCGCTCGGCGAGCGCCGCACCGTCGAGGATGACAGCGGTCATCGCGGTGGCGCGCTCAATGGCGGAAGTGCCGTTCGCCCGTCATGACGAGCGCCACGTTACGTTCGTCGGCGGCGGCGATCACCTCATCGTCGCGTAGCGATCCCCCAGGTTCGACGACGACGCCGACTCCCGCGTCACAGACCGCATCGAGGCCGTCACGGAAGGGGAAGAACGCGTCGCTCGCGCCGGCGCCGCCCGCCGCCCGGCCGGCGGCTTTCTCCTGCGCGAGGCGCGCCGCGTCGCGCCGGTTCTGCTGCCCGCAGCCGACCCCAACGACGACGCCGCCCCTAGCAACGACGATCGCGTTCGAGGACGCCGCGGCGCACACCCGCCAGGCGAGCTCCGCGTCGACCCACTCCGCATCCGTTGGTTGGCGGCTCGTGACGACCCGCCACGCCTCGGAGCGTGGCGAGACGACGTCACGGTCCTGGACGAGGAATCCTTCGGCGAACTCGCGGAAAGAGATGCTCGACCTCGACGGCAGAGGTGCCTCGAAGACGCGCATGTTCTTCCGCTTCTCAGCAAAGCGGGCAATTGCACCGGGGAAGTATCCCGGCGCAATCAAGACGTCGGCAAGGGCGTTGTGGACGATCGCTTCGGCGAGCGCGTCGTCGACGACGGCCGAGATCGCGACAATCCCGCCGAACGCGGAGACCTCATCCGCGGCGAAAGCCCTTTCGTAGACGTCTGTGGCGTCGGTCCCGATCGCAACGCCGCACGGGTTCGCGTGCTTGACGATCACCGCGGCGACCGTCGCACCGCCGATGCCCAAGACGTCGTGACAGATCGTCCAGGCAGCCTCGGCGTCGACGAGGTTGAGGAACGACAGCTCGCGTCCGGAGTGCTGCATGACGCCGTCCCACCAGCTCGCCAGGCCGACCGACGTGTAACGCGCTCCCCTTTGGTGGGGGTTCTCGCCGTAGCGGAGTGGCTCCTGCTTCTCGAGGGCGACATGGAACGAAGGCGGAAGTTCGCCTTTGTCATCCGCGAGGAACCAGTTCGCGATCGCCGCGTCGTAACTTGCGACGTGCGAGAACGCCGCAGTGGCGAGCCGCTTGCGGGTCTCGTCAGACAGTCGCCCCTCCCGACGGAGCTCGTCGATCACGGTCGCGTAATCGTTCGGGTCGACCACGACACCGACGTGCGCGTGGTTCTTCGCCGCCGCGCGCACCATCGTCGGTCCGCCGATGTCGATGAGCTCGATCGACGGGTCGTCGGCAAACGGATACAGGTTGCACACGACGAGGTCGATCGGCTCGACTTCTTCGCGTTCGAGCTCGGCGAGGTGCTGCGGGTTGTCCCGATCGGCGAGGATGCCGGCGTGGATCGCCGGATGGAGGGTCTTCACCCGGCCGTTGAGCATCTCTTTCTGTCCCGTGACGTCGTCGACGCGCCGGTGCGCGATCCCTGCGCCGACGAGCATCTCCGCTGTCCCACCGCTCGCGATGATCTCCACACCGAGCTTTTCGAGTTCGCTCGCGAAGACGACGAGGGCGCTCTTGTCCGAGACCGAGATCAGCGCCCTCACCGCGCCACCCGTTGTCCGGCGAATCCGGGCGTCACCGAGGCGAGGTAGGCGCGCACCGTCGCCGGGTAGAGCACGCGCTCGACCGCCTTGATGCGCTCGTGCAGCGTCGCCTCGTCGTCGGACGGCAGGATCGGCACCTGCTGCTGCGCGAGCACCGGGCCCTCGTCGACCGACTCGGTGACGAGGTGGACGGTACATCCGGTCTTCTCGACGCCCGCCGAGAGCGCGGCGCGGACGGCGTGCCAGCCTCGGAACGCGGGCAGCAGCGACGGGTGGGTGTTCAAAACGTGGCCGGAAAAGGCCGTGACGAAATCGCCGGTGAGCACCGTCCCGAACCCGGCCATGGCGACGACGTCGACACGGTGAGCACGGAGTGCACCGATGAGCTCGTCGGTGTAGCGAGCCCGGTCGAATTCCGGGGAGAAGTCGCGCCGCTCGACCCGCTCGAGCGGGATCCCCGCACGAAACGCGATCTGCTCGGCGGCGCAGGGGCGATCAGTGGCGGCGACGACGATCGGCAGTCCGTCGGCGATCAGCGCCACGAGGATCGAACCGGTCCCCGACGCCAAGACGCCGAGGCGTGGCGGCGAACTCGGACCCTCAGCCAAGGGAGTGGACGACCTCCACCATCAGTTCTCCGGCCTCGGACGGACTGCGCCCAACCTTCGCGCCGGCGGCGGTCAGCGCTTCGATCTTCGCCTTCGCCGTGCCCGCCGAACCCGAGATGATCGCCCCGGCGTGACCCATCGTCCTCCCCGGCGGCGCCGTGAGGCCGGCGATGTACGCGACGACGGGCTTCGACATCTTCTCGGCGACAAAGGCCGCGGCGCGCTCTTCCTCGGCACCGCCGATCTCCCCGATCAGCATCACCGCTTCTGTCGCCGGGTCGGCTTCGAAAGCCTCGAGGACGTCGACGAAGCTCGTCCCCGGCACGCGGTCGCCGCCGATGCCGACGCAGGTCGTCTGCCCGACACCCTGTTGGGTGAGCTCGTGCAGCGCCTGGTAGGTGAGCGTCCCCGATCGACTGACGATGCCGACCGGTCCGCCCGGGAGCGCGATCTCGCCGGCGGTGATGCCGATGTTGCATTTGCCCGGCGAGATGATCCCCGGACAGTTCGGACCGACGAGGCGCGTGGCGGGATAGTTGCGGCGCAGCTCGTTGAACGCGAGGGCTTCGTCTTTGGCGGGGATGTGCTCGGTGATGCAGACGACGAGCGCGATCCCGGCCTCGGCCGCCTCGAGGATCGCGGCGGGCGCGCCTTTCGGGGGCACGGCGACGAAACTCGCGTTCGCGCCGGTCGCCGCGACCGCCTCTGAGACGGTGTCGTAGACGGGGATCCCCTCGACGGATTCCCCGCCCTTTCCCGGGGTGACGCCGGCGACGACCTTCGTGCCGTAGTCGCGGTTGCGCAGACCGTGGAAGCGCCCCTGGCTTCCGGTCAGCCCCTGGACGACGACGCGCGTCGTCTCGTCCGCCCAGATGCTCATCAGCGGGCCGCGATGGCGACGGCGCGGCGCGCCGCGTCGAGCATCGTCGCCTCCCTCATCAGCGAGTCCGACAGGTGGGGCTCGAGCAACGCCCGCGCCTCTTCCGCGTGGGTGCCGTCGAGGCGGACGACGATCGACGACGAAAGTTTCACGCGCTCTCTCGCCGCGAGGATGCCACGGGCGACATCGTCGCAGTGCACGATGCCACCAAAGATGTTCACGAGGATCACGCGCACGTTCTCGTCGGAGTTGATGACTTCGAGCGCGTTCGCCATCACGTCGGCGTTCGCTCCGCCGCCGATGTCCAAGAAATTCGCCGCCGCGCCGCCAACCTGATTGACGACGTCAAGCGTGCTCATCGCGAGTCCGGCTCCGTTGGCGATAATGCCCACGGTGCCGTCGAGGCCGACATAGCTGAGACCCTTCTCCTTGGCGAAGCGCTCGCGAGGGTCGTCCGGCTCGGCGTCGGCGAACTCCGACCAATCGGGATGGCGGAAGGCCGCGTCGTCGTCGAGCGTCACCTTCGCGTCGAGCGCGAGCACAGCGCGATCGGTCGTGACGATCAGCGGGTTGATCTCGACGAGATCGGCATCGCCCTCGATGTAACAGCGATACAGCTTCACCAGCACGTCGACGACGGCGTCGACGGCTTGCGCGGCAATCCCGCTCGCCAGCGCCGCGTCGCGCAGGGCACGCGCGTCGACGTGGTCGATCGGGTTCACCCAGACGCGCGCGATCGCGTCGGGATCCTCTTCGGCGACCTGTTCGATCTCGACGCCGCCCTTTGCCGAGATCATCGCGAGGTGGAGCTTCGCGGCCCGGTCGAGGGTGAAGCTCGCGTAGTACTCGGCCGCGATGTCCGAAGCGGTCTCGACCCAGAGCCGCTTCACGACGTGACCCTTGATATCGAGACCGAGGATCACGCGCGCGTGGCGTTCGGCCTCCTCGCGGTCGCTCGCGATCCTGACGCCGCCCGCCTTGCCGCGACCGCCGACCTTCACCTGCGCCTTGATCACGGCCGGGTAGCCGAACTTGTCTGCGGCGGCGACCGCCTCGTCGACGGTGTCGGCAACCGCTCCCGGTGAGACGGGGATCCCGTACCGGGCGAGGTACTGCTTGCCCTGGTACTCGTAGAGATCCACCGAGTCGTCCTCCTCGTCCGGTCGCGCACCAACCCTTTGCTCTGATGCGACGGCGCCCGGCCGCCGACCGGGCGAAACGATCCTAAGGGCCGTCTCGCGGATCGGGCGACTCACAACCCCCCGTGCGTCACCCCATCTCCTCTGAGGCGGGCCACTTCCGTATCAGGCACGCTTTAGCGGAGTTGCAGACAACAAAAAGCGCTTCTCGCCTTGGCGCTCGAAGCGGATGACCGCCTCTTGCTTCTCCCCCTCGCCGGCGACCGAGACGACGACACCCTCACCCCAGCGGGCGTGCACGATTTTGTCGCCGGCCCCAAGGCCGAGCTCTTCGGCTCCCGTCGACTTCACGGGTGTGGCACGACGCCTCGTCAGCGTGCCCGACCGCCCGTACGACGGCGGACCGTCGAACTCCGGCTCTTCGCGCCGGAATCGGGCCCAGGCGCCCGACGGTCCCTCACCGAGGTCGACGACGAGGTGCTCGGGGATCTCCCGCAGGAAGCGGCTCTGCAGGCTGTCGCGGCTCTGGCCGAACAGCGTCCGCACCCAGGTGTAGGTGAGGTAGAGCCGCTTGCGCGCCCTCGTGATGCCGACATACGCGAGGCGGCGCTCCTCTTCGAGGCTCGCCGGGTCCGAGAGCGAGCGATCGTGGGGGAAGACTCCTTCTTCCATGCCGGTCAAAAACACGACGTCGAACTCAAGCCCCTTTGCCGAGTGCAAGGTCAGCAAACAGACGCGGCCGCCCGAGTCGTCGAAGTCGTCGGTCGAGGCGACGAGCGCGATCGCCTGCAGGAAGGTCTCGACGCCCTCATGGCTCGCCGTCACGCCGCGTAGTTCCTCGAGGTTCTCGAGGCGACCCTCCGCGTCGATCGCCCCCTGTCCGGCCAACTGAGCCTCGGCCTCGAGGAGTTCGTCGTACCCCGTCTCCTCCAAGATCGCGTCAAAGATCTCCGAGGGGTGGCGATCTCGCAGCGAGGCGAGCTTCCTCACGAGTCTCAGGAAGCCGCCGATCGCCGAGAGCGACCGTCCTTTGACGCCGGCGTCCCTCGCGTGCGCGATCGCGTCGGCGAACGAGATGCCGTGGGCGGCCGCGTACGCGCCGATCTTCGCGACCGTCGTGTCACCGATGCCGCGTTTTGGCACGTTGATCACCCGCCGGAGCGACACCTCGTCGAAGGGGTTGACGACGAGACGGAGGTACGCGAGAACGTCGCGCACCTCGCGCCGGTCATAAAAGCGCGCCCCGCCGATCACCTGGTACGGAATGCCGCGGTCGGCGAGCGCCTGCTCGATCGCGCGGCTCTGCGCGTTCGTCCGGTAGAAGACGGCGATCTCTCCGCGGCGGATCTGGCCCTTGGTCGTGAGTTCGGCGATCGCATTCGCGACGAACGTCGCCTCGTCGCGCTCGTCGCCGCCGCGGTAGCGGTAGATCTTCTCCCCCTCGCCGAGCGCGGACCAGAGCTTCTTTTCCTGGCGCATCACGTTGTTACCGATCACCGCGTTCGCCGCATCGAGGATCGTCTGCGTCGAGCGGTAGTTCTGATCGAGGACGATCGTCTTCGCATCGGGAAACGCGCGCTCAAAATCCAAGAGATTGCGGAACTCGGCGCCCCTGAACGCGTAGATGCTCTGATCGGTGTCACCGACGACGCAAACGTTGCGGTGCTTCGCGCCGATCAGCTTCACGATCTCGTTCTGCGCGAAGTTCGTGTCCTGGTATTCGTCGACGAGCAGGTGCTCGAAGCGATCCTGGTAGTAGTCGCGGACCCCTTCGTCGGAACGGAAGAGTCGCACGACATAAGACAACAAGTCGTCGAAGTCCATCGCCTGCGCGGCACGAAGGCGCCGCTCGTACTCGGCGAACGCCGCCGCGATCTTCTCCTCGGGAAAGGTCCGCGCCCGCGCCGCGTAGTCCTTCGCATCGAGGAGCTCCGATTTCGCCTGGCTGATCGCCCCGACCACCGATCGCGCAGGGAGCCTCTTCGCGTCGATGCCGAGATCGTCGAGGACGTGCTCGACGAGCCGCCGGGTGTCGCCCTCGTCGTAGATCGAAAAGCCCGATGCGTAGCCGATCCGGTCCGCCTGCCGGCGCAGGATGCGCACGCACGCGGAGTGGAACGTCGAGAGCCACATCTTCTCGGCGTCTTGCCCGACGAGCTCGACGACGCGGCGGCGGACTTCGGCGGCGGCTTTGTTCGTGAAGGTGATCGCAAGGATGCGCCACGGCGCGACACCGGTCGCGACGAGGCGAGCGATCCTTCTCGTAAGAACACGCGTCTTGCCCGATCCCGCCCCGGCGACGACAACGAGTGGGCCGCCGTCATAGAGGACCGCCTCGCGCTGCGGAGGATTGAGGTCGTACAGGATCGGCTCGAGGTCGACCGCTTCGTCAGCTTCCGGGCGCGACGGCGTGAAAGGCCCGACCTCGTCGAGGTCGGAGAAGTCGCTCAACGACACGCGGCGGTCACTCCCACTCGATCGTGCCGGGTGGCTTCGAGGTCACGTCGTAGACGACACGGTTCACGCCGGGGACTTCGTTGATGATTCGGCTCGAGCAGCGCTCGAGAAGGTCCGCCGGCAGGCGCGCCCAGTCGGCCGTCATCGCGTCGTCGCTCGTCACCGCGCGGATGACGATCGGGTACGCGTACGTCCGCTCGTCGCCCATCACCCCGACCGAGCGCACGACGGGCAACACGGCGAAGGATTGCCAGACCGACCGTGCGAGCCCGGCCTTTTCGATCTCGTCGACGACGATCGCGTCCGCGGCGCGGACGATCTCTGCGCGCTCTGCGTTCACTTCGCCGACGATGCGCACCGCGAGACCTGGGCCCGGGAACGGCTGGCGCCAGACGATCTCTTCTGGCAGGCCGAGCTCGACGCCGATCTGACGGACTTCGTCTTTGAAGAGCAACCGCAACGGTTCGACGAGGCCGAGCGCCATCTGCTCGGGAAGCCCCCCGACGTTGTGGTGCGACTTGATCGTCGCCGCCTCAGATGTCCCCGATTCGATGACGTCGGGGTAGAGCGTTCCCTGCGCGAGGAAACGGACCCCGGGAAGGTCGGAGGCGACCTCCTCGAAGATCTCGATGAACAGTCCGCCGATCGCCTTCCGCTTCTCTTCGGGGTCGAGGATCCCCGACAGTGCCTCGAAGAAGCGGTCGGACGCCTTCACGTGGTGGAGGTCGATCCCGAACTGGGCGCGGAAGGTCTGTTCGACCTGCTCGGGCTCACCCTCGCGCAACAGCCCCGTGTCGACGAAGACGCAGCTCAGCTGGTTGCCGACCGCCTTGTGCACGAGCGCGGCGGTCACCGCGGAGTCGACGCCCCCCGAGAGGGCGCAGAGGACGCGCTCTTCTCCGACGGTCTCTCGGATCTCTCGAACGGCGCTTTCGATCACCGAGGTGTGGGTCCACGTCGGGCGGCACCCGCAGACTTCGAACAGGAAGCGCTTCAAGAGTTCTTGGCCGCGCGGCGTGTGCGCGACCTCGGGATGGAACTGCACGCCGTAGGCGCGGCGCTCGGCGTTCTCGAACGCCGCGACGGCGGCGTCTTTCGTCGAAGCGGTGGTGGCAAAGCCTGGAGGCGGCGCGGTGATCGAGTCGGTGTGGCTCATCCAGACGTCTGAGAGCTCGGGCCAGCCGAAGAACAACACCGACGAGGCGCCGAGGCGGAGGTCGGTGCGCCCGTACTCGCCCGAGCCGGTCCGACGGACCTCGCCGCCCAACTGCTGCGCGAGCAGCTGGGCGCCGTAACAAATGCCGAGCACGGGCACCCCCGCCGAGTGCACCTCCGCGTCGAGGCCAGGGGCGTTCTCGGCGTAGACCGACTTCGGGCCGCCCGACAGGATCACGCCCTTCGGGCGACGGGCGCGAATCTCGGCCGCGGTGATCGTGTGCGGGACGATCTCGGAATAGACGTGCGCCTCGCGTACGCGCCGGGCGATCAGCTGCGCGTACTGGGCCCCGAAATCGACGACGAGAACCGTGTCGAACTGCGAGGCCACTGAGCGAGGCTACCAGCGGGTTGTCGCCGCACCGCGTGAAGCAGAGCGCCTTGAGCAGGTCAATCGCGCAGCTTCTCAAAGGACGGCAGGGCGTAGCCGAAGGCGGCGACGATGGCGCCGATCAGCATCACCGCCATGCCGACGAGACGGAGCGGGTCTGATGCCGTGAGGAGCCCGCCGAGCCCGGCGAGGGCGACGCCGACCATCCCGATCCAGCCGGTGAGCCGCGAGATGCGCGAGGCCCGCAGCGTCCGGGCGAGGAGGACGAACCCGCCCGCCAGAAGCGGCAGGCCGAGCGCGGCGTGGGCGACGTAGATGCCCCGCTGCTCCGCAGGCAGGAAGCCCGTCGCGCGGTGCAACGGCAGCAACGCGACGGCGCCGATGCCGAACGCGACGTCGAGGGCGACGAGGACGAGCAGCACCCGGGCAAGGTTCGCGATCGCCTTGCGCACGGTGAGCTGCACGACTGAATCGACTGCAACAGCCCCTCCGCCCACCGAGGCCTGGTCGCCACGGCGGAACCACCGACGCGCCGCGTACACCTCGGGATCCTCGTGGATGAGGTACCACCATCCCCAGATCGCGAGGATCGCGAACACGGGCCACTCGACCGAATAGAACCAACTGAGGCCGTTGCCAGCGAGGGCACGTGTCGCCTGCCACCATCCGGCGACCGCGCATCCGGGCGCAATGATGAGCACTTCGAGATCCAAGACGAGTGCGCGCCGGGAGAGCCATCGCCTGCGGAACTCCGTCGCGCGCTCGACGCGATCCGACTGCTCCTCCTGTGCGGCGGGCAGATTCATCCGATTCGCGGCCTCGAAGCGGTGTGTCATCTTTCGTTCGGCGACGAAGGCGGCAAACGGCACCGTCCCTGCGAGAAGCACCAGTGCCATCTGCCATCTCGGGATCGAGAGCCGGCGCGTGAGGTTGAATGCGACGAAGAGGTAGACGATGTAGAGGAGGCCGTGCACGGTGCCGACGTCGTTCACGACCTGCGGTCGGTTCGCGGCGACCTGCAGCGGCACCCCGACGAACACGAGCACGATGAGGAGAGTCGCGGTTGCAAAGGCGAGGACCCGATAGCGGATCAAATAACGACGCGGAACGCGATCTGCTTGCGTGGTGAGTTCTGCGGCAGTGGGCTCGACCGCGGACGTGCTCATCTGACGAGATCCGACGTGAGCCTGTCCCTCGTCAAAGGGCGAATGCGAGCTCCGGCTCGCTCGCCTTGCGAACGTGGTCCTCGCTCACTCCCGGCGCCAACTCGCGGACGACGAATCGGTTCTTGGTGACGTCGAGCACACAGAGGTCGGTGATCACCCGGTCGACGACCGCGGTTCCGGTCAACGGCAGCGAGCACTCGCGCACGATCTTGTAGGAACCGTCCTTCGCCACGTGCTCCATGAGCACGATCACGCGCTTCGCCCCGTTGACGAGATCCATCGCACCGCCCATTCCCTTGACGAGTTTTCCCGGGACGACCCAGTTCGCGAGATCACCTTCTTCCGAGACCTGCATCCCGCCCAAGATCGCGAGATCGAGGTGGCCTCCGCGGATGATCCCGAACGACGTCGCCGAATCAAAGAACGACGCACCGGGCAGAACCGTCACCGTCTCCTTGCTCGCATTGATGAGGTCGGGATCCTCCTCGCCCTCGTAGGGAAACGGCCCGACGCCCAAGAGTCCGTTCTCGGAATGGAGCATGACCTCGACACCGTGTGGGGCGTAGTTCGGCACGAGCGTCGGCAGCCCGATACCGACGTTCACGTACTGTCCGTCGCGTAACTCGAGGGCGGCGCGTGCCGCCATCTCTTCTTTCGTCCACGCCATCAGGCCGCTTCTCCTGATCGTTTGCGTACCGTTCGCCGCTCGATCGTCTTCTCCGTGCCCTCCGGCACTTTCACCAAGCGCTGGACGAAAAGCCCCGGCAGATGCACCCCATCGGGGTCGAGCGCACCGACGGGCACGATCTCCTCGGCCTCGACGATCGCCACCTTGGAAGCCATCGCTGCGAGCGGGTTGAAGTTGCGCGAGGACTCCCGGAAGACGAGGTTTCCCGATTCGTCGGCGCGATAGGCGTGGACGAGGGCGAAGTCGACGACGATCGCATGCTCGAGGACGTAGGTGCGTCCGTCGAATACGCGCGACTCGCGCGGCTCGGATGCCTTCGCGATCGAGCCATCGGGACCATACCGGAGCGGCAGTCCACCATCGCCGACGAGGGTCCCGACGCCCGTCGGCGTGTAGAAGGCCGGAATGCCGCAACCCCCGGCGCGCAGTCGTTCGGCGATCGTGCCCTGCGGACACAGTTCGACTTCGAGCTCGCCGCCGAGATACTGCCGGGCGAATTCCGCGTTCTCGCCGATGTACGAGCTCGTCATCTTCGAGATCTTGCCGGCGTTCAACAAGATCCCGAGTCCGTACTCGTCGGTGCCGCAGTTGTTCGACACGACTCGCAGGTCGAAAACCGTCGATGCGGCGAGCGCCTTAATCAAGGTCGCGGGAACACCCGATAGTCCGAATCCGCCGACTGCGAGCGTCGACCCGTTCGGGATATCGGCGACCGCTTCGGCCGCGCTCTCGTAAACCTTCCGCATCGCGTCTCGCGCCTCCTTACCTGCCACGGCCGGGCCGAACCGCTCGCGCGCGGCTCGACTCGCATGACGCGACCGGGACCAGCTAAAGGTAGCTGAACCGCCCGAGGACCATTCATCGACAACGGCGAGGTGGTGTGCAATGGCAAGAGCGCACGGAGGACCGATGCTCAGCGCGCGTCTCGGGAAGGTCGTGGTCGAAGTCACGAGGGGCGACATCGCCGATCAACCAGGCTTCGACGCGATCGTGAACGCGGCGAACGCGCAGCTCGCGCCCGGAGCCGGTGTGGCAGGGGCGATCCACCGGGCTGCCGGACCCGCGCTCGCCGCGGAGTGTCGTCCGCTCGCGCCTATTCGTACCGGCGACTGCGTGATCACTTCGGGCCAGCGCCTTTCGAACCCCTACGTCATCCACTGCCTCGGGCCCGTCTACGCCGCCGACGACGATCCGAGGGGCGACCTCACTTCCTGTCACCAACGGGCCCTCGAACTCGCGGAGAGCCGTGGGCTCAGCTCTGTTTGCTTCCCGGCGATCTCGACCGGCATCTTCGGCTACCCGATCGCCGAGGCGGCGGAGGTTGCCATCGGAACCGTCGCTATTTGCGCGCCCTTGTTGTCGAGCGTTCGCTTGGTGCGATTTGTTCTCTTCGACGATGCCGGCTGCGCCGCCTTTTCCGCCGCGCTCGAGAGCGCCGCGGGCGATCCAACCGAATCTCACCATTAATTGCTCGTGATCCGCCGCCTCACCTTCGGAGGTGCCATCGCACTCGTCGGCGCGGCCGGGAGCGTGCTCGCCGCGGTGTTCGATCCGTCGGCGGCCGATGCCGCCGCGCACCAGGACTGGTCGCCCTTCGTCTTGGTCGCGGGGCTCATCCTCGCCGGATTCGCCGCCGAGCGCGACGGGATCTTCGCCTACCTCGGGCGGATCCTCGCCGACACCTCGCACAGCGAGCTCGGCTTCTACGCAGGCGCGGTCGCGCTCACCGTGCTCGTGACGGCGCCGCTGAACCTCGACACTGCCGTCGCGTTCTTGACCCCGGTGTTCGTTCACGCGTCGCGCCAACGCGGCGGCGACGAAGCCCCGACGTTGTACGGCTGTCTTCTGCTCGCCAACGCCGGGTCGCTCTTGCTTCCCGGTTCGAACTTGACGAACCTCATCGTCCTCGGCCGTCTCCACCTCACCGGTGCAACATTCATCGAGAAGATGTGGCCGGCGTGGGCGGCTTCCATCGTCGTCACCGCCGTCGTCGTCGCCCTCGCCCATCGGCGCGGGCTCTCCGGCACGCGCCGTCTGCATGGGGAACCCGTCGACGCCAACTTCGGCATCGGCGCCGTCGCGATCGCCGCCGTCACCGTGCTCGTTCTCGTCGTGCGCACGGCGGCGATCCCCGTCTTCGGCGTCGGCCTCGTCTGCGCGCTGTATGCGGTTCGCAAACACCACGACCGCGTCGAGCGACTGTTCGGTGTACTCGGGCCGGCCGTGTTGGTCGGGTTGTTCGGCATCGCCGTCGCGCTCGGCACCGCGGGACGCGCGTGGGACGGGCTTGCCGTCGCGCTCAGCCACCTCGATCGATGGGGAACCGCCGCCCTCGCCGCAGTGGCAAGCATCGTCGTGAACAACCTCCCCGCCGCCTCGCTCTTGTCGGCGCGCATTCCACCACACCCGTATTCGTTGCTCGTCGGCCTCGATATCGGGCCGAACCTCGCGGTGACTGGCTCGCTCGCCTGGCTGCTGTGGCTGCGCGCCGCTCGTCAGTCGGGGGCGCGCCCATCGCTCGCGCGGGCGAGCGCGCTCGGCGCCGTCGCGGCGCCGCTCGCGATCGTCGCCGCCGTCGGCGCGATCACTCTCGCTCGGCTCAGCTGAACGTGCGGCGGCGGGGGCAATCTGCGAGCATGCCGCGATGGCCACGATGGAAGTCGAGATCGATCAGCTCGAGTACTACGTCGACCGCGCGCTCGGAATGATGGTCGAGATCCTGCGCGTGCTCGGCGACGAACTCGCGAATATGAAGCCGGCGCTCCCAGGTGCGAACTCGCCGTTCCAGATCGTCACCCACTGCCTCGGCGTGATGGAGTTCTGGGGCGGCAATCGCATCGCGGGACGCGACGTCCACCGGGACCGGCCCGCCGAGTTCGGGGCGACGGGCAGCGTCGAAGAACTCGTCGCAAAGGTCGAGGAGCAGAAGCGGCGCTTCTCCGCCGATTTCGACTCGCTCGACGGGCTCGCCTCGCCGAGGTCCGAAGGCGACCCGAAGGACGTCGACCTGCCGTTCGCAAGAAGCCAGGCCGGCGTTGTCCTGCACGTATTCGAGGAGCTCTACCAGCACCTCGGCCACCTGGAGATCACCCGCGACGTGCTGATGTCGGTCGCTGGACAGGCGACCTGAGCGGGCGCTCCCTCCTTCAGTCAGATCGTCAACTGCTGCATGACTCGCCCGCAGCCGTGCTGGCACGACCGCGAGTCGGCGGTTCGCCACCTGGTGTTTCTGTGTGGACTCCCCGACACTTCATTTTGCGAGGCCGCGTCTAGGGGGGCGAGTTGAGCGCTGGAACGCGAACGGTGACGCTTTGAACGGCGACGCCTGGAACGTCATCGCCTACCGGGCCCGGCGAACGCTCACCCACCGACTTCGCTCGTACCTCGCGATCACGCTCGTCCTCGGCGCGCTCGGCGGCTTGGCGCTCGGATCGATCGCCGCCGCACGGAGGACACAGTCCGCCTATCCGCGGTTCCTCGAGAACACGAATCCCTCGACCCTCGAAGTCACCGTCTGGAACTACACGACGTCGACCGGCGCGATCCCTCTTCGCCAACAGGATGCGATGGCGCGCGCACTCAGCCGGCTGCCGAACGTCGGGCACGTCGAGCGCTTCGTCTTCCCGCTCACCGCGCCGATCAGTGCCAAAGGACAACTCGAGCGCGGTGCCATCTCCCCTGTCGCGAGCGTCGCCGGGGAATTCTTCAACGAGGACCGACCGGGCGTCGTCGCAGGGCGCATGCCGAACCCGGACGCGGTCGGCGAGTTCGCAACGACGTCGCAGGCGGCGCGTAGCCAAGGCTGGCACGTGGGCGAATCGATCAACTGGGCCGTTTTCCGTCCGAGCCAGTTCAATGCAAGTGGCTCGGCCCCTGAACACCCCGCACGAATCGTGCGCGAGAAGCTCGTCGGCCTCGTCGAGTTCAATGTGTCGGTCCTGCAAGACCAGGCGGACGCGAAGACATCGCTCGCCCTCTTCACTCCCGCCTTCGCACGCGCCGATGCGTTCGGAGGCGGGGGTACAAACTTCGCGATCCAGCTGCGAAGCAGCGGATCGGTTGCCGCGACTGAGAAAGGGATCATCGGCGTCCTTCCGCGGGGAGCTGTTTATGAGTTCGAGGTCACCGCCGATGCGGTCGCGAAGGTCGAACGCGCGATCCGACCTGAGTCAATCGCCCTCGGAGCCTTCGGTGCCATCGTCGCGCTCGCGACGATTGCGATCGCGGCGATGGCGATTGCCCGGTTAATCCGATCGAACGAAGGCGACCGCGAGGTGCTTCGTGCGCTCGGGGCGACTCCGCTCGTGCAGATCGGTGACGTCGAGATAGGAGTGCTGGCGTCGGTTCTTGCCGGATGCGCACTCGCGGTCGGCGTGGCGTTTGCCCTGTCACCGATCGCGCCACTCGGTTCGGTGCGCGCCGTCTACCCGTTCAAGGGCTTCGCGTTCGACGGCGCCGCGCTCGGGTTTGGAGTTCTCGCTCTCCTAGTCGTCCTGATCTCGGCCGCGGTAGCGATCGGATGGCGTTTCGCTTCGGCCAAGCGCTCCGCGGCGCTCAATCCGGCGCGTGGATTGGGGACGTGGTCGACTCGATTTGCGCGCGCGCTCCGTTTGCCGATGCCAGCGGTTCTCGGTGTGCGCGGCGCGGTGCAGTCGACTCCGGTGCGCACAGCCGCGCCGGCGCGTTCGACGATCGTCGGTGCGACGCTTGCGATCGTCCTCCTCGTGACGACCTTGACGTTCGGCGCCAGCCTTTCGACCCTCGTCTCCCATCCCCGGCTGTACGGCTGGAATTGGACGTACGCGCTCGTGGGCAGCGACGACGTGCCACCCCAGGCGATAAATGCATTGCGCCACGATCGAGACGTCGCCGCATTCAGCGGGTGGGGAAGCGGGGCGAACGTCCAAGTCGACGGACTCACCGTCCCCACAATGATCAGCGATTCGGATCCGACAGTGGCGATGCCCATGCTCACCGGCCACCCCGTGCGCGCGGCAAATCAGGTCGTCCTTGGTCCGACAACACTTGCCGAACTCCATAAGCGCGTCGGCGACACCCTCGTGCTCTCCTACGGGACGAAAGCCGATTACCCGATCTACGTCCCGCCGGAGCGCATGGTGATCGTCGGGACGGCGACCTTTCCGGCAGTCGGCGGCATCGGCGGCGCGGCCGTGCTGCACCCCTCGATGGGAACGGGGATGTGGATCGAATGGCAGGCGGCGGGCCGCCTCCACCGCTTGCTGGCGGGCAGCGTCTACACGCTCTCGGGACCGAGCACGGCGTTCGTCCGGATGCGGCCAAACGTCTCGGCGTCTACCGCACGAGCGAATATCGATCGGATCGTCTCTTTTTCCGACCGGATTCTGGCGAAGTTTCAGAATGAAGTCTTACTGCTCAGCGTGCAGCGGCCGGCCGAGATCGTCAACTACCGCTCGATGGGCGCGACACCCTCGTACCTCGCATTGGGCGTCGTGCTCGGTGCCGTCGTCGCGCTCGCGGCGGCGTTGTCGGCTTCGGTCAAGACGCGCCGGCGCGAATTCGCGCTGTTGAAGGCACTCGGGTTCACCGGTCGTCAACTCGCTGAGACGATCGTGTGGCAGGCGACGGTGACGGCATTGATCGGCATCGTGATCGGCGTGCCGATCGGCATCGCGATCGGGCGGTGGCTCTGGACCCTTTTTGCCCGCTCCATCGCGGCGGTGCCCGAGCCAGCGGTCCCGGTCGTGAGTCTCGTCCTTGTCGGCGTCGGCGCGATCGTCGTCGCCAACCTGGTGGCGGCGTTGCCCGGCCGCGTCGCGCGCCGCACCCCTCCGGCGCTCGTCCTGCGCACCGAATAGCGGCCCGAGTCTCGGGTCAGACCCAATAGCGGATCGCGACGGCGATCCCGACCAAGACGACGATGAGACGCAACGCACCCGCGGGCACGACGCGCACGAGCTTTCCGCCGGCCGATCCGCCGACGACCGCACACGGGGCGAGCACGGCCACGTAGTTCCACGCCACGTGCGCCGTCACGGCAAGGAAGATCGCGGCGACGAGGCTGATGACGAACGACAACCCCTGTTTCAGCGCGTTGAGTCTAAGCAGGCTCTCTTCTAAGAAGAGCCCCATCAGCGCGAGCAGCATGATGCCTAGTCCCGCGCCGAAGTATCCGCCGTAGACGGAAGAGGCGAAGGTGCCGAAGACGATCGGTAATCCGACCGCGCTACGCGACGTGGGACGCGACCGCTCGACGCGGCGAGCGAGGAACGCGCGCACCGGGCCTTGCGCGCCGAGGAGAACGCTCGAGAAGACGAGCAGGTAGGGCACCGCGTCGCGAAACGACGACGCGGAGGTGTTGACGAGGATGATCGAACCGACAAGGCCTCCGGCCGCTGCGACGGGGAGAAGGACGCGCAGCGTACGCGCCTGGCCCGCGAGATCCTGGCGCTGCGCGGCGGTCCCGGCGACGTAGCCCGGCGTCAGCGCGATGAGATTCGTCACGTTCGCCCGCACCGCGGGCAGTCCGAGGCCGACGAGGACAGGAAAGCTGACGAGCGTCCCACCTCCGGCGAGGGCGTTCACCGCGCCGGCGGCGACACCCGCCAGCCCGGCGAGCACGTACGACCACGCGCCGAGGTCCATCGGCGCGTGGCGTCAGATCGACGTGCTCAGAGCGTGCGCAGAATCAGCGCGTCGCCCTGTCCGCCGCCGCCGCAGAGCGCCGCCGCACCCACGCCTCCTCCGCGGCGTCGAAGCTCGTACGCGAGCGTGAGGGCGAGGCGCGTCCCGGACATGCCGATCGGGTGGCCGAGCGCGATCGCACCACCGTTCACGTTGACGACGTCGTCTGAGACGCTGAGGTCGTCGATCGAGGCTGCGGAAACGGCGGCAAAGGCCTCGTTGATCTCGAACAGGTCGATGTCCGAGAGCGAAAGTCCGCCTCGCTTCGTCGCGTCGAGGATGGCGCGCGAGGGCTGGGTGAGCAGCGACTCGCTCGGGCCGGCGACCTGTCCGTAGGCGATGAGTTCGGCCAGCGGCTCGACGCCAAGCTCCTCGGCGCGACGGGGCGAGGTGACGACCACCGCCGCCGCCCCGTCGGAGATCTGGCTCGCGTTGCCGGCGGTGACGGTGCCGTCCGGGACGAACGCCGGCTTCAACGAGGCGAGACCCTCGGCGGTGGTGTTCGGCCGCACGCCCTCGTCGGCATCGACGACGACCGACCCCCGCCGGTCGGTCACCGTCACCGGCACGATCTCTTCGCCGAAGCGACCGGACGCGATGGCGTCGGCGGCGCGCTCGTTCGACTTCAACGCGATCTCGTCTTGGCGCTCCCTCGAGATACCGGCGGCCCTGGCGTCGTGATCCGTCCCCTCGCCCATCAAGAAATGCTGGAAGGACGAGACAAGCCCGTCGACTTGGATCACGTCGAGCACGGCTTGATCGCCGAAGCGGAATCCGGCGCGCGCGCCGGGCAGCACGTACGGCGCGTTCGTCATCGATTCCATCCCGCCGGCGACGACGAGGTCCGCATCGCCGGCGCGCACCATCAAGTCGGCGAGATGGATGGCGTTCAATCCGGAGAGGCAAACCTTGTTCACCGTCGTCTCCGGCGTCGACATCGGGATGCCGGCCTTCACCGCCGCCTGGCGCGCCGTGTCCTGGCCCTGTCCTGCTTGCAGGACGTGGCCCATGACGACGTAGTCCACCGCCGCTGGGTCGACCCCCGCCCGGACGAGCGCCTCGGCGATCGCGATCGCCCCGAGGTCGACCGCTTTCAGCGTGGCGAGCGCGCCCGACAGCTTGCCGATCGGCGTGCGGGCGCCGGCGATGATGACGCTTCCGGTCATCGCTCCTCCTCGAAAACGCAACTTTCTAGGAAGTCAAACTAGTTCGAAATCCCGACTGACCAGGCCGGCGGCGAATGACCTCGTCAAGGCTGCACCTCCCCCTCGTCGGACGGCGGCGCCGTTCGGTCGCCACGTCGGCGGCGAATCCCCACGACGAGCGCCCTTCCGGCCGAGCCTACAAACGGCAGTGCCGGCCAGAAGGCGAGCGCGGCGAGGGCGACGGCTGCGAGCACGATCCCTTCGGTAAAGGTCCGCGGCCAGTAGTGGGCGGTGACCCTCGTCGTTCCGGCTGGAACGCGGACCTCGAACATCCCTTCGAAGGGCGTGACCTTCAGTGGGTGGCCATCGGCGGTGACGTGCCAGCCGGAGAAGTAGGTGAGATGCAAAAAGAGGGTCGACGTTTCGGGGACGTCGACGTTGAGGGTGTACGTCGCGTCGTTCGTCTGCGTGTACGAAAGGACGGTCGCTTGCTTTGCGCTCGGCTTGCCGACAAAGGCGAAACGCGACGAGTCGGGCACCGTCGCCAGCTCGATCTTGTTGTTTCCTCCGACCGGCACCTCGGCGACGAGGTTCATCCCCTTCGGCAGTGGGTGTCCCGGCGGCAGCAGCACCGCCGTCACGCCGTAGCGGCGGGCGAGCGCGACCGAGGTGATCGACGGCGAGAAGAAACCGACGTTCCCCTTGAACACCTGACCGGCGTCCGGCACCGGCCAGGCATCGAAGTAACGCTGGGGGATGATCGGGTCGTGCATCGCGAGCTCGTCGATGTCGTAGCCACCTTGCACGTTCGCGATGAAGCCGTAGCCCTCCCACATCCGGACGCCGCAAGGTTTGTTCGCCCGCGCCGGTGGCAGGTTGAGGCAGTTCACGTTCGGCGTGTCCGCCGCGAGCATGCCGCCGCCGACGATGCGCGCCACTGTCTTCACCGCCGGATCCGTCGGGAACGGGTTCTTGAAGTAGCTGTTGATGCCGACTCCGGCGATGACCAAGAACGCACCCTGCGTGCCGACGAACAGCGCCGCGACCGCTCTTGGGACCCAGCGCCGCAAGATCTCGGATCGCTTCGGCACGGCGACGAACACCAGCGCGACGACGATGAGCATCCCTGTCGTCCACGTCGGCCAAACGAGGCTTGATGTGCGCAACGCGCGGAGGCTTGGTGTGGGCAACGCACGGCTTGATGTGCGCAACGCACGATCGAGCGCGTCGAGCGACGGGAGGTCGACCCACCTCCACAGCTCGATGACCTCGAACGACACCGCCGCGAGGATGACCAAAAAGACGATCTGCACCCTTCGCTCGGTGAATCGGCGTAAAAGCGCGTCCAACCCGATGCCCGCCACGACGGCGACGCAGAATTCGAAGACCGGCAAGCCGCGGTGGACGGCGACCGCACCGAGCCCGATGTCGCTGAAGATCGTCTTGCCGATCCCGCCGAAGATGTCGTAACAGGCGATGAGCGTCCCGAAGCCGGCGAGCGAGAGACCGATGATGATCGGACGGCGGACACAGAGCACGACTCCGAGCGCCGCGCAGACGATCGCGACGATGCCGAGGTAGGCGGCTGACTCGTAGTAGTTGCTCAGATTCGTGAACCAGACGCTGCCCTGGATCGGCAGGCCGTAGTACCCCTGCACGAACATGAGGTGCAGCAGTGGTGCCACGAGTCCGCCGTCGAGGTGCTTGGTCGAGCGCGCCGAGTGCTTGACGACCGAGATCCCCGGCAGCCACAACGGCGCCGACAGCGCGAAGCCGGCAACGGAACCGGCGAGGACGCGCCCGATGCCGCGCCAGTAGAGCTTGTGGTCGCGAACGAAGATGAGGAGAGCCGCGACGCCGGCCGCGCCGAGCAGAGCCGGCCCCATGATCACGTACATCTCGGGGAATCCCCCGTAGATCGCGAACGCGACCGACACCGCTAGCAACCAGAGATCACGCGCTCTTCGGCGCGACCGGTACGCGATGACGACGCCGGCGAGGATGAAGCCCGACCACGCGACCGGCCCCGAGATTGACCACCCGAGCCA
The DNA here is from genome assembly GCA_963838845.1 of uncultured Acidimicrobiaceae bacterium. Lineage (GTDB taxonomy): Bacteria > Actinomycetota > Acidimicrobiia > Acidimicrobiales > Bog-793 > CAVRXQ01. Next base: position 1,153,433 of record CAWISR010000003.1, on the reverse strand, counting down.
CCCGGCAAAGCTTCCCGACAACATGAACGAGATCCCGCCCAAGGTCGCGCCGGCGGCTCTCGTCCCAAGGACACGACAGCACACGTAGGTGCCGATGCCGGCGATCAACAACTTGCCGAGCACGGTGACGAGGAACGAGGCGGAGAGCGGGAAGAGGTAGGCGATCAACGTCGGCAGCGCGAGCGCCGCCGACTCGAAATTGAACAGCTGGGGAAGCCCAGTCCCGGCCGTCGAGTTCCACAGTGGGATCGAGCCCTCGTGCACGATGCGCCAATCGATCGCGTTCCACGGCACACCCTGGTCACCGACGTCGCCGGCCAGGTGGTTGTGCGAGAGAACTGTCGGGTGGTTGTGCACGAGAACCGTGAAGAGGGACTGCGTGAGCACCGACGCGCCAGAGACGAGATCCGTCGGGCCGAAGCTGAAGCCGTCCTTCACCGAGGGCGACAGGTATAAGAGCGCGACGACGATGACGATCGCGACGCCGAGCACGTCCGTGCGATAGCGCCACCGAAAGAAGGCCCCGAGAGCTCCTCGCCTCGAGGGAGTGACGTCCTCGCTCACATCCTCGACGGCCCCGAGACCTTCTCCACTCGACGGAGTGCTGTCGTCGCTCACGTGCTCGACGACCCCGATCGACGCGGAGCGACGACGACGGACGCCTTGTGGAACTCACGAATCGTCTGGAACCCAGAAAGCGCCATCGCGGCGCGGAGCGCGCCGAAGAGGTTCGTCCTTCCGCTCGGGTCGTGCGCGGGGCCGGTGAGAATCTCGGACAAGCTGCCGAGCACCGGGACCTCGACGAGGCCGCTGCGCGGCAGGCGCGGGTGGCCGGCGGCGGCGGCGGCGTATCGACCCATACCGGGTGCTTCCTTCGCCGCCGCGAGCGGGGACGCGAGCATCACGGCGTCGGCGCCGCATGCAAACGCTGCCGCCAGGTCACCGCCCTCGGCGATCGGCGCGTCGGCGATCACCTGGACGTAGAACCCCGTCTCCTCCAGGTGGCGACTGCGCGCGCCGGCCGCGTCGGCGATCGCTGTGGCGATCGGCACACCGACGCCGAGGACGCGCCGGGAGGCGGCGGGCGACTCCCCCGGTCCGACGCCGACGAGAACCCCCATCGCGCCGGTGCGCATCAGGTGCAGCGCGGCAGCGTACGACGAACAGCCCCCGACGATGACTGGCAGGTCGAGGGAGCGGATGAACTTCTCGAGATCGAGCGTGACGCTCGAGCGTGACACGTGCTCCGCCGAAACGCTGATCCCGGCGATGACGAGCACGTCGAGGCCGCCGTCGATCGCCGCGGGGACGAGTTCCTCGGCACGTTGCGGCGTCACCGCGCCGCAGGCGACGGCGCCTTCGGCGGCGATGGCTCGGACGCGTTCGCTGATGAACTCCGGACGAACGGGTTGCGCGTACGCCGCTTGGACTCGTCGCGTCACTTCGGCCGGAGGTGCGGCGGCGATCTCTTCAAGGACCGGCAGCGGGTCTTCGTACCGCGTCCACAGCCCCTCCAGGTCAAGACAGGCGAGCCCCCCGGCGGCGTCGATCGCCGCGGCGGACGAAGGTCCGACGATCCCGTCCCGGGGTGCGGCGATGAAGGGCAGGTCGAAGCGGAACGCCTCGAACTGCCAGGAGATGTCGACGTCATTCGCATCGCGAGTCCGCCTCGACGGCACGATCGCGAGCTCGTCGAGGCCGAACGCGCGCCGGGCACTCTTGCCCATGCCGATCTCGACGTCTGCCACCGGATTCCGCCCCCGTCTGCTGGGTGTCGACCGCTCCGACCTCGGCGCGCGCCGCGGCGAGGCTACACTGTGGCCTTTTCTCCGCCGAGGAGAACGCGGACGAGCAACGCCGAGAGGATGCGCGCCGAAAGCCCCCAGACAAGCTCCGAGCCGAGCTCGGGTATCCCCCCGAAAAAGGTCATCTCGACGTCGTCGGATCCCATCGCCCAGACCTCCTGCCACGACGCCTCGTCGTCGGCGAGCGCAGCGATCGGGACCTCGAAGACCTCGGCGACCTCGTCGCGATCGGGCACGAGCAGTGGCCGGCCCCGGACGAGACCGACGAAGGGCGCGACGCGCGCGTCGCCGCGACGTCGCCCGATCGGCGGGAACGCGCCGATCACCTCGATCTCCGCGCGGTGCAGGCCGATCTCCTCCTCGGTCTCGCGCAGTGCGGCGTCGAGCGGTGACTCTCCCGCTTCGACATGACCGCCGGGAAACGCGATGTGCCCCGGGTCGAGCACGAGATCCGATCGCCGGATGAGCAGCACACTCGCCTCGTCGCCGAGCTCCTCGATCAGGACGAGGACCGCCGCCTCGACAGGACCGTCCGCGATCACGGGTGCGCGCACAGAGGCGAACACTTCGCGCACTCGTTGCACCGAAATGTGCACGCGATCCGCCGCTTCGAGTTCGGTCCAGCGCGGCCGACTTCCCGGTCGAGCGTCGTCAGGGCGCGGGACGTGCTGGCGATACGGCGCGGTCATCGCTTCGACACGTCGGCCGACCTTACTGAGACGCAAACGGGGGCCGGACTCGCCGGCCCCCGTCCATTCGTGATGTCGCTTCGCCTACATCATCCCCATGCCGCCGCCACCGGCCGCCGCAGGCTCGGGCTTCTTCTCCGGTTTGTCGGCGACGAGTACCTCGGTGGTGAGCAGCAGAGCCGCGATCGATGCCGCGTTCTGCAGCGCCGAGCGCGTGACCTTCGCCGGATCGATGATCCCCGCCTTCACGAGGTCCTCCAACGCGCCGGTGAGGGCGTTCAGTCCCGTCGTCCCCTCGAGCGCTTCCACATCGCGCACCATCATCGATCCCTCGAAGCCAGCGTTGATGGCGATCCATCGCAGCGGCTCTTCGAGCGCTCGGGAGACGATCGACGCCCCGGTCTGCTCGTCGCCCGAGAGTTTCGACGCTCTGTCGTCGACGGTCGCCCGGCTACGGAGGAGCGCTGTGCCACCGCCAGCCACGATCCCTTCTTCGATCGCGGCACGTGTCGCGCTGAGCGCGTCCTCGATGCGGTGCTTCTTCTCCTTGAGCTCGACCTCGGTCGCGGCACCGACGCGGACGACCGCCACACCCGCGGCGAGCTTCGCCAGACGCTCTTGGAGCTTTTCGCGATCCCAGTCGGAGTCGGTCTCGTCGATCTCGCGTCGGATCTGGGCGATTCGCGCCTTCACGTCCGCCGCCTTGCCCGCGCCCTCAACGATCGTCGTGTCGTCCTTCGTGACGACGACGCGGCGTGCGCGCCCGAGGACGTCGAGCGTCACCGATTCGAGCTTGAGCCCGACCTCTTCGGAGACGACCTGGCCACCGGTGAGGATCGCCATGTCGGCGAGCGTCGCCTTGCGCCGTTCACCGAACGCCGGCGCCTTCACCGCGACGGACTGGAACGTGCCGCGGATCTTGTTCACGACCAAGGTCGCGAGCGCCTCACCTTCCACGTCTTCCGCGATGAGCAGCAGCGGCTTGCCCGTCTGCATCACCTTTTCGAGGACCGGCAGAAGGTCGTGAACCGCGGAGACCTTCGAGTCGACGAGCAGGATCGAGGGATCCTCGAGCACCGCCTCTTGCCGCTCGGGGTCGGTCACGAAATACGGCGACAAGAAGCCCTTGTCGAACTGCATTCCCTCGGTGAACTCGAGCTCGAGTCCGAAGGTGTTCGATTCCTCGACCGTGACCGTGCCGTCCTTGCCGACCTTGTCGATCGCGTCGGCGAGCACCTCACCGATCGACTGGTCGGCCGCTGAGATGGCGGCGATCTGCGCGATCTCGGCGCGGCCCTCAATTTCGCGTGCCTGGGACTTGATCGACTCGACGGCGGCGGCGACACCGCGCTCGATGCCGCGCTTGAGTGCCATCGGGTTCGCGCCGGCGGCGACGTTGCGCAGCCCTTCGCGGACGAGCGCCTGCGCGAGCACGGTCGCGGTTGTCGTTCCGTCACCCGCGATGTCGTTCGTTTTCGTCGCGACCTCGCGCACCAACTGCGCGCCCATGTTCTCGTAGGGGTCGTCGAGCTCGATCTCTTTCGCGATCGTCACGCCGTCGTTCGTGATCGTCGGCGCACCCCACTTCTTGTCGAGCACGACGTTGCGGCCCTTCGGCCCGAGCGTCACCTTCACCGTGTCGGCGAGCTTGTTGACCCCCGATTCGAGACCACGACGCGCTTGCTCGTCGAACTTGAGAATCTTCGGCATCAGGCAGACACCTTCGCGAGCACGTCGCGACCCGAAAGGATGAGGAGGTCCTCACCGTCGATCGTGATCTCGGTGCCCCCGTACTTCGAATAAACGACCTTGTCGCCGACTTTCACGTCGAGGGGGATGAGTTCGCCGGTGTTCTCGGCGCGCCGACCCGGCCCGACGGCGAGAACCTCGCCCTGCTGGGGCTTTTCCTTCGCGGTGTCGGGAATCACCAGGCCAGAGGCCGTCTTTTCCTCGGCCTCGCTCGGGCGAACGACGATCCGGTCGTCGAGCGGTTGCAACGTCATCTTGGGGGGCCTCCTTGGGCTCGTTAGCACTCTATTGCTCTGAGTGCTAACGATACCGTCGCCGCGCCGACCCGGCAACCGCGGGTACGGTCCGTTTGTTGCGTAGGGTCGAATCACCCACTTCTCGTATCCTTGGAGACCCTCTGAGAAAGGCCACAAAAGTGCTCGTTGCACCCCATCGCGGGTTCGGTCGCCCGGACGTCGGTTCCTGATGCGCGTCCATCTGTTCGGCACGCGGGGGTCGACGCCCACCCCGGGCGCCGATTTCGTCCGCTACGGGGGCCACACCTCCTGTGTCGGGATCTCTTCAGATGGCGCCACACCGACGCTCATCATCGACGCCGGCACGGGCATTCGCGCCGCCGACGCCGTCTTTGCGGGTGAGCCCTTCCGCGGCTCGATCCTCTTCGGCCATCTGCACTGGGATCACACCCAGGGCCTGCCGTTCTTCACCTCGGCGGACCGCGAAGACGCCCGCGTCGACGCCTACTTGCCGGCGCAAACCCACGGCGAAGAGATCTTCGAGCGCTTCATGTCGCCGCCCCACTTCCCGATCACGCCCCGCGGCCTCAGGGGGTCGTGGAGCTTCCGTCCGCTCGAACCGGGGGAACACGAGCTCGAAGGGCTTTCGGTCCTCGCACTCGACATCCCCCACGGAGGCGGGCGGACCTTCGGGTATCGGGTCTCGGACGGCCACTCCACGCTCGCCTACCTCTCCGACCATTGCCCGACCGACCTCGGTCCCGGCCCGGACGGCTTTGGCGAGTACCACGACACCGCGCTCGCGCTCACCGAGGGTTGCGACCTCGTCTTGCACGACTCGCAGTACACGGCGGAGGAACTGCCGACGAAGGCGCACTACGGCCACTCCGCCTACCCGTACGCCGTCGGCCTGGCCGCCGCGGCGAAGGCCCGCGAGCTCGTTCTGTTCCACCACGATCCCTCGCGCACCGATGACGAAGTTGACGCCATCGTGAAGGAGTTGACGGACGCGCCGCTGCCCGTCCGCGCCGCGACCCAGGGGCAGCTGATCACGCTCGATTGATACCTCTCATAACGACCCATCGGTGACGGGTTATCAGACGTCGAGGATTTCGTCACGTAGCCTGTCGGTATGTCGATACGGGTCGTCCTCGCCGAGGACGACTACCTGGTCCGCGAGGGTGTCGCGCGACTGATCGCCTCCGAAGATGAACTCGAACTCGTCGCGACGTGCGCCGACTACGACTCGCTGCTCGAAAGCGTCGATGCGGAGAAGCCCGACGTCGTTGTCACCGACATACGCATGCCGCCAACCGGCACCGACGAAGGCATCCGTGCGGCGAACGAGTTCCGCACGCGCAATCCCGACGTCGGCGTCGTCGTCTTGAGCCAGTACGCGGAACCGAGCTACGCGCTCGCGTTCTTGGAACACGGATCGAAGGGTCGCGCCTACCTGCTGAAGGAACGGGTCTCGGACATCAAACAGCTCGCCGATGCGATCAGACAGACGGCCGCCGGGGGGTCGGTGATCGACCCGGTCGTCGTCGACGCGCTCGTCGCCGCCCGCTCTCGCGCCCAGAACTCGCCGATGCGGCTCTTGACCCCGCGCGAAAAAGAGATCCTCGCCGAGATGGCGACCGGCAAGAACAACGCCGCTGTCGCCGCCGCGCTCGTGCTTTCTGAGCGAGCGGTCGAAAAGCACATCAACTCGATCTTCTCCAAGCTCGGGTTGTCCCAGGAACTCGACGTCCACCGACGGGTGAAGGCCGTACTCCTTTTTCTCTCCGATCGCGCCGATTAGGCCGTCGTGGTGGTGCCACGCCTTGCACCCTCGTGCTGGCAAGCGTCCGCTCACCGCCACCGACCTGCGATGATGATGAGGTGGCTGACGATTCAGTCGGTGTGCTGATCGTCGACGACCAGGCTCCGTTCCGCTTGGCCGCCAAGGCGGTCGTGCGCGCGACCCCCGGGTTCACTGTGGTCGGAGAGGCACGCTCGGGCGAGGAAGCCGTCGCCCTCGCATCAGAGCTCGAGCCGCAGCTCGTCCTGATGGATATCAACATGGACGGCATGGGCGGCATCGAGGCGACACGGCGCATCGTCGAGCAGCACCCGTCGGTGCGGGTCCTCTTGCTGTCGACCTACGACGTCGAGAGCCTCCCCGCCGATGCCGCGACGAGCGGCGCCGTGGCGTACGTGCACAAAGAACAGTTCGGCCCGGACGTGCTGACGCGCGGCTGGGCCGGGAAACTGCCGCTCAGCTTCAGGTCCTGAGGGCCGAGCGCTCCACGCCAGTCGCACCGTTCGTCGACGGCTCGTTCGTCCCGCTCAGCGGCAAGTGCCCGGAGATCTTCGTTCCCTTCCCGGGCGAGGACTGCACCGAGACCGTGCCGCCGATCGCGCCGACGCGGTCGCGCATGTTGACGAAGCCCGCGCCGTGCCCCTTCACGCCGTTCATGTCGAATCCGGCGCCGTTGTCGACGACATCGAAAAAGAGCGTCCCCTCGCGTTCGTGGACTCGCACGGTGGCGGTCGCTCCCTCGCCCGCGTGTTTGCCGGCATTCTGCAGCGCCTCCATGCAGCAGAAGTAGACGGCCGCCTCCTCCTCCGGCGAATAGCGCCGTAGACCTTCGGCCTCGACCTCGGTTGGGATGGCGGCGCGCGAGGCCGCGGACCGCAACGCCTCTTCGACGCCGCGGTCGACGAGCAGCGGCGGGTAGATGCCGTGCGCGAGCGCACGCAGCTCCTGCACCGCGTCCTGCAGCTCACCGCCGAGTGCGTCGAGGATCTCGACAGAACCCGCAGGGTCGGACTCGACGAGCTGGCGCGCCAAACGGACGTTGACGGCGAGCGCGACGAGGTGCTGCTGCGCGCCGTCGTGGAGGTTCCGCTCGATCTGGCGGCGCGCCGCATCCGACGCGGCAACGATCCGCGCTCTCGAGGCGCGCAGTTCGTCGGCTTGTCGCCGCACCTCGTCGAGTGACTCCTGCAGTGCCGAGTCGAGCTCGACGTTGTGGAGAGCGAGGCCGAGCTGCCGGGCGAGCTCGACGAGCGTCGTGTCGTCGCCCTCGCTGAAGCGCTCGCCGTCGGATTTGCGCGCCGCGACGACGAGTCCGAGGACGCGGCCCGAGTGCGTGGTCGGCGCGACGCGGATCGCAAACCCTTCGTGGCCCTTCAGGATCTGCGGCATCCAGATCTCAAGCCACGCATTGCCCGTGACGCCGGCGCGGGCGACCACCGACTCTTCGCTCGCACTCAACACGATCCGCGCCCCGGGTGCGTCCGGCACCGACACGGCGCGTTCCAGCACACCGCCGGATCCGGTCCAGATCTCGGCCGAGGTGAGCGCAAGCGTTTTGCGCAGCGACTCGACGACCTGCAACAAGAGTTCCTCAAGCGGCATGGCGCGGGTGAGGCGCGTCGCGAAGGTGCGTAGCACGGTGTCGGGCGCCTCGCGCTCGCCGTAGACGATGCGGTTCGCGTAAGACTTCAGGCGCGTGCGCGCCGGCCCGTAGATCAACGCTGACGCCGCCGCGGCAATCATCGAGAGGATGAGCAGCGTCCGCTCCTGTTTCGTCGGCGCGTGTCCGATGCCCAAGACGACGATGAGGTACACGACGACGACGACGCCGGTCAGACCGGCGACCGAGACCGACCAGGCGAGCAGGCGGTCGATGCGCGTCGCGATGACGGTCGTCGCGCCCGCCGCGACGGCGATCGCGATCGGCACGGCGGCGACCGTGACGACGAGCGCTTCGCGCGTCGGCCAGCCCCAAAAAAGGCGCAACGCCTCGGCGAGGACGACGATCTCGACCCCGACGGACACCGCCCACCCGAACCACTGCATCCGCTGGCGCTCGAGCCCTGCCGAGCGCCGATAGCGGCGCCTGGCGCCGTAGAGCCCGATGGGCACGGCGACGAGGAGCTCGACCCCGACCGGCCACAGCGGCAGCACCGGCCTGTCGCTCCACATTCCGAGCCCGACGCCGATCGCCACGAGATAGCCGCCGCCGATCGCGAAGCGGCTCAGCCGGCAGGTGCCGTCCGGCAGGCCGAGCAGGACGTGCATCGTCGACATCGGCAAGATCGCGAGCGCCACCGGCGCGACAAGGCGCGCCACCGCGACGAGACCCCCGGCGACGGCGGCGTGGTGGGCGTGGGCTTGAATGAGGGCCGCCGAGACGACCGCGGCAGCGGCGACGAACGTCGCCGAGAGCACGAGCAGCGGCTGGCGCTCCTTCGGCCGGAGCATGAGGGCGAATCCGCCGGCGATCGCGAAGCACCCGACGACGACCGCCCGGACCACTTGAGTGAGAAGGTCGCCGCGGTGGTCGACCACGGGCGCGGCGATGGCCCCCCCGAGCGCCACCGCGGCGAGCAGCAACGTCGGCCCGACCGCGACGCGCCGACGCGACGCCGGCGGGGCCGCCGATTCGCGGCGCACACCGAGCTGGCTGACGACGATCGGGGCGGCGTCCATCATTCGTAGATCGCGACGTCGATCTCCGCTTCGACGGCGAGCTCCACGCGCTGTTCGACGTCGGATTCGATGCGGCCGTCGCGCATATGGACGAGGCGCGACGCCGGCGCGGCGACGTGCTCGTCGTGGGTGACGAGAAGGATTGACTGGCCACCGGCGTGCAGCCGCCGGAACAGCTCGAGAACTTCGAATCCGCCTTCGGAGTCGAGCGCGCCGGTCGGCTCGTCGGCGAGCAGCAGAGTCGGCGCGTTCGCGAGCGCGCGGGCGATGGCGAGGCGCTGGCGCTCCCCGCCTGAGAGCAGTCCGGGAGCGGCGCGCGCCTTGTCGGCGAGACCGAGGAGGTCGAGGAGATCACGCGCCCTGCTCTCCGCCTGCCGACGGCGCAGGCCGGCGACGACGGCGGGGAGCGTCGCGTTCTCGAGGACGGTCATCCCTTCCAAGAGGTTGAAGAACTGAAAGACGATGCCGATGTGGCGACGGCGCATCAACGCGAGATCGTCCTCGTCCATGCCGGACAGCGCCTCTCCGGCGACGACGATCTCACCATCGGTTGGCACGTCGAGACCTGCGATGAGGTTCAACAGCGTCGACTTGCCACAGCCCGACGGTCCCATGATCGCGACGAACTCCCCTTCGCCCATCGCAAGGTCGACTCCCCGCAGCGCGCGCACCGGGGCACCCTCGGTCTCATACGTCTTGCGCACGCCACGTGCCTGCATCACGCTCATCGGTCCACTCCCGCCATTTGTGCCGCCACCTTCCACGCGCCGACCAAACCTGAGCGCCCCTTCACCGTCGACGGCGCGATCGGCTCCGCCGCGATCTGGTCGAGCAACGACTGGTACGTCGCGTCGGAAAGGACGGTCTCTCCCGGTTCTGCCCACTGCTGGATCCGCTGAGCGAGGTTCACGGTGTCGCCGACGACCGTGTACTCGAGGCGCTCGTCCGATCCGAGCAATGCCGCGGCGACCTCGCCGGTCGTGATCCCGATGCCGAGGCCGAACTCGGCAAGACCCTCATCGCGCCAGCGAACGTTCACCGCCTCCTGCGCGCGGTGCATCGCCAGCGCGGCGCGCAGCGCCCTGTCCGGGTGATCCGGGATCGGAACCGGCGCCCCGAAGACCGCCATCACCGCGTCGCCGACGAACTGCATCACGGTGCCCCCTTCTCCGATGACCGCTCGGTTCATCTCGCCGCGATGCACGTTCAGCTGCCCGGCAAGCGCGCTCGGATCGGCGCGCTCGGCGATCGTCGAGTACCCGCGGATGTCCGACATCAAGACGCTGACGGTGAGCTGGACCGTCTCGCCGGGACGGCATCCTTCGTCGCGCAGCATTTGCGCGACGCCACCGGGCAGTAGGCGGCTCAGCGATTCGCCTTGTTCTTCGCGATCGACGATCGCCTCGTGCAGCTTGCGCAGCTGACGAAGCGACTGCTTGCTGCCGCTGCTCGCGTCCTTCGCGAGGCGCAGGAACAGCCGCTCGACGGCGTCCGCGGTCGCAGCGGGAGTCGTGTTCGTCGCGACGGCGATCGCCTTGATCGGTCGGCCCTCGGCGACGAACTTCAGCAGCTGCTCGTCGGACTCGTCGAGTCCTCCCGAGTCGGTGACCGGATGGACCATCGACTCGACGATCGCCGGGTCGAGCACCGAACCCCCTGTTGCGACGGTGCGCACCGCCCGGGCGAGCTGGTCACCCTCGGCGACGCGGTCCTTCAACAGGTACGCGTAGCCCGCGGAGCCCTCGGCGAGGAGAGAGATCGCATACTCGGGGTCGTCGAACTGGGAGAGCACGACGATCCCGGTGCCAGGGTGGCGCTTGCGGATCTCGTGCGCGGCGTCGATGCCTTCCTGTTGAAAGTTCGGCGGCATCCGGATGTCGGTGATGACGACCTGCGGGGCGAGTCGCTCGGACGCCGCGACGAGCTCGTCGTAGTCACCGGCAGTGCCAACGAGTTCGAAGTCGCGCTCCAGTACCAACAGCGCTTTCACGCCCTCTCGGACAATCAGGTTGTCGTCTGCGAGCAAGACGGTGATCGTCGGCCCCCCGACGCCACGATCACCTCCCGCGACCGCTCGTTCGTCCTCGAGCGTCGGCATGTCAGTCGAGTTCCCGTCGGTGCCCGCTCGCGAGCTCTGTGAGAACGTCCTTGTCGAACTGATCGGCCGAGGCGAAGGCAACTTTGCACTTCGTCACGGCACGCACCGTCGCGGTGCGCTTGCCGCCCTCGAGCGCGGCGCGCTCGCCGTGGACCGATCCTGGGCCGCATTCGACGAGTGGCTTGCCGTCGACCTCGACGCGCACGACGCCGTCGAGGACCAAGAACAGCTCGTTCCCCGACTCCCCTTGTTCGAGGATCGTCGAGCCCTCGGCAACCGTCGCGACGCGCGGACGTTCGCCGCTTTTCATCAGCACGGTCGAAAGCTCGCGCTCGAGCGCGGTCTCGATCGCGGTCGTGAGCGCCCGCGAATCGCGGTCGCCCCACGGACTGTGGACGCCGAACGCGCGCCGGTACCACGTCGAGAAGTCGATGAGACCGGACTTCTGCTCAAGCTTGCCGTCCGGCCCATAGATCCAATGCCGCGGGAACGGGCTCGCACCGCGCAGCTCGATGCGAGTGCGCCCGTCGACGAAGATCGTGAGCGCCAGCGTCGTCCACACGAGCGGCGCCGACAACTGCACGAACGGGGCGCGTCGGACACGCCGCGGAGCGGGGATCCCTGTCCGTCCGCCGGCCGTCTGGACGAAGGTGACGCTGCGGTCGGTGACGACCGCATCGGGACGGATGTCGGGAAGCGGCACCGCCTGGAAGGTCTTCTGCAGTCCGCCGAGCCGCACCGTCGTCGAACCGATCACGCCACCGCCCGATTGCCCGTAGTCGACGATGCGGCCGTTCTGGGTCTCGACGAATCCGCGCAACTCGTTCGCGAAGCGGAAGCGGTCCGCGACGCGGAGTTCCTCGAGGTCGGTCACGACCTCGGGTGGTGCGTTGTCGTAGTGCGTGATCCCGACGTCGAAGGGCGCGCGCACCGCGACGCCGCTGATCGCCTCTGAAGGGATCCACGAAATCGAAGTAACCGAAGCCTCGGTGCGCATCATCGCCCCCCAAACCGGGCCCTCGGGCCCGCTCCACCCGCGCGATGCACGGGCGATCGTGCAGCCAGTGTGCAGCGAAACGGCCAGCTCGGAAAGGGTGTCGTCCGGTGTCCAGCGAGGGGGCAGGCATCACCTGCCGCCCGGAGGCATCCCTCGCCCTGGCGAACTGCTCAGACTCGGTCCCGGGCGCGGTGGCGGAGGTCAGAAAGCGCCGTCTGTGCGGCGTGCAAGCCGCACATGCCGTGCACTCCACCGCCCGGTGGCGTCGACGCCGAGCAGAGGTAGACGCCGTGGATCGGGGTGCGGTACGGGTTCCACCGCATAACCGGCCGGAAGATCGTCTGGAGCAGATCCGACGAACCCCCCGCGATATCGCCGCCGACGTCGTTCGGGTTCTCGGCCTCGAGCTGTGCCGGGCCACGCGTCGCTCGGGCCGTGACGACCTGCCGGAAGCCGGGGGCGAACCGTTCGATCTGGGCCTCGATCCGCCCGGTCATGTCGACGTCCGACCCGTTCGGGACGTGGCAGTACGCCCACAACGTCGCCCGCCCCGCGGGCGCGCGCGACGGGTCGACCACGCTCGCCTGCACGACGATGCAGAAGGGCCGGTCCGGATGATGGCCTTGGGCGACATCGGCTTCGGCGCGCGCCACCTCCTCGAACGAACCGCCGACGTGCACCGTCCCAGCGACGCGACACGCAGGCGAACTCCACGGAACGGCTTCGCTCAACGCGTAGTCGATCTTGAAGACGCCCGGTCCGTTCCGGAAGCGCTCGAGCGCACGCCGGTAGCGGGTCGGGAGCGCGTCGCCGGCGATGCGGGCGAGTGCGCTCGGAGCGACGTCGAAGAGCACGACGTCGGCGGGCCCAACGTCGGAGAGCGAGTTCACTCGGGTTTCGCACGTCACCTTCCCGCCGAGCGCTTCGAGCTCCCCCACGAGCGCATCGACGATGAACGAGCTCCCGCCGCGCACGATCGGCCATCCCGTCGAGTGCGCGAGCGTCGTGAGCAGGAGAGCGAACGATGCCGTCAGGGGTTGGTCGAGCGCGAGCATCGAGTGCGCGGCGACGCCGGCGACAATTCCACGCGCCTCGTCCGAGGTGAATCGTCGGGCGAGGTGGCGCGCCGAGCGAAGACCGAGCGCGGCGAAGCGTGCTGCCGGCACCGGATGGACCGGCGGCGTGCGGATCGGTGCGAGCAGGGTCGGGATGAGCTTCTCGCGGTCGCGCACCATCCAGGCGAAAACTCGCCGATACGGGTCGTTGTCCGCGCCGAGCGACGCGGCGGTCTCCTCGACGCTTACCCGCACCGCGCCAACCCGCCCACCGTCGAGCGGGTGGGCGACGGCGACCTCGGGAACCAGCAACTCGACGCCGCGCGAAGCGAGAGCCTGCTCACGAAAAAAGGGGGACTCCGCGAGCAGCGGGTGAACCGCCGAGCAGAGGTCGTGCACGAAGCCTGCTTCGGTGACCGCTGCGCTGCGGCAGCCGCCGCCCGGAGTCGCCGCACCCTCGAGGACCTCCACCTCGAGACCGTGGCGGGCGAGCTCGATCGCAGCCGCGAGGCCGTTCGGTCCCGAACCGACGACGACCGCCCGAGTCGGCTCTGCCGCCCCGCGGTCCTTCCGCCTCAAGCGAACTTCACGTTTCGCCACCGCTCGACGACCTCGCGATCACCGCCAACACTGAGCAGTGCGGTGTCGCCGTCGTCACGGTGCATCACCCACAAATACAGGTCCGAAGCAGCACCGCGCACGGTCGCGTCGACCTCGTCCTCGATGAACTCGACGTGGTCCGGCGCGAGTGCGAGTCGCCATTCGTCCCCGACGTCGGTCGTCGCAAAGGCGATCGAGCCGGACATCGCTTCCACGGGTTCGTAGACGATGAAGCGCTGCAGCAGGCCGAGAAACTCGCCGATTCCGTCGGCGGCGAGTGGCGCGTCGATCGGCGAAGGAACGCCGGCGCCGAGCTCCGCGTCGACTCGGTGGATCACGGTCTCCTGAGCCATCCGACGGAACCAAAACGCAGCAGGCGCGGGCTTCCGATCGGACCAGTTCCAGACCACGTCGTCATCTGTCGTCGCCTCGAGCGCGGCGAGAAGGCGAGCGAAGTTCGATTCGTAGTCCGCCGCGACGTCGTCGAAGTGGCCGACTAGCTCGTCGACGCGACGGAGGTCGGGGCGCGTCTGCAGGTCGTTCTCGAGAATGTTCGCCACCCAGGCATGGACCGACGCCACGTGGCCGACGAGCGCGCGCATGTCCCATTCCGGGCAGCTCGGGATCGGGGCGGCGGCCGACCCCTTCGCGACCTCGATGAGGCGCTTGCCGTCGCTGCGGACGTGCGCGAGGTAGGTGTCCCGATCCATCGGCGGCGAGTCTCGCACGGTGCGTCAGCGAGCTGCGGATTCGATCCGACGGCGGGGAGACAGCCGCAGGCCCGGCGCCGCTCCGGTCGAAAGATCGCTCGGACCGGCGTCGAAGAGGTGTCCCGTCGCCGCCGCGGCGATCATCGCCGCGTTGTCCGTGCACATCTTCGGGCTCGGCAGGAACACGCCGAGACCCGCCGCGATTGCCGCCGAGGAAAGGGCCTGCCGGAGCGGCCCGTTCGCCGCGACCCCACCGGCGAGACAGACCGAGCGGGCGCCCGTCTGTCGAGCGGCACGGATCGCCTTCGTCACCAAGATGTCGACGACCGCCTCTTCGAACGCCGCCGCGACATCGGCGCTGTCGATGTCGGGGTGGGCCCGCACGTGGCGCACGACGGCGGTCTTCAGGCCGGAGAACGAAAACGCGAGACCGTCATCGAGCATCGGTCGAGGAAAACGGACGGCGTCCGGATCGCCGGATGCGGCGAGCCGCTCGATCGCCGGTCCTCCCGGATACGGCAGGCCCAAAAAGCGCGCCACCTTGTCGAACGCCTCTCCCGCGGCATCGTCCACGGTCTCGCCGAGCATCTCGTAGGTACCCGGCGCCGACATTTCGACGAGCAGGGTGTGACCACCCGAGGCGAGCAGCACGACCGCCGGGAGTTCGATGTCGGGTTCCTCGAGGAGTGAAGCGAAGAGATGACCTTCGAGGTGGTTCACGCCGACGAACGGCACCCCCCACGCGAGCGAGAGGGCCTTCGCGTATGACACACCGACGAGCAACGCACCGACCAGTCCGGGTCCCGTCGTCGCGGCGACGGCGTTCAAAGCCGGCGCGTCCTTCGAGATCCCGGCGTCTTTGAGGGCCTCGATGACGACCGGGGTGATCCGCTCGAGATGGGCGCGCCCGGCAAGTTCAGGGACGACACCGCCGAATCGCGCGTGCAGGTCGACCTGGCTCGAGACGATCGACGACCGAATCATGCGTCCGTCTTCGACGACGGCGGCGGCCGTCTCGTCACAGGATGTCTCGATGCCGAGGACGAGCGAGCTCACGACGAGGTCCGTTCCTCGACGACCTCGCCGAGCGCACGTCCGATCGCGCGCAGCCGCTCGCCGTACCCCTCGGAGTCGGCGTCGGCGACGTGCATCACGAGGCCGTCCTCGCCTGTCGCGACGTAGTAGTTCTTGCGCACGCCAACGGGGGCGAAGCCAAACCACTCGTAAAGCCGCTGCGCGGGGGTATTCGACATCCGCACTTCAAGCGTGATCGAAGCGGCGCCCCAATCGCGAGCGTCCGCGACGAATCGGTACAACAGCCGCGCACCGATCTTGCGCTTGTGCCAAGACGGGGCGACGCCGATCGTCGTCACGTGCGCTTCCCCGGCGACGAGGATTCCGCCCGCGTACCCGACGACGTTCCCGGCCGCGACGGCGACGTAGTAGCGGCGGGTGGCGCGCTGCGCGAGCTCGGAGAGGTAAAGGCCCTGCGACCACGGTTCGGCGAAGATCTCGCGTTCGATCGCGACCACGGCGGGGATGTCGCGGCGGCGCATCTCGACGATGTCGACGACCTCGCCGTTGCACGGCGGAAGTGGCAGGCCGACTCGCCGACGTGAACGACGAAGTGTCACCGCCGCCCTCCTGACCTCGCGGAGGCTCGCGTCTCGTAATTGCTAATCGCATCCGCTTGGCGCAGATACACCGGCGCGATCGAGATCGCGTCTTCAACGACGCCTTGATCGAGGCGGATAATGCCCAAACGACCGACCGCTTCGGCTGACGGCGCGAGCAACGCTTCATTCTCGATGATGTGCGAGCCACTCAAGGAAACGAGTTCGTCACCGAGGCGCAACGCGCCATCCCCGACGAGCGCGACCGGACCAACGGCGGAGAGTCGCAGGGCGAGCGTCTCCGGCGTTCCGAGCTCCACGGCGCCGTCTTCGAGTTCCCAGGCCACATCGCCCCGACGCATGTCGACGACCGGGACGATCACGCCGTCATCGCCGACGGTGCGCGCGGCTGCCTCACGAAGTGCCTCGGTGCTCCGCACAGCGACAACGGGCAGAGACAAGGCGAACGCGAACGCCTTCGCCGCCGCGATGCCGACGCGCAGACCGGTGAACAGCCCCGGCCCGACGTCCACCGCGATCGCCGCGAGCGCGCCGGGCGGCGTGTTCGATTCGGCGAGGACTCGTCCGATCGCCGGATGGAGCGTTTCGACGTGCAGTCGGCCGGGGCGGCTCAAGGTCGCCGCCAGTACCCGGTCGTCTTCAAAGATGGCGGTGCCGACGTTGAGCGTCGCCGTTTCGATCGCGAGGAGCTTCACGTCGCCGTCCCGCCGATCGGCGTCGCCCCAAGCGACGTGGTGATGCGATCGTGCAACTCGTCGGCGCGAAGCGACCAGCGCGTCCCGATCGCCCGCAACGTCACGCGGCGGTGATCGAAGCTGTCGCCCGGTCCGGGCACGAGCGCGCATTCCAACGCCTCGCCGCCGAAGCGCTCGCGCAGTCGCTCACCCCACTCGACGATCGCAACGCATCCGTCGTCGAGCATCTCTTCGAGTGCGAGATCCGCAAGGGCGTCACCGTCGTCGATTCGATAGCAGTCGACGTGGGCTATCGGAGGCGAGGTGTCGTAACGGTGACACAGCGTGAACGTCGGACTCGTAACGCCGGTTACACCGAGAGCCTCGACGATCGCCTTCGTGAGCGTCGTCTTTCCCGCACCGAGCTCACCGATCAGCAAGACGACGTCGCCGGGATCGAGCACCGACGCGATGGCGGCACCGATCCGCTGCGTGTCTTCCACTGAACGTGAATCGACGTCGAAGGTCATTTCGGGCTTGCTCATGAGGGGACGGCCCCGGTGAGCACGCGCTTCGCGCGTACGAAGTCGGCCCGCATCTGCGCGAGCACAACGCCGCCACCGCGCAACGCCGCGGCGGGATGGAAGGTCGGCACGAGGACGCGATGGCCGAACGGATAGGTCCTTCCTCGCAGTCGCGTGACACCGTCGGTCCCGCCAAGCAGGGCCCGGGCGGCGAAGTTGCCGAGGGTGACGACGACAGCGGGGTTGACGGCTTCGACCTGGCCGTCGAGGAAGTGTCGACACGCGGCGACCTCGTCGGGATGTGGATCGCGATTGTTCGGCGGCCGGCACTTCACGACGTTCGCGATGTAGCACTCGGCGCGGGTCAATCCGATCTCCTCTTCGATCAGCCGGTCGAGCAACTTCCCAGAGCGCCCGACGAACGGCTCGCCGGCGAGGTCTTCGTCTCGACCCGGTCCCTCGCCGACGAACATCAGTCGAGCGTGCGGCGACCCAGCGGCGAAGACGACATTCGTACGTCCCGTAGCAAGTGGGCACGCGACACAGGCTTTCGCGGCTCGCTCGAGCTCGGCGAGCGCGACCACGCAGCCATGCTAACCGTCTGACCAGGAGGTTCCCTCGGGCTGAGGTCAGCTTCGAACAGGGACGGCGTCCGCTCCGCTTGCTTCTGCGTCAGCCGCGATCCGCCGTCGCGCAACCCGCGGAACGCGCGGTCCGATCCCACATAGCACCTCGTACGCGATCGTCCCGAGCCGTTCGGCCCATTCGTCAGCGGTGATCTCCTCGCCGACCTGGCGGCCGATCAGGACGACGGGATCGCCGACCCTGACGTCGTCGTCGCCGCAATCGACCATGAGCTGATCCATCGTCACCGTCCCGCAGATCGGCCGCCGTTTTCCGCCGATCAGCACCTCGCCGCCTGCAGAACCGAGGCGGCGCGTCACCCCGTCGGCGTAGCCGAGAGGCACGACGGCGACGCGGCCATCACGCGGTAAGGGCGTCGTGCGGCCATAGCTCACACGTTCACCCGCCTCGAGGTCGCGCACCAAGTGGACGCGCGCCTTCAGCGAGAGCACGGGCGTGAGGGACTCGCCTGGACTCACGGCCTGGACCTGGCGGGTGAGAACCGGTGCCACCTTCGCCGACGGCGCGTACCCGTACGACGCGATGCCGCAGCGGACAAGGTCGAAGCGGCTCCTCGGGTGGGCGATCGCTCCGGCGGAGTTCGCCGCGTGCAACACCGATGGCACGATGCCCACCTCGCGCAACTGCGCCGCGACGTGGGCGAAACGGGAGAGCTGATCGTCGGTGAACCCGTCGTCCGGGTCGTCGGCCACGGCGAAGTGGGTCCAGAGTCCCTCGAGGCGCATTACCGGCGACCGGAGGATGGACTCGCACAGAGCGACGGCATCAGCGGGATCCGCCCCGACCCGGTGCATCCCGGTGTCAACCTTCAGGTGGACCCGTACCGACCTGCCGAGCCGACGCGCGGCCTGATCCGCGATCGTGATCGCGTCGGGACGATAGAGCGTGAGTGTCACGCCAGCGTCGACGAGTGGCTCGGCCGCGGCCTCGGTCGGCTCCGTGAACATCAGGATCGGCGCGTCGATGCCGGCTTCGCGCAGCGCGATCGCCTCCTCCGCGAGCGCGACACCCACCGAGTGCGCGCCACCCTCGAGGGCGGCTCGCGCGACCTCGATCGCTCCATGGCCGTAGCCATCTGCCTTCACGACCGTGCAGAGCTTCGCCGGTGCGACGATTCGAGAGAGCAGCTGGGCGTTGTGCTGCACTCCGCCGAGATCGATCTCGGCCCACGCTTCGCGGTACGTGGCTTTCACTCGGGCTCGGTCGATTCGACGTAGCTCGACAACGTCGAGGCAATAAGGAGGGGCAGGTCCGAAGCCTCGAGTCCTTCAGCGAGTCCGATCGACGCGGCCAGGCCGTGCACGTGTGCACCGAGCGCGGCGGCGTGGAACGGGTCCATCCCGCGGGCGATGAAGGCACCGATGACCCCCGAGAGGACATCGCCGGTGCCGGCGGTCGCGAGGCTCGGCGTCCCCGACGTCGCGAACAGCACCTCGCCCGAGGGAGTGGCGACGATCGTCGTCGAACCTTTCAGGAGCACGATCGCGCCGAGGCGCCGCGCGAGGTCCCGTGTCGCGGCTACCCGGTCGACGCCCGGGGGTTCACCGGCGAGGCGGGCAAATTCGCCGTCGTGGGGAGTGAGAACCGTCGGCGCGTGCCGCCGACCGAGGATCTTCGCCGCATCGGAAACGACGCCAAAGGCGATGAGACCGTCGGCGTCGATCACCACCGGCACGTCGATCCGGTCGACGAACTCGACTGCCGATCGACCCGTCGACTCGCGGCGGCCGAGTCCCGGTCCGATGACGACCGATTTGCACCGTGCGCACCCGTCGAGCGCGGCTTGCGCCCAATCCTCGTCAGGGAGTTCGAACGCCACAGCTTCGAGGACTGGGATCGTCCCAGGAGGCACGCCCGGAGATCCGAGCCGCACCATCCCCGCCCCGGCGCGTACGGCCGCGGATGCGGCGAAGGCCGCCGAACCGTACATGCCTGGAGATCCCGCGACGATGCCGAGTGCGGTTCTCCATTTGTTCGTTTCCCGTTCGCGCGCCGGAAGCGACCCGAGGTCGGCGGTTTCAACGAGATGGCTCCGCGCCAAGCTCGCGTCGAGCCCAATCTCCTCGGTGACGACGACTCCGCTGCGCCGCGCACCTTCACCAAGCAAGAGCCCGGGTTTCAGAGCGCCGAAGGTCACCGTGAGATCCGCTTCCACCGCATCTTCGCCCGCGGCGCCGGTGTCGGCCGCGACACCGGATGGGATATCGACCGCCACAACAATCGATTCGGGGTGTGGCTCCGGCGCGCGGTAGTCGCCGCGGAATCCGGTCCCGAATGCGGCGTCGATCACGAGGTCGCATTCGGGCAGGCGCCAGGGGGCCTCTTCGACCGGAATGATCGCCACGCGGGCGCCCCGTTGTGCGAGTTGGCGCGCGGCGGTCCGACCGTCATCGCCGTTGTGTCCCTTTCCGGCGACGACTACGACGCGGCGACCGTAGGTGCCGCCCATTGCCGCTATCGAGTATCGGGCGACCTGAAAGCCGGCTCTTCCGATCAAGGTCTCGATGCGGACCGTTGCCTGCGCCTTCCGGTCGACCTCGGCCATCTCTCCGGCGGTGAGCACCGGCCTCACGTCAGCAACCCTCCCACGAGAGAGTCATTCGGCGACGACAACCGCGCCGGCATGGGTGTCGGTGTGGGTGAGGGAAACCTTGAGTTCAACGATTCCCAGCTCAGATGCCCGTTTCGCCGCGTTGCCGATCAGCTCGAGCGACGGGGCACCCGACGTCGCTCGCACGACACCGACCTCGGAAAACCGGATCGACCCGATTCCGATTCCGAGCGCCTTCATCGTCGCTTCCTTCGCCGCGAACCGCGCCGCGAGACCCGGGACAGGGTCGTGGCGGTTCGCCATGTCCGCCCGTTCGCGGTCGGTGAACACGCGTTCGGCGAGGCGGGGTCGCCGTTCGAGAACCCTGCGGAAGCGCTCAACGTCGACGGCGTCGATACCGATGCCGATCACCGTCACCGATGCGCGTCCCGGTTCGTCGCTGACCTCACTCGACGGTGACGACCTTTGCGAGGTTGCGCGGACGATCGACGTTCTTTCCGCGCGCACGCGCGACCTCATAGGCGAACGATTGTGTCGCGACGGCAGCGACGATCGGCGACAACAGTTCCGGCGTCGGAGGAATGGAGAGGGTGGCGTCGACGAGTTCACTCGTCTCGTCATCGCCGTCATCGCAGATCGCGATGATCGTTGCGCCACGAGCACGCATCTCCTCGACGTTGGCCATCACCTTTTCCCAGAGCGGATTCCGAGTTGCGGCGACCACGACCACGACACCGGGTTCGATCAGGGAGATCGGCCCGTGTTTCATCTCACCCGCGGGGTATGCCTCGGCGCGCACGTACGCGAGCTCCTTCAGCTTCAGCGCGCCCTCCATCGCGATCGGCAAGCCGGACCGCCGCCCGAGGAAGTACACGTCATCAACGGATGCGAACTCCCTCGCGACCTGTCGGTATTCGTCGAACCGATCGACCGCCCGTCCGACGAGATCGGGCAGGTCGTTCAGGCTCGAGGCGAACGCTTTCGCGGCGGCCGCCTCGATGACCCCACGAGATCGGGCGAGGTGCAGAGCCAAGACCTGCAACAGCGCCACCTGTGCGACGTGGCATTTCGTCGAGGCAACACCAATCTCCGGACCAGCGTGGGTGTAACAGACACCATCCGATTCTCGGGCCATCACCGAATCCACGACGTTTGAAACGGTGATGACCGCCGCACCTCGAGCGCGCGCCTCACGGATCGCGTGCAATGAGTCGACGGTCTCACCAGATTGACTGATCGCGATCACGAGCGTCTCTGATCCGACGCTCGACCTCCGATACCGGAACTCACTCGAGATGTCAGCATCGGCGTGAACGTTGGCGAGCGCTTCGATCGATTGCCGCCCGGCGAGAGCCGCGTGATAGCTCGATCCGCATCCAAGTAGGAGAACGCGTGAATACTCCGCGAGCTGCGAAGGCGAAATCGAAAGCTCCTCGATTTCCGTCGCGCCGTCGGCTGACGTCCGTCCGAGCAGCGTCTGTTCAACCGCGGCCGGTTGCTCGTGAATCTCCTTTGACATGAAGTCCGGATACCCCTCGCGACGTGCGTCCTCGACGGACCACGAGACCTCGAGCGGGCGTAGCTCGATCTCGCGTCCTTCGAGATCGAAGGCTTCAACCCGGCCCGGTCCGACCTCGGCAATTTGGTCGTCTTCGAGAACAAAAAGCCGGCGGGTGGTCTCGAGCAAGGCGGAGATGTCGGAGGCAACGAGCCCGAGCTCGTCGGAGAGACCGACGATCAACGGAGACGTCCGGCGAGCGGCGACGATCGTGTCGGGCTCGCCGAGTGCGACAACAGCAATCGCGAAATCGCCGCGCAGCAAGCCGATCGTCTTGCGAACTGCGTCACGAAGGCGCGAACCCCGTTTGAGTTCCTCTTCGATCAGGTGTGCGATCACCTCGGTGTCCGTCTCCGACCGAAAATGATGCCCGCGTTCGGTCAATACGGATGAGAGCTCGCGGTGGTTCTCGATGATGCCGTTGTGCACAACCGCGACCGACGCATTGCAATCGATTTGTGGGTGTGCATTCTCTTCGACCGGCGCGCCGTGCGTCGCCCACCTCGTGTGGCCGATCCCAGCCGAGGAGGTCGTGGGCGCGCTCGACACCTTCGCGAGGAGCTTTTCGACGGATCTTGTCTGCTCGGCAGATCTCTCCACATACAGCTCGCCAGCAGACGCGTCCACGAGCGCAACCCCAGCTGAGTCGTAGCCGCGATACTCGAGCGCCTCGAGGCCCCTGAGCAGCAACGAGAGCGGCTGCTCAGAACCGGAGACTCCGATGATCCCGCACATATCGCTCCAGGCTACGGGGGGACGCACTCCCCCGTGAAGAACGGACCCACGAATCTGTGCCGACCCGCAACGGGCTCCCAGAAGGGGCGAACGTCGAGGCGTCGCCACGTTCGGCTGACCGAGCTGGGAATGCTCGTGCTGCCTTTCAGCGCGATGAGGTAGTTGTCAAACCACCCCGGATCGTCGCCCGGGTAGTGAAAACGCGCTACGTCGATCACCGTCGGCGGTCGATCAACCCCGTGGAGCGCGAACGAAAAATTTCAGTGAATTAGGTAATCGTTCTGGAAGAATCTCGCTTTGTGACATGCGCGAAGCTCACGAGCCGAGTCGCGCGCCTGTGCCCGATCCTCGGATTGGTCGCACTACTTAGTACTGCCACCTTCGGTGCGTTAAATGCGCACGGCGGGAGACCCCAAACTGCCGACCGCTCCCCCCGCGTCATTGCTACGCATCGAATCGTCGCTTCGCTCGGACTTGCGCCGCGCGCTGTAGCCCTTCAGATTTCGAAGTTCTCGGCGATCCCTGCGCTGCTGTCTTCGGCTGGAGGACGAGTCGAACTTCTCGCCGTGGTGAACGGCGCACAAACCTGCCTTTTCACGTCGGCGAAGCCGCATCTTTCGAAACGCGTTCCGTGCTCCTCGGGGGCACGTCGCGTCCTCATTACTCTTCCGGACAATCCATCCTCATCCCCTCGCTCGTTCCGCTTCGAGCTGTCCGCCATCAACGAGACGACCTCGAGGCGCCGGACCGTATCAGTGGTCGAGCGCGGTAGCCCGACTCCCGCAGCCCTCGTCACCTCGCAACCCACTCCGTCTCCTTTACCTCCTCCCTCACCCCCGCCACCCCCCTCCTCAACGACGAGCGCACCCACCGTCACACTTCAGCCCTCGAACCAGACCGTCCCTGATGGCACGACCGCGACTTTCACCGCCAGTGCGTCGGGCACGCCGCAGCCGTCCGTCCAGTGGCGTATCTCCGATGACAGCGGCGTCGAGTGGAACACCGTGAGCGGTGCGACATCGACCTCCTACTCGTTCGCGGCCTCATCGTCGGAAGATGGCGACGAGTTCGAAGCGATCTTCACCAATTCGGCTGGTGCGGCGACGACGGACGCGGCGACCCTGACGATCGATCCGGCGATCATCGAACAACCCGAGAGTGAGGAGGTGCTCGCTAACACGACCGCCTGGTTCACCGCAGAGGCTTCGGGATCCCCAACGCCCGCAATTCAATGGCAAGTCTCGACTAATGACGGGGCGACCTGGCAACCGGTCTCGGGGCAGACTTCGTCCTGTTACTCGTTCTCGGCGACCACGTCTGACAACAACGAAGAAGTCGAGGCGGTGTTCACGAGCGGTTTGGGCTCGACGACGACAGACGCCGCCGAATTGACAGTCGGGACGGCGGGATCGACGAACTGGTCCGGTTACGCGGTCACGGATCCGTGTGCAGCATCCACCTTCGAAGACGTCACCGCGAGCTGGACCGTGGCTTCGGTCTCCTGTCTTGGAGTAACCACCGACCAGTACTCGTCCCAGTGGATTGGGATCGACGGCTTCGCAAGTTCGACGGTTGAGCAGGACGGAACGGAATCGGACTGTCGGGGCGGCACGGCTCAATACGACGCCTGGTACGAAATGTATGGCGATCCCGCCGTCGACGGCGGTTACGAGGTCGAGCTGAGCCCCTCTCAGTATCCGGTCTCTCCTGGCGACGAAATCACTGCCTCCGTCAGTATCTCAGGAGAGCAATGGACGCTCACTCTCGATGACTCGCACTGGAGCGGGTCCTTCTCGACGACGATCGATTTCTCTGGAGCAGCAGAGTCGTCAGCGGAATGGATCGTCGAGCGGCCAGAGACCTGCTCAAATTGCGCATTCCCTCAGCTGGCAAATTTTGGGACAGCCTTCTTCTCGGACGCGAATGCGGCAACCGCCAGCAGCCCAGCCGAGCCCATCACGGACTACAGCACGACCGGGATGGACATGGTGAACAACGCCGACACGTCGGTCCTTGACGAGGTCGATACCCCTACCGACTACGGGTCCGGAGATTCCTTCGACGTCACGTGGCGGGCTACCGGACCATGAAGCCGCAGGAGCTGAACAGGGAGGACTGGAGGCTCGCCGTCGTCATCGACGCCTGCACGAGATAACGCTCGATACCGTCGTCGATTCAGCCGAGTTCCAGCTCGACGGCCTCGACGATCGCTGAAAGCGCCCGATCGACCATTTCCACATCGTCAGCTTCGACCATGACGCGCACTGCCGACTCGGTTCCGCTCGGACGGATGACGACCCGCCCGGAATCACCGAGGCGCGCTTCGACCTCGGCGACCGCCTTCCAAACGCCTGACGCCGTCTCGAGACGATCCGGGGACATGACTTTCACGTTGCGCAGCTCCTGTGGCACCCGGGTCAGCGCGTCGTCCGCGAGCTCGGCGAGGCTGAGGCCCGAGCGTGCGACAAGCTCGAGGAGCTTGATCCCGGTCAGGACTCCGTCGCCCGTCGTCGCGTACTTCCGGAAGACGATGTGGCCGGACTGCTCACCGCCGAGCACGAGACCGAGTTCGTCGATCGCGTCCGCGACGTAGCGGTCGCCGACGGGCGTTTCGATCAGCTCGATGCCACCGCGGATCAGCGTCCTTCGCAATCCGAGATTGCTCATCACCGTCGCGACAACGGCGTTATTCGCGAGCTCGCCACGATCCTTCAGATCGAGGGCGAAGAGGGCCATCAGCACATCGCCGTCGACGACGTTTCCCAGCCCATCGACAGCGATCATCCGATCAGCGTCGCCGTCGAAGCTCAGGCCGAGGTCCGCGCCGCTCTCGACCACCACCTGCCCGAGCATCATCGGTGCCGTTGCGCCGCACTTCGCGTTGATGTTCGTCCCGTCGGGAGTGTCGTTGATCACCATCGCGTCGATCCCGAGGCGCTCGAAGACGGCCGGCGCGACCTGGTATGCGGCGCCGTTCCCGCAATCACAAACGATCTGGACCGCGAAATCGGACGGCACGTCGACGGACTGCACGAGGTGGTCGACGTATTCACCGACCAGTTTCTGGGCGTCCTCGATCTCGCCGAGCGCTTCCCCGACCAAGTGCTCCTGTCCTTCGATGGGGGCGGCTACGAGGACGCGGGCGAGGTCGGACTCGATTTCGCGCTCGAGCGCGTCGGAGAGCTTCGTACCCTTTTCCGAAATGAGCTTG
This sequence comes from uncultured Acidimicrobiaceae bacterium, assembly GCA_963838845.1. Classification (GTDB taxonomy): domain Bacteria; phylum Actinomycetota; class Acidimicrobiia; order Acidimicrobiales; family Bog-793; genus CAVRXQ01. The sequence continues at coordinate 1,127,482 of CAWISR010000003.1, read as the reverse complement.
ATCCCGTTGTCCGGGAAGGGATTGTGCGAAGCCGACACCATCGCGCCCGGAATCCCACGAGAGGCGACGATCCACGCGAGACCGGGCGTCGGCAGGACGCCGAGGTCGAAGACATGACGCCCTTCAGACGCGAGCCCGGCAACGAGCGCTGCTTTCAGCATCGGGCTCGAGCGCCGCGTGTCTGAGCCGACGAAGAACGCCGAACCCTGAAGGTGGCGCGCGCTCGCATGGCCGAGCGCGAGGGCGACCTCCGGGGTCAGCTCACGATTGGCGACGCCCCGGATGCCATCGGTCCCGAAGCGCAACGACATTGCAACTCCAGCGCGATCAGCGCTTCGAGTACTGCGGTGCCTTGCGGGCCTTCTTCAGGCCGTACTTCTTGCTCTCCTTCTCGCGCGCGTCGCGCGTCAGCAGCCCGGCGCGCTTCAAGGTGGTGCGCAGTTCCGGATCGACTTCGACGAGCCCACGGGCGATCCCGAGCCGGAGCGCGCCCGCCTGGCCGGTTATCCCGCCACCGTCGATGGTCGCAACGACGTCATAGCGGTCCGACCGACCGGCGACCCGGAGGGGCTCGGTGGCGTGCACCCGTGACGACACCGACGAGAAATACTCCTCGATCGGACGACGGTTGACGATCACCTTGCCGTCACCGGCGACGAGCCGGACACGCGCGACGGCCGCCTTGCGCCGTCCTGTCGATTGTGTAAGGGGTCGTGGCATCAGCTCGTCCTCTTCAGCGGGCCGAGCGCGTGCTCGAGAGCGGACGCGGCTTTGGCATCTGGGCGGCGTGCGGGTGGTCCGGGCCGGCGTACACCTTCAACTTGTTCAGCATCTGACGACCGAGGGTGCCGTTCGGGAGCATGCCCCGCACGGCGCGTCGGATGACCTCTTCCGGCTGCTTTTCGAGCATCGAGGCGTAGGTCTGGGTGCGCAAGCCGCCGGGGTAACCGCTGTGGTGGTAGGCGAGCTTGCTCTCGGCCTTGTTGGCGGTCAGCACGACCTTCGCGGCGTTGACCACGATCACGTGGTCGCCGGTGTCGACGTTCGGGGCGAAGATCGCCTTGTGCTTGCCGCGCAGCAGGGTTGCGACTTCGGTCGCGAGACGCCCAAGGACGACGCCATCGGCGTCGATGGTGTGCCACTCGCGAACGATGTCGGCCTGCTTTGGAGAAAAGGTGCGCACCCTGATCCTTTGTCTCGAGGCTCCGCCTCGTCTTCGAGCTCAGGACGCGGCGAACGACCGAAATGCGCCGTGAGCAGGTCCCAAGAGTATACGAGCTGCGCGGGCGGGCCGAATCCTGGGACCCGGGACGCCCCCGGACACGAATGCGGGCGCCCGAGTGTCTCGCTCGAGGCCTGCTCTCGCCTCAGCTGGACGGCTTTTGACGGTCCTGGCGAAGGTACTTGCCGGGGTGCACGAGCCAGTAGGCGTTGATCGTCCAGCCCCAGCCGAAGACCTTCGGCGGGAACATGCGCCGGTCGTCGGGATTCCACATTCGCGACTTCACGCGCGCCGCGGTCGGCTTCCGCACGTCATAGGGGACGCCGAGCAGTTCGCCGGTGCCCTTCTCGTGTTCGTCTGCGGGTTCGCTCACTTGCTGACCTCCGTGCCGGACAGTCTCTCCGACCCGCCCCCACGCCGCGCGATTACACCGCCTGCGCTTCCGGCGAGTGTGGCTGTGGAGCTCAGTTCCACGTGCCGGTGAGCTCCTCCGGGTAGCGCACGGCGACGAGGTAGAGCCCGGTCGGAGGCGCGGGGTCGGCGGCGCCCGCACGATCCCCGGCGGCGAGGAGCCGCATCACCTCGCTCGGTCGTCGCGTTCCCCGCCCGGCGGCGACGAGGGTGCCGACGATCGAGCGCACCATCTGATGGCAGAACGCGTTCGCCTCGATCTCGAAGACGAACACGCCGGGCTGCGCGCCGTCGAGGCGGGCGTCGATCACCCGCCGGCGGATCGGCCCGCCATCGTCGTTCCGCGGACGCCGGCAGAATCCGGCGAAGTCGTGCTCCCCCAGCAAGGCGTCCGCCGCGATTCGCATCGCCGAGAGGTCGAGGTGCGCGGGGACGTGCCAGCTCGCCGAGCGCCGCAGCGGATCGGGGCGCACGCTCGTATCGATCTCGTAGCGGTAGCGCCGCGACAACGCCGAGCGCCGCGCATCGAAACCCTCCGGCGTGACGAGCGCGCGCCAGATCGTGATCTCCGGGCCGACGAGCGCGTCGAGGCTCCTCGCGAGATCGGGGAGCTCAGGGCAGGTCACGCCGTCGTCCAAGCGATAGCGCGAGGAGAGGACCTCGGTGTCGAGATCGACGTGCGCAACCTGCGCCGCGGCATGGACGCCGGCATCGGTGCGGCCCGCGCAGACGATCGTCGCGTCCCCGCCAAAGAGCGTGCGCAGTGCATCTCGGATCTCGCCCGCCACCGTGCGTTGACCCGGTTGCGCCGCGAAGCCGTGGAAATTCGTGCCGTCGTAGGCGATTCCGAGCGCGACGCGACGGGTCGACGACGCGAGCGGTGTTGACGGTGTGGGTTCGGGGTCGGTCGCGGTCGCCACCGCGCTATTACGGCTCGACGAACTCGACGCGTGCCATCGGTGCCGCGTCGCCGTTGCGGGTCCCGAGCTTCAGGATCCGCAGGTAACCACCGTTGCGGTCGGCGTACCGCGGACCGATCTCGGAAAACAGTTTGTGGGCCATCTCCTTGTCGCGCAGGAACGCGACGACCTCGCGTTGGTTGTGCACGCCGCCTTCGCGAGCCTTGGTCACGAGCTTTTCTGCGACGGGGCGCAACGCCTTCGCCTTCGCCTCAGTCGTCACGATCGCTTCCGCCGCGATCAGCGACGCGACGAGGTTGCCGAGCATCGCCTTTTGATGAGCGGCATCACCGCCGAGTCGCTGGCCCTTCTTCGGCGCGGCGGGCACGACTCAGTACCCTTCGCCGGCGAGCGACAGCCCGCGCTCGTCGAGGCGCTGCAGCACCTCGTCGAGGCTTTTTTGACCGAAGTTCGTGATCGCGAGCAGCTCAGCGGGCGTGCGCTGCACGAGCTCGCCGATCGTGTTGATCTGGGCGCGCTTCAGGCAGTTGCGCGGGCGCTCGGTCAAGTCGAGCTCCTCGATCGGGCGGTCGAGGTCCGGGGAGCCGCTCGTGATCGTGCCGGCGTCACCGAGCTCGAGGCCGTGGGCCTCGTCAGAGAGGTCGGCGACGAGGCTGACGAGGGCCCGCAGCGTCTGGCCGGCCGACGAGAGCGCGGCGCGCGGGCCGATCGAGCCGTCGGTCTCGATGTCCAAGACGAGCCGGTCATAGTCGGTGGATTGCTCGACGCGGGTCGGCTCGACGCTGAACGCCACGCGGCGAACGGGCGAAAAGATCGCGTCCACCGGGATCACGCCGATCGTCGAGGAGTGCTTGTTCTTCTCCGCGGAGACGTAGCCCTTGCCCTGCTCGACGGTGACGTCCATCGCCAGGCGGCCCTTCGCGTTCACGGTCGCGATGTGCAGGTCCGGGTTGAGGATCTCGACGTCGGAGGTCACCTTCAGGTCGGCGGCGGTGACCTCGGCGGGCCCGCGCACGTCGAGGCGGAGCGTGACGCGCTCTTCGGTCGCGACCGTGAGGACGAGGTCTTTGAGGTTCAAGATGATGTCGGAGACGTCCTCTTTCACGCCCGGTAGGTAGGTGAATTCGTGGAGGGCGTCGTCGAATCGGATCTGGGTGACCGCGGCACCCGGGATCGACGACAGGAGCGTGCGGCGCAGCGTGTTGCCGATCGTGTAACCGAAGCCCGGGTCGAGCGGGCCGATCGAGAAGCGTTGCCGGTTCTCTTCCTCTTCGCCGATCGCTTCGACAGTGGGGCGCTGAATGATGAGCATGACGTAGGACTCCTGTGATTCGGGCGGTCGTTACTTCGAGTACAGCTCGACGATCAGCTGCTCGCGCACCTGAGTGTCGATTTGCGCGCGTTCGGGGAGCGCGCGGATGGTGAGCGAACGTCCCGATTCATCGGCTTCGATCCAGCCGGGAACGGGGCGGTCGATCAGGTCGAGGTTCTGGCGCACGGTGACATCGTCCTGCGCGCGGTTCGCGAGCGCTACGACGTCGCCGACGCGCACACGAAAGCTCGGGATCGTGACCCGCTGGCCGTTCACGGTGACAAGGCCGTGCGAGACGAACTGGCGCGCTTGGGCGCGACTCGCCGCCCAGCGGGCGCGGAACACGACGTTGTCAAGGCGGGTCTCCAACATCCGCAGCAGGATCTCGCCGGTGATGCCGGACTGACGGTTCGCCTCCTCGTAGAGGTTGCGGAACTGGCGCTCTAAGACGCCGTAGATGCGGCGGGCCTTCTGCTTTTCGCGCAGCTGCGCCAGGTACTCCGAGCCCTGCCGCATGCGGTCGCGGCCGTGCTCGCCCGGCGGGTACGGGCGGCGTTCGATCGGGCACTGTGGGCTTTCGCACTTCGGCCCTTTCAAGAACAGCTTCACTTTCTCTCGGCGGCACAGACGGCACACCGGCCCGAGGTAGCGGGCCAATTCGATCGACCTCCTAGACGCGACGCCGCTTTTTCGGGCGGACGCCGTTGTGGGGAATGGGCGTGACGTCTTTGATTCCGGTCACCTCGATGCCGGTCGCGGCGATCGAGCGGATCGCCGTCTCCCTGCCCGAGCCCGGTCCGCGCACCAACACGTCGACGCGGCGCACACCGTGCTCCATCGCGCGTCGCGCGCACTGCTCGGCGGCCAACTGCGCGGCGAAGGGTGTCGACTTGCGCGAGCCCTTGAAGCCGACGTTGCCCGCCGACGCCCAGGCGATGACGTTGCCCTCCAGATCGGAGATGGCCACGATCGTGTTGTTGAACGAGCTCTTGATGTGAGCGACGCCGTGGGTGACGTTCTTCTTCTCTCGTTTGCGGGGCCGGCGGCCGCCGGGCTTCTTCTGAGGCGGCATCAGTGCTTCCTGATCTTTTTCTTGCCGGCGACGGTCTTCTTCGGGCCCTTCCGGGTGCGGGCATTCGTGTGCGTGCGCTGGCCGTGGACCGGGAGGCCGCGGCGGTGACGGATTCCTTGGTACGAGCCGATCTCCATCTTCCGCTTGATGTCCTGCGCGACGTCGCGACGCAGGTCACCTTCGACCTTCACGTTCGCGTCGACGTAGGTGCGGATCTTCGTCACCTCGTCGTCGGTGAGGTCACGGACGCGCGTGTCGACGCTCAAGTCGGTCGCGGCACAAATCTGCTTCGCTTTGGTGCGGCCGATTCCGTAGATGTAGGTGAGCGCGATCTCGAGCCGCTTCTCGCGGGGGATGTCGACGCCGGAGATTCGGGCCATTTCCTAACCCTGCCGCTGCTTGTGGCGCGGGTTCTCACAGATCACCATGATCCGGCCGTGCCGGCGGATGACCTTGCACTTCTCGCACATCGGTTTGACGCTCGGTCGAACCTTCACCGCGTTGTCCTTTGGTTCTCGAATCGGTTGGGCCAGTGGCGCATCAGAGGTTGGGAACTCACTTGTACCGGTAGGTGATGCGTCCACGGGACAAGTCGTAGGGCGTGATCTCGACCTGCACCCGGTCGCCAGGGAGGATCCGGATGCGGTGCATGCGCATCTTCCCCGAGCTGTGGGCGAGCACCTTGTGGCCGTTCTCGAGCTCGACGCGGAACATCGCGTTCGGGAGCGGCTCGACGACCGTGCCCTCGAGCACGATCGCGTCCTCTTTCGGTTTCGGCAGGTTCCCCTCCTCGATGAGACTGCTGCTCTTCGGGCGCGGGCCGCGACCAGCGCCGCAGCGACCGAAAGGGCGTCCCCTCGCCGCCAGCGGATTGCGGCCGTGGGGCCACACGAGGCCCGCCCCTGCCCGCGGTCGAACCGCGAGCCAGACGGCCCGAAGCAAACAAAGTGTAGCGGTTTACCGGTCTGGCGACGACGGGCGGCGCAACTTTCCGCTGCTCGCGACGGTCGGCCGGCGGCCGCGTCGCCGGCGAGAGCAACCGAAAGTCGCTAGCGGTGTGACGCATCCTCGCGTACGGTTTGCGCGCGGGCGGCGGGCGGGCGCATCGGCCGCAGGAAAGGTGGTCGTGACGATGACCGTCACCCAGAAGCTGAGCGGCGAGTACGCCCAGTTCGTCACGTGTCAGCTCGAGCCCGACCAGACGGTGTTCTCGGACGCGACGAAGTTTCGCTGGAAGACGACGAACGTCGCCATCGAGACGCGGCTTTCGACGCCGGGCGGCGCCCGCGACCAGGCGAAGGCAAAGGGCGCCGGGCTGCTCGCCGGGGCGCTCGCCACCGCCGTCGAAGTCGGCAAACGGGCGCTTTCCGGCCAGAGCCTCGCCTTCCAGTGGTTCCGGCCCTCCGGCGGCTCCGGCCTCGTCGGCTTCTCCGGCGAGCAGCCCGGCCAGATCCGCGTCATCGAGCTCGACGGCGCCGCCGGCTGGTACGCGGAGAGCCGGGCGTTTGTCTGTGCCGAAGCGACGGTCAGTTTCGACATCGACTTCACCGGTCTCGTCCTCGGCGTGCGCTCGCGCGAGGGCTTCATCTTGGAGCACTTCCAGGGCAACGGGACGCTCGTTGTCGGCGGCGGCGGCACGATCGTCGAGCTCAACCCCGCCTCGTACGGGGGCAAGCTCCAGGTCCACACGGGTGCGCTCGTGGCTTTCTCGGACAACCTCTCCTTCACGACCGAACGCATCGCGCCGGTGGGGGGCCAGCTGGCGATGGCGGCGTTGTTCGGTGGCGGCGGCATCAACCTCATCTCGTTGGAGGGCGACGGCACGGTGCTCTTGCAGTCGACGATCCACCGCCAGTACGAGCAGGAAGAAAAAAACGACGACCGATCGCGCGCCGGGCTTGCCGGCGCCGTCCTCGGTCGCTGATCGGACGAACAAGGAGGCGCGATGGCGCTGTTGGACAAGATGAAGCAGCAGGCGGCCCAGGTCGCCCAGAAGGCCCAGGAGGCAGGCCGCGCCGGGCAGGCGAAGATCGAAGAGGTGCAGGCGCGTCGCCAGCTCGACGCCTTGTACCGCGACCTCGGCGCCGCCTCCTACACCGAGCACGCCGGGCGCGGCGACCAGGCGAACACCGCCGAGATCAACCGCCTCTACGGCGAGATCGCGAAGTGGGAACAAGAGCACCCCGACGAGCCGGCCTCGGCGTCGGACAGCACCGAGCCGACCTCGGCGTCGGAGAGCACCGATTCCCCGGGCGGTGACGCGCCGCCAGCCGGAGATTTCAAGCTCGACTGACCGCGGCGAGGGCCGCCGCCGCCTGCCTACGGCAGCGTCAGTACCTCGGGGCCGTCCTCTGTGATCGCGATCGTGTGTTCGAAGTGCGCCGACAGGCTGCCGTCGGCGGTGATCACCGACCAGCCGTCTTCGAGTTCGATCGTCTCCGGTCCGCCGACGTTCACCATCGGCTCGATGGCGAACACGTTGCCGACCTTGAGCCTCGGGCCGGGGTTCCCCGGCCAGTAGTTCGGCACCTGCGGCTCCTCGTGCATCGACGTGCCGATGCCGTGCCCGACGTACTTGCGGACCACCGAGAAGCCGGCGTTCTCCGCGACACGCTGCACCGCCGCGCCGACGTCGTGGAGCCGCTTTCCCTCGTGCATCTCGTCGATGCCCGCCCACAGCGAGCGCCCGGTGACCTCGATGAGCCGGCAGGCGAGCTCGGAGATCTCGCCGACCGGCGCCGTGTAGGCCGCGTCACCGTGGTAGCCCTCGACGATCGCCCCGCAGTCGACCGAGATGATGTCGCCGTCCTTCAGCACGTACGAACCGGGGATGCCGTGCACGATCATGTTGTTCGGCGACGTGCAGATCACCGCCTGGAAGCCGTGGTAGTTCAAGAAGTTCGAGCGCGCGCCGCGCGCGTCGAGCACCTCGCGCGCGACGCGGTCGAGATCGAGCGTCGTCACCCCGGGCGCGATCGCGGCACGCGTCTTTTCGTGGATCTCGGCGACGACCTTGCCGGCGCGTCGCATCTTCGCGATTTCATCTTTCGTGCGGATCACGGCCGTGCCTCCAGGTTCTCGCCGACGCGGGCGTCGATGAGCGAGATCAACCGGCTGGTGACGTCGTCGGGGGTTCCGGTCCCTTGGACCGAAACGAGCTTACCGAGCTTGCGGTAACGCGCGATCAGCGGTGCGGTCTCCTTTTCGTAGAGATCGAGCCTCCGTCGGATGGCCTCTTCTGTGTCGTCTTCGCGTTGGACGACCTCGCCGGCGCAGACGTCACAGATCCAGTCGGTCCTCGGCGGCGACGTGATCGAGTAGTTCGTACCGCACACCTGGCAGGCGCGCCTCCCGGCGAGTCGTTTCAGCACGAGGCTCGTCGGCACGACGAGATTGATGACCAAGTCGAGCTCCAACGGCGCGAGGATCTTGTCGAGGCGATCGGCCTGATTCACCGTGCGCGGGAAGCCGTCGAAGACGAAGCCGCGACTTTGCGTGTCGTCCTCTTTGAGCCGCTGGGCGACCATCTCCAAGACGATGTCGTCCGAGATGAGCTCGCCCTGCTCCATCGCCGCCTCCACCTGGCGCCCGAGCGGCGAGGCGGTCTTCACCGCGGCGCGCAGCATGTCGCCGGTCGAGATGTGCGGAATGGCGTAGTGGTGCGAGATCGCCTCGCATTGGGTTCCTTTGCCAGCGCCCTGCTTGCCGAGGACGATCAGACGCGCGCCGGGGATCACTACGCGAGGTAGCCCTCGTAGTTACGCATCGTGAGCTGGGAGTTGATCTGCTGGTTCGTCTGCAGCGCCACGCCGACGCTGATGAGCAGCGTCGTCCCGAAGAACGGGATCCCCGTGATGTGCCAGGCCGCGAGGATCGCCGACGGCACGAGCGCGACGAAGGCGAGGAACAGTGACCCCGGAAGCGTGATGCGGTTCAGGATCTTCGACAGGTACGTCTCGGTCGGCGGACCGGGACGGATGCCGGGGATGTAGCCGCCCTGCTTGCGGATCTGGTCGGCCTGTTGGATCGGGTCGAAGCTCACCTGCACGTAGAAGAACGTGAAGGCGATGATGAAGAGCCCGTACAAGACGAGGTAGACGCCACCGGTCGGGTTGACGAGGTTGGCGTTGATCCAAGTGCGCACCCCCTGCCAGGGCAGCACGGTCGAGATCAACACCGGGATGTACAAGAGCGAGCTCGCGAAGATGATCGGGATCACGCCCGCCTGGTTCACCTTCAAGGGGATGTAGGTGCTCTGGCCGCCGTACATGCGGCGCCCCTGCACCCGGCGTGCGAAGGTGACCGGGATGCGGCGCTGACCGAGCTCGACGAAGACGATCGCCACCAACAAGGCGACGCAGACGAGGCCGATGATCGCGAGCCCCCCCCACGACTTGTCCGCCTTGATCAAGTCGACGTCCAAGGGCAAGGTCGCGACGACGTTCGCGAAGATGATGATCGACATCCCCTGGCCGATGCCGCGTTGAGTGATGAGCTCGCCGAGCCACATCACGAACGCCGTGCCGGCGGTGAACGTCAAGATGATGAACAGCACGTGCAGGGCGGAGAAATCAGGGATCAAGTCGACCGAGCCCGACGCGCTCCCGGACAAGAGCTCCCCCGAGTGGAGCAAGAAGACGAGCCCCGAGGACTGCATCAGTGCGAGACCGACGGTGAGATAGCGCGTCGCCTGGGTGAGCTTGCGCTGTCCGACCGCTCCCTGGTCTCGCCATTCGGCGAACTTCGGGATCACGGTCGTGAGCAGCTGGATGATGATCGACGACGTGATGTAGGGCATGATCCCGAGCCCCAGCACGGCGGCGCGGGCCAAGGCACCGCCCGAGAACAGGTTCAAGAAGCCGAGCAGCCCCTGGCCCTTCGCTGCGTTCGAGATCGAGTGGATCGCCTTGAAGCTCACCCCGGGAACGGGGATGTTCGCGCCGAATTGGTAAATGGCGATGACGAGCAGCGTGAAGAGGACCTTGTTGCGCAGGTCCGCCACGCGGACGATGTTCTTCAGGCTTCCGAGCACGCGCGTCCCTCTCGCATCCGATGGGGCCGCACCGGCCAGGTCGCGCCGACATCGGCGCGCAGGCGGACGGTCACGGGATGATCCTTACCGGTTCGCCAGCGCGTTGCCTCGCGCCGGCGGTCTGCGGTCCCCCCTCGGTCGGGGGACGACCGTCGCCGTGCCCCCTGCCGCGATGATCGCCTCGGTCGCGGACTTCGAAAAGGCGTGCGCCTCGACGGCGACCGCCCGGCTGAGCTCGCCGCGGCCGAGAATCTTCACGAGGCTCTTTTCGTGCAACAGGCCCGCCTTGCGGAGCTTTTCGGGGTCGACCGCGTCCTCACCGAGCGTCTCCAGGTCGTCGAGGTTCACGACCTGGTAGGCGATGCGGAAAGGGTTCTGGAAGCCGCGCAGCTTCGGGATGCGCTGGGTGAGGGGCAGCTGTCCGCCCTCGAATCCGGCGTTCACGTGGCCGCGCGAGAGCTGGCCCTTCGTGCCCCGTCCGGCGGTCTTGCCGCCCTTGCCGCCGGTGCCGCGCGCGACGCGACGACGGGGGCGGCGCGCGCCCTCAGGCGGGGCGAGCTCGTGGAGTTTCACTTCGCCTCCTCGCTTTTTCGGCGCGGGCGCTTTGGTGCTTCGGCGTCGAGATGACGCACCTCGACGAGGTGCGAAACGGCCGTCAGCATGCCACGGATCTCGGGCCGGTCGGGCACGGTGCGTGTCGTGCCGATCCGCCTCAAACCGAGCGCACGCAGGGTGGCACGGTGCTTCGGCATCGCGCCGATCGCGGAGCGCACCTGTGTGACGATGAGACCGCCGTCTTTCGGATCGGGCGTCGTCATGCTCAGCGCTCCCCGCCCGCGGCGACCTGTCCACGCCGCCGCTCCTCGTAGGCGCGCAGCACCCCCATGGGCGTGACCTCGTCCGGCGCCTTGCCGCGCAGGCGCGCGACCTCGTCGGGTCGGCGCAGCGACTTCAGTCCGGCGACCGTCGCGTGGGCGACGTTGATCGCGTTCGAGGTCCCGAGCGACTTCGCGACAATGTCGCGGATCCCCGCCATCTCGAATATCGCCCGCGCCGCGCCGCCGGCGATGACGCCGGTGCCCGGTGCGGCAGGCTTGAGGAGGATTCGCCCCGCGCCCGCCTCGCCGATCACCGGGTGGGTGATCGTCGAGCCGGCGAGCGGCACGTCGAAGAAGTTCTTCTTCGCCTCCTCGATGCCCTTTTGCACGGCGAGGCCCGCCTCTTTCGCCTTGCCGTAGCCGAGACCGACCCTGCCCTGGCCGTCACCGACGACCATCAACGCCGTGAACGAGAAGCGGCGCCCGCCCTGGACGACCTTCGCCACCCGGTTCACCCGGATCGTCCGCTCCTCGTACTGGGACTCTGGCATCTAGAACTCCAATCCCGCATCTCGTGCCGCGTCGGCGAGCGCCGCGACACGACCGTGGAAGCGCGCCGCGCCGCGGTCGAAGACGACGGTGGACACCCCCGCCTGCTTTGCCCGCTCGGCGACGAGCCGGCCGACCGCCGCCGCCGCCGCGGCGTTGCCGGTCTTGCCGGAACGCAACGCCGGCTCGATGGTCGACGCGGCAGCAAGGGTCAGGCCCGCGTCGTCGTCGATCACCTGGGCGACGATGTGTCGGTTCGACCGGAAGACCGAAAGGCGCGGCCGCTCCGAGGAACCGTGCACCTTCTTTCTCAGGCGAGCGTGGCGGCGGTGCCGCAGCTCGTGGACGCGTCGGATGTTGGCCATCGCTATTTCCCCGCCTTGCCGGCCTTGCGGTGGACGACCTCGCCGACATACCGGATGCCCTTGCCCTTGTACGGCTCCGGCTTGCGGAGCTTGCGGATGTCCGCCGCCACCTGACCGACCTTCTCCTTGTCGATGCCGCGCACCGTGATGCGCGTCGGGCTCGGCACCTCGAAGTCGATCCCCTCGGGTGCGTCGACCATCACCGGATGCGAAAAGCCGAGCGCCAGCTCGAGCTGGCGCGGTCCGCGCGCTTGGGCGCGATAGCCGACGCCCTGAATCTCGAGGTCCTTTTGGAACCCCGCCGTGACGCCCACGACCATGTTCTGGACCAACGAGCGCGCGAGCCCGTGCAGCGCGCGGTTCTCGCGTTCGTCGTCGGGGCGCTCGACGAGCAGCGACGCGGCCGCCTCGTCACGACGGACCGTGATCGGAGACGGCAGCACGCGCTCAAGTGCGCCCTTCGGCCCGCGGACCGCGACGCGTCCGTCGGTGATGTCGACCTCCACGCCCGAAGGCAGCGGGATCGGCGAACGACCAACGCGGCTCATCGCACCACCCCGTGACGGTTGCGCTGATCACCAGACATAACAGAGCACCTCGCCACCGATCTTGCGCTTTCGCGCCTCGCGGTCGGTGAGCAGACCTTCGCTCGTCGAGAGGACGGCGACACCCATCCCGCCGAGCACGCGCGGCAGGCGATCGGCGCGCGCGTAGACGCGCAATCCCGGCGTCGAGACGCGCCGCAGCCCGGCGATCGCGCGTGTCCGGTCCTCGGTGTACTTCATCCTGATCTCGAGCACGCTGCCCGGGTGGTTGTCGTCCGACGACGTCGAAAAGCCCGCGATATAGCCCTCGCGCTCAAGGATCGAGGCGAGTGAGACCTTGAGCTTCGAGCCCGGCATCTTCACGCTGTCGTGCATCGCGACGTTCGCATTTCGGACGCGCGTCAGCATGTCGGCGATCGGGTCGGTCATCGTCATCGAGACTCGCCTCCCCTCACCAGCTCGCCTTTGTCACACCGGGGATCTCGCCCGTGAGCGCGAGATCGCGCAGACAGATCCGGCACATCCCGAACTTCCGGAAGACGGCGCGCGGCCGTCCGCAGCGGCGACAACGCGTGTAGCCGCGTACCTTGAACTTCGGAGTGCGCTGCTGCTTTTCGACGAGTGCTTTCTTCGCCATCGGTTTCTTCGTTACCCCTCCCTGCGGAACGGGAAGCCCGAGCGCGCTGAGCAGCGCCCTTCCCGCAGCATCGGTCTTCGCGGTCGTGACGATCGTGATGTCCATCCCCCGGGTCGCGTCGATCGAGTCGTAGTTGATCTCCGGGAAGATCAGCTGCTCGGTGATACCGAACGTGTAGTTGCCCCGCCCGTCGAAAGCGCGGGGGTTCAGCCCGCGGAAGTCCCTGATGCGCGGGATCGCGATCGACACCAGGCGGTCGAAGAACTCCCACATGCGGTCGCCGCGCAGGGTAACCATCGCCCCGATCGCATTCCCTTCGCGCAACTTGAACGAGGCGATGGACTTGCGGGCGCGGGTGACTACCGGCCGCTGGCCAGTGATCGTCGAGAGGTCGCGCACCGCGCCTTCGAGCAACGACTGCTGCTGTATCGCCCGTCCAACTCCGCAGTTCAGCACGATCTTTTCGAGGGTCGGGACCTCCATCACGTTCTTCAGCCCGAGCGCTGTCTTGAGCTCGTCGCGCAACTGCTCGTCGTAGCGGCGGCGAAGGCGAGGCCGTTCGGGGAGCGTGGCAGTGCTCATAGCTTCCCCCCGCACTTCGCACAGACGCGCGATTTCGAGCCGCCGGGCTCGACCTGCGTGGCGGCGCGCGTCGGGCCGTCCTTCGCGCAGACGAGCGCCACGGCGGAGACCGGCAGCGGCATGTCCTTGTCGATGATCCCGGCCTGCATCGTTGCGCGCACCGGCTTTTGGTGGCGCTTCGCGATGTTCACTCCTGCCACGATCACTTGGTTCTTCTTCGGGATGGCGCGGATGACCTCGCCGGTCTTGCCGCGGTGCTTGCCCGAGAGCACTTCGACGGTGTCTCCCTTATGGATCTTCACTCAAATCACCTCCGGTGCGAGGCTCACGATGCGCATGAACCGCTTGTCGCGAAGCTCGCGTCCTACCGGGCCGAAGATGCGCGTGCCGCGCGGTTGCTGCTGGTCGGTGATCAGCACCGCAGCGTTCTCGTCGAAACGGATGTAGCTGCCGTCGGGGCGACGGCGCTCTTTCTTCGTTCGGACGACGACGCAGCGGACGACGTCGCCCTTTTTCACCTGGGCTCCCGGGACGGCGTCCTTCACCGTCCCGATGAACACGTCGCCGATCGACGCATACCTGCGACGGGTCCCGCCGAGCACCTTGATGCACAGCACCTCGCGGGCTCCCGAGTTGTCGGCGACGCGAAGGCGCGACTCTTGCTGGATCATCGCGCCCGCTCCAGGACCTCGACGAGGCGCCACCGCTTCATCTTCGAAAGCGGGCGCGTCTCGGCGACGCGCACCCGGTCACCGACGCGCGAGGTGTTCTCCTCGTCGTGGACGTACAGCTTCGTCGTGCGCTGGACCGTCTTCGCGTACTTCGGGTGGCGGACGCGTTGGGTCACCGCGACCACAGCGGTTTTGTCCATCGAACGCTTCAGCACGGTTCCCTCTCGCACCTTGCGGCGGTTCGGCCGCGCGCCGACCGAGGGATCGGCTGCGGTTTCGTCCTGCTCAGCCATGTCTCCTCCTCGGACGCTTCGGCGCGCGCGCAACGGTTGTCTCTTCTTGCGCGAGCGTGATCAGACGCGCGATCTCCTTGCGCACGACGGCGATCCGGCTCACGTTGTCGAGCCGTCCGGTCGCGAGCTGGAAGCGCAAGTTGAACAGCTCTTTGCGCGCCTCGTCGAGGCGCTGGGCACGATCGGTGTCGGCGAGTAGGCGCAGCTCTGAGGGCTTGGTCATCAGCTGTGCGCCCCCGTCTCGACGCCCGAGCGCACGACGAACTCAGCCTTGATCGGCAGCTTCTGGATCGCTCGTTCCATCGCCGACTTCGCGAGCGCTTCGTCGACACCGGCAAGCTCGAAGAGGATCGCGCCCGGCTTCACGACCGCCACCCAGTGCTCCGGGTTGCCTTTTCCCGAGCCCATGCGCGTCTCGGCCGGCTTTTGGGTGACCGGCTTGTGCGGAAAGACGCGAATCCAGATCTTCCCGCCACGGCGGACGTGTCGGGTCATCGCGATTCGGGCAGCTTCGATCTGGCGAGCCGTCAGCCAGCCTGGCTCGAGCGCCTTGATCCCGTAGTCCCCGAAGTCGACGGTGGTCGCGCCCTTCGCGAGGCCGGTCCTGCGACCGCGTTGCTGCTTGCGGTGCTTCACCTTCTTCGGCATCAACATGGTCAGTCCGTCTCCTTGCGGAAGTGCGGCGCCTCGTGATGCTCGTCACGGGTACGGCGTTCGATCTCTTCTTCTTCTGCCAACAGTCGTTCGAGCGCGTCGTCGGGCGTCGCAGCGATGACCTCCGCTGGTTCGGCGGGCTCTTCTGTCTCGGCAACCTCTTCTGGTGCCGCGCCGGGCTCGGCCATGTCCGGGCGACGTCGTCCGCCGCCAGCGCTCACGATGCGCCGCGGCCGCGCCTGGCCGGAGGTCTCCCCGACTGCCATCGCCGCTTCGCGGGAGATCTTGTCCTCGGGCGAGGTGCGGTAGGGCAGGATGTCGCCCTTGTAGATCCAAACCTTGACGCCGACGCGCCCGGTCGACGTGCGGGCCTCGCGCATGCCGTAGTCGATGTCGGCGCGCAGCGTATGCAACGGTACGCGGCCCTCGCGGTACGACTCCTTCCGCGACATCTCGGATCCGCCGAGGCGGCCCGCGCACTGGACGCGCACACCGAGCGCACCCGCCTTCTGCACCGTCTGGATCGCGCGCTTCATCGCGCGCCGAAAGCTGATGCGCCGGGCGAGCTGGTCGGCGATGCCCTGCGCGATGAGCGCCGCATCGAGCTCCGGTTGCTTGATCTCTTGGATGTTCAGTTGGATGTTCGCGTTCTTCGTCATCCGGCCGAGGTAGCGACGCAAACGGTCGGCCTCGGCTCCGCGCCGGCCGATCACGATGCCTGGTCGCGCAGTGTGGATGTCCACGCGCAAACGGTCGCGGGTCCGCTCGATCTCGATGCGGCTCACCGCGGCCGACTCGAGCTGGGTCATCAGATAATTGCGGATCTTCCAGTCCTCGACGACCGCGTTCTGGTAGCCGCGGTCTTCGAACCAGCGCGACTTCCAGTCCGTCGTGATCCCGAGGCGGAACCCGTACGGGTTGACCTTCTGACCCATCAGCCCTCGTCCTTTGCCTGGGGCTTCCGCCCGGACCTCTTGGCGATCTTCGAGATCGCCTGCACGGTCTTTTTCGCCGCTTTCTCGGGCCGCGCCCTCTTGGCGGCGGTCACCTTGGCGGCGGTCCTCTTAGCCGGCGCCTTCTTCGCGGCTTTGTTCTTCGCGGCCGCCTTCTTCGCCGCCGGCGCGGCGACGGCTGCTTGACTCTCCGTTTCGTCTTCGCCCGTTTCGTCCTCTGCGTCCGCAGCATCTGTCTCGAGCTCGGGGACCTCGCTCACTTCGTCTTCGGCGGTCGAAGCGGTCTCGTCACCCGTTTCCGACGGCACCTCATCTTCCTCGGAGACCTGCTCCACCTGCGCGGCGCGTCGGCGCGACCCGGCGACCCTGCGCGCCCGGCGGTCGGCTTGCTGCGCGGCAGCACGCGCCTTGAGGCGCGCAACCTGGTCTTCCGGCATGCGGGCGAGCACGATCGTGATGTGGCACGTGCGTTTGCGCACGCGCGTCGCCCGTCCGCGGGCGCGGGGTCGCCAACGCTTCATCGTCGTGCCCTCGTCCGCGAACGCCGTCGCGACGTAGAGCTCTTCTGGGAACAGCGAATCGTTGTGCTCGGCGTTCGACGCCGCCGAGCGCAAGAGCTTCGCGACAATCGGCGCGCCGGCGCGCTGGGTGTGGTCGAGCAGCTCGACCGCGCGTGTGTAGTCGAGGCCCCGGATGAGATCGAGGACCTCGCGGGCCTTGTAGCTCGAGAGCCGGCAGTAGCGCAGCGTCGCCCTCGTCCCGGGACGCTCGTTCGTCTTCACCGTCATCTCAGCGCCTCGCCTGGCGTTCTTGACCGGCGTGGTATCGGAAGGTCCGCGTCGGAGCGAACTCGCCGAGCTTGTGACCGACCATCGCCTCGGTGATGTAGACCGGCACGTGCTTGCGCCCGTCGTGCACAGCAATCGTGTGCCCGACCATGTCGGGGATGATCGTCGAGCGGCGCGACCACGTCTTCACGACGCGCTTTTCGTTCCTCGCGTTCAGCTCGTCGACCTTTCTCAGCAAGTGGTCGTCCACAAAGGGACCTTTTTTCAGACTGCGCGGCATGACAACCTCACACGATCAGCGGCGGGCGCCGCGACCGCGGCGACGACGGACGATGAGCCGGTCGGACGGCTTGTGCTTCCGGCGAGTGCGGCCTTCGGGCTTGCCCCACGGCGAGACGGGGTGGCGTCCGCCGGAGGACTTTCCCTCGCCCCCGCCAAGCGGGTGGTCGATCGGGTTCATGGCGACGCCGCGGGTCTGCGGCCGGACGCCGCGCCAGCGGTTGCGACCCGCCTTGCCGATCGAGAGCAGCTCGGCCTCGGCGTTGCCGACGACACCGATCGTCGCCCGGCAGTCGATCGGCACGCGGCGCATCTCGGTGGAGGGCAGGCGCAGCGTCGCGTACGCGCCTTCTTTCGCCACGAGCTGCACGCTTGACCCCGCGCCGCGGGCGAGCTTGCCACCGCCACCCGGACGGAGCTCGACGTTGTGGATCGTGGAGCCGACGGGTACGTAGCGCAGCTGCAAGGCGTTGCCGGGACGGATCTCTGAGCCCTGGCCGGACTGCAAGACGTCGCCGACGCCGATGCCTTCGGGAGCGATGATGTAGCGCTTCTCGCCGTCCGCGTAGTGCAACAGGCAGATGCGGGCGTTGCGGTTCGGGTCGTATTCGATCGCCGCGACGCGTGCCGGAATCCCGTCCTTGTCGCGCCAGAAGTCGATGATCCGGTAGCGCCGCTTGTGGCCGCCACCGCGGTGGCGCGCCGTCTTGCGACCGTAGCTGTTGCGGCCACCAGACGACGGCAACGACTCGGTGAGCGCGCGCTCGGGGCGCTTTTTTGTGATCTCTTTGAAGTCGGACGAGGACTGGAACCGCCGCCCCGCGCTCGTCGGCTTGCGCTTTCTCACACCCATGAGACCGCCCTCAGCTCTCGAACAGCTCGATGCGGTCGTCGCCTTCGAGGCGGACGATCGCCCGCTTCGAGTCCGACCGCTTGCCGACCTTGTTGCTCCGTCGGTCGCGCTTGTGCTTGCCCTTGCGGTTCATCGTGTTCACGCTGCGCACACGCACCGAGAAGTTCGCTTCGACCGCGTCGCGGATCTCCCGCTTCGAGGCGCGCGGATCGACGACGAAGACGTACGCGCCGCCGTCCATCAGCGCGTAGGACTTCTCCGAGATGATCGGGCGGATCAAGACGGTGCGCGTGGTCATGACTCCTCGCTGCCCTCAACGTCCTCGGATCCGGCTGCCTCGGTTGACGCGGCGGGCTTTGGTACGACGACTCTTTTCGCCGCCACCTTTTTCGCCGGGATTTTCTTTGCAGCCGTTTTCTTCGCTGCCGCCGCGGGCTCTGCCGCTTTCGTCGCGACCTTCGTCGTCGTCACCTCGCCCGGGATCGTCGCGTCAGTGAAGACGATGACGTCGGCGCGCATCACCTCGTACGCGTTGAGCTGATCGACGGGGAGCGCCTCGACGCCGGGGATGTTCCGCATCGACTTTTCGACGACATCGACGTCGCGCTCGGTGACGACGAGGACCCGACCTTGGCAGTCGAGCGCGTCGAGCGCGTCGAGCGCCAACTTCGTCTTCGGCTGCTCGAAGCCCCAACGGTCGATGAGGCGGACGCCGCCCGAGCGCGCCCGGTCCGAGAGGGCGCAGCGCAGCGCCTGTTGGACCATCTTGCGCGGCGTGTGCTGCGCGTAGTCGCGCGGCTTCGGCCCGAGGGCGACGCCACCGCCGGCGTAGTGCGGCGCACGGATCGATCCCTGGCGCGCGTTGCCCGTGCCCTTCTGGCGATACGGCTTCGCGCCGCCGCCACGGACCTCGGCGCGCGTCTTCGTGCTCTGGGTGCCGCGGCGGCGCGCGGCGAGCTGAGCGGTGATGACCTGGTGGACCAGCGCGACATTTTCAGGAACCGAGAAGTACGTGGGGTCGAGCGTCACCGTCGAGAGCACCGCACCCGATTCGCTGGTGCGCGTGAGCTCGACCGGCGCGGCGAGCTGGCGGGGCTTCGCGCGGGCAACGATTGAGAGGTCGGTCATCGCGCCTCGCCCTTCACAGCCTTGCGCAGCACGACGAGGCCGCCGCGGGGACCGGGGACCGCGCCCTTGACGAGGACGATCTCGCGCTCGGGGTCGGCCTCGACGACCTCCAGGTTGAGGGTTGTCACCCGTTCGGCCCCGGTGCGGCCCGCCATGCGCGTGCCTTTGAACACCCGCGCCGGGGTTGCGCAGGCGCCGATCGATCCCGGCGCGCGGTGCTTTTTGTGATTGCCGTGCGCCGCGCCCTGGCCCGCGAAGTTGTGGCGCTTCATGGAGCCGGCGAAGCCCTTACCCTTCGAAACGGCGGTGACGTCGACCTTCTCGCCGGCGGCGAGCACCGTCACGTCGAGCACGTCACCGACCGCGTAGCCGTCCGTGTCGTCGACGCGTACCTCGACGAGCTTGCGCCCCGGGTCGACCCCGGCCTTGGCAAAGTGGCCGGCCTCGGGCTTGTTCATCGCCGTCGCGCGCCGAAAGCCGTAGGTGAGCTGGAGCGCGGAGTACCCCTCTCGCTGGGGCGTCTTCACCTGGACGACGCGGAAGGGCGCGACTTTGACGACGGTCACAGGGACCGCCCGGTTCTCGGAGTCGAAGATCTGCGTCATGCCGACCTTCTCCCCGATGACCGCACTGATCGTCATCGTCGTGCCTTCCTTGTTCGTCCTCGGTCGCCCGCGCAACGCTCCGACCCGGGTCGGCCAGGGCATCGCCCTTACTCACGCGGACGCTCCGCCCGGCGTTGCCGAGCGGAGCGGAAATGGCTTGTGCCGAGCGGTCCCCCGGCGAGCGGGGCACGCTCGGACGTCGTCTTAATCCGCCGGGCGCCGCACCGGCGACAGCCTCACTATAACACTGCGAATTTTTGCTTAGACCTGCTGGATCTCGACACCGAACATGAGCCAAAGCTTCACGCCCAGGTCAGATCCGCGAGCCGGCTGACCGTACCGGGCGCGTCCGGTGACAGCCGCTCCCGCACCGGTGCGCTGCCGTCCTCCCCGGAGATCCGCGCGTCTGTCGGATCAGTGGACGACGAGGTAGCGCGAGTCGGCAACGAGGCACGCCGCGAGCCGTGCTGGCCTAAAGGGGACCACCTCGCCCCGCGTTATACCTGCTGGATCTTGATCTCGATGTCGACGCCGGCCGGCAGGTCGAGCCGCTGCAACGAGTCAACGGTCTTCGGGCTGTGCTCGACGATATCGACGAGGCGCTTGTGGATCCGCATCTCGAAATGCTCGCGGCTGTCCTTGTACTTGTGCGGCGAGCGGATGACCGTGTAGCGGTGGCGCTCGGTCGGCAGCGGCACCGGACCCCGCACCTTCGCCTGGGTGCGGAGCACCGTTTCGACGATCTTCTTCGTCGACTGGTCGACGACCTCGTGGTCGTAGGCCTTCAGGCGGATGCGGATCCGCTGCGCCACCTGTGCGGTCCCTTCGCTACTTGAGGATCTTCGTGACCCGGCCGGCGCCGACGGTGCGGCCGCCCTCGCGGATCGCGAATCGGAGGCCCTCGTCCATCGCGATCGGCTTTTGCAGCTCGATGGTCATCTCGGTGTTGTCGCCAGGCATGACCATCTCGGTGCCCTCCGGGAGCGCGATCGAACCCGTGACGTCGGTCGTGCGGAAGTAGAACTGCGGCCGGTAGTTCGTGAAGAACGGCTTGTGCCGCCCGCCTTCTTCCTTCGTGAGCACGTAGACGTTCGCCTCGAAATTCGCGTGCGGGGTGATCGAACCCGGTTTGCAGATCACCTGGCCGCGCTCGACCTCCTCTTTCTTCGTGCCGCGCAGGAGCAGGCCGACGTTGTCGCCGGCTTGGCCCGCGTCGAGGAGCTTGCGGAACATCTCGACGCCGGTGACCGTCGTCTTCTGGGTCGGGCGAAGTCCGACGATCTCGACTTCCTCACCGACCTTCACCTGGCCCTGCTCGATCCGTCCGGTGACGACCGTGCCGCGACCGGTGATCGTCATCACGTCTTCGACAGACAACAAGAACGGCTTGTCGATCTCGCGCTTCGGCTCGGGGATGTAGTCGTCGACCGCCTCCATGAGCTTCAACACACCCTCTTCGGCCTCCTTGTCGCCCTCGAGCGCCTTCAACGCCGAGACGCGGACCACGGGGGTGTCGTCGCCGGGGAACTCGTACTCGTTCAACAGGTCGCGGACCTCGACCTCCACCAGCTCGAGGAGCTCTTCGTCGTCGACCAGGTCGACCTTGTTCAACGCGACGACGATCGCCGGCACACCGACTTGGCGGGCGAGCAACACGTGCTCGCGGGTCTGAGGCATCGGGCCGTCTGTCGCATCAACGACGAGGATCGCACCGTCCACCTGGGCGGCGCCGGTGATCATGTTCTTGATGTAGTCGGCGTGCCCCGGCATGTCGACGTGCGCGTAGTGGCGTTTGTCCGTCTCGTACTCGACGTGGGCGATCTGGATCGTGATGCCGCGCGCCTTTTCCTCCGGCGCCGCGTCGATCGAGTCGAACGACCGGAACCCGACGCTCGGGTTGCGGTCGTGAAGGACCTTCGTGATGGCCGCCGTCAGCGTCGTCTTGCCGTGGTCGATGTGACCCATCGTCCCGACGTTGATATGTGGCTTTGTCCGCTCGAACTTCTGCTTCGCCATTGTTGCTGACAGCTCCGTCTGTCCTGGGCAGGGCCCTTCGCCCTGCCGTGTTGTTTTGCGTTGATCTGCTCAGGTCCGCAACCGCCACCTCAGGTCGCGGCCTCGGTGGCCGGTCCCAAAAGGAAAAGCGGGCGCTGGTCCCGATGCCGCCTATTCCCCCGTTGCCCGGGCGACAATCTCCCGGCCAATCGACTCGGGGACCTCCTGGTAGGAGTTGAACTGCATCGAGAACGTGGCGCGTCCTTGGGTGCGAGAACGCAGGTCGGTAGCGTAGCCGAACATCTCGGCGAGGGGTACCTGCGAGCGGATCACCTGGCTCGTGCCGCGGCTCTCCATCCCCTCGACGCGGCCGCGGCGCGAGGACAGGTCGCCGATGACGTCACCGAGGAACTCCTCGGGGGTGACGACCTCGACGGACATCATCGGCTCCAACAGCACCGGGTGCGCAAGACGCGCCGCCTTCTTCCAGGCGAGCGAGCCGGCGATCTTGAACGCCATCTCGGACGAGTCGACGTCGTGGTACGAACCGTAGGTGAGGACGACCCGCTGGTCGACGGCCGGGAAGCCGGCGAGCACACCGGACTCCATCGCCTCGCGGATGCCGCGGTCGATCGCCGGGATGTACTCCTTCGGGATCACCCCGCCCGTGATCTTGTCGACGAACTCGTAGCCACCACCCGGGCCCGTCGGTTCCAGGTCGATGACGACGTGGCCGTACTGGCCGCGACCGCCGGTCTGGCGGATGTAGCGCTCCTCCACCTTGCTCACCGCGTCGCGGATCGTCTCGCGGTACGCGACCTGCGGCTTGCCGACGTGGGCGTCGACCTTGAACTCGCGCAGCATCCGGTCGACGAGCACCTCGAGGTGCAGCTCGCCCATGCCGGAGATCACCGTCTGGCCGGTCTCCTCGTCCGTGCGGACGCGGAAAGTCGGGTCCTCCTCGGACAGTGCGAAGAGGGCCTTGCCCAATTTGTCCTGGTCGGCCTTCGACTTCGGCTCGACGGCGACGTGGACGACCGGCTCTGGGAAGACAAGCGATTCGAGGACGATCGGGTGCGACGGGTCGCACAGCGTGTCGCCCGTCGTCGTAGTCTTCAGCCCGACGACCGCGACGATGTCGCCGGCGAAAAGCGTCTCTTTGTCCTCTCTGTGGTTGGCGTGCATCTCGAGGACGCGGCCGATCCGCTCGCGCTTGTCCTTCGTCGAGTTGAGGATCGTCGATCCCTTCTCGAGGGTGCCCGAGTAGACGCGCAGGTAGGTGAGCTTGCCGACGAAGGGGTCCGTCTGGATCTTGAAGGCGAGCGCCGAGAACGGTTCCTGGTCGGCCGCCTTGCGCTCGAGGATCTCGTCACCACGGAGCGAGTGCCCGATCGTCGGGGGAAGGTCGACCGGGCTCGGCAGATAGTCGACGACCGCGTCGAGGAGCGGCTGGACGCCTTTGTTCTTGAACGCCGAGCCGCACAGAACGGGGACGAGATGGCCCTCGATCGTCCCGACGCGCAGCGCGCGCCGGAGGTCGTCGTCGGTGATCTCCTCTTCCGAGACGTACTTCTCCATCACCGTGTCGTCGTAGTGGGACGTCACGTCGACGAGGTCGTGGCGGGCGGCCACCGCTGCGTCGCGCATGCCGGCGGGGATCTCCTCTTCGGACCACTTCTCGCCGATGCCCTCTTCCTCCCAGACGAGGGCCTTCATCCCGATCACGTCAACGACGCCGCGGAAGTTCGCCTCGACGCCGAGGGGAAGCTGAGTGACGGCCGGGATCGCATCGAGACGATCGCGGATCATCTCGACCGTCCGGGGAAAGTCCGCGCCGGTCCGGTCCATCTTGTTCACAAAGCAGATGCGGGGGACGTTGTACTTGTCGGCCTGGCGCCAGACGGTCTCTGTCTGGGGCTCGACTCCGGCGACGGCATCGAAGATCGCGACCGCTCCGTCGAGCACGCGGAGGGAGCGCTCGACCTCGACGGTGAAGTCGACGTGGCCAGGCGTGTCGATGATGTTGATCGAGCAGTCCCGCCAGGCGGCGGTCGTCGCCGCGGAGGTGATAGTGATGCCGCGCTCTTGCTCTTGGACCATCCAGTCCATGGTTGCGGCGCCCTCGTGGACCTCACCGATCTTGTAGTTGCGGCCCGTGTAGTAGAGGATCCGCTCCGTCGTCGTGGTTTTCCCCGCGTCGATGTGCGCCATGATCCCGATGTTGCGGACCTTGGCGAGGGGGGTCGTGCGGCTCTGGGGTGTTGCCATTTGGTGAATTCCTGGGGTCGGTGTAGCGCGGGCGGCTACACATACAGAGTACGGCGTGTACAGGGGAAATCGGTGCGATACCGACGCCCGATACGGGCGTCTACCAGCGGTAGTGCGCGAACGCCTTGTTCGATTCCGCCATCTTGTGGACGTCTTCGCGACGCTTCACGGCGGCACCGAGGCCGTTCGCCGCATCGAGGATCTCGTTCGCCAGCCGAAGCGCCATCGTGCGCTCGCGGCGCTCCTTCGCGTAGTTGACGATCCAACGGATCGACAGGGTCGTCGCCCGCTTCGGGCGGAGCTCGACCGGCACCTGGTAGGTCGTGCCCCCGACGCGGCGGGAGCGGACCTCGAGCTCGGGACGGGCGTTGTCGAGGGCCCGCTTCAGCGTCGCGAGGGCATCGCCGCTGGTGCGCTCGGCAACGACCGTCAAGGCGTCGTAGACGATGCGCTCGGCGAGGCTGCGCTTGCCGCGCGAGAGAACCTTGTTGATCAGCTGCGTGACGAGGACTGACCGGTAGACAGGGTCCGGCTGGAGGTCACGTCGAGGGGCGGGGCCGCTGCGGGGCATCAGGCGCTCTTCTTCGCGCCGTAGCGGCTGCGGGCCTGGGCGCGGTCGCGCACCCCGACGGTGTCGAGGGCGCCGCGCACGATCTTGTACCGCACTCCTGGCAGGTCTTTCACCCGGCCGCCGCGCACGAGCACGATCGAGTGCTCCTGCAGGTTGTGGCCGACGCCGGGGATGTACGCCGTCACCTCGACCCCGCTCGTGAGGCGCACCCGGGCGACCTTGCGCAGGGCAGAGTTCGGCTTCTTCGGGGTCGTCGTGTACACGCGCGTGCAGACGCCCCGGCGCTGCGGGGCGCCTTTCAGAGCAGGCGTCTTCGTTTTCGACCGCTTCGACTCCCGTCCGGCGCGGACGAGTTGGGCGATAGTGGGCACGCGTTTCCTTCCGAAAGACCACGGGGGTCGCCCGCGGGCGCGCGCCAGCGGGCGTAGGCGAGTTTACGGGAATCCGAGGCACCCTGCCAGCGGTGGCCGACGCGGCGACAGCGTGCGCCGCAGCTCAACCGGCGCGATGCGACCGACGACGACGCCGGCAACTTCAGCTTCACCCGTCCGGCGCCAATAACTAGATTGCGCCGCAGATCGCGTCGTCGGTTGATAGGGGGGCGAATGGCGGAAACGTTGATCGACGTCGGGGCCGCCCCGGGACGAGTCGAGGCGGAAGCGAACCCTCGCGCCGATTTCCAGATCGTGCCGGTCCGCGCGATCCCGATCGTCGTGGTCGCGCTCGCTGGACTCGTCGCGGCGATCGCCACCAACCGGCTCTGGGCGCTGGATTTCTTCCACGTTGTGAGTGGCGGACTTTGGACCGCCATCGACCTGTTCCTCGGCTTCGTGATCGGACCGATACTCGGACAAATGTCGATCCCTGCGCGTATCGAATTCTCGAAACGACTGATGCCGAAGATGATCCTGTTGATGCCAACGCTCGTCATCGCGACGCTCGCGGCAGGTTGGCAACTCGCTCGGCACGAAGGCACGATCCTCAGCACGTCCCCGGTTCACGGGTGGGTCGTCGCATCGATGATCATCGTCGGCGTGATGGCGGTCATCGCAATTGGACTTCTCGAGCCGGCAAACCTCGCGGTGCTCTTCGAATTGCGCAAGTCGGAGCCGAATGGCGAGCTGATCGGCCGTCTCATGCGCCGGTTCATCTACACCGCGGGTGTCACCGGCGCGATGCAGGTCGCGACGCTGATCATCATGACGAAGCTCGCCTCATCATGACCACCGAAACCGCCCCCCGCCTCGCCGAACACTCAGCGGACGCGCAAGAACGAAAACTGCCGCCCGTCGCTCAACTCTGTGTGTTGTCGATGGGATTGGTGATCGTGGGCGGGATCCTGCTCGCCGCGCGTCTGCCGCGGCGCGTGCCGATCGGACCCTCGCTTGGACTGCTCATCGCTGCCGGTGCGGTACTCGTCGTGAACGTGATCCTCATCGCGAGATTTCGTCCCTTCGCGTGGAAATCGTTCTTCCTGGTCGGCCGGTGGACGAGCCTCGCGTACTTCGTCATCGCCGGGATGCTCGAGTTCATCTTCGTCTTCGATCACACGAGCGGCTCCACGCTCGTGCTGATCACGTTGTCCCTGGTCGTCTTCGCGATCGATATCCCACTGCTGCTCTCGTTCTCGGTCGCGCGCTACCAAAAGCCATCCGCGAGCTAAATCGTCAGATTCTTCCGGTCCGCCTCCTCCGAGGAGGAACCAGCGAGAGAGGGGGCACGCTCGCGAGCCCTTTGCAAGCGGCGCGACGAGAAGGATCAGCACGGCTGCCGACCGATGCGTCCCATCCCAGCATCAGAGACACCGCGAGTGAGTGACTCACCCCA
This sequence comes from uncultured Acidimicrobiaceae bacterium, assembly GCA_963838845.1. Lineage (GTDB taxonomy): Bacteria > Actinomycetota > Acidimicrobiia > Acidimicrobiales > Bog-793 > CAVRXQ01. The sequence goes on along the minus strand of CAWISR010000003.1, from coordinate 1,101,132 downwards.
GGCGATGAGCCGCACCCCAAATGCAGCGCGCAGAGCTCGCGGGCGCCTTTGACGAGGATTTCTCGGGCGTTCGACGAACCTCGGCTCCGGCAACGCACGAAGTTCCCGTGTCCGCCGATCGATATCTCGTCCGAAGAGTGAAGGATTGAACATCACCGCGATCACCTTCTCGCATTACCGCGACATCGCGCTCGCGACGTCCTCCGCCGCCTCGCGTAGCTCGTCGTCCGACACGTTCGGGAGGACGTCCTCCCAGATCGGCAGCATCATCCCGCTCGCCTCGAGCATCCCGAGGGGCCGCGGAATGAACCAAACATGGAAGTGCGCGCCACCGTCACCCCATCGATAGAGGTGGACGCGGCCCACGTCGCCTCGCGAGAGGATCGCGCGCTCGACTCTCGCGGCGACCTTGCCGAAGTCCTCAGCGAGAACCTGCGGCAGGTCGGAAAACGAATCGACGTGCTCACGACTCGCGAGCCACACGGCCCCCGGAAGGCTGCCGCCGACTGGAGGATGGAGGGTCCAGTTGTCGTCCGCCCATACTGGCTTCGTCGTTTCTCCGGCACAGATTCGGCAGGGTTCACCGCCGGGTTCACCGCGGCGCGGCGGCTCGGGAACCACACGTTCGCCCGGCTGACGGACGACAAGGGGCTCTTCGTAGGGAAGCGTCATCGTTTCACTCCTCTCTTTCACGTTCGACAGGCATCGACATCAGGATCGGCACGCTTCGGACGCGTCACTATCGGATTGGGGCTTGTACGCGATGAAGCGCAGGTCCCAATCGACCATCAGCGTGATCCTGCAGAAACCTGTGGTTTGGAGACGGGTGAGGAACGATGACGGTTCGACCGGGTTGTATGTGTCCCCGACGTGAAAATGGTGGAGGTCGACGCTCGGAAGGCTGTCTGAGCCGATGAACGCTCCGCCGGGGCGAAGCACGCGCAGCGTCTCGGACAACAGCTCGTCCTGTTCGCGTGCCGTCGGAACGTGGTGGAGCATCGTGAAGCAGCAAGCCGTGTCGAACGACGCGTCGGGGAACTCCATCGCCGAAGCGTCTCCTTCGACGACGTCGACGTTGCGACCGGTGAACCGATCAGCGAGATCGAGCACCGCTTTCGGGTCGGACTCGAGACACGTCAGGTGCTCGACGTGCTCGGCGAGCCATCCGGTCGCCGCGCCGGGACCCGGACCGAGCTCGAGGACCTCACCGCCGAGGATGCCCGCCGCCAGCGGCGCGACGACCTCGGTACGCAGACACTCGACCCACTCCGGACTCGAACAGAACTTCGCATGTTCCTCATTCATGCGACGCACGGTACGGACCGACGGCGCACGTGGCTAGCGCGTACGCTGCCAAACAATGTCGCAAGACGGACAACGTCTGCGGGTGCCTGAAGATCGCATGCTCGACCTCGTCGTCTTCGAGATGGACGCCGGCACCAGCTTCGACGCACACGTGCACGCCGAACACCAGCTCGCCTGGGCATCCGAAGGTGTGCTCACGGTCGACTGCGGCAACGAGACCTGGGTGCTGCCCCCGACGCGGGCGCTGTGGATCCCCGCCGGTGTGCGCCACGAGACGAGATCGTCGGGTCCGGCAATCATGCGCACGGCGTACATCAACTCTGACCGATCACCCCTTGCCTTCGCACGCCCGACCCCGATCGGTGCCGGACAGCTGCTGGCCGAGCTCATCACGTACCTCGCGGACGCCCGATCGAGCGCCGAGGCACGAGCGCACGCCGAGATGGTCCTCTTCGACGTCCTCACCCCCGTATCGAACTCGGCGATCGAACTACGCATGCCCTCCGACGAACGTGCCCTCGACGTGGCGCGGGCGATCATCGGCGACCCCGCCGACGGGCGCGACCTCGACGACTGGGGCCACTTCGTCGGTGCGAGTGCCCGGACGCTCGCGCGCGCCTTTGCGGAGACGGGAGTCACCTTCGGGCGGTGGCGCACGCTCGCCCGGCTTCAAGCAGCGGCTCCCGCGCTTGCTGCGGGGGTTCCGGTGAGCGAGGTGGCGATGCGCGTCGGCTACATGACGACGAGCGCCTTCATCGCCGCCTTCCGACGCGAGACCGGGTCTACCCCTCGGCGCTACTTCGCCAACTGAACATGAGCGGCGCGGTGCGAGTCTCCCGCGACCTCAAAGCGAAGGTTGCACGCGAAGGTGGCGCCACGACCGAGAGGACAGTGACAGCCCCATTCGCGGCTCGGTCATGAAAGACTGCGCCCGTGCGGATCTGGGTGTGCGGGGTCCGGGGAATGACTCCGGCACCCGGAGCGGCATTCACCCGCTACGGCGGACACACAGCGTGCCTCGCCTTCGCCCACGACGGCGAGCGACCGAGCCTCATCGTCGACGCCGGAACCGGGATCCGACTCGTCGGTGATTTCTTTCAACCGGAGGCGACGATCTTCGGGTCCGAGCCGTTCTCCGGGACCCTTTTGCTCAGCCATTTGCACTTTGGCCACACGCAGGGTCTCCCGTTCTTCGGTGCCGGAAACCACGCAGGATCGCGGGTCGACCTGTTCGCGCCGACGCGCAATGGCGTCGAAGAGAGCATCGAAAGGTTCCTCTCGCCGCCCTTCTTCCCGATCACGCCGAGCCAGCTGTTAGGGCGGTGGCAGTACCAACGGCTTGCAGCGGGTGAGATGAAAGTCGAGGGTTTCTCGATCTCGGCCCGCGAGATCCCGCATGCCGACAGCCCGACCTTCGGCTTCCGGATCTCAGACGGTGGCGCGAACGTCGCCTATCTCGGGGACCACGCCCCGACGCGACTCGGGCCCGGGCCGAGCGGACTCGGCGTGTACCACGAGGACGCGCTCGCGCTGACTAAGGGGTGCGCGGTTGTCTTCCACGATGCGGAGTACACCGACGAGGAGTTGGCCAACCGCCCAAACCCGCGGCACTCGTCGTACGGCTACGCGGTCGGTCTCGGTGAGATCGCCGAGGTCGGTCGGGTCCTGCTCATCCATCACCACCCCGAGCGCGCCGACGACCAGATCGACGCGATCCTCGCCCGGTACCAAAGCGCCCCTCCGCGCGTCGAGGCCGCCGCCGTCGGCACCGTCCTCGATCTCTGACGACGATCTCTGAACCCGGGCGGGCTCGCTCGACGCGAGGTGCGCGCATGCTCGGCGAAAGCGCACACCCTGCCGCACGGAGTTCCACGTCGTGAAGCGAGATACCACCGCCGCTTGCCACGATGGGTGAAAGACCAAGCACGCTGCGTCCCTGAATCTTGCTGACGTGCGCGTTGCGCGTCGGAATCGGCATGGATTTCCCTGCGTCGCCTATGGCGCGCTCATCCCTTGACACTTACTCTTGCAAACGCCGTGCGGAGTCCGGCGCAGGCGCGCAGCCGGTTGTGCACCTGCACGAGGGGGGAGGTCGTATCGTGCGGTTCCTTGGTGACAGTCGCGTCCATGCCCGGCCGACGCGGCGCCGCACTTTGGCGATGTGCGCGTTGTTGGTTTCGGGCGTCGTCGCGCCGGTCGTCGCGTTCGTCGCAAACGGCGTATCGGCCGCAACGTATCTGCCACCCCCGACCAACGCGGACTCGTGCGGCTACCCGGTTTCGTCCTCGGCGTACGCGAACTACCAACCGACCACTAAGACGTCTCAGGGTTCTTACGGTTCGTCGATTCGGATGCCGGAACAGTCCGTCATCCAGGGACTCAAGGTCTACGGAGTCGGGCTTTCGGCTCACATCGGTCTCTTCGCGAACGACGAGTCGGACCTTCTCCTCGGCGTGCAGACGAAGTCGAGTTCTGCCGTGCCGACGGCATGGCAAGCAGTGAGCCAAACGACGCTCACCGGCAGCGGACTGCAGAGGAACACGCAGTACACGACGCTCTCGGTCGCCGCGCTTCCGGTCGCCTACGCGACCGGCGACTCGCTCACCCTCATTTCGGGCGGGCTCGAGATCAACCACATCACGGTGGCGCAGCCGGCGGCTCAGGGCGCAACGACGATCACCGTCAACGCGTTCAGTACTGGTCACAACGCCTTCCCGGCGGGGACGATTGTCGTCGACACCGCGTTGCCCTACGGCGAAGCGACAAACCCGAGCATCGGAGACCCGGCCGCGACCGAGCTCACCCTCGGGGGATCCTCCTCGCGCCCCGACCATCCAGCGCTGTACCTCACCAACCTGACCCAGCCGAACGGCGCGCTGCTCACGCCGAACACGCCCGCTTACTACGCCGGTGACTGGGAGCAGGGCGGCACGGGAACGAGCTTCATCAACGCGATCTACGGGGACTGGGCGACCGACAACGCCACGTCCTCCTTTGGCGTGCCGACGTTCGCCTCGGTGCCGAACAACTGGGATCTCGGACCGTACGCGGACACGCCGCCGTTCAACCCCGCCACACAGTTCAACCAGGGCTACGGATCCGAAGTCGTCTGGAACGCGAGCTCGTTCGCGGGCATGACGATCGCGAACCAGGGCTCGACAACGGGGCTGATTCCCGGTGACACCTATCGGATTCAGGCCCTCGCTCCTGAAGTCGACCCGGGTCAGCGAGGAACGGGCGGGGCCGAGTCCTGCACGACGTTCGTCGTGCCCGGACCGCCGACGATGCACACGACGACGACGGTGACCGACCCGAACAACGCCACGGACACCGCGACCTCGGCGACAAACGGCGGCCTGACCGCCCCAGTCGGCTTCGAGATCTCTGACACGGCGACCCTCACCCCGATCACGGGGTTCGGTAACCCGACGGGGACGATCACCTTCAACTTGTACAAGAACGACTCGAGTTGTGTCACGACGCCGGTGTTCACCGACACCGAGAACGCGTCGAACGGAAGTCCGTTCTCCGCGACGTCGTTGGCCTATACCGCGTCGGACCTCGCCACGTACTACTGGCGGGACACCTATACCTCGACGAATCCCGACTACGCGTCGACGACCGGCCCGTGTGGCAACGAATACGTCCAGACGTCCGAGGCACGCATCACCTTGTCGCCGGAGACGGCGACGGACGCGACCGGGAACTCGGACACGATCGCGGCAACGTTGCAGTACATGTTGCCCGGTGGAAGCTGGACGACCCTTTCCGACAGCGCCGCGACGGTCGACTTCACGTTGTCCTCCCCGAGCGGCGGTGCCTACTTCACCGACGCGAGCAACGACAACCTCGGCGTATCCACGACGTGTACGACATCGTCCGGATCGTGCTCGGTGATCGTCAACGACCCCAATCCCGAGACAGCAACCGTCCACGCCACGTCGACCTTCGGCGCGAGTGCGGAGAATATCTCGGGAATGTTCACCGGATCGACGGACATGACGACTTCGGACTGTCCCGGAATGACGGGCAAGTGTGACGCGACGCAGATCTGGGCGGAAGGCGGCATCACCCTCACCCCCGAGACGACCGCGAGCAACGCCTTGGGCGGGGTCGTCACGGAGACGGCACAGCTGCAGTACACGACGAACGGCTCGACGTACACCGACATCACCGACAGCGGCGCGACGGTCGACTTCTCGTTGCCTTCCCCGAGCGGGAGCGCCTACTTCACCGACGCGAGCAACGACAACCTCGGCACTGCGGTGTCTTGCACGACGACGTCGGGATCATGCTCGGTGATGGTCACAGACCCAGCCGCAGAGACGGTGACGGTGAATGCTTCTGCACCATCGTTCAGCGCCGCGAACGAGGGAATCAGCGGCACGCTCTCCGCCGCGACCGGCACGCCGCCGAGCTGCTCGACCTCCGCCGGCAACTGTGACGCCTCGATCACCACGGTGCCGGGTCAGATCTGTCCCGGGGACACGATCACCGCGATCCAGACGGGGACGGCGACCCTTGGAACCGGGCCGGTCGGCGTGAGCCTCACCTACCCCTCTGACAATCCCAATGACAGCGGGTGCGTCAACTACACGCAGTTCACTGCGAACGCGAACGACTTGGAGAACTTCACGGTGAACGGAACACCGGTCACGACGCACCGCTCGGTCGTCTTCGACAAGTCGCCCGATTCGCCGACGATTCCGTTCACGGTGACCATCAACTGGGGCGACCTGCCAGAATGCGAGCCGACGGCCGGATCGGGCGACTTGCCGGCTTGCCCGACGACGTACGTCTCGTTGGATGGGATCACGTTCGAACCACAGACCTTCTGCGCCCAGGCGTCGGCGGACGATCCACTGTGCACGACGGCGAAGAACTTCAGTTTCGTCACCGTGAACGACACGACCTACACCGACGTCACCGAGACGTGGAGCGGGTTGACCGACTGGCAGCTGCGCGACGGGGGGTGAGGTCCGAGTCCGCATCTCGCAACATCGCTAACTTGACGACGCCGAGGTCTCGCTCTAGGCGCGAGACCTCGGCGCTGTCACCATCATCGCCGAGTCGCTTGGCGAGCGAGAGCAGGACGAGCACGTCGTAGTCAGCGCCGCTCTGGCGGGCGCGCGCGACCACGCGGTTCAGTTTCGCGAGAGCGGCCGATCGATCGCCGGAAGACGCGGCGAGTGTGAGTTCGACGCGATCGAGGAGCGCCTGATGTGGGTTATCCGCGTTCGAACGCCCTATCCTGCGCGCTTGCGCGAGCGGGGCTTTCGCGTCGTCGAGACGACCTCCGAACACGAGGACCTCGGCCAACCGGGCACGCGCCTCGATCGATTCGACGCGGGCGCCGAGCTCGTCGAACGTCGACACAGCGAATTGCTCCAATTCGATCCCGGCATCGGGGTCGCCGAGGAACGCCCGGGCGCGACCGAGTTGCATTGCCGCCGCGGCCGCCATATGGCGGTACCCGAACGATTCGAGCGTCCGGCGAGCCGGGACGAGCAACGCCACCGCGTCGTCCAGATATCCCTGATTCACACGCAGCTCCCCGAGGTTCATCTCGGCGATTGCCGCGCCGGCGAGATCGCCTGCGATGACAGAGGCGTCTGCGGAACGCTGGATGTATTCGGCCGCCATCTCCCACTTCGAATTGAAAAAAGCGACGGCGGCGAGATTCCCGAGCGTGACCGCCACTTGGACGTGGTCGTCAAGCTCTTCAAAAAGCTCGAGCACGCGATTCATGTGAGTCGCCTCCTGTGGGCGACCCATCCGGATGAGACAGGCGTCGAGCACGAAGAGCGCGACAGCGAGCGCCCGTCGATTGCCAACCTCTTCTGCCTCCGCGATCGCCCGCTCGCTACACGCGACGGCTTCGACGAGACGTCCCTCGCGCCAACGCACGTCAGCTTCGCGGGCGAGCAACTTCGCACGCACCCGACCGGCGTTGGCATCGCTCAATAGAACCCTGTCGAGTTGAGCGAGCGCGGCTCGTACCTCTCGGATCGCAGCTGTCGGTCGGCCCTGATATTCGCTCTTGATGAAGGCGCGGCGATCGGCCACTTCGGCTCGCCGCAAGGGGTCTCGTTTTGCTGCCTGGACCGATTGACCGTACGCGAAGTCGGCCCGCTCGTACTCCCCGAGCAACTCGAACGTCGCGCCGAGATCGGCTTGCACGTTCGCCAACTCCTCGGGGTCGACCTTCTTGAGCCGCCGAGCGGCGGTCAGCGCCCGTTCCAAATGCGCGGCGACTTCACTCGGCGCGTGGGCGTCCTGTGCCGTGCGCGCCGCGAACCGGGCGTATCGCCAGGTGCGCTCCCAATCCTGGGCGGCGCCGTAATGGATCGACAGCTGCGCGGCGACTTCGTCGATCGACTGGGCGGCGAGTGCGATCGTCTCCGCGACTCGACGGTGCAATCTCAGGCGGGCTCGGAACGGCAGGCTGTGGTACGCGGCGTCACGCAGCACCGCGTGGCGGAAATGCACTTCCCCGGCCTCGTCACGCACGAGCTGTCCTTGAAGACCGAGGAGCGGGTCGCCGTCGACGTCGACGTCTTCGTCAGAAAGAAGTTGGAACAGCAAGTGCACCGAGAACGTCCGCCCGAACACCGAAGCGAGTTGCAGCACGCGCCGCGACGAGGCATTCAGCAGGTCGATCTCGCGCATCGCGACCGCCTCGAGCGAGTCCGGCAACGCTTCGGTGTCGGTGGCGTGAACTATGCGTAGCAGCTCTTCCAGAAAGAGCGGATTACCCCCCGCCTTCGCCACGAGCTCCTTTTGCTCGTGCGGTCGAAGCGGAACCCCCTCGGTGGCCGCATCGACGATCTCACGCGAAACTTTATTGTCGAGCGGAGCGAGCGAAAGCCGCGCCGTGGCCTCCGGCAGATCGAGCCCCCCGGAATCGGGTCGACGAACGACACAGATGAACCAGCGATGCACCGGAGCCGCTTTCGCCAGTCGATCACAGATTGCCGTCGTCGTGTCATCGAACCAGTGCGCGTCTTCGGCGACCACAAGCAAGGATTCCGGACACGCGAGCTCGAGTAGCTCGACGAGCAGGCTTGCAAGCCGTTCGCCTACGAACTCGGGCGCAACCGCCTTGCTCTCCGGAGTCGGAGCGACGATGGCGTCGACGACCGGAGCGAGGAGCGGTGCGAACGGCACGAGGCCCGCTCCCAGGATCTCGAGCGCCGCATGGAGCTCTCGCCCTGCGCCCTGCCGGTCGCGCGCCTCGATGCCGAGCAGGTCCCGCAACGCGCCGCGTATCGGCAAGTACGGCACCGCGTTGCCGAACGTCTCGCCCTGTAAGTAAAGGACGCGTTCCGCGGGCACGGCCGCGCTGAGGAACTCGGTGAGGAGCCGCGATTTGCCAGCACCGCGTTCACCTTCGATGACGGCAGTCGACCCTGATCCCTCGCGCGCCTGCGCGGACATTTCGAGCAATCGTGCGAGTTCGGTGTCTCGACCGCGAAAGGGAAGCGAGCCGTACGTCGTCTTCCTGGGCCCTGTCGCCGTACCGACCCGGTATGCCTGAACGGGCGCGGACTTGCCCTTCACCGCGAAGGGTTTGAGGACGTCGGTGGAAAAGGTGGTGTTCGCACGTTCGAGCACGCCGGCCGTGGCGAAGATCTCCCCCGGCGCCGCGGCGGCCATCAAGCGGGCGGCGAGGTTGACGGTGTCACCCATTACGGTGAACGTTCGACGGAACTCGGTGCCGACGTCGCCGACGAAAACGTGACCTCGGTTCACACCGATCCGGACCGGAAGCGGCAGCGGTTGCTCGGCCAGCCGCCGAACGCTGCGAAGGATGCGACCCTCGTCGTCCTCTTGGGCAATGGGCACGCCGGAAACAAGGATGATCTTGCCGCCGTTCGCGTCGATGTCGGAGGCGAGGAAGGTGACCTGCTCCGCGTCCGCGGAGCCTTCAATCGCGTTGACGACAGAATCGAGCGCGACCGCCGTCGCGTCGGGACCGGAGCTCAAGAGCAGATCGTCGACGCCTTGGAACTTCACGAACGCGACGCTCGCGGTCCGGTGTTCCGACTCACCGCCACGTTCGCCGAGTCGCGCTCTCAATGCCGCCGGGATCGACGCCTCGATCGAGGCGACGTCAACGTCACGCGCGGGGCTCGGGCCTGGACCCGATTCGTCGACCCGCCGCCAGCGCAGCAGCCTCCCCTCACCTTTCGCCTCGCCGATCGCGCGCGCCGGCAGCCGATCAGCGGTATCGGGGCTGACGACGATTTCCCCGGCCTCCGCGGTCTGCTCCATCCGGGTCGTCGACGTCGCGCCCGGCCCGGCAACGAGGAGTTCGCGATGCGAGCTGCCAACGCGAAACAGATGGAATTGCCCCGAGTGGATGCCGACCGACATTCGCAGGTTTACGCGACCGACCGACGTTGGCAACGTCCTCGCCTCTCGCAGCGCGGCGCGCATACCGACGGCGGCCTCCGCCGCGAACACCGGATGGTCATCGCCAGTGAACGCAAGCAGGAGCGCGTCGCCGCCGAACTTGAGAAGTTGGCCACCCTTTTCGTAAGCGACGCCAAGCATTCGGGAAAAGACGTGATTGAGGACCTCGGTCAGCTCTTCGGCGCCGATGCGCCCCTTGCGGGCGAGACGTTCAGAGAGGGCCGTGAATCCCGAGATGTCGACGAAGCAACACGTCGCGTCGAGCTCGCGCCACAAAGCGAACTTCGTATCGAGGTCCCACTCTGCCGCGACACGGGGCACGTATGGGGCGAGGCTCGCCAAGGCCGAACGTTCCCTCACGTGCCAAGCCTCGCGCTCAAGGAGCAGTCACTTGGCGAATTGGCCGGGGGTTACGAGGTCACGGCGCCGCCGGCTCGGTGCACCGCGACGACGAATCGCCGGTCAGACGGGATCTGATGTTGTGTCAACGATGAGGACATCACATTCGGCGTGGTGCGCGACCGAGTTCGGCACGCTGCCGAGCACGCGTTTCGCCCCGCGCATGCCTTTGTTCCCGACGACGATGAGGTCCGCACCGACGCGCCGCGCGACACGGACGATCGCCTCGGCCGGGTCTCCGGTTGCCGCATGCACTTCCACTTCGACGCCGGCGTTTTTGGCGACGCGCTCGAGCTCGGTAAGCAGCATGTCGGCGGGGTGGGTCGTCACCGTGAACCGGAACTCCTCAGGGAGGTTCAGGTCCGGAGCCCGGACGGATTCCGGTTTGTACGCCGTTGCGATGTGGAGCTTCGCACGAAAGGTCTTCGCGAGGTCCGCGGCGGCTTGCACGGCCTTCAGCGCGGTCTTCGAACTGTCCGCCCCGACGAGCAGATTCTGGTACACGTGGCCCCCTCACACCGAAATGACTCACCGTTTGCCGGCTCGCGCGTCCGTTCGAACGCGGCGGTGAGCGTCGGACTCGCTGGCAGAAAGACCGTATCAGAGGCACGAAAATCACAACCGATTGCGCGTGGACGTACAGCACCGAGCGGCCGCCCACGGCGGATCCGCCGCCGCGGTTACCCGTTCGGGGCGCAAAACGCCCTACCGTGAAGGCCGTGCCTCGTGATCAAGAAGCCGAGATCCGCGCGCTCGCTGCCGACCTCGACAAAAAGGCGAGGCGGCGCCTGCGCGACGTCGCCACGACGTCGTGGTGGAACGAGCGGCTAATGGATGCCGCGATGGCGAGCCCCGAGTTCAAGACGCAGCTCTTCCGCTTCGTTGACGTCTACCCGGCAACGACCGGTGCCGATGACGTCGTCCGCCACCTCGACGAGTACTTGCTCGGCGCGAAGCCGCCCTTCTCGTTGCGGGCGGCGTTGTCCGCTGCCGGCTCCGTGCCGTTCGGCGACAAGATCGCCGCCTTCGCGGCGCGTCGAGGGATCATGCGAATGGCGCACCAGTTCATCGTCGGCGCCGACGCCGAGGACGCCGTGCGAGAGCTCGAGAAAAGCTGGCGGCGCGGCGTCGCGTTCACCGTGGACGTCCTCGGCGAAAAGACGGTCAACAACGACGACGCCGACCGCTACGCCGCTCGCGTAGACGGCTTGCTCGACGTCATCCTTTCTCGCTCAACCTCATGGCCCGAGATCGCGGTGCTCGAACGCGGAGACCTCGGGCCGATCCCGCGCGTGAACATCAGCGTCAAGCCGACAGCGCTCTCCGCCCACTACTCGGCGCTCACCCGCACCGCCGGCATCGATGAGGCGGCGGATCGACTGCGACCGATCCTGCGCCGGGCGCGGGACGAGGGCGCGCTCGTGAACTTCGACATGGAGCACGAGGAGGCGAAAGACGTCACCTTGGAGCTGTTCCGCGGCCTCCTTTTGGAGGACGAGTTCGCCACCTTGCACGCTGGGATCGCGCTGCAGGCGTATTTGAAGGAGACGCGCAACGACCTCGAATCGATCATCGAGCTCTCCGCTTCGCGGTCGGTGCCGCTCACCGTCCGGCTCGTGAAGGGCGCCTACTGGGACACCGAGACCGTGCAGGCGAAGGCTGAGCATTGGCCGATCCCGGTCTTCGAGCACAAGCCCGAGACCGACGCGAGCTACGAGGAGTGCACGCGCCTTTTGCACGATCACCACAGCCAGGTCCGCGCAGCGTTCGGCACCCACAACATGCGATCGATCGCGCACGCGATCGTTTCGGCGCGAGCACGGAACATCCCCGATCACGGCTACGAGTTCCAGATGCTCTATGGCATGGCCGAGCCGATCCACGAGGCGGTGCGCGCATCGGGCTTCCGCCTCCGCGTCTACGCGCCGGTCGGCGAGCTCGTGCCGGGCATGGCCTACCTCGTGCGCCGGCTGCTCGAGAACACGGCGAACGAGAGCTTCGTGCGCGCCCGCCTCTCGAGCCGCGCACCCCTCGACGCCCTCGTCGCCGCGCCGCCGACCGATCTTCCCGGTCCCCCGCTGCTCGCCGCGCGCCAACGCACGGACGCCGCGGCGCCGGCGCCGTACGCGCCGGAGCCCCCCGCCGAATGGCACCGCCGGCCGGTGCGCGACGCCTTCGCCGCCGCCGTCGAGCGGCGACGCGCGAGTCTCGGCTCCGACGTCTACTTGGTGATCGACGGCAAGGTGCGCTCGACCGAGGAGACGATCGTCTCGGTCGACCCGTCACAGCCGACGCGGGTCGTCGCGCGCTCGGCCGCCGCGTCGATCGGCGATGCGGAGAACGCCATCCGCGCCGCGCAGGCTGCCTGGCCGGCCTGGCGCGACACGCCGCCTTCCCGACGCGCCGAGATCCTCTTCGACGCGGCGCAATGGATGCGCGAGCGGCGATTCGATCTCGCGGCGCTCGAGGTGTTCGAGGCCGGAAAGCCCTGGGCCGAGGCCGACGGCGACGTCTGCGAGGCGATCGACTACTGCGAGTACTACGGGCGCCAGATGCTCCGCCTCCGAAAAGGCGAGGAGGTCGAGTCGCCGCCTGGAGAGGTCAACGCTCTCTCCTATGTGCCACGCGGCGTCGGCGTCGTCATCCCCCCGTGGAACTTCCCCCTCGCGATCCCGACGGGGATGACGGTCGCTGCGCTCGTCTGCGGCAACGCCGTCGTCTTGAAGCCGGCGGAACAGACGCCTGCCACCGCGGCGATCCTCCCTGCCGCCTTCGCGGCGGCGGGGCTCCCCCCGGGCGTGCTCTCTTTCCTCCCCGGCGTCGGCGAGACCGTCGGCGCGCACCTCGTCGCGCACCCCGACGTCTCGTTCGTCGCCTTCACCGGCTCGAAGGCGGTCGGGCTCTCGATCATCGAGCAGGCCGCGATCCACCGTCCGGGCCAGAAGCAGGTGAAGCGCGTCGTCGCTGAGATGGGCGGCAAGAACGCGCTCATCGTCGACGCCGACGCCGACTTGGACCAGGCGGTGCCGATCGCGATCCAGTCGGCCTTCTCGTACTCCGGCCAGAAGTGCTCGGCGTGCTCGCGGGTGATCGTCGTCGGTGGGCGCGCCGACGAGTTCGTCGCCCGCCTCGCGGGCGCGGCAGAACGGCTGCGCATCGGCGCGCCCGAGGAGATGGGCACCGAGGTCGGCCCGCTCATCGACGAGGACGCCTACAAGCGCGTCGCCTCGTGGCAAGAGCGTGCCGCGGAGTTCGGCGAGGTCGTGCTCTCACGTCGCGACGTTCCGGACGACGGCTACTTCGTCGGTCCGACGATCGTCGACCGCGTCGTCGTCCCCTCCCCGCTGTGGACGGACGAGATCTTCGGCCCGGTGCTCGCGATCTGCCGGGCAAAGGACATGGAAGAGGCGATCGCACTCGCGAACGACAGCGAGTACGCGCTCACCGCCGGAATCGTCTCCCGCTCGCCCTCGCACGTGCAAGAAGCGGCGCGGCGACTGAGCGCCGGCAACGTGTACATCAACCGCACGATCACCGGCGCCGTCGTCGGACGCCACCCCTTCGGCGGCTACGGGATGTCGGGCGTCGGCTCGAAGGCCGGGAGCCCCGACTACCTGCTCGAGTTCCTCGTCCCGCGCACCGTCTCGGAGAACACGCTCCGCCAGGGATTCGCACCGGAAACGGTCTGAGAGCGGGTCCCGGAAATACGGGAACCGCTCTCACCATTCAGATCGCGGCGCCTTCTTCGTCCTCGCCGTCGGCCTCGGTCACCGACTCGCCGTTGCCCGAAGGCTCGGCTTCCGGGAAGTAGTCGACGCTCGGGTTGACGTCGTAGCCGCCGAAGGAGGCGCCCTCGATGTTGCGCAGCCACTCGGCGAGCTCGTCGGGGCCGGGCTCGGACAGGTCGGACGACCAGAAGCTCATCCGCTGCGCGTCGGGCGTCTCGACGATGACGTCGCGATAGCGCTCCATCCCCGAACCGGCGGGGATGAGCTTGCCGATGATGATGTTCTCCTTCAGGCCGACGAGGCGGTCCGAGCGCCCCTCGATCGCCGCTTCGGTCAGGACGCGCGTCGTCTCTTGGAACGACGCGGCCGAGAGCCACGAATCCGTCGCGAGCGACGCCTTCGTGATCCCCATCAGCTCGGGGCGACCCTCGGCGGGGCGCTTGCCTTCGGTGGCGAGCTCGCGGTTCACGAGCGCGTAGCGCTGCGAGTCGACGCGCTCGCCGGGAAGGAACGGCGAGTCACCCGACTCTGCGACGAGCACGCGGCGCAGCATCTGGCGCACGATCAGCTCGATGTGCTTGTCGTGGATCGATACACCCTGGTCCCGGTAGACCTTCTGGACCTCCTCGACCAGATACTGCTGGGTCTCGCGGATGCCCTTGATCTCCAAGAGCTCCTTCGGGTCCTTCGGTCCCTCGACGATCGCGTCGCCGGCCTGGATCTCCTCGCCCTCGGCGACCTCGAGGCGGGCGCGGGTCGTGATCTCGTGGGCCTCTTCCTCGCCGTGGTCGGTGACGATCGTCACGCGCCGACCCTGGTCGTCCTCCTCGATCCGGATGACACCGGAGTTGCGCGACAGGATCGCGGCGCCCTTCGGGGTACGGGCCTCGAACAGCTCGACGACGCGGGGCAGGCCGTGGGTGATGTCCTCGCCGACGACCCCACCGGAGTGGAAGGTCCGCATCGTGAGCTGCGTGCCGGGCTCGCCGATCGACTGGGCGGCGATGACGCCGACCGCCTCGCCGAGCTCGATCGTCCGTCCGGTCGCGAGCGACTGGCCGTAGCACGACGCGCAGACGCCCTGGGGCGACTCGCAGGTGAGCACGGAGCGCACGCGGACGCGGTTGATCGAGGGATCGGTCTGCAGGCGTTCGACCTCGGCGTCGCCAATCGTCATGCCGGCGTGGAAGGTCGAGCCGTCCTCCAAGGTGACCGGCTCTGCGAGGACGCGCCCGTACAGACGCGTCTCGAGATAGCTCCGCTTGCCCGCCGCGTCCGGGACGACGTCTTCGATCCAGATGCCGCGGTTCGTCTCGCAGTTCTCTTCGCGAACGATGAGCTCCTGCGCGACGTCGACGAGACGGCGGGTGAGGTACCCGGAGTCCGCGGTGCGCAACGCCGTGTCGGCGAGGCCCTTTCTCGCGCCGTGCGTCGAGATGAAGTACTCGAGCACCGACAGACCCTCGCGGAACGAGGAGACGATCGGGCGCGGGATCATCTCGCCGCGCGGATTCGACACGAGCCCCTTCATGCCGGCGATCTGACGCACCTGCTGGGGGTTCCCACGCGCACCGGAGTCGACCATCATGTCGAGCGGGTTGAACTTGATCGTCGCGAGCGTCTGTTCCATCGCTCGTCCGACCTCGGAGTTCGCCGACGTCCAGATCTCGATCTCTTTCTGGCGGCGCTCGTCGTCAGTGATGATGCCCCGCTTGAACTGCGCCTCGGCCTTTTCGGCCTCCTTCTCGTAGCGGTCCAAGATCGCGACCTTCTCGGGCGGCGTCTTCACGTCGTCGATCGAGATGGTGAGCCCGGACTTCGTCGCGTAAAGGAAGCCGAGCTCCTTGATCTTGTCGAGGCTCTCGGAGACGACCGCCTTGTGGTAATTCGACGCGAGTTGCTCGACGATCGCGCCGATCGAGGTGGCGCGCTTGCCGACGACGTCGTTCACGAAACCGAAGTCGGCGGGCAAGGCCGTGTTGAAGAACAGACGCCCGGGGGTCGTCTCGATCTCGGTCGGCAGCTCGGCGCCGTCGCCGTCGGTCGATGCGCCGTTGTGGACGCGGAACGGGAAGCCATCTGCGCCGGGGCGGAGGCGGATCTTCGCGTGCAACGCGACATCGCCGCGCTCATAGGCGGCCTCGACCTCGTGCAGGCGGCGGAAGACGAGCCCCTCGCCCTTCGCGCCGTCGACCATCAGGGTCAGGTAGTAGGCGCCGAAGACCATGTCCTGGGTCGGAACCGTGATCGGCCGCCCGGTCGCCGGCGACAAGATGTTGTTCGCCGACAGCATGAGGACGCGCGCCTCAGCCTGCGCCTCGGCGGACAGCGGCAGGTGGACCGCCATCTGGTCGCCGTCGAAGTCGGCGTTGAACGCCGTGCAGACGAGCGGGTGGATCTGGATCGCCTTGCCCTCGATGAGCACCGGCTCGAAGGCCTGGATGCCCAAGCGGTGGAGCGTCGGGGCGCGGTTCAACAACACGGGGTGTTCCTTGATCACCTCGTCGAGAACGTCCCACACCTGGGCGCGGCGGCGCTCGACCATCCGCTTTGCCGACTTGATGTTCGGCGCGATCTCCAAGTCAACGAGCCGTTTCATGACGAACGGCTTGAACAGCTCGAGCGCCATCTGCTTGGGCAGGCCGCACTGGTGCAGTTTCAGCGTCGGGCCGATGACGATCACCGAGCGTCCTGAGTAGTCGACGCGCTTGCCGAGCAGGTTCTGGCGGAACCGGCCCTGCTTGCCCTTCAACATGTCGGACAGGCTCTTCAGCGGGCGGTTGCCCGGTCCGGTCACGGGACGACCGCGCCGGCCGTTGTCGAAGAGCGCGTCGACGGCCTCTTGGAGCATCCGCTTTTCGTTGTTGATGATGATCTCCGGCGCGCCGAGATCCAACAGCCGCTTCAGGCGGTTGTTGCGGTTGATCACCCGGCGATAGAGATCGTTCAGATCCGAGGTCGCGAAGCGACCGCCGTCGAGCTGCACCATCGGGCGGAGGTCCGGGGGGATCACGGGGATCGCCTGCAGGATCATCGCCTTCGGGTCGTTCACCCGCCGGCCGTCGTCATCGCGGCGGTTGAACGCCGAGACGATCTTCAGGCGCTTGATCGCCTTCTGCTTGCGCTGCGCCGACAGCGGCCGACGGCCGTCGGTCGGGTCGATCGCGTCGCGCAGCTTCTGCTCTTCTTCGTCCAGGTCGATGCGCGCGATGAGCTGCGCGATCGTCTCTGCGCCCATGCCACCTTCGAAGTACTCGCCGTAGCGGTACTTGAGCTCGCGCCAGACCATCTCGTCTTCGATGATCTTGCGAGCGTGCAGGTCGCGGAGCTCGTCGAGGGCGCGCCGCGCCATCACGACCTCCTGGGTCGCGCGCTCGCGCACCGCGGTGATCTCCTTTTCGGAGGCGCGTTGGCGGGCGCGGATCTCTGAGTCACGGGCGCCGGACTTCTCGAGCTCGGCGACTTCCAACTCGAGCTCCTGAAGGCGCTTTTCGACCTCGAGGTCGCGTGCGCGCTCGATCTCGGAGACCTCCGAGTTCAGCTCCGACTCGAGGTTCGGCAGGTCGGTGTGGCGCTTTTCCTCATCGACGTAGGTGACGAGGTACGCCGCGAAGTAGATGACCTTCTCGAGCTGCTTCGCCTTCAGCTCCTCGCGCGCCTCGGTGCCCATCAACAAGTAGGCGAGCCACGAACGCGTCCCGCGCAGGTACCAGATGTGGACGACCGGCGCAGACAGCTCGATGTGGCCCATGCGCTCGCGGCGCACCTTGGAGCGCGTGACCTCGACGCCACAGCGCTCGCAGATGATCCCCTTGAACCGGACGCGCTTGTACTTGCCGCAGTAGCACTCCCAGTCCTTGGTGGGGCCGAAGATCTTCTCGCAGAAGAGCCCGTCCTTTTCCGGGCGCAGCGTGCGGTAGTTGATCGTCTCGGGCTTCTTCACCTCGCCCCGCGACCAGTTGCGGATGTCGTCCGCGGTCGCGAGACCGATGCGCAGCTGCTCGAAGTCGTTGACGTCGATCACAAAAAGCTCCTCTCCGCCGCACGGCGGGCATCTTCCTCGTCGGAGCCGCGTTCTGGCCGGCTGATGTCGATGCCGAGCTCCTCCGCGGTCCGGTACACGTCCTCGTCGATCTCGCGCATCTCGATCTCTTCACCGGAGGTGCCGAGCACTTCGACATCAAGACACAGCGACTGCATCTCTTTGATGAGCACCTTGAAGCTCTCGGGGATCCCGGGCTCGGGGATGTTCTCGCCCTTCACGATCGCCTCGTAGACCTTCACGCGGCCCAACACGTCGTCCGACTTGATCGTGAGCAGCTCCTGCAGCGCATACGCCGCCCCGTAGGCCTCGAGCGCCCAGACCTCCATCTCACCGAAGCGCTGCCCACCGAACTGGGCTTTGCCACCGAGTGGCTGCTGGGTGATCATCGAGTACGGGCCTGTCGAACGGGCGTGGATCTTGTCGTCGACCAGGTGGGCCAGTTTCAAGATGTACATGTACCCGACGCTGATCGGGTTGTCGTAGGGCTCACCGGTGCGACCGTTGTAGAGCACCATCTTGCCGTCGGGCTGGATCAGCCGTTCCGAGCCGTCCGCAGCGTCATTGTGCAAGTGCTCGAAGATCGACTTCATCGTCGGGTGCTTGCCGGCCTCGGACTCCTCGTCCCAGTGCGCGCCGTCGAAGACGGGCGTCGAGATCCACACCGCCGGGTCGGTCTTCGGCCGGGTCTTCTTCTCGTTGCCGCGCGCCGGGGACTCGGCGGTCGTCGACTGCGAATCGTCGTCCCAGCCCCATCTCGCCGCGTAGCCGAGGTGGGACTCGAGGACCTGGCCGACGTTCATCCGCGAGGGGACGCCGAGCGGGTTCAAGATGATGTCGACGGGCGTTCCGTCGGCCGCGTACGGCATGTCCTCGATCGGCAGGATCTTCGACACGACGCCCTTGTTGCCGTGGCGCCCCGCGAGCTTGTCGCCCTCGGAGATCTTGCGTCGCTGCGCGACGTAGACGCGCACCAGCTGATTCACCCCGGGGGGCAGTTCGTGCGCGTCGTCGCGGGAGAAGACGCGCACCGCGATCACCTTGCCGGACTCCCCGTGGGGAACCTTGAGCGAGGTGTCGCGCACGTCGCGCGCCTTTTCACCGAAGATCGCCCGCAAAAGCCGCTCTTCAGGCGTGAGCTCGGTCTCACCTTTCGGCGTGACCTTTCCGACGAGCACGTCGCCCGGGCCGACCTCGGCGCCGATTCGGATGATGCCGCGCTCGTCCAAGTCGGCGAGGATCTCTTCGGACAGGTTCGGAATGTCGCGGGTGATCTCCTCGGGACCGAGCTTCGTGTCGCGGGCGTCGATCTCGTGCTCTTCGATGTGGATCGACGTCAGCACGTCGTCGCGCACGAGACGCTCGGAAAGGACGATCGCGTCCTCGTAGTTGTAGCCCTCCCAGGGCATGAACGCGACGAGCAGGTTCTTGCCGAGCGCGAGCTCGCCGTTTTGGGTCGACGGCCCGTCCGCCAACACGTCGCCTGACTGCACCTCATCGCCCTCGGAGACGAGGATCTTCTGGTTGATGCAGGTGTTCTGGTTCGAACGCAGGAACTTTGCGACGGTGTAGCGCTTCGTGCCGAGCGCGTTCCCGAAGCGGTCCTTCTGACCCGGTTTGTACTCGACGGCGACGACTTCGCCCGAGACCTCGACGACGCGGCCGGATCCCTCAGAAAGCTTGACCTCGCCGGCGTCCTTCGCAGCGCGCGCCTCGATGCCCGTGCCGATGAACGGTGACTCGGCGACGAGGAGGGGAACCGCCTGCTTCTGCATGTTCGCGCCCATGAGCGCACGGTTCGCGTCGTCATGCTCGACGAAGGGGATCAGCGCCGTCGAGACCGAGACGATCTGCTTCGGCGAGACGTCCATCAAGTCGACCTCGGCCGGCGGCACGAAGTCGACTTCGCTCGTCGTGCCGTAGGAAGTCGCGGTGGCACCGACGCGCACGCCGGCCCCCTGCGGGCCACGGCGGACGAGCACGCGCTCGCCGAGGAAACGGCCCTGGTCGTCAAGCGTCGCCGACGCCTGCGCGATGACGTACTCCTCTTCTTCGTCGGCGGCGAGGTAGACGATCTCGTCGGTGACTCGACCGTCTTGCACCTTGCGGTACGGCGTCTCGATGAAGCCGTACTCGTTCACCCGCGCGTACGTCGCGAGGTGGCCGATGAGGCCGATGTTCGGGCCCTCGGGGGTCTCGATCGGGCACATCCGGCCGTAGTGGCTCGTGTGCACGTCACGGACCTCGAAGCCGGCGCGCTCGCGCGACAGCCCGCCCGGGCCGAGCGCCGAGAGGCGGCGCTTGTGGGCGAGGCCCGACAGCGGATTGTGCTGGTCCATGAACTGGGAGAGCTGGCTCGTGCCGAAGAACTCCTTGATCGCCGCGACGACCGGGCGGATGTTGATCAGCGTCTGGGGCGTGATCGCCTCGACGTCCTGGGTCGTCATGCGCTCGCGCACGACCCGCTCCATGCGCGAGAGCCCGATGCGGACCTGATTCTGGATGAGCTCGCCGACCGAGCGGATGCGACGGTTCGCGAAGTGGTCCTGGTCGTCGAGGCGGTACCCCGGCTCACCGTTCGCCAGGTGGAGCATGTACGTGGCGGCGGCAAGGACCTCGCTCGGCGACAGCACGCCCTGGTCGGGCGCGGGGCGCTCGAGGTCGACCTCGAGGATCTGGGCGATCTTCTCGATCTCGGGACCGAGCTTGCGGTTCAGCTTGTAGCGGCCGACGCGGGTGAGGTCGTAGCGGCGTGAGCTGAAGAACGCGTTCTCGAAATAGGCGCGCGCCGCTTCGAGCGAGAGCGGCTCGCCGGGGCGGGCGCGCTTGTAGATCTCCAACAGCGCGTCGTCGCGCGTCGGGATGATCTCGCGTTCACGCTCCCACTGGCCGGCGAGGAAGTCGAAGTGGCGGACGAAACGCTCCAAGAACGCCTCGTCCTCATACCCGAGTGCGCGCAAGAGGACGAACAGCGAAAGGCGGCGCTTGCGGGCGACGCGGGTCCCCGCGTTCACGTCCTTGCCGGGCTTCGCCTCGACGTCGAACTCGATCCACTCGCCGCGATAGGGGTGGATCGTCCCCGTGACGACGGTCTTCGCGTCGCGTCCGGGCTGGAAGATGACGCCCGGGGAACGGACGAGCTGGCTGACGACGACCCGCTCGGTGCCGTTGATGATGAACGTTCCCTGCGGAGTCATCATCGGGAAGTCCCCCATGAAGACGGTCTGTTCCTTGATCTCGCCGGTCTGCGCGTTCATGAACTGCGCGCGCACGAAGATCGGCGCGGCGTAGGTCATGTCCTTCGCCTTGCAGTCCTCGATCGAGAACTTCGGCTCGGGACGCAGGTCGACGTCGGTCGTGTCGAATTCCAGCTTCAGCTGCAGCTGGCCGGTGAAGTCCTCGATCGGGCTGATGTCGTCGAAGGTTTCGGCGAGGCCTCGATTGAGGAACCAGTTGAACGATTCGCGTTGGACAGCAACGAGATCCGGCAACTCCAGGACCTCGTCGAGGTTCGCGAAAGAAAAACGCTCCGGGGTGCGGAAACGTGAGGACAACGGATCACTCCTCAGGAAAGCAGATCGAACTCAGACGGCGGGCGACAGCGCCGGAGGCGCGCGTCAACGAGCAGCTGAGAAAGCGGCGCGACAGACGGGCACGGCAGAAAACAGCATAGTGGCGCGCCAACGCAGGGGCAACGCGTTATCTGCCGCGCGCAGGGTAAAGGATCGGGCCCGTCCGGTCAAGAACCGGCCGGTACCCGACCCTGCTGAGCTGGAGTTTTCTTACTTGAGCTGGACGGTCGCGCCGGCCGCTTCGAGCTGAGCCTTCGCCTTCTCGGCGTCTTCCTTCGACACCTTTTCCAGCACGGCCTTTGGCGCCGCGTCGACGAGATCCTTCGCCTCTTTCAGCCCGAGGCTGGTGAGCGAGCGGACCTCTTTGATCACCTGGATCTTCTTGTCGCCAGCGGCCGTCAGGACGACGTCGAACTCCGCCTGCTCTTCCGCTTCGGCCTCGCCACCGCCGGCTGCCGCGCCCGCGGCAGGCGCCGCCGCGACGGCGACTGGCGCGGCCGCTGTGACGCCGAACCGCTCCTCGAACTCCTTCAAGAGCTCGGAGAGCTCGAGCACGGTCATGTTCGCGATCTCATCGAGGATGTTCTGCTTTGTTGCCATGTGGTCCCTTTCCTTTCGAAGAAACTCTGTCCGAAATTGCTCCGCCGCTCAGGGCGAGGCGTCGCCCGCGTCCATCGCCTCCCCGCCCGAGCCTTCCGCCTCAGCGCTGTCCACCGGCTCGCCGGTCCCGCCATCGGAGACTTCGGCCGGTGTCTCCACGCCCGCGACGGCGGGAGCGTTCTCCTCCGCCGCGACGACCGGTTCTGTTCCGGGGGGCGCCCCGGCAGAGGCGCCTTCGTCGTCGGCGCTTTCGGGTGCCTCGGCTCCGGCCGCGGCCGTCGACTCCTCAGTCACCGCAGAGGGTGTCGGAGCGCCGCCGCGCTCGTCGATGAGCGCCGCCAGCGCGTAGGCGAACTTCTGTGGAACCGCGGCGAAAAGCGCCGCCAATCGTTGCATCGGGGCGGCGAGCGCACCGGCGATCTGGGCCAACAGGGCGTCGCGGCTCGGCAGGTCGGCGATCGCCGAAGTCTGCGCGGCGTCGAAGAGGCCACCGCCGACGACCGCGCCCTTCACGACGAGGCTCGGATGCTGGCGGGCGAACTCCTTGAGCGCCTTCGCGACAGCCGAGACGTCCCCGCCCGTGACGAACGCCAGCGCCGTCGGCCCGGTGAGCAAGGCTTCGAGCTCCTCGAGTCCGGACTCTCTCGCCGCCCGGCGCACGAGGGTGTTCTTGTAGATCTTGTAGTCACCGCCTGCCGGGGCAAGGGCGCGCCGCAGTACCTGCAGCTGCGTCACCGACAGGCCGCGATACTCGGTGAGGATCGTCGCGTCGGAGTGGTCGAGCCGTTGCCGCACCTCGTCGACGACCGCGACCTTTGCTGGCCGCGGGGTGCGTACCTCGGTGTCCACGATCGCTCCTCTCGTCATCGAAACGCCGGTTCGCGCGAGCGTCAGACGAGGAAGCGGAAGGTCCCGTCGCCTCGTCAGGCTGGCTTTTGCCAATTACGCGCGGTCTCGCGCACCGGATTTCTCAGGCTCGTTGCGGGTTTCGCCCGCTGTCACAAAGAGGCTACACGCCGATCCGCAGCACCCGAATCGTCAGGCCGTTTGCGCGAGCTCCTCGTCGGTGATGCGCACCCGGTTCGTGTCGACCGGAACTCCTGGGCCCATCGTCGAAGAGAGCGTCACCGAGCGGAGGTACTTGCCCTTGGCGGCGGCGGGCTTCGCGCGCTGCAGCTCGTCGAGCACGGCGCGGAAGTTCTCGAGCAATGCGCCACGTTCGAACGACGCCTTGCCGATCGGTATGTGCACGTTGCCGACCCGGTCGGTGCGGTATTCGACACGCCCCGAACGGAACTCGGCGACCGCCTTGCCGATGTCGCTCGTCACCGTCCCCGACCTCGGGTTCGGCATCAGGCCGCGCGGACCGAGCAGGCGACCAAGCCGTCCGACCTGTGCCATCAGGTCCGGCGTCGCGAGCGCGACGTCGAAGTCCAAGAAGTTCTCCTTTTCGATGCGGGCGACGAGGTCGTCCGCCCCGACGACGTCCGCCCCTGCGTCCCGCGCCTCTTGGGCTGGCTCACCCGCGGCAAACACCGCCACGCGCACCCGCTTGCCGGTTCCTGAGGGCAAGGAAAGCGATCCACGCACCATTTGCTCGGCACGGCGCGGGTCGACGCCGAGCCGCACTGCGACCTCGATCGTTTCGTCAAACTTCGCCGTCGCGAGGCTCTTCACGAGGTCGATCGCCTCGACGGGCGAGTAGAGCCGTTCCGGCTCGATTTTTTTCTTCGCGTCATCGAAACGCTTGCCAGATTTGCTCATCAGATCAATCCGTTTCTTTCGGCGTCGAGGTCAATCCGCGACCGTGATGCCCATCGAGCGCGCCGTCCCGGCGATCTGCTTCTTCGCCGACTCGATGTCGTTCGCGTTCAGGTCCGGGAGCTTCGTCTTTGCGATCTCCGTCAGCTGCGCGTCGGTGATAGTTCCGACGCCCTCGCGTCCGGCCAGGCCGGTCCCCTTCTCGACGCCCGCCGCCTCGCGCAACAGCACCGCCGTCGGTGGGGTCTTCAGGATGAAGGTGAACGAACGGTCCTCATAGATCGTGATCTCGACCGGGACGATCGTGCCGCGCATGTTCTCGGTCGCGGCGTTGTACTGCTTGGTGAACTCCATCGTCTGCACGCCGTGCGGACCGAGCGCCGTACCGACGGGCGGTGCGGGCGTTGCCTGCCCGGCGGGCAGCTGGATCTTCACGACGGCGGCGACGCGTCGGCGGGCCATTTTTCGGTCTGTCCTTTTCCTCTAGAGCTTCGCGACCTGGCTGAACTCAAGCTCGACCGGCGTCTCGCGCCCGAAGATGTTCACGAGCACCTTCAGCTTCAGCTGGTCCTCGTTGATCTCCGACACGGTCCCCGTGAAGTCGGCGAAGGGGCCTTCCTTCACGCGGACGGTCTCGCCGACCTCATACTCGAGGCGGGCCCGGCGCGCTCGCGGAGCCTCGACGCCCTCTTCGCGCACCTGGAGGATCGACTCGACCTCGGCTCGCGAAAGCGGTGTCGGCTTCGTGCCCGGGCCGACGAAGCTCGTCACGCCCGGGGTCTGTCGGATCACCGACCAGGAGTCGTCGTCGAGCTCCGCCCTCGTGAGCAGGTACCCGGGAAAAACCTTGCGCTGAACGGTGACCTTTTTGCCGCCCTTGAACTCGACGACCTCTTCCATCGGGATGACGACCTCGTAGATGCGGTCCTCCATGTTCATCGAAGCGATCCGGCTCTCAAGATTCGACTTCACCTTGTTCTCGTAGCCGGCGTAGGTGTGGACGACGTACCACTGCCCGGGTCGGTCGTACGGACTCGGAGGACGGGGCGGCGCGAGCTCCTCCTCCTCGTCGTACTCGTCGTCGTCCTCGCCGCCGAAGTCAGTGGTCCCGGGTCCGACCGGTATCGCGACATCGCCCGGCGGCGGCGGCTCCTCGACGATCTCGGCCGTGTCGGTCGCCTCGTCGTCAGCGACGAAGGGCGCGTCGGCACCGTCGACGCTCTCGAGCGGCAGGGCGGACGCGTCGTCGCCTCGGTCGGGGTTCGTCTCTTGGTCGTCGTCGTGCGACTCGGGAAAGGTATTCACGGTCTTTTCAGTAGTAGCGGCCCGGATGCCTCGTACCCGCCTCAGTGCGGGAAGAGGAAGCTGACGCCCCTCGCGAAGGCGAAGTTCAAGCCGAAGATCAACAACGCGACGAGGATCAGCGTCGTCAGCACGACGGTCGAGTAGTTCACGACCTCTTGGCGCTTCGGCCACAGCACCTTCGAGATCTCGCTGCGCACCTCGCGCAGGAAGTTCGCAACGCGAACGGGGAAGCTCGGGCGCTGATCCTCGGGAAGTCGCCGAGACGGGGCCTGCGTGGGGGCGCGGCGGGTCGCCGGCGCACCGTCGGCGCCGAGCTGTCCTTGCCGCTGCAGCAGTCGCCTCGTCTCTCGGTTCACTTCAACTTCCTTTGTTCGCGCCTTCGAGCAGGGCAGGAGGGACTCGAACCCCCAACCGCCGGTTTTGGAGACCGGAGCTCTGCCAATTGAGCTACTGCCCTAGGGGAGACGCGCTCATTCGGCGGGCGCGTCAAGTCCGCTCCGCCTCGGGTCACCGACGATACCACCGCCCAGGGCCAGCTCACAGGCGACGTTCGCCCTCAGGCGTGACGCCCGCGGACGGACTTCTTCCGGGCGAGCCCGACGACGACGAGAACGGCGAGCGCAGCGCCGACTCCACCCGCGTAGGCGACGGAGTGCCTGCCGAGCGCGCCCCGGATCGCCTGGCGCTCCGCCGCTTCGCCCACCGCGGCAAGCACGCCGGCGAGGAGTCCCTCCGGTGGAAGAACCACCTCGTCACGCAGCTGCCCGAGCAGGCGCAGCAGCCGGCGGTGTCGGGCGAGTTCTGCCTGGCAGCGCAGGCACTGCTCGATATGGGCGACGAGATCGGGACGCGGCTCGCCGCCGGAGTCGAGCTGGGCCTCGATCTCGCGAGCGACCTGGCCGCAATCGAGCGTGGAGCGCTCGGGGTTCCGCCGCCGAAGGAGCTCAGCTGGCGAACGCATCTTCGGCCCGTCGCGACCGCCGCATGGTTGCGACGGGTCTCTGTTCCGGCGCCTTCGCGATCGGCTTCTCCGCGAGCGCGTCTTTTAGCTGCCGGCGCGCACGGTGCAGGCGCACCTTCGACGCCGACTTCGAGATGCCGAGGCTCGCTCCGATTTCTGCATGCGCGAACCCGTACACGTCGTGCAGGACGACCGGCGCGCGCAACGCCGGCGACAGCCGATCGAGGGCTGCGACAAGGCGAGCCCGCTCGTCGACGCGCAGGATGAGGCCGTCGCTACCCGCTTCGAGCACGTCCGCCGATGCGACCGCTTCGGCCACGGGCGCGATCAGGGGCGTTTCGCGTCGTCGCCTCGAGGCGCGGTGATGGCTTGCCGAGCAGTTCGCGACGATCCGATAGAGCCACGTCGTCACGGCTGCGTCACCACGAAAGCGGGCAATCGATCGGAAGGCCCGCAGATACGCCTCTTGCACGACGTCACACGCATCGTGCTCGTTGCCGGTCAAGCGAAGGGCGAGTGCGTGGGCCTCGACAGCCGTGTGCTCGACGATGGCGTTGAACGCCTCGGTGTCGCCGAGACGTGCGCGCAAAACGAGGTCTTCGAGGTGCCGAGCGGACGTCGGGTGCGGACGCCGGAGCGTCCCTCCCGGCGCCGGCCGGATTAGCGGGTCTCCTTGTGGAGGGTGTGGCGCCGGTCGAAGCGGCAGTACTTGCGCATCTCGATGCGCTCGCGGTCGTTCTGCTTGTTCTTCGTCGTGATGTAGTTGCGGCGTTTGCACACCTCGCATTCGAGGGTGACCTTGACCCGCTTCTCGTTCTTTGCCATCTCTGTCCCTCAACTCCCCATCACGTCCGTCGCGCCGCCACCGGCAGAACCTCGCGCTGGTAGCGGCGGCCGGACTCGAACCGGCGACCCCACGATTATGAGCCGTGTGCTCTAACCAACTGAGCTACGCCGCCATCTCGTACGAGGTTACCCGACCGCTCTCCAGCGCCGGATTGAAGGATCCGGCGCAACCGTGGTACGAGACCGCCCGGTGCCGTCGCGCGAGTGGAGCCCGCAGGACCGAGAAAACCTCGGTCCTGCGGGCTCCCCGCTTCGGGCGGCTGGATCCCCCCTAGTCGTCAGAACCTTGCGAGTTCGGACCGCGATCGCCGCCTCCGGATTGCTGACCGGACCACCATTGACCGCCCTGGCCGTTTTGGAAGCCCCAGTGGTGGTGTCGCACGAAGAACAACGGCGCGATGTCGGACTGATTGAAGGCGAAGACCGTGGACGCGACGAGCGGTGAGGTCCCCGACGGTCCGACCGCGATGATCGCGTCACCGGGCGCGAGGTCCGAAACGCTGGCGCCGGAGACGCCGTTTAACACGATCGTCGCCGTGGAGGCGTCGACGAGGTAGGGCGCAGACGATTCCGGGTTGTTGCCGTTCCCGCCTTGTGACCACGAAAAGGCGCCGAAGTGTCCCCCGAACGGGGTGATCGCCAGTGTCGTACCCGAGACGATTTGCAATGTTCCCGTCGCGATCGTTGGTGGTGTCGTGAACGCGTCGATCGACGCGGCGAGAACGATGTCGTTGTCGTCAGTCCCGAGCACGATGACGGTCTGACCGGCAGCGATCTGTGAGGCGAGCGCCGAAGAGCCGTCGAGGGTGACCGTCGCGTTGCTGTCGTCGACGATGACCGGTTGGACGAAGCTCGTCATCTGGTCCCATCGGCCGAAGACGGTGCGGTCGACGATGACCAACGATCCGCCCGTCTCGTACACGGTTCCGACGAGCGCGGTCGCCGGTGTCTCGGTGGACACCGTTGCGGACTCGGCTTCGAGAACAGCGGACGGTCCGGCTAACACCGGCCCGGAACAGCGCGCGACCTCGCCGATCGCGAAGCTGCCGGCGTCGAAGCGCGCATGTCCTTCTCGTCCCGTGACCTCATGGATGCGGACGTGGCCGAGTTGGACAGTCAACAGCTGGTGCCGCGCCGAGTGGCCCGCGACGACGCCGCGCTCGACGAACATGGTCACGCTGTTGGCGCTCACGCCCGAAACGATCCCCGCGACATGAAAGCGCGCCGCCGAACCGAGGCGTGCGGAGGCGCCGCGGTCGGCGGCGGAAGCGGCCGGTGCAGCGAGCATCGCCGCGCCCGCAAGGACAAGCATGACGCCGAGCGGCGATCGCAATCCGAGGTTCGGTCTGCGGGACCGGCGAAGGCTCTCCCTCAACTGCATTGGTCGTCCCCCTTCTCTCTTTGCTTCCTACGG
Organism: uncultured Acidimicrobiaceae bacterium; assembly: GCA_963838845.1. GTDB lineage: Bacteria > Actinomycetota > Acidimicrobiia > Acidimicrobiales > Bog-793 > CAVRXQ01. The sequence goes on along the minus strand of CAWISR010000003.1, from coordinate 1,072,784 downwards.
CCCGACAGAATCCGAGGTGGAGCTTCGGACCCCGACGAGTTCGGCTTGGGCCGCACTTGTCAGCCGTCGCGCATGGTTCGACCACGAGTAACACGCCGATGGGAGGAGGGGATGTGCGACCGATTAGAGCGGTGTGAGCGAAGCAGGAATCAGTTCGGATTCGCCGCCACGTTCGCGCCGTGCGCATGACCCATTTGCGCCAGCGGAGAAGAGCCCCCTGTCGGAATCGAACCGACGACACCAGCCTTACCATGGCTGTGCTCTGCCGACTGAGCTAAGGGGGCGGCACGGTCGAGGACGCTTCTCGCCGCGGCGATGATACTTGGCCGCGCTCGCGCAGTACCGAGGAAGGAGTCGTGGAATTGCAGATTCGCGTCGCGTGCCCCGGGGACGCGGAGGCGATCCGTGCGATCTACAACGCCGAGGTCTCGGGCTCGATCGTGACGTTCGACCTCGTCGAGCGCAGCCCTGAGGACCAGCGCGCCTGGATGGCGGAGCACTCCGGTGTCTACGCCCTGCTCGTGGCCGAGATCGAGGGCGAAGTCATCGGCTTTGCTTCGCTTTCCCCCTACCGCACACGACCGGGCTACTCGACGACGGCAGAGGACTCGATCTACGTCGCGCCGTCGCATCGCGGCGCCGGCGTCGGAAAGGAGCTCCTCTCGGCGCTCGTCGACCAGGCACGGCTCCACGGATTCCACTCGCTCATCGCCCGCGTCGTCGGCGATCACCCGGCGTCGGTCGCGTTGCACCGGGCATGCGGGTTCGAGGTGATCGGGATCGAACGCGAGGTGGGGAGGAAATTCGGGCGCTGGCTCGACGTCTGCCTCATGCAGGCGCTGCTTTGACACGAGCCAGAGGCGCGGTGACCTTCGCTATCCGGTCTCGGCGAGCTCGTTTTGCGGCGTCAGCGCGCGCCGGAGCTTCGGATAGAGGTACGCGGCGGCGATCAGGGCGAGAAGGAGAGCGGCGCCGACAATGAGCGCAGGGTTGGCGATCGCCAGCTCGTGCAAGAGCACGCGTCCACCAGGCAGTTGGAGGAAACACGCAACCGCCGAAAAGCCCATGACCACCCGGCGCACCTGCCCCTCGACGACCGGAGCCAGGAAGACGAATCCCCATGCCGCGTACCAAGGTTGGACCACGGGACCGAGGATCACGAACGCGATCAGGGTCCATCCGATCGCGCGCAGCGGTCCGATCTTGTCCGAGCGCAGAAGCATGCGGAGCCCGACCGCGAACGCCAACGCAAAGGCGGTGCCCCGGGTCACGGTCAGCAGGACGTGCGTGTGACGCCCGAAGCCAATCGCATGGACGAGGTGTCCGAAAGCCAAGCCGATTCCGGTCGCGGGGTCGAGCCATGAGCGAACCGCGTCAGGGTTCGTGAGCCCGGAGATCCAACCCCACCCGAGTCCGACGGCCTCGGAGAGCGCCGTCATCGTCGCGACGGCGAGGAGCAACGCCGTGGCGGTAGGTCGGATCCGCTCTCGGACGCTACGGCCAGGACCAAGCCAATCCCAACCGATGTAGAGCGCGCCGATGATCGCCGGTACCTTCACCGACGCAGCGAAGCCGCAAACGACGATCCCCCACACCGGATGACCGCGGCGGGCGAGCGCGTATCCGACCGCGAGCAGCCCGATCATCAACGCGTCGTTGTGCGCCCCGGCGATGAGATTCAAGATGACGAGCGGGTTCAGCACCGCGAGTGCGAACGCCGTCGACCCATCGCGACCGAACGATCTCGCGATGGAGGGGATCGCGAGCGCCGCGAGCCCGACTCCGAACAGCTCCAACAGACGCAAGCCGACAACCGATACGAGCAAGTTGTGGCTCGAGAGCGTCACGATCCAGCCGTCGATCGCGAGGAACATCGGTCCGTAGGGGGAGGTGACGTTGCCCCATAACGGGTCGGCGAGACGCGAGAACGGCGTCGCCCCGATGACGTTCGTCCCGTACAGGTAGGGGTTGATGCCGTGGCTCATCATCTCGCCCTGCGCGGCGTACGCGTATACGTCCTTGCTGAACAACGGCGCGACGAACAACATCGGGACGACCCACGCGGCGAACACGGGGATCAGGCGCGCGACCGGGAAGCCACGATGTTGCGACACCAGCTTCACGACGTCGTACCAAGCACCGATCATCAAGAACATGCCGCCGTAGACCGCGATCACCCCGAGGAAGAGAGACTGGCCGGGCGCAGGGTGATATCCCGCGATGGCCGGCTGCGGCGGAATCCCGAAGAACCACGCACCGGGAAGCTTCTCCGTAAACGGCGAGTCACGTTGAGTCGCGCCGAAGAAGATCGCGACCGACGCGACGAAGCCCATCAGCGCCGGGCGCAACAACGCGCCGCCGAGCTTCGAGACACCCCGCTCGTACGGTTCAGCGGCGACGGCAGGCCGATAGCGCGCGAATTGCGTCCGCCACAGCGCGCGCGCCGCGTTCAGCCAGTGCCAGTTGTATGAGTAGTCAGCGACGAAGACCCGCTCTGCGAGCGCGAGAACACGATTCGAAGGAAGCGGCGGCTCGCCCCCGTCATCTGTGCCCCGCTGCGCCCCGGCCTCGAGGCCGAGCCCTCCGGTCGACACATCCTGATCCTAACTAGCGGATCTGAGAATTGGCGAAGGGCGGTTCGCTCGGAACGGGGTGATCCCGCGTTCCCGACCAGACGTTCGATACCGTCCGAGCGATGGGAGTCCTCGCCCCCACCGGCGCGCAGAGCTCCGCCGCGCCGAAGACGACGTCGACGCCCCGGCGCGCGAGCGACTCTGGCGACTCCGCCGCGGCGACCTCATCGCGCTCGGGATACTGATCGGAATCCCGCTCGTCGTCTTCGTGATCCCGGCGGCTGCGGGATACCCGCTGCTCACAGGTGACAACGTCATCCAGAACTACCCGCTGCGGGTGCTCGCCGGGGAGATCCTCGCCCACGGCCATCTCCCGATCTACAACCCGTTCGCCTGGGGTGGCTCGCCGCTGCTCGCGTCCGCGAACGCCACGGTCGCGTTCCCCGACATCGCGCTGTTCGCATTACTTCCGGGGATCGTCGCCTGGGTCGGGGTCGAGGTCGTCGCCTTCGGCGGCGCGGCGGTCGGCCTCTTCTGCTTTTTGCGATGCGAAGGTCTCGAACCGCTCCCAGCAGGTATCGGCGGCGCCATCTACGGGCTCGGCGGGTACGTCTCCTCGCAGGCGGTCCACCTTGACGTCGTCCAAACTGCGGCGAGCCTCGCCTGGGTGCTTGTCGGGCTGCAACGGGTCGGGCGAGGCGCTGGACGCCACCTCTTTGCTTGGACCGCGTTTTCGGCCGCCGCGGTCGCCGCGGCGGGTCTCTCGGGCAATCCCGAATCGGAGTTCTACGCCGCGCTCGGCGCGGCGATCTACGCGATCTCGGTCGTCGTCTCGAGCAATCACCGCTTGCGCTGCGCGGCGATGATGGTTCTTGGAACCGTGATCGGCGTGCTCGTCGCGTCGGTGCAGGTGATCCCCGCCGACCGCTTCGTCGCGGTATCCCAGCGGGCAGCCGTCCCGTTCGCCTTCCTCACCCAAGGGTCCGTGCGTCCAGCGGAGCTTTCGCTCGTCCTCCTCCCCCATCTCTTCGGCGGCGGCCTGATCGGCCTCCGCCACTACGTCGGCGGCGCGAACCTCGCCGAGATCGACGTGTATCCCGGACTCGTCGCGATCGTCGGCGCCGTCGTGCTCGGGTTCTCGTTCCGATCCCCGAACGCCTCGCGCATTCGCGTCTGGTACCTCATCGGCGCGATCGGCCTTCTCGTCGCGCTCGGACCAGCGACGTTCCTTCCTCACCTCATTCGTCACCTGCCCGTCGTCGGCATGAGCCGGCTTCCGAGTCGGGCGCTCGTCTTGCCGGCGGCCGCGTTCGCCGTTCTCGGCGGATTCTGGTCGGCCGAGTTCCTCGATCCCGGCTCGGCGTTGCCGAAGCGGCCGGGCGTGCCGCAGCCGAAACGGCTACTCACGCTCGAGAGATGGTCGGTGCTTCTGGCGCCCTTTGCCGTCGTGTGTCTCGCGATCACGGTCGTGATCGGTGGGCGGCCGCTCGCCGAATCGATCGCCGGGCGCGAGCTCCGCTCGTGGACGCTCGCCGGCGTCGCGCCGTACCTCTCTGCCACGTGCGCCCTTGCGCTCGTCGTCGGCGTGGCTCTCGCTTGTGGCGGGCGCCTTTCGCGACGCGGTCGGGGGGTGACGCTCGTAGCCATCGTCAGCGTCGATCTGCTGTTGTTCATGGCGAACCAGACTTCGCTCGCGCCGATCCGCTCGAAAGACGTCGGACGCCCAAACCGCTACGAGCAGGCGCTGCGTCGCATCCTCGGCGAGAACGGCAGGTTCATCGTCGTCGATCAAGGTCGCGGCGGACGATTCGTGCTCGACGACCTCGGTGCACCGAACCTCAACGTCTTCTACGACATTCCGAGCGCCCAGGGATACGGCTCGCTGACCTGGGGACCGTACGCGGACGCGACAGGCACCCACGCCCAGGACACGGCGTCGCCGTCCGCCTTCGCGACCCCGGTCTTCGACAGCCTCGACGTACGCGCGCTGCTCGCGCTGCCGTCGTCTTTCGAAAGCGCTGCGAGCCGACCAGGGCGAGATGCGATCCGGATCCGATCCTCGGCGAGTACGACGCGCTTTTTCGGTGCGTTCGTCGACGTGCGATCGATCTGCATCGGTTACGGCTCGACGCCGCCGCGATCAATCTCGCGGTTCGCGTCGCGCGTCGGATTCATCGACGGCGACGGATCGGCCGGGATGCGTTTATCCGACGCGAAGTGTGGGGTGAAGGAAGCGTGGACTCCCGCCGTACGCGCCGCTGGAATCGTCTTCCCGGTGGCGCCCCGCGGCGTGACCTCGATCGATGCGACGGTGACGACGGCGAAGGACCGGACCTTCGCGCTCGACGGAGCGCTCGCCGCGTCGGTGACCGCGCCGCATTGGGTGACCGACCAGCGCATTGGTCCGTACTTCGTCTTCCGCGACACATCCGCGAAGGCCCCGTTCACCGCCGTGACGCCGGACCACGTTCGCAGCGTCCATGTCGCGGCGAGCGTCGTTGCATCTTCGCCCTGGACGCCGACCGAGACGGTCGCCGTGACCTCGCCGCAAGAGGCGCAACTCGTGCGTGACGTATCGGCACTCCCGGGTTGGAGCGCGACGATCGACCACGACGGAAGGACGACCACCGTCTCGCCGATGCGCGACGGGGTCGTGCAGGCGGTCACGATCCCGGCGGGAAGGTCCGTCGTGACGTACCGCTACGACCCTCCGGGGCTCTCCCTCGGTGAGGGCCTCGCCGCGGCGGGGGTCGTCGGCGTGCTGGCGCTCATCGCGCTCGACCGGCGACGCGGAAGGGCAGCGACCGGCCGGGCGGACGAGGAACCCCCGCTGACGCGTGGTGGCGGAGACGGAACGGGAGATCCAAGAGATTGAACAACACGAGCGCGACCGCCGACGCGCTGACGACGTACCAGGGCCACGGACCCAACAGGCGGAGCAGCGTCCATTCGCTCGGAGCACTGCGCAAGAACATGTAGTCGGCGCCCGTCACGGCGTCGATGAGACCGACGAACGCGGTGTACACGGCCGCGATCAAAAAGACCCTCGTCACGGCCCCGCGCCGCGGCGAGATGTCGAGGCCGACGACCAGGAACACCGCGGCGAAGACGATTCCCAGATGACCGATCAGGTACTCGAAGAAGACGAGGTGCGGGAACGCCACCGAGAGATCGGGCGTCAGCACCGCCTGCAGCGTCCCCGCCAAGCCGATGAAATACGTGATCTCGACGAGCATCGGCAGTTGGAAGAAGCAGGCGACCGCGGCGACGACGACACCGATGTTGCACAGCGCGAGTGGGAGGTCGGTCTTCGCCGTCCACGTCCCGGCGACGCCGAGCCCGACCGAATAGGCGATCACATCCCACAAAAGTGCCGCGCCGATCCCCCACGCGACGTACCGCCGCCAGTGACCCGGATGCCGTCTGGCGACGATCGAGAGCGCCGCGCAGGAGAGCACCGCGATCGCGACCACCGACCAATACGCCGGGGGCGAGACGACCGCGATCACGTATCTATCCTGCCGTCGCGGGACGACGAGGCGCGCGAGCCGGTCCTCTCGTCGATGCTCCGCTTCATCCAAAGACGACGCCGGACGTCGAATTCTCCGTCCCGTCGGACTCGATCCAGTAGACGTCGTAACCGGGAACCTCGCCGACCGACCTCGCCGCGTCGGCGCCGCCCACCGCGATCGCGGTGGCGAAGGCGTCGGCGAAGCCGAGCGAGTCGCCGATTACTGACGCCGAGACGACTCTGGGACGACTCGGAGAATCAGGCGGGCCGACGAGGTGGGGCGCCCGTGCGTACCCGCCGGACGTCGCCACCGCGCCGACGCCGAGCTCGACGACACAGGCGAGCGCAGAGCGGCGCCATGGATGTTGGATCCCGATGCGCCACGGACCGCCATCAGGGGACGAGCCGAGCAGCGCGACATCCCCGCCGCCACTCACGACCGCTCCCGAAACGGGCGAGTCGCCGATCAGGCGAGCCGCCTGCTCGACCGCCCAGCCTTTGACGAGACCCGTCGGGTCGATCCCGCCGGGCATCGACCAGGGGTCGAACCAGCCGTTCGTCATCCATCTCGCTTGTTCGCACATCTCGAGCACGTCGCGAAGCACCGACGGAGCGTCTTTCAGCGGCAACTCGTTCAACCGCACACGACTCATCGGGCTGTTTTGGTCATAGGTGGTGAAGATCGCGTCGAGCTCGTGCAGGCGCGCGCAGGCTGCTTGCACGGCGGAGGCGACGGCACCCGATGTGCACCGACCGCGGTGCACGCGGATCGAGACCACCGTCCCCATCACCTCTTCTGTGTGGATGATCGGATCGTCCATCGCTCACGAACGGAGATGGTCGAGTGCTGCCTGGATAGAGGAGAGATACCCGCGAGACGTGTACGTCGCGCCGGAGACCGCCGCCACGTTCGCTGATTGGGCTAGCAGAACCTCGCGGCGGAGGATCGGGATCGCCTGCTGCGCGAGCGACTGAGAGAACGGTTCGGAGATTTCCAACGCGACGGTTTGTAAGGTCACGATGCGTCCGGATCGCGCCGTGACCTCGACGGCGACGACGCCATATCCGTAGTTCTCGCTCGGGCCGATCGCGACGCCGTTGCGCAGCGAACCCCGCGAGCCGGACGTCGACGACGAATGTCCCTTCGACGTCGCGGAAGTACGACTCTCGTGGGCACGGCTCGCGCCTGGTAGCGGTTGCGGGGAACGGGAACCGTGTACGCCGAGCACGACACCGATGCCCGCCGCGGCGGATACGAGTGCGGTCACGAGCTTTTTCATCGGCCGCCCTCGACCACAACGGTCGCCGAAACGGTGCACGGTGCACGGGACGCGCCGCCGCGCCTCACAGCGCGTACACCTCGGAATGGATCGCGTCCTCGGGCACACCGATCTTCGCGAGCTCGGCGACCGCGCTCTTGACGAAGTCCTCGGGACCCGAGACGAAGACGTCCCGTTCGACGAGGTCGGGCACGAGCGCAAGAAGGCGTTCAAGACCGACCGCGTCTCTCGAGCCCGTGAGCGCGTGCAGCTGCCCGTGGCGTTGTCGAACGAGCTCTTCCACTTCGCCCAAGAGGACGAGGTCATCCTCGGTCGAGGCGCGCAGCACCACGACGGGGTCGGTGCCGATCGGCAGATCCTCTAGCAGCGCCCGGATCGCGGTGACGCCGATCCCCCCGGCGAGGCACGCCACCTTCTTTTGGCGGCGTGCATGCGAAGTGAAGGCGCCGTAGGGACCCTCGATCGCAATCCGCGTCCCGGGGCGCAGCGTCGCGACCGACGCCGTGAAGTCGCCGACGCCTTTCACCGTCAAGCGCAGGTACGGCGGAACCGGGCGCGCCGAGAGCGAGAACGGGTGCGCCTGCCACCACATTGTTCGGGTGAGGAAGCGCCACTCGAAGAACTGGCCGCCGGAGAACGCTAAGCGCTCGAGCTTGCGCCCCCGGCAGATGACCGAAACGACGCCCGGGCCTTCGGGACGGATCTCGGCGACGACCAGTCGGTGGCGCACCGAGCGGAAAATCGGCAGACCGATCCGATAGATGAGGACAAGCCCGGCGGTGCCGAACCACAGGATCCCCCACAGCACGCGGGTGATCGGGTGGTTGACGAACGAGGGACCAAGCACGATCACGTGTGCGAACGCGAGCCCGAGGGCCAGATACATGAAGAGGTGGATGGCCCACCACCGTTCGCGAGGCATCCGTCTGCGGATCTGATAGATCGAAAGGATCCCGATCGCCACGAGGATGAAAAATCCGATCGTCGCGATGAGAATGTCGGGAACAGAACTCAGCAGCGTCCCGATCTCGTGCCAGGTGCCGGCGTGCGCCGCCTCGGCATACCCGATCGTGAGCAGCACCACGTGCGCGACGATCAGCGAGATCGGCCACGGCGCGATGCGACGGTGCCAGCGCAGCAGTCCGTCCTGTCCAAGGACGCGCTCGACGTAGGGAACTCGCGAGACGATCAGCACCATCACGAGCGCGAGGTACGTGCCGGCGAGCCCGCTGATGCTGCCGAGGAAAATCGCGAGACCGCCCGCGGCGCGGATCTGTCCCGCGCTTTCGGTCGTGATCGCAGTGGCGACTGTCGCGCCGAATCCGAATCCGAGGACCATGACCGCAAGGGTGACGACGAGCGGCCGAGGTGCTGGAGCCGGCGGGGAGCGCAAGGCACGCTCTCCGGACGGCTCGCGCGTCGCAACCGGCAGCGCGCCAGCCGTCATCGGATTGTCCTTCGGCAACGACTCCTCAAGGGCACGACAGGGCTCGCGTGATCAGCACAGTGACCCAGACGCTGCGCATTCGTCCGAGGCGGATCGCGCTACCGATTGCGCGGTTCCGGCCCACGGCGTCTCCTCTCGGCGTCGAACGCGCGTGCTAACGACTGCCCTGGACACACCTTGAAGGACCCGTCTCCCAAGACGGCCGAGCGTACGCCCGCATCGCGTGTTATCCCGTTCTTTTGCGTGCGTCGTGAGGCGCCGGTCGGGCTCAGGCGTCTCGACGTGTAAAGAGCACTCCACCGACGACGAGCAGGAACGCGGTGTACCCGCAGAGAATCCCGAATCCTGCCCACTGGGTAAAGAGCGGCGCGTTCCCGAAGTCGGCCGAGTTGCCGACGGTGGTCGCCATGTGCTCGGCGATCAAAAGCGGCATGTACTTCAGCAACGCGTGCTGCACCGAGGTCGGAAACGCCTGGAGGATGAGCGGAACTACGAGCAGGATCGCCACGTACGCGGAGATCGCTCCCGCCGTGTGCCGGATGATCGCTCCGAGCGCGAGCGCGAACAGTCCCATCACCGTCAGCACGAGTCCCGCGCCGGCGACGGCGCGCAGCACCCCCGGCTGGCCGAGGGTCGCGTACGGCGCCGACCCCTTCAGGAGCTCTTGGCCGATAAAGAAGGCGACGAACGTAATGATCTCGCTCGTAACGAGCGCGACGAATCCGTAGACCCCCGCCTTGCATGCGAGCACGAGCGGGCGGTTCGGCGTCGAGGCAAGCGTTGCCCGGATCGTTCCCGTCGAGTATTCCGCTGTGATCGCGATGACCCCGAGCACACCGATCGCGATCTGTCCCAGGAACAATCCGGCGAGGCTGCGTTGGGTCGGGTCGAAGCCGACCTGGTTGATGAGCCCGCCGTTCTTCCAATGGGCTGCCGTGACCGCCGTGGCGATCGCGCCGATCCCGATCACGGCGACGATCGTTACGGCCAAGGTTCGCGTCGTCGAGCGAACGGTGCGCAATTTCGTCCACTCCGATTTGATGAGCTCGATCGGCCCGTAGCGCCCTGGACGATCCTGAGGGAGGAACACCTTTCTCGGCGTTTCGGGCTCGACGACGTCGGCCACCCCCGTGGCGCTCACGTCGCCACCGCGTCCGTCGTGGCGGCCTCGGTCGTGCGGCCAGTGGCGCCGGAGGCGGACTCGGCGCGGAACTCGGCCGAGTCCTCGGTAATGTCCATGAAGGCCTCCTCGAGTGAAACCGTCACCGGGGTGAGTTCATGCACGGCGATGCCGCGGGATGCGGCCAGGTCACCGATCTCGGGCGCCGGTACCCCGGTGATCTCCGCGGTTCCGTCGCTCATCTCGATCGAGACTCCGCGTCGGTCGCGCAACATCGCAACCAGCTCGTCGAGGCGCGGCGAACGGACCCGCACCCGCACCGCGGAACGTTCGCTCACAAAGTCGCGCATCGGCGTATCGGCGATGAGACGCCCCTTGCCGATGACGACAACATGATCGGCGGTGAGCGCCATCTCGCTCATCAGGTGGCTCGAGACGAACACCGTTCGGCCCTCCGACGCGAGATGCCGGAGCAGCAACCGCACCCAGCGGATGCCCTCGGGGTCGAGGCCGTTCACTGGCTCGTCGAACAGCAACACGGCGGGATCGCCGAGCAGCGCGGCGGCCATTCCGAGGCGCTGGCTCATGCCCAACGAGAACGTCCCAGCGCGCTTCCCGGCGACACTCGTCAGTCCGACGAGGCCGAGGACTTCTTCGACCCGTCGTTTCGGAATGGCGTTCGACTGCGCCAGTACGAGGAGGTGGTTGTACGCGCTGCGACCGGGGTGCACAGACTTCGCCTCGAGCAAGCCGCCGATCTCTCGCAGCGGCCAGCGCAGCTGTCCGTAGGCCCGACCATCGATGCGCACCTCACCGCGTTCAGGATGGTCGAGGTCGAGCATCATCCGCATCGTCGTCGATTTGCCCGAACCGTTCGGGCCGAGGAATCCCGTCACGATTCCGGGTTGCAGCGTGAAGCTCAGGTCGTCGACCGCGAGGGTCGACCCGTAGTGCTTCGTGAGGTGATCGACGGTGATCATCGCCGATACGACGCACTTCGCCAGGTAGGCGCCAACGAGCACGGCAGCGCTTCGAGCACAAGCGCAAGATCACCTCTTCGTCCTGACACCAGAATCCCTTCGTCGATGGGGCGGGCAACCATCGTCGCGCGAACCGGCGAGTTCCTTGCCAAGGTCATTGGGATCTTCAAGGCGTGATACGAGCCGATTACGCCGCCGGATCCAAATGGAACAGCGCTGAATGCGACGGATGCCGAGACCAGGACTGCAAAAAGTTGGACGCGACCTCCCAGGCCTCGGGCACCGACTCCCCCGCGCGCAGCGCCTCCAGCGCGACCTCGACCGCTCGATCGACCACGCCGCGCTCGCCGCCGAACTCCGGGTTCGCCCACCCCCGCACCATCTCTTCGAGCGCGCGCTCGCGCTCCGCCACCGTCACCACAACATGAACCGTAGAAACAGCAGCTTCCGACCGATAGGGCGGAATGTCCCGACCTTCCGACCTTCCGACCTTTTACAGTCGGCACGTTCGGGTCGTCTGAGCACGCGGTGTCGAGCGGGCGAACTGCGGACCTGCTCGTTTGCCTACGCTTTCGCGCCGGTCCTTTCCCCTGGTCGACGAGACAATCCGACTCGGCGGTGTCGATGGCACGAGCGCTTTCAACCGACCTCTACGAGATCAAGATGGCGGCGAGCTACCTACGCCGCGGGCTCCACGAACCGGCGACCTTCAGCCTCTTTGTCCGTCGGCTGCCATCCGATCGGGGATTCCTCGTCGCGGCCGGGATCGAAGACTGCCTTTCGTATCTCGAGGACCTCCATTTCGATGCCGACGAGCTCGAGTACCTGACCACGATCGGCTTCGACCACCGAGACGTCGAAGCGTTCAGGAACCTCGCGTTTCGTGGCGAGATCCGCGCCGTGCCCGAGGGCCGGGTCGTCCTCGCCGACGAGCCGATCCTCGAAGTGACCGCCCCGATCGCCGAGGCGCAGCTCGTGGAGACCTATTTGCTCAACCAGATCACGTTCCAGACAGCCTTCGCGACGAAAGCCACGCGATGCGTGATGGCGGCCGGAGAGATCGAGCTCTTCGACTTCGCGCTGCGGCGCACGCACGGCGCCGAAGCCGGCGACGCACTGGCCCGCGCCTGCGCGATCGCGGGATTCAAAGGGACGAGCAACGTCGATGCCGCACGCCGATTCGGTCTCCTGCCAGTCGGCACGATGGCGCACTCATACATCGAGGCGTTCCCAAACGAAACCGCAGCCTTCCACGCCTTCGCGGAGGACTTCCCTGAGGGAGCGGTTTTCCTCGTTGACACGTACGACACACCGGTCGGAGTCGATCGCGCGATCGCCGTCATCTCCGAACTCGGTCTCCGCCAGGCCGCCGTTCGCATCGACAGCGGCAACCTCGCGGCCGCGAGCCGCGACGCTCGCCGACGCCTCGACGCGGCTGGTCTCGGCGACGTTCGCGTCGTTGTCAGCGGCGGCATCGACGAATTCGCCCTCGAGCGCTTCCGGATCGCGCGCGACCCCATCGATGCCGCGGGCATCGGCATGGCGCTCGGCGTCTCGTACGACGCGCCATCCCTCGACAGCGCGTACAAGCTCGTCGACGTCGACGGCCGGCCGACGATGAAGCTCTCGGCGGACAAGATCTCGCTTCCCGGCGCGAAGCAAGTCTGGCGCGGCGCGTCGATCGCGGACGACGTCCTCACGGGACGCGAGGAAACCGGTCCCAAGAACGCGGCGCCGCTCCTCGACGTCGTGATGCATGACGGCAAACGAACCACGCCTCCGGGTTCGATCGCGGAGGCATGCGCCCGCTTGCGGGAGGATCTCGACCGTCTGCCCGACGACGCCCGGCGACTCCGTGCGCCTGACGCACCGAGCGTCTCCGTTTCTGTGGAACTGCGCGCCCTCGCGGAGACGGTCGCCCGCGGCCTCGGCCCCTGATGTTCCAATCCGAGAAGGTTGGTTGTTATCGGACGGTGATCGGCGCGAGGTCGACTGACCGCGCACACCCCGGCGACGTTGTCGTCGCGGTCCGACGGACGTCTGCGTGTGCCGGAGGTGCGGGTGAGGGCTGGGGCGAGACGAGATCGCGCGTCGCGCGCCGCAGGATATTTCTGCAGGTGGGCCGGGTAGGATTCGAACCTACGAAGGCTGAGCCGGCAGATTTACAGTCTGCTCCCGTTGTCCGCTTGGGTACCGACCCGCGAGCCGCCGACGATACAAGATTCCCGACGGATCGAGGAGCACGGCGCTTTGCGAATTTGAGAGGAGCGCGTCGCGATGCCGACGTTTGACGTCACCTCAGAGATCGACATGCAAGAAGTCCGCAACGCCGTCGATCAGGCATCCCGCGAGGTGGCGACGCGCTTCGACTTCAAGAACACCGGCTCTTCGGTTGAGCTCAACAAGGACGACATCGAGCTCAACGCCCCGACCGAGGACCGGCTGCGCGCCCTCACCCAGGTCCTCGAAGAAAAGCTCGTCCGTCGCCAGGTCTCGCTGAAGGCGCTCGAGTACGGCAAGGTCGAACAAGCGGCGAAAGGCGCTGTCCGCCAGCACGTCGCGCTGAAAGCCGGAATCGACGCCGATCATGGAAAGAAGATCCACAAGATCGTGAAGGACATGAACCTGAAGGGCGTCGCCTCGCAGTCCCAGGGAGAGCAGGTACGCGTCTCAGGAAAGAAGCGCGATGACCTGCAGGCGGTGATCGCGAAGCTGAAGGCCGAAGACTTGGGGATCCCGCTCCAGTTCGGAAACTTCCGCGACTGACGCGTGTCGCAAGGTCAGCGGAAGATCAGCGTCGCCTGCCGCGCGAAGTCGACGAGTGGCGCCGGCCAGATCCCGAAGACCACCGTCACCCCGAGCGCGAAGAAAATCCCGACCGCGATCACGACGGTTACCGGAACGACCGGCCGCAACGGCTCGGAGGCCCACGTCGTTGACTCGCCGCCATCCGACGCGTAGGCGATCTGCGGCTCGGCGAGAAACATGACGAGCACGATGCGCAGGTAGAAGAAGACTGCGATCGCCGCCGAAGCCATCGCGATCACTGCGAGGGCGTAGGAGTGCGCGCCGACCGCGGCCTCGACGACATACAGCTTGGCAAAAAAGCCCGTCGTGAACGGCACCCCCGCCTGGGCGAGCAGCAACACCGCGAAGGTCGTCGCGAGGATGGGGTTGTTGCGGGCGAGCCCTCGGTAGTCCTCGAGGTCGTGTTTTCGATCTCCTTGGCCGCCGACGAGCTCGACGACCGCGAAGGCGCCGAGAGTGACAAAGGCGTAGGTGAAGACGTAGTAGATCGCCGCGGCAACTCCTTTTGCCGTGACCGCCTGCAGCCCCAAAAGCACGAAGCCGGCGTGGTTGATCGACGAGTAGGCGAGGATCCGCTTCACGTCGCGCTGGACGAGCGCCGCGGTGGCGCCGACGACCAACGTGAGCACGGCGAGCACCCACACGACGGGCTGCCAGTCGCTGCGCAACGTCGGGAACGTCGAGACGAACACCCGCAGCAACGCCGCGAACCCCCCGGCCTTCGCGACAGCGGACATGAAACCGGTCGCCGGCGTGGGAGCGCCCTGGTAAACGTCCGGAGTCCACATGTGGAACGGCACCGCCGCGACCTTGAAGCCGAAGCCGACGAGGAGAAGTCCGATGCCGGCGAGCAGGACGCCGTTCGAGGTGATGACGTTGTGCGCTAAGAAGGCGCCGATCTCCGGCAGGTTCGTCGAGCCGGTCGCGCCGTAGACGAGGGCGACGCCGTAGACGAAGATCGCCGAAGAGAACGCGCCGAGGACGAAGTACTTGATCGCCGCCTCCTGCGACGAGGCACGCCTCCGATCGAACCCCGCCATCACGTAGAGCGGAATCGAGAGAACCTCGAGCGACAAGAAGATCAGGATGAGGTCGTTCGCGCTCGCCATCAGCATCGCCCCGGACCCCGAGACGAGCGCGAGCGCGTAGTACTCGCAGCCGGCGATCCGTTCGCGCGCGAGATAGCCCTGACCGAGGATCGTCGCGACGATGAGCACGGACGACACCAACACGAGGAAGAAGACGGCGAATCCGTCGACGTCCACCGATTTGGCGATCGTCGTGAACGGACCGCTCGAGGTGACGTCGTGCCAGAGGACCAACGATGTCGTGAGCGCGCCGACTCCGGCTCCGATCGACACCGTCGCGTAGGCGGAGGTCGGCGGTTGGCGCGAGAACAACGCCGACATCGTGATCAACACGAGCGCCCCGCCGAGCAGGAACAGCTCAGGAAGGATCGCCGTGTAGTCGATGCGCGGCAGCGTGATCTGGGTCGCGGCGAAGATCGAGGCGAGCACGGTGATCACCGGCGTGCCTTTGCGTGCGAGGCGAGGAGGGGTCGCGCGTTCTCCGGCACCCGCTGGTGTCCGACGACCTCGACGTGGTTGACGAGACGATCGACCGACGGCGTGATCCGGTCGAGTACGGGCTTCGGCCACACACCCAAAAAGACGATCAGCCCGATCAACGGCGCGACGACCGCCGCCTCACGCCAGCTGATCTCTGCGAACGGGCGTATCGCGACGGTTCCTTCCGGACCATGGAAGATCTGCTGGTACACCCACAAGAAGTAGACCGCGGCGAGGATCACACCGACGACGGCGACGATCGCCCACCAGCGGTGGACCAAGAAGGTGCCGGAGAGGATCAAGAACTCTCCGATGAATCCGTTCAGACCCGGCACCCCGATCGTCGCGAGGACGACGACGATGAACACCGCGGCGAGCTTCGGCGCCTTGCGCTGCAGGCCGCCCAAACCGTCGACCGAAAGGGTGCCGCCGCGGCGCGAGACCATCGCGACCACCAGGAAGAGCGCCGCAATGAGGATCCCATGGTTCACCATCTGCAGCACGGCACCCGACACCGACTCGCCGGAGAGCGCGAACGCACCGACGACGATGAAGCCGATGCCCGAGAGCGAGCTGAACGCGGCGACGCGCTTCAGGTCGCGCTGCACCGCGGCGACGATGGCACCGTAGAGGATCCCGGCGACGCCGAGCGACAAGAACACCGGCGCGAGCACGACCGTGGCGTGCGGGAACAGCCCGAGGTTGAACCGGATGATCCCGTAGGTTCCGATCTTCGCCATGATCCCGGCGAGCAGTACCGATCCCGCGAGGGGCGCCTCGCGGTACGCATCGGGCGACCACGTGTGGAACGGGAAGATCGGCGCCTTCACCGCGAACGCGGCGAGGAACGAGAGCGAAAGCAGCACACCGGCGGTACCCGAAAGATGCGTGTTCGCGAGCTGGCGCACGTCGAAGGTCGTGACCCCGGTCTGGCCCGAATGGATCGAGACGAGCGACAGGATGCCGACGAGCATCATGGCGGAGCCGGCGAAGGTGTAGATGAAGAACTTCAACGCGGCGTGGGCGCGGTGCTCGAGCCCCCAACCACCGATCAGGAAGTAGACAGGAACGAGGGTCAACTCGAAGAACAGAAAGAACAGCAGCAGGTCGATCGAAAGGAATGACCCGAGGCAGGCGGCTTCGAGTAGGAGCACCCAGGTGGTGAAGGCCTTCTGGTCCCGCGCCTCGTTCGCCCCGACGAGCGCGACGACGAACAAGAACGCCGTCAACAACACGAGGAAAAGCGAGATCCCGTCGATGCCGAGGTTCCACGAGATCCCGAGCGAAGCGATCCATGCGTGCGTGCTGGCCATCTGGTAGCCGCCGTCGCGGGTCTTGAATAGGGCCAACACCGCCGCCGAGATGCCGAGAACGCCAAACGACGCGGCGACGCCGACCATCCGCACCAGGCCACGGGCGCGCCGCGGGATGAACAGCGTCAGTACCGCCGCGCCCGCCGGCAGCAGAACGAGCGTCGTGAGATACGGGAAGGCGTGCTGTCCGGACACGGCTATCTCCCCGCCCGCGTCGCGAGGTAGGCGACGAGCACGACGACGCCGACCGCGACGGCGAGCGCGTACGTCCGCACGTAGCCGGTCTGGACCCGGCGCACCCGGTCACCGGCTCTGCGGGTGAACCGGCCGATCCCCTCGACGGCACCGTCGATCACCCGGCGTTCGACGACCGCGCCCGTGAACTCGGCGAGCACCCTCGAGGGCCGGGCGATGAAGTGGTCGTAGCTCCAGTCAACGAACCATGCCATCAACAAAAACCGCGGTTCGAGCGCCGGTCGCGAGGAGACGGCCTTCCACAGCTGCCACGACAGCCCGACGCCGACGATCGCGAACACGGCATCGGCGATACCGAATCCCCACAGCGCTCCTGGCGAGTAGAGCGGAGAGGCGAGCGAAGCGCCGACGACGGGATGGAGCCAGCGCTCGAGGAACGGCCAGGTCGGATGGAACGGCAGGTTGATGAACAGCGCGAAGAGGGAGAAGAAGGCGAGGACGACGAGTGGGCCGAGCATCACCCAACCGGGGTCCTTCACCTCGTGTCCGCCGGGACGCGCCTCTGACCAGCGGCGCTCGCCCTGGAAGACCAGCATGAACTCACGCCCGATGTAGTAGGCGGTGAGCACCGCGGTCACCGCGCCGATCGCCCACAATGCTGGCGACACGGCCCAGGCGCTCTCGAGCACCTGGCTCTTCGACCAAAAGCCGCTGAACGGCGGCACACCGGCGATAGCGAACCACGCCACGAGGAACGTCAATGCGGTGAGCGGCATGACGAACCGCAACGCGCCCATCTTCTTCAGGTCTTGTTCGTCGTCGAGGGCGTGGATCACCGAGCCGGCACCCAAGAACAACAGCGCCTTGTAGAAGGCGTGCGTCAGCATGAGGAAGATGGCCGCGACGTACGCGCCGGAGCCGGCGGCCAAGAACATGTAGCCGAGTTGGGAGACCGTCGAGTAGGCGAGCACCTTTTTGATGTCCTGCTGCGCGCACGCCGCCATCGCCGCCACGAACGCCGTCGCCGCGCCGACCCACGCGACGACGTGCGCCGCGTCCGGCACGGCGTGGAGGATCGGGTTGATCCGGCACATCAAATAGACGCCGGCCGTCACCATCGTCGCGGCGTGAATGAGCGCCGAGACCGGTGTGGGACCCTCCATCGCGTCGGCGAGCCACGGGAAAAGCGGGATCTGTGCGGACTTTCCGACCGCCCCCAAAAACAACAACAGAGCGATCGCGGTGAGATCCGCGCTCGAGATCGTGTGCAGCTTCGAGAAGACGACGCCGTAGTCGAGGCTGCCGGTGCGCTCGAAGATCAAAAAGATTGCGATGAGGAAGCCGGCGTCGCCGATGCGGTTGTAGATCATCGCCTTCTTGCCGGCGCTCGCCGCGGTCGGGCGCGAGAACCAGAACGCGACGAGGAAATACGAGCAGACGCCGACGCCCTCCCAGCCGAAGAACGTGAGGAGCAGATTGTTGGCCAGCACGAGCATCAGCATCGAGAACACAAAGAGGTTGAAGTAGGCGAAGAACTTCGCGAAGTCCTCGTCGTGATCCATGTAGCCGATCGCGTAGAGGTGGATGATGGCGCTGACTCCGGTGACGAACAGGATCATCGTCACCGACAAGGGGTCGATCAGCACACCGGCTGTGACGTGGAGCCGGTCGACGCTGAACCACGTGAACCAGTTCTCGCTGAATCGGCGCGACGACGGTGCCCTGCGGAAAAGTTCGACGAGGACGCCGACGGAGACGACGAACGAGGCCGCCACCGCCAGGGTCGCGATCCAACCCGCGAGAGGCTTGCCGATCCGGCGGCCGGCGAACGTCAACAGCGTGAAGCCGGCCAGCGGGAAGAGCGGGATCAGGTACGAGGCGTGCAGCACCCGATCAACCCTTCAGCACGTGCGCGTCGTCCGCGGTCGCGTTCGAGCGCCGTCGGAAGATGGCGACGATGATCCCGAGCCCGACGACAACCTCAGCTGCGGCGACTACGAGGACGAAGAACACTGCGACCTGCCCACCGATGTCGTTCAGCTCGCGGGCGAACGTGATGAACGTGAGATTCGCCGCATTCAGCATGAGCTCGACACACATGAACATCACGAGCACATTGCGGCGCACCAACAACCCGATAGCGCCGATCGTGAAGAGCACGGCGGCGAGCGTGAGGTACCACGAGGCGTCGATGCTCACGGCTGACCGACCTTGTCATCCTCTTCGACGTCGTCGATCTCGATCTCGGCGTCTCCGGCGGGCTCATCGCCGCGGCGCGCCAACACGACTGCCGCGATCACGGCGACGACCAACAGCGCCGAGGTGATCTCGAAGGGCAGGAGATACGTCGTGAAGATCGCCCTTCCGAGCTGCGCGACGTTCGACGCCGGTTGGTCCAACCTCGCCGTCGTCGAGTGGGCGCCCGTCGACCAGTGTCCCGTTCCGAGCAACAGGACCTCGGCGAGGATGAGCGCGCCGAGCCCGCCTGCGATCCAGTGCTGGCCGCGGAACTGATCGACAAGGACCCGCTCGCGACGATCGACGCCGAGCAACATCACGACAAAGAGGAAGAGGACGACGATCGCGCCGGCGTACACGATCACCTGTACCGCGGCGAGGAACTGTGCGTTCTCCTCGACGAACAGCACGGCGACGCCGAATAGCGTCGCCACGAGGCTCAGCGCGGCGTGGATCGGGTTTCTCGCGAAGACGACGCCGAGCGCACCCGCGATCACGATGACAGCCGCGACGATGAAGGTCGCGAGGTCAGGGATCGTCGGGGTCGCGACGATGACGGGCATCAGAAGACCTTCCCGCCGAATCGCCGGGGGATCTTCTTCGCCTGGGTCTCGCGGATCTCGATGTTGCCGGTTGCCTCGTCGTCGCGCACCCCGTGTTGCCCAGCCTCCGGCGCACGCACGCCGTAACCGAGTTCGGCAGACCACTCCACGGTGCCCTCGTAAGCCGCCGCGCCCGACGGCGAAGTCGCCCGCATCCACGCCGACGTGTGCTCGTCCTCTCCCTCGCGCCAGTCCTCCCACGGGAGCTGCTTCGGGCGGCCGGTGTCGTCGACCAAGAGCTCGTCGCGCGTGTAGATCGCGTCGGCGCGGTTCGTGAAGGAGAACTCGAAGAGCTTCGACTCGGTGATCGCCTCGGTCGGGCAGGCCTCAACACAGAGATCACAATGGATGCACCGCAGATAATTGATCTCGTACACGTAGCCGTAGCGCTCGCCGGGCGACACGGGCGCGTCGAGCGGGTTCCCCGCCCCGCGCACGTAGATGCAGTCGGCGGGACAGACCGCCGCGCACAACTCGCAGCCGATGCACTTTTCCATCCCGTCCTCGTAGCGGTTGAGAACGTGGCGCCCGTGCAGACGCGGTGGCTTCGGCCGCTTCACCTTCGGATACTCGACGGTGATCCGCGGCTCGAGGACCTGCTTCAGCGCGACCTTGAAGCCGCCGAGGAACGGGAAGGCGCGAGAAAGCCCCATCTCAGTCCTCCCCCGCCGGGTGCACGCCGAACGGCGTGAGCGGCGTCAGGGGTTGCTCGGAGAGGGCTTCGCGTCGTTTGCGCGAGACGTGGCGCGCCCTCGCCAACCCCGCCGCGACAACGACGGCGGCGCCCGCGATCGCGAACGCCCATCCCGCCGAGATGAGCGCGCCCGAGACGATCAAAAGCCAAGCGAGCGAGATCGGGATCAGCCACTTCCAGCCGAGGTCCATCAGCTGGTCGTACCGGAGCCGAGGCAGTGCAGCACGGATCCAGACCTGCGCGTACAAAAAGACGACGGTCTTCCCCAAAAACCACAGAATCGGCCACAGCCACCGCACGACGTGGAAGCCCGGGCCGTCCGGGCCGCCGAAGAACAACGTCACGATGACCGCCGACCACGTCACGGTGTTCATGAACTCGGCGAGGAAGAACAGCGCGAAGCGCAGCGACGAGTACTCGGTGTGGTAGCCACCACCGAGCTCGGATTCGCCCTCGGCGAGGTCGAACGGTGGCCGGTTGAGTTCGGCTGTGCTGGCGATGAAAAAGACGAAGAACGGTACGAAGACGAGACGGATGACGTTCCAGTTCCAAAAATGCGCCGCCTGGGACTGGACGATCGCCCGCGTCGAGAGCCCGTGCGCTTCGAGCACGACCGTGACGATGGTGAGACCGAGGGCCGCCTCGTACGAGACCATCTGCGCGGAGGCACGGATTGAACCGAGCAACGGGTACTTCGATCCCGACGACCAGCCGGCGAGCATCACGCCGTACACCGCCATCGACGAAAGGGCGAGAAGGAACAGGATGCCGATCGGCGGGTCGGCGACCTGGAGCTCCACCGTGTGGTGCGCGATCGTGACGACCCCGCCGACGGGGACGATCGCGAAGATCAGAAACGCCGGGATGACCGAGAGCAGCGGCGCGAGCCGGAAGACGAAGCGGTCGGCACGATCGGGCAGCAGGTCCTCTTTGAAAAACAGCTTCGTGCCGTCGGCGAGTGTCTGCAGGAGTCCAAACTTCCCGGCGCGGTTGGGTCCGATCCGGTTCTGCATGTCGGAGATGACCTTGCGCTCGAACCAGATCATCAACAGCACCGAAATGAGCAGGAACCCGAACGCGACCGCGGCCTTCACCAAGACGATGAGGAAGACGGCGAGGCCGACGCCGTGGCTGAAGAGCGGGTCGCCCATCAGATCCGCTCCACCTTGATGTCATTCGCTTTGAGCCGCGCATCGAGGAGTGCGCGCTCGAGCGGTTCGCCGGGCGCTTCGAGATTCGCGGTGATCGAGCCGATATGACGCGACAGGGAGGGGTCCTTCGCGATCCGAATCGCGATCACCCCGGCTTCGGACCGCACGAGCACCTCGGCGCCGACTCCGACACCGATCTCGGCGAGCACGTCGGGGTGGACGGCGAGCACCGGCTGTCCGACGAGCCGGGTGAACGACGGAGTCGCCTCTGACAGCGAGCCGCGATCGAACAGCGCCCGCTTGATCAAGAGGCGCAAGGAGCCGTCCGGTGGCGGCGCTGGCGGCGTCGGCACGACGATGTCGCCGGAAGGGAAGGTGACGAGCGACGGCGCGGCACCGGCATGCGTGCCGTTTCGCGCGCTCGGCGGAGACCCGCCGAGCGGAAGCCCTTGCCCGGTAGAAAGCGGCGCTCCCTGGGATTCGGTGGAAAGGATCCCGGGCGTCGCCATCGGGTCAATCGGACGCGGCCCGGAGGTCGCGATCGACACCGACGTCGCGCCGAGTGGGACGACGGCGCCGTCTCTCCGCCTCGGCTCGCCGACCACCGCTGCGTCGATGCCCTTGTACGCGGGGGCGACGAACGCGATCTCGCCCGAGATCGCGTCGATGCCCTCGTAGTCGAAGTTCACGCCGAGCCGGCGCGCGAGTTCGGCGGCGACCGCCCACGCCGGCCAGGCGACGCCGGGCGGCACGACCTTCGGGGCCAGTCGCGTCACCCGTCCTTCGAGGTTCGTCGTGGTCCCGCCACGCTCGCCGTCGCCGGCGACCGGCACGATGACGTGGGCGAGATCGGATGACGCGTTCGGGTGGGTGCCGACGAAAATGACGTGGCGGCACTGCTCGAGCGCCGCTCGGGCGAGCGAGCGGTCCGGAAAGTCCGACAGCGGGTCGGCGCCGAGGAGCACGAGCACCGAGATGTCGCCGTCGACCGCCGCTTGGAGGATGCCTCGGGCGTCGCGACCTTCGACCGCAGGGAGCGCTCCCCAGCGCGCTTCGTACCAGTCGCGACCGGCCTCGAGACCCACGCGACCGGGAAGGAGTCCCGGCGCGAGTCCCATGTCGAGCGCGCCGTGCGTGTTCGCGCGCCGCAGCGCGACCAGGAAGCGCGCCTTCGGCAGCGCGCGAGCGAAGAGCGCCGCCGCGTTCCCTGCCGTCGCTTCTGGCTCCGAGAGCGTCGGTCGCCCGATCGCGATGACGACTCCGTCGCCGTCGTTGCCGATGAGCGCGCGCGCCCGCTTCAGCGCGTCCTGATCGACGCGCGCCGGCGCGCGGGCGGATCCGTCCAAGAGCGCGGCGACGAGCGCGGCTGACTCACCTGGCAGATACGCGATCGTCTCTTCGGCGTGCTCGCTGAGCGGCGTCCGAGCCGGCGTGCACTCGATGATCCTCAGTCCATGCTCCGCGGCGAGCTTCAGGCGAAGGTGCAGGATCGGCAGCTCCTCGTGGAGGTCGCCGGTCAACGTCACGAGCACGCGCGCTCGCGTGGCTTCGTCGATCGTCGCGTGCGGGAGACCGACGACGGCGTCCGCGGGGATTCCGTCGCCTACCTGCGCATCGACGGAATCGGTTCGTACGACAGATTTCAAAAGGCGCGCCCAGGCGTAGGCGTCCTCGTTCGACAATCGCGCGCCGCCGATCGCCGCGATCGACTCGGGTCCGGACCGCTCGATCGTCTCGCGCAGGTACGTCGCCACCTCGTCCAAGGCGACGCGCCACGTCGTCGGGACGAACTCGTCGCCGCGCTGCACAAGCGGCTCGGAGAGACGCTTTTTCGAATGCACCGCTTCGAAGCCGTAGCGACCCTTGTCGCAAAGCCACGACTGGTTCACCGGATCGGAGTCGATGCCGAGGTGTCGCACGATCTGTCCCGCGGACGACTGCGCGGCGATCCGGCAGCCGACGGCGCAGCTCGTGCACGTCGTCTCGACCTGCTCGAGATCCCACGGGCGCGCCCGGAACCGGTACGCCGGCGAGGTGAGCGCACCGACGGGACAGATCTGGATCGTGTTCCCGGCGAAGTGCGACGTGAACGGCGACTCGGGGAACGTCGCCACCTCGACGACGTCCGCCCTGAACGCGAGGTTGATCATCGCGTCGCCCGCGATCTCCTCGGAAAAACGCGTGCAGCGCGCGCACTGGATGCAGCGCTCGCGATCCAACAGCACGAGCGGCCCGATCTCGATCGGCTTCGCGAAGTGCCGCTTTTCCTCGACGTAGCGGCTCTCGCCAGGACCGTACGAGAGCGCCTGGTCCTGCAGGGGGCACTCACCCCCCTTGTCGCAGACCGGGCAGTCGAGCGGGTGGTTGACGAGCAAGAACTCGAGCACGCCGATTTGGGCCTTGCGCGCCTTTTCGGTGTCGGTGCGGATCTCCTGTCCGTCTTGGACGGTGAAGAAGCAGGCCGGTTGGAGCGAGAACCCCCTCGGGCCGGAAACCTCGACGAGACACATCCGGCACATCCCGACCGGAGCCATGCGCGGGTGGTAGCAAAAGCGCGGGATGTACACCCCGTTGCGCTCGGCAACGTCGATGATCAGTTCGTTCGGGCCGGCCGCGATCTGACGTCCGTTGATCGTGGCGTTGACCGTCTGTTGCGTTTCGGTCGTCATCACGCCCCCACGGTGGCGTCGACGCGGGAGAACGGGCACCCGCCACGCTCGACGTGGTCGGCGAATTCTTCGGGGAACATCCGGATCGCCGACGCGATCGACGACGGCATCGACGGTCCGAGGACACAGATCGTCGTCTGCTGCGGCGGCCAACTCACCCCCGGCGAGATGTTGTCGCAGACGTCCATCAGCAGCTCGACGTCGGAGTGGCGCCCATCACCGGACTCGATTCGGCGCAGGATCTTCTCGAGCCACTGGCCACCTTCGCGACACGGCGTGCACTGGCCACAGGACTCGCGGTGGAAAAAGCGCGTGATGCGCCACGCGGCACGCACCACGCACGTCGTGTCGTCCATGACTACGACCGAGCCCGAGCCGAGCATCGACCCGGCCTTGCCGACCGCGTCTTGGTCAAGACCGAGGTCGAGCTGGTCGGGGCCGAACCAGGGCGCAGAGACGCCGCCCGGAATGAAGGCCTTCAGCTCGCGGCCGTCTTTGATGCCGCCGCCGAGGGAGGGGTCGTAGATGAGATCGCGAAACGTCGTCTTCGACATCTCGATCTCGTACCAACCGACCCGCTCGACGCGTCCGGAGAGCGCGAAGACGCGCGTGCCCGCCGAGGAACCCTCTCCGAGCGCGGCGAAGGCGGCGCCACCGTTGAGCACGATCCACGGCAAGGATGAGACCGTCTCGACGTTGTTCACGACGGTCGGTTCACCGTACAAGCCGATCGCCGCCGGGAAATTCGGCGGTTTGATGCGCGGGAAGCCTCGCTTTCCTTCGAGGCTCTCCAAAAGCGCGGTCTCCTCCCCGCAGATGTACGCACCCGCCCCGGGATGGATGACGATGTCGACGGAGAACGGCGACTCGAAGACGTCCTTGCCGAGCGCGCCGTACTCGTACGCCTCGTTGCACGCGAGCTGGAGGCGCTCGAGGCCGAGCGCGAACTCCCCGCGGCAGAAGATGAAGGCGCGGCTCACCCCGAGCGCGTACGCGGCGATCGCCGTGCCCTCGATGATCTGATGCGGGTCGCGTTCGATGAGGAGATGGTCCTTGAAGGTGGCGGGCTCGGACTCGTCCCCGTTCACGACGAGATAGGTCACATCGGCGGGCCGCACCATCGACCACTTGCGCCCGGCTGGGAAACCGGCGCCGCCTCGACCGAGCAGGCTCGCCGTGTTCACCTCCTCGTGCACCTGCTCCGGCGTCATCTGCAACGCGCGCCTCAGCCCGTCGTAGCCGCCCGTCGCCAGGTATCGCTCGAGCGTGTACGAATCCTCATCGTGCACGCGCCTTGTCACGATGGGCTGCGCCGACGTGATCATCGCGGCGTCTGCTTCCCCGAAGCGCCGGCATTTCCCGGCAGACCGACGGACCGTTCGACGCGGCACAAGATCCCGTGGCGCGGGATCTCGTTCGAGCGACGGCCAGAGCGCAAGTCGTCGAGCAGTGCGTCGAATCCATCGGTGTCGAGCGCGCCGACAAAGCGATGGTTCACCTGCACGCACGGCGCGAGGTCACATCCGGCCAAGCACTCCGCCTCCTCGAGGGTGAAATCGCCGTCTTCGGTCGTCTGGCCGGCATGGATGCCGAGCGTGTCCTCGGCGTGCGCCAAGAGCTCGTAGGCCCCCTCGAGCATGCAGGCGATGTTCGTGCAGATCGCGATGACGTGTGTCCCGACGGGTTCGGTGAACAGCATCTCGTAGAACGTCGCGGTGCCGTACACCTCGGTGGCGGTCACGCCGCAGAGTTCGCCGATCTCCTCCATCGCCTCGCGGGTCAGATAGCCGTCCTGAGCCTGCGCGAGGTGGCAGAGCGGGATCAGCGCGGAGCGCGGGAATGGGTACAGCGCGACCAACGCTTCGGCGCGCTCGCGGTTCCTCGCGTCAAAGCGCGCCATCAGCGGTCGACCTCGCCCAAGATCGGATCGACCGACGACAGGATGGCGATCATGTCGGCGACCAGTCCCCCGGCGAGCATCACGGGAACGGACTGCAGGTTCACGAAGCTCGGCGCGCGGATGTGCATCCGCATCGGGTGATTCGACCCGTCCGAGACGAGGTAGCAGCCGAGCTCCCCACGTGGGGATTCGACTGCGACGTAGGTCTCCCCGGGCGGGGGCTCGATGCCAGACGTGAACAGCTTGAAGTGGTGGATGAGCGCCTCCATCGACTCGTCGATGCGGGCGCGCGGCGGCGGCGTGACCTTCTTGTCCTGCGCTCGGTAATCGCCGGACGGCATCTTGTCCAAGATCTGGCGAACGATCTTGATCGACTCGCGCACTTCGTTCAGCCGCACCGCGTATCTGTCGAACGCGTCACCGACGGTGCCGACGACGACATCGAATTCGACTTCGTCGTAGGCGAGGTAGGGGTGAGCACGTCGCACGTCGTAGGCGACGCCGGAGCCGCGCAACACCGGGCCGGTCGCGGAGAGCGCGATCAGCGCCTCGGATCCGACGATGCCGACACCCTCGGTCCGCTCGCGGAAGATCGGCTGGCCGGTGATGAGCTCGTCGTAGTCGGAAAGCCGAGCGCCGACCGTGTCGATGACGACTTCGACGTCGTCCTCCCAGCCGTCGGGAAGGTCCGCTGCCACCCCGCCCGGGCGGATGTAGTTGTGGTTCATCCGCAAGCCGGTGACCTTTTCGAAGAACTGCAGCACGAGGTCGCGTTCGCGGAAACCAAAGATCATCATCGTCGACGACGCGAGGTCCAACCCGTTCGTCGCCGCCCACATGACGTGACTCGAGATCCGGTTGAGCTCGCACATCAGCATGCGGATCCATGTGGCGCGCGGCGGGATATCGACTCCGAGGAGCTTTTCCACCGCGAGCGCGTAGACGAGCTCGTTGAACAGCGGCGAGAGGTAGTCCATGCGCGTGACGTTCGTCGCGCCCTGGACGTAGGTGAGCGTCTCGCCAGTCTTTTCCATGCCGGTGTGGAGGTAGCCGACCACCGGCTTCGAACGGAGCACCATCTCGCCTTGCAGCTCGACCATCATCCGCAACACGCCGTGGGTCGACGGGTGCTGCGGCCCGACGTTGAGGATCATCGTCTCGTCGTCGCCGAAGACGGCGTCCTCCGACCCCGGATCGAGCGACGCGGATTCGGACAGCCGGAGCACGCCGCCGTGCTCGATCGCGCGCTCGACGACCGAGGTGGCGCCGACAGGCTGCATCTCCTGGCCCCGCTCCCAGGTCTCGGACGAGAGACGCTGCGCGACCACGGAACGGAGCGTGGCGGGCGTCGCGACCCGATGCGGTTCGATGTCCTTGCTCATCGCGGCCCCGGTGCCCCTTTGAACTGGACCGGCACGCGACCGACGCCGTAATCGCGCCGCAGGGGATGACCCTCCCAATCCTCGGGCATCAAGATCCGCGTCGGGTCCGGGTGCCCCGAAAAGCGGATGCCGAACATGTCGTAGGCCTCGCGCTCCATGTTCTCGACCCCGGGGTAGAGGCCGTAGAGCGTCGGACACGTCGGGTCGTCTTCGGGGACGAGCACGCGCAGCCGCACGACGCGCGAGGGTTCGAGCGATCGGAGGACGACAGCGACCTCAAAGCGCGTCGCTGTGACGCCGTCCGGAAGCGCCCGCCCCGGCTGGGTGAGGTAGTCGACCCCGCAGAGATCCGCGCACATGACGAATCCGGCTTCACGAAGCGCCGAGGCAACCCCAACGTACTGCTCGCGCGAAGGCAGATAGACCTCGTCGCCGAGCGAATCGACGAAGGGAACGCCTCCCAAGGCGTCGACGTCGTCGGCGACGCGATGGCGCGGCGCGGCCCCGCTGGTCGCGCTGCCGGTCATTAGCGGGGCGTCCCGAGGCGCACCGGTTGCGGCTGCGGCTGGGTCCAGCCGGGAACCTCGGCGGCGACGTCGATCGCCGCTCCGCCGCGACGCTCGGCTCGACGGCGCGTGATCTCACCTGTCCGCACCTTTTCGTGCAGGGTGAGAATCGAATGGATGAGCATCGTCGGTGAGGGCGGACACCCGGGTGCGTAGACGTCGACCGGGACGATCTCGTCAACGCCTTGCACGATCGCGTAGTTGTTGAACATTCCGCCCGTCGACGCGCAGACGCCCATCGAGATCACCCACTTCGGCTCCATCATTTGGTCGTAGACCTGGCGCAAAACGGGAGCCATTTTCTGGGAGACCCTCCCGGCGACGACCATCAGGTCCGCCTGGCGGGGCGAAGGACGGAACACCTCCATCCCAAAGCGCGCGAGGTCGTACTCGGCGGTCCCCGCCGCCATCAATTCGATGGCGCAGCACGCGAGCCCGAAGGTCGCCGGCCACATGGAGTTCCGTCGCGCCCACTTCACGAACTCCTCGAGCGCACCCGTGAGCACGTTGTGGCTCAGCGACTCGAGGCCCTGCCAGGATTCGAGTTCCATCGCTATGCCGCCTCGTGGCCCCGGCGTCCGATGCGCTGCACGGTGGAGGTCGTCGTGCGCTGGCCGGAAGGCTGCAGGGGGCGAACCCGCTTCAGCGGTCCCCAGTCGAGCCCGCCGGCGGCGACGAGATAGATGAGGGAAAAGATCACCGCCCCGGCGAAGACGAGCACCTCGACGAGGCCGAATCTGCCGAGCTCGTTGTAGACGACCGCCCAGGGGAACAAGAAGATGATCTCGATGTCGAAGATGATGAAGACCATCGCCACGAGGTAGAAGCGAACCGGGAAGCGCTGGGGCGGCTGGTAGGTCGGGACGATCCCGCACTCATACGGCGATTGCTTGGCGGCGTTCGGCCGGTACGGCGACATAACGCGCGACGCGGTGATCGATAGCCCGGCAAAGAGCATCGCGAGCACGAAGAGGATGAAGATCGGGAGGTAGCTGTCGAGGCTTCCCATGGTCTCGGGCCGGTTCTACCACGGCGTCCGCGATTCGTTCACATCGGCGCCCGGTACTGCGCGATGCGAAGGCTGAGCGCACGGGGCTTGTAACGTCCCAACATGCCTGACGCCTCCCGAACACGCGTGCCGCGCCTGCCTTCGCGCTGTGACGTGCTGATCGTCGGCGCCGGACCCGCGGGCGCCGCGGCCGCGTACTGGCTCGCCGATGCGGGCTACGACGTCGTGGCCGTCGAAAAGAAGCACTTCCCCCGCGAGAAAACCTGCGGCGACGGGCTCACACCGCGAGCCGTCCGCCAGCTCGACGACATGGGGCTCGCCGACATGCTGGCTAGCCACCACCGCTTCGAGGGGCTCCGTGCCCTCGCGTACGGCAAGGAGCTCAATTTGCGGTGGCCCGCTCACGCCGGCTTCGGGCGGCACGGCTACGTCATCACCCGCTTCGACCTCGACGCGCTCGTCTCGTCGCGCGCCGAGAAAGCGGGGGCGCTCGTCGTCGAGGGTTGTGAAGCGCTCGCGCCCCTCGGGCCGGATGCCTGTTCTGGTGGGCAGGCGATCGGCGCGTTGGTGCGCGACGGGGACACGGGCGAACAAACCGAGATCGCCGCCCGGGTCCTCATCGTGGCCGACGGGGCGAACTCGCGCTTTGGGCGCGCCCTCGGAGCCGTCAGGGACAAGTCGGTGCCGCAGGGGATGGCGCTGCGCGGCTATTACGCCTCGCCGCGACACGCCGAGCACTGGATCGAATCGCACCTCGATCTGCACGACCCCGAAGGCGCATCGATCCCGGGCTACGGATGGATCTTCCCCCTCGGCGACGGACGGGTGAACGTCGGCGTCGGCGTGTTGTCGACCGAGAAGCGCCTGAAAGGACTGAACACGACGCGGCTCATGGAGGCGTTCGTCGCGATGGCGCCGGCCTCGTGGGGACTCGAAGCGAAGACCGCATTGAGCGAGCCGACGGGCGGCCGGTTGCCGATGGGGCTCTCCGTTACTCCGCGTCACGGGCCCGACTACGTGCTGTGCGGCGACTCCTCGGGGTCGATCAACCCCTTCAACGGCGAAGGGATCTCGTACGGCTATGAGACGGGCCGGATCGCCGCCGCGTACGTCGCCGAGGCAATCGCATCGAATGATCTGCGCGTCCTCGAGGCGTACGAACGGAAGCTTCAGGAGAACTACGGCCTCTACTACAAAGCGGCAAGTGCCTCGATGCGCTTCCTCGGGCAGCCGGACGTGATGCGCGTCCTGGTCGCCACCGGCATGCATTCGCGTTCGCTGATGGAGTGGCTGTT
Source organism: uncultured Acidimicrobiaceae bacterium (assembly GCA_963838845.1). GTDB lineage: Bacteria > Actinomycetota > Acidimicrobiia > Acidimicrobiales > Bog-793 > CAVRXQ01. Next base: position 1,042,483 of record CAWISR010000003.1, on the reverse strand, counting down.
GCGAATCATGTCGAACCAGCTGCGCACCGACGAACTCGCGCCGGCCGAGATCGCCTACCGCGCGATCGAACAGATCGCGATGAACGCGGCGTAGGAACTTAGGCGCTCTTCGCGACGAGGGTCGCTGCCGCCCCCGCCGCGGCGATCGTCTCGTCGATGTCGCCTGGTTCGTGGGCGAGCGAACAGAACGCGACTTCGTACGGACTCGGCGCGAGCGCGATCCCGGCGTCGAGCATGGCGTGGAAGAACGGCGTGTAGCGGCCGTTCGCTCCGGCGCGAGCCGCGTCGTCGTAATCGCGCACCGGCGCGGCCGCGAAGAAGACCGAAAAGAGCGTCGACACCACCGGGACCTGGACGTCGAGACCCGCGGAACGCAGGGCCCCAGCGACCCCGTCCGCGAGGCGCCGCACGTTGCCGGCAAGCTCGACGTACACCGAGTCGGTGAGCAGCTCCAAGACGGCGAGACCCGCGGCGGTCGCGACGGGATTCCCAGAAAGCGTCCCCGCTTGGTAGACGGGACCGTCGGGGGCGAGCTGTTCCATCAGGTCGCGCCGCCCCCCGAAGGCGGCGAGCGGCAGCCCGCCGCCGACCACCTTGCCGAAGCAGAACAGGTCCGGGCACACGCCGTAAAGGCCCGTCGCGCCGGAGCGCCCGAGGCGAAAACCCGTGATCACCTCGTCGAAGATCAACAGCGCCCCAACCTCGTCGCAGGCGTCGCGCAAGCCGGCGAGGAACCCCTCTTCCGGTGGAACGAGGCCCATATTCGCGGCCACCGGCTCGACGATGACGCAGGCGACCCGCTCGTCGAGCTCGGGCACGACGTTGTACGGCACGACGATCGACTCGGCGACGGCCGACTCCGGCACGCCGGCGGACGCGGGCAATCCGTACGTCGCAAGACCACTCCCCGCGGCGGCCAACAGCGCATCGGAGTGGCCGTGGTAGCAGCCAGCGAACTTCACGATCCGCCGGCGAGACGTCGCCGCGCGGGCGAGGCGAATCGCCGACATCGCGGCCTCGGTTCCCGACGAGACGAGCCGCACCATGTCGCAACCGGGAACCGACGCGACGACCTTTTCTGCAAGCAGGGTCTCTGCCTCCGTCGGGGCCCCGAACGACGTCCCTCGCGACGACGCGCTGGAGACGGCATCGATGACGGCGGGGTGCGCATGGCCGAGGATCGACGCGCCCCACGACTGGACGTAATCGATGTAGCGGTTCCCGTCGACGTCGAAGATGTAGGCGCCTTTCCCGCGCGCGACGAAGTACGGCTCCGCGTTCACGGACTTAAAGGCGCGCACCGGGGAGTTCACCCCTCCGGGAATGGCGCCTCGCGCGCGCCGGTACAGGTCGGCGCTCTTTTTGTGTTCCATTGTTTCAGCGAACGCTGAAGAGCTCGGCTGCGCGTTGCGCGAAGTATGTGAGGATGAAATCGGCTCCGGCACGCTTGATCGCGAGCAAGGTCTCTGTGATCGCCGAGTCGAGATCGATCGCGCCGAGTTGGGCTGCCGCCACGAGCATCGCGTACTCCCCGCTCACGTGATACGCGGCAACCGGGACGTCGACGGCGCGGGAGACGTCGGAGAGGACGTCGAGGTAATGGAGCGCGGGCTTCACCATCACGATGTCCGCACCTTCCGCGACGTCGAGCAACGCTTCGGCGATACCCTCGTCTGAGCGCGCCGGATCCTCCTGATAGCTGCGTCGGTCACCGCCGTCGGCGATCGTTACATTGACGGCGTCGCGGAACGGCCCGTACATCGCGGAGGCGTACTTCGCCGCGTAGGCAAGCACCGCAACGGCGCTATGACCTGATTCGTCGAGCGCAGACCGGATCGCCCGCACCTGACCGTCCATCATCCCGCTCGGGGCGACGATGTCCGCTCCTGCGGCTGCTTGGGCGAGGGCCACTTCGGCGTAGCGCTCGAGGGTCGCGTCGTTGTCGACGACACCGTGCGCATCGAGCAGCCCACAGTGTCCGTGATCGGTGTACTCGTCGAGGCAGAGATCCGCGATAAGCGCGAGCTCGTCTCCGATCGCGTCGCGCACCGCGCGCAACCCCCGCTGCGCGATTCCGTCCGGGTTCGAAGCACCGCTTCCCCGTCCGTCCTTTTCCTCGGGAACGCCGAACAGCACGAGGGCGGGGATTCCGAGCTGTACGAGGCGCTTCGCTTCGACGACGAGCGAGTCCACCGTGTGCTGGACCACTCCGGGCATCGTCGCGATCGGTGCGGGCTCCTTGATTCCCTCGCGCACGAAGACCGGTGCGGCGAGATCATCGACCGTGACCGATGTGTCGGCAACGAGCCGGCGGATAGCCGCCGTGCGGCGCAGACGACGCATTCTTCGCCCAGGGAACGCGACGGCCGATTTCGAATTCACAGTGCGACTTTACGACCGAGCGGAACGACGGTCGGGACCGCCGTTCGTGCGCGCGAACGCCACCAGCGCCTCCGCAAGGCCAGCCGAGGTGTGCACGCCCGCTTCGACCGACACCTCGATTCCCGCATCCTCCGCCGTGGCCGTCGTGATCGGGCCGATCGACGCGACGACGGGCGGGAGATCCGAGGCAGCGCCGTTTTCGAGAAAGCCGAGCACCGTGGAAGACGACGTGAAGGTGACGACGTCCGCTGAGCGCACACGGTCGAGCACGGACCGGGAGATCTCCGCCGGGACCGTTCGGTACGCCTCGACGACGTCGACGTGCCAGCCGAGCTCGCGCAGGCCTTCAGGCACGACGTCCCTTGCGACCGCGGCGCGTGGGAGAAGAACCCTTCCGTGTCCGTCTGGGTGCGGGAAGGCGTGGACGAGTGCCTCGGCGACGTACTGCTCAGGAACGAGGTGGGTGGCGACACCGCGCCGCGCGAGCGATTCGGCGGTCCCTTGCCCGATCGCAGCGACGCGTACCTGCGCAAAACCGCGAACGTCACCGAGCGCATCGATCATTCGATCGACCGCGTTCTCCGAGGTGAAGACGACCCAATCGAACCCGGACAGATGCGCCGCAGCGTCGCGAAGACGCAACCCACCGTCATCGGGAGCTTCGATCACGATCGTCGGCACGGAAAAGACGATCCCACCGTGGCGCTCGAGCGCCGCGACGAGCGCGTCCGCCTGATGGGCGGGGCGGGTGACGACGATCGTCCAATTCCGAAGTGCGGAAGATCCGGATCGATCGCCCGCACCGGACTCGCTCATGAGACGGCGGGTGCGATGAGAGCGCGCCCTCCGCGCCGATCCAACACGTCGTCGGCGAGGGCGTGGCCGAGCGCGACCGGATCGTTACCCTCGAGCGCGCCGCGCACGAGCGCATGGCCGTCCTCTCGGGCGACGAACGCCTCGAGATGGACCGGGGACGACACGTCCGGGCAACTCGCATACGCGCCGACGGGTGCGTCGCACCCACCGCCGAGTCGTGCGAGGAACTCGCGCTCCGCATCGATCGCTCGGTGGACGAGCAAGTCGTCGATTGCGGCGCAGAGTTGCCGGGTCGCCGCGTCTTCCGAGCGGCAACGCAACGCGAGCGCGCCCTGGCCCACCTGGGGCAGCACCGCGTCGCTCGAGAGCACCTCGTCCGCGGTTTCGGTGAGTCCGAGCCGCAACAGCGCGGCATAGGCCACGACCACCACCCCGTTCGCCGGCACCTTCGTGAGGCGGGTCGCGATATTGCCGCGCAGCTCGACGAATCCGAGGTCGGGCCGCAGCCACGCGATCTGGGCGCGCCGACGCGCCGAGCCGGTCGCAACGAGCGCGCCAGGAAGAAGGTTCTCGAGGGTGTTGCCGACGAGCGCGTCGCGCACGTCGACGCGCTCGGGAGTCGCGGCGAGCACGAGCCCCTCTAAGGGCGCGGCGGAGGGCAGGTCCTTCGCGGAGTGCACGGCGACGTCGGCACGGCCTTCGAGCACTGCGAGCTCGACCTCGGCGGCGAACGCGCCGTCACGACCGAGCAGTCGGATCGGCCGTTCGGGGTCGCGATCACCCCGCGTTTCTGTGACGACGATCTCCGTATCGACGGGCGGATCGAGGCGGGCGAACCGTTCGGCGACACGCCGGGCCTGCTCGAGCGCCAAGGGACTACCCCGAGTCGCAAGCCGCAGAATCGTCACGAACCGGATGCGCGAGGAGCGGGAGACGACCCCACTCAGAGGCCGAACAGCGTCCGCAGCGCTTCGGCGAGCCGCTCACCTTTCGGGGTGCCCGCCTGTTGCTTCAATGCGAAGGTCGGCTCATGGACGAGCTTCGCGACGATGCGCTTCGTCATCTGCTCGACGGCCGCGCGCTGGTCATCCGACATCTCCGACATCGCGCCCGCGGCCCGGGCGAGCTCTGCGCAACGGACGTCCTCTGCGCGCGACCGCAAAGCGGTGACGAGCGGCGCTACGTCCCGGCTCCGGGTATCGAGCGCGTACCGCTCGAGCTCGTCATCGATGATCTCGACGACGTGATCGATCTCGGCGCGGCGAGATGCGATCTCGCGCTCGGCGTAGGCGCGCAGATCGTCGACGTCGAGAAGCGAGACCCCGGGCAGTTGCGCGACGCCGGGATCGAAATCTCGCGGCACGGCGGCGTCGACGATCAACAGCGCGCCGCGGTGCCCGCCGGTGCGCGCGCGCCGAAGGTCGTCCGCATTGAGCAGCACCTCGCTCGCAGCTGTTGCGCTGAAGACGACGTCTGCGTCGACGAGTTCGGCGCCGAGCGTGTCGAGCGGGACACCGCGACCCTTCAGGCCCTTCGCGAGCTCGACCGCCCTGTCGGCGCTTCGATTGGCGACGACGACCATTGCGCGGCGGACGAGCGGGGTGAGCGCTGAGACGATCGACTCGCCCATCTCGCCCGCGCCGACGACTACGACGCGTTTTTCGTCGAAACTCCCACCGAGGTGTTTGGCGGCGAGCTCGACGGCGACATGTGCGAGCGATGTCGTGCCGCGAGCGATCGCGGTCTCGGTGCGGGCACGCTTTCCGACCTCGACCGCGTGGCGGAACAGACCGTCGAGGATCGGCCCCGTGGCGCCCTCTGCTCGAGCCCGTTCGTGCGCGCCGCGCACCTGGCGAAGGACTTCGCCTTCACCGAGGACTGGCGAATCGATTCCGGAAGCGACCTCGAAGAGGTGGCGTGCCGCCGTCTCGTCGAATTCGACGAACAGCGCCTCGGCGAGCGCCGCGAGGTCCGACGGCGAGTCGGGGAGCCGGTCCTCGAAAAAGCGTTGGATGTCGGCGAGCCCGTCGTGGAAGCGCTCGGCCACCGCGTAGATCTCGGTCCGCATGCACGTCGACAGCACGACACGCTCGGAAAGGTGCGGGCTGTCTCCGAGGCGGGCGAGCGCCTTCGGTACCTCGTCGTCGGATACTGCGAGCCGGTCGAGCAGCTCGAGCGGCGCATCTCGCTCGTGCAGGCTGACGACGACGATCGGCACTCCGACCTCCCTGGGCGACGGGCCGCCGTGCAGACGACGGTCGACCTCAGATGCTACGGGGTGGGGCGAGAGGCGCTCATCCGCGCCGGACGCGATCGCCGTGCGCGGTAGAAGGCGAGGACCTGCAGCTCGGCGGCGAGGTCGACCTGGCGGATGACGACCGGCACCGGAGCCGACAGGACGGCCGGCGCGAAGTTGAGGATCGAATGCACCCCGGCCTGGACGAGGCGGTCACAGACCGACTGCGCCGCAAAGGCGGGCGTCGTGATCACCCCGATCGCCACATGCTCACGCAGGCAGACCTCGTTCATCGCCTCCAGGTGCTCGACCCTGACGCCACTGATCGTCGTGCCGATGACCTGCGGGGCGACGTCGAACAACGCCGCCACGCGAAATCCCCGCGACCCGAATCCCTCCGATCCCGAAAGAGCGCGGCCGAGATTTCCGACCCCGACGATCGCGACCGGCCAGTCGCGGTCGATCGCGAGCGCCTTGTCGACCTCGCCGAGGAGCACGGCGACCTCGTAACCGGCGCCACGCGTGCCATAGGTGCCGAGCCGTGAGAGGTCGCGCCGCAGAGTCGCGGGGTTCACGCCGACGACGTCGGCGAGCTCGGAAGACGAGACGTGGCTCACACCGCGCTCAACCATCACTTCAAGCGCTCGGTGGTACCGGGGCAGTCGGTTCACGGTCGGACGCGGGACGACGCCGTCGCCGCGCCCCTTCGCCGCCCTCATTTCGGGCACCATACGCGAATCCGCCTTCGACAAGGTGTTTTGGCGCGCGCTCCAGCGGCCGGGGGTCGGCGACGACGCCTGGCCCCGGCCTGAGCTCTGGTGGGTCGCTATCCGGCTTCGGTGAAGCGGCCGGCGAGGAAGGCGTCGAGATCCTCCTCGCGGACGCGGTAGGACTTGCCGACCCGGACGGCCGGCAACTGACCCGCGTTGATCAGCCGGTACACAGTCATGTTCGAGACGCGCAACACCTGCGCGACCTCACCGACCGTGAGGAAGTGCGATCTCGTGTACTGGACAGACAGCGTCACCACTCCTCTCCGCTGGCGCGACTGTAGGCCAGCGGGGTTCGTGTGGAAAGTGGGGATGACGTGGTCGCCGAGCAGTAAAGCTCTGAACTGGTCTTTTGTGCTGACCGCCGCCGAGGCTGCGGACGACTATTTGCACTCGAGGAGCGAACCGGCGGTGAGGTCCTGGTAGATGCGGCGCAGCCGTGCGGCCGCGATCGGCCAGGTGTACGAGCGCGCCCGACTCGCCGCGGCCTCCCCGAAGCAGCGGCGCAGATCGGCATCGACGAGAAGGCGCTCGACATACCGGGCGAAACGTCCCGGGTCGCGATTCTCGATGAGGAAGCCGGTCGACTGGTGCTCAACAAGCGTTGTCAACCCACCGACCGCCGAGGCGACGACCGGGACGCCGCAGGCGGCAGCTTCGAGGGCGACGAGGCCGAACGACTCCGACCGGCTCGGGACGACGCACACGTCGGCAGCCCGGTAGAACGTCGACAGCCGTTCGTGCGGCTGTGGCGCAACGAAGTCGACGCGGTCGGCGATCCCGAGATCAGCGGCCTGCTTGCGCAACGCGATGAGCTGCTCTTCACCATGGGGTCCGCTCGGTCCGCCGACCACCACTAGGCGCGCGACGGCGACCCCGCGACCGGTGATGCTCGCCACGACGTCGAGCGCGACGTCGGCGGCCTTCAGCGGCTGTAGCCGCCCGACGAAGAGCACGATCCGTTCGTCCGTCGGAAACGCGAGGGCGCGCCTGGCCTGGGCCTGGTCTCCAGGCGAGAAGAACGCGTGGTTGACCCCCGGGGCGACGATCTCGACGCGGGCGGGATCGGCGTCGTAGAGCTCGACGAGCTGTTCCACCTCGACAGCGCAGGAGGCCAAGACCGCGTCGGAGCACCCGATGACCTGTGCCTCGCCCCGCGCCCGCCGCTGCGGGTCGATGGGATCGACCTCTTCGGGGCTCGTTTCGGCCTTCACCCGATCGAGCGTGTGGAACGTCGAGACGAGCGGGATCGAAAGCTCGTGCTTGAGCGTGTGACCGGCCATTCCCGACAACCAGTAGTTGGCGTGGATCGCATCGGGTCGGGGTACCCCGACGGCTTCCATCGCGTCGATGCGCGCCGCCACGGCGTCGGCGAACGTTGCCGTGAACTCGAATAGCGCACCCTTCTCGATCGGCTCGCGCGGCCCTGCTTCGACGTGGTGGACGGTCAATCCCGGTTCGACTTCGACAACCGGGGCGACAGCTCCAGAGTCCGCCCGCGTGTAGACGTCACAGGCGATTCCCGCGCGGGCAAGGGAGGAAGAGAGCTCGCGGACGTACACGTTCATCCCGCCGCCGTCGCCCGTCCCCGGTTGGGCGAGCGGCGAGGTGTGCATCGACAGCATCGCGAGCCGTTGCATTCTGGCGAGGTTACCGTCGTGACCTCAGGCTTTCGGCCCTGGTCTCAGCGGACTGGCCCCGAACGACTCTGCGGCCCGTACCGATACCACACGACTCCCAACACGTTGGCGTACGAAACGAGCCCGAAATCCTTGCTGTCCCGGCTCGCGCCAGGGTTGTCGCCAATGACTTCGACGCCCGCTCGGTGCGTCGCGAGGACGCGCTTCACGACGAGACGGCGGCGCGCCTGCGGATCGGAAAAGACGACGAGTTCACCTTGACGGGGCCGCCTCGTCCGTCGGACGAGGACATGATCACCGGGCTCGAGCGTGGGGAGCATGCTCGGCCCGGCGATCACGACTCGAGCGGGGACGCGGAGCCACCGCGCGATCGTGGCGAACGGCTGCGGCCGAATGTTGCGCTGTTCTACCTCCTCGCTAAGGTGGGCATCGGCGCGCGCAACGGCATCTTTCGCCTGGTCGCGCGCGCGAGGCACTTGGAGCGATCGAAGGAGCCGTGCAATGACCCTCACGTCACGTCTGCTCGCCTTCGCCGACCGGGCTTCCGCGCCCCGTACGGCACACGCGCACTGCGACCTGCCCTGCGGCGTCTACGACCCCGCCCAGGCGCGCATCGAGGCCGAGTCCGTAAAGGCCTGCATGGAGAAATTCAACGCGTCCGACGACCCGGTCTTCCGCGAGCGCGCGGTCTTCATCAAAGAAGAGCGAGCCGAACTCGTCAAGCACCACCTCTGGGTGCTGTGGACCGACTACTTCAAGCCCGAGCACGCCGCGAAGTTCCCAGAGCTCCACGAGCTGTTCTGGACGACGACGAAGGCCGCCGGCGAGTCAAAGAAGACTTCCGACACGGCCGTCGCCGACCGCCTCTTGAGCGGGATCGCCGAGATCGACCGGATCTTCAAGGAGACGAAAAAAGTCTGAGGACCGACCTCGCGACTGCGGCCTGGCTTTCAGTTCGCAGCGGCGTGCTCCGTGCAGCGCGTCTCGCCGGACGACGACCCTTCGCCGTTCGCACCGACGAGTACGCCGCAGACGTCGCAGCGTGGCTCGTCCCCGAATCCGAAGTGACTGATCGCGATCTCGATTTCGCGCAGTTCTGCCTCGGCGCGCTCGAGCAGCGACTGCGCTTCGGCGAGCGCGTGATCAGTGTTCGCGATCGCTTGCGATCGGACCTGGCTCCCGTCAACGTTTCCGTCCATCGCGACCTCCACAACTCGTTGGCGTCGCGAATGACGCCGAGTCGAAACGGTGTACGGCGCGCAGCGTATCGACGGCGTTGCGCGAACTGGCGGATACCAGCGATCCTCTCTGAGGATCTCGCAGGGATGGAGAGATGATGGTCGAGGACGCGCCGGTCGATCGGGCGCTGCTTGTCGCCGCCCACCCCGACGACGCGGAATTCGGTGCGGGCGGAACGGTTTCGGTCTGGACCGACGCCGGAATCGAGGTCGCCTATCTCGTCGTGACCGACGGCGACGCGGGTTCGTCCGATCCGACGGTCGATCGCCGAGCGCTCGCCGCGCTCCGTCGCGAGGAGCAAACCGCGGCGGCGAAGAGTCTCGGCGTCGATCGCGTCGAGTTCCTCGGATACGCCGACGGACAGGTCGAGACGACGCGCGAGCTCCGGCGCGATATCAGCCGAGCGATTCGCCTCTTCCGCCCCGATCGCGTCGTTTGCCCTTCCCCCGAGCGCCGCTGGGACTTCCTCGCCGCGAGCCATCCCGACCACCTCGCGACCGGAGAAGCCGCCGTTCGCGCCGTCTACCCCGACGCGCGCAATCCGTTCGCGCATCCCGAGCTGCTCGAGGAGGGTCTCGAGCCCTTTACGGCGCGCGAACTCTGGGTCGTCAGCCACCGCGATCCGAACGTCGCGGTCGACGTCACCGAGGCGTTCGAGCGCAAAATCGCCGCATTGAAGTGCCACGAGAGCCAAGTCGGTGGCGTCGACGACCTCTCAGATATCGTCCGCGTCCGACTCGAGCGCAACGCGCGAGAGATGGGACTCGATGATGGACGGCTCGCCGAGACCTTCCGTGTCGTCGTCTCCCGCTGAGGTCCAAACAGGCGGGGCGAAATCACAACTCGCATCTGCGCGCCCCGACGATGCGCGGCCGAAATCGAAGTGGCGGACGCCGCGGGCGATGAGCCTCCACGTCGCGCTCGCCATCTCGTTCCCCGGATTCCTCGCGCTCGGTTGGTGGCAGTTGCACCGCGCCCTCGGAGGCAACGAGTTGAGCTGGGCCTACACGTTCGAATGGCCCTTCTTCGCCTGTTACGCGGTGTACGTCTGGTGGCGGATCATCCACGACGAACAAACGTCGACCCTCGGCGCCGTCCGGCGGGCGCCCTCGTTCATCGGACACCTGCGCCGGCGTCGGCGAGATGAGGCCTTCCAAGACGAAGGAGACGACACCGCCCTTGCGGAGTACAACGCCTACCTCGCGTCACTTCGCGCCGAGGGCGAAACGAACAAAGCCCTCCGGAGAACTTCGCCGGACGGCGCGGGCGTTGGGGTCTCAGAAGGCGCCGAAGCGGATCACCGAGGCGAAGCCGAACAGCAGCGAGTACACGGCAAACGGCGCGAGCGTGCGCGTCTTGAAGTAGCGCGACAAGAAGATGACCGCAAAAAGGGAGGTGGCGGCGGCGGCCGCTGACCCGGCGAGCACCTGATAGCGGATGCCGTTGCCATGCGAACCCAGCAGGTCCGGAAGTTTCAGGATCCCCGCCGCAAGAATCACCGGCGTCGACAACAAGAACGAAAAGCGCAACGCGTTCTCGTTGTTCAAACCGCGAAAGAGCCCACCGACCATCGCGACACCTTCACGGCTGATGCCGGCGAGCAGCGCGAGCGCCTGGGACGCGCCGATCACCGCTGCTGAGGAGAACCCGATGTGTGAGAGCTCGCTCTCTGCCGCCGGGTCCATCGGCACGATGCGCCGATCCCGAAATCGCTCGCGGCGAGTCGGTGCCATCGGAGTCTCGGCGGCGTTCCGGTGCCGGCGGTTCCATTCGCCCCCCCCGAGGATGACGCCGTTCAACATGAGGAACACCGCCGCCGCGACCGGCTTTGCAAACAGCACCCGAAACTGATGTTCCAATGCGACACCGAGCGCCCCGACTGGAACGGTCGCGATGACTATGAGCCAGGCGAGACGCTCTTCGTCGGAGTCGATGCGGCGCCTGCCGACCGAACGGAACCAGCCGAGGATCAACCGGCCCCACTCACGCGCGTAGAAGCCGATCAGGACGATCGCGGTCGCGAGGTGGAGCCCGACGATGAAGGCGAGGTACGGGCTTTCGGCTTCGGACTCCTGCCGCACGAGCGTCGCCCATGTTCCGCCGATCCACGACGGGATCAACACCGTGTGGCCGAGGCTCGAAATCGGGAAGAGCTCGGTGATGCCCTGGATCAGCCCGATGATGACGGCCTGGAAGAAGTTCATGTGATAGATCGCGTGATGCACCAAGGTCCCTTCGCTCGGTCGAAATCAGCGCTTTCGATCCGTCATTGGCCGCGAGGATCGTAGGCGGCGCGATGCGAGGAGCAAGGTGAGGCTGCGCATCCGCGAGTTGGAATGATCCCAGATGCCTCTCCGAACACCTGCGTTCGAATGGCTACTGTCGAGCCTGCCGTTCCGATGACGGGGAGGACCCATGCTCGACCCCAGATCGCTCGCCGTGGTGATCGCGCGCGTCGACAAGCACCACGTGGCGGGGATCGTCGCCATCGTGGTCGGGGCGCTGCTCGCAGTCGTCGGCGGGATCAGGCTCGCCACCCGCGCCACCCGGGCTGCCCTCGCCCCGGTTGCGGGAGTCGTCATCGTTCTGCTCGGTATCCTGCTCTACATACGCGCGATCTGATCAAGGACAATTCCGCGAGAACGCGGCACGATGTCCGGATACGCGAGACTCAACGAGCCGCGTCTGACCACAAGGGGGATCCGTGGGAGACAAATCACCGAAACAGACGAACACGAAAAAAGCTGGGCGTACGCTCAAGGAAAAGCGCGCCGCCAAGAAATCGAAGCAGGCAGCGAAGTCGTCCTGAACCAGGCGCGGCGCGGCATCGCCGCGCCATGAGGCGTTCGCGTCCTGACGTGTCCCCGATCACGCCTGCGCAACGCGGCAACGTTGCGCGCCAAGGCCTTCCGCCTCGAGTTCGACGAGATCGCCCGGTCTGAGATACGGCTCCTCCGGATCGCCGAGTGCGACACCCGAGGGCGTTCCCGTGTTCACGATGTCGCCTGGCTCGAGCACCATGAACTGGCTGATGTACCAGATCAGGTGGTCGACCGGAAAGATCATGTCGGCGGTAGAGGCGTTTTGACGCTCGATGCCGTTCACCGCAAGCCGCAGGTGAATCGACTGGGGATCGGGGATCGCGTCCCTCGTGACGAGGAACGGCCCGAAGGGGTTGAACGTCTCGCAGCTCTTCCCCTTCGTCCACTGCCCGCCCCGCTCAACTTGGAACTCGCGTTCGGACACGTCATTCGAAATCGAGTACCCAGCGATCACAGACGCCGATTCCGCCGGAGAGTCGAGGTAGCGCGCTCGGGCGCCGATCACGACCGCGAGTTCGATCTCCCAGTCGGTCTTCTTCGAGCGCCGGGGGATGAGGATCTCGTCGTTCGGTCCGATGACCGCGTTCGGGGCCTTGAGGAAAAGGATCGGCTCGGACGGCTCGCGCGCGCGGGTCTCCCGCGCGTGCGCTCGGTAGTTCACGCCGATGCACACGATCTTGCCCGGTCGGGCGAGTGGTGGGCCGATGTGCTCCTCGTCCAGCGATACGTGCGGCAACGCCTCGTCGACAAGAAGCCGCCGCGCCATTTCGAGCCCGCCTGAAGATAAGAACGCGGCATCGAGGTCGCGGCCGAGTGATGACAGATCACGGATTTCGCCGTTTTCGTCAAAGCCGCACAGCCGTTCACTCCCAGAGGGGCCAACCCGCAAGAGTCGCATTCACGCCTTTCGTGTCAAGTCACGACGTCGATGCTAAGTGCGAGGCTCCCAAGTGAACCGTCGAATCGCGAACACAAGCCCTGCCAATCCCCAGGCGGCAACGACGATGACGTCGGTCCAGTTGAACGAGGTCCCCAAGAAGCCGGCCTGCATTCCGCCGGCGAAGTGCCAGACCGGGAAGATCTTCGCGACCCAATGGATCCACGACGGTGAGTCCTTCCCGAGCGGGATGAACACGCCAGACAGGAAAAGTAGCGGGAGGATCGACGCGTTGATCACCGCTGGCGCGGCGTCCGCGTTCGGGACGACCGCGGTGATCGCGAGTCCGAGTGCCGAGAACGCGGCCGCGCCGACGACGAGCATCACGAGGAACCGCAGCAGCGTCATCCCGGTCGGAATATCCGCCTGATAGAAAGCCCGACCGAACGCCGCGGTGAGGACGACCAGCAAGATGGCGATCAAGAGCGCGTGCACGACCTTCGCGCCGAGGTAATAGCCGCTCGGCAGCGGCGTTCCCCGGGTGCGCTTCAAGATTCCGAGATCGCGCTGGAACGTCATGTAGGTCGCGATGTTCGTGTAGCACGCCGTGATCACGGCAAATGCCGCCATCGCCGCGACGTAATACGTCGACGAATTCACCGTCCGGCCGACGAGGTGGACTTTGAAGTGCCCCAACAGCGCCGTGAAGATTACGAGGAACATGAGCGGGAACGCGAAGGTGAAGAACGCGGCGGCGGGGTTCCTCCAGAACGATTTGTTCATGTACCCGATCTGGGAAATGAAGAGACGAGCCTTCGTCATCGCCTCCGCCTCCTGGCTGGAGCCTCGGCGGGCGTCGTTTCGATCGTCGACTCGGCCGCCCCGGTGAGTTTGAGGTAGATGTCTTCGAGGCTCGGCCGCACGATGTCCAGCGCCTCCAGCGAGACACGATGGTCGAGCGCCCATCCGGTCAGTTCGTGGATTGCTTTCGTCAAGTCGCCCGGCTCGATCTCGAGCAAACCGTTTCCGGCGCGTCGCGCGCCGAACGAATCGGGGAGCTCGGCGCCCCCATCGGCCAGGCGGAATCGCAGCGATTCGCGACTCGAATCACGACCGCCGATCGTCTCGGGGGTCCCGGTTGCGACGATCTTCCCGGCGGCGATGACTGCGACACGATCGGCCAGGTACTGCGCCTCGTCCATATAGTGCGTCGTGAGAAGGACCGTCTTTCCGAGCTCTGCGAGATGCTTCACGATCTCCCATGCCTCGCGGCGTGCCGAAGGATCGAATCCCGTTGTCGGCTCGTCGAGGAACAGAAGATCCGGGTCGCCGACGAGCGCGATCGCGACATCGAGGCGTCGCTGCTGGCCGCCGGAAAGCTTCAGGACTCGGGAGCTGCGCTTTTCCTCCAACCCGACTAGGGAGATGGCTTCGTCGACCGGGCGCGGGTGGGGATAGAACCTTGCGTACATCGCCACCGTCTCTTCAACCGTCAGATAGCGGTCAACCCCCGTCGATTGCAGGACGATGCCAATGCGGGGTCGGATCGCGTCCGCGTGCCTGCCCGGGTCGAAACCCAAGACGAAGACCTCGCCGCCGTCGCGGTTCCGGTAGCCCTCGAGAATCTCGACCGTCGTCGTCTTCCCGGCGCCGTTCGGACCGAGAAGGGCGAAGATCTCACCGCGATAGATGTCGAAGTCCACGCCGCGTACCGCCGGCGTTCCTTCGTACGATTTCACGAGGCCGCGGACCGACACGGCGACTTCGGTCCCTCCCACGTCAGGCGAAATGCGGTCCACAGGTCCTTCCAACACTTGTCGGCGCGCCCCAAGCGAACCAAAGCCAAACAATCCGCTCCGAGGATGGTGCCACACGCGCGCGTAACGCATCACCCGACAACGCGTCAGACATCACCCGACAGCGCGTGTCGCCCTCAACGGATACGGATTGATCTGAATCCTTCGGACTTTCACACGGCGTGGCTGGCGGGGGAGGGCTCGAACCTCCAACCTCCTGATCCAAAGTCAGGCGTTCTGCCGGTTGAACTACCCGCCAAGGGTTCGCGAAAGCCGAGACCGCCGTATGTCCAGCACCCGCCGACCACCCTTGTGTCACAGATGGTCGCGCACGACCGGCAGCGCGCCGCGAAACATCCGCATCGCGCGACGCTCACGGATAGGCCCTCCGCAAATTAATCGCGCTTCGTTGCCGAAGGACGACTTGACCTGCGTTCGCTCATCGAAAGACACGAGGCAATTCGCCAGCGCGTCTCGCGCGTCTGGCACGTCCGCGTCAGTCCCTAGCTCAACCACGTTATGTGGCCCAATGATCACTATTCACGTTGAGATAACCACTCTCAGTAGTACCGTTACCACTGAGAATGAGTACGCGCGTGGGGCGAACGGGGCGGCGAGCGTCGGCAGAGAACGACGCGGCCGAGGAACGCCGCGCCATGGCTTCCGATATGCGACCGGTACGTCCGCGTCGCCGGGCCCGTCCGATCGCTCTGATCGGCGGGATCACGGTCGCATTCGCAGTCACGGCGGCCCTTGTCCTTCCGGCGGGTGCCGTCGGTCGCGAGAACGTGGCTCCGGAGTTCGTGTCGATCCACACGCGCGCGATCGGTCTTGCGTCGAGCGGAGTGCGCGTCTTGGTCAGCGCTCAAGTGGAGAACTCGATGAGCTGCCGCCTCGTGCTCGTGCAACGGAACACCGTACGGATGGAATCTTCTCGTCGGTGGCGGTCGTGTGAGAACGGGCGCTTCACGGAGTCGATCCGGATCGCCCCGGGTGCCGCGATGTCGGCCCGCGTCCGTCTGGTGGCGCGGAATCGCTCCGGTCGAATCATCTTTCGCAACCTCACGATCCCTTCGCCCTTGCACCGCTCTTCCCGGAGTGCTTCGCCCCATCGCACGGCGACGCCACGGAGCTCTTTGAGCCTCCCCACCCTTGCGACGGCCTCGCAGCAGTCGGCGAGCTGGGCCGGCTACGTCGCGAAGTTGAGTGCGCCGGCGAAATCGGTCTCCGCGACCTGGACGGTGCCATCGGTCACCTGCGGCGCGACGACGACGTGGCTCGGCACATGGGTCGGAGTCGACGGCGCTGAAGCGAGGGGTCGTGGCACCACCACGGTCTTCCAAGACGGCATCTACTCGTATTGCGTCAACGGCGAGCAGCAGAACGAGGCGTGGTGGGAGTCGTACCCCGGGCCGGCGAACGCGCTCGGCACGGTGGACACCGGCGACGCGATCTCGGCCTCCGTCTGGCACACAAGCGGTGGGTGGATGTGGTCGGTCACCGACGCGACGACCGGTGCCTCCTACCAGTCGGACCAAGCCGTCCAATACTCGGGTCCCGCCGACACTGCCGAGTGGATCGTTGAAGACCCAGGTGCACCGTCGGAACCCTTCGTCGCCGGCTTCTCCCCCGTCACCTTCTCGGATATGACGGTGTCGGCGACGAAGGGACCGTCGTTCACCGAAGGCAGCACGTGGCAGATGGTTCAGGACTCCGAGGTCCTCGCGGCACCCGATCGAGCTGCCGACTCGATCGCCTTGAGCCACACGATGACGGTGCGTTCGGTCAACTGACCACTCGCAACGCGGCGAGTGCGGGCGTGGAGTCGCCGCGGTTCCTGACGGCGGCTTCGTGCACGTGACCAGCTTGACGTGGAGGCCGGATCACGTCGCTTCGAACCGGCCGCGGGCTGTCGGGCCCGCTCGTCAATCCGCTATGGTCTCCGAGGCCATGGGATCGCTGATCAAAAAACGTCGTAAGCGAATGCGCAAAAAGAAGCACAAGAAGATGCTGAAGCGCACACGCTGGCAAAGGCGCACGAAGTAGCTTCGGCGTTCGCGCCACGGACTCGACAACGTCGGCGGACCATCAGAGATCGATCATCCGTCAGCATCAGTTTTCGTCGCGTAGACGACGGCGGTCAGTTCGGCTTCAACGACCGCGAAACGCGCCTCCTCGCAGATGCGCTTCGCCTCATCGGGCGTGCACTCGACGAACCAGGTCGCACCGCTTCCGGCGAGTTGCGGACGGCGCGAAGACACATCACGGAGCAGGTCCCGATAGCGCGCCAGACGCGGTTCAACCGCGAGCGACGCCTTTTCGAGATCGTTCGAGCTCTCCGTGGCATCCGACGGGCCGAGCTCGTCGCAGGCGGCGTACACGGTCGCCGTCGAGATACCGATCGCGGGAACGAGCAGGACGAACGAGGCTTCAAGCATCGGCAACGGTTCGAGGATCTCACCGATGCCGCCGACGCTCGCGTGTCCGCCCCACAGGCAGAACGGCACGTCCGCGCCAAGACGTGCGGCTTTCTCGATGTCGTTTTCACCCGCCCAGCGCAACACCGCAGCGGCGTCCGCTGAACCACCACCAAGTCCGGCGCCCGGAGGAATTCGCTTCTTGAGAGAGATCCGGGCCTCGCGTCCGACGAGGAGAAGGGCGCTCTCGACAAGGTTGCGCCCCGGCGCGATCACCGCGCCGAGATCGATCGGACGTGCGCCGATCCACTCGATCGCGTCGAAAAGCTCAAGCCCTGTCCCTTGCGCGAACTCGAGCTCGTCCGCGAGGTCGAGAGTGATCATCTCCGATTCGATCGTGTGGTACCCGTCGGCGCGACGACCGAGGACCCGTAACGACCGGGTCAGCTTGGCGCGCGCGACTTCGCGGTGGACTTCCTGCATCCCGCAAGCTTGCCCCAGGCAGCGACGTCCAGTTGCTCTGCACGGCTCTTCGGGTCGATGTCCGCACATTCGAACGCATCAAGCGAAACCGTCGCAGCGAGCGCACGACGCAGCATCTTCCGCCTCGAGCCAAATCCCGCCCGGACGAGCTCGTCGATCTCGTCGTAGCTGGCGACGTCTTCGCTGACAGCGGCGGTGGCCCGGCGTTCGATCTGAAGGAGTGCAGACTCCACCTTCGGGCGGGGGTAAAAGACGTCGGGCGGGATGCGACCGACGACTCTCGCGGTGGCAAAGTACGCGAGCCTCACCGTCGCCGCTCCGTACACGCGACTCCCGGGAGGGCTCGCGAGCCGATCCGCAACCTCGGACTGCACCATGACGAGCATCCGTTCGATACACGCAACATCGCGTAACAGCGCAATGATCAGCGGAGTCGCGATGTTGTACGGAAGGTTCGCGACGAGCAACCAGTTGTGACCGGGATCATCTTCGCAACCAAGGACCGCCTCCCAGTCGCAGGTCATCGCGTCGGCGCGGACGACTCTGACGTTGGAGGGCATATGCCCCGACAGGTACGACGCGAGGCGCCCATCGATCTCCACCGCGAGGACGTGGGCGCCAGTCAACGCGAGCGCCCGGGTCAGCGACCCAAGGCCCGCCCCGACCTCCACGACGCGGTCGTTCTTGGTGACCCCCGCACGGCGCACGATGTGCTCGGCCGTATTCGGATCGACGAGGAAGTTCTGGCCACGAAGCCGACTCGGAGTAACCCCGGCCTCGTCGAGCAATCGACGAATCTCGTTGCGACCGAGCGTCGGCACTCCGGAAAGGCTCGTCACAGGTCGAGGTTGAACATGCTCGCCGCGTTCGCGCTTGAAGACTCGGCGAGCTCCAGCTCGTCGACGTCGCGCAGGTTCGCGACCGCCGCGCCGACGATCGCGACAAAAGCGGGCTCATTCAGGTGGCCCCGATGCGGCACCGGGGTCAGAAACGGCGCATCCGTTTCGACGAGGAGCCGATCGGCCGGGCACATTTTGGCGGCCGCACGCGGCTCGTCGGCATTCTTGAAGGTGACGATGCCACTGAAAGAGAGATAAGCACCGAGGTCGAGCATGCGCTTCGCTTCTTCCGGTCCGCCCGTGAAGCAATGAATCACGGTTCGTTCCGGCACTCCCTCGGACGCCAGAACGTCGGCCGTGTCGTCCCAGGCGTCACGTGTGTGGACGACGAGCGCGAGTTCGAATCGCTTCGCGAGCGCGATCTGTTCGGCGAACACCTCTCGCTGCACGTCGCGCGGCGAGTGGTCGTAGAAGTAGTCGAGACCGCATTCGCCCACCGCGACAACTGATCCCGGATGGCGATCCGCCGAGGCGGTCTGTTCGAGCAATCGCTTCACCGGTTCGAGGCCATGCGAAGCCTCGTGCGGGTGGAGTCCAACCGTCGCCCACGTCAACGGCGGCGCGCCGGATCCGGCTCTCGCCTGCGCGAGCTCGACGGCCTCGCGCGAGGCAACCTCATCGGTGCCGACACAGACGATGCGGCCGACCGACGCTCGCACCGCTCTTTCGAAGACCCCGTCGTTGCCCGACGGGTCTTTCAGATACGACTCCTGAACGTGGCAGTGGGTGTCGGTCCAAAGGCCAGTCGTGACCGCGTCGTTCACGACGCGGCTGCGTGTCGCCGAGGAAACAGCGGCGCGCCCTTCTCCACCGGGAGTCCACCCGGATAACCGCCCCACGCGAGCGCGCCGCGCTCAACAGCGCCGGGCTCGTCGACCTCGCCAGGCAAACCAAGTCTCCGCCAGATCTCGCGGGCGACCCGCGGCATCGCCGGCGAGACGAGGACGGCGACGATCCGCAGAACCTCGAGGGCGTCGCCCAGGATCGCTTCGACCGCCTCGCCGGGCGGACGCTTCCACGGCTCGTTCGTCTCGAGTTCGGTGTTCGCGTCGCGGATCAGCTGCCACGTCGCTTCGAGCGCCCCCTTCGGGTCCGCGCGCTCCCACGCTGCGGCCGCACCCAGCGCCGTTTCGCTGACGAGCAGAGAGAGCCGCGAGGCCGAACCGGCCGGTTGCGGGCGCGGTCCGATGCCACCGCACTTTTGCTGCACGACGGTCGCGACGCGTTGCACCAGGTTGCCGAGGTTGTTCGCAAGGTCGGCGTTGTAGCGCTCGATCAACCCCTCGTAGCTGAACTCGCCGTCGTTGCCGAAGGCGATGTCACGCAACAGGTGGTAGCGGAGCGGGTCGAGTCCGACGTCGTCGGCGAGCTGCACCGGATCGATCTGATTTGCCTTCGACTTCGACATCTTCTCGCCTGCGACGAGTAGCCAACCGTGCGCGAGCACCTGTCGCGGCGGCGCGACGCCGGCCGCGATACACATCGCCGGCCACCACACGCAATGGAAGCGAACGATGTCCTTTCCGATCACGTGGTGGACGGCGGGCCACCACTTTTCGAATGCGGCATCGTCGGTGCCATAACCCGCGGCGGTCACGTAATTGATCAGCGCGTCGAACCACACGTAGACGACGTGGGCCTCGTCCCAAGGTACGCGCACGCCCCATGCGAACGCCGTGCGAGAGATCGAGACGTCCTCGAGGCCAGTACGAATGAGACCGAGCGCTTCGTTCCTGCGTATCTCCGGCACGACGGCGTCGGGCACGGCGGCGTACCAATCCGTGAGCGCGTCAGAAAGGCGCGACAGAGCGAAGAAGTAGTTCTCCTCCGTCAGCCACTCGGCCTCGGTGCCGTGGATCGGACACAAGTGTCCGTCGACGAGCTCGTCCTCGTGGTAGTAGGCCTCGCACGAGACGCAGTACCAGCCGGCATACGTGCCCTTGTAGATGTACCCGTTGTCCTGGATCGCTTGCAGGAATCTCGCGACGGCGTCTTCGTGACGCTTCTCCGTCGTGCGGATGAAGTCGTCATTGGAGATGTCGAGCGCGCGCCAGGCATCGGAGAAGTACTTGCTCGTTTCGTCGACCCAGGCTTGCGGGGATTTCCCCGCCGCCTCGGCGGCCCGGACGGCCTTCAGGCCGTGCTCATCGGTGCCGGTGAGGAAGCGAACTTCGTCGCCGACGAGGCGGTGCCAACGAGCGAACGCGTCGGCGAGCACCATCGTGTACGCCGTGCCGAGGTGGGGCCGGTCGTTGACGTAGTAGATCGGTGTTGTGACGTAGAAGGTGCCGCGCACCAGTTCAGCGTAGTGTTCAGGCGCGATTGGTCTTTCGGGGTCGACGCGTCGCCTCCCCGGCCGCTTCCCCAATTTTCCCTTCGAGCGCAAGACGTTGCGTGTACGCGACGCGGTGCGGCACGCCGAGAAGAACCTCCACGGCGCGCGCAGCATCACCCGGCGACAGGCCGGCATCGATGAGCGCGGAGAGCGACGCACGGATCGATTCCCCTCCGGCTTCGGACGGCGCGCTTGTTCCCTCGACAACCACGACGTGCTCACCGATCGGTTCCACCGACCGAGCACGTTCCAGGCCCTCGCCGATCGAACCGCGCCAGACATCCTCGAAGAGCTTCGTGAGTTCCCGAGCGACGACGATGCGCCGGCGGTCTCCGGTCAACGCCTCGAGGTCAAAGAGTGTCGCCTCGAGCCGGCGCGGCGACTCGAAGACGATCGACGGAATCGTCGCTTTCGCGATCGCGTCGATCCGCTCGGCGCGAACCCGGCCCGACTTTGGTAAGAAACCAAAGAACGCGAAGCGGCTCGTGTCGAAACCGCTCACGACGAGCGCTGCGAGCGCGGCGGATGGTCCCGGGACCGCGACGACCGGAAAACCGGCATCGATCACCGCAGCGACGAGCCGCGCACCCGGGTCGGAGACGAGCGGGGTGCCGGCGTCGGACACCAGCGCGACGTCCTCGTCCCGCCCCAACGCGTCGAGCGCCATCGCGATGCGGGCGGTCTCGTTGTGGGCGTTGAGCGAGACGAGCCGACGCTTTTCGACGCCGACGCGGCTGAACAAAATCCCGGAGTGCCGGGTGTCCTCACAGAGGATGAGGTCTGCGGATGACAGCACGTCGATGGCGCGACGTGACAGGTCGTCCACATTTCCTATTGGCGTGGAGACGACAGCGAGTCGCGCCGAATTCCGTTCGATCACTCTGACATGACGCGGCGTGCTCACTCCTTCACTTCGAGTTTGTCTCCGAGCGCGAGATTCCACCGTTCGAACGCGCCGGCTTTCGCTTCGAGCACCGAGCGGGCTGTGCGCCGAGGCATGCCGACGCGATTCGGCGCCATGCGAGTCATCGCGATGACAACGCGCTGCTCGTCCAAAAACGCAACGTCAAGCGGGAAGCGGACACCGATCGTGTGCACCGAGCGACAGGGCTCGATGAGCATCCCGCCTTCGTATGACCGCCGTCCGATCAGCCCGATCGCCCGGTCCCGCCACGAACGCGCCAAGTCGAGGCTCGCGAGCACATCACCGCCGCGCAACAGCCAGGCCACTCAGTTCTCCTCATCCCCGTGTTGGACGCCCGACCGCTCTGCGGCCGCTCCCCCCGATCAAACGTTGAACCGAATCTCGAGGGTATCGCCGTCTTGCACGCCGTACTCCTTGCCCTCGAGACGGATCTTGCCCGCTGCTTTCGCGGCCTGCCAGGACCCGAACGCGAGGAGTTCGTCCCACGCGATCACTTCGGCGCGGATGAAACCGCGCTGCAGGTCGGAGTGGATCACCCCCGCGCATTCGGGAGCCTTCGCGCCGCGCCTGAAGGTCCACGCCCGCGACTCTTTCTCGCCGGTCGTGAGGAACGTCCAGCGTCCGACCGTCTCGTACAGCGCGCGTGCCACGCGCGGCAGCGCACCCGCGCCGAGACCGAGTCCTTCGAGCATCTCCGCCCGGTCCGCCGCGTCCAAGAGGCGGGCCTCTGCTTCGAGCGCGACGCTCACCGCCAGTACCTCGGTGTGTCCGCCGAGCTCGTGGGCAACAAGTTTCACGATGGCGTCGGAATCGGCAATCTCGTCTTCGGCGATGTTGACGACGCAGAACACCGGTTTGTTCGTAAGCAAGAAGAGCGACGCAAGCGCCGCGCGGGTTTCCTTCGGAAGTGACGACCGATACAGCGGCGTCCCCGATTGCAGGACGTCATGGGCGGCGTTCATGGCGTCGACCGCACCGGATAGCGCCGGATTCATGCGCGCAGCCTTTTGCTGTTTCGTGATCTGGGCATCGATTGATGCCACGTCGGCGAGGACGAGCTCGAGCTCGAGCACCGACAACGCCGCGAGTGGATCGCGCTCGCCACTGACTTCGTCGCCGGAAAAGCTGCGAAGCACGAGACAGAGCGCATCAACCTCGCGGATCCCGGCGAGGAACCGGTTACCAAGCCCTTCCCCGTGTTCGGCACCGGCGACGAGTCCCGCTATGTCGACCACCTCGACCGCGGCTTCGACGACCTTGCGGCTCGCGCTCATCTTCGCCAGCGCGTCAAGGCGATGATCCGGGACGTGCGCGACGCCGACCGTGGTCTCGGTCGTCGTGAAGGGATGCGTCGCGACCGGGACGCTCCCACCCGTCAGCGCATTGAACAACAGCGATTTGCCGGCATTCGGCAGGCCCACGAGACCGACTCGCTCCATTGCGGTTCGAGGCTACATGCCGATCCCGCTACAGTTACCGGCCGTGTCGAAGCGAACGGTCAAGCGCAAGCTGCGCAAGAAGAAGAACGCGAACCACGGCAAGAAGCCGAACTGCGGTCGCGGCTGACTGCTCGCTCACCCCGTCCACGCACAGTCGAGAGCGCCAAGAGTCTCGACGAGCCTCGAAGGACGATCCGACATCACGCCGTCGACGCCGAGGCGACACAGCCGCATGATCTCCTGAGGTTCGTCGACCGTCCAGACGTGGACCGCGAGACCGAGGTCGTGCGCGCACGCGACGAACGCCTCGGTGACGAGGTCGACGCCCATCGCCCGGGGCGGAACCTGGATCGCGGCGTGCCGGGCGATGGCCGGGTCCGGATCTTCACCTCGTGCGACCGATTGGACGAACGCCATCACCTCGTTCTGTCCCGGCGAGGTGCCGATGTCGGGCGCCAGCCGGCGGAATCGCTCCGTCGCGGCGTCGTGGAACGAAGCGACGATCACAAGGTTCGGTCGGCAAAAGTTCGTCAGAACCGCAGCGAGCCTCTCTTCGTACGGCGCGACCTCAGGCGTGGTCTGTTTGATGTCGAGGTTGAGCGCGCATCCGCCGATGACCTCGAGTACCTCAGCGAGTGTCGCGACGCCGTATCGCCGATCGGCCGGTGCACGGCCGCGCAAGGGGTAGTCGTCCTTCGAACGTCCGTGAACGGCGGCTTTTCCAGTGACGAACCAGTGCGCGTTGTCGAGCCGGCGCAGCTCGTCGAGCGTCATCGTCGCGATCGCCCCCGTACCGTCTGCCGTCCGGTCGACCGTCGGATCGTGGCAAACGACGAGCTCTCCGTCTTTGGTCGCGTGGACGTCGAGCTCGATGCCGGTCGCTCCGATGCCGATCGCCCGCTCAATCGCGTAGAGCGTCGAGGACGGCGCCTCGAGCTCTCCGCCCTGATGGGCATAGGCGATGACCCGGCGCTTGAGCCATGGATTGGCCACCTCCGCTTTCTATCGGCCCCGGTGCTCCGCTGGGCGTTTTCTCCCCCTCATTAGGATGAACGCGGCCGCACTCCGGGTGCGGCGATGCGGGAGAGGAACCGAGCACGCCATGACGAGCACCTCGCCCGCCGCCGAGCGCGTCGGTGAGCGGGAGCCCGAGTTGAACCTCTCGATGACAACGCGTCCTTCCGGGGCGCTTATCGACACGCGGCTCGCCGACGTCGTCCGTTCCGAGGCCGCCCTCCGCCGCTACCTGCACGGCCTTCCCGGCGTCGACCAGGTCGGTGCGGAAGCCCGGGTCGCCTCGCTGTCGACGCGCTCGATCAAGGCCGGTTCGAAGATCTGGGCGCTCGAGCGGGCGATCTCGATGGTCGATCTCACGACACTCGAAGGGGCCGACACCCCGGGCAAGGTGCGTTCACTGTGTGACAAAGCCCGCCAACCGGACCCGGCCGACGCGTCGGTTCCGCCCGTCGCCGCGGTCTGCGTCTACCCCGATCTCGTCGCAACGGCAAAGCGCGATCTCGCCGGCTCCCCCGTCAAAGTCGCTTCGGTCGCGACGGCATTTCCCTCGGGACGCGCGACACGCTCCGTCAAGCTTGCCGACGTCCAAGACGCGATCGACGCCGGCGCCGACGAAGTCGACATGGTGATCGATCGCGGCGCGTTCCTGACGGGCCGCTACGTCGAGGTGCTCGACGAAGTTCGCGTCGTGAAGGAGACCTGCGGGCCGGTGCACCTCAAGGTGATCCTCGAGACCGGCGAGCTCGCGACATACGACAACGTGCGCCGTGCGTCGTGGATCGCGATGTTGGGGGGTGCCGATTTCCTCAAGACCTCGACGGGCAAGGTGACCCCCGCCGCGACGCTGCCGGTCGCACTCGTGATGCTCGAGGCGGTGCGCGACTTTGCGCAAGTGACTGGCATCCGCGTCGGCGTGAAGGTCGCCGGCGGGATCCGGCACTCCAAGGACGCGATCAGGTACCTCGTCGTCGTGAACGAGACGGCGGGACCGGACTGGCTCGACGCCGGGCACTTCCGCTTCGGGGCGTCGAGCCTCCTGAACGACCTTTTGATGCAGCGTCGCAAGCAGCTCACCGGCGCGTATGTGGGGAGCGATGACTTCAGCATCGACTGACCCACCCGTCCCGAGTTCGTCCGAGGTCGTTGACCGGCCCCAGTTCGAGTACTCCCCCGCGCCCGAGTCTCGGGCGATCGTCAACCTTCGCAGCTCCTATGGGCTTTTCATCGACGGCGAGTTCGTCGACCCGATCGACGGCGGGGCGTTCAAGACCGTCAACCCGGCCTCCGAGGAGGTGCTGGCCGAGGTCTCCGCCGCCGGGCCACAGGACATCGACCGCGCCGTCGCTGCTGCGCGCCGCGCCTTCGAGGAGGTCTGGGGGCCGATGCGCCCGGCCGATCGGGCGAAGTACATCTACCGGATCGCCCGCATCATCCAGGAGCGCTCGCGCGAGCTCGCGGTCTTGGAAAGCCTCGACAACGGAAAGCCGATCCGGGAGTCGCGCGACGTCGACGTGCCGCTCGCCGCCGCTCACTTCTTTTATTACGCCGGCTGGGCAGACAAGCTCGAGTACGCCGGGTTCGGTCCCGACCCGAAGCCGATCGGCGTCGCGGGTCAGGTGATCCCCTGGAACTTCCCGCTGTTGATGGCGGCCTGGAAGCTCGCGCCCGCGCTCGCCGCCGGCAACACCTGCGTGCTGAAACCCGCCGAGACGACACCGCTCAGCGCGCTCTTGCTCGCCGAGATCTGCAACCAGGCCGAACTCCCTCCCGGCGTCGTGAACATCCTCACCGGCGCGGGTGACACCGGCGCAGGGGTCGTCGCTCACCGCGGCGTCGACAAGGTCGCCTTCACCGGGTCGACAGAGGTCGGAAAGGCGATCCAGCGCGCCGTCGCCGGCACCCACAAGCGGCTCACCTTGGAGCTCGGCGGCAAGGCGGCGAACGTCGTCTTCGACGACGCCCCGATTTCCCAGGCGGTCGAAGGCATCGTCAACGGCATCTTCTTCAACCAGGGCCACGTCTGCTGCGCCGGCTCGCGCCTTTTGATTCAGGAGTCCGTCGCCGACGCCGTCGTCGAGCAGCTGAAGGCGCGTCTCGGCACGCTGCGGCTCGGCGATCCTCTCGACAAGAACACCGACATCGGCGCGATCAACTCGGCCGAGCAGCTGCAAAAGATCCGCGATCTCTCCGAGATCGGCGAGTCCGAGGGAGCGCAGCGATGGTCGCCGCCGTGCACGCTGCCTCAACGGGGTTACTGGTTCCCGCCGACGGTGTTCACCGGCGTCTCCCAGGCGCACCGGATCGCAAGAGAGGAAATCTTCGGGCCTGTGCTCTCCGTCCTCACGTTCCGCACTCCAGAAGAAGCAGTGAAGAAGGCGAACAACACGACCTACGGGCTCTCAGCGGGCGTTTGGACCGAAAAGGGCAGCCGGATTCTGTGGATGGCGAGCAAGCTACGCGCCGGGGTCATCTGGGCGAACACCTACAACCGTTTCGACCCGACGAGCCCCTTCGGGGGGTACCGCGAATCCGGATTCGGGCGCGAGGGCGGGCGCCACGGCTTGGGGGCGTACCTCGATGCCTGACTTGCGCGTCGCGGTGAACAAGACCTACAAGCTCTACATCGGAGGCGCGTTCCCGCGCTCGGAGTCCGGCCGCTCCTGCATCGTCAACTCGGCGGACGGGAACTTCCTCGCCAACGTTGCCTGGGGCTCGCGAAAAGACGTCCGCGACGCGGTCGTCGCGGCGCGCGGCGCGCTCGCGGGTTGGTCGGGAGCGACGGCGTACCTGCGCGGCCAGGTCATCTACCGCATCGGCGAGATGCTCGAGGACCGCCGCGCGCAGTTCGTCTCGGCGGTGAGACAGAGCGAGGGCGTCGACAAGGACACCGCACGGGGGATCGTCGACGCGGCGATTGATCGCATCGTCTGGTACGCCGGTTGGTCGGACAAGGTGGCACAGATCGCCGGCTCGTCGAATCCCGTCGCGGGACCGTACTTCGACTTCTCGATCCCCGAGCCGACCGGTGTCGTCGGCATCCTGGCGCCACAGGACTCGTCGTTCATCGGGCTCGTCTCGGTCCTCGCTCCGGCGATCACGACGGGAAACACGACGATCGTTGTCGCGAGCGACGCCCGACCCCTCCCGGCGGTCACACTCGCCGAGGTGCTTGCGACGTCGGACCTGCCGGGCGGCGTCGTCAACATCCTCACCGGGCACGTCGCCGAGCTCGCCCCCGTAATGGCGCAGCACCGCGACGTCGATGCGCTCGACCTCGCCGGCGCGCCGGCCGATCTCGCAGCCGAGCTCGAGCGTCAGGCGGCGACGAACGTCAAGCGCGTCCTGCGGCCACCTAAAGGTAAGACGGATTGGTTCGCGCTGCCGACGCCACGGCGCATGCTCTCTTTCATCGAGACGAAGACCGTCTGGCATCCGATCGGCGTCTGAGGACGTCGCGCGAAGAAAAGGGGGGGATCGGTGGCGCTCATCGTTGTCGACCACCCGCTCGCAAAGACGCTGCTCGCCGCGTTGCGGGACAAGAGAACCCCACCGCCGCTGTTCCGCATCCTCGCGAAGCGCTTGGCGCTTGTCTTGTGTCTGGAAGCGACGCGGTCGGTTGCGACAGAGCCGATCGAAGTCGAGACGCCGATCGCGACGGCGCCCGGCGAGCGCATCGCCCAGGGGCTTGTCGCCGTGCCGATCCTGCGCGCCGGTCTCGGCATGCTCGAAGCGGTGACCGAGCTTTTCCCCGAGATCCCCGTCGGTTACATCGGGCTCGAGCGCGACCACGCGACCTTCGAGCCGTCGCTGTACTACTCAAAGCTGCCGCCGCTCGAAGGCCGCTCCGTCCTCCTGCTCGATCCCATGCTCGCGACCGGGGGATCGGCCGCCGCCGCCTGCACCGCGCTCTACGAAGCGGGCGCGCGGCGCGTCTCGCTGTTGTCGGTCGTCGCCGCGCCAGAAGGGGTGAGCCATCTCGCCGAGACGCATCCGGCGCTCAACGTCTTCACGGTGGCGCTCGACGACGGCCTTAACGAGCACGCCTACATCGTGCCCGGACTCGGGGACTTCGGAGATCGCTTGTTCGGCACATAGCTCGCTTCGGTGTGCACGAGCGGCACCGGCGTGATCAGGACGCTCAGGGCTGTACAGGAAGGTATTGGCTCCACTCCTCTACCGTCTCGAAGCCGAGAGAGCGGTAGAGGGAAAAGCCCGCCGCGCTGGACTGCAGGTATGCCCACGTCGCAGCGTTCGCCACCCCGTCGGCGATCGCGCGCACCGTGAGCGCTCGACCGAAGCCCCGACCGCGCGCCGGTTCCAGGGTTGCGACACTGAAGATTCCGACGACGTTCGCGCTCGTCATCCCGATCGACGTCGCGACCGGACGCCCGTCGAATTCGCCCACGTAGCAACGCAGACCGTCCAATTCGAGCACCTCGCGCCGCGTCATCTGTCTTGCGATCTCAACTGGCATCTCGAAGCCGGCAGCGACGATCTCGGCGCTCTTTACGGATTCATCGGGCGCGAGCTTTCGGATCGAAAGCTCGTTCGGCAAGGGCTCATCGATAAAGCCCGGGGGGGACTCGAGCACCATGGGAGGGACGGTCCGCGTCTCAGTCAGACCTCGCGCCTTCGCGAGTTCGATGAACGCGACGTAGTCGCTCGAGCGCACGCTGACGTTGTAGGGAACGCCTGCCTCGGCGAACTCGTCGAGCATCTGCGCCGCAAAATCGGCGTCCGCGTCGCCGTGCTCCGCGATCACGCCATTGAACATCGGAATGGGCATGCCGGTATACAGCGCGGCAACGCCATTTTCTCGCCGCACCCATGCTCCTGGGAAAGCCCGGCAGAGAAACGACAGTTGGGTGACAATCGCTGACGCGGCGTCGTCGCCGGTGACGGACATCGACGCACGTTATGTCAAGCGCTCCTTCTCGTTCCAGGACTGCATTCGCCTTCGCGCCCATCCTCGTTCGAGACCACGCGTTGGCAGGCTCTTGAGGTCGCTACACGCACCTCGGCCCGGTGGCTTTCGGCGGGCCGAGGTCTTGCCGGGATCGCCACCGCGACTCGCCGGCGAGTTCACGGTGGCAGGCGAATCCGAAGCCCCCTCAGTCACTTCTGAATGCGCTTTTGGAATCTGTTTATGCACTCGCGAAAGAGCGTGTGAATTTGGAGAAATCCTGGTGTTCTCCTCGCGTCTCGCGAGCCGAGCGTTTGTCTACGACGGTTCGCGCGGTCCGGTCTCGAGCACAGGCAGGACTACTCGAAAGATCGCGCCGCCGCCGGGCTTCGGGGCGGCTTCGGCCCGGCCGTGATGCGCACGCGCGACCGACGAGACGATCGCGAGGCCGAGTCCGGCGCCGCCGGTCGTGCGCGAGCGCGAAGGGTCGACACGCACGAATCGCTCGAAAATCGTGCGAGCGTCGGTCTCGCTGATGCCGGGGCCGTCGTCGGCCAGCTCGAGGATCGCGGAGTCGCCCTCTCGCCGCACCGACAGGGTCGCATGCGTTCCTCTTGGGGTATGCGATCGCAGATTCGACAACAGGTTGTCGATCACCCGGCGCAGCGCGTCGCGATCGCCGAAGACCTCGACCGGGCCGCCCGCTTGCAGGTCCACGTGCCACTCCGGCCCCACGGCGTTGCCGGTCTCGATCGCCTCGTGGGCGAGCCCGACGAGCTCGACCGGCTCGTGCGCGATCGAGGCGTGTTCGTCGAGACGCGCCAGGGTGAGGAGGTCCTCGACAAGACGCTGCATACGCTCGGATTCGCGCTCGATGCCGGACAACACCCGCGCGAGGTCGGCCTCGTCGGCCGAGGCGCCGCGGCGGTACAGCTCGGCGTAGGCGGACACCGCGGCGATCGGCGTGCGCAGCTCGTGGGAGGCATCAGAGACGAAGCGACGTAGGCGCGCTTCGGAGGACTTCAGGTCACCGAAGGCTCCCTCGATCCGGTCGAGCATGACGTTGAGCGCCGTGGCGACGTGCCCGACTTCGGTTTTCGGGTTCGGGTTCGGCACGCGGTGGATCAAATCGCCGCCGGTGATCGCGTCGGCGGTTCGTTCGACGTCGCGCAGCGGACGCAGGCCGAGACGGATCAGAACGAGGCTGATGACGAGCGCCGACACGAACGCGACGGCGGTGACGAGGATCTCCAGGAGGACGAGCCGGTGGATCGAGTTCGCGACGTCACCAACGGGATCGGCGATCACGAGGTAGTCACCGTTCTCGAGCGTCGAGGCACGGACGCGATACGACGGACCTTTGCCGGATTGCGGCGACACCGAGAAATAGGTCACGAGCTCTTTCGGGTTCTGCGAGCTCGCTTGGAATCCGGTGATCCTCCGAGGGATCACGGGTTGGGAAAGCCGCGCGCCGATTTCGAAGGCCTTGCAGTATTCACGACCGTCCTCACCGGAGACGATGCGTCCTTCGGGCGTGCGAACTTCGATGAACATCCCCGGTGCCACCGAGCCACCGAGTTGGCAGAAGCTCGAGACGTTTCCCTGACCTTGGTCCTGCGGTTGCGACGACGGCGGCGCGTTCTGGCCCGGCATCGGGCCATTCGCTTCGTCGGCGACGTGTTCGAGCGCGGGGTGCGCGTTTTCGAGCGTCGTGTCGACACGGCCGAACAGGTACGAGCGGAACTCGGCATAAACGACGAGGTCCGCCGCGACGAGCGCGGCGAGCGTGATCGCCACGGCCACGAAGGTGAGGCGGCCGCGCAGCGAGAAGCGGGAGATCACTCCTGTTCGCGCATCACGTATCCGACGAGGCGGATCGTGTGGATGAGCGGCGGACCGAGCGCGTCGAGCTTCTTGCGCAGGTATCGCACGTAGGTCTCAACGATGTTCTGGTTGCCGCCGAAGTCGTAGTGCCAGACATGGTCCATGATCTGGTCCTTTGAGAGCACGCGACGCGGATTCAACAAGAACAGCCGCAGCAAGTTGAACTCTGTCGCCGTGAGGTGCACGGGCTTGCCGCCGCGCCAGACCTCGTGGCTCTCCTCGTCCATCTCGAGGTCCGAGAACCGCAGCATCGGGTCGGTGTCACCGGTCTTGTGACGACGGAGGATCGCCTTCGCGCGAGCGACGATCTCGATCAGCGAGAAGGGCTTCGTGACGTAGTCGTCGCCACCGATGGACAGTCCGGCGACGCGGTCTTCGACGTCGGCCTTCGCCGTCAAGAAGAGCACCGGGATATCGACGCCGTCTTGGCGGAGACGCCGCGTGACCTCGAGCCCGTCGAGGTCGGGCAGCATCACGTCGAGCACGACGAGGTCGTAGCGATCCTCCTGTGCCTTCGCGAGCGCGGCGCGCCCCGTCTTTGCGACGTCGACATCGAATCCTTCGTAGCGGAGCACGGTCGCGACGGAGTCGACGATCGACGGCTCGTCGTCGACGACGAGTACCCGGCCGAGATGTTCGCTTTTCGCCACTGCTCCTCCCTTGCGCCGCCCATGATTCCGCTGCAAGGGTCGCGCCTGCTGATTGGCGGCTGGGAACCCGCTGAGAAGACCGGCAAACCGGTCGATCGAGGCTCGTAGCGGGTACGGCTACTGCAGCGTCCCGATGGCGGATTCCGCCGCTTGGAGCAGCACCCCGTCCTCCACGAGAAGTTCGACCGCCGCGAGCTCGGGAGCGACGTAACGATCGGGTTGCCCCGCCGGCCCGACCGCTTCGCGGACCAGCCCCGTTACGGCTCCCGTCGCCGGAGCCGGCTCCAACGGCGCCCGTAACTCGAGCGCGCGGGCACCAGCAGTGATCTCGATCGAGAGCACCCGCCTAAGGTTCACGATCGACCTCGCGAGCTTGCGCGTTGCCGCCCACCCCATCGAGACATGATCCTCTTGCATCGCCGAGGTGGGAATCGAATCGACGCTCGCTGGGACAGCGAGTCGCTTCAGCTCCGCCACGATCGCCGCCTGTGTGTAGTGGGCGATCATGAGACCCGAGTCGATGCCCGGCTCGCTGGCGAGGAAGGGCGGAAGCCCCATCGATCTCGATCGGTCCATCATCCGGTCGGTTCTCCGCTCGGCGATCGACGCGAGATCCGCCGCCGCGATGGCGAGGAAGTCGGCCGCGTATCCGAGCGGCGCGCCATGAAAGTTGCCGTTAGAGAGGACCTCGCCGTCTTCGAGAACGACCGGGTTGTCGATCCTCGCCATCAGCTCTTGATCGATGACCGCCTCGACGTGCGCGAGGGTGTCGCGCGCCGCGCCCGCGACCTGGGGCGCGCACCGGATCGAGTACGCGTCCTGGACGCGCGGGTCGCCGCTGCGGTGCGACGCGACGATCGCCGAGCCGTCCAAAAGGCGCGTGAGGTTCAGCGCGCTCGCGATCTGGCCGGGTTGCGGGCGCAGCCCGATCAAGTCGGCGCGGAACGCGACGTCGGTTCCCAAGAGCGCTTCGGTGCTCATCGCGGCGGCGATGTCAGCGATCTTGCAAAGGTTCCGGAAGTCGTGGGCGCAGAGGAGGAGCCCGGCGAGCATGCCTTCGGTGCCGTTGATCAGCCCGAGTCCTTCTTTCTCTGCGAGCACGACCGGCGTAATGCCGTGCGCGTCGAGCGCCTCGCGAGCCGAGACGACCGAGCCACTCCTCCTCTCCACGCGGCCCTCGCCGATGAGCGCCAGCGCGATGTGGGCGAGCGGCGCGAGATCACCGCTGCAGCCGAGCGATCCGTACTCGAAGACGAGCGGCGTCACGTGGGCATTCAACAGCGCACAGAGCGTCTCCGCGACCTCTGGTCGAACACCCGTGATCCCCGAGCAAAGTGTCCGCAACCGAAGGAGCATCGTCGCGCGCACCACCTCGGTCTCGACGGTGGGACCGATCCCAGCGGCATGCGAGCGGATGAGCGACGCCTGCATCTCGCCGCGTCGTTCTGAAGGGATGTGGAGCGTCGCAAGTGCGCCGAGCCCCGTCGAAACCCCGTAGACGGGATCCGGAAACGCGGCGATCGCCTCGATGTGCGCGCGCGACGCCGCCATCGCGCGGTGCGCGGCCGGCGTGATCGCGACGTCGCAGCCGCCACGCACGACGGCGAGGACGTCCGCCTGACGCAGTCCGTGCGGTCCGATGGCGACCGTACGCTCAGCCACGGCTTCCAAATCCGACTCGAGTGTCGCGTTCGCTCGCTCTCGGGAAGACCACCTCGCCTTGTCGCACGACGATGTCGGCGAGTCGCACGCCAGGGCGGTACGCGAGATGGACGTAACTCGGCGCGTCGAGCACGACGAGGTCGCCTCGGCACCCGGGCGCGAGCCGCCCCACGTCGTTTCGGCGGAGTGCCTTCGCCCCGCCGAGCGTCGCCGCAGCCACCGCTTCCTCGGGACTGAGGCCGCAATCTCGTACCGCGAGCGCAAGGGCGAACGGCATCGACGTCGTGAAACTCGTTCCCGGATTGCAGTCGGTCGCGAGGGCGACGATCACGCCCGCTTCGAGCAGGGCTCGTCCGTCCGCGTAACGCGACCTCGTCGAGAAGTCGGCCCCGGGGCACAGCGTCGCCACGACCCCTCCGTCCGCGAGCGCGGACACGTCGTCAGGCGCGAGGTGGTTGACGTGGTCGGCCGACGCCGCGCCAACGCGCGCCGCGAGCTTGGCGCCGGGTCCGGATGCGAGCTGGTTGGCGTGCACCCGCAGTCCGAGGCCCTTTCCCCGTGCCAAGTTGAGGACGCGGGCCGATTCGTCCTCGTCGAAGGCGCCCTCGTCACAGAAGACGTCACACCACTTCGCGAGCGGAGCACATTCGTCGAGCATCGCGCCAGCAACCAATTCGACGTACGCCTCCCGGTTGCGTGCGTACTCGTCTGGAACGACGTGCGCTCCGAGGTAGGTCACCTCCTCGACGCAATGGCCCGCGATCCGAAGTGACCTCGCCTCGTCTTTGACCGTAAGCCCGTATCCCGATTTGGTCTCGATCGTCGTCGTGCCTTGCGAAACCGCTTCATCGACCAGCCGACGCGCGTTGGCGAGCAGCACGGCGTCGCTCGCGGCGCGAGTCGTCTCCACCGTCCGGGAGATCCCCCCGCTCAAGTACTCGCGTCCTGCCATGCGCGCGACGAACTCGTCGGAACGATCCCCGGCGAAGACGAGATGAGTGTGCGAGTCCACGAATCCGGGGATCACGCAGCGGCCGCGGGCGGCAATCTCCACATCCGCCGCGGGCGCCGTCTTCGACGTGCCGACGTAGGCGATCCACCCGTCCTCGATGACGACGGCGGCGTCCTCGATCACGCCGAGGGGACCGGTGCCGAGGCCAGGGTCGTTCGTCACGAGTTCGCCGATGCGCGAAATCGCGAGCGATGTGCTCACAACGCACTCCTTAAGACTTCGATCGCGCGCGACAGCGAGCGTCCGAGATCCGCAAACGCGACGTGCTGGCCCTGGTCGACGACGACGCGACCTTCGACGACGACGTCGGTCACGTCGGCCGCGCTCGCCGCGAAGACGACCGCCCCGACTGCGTCCAGGTCGATCGCACCGGCAAGACGCGATGAGCTCGCGTCGAGCGCGACGAGGTCGCAGCGGTAGCCGAGCTCGATTGCACCGACGTCCGCCCAGCCGAGCGCCCGTGCTCCCCGCGACGTCGCCGCCGCGACGAGCGATTCCGGTGAATGGATCACCCGATGGCCGCGCGCAAGACGCTCGTCGAGCTCGATCCCCCGCGCCTCTTGGAACAGATCGATCTGCGCGTTCGAATCCGATCCGACCACGAGCGGACCGCCGGCTTCGGCGAGTGCAGCCGCGGGCGAGATCCCGTCGCCGAGGTCTTGTTCGGTCGAAGGGCACAGGCAGATGGCGGTCGCCGAGGAGCCGAGCCGGTGAATATCGGTTCCGGACAGGAAGGTCGCGTGCACGGCGGTCGACGATCCTCCGAGCGCGCCGCAGTCGTCGAGGAGCTCGGTCGGCGTGCGCCCGTAGGCGGCGAGACATTGCTCATTCTCCGCGGGCTGTTCAGAGAGGTGGAAGTGGAGGGGCAAGGACTGCTTTCTCGCAAAGGTGGCGACGAACTCGATGTCCGGAGGCGTGAGGGCGCGCACGCTGTGCACCCCTGCGCAGAGGCGACGGAGTTCACCGGGAATGAAACGCTCGAGGCGCCCGCTCCAGCATTCGACGCTTCCGTCGCCAAAACGTGTCTGCGCGCCGGCGAGCGGCTGACCGATTCCGCCGGTCAGGTAGCAGGTGTCGACGATGCTCAGTCGGATCCCAGCCGACTCGGCCGCCGCGATCACCGCCGACGTCATCGCGTCCGGATCCGCGTACAACCGCCCGCCCGGACGGTGGTGAACGTAATGGAACTCGCCGACCGTGGTGATCCCGGCGAGCAGCATCTCGGCGAACGTGGCGGCGTAGAGATGCCGAAGAGACTCCGGCTCGAGCGCATCGGCGAGCACGTACATCGCGTCGCGCCACCCCCAGAAATCGCCGCCATCGCGCTCGACGACACCACGTAGAGCCCGCTGGAATGTGTGCGAGTGGCAGTTCGAAAGCCCGGGAAGAACGATCCCGGACAGCCGTCGTGACCCCGGCGGCGGCGTCGAGCCGATTTCGACTCTTGCGATCGATCCATCCGACTCTTCGACGAGCACTGCCGACTCGATCCGTCCGAGCACCGGATCCCCGACGATCGCTCGCTCGCACCAAAAAGTCGTCACGTTCGAGTCCTATACGCGAGCCTTCGGGCGCAGTCGGCGATGCGACTCACGCTTTTCGGTCCATCGGGATGCGGATGCCCCGCGCCTTTGCGACCTCGCGGGCACGCGCGTAACCGGCGTCGGCGTGGCGCAGCACGCCCAACAGCGGGTCGTTCGTCAGCACGCGTTCTAGCTTCTGGGCCGCGAGCTCGCTGCCGTCGGCGACGGTGACCTGGCCGGCGTGGATCGATCGTCCGACACCGACGCCGCCTCCCGAATGGATCGAGACCCATGCCGCGCCCGAGGAGGAAGAGACGAGCGCGTTCAATAACGGCCAATCGGCGATCGCATCGGATCCATCCGCCATCGCCTCGGTCTCGCGATACGGCGACGCGACCGATCCGGCGTCGAGATGGTCGCGCCCGATCACGATCGGCGCGGCGATCGCACCGTTGCGCACGAGCGCGTTGAACTCGAGCCCGGCGCGCTCGCGCTCGCCGTAGCCGAGCCAGCAGATGCGCGCCGGCAGGCCCTGAGACGCCACGCGCTCGCGAGCCATGTGGATCCAGCGCGCGAGCGACTCGTTCTCCGGAAACAGCTCCACGATCGCTTCGTCGGTCGTCCGGATGTCCTTCGGATCCCCCGACAGCGCCGCCCAGCGGAAGGGGCCCTTGCCCTCGCAGAAAAGGGGTCGGATGAACTTCGGCACGAAACCCTCGAAGGCGAAAGCGCGGTTGAACCCACCGAGCTCGGCCTCGGCGCGAATCGAGTTTCCATAGTCGAAGACTTCGGCACCATTGTCCAAGAACCCGACCATCGCTTCGACGTGCTTCACGATCGACTCGCGCGCCCGGGTGACGAAGCCGTCGGGGTCCTTCGCGCGCACGTCCGCCATATCAGCGAAGTCGACGCCGAGCGGTAGGTACTGCAACGGATCGTGCGCCGAGGTCTGGTCGGTGACGAGCTCCGCCTCGACGCCCATCTCGAGCAGTTTCGGCAGCGCCTCGGCCGCATTGGCGACGACCCCGACCGAGTACGGACGACCGTCTCGTTTCGCGGCGGCCACCCGTCGCACCGCGTCGTCCAGGTCTTCCGCCGCTTCGTCGAGGTAGCGCGTCTCGAGTCGCCTGGTGACGCGGCTCGGATCGCACTCCACGCACAAGACGACCCCCTCGTTCATCGTCACGGCGAGTGGCTGCGCACCACCCATGCCGCCGAGCCCGGCCGTGAGCGTGAGCGTCCCGCGCAAGCTCCCGCCAAAGCGCTGCGCCGCAGCGGCGAAGGTCTCATAGGTCCCCTGGAGGATCCCCTGGGTGCCGATATAGATCCACGATCCCGCCGTCATCTGGCCGAACATCGTGAGGCCCTCGGCCTCAAGACGGTGGAACACCTCCGGCGTCGCCCAATTGGGCACAAGATTCGCGTTCGCGATCAGCACGCGCGGCGCCCATTCATGCGTGCGGACAACGCCGACCGGCTTGCCGGACTGGACGAGCAGCGTCTCGTCGTCTTGGAGGCGTCGCAGCTCAGCGACGATCACGTCGAAGGCGTCCCACGAACGCGCCGCGTGCCCCGATCCCCCGTAGACGATGAGCTCGTCGGGGTGCTCGGCCACCTCGGGGTCCAAGTTGTTCATCAACATGCGCAGCGCTGCCTCCTGCGGCCACCCCCGGCAGCTGAGCTTCGTCCCGCGGGGAGCCCGTACTGGACGGGGTCCGGCGTGAGGAGGCGTGTTGGGCACGGACCTAACTCAGCGGAGGTGCCGCTCGGGCGGGCCGGAGTACGCGGACAACGGTCGGATCAGCGCGTTGTGCCCGAGTTGTTCCATCACGTGCGCCGTCCAGCCCGTAATGCGGCTCATCACGAAGATCGGGGTGAACATCTGGGTGTCGAAACCCATGAGGTGGTACGCGGGGCCGGAAGGGAAGTCGAGGTTCGGGTGAATCGCCTTCGCCTCGATCATCGCCCGCTCGAGATTCTCGTAAAGCGCCATCAGGTCGTCAGTGCCCTTCAACATCGAGAGTCGCTCTAGCGCGGCGCGCATCGTCGGGACACGCGAATCGCCGTGCTTGTAGACACGGTGACCGAATCCCATGATCTTGCGCTTGTTCGCCAGCGCGTCTTCGAGCCAGGGCTGCGCATTGTTCGGATCGCCGATCTCTTCGAGCATCACCATCACGGCCTCGTTCGCCCCGCCATGCAGGGGTCCCTTCAATGCGCCGATCGCGCCGGTGATCGCCGAGTAGATGTCTGACAACGTCGAGGTGATGACGCGGGCAGTGAACGTCGAAGCATTGAAGGAGTGCTCGGCGTAGAGGATCATCGACACCTCGAACGCGGAGACGACCTCTTTGTCCGGGACCTCCCCGAAGCACATCTGGAAGAAGTTCTCCGAATACGACAGCTTCTCGTCAGGCGGGATCGGCCCTTCGCCACGACGGCGACGCTGCTCGAAGGCGACGATCGTCGGCAGCTTCGCCATCATCGAGAGCGATTTGCGCAGGTTCGCCTCCACCGACGCGTCGTCCTCGTCGGGGTCGAACGCGCCGAAGAGGCTCACCGCTGACCGCATGACGTCCATCGGATGACAGTCCAACGGCAGCGTCGAGAGCGTCTCCAAGATCCGCGGCGGCACTTCGCGCCGCGCACGTTCGTCGTTCGTGAAGCGTTCGAGCTCTTCGGACTTGGGCAACTCACCGTGCCAAATCAAGTAGGCGACCTGTTCGAAACTGCACGAGGCGGCGAGATCTTGGACCGGATAGCCGCGATACAAAAGCGAGTTGGTCTCCTCGTTCACCATCGAGATCGCCGTCTCGTCGGCGATGACGCCGACGAGGCCCCGTCTGATTTCGCTCTTTTCCTCCCCCACGTCAGTTCCCTTTCGCTTCGAGGCTGAAATTGGAGACCGATTCATCGAACGCCGCGTACCCCGCGTAGTCGATGATCTCGTACAGGCGCGCGCGGCTCTGCATCTCGCCGACGAGAGCTTCCTGGGAGCCATCTTTCCCGATCGTTGACAGCGCTCGCTCGACAGCCCCCATCGCGATCCTCAACAGCGTCACGGGGTAGATGACGAGGTTCATACCCAACTCTTCGAGCACCCGTCGCGACAAGAGCCTCGACTTTCCGAACTCCGTCATGTTCGCGAGCAGGGGCACGTCGATTGCATGGCGAAAGCGATCGAACTCGGACTCGTCTGCGAGCGCCTCAGGAAATATCATGTCCGCGCCCGCGTCAACGTACGCGCGTGCCCGGTCGATTGCAGCTTCCACCCCCTCTGATGCCGCGGCGTCGGTACGCGCGCAGATCAGGAACGCCTCGTCGCGGCGAGCGTGCACGGCGGCGGCGATCTTGCGCACCATCTCTTCGGTACCAACCAGCTCTTTGTTGTCGAGGTGTCCGCACCGCTTCGGGTTCACCTGGTCTTCGATGTGACAACCCGCAGCATCGGCGTCTTCGAGGAGCTGGATCGTCCGCGCGACATTCGCTGGCTCGCCGAAGCCCGTGTCGGCGTCAACCAAGACGGGGAGCTCGACGACGCGGGCGATCGACCGGCAGGCGTCGACAACCTCAGATTGGTTCGTGAGCCCGATGTCGGGAAGCGCGTACGACACGGAGACGACCGCTCCCGACACGTAGATACCGTCGAAGTCGTGAGCCTCGATCGTGCGAGCGACGAGCGCGTTGAACGCACCCGGAAACGAGAGCAATCTGCCCGACGAAAGCGCCGAGCGAAACGCTCGTCGGCGCTCCGTTGCGCTGAGTGAGTGCTCGAGCATCAGAAGATGCCGCCGCCCCGGCCTTCGTCACAACCTGCGGCGACAAATGAGAGCTCGGCGATGGCCTCGGCCGGCGCCGAGGGGACAGACTCGGCGAGCGAAAGGAAGCGGTCCTGTTCTGCGTCGGCGATGACACCTTCGGCGAGGGTCCGGAACTTCTCCACGTAGTCGGGGCGACGGAAGGGGCGGGCCCCGAGGGGGTGCGCGTCGGCAAACGAGATCTCGTCGGCGAACTCCGTGCCATCGGACAACCGGACGACGACGCGTCCGCCGAATGCCTTTCGCGCGGGATCGGTCGCGTGGTAGCGCGCGGTCCAGCGCGGGTCTTCGATCGTCGTGACCTTCCGCCACAACTCGACCGTCGACGAGCGCCTCGCGCGCGCCGGTGTGTACGACGACTCGTACTGGAAGGCTCCGTCTTCGAGCGCCACGGCGAAGATGTACATGATCGAGTGATCGAGCGTCTCGCGCGACGCCGATGGGTCGTACTTCTGCGGATCGTTCGCCCCGGAGCCAATCACCTTGTGGGTGTGCTGGCTCGTCTCGATGACGATGCTCTCGACTTTCGAAAGGTCCGGGATCCGCTCACGAATTTTGAAGGCGAGATCGATGAGCGCCTGGGCCTGGTACTCGGCTGAGTGTGCCTTCGTGTACGTCTCGAGGATCGCCCGCTTCGGCTCACCCGGACCAGGCAGCACGACTCGATAGCGCGCGTCGGGTCCGTCGAGCAGAGTTGCGATGACAGCGTCCTCACCCTCGTAGATCGGCGCCGGCGAGGTCTCGCCGCGCATCGCCCGATCGACGGCTTCGATCGCGGCCTTGGCGGCGAATGCCGGCGCGTACGCCTTCCACGAGGAAATCTCGCCCTTTCTCGATTGGCGCGTTGCGGTCGTCACGTGCAGCGACTGGTTGATCGCTTGGTAGACAACCTCGGTCGGCAGACCGAGCAGCGTGCCGAGGCCCGCCGCGACCGACGGTCCCAGGTGCGCGACGTGGTCGATCGTGTGCTCGTGCAGCGAGATCGCCTTCGAAAGGTCGACCTGGATCTCGTACGCGGTGGCGATCGCTGCGACGAGCGCCGAGCCGGCGAGCTTCTTGTGCTGCGCGACGGCGACGAGCGGAGCGATGTTGTCGGCGGGATGTGAGTACTCCTTCGCGAGGAAGGTGTCGTGGAAGTCGAGCTCTCTCGCGGCGACGCCGTTCGCCCACGCCCCCCACTCGGGCGACACCCGCCGGGACAACGAGACGCCAAAGACCGTCGACCCCGGCGCGTAGGGGTGCGCGAG
The DNA here is from genome assembly GCA_963838845.1 of uncultured Acidimicrobiaceae bacterium. Taxonomy (GTDB): domain Bacteria; phylum Actinomycetota; class Acidimicrobiia; order Acidimicrobiales; family Bog-793; genus CAVRXQ01. Next base: position 1,001,691 of record CAWISR010000003.1, on the reverse strand, counting down.
CGCTTGGGCGCGGGCCGTCGCGACGGGGTGCCGATCGAGCGCTGCGGAGGCGACGCCGGCGTTGTCGATGATCCGGTTGACGATCATCTCTTCGACGGAAGCATCGACCCGAACGCGATCGGTCGCGACTTCGGCGAGTTTCCAGGCGAGCTCTTCTTCGCGTGGGAACGGCTCGGCGCTCCGACGCACCCGCACGTCGTGACCGATCATCCGCGATTCTCCGGCATCGCGCTCCGCTTCTCACTCACGCGAAGTGCGGGATCACGTCGTTTGCGTACGCGTCCAAGGTGGCTTCCTCCGCGTCGTGCATCAAGTAGAGCGCGAAGTGATCGACACCCAAAGAGGCGAGCTCCTCGAGCTTCGCGACGTGCCGGGCCGAATCACCGAGCACGCAGAAACGGTCGACGATGTCGTCGGGCACGAAGTCGGTCGCGGGATTCCCCGCGCGGCCATGGTGGGAGTAGTCGTACTCGGGACGCGACTTGATGTACGCGGTGAGCGCCTCGGGAACGGCGCCTGAGCGCTCGCCGTAGCGGCGAACGAGGTCGGCGACATGGTTGCCGACCATGCCACCGAACCAGCGCACCTGGTCGCGTTGGTGGGCGAGGTCGTCACCGACGTAGGCCGGCGCGGCGGCGCAGACCGTGAAGGGCAGATCCGCACGCGCCGATGCCTCGTGCGCCTCGCGGGCGTGGCGGATCGACCACTCGACGAGATAAGGGTCGGCGAGCTGGAGGATCAGCCCGTCCGCGACTCGGCCCGCGAGATCGAGCGCCTTCGGGCCATAGGCGGCCATCCACACCTCGAGCGCGCCTCCGTGCACCCAGGGCATCCGGACCGGGGTGCCGCGGAGTTCGATCTCATCGCCGTTCGCGAGCGTGCGGATGGTCGCGATGGCACTTTCAAGCGTCCCGAGGCTCGCAGGCGTGCCACCGCGAACTCGGACCGCCGAGTCGCCTCGTCCAATCCCGCACACCGTCCGGTTGCCATACATGTCGTTCAAGGTCGCGAACAATGACGCCGTCACCGTCCAGTCGCGTGTCAACGGGTTCGTCACCATGGGTCCGACAACGATCGAGTCGGTTGCCGCCAAGATGCGCGAGTAGATGACGAAGGGTTCCTGCCACAAGATGTGCGAGTCGAAGGTCCAGAGGTGCGTGAACCCTGCTTCCTCGGCGCGGCGAGCGAGCTCGACGAGCCGACTCGCCGGCGGATCGCACTGCAGAACGAGCCCGAGCTCCACTCTGTCCTCCTCACCCCGCCACGTGTGCTGCGCGGCAGGCGCTTGAACACCTCATCGCAGGTACTGGTTTTTGCCCCGCACCAGGAACTGACCGCGGCCCTTGCGTCCGGTGAAGGTGCCGTTCTCGATGATCACCTCACCTCGGGAGAGCACCGTGACGACCTGGCCGGTTACTTCGAACCCTTCGAAACACGAGTAGTCGACGCGCATATGGTGCGTCGACGCGGAGATGACGTGGGTCGCGTCTGGGTCGTACACGACGATGTCGGCGTCGGATCCGGGCAGGATCACGCCTTTTTTCGGGTAGAGGCCGAACATGCGCGCCGGGGTCGTCGCGCAGATCTCTACCCAGCGCGGCGTCGTGATCTCGCCACGCGCGACGCCGTCGTGCATGAGGTCCATCCGGTTTTCGACCACGGGAAGGCCGTTCGGGATCTTCGTGAAGTCACCGATGCCGAGATCCTTCTGCCCTTTGAAGCAGAACGGGCAATGGTCGGTCGAGACAACCGACAAATCGTTCGTCCGCAAGCCCCGCCACAGCGCGGCATGGTGCTCGGCCGGTCGGAGCGGCGGCGAACAAACGAACTTCGCTCCTTCGAAGCCCGGCCTGGCGAGGTCCGCATCCGAGAGGAACAGATACTGCGGACATGTTTCCGCGAACACATTCAGGCCCTCGTCGCGCGCCTTGGTGATCGCTGCAAGCGCCTGCATCGCCGTGAGGTGGACGACGTAGAGGGGGCAACCGGCGACGCGCGCGAGTTGGATCGCGCGGAAGGTCGCCTCTCCTTCGAGCTCAGCGGGTCGCGTCATGGCGTGGTACTTCGGGTCCGTTTCCCCGCGCGCCAATGCCTGAGCGACCAAAACGTCGATCGCGATCCCGTTCTCGGCGTGCATCATGATCGTCGCACCGTTCGACGCGGCTTTTTGCATCGCTTGAAAGATCTCGCCGTCGGTCGAGTACAAGACACCCGGATACGCCATGAAGAGCTTGAAGCTCGTGATTCCTTCCTCGACGAGCAGATCCATCTCCTTGAGCGACTGCTCGTCGACTTGGCTGACGATCATGTGGAAGCCCCAGTCGATCGAGCAGTTTCCCGTCGCCTTGTGGTTCCAGGTGTCCCACGCTTCGCGGAGGCTGTGCCCTTTGCTCTGGACACAGAAATCGATGATCGTCGTCGTTCCCCCGAATGCCGCCGCCGTCGTTCCCGTCTCGAAGGTGTCGTTCGACATCGTTCCGCCAAAGGGCATGTCGAAGTGGGTGTGCGCATCGATCCCGCCCGGGACGACGAGCTTTCCGGCGGCGTCGATCCGCCGGTCGGCGCTGTTCGCGAAGGCTTCGGAGAGCTCCGACTCAGCTTCAGCGAGGGAGAGGACGCGCTCGCCTTCGATAAGCACGTCCGCTTTTGTCATGCCGGTCGCGTTGACGACCGTCCCGTTCGCGATGTGTGTCCGCACGGATACTCCTCAGGCCTCGCAGAGCGATTCGTAAGAATCGGGCCGCCGATCGCGATAGAAGGCCCACAGGTGGCGGACCTCGTCGAGCATCGCCATGTCACAGGCGCGCACGATCACTTCGTCCTTTTCGTCCGACGCGGCGTCTCCGACGAGCTGGCCGCGGGGATTCACGACGTACGAGCCACCGTAAAAGTCGTCGTCGCCGAGCGGCTCTTGTCCGACCCGGTTGATCGCCCCGACGAAGTATTGGTTGGCGACCGCGGCGGCGGGCTGTTCGAGCTGCCAGAGGTACTGCGAGAGGCTGCGGCTCGTCGCCGAGGGGTTGAAGACGATGCGCGCCCCGCCGAGGCCGAGCGCCCGCCAGCCCTCGGGGAAGTGACGGTCGTAACAGATGTAGACGCCGATGCGGCCGACGGCGGTTTCGAAGACCGGGTACCCGAGATTGCCGGGACGGAAGTAGAACTTCTCCCAGAAACCGCGCACCTGCGGGATGTGGTGCTTACGGTACTTGCCGAGGTAGCTCCCGTCGGCGTCGATCACGAACGCGCTGTTGTAGAGAACGCCCGGCATCTCCTCTTCGTAGACCGGCACGACAAGGACCAGGTGCAGCTCGCGGGCGAGTTCGCTCATCAGCTTCGTCGTCGGACCGCCGGGCACCGACTCGGCGTAGGCGAAGTACTCCGTCTCTTGCACCTGGCAGAAGTACGGCCCGTAGAACAGCTCCTGGAAACACACGACCTGTGCACCCTGCGCGGCGGCTTCGCGAGCCATCGCGACGTTCGCCTCGATCATCGAGGTCTTGTCACCCGTCCAGTGGTGCTGGACGAGACCGACGTTCACGATCTCTGCCATATGCCCCCGGCTCCTCCAGGTTTTCAAGCCGGCGCCGGCGCGCCAGGCGAATCCCCTGCTCAGTGTCGCTCGACGCGGCGGATCGAGCAAGACGATGGCCTGAACGCACCGCCATCGGGAGCGGAGGCCGTCGGGAAGTAGCTTCGAAGTCGATGGTCGACGACCCGTTCGCGCTCGCCGCGAAGGCGGCCGACGAACTCACGGCGCGGACCGGAGGCGTCGAACATGTCGCCGCCGTGGTCCTCGGATCAGGCTGGCAGAAAGCGGCCGACGCTCTCGGCGAAACGGTCGTCTCGATTCCGACGTCCGAGCTTTCAGGGTTCGCCCCGCCGACCGTCGCCGGTCACCACGGGGAGATCCGCTCTGTCATGGTCGCAGGCAGACGGGCCCTCGTCCTGCTCGGAAGGAACCACCTCTATGAAGGTCGCACCGAGGCGGAGGTCGTGCACCCCGTCCGCGTCGCCGTGCTCGCCGGAGCCCGAGTCGTCATCCTCACGAACGCCGCCGGAGGGCTCGACCCGCAGATGCGCCCGGGCCAGGCGGTGCTCATCCGCGACCACCTCAACCTCACGGGCAGGAACCCCCTCACCGGTCCGCCGCCACCCGGAGAGCTCGGCCCGCGCTTTGTCGACCTCACAAACTTGTATCCAAAGCGGCTGCGCCAACTCGCCCACGATTTCGACCCCTCGCTCACCGAGGGCGTGTACGCGGGGATGCTCGGACCGAGCTACGAGACACCCGCGGAGATCGCGATGCTGCGGACCCTCGCCGCTGATCTCGTCGGCATGTCGACGACACTCGAAGCGATCGCCGCCCGGCATCTCGGCGCGGAGGTCTTGGGTATCTCGCTCGTCTCGAACCTCGCCGCCGGGGTTGCCGACGCCCCACTCGACCACGCCGAGGTGCTGGCGGCGGGGGCGGCCGCCGCGCCGGGGCTCGCCCGACTTGTCGAAGGTGTCGTCGGACGGTTGTGACTTCGATGGCACCCGACAGCGACCTCCTCGTGTGGGCGCGCGCCTGGGCGGACGCGGATCCCGATCCGGACACCCGTGCCGAACTCGAGCGACTCCTTGCTGCGGGCGACACCGAGGCGATCGCCGAGCGCTTCACCGAGCCGCTCGTCTTCGGCACCGCCGGTCTGCGCGGCGCGCTGGGCGCCGGACCGGCACGAATGAACCGCGTCGTTGTTCGCCAGACGACGGCGGGTGTCGCCGCGTGGATCCGCGAGCATGGCGCCGAGGCGCCGCGCGCCGGGATCGTCGTCGGCCGCGACGCGCGGCACGGCTCGGAGGCGTTCGCGAACGATGTCGTCGAGGTCGCGACGTCGGCCGGCGTGCGGGTGCAGCGCTTCGCGCGTCCTCTGCCGACGCCGATCACTGCATTCGCCGTTCGGCGCTTGCAGGCGGCCGCGGGCGTGATGGTGACGGCGAGCCACAACCCCGCCCATGACAACGGCTACAAGGTCTATGCACCCGATGGCGCGCAGATCATCCCGCCTGACGACGCACGTATCGCCGATCTGAGCGCGCGACTCGGCGCTCCGCCGGTCGAGCCGCTCTCAGCCGACGCATCGGCGCGAATCGAGACAATCGACGAACGCGCCCTCTTCGAGGCGTACTCGAGGGTTGCGCTCGCTCTCCTCGCTCCGACTCCGGAGCGCGACCTGTCGTGCGTGTACACACCGATGCACGGCGTCGGCGGGGCCGTCGTACCGGACCTCTTCGTTCAGGCGGGGTTCGCGCCGCTCGTCGTCGTCCCAGCCCAGATCGCGCCCGACCCGGACTTCCCGACGGTCGCGTTCCCGAACCCCGAAGAACCGGGGGCGCTCGACCTCGCTCTCGCTGAAGCGTCCCGGCTCGATGTCGACCTCGTCATCGCGAATGACCCCGACGCAGACCGACTCGCGATCGCCGTGCGTAGGCCCAGCGGTGATTACCGCGTCCTGTCAGGAAACGAGCTCGGATCGATCCTTGGCGATCACCTCGTCGGGGCGAGTTCCGGACCAGATCGGCTTGTCGCGACAACGATCGTCTCGTCGCGGATGCTGTCGGCGATCGCTCGCGACGCCGGCGTTGCCTTCGCGGAGACGCTCACCGGATTCAAGTGGATCGCCCGCGCGCAGCGCACGGTTCCCGGCCACCACCTCTTGTTCGGGTACGAAGAGGCGCTCGGTTATGCCGTTTCGGACGCGGTCGCCGACAAGGACGGCATCACCGCCGCGCTCGTCGTCGCGGGGCTCGCCGCGCACGAGAAGACCCATGGCCGCACGTTGCTCGACCGGCTCGCCGATCTCGAACGCAGTCTCGGCGTGCATGCAACCGCCCAGATCTCACTCCGGCGCGAGGGTCCCGAAGGCATCGCCGAGATCGAACAAACGATGGTGAACCTGCGCGAGGCGCCGCCAGCGGAGATCGCCAACCGCAAGATCACCGACGTCGTCGACTACCTCCCGGGCTTTGGCGGGCTTCCGAAATCCGACGTGCTCGCGTTCTTTACCGAAGACGATGCCCGCGTCGTTGTCCGACCGAGCGGGACGGAACCGAAGCTGAAGGCGTACGTCGAGGTGAAGTCAGCGCCCGTCGGATCGGGCGATCTCATTTCCGCGCGCCGTCGGGCGTGCACCGAGCTCGAAGAACTGCGCGAGGCGGTTGAAAGGCTCGTCTCCGCGCGCTGAGGGAACCCTGGAATTCCTCGAAGCACCGGCGTTCACCCCGGCGAAGCGCCGAGCTCCGGCCGTGAGGCACGCTGGTCACCGACGTCCGGAACACGTGACACACGTCGTGGTGACGGGAAGTGCAGCCAGCCGTTCGATCGGAATCGCGTCTCCACACGCTTCGCACCTGCCAAACGTGCCGTTCTGCCAGCGGCGAATCGCGTCGTCTATGGCGGCGAGGTCGCGTTCCGCCTTCGAAAGTAGCGATGCCGCACGAGCGCGCTCGAAGGCGATCGTCGATCCCTCCGGGTCGTGTTCGTCGTCCGCATTTGCCCCGTCGGATGCTCGCACGATCCCGTCGACCTCAACAGAGATGTCCGCGAGACGTTCACGCGCTCGGGCGCGCGCCTCGAAAAGAACTTCGAGCAATCCGGGCAGCGCTTTTCCGCTTTCTTCGCGCAGCTCCCCCCTCCTCATTCGGACGAGTCGGCAGCGTCGCTTTGCCGGTCTTCCTGGGCGCGTCGAACCTAGGCCGCCGTCGCGCCATCAAGAAGTCCGTGCGGGTCAAGGACGAATTTCCTTGCAACTCCCCTATCGAAGTCACGGTAACCCTGCGGCGCGTCATCCAACTTGATGACGGTCGCGTTCACCGCTTTGGCGATGTGGGCCCGATCGCTCAAGATGGCGTTCATCAACTGACGGTGGTAACGCATAACGGGGCACTGGCCGGTGGTGAACACCTGGGACCTTGCCCAGCCGAGGCCGATGCGAATGGACAAACTTCCGACCTTGGCTGCCTCGTCGACGCCACCTGGGTCGCCGGTCACATACAACCCAGGAATGCCGAGCTTTCCGGCGGCCTTTGTCACTTCCATGATCGAATTCAAAACCGTGGCCGGTGCCTCGTGGCTCGAGTCACGACCGTGTCCGCGCGCTTCGAACCCCACGGCGTCGACTGCGGCATCGACTTCGGGTGTCCCGAGAATCGCCTCAATCTGCTCCGCGAGCGTGGCGTCGAGAGTGAGGTCGACCGTCTCACAGCCGAACGCGCGCGCCTGCGCTAGACGATCGGGATTCAAATCGCCGACGATGACGACCGCCGCGCCGAGCAGCAGGGCTGAGTATGCCGCTGCCAAGCCGACCGGACCGGCTCCCGCGACGTAGACCGTCGAACCGGTCGTCACACCGGCGGTGTACGCCCCGTGGTATCCGGTCGGGAAGATGTCCGAAAGCATCGTGAGATCGAGGATCTTCTCCATCGCCTGGTCCCGGTCAGGAAACCTCAACAGGTTCCAGTCGGCGTACGGCACCATCACGTACTCCGCCTGACCGCCGACCCAGCCACCCATGTCGACGTATCCGTATGCCGATCCCGGACGGTCCGGATTCACATTGAGACAGACGCCGGTGTGTCCTTCCTTGCAGTTCCGGCAGCGGCCGCACGCGATGTTGAAAGGGACCGAGACGAGATCGCCGACCTGAATGAACTCGACCCCGGGTCCCCGTTCGACGACTTCACCGGTGATTTCGTGGCCGAGGACCAGCCCCTCTGGCGCGGTCGTGCGCCCACGCACCATGTGCTGATCCGAACCGCAAATGTTCGTGGACACGACCTTGAGGATCACCCCGTGTGGACATCGACGCCCGATGTTTGCCGGGTTGACCCCCGGACCGTCACGTAACTCGAGACCCGGGTAGTCGATGGTCTCGACTCGGACTTCGCCGGGACGGACGTAAGCGACAGCTTTGTTTCCTGGCATCGAATACCCCCTGCGCTCGTTGTGACGTCCTGGTCGCCGACGGCGATCAGGAAACGGCCGCCGCACCCGCTGAGGCGACGTCGTGATCGTTCTCGACGCTGCTGCCACTCACTCCAACGGCGCCGATGACTTCACCTGAGCCGTTGCGCAAAGGAATGCCGCCGGGGAACGTGATGAGTCCCCCGTTCGAAACCTCGATGTTGTAGAGCGGACCACTGGGCTGCGACAGGGCCCCGATGTCGCCCGTATTCATATCGAACAAGCGCGCGGTACGGGCCTTTCGTATCGAGATGTCAATGCTGCCCAACCATGCGCCGTCCATGCGTCGGAAGGCCTTCAGGTTTCCCCCGGCATCGACAACCGCGATATCCATCTTCGTTCCGATTTCGGTTGCCCTCTTGTTGCAGGCCTCGACGACCGACTCTGCCTGCACCTGGGTGATGTCGGACATTGTGTTCTCCGATCATGATCGTTGGATTACTGGACTGACTTCTCTCTCGCTTCACCACCTGCCAACTCGACGGAGGAGCCGGTCGTTGTTCCGGTCAGAAAATGGCGTAGACCTTGCGCAGCGTTTCGTGGATGTCCCACGTGCCGGTCCACCCCTTCGGGAAGACCGCGGCATCTCCTGCGACGAGCTCGAGCGGGCTGCCTCCATCGACCGTGACGGTCATCCGTCCCTTCAGCACATGGACGAGCTCGTTCGTTTCGAGCGACCATCTCGACGGACCCGGAGTGCATTCCCAGATCCCGACCTCGTCGTCTCCGTTTTGCCAGATGGTGATTCCCGCTGTGCGCATCTCGGCTCCCGTGGCCTCCGCGAGCGGTCCCCAATCCTCGAGTTCACCGACGTCGGCGACTCCGGCGACTGCGGCGGTGATCGGCTTCGTTGCCTCGGTCATCTGCGATTCCTTCCTCGTCGAAAACCGATCGCTTCACATCCGGCGTCAGCCGCCGTTCGACGGGTGCGCGATCGAGAGGTTCGCATAGACTGAATGAACAGTCAATCAAACATCCTCATTTTGTCGGAGCCTGCCTGGGGGGCCGATGTACGGACTTTCGACAGAAGACCTCGACGTCCAGACGAGGGCCCGCCGCCTCGCGGACGCCCTCATCCCGAGTGAGGTCGAAGCCGAGATGCACGAGGGCGAACTCCCGGCCGACGTCCTCGCTTCCCACCGACAACTCGCCCGCGAGCTCAGGCTCGTCGCGACGAACATGCCGAAGGAATACGGCGGCGAGGGCCTCTCGACCATCCAACAGGTGCTCGTGCAAGAGCAAATGGGCCGGGTGACGAATGCCCTTGGATGGGTGGCGGCGACGCCACCGTCGTGGTTCGCCGCAGTGGCGACGCCGGACCAGATCGAGCGCTACGTCATTCCCGCGGTCACGGGGGAGAAAGAAGAGTGTTACACGATCACCGAAGAGGGCCCGGGCTCCGATCCAGACTCGCTCGACGCGACCGTGCATCGCGACGCCGATGACTACGTCGCCAACGGCGTGAAGTGGTACGTCACATCGTTCAACACCGCGTCGTATGCCTTTTTCCAAGGGAAGCTCGACACGGGACCTCACGCCGGCGGACACGCGATGGTGATCGTTGACCTACCCTCGCCCGGGGTCCGGGTCGTTCGCGACCCGGCATACATGCACACAATCAGCCACCATCATCCGATCGTCGCGTTCGAAGGGGTGCGTGTCCCTGCAACGAACCTCGTCGGCACCGAGGGCGAGGGGATGCATTACGCGCAAGAGTGGTTCCGGTACGAACGCCTCATGGTCGCGGCGCGAAGCCTCGGGGCGACCGAGCGGCTGATCGACGAGAGTGCGCGATTCGCGAGTGCCCGGATCGTGCGGGGCAAGCCGATCAGCGTCTCCGGCGCGATCCAGGCGCTGCTCGCCGATAGCTTGACTGAGCTCTACGCGACGCGGGCGCTCGTCTACGAGTGTGCCCGGGGCGTCGATGAGGGCCGCGACGTGAAGATCCAACACGCACAGTCGTCGATGGCGAAGCTGTCGGCATCCGAGATGGCTGGACGCGTCGCCGACCGCGCTGTCTCCATCTTCGGAGGACGCGGGTATATGCGCGAGAACGTCGCCGAGCGCTTCTACCGCGAGGTGCGTGTCGAGCGCATCTGGGAAGGGACCAGCGAAATCCAGCGCGGCATCATTTCAGACCAGCTCGTGAAACGAGGCGTCTCCGCCATCGTCTAGCCGTCGCGGCTCAACGACCGCCGGGATTTCAGCTGATCATCGCCGGAGCGGGCTCGGTCCGCACCCGCTCGCCCAGATATGCCCGCGCGATCATCGTCACGAACTGGTAGACCGCGTCCTCTTCCTGCGAGAGCGGTCCCGGGATCGCATGCGGTGACGAAAGGCCGCGCTGGACGGACTCACAGGCCCGCCAATCCTGCTCATTCGTCATGTCCCAGAACTCGACCGCGAACGCAGGGTCGAACGTCGATTGATTGACCGAGTCCGGAGCGAACGCCCACGTGCACTCGATGCGCGTCCGGTCGGGCGCGAGTGGAGTGAGCCGGTGGGTCATGACGTAGTCCGGATGCAGACTCAGCAGGATGTTCGGGAAGATGTTGACGTAAATCACCTGCCGCAGCGCATCGCCGTCGAGCCCGCGCAGTGCAGTAGCTCGACTCGTACCGTCGAGCGACATCGTCGACATCCCGTCGCGGATCGTCATCCAACCGCCAACCCACGCACCGCCGTCAGGGGCGTAGTTCTCGCCGCTTCGTGGCGAGCTGACGTCGCAGAACTGGGGATGGATCATCGAACAGTGGTAACACTCGTGATAGTTCTCGATGAGGATCTTCCAGTTCGCACGCGCGTCATAGGTGTGACGCCCGACAACCTTGAGCCGACCGGGTTCGTACGGCGCGACGAGCGTGTCGAGTGTCCCGAGGCGATCGCGCAGCGGTTCACCCGTGTTCGAAGCATCGACGAAGATGAGCCCGGCCCACTCTTCGGTTGGAAGTTCGACGAGTCCGTGCGTCGACGCGTCGAATCCGGGGGCATCGACGAAGCCCCGCGCGGCTTTGAGATTTCCCTTCAGGTCATAGGTCCAGGCGTGGTAGGGGCAGATGATCCGCGCACCGTGTGCGGACTCTCCGCAGGCGACGAGCTCGTGTCCCCGGTGGCGACAGGTGTTGGCGAACGCGTGGACCTGACCGTCGTCATCCCGAGTGAGGAGAACCCCCCACGCGCCGAGAGATTCGCCGCGATGATCGCCGGGTTCGGCGACGTCTTCGCCGAGGGCGGCGCACACCCAGCCGCGGGAAAAGAAGTGCTCTTGTTCCCACGCGAACACAGCGGCGTCGACATAGGCAGCTCGGGGAAGCATCCGGCTCTCGCCAAACGGGCGCAACGCCGCTTCGAGCCCGGCGCGGACGATCGGTGCCGCTTCGCCGGTTTGACTGAACATACAATCAATCCTACGTGGCCCGCCGACGCGGCGTCGAGACGGGCTGGCCCTCGTTCATCGATCGAAGACGACGACAGAACGCAGCACCTCTCCCCGCTGCATCTTTGCGAATGCCTCCTCAACCCCGTCGAGCGACACCGTCTCGCTGACGAAACGATCGAGATCGAGCCTTCCTTGGAGATAGAGGTCGATGAGCAGCGGGAAGTCACGCTCGGGCAGGCAGTCGCCGTACCAGCTCGGCTTCAAGCGGCCGCCCCTGCCAAAGAACTCGATCATCGGCACGTCGATTCGCATCTCCGGAGTGGGAACCCCGACCTGAACGAGGGTGCCCGCGAGGTCCCGCGCGTAGAACGCTTGTTCCATGACCTTCGCGTTGCCGACCGCCTCGATGCAGACGTCGGCGCCGTTGCCGTCGGTCATCGCGCGTACTGCTTCGACGGGGTCGCGCTCACCCGCGAGCACCGTGTCCGTTGCGCCGAACTGAGCCGCAAGCTCGAGCTTGCGCGGATCGAGGTCGACGGCGATCACCTTTGTCGCGCCGGCGAGGCGCGCCCCGACGATGGCGGCACAGCCGACGCCGCCGCAACCGAAGACCGCGACCGAGTCACCGGGGCCCACCTCACCGGTGTTCATGGCCGCACCAAGACCCGCCATCACCCCGCACCCGAGGAGCCCGGCAACCTCGGGGCGGGCTCGGGCGTCGACCTTCGTGCACTGTCCCGCCGCGACGAGGGTCAACTCGGCGAACGCTCCGATTCCGAGTGTCGCGGAGAGCATGGTGCCGTCTCTCCGCGTCATCTTTTGGGTCGCGTTGTGTGTCGCGAAGCAGTACCAGGGGCGGCCTCTTCGGCACGACCGGCAGCGACCGCACACCGCGCGCCAGTTGAGGATCACGAAATCTCCGGGCGCGACGGAGTCGACGCCTTCTCCGACTGACTCGACGACGCCCGCTGCCTCGTGGCCGAGGAGGAACGGGAACTCGTCGCTGATACCTCCCTCGCGATAGTGGAGATCGGTGTGGCAGACACCGCATGCCTGGACCCGCACCCGTGCTTCGCCGTGACTCGGATCGGGAACGACGATCGTGTCGAGCTCGACCGGCGCTCCCTTCGCACCGGAGACGACTGCTTGCACCTCGATTGGCATATTTGACTCCGAACGCTTCGGGTGGGAGCGGACTCAGCAGCGACGAGCCCCGCGCCGCCTTGTCCACATTCGGTGGCACTTATAAACTGAACAGTCAGTCAAACACAAGCCCCTCGCGGCGACAACCGCGCCGATGGCGAATCGAACGGAGTTGACGTGACGTCAACCGTTGAATCGATCGATGCGAGGTCGCTGCGCCTCGATCGCGTGATTGCCGAACAAGAACGGATCTTCGTCGATCGCCAGCCACGCTCGGCGGAATATATGGGGCGCGCCCGCCGAGCGCTTGCCGGCGGTGTGACTTCGAGCTGGCAGATCACCAAACCACAGCCCGTTTGGATCGCCGAAGGCCGAGGCTCGAAGCTCTACGACGTCGACGGGAAGGAGTACGTCGATCTCCACGGCGGCTATGGCGCGGCGCTCGCCGGCCACGCGAACCCGGCCATCGTCGCAGCGGTCTCTGATCGCGTGCGGCGGGGAACCCATTTCGCGCAACCGACCGAGGACGCGATCGCGGTCGCCGAGAACCTCGCCGGCAGATTCGGGCTCCCGTTGTGGCGGTACGCAAACTCGGGTACCGAAGCGACGATGGAGGCGATCCATCTCATGCGGGCGATCACCGGACGCGCCCGGATCCTCAAGGTCGAAGGTTGCTACCACGGTCACCACGACTCGGTGCAGGTTTCGGTCATGCCGGAACTCGAACTCGCCGGCCCCCCCGAGCAACCCGCAGCAGTCCCAGAAAGCGCCGGGATACCTCGCGAGATCACCGACCTCGTCGTCGTGGTCGGCTTCAACGACCTCGGCGCGGTCGAGCGCGCCCTCGCCGCACATCCCAGAGAGATCGCCGGGATGATCGTCGAACCGATCATGATGAACGCCGGGATCATCCTCCCCGAAGAGGGGTACCTCTCGGGTTTGAAGGAGCTCCTCCACCGCGACGGATCGCTGCTGACCTTCGACGAAGTGAAAACGGGTCTCACCGTCGGACCATCTGGCGCGATCGGGTTCACCGGAGTCAGTCCGGACCTCGTTTGTCTCGCGAAATCGATCGGAGGGGGAATTGCTTCTGCGGCGGTCGGCGGCACCGAAGAGGTGATGGGATACGTCGCGCGTGGCGAGTACGAAATGGTCGGCACCTTCAGCGGCAACCCCCTCGCGATGGCGGCGACCCGAGCGATGCTGACCGAGGTGGCCACCGACGCGATGTACGCCCACATCGCGGAGCTCGCGCGGCGGATGACAACCGGCGTCGAACGGCTCATCGCGAGCAGCGGTCTCGACGCACACGTGGTCTCGGTGGGCGCGAAGGGGTGCGTCGTCTTCTCGACTGCGCCCGTCCGTGACTATCGAGGATTTCTCGGCATCGATGACCGCTACAACGAAGCGCACTGGCTGATCCAGCACAACGGCGGTGTGTTTTTGCCCCCGTGGGGGAAGATTGAACAGTGGTTGCTTTCCGCGCAGCACGAGGAGGGTGACGTGGACCGGTTTCTCGGCAACTTCGCCAATTTCGCCGCGCAGGTGACGACGTGACCTCCCACCCCCGCCAGGGGTGGAACGAGCACAGGCGGCACCCCGCGGAATTCTCGAGGCGCGAGTTCCTGCTCCGGGCGGCGGGGGTCGCCGGAGCCGGGGCGGCCATCGCGGCATTCGGCGGCCTCCCCTCCTTGCTCGAAGGACTCCCCCCGGCCGGGGCCGCGAGCAGGTCACCCCTTCCTCGTCCCGACGATCCCGTTCTGTGGCCGATCGCACGCGACGACAAAGCGATCGCATCGAACTTGCAGCCGGAGCGCAACGCGACCCTGAAGCTGTACAACTGGGTCGCCTACATCAACCAGTCCGTGTTGAACAGCTTCGCCAAGAAGTACCACTGCACGGTCGAGCTGACGACGTTCAACACGATGGAGGAAGCGATCGCCAAGCTGCAGAGCGGTGAGAGCTTTGACGTCTTCGTCCCGACAATCGACGTACTCGGGCCGCTGATCGAGGGCGGATACTTGCGGCCCCTCAACCACAGATACATCCCGAACATCTCGCAAGCGTGGCCCGACTTCTCGAACCCTTGGTACGACCAGAAGTGGCAGTACACGGTGCCGTACACGATTTATACGACCGGCATGGCGTGGCGGAAGGACCACGTACCCGAGGATCCGTACACGATGAAGAACGCCTGGGCGATGCCGTGGCAGTCGAAGTACCGGGGCAAGATCGCAGTGTTGGACGACTACCGCGAAACGCTCGCGCTCGGCTTGATGAAAAACGGCATCTTCGACCTCAATACGACCGAGTCAAAACAGATCAACCTGTCGCTCGCGTCGTTACAGAGCCTGGCTCGACTGACGAACGTGCACATCGACAACAACGACTACTCGAACGTCCCGAGTGGCCAGATCTGGATCCATCATGCGTGGTCCGGCGACATCGCAGCGGCAGCGGCATATATGCCGAAAGGCGTGCCGGTCGACGTCGTCGGGTATTGGTTCCCGCCGAGCGGGAAGGGACCGGTCGGAAACGACACGATGACGGTGCTGCGGTCGGGCAAGAACCCGGTGCTCGCGCACCTGTTCCTCAATTACCTGCTCGACGTGGACAACGCCCTCGAGAACATCAGCTACAACGGCTACATGCAGCCACTGAACGGCATCACCCCAGAGGTCCTCGTGCGCGAGAAGATCCTCCCAAAGAGCCTGACCTCGACTGTCGTCCTGCCGTCGTACTTCCGCAAAGGCGTCGGTGAGTTCCAGCTGGCCGCTCAAGCGAACCTGTTGTGGGAACAGGCCTGGCTCGAGTTCAGTAAGGGGATCTGACCGAACAACGACGCTGGGGGGCGCTGTTGAGAGCGGATCGTTCACAGAAAGAGCCAAGTCGGTACTTCTGGGCTGCGCTCGCCGCCCCAGGAGTCGTCTGGCTCATCTTGCTGTTCATCGTTCCGTTCTACGTTGTCATCGCAATCGCGGCAGGCAGGCTCAATCCCGTCTTCTTTTCGTCGGAGCCGGTATGGAATCCCGCCGATTGGAGCGGCAAGAACTTCGCTCGGGTCTTCCACGACACCTTCGGCGCCGGAGCGTTCATCAGCCCGATCCTCCTTCGCACACTCGTCTACGTCGCCATCGCGACTGCGATCTCGCTCGTGATCGCCTTCCCCGTCGCCTATTTCGTCACTCGGTTCTCCGGCCGCAGGAAGGGAGTCTTCCTCGCGTTGCTGATCGCGCCCTTTTGGATCAGCTACATGATGAGGATGTTGGCCTGGATCGATTTACTGCAGAACAACGGCTACGTGAACAAGGCGATCACGTTCCTTCACCTCGCGGCGCATCCGGTCGACTGGCTCGGTGGGCAGGCGATGACCGTGATCCTCGGTCTTGTCTACGGGTACATCCCGTACCTGATCCTTGTCCTGTACGCCGGGCTCGATCGCATCGACCAGAGCCTGATCGAGGCGGGTCGTGACCTCGGCCTCAACGGCCCGCAGACCTTCTTCCGGATCGTCCTGCCCCTTTCCCGGCAATCGGTGATGACAGGGGTGCTCATCACCTCCCTGCCAATGATCGGTGACTACTTCACGAATCAGATGCTGTCAGGAGCGTCGTCGACTTCGATGATCGGCAACGTGATCGACGGTCAGCTGTACGCGACCGGGTTGGAAGGCGAAGGTGCGGCGCTCTCCCTTTTGCTCCTCGCCGTTCTGCTCATCCCGATGATTTATTACGTGGTGTCCACGAACCGAGCATCAAGAGAGCTGGTCTGAGTGGCCGCGACCGACACCGCCGCGCTTCTCGAGGATCGGCTCGTCGCCCGGCCGCGTGCCGCAGGCTCGAGCCTGCGCCAGCGCCTCCGGCGCAATCCCTGGCGACACCCGTGGTTCCTCGAGTCCGCGACGTGGGTTTACCTCGCCTGGTCGCTTCTTCCGATCGCGCTGGCCGTGTTGTTCTCGTTCAACGCCGGCAAATCCCAGAGCGTCTGGCAGGGATTCTCACTGCGTTGGTACGTCACCAACCCGACGCAGTCGGTGCTCCACAATCCCCAGCTTCATCAGGCCGTTCTGCAGACGATCTGGCTCTCGCTCTACACGACCGCGATCACGGTCCCGATCGGCGTCGCCTTCGGCATCGGAATCGATCGTTGGCGGTCGCGAACGTCGTCGGTGTTCAACTTCACGATGATCTTCTCGTTCGTCGTACCCGAGCTGATCTTCGCGGTGGCACTGTTTTTCATCTTTACGACGATGTTCAAGACGATCGGACTGGGAACGACTGCTGAGGTACTCGGTCTCGTCACGTGGAACCTCTCCTGGCCGGCGATCATCGTGCGCGCCCGGCTCGTCACCATCGGACATCAGTATGAGGAAGCAGCGGCAGATCTCGGCGCGTCGCGTTTCGAGTCGATTCGACGCGTCCTGCTGCCGCTCTTGATGCCGGCGATCTTCGCCAGCGCGGTCCTTGTCTTCGCGGGCGTCGTCGACGACTTCGTCGTCGTTAATCTGTTGTCATCGACCGGGAACACCCAACCGATGTCGGTGATCATCTACTCGAATACCCATGGCGGCAACGCCGGCCCGGCACTGAACGCGCTCGCGACCTTGATGCTCGTGGTGTCGGGCGTCGTCGCGACGATCGGCTACGTCGGGTACCGATTCATGACACGCGGCGAGAAGGCGAACCGCTCAGAGTCGATGGCGACGTTCGCGGGAATGTAGGTCCGACCTGATCGGGGTCGTCTCAGCTCGGTGCCGGTCGATCGCCGTTTGGAGTGCCGACGCCGGTTTGCTGCTCCGATTCCGCAAGAACGCGCAGCGCGTCCGCTGGCAGATGGACCTTGACCGGTGTGCCTTGCTTGTACGGCAGCGCGCCGCCGTCATTCTGGATTAGGGATTGCAATACGGCACCAGGCGCGGTTCGCACAATCACCTGTGTCGAAGAGCCGAGGAAGACGAGACGCTCAACCATCGCCGGAACGCGATTCGGCCCAGTGGACTCGAAAGGTTCGAGCTGGACGCGCTCCGGACGGATCGCCAGCCGCACGGCACCGACGGTATTCGTCGCGCCGCACGCGGCCTCGAGGTCGAAATCGCCGAGTCGTATCGCGCAGCAGTCCGAGCGTGCGCCGCGTGATGCCGTCGCCGACATGAGATTCGAAACTCCGAGGAAATCAGCGACGTAGGCGTTCGCGGGCTCCTCGTAGACGCCGACCGGGGTGCCCATCTGGACGATGTGTCCGCCATCCATCACCGCCAATCGATCCGACATCGTGAGCGCCTCTTCCTGATCGTGGGTCACGTAGAGGAACGTGATGCCGACACGTTCCTGCAGCGCCTTCAGCTCGACCTGTAACGCGCGTCGGAGTTTCGCGTCGAGCGCCCCAAGGGGCTCGTCGAGCAGCAGCACAGCGGGGTTCAAGATGAGCGCGCGAGCGAGCGCAACTCGTTGTTGCTGGCCTCCCGAAAGCTGAGCTGGCCGTCGCTTTTCGAACATGGGCAGCTGGACGAGTTCGAGCGCTTCGTGAACGAGGCGGGCACGCTCGGATTTCGCGACCTTCTTGTAGCGCAGGCCGAAGGCGACGTTTTCGAAGACGGTGAGGAAGGGGAAGAGCGCATAGCTCTGAAAGACAGTGTTCACGTCACGAAGGTGCGCGGGCATCCGGGTGACGTCGAAGCCGTCGATGAGGATCCTTCCTCCGCTCGGCTTCTCGAATCCGGCGATCAGACGCAGCGTCGTCGTCTTGCCGCACCCTGACGGCCCGAGAAGAGAAAAGAACTCGCCGCGGCGGATCTGCAGATCGATGCCGTCGACCGCGCAGACGTCGTCGAACCGCTTCGTCAGTGAAACGAGCTCGACTTCACCTCCGGCCATCCGCGCCTCCCTTGCCCGGGATCCCGCCGCGCTGGTGTATCACCAACGAAGCGAAGGACGCTCGCGGGTGGTCATCTCGATCCGCCTATCGCCGACCTCGCTTCTTTGTCCCACTCGCGCCTTTGCGTCGTCCATCCCAATTGAAGCCGAGGTGTTCGGCGGCGAACGCCATGGTCAACGCGTAGGCGCGGTCAGCGCTCACTTCAGAGTCTTCGAGCGCGATCTGGATCGCGAAACCGTCCAAGAGCGCCGAGAGCGCGACCGCGAAGTCGTCGGGGTCAGCCTTGCGGAACTCGCCCCGTTGCTGGCCATCGATGACGAGGTCACGGATGGTCTTGCGCCACTCTGCGTCGAACTCATGCCGGACGTCGCCGACCTCTCGATGGTGAACGGACTGCGCCCACAGATCGAGCCAGAGAGACCACGGCTCACCCGAGTCATCGTCGGAGAAGAACGTCATCGCAACGAGGTCATCGAGGCGATCGTCTGCCCGTTCGTGATCCTGTAATCGACGGTCGACCGCCTCATACCACGACTTTTCACCGAGACGGATCGCCTCGGTGAGCACGGTGTCTTTCGTTTTGAAGTAGTAGACGACGAGCGCCGGGCTCACACCTGCCCGTTCGGCGACGTCGGCAAGTCGCGTCGAGTCGAAGCCCCGTTCTGCGATGACCTCCAGGGCGGCTCGCAGGACACGCTCACGAGAATCGTCGGCACCTTTTCCGACCGTCGACTCGACCGCGCTCATTCGCCACCCCCGATCCCGTCCGCATTCGTCGTCAGCCCGGCCGCCCACAGTCGGAGCCCTTGTACCCTGAATGCTACCTTCTTAGACTGAACAGTCAGTCAATTGCCCGAAAGAGGGACCCGATGACCTCGCAGTACGACGCAGTCGTGGTCGGAGGGGGACACAACGGCCTCGTCGCCGCGGGCTACCTTGCGCGCTCCGGCGCTCGAACGCTCGTCGTCGAATCGCGGCACAAGACAGGTGGTGCCGCGACCACGGAATCTCCCTGGCCCGACGCGCCCGAGTTCAAAGTGACGCGGCTTTCGTACGTGATGAGCCTCATGCCGCCGACGATCATCCGAGATCTCAACCTCGAGCGCCACGGTTACAAAATCTTCCCGATGGGTCCGTACTATCAGGCCTTTCCCGAAGGCGGTTCGATCAAGATCTACGCCGATGACGCGAAGCGCAACCACGAAGAGATCAAGAAGTGGTCGCCGCACGACGCCGAGGCGATGCCGCAGTGGGACGCGTGGCTGTCGGGCCTCGCGGACGTGCTCGGTCCCTTGTTGCTGACCGTCCCGCCGCGCTTCGGGTCGCGGCGGCCGTCGGACCTGGCGGACACCTTGAAGCTGGCGTGGCGCCACCGTGGCCTCGACGTGCGAACAATCGCGGACGTCACGCGGCTGATGACGATGAGCATCGCCGACCTGCTGGACGACTGGTTCGAGTCCGCACAGGTGAAAGGTGCGATGGCGGTGAACGGCGTGATCGGCACCTGGGCCGGGCCGAAGGAGGCCGGTACCGCGTACGTGATGGCGCACCACTCGATCGGCGACGTCGGCGACGGCCACCTCGGCAACTGGGGGTTCCAAGAGGGTGGCATGGGAGCGGTCGCCGACGCGATCGAGCGCTCGGCGCGAAGTTTCGGAGCCGAAGTTCGCCTCAACTCCCCCGTCGAGCGCGCCCTCGTCTCGAACGGCCGCGTGCGAGGGGTGGCGCTGAAAGACGGTGAGGAGATCTCGGCCCCGATCGTCGTGACGACCCTTCACCCGAAGACCGCCTTCCTCGAACAGGTCGGCGCGAGCGAACTGCCATCGGAGTTCGTCGCCGACATCGAACACTGGCGCTCGAGGAGCGGCGTCGTGAAGATCAACCTCGCGCTCGCGGAGTTGCCCGACTTCCTCGCTGATCCCGGCACAGATCTGCAAGAGCATCACACGGGCTCGGTCGAGATGGCGCCGTCGATCGACTACATGGAGCGCGCCTTCCTCGACGCGCGCGAAGGTCGTCCCGCTAATCGTCCCTTCAGTGACAGTGTGATACCGACGGCGTTCGACAAGACTCTCTGCCCGGAAGGCTTCCACGTGATGTCGCTGTTCACCCAGTGGGTGCCCGACGAATGGTCGCAGGAACCGCACCAAGAAGAGCTCGATGCGTATGCCGACCGGATGATCGACTGTTACAACGAGGTCGCCCCGAACTTCAAGGCCTCCATCCTCCACCGCGACGTCGTCGGCCCGTACACGATGGAGCACGAATACGGACTCGTCGGAGGCAACATCTTCCACGGTGAGCTCTCACTCGAACAGCTCTTCCATATGCGGCCGGCGCCCGGCTACGCCGATTACCGGACGCCGATTGCCGGGCTGTACTACGCGAGCTCTGCGACCCACGGGGGCGGCGGCGTGTGCGGCATACCGGGATGGCAAGCGGCGCGCGCCGCGATCACCGATCGCCGACGTGCACGCCGATCCTCGAGCGCGCGGCCCCACTGAGGCGTACCGAACCGTCCTCCCGTGAGCGACGGCGTTCTTTCCGATAAGCGCGGCGCCGTTCGCTCGATGCTCGAACCCGCTCGCGTGGCCCTCGTCGGGGCGAGCGGCCGTCCGGGCAGCTTCGGCGAGCGGATGGTCATCGAGGCATCCCGCAGCAAAGCGTCCGTGGAGCTGCATCCTGTCAACCCCAACTACTCCGAGGTGCTCGGACGTCCGTGCGTGCCGACGCTCGACGCCATCGACGGACCCGTCGACCTCGTGTTGCTCGGAATTCCCGATGCCGGGCTCGAGACAGAAATCCGGCGCGCCGCGCTGCGCGGCGATCGCTCGGCCGTGATCTTCGGTAACGCCCATGAGTCCCCGCAAACCGGATCGCCGACGCTGCGCGAACGACTGACGAGCGTGGCGCGCGACGCCGGAATGGCGGTGTGCGGCGCGGGGTGCATGGGTTTCGTCAACGTCGCACGCGGCGTCCGTGCCACCGGTTACCTCGAGCCCGAAACGATCCCCGTCGGTCCGATCGCGCTCGTGACCCACTCAGGATCGGTGTTCTCCGCGATGTTGCGGACCCGCCGACATCTCGGCTTCTCGCTCGCGGTCTCGTCGGGACAGGAACTCGTCACTTCGGCAGCGTCTTACATCGAATACGCGCTCGATCTCGACGAAACGCGGATCATCGCCCTCGTGCTCGAGACGATGCGCGACACCCCTGAGCTTTGCGACGCGCTCCAGCGAGCCGCCGATCGCGGAATCGATGTTTTCGCGCTCACCGTCGGGGCATCGATGAAGGGGCGCCGTCTTGTCGAAACACATTCGGGCGCGATCGCCGGGGGCGACGCGGCATGGGAGGCGCTGTTCGACGCGTACGGCGTGATGCGAGTCACAGATCTCGAAGAGCTCGCCGACGTTCTCGAGCTCTTCTCTTCGCCGAGGCGACCCCCGCGAGAATCGACCGTCGGCCTAGCGACATTGCATGACTCGGGCGCGGAACGAGTGCTCGTCGCGGACATCGCCGAAAGACTGAAGGTGCCGTTCGCGACGATCTCCGAGCAAACTCGAGCGCGTCTTTCAGGGCTGCTCGACTCGGGCCTCGAAGCCGAGAACCCGCTCGACGTATGGGGAACCGGAGCGAACACCGCGACCCTGTTCACCGAGTGCCTGCTTTCGTTGGCGGACGACCCAAGCGTCGGTGCGCTCGCGCTGGCTGTTGATCTCGTTCCCGAATTCGACGGTGACGACTCGTACGTTCGCGCCGCTCTGGCCGTCAACCATGCGACCAACAAACCGTTCGCTGTGATGGCAAACATGGCGAGCGCAATCGATGCTGACTCTGCCGACGAACTCCGCCGGAACGGGATTCCCGTGCTCGAAGGATCAAGAAGCGGAATCACAGCCCTTGGTTTTCTGCTCGGAGCAGGCCGCGGCGAAAAGACGCGACCCGAAGGTGATCAACCAACGCCCGATGCGGAGCGACGACGTCGCTGGCGCGAGAGAGTCGGGAAGTCTCGTGAATCCGCTGTCGCCACCAACGAGAGCCTCGCGGTCACGGCGGAAGAAGCACTTCTGCTGCTCGCCGACTACGGGATCGAGACCGTCAAGTCGATCGCAGTGCACAACGAAAAGGAGGCGGTTGCCGCCTCCAAACTGCTCGGTTTCCCCGTCGTTCTGAAAACTGCGCAGCCCGAAGTGCTCCACAAGACGGAGCTCGGTGGCGTGGCGCTCAACATTCGCTCGGAGGCGGAAGCAGCAGACGCCTACCGCGACCTCTCTGAACGGCTTGGTCCGCAGGTTCTCGTCTCTGCGACCGCGCCGGAAGGGGTCGAACTCGCGATCGGGATCGTGCGCGACTCGCATCTCGGACCGCTCGTCGTCGTCGCCGCGGGAGGAGTGCTCGTCGAGATGGTCGCTGATCGAGCCGTCGGCCTTCCACCGATCGATCGGACAGCGGCTGATCGGATGCTCGCGCGGCTGCGCATCGCCCCGATACTCGCCGGGGTTCGCGGCGCCCGCACAGTCGACGTGCACGCGGTCGAGGACGCAATCATTGCGCTGTCTTCAATGGCATCAGATATCGGTGACCTTCTCGAGGCTCTCGATGTGAACCCTCTCATCTGCGGGTCGAACGGTGCGGTCGCGGTCGACGCGCTGCTCGTGCCCCGCCCGCGGGTCGCGACGCGGATCACGTCGTGGACTCCCTGACCGCCAGGGGCGCATGGAACAACTTGTGACCGTTGGTCACGGCACGCTCGCAGCCGAGGACTTCTTGAGCCTCGTTACCGCTGCAGGCATCGGAGGAATCGTCGACGTCCGGAGTTTTCCCGGCAGTCGTCGGTACCCGCACTTTGGACGCGAACGGATGCAGCGATGGGTTCTCGAAAGTGGGATCAACTACGAGTGGGAGCGCGATCTTGGCGGTTTTCGAAAGTCACTCTCTGATTCGCCGAACATCTCGCTTCGCAATGCTTCTTTTCGTGGATACGCGGATTACATGTTGACTGACGAATTTGCGCTTGCGATCGACCAGCTCGTCTCCGATGAACGGAATGCGCGTACGGGCGCGCTCGCAATCATGTGCTCAGAAAGTCTTTGGTGGCGCTGCCACCGTCGTCTCATCGCCGATTACGTCGCTCTCGTTCACGACGTGTCGGTGCGACACCTCATGCATGACGGCAAATTCGTGCAGCACGTCCCGACAACTGGGGTGCGTCTGGCAGACGCTCGTCGGTTGTTATACGACGGCTAGTGGCCAGCAACACCTCTCGAGACCTGGGCGGCGCGAGGTCGCGAGATCCTCGTCAACTCCCCCGCCGCTCGAACTGTTCAACGCGTTCGGCAAGGTCAGCGACGAGCTCAGCCAGATTCCTAAGCATCTCCGCGACGATCAAGGGCACGGGTTCGGAGCCCGGTTGAAGAGCCGGACTGGTTTCTATCGCGCGGGCTTCCCCGGCGATCTCGTTAGCAGTCGCCATGAATGCAAAATACCGCCGTTTGCGAAAGGGCGCATTCTGAGTTCCGCTGCCACGTCGCGTCGGACCTCGACCGCCGACCTTGTCTGCGATCGTCGATGTCGTAGGCACCGCCCGCCCACGACCCGTGATGAAGTTGGACCGAAAATCAGCTCTCAGCGCTCCGCGCCGACGCATGGGTGAGTGCAGCGAATCCGGGCTTGATGACCTGATCGATCAACGCGAGTCGCTCATCGAAGGGGTAGAACGCGCTCTTCATCGCATTGATCGTCAGCCACGACAGGTCCGACCACCCCCAGCCAAAGGTCTCGACAAGCTTCGCGAACTCCGAGGAGAGGGTGACGCCGCTCATCAGCCGGTTGTCGGTATTCACCGTGACGCGAAAGCGCAATCTGAATAGCAGTCCGATCGGGTGCTCGGCGATCGAGGAGACGACTCCGGTGTGCACGTTCGAAGTCGGGCAGAGCTCGAGCGGTACTCGGGTGTCGCGCACATAGCTCGCCAGTCGGCCAAGACGCGTCGAACCGTCGCTCTCGACCGAGATGTCGTCGACAATGCGCACACCGTGCCCGAGGCGCTCGGCATTGCAGTACTGCAGCGCCTCCCAGATGGAAGGCAGCCCAAAAGCCTCGCCAGCATGCAAGGTGGAATGGAAGTTCTCCCGCTGGACGAACTGGAACGCATCCAAGTGGCGCGTCGGGGGATAGCCGGCCTCGGCCCCCGCGACATCGAACCCGCTGACACCGAGGTCGCGATAACGAACGGCGAGTTCGGCGATCTCGAGCGAGCGCGCCGCGGTGCGCATGGCGGACAACAACGCGCGTACGATGATCGGCTTGCCGACTGCAGCCGTCGCCGCCATGCCCGAGTTGAAACCGGCGAGAACCGCCTCGACGACCTCCTCGAGCTCAAGACCGGCTTCGGTATGCAGCTCCGGCGCGAAGCGCACCTCCGCGTAGATGACGCCGTCTTCAGCGAGGTCTTCCACGCATTCGAACGCGACGCGTTCGAGCGCTTCTTTGTGCTGCATCACCCCGACCGTGTGGGTGAAGCTCTCGAGATATCTGACGAGATCCCGCCGCGGAGCCTCGGAGACGAAGTACCGGTCGAGTTCCGCGGGATCAGTCGTCGGAAGGCCGCGGTACCCGAACTCCGACGCGAGCTCGACGACGGTTAATGGGCGCAGGCCTCCATCCAAGTGGTCGTGCAAGAGCACCTTCGGTGCCGCGACGATCCCGGAATACGAGGGGTTTCTCGACGGCATGGCGCAACCGTAACGGCGTCGCGGGGAGGGGACGGAACGGGTCAGCCGACACGACCAAGCACGAGCGGCTCGGTGTCCGGAGGCTCGTCGGCGATCGCGACCGCCCCCGACAGCGCGGCGAGAGCGTGGCCGAAACGGTCTTCGCTATCGGCGTACAGCTCGAGGACGGTGTCCCCGGCGGTGACGGCGTCACCGGGCTTCGCCCGGCAGAGCACGCCCGCCGTCGCCGAGACCGGGTCCTCCTTGTGTTGGCGACCCGCGCCGAGCCGCCACGACGCGACGCCGACGCTGCGTGCATCGAGGCGGGCGAGGTAACCGGATCGGTCGGCGACGAGATTCCTTTTCTGCTTGGCGACGGGAAGCGGTGCGTCTGGGTCGCCTCCCTGGGCGGCGATCATCTTTCGGTACCGATCGAGCGCAAACCCGTCGCTCAATACCTTCGCGGGATCGACTCCTTTGATGCCGGCGAGCGTCAGCATCGCGTTCGCGAGCGCGAGGGTGACCTCGACGAGGTCGTTCGGACCGCCGCCGGAAAGTACGGCAACAGACTCCTCGACCTCAAGCGCGTTCCCGACCGCATTGCCAAGTGGTGTATTCATCGCCGTCAGCAACGCGGTGACGTCGAGTCCGTGGGCGCCGCCGAGCGCAACCATCGTCTCTGCGAGCTGCGTCGCGTGTTCGACATCGGTCATGAACGCCCCGCTGCCGACCTTCACGTCGAGGACGAGTGAGCGCGTTCCCTCAGCGATCTTTTTCGACATGATCGAGGCGGAGATCAACGGGATCGACTCGACGGTTCCCGTGACATCTCTTAGGGCGTACATCTTTCGGTCGGCGGGGACAAGCCCCTCCCCTGCGGCGCAGATCGCGCAGCCCACCGATTCGAGCTGCGCGACGAGCTCCTCGGCGGTGAGCTCGGAGCGGAACCCGGGGATTGCCTCAAGCTTGTCGAGCGTTCCGCCGGTGTGGCCGAGACCGCGTCCGGACAGTTGGGGCACCGTGGCGCCACACGCGGCGACAAGCGGCGCGAGGATCAGCGAGACCTTGTCGCCGACCCCCCCAGTCGAGTGCTTATCGACGGTCGGGCGCGAAACCGCGGACAGGTCGATGCGCTCACCCGAGGCGATCATCGCCGCAGTCCATTGCGAGAGCTCGGCTCCCGTCAGACCACGAAAGAAGACGGCCATCAGGAGCGCCGACATCTGCTCGTCGGCGACGACACCGCGCACGTACGCGTCGATCAGCCAGTCGATGGCGCCGGCGGTGAGTGTCGCGCCGTCCCGCTTCTGCCGGATGAGATCGACGACGTCGAAGCGGGCGGGATCCGCGCTAGATCGATCCATTCGCCGCGTTCGGGATGTCCGCTCCCGTGAAGGCGTCCGGTAGGAGTTCACCCAAGAGCCGCGGCGGTCGATCTGGTCCCTGGTCGACGAGCAAACCGACCGTTCCGTGCTCCACGAGGAGCTGACGACAACGCCCGCACGGCGTGAGGTAATCGCCGTAGCCGCTCTTCACGCAGAGCGCGATCAGCGCGCCGCCACCGTTCGCGACGAACTCGCAAACAAGACCGCACTCCGCACACAAGGTCACGCCGTACGACGCGTTCTCGACGTTGCAACCGCTGAAAATCCGGCCGTCCGGCACCTGGCCTGCCGCGCCGACCTTGAACTTCGAGTACGGCGCGTACGCGCGCTCGATCATCCGATCCGCTTCAGCGCGTAGACGCTCCCAGTCGATCTCGATGATTCCTCCAGCGCTCGCAGAACCGAGCGAACAGTACACTTCGGCGCCGATGTCCGGCCCTGTCGAAATGCCGATACGCATCGGGGAGTCCGTGCGAGCCGCGCTCGACGAGCGGCGTGGCGTCGTTGCGCTGGAAACGACTCTGATCGTTCATGGACTGCCGCGCCCGGAGAACCTCGAGGTCGCCTACGAACTCGAGGAGATCGTCGCCGCGACGGGCGCAGTACCCGCGACGATCGGCGTCGTCGGCGGTGTCCCCGTCGTTGGTCTCTCGCACGACGAAATCGAGCACCTCGCGACCTCGCCGGATCCGGTCGCCAAGCTGAGCGCGCGCGACCTCGGGCTGGCGATCGCTCGGGGCGTCGACGGGGCAACGACGGTCGCCTCCACGCTCACCCTCGCCGCCTGCACCGGCGTTGCCGTAATGGCGACCGGAGGGATCGGCGGCGTTCACCGCCGAGCACGCGACACCTACGACGAATCGGCCGATCTCGTCTCCCTCCACGACGAGCCCGTGCTCGTCGTGTGCTCGGGCGTGAAATCGATTCTCGACATCTCTGCGACGCTCGAACGCCTCGAGACCCTTTCGATTCCCATTGCCGGCTACCGAACCGACACGTTCCCCGGCTTCTACGTCCGGACAACCGGGCACCCCCTCACCTGGCGTCTCGACTCGCCAGCGGGAGCCGCCGCCGCGTATCGAGCACATCGCGCGCTCTCGCAGACGGCGATGGTGCTCGCGAACTCGGTGCCCGAAGCCGACGCGCTCACAGAGGGGACCCACCGCGACGCGCTCGCTGACGCAGAGGAACGTGCCGCTGCGGCTGGGATCCACGGAAAAGACGTCACCCCATTCCTGCTCGCGCGATTCGCCGAGTACACGAAGGGGGAAAGCGTGCGGGCGAATCGGTCCCTCGTCCGTGCGAACGCCCGCCTCGCGGGCGAGGTCGCCGACGCGCTCGCAAGTCGGTGACGGTGCATTGCTGATGCGCGAGGACAACGAGGCGCGACACGTGGTCGTGGTCGGTGACCTGATGACCGACGTCGTCGTGCTATTACAGGAGCAGTTCGCGCCAGAGAGCGACACCGCCTCCGAGATCACGATCGGCCCGGGTGGGTCGGGATCGAACGTCGCCGTCTTCTTGGTCCGCGGCGGCGTCGCCGCTGCACTCGTCGGCGCGGTCGGAGACGACGACCGTGGCCGGGCGCTCGTCGCTGCGCTCGTGCGCGAGAACGTTTCGGCCCAGGTCCAAGTCGCTCGCGGCACGCACACGGGAACCGTCGTCTCGGTCGTGAATCCCGGCGGCCGGCGATCAATGCTCACCGATCGCGGCGCGAACCTGTCGCTCGACGCGGATTCGGTGCCAGATGAACTCTTCGCCTGGGGTGGCCACCTCCACCTCTCCGGCTACGCGGTCATCGACGAGGCGACCCGGTCGACGGCGATGGCGATCTTCGACCGTGCCGGCGCTTCGCAAATGTCGCGCTCGGTCGACTGCTCGTCGGCGGCGCCGCTCGCGCGCATGGGTGCTGAGGCCTTTTTCGAGACGACGAAAGGCGCGGACGTGTTGTTCGCGAACGGGGAGGAGGTGCAGGCGATCACGGGATCGACGGATCCCGCTGTGCTGGCGTCGCATTACCCGATGTCCGTTGTCACCTTGGGTGCACGCGGCGTTGCCCTCATCGAGCGCGGCGCATCACCGCGGCTCGTCCCCGCACGCGAAGCCCCGGTCGTCGACACCACAGGGGCCGGCGACGCGTTCACCGGTGCGTTCCTAGCCGCGTGGTTGCGCAACGCCGAGCCCGGCGCGGCGATCGACGCGGGTCTCGATGCCGCGGCGTTGGTCGTCCAGATTCCGGGTGCGCGCCCGGCCCGATAACAGCTACGTTACGGACTCGGTAACACAATTTCTTGAGCGGCATTACTGCACGGCTCGATCCGATTGGGGGTCCCTGAACATCATGGAAGTGACACGCAGGAAGCTCACCAGGGCGGGAAGTCTGGGGTTGGCGTTCGTCGCCGCGCTCACGTTCGCCGCCTACGGCTCACCGAACGCCTCGGCGACCACAGCGAAGGCGGCAAAGGCGGCAGTCACCGCCAAGAGCAGCGGCAAGTTCCTCGCTTGTGAAGTCACAGACACCGGCGGCATCAACGACAAGTCGTTCAACGCCTCGGCCTACAACGGGTTGAAGGCCGCTGTCGCCGTCGACCACAACATCGTGCCCAAGTTCCTCTC
Source organism: uncultured Acidimicrobiaceae bacterium (assembly GCA_963838845.1). Classification (GTDB taxonomy): domain Bacteria; phylum Actinomycetota; class Acidimicrobiia; order Acidimicrobiales; family Bog-793; genus CAVRXQ01. The sequence goes on along the minus strand of CAWISR010000003.1, from coordinate 972,579 downwards.
GTCGAGCTCGACCAGCGACTACACGCCGAACATCGACGACTTCCTGAGCGAGCACTGCGGCATCATCGTCACCGTCGGTTTCGACATGGCCGCGGCCACCCAGACCGCCGCCAAGGCGCACCCGAAGGTGCCCTTCGCGATCGTCGACTGCCCGGGCGGAACCGCAGCGGGTTGCCCAGGCTTCAGCGCCACAGAGAAGGCGCTGAAGAACATCGATAACCTCGCCTATGAGACGAACGAGGACGCCTTCCTCGGCGGCTACCTCGCTGCCGCGGAGGCCAAGTCGAACAAGATCGCGCCTGACGGCGCAGTGGGCGAGTTCGGCGGCATGAACATCCCGACAGTCACCATCTACATGGACGGCTGGGTGGCGGGTGTGCGCTACTACGACCAGCTGAATCACAAGTCTGTGAAGGTGTACGGCTGGTATCCGACCTCCAAGGGCCGGACCGCCGACAACTACACCGGCACCGGGCTGTTCACCAACAACTTCACCGACGACGGGCTCGGCAAGACCGACACAGGCACCCTCATCGGCGAGGGCGCGAGCGTGATCTTCTCTGTGGCCGGCGGCGTCGGCCTCGGGGCCGTGGCGGCGATCAAGTCGGCTGACTCCACCAGCCCGGGCTCGGTCACGATGGAGTGGGTCGACACCGACGGTTGCGTGTCGGACGCGCCCGGCTGCCAGTACTTCATAACGAGCGTCGAGAAGGGCATCGTGCCCTCGGTCGAGACCGCGGTGCTGGCCGCGGCCAAAGGCACCTTCAAGGGCGGTTTCTACACGGGCACCCTCGCCAACGCCGGCGTCGCCTTGGCCCCGTACCACGACTTCGCCAGCAAGATCCCGACGAGCGTGAAGTCGGCGCTCGCCACCATCAAGACCGGCATCGAGAGCGGCAAAATCTCGGTGAATCCGTGCAGCTACCCGGCGGCGGCGGCGACGCCCGCCTCGTCTCTCTCGGCCGTCTGCTCGGGGTGACGAACCACCTGAGCTGATACAGAGCCGGTAGCGGACCAGTCTGTCGCCAATGGCCCAGCAGGTCCGGTATGGCTTTGGTGACGCAACAGAACCGGGCCGGTCGACGACCGGCCCGGTTCCTCGCCTGAAGGCAGAAGGCGCCCGATGAAGCTCGAACTCATCGACATCACAAAGCGCTTCGGCCAGCTCGTCGCGAACGACGAGGTGAGCCTGACCGTTGAGGAGGGCGAGATCCACGGCCTCCTCGGCGAGAACGGCGCCGGCAAGACGACGCTGATGAACGTGCTCTTCGGCATGCTGCGGCCGGACAGCGGGGAGATCCGCATCGGCGGCGAGACAGTCAGGATCTCGGACCCCGGCGACGCCGTGCGCGCCGGGATCGGCATGGTCCACCAGCATTTCATGCTGGTTCCAGTGTTCACCGTGGCCGAGAACGTCGTGCTCGGTCACGAGCCGACGAAGGGCAGGGTCTTCTACGACCGCCGCAAGGCCGCTGCGAAAATCCGCCACCTGTCGGTGGAGTACGGCCTCGAGGTGGACCCGGACGCGGTCGTCGAGGACATTCCGGTTGGTGTCCAGCAACGAGTCGAGATCCTGAAGTCCCTTGAGCGCGACGCCCAAGTGCTCATCCTTGACGAGCCGACGTCGGTCCTGACGCCGCAGGAGACCGAGGCCCTCTTCCGCATCATGCGCTCGCTCGCAGCGACTGGGCGCTCGATCCTGTTCATCAGCCACAAGCTCAAGGAGGTGCGGGAGATCGCCGACCGGGTGACGGTGATGCGGCTCGGCAAGGTCGTCGGCACCACCACGCCGGCCGAGTCGAGCGAGCAGCAGCTCGCCTCGATGATGGTCGGCCGGTCCGTCGAGCTCACGGTGACGAAGGGCCCAGCCGTTCCGGGCGACGTCGTGCTCCAGCTGACTGATCTCACCGTCGCCGACGACCGCGATCTGATCGCCGTCGACGGCGTCGACCTCGAGGTGCGCGCCGGCGAGATCGTGGCCCTGGCTGGTGTGCAGGGGAACGGCCAGACAGAGCTGGTGGAGGCGATAACTGGCCTGCGCCAAACCCTGCGCGGCAGCGTCGTCGTCGCCGGTGAGGATCTGACGCACGCCACGCCACGCCAGCGCCTCCACGCCGGGGTGGCCCACGTGCCCGAGGACCGGCAGAAGGACGCCCTCGTGTTGCCGATGCAGCTGGCGGACAACCTCGTGCTCGACATATACGGAGATCCCCCGTACGCCGGTCGGGCATCGCGGCATCTCGGCGCGGTCAAGGAGAACGCGGAACGGCGCGTCGTGGAGTTCGACATCCGCGCCAGCTCGGTCGACGAGCCCGTCTCGTCGCTCTCGGGCGGCAACCAGCAGAAGGTCGTGCTCGCGCGTGAGCTCGGCAGGCCCGTCAAGTTGGTCGTGGCGTCGCAGCCCACCCGTGGCCTCGACGTCGGCTCGATCGAATACGTCCACAAGCGGATCGTCGCCGAGCGTGACCAGGGCACGGCGGTCCTCATCGTCTCGTCCGAGCTCGACGAGGTGCTCGCCCTCGGCGACCGCATCGCCGTCATGTACCGGGGTCGGATCATGGGCGTCGTCGATCCGAGCGTCAGTCGGGAGCGGATCGGCCTGATGATGGCGGGCATCTCTGGGGACGCCGCGCCGGCTGGCGACGCCGGGGCGGCGTTTGCCGCCCCGGCGGGAGCGTGAGCGCGGTCTCATGAAAAGCGACACGGGGACCGTCGACCTCGATCGGTCGGACGTGTCTGCGGGGCCGGAGAGGTCGGGCAAGCCGATCGGGGCGGGGCGGGGTTCGCGGGTCGTCGACCTGCTGCACCGGCTCAGCGAGGCCAACGCGTTCGTCGTCACCGTCTGCGCGATTTTTGCAGCGCTGGTGCTCGGGGCGCTGTTGATCGTCTGCACCACCCCGGCAGTGCTGCAGGCGTGGGGGCACATCGGGCGCGACCCCGGACACGCGTTCGGCGAGAGCTGGTCGACCGTCTCCGCGGCCTACTCGGCGCTGCTCGAGGGCTCGATCTTCAATCCCCACGCTCACGGTCTCACGCAAGCCTTCAATCCGATCTCGGAGACGCTCGTCGCCGCCACCCCTCTGATGCTCGCCGGGCTCGGGGTGGGGCTCGGATTCTCCACCGGAGTGTTCAACATCGGTGGTCAGGGGCAGCTGATCGCCGGCGCGGTGGCCGCCCTCTGGGTCGGCACGGAGATCAAGGCACCGATCGGCCTCCACATCCCGCTCGTGATCGTCGCCGGCGCAGTGGGCGGGGCCGCGGCAGGTTTCATTCCCGGCATCCTCAAAGCGACGACCGGCGCCCATGAGGTCATCACGACCATCATGCTCAACTACATCTTCCTCGACCTTCTCGACTGGCTGCTCACCGTCTCCCCCTTCCAGCAGCCGGGCCAGTCGAACGCGATCTCGAAGACGATGCCACCCACGGCTCGGATGCCTCACCTGTTCGGCAACACGCTGCGGGCGAACCTTTCTTTGATCGTGGCTCTCGCGATGGCGCTCGTCGTCTGGTGGCTGATGCGAAGGAGCCGGCTCGGCTTCTCGTTCAAGGTGATCGGCCTCAACCCGGACGCGGGCAAGACGGCAGGCATGGATGCGCGGCTCATCACCGTCCTCGTGCTCACGATCTCCGGAGCGCTCATCGGCATGGCCGGCATGGCGACGCTCTCGGGCACCGACTTCTTCCTCTCCTCGGGCTACGGCGGTAACACGGGGTTCAACGCGATCACGGTGGCGCTCTTGGGTCGAAACAGCCCCGGCGGCATCGTCCTCGGCTCGTTGCTGTTCGCCGCGCTCATCTCGGGCGGACGCAACATGCAAGCGGTTACCGGCATCCCGATCGACCTCACGACGGTGATCCAGGCGGTGATCGTCTTCATGGTGGCCACGCCAGCGCTTGTACGCGAAGTGTTCCGACTGCGTGAGGCGCGAGGAGGTCAAGCCCGCATCGCCACCAAGGGTTGGACGACGTGAGCGCGATCAGCGTCACTCCCGCCGATCTGGCCCCTGTCGAGGCCCGACTCATCCCAGCGGGCCGCCGGCACGGCATGGGGATCTTCCTTGGGCTGCTGGCAGTCACCATGTTCTGGGCATTCGGCGTCAACGTCGACGGCAACCTGCACTCGACCTTCATCCTCACGGCGTCGCCGGCGGTCAACGTCTCGCCCGTCACGATGGACGTGCGGTGGGTATCGATCATCCTCGCGATCGTCTGCCTCGGCCTCGGCGGGCTGCTTTTCACGTGGCGCCGCAGCCGCGGCACCTACGCGATCTTCTCGCTCGGCACGATGGTCTTTCTGTGGTCGTTCCTCACCTGGGCGGCGCGGGGGGCAACGCTCAACTTCGTTTCCGTTCTCGCCGGGACGCTGATCGGCGGGACGCCGCTCATCTTCGGCTCGCTGTCGGGAATCATGTGCGAGCGGTCCGGCGTCATCAACATCGCCATCGAGGGCCAGTTCCTTGCCGGCGCCTTTCTCGGGGCGATGATCGGCTCGTGGACCGGCGACCTGTGGCTCGGCGTGCTGTGCGGCGCTGGTGCCGGTGCGATGTTCGGCTGGCTGCTCGCCTTCCTCGCACTGCGCTACGGCGCCGACCAGATCATCATCGGCGTGGTGATCGACGCCTTCGCGCTGGGTCTCACCAACTACCTCCTATATGAGGTGCTCACGCCCTACCAGAGCACCCTGAACACCGGCATCACCTTCTCGGCGTGGAAGATCCCGCTGCTATCGAAGATCCCGATCGTCGGTCCGGTTCTCTTCGCCCAGAACGTCTTCGTCTACCTGGCCGCGATCCTCCTCGTCACCGTCAACGTCGCCCTGTTCAGGACTCGCTGGGGCCTGCGGGTCCGCTCGGTCGGCGAGCACCCGCGGGCGGCGGAAACGGTCGGACTTCACGTCATCCGGACCCGGTACTCCAACGTGATCATCGGCGGCGCCCTCGCCGGCATCGGCGGCGCCTACTTCACGATCGGCTCGATCGGCGAGTTCACCACCGACATGACCTCGGGGCTCGGCTTCGTGGCGCTGGCGGCGATGATCTTCGGGCGCTGGCGCCCATACGGCGCGCTCGGAGCGGCGCTCCTCTTCGGCTTTGCAGAGTCCCTGCAGAGCGTGCTCGCGGTGCTCAACGTCGGGATACCCGCGCCCTTCCTGTCGATGGCTCCGTACGTGATCACGATCGCCGTCGTCTCGGGCCTCGTCGGCCGCGTACGGCCGCCCGCAGCCGACGGCAAGCCGTATTCGCGGGAGTAGTTGTCGCGGGAACCGCGACTCATTCGCCGAAGGTCTTCGTGAGCGCGGTGAGTTCGGGTCTCACGGCCATCCCGGTACGGGAAGCTTGGGCGAGACCACAACGGCCCGGCCCAGGACTCGCGAGATTGCAAGCGGATGCGGCGCTCGCGCTCCGAGCCCGACCGGAGCCGGACTCGAAGCGCGCCCCCCAGAATCCTCAGCTCGCCGGGTACGAGTTCGGATCGACCGAAATCTTCCCCGCGATGATCTCTGCGCGGAGCGTCCGGATCTCCTTTTGCACCGACGCCGGGATGACCTTCCCGTAGTCGTGGTAAGGAGACAGCGCCACGCCGTTGTTCGCGAGCGTGCCGATGTATTCCCCGCCCGTGAACCGGCCGGAAGCGGCGACCAGCACCGCGTGCGCGACTGACGAGACGACGCCCTTAGTGACGCTCGTGATGAACAGCGGGCAATACGAAGGGTAAGAGGCGCAGCCGTCGGTGTCCGCCCACTCCATCGTCACGCCCCTGTTCTCCTTCACCGATTCGGCGGCGCCGAGACCGATCACGCTGCCCGCGACCGGGAAGATGACGTCGGCACCTCGTTGGATCTCCGACAGGGCGTCGGTGAGCCCGTCGGCCCGGTTCGTCAACGAGAAGGTGAAGAGGCCCGAGCCAGCAAGACTCGTCTTCGCGCGGCCCCGCCTCGGGGTCCATCCCAGCGCCACTACGTGCTTGTGGTTGAGCTGGTCGTAGTAGCGAACTCCGGCCACCCAGCCGTCCATGTAGCTCGTGACGCTCGGGGTGTTCTCACCGCCAAAAGTGCCGACCTTGCCGGTCTTGCTGATCGCCGCGGCGAGGTAGCCGCCCAGGAACGCGGCCTGATTCGTCTCGTACGAGAGGGCGAGCACATTCTTGAATGCAGCCGCGTACGCGTTGTCGACGATCGTGAAGTGCTGCGTCGGGTAACTCGCCGCGGCCTGCTTCGTCGCGGTGGCCATCTGGGAGCCGACCGTGACGATGATGCCGCACTTGCGCCCGATGAAGGTCGTGATGTTGGTCAGATACTCGCTCCCCGAGGCTGACTGCAGATTCTCGATCTTCATCGACGGGTCGGCCGTGTTCGCGGCCTGCAAACCTTCCCAAGCCGATTCGTTGAACGACCGGTCGTTGATGCCAGCGGTGTTGGTGACCTCACACGCGAGGAAGCCGGGCTTGTAGATGTGGCCGGTCACCTTGCTCGTCCGTGGCGAACGATATGCCGCCGAGGCGGCGCCGACCGAGGTCGTGATCAGGCTGAGCGCCAAAGCCGCGACGGCGACGACCGCCCCCAGCGCGGACCGCCGGCGGGTACGCACCGCGAGGCACGGGTCCCGACGGCTAATGGAATCCATCACCTGCCCTTGGAACTGCATCGACGTCGCGCGGACACGACCAACCGGGGCAGGTACGGGGACTCGCCCCTCCCCCAGCCGCGCCCGTCGTTGACACGGGAAACCGAGTTCCGAATTGCTACGGGCACGTTACTACTGGCTTTCAATTTGTCACCAGCAACCTTTGGCGCGCACCCCCTGGAAAAGGCGACGCTCGGGCGTTCGGGGTGGTGCCCTGGCGCCACAGATAGCCTCTGACCTCGTGGTCGATCACATCCTTTTAGACGTGATCGCGGCGATCAGGGACGCTCTCGAAGGGGCCCTCCTCGAGCAGCAGGCCGTCGAGGAGAGATTTCAGGTCGATGTCTTTCTCGGCGACGTCAGCTTCGAGACCTCGTACTCGCTCCCCGGTGAAGCGCGGCCTCCCCGCGTGCGCGCCGACCTCGCGCTCGAGTGGCCGACTTGGAGCCAGAGCGCCTACCGCTCGTGGTCGATCGGAGAACCGCTGCCGATCCCGCCCGAGATCTCGATCGAGGTGACCCTGCGGCTGCAGCGACTCGCCGCCCCACCGGATAAGTCCCTCGTCCTCTCCGCCCTCGGCAACGACGCGCCGATGATCGACGCCGAGCCGCTCCTGCGCGGCGCGCTCAACCTCGAGGAGCGCACCGAGGACAGCGACGCGCCGCCGTCGTACGCGCTTGAGGTCCCCTACCACGGCAGCTTCAAGCTGAGCGAGTCGTACCTCGAAGAGCCCGACCGCCTCGACGAGGACGTCGCGCCCCTCGGGCGATGGATTGCCTCGGCGCTCGTGCGCCTCGCCGACGTCGACCTGCCGTTCCTGCCGGCCGAAGAGGCCGGTCCGCCCCACTGAACCGGGCCGACCTCGGTCTCATATCAGCGCCCGTGCCCTCGCGATCTCGGCGAGCGAAGTCTCGGGGCGCGCGCCGATGTGGCTGATCACCTCGGCGGCGGCGAGGCTGCCGAGGTCAGCGGCGCCGACGGGTCCGATCTCGTGGGTCACGCCGAAGCAGAACCCGGCGGCGAAAAGGTCACCGGCGCCGGTCTTGTCGACCACCTCGTCGACGTGGTGCGCCGGCACGTCGACGAGGCCGCCCTCGAAGCCGACCGTCGCGCCGAGCCCACCCCGGGTGATCGCGACAACGAGACCCTGACGCGCGATGGCGTGCATCGCGCGATCAACGTCCGTCGCCTTCGTGAATTCGAGGATCTCCGACTCGTTCGCGAACACGAAGTCAACCGTCCCCGAGCACAGTTCTTCGAGAACGCGGCGATGGCGTTCCACGAGACGCGCGTCGGAGAGCCCGAGGGCCACCTTTGTCCCCGCGTCACGCGCGGCGGCGAGCAAGGTTGCGACGAGGGCTTTCGCGTCGGGGAGGTCGAGGACGTAGCCGTCGAAGTAGACGAGCGACGAGTCGGCGACCAGGTCGACGTCGATGCCGGAGGCATCCAGCTGCCCGCCGACACCGAGCGCGGTAGCCATCGTTCGTTCCGCGTCGGGAGTGACGATCACGTAACAGCGCCCGGTCGCCATCTCGTGCCCTTGGGGGTCGAAGGGGAATCGCTGCAGGGCGGCGTGGACGCCGGCCGATTCGAGATCGGCCTCATACTGTTCGCCGAGGTCGTCGGTCGCGACGGCGCCCACGAATGCTGGCCGTCCACCGAACGAGGCAATGCCGACGGCGGTGTTCGTGACCGTGCCACCGGGAACCTGGCGCCCGTTGCCGACGACGCTTTTCAGCCGGTCGGTCGTCGCGATGTCGACGAGCGTCATCCCGCCGTGCGGCAGACCGAGCGCGGCGACCGTCGCGGCCTCGGCGTTGGCGAGGTGGTCCATCAGCGCGTTGCCGACGCAGCAGACGTCGAAGCGGCGCTCGCCGGTCCCGGCGCGCACAGCGGCAGCACGCACCAAGGTCGTCACGGACGCAGAGTAATGGCGGCAGCGATCGTGGCGGCAGAGCCATAGGACGTCCGAAGACCTGAGGGGTCCGGTAACCTGCTCCGACCGTGACAGATGCAGCGCTGGCGCCGTACCGCCTGCCGAGATCGGCAACCCCGGTTCGCTACGACCTCGAATTTGCCCCGGACCTCGATGCGGCAACCTTTCATGGCTCCGCGCGCGTGGAGATCCTGCTGTCCGAGGACGTCTCCGAGATCGTGATGAACGCCACTGATCTCGAAGTCGCCGAGGCGTCGATCTCATCCGGCTGGGCGTCCGCCGGCGACATGGACGAATCAACGACCGCGCTGATCGTGATGGACACGGAGGAAGAGCGCGTCCATTTCATCTCGCAGACCGTGCTCGAGCCCGGGCGCTATACGGTCTCGTCGCGCTTTTCGGGCGCGTTGAACGATCTCCTCCTCGGCTTCTACCGGAGTCGCTACATGGACGCCGACGGCAAAGAACACTTCATCGCGACCACGCATTTCGAAGAGACCGACGCCCGGATGGCGTTCCCCTGTTTCGACGAACCGGACCTGAAGGCCGTCTTCGGCATCACGCTCGTCGTGCCGGGGGAAATGTTCGCCGTTTCGAACGCCCGCGAGGTCTCTTCGGAGGATGTCGGAGACGGCAAGCGCCGAGTGCGCTTCGCCGACACGATCAAGATGTCGACCTACGTCGTCGCGTTCGTCGTCGGACCGTTTGTCGCGACGGATCCGATCGACGTGCTCGGCACGCCGGTTCGCGTCATCCACCTGCCCGGCCAGGAGAACCTGACACAGATGGCGCTCGACTTCGCCGACCACGCGCTCAGGTTCTACGGGGAGTACTTCGACATCCCCTACCCGGGCGACAAGCTCGACCTCGTCGGGATCCCCGACTTCGCCCAAGGCGCGATGGAGAACCTCGGATGCGTCACCTTCCGCGAAGCGGACCTGCTCGCCGACCTCGAGCACTCGTCGCTCGCCGAGACCGCCCGCATCGCTGAGGTCGTCGAGCACGAGATCGCCCACATGTGGTTCGGTGACCTCGTGACGATGAAGTGGTGGAACGGTGTCTGGTTGAACGAGGCGTTCGCAACGTTCATGTCGTTCCTCTGTCACGACGACAAATACCCCGAGCAGGAACCGTTCTTGTTCGCCGCGTCTCGATACTGGCCGGTCGCGTTCGAGAACGATGCGACGAGCTCCACCCGTCCGATCGAGTTCCCGGTCGCCCGGCCTGAAGAGGCGACCGCGATGTTCGACTCGCTCACGTACTACAAGGGCGGCGGCGTGCTCTGGATGATCGAGCGGTACCTCGGCCGAGAGCGCTTCCGCGACGGCATCCGGCTGTATCTGAAGGCACACGCCTACGGAAATGCAGAGACGACGGATTTGTGGGACGCGCTCGAAGAGGCGAACCCCGACGTTCCCGTGCGCGCGCTCATGGACTCGTGGATCTTCCAGGGGGGGTACCCGCTCGTCAACGCCTCGTGGCACGACGGGACCGTGGAGCTCACCCAGCAGCCCTTCTCGTTCCTTCCCGCCGCGGAGCTCGCGACAAGGCACTCCGCGATCGGCACAGATTGGCTGATCCCAGTGTTGGCCTGCGCGCCGTCGAGCCCGAACACGACAACACGCATCCTGCTCGGAAAGGCCCCGGAGGTCTTCGCCGCGCCGGAGCTTCCCGTCGTGGTGAACTGCGGCGGTTCGGGCTTTTACCGCGTCCGCTACGACGAGACGCTGCGCAAGGCGCTCTTGAACAACCTCGAGTTGCTACGGCCACTTGAGCGCTACTACCTCGTCTCTGATGTCTGGGCGACGACGCGAGCGGGGCTGACAAACGTCGCCGAGCTGTTTCGCACATTCGGCTCGCTCGAGGATGAAGAAAATCCGTTCGTCTGGACGATCGCGGTCAGCGCGCTGCGAACGATCGACCTCGTCGTTCCCGACGACCTGCGCGACGCCCACGCCGCGTATGTACGTAGCGTGCTGCGGCCGAAGCTCGACCGGATCGGCTGGCGCCCGCAACCCGGCGAGATCGCACAAACGGCGTACATGCGCGGAGTGCTGATCGGCACGCTCGGGACGATCGGACACGACCAAGAGGTCGTCTCGGATTGCTACGCCCGTTTCCAAGCGGATCGCACGCCCGGACGCGAGATCGACGCCGACAGCGCGTCGGGAGTGATGGCCGTAGTGGCCGCACACGCGAGCCGGGTACTCTACGAAACAATCCTCGACCGCTACCGCCACCCAATCTCGCCGCTCGACGAGATGCGTTATGAATTCTCGCTCACCTCGGTGACCGATCTCGGGCTCGCTCGCGAGATCTTCGAGCTCGCGCGGACCGAGCTCCGCAACCAGAACGCCCCATTCATCTTCGCCGGCATGATGCGGCGTCGCGAGCTGGCGGGTGAGACGTGGCGATACGTGACCGAGCATTTTGACGAGCTCGAGGCGAAGTTCCCACCGAGCCTGGTCGTCCGGACGTTCGAAGGCATACCGAGCCTCGTCGCGGTCGATGCCGACGGTCGCTCGCTGTACCTCGACGAGGTGCGGGCGTTCGTCGACCTGAAGATCGGCGGCGCGCGCCGGCGATTCCTCGACCAGCACGTCGAGGAGCTCGAGGTGAACCTCCGATTCGCAAAGGCGATCCGATCCGAACTCGGAGCCCTTCTCCCCGATCAGTAGCCGTCCGCCATGAACCTGGGCGTCGTCGCCGCCACGTTCGCGGTCGTCGCTCCCGCCGAGTTGCCGGATAAGACGTTCCTCGCCACGATCACCCTCGCTTCACGTCACCGTCCTCTCCCGGTGTTCCTTGGCGTCTTCCTCGGGCTCGTCGCCGAGGCGGCGATCGCGGTCGTCGCTGGCAGGCTCCTCGCGTTTGCTCCGCATCGCGTCGTCGACGCGGTCACGGCGTTCGGCTTTCTCGCCGGAGCCGCCTACCTCGCCTTTGCGCGGCAGCCTCGGGCAGAACGCGCCGGGGAATCGCTCGCTGCCAAAGAGGACACCGTGATCGAGCGCGTCAAAGCACGAGCCGATCGCGTACCCGCCTCTTGGAAGCTCATTGCGACGGCTTTCCTCATCGTGTTCCTCGCCGAAATGGGCGACCTCACCCAGATCGTGATCGCGAACCTCTCGGCGCGTACGCGTGACGCGCTGGGCGTGTTCATCGGCGCGGTCATCGCGTTCTCGCTGACGAGCGCGCTCGGGGTCACGTTAGGTCGGACAATCACCCGCTTCCTGCCGCTCAACGTCGTCCGCAAGGTGTCTGCTGCAATTCTCCTTAGCCTCGGCGTGTGGTCCGCGCTTTCGGCGGCGGGGGTCTGATCGCCGGTTAAGCCGAGGGATCTCGAGGTCAGGTCCGCCGAGAGAGCCGAACAGGCCCGATCGGGCGAGCCAACTCGAGCCGGTGGACACCTCCGAGCCTCGCCCATTCAGATGGGGGTTGATGTCCTCACGAAGATCCCGGCCGGCGGCGCTCCTTTTGCGCGCCGAGTCGACGCGGGGCTTCTTCCCCACAGACGAAGCGCTGGCGCTCTTTGGCCTCGCGAGACGGGCTGCGCACATCGGTCCCATTGTCGAGATCGGTTCCTACCTCGGGCGCTCGACGCTGTTCCTCGCCGCCGCGGTCGAAGCCGAACGACATGGCGTTCTGTTCACCGTCGACCACCACCGGGGATCAGAGGAGATGCAACCCGGTTGGCCCGATCACGATCCCTCGCTCCTCGACTCGGCGACCGGATTGATGGACTCGCTTCGGCGCTTTCGACACGGACTGAAAGCTGCCGACACCGACCACCTCGTCGTCTCTGTCGTCGGTGACTCGAGCGAGGTCGCGCGGCTCTGGGACACCAAGGCTGGCCTCGTTCTCATCGATGGCGGTCACGGGGAACGTGTCTGCTGGTCCGACTACCGCGGCTGGGCACCGCACGTCGCACCGGGCGGATTCCTCGCCTTCCACGACGTCTTCCCGGACCCCGACGAAGGCGGACGGCCACCGTTTGACTGTTTCTGCGACGCGGTCTCGAGCGGCGGCTTCGTCGAGGAAGTCGACGCCGGACGGGGAAGTCTGCGCGTCCTCGTCGCGAGGGTTGTCAGCTGAGTGGCGAGAACACCCGCGCGCTCGGCCCCCCGTCAAGGACGTCCGACGCGAGAATCATCGCGGCTGCCGAGTACGTCGTCCGCTCGCCGTCCGGGAACTCCGACCGATCGGGATGAACGACGCCGGTTCGAAAGGCCCCGTCTTCGTCACACAACTCCTCGGCAGGCTCGAGGATCCGACGGGCGAGACGCCCGAACCCGGCACGGGCACAGGCGATCGCACACTCCGCCGATTCCGCCGCGGTGACCCACTCGCCGTCCGACCGACAGCGCACGCCGTGGCCGGGAATGACAAAGCGTGAAAGACCTTCGGCGAGGCGTTCGCGGGCGCGACGTCGATCGAGCACCCCGGCAAGCACCGGGTAGTACCAGTCCATTGCGTAGCAGGACTTGTCCAAAAACGCCGATTCGTCCTCGACGATCGCAATTGCGATCTTCGCGGCGGCATCGAGCCAATCTGACCGCGGTCTCCCGACGCCGTCCGAAAGCGCCGCACCCGAGCGGAGGCTGGCCACGACCGACGAACTCGCGGCAAGGAGGCTGTGCGGCGAGATCGCCTCGCCCGGCCCGATCGACCAGGGGAGCATCCCGCGCTCGTCGACGTGCAGCACGACGTATTCGAGTGCGCGTTCGACCACGTCGAAAAACTCCCCGACGAACTCTCTGTCTCCCGAGACCACGCGATACAGGTGAAGTCCCGTCGCGACGTACGCGGTCGCATTCGTGTCGCTGTGGTCCTCGAGAGCGGACCCATCTTCCGCGTAGGCGGCGAACCACGATCCGTCTTCACGTTGACGATCGGCGAGCCAACCAAAGGCGCGCCTCGCCGCGTCGTCCTCCCCGACGACGGCGAGTGCCATCGCCGCCTCGACGTGGTTCCAGGGATCGACGCGCCCACCGGAAAACCACGGGATCGCTCCGTCGTCCCGCTGCACCGAAAGGACGCTCGACACCGTCTTTTCCAGACCCGCGCCGCCTTTTCGATCGAGCGCGAGTTCCCTCATCGCGGCCGTTCGGCGTAGACGACGAGGCTCTTCCCCATCACGGGGTTGAGGAGGCGCTCGAGGGCGCGGGTGATGACCGGTCGGCGGGTGATGGCCCAGACGAGCAGCTGGTGATAGGCACGGACGAGCGGGTGATCGGCTCTGTCGACGCCGACCACGCACCGCAACAGCCAGTATGGCGAGTGCAACGCGTGCGCATGGTGGCTCCCGAGCACCCGGAGCCCGGCACCGCGCAATAGAGAAACGAGGGCGCGGCGGCGGTAGATGCGGACGTGCCCACCTTCCACCTCGTGGTATGCGTCCGAGACCATCCAGTTCGCTCGTTCGGGACCGGCGCGCGGCACGGTGATCACAATGCGACCGCCGAAGCGCGTGATTCGAGTGGCTTCCTCCATCGCTCGCACATCGTCCGGTAGATGCTCGAAGACCTCGGACGCGAAGACGCGGTCGAACGCAGACGACGCAAATGGCAGGTTCGCCATGTCGGCTACCACCGCTGCATGCCGGCTCAAGCCGTCGATCTCACCCGATTGCTCCATCGCTTTCGTCATCTCCACGACCTCGGCAACTTCAGAACGATTCCGGTCAAGCGCGATGACGTGCGCCCCGCGCACGAGGGCGGCGAAGCTGTGCCGACCCGAACCGCAACCGAGGTCGAGCACGCGCAATCCGCGCGTCACCTCCGCCCGATCGAGATCGATCGTCAGCACGGTCGTTCGGCGATCACGAAGCGGTACTGCTCGACCGTCGCCGCGGCGACGCGTTCCCACGAATAGCGAGAACGCGCCCTGATCCGACCCGCGGCCCCGAGTCGCTCGGCGTGGTCTCGGTTGGCGAGAAGCCCGGTGATCGCGTGTGCGAGCGCGCCGGCGTCGGCGGGATCTACGACGATCGCCGATTCATCGCTGCGCCCGACGACCTCCGGTAAGGCTCCGGCGGAAGTCACGACGAGCGGCACCCCGCACGCCATCGCCTCGATCGCCGGCAGCGAGAATCCTTCGTACAGCGACGGCACGACGGCGACCGAAGCCTCCGCGTAGCGTCGGACGATGTCGTCGTCGGATTCGCCGCCGACGAACTGCACGAAGTCGCGAAGACCGAACTGTTCGATCGCTCGATCGACCGCGCCTCCCTCGCGCAGCGCACCGACGACGACGAGATGCGCGTCGTCGCGCTCGGTGCGAATCTTCGCGAGCGCCTCGATCAGGAAGACGAGGCCTTTCAACGGGACATCCGCACTCGTCGTCGTCATGATCCGTCCCATCACACGCGCGATCGTCCCGATCGGTCGCCACGTCGAAGATTCGACGCCGAGCGGCACGACCGCGACGCGCGCCGGGTCGACGCGCATCTCGGAGATCACGTCGGCGCGCGCCGCCTCGGATACCGTGACGAGGCGGTCCAGCTGTCGCGCGACGCGCGATTGCATCTTGGAAAACCCGTACCAACGACGAAGCACCAGGCGGCGACGCAGATGTTTTGCGTGGTCCAGATCGAGCGCTTTGTCGATCGTCACCGGATGGTGAACGGAGGCGAGCACGGGCCAGCCTTCCCCGGCGAAACGGAGCAAGCCGGTCCCGAGACCGTGGTTGTCGTGGATGACGTCGAAGTCGTCTCGCCGGGAGGAGAGCACGTCGGCGACGCGCCATGAAAACGTGCGGGGCTCGCCGAATCCTCCGCTCCACATCGTGACGAGCTCGGCGACGTCGGCGAACGACCCGATCTCGCGCGAATCGCGGCCGGCGGAACGGATCCCGGTCACGGTAGAGATCGAGGCTCGGAATCGGTTCAAGCTCGACCCCGGGATCGAGCTCGGGATAGGGCTGGCCGGAGAAAACCGTGACGGAATGCCCCGCGGCGACGAGGGCTCGCGAAAGGTGGCGTGCGTAGACGCCTTGTCCTCCACAACGCGGATTACCTCGGTAACAAAGCAGAGCCACCCTCAGCGGATGGCGATCCATCACCTCCGTGTCCCGGCAAGGAGCGCGCTGCTGCATCGCATGATCCTCAC
This sequence comes from uncultured Acidimicrobiaceae bacterium, assembly GCA_963838845.1. Classification (GTDB taxonomy): domain Bacteria; phylum Actinomycetota; class Acidimicrobiia; order Acidimicrobiales; family Bog-793; genus CAVRXQ01. Next base: position 956,911 of record CAWISR010000003.1, on the reverse strand, counting down.
CTCTTGATCCTCCCGCGGCAAGCGAAGCCGTCAGTGCTGACCGATCCCGATCTGGACGGCGCGTACCGCCAGCAGGACAACGGCGATGACGAGATAGACGCGCAGCGCAAGCATCGACCACCGACGTCCCCGCGACCACACGGGCCGCTCGAGCAGCGCAAGCGGCGGCATCCGCCAACCCTCGCGGCGCTGTCGAGCGATGCGGTCTTCCTCGGTCACTTCCCGCTGACCGTGCAGTCGCCAGCCGATGATCGCCGCCACGACTCCGCCGCCGACGAGCACCAGCCCGAGCAGGCTCATGACCAAGTTGATGTTGATGCTCGGGAACAGCGTCGTCGCCATCAGGATCAGCGAAAGGGCGATCAGCACCGAGACGATCAGCCCGGCGACGATGTTCAGCCACAGTTTGTTCACCCACGGCCCGAGCACCTCCTTGTCGTTGCAGAGCAGAAGGAGGAAAACCGTCGCGCTCGGCAGCAGCACACCGGCCAGTGCCTGGACCGACGTCGTGATGAGACCCAATGGCGCGTGCGGGATGAGCACGAAGCCCGCCGCGAGCGCAACGAGACCGAAGAACATCGCGTAGAACGCCTTCGCATCCGTGACTCGACGGTGCAGCGAGTGCTTCATCGAGAACACATCGCCGAACGCGTACGACGTCGACAGCGTCACGGCCGCGGCGCCGATGATCGAGGCGTTCAGCAACACAACCGCGTACAGCGTCCCCGGCGTCGTTGCCGAGGAGTCGATCGAGGCCGTGCGCGACACCGGCGGCGTTCGTGAAATGCCCGAAGTAGCTGGTGTGCGCGAACGCGAAACCGGCGGTCGCGACGATGAGCAGGGCACCGACGACGGTGATGACCGATCCGATCGCCGTGTCGGCACGCTCGTAGTTGATCCAGCGCGGGGTGATCCGCTTGTCGACGATGTTCGACTGCTGGAAGAACAGCTGCCACGGGGCAACCGTCGTTCCGACGATGGCGATGATGAGCAGGACAGAAGTCGAGGTGACGCCCCCTTGGATCCCGGGAATGAACAGCCCGTGCACGAACGGACCGGGGCGGGGGTGGGAGAAAACCACGAGCGGAATGACCAAGAAGTTCGCGGCGACGAAGATGAGCATGAACCGCTCCCAGCGCCGGAAGCTCCCCGTTGCGGTCATCGCCATCAGCGCGAGGGCGGCGATCGGCACCGAGACGTACGGAGAGACCCCGAAGTAGCCGAGCGCCAGGTTGACGCCGATGAACTCCGTCATGATCGTGAGGAAGTTCAACAAGAACAGGTCCCCAACGCTGAAGGCGCCCCAGAACTTCCCGAAGCGCTCGTTGATGAGGCGCGCGTGGCCGACGCCCGTGACCGCGCCGAGACGGACGACCATCTCCTGGTTGACGATGAGCACCGGGACCAAGAGCGGCATCACCCACAACAGCGAGAGGCCGAAGTTCTGACCCGCTTGTGAATACGTGGCGACGCCACCGGCGTCGTTGTCTCCGACCATGACGATGAGACCGGGCCCGACGATGGCGAGCAACGTGAGCAGGCGCGCGACCCACGTCCGGCGCGCGCCGGTGTCTTCGACCTTGATCGTCCCGAGCGCACCTTGGATGTCACCGAGGTGCGCTTCGTCCAAGACCGCGGACTGCTCCGCCGCGGTCGCATGGTCCCGTACGGCCATGCCCCGTCGACCTCCCGTCGCATCGGACGTCACGAACGCTTCACGTGGTGCGCGCACGCCCGGGGGAGGACGACCCGTTTGGGCGGGCCGCTTAGGTCTTCCGAGGCGTGCGCCGTCGTCGTTCAGGCGAACTTGAACCGGCGCTCAGCGGTGCTCCTTCATCAAGCCCAAACGGACCGCCCGCGGGGTTGGCGTCCGATGGGCACGGACCGCCGTGGCTTCCGCCTCGGCGCACCCCTCTCGTCAGAGCTTTGGCGCTCACCGCCGTAGGCAGAGCCAGCCACTTCGGACCATCCCTTGTGCCGGGAAGGCCTGTCCTGACCCGGAGTGTCTTTCGACAGGTGGGATCAGTGGCTTTTGTGCGGTGAGCCGCCTCACCGAACGAGGTGCGGCAACTAGCGGCACGAGTTTACCGGCCGCTTCATCACCCACTCAACGTGGAGTTCAGTTGCTCGGGCAGACCGTGTTCGGCGGCGGCACCTTCGTCGTCATGAAGTAGTTGTCGACGTCGGTGCGGATGCACGAGGAAAAGAAGTACGCGGTGTGTCCGCTCCCGTCGCGGGTGAGGAGCTCGGCGTTGTCGAGCTGGTGCGAGACGGCCTGCGCCCACTCGTACGGGGTTGCCGGGTCGTCGGTCGAACCGACGACGAGGATCCTCGGGGTGCCCGGCGCGTGGATCGCGTGCGGCGTTCCGGCGGCGGAGACCGGCCAGTACGCGCAGGCGAGGCTCCCCCACGCCTCCGCGGCGCCGAAGTCCGGGGCCGTCTTCGCGAGCTCTTGGGCGAGATTCTCGTAGAAGGACAGACCTCGCGGCGATGGCGAGTCCACACAGTTGATCGCGACGTTCGCCGCCTCTTCGTTCGACCACGTGCCGTTCGGGTTCAGCCCGAGGTAGGAGAACGCAAGCTCGAGCAGATAGTCGCCGTTGCCCTGCAGCGACTGCTGGATCGCCTGGCCGAGGATCGGCCAGTAGCTCTTCGAGTACAGCGAACTGATCACGCCGAGGTACGCGTCGCCCAATGTCACCCGCTGCGTGCCACCGAACTGCGGTTTGAAGTACGCGTCCTCAGTCTCGCCGGAGGAAAAGCGCGCGATCAACGTGTCGTACTCGACCTCCGCGCCCTTGGGCAGATCCTTGTGGCAGGTGGCGTTCGCGTCGCACCAGGAGAAGAACGCGTGGAGGTCACCCTCGAAGCCGAGGGCCTGCTGACGGTCCGAGCCGACGAGACCGAGCGCCGGGTTGATGACGCCGTCGAGCACCATCGTGCGGATGTGCGACGGGTAACGTTGCGCGTACAGTTCGCCGAGGAACGTACCGTACGAAAAGCCGATGTAGTTGAGCTTCGGCTGACCGAGGTCGGCGCGTAGCGTGTCGAGGTCCTCGATCGTGACGCGGGTACCAACATTTTCGAGCAGCAGCTTCGGCGTGCTCTTCACGCAGTCGCGCACATAGGACTTCGTCGCGTTGACGACCGAGTCGATCTGGGCGGTGTTCTTCGGGTCCGGCGTCACCCGCGCAAAGGCGATCAGCTGCGACGGGGAGTCACAGGTGACGGGCGGCGTGCTCGCGCCGATGCCGCGGGGATCCCAGCTCACGATGTTGAACTCGGCGCGCAGCGCCTTTGGGAACACCGAGTACGTCTGCTCGAGGAACTGCACCCCCGAGCCGCCCGGCCCACCCGGGTTCGTGAAGATGTCACCCTTCGGGTGGGCGCTCGTCGACGGCAGCATCGCGACCGCGAGGTCGACCGTGCCCTCGTCCGGGTGCCCGTAGACCACCGGGACGGGGACCTTCGCGCACTGAAGGGCTTTGTAACCCGAACACGTCGACCAATCGACGGTCACGCGAACGCCCTCTCGCCCGGGACGTGCCGATCCTCCAGCGCTTCCGACGAGCACGATGCTCGTCGCCGCGCCACACAAGACGACTACTGGAGCGATGATCCGGAGCGCGCGCATGTCCTCTTTCGTGGTGAGTCGGAGCGATCTTTCGTCCCCTTCGCCTCAATCGTAGGTGAGGCACTGGAACAGGCGCCGTCGGCGCTACTCCTCCGCGGAGGTCATGCCGAAGTCTCGCCGCCAACCCGTCGGCAACAGCAGTTCCAACACGTCGTCGACCGTGATCACCCCGAGCATCGTATGGTTGTCATCGACGACCGGCGCCGCGGACAAGTTGAAGTCCGACATCTTGCGGACGATCGCGTGGATATCGGCGTCGGCGCGCACCGTGATCGGGTCCTTCTCGGCGATGGAAGCAAGCTGCTGGTCGGCCGACGCCTTCAACAGCTTCACAACCGACACCGTGCCCGAGAGGCGGCCCTCTTGATCGGCGACATAGACGGTGGCAAGCGCCTCGGGCGCGATCTCAGACTTGCGCACCGCCTCAAGCGCGTCGGCGACCCTCGTCGCATCGGGAAGCGACAAGAAGTCGGGGTTCATGAGGCCGCCGCCGGTCTCGGGGTTGTAACTCAACAGCCGCCGCACCTTCGCCTTTTGGCGCGCCGGCAACGCCTCCAGGACAGCAAGTCGGCGGTCCTGTTCCAAGTCGACGATCAGGTCGGCGGCGTCGTCGGGCGCCATCGTCGCCAACAGACGAGCCGCCTCGGCGTTCGAGCGCGAGGCGAGGAACTCACGCTGGTGATCCGGATCGAGCTCTTCGAAGACGTCGGCCTCGAGCTCTCGATCCAGGCTCACCGCCTCGATGATCTCTTCGCCCTCATCGTGGGAGGCGGCCTCGACGAGGTCGGCAATCTGGGCGGGCCGGAGCTTCGACAGTTTGCGATACGGGATGCGCATGCGCGCCGTCGGGACGTGCGCCACGAACGGTTCGATCTGCGCCCAGTCGATGATCTTGCCGGTCGCGATGTGCTTCGCCACCGGGCGCGGCACCGCGCGTCGCAGTGCGGCGCGCGGCGACGGATCGACCCCGACGATCTGCCAGACGCCGTCGACCTGCGCGAGCTCGATGTCGTTCGCGCGAATGAGGTGCGCGCCGATCAGGTGAATCAGGTGGCGGGAGCTCAGGTCGCGCGTCAGCAACAGCTCGCCCGGGCGGCGCTCGAAGCGTCCGAGATCGATCGTCTCGCCGGTGAGGCGGACGTGATCGGGTCGCAGTTCGGCGACGCGAGCGATCGGAATGAACAGCTCGCGGTGACCAATGCGAGCGACGAGCCCGGTGATCGGCGGGTGCGGCTTGCCGTCGAGGCGGACGATCAGATCGTCGACACGCCCGACGCGTTCTCCACGCCCGTCGGTGAGCGGGGCATGGACGACCGAAGAGAGATGGATGAACTCAGCCAAGGCACCACGCGGTCGCGGAACATCGCGGCCTCGTCACGGCGAAGAGTGTAACGACGTACGCCATGACGTACCTGAGCGCTTCCTGTGCAGTTCGAGCGTGGCGCGTCGCGCTCAGAACTCCGTGATCGCCAGCACGTTCCTATGGAACTCGGCGAACTCGGGCGACATCGTGATCGGCAGAAGCGCCATCAGCTTTCCGACGTCGCCACCGACTTTGATCTTTCCCTGCATGAACGCCGCGTTCGCGTCGAGGTCGCCCTTTTGGATCAACATCGCGTCGTCATAGGTCTCGGTGAGTGTGACCTCGGCGTCGGCGAGTTCCCCGAGGCGGTTCTCGAGGAGCTTGCCGTCCTGCACGATCCAGTAGTACTTCACCTCGCCGACCGGGCCGTCGGTGATGACGTACTGCAGGCGCGCCGTCGCCCCGGGGCGTTCCGGCTGCGACTCCGCAAGCTTCGTGCTCTCGTCGAGCCATTCCTGGGTCAGCCACTTCGGCACGATCGCCTCCTTCGCGTCGGGCCGTTTCTACTTCGCCGCCGCACCAGCCCGCTCACGAACGCCCGCGAACAGGTCGTCTTCGGGTTCGATCGGGCCGACGAGACTCCGCGCGAGCACGTACGCGTCGGTCCGAAAGAGCTCGCGATCGACCTGCTCGGGAAGCCCGAACCAGAACGGCGAGTCCGGGTCGATCTGCGTGGCGTGCGCCATGAGGCCCGCCCGCCGTGCTTCGTAGAAGCTCGAGACGTCGATCAAGGTCGTGGGTGGGCGGTCGGGGAAGTCCTCGGGCACGCCGTCTTTGAACCATTCGGCGTAGGGGGACTCGAGCCCGAACTCCAAGAACTTCTCGTGGCGGAGCACAATCGGCTCGCGCTGCCAAACCGTGTAGTAGAGCTTGAGCGGCTGGTACGGCGCCCCCGCCTCCGGATACGCCGCGGGATCGCCAGCCATGTCGAAGGCCAGAAGCGAGACGTCGTGGACCCGCAGGTGGTCAGGGTGCGGGTACCAATTCTGTTCGTCCGGATAGGTGACGACGACCTGCGGATGGAAGGTCCGGATCGCGGCGACGAGCCGGCCCGTCGCCTCGTCGATCGGCGCCTGCCAGAACGAGCGCGGGTCCGCGTTCGCCGCGCTGTCCGGCATCCCCGAGTCCCGGTAGCCGAGCTGCACCACCTCGTCGTAGCCGATCGCCTTCGCCGCCTCTTCGAGTTCGCGCCGGCGGATCTCGGAGAGGTCCTTGCGGACCGCCTCGGTGTCGAGGGCGGGGTTCAAGATCTCGCCCTCCTCGCCACCGGTCGCCGTGACGAGCACGGTGTGCACGCCCTCTGCGTGGTAGCGCGCGATCGAGCCGGCACCCTTTGACGCCTCGTCGTCGGGATGGGCGTGCACGGCGAGAAGACAGAGCTTCTTCGTGGTCATCGAATGCGAGACCTTAAAGGTCTTTCGCAAGATCGATGGCGCGATCTGAAGATCTTCCCGGCCACCGGATGCGGAAAGGACCCCTCCCTTGCTGAAATGCCTCGTCAGCGCCCTCACCTCGGGTAGCGATTGGTATTGAAGTTCTGCCCGCACGCACCGCCGAAACCGACGTGGACAGTGTCGTCGGGCGTTGAGATCTTTGCGGGGTGGCGATTCGCGCGATCAACCTCAGGTGCCCTAGTTGCCCGTCAGCCACGGAATTTGCGGGCGTATGCTCGATATCGGTCCTAGTCAGCGCCAAAGTCTCGGTCCGTCCACAAGGAGCAATGCATGAGCGTGATGAAGCGCCTGAGCGGAGTCGTCCAGGCGAAGGCGAACAAGATGCTCGACCGCGTCGAGGACCCTCGTGACACGCTCGACCTCTCCTACGAAAAGCAGCTCGAGCAGCTCCAGCAGGTCCGAAAGGGCCTCGCCGACATCGCCACGGCTCGCAAGCGAATCGAGCTGCAGGCGACCCAGCTGAAGCAGAACGCCGACAAGCTCCAAGAGCAGGCGAAGACCGCACTCGCCCAGAACAACGAGGATCTCGCCCGCGAGGCGCTCTCGCGGCGCGCTTCGATCGCGACCCAGCTCGAGCAGATGAAGACCCAACACGACCAGCTCGTCTCCCAGCAGGACCGGCTCGTCGCGACGAGTCAGCAGCTTGAGGCGCGCGTCGCCGCCTTCCGGACACAGAAAGAGACGCTGAAGGCGAGCTACACCGCCGCGCAGGCGCAGACGAAGATCGGCGAGGCGGTCGCCGGGATCTCCGAGTCGATGGGCGACACGGGGCTCGCGATGCAAAGGGCCCAGGACAAGATCGAACAGATGCAGGCGCGCGGCCAGGCGATGGATGAGCTGCTGTCATCGGGCGACCTCACCGACATCACGAACACGACCGACCCCATCCAGTCCAAGCTCGACAAGGCGACGCAGGCGAGCCAGGTCGACGCCGAGCTCGCGAAGTTGAAGGGGCAGATCCCCGGCTCAGAGCCTGCGGGGGCGATCGAGGCGGGCGCCGAGAAGGACTCGGCGAGCGAGCCGCAGGACGCGGAAGTCGTCGGCGACGATGAGGCGGCGGCGACGTCCGCGGCGGGCGCCGGGAGCGACCCGTTCACCTTGGACGACGGATCGAGTTCATGATCGTGCGCATCTTGGAGGACGGCCAGTACGAGGTCGCGGACGAGGCGGCCGATGGCCTGAACGACATCGACCAGCGCCTCGCGAAGGCGATCGACGCCGGAGACGACGCCGCATTCGGTGCCGAACTCGACGCGTTGATCGACGCGGTGCACCGAGTTGGCACGCGACTCGACGCGACGGACCTGCGCCCCTCGGATCTCGCGGTCCCGGCCGCGGGATCGACCCTCAACGAAGTGAAGGCGCTTCTCTCGCAAGACGGTATGACCAGAGATTGACGATGGCAATCCAGACGAAGTTCCCCCAAGACCGCGGCCTTACCGCGCGGATGCTGACGACCGTGTTCCTGCTCGGCCTGCTCTACGCGATCTTCATCACCGCTCTTGTCCTCGCCCACGTCGAGCTCGGCGTCATCATCGTCATCGGCGCGGTGATTCTCTTCGTCCAGTACTTCTACTCGGACAGGATCGCCCTCTATTCGATGGGTGGCAAGATCGTCACCCGCGAGCAGCAACCACAGCTCCACGCGATCGTGGACCGCCTGTGCGCGATGGCGAACATGCCGAAGCCGCGTGTCGCGATCGCACAGAGCGACATCCCGAACGCCTTCGCGACCGGACGGAATCAAAAGAACGCCGTCGTCTGCGTGACGACGGGGCTGTTGCGGCGACTGAACGAGCCCGAGGTGGAAGCGGTGTTGTCGCACGAGCTCAGCCACGTCGCCCACCGCGACGTCGTCGTGATGACGGTAGCGAGCTTCCTCGGCATCTTGGCGGGTCTCCTCACACGGATGTTCCTGTTCGCGGGGCTCTTCGGCGGTTTCGGCGGGCGCGGTCGGCGCGGCGGATTCGGCGGGCAGGGAGGCGGCGGCGGTCAGGTCGCGCTCATCGAGCTCGGCGTCATCATGTTCTCGGCGATCATCTATGCGATCAGCTTCATCCTGATCCGAACGCTGTCGCGCTACCGCGAGCTCGCCGCGGACCGCTCGGGCGCGATCCTCATCGGCCAGCCGGCGCTATTGGCCCAGGCCCTCGTCAAGGTGAGCGGCGAGATGTCCCGCATCCCGACCCAGGACCTGCGGGCGGCCGAGCACTTCAACGCTTTCTTCTTCGCCCCCGCGATCGCGCCGGGCGCGAGCCTCTCGTCGCTGTTCGCGACCCACCCGCCGCTGCAAAAGCGCCTCGACCAGCTCGCGAAGCTCGACGCCGAGATGCACAGCGGGCTCGCCGCCAGCTGATCTGATCGCTGCGCGCTGACCGATGGGCTTCCTCGACGCGCTCTTGGGGCGCTCGAAGCCGGCGCAGGCGAACCTCGACAAGTTGTTCGGACTCCCGGGGGCGAGGATCTCGCTCGAGGCGTGCGAGGGGCTCGTGCCGACCGAACACGCCGGCGTCTGCTTCAAGCCCGCCTCCGGCCAGGCCTTCTCGGCCACCGAGCAGGAATTCACCCAGCTGTTGAACCTCGCCGACGAAACCGGCGCCCGCATGGACGAGAGCTCCGACGAGTACGGCTACCGATGGGTCGTGATCACGGCCGAAGACTTCGATTCGCTCGTCACGCGGGTCCACATGACGAATTCGACCTTGCAAGACAACGGCTACGGTCCACAGCTGCTCTGCTCGGTCTTCGGCTTCCGTCCAAAGCAAGAGACACCGGACGGTCCTGCGTCCACGTTCCTCGTCTACCTCTACAAGCGCGGCACCTTCTACCCCTTCGTCCCATCGGGCAAGGAGCGCCGCGACAACGAAGCCGAGTTGCGCTTGAAGAACGAGCTCAAAGAGGACCTCGCGATCGAGCCCGACCTGAACCGCTGGTTCCCGATCTGGAGCCTGCCCGTCAGCTGATCACGCCCGCGACAGGCCCGTTCATCTGGTGCCGGGCTTCGCGAACGGGTCCCAGGCGACCGGTGCCGTCGCGAGGTACTCGAGGATCTGCTTGACGATCTCGCCGTGCGGCAAGCGACTCGCGGAGGGCTCCCGCGGCGCGAGCGCGGCGACGATCGCCCCGGGACCGTCCGCCTCCCAGACGACGCCGGTCGAGATCTCGTCGAGCTTGGCGGCGAGCGGTGCGAGATCTCGGCGTTTGGGGAGTGCGCGCGAGATGTAGCGGACCCATGTCTCGTAGCGGTCGTAGTAAATGAGCTGATCGCCGTCGAGAACGATCATCCGCACCATCGGTGTCGCCGAGTGGAGAGCGAAGGGGTGCACCCGCAGGACACCGCGGCGCGCGACCGGAAAGCACCGCTCGCCCGTGATGCCGTGCGTGCGCACCACGGCGACGTCGAGGTCATGATGCTCCTCGATTGTCACGTCGCCCCGGGCGATTGCGGCGGTGCCCTCGTCAAAGGCGCGATCCGCGTCGGACCACAACTTCTCGAACGCTTCCGATCGCTCGATGATCTCGCCGAGATGCGGTACGAGATCGGCGAACCAGCCCGCCGGCGCCGACCAGTCCTGCGAAGCCGCTTTGTCCCGCCACGGCGGCTTCGCGCCGGCACCGATCGCTTCGAACGTGAAGACGGCGCGCGCCGCTTCGCGGGTCGCGACCCCGAAGTCGCCCGCGCGGGCGAAGGCGACGAGCGGCTCTTGCAGCCGCATCGCCTCGACCGGGTGTGCGACCGCGAACACCGACGCGATGCCGTCCTCGTCGGGATGATCGATCGTCACGCACTCCGCCGCGGGGAACGGAAGGCGCGATTCGACGTAGCGGAGCGAGATTTCTGCGGAGAGGTCGGCCCAGACCGCCTCGGGCGTCGGCGAGTGCGGCCAGTGCGAAAGGACGAGCGCTGATCCCGGGCGCGCGGCGCCGTCGACCATCACGTGCGGCCGGCCGGCGAGGGCTCCGAGTGGAACGAACGGCAGCGCCGAGGCGGCGGGTGAAGCGGTGGTCGTCAGCCGACCTCGTCGATCGCCTGCGCGAGGGCGAGGTCGGCCTCGGTGATCCCGCCGGCGGAATGGGTCGAGAGCCGCAGCGTGACGGTGTCCCAGCGGATGTCGATGTCGGGATGGTGGTCCGCTTCCTCGGCGAGACGCCCGACCTCGTTCACGAAAGCGAGCGCTTCGGCGAAGTTCGTCCTCTTCACGACACGAACGACCTCGTTGCCCTCGCGTTTCCATCGTGTCTGCGCGAGCGCGCTGTCGACTTCGGCATTCGCGATGATCGCCATCGGGTTGACGCTAGTTGTCGAACGCGAAGTCGACGATCACCGGCGCGTGATCGGACGGCGGATCGGCGAACTCACCTTTCTTGCGCGCGTCACGGTCGACGAACGCCGCCTTGACATGCTCCGCGAGCGGAGCGGACGCGAGCACCAGGTCGATGCGCATCCCCTCGCCCTTGTGGAAAGCGCCCGCCCTGTAGTCCCACCACGAGAACGGGCCTTTCTCGTCGGGGTACATGGATCGCACGACATCTTCGAGTCCGAAGGCGAGAATGTTGGCGAGCGCGCCACGCTCCTCGCCGGTGACGTGAGTCGCGCCCTCGAATTTCGTGATGTCGTAGACGTCGCTGTCTTTAGGTGCGACGTTGAAATCGCCGCCGACGACGAGCGGCTGGTCCGGCTTGCAGATCGCGTCGAGCTCGCCGCGGAAGTCGGCAAGCCAGCCGAGCTTCGCTTGGAAGAACGTCGATCCGACCTCTCGCCCGTTCGGCACGTACACCGAATAGACGTGCAGGGCACCACACGTCGCGGCGATCAGCCGCGACTCGCCCGCCATGTCTGACGTCGCGTTCGTGAAGCCCGACCGCACGTCCTCAAGACCAATGCGTGAGGCGATCGCAACGCCATTCCAGCGTCCATCGCCGTGATGCGCCGTCGCGTAGCCGATGTCGGCGAAGGCGCGCGTCGGAAAGGCCGCATCGGCGACCTTCGTCTCCTGCAGCAAGGCGACGTCGGGCTCGTTCTTCGCGATCCACGCCACGACACGCTCGAGTCGGACCTTCAGCGAGTTCACGTTCCAGGTGACGATGCGCACGAGACTTCACTCCTCTGCAAAGACGAAGAACAATCCGGTTTCACAGGCAACCTCGCCCGAGACCGTGGCGACGCCGTGTCCCGTACCCGCCCGCGGGGAGAGCCGGCCGAGGGTGACTTCGAGGTCCAAGCGATCGCCCGGAACCACCTGACGTCGAAAGCGCGCCTTGTCGATGCCACCAAAGAGCGGCAGCTTGCCCGAGAACCGCGGATCAGCGAGTACCGCCGCCGCGCCGAGCTGGGCGAGTGACTCGACCATGAGCACCCCGGGAACCGTCGGACGCCCCGGGAAATGCCCGGTGAAGAACGCTTCGTCGCCGGTCAAGGTCCAGTGCCCTTTCGCGCGCTCGCCGGCGACGAGCTCGTCGATCGCGGAGACGAGGAGGAACGGCGGGCGGTGTGGTATGAGCTTTTCGATCTCGAGCGAAATGGCACCTACTCCTTGGCTCGGCGGGACCGTTTGCTCGCCCCTTTCGCCCCCTGGCGCGACCGTGCGCCACGGTCCGCTCCTTTCGTCGCACTGGCTGGCGCGGGTTTCGGCGCCGCCTTCAACGAGCGTTCTGCCCGTGGCGAGCGGCGCGGTCCCCCGGGCGGCACGGCCTTCAAGGCGCGTTCTGCCCGTGGCGAGCGGCGCGGCCCATCGTTCGGCGCGGTGACCTCGACGCGATCCGCTGCGAGCTTCTTTGTCGGCGTGGACTTCGTCACCCTCGCTGTCGTCGAGCGGCGCTTTGCCGCCCGGTTCGCGGGTGCCTTCGTGTCCTTCGTGTGGGCGAGCTTCACGACCGCTGCGACGGTCTCTTCGCTCGGCCGACCGGAGACGGTCGCCGCTCCGGGCAGTGCGACCTCGACTCCGCGACGATAGGGATCGAGCGCAGTGACAACGAACTTGCGCGACTCGCCCTTTTTCAACACCGCGCGCGCACTGCGCGGCGCCGGGTCGCCGAGGCCCGAGAGCGGCACGTACGCCATGACGTCTCCGCTGCGCACGACCGCGCCGTGTGAGGCGAAGCTCTCGACGACCGCATCCACCTCTTCCCCTGGGTGGTGCTCGGCAACGAAAGCGATGAACGTCGCCGGATCGTTCACCGCTCGCGGAGAGTCCGCATCGGACGCACCTTTGCTCGGCGCCTTCGTCTTCGCCTTCGTCTTCTGGGTGACGTTCGGCGCAACTGCCTCTTTCGTCGCCGAGGCGATCGCGCGTTCCACCTCTTTCTTCGCGCGCTTCGAGTCGGACTGTGCCTTGTGGCCCTTCGGGCCGCGCACCGGGTTCCGGTACACGAAAATCCAACCGACCCCCGGCACGCGCGACGCACCGATCAGCCGTCCGCGATCGAACAGCCACGGGTGCTCGCCGTGGAACTCTTGGAACGAGTCGTTCGAAAGCACGATGCCGTCGACCTTTTCGGCGATGCGCAGCAAGAAGGCGTCGCCGCGGCCGACCGCACCGGCCGGTGGGGAGACGAGATCGCCAGAAAGGACCAACTGGTCGAATCTGTCGCGCTCGGAAGGATCGATGCGGTGCCGGAAGGTCGCGTCGACGACCACCGTCACCTGGGCGCCTTGCATCTCCCGGCGGAGATCGGCGACGACCTCTTCGAGTTGGGCAAGGCTCGGCGTCGTCCTTCCCTCGGTGGCGAGGTTCGACCCGTCAACCACGATGTGGCGCGTTGGCACCTGCTCAGTCAATCACCGCGAGGATCGGCCGTCGTTCGAGGCCGTCAGGCGCTCTTCGGATCCGGCCCGAGCGCCTTGTCGAGCAACTTGTGCAACTCGAGCTCGTGGATCATGTGCGATCCCGTCGCCGGGCTCCCCGACGCGGCGCGTGACACATGCCGGAGCTCATACGTGTGCCGCAGCGCCTTGTGGAGACGTTCGTGCACGAAGGACCAGGCGCCCATGTTCTTCGGCTCATCCTGCAGCCAGATCACCTCACGCAGGGCGGGGTAGCCCCGGAAGACCTCGCTCAATCGCTCATCGGGCCAGGGATAGAGCTGTTCGACGCGCAAGATCGCGATCGGACCGGCTTCGCCGCGTGCGAGGAGCGCGTCGCGCCGCACGTACGCATCCTGAGCGATGCGGCCCGAGCACAGTACGACCCGTGAGACGGACTCGGGCGCGAACGTCCTGCCGCGTTCTCGGTCATCGAGGACCTCCGCGAATCCTCCGGAAACGAGTTCGTCGGCCGACGAGCGGGCGAATCGAGAGCGCAATAGCGACTTCGGCGTCATCACGATGAGCGGCTTGCGCTCGTCGCGCCGTACCTGTGCGCGCAGGAGGTGGAAGTACTGCGCGGCCGTGGTCGGTTGGGCGATCGTCATGTTGCCGTCTGCCGCGAGCGTCAGGAAACGTTCAATGCGAGCCGAGGAGTGCTCGGCGCCTTGTCCCTCGTACCCGTGGGGCAACAACAGCACGAGGCCACTCCTCTGTCCCCACTTCTCTTCGGCGGCGACGATGAAATTGTCGATGATGATCTGCGCGCCGTTCGCGAAGTCGCCGAACTGAGCCTCCCAGCAGACGAGCGCGTTCGGAGCCTCCACCGAGTAGCCGTACTCGAAGCCGAGCGCGGCATACTCGGACAAGAGCGAGTCTCGGACGAAGAGCCGACCGAGTTGATCCGTCGGTGCGACGGGTGCAAGGCCGCCAACGTCTTCGGCGAGATTCTCGAGCGGCACGAACTCCTCGCCCGTCTCGTAGTCGACGAGTACCGAGTGACGCTGCGAAAAGGTGCCCCGTTTCGTGTCCTGTCCGGTGAGGCGGACGTCGGTGCCCTCCACGAGGAGGCTGCCGAAGGCGAGCGCCTCGGCGAGCGACCAGTCGACGTCGCCCGCCTCCCACATCGTCTTTCGCTGTTCGATCTGGCGAACGAGCTTCGGGTGGACGGTAAAACCCTCGGGCGTCGTCCACATCCGCCTTGCGACCGCGTCGAGCACATCGCGATCGACCCCGGTCGGCAAAGAAAGTGGAACGCGGATCGTCGCGACCCGTTCGGGCAGCGACTCGACCTTCGGCGGCGCGGTGGAGCGCGTTTCGTCGAGGGCCGCCTGGAGTCGCGCGTTGAAGTCCGCTTCGACGTGTTCCGCGTCCTCTTCGGTGATGTCACCACGCTCGACGAGCATCTGGGTGTACAAGGTGCGGACCGAGGGGTGCTCGTCGATCTTCTTGTACATCAGCGGCTGGGTGTAGCTCGGGTCATCGCCCTCGTTGTGGCCGTGCCGCCGGTAGCAGACAAGGTCGATGACGACGTCTTTGTGGAAGGCCTGGTGGAACGCGAACGCGAGCTTGGCGACGCGCACGCACGCCTCGGGATCGTCTCCGTTCACGTGGAAGATTGGCGCCTGCACCATCTTCGCGATGTCCGTCGGATAAACCGACGAGCGCGCCGCCTGAGGCGGGGTCGTGAAGCCGAGCTGGTTGTTGATGACGAGGTGCACCGTGCCGCCGGTGCGATAGCCCTTCAGCATCGAAAGGTTGAGGGTCTCGGCGACGACGCCCTGTCCGGCGAATGCCGCGTCACCGTGGATGATGAGGGGCAGCACCGGGTAGCTCTGCGGCGCCGGGCCGCGATCCTGCTTCGCCCGGGCGATGCCCTCGACGACCGGGTCGACCGCCTCGAGGTGCGAAGGATTCGATGCGAGAGTGACGGCAATCGAGGCGCCACCCCGCCCGCTCCAGGTGCCGTGCGCGCCCTTGTGGTACTTCACGTCGCCCGACCCCTGTACCGACTCGGGATCAAGGTTGCCTTCGAACTCGCTGAAGATCTCGCCGTAGGACTTGCCGACGATGTTCGCCAACACGTTCAGGCGTCCGCGGTGCGCCATCCCAACGACGACCTCGCTGAGGCCGGCCTTCGCCGCCGCTTCGAGGGTCGCGTCCAAAAAGGGGATCGTCGACTCCGCACCTTCGAGGCCGAAGCGCTTCTGGCCGATGTAGCGCAGGTGCAGGAAGGTCTCAAACGCCTCCGCCGCGTTCAGACGTTCTTGTATGTGGCGCTTCTCGTCGGTCGCGACGTCGGTTGCCACCCCCTCGACGTGGCGTTGTATCCAGCGCTTCTGTTCAGGGTCTTGGATGTGCATGTACTCGATGCCGACCGTCCCGCAGTACGCGTCGCGCAGGATCTCGAGAATCTCAGAGAGCGGCAACATCTCGGTCCCGGGGATCCCGCCGGTATCGAAGGGCCGGTCGAGATCCCAGACCGAAAGCCCGTAGTGGGCGAGGTCGAGCTCCGGGTGGAGTGCGGGGGGCTCGGTGCGCAAGGGGTCGAGCTGCGCGATGAGGTGGCCGCGCACCCGATACATGTTGATGAGCTGGTGGACTTCGAGCTCCTTCTTTGTACGGGAGTCCTCACCCGTCTGGAGCTGCTCGTCGCGTGTCCAGCGTTCTGGCGGTCGCACGACGCCGAGTGCGGCGAAGATCTCGTCGTAGAAGCCGTCCTCACCGACGAGGAGCTGATGGACGCGTCGGAGGAAGAGTCCGGATTCCGCGCCCTGGATGATGCGGTGGTCGTAGGTCGACGTCAACGTGACGACCTTGCCGACACCGAGCGCGGCAAGCGTCGTCTCCGCCGCGCCCTGGAACTCGACGGGATAGTCGAGCGCGCCGACACCGATGATCGCCCCTTGACCCTGCAGCAGGCGCGGCACCGACTGGGTCGTGCCGAGCGTGCCAGGGTTCGTGATCGTCACCGTCGCGCCGAGGAAGTCGACCACGGCGAGCTTGCTCGCGCGGGCCTTCGCGACGAGCTGTTCGTAGGCGGCGCGGAACTCCCGGAACGACAACGAGTCGGCGTCCTTGATGACCGGGACGAGCAGCGACCGAGAACCGTCGGACTTCTCGAGGTCGATCGCGAGACCGAGACCGACGTGTTTGTGGCGGATCACCCCTGGCGTCCCCTGGCCATCCGCGTTGTCAAAGAAGCTCGAGTTGAGCGCCGGAAGTTCGCCGAGCGCCTTCACGACGGCGTAGCCGATGAGGTGCGTGAAGCTCACCTTTGCTCGCCCGGTCCGTAGGAGTTCACCGTTCAGGATCGAGCGGTTGACCTCGAGCAGCTTCGCCGGGACCGGGTGCACGCTCGTCGCCGTCGGGACCGAAAGGCTCGCGACCATGTTCTCGGCGAGCTTGCCGGGCACTCCACGCAGCAGCCGGAGCTCGCCGTCGACGGCGACCGGTGCCGTCGGCGCTGCCGTCCGTCGGGCTGCCGGTTCGGAAACGGCTCCATCGGCCGCCGGCCGCGCATCGTCTCCCGCCGATGCGGCTTTGGCAACCGATCCGGCGCCATTTCGTTTGCGGGACTCCGGGACGAACGCGCGGGGTCCGGAGAAAAAGTCGCGCCAGCTCTGGCTCACGGACAGCGGATTGGCGCGAAACTCCTGGTACATCTCCTCGACGAGCCACGAGTTGATGCCGAGCACGTCGGGACGGGGCAGAACCTCGGGCGCGTCGGTGTCCTTTTCGGAGCCGACGGTCACGACCTCAGGATATCGGCGACCGTCGTAAGTTCGGGGACGACAAAAGGGGGGTTTGTGCGCGCTCCTTTGCGAACTGCAGGCGCTTAATCCGGTGCGCGTCTTGCTGAGCGGATCGCACGGGCTGATCGCGGGGGCGCTTTTCGAGCGCCTCGAGTCCGATGGCCATACCGTCCACCGGGTCGTCCGCGCCGAGCCGAAGGATGGCGACGCGTTCCTCGATGTGGCCCAACGACGCCTCGACGTCTCCCGGCTCCCCGGCGGGTCGCTCGACCGGATCGACGTCGTCTTCAACCTGAACGGCGAGCGCATCACCCCGGCCCGCTGGAGCGCCGCGAAGCGCGAGCGATTGCGCTCGAGCCGCATCCTCGTCACAGACCTCATCGCCCGCGCGATCGCCGCCGCCGACACGCCGCCGACCGTCTTTGTCTCCGCGTCGGCGGTCGGCATCTACGGCGAGCGTGGCGATGAAGAACTCGACGAGCAAAGCGCGCCCGGGCAGGGATTCCTCGCCGAACTCTGTCGCGCGTGGGAGAACGCAACAGAGCCGGCGCGGCACGCCAACGTGCGCGTCGTGCACGTCCGCAGCGGCGTCGTCATCGCACGGCACAATCCCCTCGTCTCCCTGCAACTGCCGCTGTTCCGTCTCGGTCTCGGCGCCTCGCTCGGTTCGGGTCGTCACTGGTTCAGCTGGAGCGCTCTCGAGGACGAGGTCGGCGCCCTCATCCATGCGGCGACGGCGACGGAAATCGAAGGCCCCTGCAACTTCACCTCACCGAACCCGGTGCGCTACCGGGAATTCGCGGCAGCATTTGCCCGCGCGGTCGGCTCACGCACGCGGCTTTCTGTCCCGCGCGTGGTGCTCGACGCCCTCATCGGCACGGAAGCGACGCGCGAAGTCGCGATCGTCAGCGAGCGGGTGCTTCCCCGCCGTCTGCTCGACACCGGCTATCAGTTCAAGTTCCCGCTCCTCGACGACGCGTTCGCGAGCGCGCTCGGGACTCGGACGACGCCGTGAGCCCCGGCAGCGACGGGGTCTTCGACGCGCTCGTCGTCGGCGCAGGCCCTTCAGGTGCGGCGGCGGCGATCACCCTCGCCGAAGCTGGACTTTCGGTCGCCCTCTGCGACCGCGCCCACTTCCCCCGCGACAAGACCTGTGGAGACGGACTCACGACGGGAGCGTTGCGTCGACTCGACGAACTCGGGGTCGACCCGAAATTCGTGCCGTCGTTTCGGGTCGTGGGCGAGCTCGCAGTGCGCGCCCCGTCGGGACGCCGGACGTCTCTTCAGTTCCGTCGCGGCCCTGGCATCTTCGCCGCGGTCGCTCGTCGTTTCGAACTCGACGCGGCGCTCGTCGCACGCGCCGGTGCTGCGGGCGTGACGACCTTCGAGGGGGCGCGGTTCGAGTCCCTCGTTGAAGACGGCGGCGAGCGACTACGCGTCCGTCTCGCCGGACGCTCCGAGGCGCGCGCCCGATTCGTCGTCGCTGCGGATGGCGCCTGGTCGGAGGTCCGCCGCGCGGTTACCGGTCCCGATCCGCGCGAGCGGCGTCCGGAATGGATGGCTTGGCGTGCGTACCTCGACGGAGCGGATCACGAGCGGACGTCGCCGATGTGGGTCTGGTTCGAGCGCCCGCTGCTCCCGGGCTACGGCTGGTCGTTCCCACTCGCCGACGGCGCCGTCAACATCGGCGTCGTGACCGCGGGCATATCCGGCAAGCGCTTTGCCGACGCCTGGCGCACGACACTCGACGGAGCGTTCGTGCGATCACTGGCCGGGGCGAGTGCGTCACTGGAAGCCCCGGCACGCGCCTGGCCAATTCCGGCACGACTCGATGTCGCTGCCCTGTCCGCTTTCGACCACCGTGTGCTGTTCGTCGGCGATGCCGCGGGCGCGGCGGACCCGTTCACTGGCGAAGGTATCGGTCAAGCGCTCGAGACCGGCATCGCCGCAGGGCTCGCGATCGCCGACAACATTGCACGCGGGCACGCTCAAGTCGCCGCCGCCTACCGGCAGGCGATCGCCACATCACTCGCGAAGGATCACGCGATCGCGCGCGTGTGCCGACAGCTCTTCGCTCACGCGTCGAGCGCCGACGCGGTCTTGCGCGTCGTCGATTCCACGCCGTTCGTTCGCCGCAACGTCGCCCGTTGGCTGTTCGAGGACTATCCGCGGGCGGTCGTCACCTCTCCGGGGGCTTGGCAGGAGGCGGCGCTCCTGCGACCGGGTGCTTTCGCGGAGTGATCGCTGCCCGGCAGGATCCCGTGGCCACAGAACCGTTCGAGGGAATACCCTCGAATCGTGGCGGAAGAAGAGCTCGTGCCCGTTCTCCATATCGAGGACGCTGGACGCGCGGTTGCGTGGTACGCGCGGCTCGGCTTCTCGACGGAGTGGGAGCACCGGCTTGAGCCCGGTTTCCCATGGTTCGTATCCGTGGCCAGAGGAAAGGTTCGGCTCTATCTCTCCGAGCACAAACGTGATGCTCGGCCGAACACGCTCATCCATCTCTATGTCAACGACATTGAGGCTGTTTCCGAAGAGTTCGGTATCGCGATAGACGAAGAGGGCCACGCCGGCCGAGAGTGTGATCTCGAGGATCCCGAGGGTAATCGGCTACGAGTTGCGACACGTCGTGTCTAGGTGTTGGGAGCGGCCGGTCCATCGCGACGCGTCGCCGGGCGCTGGAACTGGGTGCGCCAGTTCGGGCATGGCGGCGCTTGGCGATTGCCGACGGCACACGTGATCGCCAAGGCAAACCCGGACGGCCTCCACTAAACACGCGGCATGGAGCAGGTTTCGGGGACCGGGTCTTCTGCAGTTCGCGTATCCACCGCGCAAACGGCGAGTTCGCCAGCGTTGCGACCAGAGGCGGCTGACCTGGTCCGACTCGGCCGACGGGCGTTGCGTGCCGTCGTCGCAAGCGCGCGCAAGGACACGGCCACGCCGGTAGCTGCGGTCCTGGCGGACCATTTCGGACCGATCGTCACCGATCTACCCGTCGTTGGGACGGAGTGGCCCTCCTATGAGCTTGTCAACGTTCAGATCGGTCTCGAGCATTGGCTCAGAGGCCGCGACAGAACGCACGAGCGCGTGGGGATCAGCGAATACCACCACCGAACCTTCTCCCTCGGCGACTTGGCCCAGCCGAGCGCGCACGGGCTGAACGTCGGCGGCGTCGCGATGATTCAGCAGGCGACGGGACCAGACGGTCAGGTTCACGACTGCGCCCGCTGCGCGCTCTATCTCGTGAACGAACCGGGCGGCCGTATCGCGGTCTTGCTCCGCGAGGCCGAAGCCCATGGACCGGCGGGGCCGATGGTTCGCCTCGAGGTGCTCGCCCAACGTCCCGACCGCGCTGATCGAGTGCTCCGGGAAATCGGGGAACTCACCCTCGAGCACAACGTCTTCCGGGGCCAGGTGCTCTCGTTCGGCGTCGAGATGTTCGGGCCGCGCAGCGCTGAGTTGAAATTCGTGCCAAGGCCAAACCTCGTTCGCTCGCAGCTCATCTTGCCGAAAGGCGTGCTCGAACTCATCGAACGCCAGGTCGTCGGGATCGCCCGGCAGCGCGAACGGCTCCGAGCCTCGGGCCAACACCTAAAGCGCGGTGTGTTGCTGCACGGCGCGCCTGGAACGGGAAAGACGCACACGATTCGGTACTTGCTCGGACAACTCGAAGATGTGACCGTCGTCATCCTGTCCGGAAATGCACTCGCCGCCATCGCGCAGGCGTGCTCGATCGCTCGGACTCTCCAACCGGCCGCTGTGATCATCGAAGACGTCGATCTCATCGCCGAGCAGCGCGGAATTCATCCCGGGCAACACCCCTTCCTTTTCCAGCTTCTGAACGAGATGGATGGACTCGGCGAGGACGTCGATGTCGCTTTCTTGTTGACGACGAATCGGGTCGATCTTCTTGAGCCGGCGTTGGCTGCACGGCCGGGGCGGGTTGATCAAGCGGTTGAGATACCGATACCTGACGCGGATGCCCGACGAGCCTTGATCGAGTTGTATCGAGGGAATCTGCAACTCGAGATCGCCGACTACTCCCCCGTCCTCGAACGCACTCAAGGCGTCACGGCTTCATTTCTTAAAGAGCTCTTGCGGCGCGCGGCGATGGTCGCTGCACAGAGCGAAGCCTCAAGCAACGGACCACTCGTGGTTACGGCGACGCAGCTGCAATCCGCTCTCGAGGAGCTGCTGGATGGAACGAATCAGCTGACGCGGTCTTTACTGGGATCCACGACGAATCCATCTCAGGGGGGTCGATTAGGAGGTGGCTTGCCGTTCTGAGTCTCGGTTTCAGGACGGCGCGGCGAGCCGACGTCCGGGCGGGATTCAGTCGAGGTTCGCGCCATTGCGACGCACCTGGTCGACGACGGCGTAGTACGCGTCGATCGACTCTCCTGCATCGCCCCAGAACCCTTCGCACACGTCGTACGACATCTGGCCCAGATCGACGAAGTGATTGTTCACATCGGTGATCTCGAGCTCACCGCGCGCCGACGGCTCGAGGTTCGCGACGACGCTGAAGACCGACGGCTCGTAGCAGTAGACCCCGGTCACGCAGAACGCACTCGGCGGGTTCTCCGGCTTTTCGACGATGCGGACGACTTTGCCGGATTCATCGAGCTCGGGGACACCGAGATGACGCAGGTGTTCGGGCTCCGCGACGCGGGCGAGCAGGATCCGCGCCCCCTTGTCCTGATCCGCGAAGCGCTCGACGATCGGCCGGATCGTGCGTCCGAAGACGTTGTCGGCGAGCATCACGAGCACGCGGTCTTCGCCGACGAAACGCTCGGCGAGGCCCAGTGCCTGCGCGATGCCTCCCGGCTTGTCCTGGTAGGCGTAGGTGAGGCGGCGCACCCCAAAGTCCTCGCCGTTCGACAGCAGGCGGAGGAACTCACCGGCGTGGGTGCCGCCGGTCACCACCATGATCTCGTCGATGCCGGCTTTCACCAGCGCCTCGACGGCATAGGAGATCATCGGGCGGTCGTAGACCGGCAACAGGTGCTTGTTCGTGATCTGGGTGAGCGGCGAAAGCCGACTGCCCGTCCCGCCCGCAAGAAGCACACCCTTCACGACAACCCCTTTGCCCACCGTTCGGCGCACGAGCGTAATGGTGCGGCCGGAGCGGTCCCGTGCGCGTCGGCGCCTCGTGCCCGAGTCTCCCCCAGCTGCTCAGCGGATGCGGTGCGGCGTTACCGCGGCCAGGCACGCTCGAAGCGCTTCGGCCTCGGTGCAGGGCCTGAACTGATCGGGGACGCCATTCTTGAAGAACTCCTCGTAGCTGAGCGACGCGATCGCAGCCTGCTCGTCGCCTCCGGGATCGGAGATCACGTCGCCTAGACGCCGGCGCCAGACCAAGGTCTGTGGGTTCCCGCTCCCCACGATGGTGTGGAAATCGAGCAGCGGGAGACACCGATCGATGTACACGACGAGTTTCCACACGTCGCCCATCCAAACCACGGCGTCGGATCCGACGGACCGTCGGCAATCGAGGGACTCCTCGAGGCTCGGCAACGCCGCGATCGCGTCACTCGGAACGGTGTCGTCGATGAGGATCACTCCGCTCGGGATGTGGCCGAGCGCGTTGAAGAGATCGGTCCTCGTCTGCCCGAAGGTATGCAGGCCGTCGAGGAAGGCGAGATCGAAGGTCACTCCGCGCGCGAGAGAGGCGAAGTACGCGTCTGATTCGCCGGTGAAGAACGAGAAACCTCTCGGCAGCCTCTTCAAGTCGAACCTCGGCGCAGGATCCACTCCGACCCGCTCGCGGACCCGGACGTTCTCGACCGTGTACCCAAATTGGATTCCGATTTCCAAGTAACGGGTCGCGCGCAAGCCTTTGGCAAGCGCGTTGATTCTGCGCGGCGACCACTCCGACCAAAACCCTGGCAGGGGACGGCGATGCATGACCCTCACCGAGCCCTTGCGCATACGACGCCGGTTCTGAAGAGCTGTGCCGAGGTTGCCGGATACGAGCAGCCGCGCTCCGAGCGCGGCTTGGCGGACGTAATCGCCCTCCACCGTCTTACGCCAACTCACCACATGGCGAGCAGACTTCGGACTCATTTCGGGTCACTCTCTCGAGCGCGACTCCCGTCATCGGAGGGGGATCAGCGGCCCAGTTCATTGGACGCCCGATTCAGCTCTGGTCTCTCGTCGCAAATCACTCCCCGGTGAGCCCGTCCACCGATTCTCGGATCAGGTCGGCGTGGCCGTTGTGGCGCGCGTACTCCTCGATCATGTGACAAACGATCCATCGCAAGCTCGGCGAGCGACCGTCGGGCCACGAACGCCGGGCGAGCGTGTCGAGGCCACCGTCTGAAAGGACCTCCGATACCGCTGCACGCGAGCGCTCCAGCGCTCCCTGCCACCACGCGAACAGCTGGTCGAGGCTGTCCCTTCCCGCCGAATGCCATTCCCAGTCGGGATCCGCGTCGAGTGCCGACGTGTCCCACGGCGGTGATGGGGCGCGATCCAACAGCTTTTGGCAGAACCACCCGTCCTCAACGAGTGCCATGTGTTTCAGCATCCCCCCGAGCGTCATGGTCGACGCACCGATCGTCGCTGAAAGGCCGTCGGCGTCGAGTCCACCGCATTTCCAGCCGAAGGTCGCCCGCTGGTAATCGAGGAATCCGAGGAGGGTTTCGCGCTCACCGCTCGCGATCGGCGGCTCAGGACGTCCGTGTTCGTCGATGATCGTCATGGGTGGCGACTGTACCGATGCCGTTAGGCCGACGCGAGCTCGGCGAGGATTGCGTCGGAGAGTCGCGGCCAGGCCTCGATCGCCCAACCGCCGAAATCCCGATCGGTGAGCAGAACGCATGCGGCGTGCGCGTCCGGGTCGACCCAGAGGAACGTCCCGGATCGACCGAAGTGCCCGAAGGTCGCCGGGGAATTCGACCCTCCCGTCCAATGTGGTGACTTTTCGTCGCGGAGCTCGAAGCCGAGTCCCCAGTCGTTCGGGATCTGCATGCCGAAACCGGGAAGCACGCCGGAAAGACCGGGGAAGGCGACCCTGATCGCGAAATGGAGAGTCGATCGAGAAATGAGCGTCGGAGACAACAGCTCGCGGCAGAACGCCGCACAGTCTTCGATCGTGGCGACCGCGCCGAACGCGGGCGAGCCCTCCAGGTCCGCGTCGAGCATTCCGAGCGGCTCGAACACCCCGGCGCTCAGGTACTCGCCGATGGAGAGCCCCGACGCATCGGCGATCAGATCGGAAAGGACCTCGAAACCGGAGTTCGAGTAGATGCGACGCGTGCCGGGAGCGGTGATCGGTCTCGGCGGGGGTACGGGAGCGAGGCCCGACGCGTGGGCGAGCAGGTGGGCGACGCTCGAACCCGGGGGTCCGGCGGGATCGTTCAGCGCGAGCGTGTGCTCCTCGTAGGCGACCAACGCGGCGTAGGCGACGAAGAGTTTCGTCACCGAGGCGAGCGCAAAGCGATGTTCGAGGTCGCCGGCGAGTTCGATCCGTCCGGACTGCGTGACGACCGCCGCCGCCGCGTGGCGCGCGCCGAGATCTCCGAGCGCCCGCAGCGACTTCATTTCACGCGCGACGGCGCGCAGTCCGGATCAGACGTCGAGGAAGCGACGGACCGCGACGAACGAACCGGCGACGCCGACGGCGATGCCGATCAGCACGACGACGATCTCGGTGAAGAGCAGGTCACGCGTCGAGAGCACCGTCGAGGAGAGCACGGTCACCTTGTAGTGAGCGACGAGGTAGCGAACGCCGACGTTCGCGAGCAGGACGACGAAGACCGCCACGATCGCGCCGAGCAGGCCCTGGACGAATCCTTCGAGCATGAACGGGATCCGGATGAACCAGTTCGTCGCGCCGACGAGCTTCATCACGCTCACCTCTCGGCGTCTCGCGAAGATGGCCATGCGGATCGCGTTCAAGATGAGCACCAGGGACGAGATCAAGAGAACGAGCGCGATCGCCAAAAGAATGTCCTGCAGCACGCTCACCACACGTTGCATGACGCGAATCGACTGGCCGGGAAACGTCGCCCGATAGACCCCCAAGACCTTGGGGGAAGCGGCGCCGTTCACCTTCCTGCCGCCGTTGAAGTACCCGGCGACCGTCGCCGCGACCGACGGGTCCTTCAGCCGACAAAGGAAGACGGTCGGCGTCGTCGCCACCGTGAGCGCGTCGACCGCGGTCGGCGTCGAAGAGAGGATCTTCTTCGCCCGGTCGTAGGACTGCTGGTGGTTGAGGTAGCTGAAACTCGTGATCTGTGGGTTCTGCTGGATCTCCTGGCGCACACTCGCGATCTCGGACTGCGTCGCGTTCGCGTTCATGAAGACCTGAAGGCTCACGTTGTTCGACCACTCGGTGACCTGGCGGGCGACCGCCTGGCGCAGCAGCAGCGCCGTACCGACGAGGGAGAGTGAAACGGCCACGGTCAGAACGGCGGCGAGCGCCATCACGCGGTTTCGCCACAGGTTCTGCGCGGTTTCTTTCGTGACGTAGTCGAAGGAGATCGGCACGCCTTATCTCCTGCGCCGCGAACGGCCGCCGGCGCGCGCTGCGACGAAGACTTCCTCGTCATCGGCGTCAAAGGTGGTCTCACCGAAGACCGAAACCGCCGGGACGCGCTGTGTCGGCCCGGTCAGCATCTCGCCGACCGCGGAGTAGACACCGCGGGACTGGTCACGCACGATGCTGCCGTGCTCGAGCTCGACGACGCGACGGCGCATCGAGTTCACGATCGTCACGTCGTGAGTCGCCATCACGACGGTCGTGCCCGTTTTGTTGATGCGGTCGAGCAGCTTCATGATCCCCTGGCTCGTCGCAGGGTCCAAGTTGCCGCTGGGCTCGTCGGCGAGAAGCACGAGCGGACGGTTGACGAACGCGCGGGCGATCGCGACACGCTGCTGCTCACCGCCGGAGAGCTCGTCGGGCATGCGCTTGCCCTTCTCGCCGAGCCCGACGAGCTCGAGCACCGTGCCCACTTGCGAGCGAATCACCGACTTGCTCCGTCCGATGACTTCGAGCGCGAAGGCGACGTTCTCGAAGACCGTCTTTGTCGGAAGCAGGCGGAAGTCTTGAAAGACGCATCCGAGATTGCGTCGCAGGTACGGGACGCGCCACTGCGAAAGCTCGCCGATCTCTCGGCCCGCGACCCAGATCTTTCCGCTGTCGGGAACCTCCTCACGCAACAGCAATCGGAGGAAGGTCGTCTTGCCCGAACCCGACGGACCGACAAGGAAGACGAACTCCCCCTTGTCGATGTCGAGCGAGATGTCCCGCAACGCGACAGCCTCTGATTTATACGACTTCGTGACGTTTTCGAAACGGATCATCGGCGACTAACCCTTGGTCGTAACTCTTTCGTCCGCTCCGAAGACCGTGGAATTCTCATCCCTCGGCTCCGATCGGCCGTCTTCACACCGTCACCAGAGAGCATCGTCGTTTCGGGCGCGTCAACGCCGCACATCTAGTCGCTTCCGGCTTGCAGCGATCGTGGCCCACCATACCAGCACCGCGATTCATGGCGCTGTTATCTGTAAACGCCTATGAAAGTCGCATGCGAACTTATTAGCCTTCGTTCTCCCGTCGCCAGCGCAAATAGGCGAACATGAACTCGTCGAGGTCCCCGTCCAACACCGCGTCGACGTTCCCGGTCTCATAGTCGGTGCGCAGGTCTTTTACGAGCTGATACGGCGCGAGGACGTACGAGCGGATCTGATTCCCCCACTCGATGTTCGTCTGTGGACCAGCCAGTGCCAATAGTTCGGCTCGCCGTTCCTCGCGTTGCCGCTCGGCGAGCTTCGCGGCGAGGATCTGCATCGCCTTCGCGCGGTTCTGGTGCTGACTCCGCTCGTTCTGTACGGCGACAACGATCCCGGTCGGGAGGTGGGTGATCCGCACCGCGGAGTCCGTCACGTTCACGTGCTGGCCGCCCGCGCCGGAGGATCGGTAGGTGTCGATGCGTAAATCCTTCTCATCGATCGACACCTCGTCCGACACGTCGTCAAGAAATGGCGTCGCTTCCAAAGAAGCGAAGCTCGTCTGGCGACGGTGCTGCGAATCGAACGGTGACATTCGCACGAGACGGTGCACACCGCGCTCCGCGGTGAGCAGTCCGTAGGCGTAGCGCCCGCGCACGATGAAGGTCGTAGACAGGATTCCGGCTTCTTGTCCTTCGGTCACTTCGTCGACCTCGGTCGAAAAGCCATGACGTTCCGCCCAACGCTCGTACATCCGCAGCATCATCTCGGCCCAGTCCTGCGCGTCGGTGCCACCCGCGCCGGCGTGGATCTCGCACACCGCGTCGCGCTCGTCGTGCTCACCTGAGAAAAGGCTCTGCAGCTCGAGCGCCCGAAGGGACCGTTCGATCTCGGTGATCGAAGCCGTGAGATCAGATGCGACCGACGCGAGCGCCGCCTCGCCTTCTTGGTCCGCGATCTCATAGAGACCGGACGCCTCGTCTAGTCGCCCCGACAGCGCGTCGAACGCGTCGACATCGGCGCGCACGCGACCGAACGCCGTCGTCACCTCGCGCGCATGATCGGGATCCGACCAGAGATCGGGGGACTCGACCTCCTTCGCAAGCCGCTCCATCTCGCGACGTAGGTCGTCGTAGCGGAGGTACGCCCGCGCCGCGTCGAGTCTGGTCTGCAGCTGGGTGAGCTCGTCTTCGAAACGCGGGCCCTCGGCGCTGGGCGCGCGGCGCGACGGGCTAGCCGTCGGATCGCTCATCGCGAGTCAGGCCTTGCCGTGACACTGCTTGTACTTGCGCCCGCTCCCGCACCAGCACGGATCGTTCCTGCCGAGCTTCGCCTTCGGGCCTGGCCCCGTCCCAGCGAGATTCACCGGCGGCACGACGATGGTCCGCTGCACCGCCGGCGCCGGGACCGCGGACCCCTCGGCGATCTCCTCCATGGGCGCGACGGGGTCGGCGGCCGCCTCGTAGGTCGCGTGGGCGAGATCCTGCGAGACGTCTTCGGTCGTGAGCAGTTGGATGTGCATCACATAGCGCAGGTAGTCGTCGTCGATCGCCTGCATCAGCTGCCCGAACATCTCAAAGCCGTCTCGCTGCCAGGCGACGAGCGGGTCGGTCTGGGCGAGGCTGCGCAGATGGATGCCTTCGCGCAGGTAGTCCATCTCCTGGAGGTGGAAGCGCCAGCGCTGATCGATGATCTGCAGCATCACCTGACGTTCGAGTTCGCGTGCGTCGTCGCTACCGCCCGGGAACGCCGCCTCGCGCGCCTCGTAGTACTCGAATGCCTCGCCGTGGATGCTCTCGACCAGCTGGTTGGTGTTCGTCGCGAGGGCGAGGTCGGCGGCAGAGAACTGCGTCGGGAAGTACTGGGCCACCTCGGCGACGAGCCGCTCGAGGTCCCACTCCTCGGTGAATTCCGTTGGGCAGCACGTCTGGACGAGCTCGACGATTTTTTCCTCGAGCATCTCGAGCGTGCGCTCGCGCAGGTCGTCACCGTCGATCACCTGCATGCGGCGCTCGTAGATCACCTTCCGCTGCTCGTTCATCACCTCGTCGTACTTGAGGACGTCCTTCCTGATCTCGGCGTTGCGCTGTTCGACCGTCGCCTGGGCGCGTTCGATCGCGCGCGAGACCATGCGCGCCTCGATCGGTATGTCCTCTGGGAGCGCCCGGTCCATCACCCAGTTCATGGCGCCGGTGGCGAAGATCCGCATCAGCTCGTCTTCGAGCGACAGATAAAAGCGACTCTCTCCGGGATCCCCCTGACGGCCGGAGCGGCCGCGCAGCTGGTTGTCGATGCGTCGCGATTCGTGGCGCTCGCTGCCGAGGACATAAACACCACCGAGCTCGCGCACCCGGTCGCCTTCGGCTGAGCACGACGCCTGGAACTTCTCGAGCAGCGCCTCGTAGCGGGCGTGCCCCTCCTCGGAGGCGGGGTCGAGACCTTCGGCGAGCGTCTCGTCGCGCGCGAGGCCCTCGGGGTTGCCGCCCAAGATGATGTCGACACCGCGTCCGGCCATGTTCGTCGCGACCGTCACCGAGTGCAGGCGGCCCGCCTGGGCGACGATGACCGCCTCCTTCGCGTGCTGCTTCGCGTTCAGAACCGTGTGCGGGATGCCCTGCTTTTCCAAAAGGCGCGACAGGTGTTCGGAGCGCTCGACCGACGCGGTGCCGACGAGCACGGGCTGTCCGGTCTCGTAACGATCGGCGAGGTCCTCGACGACGGCGCGGAACTTCGCGTCCTCGCTCTTGTAGATGAGGTCGGCGTGGTCATCGCGGATCATCGGCAGGTTCGTCGGGATCGGAATGACTTCGAGCGCGTAGGTCGACGCGAACTCCGCCGCCTCGGTCTCGGCCGTGCCGGTCATGCCGGCGAGCTTCTCGTACATCCGGAAGTAGTTCTGTAGCGTGACGGTCGCCCAGGTGTGGTTCTCCTCTTTGATCCGTACGCGCTCTTTGGCCTCGACGGCTTGGTGCAGACCATCGGACCACCGCCGTCCTTCGAGGACGCGACCGGTGAACTCGTCGACGATGCGAATCTCGCCGTCGGCGACGATGTAGTCGTCGTCGCGGTGGTAGAGCTCTTTCGCCTCGAGTGCCTTTCCGAGCTGGTGGACGAAGTTCACCGCCACCGAGTCGTAGAGGTTCTCGACTGCGAGTTGGCGTTCGACCTTGGCGATGCCCTCTTCGGTCGGGACGACGATCCGTTTCTCCTCGTCGACTTCGTAGTCGACGTCTCGCTGCAACGTCCGCACGATGCTCGCGAACTGGTAGTAGAGGCGGGTCGAGTCGTCAGACGGGCCGGAGATGATGAGCGGGGTACGCGCCTCGTCGATGAGGATCGAGTCGACCTCGTCGACAATCGCGTAGGGGTGGCCACGCTGCACCATCTCGGCGCGACTCGGCGCCATGTTGTCGCGCAGGTAGTCGAAGCCGAACTCGGTGTTCGTGCCGTAGGTGATGTCGGCCGCGTACGCGGCGCGCTTTTCCTCGAAGTCGGCGATGTCGGGGACGACGAGTCCGACGGAAAGGCCGAGGAACCGGTAGATCGCGCCCATCCATTCGGCGTCGCGGCGTGCGAGGTAGTCGTTCACCGTGACGACGTGGACACCCCTGCCCTCGAGGGCGTTCAGGTAGACCGGCAGCGTCGAGACGAGGGTCTTTCCTTCGCCGGTCTTCATTTCGGCGATCCAGCCGAAGTGGAGCGCCATCCCGCCCATCAGCTGGACGTCGAAGTGGCGCTGGCCGATTGTGCGCTTCGCGGCCTCGCGCACGACCGCGAACGCCTCGACGAGGAGTTCGTTGAGCTCCTCACCCTGCTCGAGACGCTCTTTGAACTCGCTCGTCATGGCTGCGAGCTCTTCGTCGGAGAGGCCCTCGACCTCTCCTTCGAGCGAATTGATGAGCGGAACAACTTCCGCGAGGCTGCGGACCTTCTTGCCTTCTCCGGCGCGGAGAAGCTTCGTGAAGACGCTCACGACGGGTCAGTCTACGTTCGGGTCTGATCCCGCCCGGTCCACTGAGCTGGGATCGCGTGCGAGAACCCGCCGGCCGCTGAGCGGCACACGCCCTCTTGCGCCGGGGCAGGATGAAGCGGACGGAATGGCCTCGGGGGACACGTTGGTCGGACGAGCGGAATGGGATCGCCGCTACGAAAGCGCCGAGCATCTCTTCGTCGCGGAAGCCGACCCGGAACTCGTCTCGAGAGTCAAGGACCTCGCGCCGGGAACAGCCGTTGATCTCGGCGCGGGCGAAGGCAGAATCAGCGCCTGGCTCGCCCGCGCCGGCTGGAACGTGACCGCGGTCGACTTCTCAAAAGTTGCCCTCGCTCGTCTTCGAGAACTCTCCGCCGCCGAAGGCCTGCCGATTGGCGCAGTCGAGGCGGAGATTGAGGACTACCTCCGACGCGGTGAGCGGTTTGATCTCGTCGTCCTTGCGAACATCCACCCCGCCTCAGACGAGCGTCGCCGCCTCTTGCGAGCCGCCGCTGCGGCCGTCGCGCCGGGCGGACATCTCTTCGTCGTCGGCCACCATCGCGATTCCCTCGGACAAGCGGGTCCTCCCGAGGAGGACCGTCTCTACTCCGAAGATCGACTCGAGGGGGCGTTTCCGGGACTCGAGGTGCTCGAGGTGAGCCGACTCGCGCGTGCACACGGAGATGCCGGCGTTCCCGTCATCGATCTCGTCGTATGGGCGGCGCGCGCCATCGCTTGACGCCTGCGGGTTCCAAGGCGCGTCAGCGTGCAGGCGTTGATCCGCCAGCGGTGAACGGGACGACGCGCAGCGGCGACGAGGGCCACCCGCTCAGGCGGCGCTGACCGGGATCCTCCGCCGCGGCACGCGCTCAGGAGCCCTGGCGCCGATGAGCTCGCCGAAGAGGTGGTGGCCGCCGGCGTCGGTGATCGTGACCATCGCGTACGTCCCCGGCGCCAACGCCGACGCGCCGGGGTGGAAGTGGACGAGCTTGCCCTGTCGCGTGCCGCGCCGCGACGACCGCAGCATCCTTTTTCGACGCGCCCTCGACGACGACCTCCTCGACACGACCGATGCGCGCCGTGTGACGCCGGCCCGCCGAGCGGTCGACGACGTCTTTCAGGCGGGCGAAGCGGTCGGCGATGACCTCTGGCGGGACGAACCTGTCGGTCATCCCCGCCGCCCGCGTGCCGGGACGTGGCGAGAAGATGAAGGTGAAAGCACCGTCGTAGCCGGCCTCGGCGACGAGCGCCAGCGTCTCTGCAAAGTCCGCCTCGGTCTCGCCCGGGAAGCCGACGATCACGTCGGTCGTCACCGCGAGGTCGTCGATCGCGGCCCGTGCCATCGCGAGCCGCCGCAGGTACCGCTCGGCGGTGTACCCGCGGCGCATCGCCGCGAGCACCCGGTCGCTCCCGGACTGCAGCGGAAGGTGGAGCTGCTCGCAGACGGCGTCGGTCTCGGCGATCGCGGCGATCGTCTCGGGGCGGAGGTCCTTTGGGTGCGGGCTCGTGAAACGGATCCGGCGGATGCCCTCGATCGCGCCGATCGCACGGAGGAGGTCCGCAAAAAGCGGCTCGGCGCGTCCCTCGGCTCGGCCGACCCATGCCCCGCCAACGAGTCGCTCGCTGCGGGCGGGATCGAGCTCGCCGCGCCGTGCGGCGAGCGTCAGGTCGCGGCCGTAGGAATTGACGTTCTGGCCGAGCAGGGTGACCTCGGAGGTCCCCTGTTCGGCGAGCACGCGTACCTCGGAGACGAGATCTCCGAAGGGGCGGCTCTGTTCCTTGCCGCGCACCGTCGGCACGATGCAGAACGCGCAGGAGTTATCACATCCGACCTGGATCGTCACCCAAGCCGCGTGCGAGAGCTCGGGACGGATCGCCTGCGCGGACGGGAACGCCTCGCCATCGTCGGAAGGCACTTCGAGGATCTCGACAACGGGCGAACCGGTCCGCCTCGCCTGGTCCAGCAGATACGTCGCGCGACCGACGTTGTGGGTCCCGAAAATCGCGTCGACGTGCGGGGCGCGCGCCAAGATGTCAGCACCGACACGCTGCGCGAGGCAGCCGGCGACCGCTATCTGCATGCCCGGTCGGCGATCGGCGATCGACTTCAGGTGGCCGAGGTGGCCGTAGAGCTTCGTCTCGGCGGCCTCCCGGATGCAGCAGGTGTTCAACACGACAACGTCGGCGTCGGCGACGTCGTCGGTGCGATCGAGGCCGGCGGCGACGAGATCGGACGCGATCCGCTCCGAGTCGTGCTCGTTCATCTGGCAGCCGAAGGTCTGGACGACGAATTTTCGTGCCACGTCCGCCCACGCTACGCGTCGCCGCGTACCGTCTCTTTCGTGCTCATCGGCGCCCACGTCAGCTCATCGGGTGGCCTGCTCAAGGCGCTCGCGCGGGGCCACGAGCGCGACGCCGACGTGATCCAGGTCTTCACCCAGAGCCCGCGCATGTGGAAGAGCCACTCCCACTCGAAAGAAGCCCTCGCAGAATTCCGCGTCGCCCAGGCGGATGACGAGATGATCCGAGCGACCTTCTGCCACGCGAGCTACCTCATCAATCTCGCCGCGACCGACGAGGAGCTCGTTCGGCGCTCACATCGCGCCCTCGTCGAAAACCTGGTGGCCGCCTCCGAGATCGGCTCCGCCGGAGTCGTCCTCCACGCTGGGAGCCATCGAGGCGCCGGGATCGACAAGGCGATCGCGCCGGTGGCCGCGCTTCTCGTCGAGGTGTGCGAGGAAGCGTCGGCCTCGAGCTCGCAGCCGCTTGCTCCCCTGCTGCTCGAGAACACGGCGGGAGCGGGTGGCACGATCGGGCGCAGCTTTGAAGAGCTCGCACGGATACTCGAGGCCGCGAAGGACGACGCCCGCATCGGGTTCTGTCTCGATACCCAGCACTTGTTCGCGTCGGGCGTCTCTTTCGGAGATCGCCACGACGCCGACTCGACCGTCGACCGGTTCGACGAGGTTCTCGGACTCGACCGGTTGCGTTGCATCCACCTGAACGACTCGAAGGTCCCTTTCGGTGCAAACCGCGATCGCCACGAGAACCTCGGCGAAGGCAAGATTGGGAAGGTCGCGCTCGGATGGCTCCTTAGCAACGACGCGCTCGATGACGTTCCGGCCGTGCTCGAGGTCCCCGGTAGCGGCCATGGACCGCGCCGCGAAGACGTCGACGACGCGAAACGGGCCTACGCCGCAGGCCGCAAGCGCCGACGCGGCGCGTAGAAAAGGCCGAAGGCTCGGTTCGCTTATTCCGCGGCCGCGGCGAGCGCCTCCGCGAGCGCCGGATGGACGAAGAGAGTCTCGGCGAGGTCGGTCACCCTCAGACGCGCGGTTACGGCGAGCGCGATCACGCTGACGAGCTCTGCGGCATGGGCGCCGACGATCGCCCCGCCGAGCACCACGCCGGTCTGCGGATCGGAGACGAGCTTCACGAACCCCCTCGTGTCACCCGAGATCGTCGCCTTCGCATTCGCGGCGAACGGGACCTTCGTCACGCGGATCTTGCGCCCGAGCGCGAAGGCGTCGGCTTCGGCGAGGCCGACGTCGGCGATCTCTGGTTCGGTGAAGATGGCCGAAGCAGCCTTGTCGTAGTCGAGATGGCGATGTTCGCGCGTGTGCAGTCCGACGACATGTTCGGCCACCTTGCGGCCCTGCATCGTCGCGACCGACGCGAGCTGCAGACGACCCGAGATGTCGCCCGCCGCGTAGATGTGCGGGACGTTCGTCTGGCAGTGGTGGTTCACCGGCACGTAGCCCGCAGGGTCACGCTCGACGCCGGCGTCCTCTGTCCCGAGTCCGCCCGTCGAGGGAACCGAGCCGATCGCGAGCAGAACGTGCGAGTCCCGGATCACCCGTCCGTCGAGGCACTCGACGACGACGGCATCGTCTTTCACGACCGCGCTCGAGGCGCGCGCCCCCTTCACGAGGTTGACGCCGCTCTCCAAGAAATCCCTCT
The DNA here is from genome assembly GCA_963838845.1 of uncultured Acidimicrobiaceae bacterium. GTDB lineage: Bacteria > Actinomycetota > Acidimicrobiia > Acidimicrobiales > Bog-793 > CAVRXQ01. The sequence continues at coordinate 922,517 of CAWISR010000003.1, read as the reverse complement.
CGAGCGCCGCCGCGACCTCGGGATCCTTCGTCGGCAGAACCTGCTGGCGAGAGACGATCAACGTGACGCGCGAACCGAGCGATCGGAACATGTGGACGAACTCGACGCCCGTCACCCCGGATCCGACGACGACGAGCTCCTCGGGGATGACCGGTGGCGGGTAGGCCTGTCGCGTGATGAGGATGCGCTCGCCATCGACCTCCACCCAGTCGGGGACCCGCGGCGTCGAACCGGTCGCCAAGAGCACGGCGTCGGCGGAGAGCGTCTCGCTCGCTGTCGCGCCCCCGTCGTGGTGCGGGTTGATCTCGACGTCGTGGGGGCCGACGAGACGAGCGACGCCTTGCACGATGCGCACACCCTGGGTCTCCAGCTGACCGGCGGTCGAGCGGGAGAGGTGACCGGAGATCGTGCGCAGTCGCTCGCGCAGCACCTCGAGGTCGGGCGGGTCGTCGCCCAATGAAAGCCCGAGCGCAGAAGAGCGCCGGGCGACCGAGAGCACCTCGCCGGTCGCGATCATCGCCTTCGACGGGATGCAATCCCAGAGGTTCGCGGCACCGCCGAGCACGTCGCGCTCGACGAGCACCACCTCTGCCCCGAAGCGGGCGGCGGTCGAGGCCGCTTCGACGCCGGCGGGGCCACCGCCGATGACGACGAAGCGAATGGGCACGTCGGCAGGGTAGCAATCCGCCTTTCGGGCGCCGCTCGGTCCAGGCGGCCGCCGCGGCGGCGTCTATCGTCGCCGGCGGCGATTGGGGAGAGGTGGACGAATTCGACTTCGTCGTCGTCGGCGCGGGATCGGCGGGTTGCGTCGTCGCGAGCCGTCTCAGCGAAGACCGCGCGGTGAGCGTGTTGCTGCTCGAGGCAGGTCCGCGCAGCCGCAATCCGCTCGTCCGCATCCCCGCCGGGTTCCCCCGTCTTTTTCAGTCGAAACTCGACTGGGCATTCCGCACTGCTCCGCAGCCGCAGCTGAACGGGCGCTCCGTCTTCTGGCCCCGAGGGCACCTGCTCGGCGGTTCCTCGGCGATCAACGCGATGATCTGGGCGCGCGGTTTCGCCGCCGACTACGACGCGTGGGCTGGACTCGCCGGACCGGCGTGGTCGTACGCGTCGGTTCTCGAGACGTACCGGCGCATCGAGTCCTACGACGGCGCGGACCAGGCCGAGGCGCTCTGCGGTCGTGACGGCCCGATGCGCGTCACGCAGCCGCGGGATCCTCGACCGCTCACGCGAACTTGGCTCGACGCCTCCCATCGCGTGGGAATCGCCGAAATGGTCGAGCCGAACTCCGGCCACGACGAGGGCGTCGCCCTCACGCCGGTCAATCAGCGCCACGGAGTCCGTTGGAGCTCGTACGACGCCTACCTGAAGCCGGCTCTCGGACGGAACAACCTCCGCGTCCGTACGGAAGCGACCGCGACGCGCATCGTGTTCGACGCCCGACGCGCCACCGGCGTCGAATACGAGGACGGAGGCGGCACCCGAACCGCGAGGGCACGGAGAGAGGTCATCGTCTGCGCCGGTGCGATCAAGAGCCCGCAGCTCCTCGTCTGCTCGGGCATCGGTCCGGTCCGAGAGCTCGAGCGTCTCGGGCTCTCGCCGGTCGCGATCATCGAAGAGGTCGGTGAGAACCTCGCCGACCATCTCACCTCCGGCGTGGCCGCGTTGACGACATCGCGCTCGTCGCTCGCACGCGCCGACGCGCCGGGTTCTTTGCTGCGCTACACCGTTTCTCGAACGGGGCCGCTCACTTCGAACATCGCAGAGGGGTACGGCTTTGTGAAAAGTGAGGAGGGCCTCGCACTTCCGGACATCGAGCTGATCTTCGTTCCGGCGCTCTTCGTGAACGAGGGACTCGTCGAGGACCGTCGACCGGGCGTCTCGCTGGCCGCCGTGTTGTTGCAGCCCCAGAGCCGAGGACGGGTTCGTGCCGTATCGCGGCGCGTCACTGACGCTCCCACCATCGACCCTGCCTACCTTTCTGACCCCGACGGAGAAGACCTCGCGGTGCTCGTCATCGGAGTGCGGCGCTGCCTCGAGATCCTCAAACGCTGGCCCAATCCCGGAGAGCTCGGTCCGATCGTCGTTCCGGACGCGACCCAAATCCCGGACGAACAGGCACTCATCGATGCCTCAATTCGTGGCTACTCCCAGACCCTCTACCACCCCGTCGGAACGTGCCGGATGGGTAACGATCCGTTGTCCGTCGTCGATCCGCAGCTCAAGGTGCGCGGAGTCGACGCATTGCGCGTCGTCGACGCGTCGGTCATGCCACGGATCATCCGCGGGCATACACATGCACCGACCGTGATGATCGCGGAAAGGGCGTTGGACTTCATTCGCGGCGCGGCACGTTGAGCTCGGCTCATCGGCGGATTTGGCGGAACGGTCATCGACAAAGGAGGATCGAGTCGTGGTCGCTCCCCTAGGACGCTACGAAGCGACGATCGGCTCGCAGCACCTCGACCTGCCGATCGTGCCACTGTCCGACGAGGTCGCCGTCGCGCTGATGATCACCGTTGACCTCGGAGTTCACTTCTCGGAGCGCGCGGGACAGGAACTCGCCGAATTGCTCCGCCCGTTCAATGTCGAGGTCGTCGCTTCGGTGGCGACGATGGGAATTCCGATCGCGATCGAAGTGAGCCGTTCGCTCGGTCTCGACGACTACGTCATCTTCCAGAAGACGCCGAAGATCCACCTCGCCGACGCGCTGTCGGAGCCATTGCGTTCGATCACCACCGGCCAAGAACAGCACCTGCTCTTCGACCGCGCCCGGGTCGACGTCGTGCGGGACCGCAACGTGGCGCTGATCGACGACGTGACCTCAACCGGGGGCTCGATGCACGCCGCACTCGCGCTCTCACGAGCTGCCGGCGCCAATCCGGTCGCGATCGGCGTGCTGGCGACCGAAGGTGACGAGTGGAGGTCGACGATCGGCGACGACTCCGCACTCATGCACTCCCTCGGCCTCCTGCCCCTGTTCCAACGGCTCCCGAACGGCGAGGTTCGCGAGCTGACCTGACCGGCGGGGTTCGCTCCCAGGACCGACCTTCCTCTCGCCGTCGGACAAGCGTTGGGAGGCGGATGATCGACTTTCGAGCGCAGACTCCTCCAAGCATTCCCCCAGACCGGCCACAGGTTCGACGCGTACCTTGCAGCTCGACGCGCCCCGAAAAACGAGGTTGCGGGCACGAACGACGGAGGAATCGTGTTCTCTCCCAGCTACGCGTGGCACGAGCTGCGTCGTCGATTCGGCCGAACACTCGTGACCGCGATCGGCCTCGCCGCCGGGGTTGGCCTCGTGATGAGCATCATCGGCGTTTCGGACGGGCTGTCGGCCGCCCAGAATTCGGTGCTGTCCCCTCTCGGCTCGGTCGGGACGAACATCATCGTCACCCGCACCGTCGCCGCGACGACGAACAAGAACGCCTCTTCGACCTCGACGGCGAGCGGCTCGGCCTCTGCGCGGCGCGGCGGTGGCTTCTTCGGCCAGGGATTTGGCGGGGTGAGCGCGGCGACACTGAACTCTTCTGCCAGCGCCACGTTGCTCGAGAACAACTCGAGCGTCCTCACGGACTTGGCGAAACTGGGTCCGGCCGGGACGAAGTTCACCCATGACTTCTTCCTTCCCGGCACTTTGATCGACTTTCCCGACCAGGCGGCCGGAATCATCTCGAAGATCAAGAACGTGTCTTCGGTGACCGGAGCGCTCTCCCTCGACGCGATCCACGAGACGGGCACGGTGCCGACGATCACCGCCACCTATAAGACCGGCGGGCAGACCCTCAAGGTCACGACGAAGCCGCCGACGCTGACCGCCGCCCAGGAGGCAACGGAGCGCTCCTGCATCGAGAAGCTCTTCGCCTCGAACCCCACGACTCGGCCAACCACCTCTGGATCGGGCGGCGCAACCGGACGGCCAGCCTTTGGATCGGGCGGCGCAACCGGACGCCCGGCTGGCGGCGGCGGGATCAGGTTCATCGGAACGAACTCCGCCTTCTCTAAGTGCGAGACGGCGCAACAGCGCGCATACGAACAGAACGTCGTCGTCCCGGAAGAGACGATCCGTGAGACGTTGAACCCGCCAACGACGAACACCCAAACGGCGAGTTACACCGTTGCGGGCGTCGACCCCGCCGCGTCGACGGGCGGTCTGATCACGAAGGCGCAGGTGACCAAGGGCACGTGGTTCACCGCCAGCGCGGCCGACGAGGTACTCGTCAACCAGGGCTATGCGACGCAAAAAGGACTTCACGCCGGCGAGACGATGACGATCAACTCGAAGGACTACAAGATCGTCGGCCTCGTCAATCCGACGCTCACCGGTGACGTCGCGGACGTCTATTTCGACCTCACCACCGCGCAGTCCCTCGCGACGGCACCGAAGGAGATCAACGAAGTGCTCGTGTCGGTGAAGAACGCGGGCGATGTGAACGCGGTCGCTGCGGCGATTAAAAAGGACCTCCCCGGCGCGACAGTGCTTACGTCGAAGACGCTCGCCGACACCGTCAAGGGAAGCCTCTCGAACGCGAAGAAAGTCGCCAACACCTTTGGCACCGCGCTCGCGATCGTCGTGCTCTTGGCTGCGTTCCTCATCGCCGCACTGCTCACGCTCTCGTCGGTCGCAAAGCGCGTGCGCGAGATCGGTACGTTGCGGGCAATCGGATGGTCACGGGGTGCCGTCGTGCGCCAGATCGTCGCCGAGACGATCGGCATCGGTGTCGTCGGCGCCGTGCTCGGCATCGTGCTGGGAATTGTCATCGCGGCCGTGATCTCGGCCGTCGGGCCGGGCCTTTCGGTGACGTCGTCGGGGCTCGCGGTCGGCGCTTCGTCGCTCTCTGCGTCGATCGGCCAGTCGACGAACGCCTCCGTGACAAGCGTCATCCATCTCACGGCGCCGATCCACGCGACGACGGTGTTGCTCGGTCTCGCCGGCGCGATCGTCGGCGGGTTGCTCGCCGGTATCGCCGGCGGCTGGCGAGCCTCGCGCCTCGCCCCGGCCGTTGCGCTTCGGGACCTCGGTTAGGAGAACACAAGTGACGATGGAAACTCCGGGGGACGCCAGCGCAACGATAGATGCCGGCAAGGCGTACGAGCTGAACGATGTCGAGCGCACCTACAGCCGCGGCGACGCGCTGGTCCGTGCAGTGCGCGGCGTCAGCCTTTCGATCACGGCGGGTGAGATGGTCGCCTTTCAGGGGCCGTCGGGCTCTGGCAAGTCGACCCTATTGCAGCTACTCGGGTGTCTCGAGGTCCCGACCTCGGGCCAACTCCGCTTTTTCGGCGAGGAGGTCGTCCACCTCTCCGACGCCGAGCTCACGAAGATTCGCGCACAGGACATCGGATTCGTCTTCCAGCAGTTCAACTTGATTCCGACGCTCTCTGCGACGGAGAACGTCGCGATCGCGATGGTGCCGAACAAGGTCGCCGCGAAGGAGCGCACGGCGCGTGCCCGTGAGCTTCTCGAGCGGGTCGGTCTCGGTCACCGCTTCGACCACTTGCCCTCGCGCATGTCCGGAGGAGAGCAACAGCGCGTCGCGATCGCCCGGGCGCTCGCGAACGCGCCGAAAGTCGTCATCGCCGACGAGCCGACCGGGAACCTCGACTCAGAGACCGCCCAAGAGGTGATGGCGTTGATCACCGAGCTGCACCGCGAACAGAAGGTGACGGTGATCGTCGCAACCCACGACGAGGAGATCGCGACCAAGGCGGAGCGACGGGTGCGACTGCGCGACGGAGCGGTGACGGACGACGCCGCTTCTGCACGAGTCTGACGATCAATATCTCTCAGAGCCCTTGAGTTCGAGACCAGCGACGTCGACGACGTCGCGTCGGACGATCAGGTGAAGACGATCTCTCCGCCAGCCGCCATCTCGTAGAACTCGCCCACGGTGATGATGTCTTTCACCTGGTCGATGAGGTCGTCCTTCGTGAGCCCGAAGAGGTCGCATGACGCCTTGCAGCCATAGAGCCCGGCACCGGTGTCCGAGATCATCTCCAAGAACTCTGGGATCTGCGGGATGTCGAGCTTTTTCATCTTCGAGTCGAAGTACTTGGTGAGCGCCCAGGAGATTCCCGGGATCGCACCAACGAACGTCGGGAGATGAAGCCCTGGGTTGCCGACGGGTGCCACCTTGATCTTCGCGTAACGCTTCTTGTTCACGGCGTCGAGGCCGAAGAACGTGAAGAACAGGTTCGCCTCGATACCCTCGGCGCGCGCGCCATTCGCCATGATGAGCGCCGGGTACACGCCCTCGAGGGAACCCTTCGAGACGATGATCGAGACCTTTCCCATGCTGTCTGCCATCTCAAGCCCCTTTCTCGGCGGAATTCACCTTGTTATATGCAGCCGCGGGGCTTCGGAATCCCCGCGATCTTGGCGGCGGTCTTCGCCGGGCCCATCGGGAAAAGCTCGTAGAGGCGCTTGATCGGCACGCCGGACACCTTGCCGAGCGCCCGGACGTTCGGTCCGTCGCCGTTCGCCTCGTACTCCGAGCGCATCACCTTCACGACCTGCATCTGCTCGGCGTTCAGCGGCGCGAGGCCGACGGTGTTCGCGATGTCGCCAGCCATCTCCTCGCTCCATTCGCCGGGGTCGACGAGGAACCCCTCGTCATTCACCTGCACCGACTTTCCTGCGTAGGTTGCGGTTGGCATCGGCTACCTCCTCTTGTCGTCAATCCGCGGCGACTCGATCTCCATCCTCGCGGAGCGTTTTGCCTGTTCTCGGCATGCGTGATCCGACTCCGGGGATCTCGCGTCCGGAAAGAAGGGCGTGCCAGTAGAAGCTCTCAAATCCGAGTTTGCCCAGGTGGTTAAGTCGCGACTCTCTGAGCAGAGGAAGCCCGACGCGCCACGGAAAGCGGCCGGGAAGGGGCTCAACCTCGTAGTTGAAATCGATGAGGAGCGCCTTTCCACCTCCACTTTCAATGAAACAGTTCGTGTGCCCGTCGAATTCCGAGCTCAGCGGCTCTTTCGCGAAGAACCGCCGGATGTTCTCCGCGACGGTGTGCCCAGCGAAGTGCGCCACCGAACCGGCTTTCGAGGTCGGGAGGTCGGCAGCATCGCCGATCGCGAAGATGTTCGGCGCGACTTTTGACTGCAGCGTGTGCGGGTCGGTCCGCACGAAATCGAGAGCGTCGCCGAGACCTGCCGAGCGACCGACGAACGCCGCGCCCTGGTGCAACGGGATGACGACACCCAAATCGAATCGAACCTCGCGGCCGTCGTAGCTGACAAGCCGGCCGGCATCCCCGTCGACCTCGCAGGAGTTGAACTGCGTGACGACCTCGATCCCGCGGTCGTCGAACATGTGCGACAGGTACGTCGCGCACGTCGCCTTCGTGAACGCCCCGTCGAGGGGTGTAACGAGGGAGAGCTTGACGCGCTGACGCCACTTGCGCTTGCGGAAGTACGCGTCGGCAAGGAACAGGAACTCGACCGGCGCGACGGGGCACTTGATCGGAAGGTCCACGAAGTTCACGACGAGACGTCCGCCGTCGAATTGCTCGAGGGCGGCGCGTAACCCGATTGCCGCTTCGTATGAATAGAAGTGGAAGACCTTCTCCATCCAACCCGGCCCGAGCAGGCCTTCTGTCTCCTCTGGCACGAGGCGCGCCCCAGTTGCGACGACGAGCACGTCGTAGCCGAGCGTCGAGCCGTCGATCAATGTCACCTTCTCCGCTCCGACATCGACGCGGTCCACCTCGCCGCGTATGAATTCGATGCCTTCGTGCAAGAACGCCGCGCGTGGCCGGACGAGGTGCTCCGGATGGCGGGAGCCGAACGGCACGAACAGCAGCCCCGGCTGGTACAAGTGGTGGTCATTGCCGTCGACGACGGTGATCTCGGAACCGGCAGGCAGCACACGTCGGAGGCGGTTCGCGACCAGGGTTCCACCGGTCCCACCGCCGAGGATGAGCACTCGAGCATTCATAGGTCAAGTGAACGTCGGCGCAGTGCCCGCCAGGCAGTGCCAACGGTCCCGCCACGCGAACCGGGCTCGACGCGAGGGCCGGTCAGGTCGCGGTGAAACCCCCTTATTGCGAGTCATTCGCATCAGGGATAAGTTTTCCATAGCTGCCCAGCGAAGGAAGGCATCGATCTGTGGCGATCGCATCGGGTGAGCCGTACGCCGAGAGGCCGGGGTTCGCCGCCTTCGTGCGCTCCTCCCTCGCCGCACTCTCCTCGCGAGAGCGCTTCCGCGTACTCGGCATGTACGGCTCGATCCTCGCTTTACACGCGATCGGTTTCGCCGTCTTTGTCTTCTTCGTCATCCCGCAGCACTACAAGGGGCTCGGGATCGGCGTCGCCGGGCTCGCGTACACGCTCGGATTGCGGCATGCCTTCGATGCGGATCACATCTCGGCGATCGACAACACGACGCGAAAGGTGATGCAGGAGCGACGCGGGACGGACCGGGAGCGACCGCTCGGGTTCGGTTACTTCTTCTCTCTCGGTCACTCGACGATCGTCGTTCTGATCGGCGTCGGAATCATCCTCGCCGAAAAGACCGTGTTCTCTGCGGTAAGGAATCCGCACTCGGGACTCGAGAGCTTCGGTGGCGTTTTTGGGACCGCGGTGTCGGCGGGATTCTTGTTCCTCATCGGCGCGCTCAACCTCGTCATCCTCGCCGGGATCGTGAAGGTGTTCCGCACCATGCGAAAGGGCGAATACGACGAGGCGGCACTCGAACGCGAACTCGAGAACCGGGGATTCTTCTACCGAATCCTCGGTCGCTTCGCAAGGGGCGTCGACCGGGAGTGGAAGATGTACCCGGTCGGATTGCTGTTCGGCATGGGATTCGACACCGCGACCGAGGTCGCGCTCTTGGCCACCGTGGCACTCGCGGCGTCCCAGCACATTCCGTGGTACTCGATCCTCTGTCTGCCCATCCTCTTCACCGCCGGCATGACCCTCATGGACACGACCGACGGGATCTTCATGAACCTCGCCTACGGCTGGGCATTCTTCAACCCGGTGCGGAAGGTCTATTACAACCTCTCGATCACCGGCCTCTCGGTTGCGATCTGCTTCTTCGTCGGCGCGATCGAGACGCTCGGGATCCTGCCGCAAGAGATCCACTCGCTCGCAACCGACGGTGGCTTCTGGCGCTTCGTCGCAAACTTCAATATCAACACCGCGGGCTTCGTGATTGTGGGCATGTTCGTCGCGACGTGGATCGGGTCGGCCCTCATCTGGCGTTTCGGCCGAATCGAACAGAAGTGGTCAGCCGGTCTGGAGAAAATCACTTCGCAGTAAGTCACGATCCGCGGCATCGAAGATGTCGAGCGTCGCACGGACGATGTGGTGAATGACCGACGTTGGCGCTCACACGCACGATGGCTTCTGAGCAAACCCACGGGGCATATCGCACACGCCATGACAACAGCAGGTCGGGACCACGCTCCGTGTCAAAACTCGATCGCGTGCAACTACTAAAAGTGACGTTCTAACCGCTAGCTGTGACCGATTTGTGCTACTGGCCACTTAAAGTGGTCAACTCTTCAGCACAGTTTTGGGTCGCTCATCTGCCTAATCACCGCACGTCAGAAGGCCTTAGCTGCGTCTATTGCTTACGCAGATTGGAGCAGAAGATCGTGGCATGGATCGGTGGCGACTCTGGCACGATCACGGAGAGCGTCCACACAGAGAGTGGTCACGTCTCTCGCTGCACGAGCCGGACCGCGGTCCGAACGGAGAGAAGCCGGCTCGTCCGCCGCGCCGAATTCGCCGAGGGACGATGCTCTCCGCCGCCGTGGCGATCAGTTTTGGGGCCGCGGGAGTCGGATTCGTCAGAACGACTGGATCCGTCGCTTCCTTCGCCCACCCTGCTCGCAGTCACATCACCGTCGTTTCCCTGAATCGCTCGTCCGTCGTCAAGAGCAAGGTCCATTTGAACGTGCGGGTATCGGATGCGACGAAGTCTTGGCTGCCTTCGTCGTTCATAACCTTGGCCGAGTTTCGACGTCTCCGGTCTCTCGTTCGGGCCACGTCGGTGCCGAAGGTAGTGACGCCGTACCGGACTCCAAGGCTGGTGGCTGATGCGTCACTCACGACGACCCCTCCGACGACTTCTGCCCCGACGACCCCTCCCCCGACGGCAACTCCTCCGACGACGACCACAGCGTCGACCTCTCCCTCCGGCTCCGCCCCGACGACCGGAATGCACCTCGCTTTCTCCGCCACGTTTTCGGGATCCCAGCTCGACAGCACCGTGTGGTCGACCTGCTACTGGAGCGGCTGCACGAACTACGGCAACGCACAAGAAGAAGAGTGGTACGAAGCCAGCCAAGACCAGGTTTCGGGGGGTGCCCTGCACCTCGTCGCCAATCAGACGCCGACGACCGGGACCGACCAGACCGGCGCTCCGAAGACCTACCCGTACGCCTCGGGGATCGTGACGACGTTCTCCTCGTATTCGTTCACCTACGGCTACGTCCAGATCGTCGCCACCATTCCGGGTGGCGCGGGTACGTGGCCCGCGCTTTGGCTCCTTCCCGCTGACAAATCGTGGCCGCCCGAGATCGACATCATGGAGAACTGGGGTTCCGCCCGCACCGAGTCCGACACCTTCCACTGGGGCCCTTGGCAGAACCCGAAGCAACAGCAGAAGCAGGTGACGTCGTCGAGCGCTCTCACCGACGGTTGGCACACCTACGGCCTCGCCTGGGCTCCAGGCTCGCTCACCTGGTACCTCGATGGCAAGGTGGTCGACACCTACACCGGTAGCAGCGTGCCGAACTCACCCATGTACTTCCTCGCCAACCTCGCGATCGACGGGCCAGCCGCGTCGGGCACGTCATTCAACATCAAGTCGGTGCAGGTCTGGCAGCACTGAGGATCCGTCCTCGACATCTCGTCGGCAGATGAGCTGGGCGCGGCACGGGCTTGACGCACGCGACCGCTTCGGAAGCGCACTGCGGAGTTCGTTCGTGGGACAGACTGATCAGGTGTTACAGCCTGATGACACTCGCGCCGCGCCGTTCGTGGGCCGGAGCGACCTGCTCGACTTTTTTGCGCTCCTCGATGTCCTCGGGCTGCTGTCGTTGGTCTACGCCAACGCGACGGGGGCCGCTCGGCTTCTTCTTGCAGTGGGATTCGCCGCCTTCGTCCCCGGCCGGGCAATCGTGAGCAACTGGCCGACCCTCGCGCGCTGGTCAGAGGTGGCGATGTCGCTGGTACTGAGCCTCGTCGCCGTCGGCCTCCTCGCCACGGTCTTTCTGTGGGCTCACTCGTGGCATCCGTTGGTGCTGTTTCAATTCGAAGCTTGGCTGAGCGCGGTGGGGCTCGGTGTCGGAGTTGCGCGCCGGCACGAGCTGGTCCCGCCGCAGGCGCGCGTCAGCGCCCTCGGTCGCCAGCGATCGGTAAAGGCCGACGGCGCAACCTCGATGTGTGTCGGGCTCGTGGACATCGACGGTGCGGAAGCGATCATCGGTCTGAATGGATCCCGTCTGACTGCCGACGAACGCGCCAGGTTGCTCGTCCGTATGCACCGGGCGCCGTTGGGATACGTCGACGTACCAGCCAACCCGAGGAGAACGCTCGGCAGACGAACGAGAGCGGAGGCGGCGGCCGCGCTCGAAGTGGCGATTCAGGGTCACGTCGCCTGCGACGCGGTTGCAGAAGACCCGATGACCTCCGACCTCTGGTTCGCGCGAGCCGCCTGTCCAAGGCGATTCCCGACCACGGGTGTCGACGGGTTGACAATCGCGGTGTGCACGCGGAGCCACGTCGATCTCTTAGGCGAATGCCTTCGCTCCCTTCAAAAGGCCAATGGAGATCGATTGGAAATCCTCGTCGTCGACAACGCGCCGATCGACGACGAGACGCGGATTCTCGTGACGGCCCTCGCAGAACTCGATCCTCGAATTCGCTACAGCTGTGAACCGAATGTCGGTCTGTCAAACGCGCGCAACCACGCATTGTCGGTTGCGCGATTTGATCACGTGGCTTTCACTGACGACGACGTATCTGTGGATCCCGGCTGGCCGACCGCGCTAGCCGCGGGTTTCGCATTGGACCCAGACGTGGTTTGCGTCACCGGGCTTGTCGCTTCCGTCGCGTTGGGGACTGCCTCCGAGCGGTACTTCGATACGAGAATCTCCTGGGGAGAGGCCTTCGTTCCACGTCGCTACGACCTCGACGACCACCGCCTCCCCCTCCCCCTCTATCCGTTCAACGCGGGGGTCTTCGGCTCAGGAGCGAACTTTGCCGTTCGCGCGACGGCGGTCGAGAAGATCGGAGGCTTCGATGCTCGACTCGGCGTCGGCAGTGAGGGCCGAGGCGGTGAGGATCTCGACATCTTCGTACGCCTCCTCTCGGCGGGAGGTCGCATCTGTTATCTCCCATCGGCGCTTGTCTGGCGCACGCGCCCAGCCGATCCGGCGCGCCTTCGTGGGCAGATCTATGACTACGGTCACGGCCTCGGGGCTTACTTTGCAAAACACTTCGGCGAGCGAGATCTCCGCAAGGCCCTGGTGCGGCACGGCATCTCGCATGCGGATTCGTTCTTCATTCGGCGACGGCAAGCGACGAACGCGATCGCACCTCGGCGGCCGGGAGTGCGCATGGCGTTTACAGAGGCGATGGGCCTGATTTCCGGAGCATTTCGCTATTGGTGGAGCTCTCACGGCGCGGCGCGTAATACCGCCTGAACACCAGATACGTCTCGCGAAGAGATGCCGCGAGGACAACTGGCGCCGATGACAAAATGTTCATGGTGGAAGTACGACAAATGACGGAGGACGCTCCTCCTCAGCCCGGCGTGTCGACGACGCTGATCTTGCACAAGCTCGTTCGCGCATTCATCCCTGAGCACTCGAGATTGCGAAGAACCCTTCATCGGTTCGTCTTCCAACGAAATCTTCGAACGCTGAACGACTTCCTCGTCGAACACGGCGTTGGTGACCGTTTCTGGGTGTCAGGCGGCCTCCTACTCGGCTGGGCCAGGCACGGAGGCGTCCTACCGCATGACTACAAAGACGCCGATTTCGGCATGCGAAGTGACGACCGCGAGATCTTCTGTGCTCTGGTACCCGATCTCATCGCTGCTGGCTTCCTGCCCTTCCGTCGATGGCGAGACAACGAAGGACGAACGACGTTGTGGTCCTTTTGGAAAGACGGCTCGCAGTTCGACTTCGTCGAATACCGCAGCGAGGGCGGATCCCGTTGGTTCACGGGGTATTTCGACTTCGACGGCGCGAGTTGGCAGGTGTCCGGCAAGCTCCCAGACGGCCCGCTCGAGAGAATCTCTTTCCTCCGGCGTTGGTGGTGGAAGCCGGCGGACCACCAGGCTGAACTCGCTGCCCTGTACGGCGACTGGGAGGTGCCGTGGGATGCAGCGTCCAAAGGTCATGCATGGAACACGGGACTCGACAGCCCAGCGATCGTCGAGCGCATGCCCCGGGTGGCAACGGCAATGACTTGGGACGGAAGCTGCGACGGAGCTTGAATCCGCCGGAGACTTCGCTCGTATCTCGTCGACGCCGCGACCTTGAGCGTTCAGCAATGAGGGGTCGCATCGCGGCCTCAGCGGTCGCGGTCGACTCTTCTCACTCAGCGTCTACCCGTTCGGGCCACCAACTAAATCGACGGCCGGCGCGAAAGAGCCTCGACAGAGTCGCAACGTTGCATCGATCTCTTGCTCGAGGTTCCCGGTCAACGTGAACCCGCAACCAACGATCTTGTCGATCTGATACGCCAACGGCCGGACTGCTTCGCTGCTGTTGGATGACGGTCGCGAGATCTTCGGGCGATACGAGAGAACCGTCTCGCAACGTCGTTGGATCATCTCGGCAAGCTCGAGAACACTCAACGTGTTCGCTCCGCCAAGGTTGAAGAGTCCGTTGCCGATCACATCAGATGGGGTCTCTATCGCCCATTCGACCGCACGGGCGACATCGGAGAGCGGAATGAAGTCCCGATACGCGGAGCCCGAAGAGCGAAGCGTCAATTCGCCCTTCTCGACGGCTTGCCTGCACAGGTCGGCAGCGACGAGGGTCCAGCGGTCCACTTCGGCGCTCATCGGTGCGCCAACGGCATTCGAGAGCCGGAGAACAGCGCCGGTAATCTTCCCGGCGTCATGCGCGGCAAGCACCCAGTCCTCAGCGACGCGATGGGCAATCGCGTACGGGTGCACCGGACGAGGAAGCGTCATTTCATTGATGCGGCCCTCGAGGGGAGCGCCGTATACGTGAGCGGTGGAGAAGTAGACGAACCGCTCAACACCGGCATCGATCGCCGCGTTGAGCAACATCAGCGTTCCGAGTCCCGTCTCTGTCATGGCTCGTTCCGGATCCGCGGCGGACACGACCTCATTCGGCGACGCGAGGTGCACGACCACATTCACCCCGGCGCACGCACGCCTCATTGAGGCGCTATCAGTCAGCTCCAGATACGTGAGCGCGATTCCAGGCGCCGAAGGAACCGTGCCTTTGTTGGACGTCGTCGCCGTGATCGCGAGTTCGAGGTCTCGCGCAAGGTGTGCGCACACTCGACCGCCGATGTAGCCATGTCCGCCGGTAACAAGAACGGTTCTCTTCATCGGTCGACGTGCGGCTCAACACGGATCGCGCGGCCGGGTCCGGTCACGCTGGTCAGGCTGTGGATCACGATCGCATGGTCCGTCGCACGCCGCCGTTCCATCCCTACGAACCCCTCAAAATCTCGGACCGTTCAATGTTTCGCCGCGCTCCATGCGCCAAGAGACCTGCTTGCGGTTCACGGACATCGATCGGTTCTCGCGTGCGATTCCCGAGTTCGCCTTGTGCACTCCAGAGCGCAGATTAGTCGACGGCAGTTTCGGTGAATCCGAGCCTGCGAGATGAATCTGACGGTTCCGAACGTTCCGGTCTCAATTGGCGGCTGATCCCGCCCTCCATTTGCGCCGTTGGCGCTGGGCAATTCGTAATGCTGGCCCGAGACGCAAACGCGCGCGTCGAACGAGCGGCGATGACCGACCGCGTCGAATGACCGCAATCAACTCGTCCGGTGCCATGTCCGGCCCGACCTGGATGCGTTTGATCGAATAATGCCGGTCAGATGACGGCGTGTAGAGGTCGTCGCCGACTTCGAAGGCCACCTCGTAGCCACAGCGCCGGACTTCCTCACGCACTCGGCGGCTGTGGAAACCGAACGGGTACGCGAAAGCGCGGATCGGTTCTCCGAATCCATCCTCAAGAACTGCCCGGCTCTTCTCGGTTTCGGAGACGAGTCGACCGCTCGAGAGGAGGTCGAGCTGGAGATGTTCATGGCCGTGGCCGCCGAACTCGACCCCGCTCGCTCGCATGTCACGCAGGTCATGCCAACCGAGAATGCGGCGATCGCCCTCTCCAATCACATCCAGCCATTCGGCGCGCCCACCGACATACGCCGTCGGAACGAAAACAGTTGCCGTCATGTTGTGGTTTGTGAGAGGCGGCAGCACGTTCTCCATGAGACTCAGGTAAGCGTCGTCGAACGTGATGAAGACTGGCATCTCAGGCGAGCTCGATCGCTCGAGGTCACACAGTCGGCTCACCGGTTCGGTTACGAACCCGGCATCCGAAAGCGCCGCGAGGTGTTCGGCGAACAGCTGGGGCTCGACGACGAAATCTCGGAATTGAGGATTCGATGACCGAGGTCCGACGTCGTGGTACATCAGGACGGCAAGTTCGGAACGGTGCTCCAAACGAGGAATCTCCCCTCCGCCTTCATGTGAAGGTGTTGTCAATGTCTTTACCCAGGATCGTCGACTGGCGTAAATGCAACAGCCGCCAGAAGATTCTCGATTTCGAGCATGCGTCAGGCGCCGCGTCGCCGGTTTTCAATGCGGCTGACGACGTAGGCCGGACCACCGAGGGCCATACCGAACAGCTCGTGCCAACGCAGACGCACGGGAAAACCACCCGGTAACGCCTCGGCATCCTTGCGGAGCTCGGCTCGCCGCAGCACCTTCAACATCGCGTCCGGCGCTCGGGCCATGAGGCCGAAAATCAGTGCGGGATCGCTCCAGATCAGTGAGGTCAGCATCGCGACGAGCCCGGTCCCCCATGCTCGCACTTGGCGCACCAATTCGGGATACGTGCGCCGGTGGGCATGAAATGCGATGGAAGTCGGTTCATATCGAACGGAATTTCCAGCCCAAAGCGCCCTCGCACAGAAGGCGAGATCCTCGCCGCCCCCGGTCGGAGTGCCGGTCCCGAGGCTCACATCGAACGTGCCGAGCTCATCGAACAGCGCTTTCCGAATCGCCGAGCTGCCTCCCGCCGCGGCGCGCACCGCGGCGCTGTACACCGAAAGATCCCCTCGAATTTCTCCCGACGCCGCATCCTTGCACTGCACAGAGCGAACCCGCTCCCGTCTACCGAATCGAGAGTCGCGGACCGGAACATAGACGAGCGAATCGAAGCCGTGGCTGAATCCACCGGTGTATTCCTCGAACCACCCCTGAGGTTCGGTCTCCAGTTCCTTCGGAAGAACGAGGCCCGCGACGATGTTGACCGTTGCGTCGACTGCCAGTGGAGTGACGAGCCCCCGTAACCAGCCTTCGTCGACGACGATGTCATCGTCGGTGAACGCGACAACCTCACCTCGCGCGGCGACCACGCCCCGGTTCTTCGCCGCCGAGATGCCAGGGATTCGCTCGCTCACAACTCTGACCCGAGGAGCGTCGCGAATGGGGGTCAGCCGATCATCACCACGTTCATCGGGGTGCAGCCGATTGTCGACGACGACGATCTCGTAGTCCGGATAGTCCTGTTTATTGAGAGCCTCGATGCAGCGACTGAGATCGTCGATGCGGCTACAGAGCGTCGGAATGACCACGCTCGCAAAGGGCAACGACACCTCGGCATTCGGCTCGAAACCAGGCACCGGAGCGGGGGTAACGCGATTCCCGTCGGGCCGGAGCCGGATTCGGATGGCGTCGCCCACAGTTGAGGACGACAGGGTTCCGCGATCAAGTTCGACCTCGAACCTGCCGATCGGCCGTCGACCTTCGCGGAAATAGACCAATGCCGAACGGTAACGGCCCCCTTCGGCACGTTCAGGTGTGATCTCAGGCGGCGCCTCCGCGTCCGCGAGAACGACCTTGATCGGGTAGCGACGTGACTCGCGGCGGTCAGGACGGCCAGCGAGCTCCACGCCAGAAGTATCGCGTTGCACGAGTATTGCTACGCGCGAACGCGTCTCGAAGCGGAGCGGTGCGACGTGCGATCAACAAGGCTTCGTGCAACTGCATCACCGGCGCCGACTGCGGCCGCACCCAGGCCGAGGATCATCGTCCCGGCGACCGCGAGTCGATCGGCCCTGCGCTGTCGAACGGATGCCAGGAGCTGGTTCCCGATCGCGAGCGGCACCGTCTTGCGCAGGTAGTCGCGCTCGGGACCGAGGTCGTCGGTGCCGCCAAGCAGGAGGGCGAGGTGGACCTTGGCCCATCCCTCGTTTCGGCAGCGCTGGAGGAAGTATCGCAAAGAGGCCCGCTCGGCAGGTACGAAGTGATCCACAATCGCCTCGGGCACGTAGACCCAATGACCACCATCGACAACCTTTCCCATCCGGATGCAGAGATCGGTATCCTCCGGCCGCGCGACCGTGCCGACCTTGCCATAATCGCGCCGGAATCCCGAAACCTTCTCAAAGACGGCGGCGCGCACCGCCATGTTGGCGCTCCAGACATTTCGCACCGGCGCCTGCGTCGTCGGCAAACCCGGTAAGGATCCACCGACGACCCATGCGAACTCCGGTGGGAACCAGCGCGGAGCCGACCGTTCCCATTCCGGGACGATGGCGCCGCCAGTCCCGACGACCAGCGGGTCCGAGAACGGGTTTACGAGGCACGCGAGCCATTCCGGTCGCGCTGCCGCGTCGTCGTCGAGGAACGCGATGATCGGTGCAGTCGCTCTCGCCGCGGCACTGTTTCGCGCGCCGGACACGCCGCGCTCGAGAGAATTCTCGAGCACGACGGCACCGTCGACTTCAGCACGGAGTCGGGACGCCAGGCGATCGTTGTGGTCGACGACCACAAGCACCTGCTCTGGAGCGTGGGTTTGCGCGCGCGCCGAGGCGATCGCGCGCAGAGTGTGATCCCAGCGGTCCTCGCTGTAACACGGGATCACAACGCTGGCCCGAGGAAGCTTCGTCACGATGAGACGCTAGAGCTCTTCGCACGGCGCCTGCGTGCCGCGAAGCGGGACCACAGGTAAATCGCTGGGCCTGTGGCGACGCCGCGCAGCTCAAGCCGGGCGAGCTCGCGTAGGAGGTCGTCTCCCGCGGCGGACCCCGACGACTTGAGCTTGCGTCTCGATGAGTAGGAGCGGGCGCTGACCCCTACGAAATGTGGCGCGGTCGCTGCGAGCGCGAGGAGATGGCGGGGATCTTCGAGCGCAGCGGCGCAGAACATCGCGCCGATGCCGGTCCCCCACCCAAGAATCTGACGACGAAGGGCGTCGTCGTCCCGCCGGTGGGTGTGGAATACGAGCGCGGCGGGTTCGAGCCCCACGCTTTCGCCCCGCCAGACGAGCTGGATGAACGCCTTGTGATCCTCACCGGCCATGGTCCGTGTGCCGGTGCCGAGGTGGGGATCGAATCCGCCGATGGCTCGGAGCGCATCGGTGCGAAACGCCATGTTGACACCGGCGCCAAATGTGCTCGCCCGGTACAAGGGGAAGGTCCGTCGCAGCCGCCCGGTTTCGTCGAACTCGCCGACTTGCGGGCGCCGGATTCGACCTCCCGCAGAATCACCGAGAAGCCTCCGGGTCGCGGGCGAACAAAAGCGCGGTCCGAAGCCACCTGTGAAAACCTCCAATCGGAGCTGCGCGGGTGTTTCGAGCTCGCGCGGCATCGCAATGCCACAGACGCAGACTTCTTCGGGGTGCAGCGCAAAGCGCGCCGCGATCGACTTCAACCATCCCGAATCGACGACGGCGTCGTCGTCGGTGAACGCCACGAAGTCGCCCCTCGCCACCGCCAGCCCGGCGTTGCGCGCTTCAGAAATTCCCGGACGAGATGCGGAAATCAATTCGACCCCCGGGTACTCAGATACCCATTCCGGCGGTTTTCCGGCGTCCACGGATCGATTGTCGACAAGTAACACTTCGTACCGCGGGTAGTCGAGCGCGGAGAGCGCGCCGAGGCAGTCTCGAAGGTTGTCCTCCCTCGCGAGCAGGCTCGGAACGACCACCGAGGCGAGCGGTAGATCGTGATCAGGCGGTGGTGGGGATACCGCTGGCGCATTCGCGACGAGAGGCGCAACCCGATCGGCGAGCTCGTCCGCGCTGATGACTCCAGAATCGAAGTCGAGTTCGAGCAGTCCTATCGGAGAACGGTTACGGCGACACAGGCACCAAGCAGCTGCGTACCGGCCCCCAGCGGCACGCTCGCTCCCGATTTCGCGCAGATCCTCGACGTCCGCCACGACGACCTTGATCGGCCCACGCCGGTCTCCCTCGGCGAAGGTTTCCGAGTCCGTTACCAGCTCTCGCCTCGCCTGTTCGCGTGCCAGATTCAATCTCGTCGCAAAGTGGTCGCGCATGGGCGATGAAGGCTTCTGCTTCCGCAATTCATCGCTGCCAAACCCTTATGGACTTGATGGCGAGAGTGCCGTGACATCCGGAGCCGGATTCGATTAGCGCCTGATTGGTGCTCGTGTACGCGAGGTCGGCAAGGAGGTACATCGGCTGCTGCGGAACGTTTTTGCTGGTCGACAAAACCTGCTTGCCGTCGATGAACCACGTCAGCTTCGTCCGGGTCCAATCGATGGCGAAAGTGTGCCATCCGACCGAGAGGTCGCCGAGCGTCGGGTAGTCGTAAAGCACCGGTCCACGGAACGGGTGAAAAAACACTCCGGTCGGTTGCACACCCCGTCCCCAGTCCTCGATGATGTCGATCTCGGGTGGCCATTGCAGGCTCGCGGCTCCCATCCACAGGGCTGACCAAAGTCCTTCGGTATCCGGGAGCCGGGCAACGATCTTCACGTACCCGTATTTGAATCGGAATCCTCGATACGTGGTCACCATTCCCGAGCGACAGACGTACGCCTTCGGCGCGCCGTCTTGCGCCTTTCCCAAAGTACGCAAGTGTTTGGCAACCAGATCGAGTACTCCGTGGGACAGCACCACTTGCGACGGCAGGTACCACTCGTACTCGCCGTTACCGAAATTCGTACAGCCTGAAGCGAAGTCCGCGCGTGGATAACACGTGCTCCATACTGCTCGATTCAGCTTTGGACGAGCGAAGTCCGAACTGAAGATGAGCCGAGTTTTCGACTGTGCAGGCAAGCCCCGTCCTGGTTGAGACGTGCGCGTCGCATACGCGATGCCTGTCGCTGCACCCACAACAACCACGAGGGCGACAATCGCGAACTGCAGCCGACGACGTCGCGCGTGCGATGGCGGAGGCGCCAAATGCCTCGGTCGGGTCGTCGCTCCGATTTCTGTCACGTTCGCACCTGACTAGTGGGGCGGTGGGTGCTCCAATTATGAACGCAGTCCGGCCAGTCCAGCGCGCGAGGTTTTGGTCCGGCACCATCTTCCCCACCGGTGACCGGGCTAAGCAGACGCCGGATCGGACTTTGTTCAGCAAAGGCCGAGCCTTCGTCACCAACGAACATGTGACTTGTCACTCTCGAATTTCGCGCGGACGATTTAGGGCAAACTCATCGCATGCAAGGAACCCGAGCGGCGCTCCAAGTGTCGTCGATGAACGCCTTGTCGCCGCGGCGGCCGGCTGGATTGAGGCAGGAAAGCGAATCAACAATTCAGGCTTATGAAATGTGAACGGACCAAGGTATCCGCCAGGATTGTTAGAGCCGAACGGTAGTGGCGCCATGACACAAGATGCGTAGGTGTTTTCCTGATCCGATTTGATTAAAGCCTGAGCACTGTGTATCCATCGTTCGAAGTTAACAGCGCGACAAACCCACGTATACATAGACGATCCTTCCGGCGGCCAAGGCATTCCTTGGCGAGGCGTCGCAGCCTTTGGCCGAGCAAGCGCACTCGGCCCGGGGTCGCAAACGCTCAAGGCTTCGGTCTCAAGTCCCCCAACACCACTTTGTCAAGCTCATCCAGCACTTCTGAGCTTTCCTCGTCGAACTTGCGAGCAAAGACAGCAGTCGATGCCCGCAGATGCGGCAGGTCCTCCAGCGTGAATACCCCAGGGCGAGACGATTCAGCGTCGGTCCACCGCGTCTCATGCAACCCGACATTGGCGACTTCAAGCTCTGGATCATTGAAAATGATCGTTCCAACGATCGATTCGAGCGGAATCACCGTGCGCTCGTAATACCGAACGACCTCGGGATGCGCTCTCACATAGTCAAGGACGTGCTGAATGGCCTTGCGTGAAATTGCATACCATGGATGGTGATGCCAACAGGGAAAACTTGCGCTGAAGGGGGTTTTCCTTGCTCGCCACCCAAACCAGCTCGGAAGCTGTAATTCTTCTGGCCGCATAGAAATAAAAACATATCGCTGCGAATGATTCACGCAGAAGAAAATTCCCCGACGAATCAGGGCAGCAAATTGACGCACGCGGGGAGGAAACCTGCGTGCGATATTCAAGGACGGGAGACAGGTGTACTGATAGAAGTAGCGAACTGCGAAAGCACGGCGCGTCTTTTCGTCCTCAATCTCGTCGACCTTCCGGCCTCCAATCAGTGCGTCCGCGCCGCTGTCGGCAAGCAGAGTTCGGAGCTTGCCAGGCGATGAAATCGGATAGTCCTGCTCGGAGAGCAGTATCACCCAGTCCACGTCGAGATTGACAAAAATCCAGTGAAATACGCGCCAACGTTCGACATCAAGGCTCAGATCGCCCCAAAGTATCGGGACTTCGCTCGTAAGGATGTGGACATTGGGAACAGAGGCGAACGATGAGAAGTCGAGATGCGGCTCGAACGAACTCTGAAGAATAACAATGGGGCTGTCAGGCTCTGACAAGCGAAGGGTCTGCACGAGCCGGATGAGTGGCAAAGGTGATCGGTACGAACTGATGAAGAAGGCGATGCGCAATTCGTTTCGCGTGACAGAGGAATTCACCTGCGCTCCAGTTATGACTTGCACGGACTCGAGACTCCAAGAGAGTTTAGGGCCGCGCGCATTTCGCGTTCTGCGGAATCGTCGAGGCGCATTCATACTCATGCGGGTGCCGATCCACAACACTCGGCCAGGGACCACTCGGAATGGTGCCAATGAAAGCCGGTCTGGCGCTCATAGGATCGTCACTCTGGAGGGACCGATCACGACGACGGCAGGCGCTCGCGCGACATCGCTGCTTCGGGCCACCGAAGGGCAGCGCACATAGCGTGATGGCAACGATCACCGCGACCAGTTCCCCAGATACTGCCGAGCTTCGACCGACATTGGGCAATCTCATCCGCTCAAAGAGTCCGCTCTCGAAGCTGTATCTGACGGACCTCCTGGTACCAGTTTCGGTCGCGCTCTGGGCTATCGGCGTGCACTCGACCAACGCAAAAAGGCTCGGCTCGTACGGCCTCGCGGGCGCTCTTCCCGCCATCTTCTATGTGGGCGTCGGCGTTCTTGCTGCCTCGTTCGTGATCGCGTTGCGTCGTGAGCAACCTGGGACTTCGCGAATGGCCGTTCATGCCGCAACCATGGCCGTGATGTTGTATGCCCCAGAGGCGATCGTCTATCCGATAGGTCGCTACCCGTGGTTATACAAACTGTTCGGGGTCGTCCAGTACGTCAACGTGCACGGCCACCTCGATCGCCACATCGACATCTACCAGAACTGGCCCGGATTCTTTGCGGTCATCGCGTGGCTCGACAAGGTCGCCGGAGTCGGCAGCCCTTTGGGATACGCGAAATGGGCTCAGCCGGCATTCGAACTTGCGGCGCTGCCGCTGCTCTACGTCATCTTCGGTTCGCTTGGCCTCAGCGTTCGGCAACGCTGGATCGCGATTCTCCTCTATTCGTCGTGCAACTGGATCTCGCAGGATTACCTGTCACCGCAAGGGCTCGGAACGCTGCTTTCCCTGGGCGCGTTGGCAATTGTGTGTCGGTGGCTTTTGGTCGACCGCCCACCCGCGCGTCGCAAGCTGTTTCGACGCGGTGAGGCCACGACGTCAACCCGGCAAAGCGATAGACCTCTGCAAGCGAACACCCGCGAAGTCGCCGTCGCCTCCGTGGCTCTTACGTTGATCTTCTTTGTTCTTACGTTCACTCACGAATTGTCGCCGTACATCGTCGTCGTACAACTCGGCGTGCTCGCAATCGCGGGTCTGATGCGTCCGCGCTGGTTGCCCCTCTTCCTCGGCGCGATCGCCATCGGATATTTGTTACCGCGCTTGCCCTTCGTGAACGCGAAATACGGCCTGTTGGACTCGATTGGCAGTTTTTTCGGCAACCTGAGACCGCCCAAGGCACCGACAACCTCGGGCGGCGGCCTCACAGCGAGTGGGCGACTAATCAACGACCTGGCGGACTCCCTCTCGGGCTTGGTCTGGGCGCTGGCGCTGCTCGGCTTATGGATGAGACGACGAGCTGGGCGATCAGTGCTTGCGCTCGCCCTTCTGGCCTTTTCGCCGGGCGTCGTTCTTTTCATCACTGCATATGGAAACGAAGGCATCCTGCGCGTCTATCTCTTCTCGCTTCCTTGGAGTGTCGCTCTGGCGTCGTGTGCGCTCGTTCCCGAGGGTGGCCGCGCTCGAGAGGCCGGCCTGAAGCTCGCACATTGGATCCCACCGCTGGTCAGATCGTGGACCTCTGCCGTCGAGCGGTCCTGGAATGTCGTTCGCACCGCGGCGGCAAAGCGCCGACTAATGGTCTCGATGATGTCCTCGGGTGGGGTACTCGTGGTGGCGTTGGCGCTGTTCTTCCCGACGTACTATGGCAACGACGCCGCGAACGTGATGCCACTATCGGAAGTCTCGACGATCACGTCCTTTTATGAGACGGCGAAGCCCGGCCCGGTTTTTGTTGCGGATGCCTCCGCGCCCTTGTACACAACTGATCGCTACCCCCAGTTCCCATCGTTCTCGGTTTTCGATCCCGGTGGGGTTGTATCGACAGAATCCGCCTCTCAAACCTTCGTGTCCGCTGTCTCCGCCGTGGCGACCAGTTACACCGGAGGAAAGGGACCTTCGTACCTCGTCATCGCGCCGAGCATGCTCGCCTACAACCGGGAGTATCTGCTGACTCCGCAGGAGAACTTCGCAGTGCTCAATACCGAGTTTTCAACATCTCCGCAATGGAAGTTGATCGTGCGACGAAAGGGCACGGTGATTTATGAGCTGCCCGCCGCGAGGGCAACTCGGCGTCGGCATTCATCGACTTCTGCAACAAGTCCGACAGTCATCCCTCACAATGTGCTCGGTCCCTGAAACGCGTCGATCGCGGGCACGCTTCGATCGACTCTTCGTGAGCCGTAGTCGCCCCTCGCGCCCATCAGCGAGCCATGCGCGGCGCGGGCGAAACCGAAACCCGCATCGTCAACCGACGGCAATCAACGTTCAGGTGCCAGCGACTGCGGCGGGCCTGGTGAATCCTGCGCGGCGTCCGCCTTCCGGATCATGCGGTAACGCCTGATCGAGACCGGCAAGAACAGGAGCCCTTGCACCCCGGTAGCGATCACCGCGGCGAACCCCACCGCGAGAATGCCAATATGTCCGATCAGCGCGAACAGCACACTGAAGTAGATTGCCGCGCTCACGAGCTCCCGCCCGGCCAGCCACCAGACGCGCCTGTCCAGCCAGGCAAACGCCGAATAAAACGCGGTCACCGCGGTGCCGGGCAGATACAACAGAAGGACCCGGAGCAACGTCGTGCTGTGCACGGCGTAGGTCGTGCCAAATATCCGCAAAATATCCGGGGCGAAGATCTCTCCGACCGCGATGCTAGGCACGAGGACGACGATCGCCACCCGAATCGCGGAATTTGCATGCTGGCGCAGCGCACTCGGGTCCGTCGATGCTTCTACCAAGTACGAAGCCTCGAGGCTCCAAAGAAGCTGAGCAACGCCACCCGTGATCAGCGCCGGCAAGTAGTAGTGGGCGTTGGCTGCCGCGCCCAGCCGCGCAATCACGATCAGGGGGATGATCGTCGACGAAAACGTGTTGACGAGCAATGAGGCATATTGCGCGAACGAAAGAAGAGCGATCTCGCGAATCAAGGGCAGCTTCTCGCTGGATGGGCTTGTTGCCTCGTGAGCTGGTATCGCCCGATGGAACAGATACCAGCTGACGCCGGCGACAGCCACGACTACAGGGATCGTCCAAGAGAGAAAGATGCCTTGCCTAGCGGTCACCGCGACGAGCACCGGAAGGAGAGCGAGTTTCGCGAGCGCGAAGAGAATGTTCTCCACGGGCACCCAACGGGTGGCTCGCAGGCTAGTGAGCACCCAATCCTGGAGGATGAAGATCGTCCAAAAGACAACTGCGACTACGAACAGTGCACGCGCACCAAAGTACGAGGGAATGTACCTTTCGCCGAAGCCCACCGACAGGTAGATGATCGCGGCGACAAAGGCGAACGAAAGGCTCATCGCATACGCGCGCGACACAAAGGTGCGAGTCCGATTTCCAGCAACGGGAAGAAATCGTTCAAAAATCGGACCGAAGCTCAGTTGCGCCAACGTGGCAAGAAGCGTCATCGCTGCGATCTCGGCAGACGCGCGGCCGATCGTTTTCGCAGAGGCGACATGAGCCGCAATTCCCCAGAAGACAACGCCGAGTACCGCCGTACCCGATCCCGAAATCATCAACGCGACCGCGTTCTGGACGAGTCCCCCCAAACGGAGACGGTTCGAGATTCCCGCTTCTCGGTGCCGCGAGGTCCTTCTCATGAGCCCGAAGCTGCCGAGCGTTGGCTGCTCATCCGCCGATGCGGAACAGGCAATTCAGAATGTCCGTTAAGCCCGTGACCTTTTGTTGGAGAAGTCCCTCCCCTGCGGCCGCTCCAATGAGTCAGGACGATGCAACGCTCCGGCTGAGGTGCCATTCGCGAGGTCAAAGCCCGCGAGTCGCTGGATCCAATCCCCTCGGCCTTGTTGCGCAGACCACGTGAGCCGCACTCACGTCAAAGGCGAGACGGGGCGAGTGCCTCAACCGATTTGTCGAGGTATCGAGAGATCTGCATGGTGGTGAGCTCCGTCGGATCGCATCGTCCATGGACCGCGAGACGGTACCAATCCGCCGTCCAGTCGATCACCTCGTCGGCGCTGAGCAATTGGGACCAACCAAGAGCTGTCGTCGCCCGGTCGCTTACGAGCTCCAGTCGCTCCCGCTCGTGAACGCGCCCTTCTGTGTCAGTGATGGGGTCAGGAAAGGACGATCCAGCCGCTCGCCACTTTTCGACAAGCATTCCCACGACCTTTCCAACCGTAAGGGACGCTTCCGGAGGCGGACCGAAGTTCCAAGGCACAGCAAATTTGACGGGATCGTCTAGCAGTGCGGCGGCAAGCTGAAGGTAGCCCGACACCGCGTCGAGCACGTGCTGCCACGGCCTGATCGCGTCCGGGTGGCGGAGAACCACCGGTACTCCCGACTGCAGCGCGCGGGCACAATCCGGTATCAGACGATCGGTCGCCCAATCTCCTCCTCCAAGGATGTTGCCGGCGCGCGCCGTCGCAACACCGATTCCGAGTTGCGCAAAGTAGGAGTGACGGTACGCGTGAGAGACGATCTCTGCCGCCGCTTTGCTCGCGCTGTAGGGATCGTCGCCACCAAGCGGATCCCCTTCGACATGGGGTTGACAGTTCGTCGCGTAGCACTTGTCGCTCGTCACAACAACGACCGCTCGAACGGTCGAGGCTTTCCGCGCCGCTTCGAGAAGATGGGCGGTCCCCATAACGTTCGACAGCAACGTCCCGAGAGGGTCGCTGAGCGACGCAATGACGAGCGGCTGAGCGGCGAGATGGAAGATGACCTCAGGTTGCGCCTGCACTACGAGTCGTTCCAGTGATCCCGCGTCGCGAATGTCGAGCTCGTGTGATTCCACGATGCCGTCAACTTGCGGCATTGGTCCGATATCGATCGGTCTCCGCAGCGAGCAACCGACAAGCTCAGCGCCGCTTCTAAGCAACCACAACGAGAGCCAGGAACCCACGAAACCGCTGTGGCCGGTGATGAGGATCTTTCGTCGCCCTAGCGCCTGATCGACAAGTTCTGCGAGTGGTTCGCGCACGACGCCGGCCTTACCAGATCTTCCAAGGCGCGTTTCCCGTGGTCCAAAGCTCCTCGAGGGCGTTCCGATCGCGCAGAGTGTCCATGTTCTGCCAGAAACCCTCGTGGTGAAAAGCCGCTACCTCGCCCTCACTGCTGAGACGCTCGAGAGGCTCGTGTTCCCAGACAGATTCGTCTCCGCTTATATAACCGAGCACATCGGGAGATAGCACGAAGAAGCCGCCATTGACCCACGCGTCTTGTCCCGCCGGCTTTTCCTTGAATCGCGTAACCCGCGCACCGTCGCTTTCGATCGCGCCAAACCGAGCAGGCGGCCGCACCGCCGTCACGGTCGCTTTTGTTTGCTGCTTACGATGAAAGTCAACGACGGCTTTGAGGTCGACATTGCTCACTGCGTCGCCGTACGTCATCGCGAATTCCTCATCCTCGAGGTATGAGGCGACGCGTTTGATTCGACCTCCAGTCTGCGTAACTTCGCCGGTGTCAACGAGGGTCACGATCCACGGCTCGGCATTGCGGTTGTGGATCTCGGCAGCTCCGGACTTCAAGTCGAAAGTGACATCGGAATCGTGTAGGACGTAGTTCGCGAAGTATTCCTTGATGACGTAACCCTTGTAGCCACAGCAGACGATGAAGTCGTCAAATCCGTGCGCTGAATAGAGCTTCATGATGTGCCAGAGCATCGGCTTGCCGCCGATTTCCACCATCGGTTTCGGACGTACGAGCGTCTCTTCGGAAAGTCTCGTTCCGAACCCGCCTGCCAGAATGACTACCTTCATCGATCGATGCCTTCTCGCGCTCGGCTGTTGCCTCGCCAGAGTAGTGATTCCTTATCGATTAAAGGTGCTCTCACTTTGAGGGCAGTACGAGCAAAGCTGACTCCCACCCTTTGTCGGTAGCGAACCGCCAGCCTAGAATCCTTAGACTCGAAAATGACGAGTTGCGTCGCGCGGCCGAACGTGGAGATTGCCACTGCGCGCGACAGTTCATTCGGTGGAGTGACGATGATCGGCGTCGATAGATCCATCATTCCCGGCGTCCTGCGTTTGGTCCCTGAGGTCTATACGGACGTCCGGGGCATCCTGGTGAAGAACTATCAAGAGGAATGGTTCACTGAACTCGACGTTCCGACCGTCTGGCCCGAGCGTTTTTACACTCGATCGCACAAACGAGTCATCCGTGGCTTGCACCTCCAAGAACCGCCCTCTGAGCACGACAAGCTCGTGTATTGCGCAAATGGAGCAGCGTTCGACGTCGTCGTTGACCTCAGAATCGGCTCGCCCACGTTTGGAGAGTTCGACACGGTACAGCTCGATGGCGAATCCCTAATGTCCATCTTCATCCCGAAAGGCGTGGCCCACGGTTTTGCGTCCTTGAGTGACGGGACGGTCATGGTCTACGCCACGAGCACCCTGCACGATCCCGGCCGCGACGGCGGGATTCGCTGGGACTCCGTCCCGGTTCCTTGGCCCTTCGAGCATCCCATCGTTTCACCCCGTGACGAGGCACTCCCAGCGTTTGCAAATTACGAATCCCGGTCTCGTATGTGACGTGACCCCGTGCGAACCCTTGCCAATCAGACGAGCAGGCGCGCGCTCATAATTGGCGCGACAGGGTTCTTAGGCGGCTGGCTCGCTCGAAGACGGGATACGAGAAGCGTGGAAGTCGCTCAATAGCTTCCCTTAAAGCAACGGAACGGTCACATCGCGTGCTCCGCGGGACCAATCACCCGCATCCGGAGTCAGGTGCTACAAGCGTGCCAGCCGCCGATAGTGCCACGGCTCGACGTCGATCACGCGTCGAGTGCCAGTAGCGACGGACACGGTGCGAGCCCGATCTCGGAGCCGGTGCCGTGAAGGGCGGCCGTTTCCCTCCGGCGAACCCGTCCGGCCCTCATCAACGTCGTGAGACATTTGAAGCCGTCGGAAAATGTCCGCAGGTGCGATGTGCCGTTGATCCGTGGCAATTCGTAACTTGGAACCTCAACAACCTGCAGGCCGGTCAGTCGAGCGCGCACGTGCATATACGTCTCGATCTCGAAACCGTCTCCTTCTTGCGGAGCCGTCTCCTCACATCCCGCCATCGTGAAGGTCAGGCTCGGGAGGCAGTCATGCCAAAATGCGTTGTACCCATAACAGAAGTCGCTGTAGTGGGTGCTAAGCCTGCGGTTGGCAAGCCAGGTGATTCCACGATTCCCGAAGCGGCGCAGACGCGTCAGATCTGCGCTCCCACCGCCCTCGGCTTCTCGCGTGCCCTTGGCAAAATCCGCACCATTTAAAAGCGCTTCCACGAAACGTGGAATCTCTGCGGGGTCGGTGCTTCCGTCGGCGTCGAGTGTGACGATCACATCGCCGGATGCGCGTCGGTATCCGTGCACCATCGCACACCCCTTGCCGGGACGGCACTGCCCGACGATGACAATGTCAGATCGCAGCTCGCGCGCCACGACCCGACTCCCATCCGTCGAGCCACCGTCCACCATGACAATCTCGACGCCTTCGGTCGGAATCCGTGGCAGCAACCAGCGCAGGTTCTCTGCTTCGTTCAATACGGGTAGGACGACCGTGATCAACGGGTCCGTGAGCGGCCGACGTGCGGGCGCAGAACGCGATTGATCTTCCGTGTGTACCACTCCAACGCCTCTCATGAGCCCTCCGGCTGCAAGGCGTCGGTTTCGCCATTCCCTCCCCCACCCAACGTGGCGACCATATGGTCGGGTGGAATCCTTGGGACGCTTTGTCCTAGCGCTAAGCCAATGCCCGCACTTTGGCTAGCGCATACCACTCGTTCTTCGTCATTTCGATCACCACTCTCCGCCTGCAGCGATCGAAACGCGTTTTATAACTTCGAACGAAAGGTACCGACAGGTCAATAAGAACGCAAGATGACAAGATGAAAATTTGATTAGAAGAACTCAGAAAGTCACGCAGCGCAACCTGTCATTCACGGACGGCGCGGTTGAGGTCCCAAAAAGTGGTGACGCGCGCACTGAGCGTGCAGCGCGCGAAGTAACGTTCTTCGCTGTAGTCCGGATGTGATTCTCGGCGTGCCTTTGAACGCGCAACAGGGTTATCGACGAATCGATAGCCCAAAAAGAGTTTGACCCATGCGCGCCATCGCCGTAGTTTCGGGCGCCGCGTGCGATGAGTTCACCTGCGACGAACTCATCGGTCGAGGTGGACGGCGCTCTAGGCGCTGCCGCCGCGAGCGATCCCGTTCAATCCGACGTGGACTTCTCGAGTGCGTCTCGAAGGCACAACCGCCGGCGCGACCCAACGATTCCTACACGGCCGATCGCTCTTCGCGCCACCCTTCACCCGCTGGGGGCCATCCAGATTGAAAGGCGAGTACTACCGCCGCAAGCTGCGTGCTCACGCCCAGTTTCGAGGTGATCGCGTGGATCTGACTCCTGACCGTCGCGATCGACACACAATCCTGCTCACAGATCTGTCGAGCGGTCGCGCCCCGCATCAACTGAAGCAGCACGCTCTGCTCGCGTGGACTCAGTTGCTCGAACACCTCCAAGCTCATCGCGCCGTTCCCCCAATTCAGCGCGCGGTTGCTGTACCGCACGTACGTGCCTTTCTTAGCGACCCCTCAGGGCAGATGATTTGCAAAAATGTCGAACCGTCCGTCGATCGCACCGCCGACTCCCGCCTCGCCTGCCCCGAAGTCTGTCCTTACGCATAACCGCGAGCGGGTCCCATCCGTTCGCTTTGTGACTCGTTTCTATCAGATTTCAAGTCGTTTTTAGGCTAGAGAATCTGGCAATTTTCCACGTCAGAAGTGCAAACAGACCTGTAAATCACCGTTCACGTGTGATTCACATTGAGGGCGACATCTGTAAATCGCGTTCTGCTTCGGTGGGTTTCTGTGCGCGCACATCAGATCTCAGAGCTCGCGTAGGTGTCCATCGCCCGAAGCCGCCTGACGCGAAGGTGAAGCTTTCGAGATTGCCGATCCGCCCTTGGCAAAACCTGCGGTCAGGCCTCTGGTCGCCTGCATGAGGTGAACCGGCGCTCTCGTAGAACGCGAGGGGATTCGAACACCCTTCGTCTTCCTCGCGGAAGCGAACTCGAGCCTGCTTGATTGTGACCTATGCGATCCCAGTGGTGCGCTCTGTCGGCCGATCGAACCAATGGCGGAATCGGACGGTCTTCGGAAAGAGGATCCCGGCAGCCTTCGTCATCCCGGGTGTCCCGTTCGTTGTTACGGTCTTCGGTGTTCGCATGTTGCGCTCAAGCAAGTTGTAGAGCAGTGAATTCCAATCAGCCTCGGAGGTCTTGTTTCCGACGGCCAGGTGCAGCACATGCTTTCTTGCGGCAGTGTCAATCGCCCATGCGACCAGAAGCGCTTCGTCACTCCAAGGACGTTTCGGCGAATCAAAGACGACGTCGCAGAAAAGGTGCTCGACGGAAATGATCGAAAGGTCGCGATCGATGAATGCCTGGTGATCCGAGGAGATCTTCCGAATCGCACCGGAGGCGGCAGAGCGCGAAACCGGACAGTCGTTAATCGCTTCCTCGAACGAAACCCCGGGGCTCGGTGAAGAGAGCCACTGCGCGTAGACCCAGAGGACGATCCGGTCAAGGACGTCCGAGTTGTCATCGATGTACCGCATCAGACTGGATCGATACGGCTTGCCGATGTTGCGCACCTGAGGGACGCTGACCTCGATCACTCCTTCTTCGGTGTGAAGCCGACTTCGCTCGTATCCGTTGCGGGATCCTCGCTGGCCCCCAATGCGCCGCCCGTATCGGCCGCGACTGCCCAGAAACTCAGCTTGCTCCGCTTCCAAGAGTTGTTGGACAACAACTCTTGTGGCGAGCTTGACAAATTCGGCAACGACGTTCCCATTTTGTCCGACGCCCTTTGAGAGCAATTGAACGAGATCTGCCCTCGCGCGCTCCGAAGGCGGTGACCGCCGCGTTCGTCTGGGTGCTGCGTTGACTGTCGACCGCGAAGACGCCGCGCGAGCAAGATCCCGGTTCGGGTGTTTCCGAAAGGTCGTTCGATCTCGGGCCTGCTCAGCCACTTCATCACTCCAAGCGATCGCGATTCCCCCGCAAATCGGTTGAGGGCTACGGGTTCCTCGGCCGCGGTCGGCCACCTGCCTGTAAATACGGCGCGTCGCGCCTGTAAATTGAGCTAGTCGCGCAGGTGGTTCCCCGAAGAGACGGGTCCGTCGCGAGCGATCGCCTCAAGGCAGACGATCCCGCCGCCGTAAGGATCCCGTTGCCGGTTTCGGTCTGGATACGTCGCGCGACGAGCATCGAAACAACGGACGCCCGATCGCTCGCGAGACGCGTCTTCGACGGTCAACGCAATTTACGACTGCGATGCGGGTGTGGCTCTTCTCGCGCGATCATTTCGACGTGACTTTTCGATTTAGTCGATGGACTGTGGTCGCCACAGCACTGATCGCGGTTGTCCCGATCGCTCGGCTGACGTCGTCCCCCTTGGCGGCTGCTTCCCCGTCGGCTCGACGGACGAGTCGAGTACTGCAAGCCCACATTCCACTTCTGCGTTCGGCCTCCTACACCGGAACTCTCGGAGTGGTTGGTGGTGACATCATCGTCGGCGATGAGACCTCGAGCACCGTTTGCAGGCTCGCAATGGTCGATCCCGTCTCGCTGCGGATCATCTCAAATCGAAATGCGACCTGCACTGACCCGGCGCTCGACGGAGCGAAGGTCATGCCAGTGGAATCACCCGTTGCCGCGGGATCACCGATCGGGGTTGTGAGGATCGCGACGAGGACCACCGCCTCGGGAGCGATCACCGTAGGCCCCATCGTGATGCACTATGAGAACTCCTCGACCACGACACCCGAATGGACCTACGGGGGCGGGTACCTATGGCTATACGACGCGGCTCTCTCCAAGAGCACCAAGACAGCGCCTCGACCGGCGGAGGTTCTTCGGATCTCGCTCACGACGGGTCGGGTAATGGCGACGGTCACTGTTCCGTCTCTCGTGCGGGTGGAGCTCGCAGCGAACACCGAAGGACTCTGGATTGGTCGGAGTCAGGAGACACCTCTGGGTTCGACGCCG
Source organism: uncultured Acidimicrobiaceae bacterium (assembly GCA_963838845.1). Lineage (GTDB taxonomy): Bacteria > Actinomycetota > Acidimicrobiia > Acidimicrobiales > Bog-793 > CAVRXQ01. The sequence continues at coordinate 889,349 of CAWISR010000003.1, read as the reverse complement.
GCCGCACTCCTCTATTTCCTCGGAGTTCGTGCGACGAAACCGAAGGTCGTGATTCGAAATGGCGATTACGTCTCGTGGCTCGCGGCGGGAGGACATGCTGCTTGGGCGACGCTGATCGGTGCCGACAAATCTGGCGCCTCGATCACCGACTCTTTCCCGACCGCGACCGGGAAGCCCCGCGCGACCACCCTTTCGCCGAAAGTGATCGTGCCTATCGAAACCGGACAAGAGTCGTTCGACGCGCAGCCAGTCCTTGAGGACCCCGGCGTCGGTCTGTTCTTCATCACGACTGAATACCCAAAATCTGGAAACTCAGCCGTCTCCTTCCAGCAGATCTTCAGATTTAATCCAACAAACGGTCACGAGTCGAAGGTCACCTCCATCCGCTTGCCGAGTGGGCGCTTCCAGGCGAGCGTCGTGTACAAGGGCTCGTTGTATCTACTCACCGGTGGTGCAAGCCTGGAAGCAACGTTGTCTCGCGTGAGCCCCTGAACAAGCAATCGAGTTTTTCGCGAGTCTGGATTCGCGCCGTTAGCCTGACAGAAGTGCGATCGTGGATCGGGCGTTTGTTCTTCACCACTGCCGGAATCGTCGCGATTGGCGCCTTCGGTACGACTGGCGCCGCAACAGCTAACTGGAACCGACAGCTCTACGGATTGCGAGTGAGTGCGAGTGGCCTTGGCGCGCGCACAGCTCAAGCGCCGGATGCCCCTTTCGCGAACGGCGGATCGTCCCGTGCGATCATCACGAGCCGCTGGGCGGGATACTTCACGCTTTCGAGAACCGTGACATCGATCCGCGGCACTTGGGTCGTTCCGAGACTCTCGTGTGGGAGCGTTGACACGCGCTCGTCGACGTGGGCAGGAGTCGGTGGTTTGTCGGGCGGAACACTTCTGCAGGCAGGAGTGTACGACAACTGTCTCGGTGGCACGGCGGTGCAGGGAGCCTTCGCCGAGGAATATCCCGGCTCGACAGTGAGCTTCGAACTGTTGATCAACCCCGGGGACGAGGTGACGGCAACCGTCGCCAAAGGCGCGAGCGGATGGTACGCGCGCGTCGCTGATGTGACGACTGGCGAGAGCGAGGTCGCCGGCGCGCCGAATTTCCGTGGCGGGACTTCCGCGGAATGGATGGCGGAGGCTTACGGCCTGCCCGAGGGGGATCCCATGACGAACTTCGGTTCGGAGCGTCTGCGCGAGTTCTCGATCAATGGCGGCCCGGCGAAGATCTCAAAGACCGACGTGTACGAAATGTCCAACGTGGTGGCAACCGATCCCAGCACCGGTGTCTACCGGCTGATCTATCGGTGATCAAACGGCTGTGTCGCGGCCGTTATCGGTGATCTCGAGAGCGACGGCGAGCACCCTCGCGGCGTCTTGGGCTCCGCAAGTCGCTGCGTTGTTGGATGTGCGAACGGCGGATAGAGAGCCTCACGCGAGGCGTCGACCCACTGCTCACTCTTCACTCCTCGCAGACGATGTCCTGTGTGCCGCTTGAGGAATCAGAGAATCCGGCTGAAGCCGAATTGAACGTCGTCGTGACGAGCCATCCGGGCACGTTGTTACCCGGACTCGTGAGCGGCCCGTCCCCAGGGCCGGTGTCGAGTCCTCCGGAACAATCCGGCGACGACACGCTCGACGTCTGTGGGACGGCATAGTCGGAATAGAGCGTCGCTGTGATGGTGATTTCGCAGCTGAGCTGGCCGGGCGGCGGGGTGATCGTCGTTTCGAAGCGATTGCCGTCGTCGGCGAGACCCGAAAGTTGGAACGCCCAGGAACCATCTGAGGGCGCCACCGCGTAGCCGTACTGGTCCACCGTGTCGGCGGTTACGTCGTAGGTGGCGATGTAGGTCTCAGCATCGTCAGGGCCGCTTTCGGGCTCAGGCGGTCCCTGTTCTCTCACGATGTTCTGCGAGGTAGCAGTCCAGTACGAGTGGAGTGTCGCCGCCGACGTCTCGAATGGAGCGTTGACGGTCGCGACGTCTGGCACGTACCTGGCCGTCACCGCATGCTGGCCGAGGGAGCCGTAGGTGATCGTGCAGGCGCCGACGGCGACTTCACCGCCGACATCGGTCGTACACGCGAGGGACCCATCACTGACGAATTGCAGCACCCCGTCTGGGAGCTTGCCGATCGTCGCCAGGTCGATGGATGTGTTCCCAAAGGTCGCGATCGCTCCAGCGGCATAGGTGTATGTGGCCTCGAACGGGTTGCCCGGGCTTTCGGTCAGGCCCGGGCTGACGCTCGCGGAGTAGGTGATCTGCGGGGCAGCTTCGCTGATCCGCCACCGTTCCACGCGTTTGTCCGCGCCGGAGACCGTCAAGGTGACGAGCCAGGATTCGGCGGCGGGCGAATCGTTCGTCTCGAAGCTCGCGACGCGGGAGATCGTGCCCCGTCCGCACGGCAGCGATTTTGCGAACCCCGCGATTTTCGGAGCCGCTTCCCACGAGCAGCGGACGGCGCCGGTGACCGCTGCCGAGAATCTTTCGGTCCCACCGTCGGCCGCGAGGTGACGAATGGAGATGTTGCGGGCGGCGCCGGCGACAGCCGGCTGAGAGATCGCCGCGACGAGCAACGATGAAGCCAGGACGATCGCGACCGGCACCGCGATCAGCCGCGAGTAGAACCCTCGGCGCGTCACAGCCGAGCGAGTCGTGGGAGTCGGTCGCCCGAGGACCGCTCGCCTCGATCGTTGGTCGCGATCAACTGATCGCGACAACCTTGGTGGAACTGGCGCCGCCCCGAACGGTGATCTTCAGCAACGCCGAGACGGGATGCGAGGCGGCGTGGGCGAAGAAGCTCCCTCCAAGCGCGCCGAGGGAGAGGTGAAGCGTGATTCTCTTCGACTTGCCGAATCTGTAAGAAGTGGTTGCAAGGGAAACAACCTTTTTCGTCGACGACCCCGACTTGGACTTCTCGACGACCTGCTGGTCGAGCCTCACGGTCCCTGAGCATTCGGCAGCGGAGCAGGAGAGCGTCAGTGGCAACGACCCCCTTGCCACTGCGAATCGTGAACCCACGACCGTTACCCGCGGGTTCGCCGTGAGAACCAACGTCGGGTCCTCGCGGAACTCCACGGTCAACTTGCCATCGGCTGTCGCCTTGCCGACGGACCGGATTCCGGAGGAGGTCACCACGTAGACGACATCGCCCACGGAAATGTGAGCGTCCGTGAACGTGACCGAGACGGGCTCTGACGCCACCGGCACCGAACCGTTCGATTCCTCCCAGGACAACGCGAGCGAGATGAGGAAAGACTTTCCGGCGGGCAGCGATTTCACGAGAGGACTCCCGCGCCCGACGGGGTAGAGGCTCACGGTCGTACCGTCTGGGAGCGCCCCGTTCGGTATCGTCACCGAGACCTTCGCGCCGTCGAGCGGTTCGACGACGGTCGGCGACGCGCCGGCTTCGATCGTCCAAGAGATCGGCGTGCCGAAGTCGGCAGACGGAAATCCCGACGGCGGAGCAGCGTCAGGCAGCACGACGGTTGCCGGAGCCGCTCCCCCTCCGCCGCCCCCACTGCTCGGAACACCCACAGAAATCTCCTGGTAGACCTGCGGAGCGGCGAAGTAATCCGCATTGCCTGCCTGGTTGGCGTCGATGATGCACGTGCCCTCGGAGAAGAACCGCACCGTCGCCCCGTTCGAACCGGACAGGCCGCACACCTCGGTTCCGCTCGCATGGTCGACGGTGAACACGACCGGAAGCCCAGACGACGCGGTCGCCGAAAGCGTTGCCGAACCTCCCACCGAGGCCGAAGACGGCGTGACGAACGTGATCGACTGTTGAGCGACGGTCACTGTGACGCTCGTGCTGCCCGCCGATATGTTGAAATTCCCGTCGCCTCCGTAGCTGGCGCTCACCGTGTCAGTACCGAGGGGAGCCGTCACGGCGACGTCACACGTCGCCGTGTAATTCGAGTCCAAGCTTGGCGCGCAGACCTGGCTTCCACCGACGGAGACGACCACGGTCCCCGTCGGGAAGTTGGCGGCGTCCGTGGGGTTCACCGGGGGCTGTGGTTGCACAACGACGTCGTAGGTGACGAAGTTTCCGTAAGGCACCGACGACTGCGAGATGGACACCGTCGTTTTCGTATTCGCCTTGCTGACGTCGATTGAATTCGCCGCGGAAGACGATGAGGCAAAGTTCGAGTCGCCTCCGTAGCTCGCGCTCACCGCGTCGGTTCCTGCCGGGGCGTTGGAGGAGCTGCAGCTCGCCGTCGAGGTGTTCGTCGCAGCTACCACGGCGAGCGTTGCCGTGCAAAGCGTCGATCCGTCAACTGCGACATTGACCGTTCCACTCGGAGAACCCTGGTAGGTCCCGGTTGAAGGAGCGGCGACCGTCACCTGATAGGTCAGCGACTCGCCGTAGGTGTACGGGCCCGACGGCGTCTCTGACACCTTTGTCGTCGTCGTTGCCTCGCCGACCGTGATCGACGTCGACCCCGACGAGGACCCATAGTTCGAGTCGCCCCCGTAGCTCGCGCTCACCGTGTCGGTCCCGACCGTGGCGATGAAGGGGCAGCTTGCTGTCCCCCCGCTGAGGTGCCCGGTGCACGAGGTCACGCCGTTGTTGAAGCTCACAGTTTCGCCGTCGGGGGGACTCAAGCCGTCAGGCGCGACGACGGTCGCCGAGTACGTGACCGACTCACCGTAGGTGTAGGGACCAGAAGTCGTCACCGACACCGAGGTCGTCGTCGTTGCCTCGCCAACGGTGATCGAAGTCGACCCCTCCGAGGACCCATACTTCGAGTCGCCCCCGTAACTCGCGCTCACCGTGTCGGTGCCGACGGTGGCGGTGAATGCACAGGTCGCGGTCCCGGAACTCAGGGTTCCCGCGCACGACTTCGAACCGTTGCTGAAGGTCACGGTTTCGCCGCCGGGAGGGCTCGAGCCGTCAGACCCTGTCACCGTCGCCGAGTACGTGACCGACTCACCGTAGGTGTAGGGACCTGAGGTCGTGACGGACATCGAGGTCGTCGTCGAAATCGGGTTGACCGTGATCGACGTCGACCCAGTAGAGGATCCATATTTCGAGTCGCCTGCGTAGCTGGCGCTCACCGTGTCGCTTCCGAGCGTGGCGGCGAAGGCGCAGGTCGCAGTCCCGGAACTGAGGGTTCCGGTGCACGACATCGAACCGTTGCTGAAGGTCACAGATTCGCCGTCCGGAGGGTTCATCGAATCAGAGCCGACGACGGTCGCCGAGTACGTGACCGATTCACCAACGGTGTAGGGACCAGGCGTGGTCACCGAAACCGAGGTCGTCGTCGAAATCGCCTCGACCGAGATTGTCGTCGTGTCTGACGAGGCCGCGAAAGTCTGGTCTCCGGCGTAGCTCGCGGTCACGGTATCGCTGCCAGCAGGCGCGTTACTCGCCGTGCAACTCGCCGTGCCGACGGCAGAACCAGGAGATCCGGTAGATCCTGTCGCCCCGGTGGATCCCGTCGCTCCGGTGGACCCCGAGGATGGGACCGCGAGAGTGGTTGAACAGAGCGGCGTCGCGCCGACGCTGAACGACACCGGATCTCCGTTTGCGGAGCTGTCGACGCCGCTGACGGTTGCGGAGTAGGTGAGCGACTCGCCGTAGTTGAAGGGGGTTGTCCCCGTCACTGATACCGAAGTCGACGTCGGGTTGGATCCTGCGCTCGCCGGATTCACATAAAACAAACCGAATGCCACCGCGGTCGCGGACGCCGCGACGATGCCTATGGCCGCGACCCGTCGCTTCGCTCGAATTGGAGTCCTGCGCCTTGCCCGCATCGATCCGCCTTGGATCTCCAAGGAGTCGGAGACCCAAGACAAGCTAGAAGTGCGACCGTGGTTTGGGCATCATCGAAATTGACGAACATTGCGCGCCGAATCGTCTCCACGGAAAGCTCAGAGGTTGCTGATCGTGGGGTTTCTTTCAATTCGAACGCATAGCGCGCTATTGAGACCGCCGCGCGTGATTAATTATTCATCGGTTCGATGCGCTGCTACACCGCCGGGCGTTGATCCGATGGTCGCTCGCTCTCAGGAAGCCAACCGTTTCGATACGCGAGCACGACGGCGGCGAGCTGAGTGTTTACGCCGAGTTTCGAGAGAATGGAGTGAATTTGACTGCGCACGGTCGGCATCGACAGGTATTCACGCTCGCAGATCTCTCGCGCTGTCCGACCCTTCATGAGGGCGAACAGCACTTCCTGCTCACGGGGGCTCAGCCGTTGGAAGACGTCAAGACTCATCTGGGTACCACCCTGATCGGTGACAACTGCCGACCGATTGCCAGCTGGGGTGGTTTCGCTACTCGCTCCCCCCGGAACCCAAGCGACCACTTACGGGCCGGAGATCAAAGCGTCCCAGTCGAGGTCCTCGCCACGCCTTTCTCTTCGCGTTGCGTCGTTTTCGGCCATATTCTGACGACGCGTTTACAGCTGGTCAATAAAGAATTCGACCTGTATCCGGTCCGTGCAACGGCTATCGACTGTTCGGATTACGAGGCGTATGCGGGCCTCCCGCAACAAACCGCCCGCGCGGGCTGGATTAACCCGAATCGGACCAGGTCGATCGGCTCCCGCGTGTCGCTCGCCTGGCGGGGCCCACGAAATCGCGGGGGTTGCCGGTAGTTGCACGCTCGGGCGAGCTAGACCCAGATCTGCTCGCGAACTCGCAGAGGTTCGTTGACCGGGGCGGCTGTGTGACGTCCGAGTTCCTCGTGCGAACCCAAAACTGATCGAGGTTCCCGCCGCTCCGCTCGGCACTTTGAACGAGCCCCAGCAAGCCCGACGGGGTCAACCACCTCGCACTCCGCGTTGGCAACCGAGTTCCTCGAGAATCCTCGCGGGCAAAGACTTCCCACCCGCGCCTATCCCAGATCGGATTTCACCGACATGGCTCAACAGCTTCCCGCTGGTGTTTCGTTGACCGACGACAACCAACTTTCACGGTGCGGTCGTCGGCGCTCGTACAACTCGCGATCCACGAGTCTGCGACCCTCGAGTGGGCGACCGAGCTTCGGTTCGAGAAGCGCCCGTGCTGCGCGCGACCGATACGAAAAGGGCCAGAGTCGTCGCGACGCTGACAAGCACTCTTCGTGAAACGGTAACTACATGTAGCCCAATATTCGCTACACACTTGCGATGATTCGTAGACCCACTACGAGTCAATCCCGCTTCCAGCCATTGTCGGCGAGTTCGTCCATCCGTACCGTTCGTCTCTAGTGGGCTGAACCCGCGCCTGGCGAGCGGGTGTCCAGCCATCAAAGGGGGTTGGCGAATCGGGCGGAGGACCAGCCGATCCCGACTTTGTTCCGAGGGGACAAGCGCGAGGGACGGTTCGCAAACGCAAACGCACCTGTGGCTGACTTCCTGTGTTGCGTAACCAGAGAGTTTGGCTTCGCCGGGAAACGAAAAAAGTAGTGCCGGATCTCCGGTTATTCAGTCAAAAAAAGGAGAGGGGAATTGGTTAAACCACTTAGGAGAATGAGGAAGCTCGGAGCTGTCCTCGCGATGCTCATCGGTTCGTCCGTCCTCGTCGGGGCTGTTGCCGCGACGGCGACGACGGCGGGTGCGACCGCGGAAGGTGCGGGCCTCCTCAAGATCTGCAAGACGTGGACCCCGAACTCCCTCGTAACTGTGAACAACAACAGCAACGAGGGATTCGAGTTCTATGTCACCGGCGGGTCTTATGACAGCCAAGAGGTCTGGGTACAGCCGGGAGGGTGTTCGACGCTCGACATTCAGTCGGGAACGCCGTACACCATCTCGGAGCAGGTCGAGGACTGGTACCAGATCACGGCGATCGGGCCGGGAGCTAGCACCCCGGCCAGTTGGATCAGCTTCGACCCGACGCAGCTGCCCGGTTACACGGACGTCGTCGCGGAGATCCCAGCAGCCGGCAACGAGGCCACGGTGGACTTCACCGACTCGCTCGTCACCGGCCAGGCGGAGATCTGCAAGACGGACGTGTCCGGCGACAACCTGTCAGGAACGTTCAACTTCGACCTTACGAACACGGATGCTGAGGCGTCGGATTCCGGCGGCCTCAACTACGACGTTCCCGTTTCAGTGACCATTCCCGTCGGTGGCACGGCGTGCAGTCCGCCCGTGACAGTGCCGGCTGGCGAGATGGAAGCCACGGAAGACGGGACGAACCTGTACGTCGTACCAGATGGCGTCACCGCCAACCTGGACGGTCCGAACGGCGCGGACGAGCTGATCTGGCAGAACAACGTTGACGGAGGGTCAGGATCGTGGATCCTGCCGCAAACCCCGTCCAACTACTTCACAACCTCGCCGGCGTACATGACGGTCGTGAACTACACGGACGCCACCGTCGGTCTGGAAATCTGCAAGTACTGGGACGGCGACGCTTCTACGCAGCCGCAGGGGTCTGCAACGGAGTACTCGTTCACCGAGACCGTGATCAGCGGAGTGGCTGGGCCGGACACGGCGCCTGCCACCTTCGACCTGACGGCCGGTGAGTGCTCGAACCCGACCCCGTACCGCGCAGGTACGACTGTGGAGATCACCGAAGGGCCCACGCCCGGCACAGAGGTCTACGGCATCGACGATTCGGGGTCTTTGTCGACGGTTGGGTCGTCTTCGACTCCTCCGCCGTACCCGAACGACGCCACCCGCACGACCGAAGTCGTGATCGGTGCTCCGGTGACCGGGTCTTACGGCTCGAACACCAACTCGGCAGAAGTGGACTTCTACGACGGTCTCGCATACCCGTCGACGTTGAAGATCTGCAAGGACGCGCCGGCAGGTACCGGTCCGTTCACCTTCACCGTCTCGGGTCCGCAGTACGTCTCGGAGTACACCGGAACGTCGGGAACCACGGAGACGACGGGCTGGTTCTGGGGCGAGATTGCTGATGGGTCCTTCACGGTGACGGTGCCCGCGAACGAGTGTGAGTTCGCGACGCCGACGCTGAACCCGAATGACCCGACCTCGGAGCTGAGCCTGCCGTACGACAGCACTCAGACCGTCACCGAGACGGGAACCACCGGGTTCGCGGCCTCGATGATCGCGCTGACGTCGAGCTTCACTGACGTCGGCGTGTACGAAGGCGGCGTCTTCACCGACACCGGCACGCCGGTGCTCTCGCACATGATGCTCGGTTCGTCGGGCTCAGCCTCGTCAGTTGACGTGACGATGAGTGAGGGTCCGTCGGAGACGATCGTCACCTGGACAAACGTCGACCCGCCAAGCGCCCCGACGGCGCCCGTGACGGTCGCCAACCCCGGCGGAGCGAACGCCGGAACGACGACCGCCCCGACGCTGCCTGAGGCCATCGCGGTCTCGAAGGCCGTAACGTCACTGAACGCAAACGCTCACAGCCGGTCTCAATTGGTGAAGTACGAGCGCCAGTTCGTGAAGTACGGCAAGTCGATCAGGTCGATCGAGAAGGCGTTGCGCAGCCTGAAGCTGACGAAGGCACAGCGCGCCGCAGACCTGCGTCTGCTTGCGCACCTTCGTACGTTGCGGGCCCACCTTGCCTTCCGCATCGTGAGGTTGACGCTGTAACAACACTTCGTGCCGCTGGAGACGGAGCGACCTCGGTTGCCCCGTCTCCACGGCGCAAGGAGTGACCGAAAGCAGAGGAGGGGCCAACAACGAGATTGGCCCCTCCTCTCGCAGGTTTCTCGGCGAGGCGAATTCATCAAGGTTGATGGTGCGAGCAATCCCCGCGATAGGCATGCTGACGCGGAGGGCCCCTAGCCCAGAGTGGGCTGACATGGCGTGACGGGATTCGTGACGAGTATGGGGCATCGAGGTCAGCGAGGGGGGAGTTCTCACTCTTCGAAGTGGAGTGAGAGGGTCAGGCGTTGCAGCGAACGGGAGAAGGCGCAGCCGCTCGAACAGACGAGGTCCCCGCTCGGATAATCGCGGACTTAGGGCCGCACCAGCGGAGGGCGCAGTCGTGGTTCGACCAGTCGCTCAAGACGATCTTCGACGACCTCAGCGACGGCGTCCTCGTCGTGAATGCAGCGGGCCACCGCGTCTACTCGAACCCAGCTCTCGACGACCTCGTCGGCACTGACGCATGCCAGCCGTTCGATACTTCGGATCCCCCGCCTTACGTCCCTCGTGACCAACGGCAGAAATACCTGCGCATGCTGGAGGCGATGGCCTCGTTGCTGTCGGTCGAGGGCTCGGGTGCCGCCTCCACCCGCTTTGAGCTAATCACCCGGGACCGTGGTCGCGTACGGGCGCGGATGACGATTCAGCGCGTTCCCAAGTGGGGGCCGCGGGCGCTTCGCAGTCTGTCTGTTGACACCGGAATTGGTCCGTGCCGAAGACGAGAGCTCTGTTGCCAACCTCGACAACACGAAAAACGACACGGCCGGCGCCCGGGGGCGAAGCACAGACTCATCGATGAATCTCGAGCCGCTCCGGTGGCCGGATTCGCTCACCCGCCGTGAGCGCGACGTCTTGGCGCTTCTCCTCGACGGCCGTCGGGTCGCTTCGATCGCGCGCACGCTGTACCTCAGCGAGCACACCGTCCGCAATCACCTGAAGGCGATCTTCCGCAAGCTCGGCGCCCACTCTCAGACCGAGCTGCTCGACAGGCTCCGTCCGATCGCCTGATCGTCCCGGCGCTTGGTGCCGGCCGGCCACTTGACGACGAATCGAGACGGCGGAGAACTCCGCCGTTCTCGCCCACGACTCCCCCGGTTGCCGCGCGTTCGCCGCAGAACGGCGTCGCCCCGTCGCGGCGACAGCACCGCGATCTGACGGTTTCTCGTGCCTGCGACGCCCGTTGCCTCAGCGCGGACACCAAGCGGAAGGGCGCGCCTGAGCTTGCGGCTCAGCCGTAGGTCAACCGGTAGACGCCGGTTGCCGGATCGCTCGCCGTCACATTCGCCATCTCCCAGACGTCCGACCCCGAGATCGAGGCAGGCGTTCCGCCGACCGTGAATGCGCTCAATTGCTCCGACCCGAAATCGGACACCGGGATCCCACCCGGTGCGCCGTATGCCTCGACCATCCACTCCGCAGAGCCGCCGCCGGAGTAGTCGGGCGCCGACGCGGATTCGGCCTGTCCGGTGGTGACATCGGTCACTACCGCCTGCCACCCCGACGCGCCGTCGCTGACGGTCGCGGTGATCGTGTCACCGGGACGGAAGAGCAGGTCGAAACTGACCGTCGATCCGGGATACTCCTCGGCAAAGGCTCCGTTCTCGGCCAAGCCTCCGATGCAGTTGTCGAACATTCCCGCCTGGAGAAGCGCTCCCCCTGATAATCCGCCGATCCCGACCCACGTCGACGAAAACGTTTCGATGCTCGAGCAGACGAGGCTGGGGACCACCCACGTGGCACTCACCGAGCTCACCGGGCCCGGTATCTCGAAATAGCCGGCCCATTGGCTCGTGAGTTGCGGATCGAACCCGTTCCCGTTCGGAACGGTCGTGGTCGTCGAAGTCGTCGTGGTGGTGCTTGGACTTGGCGCCTCCGTCGTCGTCGGAATCGGGACGGTCGTGGTCGGCGATGTCGATCGCGTGTTCGCGTCGTCGGTTATTCGCGAAGTGGAAAGGCTCGAGGGAGACGCGCCGCCGGCGCCGGGTTGAAAGTAGCGGCACTCACCACGGAGCGCGCGCACACGTCTGACAACCGTCTTGCCGTTGACAACGATGCGCCTGTACTCGACGGCCGTCACGAACTTCTTGCGAAAGTGCAAACGGCAGTGCGCGTGCGGATTGGGAAGTACGTAGGTCGTCGTCGACACTCCGGTCGCAAGCTCGGGGCCGCCGAGATCGACAGCGCCACCGACCACACACACGAGCGCACAGATCCCAACGAAGACGACTGCTCGGTGTGTCATCCTCCGCTCGATCCTTCTGCTCGACGCTGCTGCGATCTACCTAACGACCGGAACACTTCAATCCTTTTAGGTGTCAGACTCAAATGCGTTTCCCCCACCGCTGCGCGATGCCTACAAGACCCTCGACTCAGTGAATAAAGAAATGGCTACGCGCGGCAACACACCCGACGCGCGCACGCGTTCCGATGAATTGCGGTCCCTGATGCCGTCATTGAATCATCATCAAGACGTATATATTCAAGGTCGAAATCGCGATGATCAACTTCGCGTGACCCCAAATTCGGTCAAATCTGCGTTGCGCTCGAACGCGTGCGTGAACAGACAGCAACGGCGACACGCGGACGGATCGATGCACGGGACCTCGAACATCGGTTGCTTGCGACTCCCGGTTTGCCTGGTTGGCGAGCGAGTTTCCAGGGTTTTCGCGGCCTGTTATTGATCAGAGTTGGCGCTGCGTAACAAGCACAATCGCGGCAATATCGCGATCAGAAATTGCACGTTTTGGGTCATCGCGTCGCCGAACGCATCGTTACGAGCGGCGACACCCAAACGACAACGGCGACCGGGCGTCGACCACCGACAAGATTGCGATTGGCGCCCACTTCGATTGCGCTGACGTGACGAATCGGCCGATCTTGCGTCAATGCGCCCCAAGAGTTCTCGCGATCTCGCGTTTTTGCGTGACATCAGTGCATTCACGAAGCACACTCGGGAATCGAGGTTGCCAGCGAAAGGTTTGCGATGAGCTATCTGTGGAGGACCACACGCGCAAAGCATCGAGCACGACCGGTGCGAAGGTTCATGTCTCCATCTTCTCGGACCTCCCTGTTACCAGTCACGACCAAACGAACGTTGGTCAAAGTGTTGCTCGTCGTGTCGCTCACGTCGCTTGTCGCCGCTGCTCCCGTGGCAGCCACGTTGAGAGCACTGAGTTCGACTCCGTTCGCTGGAATGCAACTCGCATTCTCTGCGACGTTCACCGGTACAGAACTCAACCCCGCCGTCTGGCAGACCTGTTACCCCGGGTACACCCAGGGAGGAGGGTGCACGAACTTCGGCAACGCGCAGGAAGAAGAGTGGTACCTGCCGGGCCAGGTGCAAGTCTTGAACGGAGCGCTGCATCTCGTGGCGAGCGAGACGCCAACGGCCGGCTGGAACTCCTCTCAGACGCCAGTCACGTACCCCTACGCATCCGGGATGGTGACGACGTTCCAGTCGTTCCAGTTCACCTACGGCTACGTCCAGATCGTCGCCCGGATTCCCGGCGGAACCGGGACCTGGCCGGCACTCTGGTTACTGCCCGCGAATGAATCGTGGCCCCCCGAGATCGACATCATGGAGAACTGGGGATCGCTCCACACGGTACGGGAGACCACGCACTGGCCATCGCCCGCCGGACCTGAGTACCAGTCATTCGCTACGACGACTCCGGACGACCTGACGGCCACATGGCACACGTATGCCCTTTTGTGGTCTCCCGGCTCGCTGACGTGGTACCTCGACGGCACCGTGGTCGCGAGATACCTCGGCAACAACGTGCCAAGTCAGCCGATGTACCTCCTCGCCAATCTCGCGATCGACGGGGCGGCTGCTCAGACGTCTTCGTTCGATATCCAGTCGGTACAGGTGTGGCAACCGTGACGTCGGCTTCCTGACCTGGCGAAGAGGGGACCACCACCGACGGACGGGCCGCCAACCGGCCATCCCGGCCGGGCCCGTTCGGCCGAAAAGAGCGCGAAACGAGCCCGTTGCCGGGAATCTCGCCTCTGACCAACGGCCTGCCAGCGGTTGCGTTCGTCAACCCCTCTTTGTGGAGGTATAACCACGTTATGTGGAGGTACGACCACGCACAGTGGCAATTTTCTCTCCAAACCGCTAGCATCAACGCCCCAGCCACGCAGGCGCGACGTCGCCGACCAGGACGTTGGTAGGCCATGAGAACAGAAGGCAACGAAACCCTCGAAGCGGGCGGACCCAGATGAGCACCGCGCGCGCAGACGTCGCGCTGCTCTACCGGCGCGCCGGATTCGGCGGCAGCGCGGCGCAACTCGACGCTGCCGTCGCCAGTGGCTTCGAGGCCACGGTCGATCAGCTGCTCGCCGGATTCTCTGAACCCGACCGGGCCGCCGTCAGTCCGCCTCCCCTCGGCACCTATGCGCAGCTGCTCAGGGGCCACGGCGGAAACAGCTGGAATCAGTACGTCCAGCTGATCGGTTGGTGGCTCGACAAGATGGCAGCGACGACGACACCGCTCCGCGAAAAGTTGACCCTTCTCCTCCACGGGCAATTCCCGACAGGGTTCAGCAAGGTCGGCGTCCCGGTTTTCATGTATCACCAGAACGAGCTCTTCCGCACACTCGGTCCCGGCTCGTATGAAGACCTCACACTCGCCCTCGCAAAAGACCCGGCGATGCTGATCTGGCTCGATACCGATACCGATGTGAACAGCTCGCCGAACGAGAACTTCGCTCGCGAGCTGATGGAGCGGTTCACGATGGGAGTCGGAACGTACTCTCAGAGCGACGTCAGAGAATCCGCGCGCGCATTCACGGGGTGGACGTACAACGCCGTCGGAGAGTTCGTCCAGAACGAGTGGGCACACGATTTCGGCAACAAGAGCTTCATGGGGTATCACGGCGACCTCAACGGCGACGACATCGTGGCGATCGTCACACGTACGCCGGAATCGGCGCGCTGGGTGAGCGCGCGGATGTGGTCCTGGCTCGCGTATCCCGTCGATGTCTCCGATCCCGTGGTCACAGAGCTCGCCGCTGGTTACTCAGGCGACCTCAACATGACGAACCTCCTCAGGTCGATCTTCCTGCACCCGAACTTCCGATCCGAACCATCGGTGCAGGGTCTCGTGAAACAGCCGATCGAATGGGTCGCCGGGATCATGCGAGGACTCGGGTTGCGCACGAAGTCGTTCAAGAAGCTCGGCGGTGCGGGTTATCTGCAATGGGTGCTCTCGAACCTCGGACAGATCCCCTTCGATCCACCAACCGTCGGTGGGTGGGGCTCGAATCTCTACTGGCTCTCGACGGCATCGGCCGTCGCGCAGCTCGACTTCGCGCAGAGCGTCGCGCAGATCGTCGACCTCACGCCCATCGAGGAGGCATCCGGACCAGACCGGATCGAAACGATCGGAAACATGCTCGGCGTCGACGCGTGGAGCAACACGAGCATCGCCTCGCTGAATCGTGTGCGCGACGAATCCGCTCAAGAGCTGCTCGGCCTTGCGCTGACAGCTCCGGAAGTCCTGGCGAACTGAGGACGTGATGGAACGAACGATGAACCGACGCGAGTTCCTCGGCGGCGCCGTCGCGCTCGGAGTCGCCGGAGCGCTGGCGCGACCATTCGGAGGGTTCTTCAGTGCGCCTGCGGCTGGGGCTGCCGACGTGGCGAGCGCGGCGCGAGCCGAGCGGCGACTCGTGCTCTGCACCCTCTACGGGGGCAACGACGGCCTCAACATGGTCGTCCCCTACGACGACCCGACGTACTACGCGGTGCGGTCGAACATCGCGCTCGCTCCGGACACCGTGTTCCAATTGTCGGACGGGATCGGATTGAACCCAGCGGTTCCCGGCATGAAGCGACTCTGGGACGCCGGCCAGCTCGCGATCGTGCGCGGGGTCGGCTACCCCGACCCGAGTCTCAGCCACTTTCAATCGATGGCGATCTGGCAGACGGCGTCGCTTTCGAGCGATGTGTCGACGGGCTGGCTCGGCAGATGGCTCGACAAGACGAGGGGCGACCCGGAGCGCGCCTGCTCGGTCGGGCCGACGGTGTTGCCCGCGATGGCTGGGGAGCAGACTCAGGCCGCCGCGATTCAGGACTCGACGTCGGGCAGCGATCAACTGCCGAACGCGTCACACGATGTGTTGGCCGTCTACCGGGAGCTCCAGGGCCACCGGCCGGGTGCGGGCACCACGGAGAACGCGATCGCGAGGAGCGGGCGAGAGATGCTCTCGACGTCACGCACGTTCGCCTCCGCCCTCGACCACGAGCCTCCGCCCGTTCTCCCAAAGGGCATCGACGACGGCGACATCGGCACGCAGCTCGACATCGTCTCGAGCCTGATCCGGGCCGGAGTTCCGACAAGGGCCTTCGCCGTCACCCAGAACGGATACGACACCCATTCGGGGGAAACCGGCGTCCAGACCCTGCTCCTCGGTCAGCTCGACACCGCGATCGGCGCGTTTTTCCAATCGCTCGAGGGTTATCCCGAGGCCGCCGGGACGACACTTCTGATCCACACCGAATTCGGCCGCCGTGTGATGTCGAATGGCAGCAACGGGACCGATCACGGCGCGGCGAACAACGTCCTCGTCATCGGCCCTTCCGTGGCGGGTGGCTTCTACGGCGACCAGCCAAGCCTCACAAATCTCGACGAGAACGGAAACCTCCGCTTCGAGATCGACTTCCGCTCGGTGTACGCAACGGTTCTCGAACACGTGATCGGCGTTGACGCACGTGCTTTCCTCGACAAGCGTTACCCGTTGCTCGGGTTCATCTAGCCATGCCGCGTCAGTTGCGTGTAGCGCTGGTGCTCGCAGCGATCGTGCCCGTCCTCGCGTTGCCCGCGGTCGCCGGCGCCGGAGAAGCGGTGAACCCGTCGTCGGGATATGGGGCTGTGCTGAGTCTGTGGATGCGCGCCCACCCCTCGAACTCGGTGGACTGCCAGATTGACTCCTGCTACGGGCCGCTCGTCCACTCCGCTTCTGTCGAACCCGAGTTCAGCTTCGTGCAGATGTTCCGCGGTCACGTGGTCGGCTACGACCAGGCGCTCCCTCGTGGCACGTCGCTCCTCGCTGCTGAGCTGGAGGTGGCACAGCAGTTCCCCGCGGACGTCTCCATTCCGCGCTCGGTCACCGTGATCCATCGCGACCAATTTGGGCACTCGTGCGCAGTTTTCGATCTGTACAGCAAGACGCTCGCTCGCGAGTTCGGGCAAAAGGGACCGGCGCACCAAGGCGACAGCATCGGCGTCGAGCTAGCGACCATCGGAGCCGGCGGTTCGACAACTTTCGAGCGCGACTCGTTCGACATCGCCATCGTCGCACCCGTTTACCTCGACAACTCGTCGGACTGCTGATCTCGTTCAGCGAACCGCTTCGAGCGACTCGGCGGTCACGCGAGCGCATGAGGCTGGGTCGAACGACCGTCACGAAATTTCGATCAGACGCGGACCGCCGTGCGCCCGTAAATTCGCGACCTCATCACTCGTCGTCGGCCCGATAGGTTTGACGGTGCGATGATGCCTGCAATGCGAGCGCGTTGGCGCGCCCTGGCCGGTGCCGCGCTCGCCGTCGGAATCGCCGGTCTGCTGCTCACCGTGTGCGGAGGACCGACCGCCGCGCCGGCGCCCACGAGCACCTCGATCCCGAGGGCGTCGGTCCCGCAAGCGCCACACATCATGGTGCTGATGATGGAGAACCAGTCGTACTCAGACATTGTCGGGAACCCCGCCGCGCCCTACGAGACGAGTCTGTCGAAGGAGTACGAGACGGCGACGGACTACTACGGAATCGGTCACTACAGCCTCGACAACTACCTCGCGTTGCTGACCGGACGCTTCTATCCCTGGTCGACCGGGGACTGCACGCCGGGATCGGGTTGCCAATCGTTCAACTCAACGCTCGCCAACCAACTCAACGACGCTCACATCCCGTGGTTGGCATACATGGGATCGATGCCATCGAACTGCGATACGAATGACTACGACAGCGGTCACAGGTCCTATGGGGTGCGCCACGACCCCTTCGTCTACTTCCCGCGCCTTGTGAAAGCCGACTGCGGCCGTGTCCGGCCCGCCCCCGAGATGATCTCGGCACTGAACAGCTCTTCACCGCCAGATTTCGTCTGGCTGAGCCCCGGCATCTGCCAGGACGGAGGTGGCGACGAGGCCTGCGCGACGATCGCCAACGGTGACTCGTATCTTTCGAAGCAGATCCCGACCATCCAGGCGACCCGCTGGTACGCGGACGGCGGCGTCATCGTGCTCACCTACGACGAGGGCGATGGCCGCGGCGGCCAGGGAGCGGGGGAATACCTGCACGGCGCGGGCAATCACGTCTTCACCGTCGTCATCTCGGCGGCGACGGAGCGAATACCGGACGACAACGCGTACGTCAACCACTTCGGGCTGCTCGCCGGCATCGAAAAGGCGTATGGGCTGCCGTGCTTGCAGGATGCGTGTTCTCCGTCAAACGGCCTGCTCACACTGACAACGGGATGAGCCGCACACCGCTCGCTTGCCATCGGCGACGGAAGCGCGAGGACGCCGTAGCGGGGCGTCACTGTTCTGGAAGCGCGGCCGATCCTGTTCGCGAAACGGCCCACCACAATCCCATGTCGTCGCCCTCGCCATTCGCCTGACCCGCCTCGTAGTCGCCCTGCCATAAATACAGTGGCCACCTCGCGTAGGTGACCTGCAACTCCCCGTTCGGCCTTCGTGTCGTACCGAGAAGGTGGGCGAGAACTCCTCTCCCCGCTTCGGGGCGGGCGACCCCGGCCGGCAGCACGAACGGCGGCCACTGCTTCGCACAGATCTCTGTGCAGGTGCTTCGGCCACGGCGATCCGGCCGGTAGAGATAGAGCGTCCTCCCCTTTCCGTCGACGAGGACTCGACCGAGGCCGCGCACCGTTCCCAAGCTCACGACGTAGTCGGGAACCACGCGTCTTGCAGGCGGGGCAGCGGCGGCATACCCCGCGCCCACCACAGCGAGGCAAAGGACGAGCGCGACTGGAAGGGCCGACCGCGGGACCGAACCTCCAAGGACCCGCCACTCACTCAATCGAGCTAGTCGCGCCATTGCGATCGGCTCCCTTTCAGTTTCGCCAGAGAAGCTACGACGCGATCGGTGCTCTGTCGTGGCGCCCGAAAGATGCCAACGAATCAGACGGAATCGAGCTGACGGAGACATCATTCTCCGGCGTGTCTCGTCATACACCTTGCGTCGAAAGGTCGCGTCCGAGCTCGGCGCGCTGCACTGATCTGAATGCCCTCGCGTTGCGATGCTCATTCCCAACGGCATGTCGCCGAACGACGTATCGTTCGGCGACCACGGAGACCAGCGCACACGCGATTGAAGGAGCAATGGCCGATCACTCGCTAAAAGACTCACGGAAACCGCGGCGTCGAACTCCGAGGACCTCTCTCCTCTTCATTGCCTCGACCGTCATCGTCAGTCTGAGCATCGTCAGCCCGATCGGAGCCGTCACGTCTTCGGCCACAGGGCACGCAATACCAGTGAGCGGCGAGTCGCCGCGTTCCGGACGTTCTGGATGTGGATCGCACAATGGCTCTTCGCTGATTACAGCAACGATCGGAGGGCACGAGCGCAGCGCGATCGTGCACGTCCCGTCCGGGTACACCGGCTCTCGGAAACTTCCGCTCGTTCTCAACATGCACGGGAGCGGCGCCACCCCGACCGACCAGGAGCTGTTCACCGGCATGAATGCAACGTCCGATAGCGACCGATTCATCGTCGTCTATCCCCAGGCCGTAATTCCTGACGGATCGGGTTATGACTGGAACGTCCCGGGAGAGCCGCTCGTCGGCGGCAGAGCCGTGCCTTCGGGATCACCGAATGACGTGTCGTTCCTCACCGACCTCGTCGGTATCGTGGGCCAGCGCTATTGCGTCAACATGAGCCGGGTCTACGCGACGGGTTTCTCAGGGGGCGCACGCATCGCGAGCCAGCTCGCGTGCGACGCGTCGATGACGTTCGCGGCCGTGGCGGTGGTGAGCGGCCTCCGTCACCCGACGCCGTGCAAACCCGAACGCGCGGTTCCGATTCTCGCCATCCATGGCACGGCGGACCCCATCGATCCCTACGAAGGACACGGCGAGGCGTACTGGACGTACTCGGTACCAACGTCTGCCCACGACTGGGCGACCCAAGATCGATGCGCCCAAACAGCGACGGTCTCGCACCCGGCGAACGGCGTGACGCTCACGCAGTACGGCCGGTGCGAGGCGTCGGCGATCGTCGAGCTCTACACCATCAGCGGCGAAGGACATGAGTGGCCTGGCGGCCCGAAGCTGCCGAGAACCCTCACCGCAGTGCTCGGCCCGCAGAGCAACGCGATCGACGCAAACACCGTCATCTGGTCGTTCTTCAGCGTGCATCCGATGTCGTAACAGCGGTTTCCGCCGCAGACCACGACCCGCGTACTGGATTCGGTCGCTGACTTCCGGAGCTGATCGAGCCGGAGCCAACCGCAATTACGCAAGCTCATGCTGTCAACCTCCAGTGAGCGAGAAATGCTGGTAGTCAGGCGAGTCCACCCACCGACCACCCCATTGCCAGCCAATCGTGGCGAACGCGTCGACGAGGACCCCCCCGTACACCGCCATGCCGGGGCGAACGTCGGAACGGTCGAGATAGGCACGCCCCGCCGGCGGGATGATGATCGAGCCATCGACGTAGGGATTCTGGACGTCGTTCACGTCGATCGCCTCGCCGTACGCGTGGACGGACCAATGTTGTAGCCCGGGCGCGACGGCGTAGCGACAATTGAAGCCCGACGTGTCGTCGGCTGCTGCCGCCGCGTTGTCGTCGCCCCCATACGCAGACTCGGGGATCATTTCGCGGATCGGAAAACGGTGCCGGTACAAGGTGGCGAAGACGTTGATCACGGCAGCGACCACCAACTCGTTCACGATCAGCGCCCCGACGTGCGCGCTGCTCGTCGAATCCCCAATAGGTCATGCGGATCTGCCGAAGAGCCTGCGGCGCAACCGGACACCCCGCATGCCAAGTCGCCCCGAGTTGCTCGGCGCTGACCGACGCCACCTTGGCCAAGAACGCAGGAGGCGCTGGCCGATTATCAGCTCGGGTCTCTGCGGTGCCCCGAGACGTCTTCGCCTGAGCACCAGCGCTTTGTGCTTCGAAGTGGGCGCACGTGAACGACGCAAGCGCAACCACCATCGACGCGGTTCGGAATCCGCTCCCGCATCCCCTCATGCGTGCACAAGTTAGATCCCGGCGCGTGTCGGAACGTCCTGATCCCAACGTCGCGACGGTTCTTCGAAGCCCGCGAGACCACTGACGCGGATTTGACGATGGTTTTCACGTCGTTCATGCACGAGCCGACGCAGCGCGCTAATCAGCTGTTGGACGCCGCCGTTCTCTGCCGACGCGAACGGAGATTGCGGTTCTTGATGCGGTTTCCACACGCGGCCATGTCGCACCATGCACCGCGTCCGGCGTGCGAGCGGTCGTAGAAGGCCCAGCGGCATTCGCAGTTGTGGCATGCCTTGAGACGCGCCCAGGTGCCATCGAGCTGCGCGTCACGGATGATCAGGAGGAGTCTCCCGTACCTGATCGGTCCCTCGTTCGCCTCTGCCTCTATCTCGACCAGCCCGGTCCCACCGATACTCGCCCGAAACCCAGACGACCGGGCGCGCGAGTCCAAGGCGTCAAGCGCCGACGTGTGCGGTGCGGGCCCACCGCCGTTGCGGACGAGAAGCGCCCGGATGCTCTCGCGCGTGGCTCGAGCGGAGGCCAAGTCCTCTTCATCGAGTCCGCCGCCTGGAGAAATGAGCCCAGCAGCGGAGAGCCACTCCCGGGCGGATCCGAGGTCGGCGAGAAGGTCGGTCTCCGAGTCTCCCTCCCAGGTATTTACGAACGATTGCACGAGCAGAAGCGGCATCGGCGCCGGCTTCGTCTCCTCTTCGGACACCCACGAAGGCTGGGGCATGAAGGGACATTATCAGATCGTGACCATTAAAACGACTTGACAGGTCTCGACATGACTGTTTAAATGTGCTTACTGGTCACGCGCGGCGCCGTAGGCCGGCTCGCGCAGCCCGAGAGGAGGTGGGGATGATCGTTCTCTTCGACGAGCGCTCCGGTCTCTCCAGTCGGCGAGTACGCGCTTCGGACCGACTTTTCGTTAGGTTGCGGGCGTCGACGCTCGATCGCGAGCTCGCCGCAGGCTACACACCCGACCGTGACTTCGCGCTCTTACTGCACGCCGAGCGGATCACACGGCGCTCGGAGCGATGCCGGTTGGCACGCAGCCTGGAAAGGATCGTCGCCGCTGCCGACCGACCAACACCCGCACGACTGAAAGCACCCCTCGCCCGGGATCGCGTCCGCGGCACTCAGAATGAGCTCGAGGCGCTGATTGGCCGCCTTCTCTCGAGGGGACCGGTCGGTGCACGCGGGGTGGGACTGGTCCGCAAGCTGGTGACCGATGGCACTGGGCCGCTCTACACGACATGGACGGAACGAGACCTACGCGCCGAATTGAAAGCAGCGCTGGCGGCGATGGATCCGATCTCGTGACTCAGTCCCCGGTCAGAACCGGACGTATTCAGTGTCCGGCACCACTTCCCGCGTCGACGTGGGCAGGGCAGGAGCCCCGCGGGTCCTTGCTTGTCGTCAACTCGCGTTATCCGATTGGAGCCGGTGCCGAAGATGCCAACGCGTTCGCTGACCGCGCGGCGGACACGCAACCCGCGCGAGCCCGCCCGGCGAAGCCGGGCAACGAATGCGGGCCACGGTTCAGAAAGCACTTCGGCCCACCGCGTTGTCGTTGACCGCCTAACTTCTCTCGCATCGTGGCGGAGCTCCCGGTGCACCGTATCGATTTTGGCTACTTCATGGAGCCGGCGAAAGAGACCAGGCGACCTCGAGTCCGTCCCTGCTTTGGCTACCTCATCTTTCACCCCGATGGCGTGGTCGTTGTCGATACCGGCATCGGTTCGCACCCGGAAGTCGACGCCTATTACCGACCACGCCGCAGGCCGCTCGGCGAAGCACTGGCGAGTGCCGGCGCGTCCGTGTCCGATGTCAGCCACGTCGTGAATTGCCACCTTCATTTCGATCACTGCGGCGGAAACCCTGAGCTCGCCGGACGGCCGATCTTCACCCAGCGGGTCGAACTCCAAGCAGCGAGAACACCCGAATACACCCTTGCGGAGCTGGTCGATGCGCCGGGTCTCACGTACGAGCTCTTGGAAGGCGAGTCAGAGATTCTGAGCCACGTGTTCGTTGTGCCCACTCCAGGCCATACCGAGGGCCACCAGTCGGTCGTCGTACGCCGAGGGGACGGAACGGTGATCATCGCGGGCCAAAGCCACAAGACGGCGACATCGTTCGGTCGCGACGTCCTTGCAGCGCGCGCTATGCGGGATCGCCACGCGGAAAATCTCGCACCAGTACGTGGCTGGATTGAACGACTCCTTGCCTTCGACCCGAAAAGAGTCGTCTTCGCGCATGACGGAGCGGTCTGGGAGCCATAAGGGCAGCGGAGGCCGCGGCGTGCTCCGGAGAGCGAAGTCCCAATTCCAGTTGAGGTCCCTCCCGGCGCGCCGGTGTCAGGATCTCCCACTCAGTTCGCTCACGCGCTCACCCAAGCGAGCGCTTCACTCCGGCAACGATGCGCTCGACTGACGGCAATGCCGCGTCTTCGAGAACGTCCGCGGCCGGCAAGGGGACATGCGGCGTCGTCACGCGCACGACGGGCCCGTCGAGGTCGTAGAGACACTCGTCGGCGATGATCGAGGCGAGCTCCGCGCCCCATCCGCACAGACGGGGGTTCTCCTCCACGGTGACGAGGTGCGCCGTGTTGAGAACCGACGCGATCACGGTCGAAACGTCGAGAGGGACGAGTGATCGGAGATCGATCACTGCAATCTCGATCCCCTCGCGCGCGAGAAGGTCGGCGGCGTCGAGCGCGCGAGGCACCATCGCCGCGAGCGCGACGACGGTCGCGTCATCGCCGTCGCGCGCGATGCGAGCGCGACCGAGCGGCTCGATGATCTCGCCGTCTTCGATTTCTCCTTTCACCGGATAGAGGGACTTCTGCTCGAAAAAGAGCACAGGATCGTCGTCCCGGACCGCGGAAGCGAACAGCCCGACGACGTCGCGCGGTGTCGACGGCGCGACAACCTTCAGCCCCGGTACCGCCATCGCCCAGTTCTCGACCGACTGGGAGTGCTGCGCCCCAAACCTCACCCCACCGCCGTTCGCTGACCGGACGACGAGCGGAATCGTCATCTGCCCGTTCGTCATGTAGCGGGCCTTCGCGATCTCGTTCGCGACGATGTCCCAGCAAACGGCGAAGAAGTCCGAGAACATGACTTCTGCGATCGGACGCAGGCCGGTCATCGCCGCTCCCATCGCGGCCCCGAGGATCGCCTGCTCGGAAATCGGCGTGTCGAGCACCCGCTTCGGACCGAACTCGTCGAGCAATCCCACGGTCGCCTTGAACACGCCGCCCGGCGCGCCTACGTCCTCGCCAAAAAAGACGACGCGTTCGTCACGTGCCATTTCCTGGCGGATTGCCCTCGCCACGGCGTCGCGATAGGTCACCTCCGCCATGTCGACCCCCCATCCGCGAAGAGGTCTTTTTCGACCAACGACGCAGAAGGTGGCGGGCTCGCCGTCGCCTCTTCCGTCGCGCGATCCACGGCCGAGGTGGCGTCGGCGTCGATCGCGTCGAGGTCGGTCCTGTTGACGCCGGCTGCGATCAGGCGCTCCCGGTAGCGGGGAATTGGGTCACGCGCCTTCCACTCGGCCACCTCTTCGTCCGGCCGGTACGTCGCGGGATCCGCTCGCGAGTGTCCGCCGTGGCGATACGTCTCCGCCTCCACGAGCGATGGACCGCGACCAAGTCGCGCGAGACCGATGGTCTTCTGCGCGATCGCAAACATGGCGTCGGCGTCGTTCCCGTCGACGAGGATCGGTTCGAGTCGGTAGGCGGCGGCACGGCTCGCGGCCGGATGTTCCGCCGCGGTGACGAGAGCGATCGGTGTGTACTCCGTCCATAGGTTGTTCTCGCAAACGAAGACCACAGGCAAGGACCACACCACGGCGAGGTTGAGCGCTTCGTGGAACGCGCCGATGTTCGTCGTGCCGTCTCCGAAGAAGCACACCGCGACTTGACCCGAATTGCGGTACTTCGCCGAGAACGCCGCGCCGTTCGCGATCGTGAGGTGGGCGCCGACGATGGCGTACGACCCCATCATGTGGTGCTCGACGCTCGTGAGGTGCATTGAACCGCCCTTGCCTGCCATGAGTCCGCACGAGCGCCCCATCACCTCGCCCATCGCGGCCGTCATCGCCGCTCCACGGGCAAGGGTGTGGTTGTGTCCGCGGTAGGTGGCGAACGTGTAGTCGTCCTCGCGCATCGCGACGCCGAACGCCGCGGCGATCGCCTCCTGGCCGAGTCCGAGGTGGCTCGTGCCCTGAACGAGCCCTTGCGAGAAAAGGTCGTAGACACGCTGTTCGAAGGCACGCATCTCCGCCATCTTGCGGTAGATGGCGAGTCGCTCCTCGAGGGGCGGCAACGTGGACGCCGTCGCGCTGGGCTCGCTTGGTGCTACGGATTGTTCGGTGCTCACCGCCATCGGCTCAGTACTCGCCGGTGCCGGTTGTTGCTTGGAACGCCTCAGCACGGGCCACCCCAGCAACCGAGCGGCCGAAGGGCGAGATTCATCTTCAGGTTCACGGCAATGTTCCTTCACGATCCGCCGCGGACCAGCCGGGCCCGCTGCTCGAAGTGTGCAGCAGCAGGATAGGTGCACCCCCGCTGGGCGCGCTGCCAGTGGGGTTCGCGATGACCTAAGCGCTGCGGCCGTGCGCGTCCCGGCACTACGAACCGCTCGCTCGAGGCACGTCAGTCGGAGGCGAAAACCAGTCCTTGCAAGCGCGGCAAGAGCGCCCGAAAGTCGACGTGCCCGAATCCGTCGTCCCGGAGAATGGTGGTCGCAAACATCGCCCCGAGTGGGGGGGGGGGCAAAGATCGAGCCTGCCCACGACGCCACTGAGTGTCATGAGTGCCAAGTGAACGGAAACACGGAAAATCGAGCATTCCGTCGGCTGTCGGGCTTTTCTCGCATCTTCAGCGTGAAAAGTGGGTCTCCGCGGTCGTTAGGAAGGAGGAGACGCGGAGACGAAGGGCGAATCGTCGAGTGAAGCATCCGCAGGCGGGGGACGTTGGTCCGAAGATCGTGGGCGCGGCCCGGCGCGCCGGCGATCTTGGTTGACGTCCATTGACGCCTGAGAGCGAGCATCCCACCCCGCGGGAGAGATAGCTCGTGCCGAACAACCGGTGGCGTTCCCGCCCGGTGCTGAGCATCATCTTGACCGCCGCCACGGTGACGATCCCCCTCGTGGCTTCCGTCGCGACCGCGGTCGAGGTTGGGCGCGCCCTTACTCGCGGCAGCACCCTGATCGAGCACGTGGCGTGGTGGGCGGCGGTGCTCGGCTCGTCCACCGTCGTCTTCGTTGGACTCGAGCGGTTCGGTCGGCGCTTCCTTCCACTCGCCGCGCTCTTCAAGATGACGATGCTGTTCCCTGACCAGGCGCCGAAGCGACTGAAGGTCGCATGGCGATCTGGCTCCGTGCGGAGTCTCGAGCGGAACGCGAACGGCGAAATCGGCACCGTCCCGAGGGATGCGGCTAGCGAGATCCTCGCGCTCGCGGCTTCGCTCAGCCGCCATGACCGCGCGACGCGAGGCCACTCCGAGCGAGTGCGAGCACTCACCGACATGATCGCCGAGGAGTTGCATCTCTCCTCCGACGCCCGAGATCGGTTGCGGTGGTCCTCGCTCCTTCACGACGTCGGAAAGCTGGGCGTCCACCCCCACACCTTGAACAAGCCCGGAAAGCTGACGGACGAGGAGTGGGCGGAGGTGCGCAACCATCCTCTGGAGGGGCGGCGACTCATCGCCCCGCTCGCGCCTTGGCTCGGAGAGTGGAGTCTCGTCATCGAACAGCACCACGAGTGCTACGACGGCTCCGGTTACCCCTTTGGATTGTCCGGCGACCAGCTCTGCCTCGGCGCCCGCATCGTGTCGGTCGCGGATTCCTTCGAGGTGATGACCGCGGTCCGCTCGTACAAGAAGGCGATAGGGGTCGTAGCCGCGCGAAAGGAGCTGACGCTTTGCGCGGGAACCCAATTCGATCCCGTGATCGTCCGTGCCTTCCTCAATATCTCTCTCGGTCGGCTCCGCTGGACCGTCAGCCCGCTCTCTTGGATCGCCGACCTTCCGTTCGTCGCCAGACTGGGTCTTGTCGGACACGCCGTTGCTGCTGCGGGACAAGCCGCGCTCGGTGCCACGGCCATCACCGTCGGAAGCGCCTTAGCGTGGCACGCGGCCACGCTCCACGGTTCGTTCTCGAACGACGTTCCTCACGTGAGCCACGCCGTATCGGTCGAGCACCATGTCGGTGCCGGAGTGTCCGCCGTCGCCACAAGCAACGCGCCCGACCGATCGAAGAGTCGAGCTGCTGACGATGAACGACGACACCAATCAAGGTCGGCCGACACCAGGTCAAAGCACGGCACGGGCGGTTCGGGAACCACGAGGAATCCTCCGTCAACCCCGGCGAGTGATACCTCGTCGAAGTCGTCGTCAACGGGCTCTCCCGCCAAGTCCAACGGGAGCAGTGCATCGCCCACGACAACCACGACCGCGCCCTTGGGAACGACCACAACGACGACGCTGTTGCCGGGAGTGACGTCAACGACGACGGGGCTGCTGGGCTCGACGACGACCACTTCGACATCGACGACGACGACGACGAGACCGCCGTCGACCACCACGACCACGACGACAATCCCGCCCACTACGACGACAACGACGCCGAAACTTTGCATCCTTTTCTTGTGCGTCTAGCGCCAGGACGCGAAGTGATCGGAGGTCGACGGACGCCACACCAGCACTTCTAAGGGCAGAGTGCGAGCTCGCTCTCGTCAAAAGCCTCGGTGGCTAGATCCTCACCGCTGCGGAGGTGCGCACGGAACCAAGACGGGCGAACTCGCATAACCCGATCGTCGAATCGATCTCTCGAACCTCGCGACTCGGAGTCGGGTCGCGTTCACAATCTCGAAGGGTCGATTTCCTCGTGATCTCGGATGATAACGACGGGGCAGTGCGCATGTGTCGAGAGGTATTCGCTCACGGAACCGAGCAGCATTCCGGCGAACTCGCCGTGGCCACGGCAACCAACGACCATGAGCGATGCACTTCTGGACCGCTCGGCGAGCAGAAGAGCGGGATAACCCTCGAGGACCTCGGTTGTGATTTCGATCTCGGGATCGGTCCCGAGAACCTCAGCGACCGTCTCTTCGAGTACGGCCTTGGATTCAGCCTCCTGGTTGAAACCTTCCGGCCATGGAGGTGGCCAGCCATAACTCAACGGCGTGTGCCACGTCGCGATGGCGTACAGGCGCGAACCGGTGAGTCGCGCTTGCGTGGCTGCCCAGGCGAGAGCCTTCTTTGACGACGGCGAACCATCAACGCCGACGACAATGCCACCCGTCTTGGGCTTCGTTGTCGGAGTAGTTCGTGACATAGCTGACCGACCTCTTCCTCACCGATTCCGACACGCCGTTGCACGGCGAAAGAGACGATGTTCTTTTAGCGCGTCCAGATCGTACCTACGAACGAACGGCGGTTCGACCAAGGGCCAAAGGTTCCGTATAAGCAAGGCCTTCGTCGTCGCCGCCGTCGCGGTGGTTGTCGCGACTCCGGCAGGCGCTGCGCACAGTTGTGCCAGATATCCAGCAACGGCATCGTTGGAGTAACTGGAAGGATGCCTCAACCATCGCGGGCTCGTTTGCTCGCAATTTCTTCGGCGCGTTCCCGGCCGATCCTCCAGGTCACTAAGAGCCGAACCCCTTGGCAGAAATCTAGAAATAGGTCCTGAAGACATCCTGAACAGGATGACCTCATAACGAAACGGGAGGAAGTATGACGATGGTTGACAACCTTGAGCTCGTCCGAGACAAAAACGTCGTCGCAGTGATCGATTTCCGCGATAGCACGATCTATCCGACGGACGCCTCACCTGGCGAACGCCCGGAGCGCATTGTCGCAACCGATCCGCGTGGTCTGTTCCACAAGATTCACCATCGCGCCGGAAACCCAAAAGGCACCTACGAGGACGACAGTCCGGAGTACTGGCACGAGCTCACCGAAGCTTTGAGACCGGCGGGGACGATTCTGCTTTTAGGCCACGGCGGGGGGAAGGCAAACGCGTCTCACCATTGGGTCGCGTACGCGGAAAAGCATGCCCCCGAGGTCG
The DNA here is from genome assembly GCA_963838845.1 of uncultured Acidimicrobiaceae bacterium. Classification (GTDB taxonomy): domain Bacteria; phylum Actinomycetota; class Acidimicrobiia; order Acidimicrobiales; family Bog-793; genus CAVRXQ01. The sequence continues at coordinate 860,492 of CAWISR010000003.1, read as the reverse complement.
CCGCCAAAGTGGTGGCCGATGTGCGGGTCGATATTGACGAGCTTGATGAGAGGCAGGTGCTCCGGTTGGCCCAGTACTACTTCTCCGGGCCGCCGTTGCGGGACTTCGGAGACGGACGTTGGGGAGGCCAAGGGGGCGACTAGCTCGGACTCGCGGTCGGTCTCGTAGTGCACGCGACGAGCGGGTTTTCTATCCGGAATCGTCGAGCGGCAACTTGACCATTCGCACCTATCGCCGGATCGTCGCGACGACGTTGGTCGGGCTAGTCGGCGGCCGCTCCTATCGCGAATCGATTGCCGTCCGGATCTGTGAGATGTACTTCTCGACCCCACGGCTGTTCAACGATCTCGCGGCCGAACTCGTTTGCCACTGCCTCTAGGTCGTGCACTCGGAGATAGACAAGGGTGTCCGGCGTCGCGTCGCCTTCGTGCTCCGAAAGAAACAGGCGTGAGCCTCCATTGCGAGCGACGCTCACGAAGGCCGGAAATGTCGGCTCGAATCGATGCTCCCACTCCTTTGAGTAGCCAAGCCGGGCGTACCGCTCAAGTGAGCGGCCTGCGTCACTGGTTCGAAGGATTGGGATGGCTTCTTCCATCAGACGAGTGTGGCGCCAGCCAAACCTGACCCGCCAATGATCTGCGCCTGGCGGCCGGCTGCCCATCGAGCCCTTCCGCGTTCGCTCGAGCCCGTTTCAGCGTGGATCTCTTGTCGAGGCCACAGGCCGCCGGACGGCGTCACCCGCACGACGCACTGGGCACCATCGACCTGGTAGATGATCCGGCGGCGGCAGTCCGAACCATTTTCGCTTCACGGATGGCCACTCCGGAGAAGGAGGACCAGCGGATGACGATGTCGGCAGGTGGAGGTGGGAGCGCATCCCGAAGCGCCGAGGGTCGGCAACCGACTGGCGACCCGTTGTCATCATCGCTCGACGATGCTGTCCGCTGAGATTCAGCTGAGAAGTGCAGCTAGTCCCGGATCCGGCGCCCTCGCGAAGGTGGGCTTCGACGACGAGACAATCTCAGAGCGGGGTGGGCTCGACGCGCGTCGGTACTGAATGACCCCAGTCGCCTCGACAGGCGATGCGCTCTAGCTCAATAATTCGTGCACCGTGAATGCCCCCTTGCGCAAGGTGTGCTTGTGGTTGACGACCTTCCTTGTGACTTCCGCGATCGCTGCGAGTTCTGCGGGTGCTGCTCAAACCGGTCGAACTTCCGGGCTGCGGGACGATCCGGCGATTTTGGTCACTTCTCACGTCTCGCTGACACTCGCTGCCACCGCCGTAAAGCCTGGCGAGATGACGAGAATCGAAGCCTTCGTCGCGCCACGTGACGCAGGGCGGATTGTCTTTCTTCGTCGTCAAAAGAATGGCCGCTTTGTCAACCTCCGGGCCGCAAGGACGAACCGAAAGGGCATCGCAGTCTTTCGGTGTTCCTTTCAAACGAAGGGAAAGGTGTTCCTTCGAGCTTCGGTTAGGGCAGCTGGCGATTTCCGTGCTGCCACCAGCGTCCCCGCTGTCGAGGATGTCGACACTGAGCTCCCCTTCGTTCTGGCTCCCGGAACCACACTCGCGGAGGGAGCGAGCGGTCCTGAGGTGGCACTCCTTCAGCAAAGGCTGAGCGCTCTTGGGTATTGGCTCGGAACCCCCGACGGCGTTTTCGGAGACGCGACCCAGCAGGCCGTGTACGCCCTCGAGAAAGCTGCGGGGCTGGACCGCACGGGCGTCGTCGATGCGCAGTTCGTGACAGCGCTGAACGAAGGCATTTTTCCTCATCCGCGCACGACCTCGGGCGATGCGATCGATGTCGATCTCGGAACCGACCTACTGATGTTCGTGAGGAACGGTTCTCTGCAATACGTGCTCAACACTTCGACGGGTGGGGGCTACACCTACACCGAAGACGGGGTGACGAGCGTTGCGATAACACCTCAAGGTGTCTTCAGCATCGGCCGCGTCGTGGACGGGTTGGTCATCGATACGTTGGGAGCCCTCTGGCGCCCTCGTTTCTTCGACGAAGGCTTCGCAATTCACGGCGACAGCTACGTTCCGCCGTATCCCGTCTCCCATGGTTGCGTGCGGGTCTCCAACGAAGCCATCGATTGGATCTGGGCAGAAAACCTCGCACCTATCGGGATAACGGTCTGGGTCTATTGACCACCCATCGGCGTAGACCTTTAGGAAGGACAGCGCTAAATCTGTCGAGCCCGGCTTGCTCGCAAACGCTCGAAATGCCTAGGGGTGATGGATCGCCTCGTGATCGGCCGGGTGGTGGTAGTGCCAACCCCGCCATGAGCGGCGCAAGAGCAGGATCGCGATGAACACAAGGATCAAGAGGGGGAACGTCGCGTGACCGACGGCCCAGGGATTCCACCACCAAGGGCCGGACAGGGCCAAGAAGAGCAAACCCACCGCGACAAAGACCAGGACGCCACGCGATCGCCGGTGCATGCGAACGGAAGGCTCGGACTGGTCGCCAAACGTTGGGAGATCCACCAGAAGTCCGGAGAGGTCGGCTCGCGTCTTCGCTGACATCGCCTTGCCCATCCGCTCATCGAATTCCGTCTGGTCGAGTCGGCCGTCGGCAAAGTGTTTCGAGAGGGCGTCGACGACTTCGTGCCGCTCGGCATCGGAGACTCGCAGTTCAGAAGGGGGCACTGATTCGGATCCCCGCCGCCACGCGGATTTCGGGGACCAAGAGGGGACGTTGTAGCCGCTCATCGAGGTGCTCTCTTTCCTTTGCGCTCTTTCGTCTCGCGCTTATTCGGCAATGGAGGGGACGGCTCAGGCGGCCTGGTGCCGACGAAGCAGTTCCGCCGCAACGGACGCGTCAGCGCCGGCTTCGGGGATGAGCAGCCAGGCCGCCGCGTAGAGCGGTGCGCCGATTCCCCCGAGCAGCGTGAAGGCAACGAAAGCCAACCGCACGACGGCTACATCGACGTCGAAGTACTCGGCGATGCCGCCCGCCACGCCAGCGACGATCCGCCCGTTGGTGGTCCGCCGGAGCGGGTTGTCGTGGTTTTCAATCGGGTGTTCTGTCATGCGAACATCATTGGGCGACGCCTAGACGATGTGAATCGGGAGCGACCCGGATTCATCCCTGACTGGGCCTGCTGGCGGTCAGGGTCCTCCCTGATGCCGAGTGCGCCGCGAGGGCGCGATCATCGAGTCATCGAAACGTCCTCAGAGTCGGCGTCACCCCGCTCCGGCGTCGTCGGCCAAGGCCAGCAGCCCGCGGCCGGCCGCCTTTCACCTGACGTCCGCAACGGTCCGCGGCCACCCTGGTGGCGGTGCGCAATGCAGCGATTGCCAGGTTCCACAGACCCGGCACGGGGCACGCGCCCTATCGATACGCGGCGAGACCGAGCGACGAGCGATGAACTCGGACACCGAACCGCGCCATGGTCGCGAGTCCCCTCCGGCGCCTGGTGGGGACCGGGCGACCGCGGATCTTGGCACCGCGAAAGGTGGTGGAGAACACCGCGTCGACCAGGACCATTGCGCCGGACGATGCACGAGCGCGTGGTTGGGGGCGTGGCCGAGGGTCTCTCGAACCGCTTGGGCGTCGACAAAACAGTCGTCCGCGCCGCGTTCGTTCTCAGCACGCTCGCCGGCGGATTCGGAATTACGGTCTACGTTCTCGCCTGGCTGTTCCTTCCGGTCGAGGGCGAGGAGAAAAGTGCCGTCTCCCGCGCCGTCGCGGACAAGCGGGGAATCGCACTCGTGCTCGCGCTGGTCCCCTTGTTGGCCCTCGTCCTCATCGTCGCTTCGTTTGCTGGCGCGGCGTGGCTGAACACCATCGCTTGGCCACTGTTCATCACGGCGGGTGGTCTCGTGCTCGTATGGCGGAACGTGAGCCTCGACGAGCGCGCCATCCTCGAAAGAGAACTCGAGCCACTGTCGGCGATCACTTTCACGGGACGTCGCTCCTGGCGCCTTCTCGTGATCCGCCTCTTTTCCGGCGCTGCCCTCGTGGCCTACGGCTTTTACCTCCTCACCCATGGCCGGAGCCTCGGGTTGATCCATCCTGTCCTCGGCCTGCTTCTCGTCGTTGCGGGCGCCTTCGTCCTCTTCGGACCGTGGTGGCTCCACGTCGCCCGTGACCTCGTCGACGAGCGCCAGGCGCGCGCACGTGCGGAGGAGCGCGCCGACATGGCGGCACGCGTGCACGACTCGGTGCTGCAGACTCTTGCCCTCATCCAGCGCTCGGCCGGCGATCCCCACGAGGTCGTGAAGCTCGCCCGCTCCCAGGAGCGCGAGCTGCGCAACTGGCTCTTCGAAGGACGGGCCCCGGGTCAGCTTTCCGACGAGGACGCGACGATGTCGGCGGCGATTGAGCGCATCCAGCGCGACGTCGAAGCGAGGCACGGTGTCCCCGTCGAAGCGGTGGTCGTCGGTGACTGTGCTCTCGATGACGATCTGCGCTCCTTGGTCGAGGCCGGTCGCGAGGCGACGGTCAACGCAGCCAAGTGGTCGGGCGCGGACGAGGTCTCCTTGTTCGTCGAGGTCGATCCGAACTCGGTGGCGATGTACGTGCGTGATCGCGGTCAGGGCTTCGAAGAGAAGGCGGTGTCCCCCGATCGACGTGGACTCTCCGAGTCGATCCGCGGACGAATGGCGCGCCACGGTGGACGTACCACGGTGAGGAGCAGCCCAGGCGAAGGCACCGAGATCATCCTCACGATGGCGCGGCGGTAGCGCGGCGTGATCGCCCGTCCTCGCGTCTTCCTCGTTGACGACCATGCGCTCTTCCTCGCAGGGGTGCGCGCCGAGCTCGGTGACGCGGTCGACGTCATCGGCGAAGCCGATGACGTTGCTCCAGCCATCGAGCTCATCTCCGAGCGCCTCCCGGACGTCGTCTTGATCGACATCCATCTTCCCGGCGGAAGCGGCGCGACCGTTGTTTCCGCGCTGCACCAACTACATCCCGAGATCCGCTTCCTCGCACTTTCGGTCTCCGACGCGCCCGAGGATGTGATTGCGGTCATTCGTGCCGGAGCACGCGGCTACGTGACAAAGACGATCGCCGGGTCCGAGCTCGTGGACGCCATACGGCGAGTAGCGGAGGGAGACGTCGTCTTCTCACCTCGTCTTGCCGGCTTCGTTCTCGACGCCTTTGCAGCCCTGCCCGGCGACGCGATCCCGAGCTTTGACCCGGAACTCGATTTGCTGTCACCGCGAGAGCGCGACGTCCTCCGTTTGATCGCGCGTGGGTACTCGTACAAGGAGCTCGCAAAGGAATTGTCAATCTCGGTAAAGACTGTCGAGAGTCACGTCTCGGCCGTTCTGCGCAAGCTCCAGCTTTCGAACCGCCACCAGCTCACCCGTTGGGCAACCGAGCGTCGCCTCGTGTAGGGAGCTTCTCTATCAAGTGATCCCCCGGACCGAGCACTTCTGCGCTCTTCTACCGGATGGTTTCAGATTTAACTGTCGAGCATCGTCCGTTACTTGCAGGAGCGCTTCGCTAGGGGCCTCGGTCGGCGGTCGGCAGCCACGCCAGAGGAGTCGAGTTTGAAAGGGGGGCCGCCATGCAGGTCATCGAGTTGTGGCGTCATCCAGTCAAGTCGTTGCGGGGCGAGCAGCTCACCGAGATGGTGATCGAGGCATCGGGCGCGATCGGCGATCGCGAATGGGGAATTCGCGATGAGACAACCGGGAATATCCTCACCGGACGGCGAGAGCCGCCGCTGCTGCTGGCTTCGTCTCGGCTAACGACCGGCGGCGAAGCCGAGATCACGCTTCCCGATGGTCGCGTTCTGACCGGTCCTGGCAGCGAGACGGACGCAGTCCTCTCGGAGTGGCTGGGCCGTCGGGTGCGGCTGGTATCCGCTGTCGGCTCGGGCTCCCGGGTCGCTGAGTACTTTGAGGACGCCACGGACGACACCAGCCAGGCGCTGACGTTCACGATGCCTGCTAGTCATTTCGTTGATGCGTTTCCGCTTCTGCTGCTGACCACTTCCAGCCTGCGCCAGGGGGCCGAATTTCATCCCGGAGGCACGTGGGATGTTCGGCGGTTCCGACCCAACGTGGTGATCGAGACGGACGCCGTCGGGTGGGTGGAGGATGGGTGGACCGGCAAGCGCATTCGACTTGGGGAAGTTGAACTCCAAGGCCAAGCACCATGTGAGCGCTGCACGATGGTGACGCGACCACAACCCGGCCTAGATCGGGATCTCGACGTTTACCGTGCCCTCGCCAAGAGCCACGACGGCACTTTCGGGGTCTGGTCATCGGTCGTCACCCCCGGCACGATTCGTCGTGCCGACGAGGTCACGGTCGTCGAGACAGAGCTATCTGATCAGTAGCCGAACCTCGGCCGCCCGTTACCGAGATTGCGCTGGCCGGCCGCGAGGCAGGGTTGCTACCTGACACACGAGACTCCGACCACCACAAAAGCGCCGACCGGCGGCCGACAACGCTGTTGTCTCTCGCGATTATCACGACCGTCTATCTCGATAATTCGTCGAACTGCTGATCTCGATCTGCGCGAACGCGAAGCGAAGGATCCGCGGGGTCAGCTCACCCGGATTGGCGATGCTTCTCCGTCAGGTCCAGAATTCGACCGCAGCCTCGGGTTCGGTCGTCGACTGCCAGAACTCGGTGATCTTGCCGCCCTTGACGTGAAACACGTGAGCTTCGCGGCTCTCGAGCGACTTTCCTCCCCGGGATGCAAAACCGGTGACCAACGCCACCGCATGGTCGTCATCCGCGAGCACGTCGTGCACCTCCAATCTGAAGGTGCCGCCCGTCTCCTCGGCGAGCCTGGCGAACATACCGAAGACGGCATCGCGATCACGGTAGGTGCCAGCCAGAGGCCCAGGTCCCGGAACGTGCCAAACAATGTCGTCCGCAAATACGTCGGTGAGAGCCGCAAAGTCACCCTTGGAAAACGCCTCATAGCCGCGGCGTGTCAATTCGACGTTCGGATGTTCTGCCATCGATGCTCCCATCTGTCGCCATTTTGACGTGCACCCGGATTGTAAGTGTGATTGATAGGCAAGCGCCCATCGCATTGACGCGGGGACGAGATGCCGTCGCCCGTCGTTTCCCCGCGGCGGTTTCGTCCCGCTTTCGTGTTTCGGCCTGTCTCTCCCGCAGGACTTTCGTGGAGGCGAGGGGACTCGAACCCCCGAACCTCTTGACTGCCAGGTAGACGGGCCTCAGCGCTGTGCGAATGTGTCTCGCACCAGGTCAAACGCGAGCGTAAGAGCGAAAGTTATCTGCTCCGCGCACACTCGGATCCGTCGAGCGCCGTCGTTTCTCGACGTGACAGATTCGGCGCATATCGAGACGGTCGCTCAGTCCATGAAGGCGCCGCCGTTGACGGCGATCGATTCACCGGTGACGAATGACGCGTCGTCGCTCGAAAGAAACGCAACGACCCGGGCGACATCCTCGGGCTCCTCGAGCCGGCGCAGCGGTGTATCAGCGAGATACAGGCGTCGAACCGCATCCACGGTCGTGCCGCGCAGTTGCGCCTCCTCCCATTCGAGCTCCCGCTGTTGCATTGCGGTCGACAAGGCGCGTGACTCTTTTCATGATTTTGCCGCGCCCATCGAGAAGGTTTGCCCCGGCGCATAGGCTGCCGCGACGGTGGGAGGGTTTCATCGGCGTGAGCGCCCCGTTCGGGCCGCTCGGACCCAATTTGGATTCTCTTCTTGCGAGGGGACAGGACTCCGGGAAGTCAATGCGATTTCGTCGGAGGACAAGCGAATCTGGCGCCGATCGACGGAGCTGTCGGCAACGTCCGCGGAAGCCCGAGCGCTCGGCGGATCATCGAGTACGGCTGACTACGACTGCACATAATCGCTCAGAGTCTTTCGCGAGATCCAGCGCGTCCAGCAACGACCTTCGGGACACGTTCGCGTGGACCCTCCCCACGGCGACGGGTTAGCGAGAACGCGTCTACAGACCCGCTCTCGCTAACCCTTCGGACGAGCGCTCGCGTCTACGGCTGGACCGTGATTACGCCCTTCGTGTTGTTGTACGGACCGTGGTACGAGGTGAACTTGATGGACTTGTCGATGAACTTGTTGGTCACCACAAGGCCAGCGGAGTAGCCGGCCGGAAGTGGCTGTCCGGCCTTGTCAAGCACGGGCCTGAGCTGAGAGATGAGGTGGTTTACGCGCGAGATGTCAAAGCTTCCAAACGCACCCGACGCTGGCTGTGCCACGATCTTGTCGGCCAGAAGCGTCTTGACGGCGTAGTGCGCCACGGCCAGGTTGTATTCGCCGCCGATCTCTCCGATGTCCGTGTTGAGCTGTGCTAGGAGGACGTTGATGCGCGCTGGGCGCTCAAGGTACACGATCTGAGCCTCCTGGATCATCGGCACGAGCTTGGCGAAGCACGACGAGTACTTCTTGAGGTTCTGGGGAGTGGTCTCGCCCATCTCCGAGTAAGGGTTGTACCCGGTGTTCGAGGTCAGCTCGTAGGCGATCGTCTTGTCCCACTGAGGTGTCTCGTGCGTGTAAATGAAAGGCTCGGCGGTCGCGAAGCCCTGTGGGACGATCGTCCCGCCGCCAGCGACGAAGCGAGCTGGGCTGCCCGTGTAGCTGCCGTCGAGCTGGGACTCGGAGATGATGCCCGCCCCTGCCATGTACTCGATGAACTCGGTGCCCTTGAAGTACAGCACTGTGACGCCGCTGTTCTTGATGGCACTGAAGCCCGTGAAGTGGTACTTGGCCGGGTTCCAGAACAGGATGTGAAGCGAGTTGAGGAACGGCGCGACGATCCCGACGACCGGAATCGTGGTCGCGTCGGCGATCGCCGTGTCGACGTCGTCCGCTCCCATCAGGTAGTTAGGGTGGGTGTGGAGCAGCTCGGGAGTGGCCAGGAAGCCGACCGCAGGGCCTCCGATGATGAGCTCGACGTGCACGTTGGTCTTCTTACCCGTGAACGGGTCGACGAGGGGAGCCGTGTAGGTCTTGGCCGACGCGTTGAACGTGCCGCCGCTGGCAGCCAGCTCCCAGTAGGCGCCCTGCTCCGCCTCTGGCGTCCAGTCCGTGAGAATCCTGACCGGGTTCGGACAGACGCTCGCCAGCGAGGTGCCGGCAACCGAGGGCGCGTGCCTCGACGTCGCCGCCGAGGGGCTCGAACTGCTGAGCGCCACCGTCGTGGCACCGGCCAGGAGGACGGCTGCCGTGATTCCGAATCGCCTCCAAATGCTTCTCCCTATTAGAAACGCATCGCCTCTGCTTGGTCTTAAGTTCACAGTCCCTCCTTGTGACATTGACGCTTTGACTTGGATTCCTGCGATCTCCCATCCGGCAATCGTCGAATCGCTATTCCTTCCAGCGGCCCACGACGAGGGCGCTGACCCCTCCGAACACCAAGAACACCGACACCCCGAGTACCGAGGCGAGGATGATGGCCCCGATGAGCATGGGTCCGTTGATGGTTGCGGTGAACTCGTCGAGTAGCGCTCCGATGTCCTGAGAGCCGCGCTGGAAGAAGTAACCGCCCACGATCTCTCCGATGACGCTCAGCCCCGCCGAGATGCGGAATCCGGCAAACATCGCCGGAAGCGCCATCGGCAGCTTGAGCTTGACGAGCTTGGTCAGCCTGCCCGCGCGGTGTAGGTCGAACAGCTCGCGGTAGGACTCCGAGTAACTCTGCAGTCCGAACAAGGTGTTGGCGATGATCGGGAACAGCGATATGAGGATGCAGACCACGATCCTTGCCGACAGCCCGAACCCGATCCAGAAACCGATCAGCGGCACCAATGCGAGGATCGGAATCGTCTGCAGAACCACGAGATAGGGGTAGAACCCGCGTTCGAGGGTCTTCGCCTCACTCATGACGATCGCGATGAGCACGCCGATCGCGATCGCGATTGCCAGACCGATCATCGCGACCTCGGTCGTGACGCCGAGAGCGTCGACGAGCACGACGAAATTAGCGTGGTGGAAGAAGGCGGTATTGAACACGGTTTGAAGCGGCGGGAGCAAGAACCGCCTGTCGGGGCTCAGCACCGCGTAGGAGACGATGTACCAGATGCCGATGACGACCCCGAGCACGGCAATTGGCCCGACGGCGATGCGCACAACGCGCCGCAGACGAGAAGGCCGGGGCGCGGGGAAAGCGCGCTCTTCTTCCGCCCACTCCGGGGAGAGCCCCGCCGCAGCCTCGAGGGTCATCACGAGGGGGTTCTCCGTCGCGCGGAACTCCCCCGGTGCCCCGGGTTCGCGGTCCGAACGGGCCTGGTCAGCCGGCATTCTCAGGCCCCCGACTCGCGAAGGCGCGCGGATACCTCGCGTGCACAGTCGCTGAACGCCGGATCGAAGCGGAGATCTTCGCTCCTCGGGAAGGCGAAGGGAATCTCGACCTCGGCCAGAATCCGCGCCGGGCGGCGCGACATCACCACGACACGACCCGCCAGGTAGCACGCCTCAGCTACCGAGTGCGTGATGAACGTCGCTGCGAACCGCTCGCGTGAGAACAGCCGAGCCAGGTCGTCGTTGAGACGCTGTCGGGTGATCTCGTCGACGGCGGCGAACGGTTCGTCGAAGAGGAAGAGGGTCGGATGCAGGATGAGCGATCGCGCAAGCGAGGCGCGCATCTTCATCCCGCCCGAGAGCGCCTTCGGATACTTGTCCTCGAAACCCTCGAGTCCAACCCGCGCCAGGGCTTCGAGCGCCATCTGGCGGCGTTCGGGTTTGCGGATTCGATTGAGCTCCCCGAACAGCTCCACGTTCGAGAGCGCCGTCCTGAAAGGCAGCAGCGTCGGCTCCTGGAAGACGAAGCCGATGTCGGCGCGGTCGCACTCGATACGCCCAGCTGTCGGCCGCAGCAAGCCCGACGCCAGCCGGAGCAGGGTCGACTTGCCACAGCCCGACGGACCGATCACCGCGACAAACTCACCTTCATGCACGGTCAGCGAGACGTGGCGCAGGACTTCGGTGCCGTCCGGGAAGGTGTGTGAGACGTTGTCGAACACGAGCCGCTTCGCCGCTTCAGTGCCGCCTGCCCACGAGCCGTCAAGATCAACGGGATTGCTCGTCTCGCGCTTCACGCGTGTCGCCAGCCTGGATCCGTCAGCTAGCTCGTCAGCCATGGGTGCGACCACATCCCCCTGTGTCCGGGCAGACGTCGCCGTTGCTCCCCCCACGCTGCCCACGGGTCAGCTGGTAATATGACAGATATCGTAAGAGCTAGCTCCTGACCAGTCAACCCCGGCGCAGCTCGAAGTCCCCTTCCGGGGCGACCTGTCAGAGCTGATCGCGTCAACGCGGTCATGCGGTAAACGCGCCGTCGATCGCGACCTCCGCGCCCGATATGTAGCTGCTCGCGTCGCTGGCGAGGAACGCCACCAGCCTGCCCACTTCGTCGGGCGTTCCGACCCGTCCGGAAGGGGAGACGGCGGCGAGCTGTTCGAGCACCTCTTTGCCCCCTTCGATCATGGGAGTGTCGATAAACCCGGGACACACGACGTTGACCCGCACGCCGTAGGGGGCGAGCTCCCAGGCGGCCGCGCGGCTCATGCCCCGGACGGCCCACTTGCTGGCGGCGTAGGCGTGCGGCATCCCGCCCCCGCGCAGACCCGCGTTGGAGCTGATGTTCACGATCGAGCCCGAGCGCGCCTCGCGCATGAGACCGGCTACGGCCCACATGCCGAGGAACACCCCGGTTTGGTTCACCTCGACGACCCGGCGGTACTCCTCGGGCGACGTCTCCATCAGGCCCTTCGCCAGCCAGACCCCCGCGTTGTTGACCAGCACGTCGACGCGCCCGTGCTCGGCGCGCACCACTTCCGCGAGCGAGGTCCACGAGGCCGCGTCGGTCACGTCGAGCGGAGCGAAGCAGGCGACAGCGCCGATCTCCTCCGCCACCGACCTCCCTTCGGACTCGGGGAGATCCGCGATCACCACGGCGGCCGCACCCTCCCCGGCGAACATGCGCGCCTCGGCCGCGCCCTGGCCGCGTTTTGACCCGCCACCGGTGATGATCGCCACCTTGCCGTCCAAAAGACCCATTCTCACCGACCACCCACGCTGGCGGAGCGAGGCTTCCGGCACCACTCCTTCGGGAACACCGCGTCGATCGCCCTCACCGCGGTGTCGGGGGACCCGTCGCTCGGGACGGTTTCAAAGCTCACCGTCCCGTCCCAGCCGTTGTGGTCGAGCACATCGCGCAAATACACGAAGTCGATCTCGCCTGCTCCCGGCTCGTGTCGGCCCGGTACCTCGGCAACGTCGAAGCGCGCGAGCCGGGGGAGCGCCGCTACCAGGTGGTCCGTGAGCCTGCCACCGCTCAACTGCTGGTGGAAGGCGTCGACGACGAGCCCGATTTCGGGTACGTCGACCTGCTGGGCCGTCAGTGCCGGGACCTCCGCACTGCCCCAGAAGTATCCGGGCAGGAACACCGTGTTGAGGTGCTCGAGCACAAGCGTTATCCCCGTGCCGCGCACGAGATCGAGCGCGCCGAGCAACGCCGCGACGCAGCTGTCGTGGAGAGACTGGGGCGGAATCGCCGGCGAGGGCACCACGATCCCCCCTGGGCGGATCGCGTTGGAGAAGACGTGCAGCTGACGGGCTCCCACCTTCAGCGCCGTGTCGAGAGACCGGCCGATCTCGTCGCGCACCTCGCGGCGCTCCGCCGGGTCACACAGTGAATGATCACGGTTACCGAAAAAGCCATTGATCGCTATGCCCCCGGCTCGGCAGGCAACGGCCACCCCCTCGACGTCGCTCGTGCGAGAGTCCCACAAGTCGACGAGGTCGAAGCCGGCCTTTGCCGCTGCGGTGGCGCGCTCAGGATAGGGCCTGTCGGACCACATGAGCTCGATGGAGACGGATCTGAGCATCGACTGCTACCTGCCCCGCTCCGACGCGGGGACAGTCACGCAGCGGCCCTGGCCGTACGCGGAAGGATCGACGCGGCCGTCCTCGGCAAGGACCGTCCCGCGCGAGATCGTGAGCACCGGCCAGCCGCGCAGCCTCCAGCCTTCGTAGAGGCAGGTGCCCTTGCCCAAGTGCTCGACCGTTCGCTCCTCTTCGAGGTCGACCACGACTAGATCGGCATCTGCGCCGATGGCGATCACCCCCTTTTGTGGGAGAAGGCCGAACCGGCGGGCTGGGTTGTAGGAATTGAGCCGGGCGAGGTGGGAGAGCGACATCCCCCGTTCGTGGACCCCGAAGTGCAGCATGAGCGCCAACTCCCAGGCGAAGGAGACCACGCCCGGCTTCTCGGACCAGACGTCGCCACCGGTCTTCTGAAACGGAACGTGGTCGGTGCCGAGTGTGTCGATCGACCCGTCTAGCACTCCCCTCCAGAGGCCCTCGAGATTGTCGCGGTCGCGAAGCGGCGGTGAGATCTTCGCCCGGGCGTCGAGATCCGGGTCGTAGGCGGTGCGGGTGAGGTAATGCGGGCAGGTCTCCATCATCACGTCCACTCCCCGAGCGCGCGCCTGCGCAGCCAACTCGGGGCCGGCGCCGACGCTCGTGTGCACGATGTACAAGGGGCAGCCGCTCACCTCGGCGAGGCGGATGATCCGGCTGATCGCCTCCTCCTCGACGAAGGCGGGGCGCGACTCGCTGTATGCGGCAAGATCCTGGCGGCCGGTGGCCATCACCTCTTTCTTGAGCATGTACGCGAGGTCAGTGTTCTCGCAGTGAACGGAGACCACACCATGGGGAAGCTTGGCGGCCTCGCGCATCGCGCCGAAGACCCACGCGTCGGACGACGAGACTATGCCGATCGGGTTGCCCGGTTCGTATCCCATGTGGCACTTGAACGACTGCACCCCGGTCTCCGCGGCGACCTGCGGGATTTCGGGGATGTGGTCCTCGCGCTGGATGCCGAAGTGGAAGCCGAAGTCGATGCAGGCCTGCTCCTCGCCTCTGGCCCGCCGCTCCTTGTAGAAGGGGATGTAGGAGCCCTTGGGGTTGCGGACGAAGAGGAGGATGGTCGTCACGCCTCCCACTGCCGCGGCCGCGGTCTCCGTGCGCATGTCGTCGTCGTAGTCGTAGTCCACCCCCAGGTGGCAGTGGGGGTCGACGACGCCGGGCATGAGCACCCGCCCCTCGAGGTCGATGACACGTACAGCGTCGGGTAGCGCGTCGCGCGATCCGACGGCGACGATCCTCTTGTCAGAGATGGCGACACCACCTTCGAACTCGCCTGCATGGGTGACGACCCGCCCGGAGTGCAGCACAAGGTCAGCTTTCGTCGTCACGCTTCTTCCTCTCGTGCTCGATGAAGCGCCGTTCGATACCGATCCACTGGCTGCGGCCCACCGTGACAGGCGCGCTCTTGCCCATGCCCCTGGCCCACAGCGCGCGTTGGCCGAGCTCCTTCGCCGCAGCGAGATCGACGCCACCGGGCGGAGCCGCGATGTCCATCACTAGCGATCCTCGCGGCATCCTCTCAAGCACCGGTCTCTCGACCACCCTCGCAGGCACGGTCGAGAACAACATCGCCAGATCCGGGGCGAGCACTCCCAGGGCTTCGAGCGAATGGGGCTCGCAGCCCGCCGCGTAGGCGCCTGCCGCGCTGGACCGGGTTGCGGGCGAAGACGTGCACCGAGGCACGAAGGTCCACGAGCGTTCGGGCGAGCGTGCCGCCGATGTTCCCGAAGCCGACGACCCCAACCGGGGCTGAATGGATCGTGGTGTCGGTGTTCAAGATGGCGAGGGCAATCACCCCCTCAGCGATGGCGGGAGCGCGCATGAGCATCAGCTCCGTGTCGTCCTCGTACTCGTAGAGGGTTACGCCGGTGCTCTTCGCCGCCTCGCGCAGGCGGTCGTCCGCTCGACCGAGGACGATCGCGGCCGACGGCGCGAGGCACCGGAGCAAGTCCGCGCCGGGGACGATCGGCTCGGGTGCGTCCGGCGCGTAGAGGCTGCCGTCGGTGGCGATGCCGGGAATCGGGAACAGCGCGTAGTCGGCGCCTTCGAGGGCGTCGTGTGGCGAGGCGCAAGCCACCGCACCGGTGATCTCACGATCGGGCCACACGAAGCCGTAGGCGCGCACGGTGGCACCTGCCTTCGTCGCGAGCCGGGCGATCTCTTGTTCGCGCGCGTCGCCGCCGACAACCGCCACCACGCGCCCGGTGAGGTCGACCTCGTGGAAGTTCACCCTCGCACCAGCCTGAGCAGCCCGTCGGTGTCGAGAGCGGCGATCCCGAGCGCAGAGGCGTCGAGTCCGCCGACGAGCAGGCCGGGTCCGACGAGCGCGCTCGCCACCTCAAGCAGCGCCCGCGCCAGGGAAGCCTCGACGCCGGCGACGGTCGCGAAGGCGAGAAACGGCAGGAGGGCGAACGGGAAATCCTCCAAGTAGTAGCGGTGGCGGAGCGAGCCTGGGGCCTTGATCGTCCGGTTCGCCTCGCCGGCGCGGATCGCCGCCAATGTCTCGCCCGCGGCGGCGAGGTTCGCCGGGGCGGTGCCGACGAGCGCCATCTCCTCGATAAGAGTGGGAAGCTCGTGGCCAAAGCGTGCGGCGACCGCTCGCCTCTCGCTGTCGAGGCCGTCGATCACCCGGGCGACACCTGGGGTCATCGCGTCGAAGTAGAAGGTGAATTCGCCTCCGGTGGCCTCCACCCAGGCGGCAGCGAGGACCGCGCCCGGGGGATGAAGCACGAGGTTCACATTCGACAGGCTCGCCGCGAGGACGTCGGGGACCTCGACGGCTGCCGGGAATAGCTCGGCCGCTGCTTTGGCTGCCTCGTCCCCGCGCGGTAGCGCCCCGCAGCGCACCTGCCGAGCCTTACCGCTGACGCGCACGGTGCCGTCGGTCTCCTTGCGCGCGATGTAGGGGAGGGTGGACAGCTCGGCGACGGGCGGGAGCGGACATCCCCGCGCGGCGAACACGCTCCGCATGTGCAAAGCCCCGCCCGTGTGCCCAGGGCTCAACACGACGGGGATCGCGCATGCGATCCTTGCGAGGTCGGCGAACACCGTCGCATGCGCGAGTGCCGGCAAGCATACGACGGCGACCTCGGCGCCATCGGTCGCAGCGGCGAGGTCGGCGGTGACCAAGGCGGCGCGGACCGAGCCGTCTCCGAGCTCCCCGACGTGCTCCACGA
The DNA here is from genome assembly GCA_963838845.1 of uncultured Acidimicrobiaceae bacterium. Lineage (GTDB taxonomy): Bacteria > Actinomycetota > Acidimicrobiia > Acidimicrobiales > Bog-793 > CAVRXQ01. Next base: position 844,473 of record CAWISR010000003.1, on the reverse strand, counting down.
CACCGTCGTTATATGGCGCGAGGGTCGCGGAGTTGCGGTTCCACAGCCGGACCTCGTGTCCGGCGTGGGTGAGGTCGATGACGCTCGAGAGCCCACCCGCACCTGCACCGAGCACGGCAACCGAACTCATGACGCGTAGCGCTTCAGCTTCTCCCGGTCGACCTCGATGCCGAGCCCGGGCCCCTCGGGCGCCATGACGACACCGTCGACGAGACGGAAGGACGCGGTGATCAGATCGTCGGTGTAGTAAATGCCGGCAACTTCTGGGCCGTCGCTCCCCTGAGGACGCGACACCGGGCAGACGCTCGGCAGCGTCGCGTTGGGCAGGCTCGTGCCGAGCGCAAGGTTGGCGGCATTGCCGATCCCGGTCTCGATCGATCCCCCGATGTCGCAGTAGATCCCGAGCCGCTGTGCGAGCTCGGCCTGCTGGCGGGCGCGCCAAAGTCCCCCGGGCTTGGTCACGTAGCACGAGAAGCACTCCGCCGCATCGAGCTCGTAGAGCTCGATGATGTCCTCGACCGTCCAGGCCGACTCGTCGGCCATCACCGGGCTCGATATGCGCTCGGCGACGCGCGCGAGCCCGACCGCCCCTGCGACCGGCTGCTCGCAGAGCATGAGCCCGTATTCCTCCTGGCGCCGGGTGGTCTGCACGGCCTCGCTCACCGAGCTGTAGCCCTCGTTGGCGTCGACCCTGATTCGCACCGAGTCGCCGAGCCGCCGGCGAAGCTCGCGCACGAGGGTTACGTCGCGCTCTGGGTCGAGCCCGGTCTTGCACTTGATCGTCTTGATGCCTTCTGCGACGGCCTGCTCGGCCTCGACGTAGCAGCGCTCGAGATCCATGATGCCGAGCGAGTGCGCCACCTCAATCCCGGCTCTCACCCTCCCACCGAGCAGGGCGGACACCGACACGCCGAGGGCCTTTCCGGCCGCGTCGTGGCACGCGATGTCGACGGCGGCCTTCGCGTAGGGATGGCCCTTGATCGCGCTGTCCATCTGAGTGTGGATCACGCCGACCTCGAGAGGCTCGCAGCCTTCGATCGCAGGGGCGAGGTAGTCGAGCACGACGTGTCGGACGGTTTCCGGGGTCTCGCCGTAGTAGCGCATGTGGGCTCCACCCCAGGTCGCACCAGCTGGCGCTTCCCCCCAGCCGACCGCGCCCTCGTCGGTCATTAGCTCGACGACGGCGTGACGGCCGATCGGCGCCTGCATCTTCGATGCCCAGTTGTGCTCGCGGCGCGTCGGTAGGGAGACGATGTGCACCTTCAGGTCGGTGATCTTCATGTCACACCCGCCTCCCTCACACCCACACACCCCGGGGCATCGATCCTGGTGCTGCCTGAAACACGGTGGGACCCGGATTCGGTGTCACGGCGCCAACTCGACGAGCTCCACTTCGTTGCCGTCGGGGTCCTCGATGTAGACGGTGCGTCCGTAGGGCCCGGGCCCCGGGCCACGCACGATCCGGTGGCCGACCGCACGCGCCCGCTCAGCGAGGTCGTCCACCCCGCGCGCACCGAAGCACAGGTGCTCGAGGCCGACGCGACTCCCTGTCGCACCGTTCGTGAGTCCGAGCCCCTGCTCGGTGAGCACGAGCTCACGCCCGTCACGGAACGGCTCGCGCTTTCGCACTTCGAAGCCGAGAACCTCTACGTAGAACCCGACACTTCGCTCGAGGTCACCCACCTCAAGCAGAAGGTGGTGCAGCTTCGTCGCTCCTGGGCGCCGCTTCTTCTCCAGCCAAGCGAGCACTTCCTCGCTCGTCGCAAGTTCCCCGAAGTACTGAGCCCAGACTGCTTGCGCGGTCTCGAGCCACTGCGGGCGCACCGACCCGATCGCGTCCGTCACCGCGACGACGTCGTAGTCGCGAAGGTAAGCCTCTCTGAGTGTCGTCTCGACGCACGCGTTGGCGGTGACCCCGCTGACGAACAGCGCGCTCACTCCCAGCATGTCGAGCAGCGGGCGCAACCTGGTCTCGTAAAAAGAGCCGAAGCGGTGCTTCGTGACGACGAAGGTCGGATCGGTGATCACATCGGCGAGCTCGTCGACGAAGGCCGCGTCCCAACTTCCCGAGAGGGCCGAGACCTGCTTTCGCTTGGCGGTGTGGGGAGCGAGCGTCTTGCGCGCCCGCGACGCGTCCTTCTCGAGGTGCACCTGACGCGTCCAAATCACCGGTCGGGCGGCCTCGCCGAAAGCTTGTGCGAGGCGTCGGATTGGCGAGTAGGTGGCCTGGGCAGAGGACACGTCGACCCCCGAGATCCCGAGCGTGCCCTCAGGGTGGCAGAACGCGTTCTGCATGTCGATCACGAGCAAGGCGCTGTCTCGAGGGTCGATCGGGTCGATTGTCATACGTCTGTCCGGTCGACACCGAGGACACCGCCGAGCGCCCAATTCTCACGGGGGTACTCCTGGATCACAACGTGTAGCGCGTCGGGACTCGCGGGCGTGCTCGACCATCGCTTTGGTGATGGCGCTCGTCAGCGCACGCTTCTCCTCGACGCTTCGTCCTTCCCACATGTGCACGACGACGAATGGCATGAGACCGATCCTCCGTTCGCTCAGAAGGCACCCATCGACGCCCCGCCGTTAACCAACAGGGTCTGGCCCGTGATCATCCGGCTCTGCCCGCAGGACAGGAACACGACCGCACTGACAACGTCAGACACCTCGATCGGCGATCGCAGGCACTGACCCGCGGCGACGCTGTCGAAATACTCCGGCGAGAGCTCCTCGCTGCTGCGCGGCGTGCGCACCAACCCTGGGGCGACTGCGTTCACGGCAATACCGAACGGGCCAAGCTCGCGGGCCATGGACCTCGTCATTCCGACTAGCGCAGCCTTGGCCGACGCGTAGTGCATGAAGTTGGCCATGCCGAACACCGAGACGTTGGAGCTCACGTTCACAATCCGGCCCCGCTTCGCGGACCGCATGTGCTCCGACACCGCCCGAGAGCACAAGAAAGCCGTGCGAAGGTTGCTGTTGACGACGGCGTCCCAGGTGCCAGGGTCAATCTCCCAGAACGGGATCCGAGGAATGGCGTAGTAGAGGCCCGCCATGTTCACCAGGATCTCGATGTGGCCCTTCCACAGGACGACCTGCGCAATCGCGTCGGTCACCTGGGCGTCGTCCGCAAGGTCGGCCTGCACCGCGAGCGCCGCGCCACCCGAGTCGGCAACGTGCTTTACGACCCCGGAGGGGTCGACAACATCGAGGCAGGCGACCGCGGCGCCTTTTTCGGCGAACTCGGCGGCGAGCGCGGAGCCGATCGCACCCGCGCCCCCGGTCACCACTGCGACCTGGCCCGCGAGATCAGTGTCCGCGCTCACCACAGCGTCTCTTTTGTGTCGAAGTTGAGATGCTTGGTCTCGGTGAACTCAAAGAGCCCCTCGATCCCTTGCTGCCGGCCGAGGCCCGATCGGCGGAAGCCCCCCACCTCCGCCTCGGCATAGAAGTGGTGATAGGTGTTGATCCACACCGTGCCAGCGCGAATGGCGCGGCCGATACGCCAAGCCCGGTCGAGGTCGCTTGTCCAAAGACCTGCAGCGAGGCCAAAGTTGGTGTCCTCCGCGAGGCGGATCGCCTCGGATTCGTCGGAGAACGAGTGCACCGTGAGCACCGGCCCGAAGATCTCCTCCTGCACCACCCGTGAGTCGGTGGGGAGATCTGCGATCACCGCTGGGGCAACGAAGTTCCCGCGCCCGAAGATACCGTCGGCGGGGACTTCGGTCTCAGTGAGAAGGCTTCCCTCCTTGCGGCCGACCTCCACGTACTCGAGGACCTCCCGCTGACGGGCGGCGGAGACGAGCGGCGCGAGCGTCGTCGCCGGGTCGAGCGGGTCGCCGATGCGGAGCGCGTTCGTTCGCTCGATGAGGCGTCCCACGAAGGAGTCGTAAACGGACGCCTCGACGAGCAGCCTGCTGCCGGCGGTGCAGATTTGACCCGAGGTGGTAAAGATGGCGTTCATCGCACCAGCGAGCGCTTTGTCGAGGTTGGCGTCGGCGAACACGACATTCGGCGACTTGCCCCCGAGTTCTAGCGCCACCTTGCGCAGGTTCTCTGCCGCCCGGTGCATCACGTCGATTCCGGTCGTCGATTCACCGGTGAAGGCGACCATGTCGACGAGCGGGTGCGAAACGAGCGCGGCACCGACCACGTCGCCGGCACCGAGGACACAGGTAAGAATTCCCTCTGGCAGTTCGGGGTCCGAGGCGAGCAACTCGAGGCCCTCCACGGTGATGGCGGGGGTCAAGCTCGCGGGCTTCACCACGCAGGCGTTCCCCGCGGCGAGCGCGGGCGCAAGGGAGCGGACGAGCAACGTGAGCGGCCAGTTCCAGGGGGTAATCACGGCGACGACACCGACGGGCTCGCGAATCACGACGCCGTGGGCATCGTCGCCGAGAGCGATCGAGCGTCCGTAGACCGCGCGGGCGAGCCCCGCGTAGTACTCGACCATATCCGCCGATCCGAGTATCTCAGAGTGCGCTTCGGAGATCGTCTTACCCTGCTCGCGGGTGAGCAGCACGGCGAGCCGCTCGCGGTTTTCCCTCAGTCGCTCGGCGAAATGAAAAAGCACCCTGGCGCGCACCTGCCCGTCGTTGCGCCAGCGCGCGTTGGTGAACGCTTCGGCAGCCCTCCGCGCCGCCTCGTCGACATCGGAAATGGTCGAAGAGCGAACCGATGCGACTGGCTCCTGAGTCGTGGGGTCGGTATCGGAAAACGTCTCCCCCCGGGCGACGACGAAGCGCTGACCTTCGCGGGGCACTTCGGAGAGCGCCTCCCAGCTGGGGCGGACGAAGCTTGAGTCGGTCATCGGACCCTCCTCACGGCCGAGGGGCCCCACCGCGGGGCCCCAGACGAGGGCCGTGTCGACGGCGAGCGGTCGAACAACAGAAGATACATCAGATGTCAGTCCAGTTCACCAGCTCCACAAGCGTGCCCCACGGCGCACGCACGAAAGCGTTCGTGAGCCCGGGTGTCGGCCCGCCGGCGAATGTGAACGGCTCCCCGACCACTTCGATCCCCTCCGTCTGGCGGAGCGCGTCGAGCGACGAGGCGACGTCTTCAACCTCTACTGCGACGTGCGATCCACCCGGCTCGTCCGCCTCGGGAGGCGCGCCCGACGACCGCCCCGACCACCACTGCAGTAGCTCAAGCCTTCCGCCTCCGAGCTCGAGCATCGCAAGGGAAAAGGACGCATCCGCGGCGACCCCGAGTCGATCGGCTCCCGAGGCGCGTCCGGGGGGCGGAGGCTCCATTCGGAAGGCCACCCGCGCGCTGAAGTGCCTCACGAAAAAGTCAACTGCCTCGTCAAGGTCGCGCACCGACAACCCAACGTGATCCAGTCGGCGCACGCCGCTCGCCGCTCCGGGGGCGCTCACGAGACCTCGATCCGCAGCAGCTCATCGGTGTCGGTCACGTCCGACAAAAGACGGTTTCCGCGTTCGTCGATGCTTACCATGTCTTTGATCTGCATCCCGAAGCCGTAAGGGGTCCGATACACGAGGGGCTCGATGCCAAGGACCATTCCGGGCTCCAAGACTTCGTCTGCGAAGGCTGCGAGATATGGCGGCTCGTGGAGATCGATCCCGATCCCGTGGCCCACGAAGGAGATCGGAGGTGCCCCGAGCTCATCGAACTTGGCTCTGAAGAGTTCGTAGACGCGTCTTGCGCGGACCCCCGGCACAAGTGCGTCTATGACGATGGCCTTGCACTCGACGAGATTTTGATAGAAGCGCTGTGCCTCCGGGGACGCCTCACCGACGACCGCGGTGCGGCAGACACCGGCGTGGTAGCCGTCGATCACCGGGAAGATCTCGATGCGGCATATGTCACCGGCCCGAAGGACGCGATCGGAAGGACCGACGTTGGGCAGCTGGCTGCGCTCACCGCTCGCCACGATCATGAGCTTGAACTGCTGCGCGCCCTTCTCGTAGACGCTGCGGGTGAGCACCGCGGCGAGATCCATCTCAGAACAGCCTCCTGTCACCTCTTTGCACGCGGTGGCGATCGCGCTGTCGGCGATCCGGGACAGCCGCCCGAGGAGCTCGATTTCCTCCGGAGTCTTGGTGAGCCGGGCGTCGGAGATAAGACCGTCGGCCGACTCGAAGCGGGCACCGGAAAGCAGACGGGTGAGCTCCGCGTGGTCCAGCACCGAGAGATAGTCGAGTTCGATGCCGATACGGCCACCGGCGAGCCCGAGGTCGCGCAGCAAGCCGGCGAGCGTGGCCATCGCGCTGCCGCCAAATTCGGCCCAACTTCTCAGCTCGAGCTCGGGATGCGCGGCGCGGATCGTTGACTCCTCCATGTCCACGCACACCATTGCCGTGCGACCGTCGGCGGTGATCACCACAGCGGCGTGCCGCCAACGCATGAGAGGCTGCGAGGGGACGACGAAGCCGGCGCCGTAAGCGACGTTTTCCGGGGAGAGACAGACGAGGGCACCGAAACCTTCCGACGCCGTGGCCGCGCTGAGCCGACGAATGACCTCTTGTGACATGCGCTCCCTTCGCTGGTAATACGTCTGATATCTTAAAATCGTAGGTCGGACACTTCAAGCGGCCCTGGCGGGGTCACAGATGAGCGACACACACGCGGCACCTTTCGGTCTCGGCCAGGACCCGACGCATCCCGCTACGACGCTCATCGAACACCTCGAGTTCGTGCTCACAGTCGATCCCTCCGACACGGTCCTTCGCGACGCGAGCCTGGTTGTCGAGGGGAGGAAGATCTCCGACGTCGGGTCGGTCACAGAAGTGCGCGCGCGACTGACGCGCGAGCCCGAGCACGTCGTGGATGGACGGCGCCTCGGCGCCGTACCGGGTCTCATCGACGCTCACGTTCATCTCTCCGAGACACTCAGCCGCGCTGTCTTCCCCGACGTTCTCGCCACCCGGGCGTGGGTGTTCCACTGGGCCAAGCCCTTCTACGCGCACATTGATGCCGATGACGAGCGCGTGAGCGTGCTCCTTGGTGCCGCCGAGATGCTGCGGAGCGGGACCACCTGCTTCCTCGACATGGGGGCCCAGAACGACGCCGGGCTGACGGCAAAGGCGGCCGCGGAAATCGGAATCCGGGGCATCGTCGGCCGGCACGCCGCTGACCGGAAGCCGGAGGTGATACCGCCCGGCTGGTCAGAGGAGATGGTCGACCACCACTTCTTCCCGGATCACGAGACCGCGCTGAAGGTGCTCGCCAGCGAGGTCAAGGCGTGGAACGGCTACGCGGACGGGCTGATCCGCTGTTGGGTGAACATCGAGGGCAAAGAGCCCTGCAGCCTCGAGTTGCACGTAGGCGCCCGTGCGCTCGCCGAGGATCTTGGTGTCGGGACGACCTACCACATCGCGTCGAGCCTCGAGGAGGCGCTCAATAGCGCGCAGAAGTACGGCTGCTGGCCGGTGACGCGCATCGCGGACAACGACGGTCTCGGCCCGAACCTCGTACTAGCCCACGCGGTTGCGGTCACGGATGAAGAGGTGGAGCGCCTCGCCGCCAAGGGCGTTTCCATTGCCTTCTGCCCCTCGAGCTCGCTGAAGCTCGCCAAGGGGGCGACGGCGATCGGCAAGTACCCGGAGCTTCTCGCGGCGGGCTCGATCGTCGCACTCGGCACCGACGGCGTCTCCGCCTCGGGCAACCTGAACCTGTACCGCCAGGTCCACCTTGCGGCCGGTTTGTTCAAGGACTCGCGCCGCGATCCGCGTCAGATCGGCGCGCGCACCGCTCTTCGCATGGCGACTATCGACGGCGCAAAGGCGCTCGGCTGGGATGAGGAGATCGGATCGCTCGAGGTCGGCAAACAGGCCGATTTCGTGCTGTTCGACCTCGACCACCACGAGTGGACCCCTTACGGCGACCCGCTGCAGGCGCTCGTCTGGTCCGCGAGCCCGGCGAGCATCGCCCAGACGTGGGTCGCAGGGCGCCCGCTCTTCAAGGACGGGCGCGTCGTCACGATCGACGAGGCCACCTTGCGCGCCGAGGCCCGTCAGCGCGCGGCGGCAATCGTTCGGCGCGCCGGTCTCGACCACGACGTTCCGGTCGAGACCTCGCTGTACGACTGAGAACGAAGCGGCCGACCTGAGAACGGATCGGGACTCGCGCACGGGCAACCCACCCCGGCAGCTCGAGCAACCTCAGCCCGAAGGGTCAACCCTTGCTGTCATCCCCTCGATCCACAGCCTGATCTCCGCCAGGTGCCGACTGACGGCCCGACGCGCCCGGCGCGCGTCTCTTGCGACGATCGCGTCGACGATCGCCTGATGCTCCTTGACCGAGATACCGGGGCCACCGGGGCGTCCCAGGGTGGTCCTCCGGGACTCTGAGAGCAGCCCGTTCAACTCACGAAGAAGCTTCGGCAACAACTCTCCGCCGCTGCACTCGGCGATCGAGACGTGGAACGATACGTCGCGCTCGGCAAGGAGCCCTAGATCGGGGACATCGGTCTCTGCCGCCTTGCGAAAGCTGGCGCACATCTCGGCCATGCGGGCGATGCCGTCCTTGGTACCGTGTAAGGCAGCTTCTTCTGCCGCGAACTCGTCGAGCGCACCGCGCACCTTGAGCAACTCGATCAGCTCGTCGCGGTGCAACTCCAAGTACTTCGCGAACGGACCGGCATACTGGCTCGCCACCGCGGCCCGCACGAAGGCGCCGCGGCCGTGTTGGACGGTGATCAGCCCCATCGCCTCCAGCCCTGCTATGGCTTCCCGGACGCTCACACGGCTTACCCCGAAGGTCTCGCACAAGACGCGCTCGGACGGAAGAATCGAACCTGGAAGGAAGTCCCCGCGCTCGATCGCGGCGAGCAGCTGTGCGCGCACCTGCTCGGTCGGGCTGACCCGCGACACCGAACGAAGGCCGTGGCTCGCCCGAGCCTCTGCCGGCTCAGTCATCTCTCCCTCCATCCACGAGTTTGCGGGATGCCACCCCAGTCAGTCGTCATTTGGCCGCTTCGCTGCGATAGGCGGCGAAGTCGTCCTCATCTCTTGCGATGACGACGATCGGCTCGCCGACGGCCGTCGACGCGCCAGCCTCCACCAAGAGCGCAACGACGATTCCGGCCATCGGCGACTCGAATTCGTTCTCGATCTTCTCGGTCTCTACGGTCGCGAGGACCGTGCCCTCCTCGACGCGCTCACCTGGCTGAACCAGCCACTGGACGATCGTTCCCTCTTCCATGGTCAATCCCCACTTCGGCAGGGGAAGGGTCTCCGCCATCGGTGTCTCCTTAGCTACTCAGCGAAGGGCGAGGGAGCCTTCCATGCACTCCCTCACGGCTCTCACGATGCGGTCCTTGCCGGGCAACACGTAGTTCTCCATCTCGGGGGCGTACGGGACGGGCGTGTTGGCTCCACCGACCCGGACGATCGGCGCGCGCAACAGATCGAAACAGCTCTCGGCGCCGAAGGCGGCGATCTCCGCCCCGAATCCACCGCGCACCGGTGCCTCGTGCGCGATCACGAGCCTGCCCGTCTTCTCGAGTGAGGCCCGAAGACCTTCCCGGTCGAGTGGTACGAGCGTGCGCGGATCCCAGACCTCGCAAGAGATGCCTTCCGCACTCAGCGCTTCAGCAGCCTCGAGCGAGTACTCGAGGGTCCTCAGGTACGAGACGAGAGTGATGTCCGTGCCGGCGCGATGGACGCGGCCCAGCCCGAGCGGGATCGGCTCGGCCGACACGTACTCGCCGGCGTCTCCGCTGCGTCCTCCGTAAAGCTGCTTGTGCTCGAAGAACATCACTGGGTCCGGATCGCGGATGGCGGTCTTGAGCAGCCCTTTGGCGTCCTCGGGGGTCGAGGGAGCCACCACCTTCAAACCCGGTACGTGGACGAACCAGGACTCGAGGCTCTGCGAGTGCTGGGCCGAGGTCGCCCCCGCGGTCCCGGTCACCATGCGCACGACCATCGGCACCGAGAGGCGCCCGCCGGTCATGTAGTGGGTTTTCGCTGCCTGGTTGACGATCGCGTCCATCGCCAGGGTGACGAAGTCCCCAAACATGACTTCGACGACCGGCCGTCCGCCGACAAGTGCAACCCCGACCGCGGCGCCCACCATGGCCTCCTCCGAGATCGGTGTGTCCCAGATGCGGTCGGCCCCGTACTTCTCCCACAGGCCTTTGGTCACGCCGAACACGCCGCCGGACTCGCCGATGTCCTCTCCGATCAAGATGACGTCGGGGTCGCGCTCCATCTCTTCGGCGAGCGCCTGGCGGATCCCGTCCGCGTAGGTGAACTTGCTCATCGCAGCGCCGCTCCTCCGACCGAGTCAACGTAGACGTCCTCGAGCCCGTCCTCTGGCTTCGGGCGCGCGCGATCCTTCGCCCACTCGATGGCCTCGTTTAGGGTCTTCTCAACCGCTGCGCGCAGCTGCTCTCGGTTGGCGTCGGTGGCGTTGGTCTCCTCTACGAGGCGTTTCCACAACAGCTCGATCGGGTCGCGCGACATCCAGTACTCAAGCTCGCCCCTCGGTCGGTATCGCGCCATGTCGCCCTCATAGTGGCCACGATGGCGGTAGGTCTTGGCCTCCAAGAGGGTGGGGCCCTCGCCGCGGCGGGCCCTCTCGGCGGCCTCGGCGGCGGCGAGCCACACCGCAATCACGTCGTTTCCGTCGACCACCGCCCCGGGCATGCCGTAGGCGGCCGCCCGGTCGGCGACGTCCTTGATGACCTGGTGACGGTCCTGCCTCGTGAATTCACCGTAGAGGTTGTTCTCGCAGACGTAGACGACGGGCAGCTTCCAGAGCGCGGCGAGATTGAGGCTTTCGTGGAACGAACCCTCGTTGGTGGCGCCGTCGCCGAAGAAGCTGACCGCCACCGCGCCGCTCCCCTGGCGCTTGTGTTGGAGCGCAGCTCCTGTCGCGAGCGCTATGCCTCCGCCGACGATGCCGTTCGCACCGAGAAAGCCGAGGTCCACGTCGATCATGTGGAGCGAACCACCCTTGCCATGGTTGTAGCCGTCGACTCGCGCGAAAAGCTCGGCGTACATACGAGCGGGATCCGCACCGCGAGCGAGCATGTGCCCGTGCCCGCGGTGCGTTGACGTAAGTACGTCGCCTGGTTCGAGCGCGCTGCACACTCCGACCGCAACCGCCTCCTGACCGATGCACGGATGCAGGAACCCGGGGATGAGACCAGCTGCGCGCAGTTGCGACGCCCGTTCCTCGAAGCGCCGGATCAAAAGCATCCGCTCCAACAGTTCAAGACCCTTGTCCAGGCTCGGTCGTGACTCAGGCTTCATAGACACTCCTCGACTTCAGACACAGGTGAAGCCACCGTCGACGACGAACGCCGTGCCGAGCACGAAGGAAGCCTCATCGGACAGCAAGAAGGCGGTGGCGGCGGCGATCTCCTCGGGATCGGCGTAGCGGCCGATCGGATGGCGTTCCCTGAAGTGGTCCGGTCCGCTTCGTTGGGCGTCGATCTCGGCCAGCAGCGGCGTCATCGTCCCGCCCGGGCAGATGCAGTTGGCCCGCACCCCCCGACCTGCGTACTCGGCCGCGACCGACCGCGTGAACTGGAGGACGGCTCCTTTGGCAGCCGAGTAGGCGGCGAGTTCAGGCGCGCCCACGATGGCGGCGGTCGAGCCGAAGGTGACGATGCGCCCCGACTCACGCTCGAGCATCAGGGGCAGGACTGCGCGCACCGCATGAAAGGTGCCGAGCACGCTGACGTCCACGACGTGACGGAAAGTCTCGGGAGTCATCTCGTGGGTAGGGCCGGTGGCCTGGATGCCGGCGGTGGCCACGAGCGCTTCGATGCCACCGAGGGCCACGTTCGCCTCTGCGACCACCGCTGCGACAGCCTCGGCGTCGATCACGTCGGCACCGGCGGCGAACGAGGCGCCCGCGATCTTTGGGGCGTCGAGGTCGATTACCGCCACCAGGCCTCCCTCGTCGATCAGCCGCTCCACGAGCCGCCGCCCGATCCCACCCGCTGCACCTGTGACGAGCGTCTTGAGGCCCTTCAACCCACGCACGGCGGAGCCTTCCAGAGCTTGCAGCTCCCAAACCGGCAGCCTAGCCTGACCACTAACACATCTTACATCTTGCCAGTAGGATTCGCCTTTGGCCAGAACCTACGCCGCAGTGCCTCACGGCGTGACCGGCTGCTTCGCGCGACGCTAAGTCGGGCACAATCACGCGAATGAGCACGAACGGCGCGCACACCGACTGTGATATGGCGCTCCTGCTTCAGAGAGTCACCGTCGCCGGCAAAGTGACCGACGTTCTCCTCGACGCGGGTCACATCGCGGCGCTGGGGCCAGATGCATCGAGCCATCCTCGGGCAAAGCGCGCCCAGCGGCACGACCTTGACGGCTTCCTGCTTCTGCCATCGGCCGTCGAGCCTCACGCACATCTCGACAAGGCCTTACTCGGCGATCGCTATCCGAATCAATCGGGCGATCTCGTCGGAGCGATTGAGGCGACCCAGCGCGCGTACGCGTCGATGGACGAGACCGACATCCGCCGCCGCGCCGCCGGCGCTCTCCGTCTCGCCCTCGGCCATGGCTACACCGCGTTGCGGACGCACGCATCATTGGAAGCCGGCATCGGGACACGCGCGGTGCGCGTGCTCTGCGCTCTGCGCGAGGAGGTTTCGGCGCTAATCGACCTGCAGGTCGTCGCCCTCGTTGGCATGCCGGTCACGGGCGAAGACGGGGCCGAACAGCGAGCGCTGTTGGCGGAAGCGATCCAGATCGGCGTTGACCTGGTCGGTGGCGCTCCTGCACTGGACACGAGGCCGGTCGAGGCGGTGCGGTTGCTCGTAGCGGCCGCGGACGAGGCGGGGCTCGACGTCGACCTTCACGTCGACGAGACGACGGACGAGGACGTCTTCACCCTCGAGGCGTTCGCCGCGGAGGTGCTCAGTCGGAAGATGGCGGGCCACGCGACTGCGTCTCACTGCGTGAGCCTCGGACAGCAGGCAGCGACCAAAGCTGCGGAGGTCGCGGCAAGACTTTCGGACGCGGGGATCGGCGTCGTCACCCTCCCGCAGACAAATCTGTTCCTCCAAGGACGCGGTCATCTCACTCGGGCCCCACGTGGTCTTACCGCCGTGACTGCCCTTCGCGAGGCGAACGTCGTCGTCGCTGGAGGTGGCGACAATTGGCGAGACCCCTTCAACCCGCTCGGACGGATCGACCCATTCGAGACGGCCAGCCTTCTCGTGGCCACCGCTCACCTCACACCGGCCGAGGCCTACGCCGCTGTGTCAGAGCGCGCACGCCTCGTGATGGGACTGCCACAGGTGGCTCTTGAAGCGGGCAATCCCGCCGACCTGCTCGCCATCAGAGCCTCCACGATCGCCGAAGCCGTCGCCTCCGCCGACGCGAGTCGGTGGGTGTTTCGGCGAGGCCGGCTCGCTTCGCGCACCCGCATCGTTCAAGACATCGACGCGGCCGCGTGGCTGAACCGTGCCTGAGGTGGCTGAGGAGCCGGGGGTACTGCTTGGGGTCATGAACACAGCTGGCATCGCAGCGAACCTGACCGTGCCGGTAATAGCGACGCGAATGCGCGACCAGCGAGCGATCGTCGCCGATTGCTCCTCGTCGATGGCGGTCGCCAGCGCTCGCTCCGAACACCACCACCCAGAGCCCGGCGCTCGACGTCGGCGCGACGAGGATTCCGACCAGCGGCGAGCCGATTCCCCGGCCGAGTGTCTAGCGGCGGAATGCCCATGAGCGATGACGAGGCGTCTGTGCCGGCCGACAAGGAGGCGGGCCGAACGGGCCGGAGATCCTTTCGACTCGAGGAAACGACAGTTAGCCAGATCCACGCCGCCTTTCGGCAAGGCACGATCTCGTGCAGCGAGCTCGTCGATGCCTACCTGAGGCGGATCGAGGTATACGACCGAAGCGGCCCTACGCTCAACTCGGTTGTGGCGGTGGACCCTACGGCCGAGGATCAAGCCCGCGCCTGCGACCAGGCGCTGGTGAGATCACGTAGCTTCACCGGACGTCTCTTCGGCATCCCCATTTTGGTGAAGGACCAGTTCATGACAGCAGGTCTCGTCACAACCTTCGGGTCCGTCGCGTTCAAGGACTACGTGCCGACGAGGGACGCGACCGTCGTGAGCAGACTCCGGCAAGCGGGCGGAATCGTCCTCGGCAAGACCTTCCTGCCGGATTTCGCGGCACTGTGGTTCGGATTCTCCTCTGCCGGAGGCGAGGCGCTCAACCCCTACGACCCGAAACGGGACCCGGGTGGCTCAAGTAGCGGCACGGGAACGGCCATCGCCTCCAACTTCGCCACTCTGGGAATCGGTGGGGACACCGGCGGCTCCATTCGCGTCCCCTGTTCGTTCAACAACCTCGTTGGGGTCAGGGTCACCACCGGGCTGATAAGCCGTCAGGGGATGTCGGCCCTCGTCACGCGGTACGACACTGCAGGTCCGATGACAAGGACGGTGCAGGACGCGGCAGTGGTTCTAGACGCCATCGTCGGCTACGACCCCGAGGACCCCGTCACCGTTGCGGCCCTCCGCGAGCCTAGGACCCACAGCTACTGCGACAACCTCGTCGCGGGCGGTCTCAGAGGCGCGCGGATCGGCGTCCTACGCAGCGCCTTCGAGAGTGCGCGTCCCGAATCGACCTCGGTGAAAGAGGTGCTGGAAGAGGCGATTGGCGCCATGGCCGACGCTGGTGCGAGCATCGTCGATCCTTTGGTCGTTCCGGGTCTCGACGGCCTCATGTCGGACACGTCGGTGTACCTCATCAACTCGAAGCATGATCTCAACTTCTTTCTTCGCGCCTTGCCCAACGCGCCCGTACACAGTGTCGAGGAGCTGCACGAATCCAAGCAGTACCACCCCCTCGTTGACTGGTTCGATGAGATCGCAGATCGGCCGTCCAATCCTCGCGACGATCCTCGCTACCTACAGGCGATCGCGAAGATCCCCGTCCTTCGACAGAGGGTGTTGAAGGTGATGTCAGATACGGGAGTGGAGGCAGTCGTCTACCCGACGGTTCGAATTCCGCCCCCTCTCAAGCAGGACGTGCGAGACCGGAGATGGACCAATCGCAATTTTCCGACGAACACTCCGATCGCGACACAGACTGGTTTTCCCGCCATCTCTGTGCCGGCGGGGTTCACAAAATGCGGGCTGCCGGTGAACGCAGAACTGTTGGGCCCACCTCTGTCTGAAGACCGCCTGATTCGCCTCGCGTACTCCTTCCAGGAATCAGGACGGCGACGCGAGCCGCCTTCAAGGACTCCGCCGATTCGGAACCTCAATCGGTAAATGCACGATCCTCCGCGGTTCTGGTTCCTCATGCGGGTGGGCGTAGCTGTGCCTCGTCGCTCTATTCCCTATCGCGTGCACGAGACGAAGCGGCGACAAGTGTGACGCGCGCCCTCTTCCGGCGAATTCATCGCACGTACTGCCGAACGCGCCTATATATACAGTGAGCCTCAGTTGTTTGGCTGCATGTGCCCGCGAACTTGGCACGGTTGGCAATCGAGGTGGCGCTCGAGCAGGACTTTCGATTAAGTCGAGAGGATTCGAGTCCCGGACCTCGTGGCCGTTGCCTCGAACCCCCGAACCTCTTGACTGCCAGGTGCACGGGCCAAAGCGCTGTGCCGTCGGGCTTTTCACAGGTCAAACCGAAGCGTCAAGGCAAAAGTTATCTGCTCTAGCGAACGTCGCCCGTTAAGGCGTGGATCGTTCACGACCTTCGCTAATCAGCAAGCTCGTCCTCCCTGCGCTTACGCCGGGAACGCGCATTGCCTAGCGCGACGCATTTTTCAGAGATGCCGTCGGCCAGCCTGTTCAGCTTCGCTCGGTGAGCGCTGAGCCGAAGAAAGCCCGCACCTCGTCCTTCCAGGCCCGGCAGCGGTCCGCCTCGATGAACGACGCGTCGAAGGAATTGAGGGCGAGGGTCTCCATCGCATCCGGATCGAGGCCGAATTGCTCGCGCACGGCTGAGTAGTTGGCATCGATGTAACCGCCGAAATATGGCGGATCATCGCTATTGATCGTGACGACGAGCCCTTCTCTGAGCATGGCCGGGAGCGGGTGGTTGGCAAGAGTGTCGACCACCCGTAGGCAGACATTGGAGAGTGGGCACACGGTAAGAGGCACTCGCTCGTCGCGCAGCCGCTCAACGAGAACTGGGTCCTCCATCGCGCGGATACCGTGGTCCACGCGCTCGACACGAAGGACGTCGAGAGCCGCGGCGACGGTTTCTGGTCCACCCTCCTCCCCCGCATGCGCCACGAGGTGCAGACCCTCTGAGGCCGCGTTTACGTAGACGTCGCGGAACAGTTCTGGTGGGTAGCCGACCTCCGTCGAGTCGAGACCCACGCCAATGATGTCCTCGCGAAACGGAATGATCGCGCTCAGCATCTCCTGTGCCGCCTCGGCACCGCGGTCCCGGAGGAAGCACATGATGAGGTCAGTGGAGATCCCGTGGGTGCGCTCGCTCTGTCCAATCGCTGCGCGAAGGCCGCTCATCACGGCCTCGATCGGGACGCCGTTCGACAGGTGGGTCTGGGGGTCGAAGAAGATCTCGGCCCGCCGGACGTTGCAGTGTCGTGCACGGTCGAGATAGGCGCTAGCGAGCTCGAAGAAGTCCTCTTCGGTCCGTAGCACCCTGAGGTTGGCATAGTGCAGGGCCAAGAACGACTGGAGGTCGGCGAAGCAATATCGGGCCCGAAGCTCGTCGGGATCGGTCACGGGGATTGCGACCCCGTTGCGCGCCGCCATGGCGATGACGGCAGTGGGCTCGAGGGTGCCTTCGATGTGAACGTGAAGCTCGGCGGTGGGTGGGCTGGTCACCGGCTGGGTCTCCGCCGTCGGAAAGGTCACACGTCCATCTTCCCAACTCGGCTCTGCGACCGCGGCCTCGAAGAGAGCCCTACGGAGACCGCGAACGCCGGTTTCGTTCCAGTTTCCTGCCCTTGTCCTTCTCTCCCTGGAACCTTCGGTGGAGGCGAGGGGACTCGAACCCCCGAACCTCTTGACTGCCAGTCAAGCGCTCTACCAGCTGAGCTACGCCCCCCGGCACGACGTTCTCCCTGTTCAGGGGACCCACCAGGCGACGATCACCCTATCGCGACCGATCTGGCTTGCCTCGAACGACCAAAACCGCAGGCACCCGGCGTGGCGCGCGACATGAGTTGGGCGAACCGGGTCGGAGGTCGAGTTCCAGGGCGAGCGTCAGCTACGAGTTGTTCCAGAACAGTCCGGCGCGGGCAAAGGTTTGCTTGGTCGTCCGGTTGATGAGGTACGTGCAGATGCCGTGCTCGTTGTGGTTCCGGGCCCAAAACCGCGCCACGAGCGAGAACGGTCCGTGTACTGGGCCGGTTCCCGTGGGCCACTGATACCAATCGCTCCGCTTCGACTCGGTTAGGTAGAGCGCGGCGCAGCCGCCGTTTTTGTAGAGCTGCTCGCCGCTGATTACGTAGTTGGCAGAACCTGCAGCAATTCCCGACACAGTCTCATTGAAGTACGTGTGGTAGAGGTTCTTCGTTGGTCCGTGAACAGTGATTGTGTTGGCGTTGGCGCTCGCCGACGCCACGCTCGCGAGCGAAGAACCAACGAGAGCGAAAAGCACAACGAGCAATAGACGCACGCGCATGAAAGCAAAAATTACTTCACAGCATGTGACGAGGAGAGATAAGGATTCCGCAACGACCATCGCATTTCCGTTTGTCAGCCAGCTCGGAGCCTTTCTCCAGCTCGTAGTGGAAAATCGATCGTGTTCCCAGCGGGTGCGAGCGGGCAGACCCATCGCGGGTCGTAGCGACACGACGGGTGATAGAGGAAGTTGAGGTCGACGATGAGAGCATCGTCGCGTCCCCCCAGGTCGGATCCTTTTGCTGTGTCCAAGCAGTAGCGGCCACCCCCGTAGGTCTCGTGGCCCGCGGTCGAGTCCCGAAGAGGCAGGAAAAGGCCGCCGCCGTACTGCTCAAGCCACCAGAGATCGAGCCTCGCGCCGATCGGGTCGGGAAGCTCCACTCGGCCTGCGAGTCGCATCGTCGTTTTCGTATCATCGGTCTCCACCTCGATCCGCACTTGTTCGCGAACGGAGATGACCAGTACCTCGAAACGAACACCCGGGTCGTACGGCCAGTACGGCAGCCCCGTCTCGCGCAGCGGATCGTCTGCGGCGAGCGGGCTCTCGGGGTGTGAAGCAAACAGGGCGTCCCTCCCCTGGCGCCACAGCTCGTGCCCTTTCGCGGGGTCCCCGGACGACCGAACCGCGGCGTAGAGCTCGGCAACTCGTCTTCGCCAGTCGGCGAGCTGCAGTTCGATCAACGTGCGAGAGATCGACTCAGCGCAGCGGAGCCGTGACCGCTTCGCGCGTCCGATGTTCGCGTATCACGCCGATCCCGGAGTCACGCAGGACCTGCCGGCGCCGGAACCGGGGCCTGTTGAAGAGTTTCCACGAGATCGAGAAGAGGGCGTGATCGAAGTCGCGTGAAAATCGCCCGCGCCGTGCGCGCACCATCTTCCGCGACGGAGTGACCACCGAGCAGCACCACCTGGTCGAGGGCACAAAACGCGCGATCGAGCGGAGAATCGAGCTCGTCCCAGGATCTCGCCGCACTCTCGTAGAGCGCGATCGCGTCCGGGACTCTTCCTTCGAGCGCGGCCAGACCGGCATCTGTCGTCGTTCGCATCGTCGACATCAGCCGGCCGCGGAAACTCTCCATCCGAGCACGGGTAGCGCGGGCGCCCTCTTGATCCCCGATCCACAACTCCGCGCGCGCCTTCAGCGTCAGCGCCTCCGATGCGTTGATCCCGGTCGGTTCGACGGCGAATGACGCCTCGGCGTCCTCGCGAGCACCGCGAAAGTCACCGGCGACAACCTTCATGTATGCCCGGTGCCACAGGTGCGTCGCGCGCGTCGGTCGGTCCTCCTTGGACGCGATCGACTCGCCGATCGCGTCAGATTCTCGGATCGCCGTAATGGGATCGACGGTGAGCGCGTCGAGGAACGCGCCAGTCATGCGACGAAAAATCACAGGATCCAGCATCGGATCAATCTCGAGCTCGTCGAACTCGGCATGAGCGGCTTGCGCGGTTTCCCACTCCCCGGCCATGACACCAAACTCCGCGATGTTCACGAGATTGATCGTCAAAAAGATTCGATTACCCGCGCGTCGCGACGAGTCCGCCGCGCGCAACGCAACCTTTAACGATTCGCGTGGGTCGTCGTCGGTCGCGAACACGGCCAGGAGCGTCAGCCATTCCGACTGAAGTTCGACGAGACCGGCCGCCTCGACGATCTCGAGCGCGCCGCGCAGCAGGATCACCGCCTCGCGACGACGACCGAGTCCGTGGGCCGCGTAGGCACGAGCGGCGACGGCTTGCGCGAGACCTTCGGGATCGTCGGTGCGTTCGGCGAACGAAAGCGCACGCTCCGCCCATTCGACCGACGCCTCATCGTGTCCAGCCGCCCGGTGCATCATGGCGATGATCGACGCGAGGTTCGCCCTCACGAGCGGGTCACCCTCATCTCCGAGCTCCGAGAAGACTCCCTCCCCCCGCGAGATCGTCGCGTCGAGCGAGTCGACGCTCGGCCGACCCCTCAACGTCCTCGAAAGGGCGCGCGCCGCCCGTTCCTTCTCGCCGTGCGCCGTGAACTCCTCGAAGGCCCGTTCGGAGTGCTCGAGGGCGAGTTGGAGCTTCGCCGCGTTTCCCGCGGCCTGACTCGCGAAGTCCTCGATCTCGGCTCGCTCGAGCCCGGGAGCCGCGACCTCGAGCGCTTGCTCAGCGAAGACGAGCGCCTGGTCCGGAGCCCCGAGAGAAAGCGCTCGCTTCCCCGCGCCGACGAGCGCCTCGCGCGAGGCGCGTCCGAGCTCATCGCGCTCGGCATCGTCGGGGGATGACCGGTACGCCTCGAGGTAGTGCGATGCGACGACCCCGGCGAGCTCGTCTTCGCCGAGGGAACCGAGGTATTCAGCCGCGGCGACGTGGCGCGCCCGGCGGTCCCGACGGGCGAGCGTCGAATACGCGACCTCCCGAATCACGCCCTGCAAGAACCCGTACTGGCCGCGCTCGGGAGATCGCGGATTGAGATCGATCGTGAGAAATTCCCGCCTGACGAGGTCGCGTAGCACCGCTTCAAGCTCACCTTGCTCCCGGCGAGTGATCGACGCGAGTGCCCCCAAGGTGAAGCTCTTGCCGAGAACCGATGCGTCTTGGATGAGGACGCGCTCCTCTTGAGGAAGCCCGTCGAGTCGTGACGCGATCAACGCGTGGAGGCTGTCCGGCAGTTCGACGTCGGAGAGTTCGCCTGCGATCTCGTACGCACCATCGGCCTCGAGAAGCAGCCCCTTTCCGGCGAGCATTCGAACAATCTCGACTGCGAACAGCGGGACGCCCTCCGCCCGCTCAAGGATCCGCTGCGCGAAGCGATCCGGCAAGTCCGGTATGAGCCCGAGGAGGAGTTCGTGCATCGCTTCTTGCCCGAGCGGCTCGAGGTGGACCGACGTGAAACTTCGCTGGCCGGCGCCCCAGTTCGGCCGGCGGTCGTAGAGCTCGGGCCGCGAGAGCGCGACGACCAAGATCGGCTCGCTCCTCGACCACTCGAGCAGGGACTCGATGAAGTCGATGAGGCCGCTATCAGCCCATTGCAGATCTTCGAACACCATGACGACAGGGTCTCGCTCGGCGACGGATTCGAAGAATCGACGCCATGCGGCGAACGTCTCGTCGCGTGTTCCCGTCGGCGCCACCGCGAGCCCGAGCAGGTGAGAAAGCCTTGGCGCGATCCAACCGCGTTCCTCGGGGTCGACGACGAAGTCCGCAATGGTCTGCGCGAGCTTCTCTCTCGCGCTCGCCGGCTCTTCGTCCTCGCTGATGCGAGCGCGCATGCGCACCATCTCGGCGAGCGCCCAGAAGGTCACGCCTTCGCCGTACGCGGGGCTGCGGCCATGGTGCCACAAGAAGTTGTCAACGACACCATCGGCGTACTTGTGGATCTCCCAGGCGAGCCTGCTCTTACCGATACCGGGAATTCCCGTGACGGAGATGAGACGAGCGCGGCGATCCCGGCGAAGCGAATTGAGCGCGTCCTTCAACACACGCAGCTCCTCGTCGCGACCAACGAACGGCGGTTCAATCCCTTCCGGCCGCTCTGCGCCGCGCGTCTTGCTCACGACGCGCAAGGCACGCCATGCCCGAACCGGCACATCCTTCCCTTTCAGCACCAAGTCGCCGAGTTCGCTGAATGCGATCGCATGATTCGTTGCGAGATACGTCGCTTCTCCGACGAACACCGATCCTGGCGTCGCCGCCGTCTGCAGTCGCGACGCCGTGTTGACGAGGTCTCCTGCCACGAGTCGCTCGGTGGCATCTCCTTGATTCACGGCTGCTTCACCGGTGAGCACGCCCGCTCGCGCCGCGAGACCAGCGATCCCGATCTGCCGGCCGAGAGCAGCGATCGCGTCGACGAGGTCGAGCCCGCAGCGCACCGCCCGCTCGGCGTCGTCTTCGTGCGCGATCGGCGTGCCCCAGACGGCGAAAACGGCGTCGCCGATGAAGTTGTCGACGACACCCCCGTACCGCTGCACGACCGCCCGCGCCACGTCGGCAAAGCGCACGAGCAGGTCGCGCACCTCCTCGGCATCGCGTGCCTCGGAGATACTCGTGAAGCCGACGAGATCGGCGAAGAGCGCCGAGATCAGGCGTCGTTCCGCGGCCGGAGGCGCGGGAGCCCGCCCCTCGGACGTCTCGACCGAGGACATCGCGACACCCGTGGCAGTCGTCGCGAGGGCGGCTCCGCACTGCTGGCAGAAGCGCTTACCCGCCGACGCGGCGGCGCCGCAATTCGGACAGGTGAGCGCGAGCGGGGCACCGCAATCGCCGCAGAAACGAGCCGCGTCCTCGTTCTCGGAGCCGCAAGAAGGACAGTGCAACAGATCCTCCCAGGAAGGAACCACTGACAGTAGCGAACAGGGGGACCGCTCTGATTCGAGGCGCAGGTCGCTCGGTAGTCTTTTGGCCCAATGCCAGAGTCGTACGACTTCCGAAGCGTGGAAGAGCGCTGGCAGCGCCGCTGGGCCGAAGAGGGCACCTACGAGATCGACGGCGACGACCCGCGCACTGCGTATTACGTGCTCTCGATGTACCCCTACCCGAGCGGTCCCGCCCACCAGGGCCACATCCGCAACTACACCTTCGGCGACACGCTCGTCCGCTTCCGCACGATGCAGGGCTACGGCGTCTTATCCCCGTTCGGCTTCGACTCCTTCGGGCTGCCCGCCGAGAACGCCGCGATCAAAGGCGGCGCGCGTAGCCCCCGTGAGTACACCGAGGCCCGCATCGCGGAACTGCGAGCGAGCGTGATCCGCCTCGGCGCCGTCTACGACTGGCGCCGGGAGGTGAAGAGCCACGATCCGGAGTACATGCGCTTCAACCAATTGATCTTCCTGCGCTTCTTGGAAGCTGGACTCGCCTACCGCGACAAGGCGACGGTCAATTGGTGCCCGGGCTGTCACACCGTGCTCGCCAACGAACAGGTCCTCCCCGACGGAACCTGTGAGCGTTCCGGTGATCTCGTCGAGCGCCGACAGCTCGAGCAGTGGTTCTTCCGCATCACGAAGTACGCCGACGACCTCCTCTCCGCCCTCGACTGGCTCGACTGGCCGGAGAAGGTGAAGACGATGCAGCGCAACTGGATCGGCAGATCCGAAGGAGCGCGCCTGCGCTTTGCGGTCGAGGGCCACGGCGACCTTTCGATCGAGGTGTTCACGACGCGCCCGGACACGGGATTCGGCGCCACCTTTCTCGCACTCGCGCCCGAGCACCCGCTCGTCGACGCGCTGACGACGCCCGACAACGCCGAGCAGGTCGCGGAGCTGCGACGCCTCACGGCCACCGAGACGGACGTCCGGCGCATGGCGGACGAAGCGGCACAAAAGCGCGGCGCGCCGACGGGGAGTTTCGCGACCAACCCCTTCAATGGCCAGCGCATCCCGATCTACGTCGCCGAGTATGTGCTCTCGACCTACGGCACCGGCGCAATCATGGCCGTGCCCGGGGAAGACGAGCGCGACTTCGACTTCGCGACGATCCACAGCCTCCCCGTAATTCGCACGGTCGAACCGCCCGACGACTTCGCGGGCGGTGCCTGGACCGGTCGCGGCGAGAAGGTCAACAGCGGATTCCTCGACGGTCTCGACGTCGAGCGCGCCAAGGAAGCCGCCACCGAATGGCTCGTCGGAAAAGGCGCCGGCGAGCTACACGTGCAGTACCGCCTGCGCGACTGGCTGATCAGCCGACAGCGCTACTGGGGCTGTCCGATACCCGTCGTCTATTGCGACGCCGACGGCATCGTCCCCCTGCCGGAATCCGCGCTCCCGGTCCTTTTGCCCGACGATGTCGAGTTCACCCCGACGGGTGAGTCACCGCTGAACCACCACGAGGGTTTCCTCCGCATCGACTGCCCGCGCTGCGGCCAGCCGGCGCGGCGCGAGACCGACACGATGGACACCTTCGTCGACTCGTCCTGGTACTTCCTGCGGATGTGCTCACCGAAGGACCACGACGAGCCCGTCGACATCGACGCGGCGCGCCATTTCATGCCGGTCGATCAGTACATCGGCGGCATCACGCATGCGATCCTGCACCTGTTGTACGCGCGCTTTTACACGAGAGCGCTCGGAGATCTGGGGCTCGCACCAGAAGAGATCCGTGAGCCGTTCACGCAGCTTTTCTGCCAGGGGATGATCCGCCTCGGCGGACGGGCGATGTCGAAGTCGAAGGGAAACGTCATCGCGCCGAACGAGTACTTCGCAACCGTCGGCGCCGACGCCTTGCGGCTCTTCCACCTCTCGGTGGCGCCGCCAGTCGACGACTTCGATTGGACCGAACAGTCAAACGAGATGATCGACGGAGGAGTGCGCTTCCTGCGCCAGGTTTGGCAGCTCGCCACCGACACCGACTCGGTCGCACGGGAGACAGAAGGCGACGGTCGCACCGCCATCGCCATCGACGAGAGGGCACTGCGACGCGAGACGCACCGGGTGATCGACGCTGTCACCGAGGACTTCGGTCGCTACGAGTTCAACACCGCCGTCGCCCGAGTCCGCGAGCTCCGCCGTGCGATCGTGCAGGCGTTGCGTTCCGGCGTCGATCGCACCTGCGTCGACGAGTCGATCGACGTGTTGTTGAAGCTCCTCGCACCGATGGCTCCGCACCTCGCCGCGGAAGCGTGGGAGAAGCGCAACGGCGGGCACGTCCACGAGACGTCATGGCCGGTCGCCGACCCCGAGCTTCTGGTCGAGGATTCGGTCACACTCGTCATCCAGGTGAACGGCAAGGTCCGCGACCGCATCCGCGTCGAGGCGTCGATCACCGAGGCTGAGCTCGTCGACCTGGCCCTTTCTTCCTCGGCGGTCGCCCACCATCTCGGCGGCAACGAGCCGCGCCGCATCGTCACGAAGCCCCCTCGGCTCGTGAACATCGTCGTCTGAAAAGCGCGGCGCTGCTCAGATCAGCGCGACGCGCGTCACGTCGGCACGGGTGACGTCGTCGAGCAACGCCGCGACAGATGCCGAAGGGAAGTCGACGAGCGATTCCAAAACGAGATCGGCGACAGCCCAGCGCGGATCTCCTTCGGTGCCGGGCTCGGGGATGCCGACGACCGCCATGCGAGCCGCCTTCGCGGCGATACCGCCGTTCACCGCATCCTCGACGACGACGCATCGGCGCGGGTCGGCACCGAGCTCCTCTGCCGTGAGCAGGAGCACCGCTGGATGGGGCTTGCCGAGTGGGACGCGCTCCGCGGAGACGACCACGGAGAAATGTCGGCGGAGGTCGAAACGGTCCAAAACCGCGTCGATGACCGCCGTCACCGACCCGGACGCGAGGGCGAGCGGAAGGCCGCGCGCTTCGCAAAACTCGAGCGCCTCGACCGCTCCGGGGAAGAGTCGCGCGCCGTCCGGGATTCTCTCGGTCACGCCGCGCACGATCTCGGCGGCGAGCTGCGCGTCGGTGGGACCGGCGAAACCGAAGTGCTGCCGGAACAGGGCCACCGCCTCGTCGGCGCGCATACCGGTGATGAGGCCCTGACGGAGGAGCGGTCGGATGTCGACGCTGACCGAATCGAGGACCTCGGCTTGGACGCGGTTCCAGATTGGCTCGGAGTCGACGAGGAGCCCGTCCATGTCGAAGATGACCGCCGCGGCGCTCGTCGCGCTCGCGGCGGGATCGATGCTCATCCGGTCTCGCCGCGCAGGTACCGCTCGAGCTCGGCGGCGATCTCTTCTCCCGTCGGCAGGGACTCTCCCTCGAAGCCGACGACCGGCTCGGCGCCGGCGTCGAACTGCTCTTCGAGCTCTTTCACCATCGCCTTGTGCTCGTCGGACTGGGAGATGAGCTCGTCGACCTGACGACGCGACTCATCGGCGCTCTCGCGCAGGGCGTCTGTCCCAAGGACGAGCCCGCCGACCTCGCAGAGCCCTTCGACGAGCGCGAGCGCGGCCGGCGCGAAGGGCATCGCCGCGACGTAGTGCGGCACGCGCGCCCACAGCCCGATCGAGGGGATCCCGGCCTCGTCGAGCGCGTGACCGATGACCTCGCCGATCCCCGCCGGCACATCGACGGAGCCATGCATGAAGCCGACCTGCCGCGTGAGCTCGGGCTTCGACGCCGTCGAGATGAGCTTGATCGGACGCGTGTGCGGCGAGGCGATCGGGAAGGCGCCGAGCCCGATGGCGATGCGCGCCTCGAGGTCCTTCGCGATCGTGACGACCTCTTCGGTGAAGGGCTTCCAGCGGTAGTCGGGCTCCGGTCCGATCAGCAACGCGACGCCCGTTCCCATCCGGTCGTGGCCGACGACGATGGCCGGCTCGGGCCACGAGATCGACGACCGCACACCGTCGTCGACTCGCAGCCGCGGCCGCCGCGCCCGTTGATCGATGAGCTCGTCGGGGTCGAAGGTGACATAGGTCGAAGAGTCGATGTCGGTGACGATTGCGGCGAGCGCCGTCGCGGCGGCGAAACCGGCGTCGATCCAGCCATCGAGCGCTACAACGAGCACGGGACGTTCGGGCAGCTCGGCCGAGGGTTGCTTCCTGGCGAACGTCACAATTCGAGGCTAACAACGGCGCCCGGGCGCGACCCTCACCGCTCGAGCACGATGAGCGCGCGATCGGAGGCGTTACAGGGACGCGAGCCATCCTCGGTGACGACCACGATGTCCTCGATACGCGCCCCGAAGCGTCCCTCGAGGTAGATCCCGGGCTCGATCGAGAAAGCGTTCCCAGCTACGACGACATCCCGGTTGCCCTCGACGATGTAGGGCTCTTCGTGGCCTTCGATGCCGATCCCATGTCCCGTGCGATGGATGAACCCCTTGGCGAAGCCGGCGTCCTCGATGAGCGCCCGCGGGACCCGATCGAGCTCTTCAGCCGTGACCCCGGGCTCCACGGCGGCGAGCGCGGCGCTCTGCGCGATTTCCAAGACGGCGTAGAGCTCGCGAAACTCCGACCCCGGTTCGCCGACCGCGACCGTGCGCGTCGTGTCCGAGCAGTAGCCGACGTCACCATCGAACGCGTAGGCCCCCCCGAAATCACAGACGACGACGTCTCCGGCGCGAATCACGCGCGCCCCTGCCTCGTGGTGCGGGCTCGCCGAGTTCGGCCCCGAGCCGACGATCGCGAAGTTCACGCTGCGATGACCCTCCGCCAAAAGGCGCGCGCCGATCTCTCTCGACACGTCGGACTCGCCACGACCGATGAGCGCAATCTCACCGCCCAAGAGTGCCTCGGCGACGCGGTCCGCTGCCGCGCCCGCTTGCGCGATCGCTTCCTGCTCGTGGGGATCCTTCACCGCGCGCAAAGGGCCGGTCACCCGCGACGCCTCGAAGAAGGCGGCGTCGGTCATCGCCCCCTGCAACTGCAAGAGCAGCCCCGCCCAGGCGCGATCGGAAAACGCCACCCGGCGGCGTTCTCCGACCAGATCGGCGACGATGCCGACGGCATCGTCGGTTTCCCCGTATGGGTGCACCAAAAAAAGCTTCTCGTCGATTGCGACCCGCGGCGTTTCGAGCCTCGGAACGACCAAGGTCGGATCGGCGTCGGCGGCGAAGACGAGCACGGTCGGGCGCTCGAGCGGCATCGCCTCGTAGCCGGTGAGCCACGGCAGGTCCGCGCCGATCGAGAGCAGCAAAACGTCGATCTCGAGCTCGTCGAGGCGGGCACGCACCTTCTCCGCGCGCTGACGGCGCGCCGTCGCGAGGTCGAGCCCGCTCACGCCGGGATCGTGAGCGCCGTCGCCGCCTCGACGGACTGGCGGGCGTGATAGCTCGAGCGCGTGAGTGGTGACGCCTCCACGTGCGCGAAGCCGAGGCGTGACGCTCGCTCGCGCAGCTGTGCGAACTCCTCGGGTGTCCACCACCGCGCGACCGGCAGGTGCGCCACAGACGGCCGCAGGTACTGGCCAATCGTGACGATCGACACACCGACTGAAGCGAGGTCGGCGAGCGCGCCGTCGACCTCGTCTTCGGTCTCTCCCATGCCAACGATGAGCCCGGACTTCACGACGAGCCCGGCGGCGCGCGCCGCGCCGAGCACCGCGAGGCTGCGGGCGTAGGACGCGGAGGGGCGCACGGCGCGCTGGAGCCGGAGGACCGTCTCCAGGTTGTGGTTGAACACGTCCGGCGCGGCGTCAAAAAGCGTCCGCAGCGCCGAAGGCTCCCCCTTGCAGTCGGGGACGAGGACTTCGACGCGCGTGCCGGGCGACCGCGTCCTGATCGCCGTGATCGTCGCTGCGAACGCGGCAGCTCCCCCGTCTTCGAGGTCATCACGCGCCACCGCGGTGACGACCGCGTGGGCGAGGCGCATCTTCGCAACCGCGTCGGCGACTCGCTCTGGCTCGGCGGAATCGAGCGGCAAGGGGTGGTTCGTGTCGACGAGGCAGAACCCACACGCCCGAGTGCAGCGCGAGCCGTTGATCATGAACGTCGCCGTCCCATCCACCCAGCACTCGTAGATGTTCGGACAGCCCGCCTCCTCACAGACCGTGACGAGGTCCAAAGAGCGCATCGTCTTTCTCAGCGCCAGGTAGGGCGCGCCCATTTGCGCTTCGACGCGCATCCACTGCGGCTTGCGCGCCCGGATCTCGACCGCGACCGAGCGGTCGACGCCAGCGGCCTCGAGCCGGCGGAAAAGCGGCCGCCCCGCGCCGATCGCCCCATTCGTCGACGCGGCGACGCGCTCAGGGGCGCCCTGACGCTCGATCTCCCGCTCCTCGGCTCCGCGCGTGAAGATCTCCGCGCTCCGCGACCGCTCGGCGATCGCATCGATGACCTCGCGCACAGAGACTCCGATCCCCTCGGCGGTGAGCGACGTCACCTGCCGGTCGGGGATCCCGCACGGGACGATGTGGCCGAACATCGCGAGGTCCGGCGCGACGTTCAACGCGAAGCCATGCATCGAGCGCCCCCGACTCACGCGTACGCCGATCGCACAGATTTTGCGCGGCTTTGCACTCCCGGGTTCGACCCACACCCCCGGCAGGCCATCGAGGCGACCGACGTCATCCAGCCCAACGTCCAAGAGCGTGTCGATGACGAGTTGTTCGACGCCGTGAACGTAGGCAGGGATCGCTCCCGGGCCGAGGTCGACCGAGACGATCGGATAGCCGACGATCTGCCCCGGTCCGTGATAGGTGACGTCGCCCCCCCGGTCGACTCGGAAGATCTCCGCGCCGACCAAGTCCGGATCGTCGATCACGTGCTCGGGTTTTGCCCGCACCCCCAACGTGTAGACGTGTGGGTGCTCGAGCAGCAACAGGTAGTCCTCGTCGGAGCGGCGGAAGAGCGCGTGCTGCAGCGCGAGCGCGTCTCGGTAGGCGACGCGCCCCAATTGACGGACCCGCAGCGGCCCGCGTGCGCGCTGATCGCGCATTTTCGCTACAGCTCGGCGTGCCAGTCGCGTGTCTCGATGACCGAGGCGACGTCACGGACGAACGCCGACGCGTACGCGCCGTCGACGGCGCGGTGGTCGAACACCAGCGCAAGCACGCCAACCGAGTGGATGCCGATCGACTCGGTGCCGTCCGGGGCGGTCATCACGACCGGCTTCCGCTTCACGCCATCGGTCGAGAGGATCGCGACCTGCGGCTGGGCGATGATCGGCGAGGTGAGGAACGTCCCGAAGGGTCCCGGGTTCGTGATCGTGAACGTGCCGCCCGTGATGTCGTCGGCCGAGAGCTTCTTTCTCGCGCGCGCCGCGCCATATCAGCGATCGACCGGGCGATGCCGCGCAGCGACTGGCCATCGGCGTTGTGGATCACCGGGACGATCAGCCCCTCGCGCTGCAGGTCGACCGCGATACCGAGATGGATGTCGTGGTGGACGACGAGCGCTTCGTCGCCAACCGACGAGTTCAGGTTCGGGTAGTCGCGAAGGACGTCAATCACCGCGCGGGCGACGAAGGGTAGGTACGTAAGGCCGATTCCCTCTTCCAATCGGAACTGGTCTTTCAGCTCGTGGCGCACCCGCTCCACGTTTTCGAAGTCCGCCTCGATCGCGACGAGCGTGTGCACCGAGGTCTGGATCGAGCGCACCATGTGCTCTGCCGTGACTCGACGCACCGCGGAGAACGGCACGATCTCGTCGCGCACGCCAACCGGCGCAGGCGGAGTCGCCACCGCGGGGCGCGCCGGGGCTGCATGTGGAGGCGATGGTGCGTACGCAGGAGCCGACGCGGATGACGCTTGCGCGGCGACGGCGGTCGTCGCCGCGGCTGACGCGAGGTAGTTCAGCACGTCGTCTCGGGTGATCCGTCCGCCGGCACCGGTGCCGGGGATGCGCCCGGGATCAAGGCCATTCTCTCGGATCAGCTTGCGGACGACCGGGGAGAGCACGCTCGCGCGCCACGATCGCCCATCGTCGACGACCTCCGCGGTCGCGACAGCGCCAACCGTCACGCGTTCTCCCTCTCCGCGCTCGGTCTCTTCGGGTTCTTCGGCTCCGTCGACCGCAGTCGAGATCGGCGGCGCTGCCGAGGCCGCTACCGGTTGGGGTTCCGGACTTGGTGGAGGCGTCGGTTCCGTCGATTGGAAGACCGGTTCCGGCTCCGAAGACGCGGGCGCTTCGAACGCGAGTTGTGGCTCTGGCTCGGACAGCGCTGGCGCTTCGTAGACGGGTTGTGGTGCTGGCTCGGACGACTCGGAGGGCTCGGACGGCTCGGGCGCTTCGTACATCGGTTGTGGTGCTGGCTCGGACGACGCCGGTTCTGCGTACTCCGGTTGCGGCGCAGGCTCGGAGGACGCGGGAGGCGCGTACACCGGTTGCGGTGCACTCTCGGACGGCGCGGGCGCTGCGTAGAACGGTTGCGGCGCGGGCTCGGACGGCGCGGGCGCCGCGTAAACGGGTTGTGGCGGAGGAGGTGGTGGCGGTGGCGGAGGAGGTGGTGGCGGCGGTGGCGGAGCGGCGGCTGCGTACGTCGGCTCGGGCGTCGGCGATGCCGCGGGTGGCGGCGGTGGCGGAGCGGCGGCTGCGTACGTCGGTTCGGGCGTCGGCGATGCCGCGGGTGGCGGCGCCGCCTCGGCTGACGGAGCGGTCACTGCGACCGGGGCGGAAGGCGCTTGCCCACTCGACGCCAAGGAGGCGATCTCGGCGAGCGGCGTGCCAACTTCGACGGTTTCGCCCTCCTCGACGTAGATCCTCGCAAGGACGCCGGCGAACGGCGACGGCACCTCCGAGTCGACCTTGTCGGTCGAGACTTCGAACAGCGGCTCGTCGAGCGCGACGATGTCGCCGATCTGCTTCAACCAGCGGATGATCGTGCCTTCGGTCACCGTCTCGCCGAGCTGCGGCATCGTGATGTCAGCCAACGTGCAGTCCCCTTCCCGTCAGCGCGAGCACCGCCTCACCGAAGGTCTCCGACAGAGACGGGTGCGGCTGGATGAATTGTCCGATCTCGTCGGGCGTCGCTTCCCAGTTCACCGCAAGGTACGCCTGACCGAGCTGCTCGGTCACCCACGGCCCGACCATGTGCAC
The DNA here is from genome assembly GCA_963838845.1 of uncultured Acidimicrobiaceae bacterium. Taxonomy (GTDB): domain Bacteria; phylum Actinomycetota; class Acidimicrobiia; order Acidimicrobiales; family Bog-793; genus CAVRXQ01. Next base: position 813,532 of record CAWISR010000003.1, on the reverse strand, counting down.
ACCGAGCAGTCTCCCCGCTCGTCCGTCATCACCGCGCTCTGCGATCACCTTCACGAGGCCGTCAGTCTCGCCCAAAATTCGCGCCCGTCCATTGCCACCGAAGGGGTCGCGTTGGACGGCAACGTCGAGTCCGCGGGAGCGTGCCTCGTCCTCGGTCAGTCCGGCGAAAGCGACCTCGGGGTGGCAGTAGATGCACCAGGGCACCTTCTCGTAATCGACAGGGATCGCCGTTTCGCCGAGGATCTCTTTGATGACGAGGATGCCCTCCGCGAAGCCGACGTGCGCGAGCTGCGGCGTCGAGACGAGGTCACCGACGGCATAGACACCTGGGGCGTGCGTCCGCATGAACGAATCGACCCTCACAAATCCGCGGCCGTCGAGGTCTACTCCGGTCCCCTCCGCGAGGAGGCCGTCGGAGAGCGGGCGGCGCCCAACCGAGACGATCACCGCGTCGACCTCGACGCGCTCGTTGTCGCCGAACAGCACCGTCGTGCCACGCTTTTTCGGGTCGTGGCCGCGGACTGCGACACCCGTGTGGACGTCGATGCCGCGCTTTTTGAACGACCGCAGGACGACGTCGGCGACCTCTTGGTCACAACCCGGCAGGATCGTCGGCAGCGCCTCGAGCATCGTCACCTGCGAGCCGAGGTCCGACATCATCGAGGCGAACTCGCATCCGATCGCGCCGCAGCCGATCACGGCGACCGACTTCGGCAATGACGAAAGCTCCAGCACCTCGTCGGAGGAGAGGATCCGCTCGCCGTCGATGTCGAAGCCAGGGATCGAACGCGGCACCGAACCCGCTGCCAGCACAATGTTCTTTCCACGCAGCACCGTCGTCGCGCCGTCGGGCGAGGTCACGCGCACCGAGTGATCGGCTTGCAGCTGGCCGACGCCTGCGACCGTCGTGACCGTGCGATGCTTCAAAAGTCCGCTCAGACCTCTGAACAGCTGATCGACCACTTTCTGCTTGCGGTCGAGGCTGACCGAGAAGTCGATCGAAGGCTGACGGGCGTCGATGCCGAACTCCTTCGCGGTGGCGACGGTGCGGAAAACTGACGCCGTTTCGAGGAACTCCTTCGCCGGGATGCAGCCACGATGGAGACACGTCCCCCCGACCTTGTCCTTTTCGACCATGGCGATCGAGAGCCCCGCCGCGGCGCCGTAGAGCGCGGTCGCGTATCCACCCGGGCCGCCACCGACGATGACGACGTCGAATTCCTCGGCGCGCGCTTCTGAGTCCGTCGTCGTACCCACCTCCAGCCGATCAGGTCGCGGAAAAGAGACTAATGGTGGCCCGATTTTCTTCGGATTTCGCGCCGCGCCGCGTCCCACTGACTCATAACGGCAGAAATCCACCCGCGATTTCGCACGAACCCCATCGGAGCCCACCGGAGATCATCGTCGCCAACTCCGTGCCCAGCATGGCCCCCGTCACCAGCAGAAGAGACGTTGTGCTCGGTGGACAGCTCCGGCGTCGCCGCCGAGTGGGAGTCTGCCAACTTCTCATCAGTCTGGCCGCAGGTGCAGCCGCAGATGTCGATCTTGATTGCCGATCGTTGCAAATAGCTACGACCGATCGGAGGGCTCGAAAGGACGCCGGGGTTCGGAAAGCTGCCGACTACGCGATCGGACCGGTGAGCATTCCGGCGGCGACGGTCCCCGCGGAAACGGCATCGACAAGGATGAAACTGCCGGTCGAGCGGTTGTCGCGGTAGTCGTCGAAGAACAACGGTGACGCCAGGCGCAATTCGATTCGACCGAGATCGTTGAGGCCGAGCTCGCTCGCGCCGCGGTCCCGCTCGAGAGTGCGCACGTCGATCCGGTGCGTGACGTCGACGATTTGGGCGTGCACCCATCGCGTCGTGTGCTTGAGCTCGAGGCGCGCGCCGGACGTGAGCGGCTTGTCGGTCATCCAGCAGATTGTCGCGGCGACGTGATCGGCGACATGGGGTAGGTCGCCCGGTGAGCAGAACATGTCGCCGCGCGCGACGTCGAGCTGGTCGGCGAGGCGCACGACGACCGACATCGTTGGGAATGCCCCCGCCACCGGTCCATCGGCGGTCTCGATCGCCGCGATACGAGAACGCTGCCCGCTCGGCAGCACGACGACCTCGTCGCCAGGACGCAAAACTCCGCCGGCGACGGTTCCGGCGTAGCCACGCGCCCCGTTCGCATCCTTCGATCGAGGGCGCGTCACCAACTGCACCGGGAAGCGGAGGTTCGCAAGGTCACGGGACGAGCCCACCTGCACCTGTTCGAGATGGTGCAAGAGGGCCGTTCCCTCGTACCACGGCATCTCGACCGAGCGCTCGACGACGTTGTCGCCGCGCAACGCGGAGAGCGGGATGTAGGTCACATCGGCGACATCGAGTCCAGAAGCCAACGCGGCGAACTCGCCGGCGATCTTGTCGAAGCGACGCTGGTCATAGTCGACGAGGTCCATCTTGTTCACGCAGATCACCAGGTGCTTGATGCCGAGCAGCGAGGCGATCGAAGCATGGCGACAGGTCTGCTCGGTGATCCCGCTGCGGGCGTCGACGAGGATGACGACGAGGTCCGCCGTCGAACATCCCGTGACCATGTTGCGGGTGTGCTGGAAGTGGCCCGGCGTATCGGCGATGACGAACTTCCGTCTCGGCGTCGCGAAGTAGCGGTACGCGACGTCGATCGTGATGCCCTGTTCGCGCTCGGCGCGCAATCCGTCGGTCAACAGCGACAGGTCGACTCCGTCGTCACCGCGCTGGATGCTCGCTCGCTCGATCGCCTCGTAATGGTCCTCGAAGACCTGCTTCGAGTCGTAGAGCAGCCGCCCGATCAGCGTCGACTTCCCATCGTCGACCGACCCCGCCGTTGCGACACGCAAGAGCTCCATTAGAAGTAGCCCTCGCGCTTGCGGTCCTCCATCGCCGCGAACGAGAAGCGATCGTCGGCTCTTGTCGCGCCACGCTCGGAGATGCGCGAGACGGCGATCTCATCGACGACCTCCTCGACCGCCGCCGCCGTCGACTCGACGGCCGCCGTGCAGGTCATGTCGCCGACGGTGCGGTAGCGCACGGTCGCAAAGAACGGTTCCTCGCCGAGAGCGTCCGCTGTCGGCGCCGCAAAGGGACCGACCGCGAGCAGCATCCCGTCACGACGGAAGACCTCACGTTTGTGCGCGAAGTAGATCGAAGGAAGCGCCAGGCCTTCGCGACCGACGTACTGCCAGATGTCGAGCTCGGTCCAGTTCGACAGCGGGAAGACCCGGAAGTGCTCAGCGGGACGGCGACGCGTGTTGTAGAGGTCCCAGAGCTCCGGTCGCTGGGCGCGGGGATCCCACCGCCCGAACTCGTTGCGGATCGAAAAGACGCGCTCTTTGGCCCGCGCCTTTTCCTCATCGCGCCGTCCGCCGCCGAAGATCGCGTCGAAGTGGTGCTCGGCGATCGTCTTCAGCAACGCGACGGTCTGCAGCCGGTTGCGCGACGCGCCGGGCGACTGGTCCTCGACGACCTCGCCGAGATCGATCGCCTCTTGCACCGAGGAGACGATGAGCTCGACGCCGAGCTCTCGCACGCGCGCATCTCGGAAAGCGAGCACCTCGGGGAAGTTGTGACCGGTGTCCACGTGGACGACCGGAAAGGGGACCTTCTGCGGCCAGCACGCCTTCGTCGCCAGATGCAGGAGAACCGCCGAGTCCTTACCGCCCGAGAACAGCAACGCGGGGCGCTCGCACTCCGCGACGACCTCACGAATGACGTGGACCGCCTCGGATTCGAGCGTGTCAAGGTGCGTCAGCTGATAGTTCATAGTTTCTCGATCAACTTAGTCAAGTTAATTGAGCTTGTGGGGTTTCTCCACTCATTCTTACGGCCCCCCGACCCGGAAGTGTTGGCTAAGGCTGGTGCGAAACTCCAGCCCTGCCGGTACGGGCGGCGTCGTTTGCCAGCTGGTCGACGAACTCGTTCAGCGGCTCACCGGAATGGCCTTTCACCCAGCGGAACTCGATCTCGCCGTCCCGCAGGTCGACGACCTCGGCGACGAGGGTTTTCCACAGGTCCTGGTTCGAGACGGGCTGGTGTCTCGCGTTTCGCCAGCCGTTCTCTCGCCAACGCGCCCACCATCTCTCCTTGAAGGCGCGGACGACGTACTCAGAGTCGCTCGCGATCTCGAGCGGCTCCGGGTTGGCGGCGACGGCCTCGATCACCGCCGTGAGCTCCATTCGCTGGTTCGTCGTGTCCGGGTCGGCCCCGAAGGCGAAGCGCTCCCGGCTCGTCGCCCAGGCCCAACCGCCGGGGCCGGGATTGCCGATGCACGCCCCATCGGTGAAGACCACCAACTGATCGATTTTTGCCACACCTGCAGTCTGTCGTTGTCGTAATAAGGAAGGAACGACCACTAATCTCGCCGCGGCGCGCGCCAGGCGTGGCGGTCGGGGTCGCGCCGGTGATGGGAGACTGTTTCGGTGGTCTACGAGGGATTTACGCATCAAGTTCCCGACTCCGACCCGGCCGAGACGCACGAGTGGGCCGAGGCGTTCGAGGAGGTCGTCGCCCAGGAGGGCAAGTCCCGCGCCCGCTACCTCTTGACGACGATCCTCGACAGGGCACGCGCCCTGCAGGTCGACTTCCCCTCGACGGTGTCGACGCCCTACGTGAACACGATCCCCGCCGACGAGGAGCCCGACTTCCCCGGCGACGAGTTCATCGAGCGCCGGATCCGGGCATTCATCCGCTGGAACGCAGCGGTGATGGTCACGAGAGCGAACGAGCGGTACCCGGGGATCGGCGGCCACCTGTCCACCTACGCCGGTTCCGCCGCGCTCTACGAGGTCGGCTACAACCACTTCTTCCACGGCAAGGAGAACGGGCCGGGAGACCAGGTCTTCTTCCAGGGGCACGCCTCGCCCGGGATCTACGCCCGCGCATTCCTCGAGGGTCGCCTCAGCGAAGAACAGCTCGACAACTTCCGCTTCGAGACGGGCGGCAACGGGCTCTCCAGCTACCCCCACCCCCGCCTCATGCCGGGCTTCTGGGAGTTCCCCACCGTCTCGATGGGTCTCGGTCCACTCTCGGCCGTGTATCAGGCGCGCTTCAACCGCTATCTGCACAACCGCGGCATCCTCGACACGAGCGGGTCGAAGGTCTGGTGTTTCGTCGGTGACGGCGAGTTCGACGAGCCCGAGACGCGCGCCGGCCTCTCGATAGCCCGGCGTGAGCTGCTCGACAACCTCATCTTCGTCGTCAACTGCAACCTGCAGCGCCTCGACGGCCCGGTGCGCGGCAACGGCAAGATCATCCAGGAGCTCGAAGAGGAACTGCGTGGAAACGGCTGGAACGTGATCAAGGTGATCTGGGGCTCGCGCTGGGACGAGCTCTTGGCAAAGGACACCGAGGGCGTCCTCGTCGACAAGATGAACTCGACGCTCGACGGCGACTTCCAGAAGTACACGACAGAGACCGGCGCGTACATCCGCGAGCACTTCTTCGGACCGGATCCGCGACTGCAGGCGCTCGTGGCGCACCTGTCGGACGAAGAACTGCAGGCGCTGCCCCGAGGCGGACACGACTACCGCAAGCTCTACGCGGCGTACAAGGCGGCGGTCGAGCACATCGGCGCGCCGACCGCGATCTTGGCGAAGACGATCAAAGGATGGACCCTCGGTCCCGAGATCGAGGCCCGCAACGCGACGCACCAGATCAAGAAGATGACCAAGGATCAGCTGCGCGCGCTGCGCGACCGGCTCTACCTTCAACCCGAGATCCCCGAGCACGAGCTCGACGCGGAACGGCCGCCGTACTTCCGGCCGGAAGAGGGCTCCGCCGAGTTCGAGTACCTGATAAGCCGCATCCGCACACAAGGCGGCTCGCTCCCGAGTCGCGTCGTGCGGGACGCCGGCGTGACCGGGCTGCCGACGCCGTCGGACGACGTCTTCGCCGAGTTCCGCGACGGTTCGCGCGGCCAGTCAGTCTCGACGACGATGGGATTCGCGCGCCTGTTGCGCAACCTGCTGCGCGATCCGCAGATCGGCCGCTACGTCGTGCCGATTATCCCCGACGAGGGCCGCACCTTCGGACTCGATGCGCTCTTTTCTGAAGTGCAGATCTACTCGCCGGAAGGTCAGCGCTACACGCCCGTCGACGCCGGGCTGCTGATGCGCTACAGCGAGGCGACAAACGGCCAAATCCTCGAAGAGGGCATCACCGAGGCCGGCGCGATGGCGAGCTTCCTCGCCGCGTCGACGTCCTACGCGACATGGTCGCAGCCGATGCTGCCCTTCTTCCTGTTCTATTCGATGTTCGGTTTCCAACGCGTCGGCGACATGATCTGGCAGCTCGCGGACGCGCGCGGACGCGGTTTTCTCATCGGCTGCACCGCCGGGCGCACGACGATGTCGGGCGAGGGTCTCCAGCACGAAGACGGTCACTCTCACCTGCTCGCGTCGGTGGTCCCGAACGTGCGCGCCTATGACCCGGCCTTCGCGTACGAGGTGGCGGCGATCATCGAACACGGCATCCGGAAGATGTACTGGCCCGACGGACAGGACATCTTCTATTACCTGACCCTCTACAACGAGAACTACCCGATGCCGTCGCTCCCGGGCGGCGACGAGGGAGTGCAGATCGTCGAGGGGGCGATCCGCGGCACGTACCGCTACGCGCCACCCGCCGAAGTCGCGTCGACGGACGTGCCGCCGCGCCTCGCGACGATCTTGTTTTCGGGGACGGCGTGGAAAGCGGCGCAACAGGCTCGCGAAATGCTCGCCGAACACTGGAACGTCTCGGCGGAGACCTGGTCGGTCACGAGCTACAAGACGCTGCGGGAAGAGGCGCTCGAGGTCGAGCGATGGAACCGACTGCACCCGAACGAGGAGCCGCGCGTGCCCTACGTCACGGAAGCCCTCGCCGGGACGTACGGACCGATCGTCGCGGTGACGGACTTCTTGAAGGCGGTTCCCGACCAGATAGGACGCTTCGTACGGACGCCGTTCACGCCGCTCGGAACGGACGGGTTCGGCCGCTCCGACACGAGGGAGGCCCTCCGTCGCCACTTCGAGACCGACGCGGAGCACATCGTCGTCGCCGTGCTCGCCGCGCTCGCGCAGCAGGGGAACGCGAAGCCGGACGAGGTGACGCGCGCCATCGAGGAATACGGAATCGACCCTGAGCTGCCCGACCCACGGGTCAGCTAGGTCGTCTTCGTTCGCCCAACCCGAGGACCGCACGTCTTCGGTAATTTCTGGGTGTGACCACCCTTTCGATCACGGGTGACGCCGAGGCTGACGCCCTGCTCTCGAGCAATCCCTTCGCCCTGATCGTCGGCATGGTGCTTGACCAGCAGATTCGTATCGAACACGCCTTCGCCGCGCCGAAAGCACTCGCCAAGCGGCTCGGCGGTCGACTCGATCCCGTCGTCGTTGCCTCCGCCGATCCTGCTCGACTCGCCGCGTTGTTTTCCGAAAAGCCCTCGCTCCATCGGTTCCCCTCGTCGATGGCGTCGCGGGTGCAGGCTCTCGCGCGAGTGATCGTCGACCAGTACGGCGGCGACACCGACGCGATCTGGAAGAGGGTGACATCGGGGGACGAACTCGTTACGGACCTTGCCGCGCTCCCGGGATTCGGAAGACAGAAGGCGAAGATCTTCGCCGCGCTGCTCGCCAAGCAGCTGGGAGTACGACCACAAGGATGGAGAGAAGCCACCTCCCCGTACGGCGACGACGGCGCGTTGCGGTCGGTCGCCGACATTGACAGCCCCGAGTCGCTCGCCATGGTGCGGGAGCACAAACGTCAGATGAAGGCGGCAGCGAAGTCCGTGGAGCGGGCGAGCGGAGGAAGGGCGACCAGATCGTCAAAGCGGTGAGCTCAGCCCGGCGAGTCGAGATTGGCAGCCGCTCGCTGTATCTCTGCACACCGGATCGATCCGACCTCGAGCGCTTCCTCGAGCAGTGCATCCGAGGCGGCGTTGACGTCGTGCAGCTGCGCGAGAAACGCCTCGAGGCTCGTCCGCTAGTTGAACGGGCGCGCGTCGCGATGCACATTTGTCGGGACCACGGTGTTCCCTTCATCTTGAACGACCGGCCCGATCTCGCGCTCGAGTGCGGCGCAGATGGGGTGCACGTCGGACAAGACGATGCTCCGGCGCCGCTCGCGCGTCGCATTCTCGGTCCCGAATACATCGTCGGGTTGTCGACGCATGAGCCCGCCGAGCTCGAAGACGCGCTTCGAAACGACGTCGACTACGTGTCCGCCGGACCAGTGACGCCGACGCCGACGAAGCCGGGTCGTCCCGGCACGGGTGCCGGGTACATCGTCTACGCGAGCGGTGCCGTCGAAGGCTCGCAGCGACCTTCCTTGCCGATTTTCGTCACGGGCGGGGTGACCCCTGAATCAATTCCCGAGCTCCGACGAGCTGGGGCCTGCCGATTCGTCGTCGTTCGCTACCTCACCGAGTCCGATGACCCGCGGTCGGCGGCGCAGCGATTGCGCACGGCGATGGAGATGGACTTGGACAATTAGCGGGTACCGCCTGAACGCGGTTGAGGGGCGCGATCGCGCCCCTCAACCTGTCCCCTTCGGGACGACACATCTCTGGAAAAGCTCGAAGTTCCGGACTGCCTCAGGGGGGACCAGCTCCTGACCGAAGCTCCAAGGGTGTGTGGTTGGTATTCACCAGGTGGTCCAGAGGCCGCCTAACGGACCGCCACCTCCAGGGTCCCAACGCGTTGATCATGCATCGACTGGACCACCTCCTTTCTCTGGTGGCTTCAGATTATCGAGCGCCTCTAACCTGCCGTTGGATAGCCCCACCAGCCCGTTTTCAGTGCGATGCCAAGCCCCTAGGTCGCGTCGGCTCAATCCGAAGACGACGCACCGGGAAAGTGCGCTCGCGTCCGTTCCTCACCAACATGACGCCGCGCAGGGCGACCACCCTCCCCGTTGCCATGACGCGTCGCGCGTACTGGGTGAGTGGAACGAGGAGCGTTTCGGATCGTCTTCCGTGCATCGAAAAGTGACTTGATCCTGCAATGAACGTTTGCGCGACCGAACTTCGCGCTCGATTCGTTTCACGAACCACTCCCTTCAGGATCACGGTGCCAGCACAGGTCCGAAGAAGGCAGCGCGCGACGAAGGTGACAAATCCGGCAGACGCGAATTCCCGTGCGTCCGACACTTCCACAGCGAGAAGCCGCCGTGAAACCGATTTCGGCGGAATCAGATCGGGGTTCGGTACGGAGGCCAAAGGCACACTGGTTGACGGCGGGGCCGGAATGCTCGGTGTCGTCACTTCGAGCTCATTTGAGGGCGCGCTCACGCCGATGGAGTTCAATGCCTCGACTTCAAATTTATAAGCCGTGCTGCTTTCGAGACCGGAGATGCTGGTGCCGTTCGCACTCGACGACAGATCGATGCTAGAGATCGGCGACTGTGAGCCGTTATAGACAAGGACGCGATATCCGGAGACGAACGCGCCGCCATCTCGAATCGGCGATGACCATGAGATGGTCACAGAGTTTGTCGAGTAGCTCACCAGCGAGACCAAAGGGGCAGTCGGGGCAAGGTCGAGCTGCTCGATCTCTCCATGACTAGTGTCCGCGACAAACACTGATCCGTCGCCGCCAGTCCCCACTCCTTCGGGATCGTCGAGCTGAACAGAAGATGCTGAGCCACCGGATGGACTTGGGACGGTCGTCCCACCGCCAATCAATACGTAGACCTGGTCCGGGCTCCATATGGCGGAGGAACTGATCGAGTACCCAGGATTGGCTGAACTCTCAGACATGACCAGAATTTCATTTGAGTACGTATCAGCGATAAGGACATTGTCATCTGCGTCAATTGATGTGCCCATCGGCGCGTCGAGTTCGGAGGAGCTCGCAGAGACGCCATCTCCCGTCGGCAGATTCGATCCTCCTCCCGCGAGGATGTAGACGTTGCCCGGTGACCACGAGGAGATTGAGCCGAAGCCCGAGTTGTTCGACGACACCGACAACAAATCCACCTCATCGTCCTGTTCGTCAGCGAAGACGACGTTTCCGTTTTCGTCGACCGAGACTCCTCGCGGACCATTCAATGCGGCATTTTGTGCCGCAACTCCCAAGTCCGTTGGACTGGTCGCCCCACCCCCGGCAACCTGATAGAGGTTGCCTACTGTCCACCTTGAACTCGAACTGATCGTGTAGCCCGGGTTGACGTCTGAGAACGAGAGCACGTCGATCTCGGATGCAAAGGTGTCGGCGATTACGACGTTCCCTTTTGGATCGACCGCGACTCCGTCAGGTGTGTTAAGCCCAATCGTCATGGCGGACGATCCAACATAGGTCGGGGCGGGAGTCGTGCTTCCGTTGCCTGCGATCTCATAGATGTCTCCGCGTGACCATGACGACACGGCGTAGCCAGGGTTCGTCGAGCTGATGGCAATAACAGCGATCAAATTGCTTCCTGAGTCCGCGACGAGAACATTTCCTTCGTGATCTACCGCTAAGCCCTCAGGCAGGTTCAATTCGGTAGAGAGCGCAGATGATCCAGAGTTGGTCGGCGCGGCGGGACTCGTTCCCGCCCCGGCGATCACGTAGAGACTGCCCGGTTGCCAACTCGTACCAGCTGGAAGCTGATAGCCCGGATTGGTGCTGCTGGTGGCAAGGACTTCGACCTCGTTGTTCGCGGTATCGCTGATCACGGGATCGCCTGAATCGTCAACGACAACGTCATTTGGGTTGTTTAATGAGCTCGAAATTGCCAAACTGCCCGTCGAAGAGGGCTTGGTCGAGCTTGAAGAATTACCTGCCACTACGGAGTAATCACTGCTGTTCGAGACCGACGCCGAGGACAGCGGGATCGCCATTGGTCCGAAGAGCGATCCGATAACAGTTAGGGCGATGAGCGCGCGACGACTTCCCGTGCTCGCTCCCCTCGTCTTCGCTCCGCCCACCGGTGCACTCCCCTCCGGTCACGAACTCTCGGATCGTGGCCTTGAACTCGTGCGCACAGCCCGTACCGATTTGACGTTTCGGCGGGAACGTATCCGACATGTCGGTGAACGATGTAAATCAAATATCGACCGCACGGATTTGCTAACGAGCGCACACGAAGCTCTCAACGCTTATGCAGCAGACCTAGTCGTCGTACCCCTTCGCCTACCGCCAAATGCCCCGATCGTCGCCGTCAAGGTAAATTAAGGCGTGTCGCTGCACTATGAGGATGCGCAGACGGTGGTCCACCGCCTCGTCGTCGGTCCGATCGACAACAACGTCTTCGTTGTGCGCTGCAAACAGACCGGCGACGCGCTGCTGATCGACGCGGCGAACGAGCCCGAGTTGTTGCTCCGCACCGCACGGGAACTCGGAGTGCGCCAGATCGTCGAGACCCACGGCCACTGGGACCACATCCAGGCCGTTCCCGAGATGCGCGAGGCCGGCTTCGAAGTCGCCGTCAGCGCCGGGGACGCCGCGATGCTCCCCTCGTACGACCTCGTCCTCGAAGACGACACCGTGCTCCCGGTCGGTCAACTGCGGGTCCGCACCATCCACACCCCCGGGCACACCCCGGGATCGACGTGTTTCCTGCTAGAAGGGTCGCCGGTGCTCTTTTCGGGCGACACCTTGTTCCCGGGCGGGCCGGGGAACACGAGCTTTCCCGGCGGCAACTTCGAGCAGATCATCACCTCGATCGACCGGCGGCTGTTCGCGAAACTTCCGGATGAAACGCTCGTTCTCCCGGGCCACGGCGAAGACACGACGATCGGCACCGAGCGCCCCCACCTCGACGAATGGGTTCAAAGAGGCTGGTGAGGAATTTCTCCTACCGCTGTAGTGCTAATTCGCCGGCCTGCGTAACATCGAGGGTGTGAGCACCGAACTCGAGGAGGCGCCGGCGCCCGAGCGCGTCCCCGAGGCGGCGCCGCTCCTTGTCGTCGAGGATCTCCACGCGCAGGTCGAGGGGCACGAGATCCTGCGCGGCGTCGATCTCGTCGTCGGCCACGGCGAACTGCACGCCGTGATGGGCCCGAACGGCTCGGGGAAGTCGACGCTCGCGAACGTGCTGCTCGGAAAGCCCGGCTACGTCGTCACGAAGGGTCGCGTCCTCTACAAGGGCGAGGACGTCACGGCGGTGAAGCCCGACGAGCGGGCAAAGGCCGGGATGTTTCTCGCCTTCCAGTACCCAGAGGAGATCCCAGGCGTCCCGATCGCACAGTTCCTCCGACAGGCGATCGGTGCCCGCCGCGGCTCTGACATCTCGGTGATGGAGGTGCGCGTCCAGCTGCGCGAATGGCTCGACCGCCTCGGCATGGACCGGTCATTTTCGTCGCGGCACCTGAACGAAGGCTTTTCGGGTGGGGAGAAAAAGCGCGTCGAGATCCTGCAGATGGCGATGCTCGACCCCGAGCTCGCGATCTTGGACGAGACCGACTCCGGACTCGACATCGACGGCGTGCGCGTCGTCGCCCGCGGCGTCGACGAGGTGCGCTCGCGTCGTCCCGACCTCGGCGTCGTCGTCGTCACCCACTACCGCAGGATCCTCGATGAGCTGAAGCCGGACGTCATCCACGTGCTCATCGGCGGACGTATCGTCGCCACCGGCGGCCCCGAGCTCGCCGCCCGGCTCGACCGCGAAGGGTACGAAGCATGGAGAAGCTGACTGACCCGATCGACGTCGAGACGATCAAAAAGGACTTTCCGCTCCTCGCCCGCGACGGCAAGCACCGCATCGTCTTTTTGGACTCGGCGGCGTCGTCCCAACACCCCCAGTCCGTCCTCGACGCGATGGACACCTATTACGAGACGACGCACGCGAACGTGCACCGCGGCATCTACCCGATCGCCGAGGAGGCGACGCGCGAATACGAGGCGGCACGCGTCGCCGTCGGCCAGTTCATCGGAGCTCCCGATCCGACGCGCGAGATCGTTTTCACGAAGAACGCGACCGAGGCGATCAACGTCGTCGCGAACGCCTGGGGGAGAACAAACCTCCGCGCCGGCGACGTCGTCGTCCTGACCGAGATCGAGCATCACGCCAACATCGTCCCCTGGCTGATGCTGAAGGAGGCGATCGGTATCGAGCTGCGCTACCTGCCGATGCGCGAGGACTTCTACCTCGACTTGGACAGCCTCGACGAGCTCGTCTCCGGGGCGAAGCTCGTCGGCATCACGGCGACGTCGAACGTGCTCGGCACCGTCGTCGACCTGGAGCGGATCGTCCCGGCCGCGCACGCCGCCGGCGCGCTCGTCCTCGTCGACGCGGCGCAGTACGTCCCGCACCGCAAGCTCGACGTCGTCCGCTTGGGAATCGACTTCGCCGCGTTCACCGGCCACAAGATGGTCGGCCCGACCGGCATCGGGGCACTCTGGGGTCGCGCCGAGCTGCTCGACGCGATGCCGCCGTTCTTGGGCGGCGGCGACATGATCAGCGAGGTCCGTTTCGACGGCTTCACCCCGAACGAGCTCCCCTGGAAGTTCGAAGCCGGTACGCCGCCGATCGCCGAGGCAATCGGGCTCTCGGCGGCGATCGACTACCTCTCGCTCGTCGGCTTGGACCGCATCCACGCGCACGAGAACGTGCTCACCTCCTACGCGATCCAACAGCTCAGCCAAAGCGGCGACGACATCCGCATCTTCGGGCCGGCGCCGGATCCGCACTGGCGCGCCGGTGTCGTCTCGTTCCAGCTCGAAGGCGTCCACCCCCACGACGTCGCGCAGGTGCTCGCCGAAAAAAACGTCGCCGTGCGCGCCGGTCATCACTGCGCGAAGCCGCTGATGAGCGTGCTCGGCGTGCCGGCGGTAACGCGGGCCTCGCTCTACCTGTACAACGATGATTCGGACGTCGACGCGCTCGTCTCTGGACTCGACGACGTGCGGGCGATGTTCAAGTGAGGACAGCGTGGCAGTAAACGAACTCGAAGACCTCTACCGCGAGGTGATCCTCGATCACTACCGGGCGCCGCGCAATCGCGGTGATCTCCCCGTCCCACCCGCACACCGTGTCGAGGCGTTCAACCCGCTCTGTGGCGACGAGATCATCTTGTACCTCGAGGTGGAAGACGGCCGGCTCGCCGACATCCGCGTCGGTGGCCAAGGCTGTTCGATCAGCCAGTCCTCCGCGTCGATGATGTCCGAAGCAGTAAAGGGCAAGGGCGTCGACGACATCCGTGCCCTCGAGCACTCCTTCAAAGCGATGATGTCGATCCACGAAGCCGGCCTCGACGGCGCCGATGGGGAAGACCAACCCGTCGACCCTGAGTCGCTCGGAGAGCTCGCCGCCCTGCAAGGCGTCGTGAAGTTCCCCGTCAGGATCAAGTGCGCGACGCTGGCCTGGAACGCCCTCGAGCAGGGACTCGCCGAAGTCGCTGCCGACGACAGCGACAACGCTTAAGCGTCTTTCGCATCGACTGACACCGCCGAAACGAGGAGGACGAACTGCCCCGATTGCAGGTCGCTCCCACACCTGAGCGGGCGATCCGGCCGGCGTTGCTCGTCCTTGGCGCGACGATCGGGCTCACCGCGCTGAGCGCGTTTCTGCTCGAAGCATCGCTCCACGCGGTCGCCGGCAACTCCGACAGTGCGACGGTGGTCTTGGAGGGCGCGGCGATCTCCCACGGTCACCTCGGGTTGCACGGGTGGTCGATGACCGCCGACTCGTTCTGGAGCGTCGACGCGCTCTTCTACGCGATCGCCGCGATGTTGGTCGGCGTGCGCGCCGTGCTGATGAACGCGGTGCCGTCTGTGATTGCCGCTCTGAGCATTGTCGTCGCAACGGTCGTCGCGGCGCGCGGGCTGAGTCGACGCGCCTCGATCCCCGCATCGTTGTTCGTCCTCGCGCTTTTGGGTCTGCCGGGACCGGTACTCGCCTACTTCCTTCTCCAGGGTCCCTGGCACGTCGCCACGACCTTGTGGTGCCTGCTCGCGTTCGTCGCCTTGCTTCGTCCGCCAACGAGGCTGACCTTTCTCGCCGCGGTCGGCCTCCTTGCCGCCGGCCTCCTCGGCGACCCGATGACCCTCGCCATCGGTTGCGCGCCGCTCCTTGTCTTCGGTCTCGTGGGCCTACGTGGCAGAGCGAAAGAGCCGGCCGCTTGGCGTCCGGTCTACGCGGTCGGAATGAGCGTCGTCGTCGCGCTCGTCGTCCGGGCGGTCGCGTACGCGTCCGGCGGATTCGCGGTGGTCGCTCGCCACGACCCGATCACCGCCAAGCACATCATCTGGAACGTCCTCCACGTCGTGCCGATCCTCTCCGCGCTGTTCGGCGTGGGCTCGCTGCCGATCAACGCCCCGGGCGTGTCGGTGCTCTTCCACCTCGCCCGGGCCATCGCCACGTTCCTCATCGCGCTCGGCGTGCTCGCTTCGCTCGTCCAGCTCGTCCGACGGACCATCCGCCCCGAGGCGTCGATGGACACCTCCCGGCGCGTCGACGACCTCTTGGTCACCGCCTTCTTCGCCGATCTCGCCGTCTTCGTCGTCGTGTCATCGGGTTCTGCCGTCAACAACGCCCGCTACCTGATCCCGGCGGTGATCTTCGGCTCCATCCTCGGCGCACGCTTTGTCGGGCGTTCGGCCGCTGCGCTCCGAGATCGAAGGGGATTGCTCGCGCTCGGCGCCGCGGGGCTCGTGCTCTTGGGGGCGTTCGCGCTCGGGTCTGCCGAGCTGCTCAAGTCACCGCGTCCTGCCCGACCGGCGGTTGAGCTCACCGCATTTCTCGAGCGGCAGGGCTTGAGAAATGGCATCGGCGACTACTGGAGCTCCTCGATCGTCACGGTCGAGAGTCGCGAGCACGTACTCGTCCGGCCGGTCGTCACGAACTCGGCCGGGCGGATCATTCGCGATGACCGCGAGTCGGACGCGTCGTGGTACGCGGACACCGGTTTCGAGTTCCTCGTGTACAACCTGAACGGCCCAGGAGCTGGCGTCGACCTCGGCTCGGCACGCGCCACCTTCGGCAAGCCGACGCACATCTACGACGTCGGCACGTACCGGCTGCTCGTCTGGGACCACCCGGTCTACGTCTCGGCATCGGTGCAACTGCCGCACGGCCCGCTACGGGGGTTCTGGGAACCGTAATCCGGGAACCCGGTCTGGTTGCCTATCGATGCACACCGAGACGGTCCGCCACTCGCCCGAGACACTCCGTGAGTACGTTCGGGGCGACTCACCAAACCAAGGAGACGCCGATGAACCCCGAGTCAGGAGACGACCGACGCGAACGGAGTGACTTCATCGAGACTCTCGACGCGCACCGGAACTTCCTCCGTTACACCCTTCGCGATCTCACCGACGAGCAGGCACGCACGCGCACGACCGTCAGCGCGCTCTCACTCGCCGGGATCGTCAAGCACGCCGCGGCACAGGAACGCCAATGGAGCGAGTTCATCGTCCGCGGCCCGGAAGCGATCGGGGGCTCAGGCGAAGAGGCGATCGCGGCCCACGTAGCGAGCTTCCAGCCGAAAGACGACGAGACGGTGGCGGTTATCTTGAGCCACTACGCAGAGGTGGCTTCGGAAACGAACAACCTCGTGCGGGCATTGCCCTCCCTCGACGACTCCCAGCTCCTCCCTTCCGCGCCGTGGTTCGAACCCGGTGCGCGCTGGACCGCGCGACGCGTTCTCCTGCACATCATCGCCGAGACTGCTCAGCACGCCGGGCACGCGGACATCATTCGCGAGTCCCTCGACGGCGCGAAGACGATGGGCTAGGGCTGACAAACCGATAGCTGTTCCGACCGCGAGAGACGCCCCCGAGCGCCCGTTCGTCGTCAGTCGCTGTTCGCCGGATCCCCCTCCAGCCCAAACAACGCAAGGCACGTCTCCAGACCGTCGATCGCGATGTCCTTCCTCCGCCTGCTGAGCCAGACTTCCCTCGGCATCCGGTAGGAGAAGCGCCGGTGGCGACCTGAGGCGTTCACCGCGAGGCGTTCGCCGTTCGGCTGCGCCAGTTCGGTGGCGCGCTTGCGCCTCCAACGCCTCAGTGCGTCAGCGCTTCGAGCTCGTCAGGCGTCATCAGCACGGCGCGAGCCTTCGAGCCCTCCGATGGTCCGACGATGCCGCGCTGTTCGAGGAGGTCCATCAAGCGCCCGGCGCGAGCGAAGCCGACCCGGAGCTTGCGCTGGAGCATCGACGTCGAGCCGAGCTGGGATCGCACGACGAGCTCCATCGCCTTGCGCAACAGCTCATCGTCATCGTCGTCACCGGCGAACGCACCCCCACCCTCGGCGGCCTCGTCGCCGACGATCCCCTCGACGTAGAGGGGATCACTCTGTCTGCGCCAGTAGCCGACGACCGCGCGGACCTCATCCTCTGAGACCCAGGGTGCCTGGACCCGCCGCGCCACGCTCGAGGACGCGGTGAGCAACAACAGGTCGCCGCGCCCGACGAGACGCTCGGCGCCCGCCTGGTCGAGGATCACCCGCGAGTCGGCGAGCGAGGACACCGAGAAAGCGAGGCGCGAGGGGATGTTCGCCTTGATGACGCCGGTGATGACGTCGACCGACGGGCGCTGGGTCGCGATCACGAGGTGGATGCCGACGGCACGCGCCATCTGGGCGATGCGGCAGATCGACTCTTCGACGTCACGTGCGGCGACCATCATCAAGTCGTTGAGCTCGTCGACGATGACGAGGATGTACGGCAGGCGCGCGTGCCGCCGCGCACGCGTCTCGTCGACGATCTCGAGATCGCCGGTGCGTCCGGACTGCTCCGGCATCGGCTCGTCGAGGGGGCTGTCCGCCAGATCGCCACGTTCGATCGCCGTGTTGTATCCGGTGATGTCGCGCATGCCGACCTCGGCAAGGAGGTCGTAGCGGCGCTCCATCTCCTCGACTGCCCATCGCAGCGCGTTCGCGGCGCGCTTCGGGTTGACGACGACCTCGGTGAGCAGGTGCGGAAGTCCGTTGTAGTGGCCGAGCTCGACGCGCTTTGGGTCGACCAAGATGAGCCGGACGTGCTCGGGCGTCGATCGCATGATCGTCGAGGTCACGACCGAGTTGATGCACGACGACTTGCCCGATCCCGTCGCGCCCGCGATAAGCAGGTGCGGCATCTCGGCGAGGTTCACCATCACCGGACGACCGGCGATGTCCCGACCGAGTGCCACCTCCAACGGGTGCGTCGCGCGCCGGGCTTCGTTCGAGGCAAGGACGTCGCCCAGGGTGACGAGGCGGCGGTCGTGATTCGGGACCTCGACGCCAATCGCCGAGCGCCCAGGGATCGGCGCCAGGATGCGCACGTCAGGCGATGCCATCGCGTAGGCGATGTCCTTCGACAGGCTCGTCACCCGCGAGACCTTCACACCCGCCGCGAGCTCGAGCTCGAAACGCGTGACCGTCGGCCCGACGGTGAAGCCCGTGACGCGCGTGTCAACGCCGTGTGCGGCGAGCGCGCGCTCGAGCACGCGACCACGTTCCTCGACGCCGCTGCGATCGGTGGCGAGCTCCTTGGAGCGCTTCAACAGCCGCGCCGGCGGCAGCGTCCAGTCACTCGGTGCCGGCACGACGCCGAGCCCGAGCTGTTCGACCGCCGACCCCGGCTCGACGTATTCGTGCACCGCCGGGGCGGCGGGCGCCGGCCGAACCTCGGTCGCGGCTCGATCGGCGGCCTCGTCGAGCTCCTCACCGACGAAGCGGCCGGTGCGGGTCTCCGCGACGAGCGACGCGAGCGCGTGCGTGTGGTCGGGGGCGATCGCGTCCTCGCCGTCGAGGGACCAATCGACGACCTTTGTGTCCTCGACCGATGGCGCCGCATCGTCGGCGGCGTCCTCGGAAGGCGCGACGGTGAAGAAGGCGACGAGCGCTCGCCAGAGGACCGCGCCGATGCGGCCGAGCGAGACGAAGGTCTCCGCGATCGTGCGCGAGAGGCACGCCGAGCAGGCAAAGAGCGCGATGGCGAGGAACACGATGGTCGCGCCTGCCGCGCCGAGCAGGTCCCGCAGCCCGCCGCCGATCTCAGCGCCGACATAGCCGCCGGCGCCGCCGACGACCCTCGCCGTGTCCGAGACAGAAGGGTGCCCGCCCGCCAGGTCGGCGAGTCCCGCCGCCGCGAGCACGAGAACGAACAGCGCGCCGAGGGCGAAGCCGGTTCCGCGGCGCGCCCGCGCCGAGATCAGGGTGAAGCCGACGACGATCAGCCCGAGAGGAATGACGTCAAGGCTCCAGCCGAAGGCCGCCGACCCGTAGCGGTGGATCTCGCCACCCGCCGGACCGAGCAGGTCGAGGTAGACGCCGAGCAGGCCGAGCGCGCCGAGGACGAGCAGCAGCCATCCGTAGATGTCATCGGCGTGGCGCTGCGCTTCAGCGACGCGCATCTTGCGGCGTGAGGACACGCCGCGCCCGACGGTGTGCGCGCCCGATCGGCTTGCCCTCGTCCGTGGACGCGCCCTCGACGAAGTTGGCCGCGAAGCACGGCTCCGGGATGTAGCACGTCTCGCAACAGCCACAATAAGAACAAAACTAACACCAACCCCGATAGCCAACGGGCCTGCTCAGGCGGTTATGCAGCTGAGGCGCTGCACGTGGCGGTGGCACGTTTCAGACTGGGCGAGCCGGAGGAAGGCCTGAACACCGAGACGGTCGAAGCGGAGAAGTGGGACGAGTCCGAGGCAGGAGCGCGCCTGGAGATCAGCGGTACGCGGCCTCGGGATACTCCAGGCCAATTTGCGCTCGGCACTCGTCGAGGATCCGCATGATGCCGAGCGAATCCGCCCACGGAACAAGAGGGCTCTCGATCAGCCCCTCCCGCAGGCAGCGCACCACCTCATCTGCTTCGTGGACGTAGCCCCTCCCCTTGAATTCGGGATCGATCTCCCGCTGTGTCCCGTCGAGCAGTTTGAGATGAAGAGCCGGGATCTCGTGGAAGGGAGCGGGGATCGACAGCCGGCCGTGCGAGCCCGCGAAAACCGCCGAACGATCGAGCGGCGCGCCGATCGACGCGCCGAGCCGGGCGACGACGCCGCTGGGCCACGACATCGCGATCGCGACGCTGCGGTCGAAACCGTCGCCCATGTCGGCGACGGCGTGGAACTCGGTAGGCGGACCGAGGGTCGCGTACGCCAAAGTGATCGGGTAGACACCGACGTCCAACAGCGCGCCGCCCGCCTGGCTCGGGTCTTCCAGGCGGACCGCCTGTTCCGGGGTGGCGACGAAGCCGAGGTCGGCGCGGAGCTCGCGTACCTCACCGATGTCGCCGCGACCAAGCAACGTCAACAAGTCAGCGAAGCCCGGCCGACACCGCATCCACATCGCCTCCATGAAAAAGACCTGGCGATCTGCGGCCTGGCCGATCAGCTCTTCTGCCTGTTCGGCACGGACCGTGAGCGGCTTTTCACACAGCACCGCCTTGCCGGCGTCGAGAGCGGCTTTGGCGGCTCGGTAGTGGGCGATGTGGCTCGCACCGACGTAGACGACGTCGACGTTCTCGTCTTCGGCGAGCGCTTCGTACGAGGAATGGACGGTCGGGATCCGAAAACGCTCGGCGAAGGCCGAAGCCGACTCGGCTTTCCGGGAACCGACCGCGACGACCTCGCTGCCGGAGCTGAGGCGCAGGTCCTCGACAAAGACCGCCGAGATCTTGCCGGTGGCGACGATCCCCCAGTGGACCGGGCGCTCGCTCGAGAGGGGCTCAGCCATCGCTCATCGGTGGTTTTGGCGCCGAGGGCATCCTGAGACGGTACGCGATGCGGAGAGTTATCCCCCGCGTCGTGCACAAGCGCTCGTCGGTCGCAGGTCCGACGAGATTTTGCGTGTGGATATGGCTTAAATTGGTTATGGCACCTGCCCATTTGTCCTGGTCTGGGCTAGCTCATTAACCTCACGAGTATGCAAGCGACCCGCAAGCAACTTTTCGGCGACCCGATGCGGGTCCTCGCATCGCCGGCGTAAGCGCGGCGTCCCAATGCAGCTCGTCGATCTCGCCTCCGAACGGCTACGAGGGCTCGCCCGTTCGGTGATTCCGCGTGGCATCAACCAGCCGTTCGGCGCCTACTGCTTCGGCCCGTTCGACCCCGCCGCCGAGCTCGCCCGCGCCGTCGAGTCGGCGGTGCTGCTGCAGAGCTACGGCATCACGCCCGAGATGATCCGCGCCGAGTACGGCGAGTACGAGTCCTCGAGCCTGTTCTTCTGCATCCTCGACCACCGCCGGGAGGTACCGGCGGGCGCGGTGCGGATCATCCTGCCGACCGTCGACGGCCCCGGCATGAAGACGGTGAACGACCTGCCGCAGACCTGGGACGAGACCGCCGAGGAATACGTCACTCGGCACACACTGCCCTGTGACCTCTCGCTCACCTGGGATATCGCCACCTTGGCGGTCGCGCCCGAGTACCGCAGCCCTCTCGCCACCGGGCTCGTCTCGATGGGCCTTTACCAGTCGGGCCTTCGCACGGCGGTCGAGCTCGGCTTTGATTGGATGATCGCCATCATCGACGAGGCCGTCTTGCGCATGTCGCGGACCCGGTTCCACCAGCCCTTCATCGCCTTCGCCGAGGGCCGGCCCTACCTCGGCTCAAACTGCCTTCCCGTCTACCTCTCGATCCCCGATTACCGCAGCCGGCTCGCCGTCATGGATCCGCCGATGCACGGGATCATGTTCGAAGGGGTCGGCATCGAGCCTGCACTCGCACCGCTCTCACCGCTCGCCGCTGCGGCGACGGCGCGGCGCGTCGCCGGTTACGTCGAGATGCGAGCGAACGAGGACCTCACGTCGCTCGACTTTGAACGACTTCGAGCTGCGGTGGAAGGAGCTCCCCTGACTTCTCAGCCTCGAGCGCCCCGGGCAACCAGCGCTTGAGCAACCCGACGATGTCGATCACCTGATCGGCTCTCGCCGGGCGGGCGTACAAGAACCCCTGGGCGCCGTGGCAGCCGAGCTCCACGACCTTCAGCGCCTGCTCCGAGGTCTCGACCCCCTCGATCACCGTGCGGATCGAGAGTGCGTTCGCCATCGCGACGATCGCCGCGACGAGCGTCTGTGAGGCCTTGTCCCCGTTCCCCATGCCGATGACGAAACTCCGGTCGATCTTCAGCTCGTCGATCGGCAGGCGCTGCAGGTAGGCGAGCGAGGAGTACTCGGTCCCGAAGTCGTCGACGGCGATGCGGATTCCCAATCGCCGCAGCTCGTTCAGCGCGGTGATCGAAAGCTCCGGGTCACGCATCATCTCCGACTCGGTGATCTCAAGCGTGAGCGACGAGCCGGGAAGTTTGTTCTGCTGCAGCACCCGCGCCACCCGTTGCACGAGCAGCTCGTCGCGCAGCTGCACGACCGAAAGGTTGACCGAAACCGTGAAGTTCTCGTAGCCGGGGATCGCCCGCCATCCGGCAAGGGTGCGCATCGCCTCCTCGAGGACGAAAAGACCGATCTCGCCGATCAGGTCCGTCTCCTCGGCGATCGAGATGAACCGCAAGGGCGGGATGACCCCGAGAGTGGGGTGCGCCCAGCGGACGAGCGCCTCGACACCCAACACGTCGGACTCCTCGAAGCTGATGATCGGCTGGAAGACGAGATGGAGCTGGTGGCGCTCGACGGCGTGGTGGAGTTCGCGCTCGATGGCGACGCGTTCGTACAGCTGGGTGCGCATCGAATCCTCAAACAGCGCCACAGCGTCACGCCCCGCCTCCTTCGCCTGGTACATCGCCGTGTCCGCGTTGCGGATCAGCTGCTCTGCACCGGCGCGGCCGCCACCTGGCCCGGAGCACGCGACGCCGACGCTGGCGGTGACGTGCAGCTCGGTGTGCGCGATGACGAACGGCTCGTTCAGGCAGGCGCGCAATTCGTTCGCGATCGCCCGCGCCTCCGCGTCATCGACCGTCCTGTCGGGCACGACGACGAATTCGTCCCCGCCGACCCGGGCGACGAAATCGACACCGTGGATGAACAGCCGCAGCCGACGGGCGATCTGCACGAGCAGCTCGTCACCGTGGCCGTGACCGAGGGTGTCGTTGATCAGCTTGAAACGGTCGATGTCCAACAAGATGACCGCGATCATCGAGTCGGGATCTTCGAGCTTCGCGAGCGCCCGGGTGATGTGACCGTTCAGGCTGCGCCGGTTCGGAAGCGTCGTGAGGTCGTCGTGCAGCGCCTGGTGGGTGAGGCGGGACTCAGACTGCTCCATGGCGCGCAACGCCTGGACGATCTCCAAGATGGCCGTGAGTGCCATGAGAAGGACGATGCCGAAGAGCACGGCCCGCTCGCTGAGCGGCTCGTCTCGGGCGGCGAGCAACAAGACGGGCGGGATCAGAAGCGCCGCCACCACGAGCGCGAAGCGCGGCTTTGTCCAGCGCGTGCCGGGCAAGCTGCCACGCTCGGTGAGCAGACGCATCGAGGGGTCGAGGGCACCCGCCGCCGCGGCACCAAAAGCGATCACGTAGGGAAGCTCGATCAACCTCGAGTCCGGTACGACCTGGAGCTCGGCGAGCATGTAGATCGCGTCTCCGACGAACATCGCCAACAACGCGGCGATGAGGTAGCGATCCGCCGCGCCGCGGACGCGCCCTGCGCCGTAGGCGATCTGCACCATCAGGACGAACAAGAACAGGGAAATCGCCGGGTAGCTCGCGAGGATGATCCGGACCCCAAGCGGCGTGTGGTGGCGCGAGAGGATCGGTTCGATCACGTAGACCCAAGAAAGCGCCAAGATCGCCAGCGCTGCGAGCACGCCGTCGTAGAGGATCACGCGCCTCTTCGACCGCGAGTCATGACGGGCACGATCGAATCCGATCAGCGCACTCCCCAAAAGCACGGACCCCGGCAAGGCGAGGAAGTCGGGGATCAATGTCCGCTGCCACGTGAGGTTTGTGCCGATCGTCGAGTACATGTCGCGCGTGACGCCATCGGCGAGGAAAAGCACGAGCGCTGCGATCACCAACAGCCATGGTCCGACGCGCGCCGGGCGGTAGATCCAGACGCCGACGCACACCGCGATCAGAGAGCCGATCGAGCCGGCCGCGATGACGATGAACCCTGTCGGGTCGACTGCCACAGCCGCGGCAAGCACGAGGATGAGCGTTCCCACCACGACGTTGCGGTGAGCGACAACGAGCCGCCGCAGACTGCGCGTTCGGTCGCCGGCGCGTTCTGTCCGCTTCTGCACCGTCGGTCCGACCACCGGTCCTGTCCTCCCAGCTGTCGACCCTCTTAACGACGACACTTCGGAGACCGTTAAGTGGCACACCGCGTAAAAATCGGGAGCAGGATTATGATTACCACTTTGCGTGACTATTTGACCACTCACAGTGATGATCCAGACGCGCCTATTCGCACATTCGGAGTGCTGTCATCCCAGGTACGGGCGATCGAAGGAGCCCGTAAGCAGGAACAACGTGGCACCTTCGCCCGCTGAAGAAATTTGCAACGCGCGTCCGCGCGCGCTTGACGGAACTGCCGACATTTAGCAAATGGCCGCGTTACGAAATAGCACCAATTGCCTCTATCGAAATGTGGCGAGTGGTACGTATGATGCGCGAGTGCTGAACCTCATGGCCGATGGGCCGCGCGCGTGGACCAGCCGATGACACTTACGTCGCGCGCCTCTGAGCAGGACACTCTCCCGCTCAGCGGGTCCGCGACCGGTCGGACGAAACAAGCGCGCCAGCCGCAATCGACGGTCCCCCCACGCCGGTACACCTTCACCGGTCCGAATTACGAGCGGATGTGGGAGGAGTACCGGAGACAACCCGACCAGGTGCACCGCAACGACCTATTGCTCGCTTACGAGCCCCTCGTCCTGATGGTCGTCTCCCAGCTATCCGACGCCGTGCGGGCGTATTGGGAGCGCGACGACCTCGCAAGCTTCGGGTTGATCGGCCTCATCTCGGCGATCGACCGCTTCGACGACTCCTCTGTGATCGAGCGCTTCCCCGCCTACGCCTCGATGTGCATCCGAGGGGCGATCTTCGACGAGCTCCGCCGGCTCGACTGGCTGCCGAGAGGCGTGCGTCGCCACGTCACCGAGTACCAGACGGCGGCGGATCATCTCGGCCACCAGCTCGGACGCACACCCGGCTCGGCCGAGGTGCTCGACGCGATGGGCGTGTCCGACTCGCAGCGAGCCGACGTGATGTCGGGCATCCGCTCTTCGCAGCTTCTGCACCTTGACCACATCGTCGAGGTCGAGAACGCCGACGGCTCGGTCCGTCTCGTCGAGACGCTGACCGACGAGAAGTCGGCGAGCCCGGAGGACTCCGTCGTCGGCACGAGCGAGATCGACGAGCTGCGCAAGGCGGTCGATGACCTGCCCGAACGCCAACGGCTCGTCGTCACGCTGCACCTCTTCCACGGCTTCACTTTCGAACAGGTCGGGAGGCAGCTCGGAGTGACTGCGTCACGTGCCTGCCAGATCGAATCCGAGGCACTGAAGTCGCTGCGTGCGACGCTCGGCTCGATGAACGCCGAGCTCACAAGGACACCGACTCTCTAAACCGAGCACGCGAAAACCGTCGGCCCGTCGACTAACAGCGCCTTCTCGCCCCGATTCATCCCCTGCGGCCGAACGCGCCCGTCGTTCAAAGCGCGGCAACCGTCAGTCGTGTCGCCCCACGGCAATCAGATCCGTTCGAGCGCCGCTCCGTCGAAAAGGGGCAGGATGCCGAAGGTTTCGGTGTCCCGCTCGAGTTCGTCGTCGTCGGGCGGCGGTGCAGCCGAGACAGCGGCGGTTAACACGCTGCGCAGTGTCCTGAAATCCGATGACGAAATGAGGTAGAGCTCCGCCCGTGCGAGCACGTAGCGGACGGCACGGGTGATCGCGCCCTCGTCGTCGAGCGGCTCGTACCAACTCAGGTGCTCCGCGCCGGCGGCGTTCGGCTCCGGCCACCGACGCCGTGCGATCGACTTGATGGTCTGCACCGCGACGCCCCGCTCGCCGCAGAGTGCGAGGAGCTCCTCGAAACTGGCGCGGTACGCGGTATCCGAGATCAGCGTGAAGTTGTAGGGAAGAAGGACCGAATCGTATGCAAAACGTTCGAGGCTGCGCAGGTGCATGCGCGCGATGCGCAGCCCGTGACCCGTCACGCCGATGAAGCGGGTCAATCCCTCCTCTCGCGCGCGCACCAGTGCCTCGAGCGCTCCTCCCGGGGCGTGGGCAACCTCCCACTCATCCTCTTCGACGAGGTCGTGGAGCTGAATCAGATCGACGCGATCGACGCCGAGCCTCGTGAGCGAACGTTCAAGACTCGCCCTCGCCCCGTCTGCCGTTCGCTCGTCCGTCTTCGTGGCAAGGAAGAAGTCGTCGCGGCGATCCCGCAGCCAGGGGGCGAGCCTGAGTTCGGCGTCTCCGTAGCTGGCCGCCGTGTCGAGATGGTTCACACCGAATTCGTCAAGGACAGGCAGAAGGCGATCGGTCGTCGCCTGGTCAACGGCCCCGAGGCCGGCCGATCCGAAGATGACACGGGAACTTGCATGTCCGGTGCGTCCAAACGAACGACGCTCAATCACTCGGTCAATCGTAGAAGGACGGGTGACGTGACGAGCAGACCGCGAGATCCGCCTACCATTTCTCGGCGAGTTCGCCAATGCACATCGTCGACGTCATCATCCCGGTGGTCTGGATTGTCTTCTGGATCTACTGGATCGCGGCTGCCATGCGTACGAAGGCGACTCGCACGCGATCCGCATCCTCGGCTCCCGTCAGGATTGCGGTCATTGTCCTGATCCTCCTTGTGCTCCGGGCGGGATTCCTAAAGGGACACTCGGGTGCCACGATCGCGAACGCGTGGCTACAAGGAGTCGGACTCGCGGTCTTCTTGTCGGGGCTGGCGTTTGCCGTGTGGGCGAGGATCTATCTCGGCCGTAATTGGGGACGACCGATGTCTGAAAAGGTCGATCCGGAATTGGTCACGACCGGTCCCTATCGATACGTTCGCCATCCGATCTACTCGGGCCTCATCCTCGGATTGATCGGCACGACCATGGCCGTCAGCCTCTACTGGCTCGTAGCAGTCGTGTTAGCCAGCGGATACTTCATTTACAGCGCGACGGTTGAGGAACGGAACATGGAACGCATGTTTCCCGACATCTATCCGGCGTATAAGCGCTCGACAAAGATGTTGGTCCCGTTCATTCTCTGACGACGGGCGCTCAGGTCTCCATCACGACGGGAACGATCATCGGGCGGCGGCGCGTCCGTTCATTGACGAGACGTCCCGTCGCGCGGCGGACGACGCGGCGCAAGGTCTCGACGTCTTTGGCGCCGGCGCCGGTCGCCTCGGAGATCGCCTTTGTCACCTCGGTGCGGGCGTCCTCGATGAGCTCTTCAGCCTCGTTCGCGTACACCCAACCCCGAGTGATGATCTCGGGACCCGTCACGATCTCCCCGGAGCGGCCGTCGACCGTCACGACGACGACGACCACGCCCTCTTCGGCGAGGACACGGCGGTCGCGCAACACGGCCTCACCGACGTCCCCGACGACACCGTCGACGAACTGGTAGCCGGCGGGGACCTCGCCGTGGAAGTCGATGCCTTCGTCGGTGATCTCGACGGCGTCGCCGTCCTCGCACAACAGCACGGCGCGCTCGGGCACACCCATCTCGATTGCAAGGCGAGCGTGGCGGAGCAGATGACGGTACTCGCCGTGGACCGGGATGAAGCTCTTCGGTCGTGCGACACTCAACAGCGTCTGCAGCTCACCCTGTTTCGCGTGCCCGGTCTCGTGGACGTGAGCGACGCCGGAGTGGATCACCCAGGCGCCGCGGCGCGACAGCCCGTCGATCACGCGCGCAACCGCCCACTCATTGCCCGGGATCGCGTGGCTCGACAGCACGACGACGTCGTTCTCCTCGATCGACAACCGCCTGTTCTCGCCGGCCGCGAGAAGCGAGAGCGCCGACATCGGCTCGCCCTGGGATCCTGTCGAGATCACGCAGACCGATCCCGGTTCGCGTCCTTCGACGGTCTCGACCTCGATGAGCGCGTCCTCCGGAATTGACAACAGTCCGAGCTCGCGAGCTAGCGCGACGTTGCGCAGCATCGAGCGGCCCAGCAACGCGACGTGCCGGCCGTTCGCGATCGCGGCGTCGGCGACTTGCTGAATGCGGTGGATGTGGCTCGCGAAGCAGGCGACGACGACGCGGCGACGCTGATGCTCGACGAAGATCTGGCGGAAGGTCTCGCCGACCGATCGCTCGCTCCGGGTGAACCCGGGCTCCTCGGCGTTCGTTGAGTCGGCGAGCACGAGCCGGATGCCGACGGAGTCGGCGAGCGCTCCGATGCGCGCGAGATCCGTCCGCCGCTTGTCGACCGGCGTCAGGTCGAGCTTGAAGTCCCCGCTGTGGAGGATCACGCCTTGGGCGCTGTGAATCGCGATCGCGAATCCTTGCGGCACCGAGTGGGTGACGGGAATGAACTCGACGTCGAACGCCCCGATCATTCGGCGCTCGCCATCGTGGACCTCGACGAGCTCGGAGCCCTCCGCCGCGTGCGATTCTTCGAGGCGGTTGCGAGCGAGACCGAGGCTGAGCGCCGAGCCGTAGACGGTCGTTGAGATGTCGCGCAGCAAGTAGCCGAGCCCGCCGACGTGATCCTCGTGGCCGTGGGTCAGCACGAGGCCGTCGACGCGTTCGGCGTTCTCCTTGAGATACGTGAAGTCGGGGAGCACGAGGTCGACACCGGGCATCTCCGGGTCGGGGAACATCACCCCGCAGTCGACGACGAGCAGGCGCTTGTGCTGTTCGACGACCGCGCAGTTCCGTCCGATCTCTCCGAGCCCGCCGAGAAAGGCGATCCGGACGGCTTCAGCCACGAACGGCGCGCGCCTGGCGCCAGGCGTCGAGTTCCGCGAGCACGGACTTCGCCCTCTCCTCGACGAAGGACGGGGCACGCCCCATCGGCAACCGGCACTCGCCGGCAGGGAGACCGAGGACCCGGAGCATCGCCTTCAGGGGGATCGGGTTCGGCGCGTCATCGCCGGTCTCGAAGGCGAAGCTCGGAGCGAGCGCGCGACCAATCTCGAGCGCACCGTCGACGTCACCGGAGCGGAAGCGGTTGATCATCTCGCTGCACTCCTCGCCACACCAGTGCGTCGCGACACCGATCAACCCGACGGCACCGGCCGCGAGCAGCGGCAGGGTGAGGGCGTCGTCGCCCGAGTAGCACTCGAATCCTGTGGGCGCACTGGCGAGCAACCTCAGCGTGGCGGCGGGATCGCCGGCGGCGTCTTTCACCGCGACGATGTTCTCGACCTCGTGCGCGAGGGTGAGGATCGTCTCTGCGGCGATCTTCCGGCCGGTGCGGATCGGGATGTCGTAGATCACGACCGGGAGCCGCGTCGCTGCGGCGACGGCTCGGAAGTGCTGTTCGAGGCCGGACTGTGAGGGCCGGTTGTAGTACGGGACGACGGCCAGGATCCCATCGACACCGCAATCCGTCGCCGTTTTCGTCAGCTCGATGGAATGGCGCGTATCGGCGGTACTTGCGCCGGCAATCACCGGAACGCGGACGGCACCGGCGACCGCCCGCCAGAGCACGGTCCGCTCGTGATCGGTGAGCGTCGGCGACTCGCCCGTCGTCCCGGACAGGACGAGCCCGTCCGACCCGTGATCGACGAGATACCGAGCAAGGGCGATGGCGCCGTCGACGTCGAGCTCGCCGCGTTCGTCGAAGGGCGTCGCCATCGCGGTGAGGACCGAGCCAAAGCGCGGGCTTGCGAGCTCAACCATCTGATGCCGACGTTAGTGCAGGTCCACGGCGGTACACCGGCGCAGATGAAGGAAAGACGCGACACTGCGCCGGTTCCGAGCATGACGCTCGAAACCGGCGCAGTGAATCCGAAAAGGCCCGGGGCGCCAGGCCTTCTCGGCTTCCGCGGGTCAATCGACCCGCGGAAACCCCGTCCCTAGGCGGCGCGGGCCTCTGCCTTGCGCAGCTTCGGGAAATCCTCCAGCTCCCCGACCTTCTGCACGTGCCAGAAGCCGAGTGCGGAGAGGACGATCATCGCCCCCGCGAGGATGAACGAGATGATGCCCGCCCACAGAGCGATCTGACCGAAGGTCCAAAAGCCGTTCGCTTCGAGCAGAAGGCCACGCAACGTCGTCCCCTGGAACACGGTCGTCTCGACCGCAGCCAGCGATGTCGCCTGTGCTGACCCGGGCTTCGCGGCACGTGCCGCCCCGCTCACCAACGAGTAGACGCCGTGGTACGGCATCTCTGAGAGGTGAACGGCGATGAAGTCGTTCGCGTACACGGCGGCCTGCTGGCCGTTCAGCACCTGCTGCCCCGCGTACGGCTCGACCGTCGTCACCATCGATGGGGTGATCTCTGTTCCGGCCTTGGGATGCGCGAACGCGGCCTTCGGCGGGAAGAAGATCTGCTGCGCGGCGAGTTGGTTCCTCACCGACGTGTTCGAGTACGAGTAGCCCCACATTGCCAATGCACCTGCGGCAAGGAGGACGACGACCAGCAGCGCGCCCCCACTCGTCAGGATCAGGTCGAACGTCTTCCTGCGCATGTTCGAGACTCCTTCCTCAATCGCTCGGCCGGGTTGGCCGAGGCGTACGTGTGGCCAGCGTGCCGTCTGACGTGTCCTGAAAGAAGGGGCGAATGTCCTGCTCACGAGGGTCGTAGGACCCGGGACCATCGACCGAGGGCGGTGACGAATCGGCCGATACGCCCGCCACCAGGGGTCTTGTCTCGACTCGCGTAGCGTGGCTCGCCCGCGCGAAAAACCCTCTCTGCGCAGCCGCGCTGCGAAGAGTCCTTGACGACTGCGACGCCCAAGCCGATGACCGACGACCGACGTGAATCTGAACGCCTGACCCCCGCGCCGCCGATCGCTGACGCGTCGATCGCCGGGCGTCTCAAAGGCACGCTCGTCGGCGTCGGTCCACTGCGGCGTCATCGCGACTACCGGCTGTTGTACGCGGCGCAGACGATCACCGGGTTCGGGTCGATGGTGACCTTCGTCGCCATTCCCTACCAGGCGTACGCGATAAGCCGCTCATCCCTCATCGTCGGAGCGGTGAGCGCGGTGCAGCTCTTGCCGCTCGTCGCGATGGCGCTCTTCGGTGGTGCGCTCGCCGACGCGGTCGATCGACGCCTGCTCATCCGCTCAACCGAAGCCGCCTTCGCGATCTGCTCGACATTGCTCCTCGTCAACGCGACCTCGCCGCGCCCGGCGCTGTGGCCACTTTTTCTGATCGGTGCGGTGATGGCGGGACTCGAAGGCTTACAGCGCCCTCCGCTCGACGCGTTGTTGCCGAGGCTCGTCGAGCACGACGAGATCGCACAGGCTTCGGTGTTGAACTCGATCCGCTCCAACGCCCCTCCGATCGCCGGTCCGGCGATCGGAGGGGTGCTCATCGCCGGCGTCGGACTCCCGGCCGCCTACGGCTTCGACCTCGGCACGTTCGCGCTCTCGCTGACGCTGTTGTCGGCGATGCGCGCCGTCCCACCTCCTTCGGACGCCGAACCACCGAGTGTGCGTCGCATCGCGGAGGGCCTGCGCTACGCACGCAGCCGTCCCGAGTTGCTGGGAACCTACGGTGTCGACTTCGTGGCGATGTTCTTCGGCATGCCCCTCGCGCTGATGCCCGCGCTGGCCACTCACCTCGGCGGTCCACGCGCACTCGGGTTCCTCTACGCCGCGCCGTCCCTCGGCGCGCTGATCGCCTCGTTATTCGGCGGCTGGACGATCCGCGTCTACCGACACGGGGCCGCGGTGTGTCTCGCGGCGATCGGCTGGGGCCTCGGCATCGTCGTGCTCGCCTTCGCGCCGGACCTCGCCGTCGCGTTGTTGGCACTCGCGATCGCCGGGATGTTCGACGAGCTCAGCGGGATCTTTCGTGGCCGGATCTGGTACGAGACGATCCCCGACGGACTGCGCGGGCGCCTCGGAGGCGTCGAACAGATCTCGTACTCGACCGGGCCCCTGCTCGGCGATCTCGAGTCCGGCATCGTCGCCTCGCTCGCGAGCGTGCGCGCTTCGATCGCCTCGGGCGGCATCTTGTGCGTCCTCGGCGTCGGCGTGGCCGCGGTGTCGTTGCCGGCGTTCTGGCGCTACGACGCGAAGCACAGCCCTCGTCCGGCCGGCGCCGGGTCATGAGGCGCCGATTCTGATCGACCGATCGGATCGAGGGGCTGGGAACGGTTACAGACCGACGAATTCGTCGAGCCCGACGGTGAACCCCTGGGTCTCGGCGATCTTGCGGATCGCGAGCAAGACGCCGGGCATGAACGAGGAGCGGTCGTAGGTGTCCTGGCGGATCGTCAGCGTCTGGCCCTCGCCGCCGAAGATCACCTCCTGATGGGCGACGAGGCCCGAAAGCCGAACCGCGTGGATCGGGATGGCGCCCGCGCCGGTCGCACCGCGCGCCCCTTCGAGCACGACGGCCGTCGTGGCGTCCGGGGCGAACGGTCCGGCGAGCGAGGCGTCACGGGCAAGCGCGATGCGCCTCGCCGTCTCGATCGAGGTTCCGGAAGGCGCGTCGCGCTTGCCGCTGTGGTGGAGCTCGATGATCTCGACCGCGTCGAACAGCGGCGCGGCGATCTCCGCCAAACGCATCATCGTCACCGCCGAGACGGAAAAGTTCGGCGCGACGATCGCGTTCGGTCGTTCCGCCGGACCGAAGGCGTCCGACAGCCTGGTCATCCCCGCCTCGTCGATGCCCGTTGTGCCACACACGGCGTGGATACCGTGCTCGGCGCACCAGAGGAGGTTCTCGACGGCTGCCTGTGCCGTCGTGAAGTCGACCGCCACCTCGGTTCCCGATCGGGCGAGGGCGGCGATGTCGCTTGCGACCGCGACATCGGCAAATGCGGGATGCGGGGCGCCGTCCCCCTTCGCATCGACGGCGGCGACGAGCTCGAGGTCGAGCGCCGTCTGCACCGCCGCGCACACCGTCGACCCCATCTTGCCCAAGGCGCCTACCACGCCGACGCGGGTCATCGAAGCGTCACGCTACCTGGTGTTTTCGCGCGAAGAAGGATGCGATTCGGTTGGGAGGATGCGCTCTGACCAGGTACGATATCCCGACGCTGCCGCGAGCGGCTCCGGTCGCGTGGTGGCAGCGCTCCGGGCCGAATCTCCGGTCCCGCGTCGCGGCCACGCGCGGACCGAGGGCGCGACCGGTGAAGGAGGAGTGGGCTGATGACATCGCCGGCGACGGAGCTCCGACCGGGGATGCCCGTCCTCAAAGTCGAGGACCTCCACACCGAGTTCCACCTGCGCGCCTCGAACGTGAAGGCGGTCGCGGGGGTCTCGTTCCACGTCGACCCGGGCGAGTGCGTCGGGCTCGTCGGCGAATCCGGATGCGGAAAGACGACGGCGGGACTTTCGATCATGAAGCTCCTGCCGACTGTCGGTCACGTGACGAAAGGCGTCATCGCCCTCAACGGCCGTGACATCGCCGACTTCGGCGAGAAGCAGATGACGACGATCCGGGGCAACGAGGTCGCGATGATCTTCCAGGACCCGATGACGTCGCTCAACCCGACCTGGAAGATCGGACGCCAGATCGCCGAGGTCGTGCTGTTGCACCGCGACGTCTCGAAGAAAGAGGCGTATGAGCGCGCGCTCGAGGTGCTCCGCCTGGTCGGCATGCCGCGACCCGAGGAGCGGCTCAACTCGTACGCGCACCAGCTCTCTGGCGGCCTCCGCCAGCGGGTGATGATCGCGATGGCGCTCGCCTGCGACCCGAAGCTCTTGATCGCCGACGAACCGACGACCGCGCTCGACGTCACGATCCAAGCACAGATCCTCGACTTGATCGACGACTTACGCGAGCGGCTCGGTATGGCGGTGATCCTCATCACCCACGACCTCGGTGTGATCGCCTCACGCACGGACCGCACGATGGTGATGTATGCGGGCAAGATCGTCGAGTCGGCTTCGACCGAGAACCTGTTCGGCTCGATGCGCCACCCGTACTCGGAGGCGCTCTTCGAATCGATCCCGCACGTCGAGCAGGACCGCTCGGCGAAGCTCTACTCGATCGCAGGACTGCCACCCGATCTCTCCCAGGAGATCACGAACTGCCGGTTCGCGCCGCGCTGTCGCTATGCCACGGACATCTGCCGCAACGAGGAACCGCCGCTTGCTTCGACGAACGGCGAGGAGGTACTGGCACAGACGCTGATCGTCCCGAGCAACGATGTCCCCCCCGACACGACGAGTACCGCCGATCACCTGTACGCCTGCTTCCACCCAGTGACCGCCACGCGCGAAGAACGGCTCGCGCGTCGCGGCATCAAGGTCTCCGAGGGAGGCACGCAGATGGAAACGGCCACGGTGCAAAAAGAGGCACAGAAGGTCGCGACGCTCCAGCGCGAACGCGACGTCGCCCTCGACGTCCGCGATCTCGTGAAGAACTACGCGGTGACCTCGGGCGCGGTGATCCAGCGCAAGGTCGGCACGATCCACGCCGTGTCGAATGTCTCGTTCCAAGTGCGTCGCGGCGAGACCTTCGGACTCGTCGGCGAATCCGGATGCGGCAAGACGACGATCGGAAGGCTCGTGGTCGCGCTCGAGAAGCCGACGTCCGGCTCGGTGGTCTACGAGGGCACCAACGTAACGAGTCTGCGCGGACGGGCGCTGCGCGCCCAGCGCCGCGACCTGCAGATGATGTTCCAGGACCCGTATTCCTCGCTCGATCCCCGCATGCGCGTCCGAACGATCATCCGCGAGCCGCTCGTCGTCCAGGGGATCGGCACCCGCGAAGAACAGGACCGGCGCGTGGTGGAGCTCCTCAGCGAAGTCGGCCTCTCGCCGCGTTCGTCTGATCTCTACCCGCACGAGTTCTCCGGGGGTCAGCGCCAGCGCATCGGGCTCGCCCGAGCACTCGCGCTCAACCCGAACCTGATCGTCGCCGACGAGCCGGTCTCGGCACTCGACGTCTCGATTCAATCCCAGATCCTCAACCTGATGCGCGACCTCCAAACGCGCCACGACCTCACCTACATCGTGATCAGCCACGACCTCGCCGTCGTGAAGTACCTCTCTGACACGATCGGGGTGATGTACCTCGGCAAGCTCGTCGAGATCGGCCCGGCGAACGACGTTTACCTGAACACGGTCCACCCCTACACCCAAGCCCTGATCGATGCGATCCCGATCCCCGATCCGATCGTCGCGAAACAGCTGCGCCACAAGGTCGTCCGTGGCGAGCTGCCGTCGGCGCTCAACCCGCCGAGCGGCTGCCGGTTCCGGACGCGCTGCCCCTTCGCCCAGGACGTCTGCGCCGAGGTCGAGCCACCGTTGCGCCCCTTCGGCGAGACGCACCTCGCGGCCTGCCATTTCCCGCTGCAGACTCCGCTCCTCGATCTCACCACCTCGACCGCGACCGCGTCGGAGTAGCGAGCCCGAACGAATCGTTGTCCCGCCTGCCGCCGGTACGCCCGCCGACTGGGCGGCGAGCTCACCGACGCTGCAGTCGAACCTCGAAGGCGTCGCGCATCGCGTCGCCAATGAAGTTGAACGCGACGACGACCGCAACGATCGCGACGCCCGTCGGGTAGATCTGCCACCAGTACCCATTGAGGGCGTAGTTCACGCCTTGGGCGAGCATCGAACCCCAGTCGGTTCCGGGGAGCGGAACACCGAGTCCGATGAAGCCGAGCGCGGCGAGGTACAAGATCGCGTCGGCGACCTGGAAGGTCGCGTTGACGACAATCGTACCGACCGTGTTCGGGATGACGTGACGGAAGACGATGCGCCGGCCGGTGCCGCCCATCACCCTCACCGCCTGAACGTACTCACGGACGCGCAGAGAGAGCGTCTCGCCGCGTACCAATCGGGCGGGGACGAGCCAGGCGACGAAACCGATCACCAGGATCAAAAGCGGCAGCGACGGGTGGAAGATGACGGCGAGGACGATCAGCAGGAACAAAAGCGGCACCGACAGCAAGATGTCGACGATGCGCATCATCACCGCGTCAAGCCAGCCGCCGAAGAAGCCGGACACCGCGCCCCAGACGACGCCGAGCACCGTCGCGATCGATGCGGCAGCGAAGCCGACTTCGAGCGAAGTCTGGCCGCCGTACATGACGCGGCCCAAGATGTCGAATCCCGAGGGGTCGGTACCGAGCAGGTGCTGGGCTGAGGGCGCCGCATTCTGCACCGAATAGAGCAGCGCCTGCTGCGCGTTCGTCTGGTTCGTCGAGTAGAAGACCGGCCCCAAGAAGCAGAACAGCACGAAGAAAATGATGACGCCGACGCCGATGAGGGCGAGCTTGTTCTCGGAGAAGACGAGCCAGAACTGACGCGCGATCCCGCCGGACGAGAACGCCTCGCCACCGGATACGGGACTGGTCGCCGGCGCCTCGCCGAGCTCGGCCTGTTCGACCTCCTCGACCTCTCCGAGGGGAAGCCCGATAGCCATCAGTACTCGCCTCCTTCCCTCATCGCGTGCCTATGCGTAGCGGACACGGGGGTCGACCACCGCGTACAAGATGTCGGCGATCAGCGAGCCGACGACGGTTGCGAGCGTTGCGACGAGTGTCGTGCCGAGCAGAATCGGTACGTCGGTCTGGAGCGCCGCCTGTGTCGTAAGCAATCCCATCCCGGGGAAGTTGAACACCGTCTCGGTGATCAGCGCCCCACCGACGATCCCCGGGAGCGACAGGCCAACCAGGGTGATGATGGGGATCAGCGCGTTGCGCAGCGCGTGGCGGAAGAGGATCCGCACTCTCCCCGCGCCCTTCGCCCGCGCCGTGCGGATGTAGTCCTGAGTCATCGCCTCCATCATCGAGGAGCGCATATAGCGGCTGAACGAGGCGATCGTCAGTGCCGACAGAGAAAGGATCGGCAGCACGAGCCCGCGGGGATCACCGAGGATCGCGCCGACCGTTGCGCCTTGGGGCGCTTCGACCGAGAACCAGTGGAGGTTGATCGCGAAGTACAGGATCAGCAGCTGGCCGATGAGGAATGCGGGCATCGAGTAGCCAACAAAGGACGCTCCGGTCAGCGCGTAGTCGACGGGCTTGTTACGGCGCACGACCTGCAAGATGCCGAGGGGGATGGCGATAATCAGCGCGAACATCGTCGAGATGCCGACGAGGACGAGCGTCTTCGGCAGGCGCTGCTGGATGAGCGAATTCACCGACTGGTTGTAGTGGTACGAGTAGCCGAGGTTGAACGACGTCAGGAGACCGCGCAGGTAGTGCCAGTACTGGTCGTAAATCGGCAGGTAAAACCCGTTTGTCTGGTTGAACTGGTGGATCGCCTGAGGGGTTGCGCGTGCTCCGAGGGCGGCGCGCGCCTCGCCACCGGGAATGACGTGGGTGAGCATGAAGACAAGAAGAGTCACCCCGAGGACGACGATGATCGCCTGACCGATACGGCGAATGATGTAACCGGTCATCGTTTGCCAACCTCAATCATCTGGCGCTGCCTACGATCCCGATCTTCATTTTCGTCCATTTTCGCTCTCCGGGCCCGTCGGCTGCACGGTCCTTCGCCCTTCGGAGCTGCCCGTTCATCTGAGCAGGTCATCTGAGGGCCATCACAAGCCCAGAACGACCTCGTTTGACTGCAGATCGGCCGACCCATTACTGGGCCGGCCGATCTGCCACTTCTTGCTTCTTCTGGTCCTAAACCCCTACTTCGTCGACGTGTAGTAGAGGTACTCGGGGTTGTACAGGCCGAAGGCGTTCTGGAACGTCGCAACCCCTTGCAAGTTCTTGGCCGCTTCGGTCAATCCGTAGTCGGCGTTCGGCTGGTAGACGACGGGAAGGGACTTCGCCACGTAGTTCTCGTAGCTCTGGATCGAAGTGTTCCCGTAGTCCGTGCCGGTGATCAGCTGGTTCATCTTCGTGAGGTTCACCGAGCCAGCGTTCGATCCCGCCGTCGGAAGGAAGATCTCCTCGCCGGTCGGGATGTAGTCCGGGTAGTAGACCCAGCCACCGCCCCAGTCGGCCCACTCCCACGTGCAGGTCGAGCCCGAGCACGGCGGGAAGGCGGTGCCCAAGACGGTGTCGAAGGTCTCGCCCGTTGCCGTGATGTTGATCCCGATGCTCTTCAGTGCCTCGGTGAACGCCGCCGTCTGCTCCTCGAAGGACGTCACGCCCGTGGCGTAGATCATCGAGAAGCTGAGCGGGGTCCCAGCAGGCACGCCGCACTTCGACGCATCGACACAGGTGTCGGTCCCGTTCGGGACGACTTTCCAGCCGTTCGCCGTCAGTAGCGCCGACGCCTTCGCCGGGTTGTACGAGTACGGGTTGTTCTGCTCCGTCGCGTCCGAGTACGGGTTCTTCGGCAGGAGCGGAACCGGACCGTAGGTCGGCACGCCGTAGCCCTTCCAGAGCTTCTTCAAATACAGCGGCTGGTCCATCATGTACTGCACCGCTTGGCGGAAGTACAGCTGTTTGAAGATCGTCCCGGCCTCGCCGCCGTCACCGACGGAGTTCCAGTTCATCGGGAAGTAGTTGAAGCCGAACAGCACCCACGGGACGAGGTTGTACGAACCGGCGACGCGCGAGGCGTTCGCACCCGGGATGGTCGCGCTCTTCGCGGTCGCCGTGAGGTCCTGCGCCGGGATGTAGCCGATATTCAGCTTGTTGCCGACGAGCGCGTTGTACTCAGCGGTGTCCGAGGTGAAGGGCAGCTCTTCGAACGAGGCGATCTTTGCCTTCACTGGGCCGGAGTACTTCGGGTTCGGCGCCATCGCGACGTAACCGGTCGAGTTGAAGGCGGTCAAGTGGAACGGACCGTCGACAACCTGCCAGAGCGGGTTCGTCGCGTACGTCGCGTAGGAGTTGTTCGCCTTCTTCGGGTTCAGCGGGTCGTAACCAGCCTGCTGCTCCAAGAAGTCGAAGACCGCGACGCAATTCCTTGCGACGGCGTTCGCCGGTGTCGGGACACCCTTCACCATTTTCACAGCGACCGAGTCGAAGGACGCAGTGCCGCAAGCCTGTGAGCCCGCCTTCTGGCCGTGTGCCGTCACGTCCCACGCCATCGGCAGCGGTGTGACGATGGTCAGGTTATTGTACGTGAACCACTGAGCGTTCACGTGCTTGTTGAGCGTGATCACGACCGTGTTCGCGTTCGGTGTCGTGATCGAAGAGATGGTCGCCGGAATTGCGCCCGGGAACCAGCCTCCGTAGTTCGTGTACTCAAGCTTCATCATGTTCATCCAGAACACGAAGTCCTGCGCGTCGACGCTCTCACCGTCGGACCACTTGTATCCATTCATGTGGAACGTCACCGTCTTGCCGCTGTAGACCGGCAGCGTGGCGAGCGACAGCGAAGGAACGATGTTCACGCTCGTGTTCGAGCCCGGCCAATACAGCGGCCGCCACATCACATCGATCAACGCGCCGTTCGTCGCCGAGAAGTACGCGGGCGGCGTGTAGGGGAAGATGAAGTTCGGGACGGCGCTCGCGCCCTCCGCCCACTTCACCACTCCGCCGACGATCGCATGCGGTTTCGCGTGGCTCTTTGACGCGGAGGCGATGTTCGCGAGTCCCAGCGTGGCAACCATCGCCACCGAGATCGCTCCCGCTCCTGCGCGCCAGAGCCATCGCTTCCGGCCCTGGAAAACGTTCATGGCCAAAGCCCCCTCCTGCGCTACCCGAGGAGACCTCCTCGGGAACCATCCCCACGATCTGTGGAGTCCAGTGTGTGGGCCAAAAGTAGCGCGTTCGTAATGTCCAGTGCACGCCGTTCACCCAGAAATAGAGGTAGTTCATCGGCGTGTTACCCCGGCTGACGAGCCATTTCCCTTGGCACCTCGTTCTGGTTCCAACTTCGTTTCGACGCCCGGCCGTCCGACTTTCGGACGACCGAGATGCGATCGCTGCTGGTCGCAGCGACGGCAGGGCCGGACGCCTCCACGCGGCGGTCGGGCGGGCGTTGCCAGCCGGGACGGCGGCGAGCCTCGCCGTCAACGATCGCGTCCCTCGCCCGACCGGTGCCACGGCCACCGAACCGTCGACCGGGCGACCCTCGAGCGGCGATCCGGCCGGCCCAACGGGCCTGCCGGATCCCATTCGTCGCCCAGGACAACGGACTACTTGGTGAAGTACAGGTACTCCGGCGCCGTCAACCCGAACGGGTTCTGGAAGTCGGTGACGCCCTGCAGGCCTTTCTGCACCTCGGTCAGCTCGAACGTGTAGTTCGGCTGGTACACGACAGGGAGGACCTTCGCGGCGTAATTCTCGTACGTGAAGATCGACGTGTTCCCGAAGTCGGTCCCGTGCATCAGCTGGTTCAGCCTTCCGTTGTTGAACGACCCCGCGTTCGAAGGAGCTGTCGGCAAGAAGATCTCCTCGCCGGTGGGTTCGAAGTCCGGGAAGTACGTCCATCCTCCCGCCCAGTCGGCCATCTCCCAGGTGCAGCTCGAACCCGAGCAGGGTGGGAAGGCGGTGCCGAGCACCGTGTCGAACGTCTCACCGGTCGCGCTGACGTCGATCCCGATCGATTTCAGCGACGCCACGTACGCCGCGATCTGCTCCTCGAAGGCCGTGTTGC
This sequence comes from uncultured Acidimicrobiaceae bacterium, assembly GCA_963838845.1. Lineage (GTDB taxonomy): Bacteria > Actinomycetota > Acidimicrobiia > Acidimicrobiales > Bog-793 > CAVRXQ01. The sequence goes on along the minus strand of CAWISR010000003.1, from coordinate 773,194 downwards.
CGGTCGCGTAAATCATCGAGAAGCTGAGCGACGTCCCCGCGGGAACGCCGCATTTCGACGCGTCGACGCAGGTGTCCGCCCCGTTCGGGACGACCTTCCAACCGTTTGCCGAAAGAAGGGCTGATGCTTTCGAGACGTTGTACGGGTATGGATTCGAAAGCTCGGTCTTGTCCGAGTATGAGTTCTTCGGCACGAGCGGCACCGGCCCGTACGACGCGACGCCGTAGCCCTTGTAAAGCTTTTTCAAATACAAGGGTTGGTCCATCGCGTACTGCATCGCCTGGCGGAAGTAGAGCTGCTGGAAGATCCTGCCGGCGTGACCGCCGTCGCCAACCGAGTTCTGGTTCAGCGGGAAGTAGTTGAAGCTGAACAGGTTCCACGGCGCGAGATAGAACCTTCCGGCGACGCGGGAGTTGTTCGGCCCCGGCTGGGTCGCGCTCTTCGCCGGCTTCGTCAGGTCTTGCGCCGGGATGTACCCGATCGTCAGCTTGCCACCGACGAGGGCGTTGAACTCAGACGTGTCGGAGGTGAACGGGAGTCCCTCGAACTCCGCGATCTTCGGCTTCACCGGTCCTGAGTACTTCGGGTTCGGCTTCATCGCGAAGAATCCCGTCGAGTTGAACGAGACGAGATGGAACGGTCCGTCGACGACCTGCCAGAGCGGGTTCGTCGCGTATGTCGCGAAAGCGTTGTTCGCCTTCTTCGGGTTCAGCGGGTCGTAGCCGGACTGCTGTTCCAGGTAGTCGAAGACAGCGATGCAGTTCCTCGCGAGCGCGTTCGCCGGCGTCGCGACGCCCTTCACCATCTTGACGGCCACCTGGTCGTACTGGCCCGTGCCGCAGACCTGCGCGCCAGCCTTCTGGGCCCTCGCGGTGATGTCCCACGCCATCGGCAGCGGCGTGATGTCAGGAAGATTGTTGTAGGTGTACCAGTGCGGGTTCACGGGGCCTGTCAGCGTCATCCGGATGGTGTTCGCGTTCGGTTCGGTGACCGACTTCACGTCGTTCGGGATGCCGCCTGGGAACCAGCCCCCGTAGTTCGTGTATTCGAGCTTCATCATGTTCATCCAGAACATGACATCCTGCGCGTCGACGGTCTCACCGTCGGACCACTTGTAGCCCGTCATGTGAAACGTGAGCACGCGGTTTCCGTCCGAATACGTCGGGAGCGTCGCGAGCGACAGCGACGGGATGATGCTCACGCTCGACCCCTGGCCCGGCCAGTACAACGGCCGGAACATCAAGTCGATGAAGTTCCCGATCGCAATGACCGAGAAGTACGCGGGTGGCGTGTACGGGAAGATGAAGTTCGGGCTCGTGCTCGGCGGCTCCGCCCACTTCACGACCCCGCCGCTGATCGCGTGCGACCTCGCGGTCTCGTGGCCCTTCGACGCGGAAGCGACGTTCGCGAGTCCCAGGGTGGCAACCATCGCCACCGAGACCGCGCCCGCGCGCCAGAGCCATCGTTGCCGACTCCGGAAAGCGTTCATGGGTAAGCCCCCTCGTTTGCGATTGGTCCGAGGCGACATCCTCGGGCCTCATCCCGACGATCTGCGAGAGCTCCCCTGGGCGAAGTCTCTCCGCGGGGTGATCGTTGCAAAAGTAGCGGATTCGTAATAATGCGCAAGAGCGCCCCGGTGCCGTTGACGAGCGGTTATTCGAAGGCGGTCGGTCCCCCGAGATGGCGCCGCGATGCTCCGTTTGGTCGGGCGGCCGAGAACGCCGCCGCCACGAGCGCCGCCCCGGCGAGGAAGAAGAGCGCGTCGTGGTACCCGGGGGTGACCGCGGCGCCGAGGGCATGGTTGCCGCTGCCGACCACGTACACGAGGCCGGTGAGCGCCAGTCCGAGCGATGTGCCGGTGGCTCGCGTGACGTTCACGACACCGGACGCCTCGCCGGACTGGTCGCGGGGGACGGTGGCGAGCACGGAGGCGTTGTTCGCCGGGATGAAGCATCCGAGGCCGATCCCGGCGACGGCGAGGCCGACCGCTACCGCGGCGATCGACGGCGCGGTTCCGCCGAGCACGAACAGCGCGGCGGCGACAAGGACCATGCCGCCAGAGGTGAGCAGGCGGACACCGATGGCGTCGCCGATCCGCCCGGCGAGGGGCGCGACGGCGCCGAGCAGCAGTGGCATCGCCATCAACTCAAGGCCAGCGGTGCTCGTCGCGAGGCCAAGGCCGCGTTCCAAGAGATACGGCATCACGAGCAGCGTCCCGAAGGTGACGAGATAACCGAGGAGTCCACTTGCGATGCCCGCTGAAAATGCCCGCTGCCGGAAGAGGGCGAGGTCGATCATCGGATGGCGAGCCGCTCGCTCCCGGACAAAGAACGCGATGCCGAAGAAGACGCCGAGGGTGAACAGCGTGATGATGATGCCGGATCCCCAACCCCAGGTGTCGCCCAAGGAGATCGCGATCAGCAACGCGCAGATCGCCGGCACGAACACCGCGAGCCCCGACCAGTCGAGCGGCGCCCGGGCGCGCAGGTGGCGGCTGCGCGGGATGAAAGCGAGTCCCGCGGCGATCCCAAGCACGCCGACTGGGACGTTCACAAAAAAGATCAGTCGCCAGCCCCCGGCGGCGATCAAGGCGCCGCCGACCGACGGACCGAGTGCGAGTCCGAGCGCCTGCGCGGCACCCTGCACGCCGATGGCGCGGCCGAGTTTTCCCTGCGGCGCGGCGATGTTGATGATGGCAAGGCTGTTGGCCTGCAACATCGCAGCCCCGACGCCTTGAACGGCACGCAAGCCGACGAGCGCTGGCAAGTTCGGCGCCAGCGCGCAGCCGGCCGAGGCCGCGGCAAAGAGGCCGAAGCCGTAGACGTACAACAGCTTGCGCCCCGCCATGTCGGCGAAGCGGCCGACGATCGTCACGAACGCGACGAGGGAGATCAGATACGAGAGGCCGACCCAGGTGACGGCACCAACGTGGACGTTGAAGGCACGCTGCAGCGTTGGGAAGGCGATCGTGACGATGCTTGCATCGAGCTGGCCCATGAAGGCCCCGACGCCGACGGCGCCGACGGCGAACCAGTAGGCGTTCGGCCGCTCCCGGACGGCCTCCAACCGGCGGGGTTCGACGAGCAGGCGCCGCGTCCAGCCTGCGCGGCGACGCGGCTCAGACTCGTCGATCAGCGCGTTCTCGGGAGCCACCCCCCGAGCATCGACGTTTCGAGGACTCGCGCGCCACTAAGCAAGCCGACATCTAGAGACGTGCCACCTGGCCGGGGCAGGCATCAACGCTGCTCTATCGACTCACCCGTGAACGCCTGTCGGACGATGAGGCGCGACGACACCGCCGCCGAAATGACGAGCACCGCCGCGAGGACACCCAGCGCGATCAGCAATGCGACGTAGGGAAGTCCAGTCTCGAGCGGCAGACCGTTCGTTCCCCCCGAGAATTCCGGTAGCGCGGACAACGCTAGAGCGTCGGCCGCAAATCCGATGGCGCCCCCGACGGCCAACGCCGCGATCAACAGCGTCGTGTTCTCGAGCATCAGCGAACGCCGGATCACCGGGCGGGAGAGTCCGACGGCGCCGAGTGACGCGATCGCGTGCCGCCGCCGCCGGCCTTCGGCAGCGATCGCGAAGATGACCGCGCCGGCGGCAAGCAGAACGGCGATCGGCGTCGCGATCAACGACAGGTCGTAGGCGAGCGCGAGTCCGGTGTGGTTGAGAGCCGCGAGTCGTTGCGACGCGGAACTCGACGCGCCGATCTGAAACCCGTCGTGTCGCAGTCGGTCGAGTACCTCCGGCTTCGCGGAACGCGACAGCCAGACTTGGTAGTAGGTGAAGATCGGCTGCTCCGTCTCGGCCAGCTGCGCAACGTTCAAGTCGACGAGTGCCCCGTCGCCGCCGATCTCGGGAAGCGCTGGCACCGTGGTCACGTCCTTCAAGGTCACCGAGCCCCCGTCGAGACCTTCATAAGGGAAATCTCCCGAAAGTGAAGGTGGATTGACGCTGACCAACTGCGTGGTCTCAAAGGCCGGAAGGGCGCCCGGCAAGAACGCCGGCGAAGCGGCGACGCCGGAGATCAGGTACTCGGGCGGGATCTTGAAGACGATGCCGGGCACGCCTCCGGCGAAGGACTCGACGCTCACCCCCGCGGACGCGGGGGTCCACGAATCGCGGACGCGCGCGCCGAAGGCGACCGGCTTCCATGCCGATCTCGGGCTGTCGATCGACATCGAAACGAGCCGAATCATCACGTTGTGGGCGCCGTAGTTGCTCGAGTGCAGATAGGAGAAGTCGAGCCCTTCGAGTCGGCAGGCACCGACGCAGTCTCCTTGGAGCGGGATGACGTAGGTATGCGTGCCCCGCACTAGCGGGCCGAAGTACTGGTAATACTGGCCGATGTACGCCTCGTTCAACACGTCGACCGCGGCGAGGATCGCCGGTGTCTTGTCGGGCATGTCGAGCGTCATCCGCAGGTTCGCGCCCGCGAAGGTCACCGGCGGAGGCAAACTCACCTCGACACGGCGGATGACCGACGCGGCGGACTGCTCAGTGAGTCCAGACGGCCACGACGCAATCCGCGCGAATCGCTTCGAGTCGACCGCCAAGAGCTCGCCGTTTTCCGCGTAGTCGTACGCGACCGCCATCGCCTGCTTCCCGCTCGGATCCGCGGCGCGCACGTCGGCGAGGAAGTTCGCCCCGAGCGGCGGGGTGACGTCCACAACGCGGTAGGCGCCGGTCACGAAGTCCGCCACTCTGCTGCGGTTCACCGACGCAAGCGCGTAGCTACCGACCGCGAACATGACGACGGAAGTCGCCGCGGCGAGCGGGAAGAGCCGCCGGAGCACGTCCGGCCGCCTCCCGATCTGGCGGATCGCGAGGAACCAGGCGACGCGCGGCGAAGCACGGCTCGATCTCACAAAACCACTCGCCAACAGCGCCATGAGGCGCAGCCCGAGCACCGCGCCACCGATTGCGAGCAGTCCGGGCGCCGCGGCAGCGAGCGGATTCGCGTGCGTGCCGTTCAGCGCACCTTTCGTCGCCAGCGCGAGAAGCCCTGCGACACCGAGTGCCACCCCGAAGGCATCGACCATCACGGCGGTTGCCCCCGCCCGCCGCCGGGACTCGCCAGAGGCGTGGCGCCACAGCCCGTACGACGCGAGGGCGGTGGCGACGATCGCCGCGACGAACGCCACGAACGCGGCGAGGATCGAGAGTCCGGTGATGTCGACCGACACGCCGTGATAGAGGTACGCGTCACCGAAGATCCGCATCGCGCCCCACGCGACGAGGATCCCGATCGGTAACGCCGCGCCGATCAGGGCTGCCGGTTCGGACACGGCGAGCCAGAGCAGGCCCACTCGGGTGAAACCGCGCCGACGGGCGAAATCCGCCTCGACTCGACGCCCCGTCGCCGTCGATCGCCCGAGCCCGTACAGCACGACGAGGGCGAGCAGCACGAGCTGCAGCACGATCGCGAGCACGATCGCGCTCATCAGGTTCACGTTGTGCTGCGCAGTCGCGATGATCGAGGGAAGCTGGGTCTCGACCTGGAGCTGGTACCTCCTCGCCAGCGTGTTCTCGATCCGTCCGAGCGCGCCTTGCAGTGCGCCCTTGCCGATTACCCACGCCTTCGGGCGCCAGGGGACGTCGGCCGAGTACTGAACCTGCACATTTGGGGAACTCGCCGTGAAAACCGTCGCCCGCGTCGTGACCAATGGATCGAGCACGATCGACGCGATCGCGCCGGCGTTTGCACCCGCGTTCGTCCCGACGGTGCTGCCCGAGCCGTACTGGAAGTAGTTGATGCCACGCCAGTACGGCGTGTTCGCCGTCGGCGGTTGCAGGTAGATCCCGACGACCTTGACCCAAGTGCGCTTCGGGCTGTTCGCGAGGCTGAGGTGGATTCGCTCACCGACGTGTGCACCGAGCGCGTTGGCGCTGCGCGCCGAGAGCGAAACGGTCCCATTCTTCGTCGCGCAAACGCCTTGGACGAGGCGCAGGTGTCCGCAGATGTCGGTGCGCCACAGCAGGTCCTCGACAAAGAGGATGCGATGCTGCAGGTAACCCGTGCCGAGATCGGCAACAAAGATCGGTTTTGCAAGCAAGTTGTGACTCGCCGTGTTCGCTGCTCTCGCGGCGTCATCGATCTCCCGCACGATCGGGGCCGGTCCGCTCGAGAGGAACAGAATGTCGGCGTTGCCGGAAGGGGCTGTCGACAACGTCGTCGCGAGTACCGACGTGTCGGATGAAGCGAGGAAGATCGGCCCCACGGCGGCACCGGCGATTGCCAGCGTGGCGATGACGAACAGCATGATCGACGAGCCGATCCGCCACCGCAGCGCGTGGGCGATCAGTCCGAGACGAGGCCGCACCGCACGAATTCGCGCCCCCACGTCGGTCGACGGTACATCGCCGCGTGGTATCGCACTTCGCGTCCGGGCGCGACACCATGGCTCAGCGGCAATCGCCCGACGTTTTTGCGTGCTTGGAGCCCTCGTTCGACGCCTTTTGACGCGGTGCCTACTCCCCTGCTGCTCCTGCAGTCACGGCCGCCATGACGGGCTCGCCCGACGTGTCACGCCCTGCACGGTCGCCGCGGCGGCGGGCGACGGCAACGAAGATCGCCAACGACGTCGCGGCGAGGGCACCGACGATGGCTCCCGGAACCCATCCGATCAAAGCGCAGCCTGACGCGAGGATCACCGCGGCGACGATCGCGCCGAGATGGCTCGCCGACACGAACTTCGACACCCAAGCGCCAAAGAGCGCTCCCGGAATTCCGCCGAGCACGACGGCGAGGGTGAGGGGAACGTGCACGCCGCCCACGACGAGGTGACCCGCCGCCGCGGCGAGAACGAGCGGCACAGCCTGGACGAGGTCGGTACCGACGAGCTCGTACGCAGACAGTCCCGGATAAATGAAGGCCAACGCGACGAGCATCAACGTTCCTGATCCGACCGAGGTCACCCCGACCGCGATCCCACCGACCACACCGATCGCGACGGTGATGAGGGGTCGAACGATGACCGCGTCGCCAAGCGGGGCGCGGGTGCCGGTGCGCGCGTGAACGACCCGGCGTGCGATCGCTCCGGCTCCGGAAACGATGAGAAGCGCTCCGATCACCGGCTCGAGCACGGCGTCGGCGGAGTGCGTCGGGATGAAGGCTGCTGAAAGCGCACCTGAAATGAATGCCGCCGGCACCGATCCGACGATCATCCACTTTGCGATCGGCCAGTTCACGACCGATCGCTTCAGGTGGACGAGTGCTGCCGCCGGACGCATGAACAACGAGGCGACAAGGTCGGTCGCCACCGCGGATTTCGCGTTCGTGCCCAGGGCGAGGATGAGAATCGGGGTCAGCAACGCGCCGCCCCCGGACCCGGTGAGCCCGACGACGAGACCGACACCGAGGCCGGCGACAAATGCGGAGGGCATAAAGTCCACTGAATCGGTGACCTTACTGGAGTAAAGGATCTCGCGCAACCCCCGACTGCCCCCTATCCATGTCGAGGGAGACGATCTCGTCGGCGGCGGACAAAACGACCAGTTTCGAAAGGCGCCGAACAGGCAGTGCCCGATCGGCTCGTCCTCGTCTTGCCCTTCGCTTGCTCGCTAGCTGGGTACGATGCGTGCCACTCGAATTTTCGGACGTTCCGATACACGGGGGATAAACGGATCGCAGCTCAGCGACGTTGCCAAGCTCAGTCGCGTCGAGAACGCCGTTCGTGCACGCGACCATCGGGCGAGCGCGCGGTTTGGCGTCGGACCGGCCGGGCTCTCTCAGCAGTCGCTGAACCTTTCGCTCGCCGGCGCGGCAGACGCGCCGACACGACGTGCGACCGGGGAGAGCGTGGGGCCATATCGGCCCCGCCGAACACGAGGGAGGCATGAGGTGAAAAGCAATGTTCATCCGAGATGGCGTCGCTTCGCCATGGCGCTATCGCTGATTGCGGCGGCTTCGCTCGGCGCACTGAGCGTGGCGCCTGCCGCGAGCTCAGCCGCCACACGCCGGACCACGTCGCGCGACTCGGCGTCACAACGCGCGCCGAAGACGTCGAACTCGAAGTACGGCGGTGTCCTCTACATGCTGGGCAGCGGCGACGTCGACTACATGGACCCAAACGTCAGCTACTACACGGTGGGTTACGAAGCGATGCGCATGTTCTCGAGGAGCCTCCTTAACTACCCGGCGGTTCCCGGGAAGACGACGAGCGTCGTGCCGGACCTCGCGACTTCGATGCCGACGGTGACCGACAACGGCCTTGTGTACACGGTCACGATTCGCACGGGAGCGATGTGGAACACCAACCCGGCCCGGCAGGTGACCGGTGCCGACGCGAAGCTCGGACTCGAGCGCACCTGCAACCCGCAGGAGCCTTTCGGAGGCGTAACCGACTTCGAGTACTTGGTTTCGGGGATGCAGAGCTTCTGCGCCGCATTTTTGAAGGTGAAGCCGACGGTGGCGAACATCAAAGCCTTCCTCGCGACGCACTCGATCTCCGGTGTGACGGCGAAGGGCCTTTCGGTGAGCTACAGGCTCGTCCACCCGACTTCGTACTTCGACGACTTGCTGGCGCTGGTTGCCTTCAACCCGGCGCCGGCCGAGGACCTCAACTATCTGCCGGCAAGCGCGGCCTTCGCCCAGCACACGATCTCCGACGGACCGTACGAGATCCAGTCGTACAACCCGACGCGCAGCATCGTCTTCGTCCGCAACCCGGCCTGGAAGGCCTCGACCGACCCGATCAGCAAGGCGTACGTGAACGAGATCAAGGTGAGCGAGACCGTCAGCGCGACGTCTGTCCAGCAGCAGCTCGAGACGAACTCACCGACGGCCGATCTCGCCTGGGGCGACACGCCGATCCCGCCCGCACAGCTCCCGGCGTTGCTTGCCAGTCACAACAAGCAGGTCGTGGTGGGGTCGACGTACGGACTCGACCCGTACTTGCTGTTCAACCAGATGTCGCCGAATGAGAACAAGGCGATGGCGAATCTCAAGATCCGCCAAGCGATCTCCTACGCGATCGACCGCTCGGCGTTGATCAAGGATGCGGGCGGCCCGGAGGCGTCTCCCGCGCTCACCCAGCTGCTCGCGCCGTCGGCGATCGGATATTCGAACTTCGACGACTACCCCTACAACCCGTCGAAGGCGAAGGCGGTGCTCGAACCGCTCCACCTGAAGCTGAAGTTCCTCTACCAGGCGGACAACCCCACCCAGGTGAAGATGTTCCAGACGATCCAGTTCGAGCTCTCCCAGGTGGGAGTCAGCGTCTCGGGCGTTGGGGTTCCGCAGGCGGACATCTACGCCAAGTACTACGAGGTCCCGACTGTCGCGAAGAGCGGAACGTGGGACCTCGGCTTCGCGCAATGGTTCCCCGACTGGTACGGCGCGAACGACTCGGACAGCTTCCTTCAACCGACATACGACGCCGACGCCTTCCCCCCGGCAGGTTCGGACTTCGGTTTCGAGAATGACGCGAAGGTGAACAGCTGGATCAACCAGGCCATCGTCGCTCCGACGACGACACAGGCCGCGAAGCTGTGGAGCGACGCCGACCATCAGATCATGGCCGACGCCGCGGCGTTTCCGATCAACGACTCCAACTTCGACACCTACTACGCCAGCCAGGTGAACAACGCCGTCTTCGTTCCGCAGATCCAGGCGATCGACCCGACGAACGTCTGGCTTTCGCCGAGCAACCGGCAAAACGGATAAGAGGATTCGCGAGGCGTCCTAGAAGACGACGCGAGCTTTCGGGAAACCTGCGCCTCCGCGGGCGCAGGTTTCCCAGGCAGCGGCAACAAGTAGCGTGATCGCGCTTTCTCACACGCCACGCCGTCAAGAGCAGCGGTGGGGTGGAAGTCTGTCGGGCCGTGGTGGGGGTTGATGTCGCTGCTCGAGGTGAACCAGCTGAACGTGGCGTTCGACACGCCTGACGGTTCGGTGCGGGCGGTTCGCGACCTCTCATTTTCTATCGAGCGCGGCCAGACGCTCGGCATCGTCGGCGAGTCCGGCTCGGGCAAGAGCGTCTCGGTGCAAACGATCCTCGGACTGACGCGCGGCGCGTCGACCCGGATCAGCGGCGAGGCGCTCTTCGAAGGCGACGACCTACTCAGGATGCCGCGGGCCAAGCTCCGCTCGCTACGGGGTGCGCGCATCGGCATGATCTTCCAGGACCCACTCTCCAGCCTGCACCCGTACTACAAAGTCGGCTGGCAAATCATCGAACTGCTGCGTGCCCACGACCGCTCGGTGGAGCGTCACGCGGCGCGGCGTCGCGCAATCGAGCTGCTCGACCTTGTCGGAATCCCCGAACCTTCGCGGCGCGTCGATGACTATCCGCACCAGTTCTCCGGCGGGATGCGCCAGCGCGTGATGATCGCGATGGCGATGGCGCTCAACCCGTCGCTGCTCATCGCGGACGAGCCGACCACCGCGCTCGACGTCACCGTGCAAGCCCAGATCCTCGCTGTCCTCGCGGACTTGCAGCGGAACTTCGCGATGGCGATCATCCTCATCACCCACGACCTCGGCGTCATCGCCGAAGTCGCCGACGAAGTTGTCGTGATGTACGCCGGCTCGATGATGGAGCGCGCATCGCGCCGTGAGCTGTTCTACGACGCCCGCCATCCCTACACGATCGGGTTGCTGCAGTCGCTTCCGAGCTACGACGAACTCGCTGCCTCCGGCGAACTGCCGAACGACACTCCCGGACCCGGCGCGGCGGAATGGGAGTCCTCGTCACAGAGCGGTGAGCTCGCAACGGAGACGACCACCGGGTCGGATGAAGCGGTCGATCCCTTCGCCCGACGCCACCTCTACTCGATCCCAGGTCAGCCGCCGAGCTTGCTCGGTCTCGCCGGGGGATGCCCCTTTACTCCCCGATGCATCTTCCGCATGGAACGGTGCCCGCGCGAGCGCCCGCCACTTTTCACCGTCGCTCGGGAACCGATCGTCGCGATCACCGGCCGTTCGGCACGGCTCCATTCTGAGCCGAAGGTCGACGCGACGGGCACGGATGGTTCGCTCGACCCATCCAGCGACGACAACGAAGACCGCCCGCACATCTCGGCGTGCTGGCTCGAGGCCGTCGACGAGAGGGTCTCGGCAGAAGGCGCCAGTCGCGCGACAGGAAGCGGCGCGACGTGGCGAATCGATCGGACAACCAAACAACAGAGCCGACGTGACTGAGGTCGCCGCCTCGCTCGAATCGAAGCAGAGCGCCGACTGGCTCGTCAGCGCTGAGCACGTTGTGAAGCACTTCCCGGTGCGCGGTCCCCGTCGGATCGGAGCCGAGCGCGAAGTCGTGCACGCGGTCGACGACGTGAGCTTCACCGTCCGAAGGGGCGAGACGCTCGGCATCGTCGGTGAGTCTGGATCGGGGAAGTCGACGCTCGCGCGTTGTCTGCTTGGGCTGTATCCGGTGACCTCCGGCAAGGTGCTCGTCGGCGAGCATGAAATCAGCTCACTCTCGACGCGGCGGTTGCGGCCCTTGCGTCGGCAGATGCAGATGGTCTTCCAGGATCCCTACGGCGCGCTCAATCCCCGCCGGCGTGTCGGATCGATCATCGCCGACCCGCTCGCGATCCACACGAGCGACTCACGCGCCGAGCGGCGGCGGCGCGTGCAGGAGCTGATGGAACGCGTCGGGCTCAATCCGGAGCATTACAACCGCTTTCCGAACGAGTTCTCCGGTGGTCAGCGCCAGCGCATCGGAGTCGCCCGCGCTCTCGCGCTGCGACCGAAGCTCGTCGTCTGCGACGAGCCGGTGTCGGCCCTCGACGTCAGCATTCAGGCCCAGATCCTCAACCTCCTCACCGATCTGCAAGCCGAGTTCGGGCTGACCTACATCTTCATCGCCCACGACCTTTCCGTCGTCCGCCACGTGAGCGACCGGATAGAGGTGATGTACCTCGGAAAGTTCGTCGAGAGCGGTTCGGTCGCCGACATCTACCGCTCGCCGCGTCATCCCTACACCTCGGCGCTGCTCGCGGCGGTGCCGGTCCCCGACCCCGACTACGTCGACGCCAGGCGACGAATCGTGCTCACCGGAGATCTGCCATCCCCGATCCACCCGCCCCTCGGCTGCCGCTTCAACTCCCGCTGCCCCCGGGCCACCGAAATCTGCCGTACGGAGGAGCCGATACTGCAACCCCAGCTGGGCGACCATTCCGGGCACGTCGCCGCATGTCACCACCCGCTTTCGGATGGAGAGACCCTCGAGCCACAGCGCATAGTGAGCTCCAGGCCGCAGGCCGAAGATAAAGGCCGATGACGGACCGCTCGATCGACCCGGGGGCGTTTGAGCTCGGAGTCGGCGCGGTCGGCGCGCTGGTCGCTGAAGACACCGGCCGCACGCTTGCCGAAGAGACCGAAGAGCCCCAAGGGTACCGACGCGTCGAGGCGCGCAGTCCGACGCGTCTCGCCCTCGAGCGCCTCGTGCGCGACCGGGTAGCGATGATCGCCCTCACTGTGGTGATCCTCATCGCGCTCTTGGCGATCTTCGCGCCCTTAGTCGCCATCTTGACCGGCCACCCACCGAACAATCAGTATCAAAACGGACTTACTGCGGACGGCCTTCCCGAACCGCCCTCCGCGCACTTCCTCCTCGGCACCGACTCGTTGGGTCGCGACCTGCTTGTGCGGATCGCCTACGGCTCGCAGGTGTCGCTCCTTGTCGGCGTCGTCGCCACACTGCTCACCGTGGCGATCGGAGCGGTCGTCGGTCTGCTCGCCGGTTACTTCGGTGGGGTCGTCGACACCGTTCTGTCCCGTCTCGTCGACATCATGTTGGCCATCCCGTTCCTGTTGTTCGCCATCTCGCTCGCCTCGGTCGTCTCGATCACGCCGTTGCACTTCGGACCGATCACGCTGCATCAGGGGATCGCGATCGTGATCCTCGTGATCGGCATCTTCTCCTGGTCGACCGTCGCACGTATCGTGCGCGGCCAGGTGCTGGCGATACGAGAAAAGGAGTACATCGAGGCGGCACGCTCACTCGGCGCGTCGGCGTGGCGGGTACTTCTCGTCGACGTCGTGCCAAACGTCGTCGCGACGATCATCGTCTACGCGTCGCTGTTGATCCCCTTGAGCATCGTCGCCGAGGCGACGCTTTCGTACCTGGGCGTCGGCATCCCGCCGCCCACCGCCGACTGGGGGTCGATGATCGCCGATTCCCAGATGTACTACCAGGAGGCCTGGTGGTACGTGCTCTTCCCGAGCCTGGCGCTTTTGATCACGACGGTCGCGTTCAACGTCCTCGGCGATGGGATCCGCGACGCCTTCGACCCTCGTGCCAGCCGGTTGATCGCGGAGAAGCAATGATCCGCTTCCTCGCCCGCCGGGTCGCGCTCGGAGTGTTCGTGATGTTCTTCGTCACGGTGATCGTGTTCCTGATCTTCTACGTCGGGCCGGGACCGTCGTTCGTCGCCCGTGCCCTCGCGGGGCGCGAGGCACTGCCTTCGACCGTAAAGCTGATCGCCCAACGGCTTTTGCTCGACCGCCCGTGGTACGTGCAGTACGGCCACTTCTTGTCGCAACTCGCCCGCGGCAACCTCGGTTACGACTACTACCACGGCGAGTCGGTGAACTCGATCATCTTCCAGGCCTTCCCGATCACGCTCTCGCTCGTGATCGGAGCGTCGGTGATCTGGTTCACGATCGGCGTGCTCTCGGGCGTCGCCTCGGCGGTGCGGCCGCGCTCTTTGCTCGACCGTTTCCTCACCGTGCTCGCGCTCTTCTTCTATTCGATGCCCTCGTTCGTACTCGGCCTCTTGCTGCTCGAGCTCCTCTACTTCGAGCTGAGCCTCCACGGACTCCACTGGTTCCCGGCATCGGGATACGTCTCGCCGAGCCAGAGCGTCTTCGGCTGGTTGCAGCATCTGATCCTCCCGTGGATCACGCTCGCCCTCGTCTCCGCGGCCGCCTACACGCGCCTCACGCGCACGTCGATGCTCGACGTGCTGGGTGAGGACTACATCCGCACGGCGCGCGCCAAGGGATTGCGCGAGTCTCGAGTCACCTTCCGCCACGGGCTGCGGGCCGCACTCGCGCCAGTGATCACCCAGCTCGGCATCGATACCGGGACGCTGTTCGGTGGCGCGGTCATCACCGAGGTCGTCTTCGGCCTTCCGGGCCTCGGCTATACGGCCGTCCAAGCGATCACGAATCAGGACCTGCCCGTCATCATCGGCGTCGTCATCGTCACCGCCGCCGCGGTCGTGGTCGCCAACCTGCTCGTCGACATCGGTTACGCGATGCTCGATCCTCGAGTCCGGCTCCACTGAGACTCCCCGCCGCCGCACACCCGAGCGCGAGCCGCGCGGCGCGGAACGATGTCCGCCCGGAAGCGATCAGGGTTGCTCCTGGCTGCGCCGGAGGACGTCGAAAAGCTCGGATTGAGAATGCACGCCGAACTTCGCAAAGATCGCCGAGAGATGGTTTCGCACCGTGCTCGGGGCGATGAAAAGTGCCCGCCCGATCGTCGCGACGCGCTCGCCTGCCGCGATGCGGGTGAGGATCTCGAGCTGACGAGAAGACAACTCGGAATCCACTCGCGCGTGTCCCTCGCCCGCATCATCGGGACGGCGAAAACGGGCGAGCCCGATCCCGGGCCCCGCGAAGAGATCGGCTGACTCGCACGCCGCTCAGAGCGGCGAGAAGTCCGACTCCTCGAACGGACCGACGAGCGCGCAGACGCGCTCGCTCTTCAGCATCTCGCCCGCCAGCTGCGCGACGTCGTCGAGGCTGACCGCGTCGAAGCTGGCGAGCTGCTCGTCTACGCTCGGCACCTCGTCCAACAGCAACAGCCCCGCGGCGATGCGCGACATGCGCGTGCCCGAGTCCTCGAGCCCAAGCCAGGTATCGGCGCGGACATGCCCCTTCGCGCGGAGGAGCTCGTCCTCGGTGACGCCCTTCGCCGCGATCAGATCGAGCTCCTCGACGATGAGTTCGAGCACCTCGCGCACGCGCTCGGGTGCGGTCCCGACCGAGATCGCGAGCGCGCCCGAGTCCTCGAAAGCCATCCGCTCGGAGACGACCGAGTAGGCGAGGCCACGCTCCTCGCGGATCGACTGGAACAGTCGCGAGGAGATCCCGCCGCCGAGGATGTGGTTGAGCAGTGATAGCGCGTATCGCCGCGATGAGCGACGATCGAGCGCGCGCATGCCGAGCACGATCTGTGCCTGCTCGGTGTCGCGAGTCGTTACGTCGAGACGCCGCAGTTCTCCGTACGGCGCAACACGCTTCGGCGCTCGGCCACCGACCACCCCCGCGAAGCGCCGCTCGATGCCTTCGGCGATCGACGCGTGATCGATGTCGCCCGCGACGGCGACGACGAGGTTCGCCGGCCGGTAGTGCTCGGACAGAAAGGCGCGGATCTCGTCGACGGTGACGTTCGTGATCACCTCGGGCTCACCGAGCACCTCGCGCCCGAGCGGGTGGCCCGGGAAACACGCCTCAGCGAAGCGCTCCTGGACGACGTCCGCCGGTTCGTCGCGATGCATGAGCACCTCCTCGAGAATCACCTGGCGCTCGGAGTTGACCTCCTCGGCGCGCAGCGCCGGCTGCCAGAAGATGTCCGACAAGATGTCGAGGCCGAGGTCGACGTCGCTCGCCAGGGTGCGGACGTAAAAGGCGGTGAACTCCTTGGTCGTGAAGGCGTTCATGTCACCGCCGATCGCGTCGATCTGCTCGGCGATCGAGCGCGCCGAACGCGTCGGCGAGCCCTTGAACAACAGGTGCTCCAAGAAGTGCGAGATCCCCGCTTGCTGCGGGGATTCGTCGCGCGACCCCGTCCCGACCCAGAACCCGGCGCACGCCGAGTGCACGTGCGGCATCGCCTCGGTGACGAGGCGGATGCCGCTCGGCAGCACCGAGATCGAGACTTCCTCGCGCCCCAAAGACGCGGGGCGCTCTTTGCCGGTGTTCAGCGCCGCGGTCGGCCGCGCCGGCGCGGCCCCGAGGCGCGCGACTCTCCGCCGCTCGGGACGCCGCCTGGACCGAGGTCACCGAACGCTCCCTCGATCTCGCGGGCGAACTCGTCTTCGAACGAGACCCGTCGCACCCCCTCGGGTGCCTCGTCCACCTCGGCACGCGGCACGCGCTCTCGCGACGACGGGCGGGTCTCGCGTCCGTTGCCACCCTCTGGTGCACGCGCCTCGCGCGACCCCCCGATCGGCTCGCCGTCCTCGCCGACGAGCGAGAGCGAGACCTTCCCCTGCGGGTCGATGTCTTCGACGATCACCTTGACGGGATCACCGAGCGAGAGCACGTCCTCGACGCGATCGATCCGCTTCCCGCCGCCGATGCGCGAGATGTGCAAAAGGCCGTCACGGCCCGGGAGGATGTTCACGAAGGCACCGAACTTCGTGATGTTCACCACCTTGCCGTCGTAGACCTTGCCGATCTCGGCTGCTGGCGGGTTCAGGATCAGCTCGACGCGCCGGCGAGCCTCTTCCACCGCGGAGGACTCCTTCGCGCCGATCGTCACTCGCCCGACGGTGCCGTCGTCGTCGACCGCGAGGTCGGCGCCGGTCTCCTGTTGGATCGTGTTGATGACCTTGCCCTTCGGCCCGATCACCTCGCCGATCCGGTCGAGGGGGATCTCGAAGGTGACGATCTTCGGAGCGTTCGGCTTCACCGACGCCCGCGGCGCATCGATCGCCTTGTTCATCACCTCGAGCACAATCAAACGCGCTTCGCGCGCCTGGCGAAGCGCGTGCGCGAGCACGTCGGCGGGGATCCCGTCGATCTTCGTATCAAGCTGCAGCGCCGTGACGACGTCGTGGGTCCCGGCGACCTTGAAGTCCATGTCGCCGAACGCGTCCTCCGCGCCCAGGATGTCGGTGAGGGTCGTGTAGCGACCTTCCGCGTAGACAAGCCCCATCGCGATCCCGCCCACCGGCGCGCGTGATCGGGCACTCCCGCATCCATCAACGAGAGCGTCGAACCGCACACCGACGCCATCGATGTCGAGCCGTTCGACGACAGCACGTCGGAGACGACGCGCAATGTGTAGGGGAACTCCTCTTCGGACGGGATCACCGGCAAGAGGGCGCGCTCCGCCAACAGCCCGTGGCCGATCTCGCGGCGCTTCGGTCCGCGCATGAAGCCCGGTTCGCCGGTCGAAAATGGCGGGAAGTTGTAGTGGTGCATGTAGCGCTTCGACTCGTCGACGCTGATCGTGTCGAGCATCTGGTTCATGCGCGGCATGCCGAGCGTCGCGACGCTGAGCACCTGAGTGTCACCGCGCTGGAAGAGCCCCGAGCCGTGCGCCGTCGGGAGCACACCGACCTCGGCCGAGAGCGGCCGGATGTCGGTCGGTCCGCGCCCGTCGATGCGCACGCCCTCTTCGACGATGCGGCGGCGGACGACAAACTTCGTGTGCGACCGAATCGCGGCGCGCACCTCGCGCTCGCGGCCCTCGAACTCGTTGGCGAGTTCGAGCGAGATCGCCTCTGACACCTCATCGAGGGCGACCTGACGCTCCGCCTTACCCGGCGTCGCGTTCGCCTTCTCGATCCGTTCGCCGCCCACCTCGACGACGCGGGAAAGGACGTCGTCTTGGTAGTCGACGAAGACTTCGTAGGGGATCGGCGGGGTCACACCGGCCTTCTGGACGAGCTCACGCTGGAGCTCGATCGACTCGCGGATCCACGTTTTCGACGCCTCGAGCCCCTCGGCGATGACCTCTTCGGTGACCTTCGGTGCGCCGTCCTCGA
The DNA here is from genome assembly GCA_963838845.1 of uncultured Acidimicrobiaceae bacterium. Taxonomy (GTDB): domain Bacteria; phylum Actinomycetota; class Acidimicrobiia; order Acidimicrobiales; family Bog-793; genus CAVRXQ01. The sequence goes on along the minus strand of CAWISR010000003.1, from coordinate 755,515 downwards.
AGTACGTGAAGGCGTGCTCGGTGCCGCCCGCCTCGACCATCATGATGGCGATCTCGGCGTCGGGTGCGTCCGAAAGCGCCCGACCGGCGACGACGAGCTCGAAGGTCGCCGCGTCCCCCTCCTGGTACGAGGGGTGGGGAAGCCAGGTGCCTTCGGTCGTGAACGCGATCCGCACCGCGCCGATCGGGCCCTCGAAGGGGATCCCCGACAACATCAGCGCCGCCGACGCGCCGTTGATCGAGACGACGTCGTGCGGGTTCTCCTGGTCGGCACCAAGGATCGTGGCGACGACGTGGGTCTCGTTGCGGAAGCCTTCGGGGAAGCTCGGCCGCAGCGGACGGTCGATGAGCCGGGCGGTGAGGATCGCCTGGTCGCTCGCCCGGCCCTCGCGGCGGAAGAACGAGCCCGGGATCTTGCCCGCGGCGTACATCCGCTCTTCGACGTCGACGGTGAGCGGAAAGAAGTCCTGGCCCTCCTTCACCTTGCGCGCCGCGACCGCGGTCACGAGCACGAGGGTGTCGCCGACGCGCGCCACGACGGCGCCGTCGGCTTGCGGTGCGAGCCTGCCCGTTTCGAAGGACAGCTGGCGTTCGGTGCCCGAGATCGGACCCGAAACTGAGATGGCCTCGGCCATGTTTCTCCTTGATGCCTGGGGCACCATCCCGGCCAGTTCCCAGTCGTCGAGCACCCGGGGTCCGGGGACCCGACGACTGGCAGCTGGCGCGCGGGGCGCCCTTGGTTATGTCAGCGCCCCCGTATTCTTCACGGGAGCGGCGTTTCGTCCGGGGATTCGGCCCCGGGACGCCGCGCGGGCCTCCACCCCCGCGGCGCGGGCAGCTAGCGGCGGATGCCGAGGCGAGCGATCAGTGACCGGTAGCGCTCGACATCGTTCTTCCTCACGTAGTCGAGGAGGCGACGGCGTCGCCCGATGAGCTTCATCAGCCCGCGGCGGGTGTGGTGGTCCCCACGGTGCACCTTCAGGTGTTCGGTCAGAGCGTTGATGCGCTCGGAGAGTATGGCTACTTGGACCTCGGGTGACCCCGTATCGGTCTCGTGCAGCCGGTACTCGGCGATCGTCGCCTGGTGGTCGGACATGAATGTGCGAATCCTCAGAAGCTCTCGTCCTCGGCGCGTGCGACCTTGGGATACAACCGAATCGTGGCCGCGCGCCGTCGTCGGCGAATTCCGACATCCGCAGGTTATCAGGAGAAATGGCGGTCTCCGCCTTGCCGGGCGGCGAATCCGAGGCTGTCGATCTCGGCCATCGTGTCGAAAAGCGACGATGATGCGCCGCTGGAGCTCCTCAGCATCGGCAACCGGACCACGGACTCGGACGGCGCGTCCTCAGGCCCGCCACGTCGTGGCATGTCGAAGTTCCCCGACCGACGGGCGCCTCGAAACCGGCTCCAAGGCCTCGCTCAGGCGCTGATGGAGAGCAGCGGGCGGCAGCGCCCGCAGGGTCGGTAACCCTTTTCGATCGCGTCTTCGACCGAGCGGAATCCGACGCGGTTCTGTCTCTTCGAGCGACGGACGCCTTCGCAGGACGGGAAGCAGAACACCTCCGTCGAAGCGTTGCCGACGAAGTGCACGCCGTGGCGAGCGAGCTCGATCACCTCGTCGAGGTTCACGTTCTCCAACCGCAACAGCTCCTCTTTCATCTCCGGGCCACCGCCGTAGTTGCCAACCGCCCCGTCCGAGCGCGTCACGCGGTGGCACGGGATGAGGATTGGCACCGGATTGCGACCGAGTGCCGAACCCACGGCGCGCACCGCCTTCGGCTTGCCGATCTCGGCCGCCACCCACGCGTACGGCCGGATCTCGCCGGGAGGGATGCGGCGGGTTGCCTGTAAGACATCGGTCTCGAACGGCGTCAGGCCGTGCAGATCGAAGCGGAGCTGGGTCGCCCGGCCGCTGCGCACCGCGGCGGCGACTCCTGCCGGCGGCGCGTCTGCCGGCAGAAACGGCCGCACGAGTCGTCCACGAACGGACTCGACGAAGACTTCGGGATCCGCCCCGGCGCGCGTGGAATCGACGGCGCAGATCCCCTCTGTCGTCCAGGCGACGAACACCTCGCCGATCGGCGAGGGCACGCTCGTCCAGTGGCCGACGACGCGCGGGACAAGTCCGCGCGAAGGCGTGAGCTTCAGCGCCGCAAGACGCTCCTCGATCTCCCCAGATTCGCGAGGACTCATCGTTCGCCTCCTCGTCGCGTCTGCACGTGGCGGTCGCGCGACGGGTCGTGCTCATACGACGCGCGCAGGTGGGCGAGCCCGCGCGCGATGTGCGAGCGCGCCGTCACCTCCTTGCATCCAAGGACGCTGGCGATCTCCGCGACCGGCATCTCGACCACGTGCCGCAGCACGACCGCGACCCGCTCGTTCATCGAGAGCGCGGCAAGCCGTTGCGCGAGATCATCACGCTCGGAACTGGCGAGCGCGAGCTCCGATGTGTCGCGCGCCGCCGAGCGCGGCTCGTGCGCGTCGGTGATCGGCGTCTCTTTCGGTCTCCGGCCGCGATCGCGCGCCGTGTTTCGGGCGAGGTTCAGCGCGATCGTGACGAGCCACGGCCGCACCTGCAGTTCGGCGAGCCGCTGCTCGCTGTAGTTGCGCAGGGCGCGATAGGCGCGAAAGAACGTCTCCGCGGCGAGATCCTCAGCGTCTTCGACCCGGCCCGAGACGCGACCGGTGACCGAGACCACGACGGGCGCGTAGCACTCGACGAGGCGCGCGAAGCCGGCGTCGAAGTCGGCGATCATCGACGCGACGAGCGCGTCGTCCACCGAGGCGTCGAGCTGGAGCGTCGCCACAGCAGGAAGAACACCTCGAAGCGATCGGCGTTGCGACCCGGGCGGTCCTTTTCTCACAAGCGAAGGGGATCGACCGCCACCCGGACACCCTCTTTCGGGAGGCCGGCCCTTTGCAGCGCCTCGGCGAGATCGGCGGCCGCGGGCGCACGAATGAGCAAAAGCCCATCGGGGAGCTCACCGACCTCGACGCCGTCGTCTCCGAGGCTGCGGCGGATCGCGCCGTCGGCGTCGCCCTCGATCGTCGCGAGCACGCGGGCGGGCGGAAGGCCGAGCGTCTTCCGGCGCACGATCTCTTTCTCGGCGAGCGCCGCCGGATCGCCGTTCACCGCCGCCGAGAGCACTTCGTGCTGGGGAAGTCGCGTCTGGACGAACACGCTGCCGCCCGCTGGTTCGGTATCGGTCTCGACGCCGCGGCCGCCGACGAGCCGGCTCGACCGCGCCAATAGCGCGAGCGCCTCTTCGTGGGCGCGGTAGCGCGGGGCGACGAGCTCCTGGTCGAAGTCCAGGAAACAGACCGATGACGCCGAACGCACCCGGTGCAGGACGGCCTCGGTGCCGACGAGGAGACCGGCGCCTTCCAGGTCGAGGTCGCCGCGCTCGCGTGTGACTTCGAGCGCCGACTCCCCGACGAGCGCACCGAGCTCCTCGGCGACGCGCTCGGTGCCGAGGCGACGCCGGGCGAGCGTCGTCGACGAGCAGTTGTCGCAGATGATCGGGCGCGACAGCCCGCACACCTCGCAGTGCAACTCCCCCGTGGGCGCCGTTTCGTCGATCCGTTCGACGACGGCGGCGCCGCAGCGCTCGCAACGCGCGATCTCCTCGCAGCGGGCGCACACCAAAAGGCGCGCCCGTCCCTTGCGGTTGAGGACGCAGACGAAGGGCCGGCCGGGTACGCGGGAACGCTCGGACCTGACGAGCTCGGCGAGCTTCGGCGAAAAGAGCCCGGAACGCGGGTCGTCCTCGCGGCGGTCGAGCACGACGACGCGCGCCCATCCTGCCCGCTCCGCACCGCGCGCCAAGGCGACGACACGCGTTCCGTACAGCTGCGTCACCGGGGGACACGGACTCACGAGCACGCACGGCACTCCCGCACCCCGCGCCCGCAGTCGCGCGATCGTCGTCGCGTCCCACGTCGGCGCGCGCTCTTCCGCGTACGCCTCGGAGTGCGCGTCGAAGACGACGATCGCCCCGAGCTCCGGCATCGGCGCGAACACGGCCGAGCGCGTCCCGATGACGACGCGGCCGCCCGCGGCGGCCTGCGGCCACGCGTCCGGGTAGCGGGCGATGTCGAGCCCGAGCGGCTTCAGCCGACGGGCGAGCACGTCGGCGTCACGCAGTTCGGGGACAAGGACGAGGACGTCGCGCGGCGCCGCCTGCTCGATCGCGCCGAGCACGACGTCGAGCCTTGGCCCCGACGGGGGAATCCGCAGCACGACCGCTCCGTCGCGCAAAGCCTCCTTCGTCGCCCACGCCACCTGTCCGTCCGCCTCGTCGAAGCGCGCCGGCGGGCCGCCGCGGCGCCTCGGCGAGGGGGCGTGCACGAGCCGCGGCGGCGAAGCCGCCAAGAGAAAGGGGCGGAGCCGCCCCGCGTACCGCCAGGCGGCGAGCTTGCACAGCTCGACGACGTCCTCGCTCGGTCCGAGCGAGACGACGGCGTCGAGGTCGCGCAGCTGCGGATGGTCGACGCCCCCTTCTTGGACGACCCAGCCGCGCACCTTGCGGCCGTGCAAGGGCACCCAGACGATCGAACCGACACGGATCGCTTCCGAGAGGGCGTCCGGGACCGCGTACGCGAAGCTGCGGTCGATCCCCGTCACGTCGGGGAGCACCGCCACGATGCGGCGGGGCGAGCGGTCCCCGCCCATGCTCACCGCGGTCTTAGAGCCCGAGCGCCGAACGGAGCTCGTCGAGCTTCGGGGTCGCCTCCCAGGTGAAGTCCTTGTCGTTCCGGCCGAAGTGACCGTAAGCGGCGGTCGGTTTGTAGATCGGCCGGCGGAGCTTCAACTCGTTGATGATCGCCGCGGGACGGAGGTCGAACAGCTCGGGAACGACCCTTTCGATGCGTTCGGGATCGCAGATCTCCGTGCCGAAGGTCTGGACCGAGATCGAGATCGGTCGCGCCCTGCCGATCGCGTAGGCGACTTGGATCTCACAGCGACGCGCCGCGCCGGCGGCGACGATGTGCTTCGCCACCCAGCGCGCCGCGTAGGCGCCGGAGCGGTCGACCTTCGAGGGGTCCTTGCCGGAAAAGGCGCCGCCGCCGTGGCGGGCTGAACCGCCGTAGGTGTCGACGATGATCTTCCGCCCGGTGAGCCCCGCGTCGGCGCGCGGTCCGCCGAGCTCGAAGACTCCGGTCGGGTTGACGAGCAGCCGCCAGTCCTCGGTGTCGAGGCTCGCCGGCAGGCGCGACAGCAAAGGACGCAGCACGAGCTCTTCGAGGTCGGGCCGCAGAAGCGTCTCGTGGTCGATACCCGGCTTGTGCTGGGTCGAGATGAGGACCGTCTTCAACGCGACCGGCCGTCCGTCTTCGTAAACGATCGAGACCTGGGTCTTTCCGTCCGGACGCAGGTACGGAACGACGCCGCCCTTGCGCACCTCCGCCAGCCGCCTGGCGAGGAGGTGCGCGAACCAGATCGGCAACGGCATGAGGTCGGGCGTCTCGTCGCACGCGAAGCCGAACATCATCCCCTGGTCGCCCGCTCCCTGCGCGGAGAGCTCGTCGGTGTCACCCTCGCGCGCCTCTTGCGAGCTCGAGATGCCGACCGCGATGTTGTCGGACTGGTCACCGATCGCGACGATCACGCCGCACGTGTTGCCGTCGAATCCGAATTCCTCGCGGTCGTAACCGACAGCACAGACCGTGTCGCGCACGATGCGCGGGATCTCGACGTAGCTGTTCGTCGAGATCTCACCCGCGACGCAGACGAGTCCCGTCGTGAGCAACGTCTCGCAGGCGACGCGCCCGTTCGGGTCCTGCTCCAAGATCGCATCCAACACCGAGTCGGAGATCTGGTCGGCCATCTTGTCCGGGTGACCTTCGGTCACCGACTCCGACGTGAAGGTGTGCGTGCTCACTTGTCCCCCGGGCTCGACCCAGTTCCGTTCGATCCTCTGGCGCGCTGCGTGACGATGGCATCGAGGATGACGTCCGCGATCGTACGCTTCGGCGCCAGCGCGACCTGTTTGACCGCTCCGTCACGCCCGAGGATCGTCACCGCGTTCGTCTCCTGCCCAAAGCCGACACCGGGCCGGGTGACATCGTTCACGACGACGAGATCAACGCCCTTTTCCTTGAGCTTGCGTTCCCCTCCGCGCGGCGCGTCGGTCGTCTCGGCCGCGAAGCCGACGAGGATCTGGCCGGCGTGGCGCCGCCTGCCGAGCTCGGCGAGCACGTCCTCGGTCGCCTCGAGAAGGATCTCTGGCAGTCCGTCTCGCTTTTTCAGCTTCTCTTTCAGCGCCACCTTCGGCCGGAAGTCGGCGACGGCCGCCGCCATCACGACGACGTCGCTCGCGTCCGCAGCGCGCGTAGACCGCCTCGGCGAGCTCGGCGGCGGTCTCGACGGCGACGACCTCGACGCCGAACGGATCGGGAAGCTCTGCCGCCGAGACGAGCGTGACGCGGGCGCCGCGTTGTTGGGCTGCGGCGGCGATCGCGTAGCCCTGTCGTCCGGAGGAGCGGTTCGTGATCACCCGAACCGGGTCGATCGGCTCGCGGGTTCCCCCGGCGGTGACGAGCACCGAGACCCCTTCGAGGTCGCGTCGACGTTCCAAAAGCCGCGCCGCTTCTTCGACGATCAACTCCGGCTCGGCGAGACGACCCGGGCCGACGTCGCCGTCGGCGAGGTGACCCTCATCGGGGCCGACGATCGTCGTCCCCTGCGCGACGAGCGTCGCGACGTTGCGACAGACGGCGTCGTTCGTCCACATCTCTGCGTGCATCGCCGGCGCGACGAGCAAGGGGGCTTTGGTCGCGAGCACCGTCGCCGACAAGAGATCGGGGGCGAGGCCGAGCGCGACCTCGGCGAGGAACGAGGCGGTCGCCGGTGCGACGACGACGAGGTCGGCACGCCGCGCGAGGCGCGTGTGCGCGAGCGGATCATCGCGAGCGAACAGATCGGTGCGCGCCGGCTCGGAGGCGAGCGCAGAAAAGGTCAACGGACCGACAAAGCGCGTCGCCGCTTCGGTGAGCACCGGGCAGCACGGTCGCGCCGGCGTCCATCATCCGCCGGCAGACCTCGACGGCCTTGTAGGCGGCGATTCCGCCCGTCACGCCGAGCACGACGACGCGGCCCGCGAGCGCCGCGGGCGCAGCTCTTTTCGTGCGGTCGTCGCTCATCGACGCACCGACCGGTGCGACGATCTACGAGCTCTCGAGCTCGTCGTCGCCTGCGAAGCTGTCCTCGGCCTCGACGACCTCGTGTGTCTCGGGCTCGGGGAGCGGCGTCGCCGGCGCGCACCTTGTCGGCGGCGATCTCCTCGAGGGCGATCGACAACGGCTTCCTGGCGACCGAGGTCACCTGCGGCGGGACGATCGCGCCGAGACCTTCGCCGAGCTGGTTGAAGTAGCTGTTGATCTGGCGGCCTCGCTTCGCAGACAGGGTCACCAGGGTGAACTTCGAATCGACCTTGTCGAGGAGCTCCTCGATCTCGGGGTCGATCATCGTGTTGCGGGGTTCGGCCATGGCTCCTTCAGTCCACTGCGTGTCGGAGGCTCCCGGGTTCGGGCGAGGGGCTTCGCGACCGCAAAGATCAGGTAGTCGGCGGCGCGCTCTCGCGGCGTCGCGCGGCCGCCACTATATCGGCGATCTCCTCGGCAGCCCCGTTGACGTCGTCGTTTACGACCTCGGCATCGCAGAAGCGCCGCCCGACCTCGACTTCGTGGCGGGACAGCTCGAGCCGGGCCTCGATCGCCGCCTCGCTGTCGCCACGGGCACGCAACCGCGCCACCTGCTCTTGTTCGGAGGGCGCGACGAGGAGCACGGAGACGACGTCGTCGCGCACCGCCCGCACCTGCTGCGCACCCTGGACGTCGATCTCCAAGACGAGATCGCGCCGGTCGCTCGGATCCGGCATCGGGGTGCCGTAGCACTCGCCGAGGATCTCGGCGTGTTCGAGGAAGCCGCCTTCGGCGATCCGCCGTTCGAACGTCGCCCGGTCGACGAAGACGTAGGCGTTCTCGTCCTCGCCCGGGCGTCGCGGTCTCGTCGTCCAAGACCTCGACAAATTGAGGTTGGGATCGCGAGCGACCAGCTCGCGAACGACTGTTCCCTTACCGACCCCGCCGGGGCCGGAAACCGTGAGGATCAGGGACGACCGACTGCCTCCAGCAGCGCGTCACGCTGTTTCGCGCCGAGGCCCTGTAGACGTCGGGTTTCGCTGATGCCGACCTGCTCCATCAGCCGGCGGGCCTTCACCTTGCCGGTGCCTGGCAGAGCTTCCAAGACGGCGAGCACCTTCATCTTGCCGACGATGTCGTCCGTCTCTGCCCGGCCGAGCAGGCCTTTCAAGGTGACGTGGCCGTTCTTCAGCTGGTCCTTGATCTCCGCCCGGGCTTTGCGTGCTTGCGCCGCTTTCGCAAGGGCGTTGGCGCGCTGTTCCGGTGTCAGCATGGGAGGTTGGGGCATGTCGAGGACGTTAGCGCGGGGTGCCCCAGCTGACCAGCATTTCCAGTTACCCGGCTCGCTCGACGGCGGCTGCGACCTGCCGTGACGCGGCCGCCGGATCAAGGGCGCGGGTCACCGGCCGTCCGACGACGAGCAGGTCGGCCCCAGCGGCGATCGCCTCCTCGGGCGTGCCCCTCCGGCGCTGGTCATCGCCCGGAACCGGCTCGAGGCGAATGCCAGGAACCGCGGTCAATAGACCGGGTGCGGCGGCGCGCACCGCCGCAAGCTCGCCGACGGCGCAGACGACGCCGCCGAGACCCGCCTGCTGGGCGAGTTGCGCACGCTCTGCAATAAGCGACGGCGCCGCGTCCTCGCTGGTGAGCGCCGTGACCCCAAGACCGATCGTGGGCTGCCCGGCGGCGCCCTCGGCAAGGCCCTCCACCGCCGCGGCGAGCATCGCAAGACCGCCCGACACGTGCACCGTCGTGTAACCGGCACCGAGGCGGGCGACGGTGGCCGCAGCGCGACGAACCGTGGCGGGGATGTCGTGCAGCTTCAAGTCGACGAAGACGGCGAAGCCGTCGTCGCGCAGCCGGGTCACGGCTTCGGGCCCGGCGGCCGTGAAGAGCTCGAGGCCGATCTTCACCGTCTTGAACCACGGCCGGCACACCTCGGCGAGGCGGCGCGCCTCTTCGAGCGACGCGAAGTCGAGCGCGAGCACGAGGCGCCCGCGCGCGTCCGACCAACCCCTGTCGTCAGTCACGCCGCGCTCGGCTCGCCACGAAACGGGCCGTTTTCTCCCCCTTCGTGAACGCCTCGAGCTCGTCAAGGACGCGCACCGGCGCGCGCGGATCGGCGAGCGTCGCCGTGCCGACCTCGACGGCGACCGCGCCGGCGCTCAAGAAATCGAAGGCGTCGGAACCGGTCTGGATCCCGCCGACCCCGACGATCGCCGATCCCGGCAAACTCTCGGCGACCGCCTCAACGGCCGCCAGCGCGATCGGGCGGAGAGCGGGTCCAGACAGACCGCCCGCGCCGCCACCGAGCGCGCGCTCGAGTTCGGGCTTCCACATCCGGGCTGGCAGCGTGTTCACGAGGACGAGCGCGTCGGCGCCGGCAGCGACGGCCGCCTTCGCGATCGGAACGATGTCGTCAACGCCGGGTGACAACTTCGCCCAGCACGGTCGTCGCGGCGGCGTGCGCGGCCTCGACGGCGGCCGCAGTCGCCGACTCCGACGCGGCGAACATCGCCTCGCCGTCGTCGAGATTCGGACACGAGACGTTGACCTCGACCGCGACGACGTCGTCTGGCGCGTCGGCGAGCATCGCCGCAGCGTCACGGAATTCGCTGACCGTGCGTCCCCAGATGCTCGCGACAACCCGCGCCTTCGCGCGAACGAGATCAGGAAGATCGTGCTCGAGCCAGTCTGTGACACCGGGACCCTGGAGCCCGACACTGTTCAACATCCCGTCCTCGACCGGACGCAACCGCGGCGCCGGGTTCCCGGGCCAGGAGAACGCGGCGAGCGACTTCACGACGACCGCGCCGAGTCGCGAGAGGTCGAAGTACGCGCCAAGCTCGGCGCCGTGGCCGGACGTGCCGCTCGCGGTGAGCACGGGATTCGGAAGGACGACCGAGCCGATGCGCGCTTCGAGGCCCGATGCCGCGCGCCGCGCTCATCGATTGCCGGCGTGGAGCTCTTGCAGGCTTTCGACGCTCACGCCCGTGTCGCGCGACTCGGCGATGCCTCTCGCCGCGGCGAGCGCGGCGCGCACGGTCGTCACGACCGGTACGCCGCTCGCCGACGCGGCGCGCCGGATGTACGCGCCGTCGGCGCGCGCCCCGCGGCCGCGCGGCGTGTTCACGACAAGGCAGATCGCGCCCGACGAGATGAGCTCGACCGCGTCGGCAAGCTCCTCCTCGCGCTCAGACGCGAATCCGACCTTCGCGACGAGGCGGTGGACCGGGACACCAGCGGCATCGAGGTGGGCGGCGGTTCCTTCTGTCGCCGCGATGAGAAAGCCGAGCCGGGAGAACTCCGCGGCGACGTCGACGCCAGCCGGCTTGTCCCTGTCGGCGAGCGAGAAGAAGATCTCGCCGGAGTCCGGAAGGCGGTTGCCGGCCGCGATTTGGGCCTTCGCGAACGCGAGGCCGAAACTCCAGGCGGTCCCCATCACCTCGCCCGTCGAGCGCATCTCCGGGCCCAAGAGCGCGTCGACCTCGGGGAAGCGGTCGAAGGGAAGCACCGCTTCTTTCACGCAGACTTGCGTCATCTCGATCGGACCACCGCCGTCCAAGAGACCCTCTTTGCGCAGCTCGGAAAGCGTCGCCCCGACGATCATCCGGGCGGCGATCTTCGCCACCGGCCGTCCCGTTGCCTTCGCGACGAAGGGCACGGTGCGCGAAGCACGCGGGTTCGCCTCGAGGACGTAGATGTCGTCCTGTTTCACCGCGAACTGGATGTTCATCGGGCCGACGACCCCCAACGCGTCGCCGATTCTCGTCGTCTGCTCGGCGAGTGCCGCGACGACGTGTCGCGGAAGCGAGGGCGGCGGAATCGCACACGCCGAGTCCCCCGAGTGCACGCCCGCCTCCTCGACGTGCTCGAGGACGCCGCAGATCAGTGTCTCCCCCTCACGGTCGCGCACGGCATCGACATCGACCTCGGTCGCGTCCTCCAAGAAGCTGTCGATCAGCACCGGGCGGGTCGCTGACAGTCCGCCTTCTTTCCCGAGCGACCCGGTGTGCATGAGCGCCGCCATCGCGTCCTTCAAGCCGGCGTCGTCGTAGACGATCTCCATCGCCCGTCCACCCAAGACGTAGCTCGGCCGGACAAGGACGGGGTAGCCGACGCGCCCGGCGATCTCGTACGCCTCGTCGGCCGTGAGCGCCGTGCCGCCGTCAGGCTGCGCAATCGCAAGCGAACGCAACAGCGCGCCGAAGCGATGCCGGTCCTCGGCGAGATCGATCGAAGCCGGTGGCGTCCCCAAGACGAGCTCCTCTGGCAGCACGTCGGCGAGTTTGAGGGGCGTCTGACCGCCGAGGCTGACGATCACCCCGACGACACCGCCCGCGCCGGTGTTGTTCTCGGCATCGATCACCGCGCGCACATCCTCTTCGGTGATCGGCTCGAAATAGAGGCGATCGGAAGTGTCGTGGTCGGTGGAGACCGTCTCGGGGTTGCAGTTCACCATCACCGTCTCGTACCCGGCGTCGCGCAACGCGAGGCTCGCGTGGACACAGCAGTAGTCGAATTCGATCCCCTGGCCGATGCGGTTCGGACCTGATCCCAAGATGACGACGCGTGGCTTTTCGGCTGGACGCACCTCGTCTTCGTCCTCGAAGGTCGAGTAGTAGTACGGCGTCTGCGCCTCGAACTCGGCGCTGCAGGTGTCGACGGTCTTGAAGGTCGCCTCGACCCCCGCCGAACGGCGTGCGGCGCGCGCCGCGTCCTCGGAGACGCTGAGACGCCAAGCGACCTGCGCGTCCGAGAACCCGACGCGCTTCAGGTACCGCCAGTCGCTCGAGTCGAGCGCGGCGAGCGGGGTCGCAGCGTCCGCGGCCCCGTCGAGAACGGCGCGCGCCTGCGCGATCGAAAGGATCTGGTCCAAGAACCACGCGTCGATCCCCGTTGCCGCGGCGACCTCATCGATGCCGGCGCCGCGGCGCAACGCCGCCTCAACCTCGAACGGCCGCAGCGGGCTCGGGTGCGCGGCGCGCTCGAGCAGCTCCTCGATGCGCACCTCGTCGAGGGCCGTCTCGGCGGGATCGCAGTTCAGGCCGAAGCGACCCTGTTCGAGGCCGCGCAGGGCCTTTTGGAACGACTCTGGGAACGTCCGGCCGATCGCCATCACCTCGCCGACCGACTGCATGCGCGTCCCCAATCGATCGGGGACTCCCGGGAGCTTTTCGAACGCCCAGCGCGGCACCTTCGTCACGACGTAGTCAATCGTCGGCTCGAAGCTCGCCGGCGTCGCGCCGGTGATCTCGTTGTCGATCTCGTCGAGCGTGTAGCCGATGGCAAGTCGCGCCGCGATCTTCGCGATCGGAAAGCCGGTTGCCTTCGACGCGAGCGCGGAGGATCGTGAGACGCGCGGGTTCATCTCGATGACGAGCTGGTGCCCGGTATGCGGATCGACCGCGAACTGGATATTCGACCCGCCTGTTTCGACACCGACGCGCCGGATGCAGGCGAACGCGTCGTCGCGCATCTTCTGGTACTCGACATCGGAGAGGGTCTGCGCGGGGGCGACCGTGATCGAGTCGCCCGTGTGCACCCCCATCGGGTCGACGTTTTCGATCGAGCAGATGACGACGCAGTTGTCGCGGCGGTCGCGCATCACCTCGAGCTCGTACTCCTTCCAGCCGGCGATCGACCGCTCGACGAGGATCTCGCCGATCGGGCTGGCGCCGATTCCGAGGCGGGCGAGCTCGGCGAGGTCGGCGCGCGTCCTCGCGATCCCCGTTCCCCCGCCACCCAGGATGAACGAGGGGCGCACCATCGCCGGGTAGCCGATCTCGTCGGCGACGCGCAGCGCGTCCTCGACGGTGTGCGCGAACCCCGACGCTGTCACCTCGAGGCCGATCTCGGTCATCGCCTCTTTGAACCGCTCGCGGTCCTCGGCGGTGGCGATCGCCTCAGCCTTCGCGCCGATCAGTTCGACGCCGAGGTCGGCGAGCACAGAAGAACGCGTGAGCTCCATCGCCAGGTTGAGCGCCGTCTGGCCACCCATCGTCGGCAGCAGCGCGTCGGGTCGTTCCCGCTCGAGGATCGCCGCGATGATCTCGGGGACGAGCGGTTCGATGTACGTGCGATCGGCGACGTCGGGGTCCGTCATGATCGTGGCCGGGTTCGAATTGACGAGGATGACCCGCAGGCCCTCGTCGCGCAGCGCCCGGCACGCCTGGGTCCCCGAGTAGTCGAATTCGCACGCCTGTCCGATCACGATCGGGCCCGACCCGATGACGAGCACCGAAGAGAGATCGGTTCGCCTCGCCATCAGGCAGCCGTTCCCGTCGCCGTGTTCATCAGTTCGCGGAACTCGGCAAAGAGATACCGCGAGTCGTGCGGGCCGGGACCGGCCTCAGGGTGGTACTGCACACCAAAGGCGCGCGCCTTCGGCACCGCGATTCCTTCGACGACGTCGTCGTTCAAGTTCACGTGGGTGACGGCGGCGCCCTCCACGCTTTGTTGTTCGACGGCGTAGCCGTGGTTCTCACACGCGATCTCGACGGTGCCGGTCGCCAGCCGTCGCACCGGATGGTTCGCGCCGTGATGCCCGAAGGCGAGCTTGTAGGTGCGCCCGCCGAGCGCTGTCGAAAGGAGCTGGTGGCCGAGGCACACCCCGAATAGCGGCACCGCGCCGATGAGGGCCCGCACCTCGGTGGTGAGGTGGCCGAGGGCGGCCGGATCGCCCGGACCGTTCGAGAGGAACACTCCGTCGGGCGTTCGGGCGAGCACGTCGGCCGCCCTGGTCGTCGCCGGGACGACTTCGACGCTGGCGAATTCGGAGAGCCGGGCGAGGATCGCCCTTTTGATCCCGAAGTCGTAGGCGACCACACGGTAGGGACCGCCCTCGACCAAATACGGCCGGTCCGTCGTCACCTGCTTCACGAGGTCCTGGCCGAGCGTGCCGGGTTCGGACCGGGCCGCGTCGAGGAGGACATCTTCTGATGCCGTCCCGAACGCGCACGGCATCGCACCGGCCGCGCGGATGTGGCGGGTGAGCCGCCGGGTGTCGACGCCGCAGATGCCGCCGATGCCGTGCGCGGCGAGGAAGTGGTCGAGGTCGCCTTCGGCGCGCCAGTTCGACGGCCGCTGCGAAAGGTCGCGCACGACGACGCCCCGGCAGTGCGGGCGGGTCGCTTCGTCGTCGGCGCGGGTCACCCCGTAGTTGCCGATGTGGGGGTACGTGAAGGTGATCACCTGCCCCGCGTACGACGGGTCGGTGATGATCTCCTGGTAGCCGGAAAGCGCCGTATTAAAGACGACCTCGCCGGAAAAGACCGTCGCCTCCTCGCCCGCTCGGGCGCCGATCCCCTCACCTGAAAAGACTGCGCCGTCTTTGAGGACGAGTCGCGCCCGCCTGCGTCGCGCGGGTGGGTTCACCTCGTCGCTTGCCCGTCCACAACGACTGGCTCGCCTGCCAAGACCGTGTGGCGGACCCGCCCGGTGAGCGTGCGGCCCGCGAACGGCGAGTTGTGCGATCGACTGGCGAACGTCTTCGGATCGACGACCCAGCGCTGTGTCGGATCGAAAACGCAAAGATGCGCCATCGCGCCCGCCGCAATCGGACCGCCTTGTCCGGACGAGGCGTGCAGCCCGGCAATGCGCGCCGGGCGCGCGGAAATCAGTCCGACCAAGCGCTGAAGCGGCGTCGCGTCCTCTGTCCGTTCGGCAACGAGAACCGAGTACGCGACCGCATACGCCGTTTCGAGGCCGATCACGCCGAACGGCGATTCGTCAAAAGTCCCCTCTTTCGAAGCGTCCGTATGGGGTGCATGGTCGGTCGCGATCGCGTCGACGTGCCCGTCCGCGCAGGCGGCACGCAGTGCTTCGACGTCCTCGTCGGTGCGCAGTGGTGGATTGACCTTGAATCGCGGGTCAAACGACTCAACCGCGGCGTGCGTAAGCGAGAGGTGGTGCGGAGTCACTTCGCACGTCACGGCAAGGTGGCTCTCCTTCGCAGCGGTGACGAGATCGATCGAGTGGCGCGTCGAGAGGTGACAGAAGTGGATCGTCCCTCCCGTCAGTCTCGCGAGCTCGAGGTCGCGCATCACCATCGCCTCTTCTGCACTTCCGGGTTGCGCGGGGATTCCAAGGCGCGCGGAAATCGCTCCCTCGTGCATGTGTCCGCCCTTGGATAGTGACTCGTCTTCGCAGTGCTGCGCGAGGACGACGCCAAGGTCCGACGCGTACTCGAGTGCGCGCCGCATCACGCCCGCGTCCTGGACACCGCGCCCGTCATCGGAGAACACCCGTATCCCGAGGGCCGCCATCTCCGCGAACGGCACGATCCGCTCGCCTTTACGACCGACCGTGATCGATCCGGCGACGGCAACCTCGCAGGCCGCGGCGACGCCGAGCGACAAGACGTCACGCGCGACGGCTGCGGAGTCGATCGGAGGATCGGTGTTCGCCATCGCAACGACCGCGGTGTAGCCGCCCAAGGCAGCGGCGCGTGCTCCGGACTCGACGGTCTCTGCGGCCTCGCCACCAGGCTCTCGCAGGTGCGCGTGGAGGTCGACGAGTCCGGGCGAGACAATGCATCCGTCGGCGTCGAGCACCGTTGCGCCCTTTGTCGGCTCGATCGACGCCGAGACGTCCACAATCCGACCGTCGGCGATCGCGACGTCGCCGCGGCGCGAGCCGGTCTCGTCGACGAGTGTGCCGCCACGGACGACGACGCGGTGACTGGGCTTTTTCTCGACAGCTTCAGGCACTCTTGCGTCCCGGCTGAGCGTCGTTGAATGGTTCCGCGTCGATTGCGGCCGCCTCTTGCGCGACGGCTTCGATCGCGCCAGGCGACGCCAATAGAGCGAAGAGCACGGCCATTCGGACCGCGACCCCGCTTGTCACCTGGCGGGTGACGAGCGCGTTCTCCGCAGTTGCGACCTCGGCATCGATCTCGACGTCGCGGTTCATTGGTCCGGGATGCATGACGAACGCGCCCTTGCGCATCCGCCGAGCCCGATCGGCGTTCAACCCGTAACGCATGGAGTATTCGCGGATCGAAGGGATGTACGACTCGTTCATCCGTTCGGTTTGCATCCGCAACAAATAGACGACGTCGAGGTCTCCGAGGATTGGATCGAGCTCATTGACAACGTCGACGTTGAATGCCGCGAGCGAAGGTGGCTGCAGCGTCGTCGGAGCGACGAAGACGACACGAGCGCCGAGGAGCCGAAACGCCATGGAACACGACCTCGCCACGCGCGAGTGGCGGATGTCGCCAACGAAGGCGATCGAAAGTTCGTCGAGTTCTCCGCGAGCGAGTCGTCCGTCACCGAGCGCCTCAAGGAGCGTGTAGCAGTCGGTGAGCGCCTGCGTCGGATGTTCGTGCTGGCCGTCGCCGGCGTTGATCACCGACGCGTCGACCCATTCGGTGACGCGATGCGGCGCGCCGGCGGAGTGGTGCCGTACGACCATCGCGTCGACGCCCATCGCGTCGATCGTCTCGACGGTGTCGCGTAGCGATTCCCCCTTCGACACCGATGACGTACTCACCGAAAATGACATCGTGTCAGCCGATAGCCGCTTGGCAGCCGCCTCGAAGGAGAGTCGGGTGCGAGTCGAGTTCTCGAAGAACATCGTCGCCACCGTCTTTCCTCGCAGGGCGGGGACCCTCGGGATCGGCCGAGCGGCGACTTCGGCGAAGCGGCTCGTCAGCTGCAAGAGGTCGACGAGCTCACCGCGCGCGAGGCCCTCGATGCCGAGCAGGTGTCGACGGTCCATCACGGTCATCCCTCCACAAGATCGCCCAGCGCGACGCCCTCGTCGCTTACGTCAACCATCTCGTCTCTTCGCGTCGGCAGGTTCTTGCCCACGAAGTCCGGACGAATCGGCAGCTCGCGGTGTCCTCGGTCGATCATCACCGCGAGCTGGACCGCGCGGGCGCGGCCGTGGTCGGCGAGTGCGTCGAGAGCGGCTCGCACAGTGCGGCCGGTGAACAGCACGTCATCAACCAGAATGACGACGCGACCGGTGAGCTCGAAGGCGATCTCCGTCGCCTCCTCTGGCAGCACGGGCCGCAGGCCGTAGTCGTCGCGGTAGAAGGCGACGTCGATCGTGCCGAACGGGACGTCGCAGCCGTCTATGCGGGCGATCTCGTCGACGATGCGCCGTGCGAGCGGCACGCCGCCGGTCTGCAGCCCCACGACGACGAGGTCGTCCGTGCCGTGGTTGCGCTCGAGAATCTCGTGGGCGATGCGGGTGAGGGCCCGCCCCACGTCATCGGGGTCCATGACGAAGGTGCGGGGAACGAAGACCCGCCCCGTCGGGCGCGCCAGCCTTCGCTCACGCTCCGCCACCGTGCTCCCTCGCCGTCCGTGCGGGCCTCACGGGACCCGCTTCACGTCGCCACACAATGCCACGTCCGCCGCGGGCGCGCGGGATTGCCAGGGGCAACCTGTTGGCAGCGCCCGTAATGTCCGCAGGAGCGTCCGGAAAGGACCGAGGTGGCTGACGCGCAGACGGACGTCGTGACGGCCGGATTCCAGCCGATCCGCTATTCGTCGGCAAAGGGACGCTTCGTCCTCGCCGCGACCGTGCTCGGATCGGGGATGGCGTTCATCGACAGCACCGTCGTGAACATCGCGCTCCCCGCGATCGGAAAGGACTTAAACGCGTCCGTCGCCGATCTCCAGTGGATCGTCAACGCCTACATGCTCACCTTGTCGGGGCTGATCCTCCTTGGCGGCGCACTCGGTGACCGCTACGGGCGACGAAAGATCTTCGTCATCGGTGTCATCGCGTTCGCGGTCGCGTCGATGGTCTGCGGTGTCGCGCCCGACACCGGCGTGCTGATCGGGGCACGCGCCGCGCAGGGCATCGGCGGCGCGCTCTTGACGCCGGGCAGCCTCGCGATCATCGAGGCGGTCTTCGTCAAAGAGGACCGCTCACGCGCGATCGGGGCGTGGTCCGCACTCGGGGTCATCGCGGCAGCGATCGGGCCGTTCCTCGGCGGATACCTCATCGACGCCGTTTCGTGGCGCCTCATCTTCTTCATCAACGCCCCGATCGCGCTCGCCGTCATCGTGCTTTCGCAGCGGCACGTGCCTGAGACCCGCAATCCGGCAGCGACGGGGCGCGTCGACCTCACCGGGGCGACGGCGGCGACGGTCGGCCTCGTCGGCCTCACCTACGGCCTGATCGAGGGACCGTCAGTCGGCTGGACGTCAACAAGCGAGCTCGTCGCGATCATCGGTGGTGCCGCGGTCCTTTTGTCTTTCATCGTCATCGAGGGGGGCGCGCCAAGGCCGCTCGTTTCGCTCGGCATCTTCTCGTCTCGACAGTTCAGCGCCGCGAACCTCGCGACGTTCTTCATCTACGGCGCCTTCGGAGGTGCGTTCTTCCTCGCACCGGTCGAATTGGAACAGGTGCTCCACTTCACCCCGCTCGATGCCGGCGCCGGATTGCTGCCGTCCTCGCTCGTGTTGTTCCTCTTCTCGACGCGATTCGGAGCGCTTTCTTCGCGTTACGGTCCTCGGTTTTTCATGGGGTTTGGACCGATCATCGCGGGTGGCGGTCTCGCGTCTTGGCGCGTATCGCTCCCGGCGGCAGCTATCAGTCCGACGTCCTGCCGGGGATCTTGGTTTTCGGATTCGGGCTCAGCCTGACGGTCGCTCCATTGACCGCCACGGTGCTTGGCGCGGCACCAGACGCGAACATGGGCGTCGCATCGGCGGTGAACAACGCGGTCGCACGCGCCGCGAGCTTGATCGCCGTCGCCGTCCTGCCCGCCGCAGCCGGGATCGGTGGGCGTTCCTACTTGAAACCGCTCTTGTTCAACACCGGTTTTCGCATCGCGGTCTTCATCGCCGGCGGGGTGTGCGCAGCGGGAGGCCTGCTCGCGTTGGCGACGATTCGCAACCCGCGACGCGAACTTCCCGAGGCGGTGAAGACACATGGCACCGTCGCTGCTTGCTCTTTGAAGGGCCAGGCTTTTCTCCCGCTACGCCACGCGCTTCCAACTCGCGGACGCGCGCGCCCGACGCTTCGTTGAAAAGCAGTTGGGCCAAAGGACCAGCACCGCCACGAACAAGAGCGCGGGCGTGTCGGAGCAGAACAGGACGCCGAGGGCGGTCATCCAGGGAGAAACGAGGACCTACAAAGCGACGAAGAGCCGCCGTCAGATCTCTACGACCCGCGGAACGACCTCGGTCGATGGCCGCACCCGACCGCCTTCGTGACGCGCCGTGCTCGGCTCGCAGCGCCTCTTTGCGCTTCTCCGCTTTTCGCGATGACCGACGCGACTCTCTACCCTTTTTTGAATCCGATCCCTGGGTTTTGCCGTCGCAACGCGACGATGCGGTCCGTCTCGGGCGTGACCTCGTCGATCAGCCCGTTGGCGACCGCCTCCTCGGCGCTGAGCGTGCGACCCTTCTCGAAGTCGGCGATGAGGTCCCCAAGTGATCGCCGACCGTTCGTCGAGGAGGCAACGCGTTCGAGCAGCTGCAACCGCTCAGCAAAAAGCACGTCCGCGCTCTGCTGCAAACTCCGATACGACCCGTCGATCGAAGCCTCGTCGTCGCGAAGGGTAAAGCGCGTACTTGGCGCGGCGCGCCTCGCCGAGCAGCCGGCGAGGACGCCGATCGGGGGCCCGTCGAGTGAACCGAGGCACGTCGCGTTCACCGCGACGTCGACGACGTCGAGCGCGTCGATCAGGGCGAGGGTGGCACGCACCGATCCGCCCCGGCACGACAAGAGCATCGTCACGGGTGCGTCGCCGGTCGCGTCGAGCGTCCACAGCTGCCCCGCCACCTCCGATACCGCCACATCGGTGAGGGGACCGAAGAGCGAGATCACCCGCTCTTCAAAGAGCTTGCCGCGAATCGCGTCGCCGAAATCCGGTGTGTGCATCAGCGCCTCGGTTCTCCGAACAACAGATGCACGTCGACATCGTCGCCGAGCGCCTTGGCGTAGCGAGCGAGTGTCGACAGCCGCACGTCGAGTGCTCCCGCCTCCAGGCGCGCAACCGCGGATTGCGACGTGCCCATTCGCGCGGCGACCTCGGTCTGGGAAAGTCCGAGCGCCTGTCGGCGCAGCGCGAACTCGGCGCCGAGATCGCGCTGGCGCTCTGCCATCTCTTTGAAGCCGGGAAGACGTCGCCCGCGGGGTGCTTCAGTCATTCGCGGCTACCGCGGCGCATATCTCATATCTGAGATATCATACCCGCGATGACGCCTGCACGCGAAACGACCGATCCACTGCAGCTGAGCGCCGTGATTCCGACGGTCATCGAATCGTCCGGACGGGGCGAACGCGCGTTTGACATCTTTTCGTTGCTGTTGAGAGAACGCATCGTTTTTTTGGGCAGCGAGATCGACGACGACGTCGCCAATCTCATCATCGCGGAGATGCTCTACCTCGAAGCCGAGGATCCAGAAAAGGACATCACCCTCTACATCAACTCGCCCGGTGGCGCGGCGTACGCAGGTATGGCGATCTACGACGTGATGCAGCACGTCCGTTGCGACGTCTCGACGACCTGCGTCGGCATGGCGATGTCGGCCGGCGCGATGGTGCTGTGTGGCGGAGCGAATGGAAAGCGCTTCGCGTTGCCCTCGTCGAAAGTCATGATCCACCAGGGGCACGCGGGAACCCGCGGCGCGCCGACCGATATGGAGATTCAGCTGCGGGAGGTGCTCTCACTCACGCAAAAGATGGCGGAAATCATCGCCTTCCACTCCGGAAAGCCCGTCGATGAAGTGAAACGCGACATCGATCGCGACTATTTCCTCACTCCCGAGGAGGCGCGCGACTACGGGTTGATCGACGAGATCATCGTGCCGCGCCGCGGGATCGCCGCACCACGGGACGACGAGTCCGAACAAGTGCGCCGCGCGAGCTGATCGCTCCGCGTCGATCGACCTCTGCAGCGTGGCATCACCGCAAGCCATCGCTGCTTGCTTGCAACAGAGCAAACCGCTTTAGTCGCCCGTTGGAGCGATGTTCGCTTTCTCGATCATCAAGACAACGGCGCGCGTCGGCACAACGGGTCGGTGCCCCAGTCCCATCGGAACCGAAAACCCTTGCCGCCTGGCGAGCACGACCGGGTCGTGGTCTTCGAGCTCGATGCGCATCTCGCCGTCGAGAACGAAGAAGAACTCGTCCTGATCGTCGTGCTTGTGCCAGTGGTACTCGCCCTCGAAGACACCCAAGCGAACGAGATCGTCACCGACGCGGATCAGCGTCTGGTTCCACCACGGCTCGGTTACGCCGGCGACGAGCTTGTCGACGTCGAACCGCTCGAGCGTCGAATACAACGGCTCCATGTTGATGACGTACTCGGTATCTGCCACATCCCCCGCCCTTCCCGACGAGATCCGACGACGCGCGTCAGCGGATCTCGAGGCTCTCCTTGGCGTACTCGACGCCGATCGGCTCGATGACGACCCGGCGCGGCCCTTGCTCGACTCTCCCCGCTTCAAACGCCGCGATCCCGACCGATCGCGTGACCTCGATCACCTTTGCGGCCGTCGCCGAAGGGACGAAGAGCGCGAAGCCCGCGCCCATGTTGAAGGTCGCGTACGCCTCGAGTGGCGACAGCCCTGCCCGTTCGACCAGGAACGCGACCGCTTCGGGTACCGGAGGCAGCAAGTCGATCCGGTAGGTGAGGTCCCGATTCGCGCGCATCAGTTTGCGCCACCCGTGACCGGTGATGTGGCTTGCGTAGTGCGGCGCGACACCAGCCGCGTAGAGCGCCTCCATCAAGCCGGCGTAGATGAAGCCGCGATCCAAATCGCGTCACCGAGGACCCGTCCCGACGGCAGCCTCACTGACCAGGACGCGTCGTCCGCGCGCGCCACGCGACGAGCGAGCGAGGCGCCGTTTTGGTGCAGCCCGCTCGAGGCGATGAGCACGATTTCGTCGTCGGCTTCGAGCTCGGCGCCGAGCAGCGGCGCCCGCCCGTGCGGCACCCTACCGAGCACGGACGCCGCAAGATCGACGGCGCCGTCTTCGACGAGGCCGGCGAGCGTCGGCGACTCGCCCCCGCCCCACGCCGCGCCCGCGACGTCGCAGGCGAGACGGAACCCCTCGACGAGCGAATCGTGGCGGCTACCAACGTAGAAGTCGCGCGCCGGCGGCGAAGTACGCGTTGACGACAAGAGGTAGCGCCCCGACGGCGGCGCAGTCGTTCACCGCGGCGGCGACGGTGTCGTAGCCGACGTCGACGAAGCGGTCGGCACCGAGCTCACGCTCGACGTCCCTCGCGATGAGCGACTTCGTGCCGAGGCACTCGAGAACGAAGGCGAGGTGCTCGTCGCCGACCGCGACGATCGTCGCTTGCTCGCCGTAGCTTGCGGGATCGACCTCCGCACCGCGCGCCCTCGCGACTGCAGAGGTGCCGCGAGCCGCCGCGAGCGCGCGTCGCTTTCCCTCGTCGAGAACCGCGTAGTCGACGCCGGAGTCCGTGTAGGCGTTGTTCGCGCTCATCGTCCGAGCTCGTCGGCAATCGCCGACAGCACGCCGTTCACGTACGCACCGGATTCCGCCGTCGAGAAATCCTGCGCCAGCTCGACCGCCTCATCGATCACGACGGCGCGACTGACGTCGGCGCGCGCGAGGAGTTCGTAGGTCGCGATCCGCATCAGTTGGCGGTCGACGGCGGGCATGCGATCGACCGCCCAGCGCTCGGCGTGCTTCGCGATCAACGCGTCGATCGTCTCGAGCTCCTGCTCGACACCGCGCACGAGTTCTTCCGCGAAGGGATCGGGCTCCGCGGGGAGCGATGCGAGCACCTCGCCCGGCGTCACCACTTTTGCTTCGGCCTCGTATAAGAGGTCGAGCGCCCGTTCACGCGCAGCGCGACGTTCGCCCGGTGTGGGCTCTTGTTGCCTACGCGCGCGTGAGGTACTCACCAGAGCGCGTGTCGACTTTGATGCGCTCCCCGATGTTGATGAAGAGCGGAACCTGGACGACGAGCCCGGTCTCGGTCGTCGCCGGCTTGCGCGCCCCGAGACGCGGTCGCCCTGGACCCCGGGCTCGGTCTCGGTGATCTCGAGCTCGACGGCGGCCGGCAGCTCGATGTCGACGATCTCGGTCCCGTGCAGGACGACGATCGCCGAGTCCCCCGCCTTCAGAAAGTTCGCCGCCTCGCCGACCGAGGACTCGGGCACGGTCATCTGGTCGAACGAGACGTTGTCCATGAAGACGAAGTCGGCGCCGTCGCGATACAGGTATTGCATTTCGCGCTTGTCGATGACCGCCTGCTCGACGCGCTCATCGGCCCGGAAGGTGCGCTCCAAGACCGCCTTCGTTCGCATGTTGCGCAGCTTCGTCCGCACGAACGCCCCGCCCTTGCCCGGCTTCACGTGCT
The DNA here is from genome assembly GCA_963838845.1 of uncultured Acidimicrobiaceae bacterium. GTDB lineage: Bacteria > Actinomycetota > Acidimicrobiia > Acidimicrobiales > Bog-793 > CAVRXQ01. The sequence goes on along the minus strand of CAWISR010000003.1, from coordinate 732,064 downwards.
GGAACTCGACGACGGCGAACAACCCGTCCGGGAGGTCGAGCGCCATCCCGTTCCTTAAGTCGTTTGTCGAGATCGCCATCAGATGATGGCGTCCTTTGTCGTCTTCGTGAGCGGACGGCAACCCGAAGCGGTGACGACGACGGTGTCCTCGATGCGGGCACCGGTCTCGCCGGGAAGGTAGACACCGGGCTCGACGGTGATCACCGTCCCCCCCTCGAGCACGTCCTCACTGCCGTCGGCGGCGTGAGGCGCCTCGTGGACGTCGAGTCCGACGCCGTGGCCGGTCGAATGGGAGAACGCCTCCGCGTAGCCGTCCTCGGTCAGCGATTCGCGGCACGCCTTGTCGACGTCGCCGGCGCGCACGCCGGCTTTCACCGCCAAAAGGCCGGCCCGCTGCGACGCGGCAACCGCTTCGAGCACCTTCGCCGCGACGCCCCTCGGCTCGCCGATACAGACCGTGCGCGTCATGTCGGAGTGGTAGCCGTCGAACACTGCGCCGAAGTCGATGACGACGAGCTCTCCGGCGACGATCGCCCGGTCGTTCGGCTGGTGGTGCGGCAGCGCGGCATTCGGTCCCGAGCCGACGATCGTGTCGAATGAGAGCGCTCCGGCGCCGCGCCGGCGCATCTCGTAGTCCAAGTCGGCGGCGAAGTCCGCTTCGGTGACGCCCTCTTTCAGTCGATCCTTCGTCTGCGCGAGGGCGATGTCCGCGATCTCACAGGCACGCTCGATGCGCGCGATCTCGCCGGCGTCCTTCACGACCCGGAGCGACTCGACGAACCCGGTCGTCGCCGTCACCTCGGGCTTCAGCTCCTCGGAGAGTCGCGTCACGAACCGCCAGGACGCCGTTTCGGATTCGAGACCGACGCGCTGCAGCGTACGCGTCGCCCGTTCGAGTGCCTTCAGCTGGTCGGCGCTCTTTCCGATGACGATGTCTGCCTCGACCCCCGCCTCGGCGAGCTGCGCGGCAGACTGATCTTTGTAGCGGCCGTCGGTGAAGAACAGCGCCCGGGAGGCGGTGACGAGCAGCATCGCCTCGGACCCCGAGAACCCGGACAGGTACCGCACGTTCGACATCGACGTGACGAGCAGGCCGCCGAGGTGCTCCTCTTCGAGGCGCTCGCGCAAGCGGCCGATGCGCCGCGACACCTCGAGAGGGGGCAGCTCGCGCCCGGCGGCGTTCTGGCGCGCGCGTTGCGGATCAGCGATCACTTCGACGACCACTACGAATCCTCTCCCGAAAAGCCGAGTAGCCGAGCGGCGGCCGAGACCGCCAACTCGTAGCCGAAACCCCCAAAACCCCCGATATACCCGTTCGCCACCGGAGCGATCACCGAAGCCTGCCTCCACCGCTCCCGCGCCAGCGGGTTCGAGAGGTGCACCTCGACCACCGGTCCGGGAAACGCGGCCAGCGCGTCGTGCAGCGACCAACCGTAATGCGACAGCGCGCCGGCGTTCACGACGATCGCCGCCACGCGCCCTTTCGCCCCGTGCACCGCCTCGACCAGTCCCGCCTCGCTCTCCGACTGGACGTGCTCGAGGACGAGGCCGAGGCGGGCAGCTTGCTTCCCGGCCCGTTCGACGTGCTCGGCGAGGGTCGCCGTACCGTAGACCTCGGGCTCGCGCTGACCAAGCAGCGAGAGGTTCGGGCCAGACAGCAACATCACGACCGGGACGCTCATGAGGTCGCTCCCCCCGCGGCAGCCGGCGTCTGCGTTTCGGCGAGCGCCCGTTTAACGGCATCTTCTGGCACGTCGTGGACGACCTCGACGCCCTTCGAGCCGGCGAGGACGAAGGTGAGGCCCCCGTGCGCCTTCTTGTCGCGCGCCATGAACTCGAGGAGGCGGGCGGGGTCGGAGTCGGCGGGAAGCGCGATCGGCAACCCGAAGTCCTCGACGACGGCAACGTGCCGCTTCACCACGTCGTCGTCGACGCGGTCGAGCACCCGAGCGAGTCGTGCTGAGAAGACGAGGCCGATCGCGACGGCGTCGCCGTGGCGGATCGGCTCGCCATCACCGCGAAAGCGCTCCGCCTCGAGGGCGTGGGCGAGCGTGTGGCCGTAGTTGAGGAGACGTCTCTTGCCGCCGTCGCGCTCGTCAGCGCCGACAAACTCCGCCTTCATGCGGACGCAGGCCGCGACCTGATCGGCAAGGGAGAGGTCGTCGAGGTGGTCGAGTCCCAAGAGCACGTACTTCGCCATCTCGCCGAGTCCCGATCGCCACTCGGCGTCCGGCAGCGTCGCCAGCAGATCGGTATCGCACAAGACCGCGTGCGGTTGCCAGTACGCCCCGACGAGATTCTTGCCCTCGGGGAGGTTCACCCCGGTCTTGCCACCGATCGCCGCGTCGATCTGCGCGAGCAGGGTCGTAGCGACCTGGACCACCGGCAGGCCCCGGTGGAAGCACGCCGCCGCAAACCCGGCGACGTCCGTGACGACGCCACCGCCGAGCCCGACGACGAGGTCGCCGCGGTGCAATCCCGCACGGGCAAAGCCCCGGCAAAGCTCGTCGATCGTCGAGAGCGACTTCGCTTCCTCGCCGAGGCCGATGACGAACTCGGCCTCGTCGACTCCGGGTACGACGGTCACGTTCAAGGCGGCCTGAGTGACGATCGCCGCTTTGCGCGCGCCCGGTGGGACGTGCTCGGGGAGGAGGTGACGTGCACCGGCGCCGATGATTACCGGATAGGTCCGCTGCGACGTCACGACCTCGACGCGCCGCTGGATGGCGCGGATCACCGCCATCACCGTCGCCTCGTGGTCGAGTTCGTCCACGTCGACAATAGACCTCGACACCTGCTGGTAGAGCGGGCGGCGCTTCGGCTCCAAGGTGTCGAGCGCGGCGCGCGCGTCATCACCGAGCAGCGGGCGCTCGGGAAGGTTGTCGACGCGCCCGACGAGCGTCGAGGTCTTCGCCCGCAACCAGACGACTTCGCCCTCCTGCGCGACCCGGTCGCGGTTCTCGTCGTCCAGGACGGCTCCGCCACCCGTGGCGATGACCGACGCTTCGGGCGACGACAGCGCTTCGGCGAACACCCGGCGTTCGATCGCCCGCAATCCCTCTTCACCCTCGCGCTGGAACAGCTCTCCGATCGACATCTGCGCTTCGGATTCGATCAGCGTGTCGGTGTCGACGAATTTCCGGCGCAGCAGTGCGGCGAGCCGACGGCCGGTCGACGTCTTGCCAGCGCCCATCATCCCGACGAGCACGATGTGGCGACGCCCGCGGGGATCGGGGAGCTTCATCGCTTCGCTTCGGGCAAGGACGCGAGCTCGCGCACCGCCGACGGCGCTTCGTTCGTCGCCGCAGAAAAGCTCGCGTGGTTGCGTGCGAACTCGGTGACCGAGTCGCCGCCGTACTTGCGCAGCGCCTCCGAGGCGAGCACGAGCGCCACCATCGTCTCGGCGACGACCCCCATCGCCGGCACGGACGTGACGTCCGTCCGCTCCTTGAACGAGACCGTCGGCTCCTTCGTCTTCGTGTCGACAGTCGGGATGACCGGCCGGGAGAGCGTCGAAAGCGGCTTCATCACCGCGCGTGTCACGATCAGTCCGCCGTTCGAGATCCCCCCCTCGATCCCTCCGGCACGTGCGGTCGGTCGCAGATAGCGCTCACTTTCGCGATCCCATTCGATCGCGTCGTGGGCCTCTGACCCGCGCCGCTCCGCGACGGCGAGCGCGTCGCCGATCTCGACGGCCTTCACCCCCGGAATGCTCATCAGCGCCTGGGCGAGCATGCCGTCGAGGCGTCGGTCCCACTGGGCGTGGCTGCCGAGACCGACGGGCACACCGAAGGCGAGGATCTCTGCGACACCGCCGAGAGAGTCGCCGAGCTTCGCCGCCTGCTTGATCTCGGCGATCATCGCTTCCTCGGCGTCGGCGTCAAAGCAGCGCACCTCGGACTCGTCGACGGCCTCGAGGTCTCCTGGTCCGGGGCGCAGCCCCGCGGCGGCCTTCGCCGAGCCCAGCGCGACGACGTGACTGAGGATCACAACGCCGATCTCTGCGAGGAGGGCCTTCGCAAGGACACCGGCGGCGACGCGCGCCGCCGTCTCACGCGCCGACGCGCGCTCGAGAACGTCGCGGGCGTCCGAGAAGCCGTATTTCAACATGCCGGCGAGATCGGCGTGGCCGGGCCGCGGGGCGACGAGCTCGCGCGTCGGTGTGCCGGGTTCCGGCGACATTTCCTGTTCCCACTTCGGCCATTCGGTGTTGGCGATCTCGATCGCGACCGGCGAGCCGAGCGTCCGCCCGTGGCGGACGCCGCCGAGGAGCGTCAGCTCATCGCGCTCGACGCGCATCCGCGGACCGCGCCCGTAACCGAGCCGCCGCCTGGCGAGTTCGTCCGCGATCGTCTCCTTCGAAACGCGCAGTCCGGCGGGGAGTCCCTCGACGATGACGACGAGTGCCCTCCCGTGCGATTCCCCGGCCGTGAGGAAGCGGAGCACTCTGAGGATTTACTTCTTCGCCGGTTCGTAGTACGGGTTCGTGCCCTCGGCGTGGGCAGTGACGTCGACGACGTCGGTGATCTCGGGGATCGAGTCTTTGATCGCCACGGAGATCCCCTGGGTGAGCGTGAGTGCGGCGAGGCCGCACCCCTGACAACCTCCCGACAGGCGTAGGTAGGCCACCCCGCTGTCGACGGCGACGAGGTCGGCGCGGCCCCCGTGCATCGCGATCTGGGGGTTCACCTGCTCCTCCAGCACCGCGATCACCGAACGGGCGAGCGGGCTCGTCGTGTCGCCTTGCGGCGCGGGCGATGCCGGCTGGGTCGCTCGCGGTGTGTTCGGGTTCAGCATCACGAGTCCCTGCTCGCCGGCGTCGAGCGTCGCGCCGGAGAGCTTGTCGACGCTGTCCCCGCCGACGACGACCTCGAGACCTTCGAAGGAGTGCACAACGTCCTTGGACGTCGCGTCGGCGAGCGCCTCGAACCACATCTCGTAGGTGTACGTGCCGTTCTGTGCGCCGGTCACCTCGATGAAAAGCGCCAGGTTGTCGGCGTTCGCCTCGCCGGCTCGCGCGTCGAGGACCGCCTGGCGCGCGGCATCGGTGACGTTGATCAGCGGCCCCGCACCGCCGTTATCCGAGTCAGCCACGGGTCCCATCGTACGGTGAAGGGCACACCTCCCAGAAGCGTCCGGTGGTCGGCATTTCCCCGGCACAATGAAACGGTGCCCCGGGTGATGCTCGTCCTGCCGTCGCAGACGTACCGGGCAAAGGAGTTCCTCGACGCCGCCACCCGCCTCGGCGTCGACGTCGTCTCCGCCTCCGACACCGTCCAGGCCATGGCGGCCTCCTCTCCTGGCCGGTTCCTTGTGCTCCCGCTCCAGGACCCGAAGGCAGCGGCCCGCATCGTCGATCGCTTCGCGAAGAAGACGCCGATCGACGCCATCATCGCGGTCGACGACGAGAGCGCGCTCACCGCCGCGTACGCCGCAGAGCAGCTCGGGATCGCGAAGAACCCCCCCTCGGCGATCGAGGCGACACGCGACAAGGCGAAGATGCGCCGCCTGCTCTCCAAAGCGGACATCAGCCAGCCTGGCTTCGCCATCGTCGAAGCGAGCGACAACGAAGCCGAGAAAGTGGTGTATACCGCCGAACTCTTCGGGTATCCCGTCGTCATCAAGCCCGTCTCGCTCTCAGCAAGTCGTGGCGTCGAGCGCGCCGACAACGCGGACGACGCGCGCCGAGCTGCGACGCGTGTGCGCGCGGTGGCGTTGTCCGCTGGCTGTGCGCCCGACGAGCCACTCCTTGTCGAGCGGTATATCCCCGGGGACGAAATCGCGCTCGAAGGCATGCTCACCGACGGCGCGCTGCGAACGCTCGCCATCTTCGACAAGCCCGAACCGCTCACCGGTCCCTACTTCGAGGAGACGATCTACGTCACCCCGTCTCGCCACAACCCGGAGCTGCTGGGTCGCGCCGAGGAGGAGCTCGCTCGCGCCTGCGCGGCGATCGGGCTCGTCGACGGCCCGGTGCACGCCGAGGCGCGACTCGCGCCCTCCGGCACCGATCCCGACGCCGCCGTCGTCGTTCTCGAGGCCGCCGCGCGCACGATCGGCGGGAAGTGCTCGAAGGCGCTGCGTTTCGCGTCCGACCGTTCGCTCGAAGAACTCGTGCTTTCGCACGCGCTCGGAATCGACGACGCAGCGCCTCCCCGCGAGGGCGCCGCGGCGGGCGTGATGATGATCCCGGTCCCGTCGTCGGGGCGCTTCGAAGGCGTCGACGGAACGGACGAGGCACTCGCCGTCGGGCACATCACGGAGCTCGAGATCACCGTTCCCGTCGGTCGGACGATCGCCGCGTGGCCGGAAGGTGATCGATACCTCGGCTTCCTCTTCGCCCGCGCCGACGAACCAGAGCACGTGGAAAGGGCGCTCCGCGTGGCCCACTCGCACCTTTCGGTCCGCATCACGAAGGGCCCCGCCACATGAGTCGCGTCCTTTTGATCTCGACCTACGAGCTCGGAGCGCAACCGCTCGGACTCGCGGCGGTCGCCGGGCCGTTGCGCGCGGCGGGACACGACGTGCGGACGGCGGATCTCGCGATCGAGCAATTCGACGACGTCGATCTCGCCTGGCCGGACTCGGTCGCCTTCTCGGTGCCGATGCACACTGCGCTGCGGCTCGCGCTGGCGGCGCGCGCCCGTCTCGCTCAAAAACGCGCCGACGTCCCGGCGTGCTTCTTCGGCCTTTATGCCGATGCGGCGCGCGTATCGGGCGAGAATCGACCCGGCGACCTCTACGTCGCGGGCGACGCGTTCGAGGCGATCACGCACTGGCTCGATGCGAAGTTCGAGGCTTCGGACGTGACAATCGTCGAGCTCGGGAGCCTGCGCCAAGGCCGACGAGTCTCCGGACGGGATCTCCTTTCCCCCCTCGACCGCTACGCGCGATTCGTCTCCGGCGAAAGCGAGCACCTCGTTGGGACTGTCGCGTCGACGAGGGGCTGCAACCACCGCTGCCGCCACTGCCCCGTCCCGGTCGTCTACCGCGGTCGGTCGCGAATCGTCGACGTCGAGACGCTGCTCGCAGATGTCGACGAGCTCGTCGAACTCGGTGCCGGCCACATCCGCTTCGCGGACCCGGACTTCTTGAATCGACCGGCGCATGCCGCGCGGGTCGCGACGGCGATGCACGAACGACACCCAAACTTGAGCTTCGACGCCACGATCAAGGTCGAACACCTCCTGCGCCATCGCGACGCGGTCGCGCAGCTCGCGCAGCTCGGCCTTGTCTTCGTCGTCTCCGCGTTCGAATCGACGAGCGACTCGATTCTCGAATACCTCGACAAGGGGCACACCTCGGATGACGCGGCGCGTGCCGTGCGTGAACTGCGCGCGCTCGGCGTGGAGATTCGACCTTCCTTTCTCCCCTTCACGCCCTGGACAACGCGCGGCGACCTCGTCGACATCTTCGACTTCGTCGCGCTGCACGACCTCATCGACAACGTCGACGCGGTGCAGTACGCGATCCGTCTTCTCATCCCGCCCGGCTCGCTGCTCCTCGATCTCGACGACAAAACGCTGCGCTCCGCCCTCGGTCGCTTCGATCCGGACGCGCTGAGTTACACCTGGCGATCGCCGGATCCCCTCCTCGATGAGCTCCAAGAAGCACTCGCCGGGCTCATCGAGGAGCAGGAGGCGCGTGGCGCGAGCGCGTCCGAAACCTACGACGCCGTGCGGGCGTTGACGTTTTCGGCTTTCGAGCGAACCGACCCCGGGCGCCCGATCGCACAGGAGCCGCTCGGTCCGCCCGCGTTCCTACGGCCGAGGCTCACCGAGGCGTGGTTCTGCTGCGCGGAGCCGACCCGCGCGCAGATCGACGCGGTGGCGCCCGTCACGATGTCCGCCGCGCGACTGGTCACCCGGTAGGTTGCAACCGTGTCCGCACTCGACGACGCGCACGAATGGGTGAGTTTCGAAGACCCCGATGAGGAGCGCACCTGGGTGCTCGACCTCACGTTCCTCACCAGCCCATGGATGTGCATCTACGGCGCCGGCTGCCAAGGGGTGCTGACCGGACCTGCCCCCGAGCTCGTCCAGGGCTGCTGCAGCTACGGCGCGCACCTTGCCGACAAAACCGACATCCGTCGCGTCGAGAAGGCGGCGGCAAAGCTCTCGCGTGAACAGTTCCAGCACTACGACAAGGCGAAGCGCCTCGGCTTCTCTCGCCTCCACCAAGGCGAGTGGAAGACGCGGCTCGTCGACGGCGCGTGCATCTTCTTGAACCGCCCCGGATTTCCCGGCGGACCGGGCTGCGCGCTGCACCGTGCCGCGCTCGAGGCCGGGGTGCCGCCGCTCACGATGAAGCCCGAGGTCTGCTGGCAGCTACCGCTGCGCCGGGAGGATTTCGAGGAGGACGACGGCCACGTCACCTCGACCGTCAGCCAGTGGGACCGTCGCCATTGGGGACCGGCCGGCGAGGAGTTCTATTGGTGGTGCACGGAATCGCCCGACGCCTTCGTCGGCAAGGAGCCCGTCTACTTGTCGAACGCCGATGAGCTGAAGGCGCTGATCGGTCCCGGCGTCTACCAGTTGTTGGTCGAGTATCTCGACACCCGCACCGGGGCGCGCGCCGTGCTTCCCCACCCGGTGGTTCGCCGCCGCGATCAGAGCCGCTCGGTGCCCTCGCCCTCGTCGATCTCTTCGGATTCGTAAAGGCACCAGCTCGCGTGATCCTCTTCGGGACCGGCACCGCACTCGGGACAGGGTTCGACGACGACTTCAACCGAGCGTTTCAGGCTGCGTGCTTCTTCAAAGCGGCGGTGACGTCCCTTTTTCACGGGTAACTCCCAAAAGTTCCAGCGAGAACGCGCCGTCCCCCGACCGCCGGGCGCACGGGCGCGTCCCTCGCGTGGCCTCGGCTCAAGCGTTTCCGCGCAGCATACCGTCGACAACGTGGGAAAACCGACGCGACTGGGCGGCGATCGCCCAGGTACAGTCCGCAAAATGCCAGAAGCTTTCGACCCCCAGGCGATGGTCATCCGGTTCCAGGAGCGGGCCGCGGCTGTCCGCAATCGCGGCGTCCCCCCGATCGAGGGCCCCGAGCGGCGTCGGTTCATCGAGCAGATAGAGGTCGACTACATGGACTTCGCGATGCTCGGCGATGCCGAGGCGCGCCTTGATGACGGGATCCTCACCCTGACAGTTGATCTGCGTCCGGCAGACGTCCGCCAAGAGAACGCCGGCGGGGGCGGCTCCTAGGCCGGACGTTCGCTGGGGTTCGCCCTCAGGTGCTCGCGATCGGCTGGTGCGAGCGCTCTTCGATGACGAGTCCGCCATGTTCCAGGGCGATCGCCGCGTTCCCCGACGCAAGCCGGGCGAGCGGCGCGCCGACGAGGTGGTGTCTCCAGGACCTCGTCAACCGGCCCGCCGGGGGTGCCTGGAGGAAATCGACGACGTCGGCTCGCGTCGCGAGCAACGAGGCATCGATCTCGAGCGCCTTGGCGAGCTCGCCGGCGTAGGCGAGCGCCAGCGCGACCGCCGGCTTCGCGACGACGGCGCCATCTGGCCCGGGGGGCAGCAGGATCGCCGCAGGGCGGAGGGACTCGCCCTCTCTCACCGCGTCGAGCAGCTCGGCGACGAGGCCCTGGGATAACGAGCGCAGGTCCAAGTTGCGCACGTGCTCGAGCTCCGCCCGGCTGTGCGGCGGGCGGTGGGCGATCGCGGCGAGGGCTAGGTCGGAGAGCACGTAGCGCACCGGCCGGTCGATCGCCTGGGCGCGCCGTTCCCGCCAGGCGGCGACGCTCTGCGCGACGCCCCGCGCCGTGCCGCGGAGCTGGCGCGCCTGGCGGAGCCGCCACCACGCCTGTTCGGGCGGCGGCAGCGCGCGAGCACGCTCGAGCAGCGCCACACACTCCTCCTCCGCCCACGACAGCCGGCCTCGTCGCGCGAGCTCGTCGGAGATCACGTCCTTCAGCGCGATCAGGTGGGCGACGTCGTGCGCCGCGTACTGCAGCTGCTCGACACCGATCGGGCGCCTCGTCCAGTCGGCGAGCTGATCTCCTTTCTCGAGGCGAATGCCGAGCATCTTCTCGGTGAGCGAGACGAGCGACGGCGACGACATGCCCAAGAAACGCGCCGCCAGCTGGGTGTCGAACAGGCGCGTCGGCACCACGCCGGTCGCGCGCTCGAGCACCTCGAGGTCCTGATCGGCGGCGTGGATCACCGCCGTGGCCCCGCCGCGAAAGAGTTCTGCGAGGGGCGCGACATCGACGGCGAGTGGGTCGATCACGGCGACGCCGCCCGCCCACGCGAGCTGCACGAGAGCGAGCTGCGCGAAGTAGGTGCGCTCGCGGTGAAACTCGGTGTCGATCGCATAGTCCGCGATATCGGCGAGGTCGATGATCAGATTCGCGAGATCGCTTTCGCGATCGATGATGCGAACGGCGATCGTGTCAGGACGCGAGGACCGACGCCGGTATTGGGCGCGCGCGCCCGGCTCGGGAGCGCGTCTCACTTCGGCACCCGAACGCTCGGAGCGCAATGGCCTGCGCGTGAATTGTCTTGCCCCCCGGCGTCGGGGGCGATCATCCGCCGTAACTCATCCTGGTGTCCTCGACACGCAGCACCTTGCGATCGTCGTCTGATGTCCTCGGACCGAACGCCGCGTCGACCACCTCGCCGATGAACAGCGAGTGCGATCCAAGCGGCAGGACGCGTTCGAGTCGACAGTCAAGGTAGGCGATCGCCGCCTCCAGGACTGGCGCGCCGGTCACCGGAGCATCGATGTAGGCAAAACCGTTCAACGTTCGAGCCTCGCGGTCGTCGGTCGCGGGCTTCACGAACTTCCGAGCGATCGCCCGGTCATCTCGTTCGATCATCGCGACGGTGAACACCTTCCCACGCTCGATGAGATCGTGGGTGCGCGAGTTTCGCTCGACCGCCGCGCCGACGAGTTTCGGCTCCACACAGACCTGGGTAACGAGGTTCGCCGTCATCACGTTGCGCGCGTCTTCGGCCACAGAACCGACGAGGTAGAGGCCGGTGGGCATCGACCAGAGCACCCGACGACGCCGGCGGTCGTAGGCCTCTTCGTCCTCGCGGGCGGGAGCGTCGACGAGCATCTCGCGCTCTTTTGGCACGGGCCGACGATACCGGAGTGCGCTTCGTCTTGATGCGCTGGCACAACGTCCTCGCGTAAGGTCACTCCATGAGCGATTACACGTTCGACCGAACCATCGATGACTGGCTGCAAGAGCAACTCGCCGATTCGCCGATTCTGGCGACCTCGCTCGGTGCCGACGGCGCGCACGGCGAGATCGACGACTTGAGCGAGGAGGCGTTCGCCAAACGGCGCGGCGCGAATCACGAATGGATCGAGCGGCTTCAGTCCGTGGAGGACGACGGGCTTTCGGTCGCGCAACGCGTCGATCGCGACGCGGTGCTGTCGACGTTGCGCGGCCGCGTCGTGCTCGAGTCCTGGGCGGCGTGGCGTCGTGACCCGATGACGTACCTCGACCCGTGCTTCGAGGGCATTCTGACGCTCGTCGTCCATCGGGGTTTCCCAGAACCAGAACTCGCCGGCTACGTCGCGAGCCGTCTGCGCGCCGTGCCGGCTGCACTCGCGTCAGGTCGCGCCGCGCTCGAATCCGAGCTTGCGAGTCCCCTCATCGTCGGTCGCGCCGAGCAGCAGTGCGAAGCCGCCGTCTCATATTTCGAAGAGACCCTTCCGTTGGAGTTCTCCGATGCGAGACTGCGCGAGTCGGTCGCCGAAGCGGGTCGCATCGCCGCCGAAGCGTGCGCGGCGTTCGGTGCCCACCTCGCCGAGTTCGGCAGGATCGCGAAGGGTTCCTACGCGCTCGGTGAAGAGCGCTACTCGGACCTGTTGGCACGGCGCGAGCTGTTCAACTTCACCGCGAATGAATTACGCGAGCGTGGCCGGCGGGTGCTTGCCGAGCTCGAGGAGGAGGCGAACGAGATCGCCTCGCGAATCGACGGACCGGGCACATCGTGGATCGAAGTGTTCAATCGCGAGCGCTCGCACCACCCGGATGACTTCGAGGGATTGCGCGTCGCGTACCAGAAGGAGACGGAAAAGGCGCGCGCGTACCTCGTTGAGCACGGACTCGTCAGCTTCCCCGACGACGAGGAGTGCGTCGTCGAGCCGACGCCAGAGGTGCTGCGTCCGATCCTCGCGGTCGCGTCCTACTTCTCGCCTCCGGCATTCCGTGCGGGACGACGGGGACACTTCAACGTCCCCTGGCCGCCGCAAGGCTCCACGCCCGAGGAGGACGAGCGCCGCCTCGCGGCGAACAGCTTCCAGTCGATCCCGACGGTCACGGTCCACGAGGCGTATCCGGGCCATCACTGGCACCTCACGTGGATGAAGGCGAACCCGCGCCGGGTTCGCCAGCTCGTCCACTCCTCCTACTTCTCGGAGGGCTGGGCCCTCTACGTCGAAAAGATGATGCGTGAGCAGGGCTACTTCGCCGACGAGTCGTCCCTGCTCGGCCACGTGAACGCGCGCATCTGGCGCGCCGGGCGGGTCGTCGTTGACACGGGTCTGCACATCGGCGACCTGAGCGTCGAAGAGGCTGTCGCGTTCATGCGCGACCGCGTCGGACTCACCGAGCCCGTCGCCCGCGCCGAGGTGGGGCGGTACTGCCAGTGGCCGACGCAGGCGCCCTCCTACCTCACCGGCTCGCTCGAGATCGAGCGGATGCGCGAGCGGTTCTTCGCCGATTCATCAGCGGACCTGCGCAGGTTCCACGATCTCATCGCCGGAACCGGCTGCTTGCCGATCCCCCTCGCCGAACGGGCGCTCGTCGAAGGCGGTTGACGCCTACGCGGCGAGGATTGTCGCGATCCGCGCGTGCGCGGCGTGGAGGTTGCGCTCGGCGCGGGCGATGAGCGACAGGTAGCGCTCGATGCGACCGCCGTGTCGCGTGGCGGCCGTCGAACACAACTGTGCGGCGTTCTCTGCCGAGAGGTACTCGTCGTTCAGGTCTGTCGTGAGCTCGGAATCCGGCGTCGGTAGCTCGCCGTAGGCGTTCGCGGCGTCGACCCCGAGCCCGTCGCACGCGGTGTGGAGCGCGACGAGCGGGCCCTTGCGAATTCCGGTCGCGATCTCGCGGATGTCCTGTGCGATGTAGCCCTGATCGCCGGAGTACAACGAACCCGACTGCCACGCACGCAGGCGTGCCGGCAAGGTTGCTGATGGTCCCCCGCAGGCGGCGGCGGCGAGGGCGATGGCGACGGCTCCCAGCGCGGCGAAGCGGCGCGATCTCGTCACACGAAGCGCAAGAGGTGGAGCTCGCGGCGACCCCGGCGGAGGACGAGATACCGCCCGGCGATGAGGCGGTCGGTCGTGATCTGCTCTCCGGAGCGAAGCCGCCGGTTGTTCACGTAGGCGCCGCCCTGTTCGATCGCCGTGCGTGCCGCCGACTTCGACGCCACGAGGCCCGACGCGGCGAATGCCTCGACTGGATCGAGTCCCGTCCCATCGATCGTGCTCCGTGCGAGCGTCGACGATGGCGCCTCCGCGAACACCTCGAGCAGGGTCTGCTCATCGAGTCCGGCGACGTCTTCTGTGTAGAGCGCTTCTGAAGCGCGTTCGACGCGCGCCGTTTCCTGCGCACCGTGGACAAGCGTCGACACCTCGTGGGCGAGCGCGCGCTGCGTGTCGCGTCGTTCCGGATGTTGCGCGGTGGCATCGTCGAGGGCGGCAATCGCATCATGACCGAGGAAGGTGAAATAGCGCAGGTACGCCGGCGCCGCCGCGTCGTCGGTGCGCAGGAAGAACTGGTAGAGCTCGAACGGGCTCGTCCGCCGCTTGTCCAAGTAGAGCGCGCCCTCGTCGGACTTGCCGAACTTGGTTCCGTCGGCCTTCGTGACGAGTGGCGTCGTCAGCGCGTAGGCGGTCTCACCGCGGACCTTTCTGATCAAATCGACGCCGAGCGTGATGTTGCCCCACTGGTCGCTGCCCCCGATCTGGACGCGACAGCCGTACTCGTCGAACAGGTGCAGGAAGTCGTACGCCTGCAACAGCATGTAGGAGAACTCGGTGTAGGAGATCCCCTGGTCCGGTCGCTCGAAGCGGGTTCGCACCGCTTCCTTCGCGACGATCTGGTTCACGGTGAAGTGCTTGCCAACGTCGCGCAGGAACCCGATCACATCGAGCCTGGAAAGCCACGAACCGTTGTCGACGACGACCGCCCGGGTCTTTCCCGCCGCGGCGGAGAAGTCCAAGAACCGCTCGAGTTGCGGCCGGATCCCCTCGACGTTCGCCGCGAGCACTTCGGCGGGGATGAGCGGCCGTTCGGCGTCTTTTCCTCCCGGGTCGCCGATCAGCCCGGTGCCGCTGCCCGCAACCGCGATCGGACGGTGGCCAAAGCTCTGCAGTCGCCGCAGCGTGCACAAAAGCATCAGGTTGCCGATGTGCAGGCTGTCGGCTGACGGATCGAACCCGGCGTACACGGTCTCCTGGCCACCGTCGAGGCGTCCGAGCAGCGCTGCGTCGCTCACCTGGTGCACAAGGCCGCGAAATGCGAGATCTTCGGACGCGCTCGCCACGAATTCAGCCTGCCACAGGTGTCGCGACGAACCTCCGAACTCCCGGGCTCCCCCGCACGCGTTAGAACGAACACCATGACGAGCTTCGACTGGCCCGACCTCGCCTGGCGACTCGGCGCCGCCCTCCACCTGCAGTCGCCACCGATCGGGATCGCGTTCGGGGAGACGAAGCCGACCTCGATACCGAGCTTCGACGAACCGATGTCAGAGCCGACCGAGGACGGGCGGCGCGGGCGGGTGCCAGCGGGTTGCGTGTTCTGGGTGAAGGCGACCGAACGTGTCTTTGTGACCGATCCGGAGGACCACGGCAACTGCTCGGTGGGCCGGGTGATCCACGGCCTCGCCACGCCGGACGAGGTCGGGCACAACAACGATGTGAAGACGCTGCTCGACGCGCGCTGGGTCGGCGCGGACGACGTCGCCGGACTGCCCACCCTGTCGGTGCGACCCGAAGCGATCACGTACGGGCCGCTCGCTGACCTTCCCGAAGAGGTCCGTCCCGACGTCGTGCTCGTCAGGGTGAACGGACGCCAGATGATGGTGATCTCCGACGCGATCCCCGAGGTGTCAATCAGCGGGAAACCGCAGTGCCAGATCGTCGCGATCGCGAAGGAACAACGGCGAGCGGCTGCGAGCGTCGGTTGCGCGCTTTCGCGCGCCCGCACCGGGATGTCCCCCGATGAGATGACATGCGCCTTCCCGGCGGACTCATTGCCGAACATCGTCGAGGCGATCGAACAGGCCTCCGCCACCGACAATGAAGTCGCCCGTTACGCAGCCCGCGACGCGCGCCGGTTCGCGAGTTAGCAGGCCCGCCAATCAGCGGATGCTTCGTCGAGTTTGGGCGATGAGGTTGACGTCAACGAGGCGCGATCAACCTGCGGGTTGCGCTTCAACCCCTTGGTGAGAGTTCACTCGATCCGGAGCGAACAGGCTCCGCGCCCTTTCGAGCAGTGGCCGGGCTCCGAGCTGCTCGAAGGTCGCCGCCGCCTCTCGGGCTCTTGCCTCGGCCTCGTCTGTTCGCCCTTGGCGGCCGAACCAATCGGCGAGGTCGAGCTGGCACCGCGCCGCCCACAACGGGTATCCGAGATCGCGCAACCCTTGCTCCGCTGCCAAAAGTCCCTTCTCGACGCCCCCGTCCTCACCTCTCGCGGCGCTCAGCAGGGAGCGTGCGCGTAGGACTTGCAGCTTGAGAAAGGGCGGAACCTCGCCTGGCGGTCGAGTGGAGAGCTGCTCGACGACACGCTCGGCTTCTTCGAGGTCCTTGAGGGCGATCGCGGCGTCGATGATGTTCGGGAACGCCATTCGAATCGCTTCGTAGAGAACCCCGGGGTCGGCGCCGAACGCTTCGGCGATTGCTCGCGACGCAGCGTCAAGCGCACCCCGAGCGTCTCCCTCGTCGAGCGCAATGCTGCTCACGTACGCCGCGTAGCCGGTCCGATCTTGTAGGTCGTCGCTCGCCCCGAGATCCTCGGCGCAGAGGAGATGCTCGCGGGCGCTCTCCGCGCGGCCGACGAGCCTGTCGACCTCGGCGAGGTTCAGCCGAACCCACGAGGTCCCGATCGGATCACCGCCGGATTGGAGCAGTTCGGTTCCGATGCGATATGCGTCGTCGAATCGGCCGGCCATCGTCAGGAGATACATGAGGTTCCCACCCGCGATCGCTTCGGCGTACCGATCCCCCGCGCGTCGGGCAAGCGCGAGACACGCCTCGCAGTGCTTCGCACCTCCCGGCACGTCATAAACCAGGCAGAGGCTGCCGAGGTTCGCCTCCGCGCGCCGCTCGGTGTAAGTGACGCCGTGCCGACGGGCGACTTCGATCGTTGCCTCGTAGCTAATGCGGGCTTCCTCCACGCGACCGAGCTGCACGAGGAAGACGCCTTTCGTACCGAGCGCCCGCGCAAAAGTCTCCGTCAGCTCTTCGTGCTGGGCAATCGTCAGCGCCCGCTCGATCGGTTCGAGCGCATCTTGCAGATGGCCGGCAAACACATAGGAGTTGCCGAGCTCTTCTTGGAGGTCTGCGACGACGGCGGCCGGCGCCGAGTCGGAGTCGAGCGAGGCAAGCGCCTCTCGTAGCAGGACGATTGCCTGTTCGGCGTGGCCCAGACGCCGGACGGCGTGCGCGAGTCCGGTCGTCGCTCGGGCAGCTTCGACAACCCTTGCGGCGCTACTGTGCGCGGCGATCGCCGCTTCGAAGTGTGCACCGGCACGTTCGGGCATTCCGGCAAGATCCGCCATCTCGCCTGCCGCGCTCGGTGAAATCGGCCAGTTCGGCACCATCGCTGGAAAGCTCGGCGGCCGTCAGGAAGGCAGCCTCGGCGGCCTCGGGAGCGCCGACCGACTCCGCCCGCTCCGCCGCAACCGCGTAGGCACTCTTTGCCTGATCGCGTAGTTGGTCGGCGATCGGATCGTCGCCCGCGGCCTTGTACGCATCCAGCAGATGGGTGGCGATCACCTCGGCCACCTCCGCCCCTTGGTCGGGGAACGCGTTGCGTAGGTGTTCGGCGGTGCGGAGATGGCGGGTCTTGCGCTCGGCCTTCGTCAACGTGTCGTAGGCGACCGACCTGATGATCGATTGCGTGAAGGCGTATTGGCCGCGCTCTGGCGAGAGCTTGTCCGCTCGGACGGTGAGGACCTCTTTTCGGAGCAGCGATGTCAACAACGTGTCGAGCTGACCGGGGTCGGTGTCGGTGACCGCCTCTATCGCCTGGCGAGGAAATGACCCGCCGAGCACCGAACACTCCTTGACGAGCCGTCGCTCGTCGGGCGACAAGGCATCGAGTCGCGAAGCGATGAGCGCCGTGAGCCCCGGCGGGATCTCCAATGCGCCGAGCTCGCCGACAAGCCGCAGTTCCCCGTCCGGTCCTTTGGCGAGGACGCCTTTGTCGAGGAGACCCCGCACGGTCTCGACCGCGTAGAGGGGGATCCCTTCGGCGCGCTCGATGATGCTGTTCCGAGCTGCAACGGGCAGCCCAGAAACTAAGCCATCGAGCAGCTCGCCGATGACCTCGTCTCGGAGTGGGTCAAGGGAGAGCGTTGTGACGTTGCGCCGGCCGAGGCCGAGACCGCGTTTTTCGGTTCCTTCCGGCCGAGTGAGGACGAGCAGGAAGATGGCGTGGTCAGCCGACCACTCCAACAGGTGATCCAAGAAGTCGACCAATCCCGCGTCGGCCCATTGCAGGTCCTCGACGAGCATCACGACGGGCTGGTGCTCGGCAAGACGCTCGAAAAAGAGTCTCCACCCCGCGAACAGCTCCTCTTTCGCGAAGAGCTGCGAGGTGGGCAACCCGAGGAGCTGGCCGAGTCGGGGAGCGATGAACTCGCGATCGTTGGGATCGAGGATCCAGCGCTCCAGCCCCAAGCGGAGTCGATCGCCCGCCACCTCTTGCGGGTCTTCTTCTCCGATCTGCAGCCTCGAGCGGACCATCTCGGAAAGCGCCCAATAACTCACTCCCTCGCCGTAGGAAAGGCAACGGCCGGCGTGCCAGAGCGTGTCCTCGACAAGCCCGTCGAGGTACTTGAAGAACTCCCAACCGAGGCGGGACTTGCCGACGCCAGCGACGCCGGAGACCAAGACGAGCCGTGCCGAATGGCGATCGGCCGTCGCGTGGAAGTGCTCTTTCACGAGTCGAAGCTCGTGATCCCGTCCCACAAAGGGTGCCTCGAGGCCGCTCGAACGCTGTGAGCCGGCAAGCGAGGCGACGACTCGCGTCGCATGGTGGAGGTGGACCGGCTCCGACTTCCCCTTCAGTTCGTGCTCTCCGGCGTCGACATACGAGATGGCAATCGCGGTCGCGGCACGGGTCGCCTCGTCGACGTAGCAGCACCCGGGTGGAGCGACCGATTGGATCCGTGCCGCCACGTTCACCCGGTCGCCGATGACCATCCCCTCTTCTGGTGTCTCGGTCGTCGCGACGCCACCGGTGACGATCCCGACCCTCGCTTTCAGGTCGGCCGAGTGCTCTGAGCCGTAGGCGGCGACCGCCGACACGAGCTCGAGCCCGGCGCGCACGGCGCGCTCGGCGTCGTCTTCCTTCGCGACGGGCGCGCCCCAGACGGCCATCACGGCGTCACCGATGAACTTTTCGACGGTGCCTCCGTATCGGCCGACGATCGACCGGGCGAGGTCGAAGTAACCGGACAAGAGCTCCCGAACGTCCTCGGGGTCCTTCGCCTCCGAAAGGGGGGTAAAGCCGACGAGGTCGCAGAACAGCACCGTGACATGGCGCAGTTCTGCGGTCCCACTCGCCGAGGTCGGGGCAGAGGCTCTCTCGGGTTCGGTGTTGACCGTCCGTTCATTCGGGGCGAGGGTGGTCCCGCACTCGCTACAGAACTTGGCAGCCGGCTGGACCGCAGAGCCGCAACTCGGACAGACACGCGACAAGGGGCTCCCGCACTCGAAGCAGAACTTCGCGCCGGCCTCGTTCTCGACTCCGCAGCTCGCGCAGAGCATCTCTCACCTCCGCTGCTCGCCGGAAGGTTACGACCCGAAAGACCAGGCTGCACCCTGCTCGCCACCGGCGCAGATTCTCGGGTTCCGGCGCCGCCAACCCCCGCACCGCGGTGCCATCCGCTCCGAAGCGACCCGAGGCTTTCCGGTCGCCGCCCGACGACGATCTGGGTGGAGTTCAGAGTCTCTTGTCGGCGCGCGCGGCAAGCCGCTTCTACGATCGGCCACGTCTCGATCCGAGGGAGGCGACGTGACGCAGCATGAAGTGCCGACCGGGCCGTTCTTCGAGGACCTTTCACCAGGCGACGCCTTCGAGCACGCCGCCGGCAGGACGGTCATCGACGCGGACAACGTCTGGTTCTCGCTGCTCACGCAGAACCCCCAGCCGATTCACTTCGACAAGCACTACGCGGCCCAAACGGTTTTCGGTCGTCCGCTCGTGAACTCCTGTTTCACCCTCGCGCTCGTCACCGGACAGAGCGTTCCCGACATCTCCCAGAACGTGCTGGCGAACCTCGGATGGGACGAGGTGAGGCTCCCGAACCCGGTCTTCGAAGGCGACACGATCTACTCGCGATCGGAAATCCTGGAAGCGCGCGAGTCGGCGTCACACCCCGAGGCCGGCATCGTCACCGTCCGCACGACCGGCTACAACCAACGTGGTGAGGTCGTGATCAGCTTCAAACGCACGGCGATGATCTACAAGCGCGACCACGCGCCCGACCGCAAGCGCCCCACCCCGTCGACATGACGGGCCAAGCTCCGCCGGGCGAATTCGAGAAAACGCGATGACGGCCGAAGATCGGGTGGCGACGACGCGGTGGCGGAGCGCGCTGTTCACGCCCGCCACGTCGCCCGATCGAGCCAAAAAGCTCGCCGACCTCGGCTGCGACCTCGGCATCATCGACTTGGAAGACGCAGTCCCAGAGTCGGCGAAAAAAGACGCCCGCGCGAAGGCGCGTTCGGCGGCGACCGAGGTCGCGACGCTAACGCCCGGATTCGCGCTCTTCGTCCGTGTGAATCCGGTGACGTCGGTGCACTTCGAAGCGGATGTGAAAGACGCCCTGTTGCCGGCTCTGGCGGGGATCGTGCTTCCGAAGGTGGAGGACACCGCGGTGCTCGATGAGGTCGACAGCCGCCTCGCAGCGCTTTGGCTCGGGCACCTTTTGGTCGTCGCCGGCATCGAGACCGGCAAAGGGGTGCTCGACGCGCGAAAGATCGCGTCGCACCCCCGGGTCGCGGCGGTCTACTTCGGTGCCGAAGACCTGGCGGCGGACATCGGCGGCGAGCGGAGCCGCGAGGGCCTCGAGGTGCTGTACGCGCGCTCCAAGGTCGCGCTCGTCGCTTCCGTCGCGGGTATCGCGTCGCTCGACGGCATCGTCGCCGACTACGACGACGATGATCGCTTCCGAGCGGAAGCCACGCTCGCTCGGGGACTTTCCTACTCGGGAAAGTTGTGCATCCACCCCCGCCAGGTCCCCCTTGCGAATGCCGCGTTCACCCCGACCGCCGAGCAGGTCGCGTACGCCCAACGTGTCGTTGACGCGTATCGCGCCGCGGAGAGACAAGGGTTGGGGGCGATCACAGTCGACGGATCGATGATCGACGAGCCGATAGTGCGCCGCGCTCGCGCGATCCTCGCCGCCGCCGGAGAAGGCGCCTAGCCAGCGAGGACACCGCGCTATTCGTGATCCGTGGGCGAGCGCGCGAGCGACGCCTCGACGGCACCGTCGAACTCGGCGTGGATCTCGACGTTGCGGGCGGGATCGGTGTGGACGAGCACGAGCTGGTCGCCGCCTGACGCGATCGCGCCGAGCAACGCGGGCACGAACGCGGAGCGCTCGTCGAGATCGAAGACGCCGAAGCCGAGGGCGGTGGCCACCGCGGCGATGTCGGTCGACTGCGGCGTCGCGAAAGCGCGCTCGAACACGTCCCGTCGGAGCGATTCCGCATACGGGAGAAACGAGAAGATGCCACCGCCCCTGTTGTCGATCACGACGTAGGTGGTTCCGACGCGCTCTTCGTCGACCCCGAAGACGTGCGCCGAGAGGTCGTGCAAGAACGCGAGATCACCGAGCAAGCCGACGGTTGGGGATGCGTCCGTCCGCGCCAGGTGACGCGCGGTCGCGACACCGCGCACGGTCGACGCGACGCCGTCGATGCCGTTCGCCCCACGATTCGCGTAGACGACAGGAGCTTTGGCGCGCGGTCGGGCGAACGCGTCGACGTCGCGAACCGGCATCGACGATGAGACGACGAGGGCCGAGCTCGGTGGCACCGACGCGAAGAGGTCACGCGCGGTAGCGGGTTCGTTCGCATCGGGAATCTCGGCGAGCACCTCGTCGATCGCCAGCTGGGCCGATCGTTCCGCGTCGGTCCACGCGTCGAAGAACGACGTTTCCCGGTGCGCGCCACCAAGACGGCGGGCAGCCTCGGAGAAGAGCGCGCCGGGATCGGCGCGCAGCACGGTCGCCGAGGTCCGGCCGGGATCGGCGAATCTCGCGTAGGGGTCGACGAGGACGTGGTGTGTCCCTGACTCGACGGTGTGCTTGAGCCACGTCGCAAGCGGACGAGACGCCGGCGGCGCACCGACCCGCACAACGACGTCGGGCTTGAGCGACGTCGTCGCGAACGGCGACTTCACGATCGGTTCCCAGGCAGCGATGACGCCGTCGTTCGTCTCGCGGGGAAAAGCGAGCACGTCGGAGAGAACGGGCCAGCCACTCGCCCGCGAGAACGCGAGGCTCGCGTCGGCACCCGCACCCGAGCGCCCAGCGACGACCATTCCCCGCTTCGTCGTCGCCACGAGGTCGACAAGATCGGCGATCACCTCCTCGGAAACGCCGGGAGCGCCAATGAGCTCGTGGAAGGGACGTGCGCCGGGCCGCCCGATCGGAGGTTCGTCGGGCTCGCCGCCGAGCGGCTCTCGGAACGGGAGGTTTGCGTGCACCGGTCCCGGACCGTCAGCCGAGTGCTCGGCCTCGAGGACGAGCCGCGAGGCGAGCGATCGCCAGGCGAGCCTCGACTCTTCGCTCGGCGCGTCGAAGTCGGAGTAGAAGCGAACGGCACGACCGAAAAGCCGCCGCTGATCGACGGTTTGCGGAGCGCCGACGTCTTGCAGCTCGAAGGGGCGGTCGGCGGTGCAGACGACGAGCGGAACCCCCGCGAGGTCGGCTTCGATCACGGCGGGATGCAGCTCTGCGGCCGCCGTGCCGCTCGTCGTCACGACGACGACCGGTCGCCCGGTGGCGAGCGCGATCCCGATCGCGAAGAAGCCCGACGAACGCTCGTCGATGCGCACGTAGGTCGTGATGCGCTCGTCCATGGAAAGCGCCGTGGCGAGCACGCCCGATCGCGAACCCGGTGAAATGACCGCGTCACGCACCCCGGAGCGCGCCCACTCGTCAACGAGCGTCGCGGCGAACGTCGCTTGTAGCGTCACGATTCGTGCCCGATCGCGCGTCTCGCGAGCCGCTGCTCGCCACCGAGAGTTTTGGGTCGGGCTCGCGTATCGCTCTCGTTCACGGCTTCACCCAGACTGGCAGGTCGTGGCAGCCGGTCGCGGACGCACTCCGTTCGCAATTCGAAGTCGTGACCGTCGACCTCCCCGGCCACGGGCGTTCGACGGGGGTGGGCGCGGCGAGGCTCGAGGATGCGGGACGGATGGTCGCCGACGCGGTGGGCCGCGCAACGTACGTCGGGTACTCGATGGGTGGCCGCGTCGTGCTGCACACGGCGTTCGTGGCCCCCGAATCCGTCCGATCGATGGTGCTCATCGGCGTATCGCCCGGGATCGAGGACGAACGCGAGCGCCTCGATCGCCGACGCGCCGATGAGGTGCTCGCGGACCGACTGCAAGGCGAGGGAGATCCGCTCGCGATTGCCGAATTCTTGGACGAATGGCTCGCGCAACCGCTCTTTGCCGATCTGCCTCCCGCCGCCCAAGGGCGCGAAGCCCGTGAAGAGAACACCGCGGCCGGACTCGCCGCCGCGCTCCGTCAGTTCGGAACCGGAACCCAGGCGTACGACCCAGAGAAGCTGCGTCGCCTTTCGATGCCGATTCTTTTCGTCACCGGGCAGCGCGACGCGAAATTCCGAGCCCTTGCTGAGCAGATGGCCGGGGTCATCGGGGAGAACGCAACGACCGCCGTCATCGAAGCGACCGGGCACGCCGCGCCGTTCGAGAACCCGCGAGCATTCGTCGAACTTCTCTGTTCTTGGATGCGCAGGCACGACGAGGGCTGAATCGGCGCCGCGCATCAGATGGCGACACCGACCGCGAACGCGACGCCGAAGACGAACTGAACGAGACCGGTCATCGCGAGCGCGGGGATCAAGGCGGCCCGCTCGGCGCCCTTGATGACGAGCGACGCCGGACGGAGCGCGAGCGGCAGCGCGACGAGCGCCAGCGCGGCGAAGGCGCGCAGTCCCGTCGCCGCTCCGGCGAGGCCGAACGCCCCGACGAGGAGTCCGACGTAGAGATAGCGCGTCGCTCGGTCGCCGAGCTTCACCGCGAGGGTGCGTTTCCCCGCCTCCTCGTCCGTGGCGCGGTCGCGCAGGTTGTTCACGACCAAGAGCGCCACGGCGAGCAGGCCGACGGCCGACGCCGCGAGCCACGCCAAGGCGGGGATCGTGCCCGCGGTGACGTACGTCGTCCCGACGACGGCGAACAGGCCGAAGAACAGAAAGACGAAGACCTCGCCGAGGCCCGAATACCCGTACGGGTGCGGGCCGCCGCTGTAGAGCCAGCCCGCGGCGATCGCCGCCGCGCCGAGCGCGATGAGCCACGGCGAGGTGACGATCGCGAGGACGAATCCTGAGGCCGCGCCGACTGCATAGGTGGCGAAGGCCGCCCGCTTCACCGCTTGCGGTGCCGCCCGCCCCGAAGCGACAAGCCGCACCGGACCGACCCGCCGGGTGTCCGTGCCGCGCACGCCGTCGGAGTAGTCGTTCGCGTAGTTCGTGCCGATCTGCATCGAGAGCGCGACGACGAGCGCCAAGAGCCCGTGCCACCAGTCCACGTGCCCCGTCGCGCGGGCGACGCCGATGCCGACGGCGACCGCCGAGACTGCAACGGCGAGGGTGCGCGGACGTGCGGCGGAGATCCAGTCCGAAGTACTCGCCACGCCGGTCGCACCGCCGGACGGGCGCTGGGCGCTCACGGCCGTCGAGGGAACCGACTGAAATCCGGGTTTCGCTTCTCGACGAACGCGTCTCGGCCCTCTTGGGCCTCTTCGGTCATGTAAAAGAGCATCGTCGCGTCACCGGCGAGTTGCTGAATCCCTGCGAGCCCGTCCTCTGCGGCATTGAAGCCCGCCTTCAGCAATCTGAGGGCCGTCGGCGAAAGCTGCAGCATCTCGCGACACCAGGCGACGGTCTCTCCCTCGAGTCGATCGAGCGGCACGACGGCGTTCACGAGACCCATCTCGTACGCGCGTCGCGCGTCATAGCGCCGGCAGAGGAACCAGATCTCCTTGGCGCGTTTCGTGCCGATCGTGCGCGCGAGCAGTCCTGCTCCGAATCCCCCGTCAAAGCTGCCGACGCGCGGCCCGTTCTGGCCGAAGCGCGCATTGTCCGCGGCGATCGTGAGATCGCAGACAAGGTGCAGGATGTGGCCGCCGCCGATCGCGTACCCCGCGACCATCGCAATGACCGGCTTCGGGAGCCGGCGGATCTGGATCTGCAGATCGAGCACGTTCAGTCGGCCGATGCCGCGTCGCGCGAGCTCGTCGTCACCGAGGTAGCCGTCATCGGCGCGGATTCGCTGATCGCCTCCGGAGCAGAAGGCCTCGGTGCCTTGGCCGGTGAGAATGACGACGCCGATCTCCGGATCGTCCCTCGCGACGTCGAACGCGTGGGAAAGCTCGAAGATGGTCTGCGGCCGAAAGGCGTTGCGGACCTCCGGTCGGTTGATCGTGATCTTCGCCATCCCGTCGGCGTGTTCGTAGATGATGTCGCGGTAGTCGCCTTCGGCTTTCCAGACGGGAACGTCCAGGTCAGGGGCATTCATCGCCCAGTTAGGCTACTGCCAGTGAATCGCCTCGTCGCGCTTGACCTCCCAGCCGGCGCGGTCTTCGTCGAGGCGATGACGAGGGCGCACGACGCGGGTGACGCGGTCTGGCCGGTCGATCAACGCCTGCCCGACGGCGCAAAGCACCGACTCGTCACGTCGCTCAGACCGGCGGCGATCGTCACCGAGGTCGGCGTCGAGACTCCTGTTCCAGATGGCCTGCCGGTCGAAGACGGCGATGCGTTCGTCATCGCGACCTCGGGAACGACTGGAGAACCGCGCGCCGTGGTGCTCACGCACGACGCCGTCGCCGCGTCGGCCGACGCCTCGAACGCGCGACTCGGTGTAGATCCAGACCACGATCGCTGGATCTGCTGCCTTCCCGTCGCGCACGTCGGTGGACTCTCGGTGATCACGCGCGCGCTCGCGTCGAAGACGCCACTCGAGATCCACGAGTCCTTCGACACGAGTCGTGTGATCGACGCCGCGCGTCGCGGGGCGTCTTTGATCTCGCTCGTTCCGACGGCGTGTCGCCGACTCGGCGAGCAGGCGAAACGCTTTCGTGCGATCCTGCTCGGTGGTGGGGCGATCCCCGCCGACCGGCCGGAGAATTCCATCGCCACCTACGGCTTGACCGAGACCGGAAGCGGCGTCGTCTACGACGGATGGCCGCTCGACCAGGTGTCCTTGCGCGTCGAAGAAGACGGCGAGATCGCGATCAACGCGCCGATGCTCTTCCGTTGCTATCGGGACGGCACGGACCCGAAGAAGGACGGTTGGTTCAAGACCGGCGACGCGGGGCACCTCGGCGAAGACGGCAAACTCGAGGTCTTCGGGCGGATCGCGGAGGTGATCCGCACCGGTGGCGAGATGATCTGGCCGACGCCCGTCGAGGAGTCGCTGCGCGCTCACCCGAAGGTGCGCGACGTCGCCGTCGTCGGCGTCGCCGATCCCGAATGGCAAGAGCGCGTTGTCGCGGTCGTCGAGACCGCAGGTGACGACCCGCCGAGCCTGGACGAGTTGCGCGGCCACGTCGCCGCGACGTTCGGCCCGATCGCCGCGCCGCGCGAGGTCGTCGTCGTCGACGCGCTGCCTCGCACCGCGATCGGCAAGGTGCGGCGCGATGCGGTCCGAGAGCTCTTGGCCGACGAGCACCGATGAACGCCCTGAAAGACGAAGCGAGCCCGTATTTGCGCCAGCACGCCGACAACCCCGTCGACTGGCTGCCATGGGGGGAATCGTCACTCGCCCGGGCGCGCGAGCTCGACCGCCCGCTTTTCATCTCGATCGGGTACGCGTCGTGCCATTGGTGCCACGTGATGGCCCACGAGAGCTTCGAGGATGACGCGGTCGCGAAACGGCTGAACGAGGCGTTCGTCCCGATCAAGGTCGACCGCGAGGAGCGCCCCGACGTCGATGCGATCTACCTCGAAGCCGTACAGGCGATCTCCGGACGCGGCGGCTGGCCGCTCTCGGTCTTCGCCACCCCGGACGGCCGTCCGTTCTTCGGCGGCACGTACTTCCCGAAGACCCCACGCCACGGCTCCCCCGGGTTCCTCGACGTCCTCGACGCGATCGCCGATGCCTGGGTGACTCGGCGGTCCGAGATCGACTCCGACGCGCAGTCGCTCACCGATGCGGTCGCCGACCGGCTGCACGGAACCGAGCCGTCGGTCGAGCCGACGCCGGCCCTCGATCTCGTCGAGGGCGCGATGACGCGCTTTACGGCGCTGTTCGACGACGAGCACCCGGGCATCGGCGGCGCCCCGAAGTTCCCGCAGGCTCCCATCCTGGAGCTTGCGCTCCACGCCGGTCGACTCGGCGACCGCCGCGCCGAAGAGATGGCGCTCGCCGCGCTCGATGCGATGGCGTCCGGCGGAATCTACGACCACTTGGGCGGCGGCTTCTGCCGGTACTCGGTCGACCGCGCCTGGCAGGTGCCGCACTTCGAAAAGATGCTCTACGACGAGGCTTCGCTCGCCCGCGCCTACCTCCACGCCTGGCAGGTCACCGGCGAGGCGCGCTACCTCCAAGTCGTCGACGAGACGCTTTCGTACGTGTTGCGCGACCTCGCCGCACCGGGAGGCGGGATCTATGCGGCCGAGGACGCCGACTCCGAAGGCGAAGAGGGCCGTTTCTACGTCTGGACCCGCGCCGAGTTCGACGCCGCCTTGGGCGATGACGCCGCGCAGGCCGCCGCGTGGTACGGCGTCAGCGATGTGGGGAATTTCGAGGGTCGCAACGTGCTGCACCGCCCAGTGCGCGGTGAGTGGATCCGCCCGGCGGCGATCGAACGCGCAAGGGCGAAACTCTTCTCGGCGCGCGCCCGTCGTCCCCGTCCGTCGCTCGACGACCAAGTCGTCACCGAGTGGAACGCGATGACGGCGTCGGTGCTCGCCGAGGCGGCAACGGCGACGGGCGATGCCCGCTTTCGCGACGGTGCACGGGCGATCGCCACCTTTCTCTGCGCGCATCTCCGGCGTCCGGACGGGCGCTGGTTGCGCAGCTTTGCGCAAGGGCGCGCCGAGCAGCTCGCCGTAGCGAACGACTACGCGTGGCTCGTCGACGCGTTCACGCGTCTCGGCGAGCTCGGCGGCGACGCCGCCGACTTCGCCGAGGCAACCGTGATCGCTCGCGACCTCATCGCCCTCTTCTCCGCCGACGACGGCGGCTGGTACCAGACGGGATCGGACGCGACGCCGCTCGTCGTGCGGCCGCGTGAGCTTTTCGACGGCGTGACGCCGGCCGCCGGCTCGATCGCCGCGCACGCGCTCGAGAGACTCGGCGCGATCACCGGCGAGGGGACCTTCACCGATCGCGCCCGGGCGACGATCGGGGCGGCCGGTGCCGCGCTGCAGCAGTCGCCGATCGCGTTCCCCCAGCTCGTCGAGGCGGCGCTCTTCTCAGAGATCGGTGTCGTTGAGGTTGTCGTCGTCGGCGGTGACGACGAGCTCGTTCGCGCCGCCGGCCGGCCGTACGCGCCAGAGCGCGTCCTCGTGCTCGGCGCCGAGACGAAGAGCCCGCTTGCGAGCGGCAAGGATCGTGACGGGGTATATGTCTGTCGGATGGGCACCTGCCTCGCCCCGGTGTACGAACCAACCCTCGTCGATCGAGCGATCTTGGCCGCAGCCAGAGACGCGATCGATGCCGCGCGATGAAACTGCCGCGCGCACACGTCCGCCTGCCACGCCGGATCCAACCCGGAGTCCGGCCGCGAGCCGTCGCCGGCTCGGGGATCACCTGCCTCGTCCTGTTCGCCGGGCGCACCGAATGGGTCGGCGTCGACTGCACCTCGGGAGCGGTCCTGCGGTCCCGGCCAGACGAGGCGACGAAGTTCCTCGTCGCGCAGAGCGTTGATGGCCTTCGCCGCGTCACGCGCTTCGACGTCGTCACCGTGCCTCTCGCCCGCGACGACGTGACGATCGACCCGGCGCGGCCCGAGGCGATCGGGATCTCCGAGACGCCGACCTACGTCGGCCGACCGCGCCTTCGCCCCGTGAGACGGCTGCTGTCCGAACTCGCTTCGCCGCAACGTCCGGGCGCGACCGTTCTGGCGAGCTGGGGCCCATCGATCGCCTACACGGATCTCGACGGGTCGCAGCAGTCGGTCGCGGTCGTCGAGACCTCGCCGCGCCAGCTCGCCTTGCAGACCCGCTTCGATGGCACTGTCGTCGCGGCGGTCTCCTGGTCGGGGATCACCCAGGAGATGCCGATCATCGACCCGCTCGCCGCCCGCGCCCTCGGCAACGGCAGCGGCCCGCTCACCAAAGGCGCGCTCGTCGAGACGCTCGGATTCCGGCCGAGCTATCTCGTCTGCTTGCTCGGGCGCGTGCAGAACGGGCACGCCCCGAAGATCGTCGCCGCCATGTTGCCGCGCCGGATCCCCGGCCGCGGCAAGAAGCAGGTGAGCGCCCTACTTGGGGAGGGATCCGGCGGCGAGGTCCTCGGCCATCGCCCAGCCGAACGCGACGAGAGTGTCGCGACGTAGAGCCGTCACCGGCGTGAACAGTTCGGAGAACTTGTTGGCGAGGGCCGGCTTCTTGCGCGGCGAGTAGTCGAGCATCCCGGTCGGGTTGCCGTCACCTTTCACGACAAAGATCCGGTCGTCGAGGCGGCCGTCGACGCCGAAGCGCTTCGCAAGCCGTCTCCCCCAGGCCCGCTCCTCGCCGGATGGCTTGTGGCTGGGGCGGGGGACGACGTCGGACAGCCCGCCGTAGCCGCGGAAGGCGGAGGGGTCGATCATCCGCGTCCCGACGAGCACGTCCTCATCGGGGAAAGCGAGGACCGCCCGTCGAAAGAGGTCGCGCATCACGGCGCGCAGCGCCTGGTCAGAGGTGTTCGTCCGGGTGAACGCGCCCACCCCGACGAGCAGGCTCGGCGTGCCGCCGATCCGCTCGAGAGTCGAGAAGGCAAAGCCGCGCAGCTTCTGGTTCTCGCGGGCCTGAGAGACGAGCACCCACTCCTCGCGGACCTTCGAGAGGAACCCGACCTCGTATCCGTTGTCGTTTTCGGCGCACAGGTCTGCGAGCTCGGCGATCTCGGCATCGCTGAGCGCCGTGCAATCTTTCGTGACGACGTCGATCACTCTCGACAACCCCTTACAGCTCGAGTTTGGCGACCCGTAATCCGGGCCACCGCCCTTCTCCGGGCAGGTGGAACCGCCCGGAACGGGCGGTGTGGACAGTCACCATTCTACGAGGCGCCAGCGCGCCCTCGCTCAAGGCCAGCTCAGCCGGCTGAGGCTACGCGATCACCGCGTTCTGCCCGAGGAGCTCTTTCAGCGCGCCGACGAGGCCGGCACCGGGTTCGACGTTGAACTGGGAAGGCAGTCGGATGAGCTTCGGCCCGAGGCGGATGTGGACGGGTACCGACCCCGGGTGCTCGACGACGAGCTCCTTCAGCTTCTGGACGATCGAGTCGGTGATCGAGGACACGGGGACGGCGACCTCGATGCGCCCAGCACCATCCCCGGGGGAGATCTCGGGACGGGTGATCTCCGTTGCGACGAGCTTCGGCGTGTCCTCCCGCAAGTCGAGACGGCCGCGGACGACGACGATCGCGTCGTCTTCGAGGCGCATCCCGTACTCGCGCATCGTCGAGGGGAAGACGAAGACCTCGATCGCCGATTCGAGGTCCTCGAGCACGAAGGTCGCCATCAGATCGCCCCGGCGCGTCCGCCGCCGGTTCAGTGCGGTCACGACGCCGCCGACGACGCGCGGCGCGCCGAGGTCGGCAACGGCGTCGGGGGCGGAGGCCTGGTCCAGCAGCTCGCGCAGCGAGATCTCGGTTCTCTGGCGGAGCGCGCCCGAAAGCCCCATCAACGGGTGGTCCGAGACGTAGAGGCCGAGCATTTCTTTTTCGAATGCCAGCCGGTCGGCCTTGTCGAACTCGAAGTCGGGGATCTCGCGCCGCGCCTCTTGCAAGGCGGAGGGCTCTTCGGCCGCCGAATCGGATAACACGGAGAACAACGTCGAGATGCCGAGCTCTTCTTCGCGCCGGCGCTCCAAGACGTGGTCGATGATCTCTTCGAACACGAGGCACAGCCCTTTTCGCGCGTGGCCGAGGCTGTCGAAGGCGCCCGCCTTGACGAGCGATTCGACCGACCGCTTGTTCAGCGCGAACGGGTCGACCCGGCAGCAGAAGTCGTGGAAGTCGGCGAACGGACCGTTGCGCTCGCGTTCTGCGACGATCTGCGCGACGACGCCCTCGCCAACGTTTCGCACCGCCGAGAGCCCGAAGATGATCGTCCCCGGACCGGAGGACGGATCCTCGGCGCGCCGGGCGATGAAATTCGACGCCGAAGCGTTGACGTCCGGCACGCGCACATCGATGCCAAGGTTGCGGCACTCGGCGAGGTAGACGGCGGTCTTGTCCTTGTCGTCTTTCACCGAGGACAGCAAGGCGGCGAGGTACTCGACGGGATAGTTCGCCTTCAGCCAAGCGGTCTGGTACGCGACGAGCCCGTAGCCGTAGGCGTGGGACTTGTTGAACGCGTAGTCGGCGAACGGCTTGATGATCTCAAACAGCGTGTTTCCGAGGTCTTCGCCGTAGCCCTGCTGGACGCATCCTTGCAGGAACTTCTCGCGTTCAGCCTCGATGAGCTCACGGTCCTTTTTGCCGACGGCCTTGCGGAGGTTGTCGGATGCCTCGAGCGAATAGCCGGCAAAGCGCTGCGCGACGCGCATCACGGACTCTTGGTAGAGCATCAGTCCGTAGGTGTCCCCGAGCACCTCTTCCATGTCGGGATGGAGGTACTCGATCGCCATCCGACCGTTCTTCAGCTCGGGGTAGTCCCGGTGCCAGCCCTGGGCCATTGGTCCGGGCCGGTAGAGCGCGACGAGCGCGGCGACGTGATCGAAGGTCGTCGGCGCGAGCGCGCGCACGGTCGTCCGCATCGCCCCGCCCTCGAGCTGGAAGACCCCGATCGTGTCGCCGCGCTGCAGCATCTTGAAGGTCTTCTCGTCGTCCAACGGCACGTTGTCGATGTCGGGACGCTCGCCCGTCGCCGACTCGATGAGGTCGAGCGCGGTCTCGATCACCGAGAGGTTGCGGAGACCGAGGAAGTCCATCTTCAAAAGCCCGAGCGCCTCGACGCCGTGCATCTCGTACTGGGTGACGATCGGTGACTCCGCGGGGTCCTGGCCCGGCTCCGGCTTGCGCTGAATCGGCAGGTACTCGGTGAGCGGCTCCTTCGTGATCACGACCGCGGCGGCGTGGATGCCGTCTTGTCGACGCAGTCCCTCGAGGCCGCGCGCGACATCGATCGCCGTGCGCGCATCGCCGTCGGCTTCGTACATCTCCCGGAGCCCGGCCGCCGCGGCGTAGGAACTCTCGAAGTCGCGCCGTTTCGTGAAGCACGCGTCGAGGGGCGTGTCGCGTCCCATCACGAGCGGCGGCATCGCCTTCGCGACGCGGTCGCCGACCGCGTACGGCAGCCCGAGCACCCGCGCCGCGTCGCGCACCGCCGCCCGGGCCTTGATGCGGGAGAAGGTCACGATTTGCGCGACGTGGTCGTAGCCGTAGCGCTCGGCGGCGTACTTGATCAGCTGGGAGCGGTAGCGCTCGTCGAAGTCCATGTCGATGTCGGGCATCTGCTTGCGTCCCGGGTTCAAGAAGCGCTCGAAGACGAGCCCATAGCGGATCGGATCGATGTCGACGATGCGCAGGCAGTAGGCGACGAGGCAACCGGCCGCTGAGCCTCGACCAGGGCCGACGCGGATGTTCCTCGAACGCGCGTAGGCGATGAGGTCCCAGACGACGAGGAAGTACGCGGCAAATCCCATGCTCTCGATGACCGAGAGCTCGTAGTTGAGGCGCTCTTCCACCTCGTCCGGCACGGGCGTGCCAAAGCGCTCCCGCGCGCCCTCGACGGTGAGGTTCCGAAGGTACGCCATCGCCGACGCCTCGGGGGTCGCCTTTTGGAACTCCGAGGGGATCTGGAACTCGGGCAACACCGGCCTACCGAGCTCGATCTCGACGTTTGCCCGCTCCGCGATCCACAGCGTGTTGTCGCACGCGTCGGGGTAGTCGCGGAAAAGCTCTCGCATCTCTGCGGCGGACTTCAGGTAGTGCTCGGATCCCTCGAACTTGAAGCGCTTCGGATCGTCGATCGTCGTCCCGGTCTGCACGCACAACAGCGCGTCGTGTGCGACCGCGTCTTCTCGACGGCAGTAGTGCGCGTCGTTCGTCGCGACCAACGGCGCATCGAGCGCGCGCGCGATCTCGATCAGAGCGGGATTGATCCTCTTCTGCTCGAGGATCCCGTGGTCCTGCAGTTCGATGAAGAAGTTGTCGTGCCCGAAGATGTCTTGGAGCCGGCCGGCGAGGGATTTCGCTTCGGCCTCGTCGCCGTTCAACAACGCCTGCGCGACGACGCCGCCCAAGCAACCGCTCGTCGCGATCAGGCCTTCGTGATAGCGCTCGAATAGCTCCCAGTCCGCACGCGCCTTGTAGAAGAAGCCCTCCAGATACGCGTCAGAGGCGAGCTTCATCAAGTTGCGGTAGCCCGCCGTCGACTCGGCGAGCAGCGTGAGGTGGTAGTAGAGCTTCTCGCCCCGTTCGCCCTCGCCGCCAGTGTCGTCGAGGCGGCCGCGTCGCACCGGACGATCGAAGCGCGAGTTCGCCGCCATGTACGCCTCGATGCCGATGATCGGCGTGAGGCCCTTCGCCTTGCACTCGGCGTAAAAGTCGAGGACCCCGTACATGTTCCCGTGATCGGTGATGGCGAGCGCCGGTTGGTGGTCGGCGACCGCCGCCGCGACGAGGTCGGCGATGCGCGCCGCGCCGTCGAGCATCGAGAACTCGGTGTGCTGGTGGAGGTGGACAAAGGAAGACTCGGCTCCCGACCTCGTCATTCCTCGCCTCCACAGGACGTCCACACCGGCGTGTGGATAAACAACAGCGTTGTGATTCGACTGCCGGCGAATCTACCGCGCACGGCGCTCCGCGTCATGCGCCCGATTGGACTCCCGCCGAGAGCGGTCGGCCTACAGATACGGCCCGGGCCGCTCTTGTGCCGGCGGCTCCTCGGTTGACCCGGCAGGCAGGCTGCGGCGGCGCATCTCCTCGAGCTGCGACTGCGCCGCGAGCTGCTGGGCAAAGAGTGCCGCCTGGATCCCGTGGAACAGTCCCTCCAGCCAACCGACGAGCTGCGCCTGCGCGATCCGCAGCTCGGCGTCGCTCGGCTCCTCCGACTCGAAGGGCAGCGCGAGGCGATCGAGCTCCTCGACGAGCTCGGGTGAGAGCCCGTCCGCCAGTTCGGCGACCGAGCGCTCGTAGATCTCCTTCAGCCGCGACCTGCTCGCCGAGTCGAGCGGCGCTTTCTCCACTTCGTCGAGGAGCTGCTTGATCATCGAGCCGATCCGCATCACCTTCGCCGGCCGTTCCACCGACTCGCCGTCGAAGGGCCCTTCTCCCGGCTTCGTGCCCGCGCGCTGTCCGCTGGGCGCTCCGGTGACCACGATCAGCTGTTGGGGTTCGTCAGGTCCGGTTTCACTCACGATTTGATTCTTGCGGATGTTCGGACCGCGCCGATCGTCCCCCGAGATGGTGCTCCCCCGGTGCCCAAAGGGCACCGGGGGAGGCGCGCGGCGGCGGGATTCTGGGGAGATGCGCCGCTCAGGCGCGCGCGACCTTGCGGAGATCCTCTAGCGAGAGCTCGCCGGTGAAGTCACGCCCGCAGTGCGCGCAGTGTGAACTGTGGCGCCACGAGCGCAACAACCGGGTTCCGGATGGGTCCAAGAAGACGACGAACGCATCGGTGTCGTCCTCGACGACCAGCCGGTCGTAGCTCCGCCAATCCGTGGCGACGGTCGGGGGCTCGAGCGAGGTGCGCAGCACCCGGCAGAACCGACGATCGACGGTATCGAAGAGCCATGTGGAATGACACGACTCGATCACGATGAAACGTTCAGGGTGGCGGGACGCGAGTTCGAGCTCAACGACTGATCCCCCAGCAGTCGATTCGCGCTCGCTCGACTGCCGCTCCCGAAGGGACGTCATGACGCTGCGAGACAGTGACATAGCTCAATCATCGCGGCGAGAAGCGACAACCTGGCCGCGTCAGTGTTGCAGTCGCGTGAAATTCTGAGCGGTTTACTCGGACTTTGACCCGGCGGCGTCGTCGGCCTGCGGATCGAGGGCGAGGGCCGACGAATTGACGCAGTACCGCTCGCCCGACGGACCAGGACCATCTGGGAAGACGTGGCCGAGGTGGCCACCGCAACGGGAGCAGGTGATCTCGGTGCGAACCATGCCGTAGCTGCGATCGGTTAACACGTCGACGGCGTCCGAAGACACGGGGGCGGTGAAACTCGGCCACCCCGAGCCGGAGTCGAACTGCGTGTCGCTCAAGAACAGTTCCGCGCCGCACCCGGCACAGCGGAACACGCCGTGATGTCCGGGATGGGTGAACTCGCCACGGAAGGGAACGTCGGTCGCCTTCTCGCGCAACACCTTGTATTGCGCATCGCTGAGACGGGACCGCCACTCGGCCTCGGTGAGCTCGAGGCGTTCGGGTTCCGTGGAGACGTGCTCGTCAGTCATGGGAGCAACTTATCGGCGCGATTGCGCTCCAGCTGCAAGGAGATGGAGTCCGATCGTCCGCTCAGCCACGCGGGTACGCCCTTTCGCCGCGGGTTTCGGTCGTCGCTTCAAACGAGCGGCCAGGGAAGACGCGTCTCGTCGTCGGGTTCGGGAAAGTACGGGTCATCGAGGAGGGCGCGCGCCCGGGCGCGCAACGCGTGCTGTTCCTCGTCCGAGAGCAGCGCGACGAGCGGTTGGGGGAGGTCGTCGACGAGAGCGCCGGCGCCCTTGAGCACACGGTCCGGGATCGCATCACCGATGAAGTCCCACATCACGGTGCGAAGCTTTCGATCCGCGTGAAAGGTCAGGGCGTTGTCGATCGCCCAGAGCTTGTCGTTCGTGTCGACGAGCAGGTGACCACCTTTGCGGTCGGCGTTGTTCGCGAGCAGATCGAACGCGGCGATCTCCCGCAACGCATCGTGATGGGCGACCGCTTCTCGGAGCGAGAAATAGTGCTCGTCGAAACGAGCCTCGATGAAGCGCTGGAGCGATCCCTCGCCGTAGGGAGCGTCGCTGCGCACGACCGCCGCCGGCACGACGTGAATCCCGATCGCGCGGTCGAGCTCGAACGCGGCGACTTCCCGTCGGTAGACCCCGCCAGGGAAGTCCCACAGCTCGCGTTCACCAGCCGCTGGCTTGTAGACCGCCCTTCCTTCGTGGTTGCCGAGACGCAAGAGCACCAAAAAGATCGCGTTCGAACTCCACGGCATGCGCCCCTCGACCTCGATCGTCCCGGATCCGAGGAGCGACAGCCACTGCTCGTCGCTCAGGTCAGCGGGGCGCGGTTGCCGTTCGTCCGCGGACACGTGTGACCTCTCGGGTCGAGGGGATAGCCGCAGAGCGGGCACGCCGGTCGTCCCGCCTCGACCAAGCACACGCCGCGGATCGCGAGCGCGCCCGCCTGTTCTCGCGTGCAAGCGATACGCGCCGTTTCACCGACCTCGTCCTCTCCGGTCGCCTCTTCGGTCAGGATGACGACGCGGTCGTCTTCGGGGTCGTACGCGATCGCGAGCGTGCCGACGACGAAGTCGGGCTCCTCGAATGTCTCGACCTCGAGCTCGGTGTCGTCCGGGAGGTGACCGAGGCGCGGCAGGTCCTCGAGCATCTGTCCGAGGCTCTGGGAGATCGACGCGACCTGTTGTTTTTCCAGTTTCATCGTGATGAGGTTCTCGTCCTGTCGCGCCTGCAAGACGAAGAGCCTCTGGCCGATGGGGCCGATCGCGCCGAAGGTGATCCGCGAGGGCGAGTCGAGCTCGAACACCTCGCTCACCTCGTCTTCGGTCTCGCGCTCGAACGCTGCCCCGCGGCGGTGTTCGCCGACGCTTCGAGCGATGGCACTCCCACCTTGCCGAGTGGTCCGAACGTGTTCACGCTGAGCACGTTCGGCGCGCCGGGGCCGTAGGCGATGACCGTTGTTGAAGCCGGGCGGATTGCGGCGCGATCGAAAAGGTCGAGCGGGCTGCCAAGGG
Organism: uncultured Acidimicrobiaceae bacterium; assembly: GCA_963838845.1. Lineage (GTDB taxonomy): Bacteria > Actinomycetota > Acidimicrobiia > Acidimicrobiales > Bog-793 > CAVRXQ01. The sequence goes on along the minus strand of CAWISR010000003.1, from coordinate 695,539 downwards.
CGCGTGCGACCGCGACTTTGATCGTGTCGGCGTGGCCCACTGCGACGATGACCTCGCCGACGTGCTTTTCGGTGAGCCGTTCGATCGCCTCGCCGACGCGATTCTCGAGCTCGCGGAACGACTCACCCTTCGGGAAGCGAAAACTCGACGGATTCTGCGTGACCAAGCGCCATTCGGGCATCTTTCTCAGCGCCGCGAGCGACATCCCCGTCCAGTCACCGGTGTCGCACTCCAACAACGCCTCGTCGAGCGTCGGAGCGAGACCGAGGCGCGCGCCGATCTCTTCCGCCGTCTCACGTGTGCGGTCCATCGGCGAGCTGTACACGGCGCGCACGGTCCCGAGAGCGGCGAGGCGCTCGGCCACGTCGCGCGCCTCCTCGCGGCCCTTGTCCGACAGGTGGAGTCCTGGCGCTCGACCCGGCATGACCTTGCCCGTCGTGGGCGTCGTGCCGTGACGAACGAAGCACACATACGTGTATGGCGGAGGTTTGCGACCTGCGGGCACAGTTGCCAACCTAATCCGTTGCCTTTGCGTGAAAACCATCGATCAGTCCCTGATGAGCAGCCGTTATGGCTGCTCGAGTGGGAGGTCACGCATTGCCGTCGCTGTCCGCGCCTGGTCGCCTGGCGTGAGGGGATCGCGCTCGATCCCCCCGCGTCGCATCGCGGCGAAAGGTATTGGGCGCGTCCCGTCCCTTCGCTCGGCGATGACGGTGGGCGTCTCGTCGTCGTCGGTCTCGCGCCGGCGGCGAACGGTGGCAACCGCACCGGCCGGATGTTCACCGGTGACCGCTCCGGAGACTTCTTGTTCGCGGCGCTTCACCGCGCCGGCTTTGCGAATCAACCGACAAGCACGGCGATTGATGACGGACTCGTGCTCCGTGACTGCTTTGTCACCGCGGCGGTGCGCTGCAGTCCACCCGACAATCGACCGACCACCGATGAGCGCGACAGCTGCTTTCCCTATCTCGAACGGGTGCTGTCCCTTCTCCGTGAAAAGCGCGTCGTCCTCTGCCTCGGCGCGTTCGCCTACAACGCAACTTGGCGGGCGCTCGTCCCCGAAAGACGCGCACCGAGGCCGAAATTCGCCCACGGGATCGAGGTGCCCGTCCGCGGCGCGACCGGCGATCTCACCGTCGTGTGCTCGTACCACCCGAGCCAGCGCAACGTCTTCACCGGTCTGCTCACCGCCGGGATGTTCGACGACGTGCTCCGCCTCGCCACGGCGCGCCTGCGCTGAAACATCGCGGCCACTCGAACGAGACCGCGTCGCACCGCGGGCCGCTCAACCGGCGATGACGGGGATGCGACCTGGCGCGAGGTCGGCGGTCTCCGGCCAGTGCCGGCGGCTCACCCGCGAGAGCTTTTCCAAAAGCGGCAACACGGTCCCGTCGTCCGACGCCGGTCGCACCTCGACGGCGCCGGCATCACGCATTTGACCAAGCAGCTCGGCACCGCGCTCGGTGCGAACGATCGTTAGCGTCCAGTCGTTGTCGACTCCGATCCCTCCGGCGGAGATGTCCGCGTGCTCGGCCGCGAAGTCCGGACACTGCTTGCATCCTTCGCGCGTCCAGCTGTGCGCCTCTTTGAGCGGGATTCGATGCTCGTTGCCATCGCGCGTCCAGATCAGCAAAGCGCCTTTGATGTTCATCTTCACGATGTCCTCGCGCTTCAGTCCGTAGCGCGCGTCGAGGAGCTCATCGAAGATCGAATCGTCGAAGGTCTTCGAGCACAACAGCCCGATCGAAAGCACGAACCGCCGCGCGACCTTGCCGGCCTTGCGCGCCGCCATCACCGCTGGCGCAGACGCCTGGCAGCTCATCCCGACGAGCGCGATCCGGTCGGCACCGGTGTCGGTCGCCTCGACGTAGGCAAGGGGGTTCGCCGAGTACGTGTAGCGCGATCCGGCCACGCGCAACACGTCGGCGCGGTTGCGCGCGACACCGGGGACGGCGCGCCACGTCGAACCGTCACCCTCGAGATACGAGACGAGCGCCGCGTCGGCGACGTCGTGTTCGAGCGCCCAGATCAGCATCGCCGAGACGAGGCCGCCATCCTGGCCGACGCCTGCGATCTCTGCGTCCGTCGTCCGCACGAGCAGCGTTTCTTTGGCGATACCGGCGATCTCTTCGGTCTCTCGGGCACGACCGAAGAGATACGTGTCGATCTCTTCCTCCCAGGAGCGAAAGCGCGGGCACGCACGCGTGCACAGCGTGCAGCCGCGCTGGCCGTGCGTGCAGTCGTCAGGTCCGCCCTCGGCGTCGATGTGGAATGGGCGGTACCGGCCCCCGTCACTGTCGTACGACAACACGTCGTAGGGGCAAGCGACGATGCACGAGGCGCACCCGGTGCACAGACCCGAGGTCACGACCTCGGTGAAGAGCTCCTTCCACTGCGGTTTTTCAGGCGGCACGGCTCACGCCTCCAATGCCTCGAGCACCTTTTGTGCATGGCCATCTGCGCGCACGCGATACCAGGCGCGCTCGATCCGCCCGTCGGGCGCGACGAGGAACGTCGAGCGGATTACGCCGACCGACTTCCTGCCGTAGAGCGTCTTTTCACCCCAGGCGCCGTAGCGCTCCATCGTCTCGTGCGACGGGTCGGACGCGAGGCGGATCTTCAGGTCGTACTTCGCACGGAACCGCCGATGCGAGTCCTGTCCATCCGGGGAGATCCCGATCACGTCGACGCCGGACGCGCCGTACTCGCCGAGGAGGTCGTTGAACTGACACGCCTCCTTCGTGCAACCCGGGGTGTCGTCGGCGGGGTAGAAGTAGACGACGACCCGCCGGCCGCGGTAGTCGCTCAGCGCGACCTTGCCGCCGTCGTCGGTCGAAAGCCGGAAGGCCGGCGCCTTGTCACCCGCTTTCAGCTCTGCCAAGGTTCCCCCCGTCGCCGCGTCGAGAAGCGGATGCTAGGTGGCCGATTCGTCCCGCGGGCCGGGACGCGCGTCGATGTCACCCCCGTGCGAGAAGAAAGGCGCGCAGGCGCTCCAGACCGACGTCGAGCACCTCGGTCGTCGTCGCGAAGTTCAGCCGCGCGTACCCCCTCCCGACGTCGCCGAAGTGGGGGCCGGGCAGCAACGTGACACCCGCCTGTTCCGAAAAGACCGCTGCCGGGTCGTCGCCGAGGCCCGAGGTGCGCAGGTCGAGCCAGGCGAGGTAGGTCGCCTGCGGCCTCGCACACGACACGCCCGGCACGCCGGAGAGTGCCTCGAGGACGTGGCCGCAGTTGCGCTCGAGGTACGAAAGGACCGCCTCGAGCCACGGACCCCCCTCCTCCCAGCCGGTGAGCGCGGCGAGCATGCCGAGGTTGTTGATGGTGCCGCGCTGACGGCGGGGGATCAAAGTGAGGCGTTGCGCGAGGTGCGGCGAGCCGCACGCCGCGAGGGCGCATCGGAGCCCCGCCAGGTTGAAGGTCTTGCTCGCCGAGTTCAGCGTGATCGTGCGCTGCGCGACGTCGCCACCGAGCCTCGCGATCGGGACGTGCGTCGCGCCCGGATAGACGAGATCGCTGTGGACCTCGTCGGAGACGATGACAAGATCGAATTCCTCTGCGATCTGCGCGAGCTCGGCGAGCTCATGGCGACTGAAGACCTTTCCCGTCGGGTTGTGCGGATTGCAGAGCAGCATCAGCGTTGGGCGCTCGGCGCGCACGAGTTCCCGCACCGCCCCGAAGTCGAAGCGGTACTCGCCCTCGACGAGCTCGAGGTCGTAGGTGACCATCCGCCGTCCGGTCTGTTCATGCGTGACGAAATAGGGCGGGTATGCCGGCGTGAAGACGAGGACGCCGTCGCCCGGTTCGCTCAAGGTGACGATGGCAAAAAACAGGGCCTGGATGACGTCGGTCGCAACGACGGTGAGCTCGGGATCGACTTCGAGGCCGTAGCGGGTCTTCGACCACCTCGCGAAGGCGCCGATCAGCCGCTCTTCCAACGACTGGTGCGGGTAGCCGAGGTCGCTGTTCTCGATCACTTCTTGGAGCGCCCGCCGAATCGGCGCCGCGATCGGGAAGTCCATATCGGCGACCCAGAGCGGGATCTTCTCGGGCGCGTCGCGTGCCCATTTATCGCCTTGTCGAGCGTGGTAGTCCGTGAGTCCGAAACAGTCGAGGTCGAGTTCGTCGCTCACTTCGAAGACGCGTCCTTTCTCTTCGGGCAGTGACCTCGCTACCAGGAGACGGCGATGTACTTCGTCTCGAGGTACTCGTTCATGCCCTCGTGCCCGCCTTCGCGACCAAGGCCGGACTGCTTCACGCCGCCGAAGGGGGCTGACGGATCCGAGACAATCCCCCGGTTCAAGCCGACCATCCCCGTCTCAAGCGCCTCGGACACCCGCAATCCGCGGGCAAGATCGGCGGTGTACACGTAGGAGACGAGCCCGAAGATCGTGTCGTTCGCGAGCTCGATCGCCTCTTTTTCGGAGTGAAAGCTGACGACCGGCGCGACGGGCCCGAAGATCTCGCTGCGCAGGATCGGCGACCCCGGCGACACGTGATCGAGGACCGTCGCCGGATAGAAGAAGCCGGGACCGGCGGGGAGCGATCCCCCCGTCGTCGCCTGCGCGCCAGCGCTCAGCGCGCCGTCGACGAGGTCGGCCACCTTGTCGCGCGTGTCCGCGTTGACGAGCGGCCCGAGCTGGACGCCGTCTTCGAGCCCGTTGCCCATCCGCACCGCCGCCATCTGCGCGGTCAGCCTCGCGACGAACTCGTCGGCGATCGACGCCTCGACGTAGAAGCGGTTGGCGGCGGTACAGGCCTCGCCGCCGTTGCGCATCTTCGCGAGCATCGCCCCCGCGACAGCGTCGTCGAGGTTCGCGTCGGCGAAGATCAGGAACGGCGCGTTGCCACCGAGCTCCATCGACGACGAGATCACCTTGCTCGACGCCTTCTCGAGCAGCATCCGGCCGACCTCGGTCGACCCGGTGAACGAGAGCTTGCGGACGCGGTCGTCGGAGAGGGCCGCGTCGACGAGCTGAGCGGCGTGCGACGTCGGCACGATGTTCACGACGCCGGGCGGCACGCCCGCCTCGTCGAGGATCCCGGCGATGGCGAGCGCCGAGAGCGGCGTCTCCTTCGCCGGTTTGCAGACGACGGTGCATCCGGCGGCGAGAGCGGGGCCGATCTTGCGGGTGAGCATCGCCGCAGGGAAATTCCACGGCGTGATGAGCAGCGCCACCCCGATCGGCTGGCGCAAGACGAGGATCCGGTTCGTGCCAGAGGGTGCCGTGACGACATCGCCCGAGTTGCGCACCGCCTCTTCGGAGAACCACCGGAAGAACTCCGCCGCGTAGGTGATCTCGCCGCGGGCGTCGGAAAGCGCTTTGCCGTTCTCCATCACCATCAACCTGGCGAGCTCGTCGGTGCGCTCGATCATCAGCTCGAAGGATCGCCGCAGGATCTCGCCTCGGCGACGCGGCGGCGTCGCCGCCCATGCGCCGAGGGCGTCGTGGGCAGCGGCGACGGCCTCGAGCACGTCCGGCGCCGACCCGTCGGCGACGGTTTCGAGAACCTCCTCGGTGGCCGGGTCGAGGACCTCGAACCGCTGCGCGCCGCTCGCCTCGCGCCAACCGCCGCCGATGTAACAGTCGGTGCGCAAAGGAGTCGTGATCGTCTTCACAAACGTCGAGGATAGGGCGACCTCGCGGCAGAGCACGAGCCGCCGCTTGCGTGCGGCCGACGCGACGTTCGGGTACGAATGAGAAGAGGCGAGCCCTTCCCCCACCGCCTCCACCGAAAGGAATCTTGGTGTCCTACGAAAACCGCGTCCGGGCAGAATCCTTCGGCGCCCGCGCCGAGGCGTACGACCGCTACCGCCCGAGCTATCCCGCGGAGCTGATCGACGACCTCGTCGCCGGGTCGAGGCCGCGGATTCTCGACGTCGGCTGCGGAACGGGTAAGGCGGCTCGGCTCTTCGCGGCGCGCGGCTGTGAGGTGCTCGGCATCGAGATCGATGAACGCATGGCGACAAAAGCCCGCAGCCACGGCATCCGCGTCGAGGTCGCGCCGTTCGAGTCGTGGGTGGCGAACGGGCGGACGTTCGATCTCGTGACCGCCGGACAGGCCTGGCACTGGGTCGACCCGGAGGTCGCGCCGCAGAAGGCGGCCGACGTCCTCGAGCAACACGGCCAGATCGCCGTCTTCTGGAATCACAGCCATCCCCACGATTCCGATCTCGAAAAGGCGCTCCACGAGGCGTCGACGCGACATGGGAGCGATCGGTTCGGCGGGCCGGGTGTCGATCGTGCCGACGAACGGAAGGATTGGCCGGAACACGACGTCTCCGAGCACGCGGAAGCGATCGAGCGGTCCGGACGTTTCGCTCCGTGTGAGCTGCACCGTTATCCCTGGCAGTGGCTACTCACGCGAGAGCATTGGCTTTCGATGTGGCTCACCTGGAGCGAGATCGCCGTCATGCCCGAAGCGCAACGCGCCGCGCTCGATCTTGGACGTCTCGGCGGTTCTCGACCGGTTCGGCGACGCGATCCTCTTCGACTACGAAACACGGTGCATCACGGCGCGAAAGGCCGGGTGACGCTCGTGGGGCGGATCAGGGTTCTGTCGAGATCGTGGGGTCGCCGCACACGACAGGGTGCCCACTGACTAAGTCCCGCCGCGCTCGGATCAGGCCAGAGCGCCGCGTGGATGGTCACGAAGCGGTTCGGAACGTCCTGCGGTATGCGCTCGGTGCGATGCCGGTGGCTTTCTGAAACTGCATTCTGAGGTTCGTCGCCGTGCCGAAACCGCTCTTCCAGGCGACGAGATCGACCGAAAGGTCCGACGACTCGAGCAGGCGTTGGGCAAGGAAAATCCTCTGCGAAACGAGCCATTGGTGCGGGGTCGTGCCCGTCACCTCGCGGAACTTGCGCGCGAATGTCCGTTGGCTCATCGCCGCGCGCTGCGCGAGCATCTCGACTGGCAGATCCTCGGGCAAGTGGTCGACCGCCCAGGCGAGAACGTCGGAGAATAGATCACCTGCGAACGCGGTTGGAATCGGCCGCGACACGAACTGCGCTTGACCGCCTTCGCGGTGTGGTGAGATCACCATCGAACGCGCGATCACGTTCGCAACCTCCGCGCCGAAGTCCTTCCGGACGATGTGCAAACACAGATCGAGCGATGCGGCGCTTCCGGCAGACGTCATGATGTCGCCGTTGTCGATGTAGAGAACGTCCGGGTTCACCGATACGTCGGGATACTGCTCGGCTAGGCGAGCCGCGCTTGCCCAGTGAGTCGTCGCTTCGCGGCCATTGAGGAGTCCCGCCCTTGCGAGGACGAACGCGCCGGTGCACAGCGACGCGATCCGCGCGCCGCGAGCGTGGGCGCGCCGCAATTCGATTGCGATTTCATCCGGCAGGTCGAATTGCAGGACGGACGGCGGAACGATGATCGTGTGCGCCTCGCGCAACGAAGAGAGGCCGTGTTCGACTTCGACCACGACTCCGCCGACATCCGCCGAAACCCGCGGCGCACCCCCGGATGCGATCGCGAACCGGTACCAATTGATGCCCGAGTCCGAAAGCTCGTCGGCGTCGCCAAAGACGTCACAGGCGGCCGAGAACTCGAACAGGCTGAGCTGGTCGGCGACGAGGACCACGAGCAGCGGTCGGCGTTTGGCGGGCATGGCGTTGATCGGAAGTATCCTGCCATCTCGCGTTGCCCCGTCGCCAGAAGCATCAGGTCTGCTGCCCACCAATTCGTCCCATCTGAACGTCACAGACTCCCCACCTGAGGGACTCACCCCACACGATCAGCCGTGTCCCGAGAGCAGCACGGATCCTCCGCCGTGAGCGCCGTTGACGAGGACTCTTCCCGGGGCGCACGTGGCAAGCCTCGGGCAAAGCCCGGAGCTGGCGAGCGCGCCGCTCAATATCACTGCCGAAGAACGAAGGATTGAGCATCGCCTCGACCACCTTTCCGTCAACACTGCGCCGTCCCTTTCATGGTGCCTTTGATTCCGACCGGAGAAAAGTGGCAGAAATGCCATCGTTCGTAAGTTTTCTGTCACTCCCAACAAGACGCGGGCTGAGTCCTGCTGCCGCCCTCTCCGCCGCGTGGGAGCAATCCGGTCGGTTGCTTCCGCCCGCTGAACGGGCGTCCGTCACGCCCCGCACTGCCAGCTCCGTGCGCCCGAAGGTACGAACGCGATGTATCAGTCGGTACCGCACTGAAGAACCCGTTTTGTCGCGGGCCGTTGCAGGAATGGGCGGGCTGGCGGCGCCCCTCGGGTCGGATCGGTACCTCCCGTACGATGTGAGGCCCGCGAGCGTGCCGAAGTCGGCGCAGTAACCACGGGACCCGCCCCCGTAGCTCAGAGGAAAGAGCAGCGGTTTCCTAAACCGCGTGTCGCAGGTTCGAGTCCTGCCGGGGGCGCAGCTCAGAGGCACATTTGCGTCTGAGCGAATCCGCCGGCATGCCGGTGCCTTCCTTCATCAACGCCAAAGACACCCAAGCAATGAAGTCTTCGTTGGTGTTGGCGTCTGTTGCGGAGAATCGACTCCCCCTAGTCGCTTATCCGTTTCCCGCCAGATTTTCCGTGCCGCGATTTCCAACGAAGGAATTGGCGGCCGATAAGAACACGGTCGACGTCTCCCTCCACGCATCAGGCGAGAACTCGACGTGCACGAAGCCAAGTGGTGGTGATCCCTGCCGGTAGGGTCCGGGCGTGTGCTTTTCGCCCGAGGCCGACGTCGTCACCGGGGTGCTGGTGAGCGGAATCGGCGTTGACGCGCTGCGCCACGTGGACCAGCGCAGGGACCATGTTGCCCTCGCGGCCCTGCCCGTCCTCCTCGGACTCCACCAGCTGAGCGAGTCCGTGGTCTGGTGGAGCTTGATGGGTGACATCTCTCATTCGATTGGCCGGGTGGCGCTCTGGGAGTACCTCGTGATCGCCTTCGTGGTACTGCCGATCGTCGTCCCGGGCGTCATCATGTGGAGCGAGCCGAACGGAACTCGAAGACTGGTGATGGCGCCCTTTGTGATCACCGGTGCGGTCGTCGCAGGAATCCTCCTCGCCGCCATGTTGCGCGGTCCGGTCACGGTCCACCTGCGCCCGTACCACCTCGCCTACGGGATCAAGGTCTCAGACGGCGGGCTGATCGTCGTGCTCTACGTCGTGGCGGTGTGCGGGACGTTGCTCTGCTCGCGGTACCGCGCCGTTCGGATCTTCGGGCTCGTCAACGTCGTCGCCGTCGCCCTTATCGCCTGGGTGACCGTCGACGGGTTCGCCTCAGTCTGGTGTGGCTGGGCGGCGGTCTCGAGCGGTGCGATCGCGGCACGGATGCGCTATCTCAAGCCGCCGCGCCTCTCGCAGGCCCTGACCTAGACGCGCTCATATCCCTTCGACGAAGACCGGCACGCTGACCACCGTCGTCGGAGGGATGCTCACGAGCTGGTCAACGCCAAGGACGTATTCGACGTACCACGGCGTGTCGAAGACGAAAGCGAAACTTTCGGCTTCGCTCCAATACTCGATCAAAAAGGACGCGTCGCGCTCGATCGCCGAGTTCGACCAGACGACGAGGTCCCGGCCTGGCGCTAGCTGAGGCGCGAGGAGCCGATCGAAAAGTTCGAAGAGCTCGCCGCGCTTGCCGGGCTTCGCCCGGTACTCGGTCACGACGATCATCTGACTCATCGAGGTGGTGATCCCGGGAACGTCTCACTCGTCAGGTGGAGGCGAAGCAAGCGGGCGGGCGACTTCACTTTGCGTCGCGCGCCGACGGCCTCGACCGAGGGCCAGCGAACGTCCTTTGCCCGACCGAACAGCTCGAGGAGGCGGATCACCCGCGCCGTCGAGTCGAGCTGGCCGCGGTCAACCCCGTGACACGCGGCACGGGGGATCGAGTGGTGGAAGTTGTGCCAACTCTCGCCCATCGAAAGGAGGGCGAGCGGAGCGAAGTTCGTCGCCATGTCCTGCGCTCTGGTGACGAAGGGCCGCTTCCCCCAGATATGGCAAGCCGAGTTGACGGCAAAGGTGACGTGCTGGAGGAGGAAGACTCGGACAAGTCCGCCCCAGATCAGCCCGCCCAGAGCCCCCGCCAGGCTTCCCGTCGCCGCCCACCCGATCAGCGTCGGCAGCGCGAGCGACACCCCACAGAAGAGCGGGAACAGGCGGCTTATCCGGACGAGATCGGGATCGGCGACGAGGTCTGGGGCCCACCGACCGACGTCGGTCTCGTCCGCATTGAACAGCCAGCCGACGTGGGCATGGAGCAACCCGCGGGTGCGTGACCAACTGGCGTGCTCGTCGAGGTGCGGGGAGTGAGGATCGCCCAGCACGTCGGTGTAGGCGTGATGACGACGGTGGTTCGCCACCCAGCTGATCAGCGCCCCCTCGAAGCAGAGCGATCCGGCGACGGCGAGGACGATCTTCGTCCCCCGGGTGGCGGTGAATCCGCGGTGAGCAAACATCCGGTGGAAGCCGGCCGTCAGCCCGTGTCCCGAGATGACGTAGAGGGCGACTGCGAGCCCCAGGTCGAGGAGTGTGAAGTCGCGCCCGAACAGCATCACGATCGCCACGCCGATCCCGGCGAGGGGTGCCAAGAGGATGACGGCGGTGATCACCCGTTGCACTCGTGGCATCGACGGCACCGGAGTCGAAGCATTGGGATCTTGTTTCTGGTTGGCGCTGCTCGTCCGCTCGGCGAGCGCGGACGCCGACGGCGTCACGAAGTCGCCGTCGATGCGTCGATTAAGTCGATTGATTGGTCAGGGAGGCGATCGAGTGCCGCGCGACGCGAGTTCACGCCGACCGCGTTGAGCCCACGGACCAGCGAGCTTGGGTCCATGTGGGACCGGCCTTTTCTAGATGGGGCAAGCGCCCCCCGTGCAGCCCCACAAGTGCAGGCGACCGCAACGCTACCTCGTCTGCGCAAGGTTTGGCCGGCAGGTGTCGTCTTGCGAATTGAGCGGCGCCTCGCCGAAAGACGAGCGATACGGCGAACGTTGGCAAGCCCCGAAACCGAGTGGCTCGCCTTCGTAAACCGCTAGACACGATTCGAGCTGTGCGGGTGCGCCTTCGGCCAATTACCGTCGACGTCTTAGGGGTCGCTGGTGCGATTACGTGGGCTTGGCGTGGTCTCTCGGGCGGATTCGGGGTCCGGGTCGGTGATGGCGTCGTGCCCGACGACTCGTGGCGACGCCATGAAACAGCTCCGCTCGCCATCCGTTTTTCGGCCTTGCCGACAACGCAAAGGAGGATCGATGTCTGAACTGATCACCACTGGAACTTGGACCGTCGACGACGCGAAAGCCGCCCAGTTCGTCGACGCGTGGGCGTCGTTCGCTGCCTGGGCGAGCGGCCAAGACGGCGCAGGGACCTTGCGGCTCGGTCGAGACCGCGACGATGCGCGGCGATTCGTTAGCTTCGGCCCTTGGTCGAGCCCCGAAGCGACGCACGTCTGGAAGGCGAATGAGGAGTTTCGGCCGCGCATGGCTGAGGTCCTCCAGCACGTCGAGGACTTCCACCCGCTCGAACTCGACCTCGTCGCGAGCGCTGATAATGGTCGATCGACCGTCGTGCGCATGACCGACAACGCCTAGGACGAGAAAGCTACCGAACTATCCACGCAAAGAGAGAAGGAGAAAGTCAGATGGGACTGTCGATCAACGAGACCGCACCAGATTTCGAAGCCGAGACGACGCAGGGACGAATCAGATTCCACGATTGGATCGGGGACTCTTGGGCGGTGCTCTTCTCGCATCCGAAGGATTTCACCCCGGTGTGCACCACTGAGCTCGGGTACATGGCGAAGCTCGAGCCGGAGTTCAAGCGGCGCAACGTCAAGATCATCGGACTCTCGGTGGACGCGACCCAAGACCACGAGCGCTGGGCTGACGACATCGAAGAGACCCAGGGAGCTCGGCCCAACTACCCGATCATCGGCGACGCCGATTTCAACGTGTCCACGCTGTACGGGATGCTGCCGGCGGGCACCTCGGGCGACGCGAAGTCGCGCACGCCGGCTGACAACCAGACGGTGCGCAACGTCTTTGTCATCGGACCCGACAAAAAGATCAAGCTGATCCTCGTCTACCCGATGACCACCGGTCGGAATTTCGACGAGGTGCTGCGGGTCATCGATTCGCTGCAGCTCACTGCCAAGCACCGAGTCTCGACGCCCGTCAACTGGAAGCAAGGAGAGGACGTCATCATCTCCGGCTCAGTGTCGAACGACGAGGCCAAGGAAATCTTCGGTGAGTGGAAGCAACCGAAGCCGTACATCAGGATCGTCCCGCAGCCCAACTAGTTCATGCCCGTTCGAATTGTGATCCTCGGTGCCGGGTTCGGCGGTCTCGAGCTGTCGACCCGGCTCTCCGAGGTTCTCGGGGACCGTGTACGGGTAACGGTCATCGACAAGAGCGACACCTTCGTGTTCGGGTTCTCGAAGCTTGACGTGATGTTCGGGCACCACACCTTCGACGAAGTCCAACTTTCCTACCGCGACATCGCCCGTCCGAACGTCGAGTTCTGCCAGGAAACGGTGCTCGCGATCGACGCCGGATCAAGACGCGTAGAAACCGACCGGGGTGTGCACCAGGCGGACATCCTTGTCGTCGCCCTGGGAGCTGACCTCGACGTCGATGCGACTCCCGGACTCACAGAGGCCGGACACGAGTTCTATTCACGAGAAGGCGCCGCACAATCGCGGGACGTCCTCTCCGGATTCGAAGGCGGCCGTGTCGTCATCGGTGTGCTCGGCGGTTTCTTCAAATGTCCTCCGGCACCGTATGAGACCGCGTTCATGCTGCACGACTTTCTTGCACGGCGAGGGTTCCGCGATCGATCGTCGATCAGCCTTCTCACGCCGATGCCGATGCCGATTCCGATCTCCGTCGATGTCTCCGATGCCATCCTCGCTCTCGGCGACCGCCGCGGCATCGAGTATTCGCACGCCACCTGGATCGACCGTCTCGACCCCGACCGCAGAGTCGCGATCCTGAGAGACGGCAACTCCGTGCCGTTCGACTTATTCCTCGCCGTCCCGGTCCATCGCGCTCCACAAGTCGTCGTTGATTCGGGCCTTTCCGACGACGGATGGATCGCTGTCGACCCCAGCACGCTCGCGACAAAGTTCTCCGACATCTACGCGGTCGGCGACGTCACGAGCGCCCCAGTTCCAAGAGCAGGCGTCATCGCCGAAGGAGAAGCCGACACGGTCGCTGACGTGCTCGTGGCCGAGATGACGGGAGCTTCTCCGCCTCCCCCGTTCGCAGGAACAATCCTTTGTCATGTGGAAATGGGCGACCGAACGGTCGGAAAGGTGAACGCCAACTTCCTTTCTGGTCCCGCGCCGACCGCGGTGTTCACGCCACCTTCGACCGAAGGCGCCGAAGAAAAGCGACAATTCGCCGCCGAACGCCGGCGTCGCTGGTTCGGACACGAGTAGCGCGCACCGTCCGAACGCCGGGATCGAGTCCCGAATCGACACTTTTGCATCGCCGAGGCGCGTTCCGGCGATCCGAGTGGGTGGATCGTCGGGCGTTCCCGTCCAAGCACCACCCACGGGATTTTTTCGGGGCTCGTTCGGAGTGCTAGTCCGTCAGGGCTGTCGCGCCTCAGGTCTCGACGGCAGGTCTCGCGAGATCGTCTCTCCCCGGCGGTGCCGAAAGCACCTGTTGGATCGTCCGCGCGAGCTCAGATGCAGAGGCCGCGCTCATCTCGATGACAACCCGGGATGACGGCGAGCCATCCTCGCCGCGCAGATCGATCACCATCGTGTGCTCAGAAGTCGCTCGCACCGGGTGGTCGTAGTAGACGAGGGCAGAAGAGAGCGGAGTCCATTCGCGCTGCCCGCGCCCGTGCGCGACCACTTTGATCTGCTCGGTCACCGAAGTGCACATAGAAGCGTCCTTTCTGCTCGCGCCGAACACTCAGTCCGTGCTCGCGCCCTGAAGATGCCTTTCGAAGAACGCGAACACCTTCTGCCAGCCGTCGACCGCCTGCTCGGGCCGGTACATGACGCTCTCACTGTTGAAGAATCCGTGGCCCGCTCCGTCGTAACGGTAGAACTCGTAGTCCTTGCCGAACTTCTTTAGCGCCGCCTCGATCTCGTCAACTTCGGCTGGGGTCGGGTACTGGTCGTCGTTGCCGAAGAGCCCGAGCAGCGGACAGTGCATGTCCGCGGTGAGATCGAACGGCGAGACCGGCTGTCTGTCGCTGAGCTCCTCAGCCGGCATGATCACCCGTCCTCCCCAGCAGTCGACGGCAGCGTCGATCGCCTCGGTCGTGCAGGCGGCGTAGTACACCTGGCGGCCGCCGGAACAGAATCCGATCATCCCGACCTTGCCGTTCGACTCGGGCTGGTTGCGCAAGAACGCGGCCGATCCTTCGATGTCCCCGACGACCTGATCATCGGACACTCCACCCTGGGCGCGCGCCGCGGCGGCGAGGTCATCCCAGCGCCCTGGTCCAAGACGCGAGTACAGGTGCGGCGCGACAGCCGCGTAGCCGTGGAACGCGAGCTTGAACGTGACAGCCGCGGTCCATTCGTCCCAGCCGGGCATGTGGTGCACAACGACGACACCGGGAGCCGAGCCTCCGCCCACTGGACGTGTGAAGTACGCCTCGATCACGTCTCCGTGAAAGCCTTCGAGGTTGACGATCTCTGAACACAGTTCGCCTCTCATCGACGAATCGACCTCCCGATCCACCCCGCGTCGATTGCCGCGGGTACTCGCTGGGTTTGGCGCAGTGTAGGCAGTGGCGCGTTTCTGGCGAGAATCGGCCCCGAACGGCGACGGCTCCTCGCTCACAATCGTCTGCCCGTGCCGTGTGACACCACGACGGGGCTACGCGGGAATTGTCACGGATGCTGTAACGACGACACCGCGTCCGAACTTCGCGTTCTCGGCAGCGATTGAGAGATCGTACGTGTGACCAGGTGATAGCCGTTTCAGGGCGAGCGAGCGCGCGCTCGCAGCCAAGGTGAACGAAAGCGGCGAAGCGCCCTTGGTCGTCGCGACAACCACGTAGCCGGTGACTGAAGAACCACCGTCGCTCTCTGGTCGTTGCCATGAAAGCGTCCGACCCGAACGGGCGCTCGAAACGGTGACGCCAACTGGCGCGCTCGGAGCGCTCGGCTCGTAGCGGAATGGCTGTGTCGCCAAAATGCGGTGTCCCGCGGGTAGGTCGGCCGCCACCTCTACCGCCTTGCGAGCAAGACCAGGCGGCGAGACGACCGAGACCACGTCGGGATCGCTAGCCGCGTACGTCGGACTCGGCACGAACGCGTTCGAAGAGCGCGATCCGAATCCGACAGTGGTCGCGGACGCGACGCCTTTTCCGAACAGGGTCACAACGGTTCCACCGTCGGCACCGCCGTGCGTTGGCTCGATTCCCGAAAGCTTCCCGCCGGAGGATGAGTAGAAGACGAACGTATCGACGACGCGCCGCGAGCGCGCGCACCCAGCGATGGTGCATGGCACGACGGCGACAGGACCAGCGACGTGAGGCGGGGTGACGACGTCGAGAGTCGTCGGGGTCTCGCGGTGAATGCTCGACGTCGTCACGGTCTCCGAAGTCTCCCCCGGCAGTTCGCCGAGAAAGGACACCGACGTCACGTCCGAGAGTCCTCGCCCCTCGAGTTCGACGCTCGTTCCGCCCCGCGTCGGCCCCCCGGGACGCGAAAGGTGATCGAGCTTGGGTACGCCGGCGTACGACAACCGGGCGACGTTGCTCACTCCCGAAGCCGTGGCGACGGTCACGCCACCTGGGAGCGCAGTCGGATTCGCGTCACTCGTCGGCACACTCGGCGGTCTGATGCTGATCTCGTCCGGGCTGATCGACAGGATGCGGAGTTGCTCACTTGCGACCGATGTCGCGGGTCCGAAGTTCACCCACTCGAAGGTGACCAGCGAAAAGCCCGAGCCGTTGATAACAACGGGCAGCGGTCCCGTCGGACGCGTCGGGTTCGGCGTGATCGAAGTGATCCGGGGCGTCGGTGCATAGTCGTACTCAGTCGAGGCGGGCGCGGACTCGAAACCGTTCGTCGGCACGATGATGCCCTGGGGACCGAAGGCGACCGCGCCGTTCTCGGGCGGAAGGATCGGATCGGTCACGCTCGTTCCGGACGCCGTCGTCACTTCGACTTCGACCTGACAGACCGTCGCCGGCTCGAAATCGTCGCCGATCGTGCACTGCGTCGCGGACAACTCGGGGGGGACCACGGCCTTGATCTCTCCGGTATTGACGACACTGAAGCCCTCCGCCGGCACCCCGCCGAAGGTGACCTTTTCAACGCCCGTGGACGAGAACCGGCTGCCGAAGATCGCGACCCGATTCCCTCCCGAGAGGTTCCCGCCCGGCGGACCGATTCCCGAAACGCTTGGCGTGAGCGCGCCCACGCCTTGTTCATCGACGTACTCGTACTGCGTGGCGAGCGACGTCGCGCTCGTCGCTGAACCGGCTGCGTCGCGCACCGTCACCGCGACACCGACCGCGCCGGCGGCGTCGTTCGGGGCGCTGGCGGGCGCGAGCGGGGACGCCGGCACGGTGACCGTCACCGATGTCGGCGCTACGGACTGCACCGTCGCGGCAGCTGGCCCGAAGCTCACCGTGACCTTCGCGTCGGCGCCCGGCGCGAAGCCGCGCCCCGAAATCGTCACGGTGTTGCCACCGGTCGTCGGCCCCTCGCTCGACGGCGAGATCCCGGTCACAACGGGGTTCGCCAGGCCAGACAATCGGTCCGTCGCCGCCGAACACAGCAGCCGGCCAAGGCCAGGTTGTCCCGACGGGTTCGTCACGATCGGCGAGCCGAGTCCCGCAGCGAGGTTGAAACCCGGAGTCGCCAAGTACCCGAGGCCGAGGCCAAAGACGTCGTTGTTGCCGACCGTGACGTCGTGAAAGGCGGACGCGTAGTCCGCGGAGGCGACGGCGTAGATCTCGGGCGCGACGAAACCGAGGTCCGCGCCCCCGGTCGCGACGGCAGCCCGGGACACACGGTCTTCGACGACGCGATGTCGGCGACGATCGCCGCCCACATCGGCGCCGCCCCAGACGTGCCGCCAATCGTCTGCCAGTTCTCGGTGTACGACGAGGACTGACCGTCGGGTCCTGATCCCGACATATAAATCGTGATCCCGTGCTGTTCGTCGGCGGCAGCGCTCACGTCGGGGACCAGCTTGCCGGTCGGGTTCGAGATTCCGGGAACGCCCGAGTCCGCCTGCCACGGAGGGCTCGGCCAGCTATCGGAGATCCCGCCGCCACCGCCGCCACCACTCGCTCCGTCGTTCCAGACGTGCTCCGCGCTGATCCCGAGCGGTTGCACGTCTGAAAGGAGCGACGTCCCCCCGACCGCGACGACGTCAGGCTGGGATGCGGGGTCGTCGACCGACAGGTACGGCGGTTCCGCCTTGGTCGACGCGAACTGCGTTCCCGCGCAATCGTCGGAACCCGTGTCGCCGGCGGCGGCGAACACGGTCTGTCCCTGGGCGGCGGCCTCCTCGAAGAGGTAGTTCTCGACCTGCTGGGTTCCAGGCGCGGCGAGCTGAATCGCCGCTTCGCACTCCCCCCAGCTCGTCGAGATCACGTTTGCTGAATCGGAGCTCACCATCTGGTCGTACGCGTCGATCGAGCCGTACGAGGTGTTTGGCGTCTCGTACACGTCGATCGTCGCCTTCGGCGCGAGCGCGCTCAGCACTTCGACGTCGAGCAGCGCCTCACCCGATCCCGGTCCCACGAAGTTGAAGCCGTCGACGTGCAGGGCGCTCACCTGCGCGGTGTGCGACGTACCAAAAAAGCAGCGATCGAAGGTCGCGAGATCGCTTCGTTGATATGGCTCAAGCTCGAGCAGGTCGATCGTCTGTCCCGAGCCAAGCCCGCCCTCCGCATACAAGCGGTTCAGGCCGTATGCCTGTGCGATCTGGTCTTCAGTCCAGCCGCCTTGCGCGTTCGCCTGCGAGATCGCCGCCGAGCACGCCGATGGCGCACCGGCAACCGCCGGCGGTGAGGCGGGAAGATCGCCGCTCGCGGCCGGTCGATCTTTGTGGATCGAGAAAGAGAGCGAGTGCGCCGCAAGGACGTTATCGAGACCAACGATCGCCGAGACCAACGAAGCGACGTCGCGCGCAAGACGCGGCGCTCCTGATGCTTCCCATCCGAGAGCACCATCGCGTTCCCGATACGCAAGCAGCCGGGTGTGGAACGCGTGCTCAAGTGCGGATGTGCTGCCGCGCACCGGGATGATGAGGCGATTCTCGTTCACGTGACCGACCTCGAGGTGCGAGGCGCGCAGCGCGCGCTCGACCGATCGGACCGTAGCCTTCGACGGAGCGAACTCCGCCGCGAACGTGGCTGCGGTGAGGTAGCGGTGATATACGGGCGAGCCCATCCGCGCGACCGCGCTGACGTAATTGTGGAGCGCCGCGGAGTTACGCGGTCGAAGAGCGACCCCCACCGACAGCTCCCGGTCCGGGGACAGCGCACCGAGTGGCTCGAGACCACGCGGAAGGCGCGGCGCGATACCAACCGGCACGAGAGTCGCGACATGAACCGGCGCGGCGCCAACGGGCGGCGATACGGCGATAGCTGATCCCGCGGCTACGGCGACGAGCGCCGCACCTGCGAGGCCCACCCCGTGCCGAACGCGTCGATTGGATCCTGTGAATTGACGCAACGACGCGCCTCAAGATGGATTGTCGCCGCGTGGGTGCGGCATATCGGAGTCAACGACCGAAATCGTCAGCTGAGCCTTGATTCCGGCTTCGACCTGGGCAGAAAGACGATACTGCTTCGGCGGTTCGCATTGCTCGTCCCGTGACATTTCGGGTTCTGATCACGCGATTGAGCGGCATCCGTAGGTTGCCCATTGCCCAGGCGGGGCAACGAGAGGTACGAGAGCGGCGAATCGGGCTCACTGCTCATCGTGGACGGCACTTCCGTCGAGCCGATCGGACCATCGCGGTGAACTCCTCCCGCAGTTCTGTGGCGGGCGATCTGCCGGGTGCCGTGGACTCCAAGCCGCGCGCCGGATTCGTGGCAGAGACGTCGGTTGGGCGATCGCTGAGTTGCGAGCGAGGGTCCAGCGGTCGCATAGTCGAGCGCCCGACCGACAGCGGCGGAGAGTTCAATTTCCGAGCGGAAGGAAGCAGTCGATGGCTTCGATCCACGTGGAAACGGTCATCGTTGCGGACGTCGCTCAGGTGTGGTCGGCGCTTCGTGACTGGAGTGCGTTGCACGAGCGCCTTGCCCCGGGTTTTGTCACCGATACAGAGCTCGACGGGGAGGATCGCATCGTCACGTTCTTCAACGGGGCCGTGGTGCGCGAGCGTCTCGTCGATCTCGACGACGACAAAAGGCGGCTCGTACGGTCGATCATCGACGGCCCCTACTCCCACCACAACGGCGCGGCACAGGTGTTCGTCGACGAGCCATACGACACGCGTTTCGTGTGGATTGCCGATCTCCTGCCGAACGAGCTTGCTGCGCGCACCGAGGAGATGATGCGACACGGGGTAGACGCCATTAGGCGTCATCTTGAAAGCGCGGAGCGAGGTAACGGTGCTGAGGCCTGACGAAATGGCGAAGTTCTCCGTGGTCACCCAAGATTGATCTCAGGTGGGTGTCCCGGATCTGGCCGATCGGTTCCGTTTGTCCGCGACAGGCTCTAGTTGATTTCGAAGGGAGTCGGATGGGGTATTCAGTCGCGCTGGTTCGGCGGAGGAACTCCTCGTCGACGGGCACAGCGCCTCAACCGTCGATCCACGTCGTCAAGACTCGGCGGTCTGACCCGCCAGCAATCGCGGCTGCAGTCATTCGCAATCTCGATCTTCCGAACGTCGACGAGGGCCACTGAATCTTTCTGGCCATGTCAGAATGGGCAAATAGGCCAGCAGCGGGCCTACTCAGAAGAAATCCTGGAGAGGTGCGAGAGCGGCCGAATCGGGCTCACTGCTAAAGGTCAAGCGAACGTCCGCCGAGCACCGCAGAATCCATCACGGTGCCTGCTAACTGCGGTGTGGGGCCGGAAATTTCCCCTTGGTGCCCTCGAATCCATGCCGTTCGCCCGATCGGTGGGCCAAAAGGTAGGCCAAAAAATCGTGCCTTCGCCAAATCCGCGAGCGTTTTAGCGCTTCCGAGGCGGACGGCGCGCCGAACAACGGAGTCCGCTAGGCCGAGGACCTAAGCCCAAGTGGGTGCGCGGATAGGCAATACCGAACGCCCGGTGGGTTCAATTAGCACCTCGAGCGCAAGGATGTCGAAGAGTGTTATGAGGATGCGAGTGCGGCACGCAGTCTCGATCAGTGGCTCGCTCGTTGCCTGCGGGTTAGTTGTCGCCGCGTGCGGAGGTGCGTCCGGCGCAAGTGTCCCGCACCTCATGGTGATCATGCTCGAGAACCGCTCGTACTCGGACATCATCGGGAATCGATTCGCCCCGTTCGTCAATCATCTCGCGAGGACCTACGAAACCGCGACCAACTCCTATGGAGTCGGCCACGACAGCTTGGACAATTACCTCGCGATTTTGAGCGGCGAGTTCGACCAGTGGTCGACTGGAGACTGCTCTCCCGGTGCGGGCTGTCAGTCCTCGTCACAAACGCTCGTCGATCAACTTCACTCAAGAGACGTCAGCTGGCGCGCCTACATGGGATCGATGCCGACTAACTGCGACGAACACAACGATGACAACGGCACATTCGCCCATTCATATGGGGTCCGCCACGACCCGTTCGTCTACTTCCCTCGCCTCGTTCGCGAATACTGCGACTCGATTGAGCCCGCGACGAACATGCTGACTCAGCTTGACAGCTCAACGCCTCCGGATTTCGTCTGGCTCTCGCCCTCTATCTGCGATGACGGCGGAGGCGACGACCCTTGCGCGACGATCGCTAACGCCGATGCCTACTTGGCGAGAGAGCTTCCCGCGATCGAAAAGACGAGATGGTACTCAGAGGGCGGCACGGTGGTCCTCACCTTCGACGAGGGCAACGCCGCCGGTCAAGGACAGGGCGAGCATCTCACAGGCGAAGGGAATCACATCCCCACGATTGTCATCTCGAACTCAACGAGGGGAGCAGAACCGTACGCCCGCTACGTCAATCACTTCGGAGTGCTCGCAGGAATCGAGAGACTTTACAAGTTGCATTGTCTTGAGCAAGCGTGTAACGGGTCGAACGGCCGACTGCCGCTTCCGTAATCAGTCCTTATCGCGGCCATGTTTGGGCCGATCCGGTCGTCATGAACCTTTCGTTCGGCGTGACGTGGTGAGCTCCGCGTGGTCAGAAGGTGCGCGGGCTGTGTGATGCAAATCCTCGTGCTTTCGCGGGGCTTTCGGCATCTTTCATTGATTCGCATCCGGACGGCTTGGCTTACCGGCCTGCCGATGCGCGACCCTGATGTCACACGTGTTCGCTGAGTACCACCGGTATCTCGACCGAAACGGGTCCAGCCCGGGCGAAGTAGAAGGTGACTTTGAGCTCGTCTCCGGATCGCATACTTCGCGGCTCGTTCAACCAGACTGTTGCGCGAGCCGAGAAACCACGACCAACGAGCGGGTTGGGGACCAATAGCGGCCCGTCTCGCATCCATCGTTGCAAATCGCCGGCGGAAGCGGCAACGCCGCCGCAGACGTCGTAGGCGTTCGGGCCGCCAGACGGATCGTGCGCCAGTGACACCGGCGCACCGCCGTTCGCGATCGCAGTGTCGAGTTCGTCAGACGTGCGGCCCCGGTTGGTCACGGTGAGTTCACTCGTCAATTGACCACTCGCTTCGGCACGGAGGGGCGAGACCGTGATCGTGATCGGACCAGCGTGGCCGGTCACCGAGCCAGACAAGGCACCTTCACGCGCGACGGCGAGACCAGCCAAAGGCACGACGACGACGGCGACGACCACGGTTGTTCGTGCCAAATTGCAGCTCATCTCATGATCCCAGTGTGGCCGAGCGAATACCGCCCCGGTTGCGGCCAGACGCAGAGGCCGTGGGGACCGGCGCCTACCGGAATGCGGGCGAGGAGCCGACCCGTCGAGGTCGAAATGGCGTACACCTCGGAGTTGTAGCGCCCAGAAAGCCACAAAACTTTGCCGTTCGCCGAAACGTTGCCCATGTCAGGGCTACCACCTCCTCGTATCAGCCACTCCTTCACAACCTTTCGCGTCGCGAGATCGATCACCGAAACGGAGCCGCCCCGACGGTTGGTCACATACAAGAAGCGGTCGTCCCGACTCACGTAAAGGCCATGCGCGCCGGGTCCGGTCGGGATGAAGCCGAGGATCCGCATCCTGTTGCCGTCGATCTCCCACACCCCGTTCAAGTTGAGGTCGGCGACATAGAAGATCTTTCCGTCGGGAGAGAGCTTCACGTCCTGGGGCTTGCTCCCGGCGGGAAGCGCGAGACTTCCCGAATAGCTCTGCGACGCGACGTTGACCTTTATGAGCTTCGCGCCGAACTCGCACGATGCGACCAGGTACTCACCGTTCGCCGAAAAGTCCATGTGATCGACACCAGGACATGGCACCTTCAGAAAATGGACGAGCGACATCGTTTGCGGATTACGAAAGTCAAGACTTTCGAATCGTTCGGCGACGACGACCGCGTAGCGACCGTCAGGAGTGAAGTACATGTTGTACGGGTCTCTGACGGGAACGGCTTTGCCAGGGACGCCCGTTCGCGCGTTTATCGGAGTCAGGCTGTTGCCGAGATCGCTTGTCACCCACAACGTCTTCAAGTCCCATGACGGCACGACGTGCTGAGGCTCGGTGCCGACTGGAAACGTGCGGACGACGCGATGTGTGGAGGGATCGATCTCAGTCACAGTGTTCGAAACACTGTTCGGGACGTAGACCATCGGAATATCGCCCCTCACGGCGGAGCTGAGGTCGCCGGGCGCGTCAGCGGAATAGATGTTGTGCGGGTCGAGGATCGCTGGCATCCCGGGAAGTAGCCGACCGAACGATGCGCGCGCGTCGGCGCGGATGTCTCCATGGTGTGCCACCGTCGGAGTTTTCGGGCGCCCCGTTCCGCCGCCCGCTACGAACGCGAAGGCGATTCCCGTGACAAGCGCGGCCACGCCACTGAGGAGCACTGCCCATCGTCGGGCGAGGACGGCACGAGGCGGCCTTTTTCGGAGACTGGGGACTCTCACGGGCGGATCACTGTCCGGGATCATTTGGCCACGCAATCGTCGCTCCGCGACTCTGGACCGACAACGACAACAGCACACAATGTCGCGTCCGCCTTCGTTTTCGTCATCAATGGCCGCTTCATCGCCTCGGCCGGGGTCTCTACCTCCTTGATAGATCACCCCGAACCAGCGACCTGGCGGCCGACATCCTCTGGTGCGGCAACCGCCGTTCGGGGTGACAAGCACGGACGACCGACTCCGCGGAACCCTCTATGGCGGCCCAGTGTCGCACTCACGCCCTGGTCAGGGGCACCGCGGCGAACGGCTCAGCCGAGCGTTTGGGGATGACTCGAGTACCGATGTCGCGCAGGAGCTTCGCTGCGGGAGGTCACTCCATTCTCGCTCTCACCTGGTGGGATGGGCGAGTTCCTCGAAGTCCTCAGAACCTGCAGGTACTACGCAGAACAACAGTCCGCCGGGATCGCGGAGAACCGTCCACTCCTCGTGCTGCTGCACGATCTCTGCTCCAGCCTCGGCGAGCCGTGAGACCTCGGCTTCAAGGTCGTCGGTCTCGATATCGACGTGGATGTGGCTGGTTCCTTCCTGCAAGTGCTGCACCATTACTGGGCCGAGCGACGCGGGATGCTCCAGCACGTGATATTCGGGGTACTTGCTCCCACGGCGGATATCGGCCACGAGCGCGGTTTGCCAAAAGTAACGCGCGGCCTCGTGCACATCCGAAGGGAAATCGAAGACGATCGTGCGCATCAGGATTCGGTGCACAAATAGAGCCTACGACCCGACACTCGACTGACGGCGTCCTCCACGGATCGAGAGAGCGCACTTGACCGTCACGAAGTTGAACCGGCAATGGCACGCGCAGTACCTCTTGGGAACGGCCGCGAACCTGGACGATCGTGTGCTGTCGCACCTAGAACACACCAAAGTCTGTGGGTGTCGACCGATCCCGCCTCGCGTGCTCAACGAGATCAAATGACGCAAGGAACTGCCCAGCCAAGGCTCGGCAAAGTCATAGCCCGGCGCGGCGTCGCAGCTACATGCGGGCCCGGAGGGTCTGCGTTCCCTCGCCCGACAGGTCCTCGAGCGGCGCCTTGCGTCCTGCCATGACGAGAATGAGCGACGCCAGCGGGCCCTCGACGGTTGGACCGTCCCCCGCCGACCAGTCAGAGTCGGTGGCCGACATGCGCAGACCGGCGATGCGCTTCTTGGCCTGGAACGGGAAACCTATGCGCTTCACGATGTCGGCCACTGTCAACAACGTGGCCTCCGGCACACTCCGGGTCATGCCCGTCGGCCGGCGGATGTCCCCGCTGTGGCACACGATGTCGATGAGCATGATCTCGGAATTCGCCCCGAGCGGCGTGCGATGCATCCCTATCGTTTTCCTGAACTGCCCGAGGAGCTCGTCGGGGGGCGCCGCTCCCAGCGCCAGGCCTTGACGGGCCATGAAGCGGTTGAAGTCCATGCCGCTTTTGAACAGTCCCGTAAGGAACGGGACGGTCTTCAAGTCCGCGCCGCCGATCAAGTGGCCGACGACGTGCCGGACCTTCCATTCGCTGCACAACGAATGGGCGTTCCACTGGCTGTCGTCGAGCGTTGCCAGGTCGTCAGCCAGCGCCGACCGCTCCTCGTCCGTCGCCCGCCACGTGTCCATGACCACCTCCGGTCGTACTTGACACTGTCAAGTTGAACCGCCGATGTCAAGATGCGGTGTGGCCAAGAGGGAAGGCGACCTGCCTGCCGCTCTGCTGAAGGCGGTCGACGAGGCGGTTCGAGAAGGCGGAGCCAGCGCCTTGTCACTGCGAGACGTCGCCCGCAGGGCGGGAGTCTCGCACGCCGCACCGGCGCATCACTTTGGCAGTAAGTCGGGTCTTCTCACCGCTTTCGCGGTGCAGGGATACCGCCGGCTCGCGGAATCGGTGCTCGGGGAGTTTGGTCGTGTCGGCCCAGCAGATGGGCCGACCATGCTTGCGGCCGTTGGCCGAGGTTACGTGCGCTTCGCAGTGTCCGAGCCGGCGCAATTTGAAGTGATGTTCCGGCTCGATGCGCTCGACGAAGACGCGCCCGAACTCGTCCAGGCGACCGACGCTGCCTACTCGTTGCTGAGCGCGACGATCGAACGGTGCCGCCTCGAAGGTTCGCTGGGCGACTTGGATCCCATGCTCGTAGGGGTAAGCGCTTGGTCGATCGTCCACGGGCTCGCGAGCCTTTGGATCAGCGGCTGGCTTGCTGGCCGTGTCGACTCGACCGATATCGACCAACTCGCCGCTGACGTCTCCGAGCTCTTTGTCGATTCGGTGCTTCGCCGTCGGTTGACCTGACAGTCTCCGCGAACCGCAGCCGAGCGCGAAAAGGAAACTCCGACAATCCGTAGCTCCTGTTAGCGCTCGGCGGCCCAACACCGGGCGCAGATCTGGCACCGAGGATCGCGTTGGGACGTTGACGGTTTCTTCTTGACCGACCAGCGTTTCGAGCGAGTGGCCGAGCCGGATCTGACTCCATCTAAAACCGGCTGACGTCCTTTCGGACCGTCCTGAAGCCGACGACACGCGCTGACGAATTGCAAGCCATTCTCCAGGCCGGCTCACGTCGTCTCGTCAAGCTCCTTGATCGTGTAGTGAGCCGGATTCACGAACGAAAGCTTGTATGAGCGAATGCGCCGGTTCGACGGCTCAGTGTCCGCCTATCAAGAAGTCGTTGCGATGATCAGTTGAGGGCGCAGGCGATCAGGGACGCGTAGCGAGATCGTCTTCCTTCGAGGTGCAGGGACCGACATAGGTCCGATGCAATTCGCGCCGCTCGGCAGTGCTACCACGAGGGTTTTACACCTGCTCCCGCCATAGTTGACCGCATGCGCAATTGGTCAAACTGCAACTAGACAAGGCCCCAGCCGCGCCCATGGGGGTTGATCGGGACGTGAGTTCGCATCTGTGCTTTTCGGCGCCACCTTGAGCCAGGCACTGTTTCGGGTCGCCTGGTATCGCTTCCGGGCCGCTTTCGGTCGCAAGTGGGGCGGCTACCTGTCGCTAGTCCTTTTGATCGGGTTGGTCGGTGGACTCGCCATGGGCTCCGTTGCCGGTGCTCGCCGCACGCAATCCTCGTATCCCGCCTACCTGACCGGCACCAACCCCTCCGACCTCGACGTCGCGTTCGTCTCCCAGAGCACGGCCTCCTCTGGCGTCGCCGGTCTGAAGAACCAGCTCGCCCGCCTTCCCGATGTCAAGCACGTCGCGAACTATTTCGAACTCCTCGTCGGTCCGGTTCGATCGAATGGAACCCTCGATAGCTCGAACGCTTTTGTCACGGGATCGACGGCAGCGATCGGAAGTGCAAATGGGCTGTTTTTCAAACAAGACCGAGTCACTGTCATTAAGGGGCGGATGGCCAATCCCGCGCGGGACAACGAGTTCGTCACCGATTCAGAAACCGCACGACTGGCGGGGTGGCACCTCGATGAGACGATTCCCTTCGGTGCCTTCACGCTTGCGCAAGCGGCTACTGGTGCTTCCACGATCAAAGCCCACTTCCGGTTCGCTGCCAAGCTCGTCGGCATTGTTGT
The DNA here is from genome assembly GCA_963838845.1 of uncultured Acidimicrobiaceae bacterium. Lineage (GTDB taxonomy): Bacteria > Actinomycetota > Acidimicrobiia > Acidimicrobiales > Bog-793 > CAVRXQ01. The sequence goes on along the minus strand of CAWISR010000003.1, from coordinate 668,902 downwards.
GTTCAACAATCATGCGGTTGTCCACGATGATGTCGACCACTTCGTCTCCGAGGCGCTCTTCACCCCGGCGCTCACCCGGTCTCTAATCGCAAATGCGGGCTTCTGGCCGTTCGTTGTCTATGGCCTCCAGCTTGACCACAAAAGCCACGACTTAGCCGCTGTAGAGCGGGAGATCATCGGTCTCATTCCGCGTGGCGCGGAGTACAACTTCTATGTCCCGTCGGTCGTCGAGGCAGAGGTAGAGCGGGCAGTCAAACCAGAGACGATCGCCCTCGGGATGTTCGGAGCCATCGCGGCCCTCGCCACGCTGCTCATCGCGAGCCAGGCGATCGGGCGCCAACTGCGAGCGAATGACGACGACCTTCACGTGCTGCGTGCACTTGGGGCCACTCCAACGATGGTGATGACCGATGGACTGATTGGCGTGCTTGGCGCGGTGTTCCTCGGTTCGATTCTCGCCGGGGGCGTGGCCGTCGGGTTCTCGCCGCTCGCCCCGATCGGAGCGGTGCGCGAGGTTGATCCGTCACCTGGTATCGCCTTCGACTGGGACGTGCTCGGTGTTGGGTTCGGCGTGCTGATCATCGGCCTTGGCGTGCTTGCTTTGGCACTTGCCTATTGGAGATCACCTGACCGCATCACGCGCCAGGAAAGACGGATCGGGGGATCGGGATCAAGAATCGTGCGCGCCGCCATGTCCTTAGGGCTCGCGGCTCCAGCGATCGTCGGTCTCGGCTTTGCCGTTGATCCAGGACGCGGTCGAACCGCGGTGCCGGTGCGCTCTGCCTTATTCGGCACGGCCCTCGCGGTGCTCATGGTGGTCGCGACCCTCACGTTCGGGAGCGGTCTTCAAACCCTCGTTTCCCATCCATCGCTGTATGGGTGGAACTGGAGCTATGCCTTCGAACAGACATCGGGCGGAAACGTACCGCCACAGGTCCGGGCACTTCTCAGCCGTTCTCCGGACGTTGCCGCGTGGACTGGCTTCAACTTTGGGGACGCCCAGATCGACGGCCAAACCGTGCCGATACTGGCCGGAAGCGCACACGCCAAGGTGACTCCGCCGATCCTTACCGGACACGCGCTGGAAGCGAACGACCAGATCGTGCTTGGTTCGGCCACGCTCGCACAGTTGCACAAGCGCGTCGGTGATCGCGTGATTGTGTCTTACGGGTCCCCGAAGGACACACCGTTCTATATTCCGCCGACATCCGTGGTCATCGTGGGAACAGCGACCATGCCTGCCATCGGAGCTTCCGAGAGCCTGCACCCTTCGATGGGCACCGGAGCACTGGTCGCGAACGGGCTCCAGCCGGTTGCGATGAGACGGGCCACCGCAAGTCCGTATCCGACCTTGAATGGCCCGACCATGGTGGTCGTGCGATTGCGAGACGGAGTGAGTCCGGTGGCGGGTCTTGCCTCGCTCCAGCGGATCGCTGTCGCAGGGACTAAAGCCCTCGCGGCAGTTCCGAACGGCCAAGGTGGCGGGACTGTCGTGGTGTTGCCGGTCCAGCACCCGGCCGAGATTGTGAACTACCGCTCCATGGGCGCCACACCAACGATTCTTGTGTCAGGGCTCGCCGTCGGGGCGATAGTTGCCCTTGGCTTAACCCTTGTCGCGTCGGTTCGGCGTCGAAGGAGAGACCTGGCGTTGTTGAAGACGTTCGGATTTACGAGCCGACAGCTCGCAGCCACGGTCGCTTGGCAGGCCTCGGTCGTCGCCGTCATCGGAACGATCGTCGGCGCGCCCCTCGGGGCGGTGCTCGGGCGCTGGCTTTGGATTCTCTTCGCGCGCGATATCTATGCCGTGCCAGATCCGACCGTGCCTGTCATGTTCATTGTTTTCGTTGCGCTCGGCGCGTTCGTCCTCGCGAACCTCGTCGCCTTCTTCCCTGGGCGCGTCGCGGGGAGGACCCAGACGGCGCTGATGCTACGAACAGAGTGATATCCGCGCTAGGAGGCAAGTGGCCAACGAAGGAGCCCCGCCGGGGATCCCCCATGTGATGCGATGAAGGAGCGGGGCCTCCGCTCCCCGTGAGAGTTCCAGTCTCAATGGCGAAACTGGGGTTTCTCACACCAGTCCCACGACAAGGGGGGCCCCGATGGAACGAGAGTACGTCGGCATCGACCTGCACCGCCGCCGTTCGGTGATCGTGCGCATGGACGCAGGCGGAGAGCAGCTCTCGAGCGTGCGCATCGACAACGATCCCGGTGAGTTCGCCGCCGCGGTGTTGGCGGCGCCGGCTGGAAGCGACGTGATCCTCGAAGCCACCTACGGCTGGTATTGGGCGGCGGACCTGCTCGAGGGTCTCGGTTATGTCGTCCACCTCGCCAACCCGAAGGGAAACGACTGGGGACACCGCCGCGTGAAGAACGACGAGCGCGACGCGCACGACCTCGCCGACCTGTTGCGCCTCGGCCGTCTTGCCGAGGCGTGGATCGCGCCACCGGAGCTCCGTGAGCTGAGAGAGCTCGTCAGATTCCGCAACAAGCTCTCGTCGATGCGCACGGGCGTGAAGGCTCAGGCACACGCCGTCCTCGCGAAGAACGGTGTGCTGCCCGTTCGCAACGACATGTGGGGCGTCGGCGGTGCCGCCCAGTTCGACTCGCTCGAGATCCCTCGCGCCTATTCGCACCGCATCGAGGTGCTGCGCGACCTCGTCTGTTTCTTCAACCGCGAGATCCTCGAGATCGACCGCCAGACGCATTTGTTGTTGCGCCACGATCCCGGTTACAACGCCGTGCAGGCGATCTATGGCGTCGGCGAAGTGATGGCGGCGATCTTCGTCGCCGAGATCGGCGACGTCTCGCGCTTTCCCTCACCAGAGGCACTCTGTTCGTGGGCGGGGCTCACGCCGATTCATCGCGAGTCCGACACCAAGGTCCATCGCGGTCAGATCACGAAACAAGGCTCGCGCCTCGTGCGCTGGGCAGCAGTCGAGACCGTCGCCCGCTACCACGCCGGCATCTTCGAAGCCGCCTTCCAGTCGATCGCCGACCGGCGCGGCAAGAAAAAGGCGACTGTCGCCATCGCCCGCAAGGTCCTCACGCTCGTCTACTACGGGCTCAGAGACGGAGAGATCCGCTGTCTCAAGAGCCCCAAGGCGGCGTGACGCTCGGACGCGAACGGGCGCGAGCTCGACGATCGGCAGGGCTCCCACTCAAAGGAGTGGCGCAGCCGGCAAAGTGATTGAGCCCGCCCGTTCGCGGCCGGAACACACCATGCTGAGCGACTCAGCGAAGACATGCCTCGGCAACCGAGCTTGCCGCTCTCACGATCTCTGACGCGAGAGAACTTGGTGCGAACCCAACGGCGCTTAGCGACCGCCGACCACAACCGGAGACATCCTGCGCCACTCGGCGCCGGCGTCAAGGTCGTTCGTCCTCGCATTGCTACGGGCGCTCCACCTTGACCCCGACGCCTCGATGGCGCGCGCCTTCACTCAGGTTGTGTCGTCGAGTCCCAGAGCATCGAGCAGGAAGAACCGCCTGTCGCGAGGATTGACACGGCCCCGCTCCTTCAGACATGCCGGTCGGAGACGGTCGATAATCACTTTTCAATTCGCTGCGGGCGAACCCACGCGGCAACCACAGCTCTGTGACTGCCAGCTCGAACCGACCGCGTGCGGAGATGTCGCGGGTCCCATCTCCGATTCGCACGTTCTGCGACTGTCTTTCGGTACGGACGACGTGCGAAAGCGGTGGTGATTCCCGGGCGCGTACGACCCGCGCAACTTGCGGCCGCTGTGATGCAGGGGACGCACCCGCGATCCCGCGAGTGTCTCCGACAAATCCGACATAAAAGGGATGAGGCTCTCGAAGCCCTCGGTTCGCATGAAGTCGACTTCAGGCAACATGCAAACGTTGCCTGATACGGCAGCAGTTTTTGTTGTTACCGTCGACTACGTCGCCGGGACGATTTGCGAAGCACCTTCTGCGTGCGGCCCAAAGCTCGTATCGAGTTCCCAACTGAACGGCGCCAATGTCGGCGTCGTCACCTTCGGCGTCTGCAGCTTCATTGCGAAAAACCCTCGTTTGACGGGGCGAATCGCCGTGCCCGAACACAGTTCAGCGTGTAGGTCGGTATCGTCGGTCGCTTGAATGGGTGATGCGGCGAAGTCATTCACCTCGAACGGCGGACGTCGACGGTAACTCGCGCCGTAGAGCTCGAACCCTTAATACGGATCCTTTGCCCGTTCGCAGGATTGATCTCGTAACCTCTCACTAATTCCCACTGATATGAAAAAGTCGCTGTCCCGGAGAAGCCCGTGGCCGGAGTGAACTCGAGCTGGTTGGCCGAGTTCACCTTGACGCTTCCTACCGTGCGACCTCTTGACGAGACCGGCGTCGATGTCCTAAACGAGTACGTCTGACCAGGCAGGCTGCTGTCGCAGTCGTGGGCCAAGACATTTATCACCACCGGGGTTCCTTCAGTCGTCACCTCTGAGACGTTGTTTGCAGGAAAGATGAGGAAGACAGGACCGCACTGTTCAATCGCGCACGTAGCGGAGGGGGACCGGCTGGGCTTATTTACATGTGTGGATGCTTCGGCAGGTAGCGCCTCGATCGCGGTGAACGCCAGCGGCACCAACACGGAGGCTGTCATCGTTACGACGGCTGGGGTTCTCTTCCTACGAGCGCCACCCTGTGGGGGCTCGCCCATTGCATTCACTCCTTCGTTCGCGGTTCGAGCTGAGGAGATAGCTCGCTCAAGCATCTGCGACAAAGAGCCATCGCGAGCTTCCGGCGACACGAATCCAAGGTACCAGGAGGGTGTCGTCAACGAGCGGAACTCGACGAGTTGACACCTCTGGCGACGGCCAACTCGCGAGTCATAGCTGCGCCGTAGGCGGCGGGCAAAATTCCGGCTGCGTCGGCGCGCGGAATGGGGCGGCGAACGGCGCCGGTTTGAAGCAAGGTCAGAACGTGTTGGTGGCGACCCATTTGGTTCAACACCTGACAGGCCATAAGCAGCGCCTCTCGACGCTGCGGCCGCTCGTCATTCGCAAGCAGCAGGCGTCCCAGTCCTTCGTCCGTGTCACCATGCGCGAGGAGCATCTCGCCAGACAGCGTTAGCGCCAAGTATCGCTCCTCATCCGAGCGTGTCTTGAGCGCACAGTTCGTATACGCGATCGCTGCCAGTTCATGCTGGCACAAACCGCGATAGCTCTCTGCCAGGTAAAACCAGGAACGGGCGTTCTCCGGAGCGAGCGCGAGCTCCTCGCGGAGCATCTCGACGTCACGCCGCCATTTGTTCGCCCGCGACGCGCCGTCCGCTAAGTCCCGGACCTTCGGCGCACCGAACTTTTGTCGGGTAAACGGCCGATCGCAGGTCAAGTACTCGCGTGTCGCTCCGACGTACCTCCACGGCAAGTCGGCGCGGAGTAGTCGCTCGGTCCAAACCAACGGTATCGAGGTGAACGGAATCATCAGTGCGTCGATTCCTTGTGAGTGACCCCGCGCCACAACGCGTCGAATCTGGTCCGCGCCTTCAATGACGTGATCGGAGTCCATCGTCAACAGCCAGTCGGCGACACCGAGTTGTCGAGCTTCTCGCAGCAACTCGGTGCGATTCTCGCCGAAACTGATCCACCGACGCTCCAGCAGCGTGCCCGGCCAACCGGTGGCGACACTATGGATCTCTTCGATGGTTGAGTCAGTCGACCCAGTGTCGATTATGAGCCAAGTGTCGACCGCCTCGCGGACGCTCGCTAGTGCCCGTCCTATACGACCCGCCTCGTCTCGGACGATAAGTACGACCGCCACACGTGGGGATCGGGCCGTCGCTGCCAACCTCACCGAGTCGCGGTCAGCGCTTGTCAGTCCCGGATCCGCGGCGGCGGCAGGCGTGAAAGGTCACCGGCGCAAGGGTAGACCTCTCGATTGTCACCGGCGCGCTTGGGGCCGAAGCATCCTTCATGACTCAACCCGCCAGTCGGAGATTGTGGACGTCGGCCCTCCGACACCCGTTGTGACCTGCGGTGTTCGAGCTTCCCAAGACCTTGCAGATCTCTTCTTGGAAGCGCCATGCGCGCTACGTGCGCGATCTCCGCGGAGCGCAATCGAACGAGCGCACGGTCCGGGACGATCTATCTGTTCTCGGGTCGTCCCTTTCGGCGATCAAGGTCTTCGACATTCGACGACGGGCTCGGACATCGCGTCTGTGGCTCTCATCAGCGCTCCGAGCTTATGACTCCAGCATCGACAGCATCACGCAGGTAGCGAACCGCTTGCGGATCACAGGGGTCGGTTCAGCCGATCCGACCTTCCACGTATGCCTTTGTTCGCGGATCGGAGGGGTCGTTGAAGATCGTTTGCGTCGTCCCACACTCGACGAGCTCGCCGACTCGATCGTCGCCCATCAGAAAGACTGCTGCGAGATCGGAGATTCGCGCCGCCTGAAACATATTGTGCGTGACGAGAACGATGGTCACTTCTCGGGAGAGGTCTCGCATCAGATTCTCTATCTTTGCCGTCGCAACCGGGTCGAGCGCCGAACACGGCTCGTCCAGCAAGAGGACATCCGGCTCGACAGCGAGCGCCCTCGCGATGCACAGGCGCTGCTGTTGGCCGCCTGACAGCCTTACCGCGGGCTCCCGGAGGCGGTCCTTCACGATGTCCCAAAGCGCAGCACGGCGCAGCGCGAGTTCGCCCGCCTCGCGAAGTAATGCTTTGTCGCGAATTCCGTTCAACCGCAGTCCGGAAACGACATTGTCGAAGACGTTCATGGTCGGAAACGGGTTCGGACGTTGGAACACCATTCCGATGCGTCTGCGGATCAGCTCCGGTGCCGTGCCGGCTCCGTACACGTCGATGTCGCCGAGCCGGATCGAACCTCGCACGATTCCACTCGTGTGGTCGTGGAGACGGTTAATCGCTCGCAACAGGGTTGTCTTGCCGCATCCGGACGGGCCAACGAGAGCGGTTACCCGCTGTGGCGGAATCTCCAATGTGACGTCGCGTACTGCGACGGCGTCGCCAAAGGAGACGCTGACGTCTTCGAGCAGGAGGGTCCGGCCATGGCTATTCGCACCTGAAGATCGCAGAGTGCCGTCACTTTCGTGCGAAGCGCGCGCGAGAACACCGAGAACCGACGGTGACTCACTCGAATCGGGCGATCGCGGGACAATGAGATCTGTTGTCGTCGCTCCTCGAACTGCGTTCTCGGTCACCTAGCGTGCCTCGTGTTTCTCGAGAGCACCGCAGCGATCACTCGTGCGGCGATGCTGAGCATGACGACGAACGACAGGAGAACAAAGGCTGTCGACCAGGCGGTCTGTTGTGCGGAGGCGAACGCTTGTGTGCTGTCCGCGTAGATAAGCAATGTCATCACCGCGGTCGGTGCCGCGACCGTGAAGAGCAGCGGGGCGGTCTCTCCGACGCCGCGCGCGATGGCAAGCAGGTTGCCGACAACAAGACCTGGGAGCGCACCACGAAGAACCACTCGGCGAGCCACGCTCGATCGGCGCGCTCCGAGAGCGATTCCCGCCTCCCAAAGGTCTGTCGGAACGGAGCGCAGGGCGGCGTCGTTGGCTCGGATCATGATCGGCGTCATCAGCACGGCAATCGCGAAGCTCGCGGCGAAATCAGAAAAGTGATGGGTGGGCCGGACGATGACGGAATAGGCGAAGATGCCAACGACAATTGAGGGGACTCCCGTCAGCACATCGGCACCGAACCCGACCACCGTCGATACACGTCCCGGGTGCTCCCGCAGGTACAGAGCGGCGAGCAGACTGACTGGTATTGCGATGACAAGCGCCAGTCCGATGATCTGCGCCGATCCGATGATCGCTGTCGATATGCCCCCGCCTGGGACCTCTGGAGGTGTTGGCGGATGCGTGAGAAAGGCGAGCGAGAGTCCGGTGATCCCTCGATAGGCGGTGTATCCGAGTTCGGCGGCGAGCGGCGCGAAACAGAGGAGTAGGAGCCCGAGGCAGGCCACCCGTCCGAATCGTCCAAGGATGCGGCGTCGTCGCAGCGATTGCTCGGCAGTCGCCCGCACCGTCTCGCGAAGTGGTACCGCGGTCAGTGTCATCTCAGGCAACCACGCCTGGAGCACGCGGTTGTTTGGAAATGCTGCGGGCGCGAATGAGCGCCCGACCTCCGAGATTGACGACCAACGTCAGAATGAACAGAACGAGCGCCAACGCGATGACCGAACTCGTACCGAGGCCGGGGCTCGATTCGGCGAATTCATTGACGATCGCTGAGCCGAGCGTCGCCCCCGGTGCAATCAGCGAGTGGGGTATCGAAGGGTTGTTTCCGATCACCATCGCCACGGCGATGCTCTCCCCGAGCGCGCGTCCGGTTGCAAGCGTGATCGCGGTCTGAATGCCAGAACGGGCCGCTGGCAGCGCCGCCCTCCTCGTGGCTTGCCATCGCGTGGCTCCGAGGGCGAGCGCCGCCTCTCGGTCGTCGACCGGGACATCGAGGATCGCTCTCCGGCTGAGGGCGATCATGGTTGGCAGCGTCATCACCGCGAGCACGAACGAGGCGAGCAGGACGCTCGGGCCGTACGCGACACCGCGGAAGACCCATCCGAGCCCTGGGATCGAGCGGAGGAAGGGCTCGACGTCACGTGCAGCGAGGGGCGAGAGAACGAGCAATCCCCACAGGCCGACGACGATGCTCGGCACCGCGGCGAGGAGTTCGATTGCCGACGAAAGTGGTGCGGCGATCCAGCGTGGGGCGATCTCGGCAAGTGCGATCGCCGCGCCGAGTCCGACCGGGACGACCATCGCCAACGAGATCGCGGTCGTCACCACCGTTCCGACGACGAGGAGACCAGCCCCGTACGAGTTGGCGGCAGGATTCCACGTTGCCGACCAGAGAAAGCCGATCCCAGAATGCGCGAACGCTTGGCGCGAGTTGAGAACGAGGCTACAGACGAGTGCGATGAGCAGTACGGCGAAGATCCCGATTGCTCCACGCAGCGCGAGCCCGTAGAAGCGTCCAACCGACCGCCTGCCTCTTCGCGCATCGAGGGCGTGACGCGCCCTGTCGCGTGTGGGAATCGAAGCGACGCTCATCGCGAAGTTCTGGTGGGATTCGGCAACGTCGATGCGTCGCCGAATCAGCTCGAGAACAAGGGAGCGCCCGACGGGCCCTCGAGTCGCTCGAGCGTTCGGATCGCGATCTTGGTGATGTTTGGCGGCAAGGGCGCGTACCCGAGCTTGCCGGCGAGTTTCTGTCCTTGATTGACGACGTAAAAGAAGAGCTTTCCTAGCGCGATTCCGGAGGCCGAGTCTGTCTGTCGGCGAAGGATTAGTGCCCAGCTGAAGTTCGCGATCGGGTACGTGGTCGCTCCCGGCTCGTAAACGATCGAAGCATTGAAGGCGGTGAGCCTGTCGTTGTGTGCGCCAGCCGCCGCGATCGACTGCTCTGATGGAGTGACGAAATCACCGGCGCGGTTCTTGATCGCTGCGCACGTGAAGCCCGCCTCAAGCGCATAGGCGTACTCCAGGTACCCGATGGCGCCCGGTGTCTGTTTGATGTAGGTCGCGACGCCGGAGTTCAGTTGCTCGCCGACACCGATCCTGGTCAGCGGCCATGACCGTGACGGTGTCGTTGTCTTGAGAGTCGCCGTCCACGTTGGCGCCGTCTTGAACAGGTACTCGTCCAGGTCGTAGCTCGGGCCCGAGGCATCAGCCCTGTGCACCGGGACGATCGGCAGATTGGGCAGATTGGAGATCCCCGTCTCTTTCGCGATCTGCGGGCTGTCCCAGTTCGTAATCGTCCCTTCGAAGATGGCGGCGAGGGTCGGACCATCGAGATCCAAGCGTTTCTTGAGTTCCGGGATGTTGACGCTGACTGCCACTCCTCCGAGATCCACCGGCACTTGGAGGACGTGCGGATCGCGCGCTTGGGCGAGTTGGAGATCGTTCATCGGGATCTCGGAATCACCGAAGTCGACGGTCTCCTGCTGGATATCACTGACTCCGACGCTGCTTCCCGCCGGGTTGTAGTTGATCGTCGTCTTCGGGTTCTTTGCGTGGTAGTCGTAGAAAACGGGCGCGAAGAATGGTTCGATCGAGTTTGCTCCGGCTCCGTCGAGCGTCACCGCAGCGTTTGTCGACGTATCGGTCTTCACGGTGAGTACTCCGCCGGCGGGCTTTCGGCCATTGCGCACCTGCGGCGCGGCGGCTGCCGGACCGATGATCGACGCGGAAACCAGGAGGAAGACGATGGTCGGTGCCACCAGGCGATGGCGTGCTGCGTCCCCAGGCAGAAAGCAACGGATTTGCATCAACTAAATCTATCATCTTAGTCGATTTAGTTGTCAAGCCTCGCGTCCCGAGCGCGGAGCAGGGCGTTCTGCGCCGGCTCCGCCCTGATAACTAAGCGATCCCTAAGGGCGCGATATTCGGCGTTGCGCGCAGTCATGACTGCCACATAACGCGCGGCGATTAGGTGGCACGGCCCTCGCCCGAAGGTGCGTTCATGGGCAGTCCGTGCGCACCGCGCAAACGGTTGATGCGCAACGGACACTCGTCCCTCTAGGTGTTTGCGTGCGCTCGCTTGTCTCCGGCGCGACGACGCCCGCGCAGATAACCGTGAACATCGCGGCCGCGGACCTCCCTCGCGCGCGACAGGCACGTAGTTGGATCGTTTTCCTGCACCAACCGTCTGAGTCAGGCGACGTTGGCGCGTCCTATAGATATCAAATGTGCACACAAAACCCCGACCGCGAGCGCTCGAATCTCTCGCGTCCGGGGAGGCGGCCTGAGTCTTTCCAGTCATGTCAGAATGGGAAAGAGGCCAACGGTAGGCAACTGAGTACAAAATCACTGGGAGAGGTGCGAGAGCGGCCGAATCGGGCTCACTGCTAATGAGTTGACTCGGGAAACCGGGTCCGGGGGTTCAAATCCCCCCCTCTCCGCCCAAGCGAAACCGCGGTTCAGGCTGCCCCTGAACCGCGGATTATCCCCATTTCCTCTCGCAGCGGCGGTATTGGTGGGCTGAGACGCGACCAGGCATGAAATTTTCGCCCTGATCGTGCCGTTAGTTGTTCCGTCGGACGACCCGGGTGCAAGGGGGCAGGCGGGCAATGCAATCCTCGTCGAGATCGGATCGACGACGCGGAGTCTCGGAGGAGGACGGCTTCACGTTGATCGAAGTGCTAATCGTCGTCCTCATGTTGGGCGTCCTCGCGGCGATCGTCGCGTTCGCCCTCGGAACATTCACGAGCCAGAGCGCGGTGGCCGCCTGCAACACCGATGTCAAGAGCGTCGAGAGCGCTGTACTCGCATATCAGGCGACGAATAGCGGGAACTACCCGGCGAGCGTCACCCTGCTCGCGAACACGCCCGGAGCCGGCGATACCGGAGGACCGTACCTTCGCACCCCGCCCGGCAACACCACGACATACTTGATCACGAGCTCGGGCGGCAAGACGTACGTGCAGTTGAACTCCGGCGACCCCGCTCGCAAGATGTACGGCTACACGAACACGGGTATCACAACCCCCGTCGCCTATGACACGTTTTCGTGGGGCGGTGCGACCACGATCTCCGGGAAGAACGTCTGCGCGGGCGCGTAGACAGTCCCCAATTCCGCAACTGATCGTCCCTTTCCTGGCGGCCCGAAGGTCGCGAGATTTGGGGAGCGATGCGCCGCTTCCCGCCTTTTAGGACGAACCTCGCTCCTGCGCGCTGAGGACGAGTCGCAAATCACCTCGCGCTCGTTCGATTTGCTTTCGCACCGTCGACTCGGCAATTCCGAGGGCCCGTGCGGCGTCTTTCGTCGACTCGCCAACGATGAGGCACAGAACGGCACAGCGGCGCTGAGCTGGTGGCATCTTTTGTATCGCTCGCTCGATTTGGAGCGACAACGCCACCTCCTCGGCGAAATCGGGCGACGACAGTTCGTCGATGACTGATGGATTCTGGTTGCGGTCGCGACGAAGGAGCCGAAATGCGACTCGATACACGTAACCCGCGGGATTGGTCCCGCGCTTTACGCGTTGCCAGTGCCAAAGAGTTCGCGCGAACGCCTCCTGCGCGATGTCCTCCGAGCTGGCGCGATTCGCCCCGCTCAGTTCGAGCGCGCGAACGAGCCGCGGGTAATGCGTCGAGTAGACCGCAACGAACTCGCCGTCAACGTCGGCAACCTCCGGGGACGCCGGACTTCGATGCCCAGCCGGCTCATCGTCGTCGGCCGGAGAGGCAACGTCCACGACCGACAGGTGAGCAGAGTTTGCGCCCATTGGCTAGCAATCAGGAGATTTCACTTCGACGAGGCAGATACGCCAGCGTCCGGCTCAACAGCGAAGGGGGCGAGGCACTGATCGGGTTCGGCGATCGCGTCGTCACTCGAAACGACCGCCGTGCCGACGCTGGTGCCTGAGCTGTCGTACGCGGTCAGGTTCGCGGGAAGCGGTGCTGCGCCATCGTCGACGAGGACTGCCCAACCGTCAACCACGGTCATTTCGTCGGTCGACCCATCGGAAAAGCTCGCTTGAACGGTGGTCACATTCGGTCCGACGTAGGTCGTCACAACCTCGATTGGCGCGGATTCGGCGACTCCGACGACTGAGCTGTCGATGAGTTCGAACGGTTCGGCGGCGCTCGAGGCGACGATGCCTGGAAGCGGAACAGTGACCTCACCGATTGCACCGGGGTTAGACACCTCCACAACGAGCGCTTGGCTCGCTGCGCACGATCGAATCGGGGTCACTACTGCCCCCGTCGAACCCGTCGGATTTGTGCCCGTCGAGCCCGTCGGATTTGCCCCCGTGGAACCCGTCGGATTTGCCCCCGTGGAACCCGACGACGATGCCGAGCCCGTTGCACCCGACGCGGTCGACGTCGCGCCGCTCGAGCCCGTTCCGTTGGCAGGAATGAGGGGTAGTGGCTGGGCGAGACTGAAGGGTTCCGTGAAGGCACGAACGGTGACATCACCTGCCATTCGCACGAAGAGCCGCTTGAGTGAACCGGCCGAAACGGGTAGCGACCCCGGACATCCATCAACGGTGCAGATATCCGGTGCTTCGGCGGATCGGGAATTCGGCTCCGCCGCGCTCGAACTCGACTTCGAACCGGCAGACCATTCGAGTCCCTTCGGTGCAGTGCCAAGAGCGTTGTGCTCTTTCGTCCAGGAAGTGCTTCCAGTCGATGGCGTGAGAAGACTCGTTGACTGTTTTGTTGCCGCTGGCTTTAGGGGCCCCGACGACCCGGAGGTCGAAATTCCTGCGACCGTCGCCGCAGCAACCGCAATCACCGACGCCGCCGCAGTGAGCCCCTTCAGCCTTCGCTCCCTATGACGGTGGGAACGAGCGACGATCGAGCGAAGCGTCGTATCCGACGCCGGAATCGTGGAACCGTCGAGGAGATGGGAAAACTCTCCGCCTTCAGGCTTCATCGGCTAGTGCCCCACATTCGCCCTGTTCATCGAGGGACCGTCCCCCAACAGATACAAAGCCGAAATGGTCGACGTTCGCGTACTGGAAGATGGCGTATCTCTTAACGGCGCGGGGAGACCCAACTACAACCCATCCGTTCGGGCTCCTGCGCCTAACAGGAGGGAAGGACCGTCGAAGTAACATGCTGGTTCTCCCCTGTCGATGGCGATGCCGTCAACAGGGTCGACATGCGCTCGTAGCTCAATTTGGAGAGAGCATCTGACTACGGATCAGAAGGTTGGGGGTTCGAGTCCCTCCGAGCGCGCTGAGCAAGGCCAGGCCAGAGGTGCTTTCTGATTTCGTCGCCAGCGCGGATTCCTCGCGTGGTCACGAAATGGTCACGAGAGTTAGAGGCTGCTCGATAAGGGTTCGGAAAACCGCCGTTTCTGCCACCGCTACCGTCACCGCCATGGACGTTCAAGAGTTCCTTTCGCGCCCACTCGTCGCGCGACTTGCCGTGAACGGCCCGCGCGGACCAACGGTTCGGCCGATCTGGTTCCTCTATGAGGACGGAACGTTCTGGTGGTTGACCGGTTCCTCGTACTCCCGTCTCGCTGACTTGCTCTCGAATGACCCCCGAGTCGCGATGAGCATCGACACATGCGACCTTGATACCGGAGAAGTCTTCGCCTTAACGATCACCGGACGTGCAGTCGTTCATCCGCTCGATGCCGAACTCGCGAAACGAAAGATTGCGAAGTACTTAGGCCCTGACTTCGATCAATGGGACAGCCGCTTCCGCGACGCCTTCGACGACCCAACGACGAGGCTGGTCAGCCTGAGACCAGCACACCCACTGCGTCTGAGGGACATGTCCTTTGTGCCGAGCAAAGCCAGCGGTTGAAGTCTCTGAACGCCCCGGCCGAGTGCCGAAATCGGGTTCATGTGACCTGATCCTCGCAGCCTCTTAGAAGAGGACGACCAGCATTTTGGAGGTCATAGCCTGGCTCGATGACCTTGTTGCTCGGGATGAGCAAACCGGAAGGCATCTACCTTTGTGCCGATTACCGCGTCACTAACGCGGTGACTGGTCGAGTAATCGACGATTCGACAACGAAATGCCTAACGATCCACTACCCGCCGTTGTCGGGTGGAACCAAGGCGCTTCTGGCCTTTACGGGAACCGCTGTGTTCCCCGACGGTACGCCGACGATGACTTGGATACGTGAGACGTTGCGTGGTGAGTCCGAGTATCCCGATCAATCGCTGACCCACTTACGGTCTCGACTGGACCGCGACCATGCACGCCTTCCGCAGCCTCTCATTATCAACATCCTGGCGCTTCACGAGAATCGGCGCTTCTTTGGTGGCATCACCAACTTACGGCTCAATGCCGCTCGAAATGCGGTCGAGATAATGCCTGAGTTTGGGTATGAGATACGAGAGCTTGAAGCCTCTTTCTTCTTTGCGAACGGTAGAGCTGCCGCTAAGACCTTGGCCGACGAGAAGCTTGCAAAGTTACGGTCTCTTCTCGACACCGTTCCTCGAACGGTGATGGATCACATGCGCCTGATGGCGATCATCAATCGCCGTGTCGCTGCAAAGGAATCGTCGGTCAGCCCCTATTGCAAGGTGTGCTTCATAAACGCGGACGACCGGTTTTCGCCAACGTCTCACACCTTCACCGAACGGGGTGAGAGTGTCCCATTCGAGATGCCTCTCATTCTGGGAGGACTCGATCTAACCGAGATGAGTAAGCGATTCTTCAACACCGCCCAGATTCGACAACGGGGAGGTGAGCCACCGCCCGGCCCCGACGTGGAGGAAATAAATAGGCAACTTCGTCGCCGTCCTTAGCGAAGGCCGTCGCCGGGTTCGCCCGAACGCCGATTCGAGTGCCAAACCGGCGCTCCTCGCAACCTCTCAGAAGCGGACCAATGCGGCGACGCTCTCCGCCGCTTCCCTGGCCACCGACGGAAGCACATGCGCGTAGAGGTCGGCGGTGACCGAGATTCCTGAGTGGCCGAGATTGGCGCTCGTGGTCTTCAAGTCCACTCCGCTCCCAAGCATGAGACTCGCGGCAACGTGGCGAAGGTCGTGGAGGCGAATCTTCGGCAGCTCCACCCCGCCCCTCAACGCGTGAAACCGCTTGCTGATCTTCCCCGGCCAAATCGGTGCACCGTCCTCGCGTGCGAATACGAGGTCATGATCTGAATAACCCGCGCCGAGGGCGAGCTTCTCTTCGGCCTGACGAGCGCGATGACTGCGAAGCGCGGCAACGGTGTCCAGGTCGATCGGGATCGTGCGAACACTGTTCTGCGACTTTGGAGTGCCCCATTCCATCCGACCACCGGTCTCGCTAAGTGTGCGGCGAACCGTGAGTGTCCCTCCGTCAAGATCAACATTGGACCAATCCAATGCCAGCGCCTCGCCGCGGCGCAGCCCAGCGAGGGCATACAAGCGCCAGAGGGCGTACAACCGATCGTCGCGGACGTACCGAAGGAACCGACGCGTCTCCTCCTCGTCCCAAACTTTCCGAGGTTCCTTATGCCCCGGCGCAAGCTCAACTTGGCCGCATACGTTCCACGGGATCAGGCGGCGTTTCATGGCCGTTCCAAGGGCACTGGACAGCACAGCGAGCGTGAGACGCCGCGTCCGGTCCCCGCGGCCTTCGTCTGACATCGCGGCGAGCATCTGCTCGACGTGATCCGCACGCAAGTCCGCGAGCTTCATACGACCGAGGTTAGGTATCAAGAACCTCGTAACGATGTCCCGGTATTGATTAGCTGTCGCGGTCTTACGCGTCTCAGCCTTGAAGTCGAGCCAAGTCGTCAGAAAACTCTCAACGGTTGGAGACTGGCCGAGAAGCTCCCCACTAACGATCCTCCGCTGTGCCTCCGCGCGTGCCTCTTGTACCTCTGTCTTCGTGCGGAATCCGCCCTTGCGAAGTTGACGCCGCTTGCCGTCGATACCGACAGGCAGATCGACGCGATACGCCCACGAGCACCTGCAACGTCCCGTCCCAGTGCAGCTCTTCCCGTGCCGCTGCTCGATTGAGCCTTCCTTCATTTCTCGTCTTCCTCCTCTTCGGTCAACTCACCTGCTCGACCCCATTCCGCCTTCCCGAGCACTCCCATGTCCCGCGCTCGCCGGAGCAGAGTGCGCACCTGGCCGCTTGACATCCCCATCGCTGCCCCGACCGTCACGCGGGGCTTTGGATCGCCTGCGGCCAACGCCGCGCGATACCGCTCCGCGACACGCATGAGGGTGTCCCTGTCCACTCGCGGACGCCTCTTCGTCGGGTTCGCTTGATGCGCGCTCGTGTCTTCGGGAGAACCAAAGGCTTCGATCACGAGCCGACCATTCACCAACCGGGCTGGCATGGCGACGGTCTCTATCGCATGTGCGACCAGCGCGCGGAGCGGCACTTCCCTCAAATCACGGGTTTGCAGCCCGTCGCCCTGTCCGCGGCCTTCGACCAAAACGGACTTGACGACCGGGCGTCCCCGCTCAACTTCGATCTGCGCCGTCACGAGAAGGCCCCGGTGCTCCAACCGCGCTTCGATCCGAAGCGGCAGGACGATCCCCCGTGCGGGCAGGTATTGGGCGTCCCCGTCCCTCGTGACCCAGGCTCTCGCACCGGACGGCAGCGGCATGGGCAGAGGATAGCAAATACAACTCTTTTGTGTCCGTAGTAGTAACTACTACGACAACACCACCAGCTCATTGACCTATCGAGGTGTGTTTCTACTTCCTGAGAGTTGTATTTCGTACACTTCAACTATGAAAAAACAGGCGTGTAGTTATCCACAAACAAAAGGACAGAGGGTGAAACAGCTCCGGGAGCACGGGGCGAGCGGACGGCTCCGCCTCCGTCGCATCCGTGCCGGAGTGACGATCCAAGGGGTCGCTGCTCGCGCTGGGGTCACTCAGTCCACCGGTAGCCGCATCGAAACCGGGGCTTCCGTCGGACGGGAAAGCACCCTCATCCGCTGGGACGAGGCTCTTCGCGCGATGGAACAAGGGGGTGATGCAACGCCTCGGAAAGAGGCGAAATGAAGCAGCTTCAAGAGGCGACGATCCCGGAGGTCTCAGACCTCCTTCAACGTCCCACCCTGACTCTGCCGCAGACCGCCAAGGTCCTTGGCGTTGGAGAGACGGCACTTCGGAATGCACTTAGGCGTCAGGAAATAGAGCTGCCTGTCATCTCCGTCGGCACTCGCAAGATCATCCCCACCGCAGCGGTGAAACGGCTGCTCGTAATGGATGAGCAATGGGGCTGACCCCTCAGGCTCGTGCCAAGCGCACCGGGCGCGAGTTCGCTCAACTCCCGAGGGAGATCATCGAGTCCGACCTTGACGACCCGTGCGTGCGCCTGTTCGCGCTCTGCGATGCCGAACAAGGAAAAAACGGCCGTCCCGCGGCGGGATACCGGGCGATCGCAGACGCCCTCGGATGGAAGGCGGACAAGGTAGCGAAACACGCGGAGCACCTAAGAAAGCGCGGACTCGTTGCGATCGAACGCGAAGGAAATCAGAAGGCCGTTGTCCGCGTCATCTACAACCGCGCAAGAGGTCGCTCGCCTTCACTGGCCGTTCTCGGCGCGCCGAGGAGCAGGAGCCGGTCGAAATCCTCATACACAACGAACGCGGGCGCGTCGGATTCGGAACAGAGTGCAAACACCCCACAAACGGGTGCTGGGACCCCCGATGACCGGGTGCTCGAAGAGGGTCACTGGGTCCCGGAAAACGGACCCCAGTCCAGGTCTCTCAGGTATGAGGAGGTTTTTACACCCGATCTTTGCGAAGTCACCGAGGACGGCGAGATCGTCGCTACCGCTCCCCCTTACTGCCCGACCCATGGGCACGACTACTCGCCCAAGCCCTATTTCACCGAAGGGGACTGTTACTGCCCGTGCTAATGACCGACCCTTCGACTGGCAAACGCCTTCGGCGCGCAGCTTCTTGGAGGTACACCCAGTACCCCTCGCATTCGGTTTCCTCGTCACGTATTGGGTAGACGTGTAAGAAACCGTACGAGTTCTTGGAGCATTGACCTACGCGAAAGTTATGCAACACGACTGCTTCATTCGCGCTTGCGAGCGAAGCTGGCGCGCCTACTTCCTGCAACTGCGCGGACTTTGGGGTAGTTCTCGGTCAGGGGAACAAGGGCACAAACTTCCATTCCAAGATCGTCCACCGCACCCACCAACAAAAGGTTTCGAGCACCTTTGCGACGGGGTGTTGCACGAGTTGCGGGAACTCGGCCTCATAAAGCGCCACCTGAATGGATGGGTGCGGGTCGAAGTCATCGGGCGGTGCTGCTCCGTGGAAGTCGAACCACGCCACTGGCGAGTTGTCTTTCAGCGGGGCCACATTGATCTGGACCGTCAGGCGAAGGACCCCAAGCGTCGCTCCACCCCCACCACATGCGGCCGGGGTCGGCAACCGCGGCAACAACGAGCAAAAGTCGATGTTTGTCGATGATGTTCAGTCGGTGGAGTTGCCACAGAGGACTCAGATTGAAGGGATGGAGTTCCCCCTGTACTCCTCTGTACGGCTGGCATTCTTCGATCAGCTTGGCGATCCCCTGATGGCTGATTGGAGGGACCAACTCGGCTCCGACCAGCGCTCCTCTTTTGTCGAATGGAGTTGCACGAACGGGAAAGTAGGTCTGATCGCACGGCTTCTTTCCCCCCAAGATGACGAGCTGGCAAGCCAAGTGGTCCAGCGCCGAACGAAGATTGAAGAGGATTTCGCCGAGCAAGAGTCGCCAGTCCGGTTCAATGATCGGCACCCCATGGACGTAGTACGCGTGCTTGCCCATTTGCGAATCGAACTCGAACGTGAAGTGGTGACGTTCGGGGGACATTCGCTCGCTTATGGCTCTATCGAGGTCGGCTACCTCGGACTCTGCCCTCTCGATCTTTTGCCTTACTCCGTCCAAAGCACTCATTGGGTTTCACGCTACGCGGAACGTCTCGGCGCAAGTGTGCAACCCATTTCCAACGTGGGTCGTCATCTGCGTGCATCATTGCGCTGCACTCACTCTTTGAATCTTGAAAGCCTGTGCTGTGGCGATGGAGAGAACCTCATCCCACGAGCAGTCATCACGACACGGCGCTGACCACCCCACGCCAAACACAATCTTGTCGATGTTGCCTGATACGTATCTCGCAACCCCTGGACCGCTCGGGGTTGTGACGTGGTACTCGTAAATCCAGGCGTTTGGTACGTCAGGAATCAGCATGTCTTCAACCCGTCGCTCCTCAGTAACCGTCGAGATCGACTGGCGATTTCGTAGACCACGTTCCTGCATCCTCGGCACCAGGGACACAGCGTCGGCGGTCGATGCGGCCGGTGCCACAGACACATGGACCCATTTAGGAGTCGAGATGTCTTGAAAGGAGCGGAACGCAGTGAAACCTCCGGCACGTCGAGCGCGCCGCGATTCTGCGCTGAACCAAGCGATCGTTCCAGCACGCCAGCTCAGCTCGTCCAGCACTAACCACTCGCCGGTGGGCAAGTCGTGTTCGTCCAGAAGCATCGCTACCGACTTCGATCTGGCGCTTCCACTTCCGATCTGCCCGAGAGCGTATTGAAATCCGTTCACCCGTTTGGGCATTTCAACCTCTCACGTCGTTGGCTACCTTCGGGCGCTCTCGGGGAAGGGGCTGTGCCCAATCTCGTTGGTGACGTACGCGATGGGCACCATCATCGTCTTCCCGTCGGACATGGAGTGGGGGTTTGCCACTTACGAAGCCTCCCACCAGTCCCGGCGCTTCGTTTGCTCAACCCCCCCGGGGGGGTCCGCCATGGTCACAAGATGGTCACGAGGGTCACGGCGGAATAGGACTCACGACGCGCCCAGACAAGCTCCCGGATAGGAAGACGCGCAGCTAGATGCCCACGTATGCGCGCGGACACGCGCGGACAAACTCCTGATGCAGTGACTACGGATCAGAAGGTTGGGGGTTCGAGTCCCTCCGAGCGCGCTGAACTCGCAGTTCAGATGGCATTTTGGGGTTAATTTTCATGCACTCAGTGTGGCATTGCTGCTGAATTTCTGACTCGCAGGCACCCGCCCCTTCGCTGATGCGCCGCTATGCACCACCAAGCGCACGTCGTACCGCGCCGAGGCGTTCCGGGTCGATTCGCCACCAGGTCCATCGGCCACGCTTTTCCGCGGTGATCAGCCCAGCTTCGGAAAGGACCCTCGTGTGGTGCGAGATGGTCGGCTGACTGCGTTCCAGCGGTAGCTCGAGGTCGCAGCTGCACACTTCCTCTTTGCTCGCGACGATCGAGAGCAGGCGAAGTCGGACGGGGTCGGAGATTGCGGCTAAGACCGCCGCGAGGTCGTTCGCGTCCAGCTCAGAAAGCGGCGCTTCGGTGAGCGACGCGCGGCAAATGTCGTCGCCGGTTACGGACAGCTTGGCGCTGGCTGCAGCCCTCACGATGTCTTCACGCATTGACAGAGATCGATGTATGGGAAAAGCTTATCGATGACGGTAAATCTACCGGGGTGTGTTCGGATGTTCATATCCAAATCGCTTGACTCGACGAACTCGGAGCTCCCACTCCTCGCTGCCGCTGAGTTCGATGTCTAAAGACCTCGGACGCCGGCTCTTCGCGGAGTTTCTCGGGTCGGCGTTTCTCGCGATAGTGGTGATCGGTTCCGGAATCGCGGCACAGCGTCTCTCGCCCGGCGGTATCGGGATTGAGCTTTTCGAGAATGCTGCTGCGACCGCCGTCGGACTGTTTGCGATCATCGTGATGTTCGGTCCGGTGTCTGGAGGACACTTCAATCCGGTCGTGTCCTTGGTCGACGCCGCCTTCGGCGGACTGAGCTGGGCTGACGCCTCGTCGTACGTTCCCGCTCAGGTCGGCGGATGCACAGTCGGCGCAATCATCGCCAACCTCATGTTCTCTCTACCCGCGGTGAATCTGTCCACCAAACATCGCGCCTCCGCCGCACACTTCCTGGCAGAGATAGTCGCGACCGTCGGGCTTCTGCTGGTCATCTTCGCTCTCGCAAGGACAAACCGTGCATCGGCCGCGCCCGCGGCGGTCGGCGCGTACATCGGTGGGGCGTATTTCTTCACGAGCTCAACGAGCTTTGCGAATCCCGCCATCGCAGTCGGGCGGATGTTCTCGAACACCTTCGCTGGCATTGCACCGTCATCGGTTCCGGCCTACGTCGGCGCCGAGATCCTGGGCGGCGTCGTTGGCGTCGTGATCATCAAGATCCTCTACCCGCACGTCACATCTGCTGAGGCAGAAAAGGTGGTTGTGCCGCACGGCGCAAGTCGGTGGGCCTCGGTGCCCTCGCCGGACGGGAACGGCGCCGCGACGTCGGAGCAAGGCGCGAACAACGAGCCGAGGTCCAGCGGGCCATGACTCGAACTTCTTTAGGCCCCGACCACCCCGACAGCGGACCGAGCTAGGGCGAGCGGTGCACCTCGTCGTCATCGGTGGGAGTGATGCGGGGATCAGCGCCGCGCTGCGTGCCCGAGAACTCGATCCGACGTGCGATGTCACTGTCGCAGTCGCCGATGCTTATCCGAACTTCTCGATTTGCGGCATTCCTTACTACGTCTCGGGAGAAGTCCCGCGGTGGCAGAACCTCGCCCATCGCACCATCACCGACCTCGAGTCATCGGGAATGAATCTTCGCCTGAATACAACCGCCCGACAGATCGATGCCGCGAGCCACAAAGTCATGCTCGCCAGGCCGGAAGGCGAAAACGAGCTGATCTCTTACGACTCGCTCGTGATCGGCACCGGAGCCGCGTCGATTCGGCCTCCGATCGACGGACTCATCGGCTCCGAGGCGCTCGGAATCGCTGATGGCGTGCACCTCCTTCATTCGATGGGAGACACGTTTGAGTTGATGGCGACCCTCGAATCCGGTCCGAATACGGCGATCATCGTTGGGGGCGGGTACATCGGGTTGGAGATGGCCGAAGGACTGACGACTCGCGGTATCGCGGTCACGCAGATGGAGCAACTTCCGGAGGTCCTGCCGACCGTCGATCCCGAACTCGGAGCGATCGTTCACGACGCTCTTGAGCGCCACGGTGTGGAGGTCCTCTGCAATACGGCTGTGCGGTGACTCGAGTTCCTCCGGTCGGCTTCGCGTTGACGCTACGAGACGCGAGGGTCCGGTCACTCGCTTTGCCGACTTGGTTCTCGTCGTCGTCGGCGTCCGACCCGACACGATAGTGGCGCAGACAGCGGGAATCGGTCTTGGAGCAAAGAATGCGATCGCCGTCGATCGGCAGATGAGAACGGACGCTCCAGAGATCTTTGCGGCCGGCGACTGCGCGATCACCTACCACCGCCTGCTCGGCGATACGTACCTGCCGCTCGGGACGACCGCGCACAAACAAGGAAGAGTCGCCGGAGAGAACGCCCTCGGCGGCCAACGCGAGTTCGCCGGGAGCCTTGGAACTCAAGTCGTCAAGGTCTTCGACATCGTCGCGGCGCGAACCGGCCTTCGCGACCATGAGGCCATCGCGGCCGGTTTCGAACCCCTCACGGTGCCGTCAGAAGCGGATGATCACAAGGCCTACTACCCAGGGAGCCAGCGCATTGCGATGCGGTACACGGGCGATCGCATGTCCGGTCGACTCTTGGGTCTCCAGCTGGTCGGACATCTCGGGTCGGAGATCGCGAAGCGAATCGACATCGCCGCCACAGCGATATTCAATGCGATGACCATCGACACGATGAGCGATCTCGACTTGTCCTATTCGCCGCCTCTCGGATCGCCATGGGATGCCGTGCAGGTCGGCGCGCAGGCTTGGACTCGCGATTTGAGATCCCGCTTCTGAGTCTGGGGTCGGTTGGGGGAATGGAGAACTAGCCGAGCGCCGCACCCGTCCAAGCCCGCTGGTCTGGGTGGCACGGAGCACGTCTCCCCGTTGACATTGATATTCATCGATGTCAAAGTACATTGAGCAGCGTCAATATGTGGGGGGTGAGCATGCGACGCGACCGTCTCCTAATCGGCCCAAGCCTGGCAAGACTTGCTCGTACCGCCGTCTGTGGAGCGCTCGCTTCGCTCGTGGTTGCGGCCGGCATCGCTCCGGCGTCGCCAAGCACGGAAGCTCGACCAATGAAGTCGCCCGCGTCACACGCGGCCATTCAACTCACCGGTGCCGGATCGACGTTCGACGCGCCGTTCTTCACGGCGGCCTTCGCCGCGTACCACAGGCTCAACTCGAACGTCGCGATCCGCTACGACGCGGTCGGAAGTGGGCTCGGCATCTCGCGGTTTTCGGCGAGCACAGTGAATTTCGGCGCCTCGGATGTACCGATGACGAGCGCGGAGCAGGCAAGCGCCGAAGGCGGACGGGTACTACAGATTCCGATCGACCTCGGCGCCGTCGTGATCAGCTACGACCTGAATGTCGGCCCACTGTCACAACCGCTACGACTGAGCGGTCCGGTGCTCGCGGAGATCTTCCTCGGTCAGATCACCTATTGGGACAACCCCGCGATCGCTGTCCTCAACCCAGGCGTCTTGCTGCCACACGAGCCGATCATCGTCGTTCATCGCTCGGACAGCAGCGGGACGACCTACATCTTCACGAACTACCTCTCGTCGGTTTCCGCCGCGTGGAGCAACGGACCGGGCACGAACAAGCTTGTGAAATGGCCGGTCGGGATCGGCGCGGAGCGGAGCTCGGGCGTCGCCGCTGACGTGACGCACACCGCCGGTGCGATTGGCTACTTCGAGCTCTCCTATGCCGAGTCCCACGATCTGCCCTACTTCGCGATCGAGAACCTGGCCGGTGCATTTGTTGCACCATTCGCGGCGAACGTTGCGGCAGACGCGTCGAAGAACCCGGACGTGTCGGCGTCGAACTTCTCGATCGTCAACGAACCTGGTACGGCGAGTTACCCGATCTCCGGATACAGCTGGCTCTTGCTCTACCAGCACCAGGCCGATCGAGCGACGGGCCGTGCGCTCGCGAATCTCGTCGACTGGATGCTCTATCAGGGCCAGTCGATCGCCGCGGCGAACTATTACGTGCCGCTTCCCGTGTCCATTCGATTGCTTTCGAAATACACCGTGGCGAGACTCGTCGGTCCGTCTGGGGCGCACCTTGGTCCCTGATCTCAGGCACATTTCCATCCCTCTCAAGCACCGGCTCGCATGTTCGCGCCGAGGCTTCCGAGCAGAGCCCCCACGAAGATGTTGGAAGTGGCTGCTACTCATTTGCTTCTGAACTGCGGCAGATTGCATGGACAGAGCCCGAGGCGAAGTACGAAGCACCGGACCTGAGATGCCTCTTCGGAGGGAGTAGCGCCAACCAGACCAGCTGAGCTCGACTACGGATCAAAAGGTTGGGGGTTCGAGTCCCTCCGAGCGCGCTGAGTAAGCCAGGTCAGACGCTCCTAACGCAACGCCGAACCGACCTCCCGCATTGCGGGGCCAGTGCGAGCGGATTGACGACAAGGGCCGGTCGCCGCGCCATCTGAGGCTGGTCAAATGAACGTCTGGCGAAGGGGACATCGTCGGCTTAGCTCTGTTTCTTGTCGAGGTTCGTAGTGAAGGATTGGATCGCTGCGCCCGACATCGAGGTCACCGGATTGAACTCGATGAGTTCAAAGTCCTCGATCGCATACAGCTTGTGACCCGGAGGACAATGGTAGAGATCACCGCCGTTGATCGTCGTTTCGGTCCCGTCTGCCAAGCGGAGCAGGGCCTTTCCGCTAATGAGGTAGCCCCAGTGCGGACATTGGCAGAGGTTGTTCGGCAGGCCTTGCCAGGCGACGTCACCGCCCGGCGGGAAACCGGCGGGGACGCGCGCGAACTCAATCAGGAAGCCCTCCCACTGGGCGCACTGTGCTTGGCCGGGACCCATGCTGATGATCGGAAGATCGTCCTTAGCGATCGTCCATCCGCCCGGCGAAAAGAACTCCATCTCGCCACTCCCTAAATTTTGGCAGCCATCCCCTGGTGCTGACCAGTATCGGCCCTTGGATCGGCGCCTGAGGGACACCGCGCGCCAGTTCCAAAACTCACCATCTCCGCAAAATCGAGAGACCGGCAGCCAATGGCTCGCCTTTGCCTGGCTGCGCTAGTCGCACCGATATAGCACCCGTCCGGCCGCTACTCAGTTGCCTTCTTCGCGTTCCGGTCGAAAGCATCCATTGCGGCTACGGCGGCGTTCACATCCGGATTGAACTCGATGTTCTCAAACCCCTCAAGCGAATACACCCTGTGCCCGGCGGGCGCATAGTAGAGGTCCCCCTCGTTGATTATGTGTTCGCTTCCATCGGAAAGGCGCATCAGGCCCTTCCCCTTGACCAGGTAACCGAAATGGGGGCACTGGCAGCGGTTTTCCGCTTGCCCATCCCAGAGGACATCACTCTCTGGATCGCGCGGCCAGCCGGCCGGAGCGACTTCGAACGCCATCGCGTGTCCCGCCCATTGCACCCACTGCGCTCTATAAGGGGGGAAGCTCAACACCGGTACATCCTTAAGCGCGATGGTGTAACCGTTCGGGGAAAAAATTTCTGTCATGCGGCCTGACCCCTCTTCTTGATTGAAAGAGCAACTTGGTATTTGACATCTGACACACTAGTAGCGAGTCCTTTTTTCTTCTTCTTGAACACAGTCCTCCTCGGATATATCAGCTCGCCGTGGGCGGCAACCCCAGCTGTGTTGTTCTGAGCTGTCTACGCGTGACCCTGTTTCGTAGTCACGCGGATTCCACTTGATGGTCACGACGAGTTAAAAGGTGGATCCTGCCGCGCTTTTGTATTTGCGACCGCCTCGTGCGAGCGGCACTTTATGTGACACCTTCGTCGATACAGATCGCCGAGTCGGGCGTGAGCCGAGGGACGGCTGGTCTCGTAACCGCGGCGAAACCGATCTCGGCGTACAACGTGAGCGGGAAGGAATATTGGAGCCTTCGGGGAGCCGACGGTGATGCGATCCGCCAACGGAACGAAGCTGCGTGCGGCGGGAGTCGGGCTCGCGCTTGTCGCCGTGGCGGTGCTCTTTGTCGCGTGCGGAAACGGCTCAGCGTCACCGGGAGTCGCGAGCCTCGGCTCGACGACCACGACGACGACTCCGGCGTCGGTGACACAGGACACGATCAGCGCCGCCGACTACGCGAAAACGGTCTCGTATTCAGAGTGCATGCGTTCGCGCGGCGTACCGAACTTCCCCGATCCGAACAGCCAGGGGAACTTCCTTTACGAACGCGGCGAAATCAACGGTCAAACGGTCGATTACCGCTCGCCACAGTTCACCTCCGCGAACAAGGCGTGTACACACCTCCTCCCGAATGGCGGCAAGCCGACCGCGGCGGAGCTGCAGCAGGCGCTCACCCAGGCGTTGAAGTTCGTGCAGTGCTTGCGCCAGCACGGACTTCCGAGCATGCCGGATCCAGTCGAGAGCGACGGCGGCATAAGCAATTACTTTCCCCGGGGCGTAAGCCCGAACTCTCCGCAGTTCCAGGCCGCAATGAAGGCTTGTCAGTCGCTCGCGCCGGGCGGCGGGTAGTCGGCAGTCCGCCATCCCGGCGATTGATCAATTTGTCGAGCCTCCGGAGTTCGGAGTTGCGGCTCGCGACCCACTCTGTCAGCCCCGGACTACTCGTTTGGGGTGGCATCGCGCGCGGAGTATGGGCGTCCCGGCCAGTAGGGCCATTCCTCGAAGCAAGTGCAGCGACCGTCGACATCTAAAAGCACGATCCTCAGGTCGCGGTACTCCTGTCGGAGAGGCTTCCCGTAACGCACCTCGGCCCGCACGACCGCGGTCGCACCGTCGACGGCGAGAATTTCGGTAGCGAGCGCGAAGATCTCGTCGTAGCCGTCGCGCTCGTCTTCCCACATCCGGCAGATGGCGTCGAGGCCAACGACGGGCTCTGCGTAAGGAGAGTGAAGGTAGGTTGCGTCGTCACTAAATAGCCCAGCAAGCTGGTCGGTCCCCGGTGTTCGCCAGGCGCCTTCGTAGTCCGCGATCCATCGGGTCACTCTCGCGCGATCAGTCATCGGTCCCATAATGCTTAGGCGTGACGCCATTCGGCGCGGGCAAGTTACGTTACGTGCGCGTCAGTCGTGTATACGCGTCCCCTAATGACAGCAGATCAGATTGTCGGTGCGACAGGCTGATCTCCAACGCTCACAGGAGCGAAGTCCCGAACTATCAGTTATCGCCGGGTCGTGGACGAGGGGTGCTCGGGATGATCGCGGAGGGTTTACTTTGGCAGTGGTGGACGAGGATTTGGAATTCACGGTCCAGGCTGGCGCCGGTCCCATCGTCGGCTGGCGCCGGGGAGCGGGCACTCCCGTTGTCCTGTTCCACGGGGGACCAGGTCTTTCCGATTACCTAAGCCCCCTCGCCGAGGAGTTGTCCGGGGACTACACCGCGTTCCGGTATCAGCAGAGAGGGCTAAATCCGTCGACCACGTCCGGACCGTTCACGATCGAGAGCCACCTGGAAGACGCCGTGGCGGTGATCGATCACATCGGGCCCGACCCGGTCTTCGTCGTCGGCCACTCGTGGGGCGGTCACCTGGCGATGCATCTCGCGACAGCGCGTCCGGACCGTCTCCGCGGAATTGTCATCGTCGACCCGCTCGGAGCGGTCGGTGACGGAGGAGAAGCGGACATGCAACAGAGCATGGCGACGCGCACTCCACCTGAAACCATGGCCCGAGCAAATGAGTTGGACGAGCGGGCCATGCGGGGCGAAGGAACGACGGAGGACGCCATCGAGGCGCTCCGCTTGGTGTGGCCGGCGTACTTCGCTGACCCGGCGCACGCACCACCGATGCCTTCTTTGGCGATCTCGCTGCCTTGCTACGCCGAGACCTTCGAATCGATTCACGCCCACCTGACCGACCGGACCCTCGAGAAGAACCTTCCGCGCGTCCGTATCCCGATTGTTTTCGTCCTCGGCGCCGAGAGCCCGATCCCGGTTCGACACGGCGAAGTTTCGGCAGCGCTCATACCCGGGGCCACGGTGCGGGTCCTCGACGGTTGCGGGCACTTCGTGTGGATCGAACGACCTGGGGCGGTCCGCGCCGCGCTCGATTCGATCGCGAATCGCTGAGCTGCTTCGCACCGGGAAAGCCCGATCGACGGAATTGGAGCCCGACTCGAAGCCCCATCACGCGCGCAGGGTTGAACCTGAAAGCGTCACCAAATTCCGGGGTGTGGGCTCGGGCACGCCGAAGACAGAGGTTCTCTTACTGTTCGAAATCGCGAATCACGCTGCGCTGGCGAACATTCAGTTTTGCGGGTGCCGTATCACAGGAGCACCCCGCCGATTATCGAGTGCCCACAAACGGCTGTGCCCTCGAGGGGTGCAAATTGGGTCCGCCAAAGGACACATTGCCAAACATTCAGCTTGGGCGTTGTGATCCGCCATCCTCGCTAACTCATGGCTCATTCCGCGAACGCCTGTGCCACGCGAACCTTGATCAGCTTCTCCACCACTGGTCGCGGGAGAGGCGTATCGACAGCGAACCGAAGGGCGCCTGATGAAGCCCTGTAGCTAGCGAGGTCTTCGCGCAGCGCTGGAAACACGGAGCCGCTGTGAGGGAGGTAGCTCAGGTGGTTCTTGAACGCCGCAAATCCTGCGACCACCTTTCCACGAACGCGAAAAGCCGGGACGCCATAGGAGATTCCCTGCTCAGCTTCGGGAATGACCTCGAGAATTGTGCGGCGCAATTGGTCCAGCGTTGACCGCTTCGGCTCATCAAGGGCGGCCAGATATGCGTCGATCTCTGCTGCTGACACGGGAAAGTATGAGTCTCCCAATGTGCAGGGTCAATCGGCCGCTGCCTGCCCCCAATCGCCAGCTTGTTGCCGTCGGGCCGCCCACTCTGAACGGTCAATATCCGGCTCGACGCCGGCCGCCGCGACAGCGTTCTGTCATTGACTGAGTGATCACACTGCGACACGAGCCCGCGTACACGAAAGTCGCAGTTACGCGGTGACTCGAACTAGCGGGATTTGCACTCGTCGTGGCAGCAGGAGCCGATCGCGTGTGGCTACCCACCTGGAAGGCTTCCTTAAGAGAATGCACACTCAGAGGATTGCGCCAAATCGTTTAGCTCCTCGAAGGTCGTTGGTCCCGTGATCCAGGTTGGCCGTGTCGCCTGGTATCGCTTCCGCGCCACCTTCCGCCGTCGGTTGGGCGGCTACCTCTCCTTGGTTCTCCTCGTCGCCCTGGTAGGTGGTCTAGCGATGGGCGCGCTGGCGGCAGCCCGGCGCACCCAGTCGTCATTTTCAACCTACCTAGCCAGCACCAACCCTTCGAACCTCGGCATCACTGTTTTCGGTGGGGTCGGCAACGGCGGTGGTAGGGCGCCGGGTTACTCGCCGTCGGGCGTCGAGGCGATCTCCCGCCTGCCGGGTGTGAAACACGTCGAGGCCGCTATCCCCGTTGCCGCCGCCCCGTTGGCCCCGGACGGCGCCCCACGTCTCGGCGCCATCAACGACATCCAGCCTGTCGCCAGCGTTGACGGCCTGTTCTTCGACCAGGATCGCCTGGCCGTCGTCGCCGGAAGAATGGCCGATCCGAAACGGCCTGACGAGGTCGTGATGACGGCGTTGGCGGCGCATTTGCTCGGTGTCCGCGTTGGCGAGGTCATTCCCTACGGCATCTACACCGCTCACCAACAGAACCTCCCGGGATTCGGCACGGCGAGGGTCCCTCCGCATTTCCGTTTCAACGCCACGCTGGTGGGACTGGTCCAAGAGAGCAATGCGATTGTCGAGGACGACATCGACCGGTACCCGACATTCGTCTTCTTCACCCCGGCCCTCGGCCGGGAGATCGTGGCCAAAGGCGGGCAGGAAGGCGCCATCACGTACGGGCTACAACTCGACCACGGCAACAGCGACGTCAACGCGGTGGAACAAGAGTTTGCCCGAGTATCACCGCCAGGCAATACCTACGGATTTCACGCCATCGCGCCGGTCGAGGCCAAAGTCGACCGGACCGTCGAGCCGTTGGCTATCGCCCTCGGGGTGTTCGGCGGCCTTGCTGCTCTCACTGCTCTTCTCATCGGCCTTCAGCTCATCTCCCGCCAACTTCGTGATGCCGAGCAGGAGTCCTCGGTCCTCCGTGGCCTAGGCGCCGGACCGACGACGATCGCAGCAGACGGACTTGTCGGCATCCTGGCTTCGATCGTGGTCGGATCGTTGCTGGCTGCCGCCGTCGCGGTGGCGCTGTCACCGCTCTCTCCTCTCGGACCCGTGCGCTCGGTCTATCCCGACTCGGGGGTGGCGTTCGACTGGACCGTTCTCGGCATCGGACTCGCCGTTCTTATCGTCGGCCTTGGAGCGATCGCCCTTGTTCTCGCGTATCGAGAAGCGCCTCATCGTGTTCTTTGGCGTTCGAGGGTCACTCCCGAGCGCAACTCGAAGGCAATGCAAGCGGCCGCCTCGGCGGGCCTGCCGACACCAGCGGTGATCGGGGTGGGTTTCGCGCTCGAGCCAGGGCGCGGCCGAACCGCGGTGCCCGTGCGCTCGGCCCTGTTAGGGGCTGTCCTCGCAGTGGCACTGATAGTGGCGACCTTCACCTTCGGCAGTGGCTTGCAGTCGCTGGTCTCCCATCCTGCGCTCTACGGGTGGAACTTCAGTTACATGCTCAACGCGAGTAACACGACGCCGCCTCAGGCGCTCGCCCTGCTCAACCGCGATCCCGACGTCGTCGCATGGGATGGCTACGACTACAACGACGCCGAAGTCGACGGCCAAGGTGTTCCGTTCCTGTTCGAATACGGCCACTCCGCGACCAAAGCGCCTGTTAGCCCGCCGATACTGACCGGCCACGCCATCGACGGCGGGGACCAGATCGTCCTCGGCGCCGCCACGTTGGCGCAGTTGCACAAGCACATCGGCGACGTAGTCACCGTCAGCTACGGCAGGCCCGGGGATCCCGTCTACGTGCCACCGACGCCCCTCGTCGTCGTCGGCACGGCCACTCTGCCAGCCGTCGGATACTCGAGCGTCGTCGACGACCACACCTCGATGGGGACTGGCGCGCTGATGTCCTCGGCCGGTCTGCCTGAGGCGTTCCGACAAGCGCTGTCGAGTTCGGATCCCACACTCAACGGACCGAATCTCGTCTTCGTCCGTCTGAGGAAAGGTGTCACCGCAACGGCGGGTCTCGCCAACCTGCAGCGCATCGCTACCGCAGCCGACAAGATCTTTGCCAATGTTCCCGGCGGCGGCGCTCAGGGAGACACGGTCTCAGTCGTCGGCGTGCAACGCCCCGCCGAGATCGCGACCTACCGAACCATGGGCGTGGCCCCGACGCTGCTGGCAGCTGCACTCGCCGTCGGTGCCATTGCCGCCCTGGGCCTCACCCTCGTGGCGTCGGTCCGCAAGCGCCGACGCGACCTTGCGTTGTTGAAGACGCTCGGATTCACCGAGCGGCAGCTGATGTCCGCGGTGGCGTGGCAGGCGTCGGTAGCGGCTGTCATCGGGATCGTGATCGGTATTCCACTCGGGATCGTTGTCGGACGTTGGCTCTGGACCCTCTTCGCCCGCCAGATCTACGCGGTTCCCCAGCCCAGCGTGCCGGTGTTGTCGGTGGCGCTTGTCGCGCTGGGCGCACTGGTGCTGGCGAACGTCGTCGCCGCGCTGCCTGCGCTCATCGCCGCACGAACACCGACAGCCCTACTTCTGCGGGCGGAGTGAGTCGCGTTTTCAGACGGACGGCAATCCGTCATTCGGATGAAGCCTCAGAAACGCTCCGGTGCTACCAAACTGCTACCGAGCCAGTCATGACCGCGAGCAACCCATCAGTCGGCAGTCGTTGGGGTTCGCGATTGAGGGCCGACGTCAACGATCTCCGACTGGCAGCTTCGGTGCTTGGGCAGCGAACTGACCGGCGGTTGGGGTCACTCGCTCTGCACGATGGACGGAGTTCTGGGGCGGTGCATCAACGGATTTTTTTCGTTTCCGACGGCAGACGGACAATGTCGGCAAGCCACGCTTCGGCGGTATGAGTGCCGAAGACCGGGTTGATGTCGAAGTGCTCGGGAGCGAGTGATTCGATACGCCAGCCGGAGCAGAAGGCAGCGCCCAGCTCACCCTCGGTAACGCGGCGGGGGCCCCAGTCGCCGGGCTGCTGGTCGCTGAAACACATCAGATGAAGGTGGCCAGCCGGACGGAGGACGGCGCTCAGGGCGGTGACGTACCGGGTGCGGGCAGTGTCGTCGAAGACGTGGAACAGGCCGCTGTCGACGATCGTCTCGAAGGAGTCGCCGAGCGTGTCGATGCGCAGCGCGTCCAGCACCTGGAAGCCGGTCTCGACGCCACGCTCGGCGGCTTTCCGACGGGCGATGTCGATCGCGCGTCGGGAGATGTCGACGCCGAAGGCGCGAGCGCCTCGGCGCGCGGCGAGGATCGTGTGCTCACCGGTCCCGCAGCCGGCGTCGAGGAGGGTGCCGGTCAGCGCGCCGGCGTCCGCGAGGCGGACAAAGGCAGGTTGTGGGCGGCCAATGTCCCACGGAGGCGACGGACCCTTATAGGAGTCGTCCCAGTCGTGCGGGAGGTCGGGTGCGGTCACTTCGGCATTCTCCATCGTCGGACGAGCAGGGGCGCGCCGCCCCAGTGTTGTGGGGCGTGAGCAAGACATGAGGTTCTCGTGAGCAGGGGGCCAAAATCATCCCTTGACCGTCGATCCGTAAGTCGCAACTGTTCTTGCATTAGGTAGGTCATTTCCTAGCGGGAGGGCGCGATGGCGCGAGCAACCGAGCACCGGAGCTTCGAACGGCCCGATGAGCTCCGCGAATTTCCAAACGGCCGAGCCGAAATCGTCAAGGTTGGTGACGCAGAGATCGGGCGACTCGTGTTTCAACCAGGATGGCGCTGGTCGAACGACGTAAAACCCATCGCCGGCACCGACACTTGTACTGCACCTCACTTCCAGTATCACGTTTCGGGTCGCCTGGCGATACGAATCGACGATGGAACGGAATTTGTGGCCGTTCCCGGTGACATCACGTCACTGCCAAGTGGACATGACGCCTGGGTCGTCGGTGACGAGCCCGTTGTCACCGTCGATTGGTTTGGGGCCACTAACTACGCCAAGTAGTGATGATCGAACCTGCTTGTTTGACCTTCGGCGAGAAGTCGGGTCTGAGCGGCGACGGCGTCGTTGAGGCGACGCGCCGCGCGGCTGACGGGACGAGGAATGTCGGACACGCGGCAATCCGCCAAGTGTGGGAGACGATCTCTGGCGACTCTTCATCAAAGCGAACTCGACGGCCTGGAGATCGATGAGGAGGTGGGGACGTGAAGCTCGATAAGGGTGTCCTCGAAGAGCTCATGGTTGCTCCCGGCGATCGGGCCGACCTCGGGCACCGCAGCACGAGTGCGACGAAGGCCGATTGGCGGGAATCGAGCTCGAAAGACCTCGCCAGGGAGGATCTCGAGGCATTCAAAGAGGAGTTCACTACCTCACAGGAGCTGCTCTACGCGACCGACACCTATGCGTTACTCGTGATCCTGCAGGCACTCGACGCGGCCGGCAAGGACGGAACGATCAAGCACGTCATGTCGGGAGTCAACCCCCAAGGTTGCAAGGTCGTCTCATTCAAGGCTCCCTCTGCCGAAGAGCTCAACCACGACTTCCTCTGGCGTTGTGAGAAGGAACTTCCCGGACAAGGACAGATCGGGATCTTCAACCGCTCCTACTACGAAGAAGTGCTCGTCGTGCGAGTCCATCCGAACATCCTCACCCAGCAGCACCTTCCGCCCGACACGGCAACGGGTGAAAAGCTGTGGCACGAGCGCTTCGAGGACATCAACGCCTTCGAACACCATCTCGAGCGCAACGGCACGCGCATCATCAAACTCTTCTTGCACGTTTCGAAGGACGAGCAGAGAAAGCGACTCCTCGAACGGCTCGACGACCCGACCAAATACTGGAAGTTCTCGGCATCGGACCTCGAAGAACGCGCCTACTTCGACGACTTCCAGCAGGCGTATGAAGCGATGATCAGTGCGACGTCGACTCCCTGGGCGCCTTGGTACGTCGTGCCGGCTGATCACAAATACGCGGCAAGGGCACTTGTCGGCGGCATCTTGACGCACGCCATCGAGCGGCTCGACCTCCATCTTCCCGAGGTGAAGGGTGAGGCTCGTGCGGAGATCGAGGAAGCGAAACGCATGCTGCAAGCCGACTGACCAAGTTGCTCCGAGGCTGGACTCGCCGCGCGCCCCGCGCCGGTCCCCGAAATGGACCCGACCGAACAATCTGTGTTGACCGCGCACAACAGGGATCAACCGGTCCGTATGGCGACCGCCCCCTCAAGTCGACTTCGTCCGCCGATCTGCGCGGTTTGGGTTGGAGCGACCCGCCCTCAGTCGGACATCGACGTTGTGGCGGGGTCGGGTTCGAGCGTGCGAACTGGAACGTTGACCGCGCCGGCGAGCAGATTTCGATCCGACAGATCGAGCTCGTCCGCCGGTTTCGGAATGCTGATGAGGAACCCCTGCGCGTAATCACAGCCAAGACCCGCGAGTTCTGTGAGCGCCGCGGTGTCTTCGATGCCCTCCGCGACGACTCGCATTCCCAAGGCGTGACCGAGCTCAATCGTCGAACGAATGAGACTCTCGTCACGATCGTTCTCGCCGCCACCGAGTTTCAAAATGAGGCTTCGATCAAGTTTCAACTCTCCAACCGCGAGGTTGCTCAAATATGCGAGCGACGTGAACCCCGCGCCGAAGTCATCAATCGACATCACGACTCCGATGCTGCGAAGATCCTCGATCACCCGTTTCGAGCGTTCGTAGTCCGATATCACGCATGTCTCGGTGATCTCGAGCACGAGGAACTCCGGTGGAAGGTTGTGCCTGGCGAGCGCGTCCTTGACGACCTCGCCAAACCCATCTTCGAGCAAATTGGTCGCCGAGATGTTGACCGAAACGACCAGGTTCTCCCCCGCCGCCCGCCACTTCGCGCATTGGGCGAGTGCACCGTCGAGGACGAGGCGCGTCAGCGCCGGCATCAGCCCGGCGTCCTCCACGAGGGGCAAGAACTGGACGGGCGGCAAATCGCCGAGCCGGGGGTGGCGCCAACGAATCAACGCTTCGACCGCCTTGACCTTGTGGTCCCGCAAGTCGAGCTGGGGCTGGAAGTGGAGTTCGAAACTGTTCTTGTCGACAGCCTCCCGCAGCTCTTCGACGAGCTGAAGCAGGTTGCCGTCATGATCAAGCGTCGCGTCATACATCTCGAATGGCTCGTTACGCAGCTTCGCCCGATACATCGCGCTGTCCGCACAGCGGAGAAGTCCCACGCCGTCGCAAGCGTGGGCGGGTGCGAGGGCGATTCCGATGCTTGCGCTGATGTGTGACTCGACGGCGTTGAGCACGAACGGCTCTTTGAGGCTCGAGGCAACCCGCCGGGCGATGACTCGCGCGTATTCGCCGTCAGCGCCAAACAGCACGGCGGCAAACTCATCGCCGCCGAGACGTACGAGCAAGTCGGAATTGCGCAGCGATCTTGCAAGACGTGGCCCGATTTGGCCGAGCAGCTCGTCTCCGGCTGCGTGACCGAACGAGTCGTTGACTTCCTTGAAGTGGTCGAGGTCGATGAACAGGAAAGCCAGCTGACGCGTCCCGAATGTGCTCTCGGAATCAGCAAAGTAATTATCGAGCACCTGAGTCAAGCGTCGTCGGTTGCCGAGACCAGTCAACTCGTCGGTGATCGACTGCAACTGGCGTTGAGCGGTGAGCGTGCGCATCTGCCTCACCGAAAACGTGAGACGCACACCAGCGACCAACAGTGTCGCCGTGGCGAGTGCGATCGCTGTTCTCCCTACGTGGTCTGCCGTCCCGACAAACAGGATCGCGAGTCCGGTGATCGCCGCGAGACCAGGCAAGACGAAACCTGTCGGCTTATCGGCAACCTTCGGGTCGATAGGCGGCTGCTTCACCCAAACGGAATTGGCGATCAGTACGAAGGCAATCGGCCAGGCGATTGAGTTCGCGATGACTGCGACCCTCGTGGCCCCGAACGCGGACGACTGAAAGAGATTGAACGTGTCTCCAGCGGCGTTCACCGAACAAGCGACGGCGATCAGGACCCAAGGAAGCCTGCGCCGATCTCGCATCAGGGCGGTCGCGCCGATCACCAGGCCGAACAGCACGAGATCGCCGATCGGGTAGACAAGGTTCGTCGCCGCGTTCGCCGACCCGAGTCGGCTCAGTCGTTCGACGCTGTGAAACGCGAAAGCAGCGCAAAGTGACGCCGCCCCAAGCCCGGCCACCAAACCATCGATCCAGCTCGCGAACGACAAGCCCCGCATCTGTCGGCGCATGAATATGACGATCGCCGCGTACGCGAATGGATAGAAGGCGATGTAGAAGGCGTCCTTCAATGACACCGCGGGTGGGGTCGCGCCTCCGAGCGACTCGATTGTGAGCACGATGTCGCCTGAGCACCACGCGAGCAGGGCCAGCCCGAACAGCAATGCGACCAGCCGTCCCGGTCGTCGAACGAACGCACGGGAAAGGCACCACCCAGCTGTGAGCAGCTCGAAGACATCAACCGACCAGCCGTCGACGGCCGGAATGAAGTTCAGTTGCGAGCGAAGGAGAAGCGACGCGGTGTACGCCACGATCAAGCCCACGAGCAACACGTCGGCCCCGACCAGGCGGCAGCGTATTAACTGGTCGGGCGAGTCGACCGTATTCGGCTCGGCGGCAACAGTCAGGGTTGCCAAGTGATGCCGCCTCCCCTCACGTCGTCGGTCTCAGCGCCCAGTTCTCACTCACCGCGTTTGCCAAACGGCGCTCGGGATAGAAAACGTCACCCTCGGCACAAAAATTGAGTCGATTTGCCCA
Source organism: uncultured Acidimicrobiaceae bacterium (assembly GCA_963838845.1). GTDB lineage: Bacteria > Actinomycetota > Acidimicrobiia > Acidimicrobiales > Bog-793 > CAVRXQ01. Next base: position 631,729 of record CAWISR010000003.1, on the reverse strand, counting down.
GGAAGTTCGCCGATCTGTGGCAGTCGCCGTGATCTGATGTCGCTACTTGGGGGAATCCGTCCGAGCAGGCACCGCGTCGGCAGTCAACGCGAAGTATTCGCAACGACGCGCTCTGTCCGCGACCGCTGCACGAGTCGAACGCTCGGCAAACAACGCGGACGCTGGTGACGAAAAGGACCTACCGATGCATTTCGAGATCAGCCGGTCCCGGAGAAAGTGCAACCGATACGACAGCGAATCGGCCCAATCGCTGATGAGGGATCAGCCGGGCAAGCGCCCGAGGCAACACCGAACAATGAACTCGGCGATCGTTCCTCCGATTCCGACACGCTCAATTGAAAAGAGGGCGGCCCGACCGACGCCGGGGCTCGATCGGGCCGACGAACGTCATCTCGTCGTGTCCTAACGCGCGGCCCTGGTGAAACCGCTCGCTGTTTCGATCATGGATCGCGGTCGCGCACAGATTCCAATGATTACGCGACTCCGCGCGCACTCGACCCACTGTGAACGAGCGAGTGAATCTGAATCCACAGCGATTCATCGAAAGAGCGCAGGAAGTTGACGTGGTAATAGAGAGCGTCAATATGACTCTGCTGCGCTCCGAGATCTACGAGCAACACAATCACGGTTGCTCCCAGGACGACGAGGGCGATCGCCATCAAAAGGATGGTTCTGCGTCTGATCTCACCCATTGTAATCTCCCTAATCCTCGGCGGTGTCGGACTCGTTCATGTCGGAGTGGACCCAACCCACCTGAGTTAGCGCTAATGGAGCGCGGGAGACATCGAGAAAACTGTTGAAAGACGCCTCTTTTCGATCGCCGGAGTCCGAGTTCGCACATCGAGTAACACAAATATCACCTGCTGTGATCTTTCGAGCCGCCGACACCCTCCGCGAGTTTGCCCAACGAGGCTCAAACCCATCGTCTGCCGCTCGCGTGAGCTAAACCCTCGCGGTCATCTGTCGACCACCGACCCGCCGAATTCCACGCGGGCGGATCGGCGCTCGCGAGTTCGATCACTCACCGTGCGTATGCTCCTCGGTGGCCGATGCGCGCCGCAGCAGCCGCGACAAACGAAAGGCTTCGTCTCGGTGGTGACGCGTGGATTCCCGCCAGCCCTGTCCACGGCTGAGCACCCGAGCAGCCGGAGTCTTCAACGTCGCGCTCGCCCGCTTCGCAATCCTCCTCCTTCGCACGGCGCGCTTCGCCGCGATGCCGACGAGACTGAGCGCTGATGCCGCGATGCGCGACGCGTTCACGCTCGGAACGAATTTCGCGTCACCGTCCCGGATGACGTAAACGCCAATCGGGTAGACGAGGCCGCCGAATCCTCCGCCTTCGCCCTTTCCCTCGCGTCCATCCCCGGCGCCGCTACCAGCTCCGCCGACCACGATCGCGACGGGGATCACCGTCGATTCATCTTTCTCATACGCGGAGCCGAATGCTCTGCCCACGGCGATGTGCTCGCCGAACCGATCTACGAGTTCCTTCCCGTCCATCGCACCTCCTCATGTGACCTGCGCCCATTCCGCAGCCAGGTGCCGTCCGCACGGTCGAAAGCCGGAATGGCACCCGCGTACGTCGCCCCTCATTCTCTGCGCGAGATCAGCCGTTTTGTCGTCGGGTGCCATCGTCCGACACAACGCTCCCCGCGAACAGGGCTCTTGTTCCCGACGACGATGCCTCTTGGGCGCGATGCCGACCCGCTCGGTCAAGGCCACACGTTGCGACACGCTCCGGCTGCTCGGCGCGCTCGGGTCACCCGCCCGGCGCAAACGATGCCACGAAGTCGCGGATCTCCGGAATCACCTCGTCGCCAAGCGCGCGGACCTGACTGTCGACATCATCGCCTTCGGGGACGAGGTTGAATCCGCCGAATCCCATTTCGACGAAGTGAGTCAGTCCCTCGACGACGCGCTTCGACTCTCCGACCACTGACCCTGCATCCCCGCTCCCGTCCCCTCCGAGGTGGACCCCCAGATTGAGGACGCAACGCACGTCGTGTTCGCTCCGTCCGGCGGCGAGCGCCGCTTCGACGACCCGGGCACGCATCACTGGCAGCTCGCTTTCGGGGCCATACCCGAGAGAAGGGAGCCAACCGTCGGCGAGCGTTCCCGCGAGCACGAGGCCCCGCCGACCGAAGGTACCGAGCCAGATCGGAATCCTCCGCTCGGGTTTCGGATCGAGCTGCAAGTTTGCGACCCGATACACCTCGCCTGAATACGAGAACGCTTCGCCGCCCCACAATCCGCGAATGATGCACACCGCCTCGTCGAGCCCCGTCGTCCGTTCCGCGGCGGAGCCCGGGGAGGCTCCGAATTGGGCGAGCTCGTCAGGTGATCCCCCCGAGCCGAGAGCGAGGATCACCCGACCGTCGGACAGCCGGTCGAGTGTTTCGCACGCTTTCGCGACGACGGCCGGCAACCGGAACGGCACCGCGAGGACACGGGGCGCCACCGCGATCCTTTCGGTCTTCGCGGCGATCCAACTGAGCAGCGTCCACGCTTCGCGGACCGGTCCGCCACCGGCTGGATGGTCGTTCACCGAGACGAAGTCGAAACCGGCACGCTCGGCCTCGCGGGCGCCGTGGACCGGATCTGAACCGGCGTCGGTCGAGATGGCGACGTTGCAGCCAAAGAGGAGACCGCTCATTTTTCGACCACCGCCTTCTCCTTCGCGGGATATCCGAATACCGGCAGCAATCGATGGACGAGCGGGCCGATCACGATCGCGTAGGCGACCGTGCCCACGCCGACGGTGCCGCCAAGCGCGAACCCGATCGCCAATACGGTGAGTTCGATTACGGTGCGCACGACACGGATCGAATCGCCGCGTTCGGCGATCCCGACCATGAGCCCGTCGCGGGCACCGGGTCCGAGTCGGGCGCCGATGTAGAGCGCAGTCGCAATCGCATTCAGCGAGATCCCCAGGATCAGCCACAGCGAACGCACCGCGAGACCGGAAGGCGGGCGCAGCTGGTCTAAGAACACGTTGGCGAACACGCCGACGAGGACCACATTGCTCACCGTCCCGAGGCCCGGACGAAGGCGAAGCGGGATCCACAAGAGAAGGACCGCTGTGCTCACGACGACGACAACCCAACCGATCTGCAGTCCCAGGTGCCTCGCAAGGCCTTGGTGAAGGACGTCCCAGGGCCCGAGCCCGAGGCGCGCGCGGACCATCAGCGCCAGGCTGAGCCCGAATCCGGCGAGACCGACGTAAAGGCGCACGAAACGCCAGAGCAGGTGGCTCGTGCCCACCGCGCCGCCCGGCGGGATCACGACGGTGATCGCATCCGTCCGTTTAGCTGACACATCAGCTATCGTAGAGGCATGGTTCCTGACACGTCAACAACCTCCTCGACGCGATGGCTCACCCCCCACGAGCAGCGGGCATGGCGCGCCTACCGGCGGATGGGCCAGCTGCTCGACCTCCAGCTCGCCCGCGACCTTGACCGGGACTCCCGGCTTTCGGAGCCCGACTACGACGTGCTCTCGACACTCACCGAGCGGGACGACGCGCGCTGGCGCATCGGCGACCTCGCGACGCGGCTTTTGTGGTCAACAAGCCGGCTTGCCCACCACCTCGGCCGGATGGAGGCCCGCGGTCTCGTCCGGCGCGAGCCCTGTGCCGAGGACGGGCGCGGTGCGACGGTCACCCTCACGGGTCACGGGCGTTCGGTGCTCGAAAAGTCCGCGCCCTTACACGTCCGCTCCGTCCGCAGGCACTTCGTCGATCTGTTGAGCCCCGAAGAGCTCGACTGCTTCGCTCGGGTCGGTGCCCGCGTCGTCGAACACCTCGGCCTCGAGGACACCGCTGCGGCGGATTGAGTGCCTCGCCGCGACACCCGATAACGCGAGGCGATTGACTACAGCAGCCGACCTCGACACGGGTGCGGCGCGTCCACTGTGGACGATCTTGTTCGTTGCCTGGGGATCGTGTGGGGAACAGTTGGGTACGGAAAAGATTCTCTGTATATAAGTAGTGGATCTCGCGAAATCTCTTGACCTCGTTTCGCGGCCGGAGCACGATGCTCGCACCAAGGCCGAGATGGCTCATACGGACGGGTTGAACGACCCTCCCGCAAGGGTGGACGGGAGACCCGAAAACGGGGGACAACGGAGCCGAGGAGGTAGGCAGGACGCGGGGCACGGACCCCCTTCGGGAGGGCGCCGACGTCGCGGGGCCGTCGAGAGGCGGCCTGCCGGCCGAGTGCCGCAAGGCAAACGGCAAGGCGCCTGTCGCCAGGCAGTGGTCCCGGGAAGTACGGACGGCTCCGGCCGAACGGCTACCCGGGACCATGCCATGTCTGGGCCCGGTCTCCGTTCGTCATTCCCGTCGCGTAAGTAGCGTCGAGGCGCGGTGGACGACGGAGCGCGCTCGCAGCGATACCTCCGCATCCTGTTCGTCTTGCTCGTCCCAGCCGCATTCTTCAACGGCTTCGACGGCGAGCTCCGGGCGCTCCTGCTCCCCCAGCTCCAGCACGCGTTCCACGTGCGCCTCGGGACAATCGGCCTCGCCAACATCCCGATCGGTGCCGGCCAGTTCGTCGCCTTCTTACTGATCCGTCTCGCCGACCGGATCGGCAGGCGGCCGCTCCTGCTCATCTCGCTCTTCGGTTACGCGGCATTCACGGGTTGCACCGCCACGTCACAGAGCGTCTGGATGTTCGCCCTCTTCCAGTTCTTCAGCCAGGTCTTCGCCGGGACCGAGTACGCACTGGCGGTGATCGTCGTGCTCGAGGAGTTCCCTCGCGCGACGCGGGGCGCGCGCTCGGCGGCCTGCTCGTCGCCCAAGCGGTCAGTGTCGTCGCGGCAGCGGGACTCCTCGGTGCAGGTTTGCTCCACACGCCCCTCGGCTGGCGCTCCTTCTACCTGATCGGAGTGGTCCCTGCGCTCGTGATCGGGTTCGCCCGCCGCTACATGAAAGAGACGGCAACCTTCGAGGCTGAGCGGGCCCGGGGTCGCCTGCCAAAGCGCGAGCCAGTGCGGGCGGTTTTCGAGCCCCCTTGGCGGCGACGGGTGCTCGGCCTCGGCGTCGTCTCGTTCCTCGTCAAGGTGCCAATCACCGCCGGCGCCGGGTTGTGGGTGTACTACGCCGAGCACGAGCGGCACTTTTCGACCGGACTCGTCGCGCTCTTCCTCGGGGTTGCGTTCGGGCTCGGGACGAGCGGCTATTACGTCTGCGGCCGGCTCATCGACCGCTTCGGGCGCCGCCCGGTCGCGTCGGTGTTCCTGCTCGCGGCGTTTGCCGCCGGCTTCAGTCTCTTCCAGACCGGGTCGAAACCGGCGAACTTCGCGTTGTTGCTCACCGCCGTGTTCTTCGGCCTCGGGGTCGGACCAGCCCTTTCGGCGCTGTCTGCGGAGTCCTTCCCGACTCGCATGCGCGCCCAGGCTTCGGCCGTGGTGGGAAACGGCTTCGCGAACACGGGCGAACTCACTGGACCGGCACTCGCCAGCGTGCTCGGCGAACGCGGCGGGCTGATCGGAAGCGTCGGAGGCGCGGTGAGCACGCTCGCGTTCCTGCTCCCCGTGGCCGTGCCGCTCCTTTGGTGGTTCGTGCCCGAGACGAAGGGCACCGATCTCTCGGAGCTGCCAGGGGACGCCGAACCGGCCTCCCGAGACGGCGCCGGCGATTCCCCAAAACGAACAGCGCAGGCGAAGCGAGAATCCGGGCCGAACGGCACCGCCGCCGAAATCGGGAACTCCGAGCGCTCCGCCGAATAGGCGGCATCGAGGTGCCCGCCGACGCCGCGACCTGCATTCGCAGGCTTTTCGCGTCGCTCGCCGCTCAACGTTCAACGGCCGGCCCGTCATTAGGCGATTCGCGCTTCTCGTTGCCACCGCTGCGCCGCGACAAAGAGGAACTGTCGTCAATTCGTGCCAAAAAGAGACTAAATCGCTCGCGCGAATTGGTCGTATCGCGAAGAAGAGAAGTCGGTCCGGATCTCTCGGCGCAGGTAGCGCGTCGGGAACGGGGTATCGGCGCGAGAGGATTGCCATGAAGTTCCGCCGCGGCAAGCAGGGGGCACAAGCGGGGAGCCAACGCGAGCAAAAGCGCGCTTCACACCCTTCGGCCGGCGGTATCGCGGAAACGACACTCGACGACTTCGGCAACGTACTCTCGGCTCCGCCACCCAGCTCGCACTCCGAAGCACGGTCGACACACGCGAGCGGCGTATCGACGCTGACCCTCAACGACACGGTCGAAAAGACGACTGTCCGCATCGGTGAGCTTCTTTTGGAACGCGGACTCGCGAATGAGGCGCAGATCGACCAGGGTCTCGCCCGCCAGCGAGAGGTCGGCGGACGACTCGGCGAGATCCTCGTCGATATGGGCGTCGTCCGTGAGCGCGCGCTCGCCGAGGTGCTCGCCTGGAAGTTCGACATGCCCGAGTGCGACCTGCGCACCCAGGCGCCCCAGCCAGAGGCGCTGGCCCTTGTGCCGGACGCGGTCGCCCGCGAGCAGCTCGCCTTGCCGGTGACGCTGAGCGGGGACGACCTCTTCGTCGCCGTCGCCGAGCCGAGCGACGCCCTCGAGCACCTGCTCGCAGAGACGACGCAAAAGTCGATCCACATGATGCTCGTGCCGCTCAGCGACGTTCGCCAGGCGATCGACGCGAACTACGTCGCACTCGGAGACGTCTCCTCGCTCGTCGAGGTCTTCGAAACGATCGAAACCAGCCGTCGTGCCCCAGAGACGCCTGAGGTCGAAACGATCGCCGACGACGCACCGGTCGTGCGCGTCGTGAACAGGATCCTCACCCAAGCCCTCCGTGACCGTGCGTCGGACGTCCACCTCGAGCCCCAGGAAGACGGGATGCGCGTCCGCTACCGGATCGACGGCGTCATGAAAGACATGCTGGCGCTGCCGCCCGCAATGGGTATCGGTCTCGTCAACCGCATCAAGATCATGGCGGACATGAACATCGTCGAGAAGCGCCGGCCGCAAGACGGCCAGTTCACAGCGAACATCGACAACCGCGGAGTCGACGTCCGCGTCTCAACGATATCGACGATCTTTGGCGAGACGTGTGTCTTGCGGATCCTCGACAAGTCGAAGTCGGTCCTCACGCTGTCGCGCCTCGGCATGCCACATAACCTCCTGAGCCAGTACGCAGAGGTCATCAGGGTGCCGTTCGGCATGATCGTCTGCGCCGGCCCGACAGGGAGCGGTAAGACCACGACCCTCTACGCGAGTTTGAACGAGCTCAACGAGTCGTCGCGCAACATCATGACGATCGAGGACCCGGTCGAATACGTCTTCTCCTCGATGAACCAGATCCAGACGAACGAACAGGCGGGCCTCACCTTCGCCACGGGCCTGAAGTCGATCCTCAGACAGGACCCCGACGTCATCCTCGTCGGAGAGGTCCGCGATGTCGAAACGGCGCGCATCGCTGTGCAATCAGCGATGACCGGTCACTTGGTGCTCTCCTCGCTGCACGCTACCGATGCGGTCACCGCACTGCTCCGCTTCTATGACATGGGCGTCGAGCCATTCCTCGTCGCCGCGTCGATGATCGGCGTCGTCAGCCAGCGGCTCGTCCGCCGGACGTGCCCGGCCTGCAAGACGCCGTACCGCCCGACCCCAGAGGAGCTCGTTTTCTACGAAGAATCCGACGGGCCCGAAAAGACCGTCTTCTTGCGCGGATCTGGCTGCAACTTCTGTGCGCAGACCGGATACCAAGAGCGCATCGGCGTCTACGAACTGCTGACGGTGACGCCAGCAATCAAGCGGCTGATCATCGGAAACGGGACCGACGACCAGTTCAGAAAGGCCGCGAAACAAGAAGGGATGCGCTCGCTCCGCCAGCAGGCGATCGACCTCGTCGCGCAAGACGTGACGACGATCGCCGAGGTGATGCGAAGCATCTACACGCTGTAAAGGACTCGGGATGTCTAACAAGTACAAGTACACGGCGATCGACAAGCTCGGTAACACCGTTTCGGGGATGCTCTCGGCTTCGAGCGCTGGCATCGCCCGACTCGAAGTGTCGGGCCTCGGTCTTCAACCTGTCGCGGTCGAGCAGAGGAAGACCCTGCTCGATTTCGAGATCACCCGGAAGAAGGTCAAGACCCAGCTCGTCATGGCCTTCTCGCGCCAGCTCGGGGTGTTCATCCGCTCAGGGATCCCGATCATCGACGCGCTCGAGATCATCGAAGGCGACACTTCCGACAAGCTCTTCAAAAAGACGCTCTCCGAGATGAGCACCGCGCTGCAAGCCGGCGAGTCGTTCGCTCGAACCGCCCGGGCACACCCCGAGGCATTCCCCCTCTACTTCGTCGGCATGCTCGAGTCCGCCGAGCTCTCCGGCAACCTGGACTCGGTTCTCGTTCAACTCGCCGAATACATGGAGCGCGACCTCGAGGCGCGGAAGAAGATCACGAGCGCGCTGATTTATCCGATGGTCGTGCTCTGTATGGCGATCGTCGTCGTCATCGTGCTCGCCACATTCGTCCTACCAAAATTCAAGACCTTCTTCTCCCAACTCAACGCCAAGCTGCCGCTCGTCACCCGAATGCTTCTCGCGATGACGAATTTCGTCTCGGGTCACTATTTGGTGCTTTTCGGTGCGATCGTGGCGCTCATCATCGCCGCCATCGCGACGTACCGCTCGAAACGGGGCCGCGCGTGGCTCGACTCGGTCATCTTGAAGATCCCGGTCGCCGGTGACCTCGTCGTCCATATCCTCGTCGAGCGCATCTGTCGCATCCTTTCCTCGATGTCGGAGACCGGAGTTCCCCTTCCCGACGCGATGGAAGTCACCGCGCAGTCAGTCTCGAACGACGTTTTCAAGAAAGGCCTCGAGCACGTTCGGGCCGAAATGATCGAAGGGCGCGGTCTCGCGGAGCCGGTGGAGAGCTCTGGCATCTTCCCCTTGGCCGCTCGCCAGATGATCCGCGTCGGAGAGGTCACCGGTACCCTCGAGGACCAGCTGCAAGTCGCCGCGGATTACTACGAGCGAGAGCTCGACTTCAAGCTGAAGAAGTTCACGAGCCTGTTCGAGCCGATCATCATCGTCATCATGGGTGTTGTCGTCGGGTTCGTCGCGATCGCTCTCATCTCGGCGATGTATGGGATTTACCGCCAGGTCAACGTCAGCTCCCAATAGTCCGCGCCGTCGAAGACGCGGGGTGGCTGAAGTTGCAGATATATGCCGTTTGCTCGCAGAGGGATGCCGTTCTGCCCGCGGCAGGCCGTATGCGCCTAGACCACTGAGTGTGACATTGGTCAATCAAGCGCTCCAGTTCGCTTCGAAGTTCTCTCGCCCTGCGGCCGTGACCGGGTAGTTCACGTTCTGTCAAGGAAGCCGATTCGCTCACTCTGCGACGCCGATTACTTCCACCAAAATTCGTGGTTCTGGTCCTAATGATCGGCGCGTCTGGCGCCGTTAGAGGTGTGTTGGATGACACATCTACAAGGGGGCTAACCGCCGTGAAGAAAGCGTTTATGAAGCTGCACCGAACAAAAGCCGACGACGCGCAGGAAGAGGAGGGTTTCACCCTTATCGAACTCCTGATCGTCGTTCTGATCCTGGGTATCCTCGCCGCGATCGTCGCGTTCGCGGTCGGAGCCTTCACGAGCCAGAGCGCGGTCGCCGCGTGCAACACGGACGCGAAGTCCGTCGAGAGCGCGGTCGCGGCGTTCCAAGCAGCGAACAGCGGAGCGAGTCCGGCAACGACGGGCGCCCTCGAGTTGCCTGCGTCCGGCGGTCCGTACCTGCACGTCTTCCCGAAGAACACGAGCTACTACACCGTCCAGCTTCCCCAGACCACCGGCAAAGTCGGACAGGTGTGGGTGAAGTTGAACTCGAAGGACCCGGCGTTCAAGTCGATGGGCTACACCGCTACTGGTAACGGAGAGGCTTACGACACGTTCACGTGGGGAACGGGCGGCACGGGAAGCACGATTCACAACCTGAACATCTGCGCAGGCGCCTAACCGCAGGCTCTGCGTTCGGTTGACACGGCCCCAGGTTCGCCAAGCGCTGAACCTGGGGCCGTGGCACTAATCAAAGACGGCGAGTGACTGGAAAAATCTGAATGACTACTTCCGATACGTCTTCGGTTGACGCCTGGCTCGAGTCGCTATGGGACAAGGGCGGCTCTGACGTGCTGCTTAGCGCGGGTTCGCCAGCGAGGCTCCGCGTCGACGGAGCTCTCGTCGAGGTCCCCGGCGAAGACGCGCTTTCGGCTGAACAGATCGAGCGCGTCATCCGTTCGCTACTGAATCCCGAGCTCCAAGGGATTTACGAGCATCGCAAAGACGTCGATTTTTCGTTCTCCTGGGGTCATCGGGCGCGCATGCGGGCGAACGCATTCAACCAGCGCGGCAGCCCTGCCCTCGCGATGCGGATGATACCGATGCGCATTCCCTCGGTTGAAGAACTCGGGCTCCCAAAAAGCCTCCTCGATCTTGCGAACCTTCCGCGGGGCTTCGTTCTCGTCACCGGACCGACAGGTTCTGGGAAGTCGACCACGCTGGCCGCACTAATCGACTACATCACCCACACGCGCAGGGTGCACGTCGTCACGATCGAAGACCCGATCGAATACCTGCACGAACACGACCTCGCAGTCGTCGACCAACGCGAAGTAGGCGTCGACACGCCGACGTTCGCGCATGCCCTTCGTGCGTCGCTCCGTGAAGACCCGGACGTCATCCTCATCGGCGAGATGCGCGACCTTGAGTCCATCCAGATCGCCCTCACCTTGGCAGAGACAGGTCACCTCGTGTTCGCGACCTTGCACACCCATGACGCGCCGCAGGCGATCGACCGGATCATCGATGTCTTCCCGGCGGATAAGAAGGACCTCATCAGGATGCAACTTTCCGGTTCGCTCGCCGCGGTCGTCGCTCAGCGACTCGTCAATCGCGTCGACGGAGGCAGGGTGGCAGCGCTCGAGGTCCTGCTCGCCAACTTTGCGTGCCGGGCGTTGATCCGCGACGGCAAAACGCACCAGCTTCGCAACGTCATGACGACCTCGGTCGGCGAGGGAATGCGAACCCTCGAGATGAGCCTCATCGACCTTCTCGATGCGGGAACGATCTCGTACGAATCGGCGCTCGAGGTCACGATCTACCCGAAGGAACTTGCCCGCTCCCGGGCCTAGGCCGCCCGCACGACTTTCGGATACTTCGGAAGTGGGACCCGCACCTGCGGGTTCGGACCATGGAGCCGCGATGGCGCTGTCCTCGACCCGGAGAAAGTGCCGAACGCGCTCGTGCCACGCATGGCGGTCTGCGAGCCACGGTCTGTCGGAGGGGGTCAGGCGAGCGAGGGACGCTTCGGGATGCACGTCGTCGTCCGACGCGGGGCTGACCCTCATCGAAGTCCTCGTCGCGATTTTGATCATCGGCATCGCGGCAGCCTCGGTCGTCGCCGGCCTCGGCGCCGTCTCTCGGGCGAGCGCGCAGCACCGGACGATGACGAACGAAGAGACGACAATCCGCGACGTCACCGAACTCCTCGTCAAACCTCCGAACAGCACGACGGACCCGTACACGGCCTGCACGTCGACTACGACTCCAACCTACACAGATCCTCTGTCATCGCCTCCGACGCACCTCACCGTGTCGATCACCGTCACCGGCTACTGGAACGGCATGAGCGGTACGACCCCGACATTCTTGGGTTCCTGCCCAAGCGGGGGCGACCAAGGCATGCAGAAACTCAAGATCACCGTCTCTGCACCCGCTCAACAGGGTGGCCTAACGGAGTCGCTCACCGTGATCAAGGCGAGGCTGTGATGAGGGTTCTCGAAGGATTCCGCGCTGCGGTTCGCTTCGTGAAACGTTCCGGATCCGCGACGGGGTATGTCACTGCGACGGATCGCGCCGATCGTATTTGCACGACTCACCGGCACGAGTCCCGCGCGAAGCGCTGGAGCGTCCGCGGCGATGATCAGGGGCAGGCGCTCATCTTCGCGCTCATGTTCATCGCGCTCTTCGGAGCCTGGTCCGTGAGCTTGCTCGGTCTCGCCACGGGCGACCTTGTCGGCACTCGTTCCGTGGCTTCACAGATCACGTCCACATATTCGGAGGACGCCGCGCTGGTGGGCGCGATGGGCTATATCCAGTACACGTTGGCGGGTACGTCGACGTGGTTCTCGTCCAACTGCACATCGACAACGTCGTATCAAACCATTTTCACGTACAACTCAGTCTCGGTTGGTTGTGAACTCGTCGCTGGTGCCTCGAGCTTCGACTACGTGACGCTCAAGGCAACGTCGGGTTCGTCGACCGTGACCGCGGGCGTCACCTTCTACAACAATTCGCCCTCACTGAGCGACGTGCAGATCACATCATGGAGCGATTGAGTATGAAGCGAATCAGATGTCGCAGCTTGCGTCGGTCCACCCGCCGAGCCCGCTTCCCTAGGATCGACCGCGATCGGAGAAACGAATCCGGCGCCTCGGGAACCCAGACGCCGACGACCTCGATGTCGCTCGCTCTCACCGAGTCCGACGGCTACGAATGGGGCGTCCATGACCCTCTACTCGGTCATTGCGAAAACCTTTCAAGCTTCCGGAAGTGTTCCGGTCATTCTCGGTGGTTGATTGCAATCGGCTCGCACGGTCGCCGTGCGCAGCGATTGGGGATCGCGCGCAACCCCAATCGATTGCCGCCAACGATGCTGCCGCGGATCAACGGGAAAGAGCCTCGACGAGCCGGTGTTGCGTCCCAATTGAACGTACCGGCTGCCGTAGATCACAAGACTTAACGTTCAGAGGACGCGCATATCGGCTCGTTTTGGTTTTTTAGCGGCCGGATCGCCAGCGAGTTCACACTCCCCGGAACAGCAATCGAACGAGCGGACCGGTCAGCACAGCGATCTCGCAACCGGATGCAAGAAACGGTCCGAACGGAATCGCGGTTTTGCGGGTCGCCCGCCCGAGCGCGATGAGCGCGAGTCCAAATAGAGCGCCGAGGAAATTCGCGACTATGAACCCGCCGAGGACGTAGCCGATCCCGAGCCAGCCAAGCGCGAATCCGAGAACGACGACAAGTCGGACGTCGCCGAACCCGATAAAGCGGTCGTCGATCCGACGAATACCCCAGTACAAGAAGAACCAGCACGCCGAGCTTGCTGCCGCAACACCGAGCCGCGACCACGAACCTGACTTCGCTGTCGGGACCAAGAGGAGCAGAAACACCGCGGCACCGATGAGCTGCACCATCCGTCCTGGGAGGAGGCGACGTTCCAGGTCGATCGCAGCCAATGCCACGAGCCCGGCAGCGAGCAACGTGTACGCCGGCAAGGCGAGCGAAAAGCCGAATCTCGCCGCGTTCAAGGCGAACAACCCGCCGGTGAGCAACTCGAGCAGTGGGTAGCGCAGCGCGATTTGCGCTCCGCAATGTCGGCAGTGGCCGCGAAGAAAGAGATACGAGAGAACCGGAACGTTGTCCCATGCAGCGATCGGTGCGGCGCATTGCGGACAGAACGACCCTGGCCGGACGACCGAGAGCCCACGGGGCACCCGGTAGACGACGACATTAAGGAACGAGCCAACGAGAAGACCGAGGATGGCGAGGCCGATGATGAGCTCGGCTAACACAATGAACTGCTCAACCGCGATCGAATTGCAGACGCGTTTCGGCCAGAAGGAATCGCGAACGTGCCCGTGACCGCGTCGAGTATCTCATCTCGTCCTCTGACAAGCGCTCGAGAGCATGCCTGTTCTCTCCCCCGCCCTCAGGTCCTTACGCGGCGACCGAGCAACGAACGCGGCAGTCTCCGAGTACCGAAACCGAGCAAAAGAACCGCGATCCCGGCGAGCGCGAACAATTCGGGGTAGTACGGGAACGCCCGATAACGGAACTTCACGACGTGCGTGCCCTTGCTGACCCGCACTCCGATGTACGCCGGCGCGATGAACTCGGTCTTGGCGCGCCTGCCATCTACGGTCACCGTCCAACCCGGGTCGTAGGAGACCTTCAAGAGAACCACTGCCGTACGGTTCGCGTGGACGGTCGTCGCGAACTCGCCCTCTTGGAGATCGTTCTGCTGAGAGAGGACGGACCCAGGCGACCCCGGGGGGCGCTTTCGTGACGTCAGCGTCGGAGCGGCGGCGGCTCGTCCTCCGAAGGAGACGACGGGGTAGAGGCCCTCGCCAGCCAGCGACGATTTCAGGAACGGCAGGCTGCTCGCGCCCATGTGGGCGCGATTTTCGATCAGCGGGGGTCCGTAGGTGTCGACAACTTGGACGTATCCGTTTTGTGGCAAGAACCACAGCAGGTACGGCCCGGCACGCTCGAGGAACTTCGCGCCGGCCGGCGGGCGGCGAGTCGCCGGAAGTATCACGAAACGAATACCGAAGAGCGCGTAGTCGGCCGGGTTCGAGTCGACGAAGTCGGCCTCGGGATCACTCATCAGCGAAGACGCCCGGTTCGTGAAACCGATCTCGTCGACCTGCTCGACCGAGAGATACTCGACCACAGCTACATTCCCGACCTGGAAACCCGGCCCCCAACCGGAGAACAGCAGACCGGCGTACGTGCGGCCTCCGCCGATTTTCTTGATCTTCGCAACGAGGCGATCGACCTGCGACTCCGCGACCGAGACCGAGACCGATCGTTGGGCGGCGATGTATCTGGCATCAAAGCTGTCCACGTGACCGAGCTGGACCCAAATCGGGGTACTCACAGCGATGATCAAGCCAGCGAACAGGACTCGAGCAACGAGACGCCTCGAAGGTTGCGAATACCACTGCGCGAGATACGCGCCGCGCAGTCGGAATGCCGCCAATCTGACCAGTTGGCCGACTGCGACGGCGCCGACGCCGACCAGCAAGATGGCACTCATGTCCACGCCGGTTAGGAATCGCCGGAGAAACAACTCCTTGCTCCCAGGAAGCAGGTTGATGGCGGCACCCCAAGTCGTGCGGCCGAAGAAGAGCAACAAGGTCACCACAAAGGCGACGACGAGCACGCGTGATCGTGCATCGCGCCTCCAGCGCGCTACGCACGCGCAGAACCCGGCTCCGGCAAACAGCGTGACCACGGGAAACCGACCGTTGTCGAAGAGCTTGCCGGTGAACAGCCAAGTGAGAATGCGGCGCGCCCCGTACGAGTTCGCGTCGGGGCCGTGCTGCAGGAACTCGTTCACCGAAGTCCAGTCCTTATACACAAGCAACGGGACGATCACCCAAGCCGAGAGCGCGAGGCTCCCCACAGCGACGACCACGGCACGCCTCAGGCGCACCTTGAAGTCGCGGAAACTGACGATCGTCCACAAGACGATCGCGAGAAATGCGATATACCCGGTCTCGAAATGGAACGCCGCCGTGAGCGCAATGAACAGCGACGCCCAGAGATAGTTCCGCCCGTCATTGATCGCCCGCCACGAAAAGCCCCAAGCGAGCGGCAGCGTCCACATCGCCCAAAGCTGTGACCACACTCCGTAACCGATCGAAAGGTACGCGCCCTGCTCGAATCCGACGCTGATGGGACTGACGATGAATGCGCACGCCAATGCCGCGAACGCGCTCGTCCATCGGGAGAATCCGAATAACCGTGCACCGAGGTACACGCTCAGCGGCCAGGTAACAAGAAGTAGATAGAGGCACAGACTGAAGGACTGGTTCGGCCCGATCGCGAGACCCAACGCTCCCGCGATCATCGCCCCGAGGCTTTGGTAATGCATAAAGAACGGCGAGCCGAGGTTGAGGTACGGGAACCATCCGTCCAACGGGAAGTGACCCGCCCGGAACTGCGCGGTGGCGTAGCGGACCATCTCCGAGTGGAACGCCGAGTCGTCCGCGTACGGGACGTAACGGATCTGAGATCGCAGCTTTACGGCGTTGTAGACGATCGGCGCCAGCACGACCGCGAGCGGCCCGAGGCGGGAAAAGGACCACCGACCAGTCTTGATCGGGCGAGCGTTGTTTACATCGGCATCCGGAGTGCCGATGCCTTCGCTGGTTCCTGTAATCACGCCCTCGGTCCGATCACCTCCGAGGGCGACCCGCTCCTCAATCAATGGGTGTTCCATGGTCGTTTCGACTGCGGCACGCGATGACGAACGGCCATGACGAGTGGGCCACGAGCCATGATCGCCGATGCGCCGCTCGACCGGGTGGACCCTGCCAAACGTTGAGCCGGAGAGGTCACCACGCCCCCAAATACGACCCAACGCAGAGTCATTTTGAAGATTTATTCGCAGGCGAACCGGCCGTCGTCATTCGTGTCGCGTTCGGTCACGAAACACACCCGATCAAGGTCGTATATTCGCCAGCCGTGCACAGGTGGTCTCCCGATACCGAACAGCTTGCGAATGACGTCTTCGCGTACGCGAAGGAGCGCCTCGAACTCGATCCTCTCCCCCTCGACAACACCGTCGCCCCCGGCGAACTCCAGGCCGCCGTCGGCCAGACGATCACCCCAAAGGGCATTGGCGGATCGGAGGCGATGCGCATCTTCGCGGATCATCTCGCACCCGCCTGCATCACCGCGAACCATCCCAGGTACCTCGCGTTCATCCCCTGTGCGCCGACGGGAGCTTCGATGTTGTTCGATCTCATCGTCGGTGCTTCCTGCATGTACGGGAGCACATGGCTCGAAGCCGCGGGCGCCGTCTTCGCCGAGAACCAGGCGCTGCGATGGATCGCCGACCTCGCTGGCTTTCCCCCACAAGCCGGCGGCGTCTTCGTCCAGGGTGGCACGATTGGGAATCTTTCGGCGCTCGCGACCGCCAGGCACACAATGGCCGCCCGACAAGGCCGTGATCTCGACGACGTGCGACGGTGGGCAATCGCGGTCAGCCCGGACGCGCATTCTTCGCTCTCGCACGCGGCGCGCGTCATGGACGTTGAACTCGTCGTCGCAAACATCGACGAAGATCGACGTCTCCGGGGGCAAGACGTCACAGATCTGCTCGAGCGTGTCGAATCGGAAGGTGGTCACCGCGTCTTTGCGGTCGCCGCCACTGCGGGGACGACCAATCTCGGCGTCATCGACGACCTCGCCTCGATCGCTGAGGTCTGCCGAGAACGCGGCATCTGGCTGCATGTCGACGGGGCGTACGGTCTCGCCGCGCTGGCGGCGCCGAGCGCTCGTCCACGATTCAGAGGCATCGAGCACGCCGACTCGTTCATCGTCGACCCACACAAGTGGCTGTTCGCTCCGTTCGACTGCGCCGCCCTCCTCTACCGCGAGCCAGCCCTTGCTCGCGCGACACACACACAACACGCGGGCTACTTGGAGCCGATTGAAGAGATCGTCGGATGGAATCCCGCTGACTACGCGATCCACTTGACACGACGCGCCCGCGGGCTCCCCTTCTGGTTCTCACTTGCCACCTACGGCACCGATCGCTACGCGGAGGCGGTCGAACGGACGCTCGAAACGGCGCGTTATGCGGCGAGCGCGATACGAGGGCGGCCGTATCTCTCGCTCCTTCGCGAGCCGGAGCTCTCTGTTGTGTGCTTTCGACGCGAGGGGTGGGAACGAATCGATTACGACGCCTGGTCAGAACGTCTTCGAAATGACGGCATCGCATTTGTCACTCCTTCGACACATCTCGGAGAGACGATCGGACGACTTGCGATCGTCAATCCGTTGACGACTGAAACGGACATCGACATCGTGCTCGATTCGATGTCATCGTCATGAGCACACCCGACCGACACCTTCCTCCCGGGTATCGCTCCCAGCTCTCTGGTCATTCCTACGAGGGGATCGCGACCTTCGCCCAGCGTCCTCTGCTCACCGAGCCCGAGGAGCTCGACCGCTGGAAGCCGGATGTCGCGATCGTCGGAGCGCCCTGGGACGATTCGACAACGAACCGCCCGGGCGCCCGATTCGGCCCGCGAGCGTTGCGCGCGCTTGCGTACGGACCGGGAACCTTCCACCTCGACTTCGGTCTCGAGATCTTCGATTCCCTAGAAGTCGTCGACTTCGGCGACGCGCACTGCTCTCACGGTCTCGTCGAGGCGTCACACGCGGCGATCCGCGAACGCGTCGGCGCGGTCGCTGGGCGGGGCATCTTCCCGGTCGTCTTGGGAGGAGATCACTCGATCACCTGGCCCTCCGCGAGTGCGGTCGCCGAGGCCCACGGCTGGGGCCGGATCGGGATCGTCCATTTCGACGCCCATGCGGACACTGCCGACTCGATCGACGGCAACCTCGCGAGCCATGGAACACCGATGCGGCGGCTGATCGAGTCCGGCGCCGTGCCGGGCAGGAACTTCGTCCAAGTCGGCCTGCGCGGGTATTGGCCAGACGCCGAGACGTTCGCTTGGATGCGAGAGCAGGGGATGCGGTACCACTTCATGCAGGAGGTTTGGGAGCGGGGACTGGACGCGGTCATCGTGGACGCCGTGCCTGAGGCGCTCGAAGGTTGCGACGCGATCTACCTCTCGGTTGACATCGACGTGCTCGACCCCGCGTTCGCTCCAGGAACCGGAACACCCGAACCAGGAGGGATCGCGCCGGTCGACCTGCTCCGCGCGGTTCGTCGGCTCGCGACCGACACGCCCCTCGTCGCCCTCGACGTCGTCGAGGTGTCGCCCCCCTACGACTGGGCGGACGTCACCGTGAACAACGCGCACCGCGTCGTCCTCGAAGTGCTGGCGGGAATCGCCGTGCGCCGCGGTGCGCCGACGACTGTCTTGTAGTCCTTCGTTCAGCCGGTCTGCGCAGGCGCGTCCCTGCCTGCGGTCAATTTCGCGACCCGGCGAGCAAGGTTGACCGCGTGATCTCCGAGGCGCTCGTAGAAACGGGCCACCAGCGTGACCTCGGTCGTGACCGAACTCGACATCTCGCCGTGCACGATCTCGTCGGTAATCCGAGCATGGAGGAGATCCAACTCCTCATCTGCTTCGTTGAGCGCGAAGGCGACCGCTGTTCGCTCGGCGAAAGCGTCAGCCGCCGCTTGCCACATCTCAAGCGCGACCTCGCTCATCCGCTGGACGAGTCCCCTGCTCGCCGAACTCATCTCAGCTCCGAGACTTCGCGCAGCCCGCTGGGCGATGTGTTCCGCCAGATCGGCGCTGCGCTCGAGCTCGGGAAGGATGAGGAGCACGGCGACGAGCTCACGTAGCTCGTCCGAGGGGGCACTCGCCTTCTCGATCTCCTGCCAAACGATCCGCTCGACCTCTTCTGTGAGGTCATCGATCTTGCGGTCGGCCTCGATGATCGCCTCCGCCTTGGCGGGTTCGACCGACAGCAACGAGTCGGTCGCGGCGGCGAGTGCCTCTGTGACCAGGGCGAAGAGCTGCGCAACCCGTAGGTCAACCCTTCGCGCAGAAATCGAAAATTCAGACACAGTGCGATGTCACGATACCGAGGCGGGACGGGTTACCCAAGCGAGATCGAAACCAGCGCAGGTGGCAGCAGGCGCGGATTTGACGCAGTCGGGATTCCGGCTGGGAACACGAAACTGTTCATTTCCAGACTCCCCATCCACGCGCGCACGGCCCCGCCATCGATTGATGCGCAAGACGAATTCGAACATTTACCTCGACCCACACCCAGGCCGCTTTGCCACAAAAAGCGGTCCACTCGATGGGGCGTAGGCCTGGGGGTGGGGACGGAGGGGCTCGAACCCTCACTGGAAGCGGTTTAAGCGCTCTGCCTCTGCCGGTTGGGCTACGTCCCCGGACGACCCTCCGTCTCGCGCGCGAGCAAGTCGACGCCCGGACGAACCGCCCCTTCGATGGGACCGCCTACACCATAATTTCCGAGTCGTTGCTCCCACGCCTGTCGCTCCATCGCGTGGGGATCTACGACCACCGCATGGTCGAGACCGAGGCGCATGACGCGTCGTTCATCAGTCGTGTAGGCAGGCCATTCCCCGACGCGCGCAGTCGATGGATCACCGTTCATCGCAAAAGCGATCCAGGCCGATTGCACGTCCTCGGCGAGAGCGAACACCTCGTCTCCCGCACCGGAGAAGAGCCCGATGATCGGGTCATGGACCGTGCCGAAGACGAATGGAAGTTCGATCCCGTGACACGCTCCGAGCGCGCCGCCGGCAAACGGCGATGGCCAATCGAATTCATAGAGATAGGTGCGCGGAGATAGCTTGCTGCGCGCGTCGGCGAGCCGCGTAATCGGGATGCGGAAGATCCAGTCGGTGATGATGGCATCGAGCAGCTCTCGATCGGATACGGAATCTCCACGTGCATGACGTGCGCTCTCGTAAACGTCAATGAGCTCTCTCGCGAACGACTTGTCAACTCCGCCTCCACGTAAATACCGACCGACATAAGCATCGAGGTCCTCACGTGAGAATTCACGGCCGGCGAGGGCGGCGAACGAGAACAGCTTGAACTCGTCGTGGTTCCATCCCGACAGCAAGTCGATTCCCGTCGATGCTCCGTGCGCGATCGCGTCTTCGGGCGCGATCGCGAGCAGACCGCCGTCGACGACTGGGGGGAAGGGCACACCGATGCCCCCGTCGATGGCGTCGTTTACCTCGCGCTGAGCGGCGATCATCTCCTCGGTTGGCACCGCGCAGAGTTGCTCTCGGCTCGGATCCTCGAGCCCGAGGAGCGCAAACATCCGCTCAGCGACCGCGATCGCCGCGTGCGCCGGCACCGCGAACGCGGGTCCGCTCTGGGTGATCGCGCGCTGGAAAAGCCGGCGCGCCGCCGGAACGGTCATCAAGTCGCAAATCGCCATCGCGCCCGCCGACTCCCCGAACGCCGTGACACGCCTCGGATCACCGCCGAACGCGGCGATGTTCTGCTGCACCCATTCGAAGGCGGCGATCTGGTCGCGCAGCCCCCAGTTTCCGAAGCCAGCCTGGCTCGAGCTGGCGAGAGACGGGTGGGCGAGGAAGCCGAGCGCACCGAGTCGGTAGTTGAAGGTCACGACGACGACACCGCGGCGGACGAGCGCATGGGGGCGGTACAACCGGCTCGAGCTGGCGCCGTTGAAGAACGCGCCACCGTGCACAAAGACCATCACCGGTGCGGCGCGTCGTACGTCTTTGGGTGCGAAGACGTTGAGGACCAGGCAGTCCTCACCCTGTTCGAGGGGGTCGCCGGGAACGTAGGCGCCGAGCGCGGCGGACGCCTGCGGGGCGACGGGCCCGAACTCGGTCGCTTCACGCACACCCGACCAGGGCAAGGGCGGCGCGGGGCCACTAAACCGCCGGTCGCCGACCGGCGCCGCCGCGTAGGGGATGCCGAGGAACTCGCGGACGCCGTCGTCCTCACGCCCCCGCACGAAGCCGGATGTCGTGGCGATTGGCCGATCCCCCACAACGCCTCCGAGGCCTGGGACCCACTGCCGCGCCGACGCTAGCAAGCGCTGCTGACCGGTTGACCAGGAGGTTCTCGGCGCTGCCTTTACACTTGGGCCTGATGTGGCCAAAGTGATCAAATGATCTTTGTGATGACCAGGTGCCTTTCGGCTCTCCTGGTGGGCGTGGCAGCCTTCATCGGCTTGGCGAGCGCGTCCGGCGCGGCGGGGAGTCCGACCGCGCCGACGAACGCCCAGATCCGTGCTGCAAAACAGCGCGCGGCACACCTTTCGCGTTTCATCTCCCAGGAGATCCAGCAGGAACAGATCGCCGGGGAACGCTTCGACCAGGCCCGCGTCGTCGAGGCCCAAGCAAAGACACGATTCGTCGCGATCCGCGCCGCCGTTCAGCACGAAAAAGTCGCGGTCAAAGGAGAGAAGCGCTTGGTGATGAAGGCCGCGGTCGAGGAGTACGTCTACGGTGCATCGGCCGCCGCGCAATTCGGAGCTGCGATCACATCATCCGTCCCAGACGAGGGCGCGCTCCTCACGTACGCGGGGGTTGCGTCGCGCAACCTCCACGACGCCGTCGTGAAACTCCTCACAACCGAGGATCGCCTAGAGACAAACGAGGCGAACGCCCGCAAGCAGATCTCGATCGCGAACTCGGCACAACTGCAGGCGGCCGGTGCCCGTGCGGCCGCCGCGACCGACGCGTCAAACGCGCGCTCGGCTCTCAGCGCGGTTAAGGGCCGCATCGCAAAACTCGTGGCGGAACAGGAGGCCGCGGCCGCCCTCGCCGCGGCGGAGCGCGCGGCAGCCGCTCAGGCTGCCGCGGCGCGTAACGCCGCCGCACAGTCCGCTGCACAAGACGCCGGCGTCGCGGAGCTCTTCGCAACCGTCGACCCCGCTGCGGCCCAAGCCGCGGAGGAGGCGCAGGCACAGGCAGCGCTCGCCAGCGAGAGCGGACACCCGCCGCTCGCGCCCGCGGGGTCGACGCCGCAGGGCGACCTCGCCGTCGGAACGGCCGAGAAGTTCGTCGGCGTGCCGTACGTGTGGGGCGGCGCGGGGCCGACGGGCTTCGACTGTTCAGGCTTGACGATGGTCGCCTGGTCCGCGGCGGGGGTCAGCCTCACCCACAGCGCCTGGTACCAGTACCGCGAGTCACAGCCAATATCGCTGTCGGCGATCGAGCCCGGGGATCTGCTCTTTTATTCCTTCCCCGATGACGGACCCGACCCCGTCACGCACGTCGCGATGTATGTGGGCTCGGGACCATACGGACCCGAGACCATCATCCAGGCACCGGAGACCGGAGAGACGGTCTCGTACTCGCCGATGTACTACTACGGCTTCGTCGGCGCGGGCCGGCCGTGAGAAGCAAGCGACGCGATTCTCAGTCGATCCATTCGACGAAATAGCGCTCTCGCCGTGCGCGCCACTCTTCGGCGGTGATCGCGTAACAGATGTGGTCCTCCCACACGCCGTCGATCTCGAGATATCCCTTCGCGATGCCCTCTTCCCTCAGCCCGAGCTTTTCGACGACGCGTCGGCTCTTTACGTTGCGCGGAATGATCGATACCTGGATGCGGTGCAAGGCAAGCTCTTCGAACGCGAAGCCGAAGACAAGCACGCACGACTCGGGCATGTAGCCGTGACCGGCCTGCCGCTCGTCGATCCAGTAACCGAGTGTGGCGGACTGTGACGCGCCCCGTGAGATCCCGGAGAGGTTGATCTCGCCTGCGAACTCCCCTTCGACGAAGATCCCGAAGCCGTACGCCGTGCCGAGCTGCCGATCACGCTCGCGCATCGCGCAGCGGGCGGTGAAGGTGGAGCGGTCCTCGGGGGGAACGAAGTCCCCGCCGGACGGGGCTCCCAGTGGATCAGCCACTCACGCGACCGTGTCCGGACGGCGTGCCACGCCCGGTAGTCGTCGGCGCTCAGCGGTCGCAAAAGGACGCGGCGGCCGACGAGCTGCGGGCCGCTCTCGGCGATGCTCAGTTCCGCCACTGTTGCCCTCTCACCAGTCCACGACGTGCCAGGTCGCGAGGCGTCTCCGTTCGACTCCATGGTCGCAGATACCGTCCTACACTTCTTGCGGCCCGTCCGTGCGGATGCGTGGCGGTCGGCCCACGAGCCCATGACGACGGAAGACCGCACACATTCGAGTCCGCACGAGCGCGCCCATATCGCGTCGGCGATCGAATGGGCTGAGCACGAGCTTTCCCGGGTACCAACCCCCGAGCGTGCACCCGAAGCCGAGGCGTCGAACCCGCTCGGCCACGCGCCGAGTAACGGTCGATACCCCCTCGACGCGTCGGAAGACTTGCTCGCCTACCACCACTGGCTCCGGCGTCGCGGCGAGCCGATCCTTTTGCAACCCCCCCGGCGCAGCCCACGAACGCGTCGCCCGCGCTTTCGCATCCCGCTCATCTCCGCGATCACGTATGCACCAGAGGGATCCGATGCGTTGTTGACGCAGAGCGCGGGGTCGGTCTTCGACCAGACGATGCCGAACTGGGAGCTCGTCGTCGCCGATCACGGACGCGACGTCGTGCGTGCCGCGGTGCTCACCTCGATCATGCAGACTGATCGCCGCGTCCGCACAGTCGGCGCGCATGATTCGCGTGAAGCAGCACTCAACGCTGCGATCGAGACCGCGCAGGGCGAGTTCGTCATGGTGCTCGGCGTGCGTGACGCGCTCGCGTCGGACTCGTTCGCCGTGATTGGGGACGCGCTTCTCGACGGCGACGACATCGACGTCGTCTATACGGACGAGGATCGCATCGACCAGGACGGCGAGCGATCATCGCCGATACTCAAGCCGGCGTGGTCACCTGATTACCTCTTGAGTACCGACTACCTGGGCCGTTCCGTCGCGTACCGTCGCGCGCTCGTCCAGGAACTCGGCGGCTTTCGCGATGGTTTCAGTGCCGCGGCGGAACACGACCTCGCGTTGCGCGTGACCGAACGGGCTCGGCGCATCGTGCACGTCCCCCGTATCGCCTATCACCGCCGGAGCGACGGCGCCCCGCACCACCGGCATTCGGCGGGGCCCGAATCGGCGCGCGCGGTCGCGGACGCACTGAAGCGCCGCGGCGAACCCTCGGCGATCATCGAAGAGGCACCGGTGCGCGGCGCCCGCAACGTGCGCCACCCGGTCACGAGGTCCCCGCTCGTGAGCATCGTGATCCCCTTCCGAGACGAGCCCGGGTTGCTCGCGACGTGCGTCACGTCGATTCGCGCCAACCCGGGATACTCCCGCTTCGAGCTGGTCCTCGTCGACAACGACAGCGAGCTTCCCGAGACCTTCGCGCTCATCGACCGACTGCTGGAGCAACCCGGGGTGAAGCTCGTCGGCGCACCCGGGCCGTTCAACTGGTCGGCGATCAATAACCAGGCCGTACGCGAATGCAGCGGTGAGATGCTGCTTTTTTTGAACAATGACATCGAAGCGAGAAAGCCCCGCTGGCTCGACGCGCTCGTCGGCCACGCGATCCGCCCCGAGGTCGGCGCGGTCGGGGCTCGGCTTTTGTACCCCGACGGCTCGATCCAACACGCCGGCGTCGTCGTCGGTCTCGGCGGGCTCGCGGCACACGTGATGCGAGGCCTGCCAGGCGACAAGCCCGGCTATCTCGGCATGGCCGTCACGACGCGCAACGCGACCGCGGTTACAGGGGCCTGCATGATGACGCCCCGGGAGCTATTCGAGTCCCTCGGCGGCTTCGACGAGACCCTGCCCGCGAGCTTCAACGACGTCCACTACTGCCTGAGTCTGCGCGCCGAGGGCTATCTCGTCGTCTACTCGCCGCTCTGCGAACTCGTCCATCACGAGTCGCGCACGCGGGGCCACATCGAAGAGGCGATCGCCGTGCGGATGATCCTCGACCGCTGGGGCGAGATGATCGCGGCGGGCGATCCGTACCACAATCCGCTGCTCAGTAAATGGAGAGACTGGTGCCCGATCTCGAACGCACAGGAGGACGCGAGGTGGGAGACGTACCTCACGACGACGGTGTTGACTCAGCCCAAATCGTCGAGCGCATAAGGGCGGTCGTCGCCGAGGGACGCGAGCGCTACCCGCGCACCTGGGCACCACAGGCGAGCGTCGAGAGCCTCCCCGGCCACCAGAACCGGGAGCCGGCGTTCCTCATCGAGAGCATCGACCACCTGCACGCTCACTGGGACATGTCGGACGCGCTCGCCTTCCGCGGTCGCGGCTGGGGTCCGAAGACGATCATCCACCGCCTCTTGTACAAGATCGTCAATGTGGCCTTGAGCGACTACCTCGGCAAGGAGCACGCGTACCGTGCCGCTCTCGCGCAGTCGATCGACTACATCGCGCGCCGACTAGACGACGTGTCCTTCCGCGACGAGCGCGATCTGTTGGAGGCGATCCGCGCCGATCTGCTGGACCTCGCCCGCCACTTGGAAGACCGCATCGACGACCGTGAAGAACACGCCTGACCGGCCGACGGTCACCGGCATCGCGCAGCGGCCACGCCGCCACCGCCCGGCCGTTGCGATCGTCACGGCGCACTGGGGCGAACCGCCGACCGAAGTCGTCGACGTGACCCGCCTCGTGGCCGGGGCTCTCGCCCGTCACGCCGACGTGACGGTCGTCCACCTCACTGATCACGCACACGGGCGCTACGCCGACAGCGTCTTCGACGTGCGGCCCGTCTCGCTGCTCGGCGCGCAGCCGACGCGCGCCTTGCTGCTGCGCTCAGCGATCGGTGCGGGTCGCCCGGCCTCGGACGTGCCCATGGCGGCGCTGACGCTGCTGCGCGAATACGACGGGGAGGCGCCGGGCGTCGCCGAAGTCCTCGAAGAGGTCGCGCCGAAAGCGATCGTGCTCGTGGGTTCCTACCAACCCTGGAACCTCGACGCGCTCGGACGACGCGGCTCTTCCCGACCACGGATCGTCGCCATCCCATTCTGTTCGGATTCGGATCTCGTACCCGGCGACCTCGCGCGGATGATCGACGCCGCGGACGTGGTCGGCACGATCCACCCCGACGAGCCCGAGGCGATCGCGCGCATTGACCCCGGACGAGCGACCGACGTCGTGCCGATCGAGCTCGCGTTCTCATCGAACATCCACGTTCGCTCGGGCCCACTAGCTGGGCTCGGACGTTTCGGCCGTTATGCGCTGCTCGTGCGCAACTGGCCGTCCGGAACGCCGCGCGTTGCTCGCCCGGTGACGAGAGAAGTGCTGCGCGAGGTGCTCGGCCGGGTCACCGTCGTCGAGGTCGACGGCGTGCGCTGGTGGGCGTCAAACAAACGCGACGCTTTGCCGCTGCAGGTCAACTACAACCGCGTGAACTTCGCCCGTCTCGTCGCGGACGCGAGCCTCACGGTCGACGTGCGGCCGCAAGGGCCCGTCGGCCGCCTGGCGATCGAATCGATGCTCTACGGGGTACCGGCCCTCGTACCGGACAACACGGCAGCCAAAGCTCACGTCGCGGCGGCGAACGGCGGTCTTTGGTACCGCGATGTCGGCGAGCTGTTCGATGGCGCTCGCGTCATCGCCCACACACCGCTCGGCAAGATCCTCGCCCAACAAGCCGAGCGGTACTCGCGCGTGAAGCACGGCGACATCAATGCATTCGTCGCGCGCACCGCGGAGCTCGTGCTCGGTACGCAGGTCGCCGCTCCCCGCTGAGCTTCGTTTCAGCGTTCAGCGAACCGGCGTTCGCCTATCGCCGATCGATTCGAGGAGCTCCTCGGCGATCCCGTCCAAGATGTCGTGTTCGGAATGAATGAGTTCGTCGAAGCCGAGCGCGACCATCACTTCCACGAGGACGACGGCGCCGCCGACGATGACGTCCGCGCGTCCCGGCTCGATCGCTCCCCGTTCGCTTCGCTGTGCGGAGGTCTCGGCCGAAAGGGTGACAAGCCACTTTTCGACGGCGTCGCGCGACAGACGGGCGAGGTGGACCTTCTCGGAGTCGTAGCGATCGAGGCCGAGCTCCAAGGCGGTGAGCGTCGAGATCGTCCCCGCAACGCCGACCATGCGACGTGGCACCTTCAGTGCGGGCAACCGCTCGAGCGCATCCTCGACGACCTCGCGCACGAACGACCGCGCCGCCGCGACCTCATCGGGTAGTGGCGGGTCGTGGACGAGAAATCGCTCCGTGACGCGCACGCAGCCGATGTCGAGTGAAACCACCGCCTCTGGCACACCTTCCGCGGCGCCGCCGGCGACGAGTTCTGTCGAACCGCCACCGAGGTCGACGACAAGGTCGGGACCCCCTTTGGGATCGAGTTCGGCGGTGGCGCCACGGAAGGCGAGCCGCCCTTCTTCGCTTCCTGCGAGCAACTCCGGCCGGACGCCGAGGATCGCCTCGGCGGGATCGAAGAACGCCGCCGCGTTCGACGCGTCCCGAGTCGCCGAGGTCGCCGCGGCGCGCACCAGAACCACGCCGAAACGGTCCATCTCCTCTCGGTACCGTCGGAGCGCGCCGATGGTGCGTTCGATCGCGTCATTTGAAAGCGCACCCGTCTTGTCGACGCCTTCGCCAAGCCGGGTGATGATCATTTCGCGCCGCAAGGTTTCGCCGGTGGCCGACACGACGAGCAGCCGCGTCGAGTTCGTCCCGCAGTCGACGGCGGCGACCGGACCGGAGAGCTCGCCGCCGAGTTCGCGCGCCACCCACCGACCGACCGGGTCGCCGCCGCCGGCCAGATACCAGGCGAGGTGGGCGTGAAGACACTTCACGCCTTGCGCGGTGCCGCCGACTCCCCCGGAAGGTCGCGGCCCGGTGTGGGCGGCAGGAATCTCGGCGTCGCGTGCTTGCGCGTACCGCTCGTGTGCGGCGGCGATCTCTCCTGCGGGCAGCTCGGCTTCGGCACGGCGCACGCCGCCTTCGGATTCGAGCCGGCCGACGAGCGTCTGGGCCCCGCGTCCAACGAGCCAGTAGCTCGTCGGCATGGGTGTGCCGTCGTCGAGGAACGGCGCGTTCTTGATGACGAGGGGCTCTCCTGTGGGACTGCGGACGACGACCCGGAACCCCGCCGCCGGTGGCCGCCCGAGCGCCGCCGTGACGAGCGCGCGATCGTCGCTGCTCGGGGACGTGGCATCGTGCTCCGCCCAGGGGGCGACGAGCTCGCGACGCTCGGCGAGCTCTGGGCGGCTGCCCCAGAGGCGAGAGACGTCTCCGGAGAGCGGCAACAGCGGCCAGGCGACGGCGTCAACGCGGACGAGGCCGGACTCCGCTCCGCCGACGGTGCCGACGACCACGGGCTTCTGTGACGACGCCAACAGACGCGACCAGGCCGCCGCGGCGGCGACCGTGTCCGTGGCCTCGAACGCCCCTGAAACGGCGACGCCGACCGAGCCCGCCCGGAGGCGGTTCGCGAGGTCGACCGCGACTTGCAGCGCCGTCGCGTCGTCGGTGGAAGCAGCCCCGTCGAGGGCGACGATGACACCAGCCGGCGCGCGGTTCACGGCGTGGCCTTCGGAAAGGACGAGGACGACCTCGAAGTATCCGGCCTCCTTCGCCGCGGCGGCGGCGCGTTCGAGCGTCTCCCACGGGGTGCGTGCCCCTTTCCGAGGCGCGATCAGCACCGCGATGTCCGCCATTTGCGCAGGTTATCGGTGCCGTCGGCTGCCTCGCAGCCGTGACACACGCTCCCCGGCTCGTCCCGGGGTCCTGCAACTAACGTTTCTCCGTGCCTGACGCCCGCCCGGCCGCGGAGCGGACGCCGCTGGCCGAGACGCCGCCGTCAAAACTCCGACGAAGGATCGGCGCGCTCGGCGATCACGGCCGTGCTCTTCTCGAGCCTTATCGGCAGCGCGCTGCCCGCTGCCGCATCGACGTCGACCGGAACTCTGCGGGCGAAGGCGGCGGAGATCGCGGCAGAAGATCGCGGCGGACGATGCGGCGCTGAACGCCCTCGGGGAGGTGTACCTCGCCGATCGCGCCGCGCTCGAGAAGGCGAGCGCGGCCGCCCGGGCTTCCACGGTCGTCGTGCACCGGCTCTCAGGCTTCGTCGCGAAGGACCGCCTGGCGGCGTCGACCGCCGCCGCCACCGCCTACGTCGACGCCGGCGCGACGGACGACCTCGGCGTGTACCTCGCCGAGAGGCCGGATCAGCTCGTCCAGTCCGCGGCGTACCTCAACTCCGCGCTGTCGATTCTCGACGCCGCGGCGAGCGTGTACGCGCACGCGGACGCGATCTGGAAGGCCGCGCTCGGGCGCGAACAGCGCGATGCCGCCTTCGCCCAGGCCGCCCTCGTCGAGGCGAACAACGAGCGGGGCGCCGTGCTCTCGACCCTGGCACAAGAACAGCAGCTGCAAAAGTCGGTCAACGGAGAGATCGCGAAGCTCGTCGCCGAGCAGCTCGCCGCGAAACTCGCCGCCGAGCGCGCCGCGGCGGCTGCTGCCGCCGCTTCCCAGCGCGACACCGTGGGCCCGCCGTCGCCGAGCGCAAACACGCTCTCGTCGCCGGCACCGGGATCGCTCGCTGCGCAGTTCGCGGCCTTGCGCAACTGCGAGTCGAGCGGCAACTACCAGGACAACACCGGCAACGGCTACTACGGCGCGTATCAGTTCTCACTTCCGACTTGGGAGGGACTCGGACTGACGGGTCTTCCCTCTCAGGCGCTCCCGGCTGTCCAGGACTCGGCCGCCTTCACGCTGTACCAACACGACGGCTGGGCGCCCTGGCCGGCGTGCGCGGCGATCTTGGGTCTCTAGACGACACGAGACCCCTGCGAAGCCCTTCGCCCGCTGCGGCGACCCGGATTCGATCGGCGTTGGCCGGTCCCTCGATCGGCGGCCGACGAGGGTCTA
The DNA here is from genome assembly GCA_963838845.1 of uncultured Acidimicrobiaceae bacterium. Lineage (GTDB taxonomy): Bacteria > Actinomycetota > Acidimicrobiia > Acidimicrobiales > Bog-793 > CAVRXQ01. The sequence goes on along the minus strand of CAWISR010000003.1, from coordinate 601,738 downwards.
CGCCCGAAGGCCGTTGACGAGCCGCGCTTAGAACAGCCCTCGCCAGAACTCAAGGTGCCGAAGAACCCGATCGAAGAAGCCCGGCCCCTTCGACGCCGCGGGCGAGGACGACGCCTCCCAGGTCGTCGCCGCGGTGGGAACGAAGTCCGACGTCGGCAGCTTCGTCGGCCTGAGACTCGCCGACCCCATCCCCGCGTCCTTGCTCGGCAGAACGACGATGGCGCGCTCGCCGGCGCGGACGAGCCCATAGTCCTCGCGGGCGATCTGGACGATCGTCGAGCGTGTCGACAGGCTCTCCACCTCGCGCTGGAGCGCCGAGTCATGGGCGCGCACGTGGGTGAGCTCGCGAACCGCCCCGGCGAGCTCGGTGCGCTGACGCAAAAGCGTCGTCAGGGGAAAGCCGGTGGCAACGGTGAGCACCGCGAAGATCGCCGCGACGATGATCGCAGCGCGCGCCCTTCGGTACGCCTTCATGCCGTTCGGCGCGCGAAGGCCGCTCGGCCGGGATAGCGCGCCCCCTCCCCGAGGATCGCCTCGATCCGCAGCAGTTCGTTGTACTTCGCCACGCGGTCCGAACGCGCCGGTGCGCCGGTCTTGATCTGCCCGCAGTTCGTCGCCACCGCGAGGTGCGCGATCGTCGTGTCCTCGGTCTCACCCGAGCGGTGCGAGACGACGCAACGCCATCCCGCGCTCTTTGCGAGCGCCATCGTGTCGAAGGTCTCCGTCAACGTGCCGATCTGGTTGACCTTGATCAACACGGCGTTCGCGGCGTGTTCGCGAATGCCGCGCTCGACGCGCTCGACGTTCGTCACGAAGATGTCGTCGCCGACGATCTGCAGGCGGTCCCCGACCGCCGCGGTGAGCGCCTCCCATCCTTTCCAGTCGTCCTCTGCCATTGGGTCCTCGAGGGAGATGATCGGGTTGTCGGCGACGATCAGTTCCCAGTAGCTCGCGAACTCCTCTGGAGAGAGCGACCGCTGCTCGGCGGCGAGTTCGTAGCGACCGTCGTGGAAGAACTCCGACGCCGCCGGGTCGAGTGCGATCGAGATCTCCTCGCCGGGCTTGCGCCCGGCGCGCTCGATGGCGACGAGCAGGACCTCCAAGGGCGCGGCGTTCGAGTCGAGGTTCGGCGCGAAGCCACCTTCGTCGCCGACCCCTCCGGAGAGCCCGCGCTCATGGAGCACCGTCTTCAGTGCGTGGTAGGTCTCTGCGCCCCAGCGCAGCGCCTCTTCGAAGGAGACCGCGCCATGCGGCACGATCATGAACTCTTGAAAGTCGACGTTGTTGTCGGCGTGCACGCCGCCGTTCAACACGTTCATCATCGGGACGGGCAACACGTGCCCGTCGACCCCGCCGAGGTAGCGAAAGAACGGCAGCCCGACATCGTCGGCGGCGGCCTTTGCGATCGCGAGCGAGGTTGCGACGATCGCGTTCGCGCCAAGGCGTGACTTGTTGGGGGTGCCGTCGAGGTCGCAGAGCGCGAGGTCGATCTCGCGCTGGTCGGTCGCGTCCCGCCCGATGATCGTCTCGGCGATCTCGCCGAGGACGTTTCCGACCGCGGACAAAACGCCCTTCCCCTGATAGCGGGGGCCGCCGTCGCGCAGCTCGGTCGCCTCGTGCTCGCCGGTCGACGCCCCAGATGGGGCGATCGCCCGCCCCGAGGCGCCCGACTCGAGCAGGCAGGTGGCCTCGACGGTTGGGTTGCCGCGCGAGTCGAGGACCTCGAGTGCCTCGAGCGCGACGACTTCGCTCATCACGTCTCCCCCGTGTTGGCGACCTGAGACTGCAGTGACAGGAGTGAACAAAGTTATCAAACGAGAGAAGCCCGCCCTTGACCTGGCCGTTCGCCGACCGCTTCGGTGAAATAGCGCCGCCGCTCCGGCTCGGACGCGGCGGCGAGCGTCGCGCCGTCCTCCTCTGCCAGGCGTTCGGCCTGCTGGAAACGGTCCCGGAAGCGTTCGGCGGCGCGCCGGCAGGACTCCTCGGCGTCGACTCCGGCGTCCGCCGCCGCCCGGGCGAGGAAGCACAGTGCCTCGCCGAGCGCATCGGCGTCGCGAAGGAGGGCGTCCTCGACCGCCCCGGGAAGTCCGCTCGCGCCCGTCACCGCCGCACCGAGCCCGACGCCCTGCGCCTTGCGCTCGAGCTTCATCGCCAGCAACAGCGCCGGCAACGCCGCGGGGATCCCGTCCATCAGGCTCTGTCGCCCCTTTTCCAGGCGCTTCAATTCCTCCCACTGCGAAAGGACGGCGTCGACGGTCGTCACGCCCTCTCGCCCGCCGAAGACGTGCGGATGGCGGTAGACGAGCTTCTCCCGCACCGTGCGCGCAACGTCGGCAAGCTCGAAAAGCCCCTCTTCCTTCGCGAGCTGTGCGTGGAACATCACCTGGCACAACACGTCGCCGAGTTCCTCTTCGAGCGCCGCGGACGCGGCCGGATCGGGAGGATCGCCGAGGCGGTCGATCGCTTCGATCGTCTCGTAGCACTCCTCGATGAGATGGCGCGTCAGCGAGCGGTGGGTCTGCTTGCGGTCCCAGGGACAGCGCTCGCGCAGCTCGGCGACGACGGACTCGAGCGCGGCGAGCTCGCGAGCAACCGGTGCGGCGAGCGCCGGCAGGTACACGCAGGTGAGGTGGTCGGGGACGACGCGGTCGAGGTCGCCGACACCGACGCGCTCGACGCGTTCGTCCTCGAGGCCGAGGTGGGAAAGGACGACCGCCTCGGCCGACGGGTCGTCGATCGCCAGCTTCACCTCAGAAAGCGTCTCGGCGTTCCAGATGTGCGCGAGCAGAAGCGGTCCGGCGTCGCCCGCCGCGTCAACGCGGAACTTCTCGCCGTCGACGAGTCGCACGGCGCGGGCGAAGGGATCGAGGCCGAGGCGTGACCAGGCGAGGTCGAGGAACGAGAGCCCCTCGCAGATCGCGACCTCGACGCGGCGCTCGGCGATCAGCATCGCGACCGTCGTCTCAAGGACGTTCGGCGAGCCGGGAACGGCGTACACGACGCCGCCGGCGCTCGAGGCGGCGGCGGTCACCTCGTCGACGATCGCCCGGTACGCGGAGGAAAAGTCGGCGGCGGACTCGTAGTGACGGTCGAGTGCGATCGCGCCCAACTCGAGGACCGTGATCGCGGCGGGATGGCGCGCCGTGCGCAGGTAGATCGTCGAGGCGGCCTCGAGTGCCGCTTTCGCCTCTCCGGTGAGCAGTTCGGGACCCGCCGGACCGAGGCCGACGACCGTCAGCCTCCCGGCGCGCCCGAGCTCTTTTGTGGGCGCGGTCACCGCGACGACTACGCGCCGACCGCGGACGGGTTGGGCAGCAGCCGAAGCGGCGGACCCGCCGGCGACTTCACCTCATAGACGCCGTCGACCTTCGTCCAGGTCCCATAGTGCGGATCGACTTCGACCCGGGCCTTGTCGACGTCGCCGTCGAGCGCTTTCGACGCCGCGCTCATGCCGAGGTGCACGATCGTCGCTGCGGCTTCTGAAAGCGTCGACGCGCGCCGCGAGGTCACCTCGAAGAGGATCCATTCACCGCTGAATTGGATCGGCGCCGAAAGCGCGCCGACCGGCAATGCGGCGACGATGCTGCCGAGCGGGCTCGTCAACGCGTACGGGGTGACGCAGCCGAGCGAGCCGCCCCTCGACGCCGACGCGTCGAGGGAGTTCTTCTCGGCGACGGTGGCGAAGCTCGCCCCGCCTCTGATCGCGATCGCAAGCTGCTCTGCCTTTGACTTCGAGGCGACTTCGATCGCCTCGGCGCAACTGAGCGCCGTCGCTTTTGGGTGGTGCTCGGCGTAGGCGCGCACGCCGGACCGGGTGAGCGCGACACCGAGCGAGCGCGCGGCGAGCACGTCCTCGTCGGATTGCAGCCTCACGAGCGCGCTCGCAAAGCCGCTCCCCAAGGTCGAGAGCACCTCGGCGCCGGGCTCGGTGCACGCCGATCCGGCGGCCGGCGTGAGCGAGGATGCGAGCTCGGCGCGCGCCACCTGTCGGGCGAGGGGTGAGGCGGTGAGGTGGGCGCGGGCGACGGCGACGTCGGCCGCCTTCGCCTCGACGAGCAGAGAGAGCGCGCCCGCCGCGAACGAGGCGTTGTAGGTGCCGTTCGAAACGCCCGTGACGGCGTGCGCACTGCCGGCGGACGACTCCAACAAACAGCGATACCCGGGGTCGGAGGCGACGGAGTCGAGCGCCGAGTTCAGTGACGCCTGGCTGACGAAGGCGCCGTCGACCCGCGCCGCAGCGGGCAGGAAGCGGGCATCGCACGCCGAGAGCACAACGGCACCGGCGACGACGAGCGTGAGGGCGGAAAGGAACGAGCGCACGAAGGAGCGAGGATATGGGCGATCGGCGCCTCGGGCCACCTCGCTAGCCCGACGCCGCGACTTCGTCTTCGTGCGGGATGAGCTCGCGCAGCAAGGCGGCAAGCTCTCGTGGCACGGACTGTCCGGCCTTCAGCGGCACGACGAGGCGCGCCGGGTCGTCGCGGGCGAGGGCACGAGGCGCGAGCCGCTGCAGGCGAACCTTTCCCGAGGCGGGAAGGTGAACCGGCGAGAGCCGCGCGACGACCTCTCCCGGGCGGGACGGCCCCGGCGACCCGATCCGGTGGGCAACGACGACGACCTCGCGGATGCCGACGCGCACGCACTCGGCACGAAGGCGCGCGACATCGATGAGCGCCTCGGCCTGTCTCGGCAGCGGACCGTAGCGGTCGAGCCACTCGGTGGCGATGTCGTCGACCTCGGCGTCGTCGCGCACGGCGCCGAGGCGGCGGTACGCCTCCAAGCGGAGGTCTTCGCGCTCGACGTAGCTGGTCGGCAGGTTGGCGTCGATCGGGATGTCGAGGCGGACCTCGACCGGCTCGGTGAGGATCTCTCCCTTCGCCTCGGCGACCGCCTCTGCGACCATCCGCACGTACAGGTCGTAGCCGACCGCGGCGATGTGACCCGACTGGTCGGTGCCGACGAGGCTGCCCGCGCCGCGGATCTCAAGATCGCGCATCGCGATCTTGAAACCCGAACCGAGCTCCGTGTGCTCGCCAATCGTTCGCAAGCGCTCGTATGCCTGCTCGGTGAGCGTGCGGTCACGCGGATGGAGGAGGTACGCGTAGGCGCGCTGCGCCGAGCGCCCGACGCGGCCGCGCAGCTGGTGGAGCTGTCCGAGCCCGAGCATGTCGGCGCGGTCGACGACGAGCGTGTTCACCTGCGGCATGTCGATCCCCGACTCGATGATCGTCGTGCACACCAAGACGTCGTACTCGCCCTCTGAGAAATCGAGGACGGTCTTTTCCAGCGTGCCCTCGTCCATCTGTCCGTGCGCGACTGCGACGCGCGCCGCGGGAACGAGCTCGCGGACGTGGGACGCGACGCGCTCGATGTCGTGCACGCGGTTGTGGACGAAGAACACCTGCCCTTCGCGCAACAGCTCCCTGCGGATCGCCTCGGCGACGGCCCGATCGTCGTACTCGCCAACGTAGGTGAGGATCGGCTGACGCTCGGCGGGGGGCGTGTCGATGAGTGAGAGGTCGCGGATCCCAGTGAGCGCCATCTCCAAGGTGCGCGGGATCGGGCTCGCCGTGAGGGTGAGGACGTCGACGCCGATCGAGAGCCTCTTCACCGCCTCTTTGTGGTGCACCCCGAAGCGCTGCTCTTCGTCGACGACGAGCAGCCCGAGGCGGCGGAAGACGACGTCGTCCCCCAACAGCCGGTGCGTGCCGATGACGACGTCGACCGAGCCGTCACCGATGCCGGCGACGGCCTCGGATTGCTCCTTCGGGGTCAAAAAGCGCGACAGCATGGCGACTCGAACCGGATACGGGGCGAAACGCTCGGCGAAGGTCTCGAAGTGCTGGCGGGCGAGGATCGTCGTGGGCACGAGCACCGCGACCTGCCGGCCGTCCTGCACCCCCTTGAACGCGGCACGCAGCGCGACCTCGGTCTTGCCGAAGCCGACGTCGCCGCAGACGAGGCGGTCCATCGGCACCGGGCGTTCCATGTCCTCTTTCACGTCGACGATCGCCCGCAGCTGATCGGGGGTCTCGGGGTACGGGAAGGCCTGCTCGAGCTCGGACTGCCATGGGGAATCGGGTGCGAACGCGTGGCCCTCCGACGCGAGGCGTCGGCGGTAGAGCTCGATGAGTTCCTCGGCGACGGCACGCACCGCGCGGCGCGCCCGTGCTCTTTGCTTCTGCCAGTCGTTGCCCGACAGCCGACTGAGCGTCGGGTTCTCCCCGCCGGTGTACGGCGTGATGAAGTCGATCTGGTCCGAGGGCACGTAGACCCGGTCGCCACCGCGGTACTCGAGCAAGAGGTAGTCGCGCGCCTGACCGGCATCGCCGCGGGTCACCATGCCGGCGTAGCGCGCGACGCCGTGCACGTAGTGGACGACGTAGTCGCCCGGCGCGAGGTCGTCGAAGAACCCCTCGACGGGGCGGCTGCGCGCCTTCGGGACGCGATGCGGTCGGTGCCGCCCCGTGAGGTCGCTCTCGGCGAGCACGGCGATCGGGATCGCCTCCATCACAAAGCCGCGATCGAGCGTCGCCACGACGACGTGAACACCCGGGCGCCGCAGTGAATCCGCGGCGGCCGTCTCGACCAGCTCGAAGTCGCGCCCGACCTCGACGCCAGAGCTCTCGAGGACCTCGGCAAGGCGAGCCGCCGCGCCGGCGCCCGAGGCCGCGACGATGACGGCCGCGCCGCGGCGGACGACTTCGCCGACGCGGCGTGCGATCGGCGCCGCGTCGCCCAGCGCGGCCGGCCAGCCGGTGACGCGCACCGTGTCTTGGCCCGGGCTCTCGGTGACGGCGAGCACCGACGCGACGCGTGCCTGGGTCTTCGCGAGGAGTCGATCGAACGGGGCGTGGAGCCGCGGGACCGACTGCGCATCGACCGGGGCAGGCTCGCTCGCGTCGCGCCAGGTCTCGGCGAGCGACGTGGCGAGCGCGGCCTCCTCGTCGAGCAGCTCGACGACACGGTCGCGCATGCGTCGGGGTTCCAACAACACGACTCGGTCGTCCCTCGCGAGCAGATCGCAGAGCAATGTCTCGTCGTCCAAAAACGGCGCGAACGACTCGGTGCCATCGAAGGTCTCGCCCTCCGCGATCCGGCTGAACTGCTCGCGCGCAAAGGGCGCCGACGTCGAAAGTTCGCGCGCGCGGGCGCGTCGACGATCGTCTGGAAGGAACTCTCTGCAGGCGAAGATCTCGACCGAGTCGACGTCGGCGACGCTGCGCTGGTCGGCGACGTCGAAGCTCGTCAGCCGTTCGACCTCGTCGCCGTTGCAGTCGATTCGGATGCCGTTCTCGCCGGTCGAAGGGAAGACGTCGACGATCCCGCCGCGAACGGCGACCTCACCGCGGTGCTCGACCTGGTACTCGCGGCGATACCCCGCCGCGACGAGCGCCGCCACGAGCCCGTACGGGTCGACCTCGCTCTTCGCTCGCACGACGATTGGTGCGGCATCGTTCGGAAGCGCGGCGAGTCTCTGTACGAGCGCCTTCACGGGCGCGACGACGAGTGTCGCGCCGGGATTCGATCGCGCCCTGGCGACGCGCCAGAGTGCCTCCAAGCGACGGCCCATCGTCTCCACCGACGGGGAGACCCGCTCGAAGGGCAGCGTCTCCCACGATGGGAAGTACGCGAGTTGGGCCTCGTCCAAGAAGCACCCGAGGTCGTGGAAAAGGCGTTCCGCCTCGGCAGCCGTGGCCGTCGCGACGACGATCACCGACGGCGACGAAAGCGAGGCGACGCCTCCCAAGACATAGGGGCGTGCCGCGTCGGCGACGGCGACCGTCGCGTCCTCCGAAGCGATGAGGGACGCGAGCGCCGGTTCGGCGGCGAGCGGCGGCAACAGCGGGGCGAGCGGCGGGCTCGTCACGAGGCATTCACCTTGTCCATCGCGGCGGCGATGCCGCGGTCAAAGATCAGCTCCGCGGCGTCGGCCGCGAGCTCGATGGCGGACGCGAGCGCCGGTGTCTCTTCGGACGTCGGGCGGCGCAACACGTAGTCGGCGCCGGGCACGTGACCGGGTGGCTTGCCGATCCCGATCCGGACGCGGACGAAGTCCAAGGTGCCGAGGCGCTCGGCGATCGATCGCAGCCCGTTGTGCCCCGCCGTCCCGCCACCGGTCTTCACGCGCACGGCGCCGACCGGCAGGTCGAGCTCGTCGTGGACGACGACGAGGTGATCGGTGTCGCTGACCGAATACCGCCGGACGAGCTCGACGAGAGCGATGCCCGAGTCGTTCATGTACGTCATCGGGATCGCGAGCGCGAACAGCTTCTTGCCGAACGTTGCGGACGCGGCGAGCGCGGACAGGCCGCGCTCTCGACGAAGGGCGATCCCGTTGCGATCGGCGACCGTCGCCACCGCGTCGGCGCCGACGTTGTGGCGAGTGTGCGCGAACTCGCGTCCGGGGTTTCCCAAGCCGACAACCAGCAAATCGGCAGCGGCCCCCGTGCGCTCCTGGCGCCGGGCGCGAAGCCGCGTCGTCAGCTCCCCGAAGAGTCGTCGGCGGCCGCCTCGGCGACCCCCGCTTCGGCCTCGCCGGCCGGCGCGCCCTCGCCCTCTGCGAGTTCCTCGCCTTCCGCGGCCTCCTCTTCGGCTTCCACCTCGACACGCGCCGCGTGCCCGGCGACGATCGGGGCGTCTTCGTCCGCGTCGACGGTCACGCCCTGGGGGATCACTGCGGTGCCAAGGCGGATGGTGTCGCCGATGTCGAGCTCGGAGACGTCGAACTCGATCGCGTGCGGAATGTCCGCCGGCTTCGCGTGCACCCGCAGCGTGAACACCAGCTGTTCGACGGTCCCGCCACCGCGGTGCACGGCGACAGCGTCACCGATCAACACCACCGGTACGTCCGCCGCGACGACCTCGTCGCGACGAACAACGACGAAGTCGACGTGCGAGAGGCTCTGACGCACCGGGTGGCGTTGCAGCTCGCGCGCCAGGGCGAGGTGCCGCTCTGACCCGATTCGGAGGTCGATCAGAGCGTTGGCGCCGGCGTCGGTCGAGAGCGCGGCGCGCAAGTCGCGCTCGTTGACGGAGACCGCGATCGGCTCCACGCCGCGGCCATAGACGACACCCGGCACGCGACCGGTTGCACGCAGACGCCGGCTGCCGGCCGAACCGGCGTCGGTGCGCCGTTCGGCGGTGAGGTTGATCTCTGGCATCGGTGCGCGCTCCTCGGGGAGATCTCAAGACGACGAGGCGCCGGCCACGTCAACAACAGCGGCGCCAGCGCCAGTCATTGTAGGCGGTGGTTCGGACGAAGGGTCCCGCTTCGTGCCTAGGCCATCGCCGCTGCGGGCTCGGCACGTTCGGTCAGCTCTTGGTGAACGGTGACGAAGTCCTGTTCTCGAACGAGAACGAACGACAGCACCGCGCCGACAAACGAGACGATCGCCGCGATGAGGATGATCGTGTTCAAGCCGCCGACGAAGCTAGAGCGGATCGCGGCTTCGACCGCGCCATGTGCCGAGGCGGGCGCAAGACCGATGGCGTGGGCGATCGTGCCGTTCGTGATCGCTTTCGAGATCGCCGCGGACTTTGTCGCCAACCCCGTTCCCGCGAGGTGCGAGGCGACTTCGGAGCGCACCTCGGAAGCGAAGATCGTGCCCAGGGTCGCGACGCCGGTCGCGATTCCCGCCTGTCGCAGCGTCGAATTGATCCCCGAGGCCATCCCGGCGCGCTGCGGCGGGACGACACCCACCGCGGTCGAAACGAGCGGCACATTGACAAAGCCCGTGCCGACGCCAGCGAGGATCATCCCGACTAGCAGGTGCGACCAGGTCGACACCGGCGTCAGGCCCCGCATGAGCATCAATCCCACGCCGATCGCAACGAATCCGGGCGCGATCAGCCACCGACGCGGCACGTGGCTCGTCAGACGCCCCGCGAGGCCGGCGGTGAGGAACATCGCTCCGGTGAGCGGCAGGAAGCGGACGCCGGTTGCGATCGCCGACAGCCCCAAGATGTCCTGGAAATAGATCGTGATGTACGTGATCAGCGCGAACAACCCGCCCGAAATCGCGAAAGCCGCGATCAGGCCGCCGTTGAACGTCGGCACCCGCAAGAGCGAGAGATCGAGCATCGGCTCTTTGCTCCGCCGCTCGACCAGGACGAACGCGAAGAGCAGCACACCCGCGACGACGATCGACGCATCGACAAGTGGGTCGGACCAGCCGTCGGAAACCGAAAGGATCAATCCGTACACGAGGGCGGCGAGCGCAAGCGAGAAGGTGACGAAGCCGGGAAGATCGGTTCGACGCGCATGAGGATTGCGGGACTCTTCGACGCGCCACAACGTGGCGCCGAGGGCGAAGATCCCGACCGGAATGTTGACAAAGAAGATCCACCGCCAGGACAAGCCCGAGGTGAGCGCGCCGCCGAGAACGGGTCCGATCGCGACGGCGATCCCGGTGATCGCGCCGTAGATGCCGAAGGCGACGCCGCGGTCACGTCCTCTGAAGGCGTCGGCGAGGATGGCGAGTGAGGTCGCGAACATGATCGCCCCTCCGACACCCTGCGCGGCGCGGCAGAGGTTCAAGAACAGTGGATTCGTCGAAACCCCGCAGAGGACCGAGAACACCGTGAACCAGACGATCCCGATCCCGTACAACAGCCGACGCCCGTAGCGGTCGGCGAGCGAACCCGCGGTCAACAAGAATGCCGCCAGCGTTAGTGCGTAGGCGCTGACGACCCACTCGAGATCCGCCAGTGAGGCGTGGAAGTCCCGTTCGATCGATGGCAACGCGACGTTCACGATCGTGATGTCGATCAACAGCATGAACACACCGGTGCAGACAGCCACAAGCGCCCACCATTTGTGGTTCATCAAGGCTCCTTGTCGGGTCTCGTTCGGCGAGCGTGGTCCCCGGAGGGCTCTCAGCTAACGACAACGTACGACGCGCTTGTTGCAACGCCAACCGGCGCCGAACGCTTCCCCGCTCGAGGCGAGTTTCCCCCGATCGACGAAAACGGAGCTCGCGCATGCACGCTGACCAGGGTGTTGTCGGAACGGCTGCCAGATTCCGCGCTAGCGCACCTCATCGGCGAAGATCGCCGGGGCTGACCGAGGGTCGGGGACTTCAGACGAGGTTCTGGCCGCCGAAGATGTGCGAGACGGACGTGTCCTCGAAGACGGCGTCGATCGCCGCGGCGATGATGGACGCCGTCGACAGAACCTCGATCTTGTCGATCAGCCGCTCCTCGGGCAGCGGCAGGGTGTTCGTCACGACGACCCGGCTGATCGGCGCCGCCTTGAGCCGGTCGAGCGCCGGGTCCGAGAGCACCGCGTGCGTCGCCATCGCCCACACGTCGGTCGCGCCCGCATTCATCAGGCGTTCCGTTGCGGCGGCAAGCGTCGAGGCGGTGTCGATCATGTCGTCGACGATGACACAACGACGACCTTCGACGACCCCGATCACCTCGCGCGCCTCGACGGCATTCATCCGCGAGGTCTCGCGCCGCTTGTGAACGAAGGCCAGGTCGGCGCCGAGCGTCTGCGCGAAGCGTTCAGCGACTTTCACCCGTCCGGCGTCGGGCGAGACGATCACGAGATCCTCGGGGTCGTGCGCCTTCAGGTAGTCACAGAGGATCGGCATCGCCGTGAGGTGGTCGACGGGGAAGTTGAAAAAGCCCTGGATCTGACCCGAGTGCAGGTCGACGCTCACGACCCTGCTGGCGCCGGCCGCGGTGAGAAGATCGGCCACCAACTTCGCCGTGATCGGCTCGCGCCCAGTCGACTTGCGGTCTTGGCGCGCGTAGCCGTAGTAGGGACAGACCGCGGTGATGCGATCCGCCGAGGCGCGCTTCGCGGCGTCGATCATGATCAACTGCTCCATGATCGAGTCGTTCACAGGGTGCGCGTGCGTCTGGATGATGAAGACGTCGGATCCCCGAATCGATGTGTCGTAGCGGCAGTGGATCTGGCCGTCGGCGAACTCTCGCAGGTTCGCCTCGCCGAGCTCGACGCCGAGGTTCTCTGCGACCTCCGCGGCGAGATCCGGATGTGCCCGACCGGAGTACAACGACAGCCGCCGGCGCGGAACGAGCTCCATCGTCTTTCCGTCTCCGGTCACTTCGTCACCTTTCTTCTCGCGCCTCCATTGACGATGCTCCGACGCGCGCGCCCGAGGGGACGCGGGTTCCCATCTCGAGGAAGGCGAAGGGACCGACGACCGCATCTTCGCCGATCACCGCCTGGTTGGCGACCGTCTGTTCGACGCGGGCGCCGGCGCCGACCGAGCAATCGACCAGGTGACAGTTCGGACCGATCACGGCGCCGGCGTCGATCTTCGTCGAGCCTTCGAGGATGACGCCGGGACGCAGAACGACCTCCGCGGCGAGGACGACCGAGGTATCGACGTAGGTGTCTTCGGGGTTCACCATCGTCACGCCTCTTCGCATCCACCGTTCGTTGATCCGCTCGCGCACGACCGCTTCGGCAGCGGCGAGCTGGGCGCGGTCATTCACGCCCGCGGCTTCGACCGCCTCAGGTGCGAGCATTGTCGCAACCGTGTATCCAGCCTGCTCCAACACCGCGACCGCGTCGGTGAGGTAGTACTCGCCGCTTGCGCTCGAAGGCGCTATGCGCCGCAGCGTCGGCGCGAGGACGCTGTGTCGGAAGCAGTAGATCGAGGTCGCGACCTCGGTGATCGCGCGCTCCTCGTCGGTCGCGTCGGCTTCTTCGACGATCTGGGTGACGTCGCCAGTCTTCGACCGCACGATGCGTCCGTAGCCGGTCGGGGTCTCGAGCACCGTCGTGAGCAGCGTCGCCGCCGCGTCCGCGTCGCGGTGGGTCCGCACCAGCGCGGCGAGGGTCGCGGGCCGCACCAACGGGGTGTCGCCCGGCAGCACGACGAGGTCGCCTTCCAAAAGGTCCGCACCGGACTCGAAGCCGGTGAGCGCGACCGCGGCGGCGTCGCCGGTGCCCAGGGGTTCGATCTGTTCGACGAACTCGATGCGCAGGTCGGCGGGAACCTCGGCCTGGACCGCCTTGATCACGTCGGGCGCACGGAAGCCGACCACGACGACGACACGATCGATCGGCAGCTCGGCGAGGGCGTCGAGCACGTGGAGGAGCATCGGACGCCCGCAGATCCGGTGGAGGGGCTTCGGCATGGCCGAGCGCATCCGGGTCCCCTCGCCCGCGGCGAGAACGATCGCAGAGAGGGGTCGACGGGGCACGGCCCCATCATGTCCCGTGGCGCGGGTCCGTGGCGCGCCGCGATAGACCACGACCGTGGGCTCCCGGCGGATCGACGCGGCACCCGTTGACCCGCGACCCGAGGGTCCCGAAGACGAGGCGTTGACCACGAGACTGCAGGCGATCTCGCGTGCGGTCGCGCTCGACCCCTCAGCCTGGAATTCCTCCCGCGCTACCGAGGTGGAGGCGATATTCGACCAGCGGGCAGCGACGTGGTGGACACACCGATCACCGGAGTACTTCCGTCCGCTCGCCGAAGCGATCGACGCGGCCGGCGCGCTCGGTGGCGTCTGCGTCGACATCGGCTCTGGCACCTCGCTCCACGAGGCGACGTTGCAGACCCGCTTCGACCACGTCGTCGCGGTCGATCTCTCCGCAGAGATGCTGCGGCTCGCCGATCGAAGCGGAACGAGCCTCGTGCGCGGCGACGCCTCGGCGCTTCCAATTCGCGACAAGAGCGTCGACCTCGTCGTGTGCGTGAACATGTTCTTGTTCCCGGGCGAATACACCCGCGTGCTTCGCGCCGATGGCGTGATCATCTTTGTCTCGACGCGCGCCAATAAGACGCCGATCTACCTCTCGCCTGAGGACGTGAATGACGCGCTCGTTATCAAAGGCGACGCGCGCTTCGCTACGGTCTCGGGGACTTCCGGAGAAGCGAGTTGGACAATCGCGCGGAGGACCGAACGATGAAACGAGCGGAGAGGACCTCATGACCCAGCTGGACCCGGTTGCAACGAGATCCGTAGTCGATGAGTACTGGGAACGTGGCGCGCTCGATGTCTTGAGCGAGTACGTGACGATTCCTTGCCTTTCGCCCGACTTCGATCCCGACTGGGAAACGAATGGGCAGATGACGAAAGCCGCCGACCTCCTCGCCGACTGGGGTCGCTCGCGCCCGGTCGGAAGGCCGACGATCGAGATCATGACGCTGCCCGGCCGCACGCCGTGCCTCCTCGTCGAGATCGGAGCGACTCCCGGCCACGCCGATCAGCCCGCTCTCATCTACGGCCACCTCGACAAGCAACCTCCGCTCGGCGAGTGGCGCGAGGGGCTCGGACCGTATACGCCGGTGCGTGAGGGGGACCGGCTCTACGGTCGCGGATCGGTCGACGACGGATACGCGTTCTTCGCTGCGATCGGCGCGCTCGAGGCGATCACCCGCGCCGACGTGTCCCATGGCCGCATCCTCGTGCTCATCGAGTCGAGCGAGGAATCCGCGAGCGAGGACCTCGACGCGTACCTCGAAGCGCTGGCACCGCGCTTTGGGGACCTCGCGATGATCACATGCCTCGATTCGGGAGGACCGAACTACGACCGGCTGTGGACGACGACGTCGCTGCGCGGCCTCGTGGACGGCGTCTTGCGCGTCGAGGTGCTGAAAGACGCCATCCACTCGGGTCTCGGCTCCGGTGTCGTGCCCTCCTCGTTTCGGGTGTTGCGCGAACTGCTCGATCGCATCGACGACTCCGCCACGGGCGACGTCCGCCTCCCCGAGTGCTGGGTCGACATCCCACCCGAGCGCGCGAAGGAGATGGACGCGCTCGCCGAGTCCGGATTCAGCGAGGTGTGGACGCTGCCCATCGTCGACGGGCTACGGCTCGAGGCCGATGACCTCCGCACGCTCATCGAGCGCGGCACGTGGCACGCCGGACTCGAGGTGACCGGAGCGGAGGGGCTGCCGCAGGTCGTCGACGCCGGGAACCTCTATCGGGCGCAGACGACGATCAAGCTGTCGCTTCGCATTCCGCCGACGGCCGATGCGGCGAAGGTTGCCGCCGCGCTCGCGCACCGCCTCACGAGCGACCCGCCCCAGGGCGCCCGCGTCAGCTTCACTCCCGGCCACGCCTCGCCCGGTTGGAGCGCGCCGCCGCTCGCGTCCTGGCTCGCCCGGGCGGTCGCCGAAGCGTCCGAGTCCTACTACGCGCACGCGCCGTTCGGCTATGGCGTCGGTGGCTCGATCCCGTTCATGGCCGCCCTCGGCGCCAGGTACCCGAACGCGCAGTTCTTCTCGACCGGCGCGCTCGGCGCCGACTCGAACGCGCACGGGATCGACGAGAGCCTGCACATTCCGACCGTGAAGGCCCTCACGGCGTCGGTCGCCGAGGTCCTCGCCGCCCTCGCCGCGGAGCCAGAAGGACGATCCCCGGCGAACACTTAGTGAAACTAATTTGCTAAGCTAACTTCATGCCCACCGTCACGAGCGCTTCGGTGAGCTCGCTCGCGAGCGATTTTCGCGTCGCCGTCACACGGCTTTCCCGCCGGCTGCGTCGCGAGCGGGCCGTCGGAATGCTCACCCCGAGCCAGTTTTCGGCCCTCACGACGCTCGACGCCCAAGGAGCGCTGACGCCGAGCGCGCTTGCCGAGCACGAGCGCGTGCAGCCGCCCTCGATGACCCGCATCCTCGGACATCTCGAGGAGTTCGGGCTCGTCTCGCGCCGAGCCGACGCGTCGGACAAGCGGCAGTACTTCGTCACCCTCACCGAGGCGGGAAACGCGACGGTCGACGAGGAGCGCCGCCGCAAGGACGCCTGGCTCGCGCAACGCCTCAACGAGCTGAGCCCCGAAGATCGCGCGGCGATCGTCGCCGTGCTCCCGGTCATCGAGCGCCTCGTCGGAGGATGAGCTCCACATTCTCTTCGTTGCGCGTCCGCAACTACCGACTCTTCGCTTCAGGACAGCTCGTCTCGCTCGTCGGGTCCTGGATGCAACGCACCGGTCAGGACTGGCTCGTTCTGCGCCTCTCGCACAACAGCGGTTCGGCGGCCGGCATCACCCTCGGGCTCCAGTTCCTTCCGCTTTTGCTCTTCGCTCCGTTCGGTGGCGTCCTCGCAGACCGTTTCCCGAAGCGGCGGACGCTCGTCGCTACGCAGACGGCGATGATGCTTCTCGCTCTCGCGCTCGGACTACTGGTCCTTTCTGGCGCGGCGACGCTGTACGAGGTCTACGGGTTCGCCTTCGCGCTCGGCTGCGCGACGGCCATCGACAACCCGACTCGCCAGGCCTTCGTCGGCGAGCTCGTTGGCCACGAACACATCACGAACGCGGTCGGCCTCAATAGCGCGACCTTCAACGGCGCGCGGCTCGTCGGTCCCGCGGTCGCCGGCATCATGATCGACGCCGTCGGGACGGGCTGGGTCTTCCTGGCGAACGCCATCTCGTTCATCGCCGTACTAGCGAGCCTCGTGATGATGCGCGACGAGGAACTCTTCGCGGCGCCGCGCCTTGCGCGCGCGAAAGGACAGGTGCGCGAGGGCTTCCGTTACGTCGCGAAGCGCCGCGAACTCGTGATCGCGATCGCGCTCGTAGGTGTGGTGGGGATGCTTGGCTTGAACTTCCCCGTCACCTTGGCGCTGATGGACAAGACGGTCTTCCACCGCTCGGCCTCGGGGTACGGGCTGCTCACTTCCGTCCTCGCCGTCGGCTCCCTCGCCGGTGCGCTCGCCGCGGCGAGAAGGCGCCGGTTCTCGATCTGGCAGCTCGTTCTGGCGGCGCTCGCCTTCGGGGTCGCCGAGAGCGTCGCGAGCGTCATGCCGAACTATGCCGCCATGGCGATCCTGCTCATCCCGACGGGGTTCTTCGCGTTAACGATGTCGACGATGGCGAACTCGACCGTCCAGCTCGCCTCGGATCCCGGCATCCGCGGACGCGTGATGGGCGTCTACATGCTCGTCTTCTTGGGGTCAACCCCGATCGGTGCACCGCTCATCGGCTGGGCATGCCAGGTGCTCGGGGCCCGCGCCGGGCTATACATCGGCGGGCTCGCTTCGCTCGTCGCGGCGCTCGTCGCCCTCGGGTTCGTGCGCACGCGTGACGAAGCCGAAGCCCGCATCGAGAACGCCCCGGAGCCAGTGCCGGCCGCCGCCGCGATGACCCCGTCCATCGTCTCGCGTTCGCCGAGCGACGCCGCGACCGCGGACTGACGTCACTGATCGAACGCTGAGGCGGTGCGCTTCAGCGCGCCGTCGCTCAAGTGTTCACCACGAGGTAATCGGTGCGCGCGCTACGAATGCCCCCGGACTTCTGTGAGGTGTTCGGCCGGGAAGAGCCCGAGGACCTCCCACCCGCGGTCCGGAAAGCCGGCCGCCTCCGCCACCGCTGCGGACGGAAGATTCGACGGGGCGTGGAGGTAAATCGCCACCGCGCCGCCGTCGATGACGGCGCGCGCCGCCTGAGCGACGAGGCGCTTTGCGAGCCCCTTGTTGCGCTGCCGTGGTTCGGTCCCGACGGCGAGCTCGACACCGAGCGCGTTGTGCTTCTTCAATCCGACGCCCGCGGCGTACGACCCATCGTCGGCGAACGCGACGAGGACCTCATCATTGAACGGTTTCAACCACTCGGGAACCCGGGGATCGTCGCGCGGCGTCCACATCCCCGCGTCAGGAAGATCGCTGCGGTGCTCGGAGTAGCGGAACACGGCGCGAACGAGCTGGGCGCTTTCGAGGCCGACGAGCGCCCCAATCCGGAAGGCGAAGGCCTGTTCCCCCAACGCGGCAAGTTGTCGCGCCTCTTCGAGGAGAGACGCGGGAACCGAGACGACCGCGCCGGAAGGCGTCGCAACGCCGATCACCGGTCGGATGACGCCGTCCCATCCCGGCTCTGATCGGGCGGGGGACGAGGCGACGTCGAGGCGCGTCGTGGGCGGCCAGGTTCCGAGCCAACCGGCAAGGAACGCTCCCAGTCGGCGGGCGAGATCGGGATCGGGGCGTTCGAGCTGTCGACGCGAAGAGTCCGGGGTCGTGCCGGTCGCATCCCCGAGGCTCATGCGAACGTCGCCGCTATCCCGACCGGTCGGGACCGGCGCGCTCGACGGTGACGACGATCAGAACGCGTTTGTCGCGCACCATCGCGGCACGGTAATCGTCCCAGTCGGGGTGCTCGCCGGAGATCCGGCGGTAGTAGTCGACGAGTCCATCCATCGCTTCGGGCAACGAGACGATTTGGACGGGGCCCTCGACCTGCACCCACTCACCGAAGAAGCGCTCGCTGAACACGCACAGCGAAGCGAATGGACGGCGCCGCAGGTTGCGCGTCTTCATCGCTGTCTCGCGTGAACTGACGACAACGCGCCCTGCGCCGTCGACACCCACCGAAACCGGGGAGAGCTGTGGCTTGCCATCGCCGCGCATCGTGGCGAGTACCGCGCGGTGATTCGCGGCGATGAATTGCGTCGCTTCGCTGATATCCATTCCCGGCAGCGTAACGAGCGGTGTCATCGCCTGAAAACTGCCGGGCCAAACCGGCGCGCGGCGTCCGTCTCGAATCCTCAGTGGATGAGTTGCCGCTCCGGCCCGATTTTCAATATGACGCGTTCACTTTGGATCTCGGGTCCGTAGGGCTCACCCGTGTACTTCTCGGAGAGTTCGTCGATGTGCGACCTCGCCTCGGGCCCGCGGACTTCCTCGACGACCCGACCCCGCACCTCGACATAGTGGTACGGGTTCGCCCCGTCCATCACCGTGACGGTGACAAGCGGGTTGGCGACGACGTTTCTGTACTTGCGCCGATGCACCTCGGTATTCAAAAGGACGTAGTCCTTCGAAGCGTCGACCCACATCACGTGGGTCATCGGCATGCCACTTGGAAGCATCGTTGTGAATGCGGCGAAGTTCTTCCCTTGCGCGAGCCTCACGACCTCATCCTCGAGCAACCAGCACCTCCTCGTCTCGTCTGTTCCGCGAAAGCAACCCCACGAGGCACAACGCGCCGCGGTCCACGCTTGCCTTTATTTGTAACGAAATTCAGGGCCGAGACCTTCCGCGGGAACCGGAGCAACGCCGGATCGTCGTCGGTGTTCTCCTTCGGTACGCGACGATGGGAGGTGCCCCGCTGGCCGTCGGCCTCATGAAACCATCGACAACCACCGGCGCACGCTCGCGGATCTCGCCGACGAGCTGGCCGTGGCAGGCGAAGATCCTCCTCCTCGGCGCGATCTGGGGCAGCAGTTTTCTCTTCATCAAGGTCGGCGACCGTTCCTTCGCCCCGTTTGACATCGCCGGCGGCCGCATCGCACTCGCCGCCGTCACCTTGACGTTGGTGCTCGCCGCGACGGGGGGTCACCTGCCCCGCGGTCGCGCCCGCTGGGCGCATCTCGCCGTGGCCGGGCTGTTCATGAACGCGCTGCCGTTCACCTTGATCGCCTGGGCCGAGGTGCGGATCTCGTCGATCGCGGCGGGAATCCTGAACGCGACGACGCCGCTTTTCACCCTGCCGATCGCGTTCCTGCTCGTTCCCTCAGAGCGGCTGACGAAGCCCCGGATCATCGGACTCCTCGTCGGGTTCCTGGGGGTGCTCGTCGTCCTCGGTGCCTGGCGCGGCCTGCCGAGCGGCAAGATCCTCGGCTACCTCGCCAGCCTCGCCGCGGCGCTCTGTTACGGGATTGGGCTCCCCTACACGCGCCGCTTCGTCACGACCGACGAGGAAAGCGTCACCTCTCTCGCCGCGGGACAGCTGATCTGCGCGACAGCCGAGATGGCGGTGATCTCGCCGGCCTTCCTGCGCGTGCCGCATCACGTCAGCGGGGAAAGCCTGGCGAGCGTTTTGGCGCTCGGCGTCCTGTGCACGGGGGTCGCCTACCTGCTCAGCTACTCGATCGTCCGCGCCGCGGGCGCGACGAGCACGTCGCTCGTCACGTTCCTCATCCCCATCTTTTCGACCATCTTCGGCGCCGCGCTGTTGTCCGAACCGCTCACGTGGTACGAACCCGCCGGTGCGGTCGTCGTGCTGGCCGGTGTGGCCCTCGTTCAGGGGGTGCGGATCCGGCCGCGGCGGTGGCAGCAAGCTCTTTCGGGGGCGACAAGAAAGCGCGCGTTACCGCATCAGCCGATTTGCGAGGAGGCTCCGAACTGCCGACCGCGGTGATGCGCCCTTAGAGCACTTTGGCGAGGAAGGCGCGGGTGCGCTCGTGCTGCGGGTTCGACAACACGTCGCGCGGCGCGCCGGATTCGACGACGACACCGGAGTCCATGAACACGAGCGCGTCGCCCACCTCACGCGCGAAGCCCATCTCGTGGGTGACAACAACCATCGTCATTCCCTCCTCGGCGAGTCCGCGCATCACATCGAGCACGTCGCCAACGAGTTCGGGGTCGAGAGCGGAGGTCGGTTCATCGAAAAGCATCAGGCGTGGCTGCATGCACAGCGCACGGGCGATCGCCACTCGTTGCTGCTGACCGCCGGAGAGCTGGTTCGGATAGGCAGACACCTTGTCTCCGAGACCCACCCGATCGAGCAGCTTCCGCGCCTGTTCGTCGACGACTGCCTTCGGCTCGTGCTTCACGAGGACGGGCGAGAGCGCCACGTTCTCGAGAGCGGTCATGTGGGGAAACAGGTTGAATCGTTGGAAGACCATGCCGATCTTGGCCCGCTTCGCGCTTACCTCTTTTTCGCGCAGCTCGTAAAGCTTGCCCCCGTGCTGGCGGTAGCCGACGAGCTCGCCGTCGACAGAAAGCCTCCCCCCGTCAATTTTTTCTAAGTGGTTGATGCAGCGGAGGAATGTGCTCTTACCGGAACCTGACGGCCCGATCACGCACATCACCTCGCCTTCGTCGACCTCGAGATCGATGCCACGCAAGGCCTCGATGCGCCCGAAGTGCTTCCGGACTCCCTCGGCCTTCACGACCACGCGCTTATCGGTCATCCTGGTCCCGCGCCGTGCGTTCGCTCGCCTGCGAGAACGTCGACGGTCAAAAGCTGCGCTTCCTGTCGGATGGTGTAGCCAACAGCCAAACGCCGGAGCTTTTGGAACGGCGTCGGCGGAAGCTCGCGGAGGGCGCCCTTCGCGAAATGCCGCTCGACGTAGTACTGGCCGATCGTGAGCACAGTCGTCACGATCAAGTACCACAGACTTGCAACGATCAGCAGTTCCATGACCTCGTAGTTGCTCGAATAAATGAGTTCGGCGGTCCCCAGGAGTTCGAAGACGGTGATCACGCTGGCGAGCGACGACGTCTTCAGCATCGAGATCGTCTCGTTCCCCGTCACGGGCACAATGACCCGCATCGCCTGGGGAAGGACGATCTTGCGGAGAACCTGAAGTCGGGTCATCCCGAGTGCCTGTGCGGCTTCGGTTTGGCCCTCGTCGACCGAGATGATCCCGGCGCGCACGATCTCTGACATGTACGCACCTTCGTTCAACCCGAGTCCGACCACCGCCGCGATGAACGGGCTGATCGAGTTCGCACTGAAGTGGACGAATGCCGGGCCGAATGGAATCCCGAGCGTGAGCTTCGGGAAGAGGTAGGCGAGGTTGTACCAGAACAGCAGCTGCACGAGCACGGGTGTGCCCCGGAAGAACCACACGTAGATCCAGCTCGACCCCGAAACGATCGGATTTGGCGAGAGCCGCATCGTCGCGCCGACGATCCCGAGCGCGATACCGATCGCCATCGCGAGCGCGGTTAGTTCCAGCGTGACGACGAGGCCTTTGAGGATCTCGCTCGAGCCGAAGTAGTGCCCGACGATCGACCAGCGGAAGCGCTGCTCGTGGATGCCTCCCCGGTACGTGTCCGAGAGCACGAGCGAGTGGATGAGCATCGCGGCGAGGACCGCGACGACGACGGACGCCACCCAGCGCCCTGGATGGCGGACGGGGACCGCAGTGATCGCGCCACCGGTCGGGCGCCGATCATCGACACCCGCCGGTGCTTCCCCCATCATTCGCGCGCCCTGTTTCCAGCGCCCGCCGATTCAGGCTCGCGCGAAACCGTTGCCGCTAACTCGTCGCGCCGTTCACGACCGCCTTCGTGATCGCTCCCGGCGCGATCCCCCATTTATCGAGGATCTTCAGGTAGATGCCGTCTTTGATCAGCGCGTTCACCGCACCGAGGACGGGCTGGACGAGTCCGAGGTTCTTCGGAAGCGCGATCCCGTACGGAGCGACCTCGATCGCCTTGCCGGAGAGTTTGAAGACGCCCTTCGACTGGGCGACGATGTACGCGGAGACCTGTGAGTCGGCGAAGCCGATCTGGGCGCGACCGCTCGACACCGCGACGTTCGCCTCGCTCTGGGTGCTGAAGGTATCGACCGTCACCTTGCAGGTCTTCGCCGTACTCTGGGCGTCCGATTGCTCGGTCGTGCCACTCTCGACAGCGACCGTGTGACCGCAGAGCCCCTTCAGGCCGTTCACGACGATCTTGCTGTTGTGCAGGACGTAGAAGGCCTCGCCGGCCGAGAAATAGTCGACGAAGGTCACTTGCTTTTCGCGTGCCTTCGTGTCGGTGAACGATGACAAGCCGATGTCGAATTTGCCCGACAGGATCCCCGGGATGATCGTGTCGAAGGTCGCATTGACGATGTCGATCTTCAAGCCAAGCACCTGCGCGATCGCGTTCCCGAGATCGACGTCCATGCCGACAATCTTCCCGTTCTGAACGAACTCGTCAGGGGCGTAGGTCGCGTCCGCGGCGACGACGAGCCTCTTCGAGCGCAGCGACGCCGGAACTTCAGCGGCGAGCTTCGCGCTCTTCGGCGCGACCGGGATCTGGCTCGCACCCGCCGGCGCGACGATCAGCGCACCGGCGCACGCGGCGGCGAGCGCCGTACCGAGTGCGAGGAGTGGACGGCGAGCAGAGAATCGCACGTGTGCCTCCATGAAGTTGAAACCGGATATTCATACCACGGCAACGATTGGCCCCTCTCGGACGGGCTCCCGGCCAGTTACGAGCCGACCTCAGTGGGCGTGATCGTCGGCGTCGTGCGCCCGCTTCAAGGTCAGCCATCGCTGCAGCCCTGCGGCATTCGAGTGGATGCCGTTCAGTGTCTCAAGCCGTTCACGCTGTTCGGGGTCGACACCAGAAAGGTCCTCGGCAAATCGTTTCGCGAGCGCGTCAGCGATGTCCTCACCGGCGTCAAAGGCACGCTCCGCCTCCTCGACCCAATGCGTGAGCGTCTCGGCGGCCTCTTCGAGGAGAACCTCGGGCTCCGTGGGAATGATCCCGTAGTGCGCGAGCGCGATGCGCGAGGGTGCCGCCGCTGCAAAGCGGCGCAGCGAGTTCAGCGCCTGGTCGAGGTCGAAGTCGGGCGGCGGCGTCGCCGGTCGGAGCGCACCGCCACCGGGCAGCTTCACCCCGACCGCGTCGCCGGCGAACAGGAGTCCACTTTGGGAGTCCACGAAGCCGAGGTGGTGCTTCGCGTGCCCGGGCGAGTCGATCGCGCGCAGCGTCCTCCCGTTGCCGATATCGACGGTGTCGCCGTCGTAAAGGACACGGATGCGGTCCTCGGGTGTCGGCTCGAGGCGTCCGTACAAGGTGTCGAGCAAGTCGCCGTACACCTGCCCCGCCGAAGCGACGAGCCGTGAGGGATCGACCAGGTGTCGGGCGCCGCGTTCGTGCACGTAAACGAACGCAGCAGGAAAGGCTCCGGCGACATCGCCCACGCCACCGGCGTGGTCAAGGTGGATGTGGGTGACGAGGATCGCGGACAGGTCGTTCGGGCCGAGGCCGACACCCCGGAGGGCGTCGAGGATCACCGGCACCGAGCTCTGGCTGCCGGTCTCGACGAGGACGGGGTTCGGGCCGGAGAGCAAGAAGCCGGCGGTGGTCTGCTTCCAGCCTCCAAGGAGCGTGTCGATCTCCAAGACATCGGGGGCAACAGTCTCAGGCATAGATGAGATTGTTCCCCGACGATCCGACGGTGACGAATCGGGTGAGCCTGTCAGGGCTCCGCTTCCTAAGGGACCGCGCCCTCGGCGTGATGAAGAATGAACTCGAGGATCGCCTTGTGCTTCTGGGTGTCGGCGATCAGGGTCCCGACGAGCATCACCCAAATCTCACTGCCGTCGATCCCGGACAAAGCACCCGCGAGCACCCCCATCTCCTCTTCATCTCGCTGCTCGATTTCGAGCATCGCGCGCGTCTCCTCTGAGAGGTCGAAAGGTAGCGGAAGGGCACTGAAATCTGGCACGGCGGGTTCGAAGATCTCGTGGTGAAAGTTGCGTCGAATCGCGTTCGTGATCTCCGCCATGCGCGCGTGGTGACGCTCCTCCTCTTCGGCGATCATCGTCAACAGGTATCGGATGTCGTCGCGAGTCGTCGTTCGGGCGAGATTCCGGTAACGCTCGAGGATCGCCTTTTCTGATGCGACGTGACGGCGCATCTGCACGATCAGTTCGTCGACGGCTGTGTTTTCATCGTCGGTTCGGTACGCCATCTGTCAACGCTCTCTTTCGATACAACGCCTCGGCGGAGAGTCATGCACGGCGCCTTCCAGCGTGCGTCAACGCCCACGGGCGCGGTCGAGGAGTCGTCGATCGCGTTTCGTCGGTCTCCCGGTCGATCGCTCCCGGATCGCTTGGGGCAGCTCGTCACGGCTTGGAGGGGGCGGAGGCGTGAGATCCCGGTAGGCGAGCACCGCGAGGCTCGCCGACACCCGTTGTGAGATCGGGTCGACGACCTCGACGATGCGCGATCTCTCGTGAGAGCGCACATCGATCCGGTCGCCCGGTCGCACTTCGGTTGCTGGCTTCGCGCGAGCGTCGTTCACCCGCACGTGCCCCGAGCGGCAGGTCACGGTCGATTCAGTCCTCGACGAAAAGAGCCGAATCGCCCACAGGTACCGGTCGACGCGCACCGCGTCCATCGACCCATCGTCGCACGGACGCGAGGGACGGGTCGGCCGCACTTGCTGATGACGGCGTCTTCCCTACGCTTGCACGAGACGAAACGAGGAGCGCGTGCCGATGAAGGTCGCCGGGATCCAGTGCGATCTTGTTTGGGAGAACCGGGAAACGAACCTCAAACGCCTCCGACCCTTGATCGAGGAGGCGGCGCTCGGTGCCGCCCGGCTCATCCTGCTCCCCGAGATGTTCCCGAGCGGGTTCTCGATGCATACCGACGAGATAGCCGAGGATCCCGATGGGCAAAGTGCCGAATTCCTGCATGACGTGGCGAGGGCGACCGGCTGTTTCGTCGGTGGTTCCTTTGCCTGCCGTGTACCCGGTGTTCCGAAACCGACGAATCGTTTCTTGATCGCCGGCCCAGAAGGCGAAGAGGTGATCTACGACAAGATCCACCCTTTTTCCTACGGCGGCGAGACCGAGCACTATGCAGCGGGGAATCGCGTCGTCTCTTGTGAGATCGAGGGGGTCCGCATCACGCCGTTCGTCTGTTACGACCTGCGCTTTTCCGACTTGTTCTGGAACGTCGCCGAATCGACTGACTGCTACACAGTCGTCGCGAACTGGCCGAGCCCGCGCCAGTCCCACTGGGACGAGTTGTTGCGGGCACGAGCGATCGAGAACCAGGCGTACGTGATCGGGGTGAATCGCGTCGGCAAGGGCGACGGTCTTGACTACATCGGCGGCAGCGTCGTCTACGGCCCGTTCGGAGAGACCGTCGCGCAGGCGGGATCCGAAGAGGCCACCCTTTCCGCCGAGATCGATCCCGTGCACGTGAAGGAGATCCGTCAGCGGTACCCATTCATCGCCGATCGCTGAGCGCGCTGCGCCGGAGTCACCCTTCATGAGTTCGAGATTCGAGCACGCCGCGTGGCACGTCGGACAGGACTGGGACGAGTTCGCGTCCGTCGCCCGCGGTTTCTTGGCGGCGGAACCCGAGCGCAACACGCTACCGATCACCGTCCTCGACTCGGTGATCGCGGGACGCTTCCGGGACGGACCCCCGACCTTCGGCTGGCACCACGGCGCTTCGTCGATCGACGGCGCCTTCCTCATCACGCCACCCTTTGACCTGATCATCGCCGCCGCCGCCCGCGAGGCGGCGGCCCTCGGCGTACAGCTTCGGCGCGCCCGATTCGAGGTTCCCGGCGTGAACGCCGAGCGCGGGGTCGCCGCCGCGTTCTGCTCGACCTACCTCGAAGGTGCCACGGCGAGCGCCGATCTGCAAACCCGCATGCTCCTCTACCGGCTCGAACGGCTGATCGAGCCTCTCATCGCGGCGGTTGGCGACAGCCGGGTGGCGGTCGGCGCGGATCTCGCTCTCTGTCTCGACTGGTTCGACGCGATGCGCGTCGAGGTCGGCGGCGGAGTGACCGGAGACCAGAGCGACTTCGTGCGCCGACGGATCGAAGCTGGGCTCGTGCAGTTGTGGGAGACCGATGGCGAGGTCGTCTCCCTGGCAAGCCGGGCACCCGACGCGGCAGGCGTGGCGAGGATCGGGCCCGTCTACACGCCCCCGCGATGTCGGCGCCGTGGTTTCGCGTCGGCGGTTACGCACGCCTGCGCGCGTGACGCGATCGACGGCGGCGCACGAAGCGTCGTCCTGTTCACCGACCTCACCAATCCGACCTCGAACGCGATTTACCAGGCCATCGGCTTTCGCGCGATCGGAGAACGCGTTGTGCTCCGATTCCATGCGAATGGAGAGCCGACGCGGGACTGAAAGCCTCGTCCCCGACCGGGTTCAGGGGTCCGGGTAGTCGATCATCTGGTGGACAAGGCCGACCCAGTCCGGGACCGCTTGGCCTTCGCGCAACAGTCGCGCCGTCTTGCCGGTAAGACCGGCTTTCCGCAGACGCTTGATCTCCTTTTCCCGCGTCCGCAGGAACCTCCCCGCGGCCCTGTAGCCGTGTTCGCGGAGGACGCGCTTGCGGGCGTTCGCCACTCGCTGAGAGGTCTCCTTTGGAGACTCGTAGACCCGGCGCATCTGCGCCGCCGCCGCGTCGAGGTCCGGCTCTCCCCAGATGCTGTCGGGCGGATAGGGCGGCGAGCCACGGCCGACGCGCGATCTGCCGGCGGGCACGAGGAACGCGGAGTCGTCGTCCATGAAGTCGAGGTTGCCCGAGTACCCCGTGGCGACCACCGGGATACCGAGAGCCATCGCCTCGGCGAGCGTGAGGCCGAACCCCTCGGAGCGATGGAGCGAGACGTAGCAGTTCGAGCGGGCGACCATCGCCGTGCACTCAGATTGGGAGTAATACGCATCGACGAAAACGATGTCGGGGCGGTCTCCGATCGCCTCTTTGATCCGCTCGACGTCGAGGAGCCGCTCGTCGGCGTTGATCGACTTCAGCACGAGCGTCGGACCCTCGCCCGGTCGGAACGCACGAGCGAAGGCCTCGATGAGACCCGTTGGGTTTTTGCGTGAGATCGTGCTCAAGAAGTCGAACATGAAAAAGAAGACGAACCCCTCGGGCATGCCGAGTCGACGAGTGTCGATCGACGTGTCGACCTTTGGTGCTTCGACCGGGTAGCCGAAGACGAGCACCGGGACGTCGGTGATGGTGCGGATGGCGTCGGCGCTGTACGCGCTCGGCACCCAGATCTCGTCCAAAAAGCTCGCCACGCCACCCATTTGCTCCGGTGGGTTCTCCGTCTCCCACGCCCAGAACCCGACGGTGTGGCGCCCGTCGAAGAAATCCGGGCCGACGAAGCGCGAGAAGTAGACGAACTGGTCGGCGTTCACGCACACGACGTTCGTCGAGAGGTTCGTCAAGACGCGGCCGCCGGCTACCGAGTCGTCGTGCTGGCGGCTCTTGGTGAGCGAGAAGGAGTACCCGCTGCTCGTGATCCTCGCTCGTTGCATCGCGACGAGCGTGCGACGAGCCGCATCCCCGATCCCGAGCTCGGCGCGCAGATACCCGGCAACGAGGAAACCTTCGCGAAGCGATCCCGGCGGGTCCCACTTCGGCAGTTCCACCCGCGGCCACGAACCGCGCTCGAAGGCCTCTTCGGTGACCGCCGGCGGAACACGGTATTCAAGGTGCGCACGCCTCGACGCCCACTCCCGGAACGCCTCGGCGTCCGCCAGCGAGAGTTCTGGGAACGCGAGCTGCAGGTCGTCGCGCGCTTGGTGGATCCCGTAGTAAAAGCGCGCCGTGTTCGGCGCGCGATCGTTCGCGGGCTCGACGGACGCCATCCAGCGGTAAAACGCGGGAAGTGTCTCCGGGTTGAACGGATCGGGAGGCAGCTCGAAGTGCAATCCGCGGGCGTCTCCGATGATGGCGTTACGCACCGTCTGGCGAATCCGCCGGTTCATCGCAAAGCCGTCCGGCAGACTCGCCCAGCGATACTCGCTCGACGCGACGGCCTCGACGCCAGCCTTGATCAACGCATTCGCGTACCAACCGCACAGCGATTTGGTCGCGTCGTCTTCTGCGAGGAACGGCTCGTCGGCGCCGACGGCATCGGGCGCGAGCGCCCAAGGGCGAGCGAAGTCGAAACCGTCGAAATGGAAGACGACGAGGCGGTCGTCGTCGACGAGGTAGTGCTCGTCGCGCCACGCGAGCTTGCGAGTCGTCATGTGCCAGTGACCCGCTGCGAGTCCGGGTGGCTGCCCAATGGCGAGGTCGACCTCGCCGATCGCGAACGCGTCCCAGTCGGCACTCATCGCGTCGCCGGCCATGACTTGGGAGTGCGCTCCGACGCAGGCGCGGGCGTGCACCGCGGTGAGCCAGTCGCGGGCGCGACTGTTCGCGGCAAGGAAGCCCGGCACCCAAATGCGCAGTTCGCCCGGGAATTCGGCGTGACGCTTCGCGCTCAACGCTGGCTCGGTTGCGGTCGTGATCGGGACGCGCACGACGGCGTGGTCGTCGAGCAGCTCAACGACGACGTCGAGGCTCGCGAACACGGCCGACTCCGGAGCGAGGAAAATCACACCTTGTTCGTCGCCCGAGTCGAGCAGGGCGAGCATCAGCTTCGGTCGCAGCCACAGCGAAAGTTCGCGCGCCGAGAGGTGCGCGGCGGCGACGTGGAATTCCTCCTCGGACACGCCGATGTCGATCGCGCGGACGCGATCGAATTCGGCGGAATCGAACTGATCCTCGCCCGTCAGGTCGTCCACGAACAGCACCTGGAGGCGCTCGCCGGACTCGTGGTCGCGGAGTGAGCGCCCGAGGACCCGTACGTGTGCGAGCTGACGTCGAGTGGCGATCGTGCAGACGCGGGGAGCCGTCATCAGATGACCGGAGCAATAGCCAACGTGAGCCCGTCACCCAAACCAACGGCGGCGGCGTGCGAACTCGCCGCGTCGGTGACACGGTGGTGGCTCCAGAGACGTCGAGATGAAGTCGATTCCGTACCGACGACAGTACGCATCGCGTGCATCTCGCACCATCGGCGTCGGTTCACGCCTCGGCTGGGCTCGCCGCCCGCAGTGGGCGCACGTTGTCAATCTCGGGCAATAGCGACTCCCGCATCCAGGCGAACGCGGCAATCGCTGCCGCGGAGCAACCAATGAGCACGCCGAGGAAGATGTCGCCGAGACCGGCTCCGAGCAACGCGCCCGCGAACACCGGGCAGAGGACGTTCATCACCGTGACGACGCTCGAAGCCGTCGCGCTGTAGCGCCCCTGCAGCTCGGGCCGCGCCATCATCGTCACGATCGGGCCTCCGACGGGTGACAGCAGTACCTCTCCCAACGAGAACACCCCGAACATCGCAACCACGAGCGCTCGACCGGCAAAGGCGCTCGGGAACTGCCCGCCGATCGCGAGCACGATCCACGACATACCGAAGAGCGCTGCACACAACGACAACGCGCTCGAACGCCGCATCCGACCGACGAGGCGCAGCGCGAACGGCTGCAACACGACGATCATTCCGGTGTTCACAGCGAACGCCCACGCGATCACCGAAGGTCCCGCGTGGATAACCGACGTCGCGTAGCCGACGAAGCCCGTCTGCACTGCCGCGTAACCCGCGAACATCATCAACGCCGTCGCGACGAGGTAGCGCACGAACCGACGGTCGGCGAACACCGCGCGGTAGCCGCCTTTGGGATGCTCGGGCGCGGCGTGCGCGCTCGCCAGCGGTCGGGCGAACACCCTCGACGGCATCACGATCAACGCCCCGACGACCGCGGCGTAGGTGAAGCCGTCGATCAAGTAGATGCGCACGAACGAGCCAGGATCGGAGACGTGAACGAGGGAACCGGCGACGACGGCACCGATGCCGAGGCCGAGGTTCAACAGCTGGAAGCTGCGCGCGAAGACCCTGGGGCGGAGGTGCTCGTCGGCGACGAGAACGGCGAACAGGGCATTCCACGACGGCCACGTCGCGCCGTTCGCGATTCCGTAGATCACCATCACCGGAAGCGCGGAAACCGGGCTGTGCACAAGGATGAGTCCCAGCGTTCCCAACGATTCGAAGACGAGCGCCGAAGCGCTGACGATCCTCGGACCGATCCGGTCGACGAGCATCCCGGTCGCCGGGCCGATCGGAATGCTCACGATCGACGTGCCGCCGATCAGCAGGCCGGAGACGCCAAGCGAGATTCCGCGGACTTGGTGCAGGTAAATGAGCAGGAAAGGGAGCGTCAGCCCGCTGCCGAGTACCGAAACGAAGTTCGCGGCCAGAAGGGCGCGGATGTGTCCCGGGATGCGTTCGGAAGATTGGGGCATCAAGGCATTGTCACATCCCGGTCGGCGAGGTCTGGCGGCGAGGTCGATTACGGCATCGGGTGAGCGGCGCCCGCGGCGCGTCTCGTACTAGACGGATTCCACGAACTCTTCGACGATGGCGAGCTGTGGAGCGACGCGGTCCGCGTCACCGACGACGATCGTCGTGAACCGCGATGGCGCGAGGTATTCGCGCGCCGCATCGTCAACCTCGGACAACGCGACACGACGCAGCCTCGCGGGATACGAGGCGAGGTAGTCCGGCTCCACTTCGTCGGCGAGCAGTCGCGCGAGCGTTGACGCGAGACCGCTCTGGGTCGCGGTCGTCGCGAGAAAGGTCCCGATCGCGTACCGGCGAGCCGCGTCGAGTTCGTCTTGGTCGATCCCCGTCGCCGCGGCGCGTCCGAATTCGTACGCGCGACTCGATGAGCGATGCCGCGGTGACATCGGTGGCCACTTCGGCCGAGAACGTCGAGACGGACCCGGCGCGCCCGTGGTGCACGCGCAGGCGGGGCGAATACGAGTATCCGTTGCGCTCGCGCAGGTTCGTGACGAGGCGCGAGGTGAACATTCCTCCGATCGCCAGCGTCGCGAGCGCGGTCGCAGGCCAATCCGACGACATCCGGTCAGGCGCGGACGCGCCGAGGCGCAAATTGCTCTGGACGGCGCCTGGGCGGTCCCGCAGCCGCAAGGGGCCGGGTTCGACGCCCTTCACACGGGGGAGCCTCGTCGCCTTGCGTCGGGAACTCGCGATCCAAGCCCCGAGCGTGTCTTCGACGGTTGGGGCAACCTCTTTGGTGTGGACGTCACCGACGACGACGAGCGTCGCCCCACGCGAGGAGATCACCCTGCGCCGAAGATCACGGAGCGCGGGACTCGTCACGCGACGGATCGCCGTCGGCCGAGGGATGGGCGCCGCGTACGGGTGCCCGGCGTAGACCGCTGCGTCGAACAGCTCGTCCGCGATCGTCTCGGGACGGCTGAGCGCGATCTCGACCTCGTCGGCGATGCGCGACCGATCGGCGTTCACCTCGGCCGAGGGGAACGTCGCGCCGGCAAGAACCTCGGCGACCAATGCCAAGAGCTCCGTGAAGTTCTCGGCGAGCGCCGAGGCCCCGACGACGAACGCGTCGAGGTTGACACCCACGCCGAGTGTGCCGCCGAGCCGCTCGACGGCCGACGCGATCTCGACTCGGTCGTGATCTTCGGTTCCCGCGAGCAATGACTCCGAAAGCACGAGGGACGCGGCGGGATTCGAGATCTGCTCCGCGCCGAAAGGCACGATGATGCGCACCTCGACGAGCGGGACGCTCGGGCGACGCACAGCGACGACGCGCAGCCCGCCCGACACGGCACTCGACGCGATCTTCGGTCCACCGTGCGGCACAAGGTCGCGGATCGGCGGGCGGGCGATCGTCGTCATCGCTTCCGACTGGCGGAGGGGCGGATCTCAACGATCGCTTGTGCCTGCGCGACTAGGTCGGCCGCGGCAGCGGCGACGTCAGGCGCGCGGATCTCGGCGATCATCCCGGGGATCTCGCCGATCAGTTCGGCACGCCCGTGAATGACCTCGAGGGATCCGACGGTGATCGCGCGCTGCACCACCGAGTCGAGTGCGCGCCAGAATCCTGAGCGCCAGCCAACGGCGACACGGTCGAGTTCGTCTTGGGTCGGCCCTTCTTCTGCGAGCCGGGACATCTCCTCGTTGATGACGCGCAGGATGTCGACTGTCCGTTTCACGCCGGGATGAAAGACGACGATCTGAAACAGCACCGGGTCGCGCATCATGATCGCGTCGTCGCCGAGAATTCCAAGGCGACTGCTGACGTCGGTCACCGTGCGTTCGGCGTAGACGAGCCTGCTCCGGAGCCGGCTCGCGTCCCCGCTCGCAAGCACGCTCGCCACGATCGAGTATGCGAGGTTGTGGTCGAATTCGGCGATCGGATCCGGTGTGCGCAGACCGATCGCGAATGCCGGCTGCGGCGCGCGCGGATCGTTGATCACCTTTCGGCGCGCAGTCTTGAGCGGAGGCTCGGGCCACGGACCGTGCGGAGGCGTGGGCACCCTCGGAATCGACCCGAAATAGCGCTCGACGAGACGGACGACCTCGTCCGGATCACAGTCCCCCGCCACGACGAGGACCGCGTTCTCCGGTGAGTAGTAACGCGCATGGAATGAGATGGCGTCTGAGACTGTCGCCTCTTCGAGATGCGAGAAGTCGCCGTAGCCGTTGTGGGCGTTCGGGTAGGTGTCGAAGGCGAGCTCAGGGAGGACGATCCAAGGGAATCCGCCGTAGGGCTGGTTCAAGACGTTCACCTTGACCTCCTCCTCGACGACGGAGATCTGGTTGCGCAGGTTCTCCTCGGTGATCGCTGGCGCTGCCATCCGATCGGCTTCGAGGAACAACACGAGCTCGAGCGCGGCGGACGGGACCGCCTCGTAGTACGCCGTCAGATCGGCGAGCGTGTGCCCGTTGAACCATCCGCCCGAGGATTCGACGAGGCGGCTGTGCTCGACCTTGCCGACGTTTCGCGATCCCTGGAACATCATGTGTTCGAACAGGTGGGCGAAGCCCGTTCGCCCCTCGGGCTCCGATCGCCAACCGACGTCGTAAACGACCGCCGCCCCGACGAGTGGCACCGAACGGTCGGGCACGACCACAACACGAAGGCCGTTGCGGAGATGAAATCGCTCCAGCACGCCTGCGCTCGTCGAGATCGGCACCTCCGAAAAGTAGCGGAGACGCGCGAGCGCGACGCCGCGGGGAATCCCCGGCCAAGGCCCTTCAAGCTGTCAGCGAACTATCGAGAATCCGCGATTGAGCGCGCGACGACGTTTCGAAGGAGGCGGAGCGAAACGGTCCAGCTGCGAAGCGCGACCGACACCGTCTCCATCCCCCCGCGCCCAGAGGACGTGTGCGAGCATCGCGACATGGCCGAGGCCGGTTGGCAGAGCCTTTGGCACCGGCATCCCGGGGTCCGCTCAGGCGCCGACCTCACGCTCGGAGAGCGGGCGGCTGACCGAATGCGCAACATGATGGGCTCGTGGCCGTTCGTCTTCAGTTTTTTTGCCGTGATGATCGCCTGGGCCGTGGTGAACACGTTGATTCTCCAACGGGTGATCCACCACAAAGCCTTCGATCCTTATCCGTACATCTTGTTGAACCTCTTCCTTTCGATGCTGGCGGGCGTTCAGGCAGCAGCACTTTTGATCGCGGCGAAGAGAGCTGACTCGATCTCGGCCGAAATCGCGCTGCACACCGAGAAGAACACTGATGACATAAAGAAACTCATCACGGACGTCACGAATCTGATCAACGAGAACACGACCTTGACAGAGCAGGTCAAGCAGAACACTGACGTGCTCGACGAAATTCATCTCCACGTGGCGAATATCGGAAAAAAGGTCGGAGCCGAAATGGGTCGGTTTCCGCCACGCGTGGTTCCGCCCGGTACGGCTCCATCCGCTTAAGGAGAGACAAAGCGCATCTGGACTGAGAACACTGGAAGCGGCGTCGCATCGCGAACGTTGGTCGCCCTCGCCGACCAGAGGCTCCCGCATTGCAAAGGTGAGCCGAGGCGCTTCGCGCTGGAGCCATGGACATCCCCCTGCGGTGGCCCGAGGGGCGATCAACCTGGGCGATTCCGTATCCATGGGGGTCGAGACTTCGGTGGCGGATAGCCATACCGAGCGATGGTGGCCGACGTCCAACCCATCCACCAGCCACCGCAAACAGGCAAAACGGCACGCAACCTGTCCTTCTTGCCCGTAGCGATCAGGGCCACCAAGATGACGGCCCACACGATTGCACAGCCGACGCTGTAGGCCGTATAGCTTTCGAGTCGATCTCTCACGAGCGGATCATCCCAGCTCATCGATAATGCGACAATCATCCGGAACGAGCGCAGCGTGCGTGCGAGGAATTGGCGTTCCCCCCATCAGGTGTTCGGCACCCCACTTTGAAGCTCTTTCCCGCCGGACGGTACTTCTGGCGCCGCCGCCGGCTGTGAGCTCCCGACTGCTCGGTCGGTGGCCCTCGCCTTGGCTGCTTTGCTCCCCGCCCGCGCTCCGACCCTTCCCGCGGCCGTTTCGTCCCGCTTCCGGGCCCTTGGCCCTCGCTCCCCAAACCTTGCGGTGGAGGTGAGCGGACTCGAACCGCCAACTTCCAACGTTGCGAAAATGGCCGGATGCAACTTTGCGATGTGCGTTTTGCGCGTCGACTGCTTCTCTCCCGGTAAAGCGCTACGAACCGATTGGAAGTCAAAGCACCGTGCTGCCGGGTTGACGCTCCCGTTCGCGCCCGCGCCATTCGCTCGAGTTAATTTGCCCTCAAGACGCAGTGTTGACCAAAACCTCCAGCACCTCACCGATCGTCCGTTCACGACCGATGACTTCTCCGAGGGGCAAATGGGTCTGGATGGAGTAGCGGTTACGACGGCCCTCTTTGTCCTTGACGACGTAGCCGGATGCGATGAGGTCGGTAACGATTCCGAAGGCGCTGCGTTCGGTGATGCCGATCGTCGCGGCGATGTCGCGCAAACGCACCCCGGGATCGTGGGCGATGCAGACGAGGACTCGGGCATGGTTAGTGAGGAAGCTCCACTCCGCCATGTGACAAAGTGTAGCAGGCTATTTCTAGAAGCATCTTGCTAGTTATTCATTACTAGCGTATGATGAGCCGCAGACCCCCAAGCCCTCCTGTCGCCGACACCGAGTTGCTCGAGAGTCAGCGAAAGGACGCAGCCATGTTGATGCGATTCGAACCATTCAGTGAGTTCGACCGGATCACTGAGCAGTTGAAGAGCGAACGTCCTTGGCAGATCCCCGTCGATGCGTACCGACGGGACGATGAGTTCAAGGTGCTGTTCGACCTGCCGGGTACCGATCCGGGCTCCATCGAAGTGACCGTCGACAACGATGTCCTCACCGTGCGAGGTATGCGCACCTGGCTCCGTTTCGATGACGATCAGATCGCGATTACGGAGCGGCCCAAGGGCGATTTCACCCGCCAGCTGTTCCTCGGAGAGAGCCTCGATCGCGACAAGATCACGGCCTCTTACGAAGATGGCGTGCTCACCGTCACCATCCCCGTGATCGCACAGGCGAAGCCTCGCAAGGTCAAGATCGCTCACGCAAAGGTCGCGGCAAAGGCCGTCGCCCCGGTATTGACCTCCGTTCAGTCCTAAGGTCGAACAAGAGCGGCTCCCACTGGAGGGAGCCGCTCTTGTGAAGGATCCTCCCCGCTCAGCTCGTGTGCCGGCACTAACGCGCGCCTGAATTCTCGGCTGCAAGCACCGACCTACT
Organism: uncultured Acidimicrobiaceae bacterium; assembly: GCA_963838845.1. Lineage (GTDB taxonomy): Bacteria > Actinomycetota > Acidimicrobiia > Acidimicrobiales > Bog-793 > CAVRXQ01. The sequence continues at coordinate 565,941 of CAWISR010000003.1, read as the reverse complement.
CTGCTGCTGGCCTCTTGAAAAGCACGGCGAGGCTTCCGTCTTCCAGGGTGGTCATTCCCACCGCTTCCCAGCCCCGCTCACCTTCCTCGTTCAACGTACGAACTGCGGTAGACGCGCCAGGTGAGTGCGTAGGCGGCTCGAACCGGGGAAGTGAGACGATCAAGTACTCCCAGGTTGTCACACCTACATCCTGTCTGATTCTGGATTCTTCGGTGGAGGTGAGCGGACTCGAACCGCTCAAACACAATCCTTCGATGCCGTGATCGTGCATGACAACGCCTTCACCTCGTCACATGACCTTCGACCCTGGCGCCCCGCTTCCTCTTCGTGAAAGTTTGAACTAGCTGCGAGCGTGCGTGAGATGGCGGACAAAGGGTGGCACTGAGCAGGGGAGAGACGAGGCGCGACATGGTTCGGGAAACGCGAATTGTGAAGTCGGCGGCATTCCGCAGAGAGCGTGGAACGAACACGGTGTGGATCCTCTTGGTTCTCTTAGGGGCGTTAACCATCGGCGTCTTTGCTGGCCCAGCCTCTGCAACCACGACGAAGAGCGTGCCATTCAGCGGGCACTACTCCGGTAGGGCGTCGCTGATCATCGACAACGGCTTAGTAACCATCACCTCGATATCCGGTCAAGGAACGAGCACGCCCTCGATCATGGGCGCGAGCAAGGTCACCGGTCACGGCACCGCCAGCGCCTCGGCGCAGTGCGATCCGTTCCAAGGCACCGGCACGATCGTCGGAGCGAAGAGCAAGATCACGTTTTCGGTGAGCAGCTCGACTGCAACGGGGTGTTCGAGTGGCGAGAGCGGCCCCATCACGGTCGCCTTTCATGGCTCCGCCAAGGCCATCACTGGTACCGGCAAGGCGGATGGAGCGAAAGGGTCGCTTCACTTCAGTGGGTCCCTCAAGCTCGGCAACACGTCCGGATCTCAAAGCGGTTCGTTCACCGTGACGTTGAGCGGAACGCTGACGATCAAGTGAGTTCCCAGTTCGCGTCGATACGACGCGAACGGAAAGGCAACAACGAGAGATGAAAGAGGAGGTTCGGTGAAGAAGCTCCTAATGACCTTGATCATCGGGCTGCTGTTCGTATCAGGACTCGGCGCGTTTGCTTTCGCGGCGAGCGGCGTCGGAACGGTCAAGCAGTCGCACACAGGCACGACGGGGTTCGCTCCTCCGTACGCGGCGGCGAACAAGCACCGACTCTTCGTCGACGTGGACACCGTTCAGGGTACGGGTGGTAACCCGAAGCCTTCGGCACCCTGCTCGATGACGAACTTGTTCGTCCAGGGTCAGCAGGTCGTATTTCGCATGTGGGGTGTCGACGTGACGACCGGCGGGAACGCACTCACCAATGAGAACGTCGCCCAAGCGTACGTGACCATCCCCGGTGTCTCGAGCCCCATCCCGTTGGCGTACGGGACACACGGAACGAGTTCGTACTGGACCGGTGCGTGGTCGACGACCGGGTATCCGGTCGGCGCCGTGAACTTCACGGTCACCGTGATCACCAAGCCGGTACCGAAGACGAAGCATCACGCAAAGATCCCGAAGCAAGAGGTCGTTTACTCGCAGGTCGGTCTGCCGGCTTCGTCGGATCTCACGATCACGTAGGAACCAGAGTGCTCGTCCGACTCGGCGGATGGACCTCGCTCCCCCGGGAGTCGCGTCCAGGGACGCCAGCTTTGCCGTCATGCCTCACCACGATGGTGACGCATGACGGCGCCGTCGCTCTCTGGAGCAGACACGTCGTCGAAGCGGACAGGCATGTCCGACGAGAACTGAAAGGAACTCCATGACGAAGCACTTGGAGGCAAAGGGTTTCGGGATCGCACTGGCCGCGATGTTGCTCGTCGGCGCGCTTGTCCTGCCCGCGTCTGCGATCACGCGCGCGGCCACGACGAGTACCGACGGCATCACGCTGACCTCACCAAGCATTCCCGGAATCGCGCCGCTCCCGGGGCCGATCGCCGCCCAGGCCGCCGTCAGTCCGAACATGGGGATCCTCACAGTGACACCTCAACAGGGAGTTATCGGAACCCCGTTCACGATTTCGGGCTCGAATCTCCCTCCCAACCAGAGCGTCGAGCTCACCTGGTCGACTGCCGACGTCACCTGGGTCGTTGACCCTCAGCCCGACACGGTCAACTACCTCGGGCGGTCCTCGACGCCCATGACGGTCGTGCTGCGAACGACGACCACGAACGCGAACGGCTCGTTCAGCATCAGTTTGAAGACGCCGGACGACGTGGGCGGCATCCACAACATCTACGCCGTCGTCAACGGGGTTGAAGATGCCCATGGCGGGTTCATCATCTTGAGAAAGCTCACCGTCACCCCGAAGAGCGGTCCCGTCGGGACGCCGATCACGATCACCTACACCGGAATCGGCTCGTCGTTGTATGAGGGTGGCGCTTCTCTTCTCTATGACAACCACTACGTCGGTGAGATGATGGCGAACTGGACGCGCGGCACGGCGCAGGTGACGATTCGTGCCGCTGGCGCCGTCGGCCCGCATACCATCCAGGTCGGCGACGCGATCAGCTTCCTCTACTTGAACTACCAACAGTCGCCACTGCCGTACATCAACGGCGGCGCGATCACCTTCACGGTGACGAAGGACGATGGCCCGCTGCCACCGCCCTCCATCGACTGGCCCGTGGATGTTGCCCCGACGGTCAGCGCCAAGACAACGCTCGTTGAGGGCGGTCTTTCGACGTCCGGAGACGCGCAGGCAAAGTTGGCGTCCAGCCGCGGCCCGGTCAACACCCGCGTCGAACTCACGGCGTCAGGATTCTCGTCGACGAGTCCCGTTCAGCTCGAGTGGTCCACCGTCGTCGGCAATCGCGTCAACTGCGCAAGCGTGTGTTGGAGCTTCGTTTCGACACCGCTCGGCACCGCGATGCCCTCAGCGGGTTCGGTTCAGCAGATGATCAGGATTCCCGATGGGCTCGGCGGATGGCACGTCGTCCAGCTCGTTCAGAACGGTGAGACGGTGGCACAGGTACCTTTCTACGTCGAGGAGAGCATCGTCGGGCGCGGGGTGAGTTCTCTCGTCGTGAAGGAAGGTCAGCCGTTCACCATCCACCTGAAGGGTGTCGGCTGGACACAGCTCGACAACACCATCGCGGTCGACTACGACAACAGCTACGTCGGCTATGCGTGTGGCTTCAACTCAAACGGGGATGTCCGACTGCACCTTCGGGCAACCGGTGGTCCGGGCACACACCTGATCGACATCTATCCGATGCTGTACACCGAGTCGCCGTCGTTCGCCAACACGCCATACGGCATGGTGCCCGTGTTGACCTACGCGAAGGACGAACCTGCTTTGGCGCTTGGTTACCACCTTCCAGCGATACGGCTCGCGATCACCGTCGTGAAATAGCAACTACGTCGGCAGGCGTCGAGTCGACTCGCCTTGGCGATCGTCAATTGGCGAGGACTCGATGCGTGCCAGATGGGCGATGGGTTGGGGGAGCCACCAGCTCCAGGGGCCGAGAAGCGTCATCAGGCCGGGCAACAACAGTCCGCGGACGACGGTCGCGTCGATGAGGACTCCGAGCGCGAGTCCGACGCCAATCTCCTGAAGGTCGACGATGCGACCGGCGACGAGTCCAGAAAGCGCGCCGACCATGATGAGCGCCGCGGCGCTGACGATGCGTCCCGTCCTCGCGAGTCCTTCGGTGATGGCGCCACCGGCGTCGAATCCGCGGTCCCACGCCTCGCGCATGCGTCTCACGAGAAAGAACTCGTAATCCATCGAGAGGCCGAAGAGAACCGCAAAGAGGAAGACAGGGACCCAACCCTCGATTTGAGAGACGCGGTAGAGGCCGAGCACGTCCGCGCCGGCCCCGAAACGGAAGATCACGACAAGCAAGCCGTAGGTCGCGGCGATAGAGATCGCATCGAGGAAGATGGCCATCAAAGGCAGCAGCAGCGAGCGGAAGGCACGCAACATCACGACGTAGGAGAGCACCAGCACGATGAGGATGATCCACGGGAATATCCCGTAGACGCGCCCCAGAAAGTCGACGCCTTCTGCGGGCGCGCCGCCGACGAAGACGCGGGTCGACGAAGGAAAGCGGGCGTCTGGAACGAGCTGGAGACGCATGTTGCTGACGAGCCGGCGGGACGCAATGTCGCCGAAGTCGTGGCGTCCGATGACGACGACGCGCCCGTACTGGCCCGATGAATCGACATAAGGCGGTTTCGAACCGATCTCGACGATGTAGACCTCAGGATCTCTTACGAGTTCCCGCGCGAGTCGAAACGTCGCTGCAGACACCGCGGGTGCGCGAGCTTTCCCCGGCGCGCCAGCGTCGAAGACCACCTCAACCGGAGTGATCGCCCCTGCCCCGCCTCGATCGCTGAGTAGCGACAGACCGCGGGCGGACCCCATGTTTTGCGGGATCGCTGCGATGGATCCTGGTGTGAGCTGGAGCCAAGCAATCGGGATTATGGCGGCGAGCAGCGCTGCGGTCGAGCCGCCCACCACGACGACCGGCCGACGCGTGACGTTGTGAGCGATGCGCGACCAGAGGCGGTGCTCGGGGTCGCGTGCCTTTCCGAACCGTCGAAGAGAAAGGCCATGGACTCCACGGCGTCCGAGCAATGAGAGCAGCGTCGGCTGCAGCGTGAGCGTCAGGACAATGGAGATGAGCGGAACGAGGCATCCCGCGATTCCGAGCGAGCGGACGAAAGGAACCGGAATGATCAGCATCACCGACAGCCCGATCGCCACAGCAAACCCGGAAAAGAGCACGGTCCGTCCAGCCGTCGACATCGTTCGCACGATTGCGTCGTCTACACCTTGGTTGTTTGCACCGAGTTCCTCTTTGAATCGGTGCACGATGAGGAGCGAATAGTCGACTGCAAGACCAAGCCCGATAAATAAAACAAGGTTCGGAACGTAGAGTGCGATCAGCGTCTCGTGAGCGACCAGGTAAACGATCGCCAGCGCTGCCGCCGACGTGCAGACAGCGATGACAAGCGGCGCTATCACTGCCGCAGAGAATCCAAGAATGGCCATGAGCAATACCAACGCGACCGGGACGGCAATGATCTCGCCGCGACGCAGATCAGATGCGAGTATCGGGACGACGTCGTGCTGGATCGCAGGTTCTCCAGTCACATAGGCGACTGGGGACCGCCATCTTGCCAAGGCTCGGCGCAGCGCTCCCGTGTACGTCGCTGCTTTTTGCAGGTCAAGTGAGGTGTTGATGTTGGCGTAGAGGATGCCAGGTGCGGACATGAGTTTCGTCGAGCGACCAGTGCGCACCGAGCGAGCCGCGTAAGCAAGGTGCAGATCCAAAACTTCGATTGCGCGGACCGATAGGTGCGGAACGCGATAGACAACGGTGAACGAGCCCTCGGTGTTTTCGTCAAAATGCCGCGCCAAGATCGCGTCTGCGCGTGCGGACTGAGTCCCCGGAACGGCGAGAGATGTTGAGAGGAGATCCGGGAGCCGGACCGCCGCGATCACCCCAATGACGACGATGGCGAACCAGAAACCGATCACGACGAAGCGCCAGCGAATGACAGCACGCGTCGAGCGTTCAAGCATCGGCGCAGCGTAACGACGCACTGGAACGGCTCGCTGGGCCGAGGGCAAGGAGGTCGCCGAGTTCGTCCCCGGCTGGAGGCTGCGAATTCCGCTCGAGGCAGAGTTCCCCCTCGAGCGAGCGCGCGAGGCGATGGAGCACATCGGCGCGCGTCACACTCAAGGCCGAGTGCTGCCGCGGATCAGCACTTGACCTCGGCGCTCATCGCCCGATAGGCCCGCATCCGCCAATCTGGAGTGTGGTGGAGGTGAGCGGACTCGAACCGCCGACTTCCACGTTGCGAAAATGGACCGCCGCAATGTTCGGAGCTGCGCCTACGCGAATGCACCCTGCCCGACCTGCGGCAACACACGGCAGTGCGCGGCAGCTCGAGGCGGCACGCGGCAAGTCCAACGCGCCCTTTCGCGCCCGTGGAGCGCCCGCAGCGAGGGCCACCCTCATCCGATCCGAAACGCTCGGCCAACGCGCCTCTGGAACATCGCGCCTACCCGGCGATCAGGGGCAGTCACGTTGAACTTTCGGGTCAACGTTTAGGGATGTTCAGGCTGCGGGTCCACGAGGTCGGATTCTCAACATCGTGTTGGATCCTCAACATCGAGGGGCGGAATGCCGTTAGTAGGGAAGGAGTGTCGACCGACCGGGTCGATGCCCGCGTGTTTCTGAACCTGTCCAAGCGGGGCCACCACCTTTGAAGGTTGGCGGCCGCTGAGGCCGCCCGGGCCCGGACGGAGCGCTTGTTGATAGGGGAAGTCATATGAGATCGGCAAGTTATTTAACCAACGCTGCCCGTCTGCGCCGCTGGTTTTCAGCACTGTTGGCGGTGGGGGTCGTTTCCGCGATGACGCTCTTTGTGGGCGGGATCTCTGCCGGGTCAGCTGGAGCGACCCAGGCTCCGGTGCCCCTGGGAACGGCCGCTCCCTTCGCGATCTTGTCCTCCCAAGGGATTTCGAGCACGGCCAACCCGTCGCCGCCATTCATCACAGGCGACATCGGAGTAGATGACTTGCCCGGCACCACCATCACCGGATTAACCACGACAGATGTCACCGGCACGATCTATTCAGTCGATAGCTCTGGTCCTGCGGGTTCCGCGGGGGATGACCCAGGGTTACTGAGCACAGCTGCTGCCGATCTCGGTACTGCGTACACATCAGCGGCAGGTGCATCACCGACGAACAACACGAATTACGCCGACATCACCGGACTGACCCTCGGCCCGGGGGTGTACAACGCGACCTCCACGATGGACCTGACGGGAACGGTCACCCTGAACGGGAACGGGGTGTACATCTTCCAGGTTGGCTCCGGCCTGACGACCTCGACGACGAGCACGGTGGCGCTCGAAAACGGGGCGCAAGCGGGCTGCGTCTTCTGGCAGGTGGGTAGCTCGGCGACGTTGGCCGGTGGCACGTTCAACGGGACCATTTTGGCTCTGACCTCGATCTCGATCGCCTCGACGGCCTCGGTCACTGGACGGCTGTTGGCGAAAAACGGAGCAGTCACCCTCGTCGACGACACCATTACTGCGCCGCCCGAGTGCACGGTTTCGGCATCGACAACGACAACGACGACAACCACGACCTCGCCATCAAAAACGACCGCGGCGAAAAAGCCAACGACTAAGACAGTGACGAAGACGCCGGTGACGAAGAAGCCGGCAGTCGCTCTCACGCCCAAGCCCACACCGAAGGCTGTAGTCACGCCGACGCCGAAGTCCCCGACCGTGGTGCCTCCGGCCAAGACCGGTGAGCCATGGGCGGGGTGGCCGTACTGGCTTCTCGTGATACTTGTCGCGAGTCTGGGGGTCGGTGCCCTAGACCAGGCTCGGCGGCGTCGTGCGCCAGCAGCCCGGAATTTCTGAGCTCACGTCCCACTCTCAAACACACGGCACAGCCCGCCGATCCCGCCTTTGGGCGATGGTCGGCGGGCTGCTGCTCCTCGTGGCCGCAGCCGGTGTCGCCTACCCAATCTGGTGGAATCACCGCTCTAGCTCGGTCGGACACGAATTGATCAAGCGAGCGCTCGCCGGTACCGCGCCCACGAAGAACTCAGTTCGCACCTGCAGGAGTCGAACCACGACTGCCCTAGGCACACTCGATCACCCGGGCCTGCTTACGATTCCCGCCCTCGGACTCAAGGCTCCTGTGCTTCAGGGCATCGACGATGCGGTGTTCAACGTGGCCGTTGGTCATGATCCTTCCAGCGTGTGGCCGGGTTCGAACGGTGTGAGCGTGCTGCTCGCGCATGACGTCAGCTACTTCTCCGGCCTCGATCGCGTGAAGGTCGGCGAGGAGGTCACCTGGATCGACGGCTGCAGGGAGGACTTCTTTCGTGTGGTGGCTCACGAGATCGTCCCGCCGGGTACCGCTCTCGCCGTACCGACTGGAGGAACGGCGGGATTGGCGCTTATTACTTGCTGGCCAACCGATGCGTTGTTCTGGACGACCGACCGCTACGTGGTGGAGGCCGTCTTCACCGGCGGACAGTTTGTCGACCTGGCGACATCAGCTTCGCCACCCCCTCCGCTTCACTTGAGCGTCCCCGCTCCAGCAGTTCTCAAGAATGAAGGACTGTCGTTCGGACGTTCGGGGGTCTTCGCTGGCACCCTCACGACGAGCGGCTCGTCGTCTCCTTCGTTCAGCGAAGGCCCTGATGCATTGGAGGCCGCCAATCTTGCCCTGAGCGACTACGCGGCTGCCGAGAAGACCGCCGCAGCCCAGAACCACTCCTGGTGGAAGGATCTGGCGCTGGCGGGAGTAGCACTCCCTGCTCCTTGGTCGCTCCGCTACGAAACGAACGTCACGCTTTCGGTCACGGGGAACATTGTCGAGGGGGCAACCCTCAGCTCACCAGCGGCAACCGTCACTCTCACAGTGCGAAACGGTTCCTTCTACGTTGCAAGCGTCACACCTTCATAATGTCTCCAACAGCAGAGCCTGTACCGATGCGCCCGGTAAACCGGGTCGGTTTGGCCAAACAAACCCCCTGCAGCGCGGACATCCCCCCGTCAAACGCAGTCAAACGACTGTTCGACTTGTCGCTCGACATGCTCGGCTCGGCCTCGTTTGAGGGGTATTTCACTCAGCTCAATCCAGCCTGGGAGCAAACGCTCGGCTGGACCAACGAAGAATTGATGGCCAAACCGTTTGTCTCCTTTGTCCATCCCGACGACCGCGAGGAGGCGACGAGGCAGGCAACGAAGCTCATGGAGCCCAACGCCCCGCCCGTCATCGACTTCGAGGTTCGTTTTCGCACTCGAGATGGGGACTATCGGTGGCTCGATTCGAGCGTCGTCGCCAGTGAAATTTCCTTTTACTTCGTTGTAAAGGACGTCACCGAACGCAAGGTGGCGGATGTCGAACGAGATCACGCCACGAGTTTGATGAAAGGCATCGTCGCGAGCATGGCCGACGGGCTCACGGTCACTGACACGGAGGGATGCCTGACGTTTGTCAATCCGGCCGCAGTGTATTTGCTGGGCTACGAGTCAGCGATCGAAGTCATTGGGCAAAACCATCATGCGATCTTTCATCACAGTCGCTTGGACGGCACTCCCTACGCGATCGAGGACTGTCCGATCTCCAAGGTCCGTGTCAGCGGTGACCCCGTCCACGTACAGGAGGACACCTTTTGGCGCAGGGACGGCTCGCCGATACCGGTCTCGTACTCCTCCGCGCCGATTGATCTCAGCAATGGCACAGGCGCTGTTGTTGCCTTTCGCGATATCACAGCCCTGCAAGCCGAGCGCGAGCGCCTCCGCCCGAAGTTCGGCGACGTAGCGTGGTTCGAAGAGGTCCGCCAAGCGGTGGCCAAGGATCGTTTCGTCCTTTACGGCCAACCGATCATCGACTTAACGTCCGGCGCAACCGTCCAACACGAACTGCTGCTGCGGATGCTCTCTCCGACGGGGCAGCTCATCCTCCCGGGCCTGTTTCTACCCGCTGCAGAGAAGTACGGGCTCATCGACGACATCGACCGTTGGGTCATCACCCACGCCGTTGAGATCGCGGCCACCGGGGAGTCGGTGGCGATAAACCTCTCAGCCGAGTCGGTGGGCCGCGTCGAGATCCTGCTACACATTGAGCGCGAACTGGCTCGAACGGGGGCTTCTCCAGAGCGCCTTACGTTCGAGGTCACCGAGACGGCGGTCATGAAGGATTTGCAGGACGGTCGACGTTTCGCAGATCGACTGGTTGCTCTCGGCTGCTCGTTCGCGCTCGATGACTTTGGCACCGGCTACGGCTCACTCACCTACCTTCGCCAGCTTCCTATTGCCTTCTTGAAGATCGACGTGCAGTTCGTCCGCGAGATGGTGCAGAACAAAGCTGATCGAAAACTCGTTGAGACCATCGTTTCGGTTGCCAAGGCCCTTGGCAAGCGAACGATCGCCGAAGGAGTTGAGGACGAGGAGACTCTAAATCTGCTGCGCGACCTCGGTGTCGACTTCGCACAGGGCTTCCACCTTGGACAGCCAGCGCCGTTCCCGATAGGCGCACGTTTGCAGTCACATCCCACCGCATAGCTCCCAGCGAAACATCGGGGATGCGTTGCGTTGACCTCTTGAGGGCGCAGCCGGTCGGTGACACCCACGGGTGTCGGGTGATCACTGCCTAATTGTGCGGGCTTACGCATAGAAGGCAACGTCCCCGACTTCGCCTTCGCGCATTTCTATGCGGCATAACCTTGATGCGCGGCAGCTCAATCAGCCACAACTCGTTCTTGAAACCTCAACGGCGAGCCAAACGACGGCCGCTCTCGGTGTTGATCGGCGTGTAGTTCATCTCGAAGTGGTGATAGAGCGTCGACTCGGCGGCCTGTGAGAGCTCTTCGCCGTGCATCTCGATGTCCGGCGCGGAGCGAACCTGCTCCTTTGTAACTGCTACCTGCAAGTCGTCGGGGCCAATCTGAATTCCCCCCAACGGTACGAAGGTCAAGTGGCGACTGATAAATCCTTCCTTGACCGTCGCGAACTGGGGCTCGTCGGTCTCGACGTCAACGTAGACGTCTTGCAGCTTGCCGATCTTTTCGCCGTTGGAATCGATGAGCATCTTGCCGTGCCATTCTGCGACGCTCCACTTGGCCGGCTCTTGTTCTTCGGTCACGGTCGATCTCCTCATTTCCAGCCCGTAGTTTGTCGAGGAAGATTGTCTCCTATTCTCGGTGCCTAATCGAATCTCGTAATTGAGTTCAATCACTCGCGCCTGCGACGAACAGCCGCGATCGCTTATTCCAAAAGCTTCGATGTATACGCGACAAACTCTTCTTCAGTCAGAACTCCTGAATCGCGAAGTGAAGCCAATCGTTGGAGTTCTTCGGAGACTGAAGCGACCGGGCCCGATGACGCTCCGAATCCAGAAGAAACCCCATCGCCCTGGCTAGGAAGTGCCCGGGATATTGCGTCCGCAAACTGGCGCGCCGTCTCGCGGGTCATGGGACCGAGTCTCCGAGACCAAGTCGGCCACCTGCTGTCGAGAGTGCTATCGACCCGACCAGCCGGTGCAATCCGAACCCGCTCAACCGCGTGCACTCTTTGCGCGGCTGAAGGGACGGGAGGTTCGGTGACCCCTCCCTCTGATACAGGGTCAGAAATGCGGCACCTCCGAATAACGCTCGAAAGAGGGACGTCGAGCGGAGCCCCGGATGTTCTTCCGTCTCGAGCGCAACCTACCTCCCTTTACTCACCGTGTGGATGTGACGTGACGCACCTCCATGTCCCTTGTGCGCGCTCCGATCGGCCAAGACCTCCAGCAACTCCCCGATCGTCTGCTCTCGGACGACGGATTCCCCCAACGGAACATGCGCCTGGATGCGGTAGCGATTGCGACGGCCTTCCTTCTCCTTGACGACGTAGCCAGTTGCGATCAGGTCGCAGACGATTCCAAAGGCGGTGCGATCGGTGATGTCCAGCGTGGCGGCGATATCGCGCAGGCGCACCCCCGGGTCGCGGGCGATGCAGACGAGGGCTCTCGCATGGTTGGTGAGGAAACTGAACTCCGCCATCAGACCCAATCTAGTCGCTCATTACGTGCAACAAATTGCTGGTAATCGAACTCTAGTGTATGCTCGCAGTTATTAGCAGTCCACTGTCGACAACCGAATCCGGTGCCGCAGCGGTCTACGAGAGAGAGAAGCAGAAGAGATGGGTCGCACGGGAATGTTCTTCAGTGTCGTCGCGATTGCCGTTGGTGCCGTTCTGCACTGGGCGGTGACCACCACCGGTCACGGGTTCAACGTATCCACGGTCGGGATCATCCTCCTGGTCGTCGGTGCCGTCGGCCTTGTCGCCTCGACGATCATCTTCGCCATGTCCCGTCGTCCAGCCGGTGGCACGCATCACAGCTACGACCGTGAAACGGTCGACGCACAAGGTCGCTCGACCGAGGTCCACGAAAAGGTCGCCTAGTGCGCGTCGCTCACAAGATCAACATTTTGGAAGAGGGTTTACCCCAGATGTCAGTCAAATCAACAGAGTCCCGACGCATTTCGTCGCTGCTCGGTCAGCGCCGAGTCTCAGGCACCGTGATGGTGGCGGTGCTGAGTGCCGCTCTTTTGTTCGGCCTGATCGGTTTCGCCCTTCACACGCTTTGGGTTGTCGCGATCGTCGTCCTCGCCCTCGGGCTCGGCTACGTCGCCGCCAACGCCCGTCAGGATCGCAGAGAGGTCATCGACGGGAATCGGGAGGACGCCAAAAGCGCGAGCGATGCACTTATCGAGGAATCGGGCGTTGTAAACAATCCGAAAGTTGCACCTGCCAGGCGACCTCGGATGAAGGCGTCCCGCCCGAAGACGAGCTCACTCGTGAACGATCGGGCATAAACGCGTAGCTAAGGAAAGAGACCAGGAAAATGATCATCCTGCTGCTGTTGCTGTTTGTTCTCCTCTTTCTTGGACTGGGTTTCACTGCGCATTTCTTGTGGTTCATCGCAGTGGTCTTGTTCGTGTTGTGGTTGGTTGGATTCGTACTAGGACACGGCGAGCGTGCCGGGAGGCATCACTTCTACCGGTGGTGACCGGCAACCGCACGACATCAGTGCAAATTCGATTCTGACGCTCTTCTTTACGTCCCAAGAAAGGATCCGGCTATGGCCACAACCGACAAGGCGAGAAACGCCACACAACAAGCGAAGGGAAAGCTCAAAGAGGCTGCGGGCAAGGTCACCGGCAACGACAAACTCCGAGCCGAGGGCAGAGCCGACCAAGTAAAGGGCAATCTCAAGCAGGCCGGTGAGAAGGTCAAGGACGCGCTCAGAAAGTGACGCTGATCCGATCGACGCCAACGGCAAAGACTCCGAGCGGGCATCCGTCTTTGCCGCCCGATTCGCGAGCTTGCTCCGAACTAAAGGGGACGGTCGCTTTTTGGGACCGACTCCTGCCTATCGAAGCTCTCGGTCCTCGCCGGAGCACGGAGCTCGCCGAGGTCGTGCCGTGAACAACCAAAGCAGCAAGCCACTGAATTTGCTGGACCGATAGGACCGCAATGGCCGGAACCTCTCAGCGATGACGAGCATCTCTGACGCTGCTGAACTGGGGCGATCGCGCCTCGTTGGGGCGGCTAGGCAGTCCGACGCGGTTCTCGACATCGCTTGGGTCCCGGCGTATCTCGATACGAGGCCGATCCCGGTTATCCGAGTCCGCCATGAAATAGCGAGACCGGTTTCGTACTACCCATCGAGGCGGCCGGCGAGACCCTCGAGAGCGAGGACACCGGCGCCAGTTGGCGTTCGGATCTTGGTCTCGGTGCTCTTGGTGGTGGTACTCGCGTGCGTGGGCGGCTTGACTGTTTTGAGAGAGCACCCGAAGTGGCTAAGCGCTCTCCGCAACACCGTGTCTTCTGCGACGAACGAGTCTTCTGCGACGCGACCCCGAGTCGCGCCGCCTTCGCAGCGCCAGAATCGGGTCGCACTTGTTTCGTCGTCGTCGACAGCGGTCCGCCCGTAATCGAGCTCGATTAATCGCGGAAGTTCTTCGCGCGGCGTTCTCTTCGAGACTGACAAATCACGGCAAATTGTTGGCGGTTACGCTGCGGTGATCCTGTGAGGGCCTGGGCCCTCGGCGCCTTTCCAAACTTTGGTGGCGCTCTCGGTCGGATTTCGGGAAGAGAGCTCGTGCAGGCGGCCACCATTGATGCTCCGCCGGGGGACTTCCGTGTCCTGGCTGCCCAGGTCCGCCGAGCTGGCCTGCTGGATCGCCGGTTGGGCCACTACGCAGTGAAGATCAGTCTGACCGCCGCTGTTTTCGCCGCCGGATGGACGGCGATCGTGATCGTCGGCAACTCGTGGGTGACGCTCGCTCTCGCAGCGTTCATGGGCCTGATGTTCACTCAGCTGGGCTTCATCGGCCACGACGCAGGACACCAACAGGTTTTTCGGTCCCGCCGTGCGAATCGCCTGCTCGGTCTGACGGTCGGGAATCTGTTGATCGGTTTGAGCTTTGGCTGGTGGGTTTCCAAACACAATGCCCATCACGCACATCCCAACCAAATCGGTCGCGACCCGGATATCGGTGAAGGGTTCGCGGTTCCCAACGCCGCCGATGGGAGTGCAGGCGGCATCGCACGGCTGATGACCCGCTGGCAGGCGCAGCTCTTCTTTCCTCTCATGCTCTTTCGAAGTGTCGGCCTACACGTGTTGGGTGCCAGGAGGCTGTTCCGGCGACGAGATCGTGCCGCCGCCGTGGAAGCGTTGCTGATCGCGATGCACGCCGCGTTGTATTTGACGGTGTTGATCTGGGTGCTCTCCCCGCTGAAGGCATTGGCCTTCGTGGCGGTCCAGCAAGGGATCTTCTCGCTCTACCTCGGTTGCAGCTTCGCTCCGAACCACAAGGGCATGCCCGTCATCGAAGCCGATGCGGAGATGAGCTTTGCTCGACGTCAAGTGATCACCGCGCGCAACATCGCCGGCGGCCGATTTACCGATCTCATGCTCGGTGGTCTCAATTACCAAATCGAGCACCACCTGTTTCCGACGATGCCCCGTCCGAACTTGGGGCGTGCCCAAACCATGGTCCGGGCATTCTGTATCGAAAGCGACCTCGGGTACTGCGAGGACAGCCTTATCGGTTCGTACCGCCAGGCGCTCCGCCACCTGCAAGCGGACACATTGGCAGCAGTGCCTGTCGGGGATCTCGCTTAATCCAGTTCCATTAGGACTTAATCCGGTCCTATTAGCCGGCTGGCGTGTCTCGGTCCCTTGGCTAGATGTGTAGAAGTATCTGATCCACGGGTTATTGAACTCACGGACGCCGTAGGCAAGCCTTCGTTACCAGTGCTTTCCCGAGGAGGGAACAGTGGGCGAATACATCCAGATCGTGGAGTACGAGTCGGACGACATCGACGCAGTGATCGAAGCCGCGAAGAGCGTGCCGGTTCCCGACAATGTCCCAAAGCCAACCTCGGCGATCGTGGTACGCGACCGGGACCGTCCAGGGACGTACGCGACGATTCTGCGCTTCCACTCCTACGAAGACGCGATGCGCCACTCCGAAAGTGACGCAACGCATGAGCGCATCGCCAAGATCGGTCCGCTCGTGAAGGGTGAGAATCGGTTTTACAACCTCGACGTTCTTGACGAGATGAACCCATAGCACTCGCTCGATGAGGTAGAAAGCCGGGCTTACTTCGTCCAGTTTTAGCGGGGACGCGAAGCGGCTCCAGGCTGACCTCGCCACACGCACCTTGAGGACGGCGAGGCGTCGCGGATAAATCAGTTCGAGTAATAGAGATCAATTAAACGGGGAACCAGCGACTGCGTGGCGAACGCGCGGGGCAAGGTGCGAGTCCCGTTCTGGTGGTGTGTCACCGACCCGGTGCGAGTTCAGGTGATCAACGCAACACGATCCCCCAACTTCGCCGAACAATGGGGGACTAGTCGACGCACCGAACGGCACGAGGATCAGGTGTTACCCCGACTCCTTGCGCGGTCGAGTGCCCTGCTTCGCGACTGCACATCAAGCCATTTCAGCCCGCGTTCCAGTTGTCGTTCGTTCGGAAGGTGACGCCCGTTCGGACCATCAGTCTGAGCACCGCAGCGCCGGCAGACGGACATCCGTCCGTTGGTCTCCGGGGCGTGGTGTTCGTCTAGCCGAGAACCCAATCGCTGTGCTTCGGGTGATACCACGATCTCTCCTGATCCCGCCCGCTCGGCGATTGCCCAGTCGTTCGCCACTCGTTCTCGTCATTCGAGGCACCGAGTGCTCGCTTGATTCGGCGCTTCGAGCGTGCTCATCGGCAAGGGTAGGTTAAATGGGGGTTGCCGCGATCCAGCGTGCATCATCGAACGACTTCTGTACGCTTTAGATATGGCCGATCTTCACAAGCAAATGCAAGATCAGGCTGACGCGCACAAGAAGGCTGATGATGAAATGCGGGGAGAAGCGGCGAGGCGCGACCGGCGACAGCAGGATGAGATCAGGGCGTCAATTCCACGTGTGTCAGTGCAGCAATGGCAGTATCGAAGCGAGCTGCTTAGTGGGCTGACAGCCGTAAGCGCTTCAGCGCGCCTCGATGCGCTGAACAAGGGACTCGAAAGTCTTGGCCGAGAGAGCTGGGAACTGTGCGCAGTCGTGCCCTGGGGCAACGACACTCTGTTCGTTTTCAAGAAACCGCACTTCGAATAGCACCGCGCCGCCGCCGCCTCGGTCGCGCGCCAGAACGACACCATCGCTGCGCGTTGGACGAGCAGAGCCCGCGCACCGAGTCGGCGTTACGCGTCTCGACGGGTAACCCAGAACGCGCGCCAGAACGAGTGCCAAGGACTCGCCCGGATGTGCCGTACGGGGACAGGCCCTGGCGGAGGTCTCGAGCTGCGCTTCGGCGGTCCCGGCGGGCTGAATCCGAACTCGTCGGCCTTCAAGAATGCGATGCGGGCGTGCCAGGCGCTTTTCAACGAGCTCGGGGCGATTCCCTAGCCAGGGCGCTGGCGCGGAGAGACGTCGGAATCTCGGATTTCGATTCGTCGCGCCCGGCGCGCGCCCGAGCCACGTCGACACTGCTTCACAACTCCCGCTCATAGCGTCTGACTTGGCAGTTTTTTGGTGGAGGTGAGCGGACTCGAACCGCCGACTTCCACGTTGCGAACGTGGCGCTCTACCAGCTGAGCTACACCCCCGAGACCGGCCAAGCCGAAGGCTCAGGAGATCCGAGAATAATCCCAGGGCTCATGTGGCTCTCGAGAGCGAGGGACGGCGCCCTATCTGATCCCCGACTACGCGCTCTGCTCCTCAGCGAGCAACCGAACCCAGGGCCATCGCGCCACATCGCGGTCCGGCGCCCCAGCCGCCTGTTCGAAGTGCGGACTTACCCATTCTTCCGGGGCGTGAAGGTTGCCGTCTTCCCAGGAACGGCGATGGCGACCGAGCGATTCGACTGCGGTGAATCGTGCGAGCAGCACGACGTACGCGGCGAGGACCGCGACGAGAACGATCGCGACCGTCCAGAACGCGCTGAGCGCGGGCACCGCACCAAGCACGAGAGAGAAGGCGAGAGCGCCAGACAGTCCACAAAGGATCCGCCTCCTTCGCAGGCGGAGGCGAGAACCCGAGGCGCGCGGAAGGTGGCGCGCACCATTGTGACAAGCGAGGAGACCAAGGTTCTGAGTCTTGATTGGCTCCGCGTCTACACCATTTCGTCTCGATCGATAGGCGAGTTCCAACAACCGTCGTTGGCGTCGAAAGCGCGCCACGGAAGCGTGCAATTGATACGCGGAGTGACGACGGAGAGCGACGGGTACTAAGGCCACGAGCCAAACGAGTACGACAACCAGGACGAGCACTCGTTACCTTTCATTTCGCTGGCGAATGCGAACTGAATTCCCGCGCTCGCCTGCAAAAGAAGGTTAATCGGGCACGCAAATCCGATCGCGGATACGTGACCCACAAAGCGATCGGGTATTTGCCTTGAATTCGCGACGAATTGTTCAGAAAGGCAACGCGCCGCCGACCGCTCCCGCGCGACGCCAGGATCCCGACCTTCCACCGCTTTTTTCCCAAAGTTGGAGCTCACCGATCGACATCGTGCGATCGGACGATTTACACATGTCATAAACCGTGAGGGCCGCAACCGCACAAGCGGTCATCGCCTCCATTTCGACACCCGTTCGGTCGAACGCTTCGACCGTCGCCTCGATATCGACGGCATCGTCGCCGATCGTGAAGTTGATCGAGACGCTCGAAACGAGCACGGAATTGCAGTACGGGATGAGTTCCGACGTCCGCTTGGCTGCGAGGATCCCGGCGACGCGCGCCGCTCCGAGCACATCTCCTTTGGTGATCGCGTTCGACGCAACCTTTGCCGTCGTCTCCGGGAGCATCGAAACTCGGCAGCGCGCCCGCGCTCGCCGGTGGGTGGCGTCCCTGGGGGCGACGTCGCCCATTCTCGCCGGCCCGAGTGGATCCAGCCGGGCGAGACTCCGATCGGTCACCAGCGAAGTCTACGCGGGGGCAGCTAAAGGCGCGGAGGCGTCACGTGCAGTGCATAACCTGGGTCTCCAACCGCGTTGGCCCCGGTATACTAGCACTCTCACGCCGCGAGTGCTAGCAGTGCGAGCCGCTCGAAGGAGCCTTCTTGCCGACTTACGAGTACCAGTGCAAGAGCTGTCGACGCGCGTTCGAGGCCATCCAAGCGTTCTCGGACGCCCCGCTGACGACGTGTGAAAGCTGTGGCGGCACCCTGAAAAAGGTGTACGGCGCGGTTGGAATTGTCTTCAAGGGATCCGGCTTTTACAAGACCGACAGCCGCTCGTCGGGGTCTTCGGCGAAGCGATTGGGCGACGCGGCGGCGACGTCGAACGGACACGACGCCCCGACGAAGTCCGATTCGACGACAGTTGCATCCGAATCGAAACCGAGTTCGTCACCCGTAACTGCCCCTTTGAAGAAGAAGGACACCGCCGGCGCGCAGTAGCCACACCGTCACGACACCTTCGACCTGCCGTCCGCAGGGCCCGACCTTCCTCGAAGCGCTCGTGGGCGGCAACGAAGCGAACCTGACGACCCGCTGCCCACACATCCGCACGTGACGTCCTTATCGTGACGGACGTGGCCAAACTCGCCACCTCGATCGGCGAGTCTGCGGACGTGACAATGACCGTCACTTCCAGCGATACTGCGATCGCGTCCCGGTCGGGAGATCTGGACGTTTTAAGCGCACCGCGACTCGTAGCGTTGTTGGAGAAGTCACCTTCGCGGTAACCCTTATGGCGTTGCCTCCAGAGCAAACTTCGGTAGGAGTTCGAGTTGAGATCGATCACCTTGCCCCAGCTCACATCGGCGAAATCGTGAACGCCCATGCCACGCTCGACGGATTTGAAGGGCACCGGCTGAACTTTGTCGTGTCAGCGCAAGTCGAAAACCGCGTCATCGCGACCGGATGGATCGTGCGCGTCCTCGCGGATCGATCGCGCTTCGAATCGGCTCGTTTGTTGCCGCCGGAAGAGCGTTAAACACTGACGTTGACGTCATCGCGACGGATCGGGCGATGGTCGGTGATCGCCGCTCTTGCGGTCGCCAGCGTCTCACTCGCTTGTTCGCCATCTCACGTTGCCGACGGAGTCAATGCACAATCGCACAGTCACGCGCACACGTTCATCGCGCGATGGGGTCCCGGCGTTTCGTCATGTATTCGTCATCATCATGGAGAACCTCGGTTATCAATCGGCGCTCACAACGCCCGGTTTCGCCTCGCTCGCTCGGCGTTATGCGCTCGCAACGAACTATTACTCCGTCGCGCATCCGAGCCTTCCGAACTATCTCGCACTGACGAGCGGATCTACGTGGGGAATCCACAGTGACTGCGTCGAGTGCTTCGTCGATGCATCGAACCTCGCCGAGGAGCTGCACGCGGCTCACATCTCCTTCGCGGCGTACATGGAGGGTTTACCCACTCCCTGCTTCCTCGCGGATTACGGCGGCGACGACTACGCCTCCAAACACGACCCCTTCCGGTACTACGCCGACGTTCGAGCGAGCCCGACACTCTGCGATGCCATCCGGCCGGAATCAGAGCTCCCCCGCCTGCTCGCAGCGCGGGCGAGCGCCGTCCCGCGCTTTGTTTGGGTCACGCCAGACCTCTGTCACGACGGACACGACTGCCCACCTGCCACCGCGGCAGCTTGGCTCGACGGATTTGTGAACGCCGTTACCAAAAGCGCTGCGTGGAAGAACAACGGCGTGCTCTTTGTCACGTGGGATGAATCTGAGGGATCCAACGCGACCGTCGTGCCACCGGATCGAGTCGTCTCGTGCTGCGGCGGAGGACAGGTCGCGACGCTAGTCATCGCGCCGAAGCTGCTCCCGGGGCTTCGGATCGGAGTCGCATACAACCACTACTCGCTGCTCGCGACGATCGAGGATGCGTTCAGGCTTCCGTTGCTGCAGAACGCCCGACACGCGGTTCCGCTGTCGGCGTTCTTCCGCGCATGACGTCCGAGTTGGGGGCGCAAGGCGTCGCGCGATATCCACGTTCGCGTCAGACCCCCTCGGTACGATCGGCCAAACAGGGCTCGCGGTGGTGCCACGAGCGGGCACGCGAGCCCACCTGGACGAAGCGCCGGGAGGCGCGAGGAGGAGACGATGCAGCAGTCCCGGGCGTCGCAGATCGCCGAACCGACTCCGATCTTCGGTGCGTACCGACGCGGGTACGACCCTGACCAGGTCGATCGCTACGTCGCCGACCAGCAACGTCGACTCGATGACGCGCAGTTGCGCGCCTCAGAGGCTGAACGGAAGCTCGCCGCGGCCGTCGGCCAGCTCCGCGAGCTGCATCGCCGAGTTGGCGTGCTCGAGCAGAACCAGCAGCGTCCGAGCCAGGCGATCCGGCTCGACGGCGTCGGCGACCATATCCAGCGCATCTTTGAGGAAGCCCGCGAGGGCGCCGAGGCAATGCGCCAGGGTGCGGAGGTCGAACTCGCGGAGTTGCGCCAGAAGACGATCGCCGAAGCACGTTCAATCGTCGCCGGAGCTCGCAAGAAAGCCGAGGAGATCGAACTCGAGACGGAGCGGCGTCAACGCGAAGAACTGCAGCGGCTCAACGACGAGCGGTCACGCGCCGCGAGCCAGCTCACGTACCTCCACGAGCAGCGGAAGAACGCCGTTTCCGAACTCCTCCGAATCCGTGAGGTGATCGACTCGACGATTGCCGAGGTGTCCGCCGATCTACGACCCGGAACAGCCTCCGAGAAATCCCGCGAGAGAGAGTCCGAGCAGCTTGTGCCGCGGACGGAGCCCAGATCTCGTCGACCCCCCACCCTGCCGGTGCAAACCGAGGATGACCCGTACGCACTCGCGGCGCAGGAGCTCGAGGCGATCGACTCGTTGCTCGATTCAGTGGCGCTCGACGCGGGTGACCAGCGCGGCATCGAGACCGCTCGACTTGTCCGCGCGCACCGAGCAAGGGTTTCGGTGTCCTCGCACTCGAACGCGACTCGCAAGCGCGCGATGGCCGCGTCGGCATCTCGACCCTCGGCCAGCGTCTTCGACTACGAAGAGCAGTAACAGCGATGCGCATCCTTGTCGGCTTCGCCGCGACGGGGATCGGCTAGCACGATGCAAGCGGCTCGACGCGGACATTCGAAATATGTTGCACACTCGCGTTTTGCGAGTTCGGGCCGCTAGCTCATCGGGAAGAGCAGGGGACTTTTAATCCCAAGGTGCCGGGATCGAGACCCGGGCGGCCCACCAGTCAGGTGTTTTGGCTTGGCCGATCTGCGACAAAGCAGCGTCGGCTGATGGTTTACGCGGCCGCGGCTGAGGCTTCACACAGTCTCGGTTGATGCTTCACACCTCGGCCTCGCTCTGGTCCTCTTGCGCGAGCGAAGGGAAGGACCGGCCGACGGAGCTCAATCATCAACCGGAACTCTTCAGGGCCACCTGTCAGGCCGAAGTTTCGGGACTGGCGTTAGGCGCCCGTTTCGGGGGCCTTAGAACGTCGATGCGCTATCGCCTATGGCCGGCGCCCCATGAAACCGGCGAGCCGATCCGCTGCGGGCGCGTCATCGGAGACATCGACAACCAGGCTGAACGGCTGGTGGCCGGTTCCATGCAGCGCATCGGGGATGCCTCACTTCACCTAGACCGTTCGCCGGGACACGCCCCCGGGTAATACCAACCATCTTCCATCGTCACTCACGACACGCCGACCACGATCGCCCCGACGACGAGCGAATGCGAGACTCCCCTTGTGGCGCGCACCGTTCGAATTGTCAAACGAGTCGAATTCGATGTCGAAGATCCCGATGAGATCGTCGGCTACATGCGCCTGCTCGCCGACGCCCGAGATGGATGGATCAACCTCATCCCCGCGGACGCCAACGAAGAGAAAAGCGTGTCACTTGGGTTCATGTCCCTCTTTGGCGGCGGAGGTTCGGGCACAACAATGTGCACATGGATACCAGAACGCGAGGATCAGCATGGTGAACGCCACGTGAGCCTAGGGATCACCCACACGACCGGCCGCCGGGTCAGCGCACAAGTGACGGCGCTCGACATTCCCGACCGCTGGCGCATCAAGCAGGATCACGCGCAACGGGGGCTCGTGCTCTCTGTCCCCGACGAGGAGCCGCACGACCGCGTTCTCGCTTGGGCATTCCGTGCGATTCGCGCGCTGAGCCCTGCCTCACGTGTTGGAGCCTGGCGGGCAGAGATCTACCTACCGACAGGCGGCGACGCGCGCAGAGACAGCCCTCCGCCGCTCCGATGACTGAGCCTTAACTACGGGCGGTTTGCCCGTCGCCGAATCGCGTCCGGGTTGCGCAGGATGAGGGTCCGTCCGTCGACGGCGAGCCATCCGAGACCGCGTAGCTGTCGGAACCCCTTGACGACGGCCTCCCGCGAAATTCCAGACCACGACGCGAGCTCCCCTTGGTGGAAGGGCGCAATGATCTCGATCTCGCCGTCGCGGATGGTTCCGTAACGGGCTGCGAGCTCGCTCAAGCTCGCGCAGAGGCGCGCCAACGCGTCCATCGTGCCGAATTCGAGCTGGCGCAACGAGGTGCTACGGAGGCGGCCAGCCACGAGTCGAAGCAGTTCAGTCGCGACGCGTGGATGCCGCTCCAAAAGTTCCATGAATTCGTCGTGGGAGATGGCGTCGACGTCGACGGACTCCAGGGCGGTCACGGTCGCCGACCGCACGTTCCCGTCAACGGCACCGAGTTCGCCGAGAAGCGCACCCGCGTCGTAGACGGCGAGGATCACTTCCCGTCCGCCACGCCGCACACTGACCTTCACCCGGCCCGAGCGAAGGATGAGTACATCGTCACCGGAGTCTCCCTGGCGGAACAACACGGCGCCGCGCTCGAACATCTTCGGATGACTGTGCTGCGCGAAGCTTGACCTCTCTTCGTCTGTGAGGCGACGCAGAAAGTTGTGATCCTCGATCGGCTGAGTTTCAGTCATGATCCGCCTCGCGATGCACGTCGGCACCGACGAAGTCGGCACGATACACGGGACCTAGACACGTTCACGACCGAATGCGCGAGCTGTCGGCCAGCAGAGAAAAGAAAACGCCTCTGACGTCGTCAGGGGCGTTTTCCTCGCTATTCAATTTTCATCTGCGGAGACTCTGGCCTTCTCAGACCCCCGCCGGCGAAAACCGCCCAAGACTCACATCCTTGGTCCGCCGGCGGCGGGAAGTTCAGGGTCGATCTGGTGGCCAGCGCTGCTAGGCGTGCCTATGCCAATGCTTCAGCCACTGATGCTTGAATTGCTTCGAAGTCGTCCTGTCCGACGTCAGCTCCGCAGCTGTCTCATGCGTCATGCCGGCGGATTCTCTTCCACCAGTCACCTCGCTCGCACTCTCATCGTCGACTGCCAAATCGCCGGTGAGGTCCTTCTCGTCACGCTCTTCGGCCATTGGGTTTACCTCCCGCCTCTGGGCACTTTTGTGGACCCGTTGCCGACATAGTAAGTGCACGCGGTGTCCTTGCGAAGCCCTCAACGCTGAGTACGTGTACCACCCGACGTCGTGACCTCGACTTTCTACCGCTGCGCGTGAGCCGTTATCGGCGCGCGATGGAACTGAGCGATACCGATCAGCTTCCGTCAGTCGAAGAGAGCTGCTGACTGTAGAGGTAGAAGTAAACGCCGCGTCGTTCGAGGAGTTCGTCATGCGTCCCTTGCTCGACGAGGCGACCACGTTCGAGAACGACGATCTTGTCCGCATTGCGAATCGTGCTCAACCGGTGCGCGACGACAAATGCCGTGCGTCCTTCGAGTAACCGATCGATGTTCCGTTTGACGATTGCCTCTGATTCCGTGTCGAGGGCGCTCGTCGCCTCGTCGAACAACAGCACCGGCGGCTGGTGATAAAGCGCGCGTGCGATCGCGAGACGCTGCGCCTGACCACCGGAAAGCGGCAGGCCGCGGTCGCCGACGGGAGTATCGAATCCGAGCGGCAGGCGCTCAACGAGCTCTGTCAGGTCGGCAATCTGCGCTGCCACCTGCAACGCGTCGGGGTCGATGCGTTCCTCGCCGAGCGCGATGTTGTCCGCGATCGGCGCCGCGAAGACGTACGGGTCTTGCAGAACGAAGCCGACCTGTCGGCGAAGGTCCTTGTAGCGCAGCGTCTTCGAGTCGACACGGTCGTAGAAGATGAGTCCCGACGTCGGTTCGATCAATCCCGCAAGGAGCCGGAGCAGCGTCGTCTTACCCGATCCGCTCCGACCGACAATCGCGACCGTGGTGCCCGGCGCGACGTCAAGCTCGATTTCGGAAAGGATCGGCTCGTCGGTGCCCGGTGGCTGGTAAGAGACGTGGCGGAGCTGGACGCGACCTTCGAGCGTCGGAACCGACAACAGCTCTGAGCTCTCGAAGCCCTGTTCGGGCTCGTGCTCCAAAACGTCGGCGATCCTGTTCAACAAGACCGCGGAGATCTGGACGTCGTCCCACGCGTCGAGGACCGAGACGAGCGGACCGGTGACTAGCAGGACAAGAGCGGTGAATGCCACGTAGCCGCCGATGCTGATGCTCCCTGACCGAGCGAGGAGACCACCGAGGAACACGAATAGTCCGTAGGAGAAGAGCGAAAAGAGCTGGATGGCCGCGCCGTAGCGCGCGATCACCCGACGCGACTCCGAGGTCTTGCCCATCAATGTCGCAAAACCAGATTGGAGTCGCCGTCGGAGGCCCTCTTCGGTGCCGGTCGACTTCACCGTCTCGATGCCCTTTAACAGGTCGATCTGATCCGACGCGTATCGACCGATGTTCTCCTCGATGCCGGCGTACAGCGGTCGCAACCGGCTCGTCGAATAGCGCATCGCAAGCAGGTAAACCGGCGAAAGGACGAGAAAGATCAGCGCCAGCTCCCACGAGATGACAAACATGATCACGAGCCCGACGACCACCTGGAGAGCAGCGGAAAGCGTCTCGATGCCTTGCTGGATGATGATGCGACGGATCTCGCGCGCGCCGGAGAGTCGACGTTCGATGTCCCCGATCCGACGGGATTCGAAGTAGGCCATCGGCAAGCCGAGCAATCGTTCCGTGACAAAACCGAGCGTCTCCACATCGAAGACCGAGCTCGTACCGGAAAGCACGAGCCGCTGGGCCAAAGACGCCACCGTGCCCGCGATGGCAAGACCGAGGATCCCGAGCCCGAAGAGGTCGATCGTCGAGTCCGAGCTGCGGTTCACGACGCTGTTCACGATGCCCTGAACGATGAGCGGCAACGCGACCTCGGCGCCCGCAGCTCCGAGCGCAAGCACCGCCGCGGCGACGATCGCACGGCGGTGCTTGACAAGGAACGGACGCAGCCAGTGCAGGTTTGGCGCGCTGCCGGGCACCTCGGGCTTCGTGTCGGTCGGGGTGATCTGCGCGGCGTAGCCGTCCCAGTGCGCGAGGAGTTCGTCTCGGCTCATCCGGTACACGCCGATCGCGGGATCCGCGACCTCGACGCCGCGTTCGTCGACGCGCACGAGAACGATCCAGTGGTTCTTGTCCCAGTGAACGATGGCCGGCGTTCCGAGACCTTCCAAACGGTCGCGCGACACCTTGAGGGGCACGATCTCGAGACCGATGCGCGCCCCCGCCTCCGTAATCCCCCGCAGCGTCGTTCCGGCCGGCCCGGCCTTCGCGACGTCCCGCAGCCAAGAGATCGACACATCGATCCGGTACCACTTCGCCACCATCGACAGACAGGCGACGCCGCAATCCATCTCATCGAGCTGTTGGACAAAGGGGAAGCGACCCCGACGAGACGCCCGTTTCGCGACCGGTCCCGGAGTTGAAACCGTTTCGGTCGCGACCGTTTCCGCGGGCTGGATGTCCGACAACCCTCCGGGCAGGATCTCGCGGTGGATGTCGAGGGGTACGCGGGCTTCGCCCTGCGCGTCGCGCAACGTCACCAACTCCTCGACGCGGGAGGCGAGACCGTCGAAGCGTGCGGAGAGATCGGAGAAGTCCTTTTGGTCGAGCTTCAAGAGCCGAACGTCAGAAATCGCTCGCACCGTCGCCGCCCTCGGCTCGCCGGTCACGAGCGACCTCTCTCCAAAGATGTCCCCGGTCCGAAGAAACCCGGTGACGCGGGACTCCGAGTCCTCGCCAATCGACACCTCGAGGCGGCCCTCCTCGACGAAGTACATCGCACCCCCCGGATCGCCTTGGCGCACGACGACGGTCCCGGGGGCACTCGCGACTAGCTCGAGGACGGGGAACATCGCCGTCGCCGCCTCGAGGGAGAGGTTCTCGAATGCGGCGTGCGTGCGAAGGAAGCGGTGAAGCGTTTGGATCTGCGTTTGGTCACCGAACGCCTCGCGAATCTCCGGATGGAGCTCGAGCAGGGACACGAAGACGAACGCGTCGAGCCAGAGAACCTTCACGCGCTCGGACGCTCGAACCGTCGCCGTTCGGGTCGTCGAGTCGAGAAAGGCGGCCTCTCCGAACCATTCGCCGGGACCGAAGCGTGCGAGCGTGGTCTCATTCCCCTCGTGGCTCACGATCACGCGCACGGACCCTTCGACGATGACGTACATGCCGTCCGGGGGATCTCCTTCGGAAAAGATCGTCTCGCCGAAGTCGAACTCGCGAGGCTGAAACAGCCGAAACACGAGGTCCGAGAGCGTCGGCTGCAGACGCGCGAACAGCGGCAGGCGAAGCAGTACGTCGTGCCCGCTCGCGGAGAGGCTCACAGCGGACCCACCACGACGGCTTTGCCGGCCGCGGCGCGGTCGAGTCGCTCACTGAGCAACTCTCCGATTGCAAACTCACGGGTCTTCGGGTCGTCCGCGGATGGTGCGCGTCGCTCACGCAACCAGACGACGTGCACCCCGTCGTCCTCGTCGAACGGCCCGAGGACATCGCCCGGGACCGCGCCCGTTAGCATCGCCGCGATTCCCGTCGGGATCTGGTCTCGTCGCATCACGCGGTGCTCAAGCTCCCGTCCGGATCGCGCCGCGACCTCTTCTGGAGACATCCCGTCGTCGCGGCCGCACATCGCGGCTTCGTTCGCAACGGATCGATTCGGTAGTCGAAGGTCGTCATAGACGAACTCGGACCAGTCGACGGCGCGTTCTTTGACCCGACGCGCGATGACGCCCGGCTCACCGCACGCCTCCGCCAGTTCCACAAGCGCCTGACGACGCGACTCGAACGCCCGCAGGCGATCGAGGCACCAGTCGACCTCAAGGATCCCCAGGATCGGAAGGCATTCCGCGATGTGTTTCGCAATCGACTCGAGCGACTCGCCGTTGGCCCCCTTTTGATTGACTGGCGGTTCGCCGCGCAGGGTCTGCGCGCGCTCCGCGGACCACAGTCGTGTCGCTTCGTCGGCGACTAGTCCCCACCATCCAGCGCACGCGAGGTCGACGACGAGTGCTTGTTCGATCTCGTCGTCGGTGGCCGAATCGTCGACACCTTCGAGCCCCGATTTCAACGCGAGCGAACGCCGAAGATGGCCGGCCCACTGCGCTTCATCGAGATCGCGGCGGGCTAGCCAGCTGCGGAGATCATCGCCACTGTGCAGCTTGCGCTGCCTGCGGAACGCTTCCGCCTCGCGCCGCAGTTCAGCTTCACCGAATGTCTCGGAGGGCCCCTCCAGCAGGCGCGCGGCACGACTCGTGTCAATCCGTGCCTCTTCTAGCCGTCCCGTCGCCGCCCCGATGAGGAGCAGTTCGCCGTACGTGACCGTTTCGTCACGGAGGCGCAACGCCGTTTCATCGAGTGAAGGCCACAGGGTGAAGTATGGACCACGAAGCGGAATAGGTGCTTGGGCATTTTCTCTAGCGATCATCGACACCGCGCATCGACCACGGCAACCCCGAATGCCGTGCCCGCTCGAAGGTCCAGAAGCCGCACAGCAAACCTCACGCGTCCGGTCGACCCGCCGAGTCGTCACGGAACGACGCAACCTCGGTGATCAGGCGAGCGCTGCGTCCCCGGGTCAGGAAGCTGTACGACCAGCGCGAGATCACGATCAGCCGGTTCTCGAAGCCAATCAAATAAAAGAGATGCACGACGAGCCACGTCACCCATGCGACGAACCCGCTGAGCCGAATGCCGCGCAGGTCGGCAACGGCACGTGTCCGACCGATAGTCGCGAGCGTCCCTTTGTCGTGGTAACGGAACGCGGTCGTCTCGGTACCCTCGAGGCGAGCCCGAATGAGACGACCGGCGTACTTGCCCTGCTGAATGGCGACCGGGGCGACGCCGGGAAGGACCCGCGTCTTTCCCGTGCGCGCGTCGCGCACACTCACCATGTCTCCGAGGGCGATCAGCTCCGGATGTCCGGGAAGGGTGAGGTCGGGTTCGACGACGACGCGACCGGCACGATCGACTTCGGCACCGGCGCCCGAGCCGATTAGGGCGGCGAGTGGGGACGCAGTCACCCCTGCTGCCCACACGACGGTGTGCGTCGGGATGGAAGTCGTCGAGCCGTCGGTGGCGGCGACTTCGACGTGGTCGGCTTGCACGTCGACGACGGTGTGAGACGCGAGCAGGGTGACCCCGAGCCGTTGGAGCGACCGGCCGGCGCGCCGGGAGAGCGAAGGCACGAACGCGGGGAGGACCCGGTCGGCCGTTTCGACGAGCAGTACCTGCCCGGACGCCGGATTCGCCACTCGGAACTCACCGGGCAGCGTGTCTCTCGCGAGTTCGGCGATCTGACCGGCCATTTCGACACCCGTCGGCCCGCCGCCGACGACGACGAAGGTCAGCCATGCGGTCCGCTTATCGGCAACCGACTCGAACTCTGCCGCTTCGAAACCTTGCAGGATCCGGCCGCGCACTTCGAGCGCGCTGTCGAGTGACTTCACCTCGAGCGCGAGGGATTGCCAGTTTTCGTGACCGAAGTACGAATAGCTCGATCCACCCGCAACGACGAGGGTGTCGTAAGACACCTCGAGGGGGTCGACGCCCGGAGCAGGTGACTCGACCAGAACCCGACGCTCGGCGATGTCGATCGCAGTGGCCTCGCCGAGGAGGACGTGCACCCGTTTGTCGTCGCGGAAGATTTTGCGCAGCGGCGTCGCGATCTCCGCGGGTGAGAGAGATCCCGTGGCGACCTGGTAGTTCAGCGGTTGGAAGAGGTGGTAGTTGTGCCGGTCGATCAGCGTCACGTCGACATCTGATCGCTCGAGCTCTTTCACGACATTGATGCCGCCGAATCCGCCGCCGATCACGACACAACGGTGCGCGCCCGAACAAAGCGCGCTCTCGCCCGCGTCTCGCTCCACCGTCGGATCATCGCTTGCACGCACCAACGTCGCAACCGACGCGAGGCGCTCCTGTGCTCAGCTCGAGGCGATCGACGCCCGCTCGTCGAACGCCCACGGGGCGCGGTGCTCGACGAGTTGGTCGAGGAATGGCTTTGGCGGGAACGCCTCCGGCCCGAGGACACCGACTCCCGACCACGCCCCCGACTCGAGGAGTTCGAGGGCGACGACCGGGTTCATGGCGGTCTGCCAGACGACGGCCTGGCTGCCGAACTCTCTCATCGACCACGCGTTCTCGACCAGGTGGTACAGGTAGACCGAGCGCGGCAGCCCGTCTTTGCCGGTGCCGCGGACCCATGTCCCAGCGCACGTGACCCCGGTCATCTTTTCGCCGAGCGTCGCTGGGTCGGGAAGGACGGCAGCGACGACGTCACGGGGTGCGACCTCGACGCCGCCGACGCTAATCGGCGCCGTCGAATCGAGACCGAGCTTGTGCAGCGCCTTCAGCACGTCGATGAACTCCTCGCCGAGCCCGTACTTGAACGTGACCCGGCCGGTGTTGATCCAGCGCGGGATCAGGACCACCTCTTCGTGTTCGACGTTCACGCACTCGAGCGGCCCGATACCGCCGGGAAAGTCGAACACCTCCGGCTGGCTGAATGGTGCAGTCGTGTACCAGCCACGTTCACGATCCCAGATCAGCGGGGGGTTCAGACACTCCTCGATCGTCGTCCAGATCGAAAACGTTGGCGCGAAGTCGTAACCGGAGACCGTGAGGTTCGCGCCATCACGCACGCCGATCTCGTCGATCGATGCGAAGATCTCATCGGACGCGTAGCGGGCGAACACATCGGACAATCCTGGCTCGACACCCATGCCGCAGAGCGCGAGCGCTCCCTTCTTTTCCCACTGGTCGGCGAGCGCGAACTGCTCATCGCCAAGCATGACGCCCGGTCGATGGTATGGATCGGCGGGATCGGGTTTCGAAAGCGACATCGCCATGTCGAGGTAGGTGATCCCAGATTGGAGCGATGCGCGAAAGATCGGCATCACGAAACGCGGATCGACGGCGTTCAACAGCGCGGTGAGATGATCTTCTTCGACGAGATCGACGATCGACGATTCGTCGGTCGCATCGATCGCAACGCTACGGAAGCGTTCGGGAAACCCGTCGACCGCGCGCGCCGCACGCTCGGCGCTGAAGTCAGCGACGACGACCCGCTCGAACAGTCCCCAACGTTCGATGGTGCGCGCCGCCGCCGATCCGACACCTCCGGCGCCAAGGATCAAAAGACGCGTCATCGCGTGACCTCTTTCGCTGCAATACAGCCAGCCTTCGTCCTCCCTCACGGGACCCGCCGTTAGCGTATTGCTCGGACCTCGACGGGACCTGGGCCGGAAGATGGCCGTTTCGATGGATGATCGTGACGCAATTCATCACGCCACGAAAGGCGAGGTCGAAGCGGTACGCGCGCTCTTCCGTGAGTACGCCGCCAGCCTCGACTTCGATCTCTGTTTCCAAGGATTCGCCGAGGAGCTCGAAGATCCCTTCGGAAGCTACGAGGTGATACTGCTCTCAGTTGATGGCTGCGTCGCGCTCCGCCGGATCGACGAAAAGACCTGTGAGATGAAACGGCTGTACGTCCGACCAGAAGTTAGGGGTCGGCATCTCGGTCGGGCGCTCGCCGAAGCGGTCGTTCGGCACGCGCGGAATGCCGGTTATCGGACGATGAAGCTCGACACGGTCCCGTCAATGACCGCCGCCATTGCCTTGTATCGGTCCCTTGGATTCGCAGAGACCGACGGATATCGCTACAACCCGATCGAGGGCGCGCTCTACCTCGCGCTCGACCTCACCGCTTGAATCGTCGCAGCCGTCTTTCGTCAGCCGGGAAGGTAAGACGACTGGGGCCCCATCGCGATGATGGTCACCACCGATGCCTTTACGGTTGAGCCGCTCCTCGTGCCGACGACGAAGACCTCAACGCCCTTCTTCACAGAAGCCTTCGTCGCCGCGCTCCCGTCGCGGCGATAGATCGTCGACGACTGTTCTTCGACCTTCACGTTCGCCCCGAACGACGTCGCAACCGTGAAGCTCGATGTCGACGTGGACTGGACACGACCGGTCAGTGCGCCGACGCCGAAAGGCCGGACCGGGATCGGGAGCGAGCCACGTGGACTCGCCGGCCTCGTGAACGTGTACGGCGGCAGCACGTTCGAGGGACTCTCGACGATGGCGCGCGCGGGTCCGCTCGACGTGTTCGCCAGCGCGACCGCAAGTCCGGTCACCACACCCACCAACAGCGCGGCGACAAACCAGCCAGTCGCGCGGTGTCCGAGGATGCTCGTGACCCGGTTCGGCCTGCCAGCGGCCGGCTGACGCGAGTCGGGGGGAGGCTGGGTCGGGGGCTGGGGCGTGACCCCGGATGGCGTCGCCGGCCCGGTGCCCTCCGATTCGGCGGCGGGAGTCGGCGAGGTCGGTTCGTCCTGCATCGTCAAACGCTCCTGGTTGTCACGGACGATCGTGGCGAATGAACCTGAAAGCTCCTTGTGGTCGGGCTGGGAATTCTCGTAGTCCGTGCGACCCGGCTACCCGGTGAGACCTTCGACGCCGACCGAGGGTCAGGACTTCTTCGCCGCCCAGCTGCGCTCGTAAGCGGGGTCGGCGATCGAACGGGCATCGTCGCTGATCAGCAAGGGCTCGAAGGTGTCCACCATCACGGCGGTCTCCTCGGTGCGATCGGCGCCCATCGACGCCTCGACGCTGCCCGGCTGCGGGCCGTGGACGAACCCCGAGGGGTGCACCGTGAGCGATCCCTTGGCGATCCCCGCACCCTGGCGGCTCATGAAGTCGCCGTCCACGTAGTAGAGGACCTCGTCCGAGTCGACGTTCGCGTGGTGGTAGGGGATCTTGATCGCGTTCGGATCGAAGTCGTAGAGGCGCGGCACGAAGCTGCAGACGACGAAGCCCGCGCCGGCGAATGTCTGGTGAACTGGCGGAGGCTGGTGGATACGACCGACGATCGGCTCGAAGTCCTTGATCGAGAATGCGAAGGGATAGACGCAGCCGTCCCAGCCGACGACGTCGAAGGGGTGGCGTTCGTGCACATGCACGCTCCAGCCGCCGCGCGTCCGGACGAGCACACGCACGCCTTCACCTTCCACAACAAAGGGTCCGTCCGGCGGGCGCAGGTCACGCTCAGAGTACGGAGCGCCTTCGTGGAGTTGACCGGTCGGAGTGAGGTAGCGATTCGGCGGACCGATGTGGCCGGTCGATTCCAAGATGAACGCTCGCACCGGCGCGTCGCTCCCGTTCACGACCCATCGGTGCGTCGTCGCCCGGGGGATGACGACGTAGTCACCAGCATCGGCGACGAGGCGGCCGAAAACCGACTCGAGCTCCGCGCGTCCGGTGTGGATGAAGACGAGCTCGTCACCTTCGCCGTTGCGGTACAGCTCACTCGTCTGATCTGCCGCTGCGACACACAGCGTCACCGTTGACGACGCTCCGAGGTGACGGCGGCTGGTCACAAGGTCGCCACCCTCGGTCAGGCTGAACGACCGCAGGTGCATCGGGCGCACCGGAATGTTCGGAGTGAGCTCGGAACGCTTCACCTCGATCGACTCGATCCCCAAGATCGCGCTCGGAGAATGGCGGTGATAAAGCAGCGACGAGGACCCCGAGAACCCCTCTTCCCCCATCAGCTCCTCGGCGAGCCGGTTGCCGTCGGGTCCGAGATGCAGCGTGTGCCGCTTCTTCGGCACGTCGCCGATCCGCAGGTAGTACGTCACGGTTCGCCCTCCTTATTTCGAGGCAACGACGCGACCATGCACTTCACCGAGATCCAGGTGCGCGCCGTGGCGATCGCCACACCAGCCCCGGATCACGACCTCGTCGCCGTCCTCAACCCAGGTCCGCATCGACCCGTCCTCAAGTTTGACCGGATCACGGCCGCCGTTCGTGAGCTCCATCAAGCTTCCAGCGCTCTGCGGTTCCTTGCCCGAGATCGTGCCGGACGCGAACAGGTCACCGGTGCGCGTCGACGCCCCGTTCGCGGTGAGGTGCGCAAGCTGCTGCGCCATCGACCAGTACAGGCCATCTGCGGACATCGAGGAGATGACGGCGCCGTTCAGCGCGAGCTCGAAGGAGATCCCGAAGTTGCGGGGCTCAACCGTCGAAAGGTACGACGCCGGAGGCGGTGCTTGAAGCGGGCCTTCCACCGCGAACCGGTCGAGGGCGGCGAGCGGCACGACCCACGGCGAGATCGACGTCGCGAAGGACTTGCCGAGGAACGGACCCAGTGGCTGGTACTCGAAGGCCTGGATGTCGCGCGCGCTCCAGTCGTTCACGAGCACGACGCCAAAAACGTGGTCCTCTGCACGATCCGCCGTGATGCGGGTTCCGCGCGCAGATCCCACGCCAACAACGAACCCCAGCTCGACTTCGACGTCCAGACGCGCGCTCGGCGCGAAGTCGGGCTCTGCACCAGTCCCGACGAGTCCGGACGGGCGGTAGACGGGCGAGCCGGAAACGATGATCGTGGACGCGCGGCCGTGGTAGCCGATCGGCAGGTGCTTCCACGCCGGAGGCAACGGATCTGAGCCGGGCCGGAGCAATTGCCCCATCGCCATCGCGTGCTCCTCCGACGCGTAGAAATCGACATAATCCGCGACCTCGAAGGGGAGCACGAGTGAGACCTCTTCGATCGGAACCAACATTTCCTTCGCCGGCTGAGCGAGGTACGCGGTGATCTCGGCCCGCGTGCGCTGCCAGGCATCGGGTCCGAGGGACATGAACGCGTTCAGCGAACCCGACCTGAACACGTCGCGAGGGACGCCCAGACCGTCCATCGCGGCGAGGTCGATCACCCCGCTCTCGAAGGCGACGACGATATGACCGTTTTCGATGACGCCGTAGGGAAGGTTGTCGATCCCGAAACCGGGGTATCGCTCAGCCATTGAGCTTTGCAATCTGGTCAGCATGCTGCTCGTAGTGACCGACGAGGAACTCGTCGAGGAACTTGTTGACGTCCATCGTCTTCAACGTCGGGTGCTCGCCGATCCGCGACCAGTCGTGGGAGTCCATCGTCGAGAGCAGCGCCCGCAGCTCGTCGAGGGCGACGAGCGCCGGGTCGAGTTGCGCACGGGGCGGACGAGCCTGGTTTTGTGCGATCGCCGCGATCCGCCGCGGGTCGGACTTCGTCCTCCCAAAAGGCACGGGCGCGGTCCCAGGGGCGTCGAGGATCCGCCGGAGTTCGGCCAACCAGTAGGCGCCGAACTCTGCGATGTGTGCCCACACCTGTCCCTCGTCCCAGCGCTCTTCACCGCCGGGGTCCGGATCCGTCAGGCCGCCTCGCCGTTCCCCGTTGGCGAAGGAGGAGAGACGCTCCTCGACCGCGTCGAGACGATCGAGCCATTCCGCGACGGCGCGCCCTTCCACACCCGTCGGCAGCTGCCAGCTCGCATGGAGTTGTTCCGCGATGAATCCCTCTGCGAGCTCGTCGAACGCCGCGAGGAACCGGTTGACCTCGTCGGTGGTCCCGACGGTGACCCGCACGCCGGCGTCCGCAAAGGGCCGCGTGACGACGCCGCGTCGTTCGAGTTCGCGTGCGAGGTCCACGCTCATCCCGCCGGAGGGGAGGAAGACGAAATTCGTCTCGGTGTCGGGAATCGACCACCCGCGGTGACGAAGTTCGCGCGAAAGGCGGGTTCGCTCGTCGAGCACCAAGCGAACCCGGGTGTTCAATTCGTCGACGGCATCAAGCGAAGCGAGCGCTGCCGTCTGACCCAGTCGGTTCACGGCGAACGGTGTCAAGACCTTGTCGAGCGCGACGACGATCGACTCATCGGCGACCGCGTAACCGACGCGCAGCCCCGCGAGCCCGTGCGCCTTCGAGAACGTCCGGAGAACGACGAGGTTCGGATGATCGTCGAGAAGGTTCGCCGCATCGACGAGATGCCGACCCGTCGCGAAGTGGGAGTACGCCTCGTCGATGACGACCACGCAATCAGCCGGCACGGCGTCGACGAGGAAGCGCAGATCTGCGCCGGACATCGCGGTGCTCGTCGGGTTGTTCGGTTGGGCGATGAGCACGAGGCGCGTCCGCACACTCAACGCGCTGGCGAGTCCGCTCGCATCGTGGGTGAGTCGCTTGAGCGGGACGCGTCGCGCAGTCCCGCTCGATAGCTCGGTGAAGATCGGATACGCCTCGAAGCTCGGGTCCGCGAAAACGACCTCGTCGCCCGCGGAAACGTACGCCAGCGCGAGCTGTTGCAAAAGTCCGACCGTGCCGCATCCGACCGCGATTCGACTCGCGCTCGTGCCGTGGGCGGTAGCAATCCGTTCCCGCAGTTCGCGCGCGAGGTGATCCGGATAACGGTTCGCGGTGTCGGTTGCCGTCGCGATCACCTTCGCGACGCTCGGCAAAGGCGAGAACGGCAACTCGTTCGACGCGAGCTTGATCGCGCCGCTCAGTCCGTAGTCAGCTTCCGCCTGTTCGGCCGAACGTCCGGGCCGGTAGGCGGGGAGCGATTCCACCACCGGACGCGCCCGCGGCGCGTCCTTTTCCGCGTCGGTCACAGGTTTCCGCGCCGCTCCTGCTCCCGCTCGATCGCCTCGAAGAGCGCCTTGAAGTTGCCCTCGCCGAAGCCGGTCGCGCCTTCACGCTGGATGATCTCGATGAACAGCGTCGGCCGCTCGGCGAAGGTCTCAGAGAAGATCTGCAGCAGGTAGCCACCGGTGTCCTCGTCGACCTCGATTCCGAGCCGTTGGAGATCGCCCCACGGGAGGTCGAACTCGCCGCAACGAACCTTCGCGTCCTCGTAGTACGTCGCAGGCATGTCCAAGAAGCGCACACCGCGCTCACGCAAAGAGTCGATTGCACCAAGGATGTTGCGCGTTCCCATCGCAATGTGCTGCACCCCCGGACAGCCGTAGGCCTCGAGGTACTCGGTGATCTGGCTCTTTCGCAGACCGGGCGCCGGCTCGTTGATCGGCATCGTGATGCCCTTGCGGTTGAACATCACCGTCGAGCGCAACGCCGAGTACTTCGTCGAGATCTGCTCGGCGTCGAAGTGCTTCATCTCTTCGAAGCCGAGAACCTTCGCGTACCACTCCACCCACTCGTCGAGGCGGCCCTCTTCGACGTTGCCGACGACATGGTCGATGTAATTGAGAGCCGGCGGCCGCCCGACGGGCCGCAGTGGCAGGCGCTCGGCGCTGAACCCTGGGCCCCAGGTGCCGCTCCAGCGCGATCGGTCGACAAAGACGTGGCGCGTGTCGCCGTACGCCTCGATCGCCGCAGTCGTTACCGCTCCTTCATCGCGCTCGACGGTGAGCGTCTCTTGCACCTCGCGGGCGCCGCGGCGCGTCGCCGACTCGAGGGCGGCGGCGGGATCGGGTACCTGCCAGGCGAGATTGCGCACGCCGTCGCCGTGTTCGAGAACGTGCTTGCCAACCTCGGAGTCCTTCGAGAGCCCGGCCGTCACCATGACCCGGATGTCGCCGTGCTGGAGCAGGTACGAGACACGGTCACGCACGCCGGTCTCGGGCCCGGCGTAGGCGGCGACGTCAAAGCCGAAGCCCGACGCCAGCCACGCCGTAGCTGCCCGCGCGTTGCCGACCCAGAACTCGAGGTGGTCCCACCCCGTGATCTGCTGAGCGACGGTGGAAGTGTCGTTCGTCATCGTTTCCGTCATGCTGCTATCGAATCGGGATCGGCGGTCGAGGTCAATACCTTGGGATATCGTTGCATATATTGAATAGTAGAAGGCCGAGTGTCTAATCAGATTGGTCAGCAAAACCCGCTCGACGACATCGATCGCCGTTTGCTCGACGCGCTCGCCGAGATGCCCCGCGCCGGGCTAGTTCAGCTCGCGAAACGGGCCGAGATCGCCCGCAACACCGCCCAGGCGCACCTCGACCGGATGATCGCCGCCGGCGTCATCGTCGGCTTCGGCCCCGAGATCGACCTCGGGCGCGTCGGCTACGCCGTGTCGGCGATCGTCTCGTTGGAGATCGCCCAGGGCCGACGCGGGACGATCGACGAGCATCTCGTCACGATCCCCGAGATCGTCGAGGCGTGGATGACGACGGGGTCGTCGGACCTTCTCTGTCGTGTCGTGGCTCGGGACAACGACCACCTTGGGCGGGTCATCGCAGAGATCCTCGAAGTCCCAGGCGTGACCCGAACGACCACCTCGCTGCTCCTGTCGACACCGATCGCACCGCGAAGCCTCCATCTCGTCACGCACGACGCCCGCCGCGACGAGTCCGCGAGCCGTTCGTTCTAGAGCGCGACCCGGTGGTCCTCGAGCAAGAGGACGGTCTCAGACGAGCGGACCGCCATCATCGCCTGCAGTCGTTCGAGCACGACGTCTCGTAGATCCTCGACGTCGCGCGCCCGGACGACGAGGGCGAAGTCGAACTCGCCGGCGGTGACGCCAAGCCATTCCACGCCCGGGAGCGAAAGGAGTTCAGGGACCACCTCACGCCAGCGGGGCTGCTCCACCCGGATGAGGACGAGTGCGGACAGGGTCTTGCCGAGCTTGACCGGATCGACACGCGCGCTGAAGCCGACGATCACACCTCGCTCGCGCAGTCGCGCGAAACGCTGGTACGCCGTCGCCCGGGAGACGTTCGCCGCGCGGGCGAGATCGTTCACCGACTGACGACCGTCGGCGACGAGCCGCTCGATGATCGTCTGATCGACGGCATCAAGCGACTCGTCTCGCTCGGGCCGCCGTTCGGCCAAATCCTCTGGACGATCTGATGACATTTGCGGAATTCTAAGACGGAATGTCTTGGCAAACGGCCACGATGTCGACGTTTCAGCGTCGATCCGGCAGAATCTCAGCGAAAGGAGCGAACGATGGGCTACTCCGCGTACTCGCCGGTCACGGTCACCGACGACGGTTCGACGCACGTCGAGCTTTCCGAGGACCATCCCGGCGTTTCCGACCCCGTCTACCGGCAGCGCCGCGATGAGCTCGCCTCCATCGCCGCGAGCTGGCGAACGGGCGAGGCGATTCCGAACCCGGACTACACCGACGAGGAACACGAGGTGTGGCGCATCGTCTCTGGGGCACTTCGGGACCTCCACGAGAAATACGCCTCGGAGTCGTTCCAACGCGGCAAGGCCGATCTCAAACTCACGACGCAGTACATCCCCGGACTGGAAGAGGTCACGTCCGGTCTTGAGCCGCTGGTCGACTTCCGTTACCAGCCGATCGCCGGGTTGGCGCCGGTGCGCGACTTCTACGGATCGTTCTCAGGGGGCGTCTTCTGGTCGACCCAGTACCTGCGCCACCCTTCCGTCCCGCTCTATACGCCGGAGCCGGACATCATCCACGAGGTCATCGGGCACGCCAACCAGATCGCCGATCCGACGTTCGCGCAGATCTACCGACTCGTCGGAGAGGCGGTGCATCGGACGAAGGACGAGGCGGCGCTGAAGTTCTTGTCGCAGGTGTTCTGGTTCACGATGGAATTCGGCGTCCTGAAGGAAAACGGGGCGTTGCGCGCGTACGGCGCCGGGATCTTGTCGTCCGTCGGGGAGACCGAGGCGTTCCAATCGGCAACCGTCCGGCCCGCCGATCTCGTCGAGATGGGAACCGTCGAGTACGACATCACCCACTACCAGCCGCTGCTCTATGGCTTCTCGTCGCCGGCTGAGCTCGAAGACGTCCTCACCGATTTCTTCACCCGCTTCGACGACACGTACCACGAGGAGCTGCTCGCGAAGGCGAGCTGAGCGAGCGATCGCGAGTCCGGGGTGCCGGAATCGGCGCCGGGGAGACGGCGCGTCCACGTGCTTGTTTCTGGCAGGGTGCAGAACGTCTTCTTCCGCGTCGCGCTCGCCGACGTCGCTCGGGAACTCGGCATCGACGGCTGGGTGACGAACCGACCCGACGGTCGAGTCGAGGCGGTCTTCGAAGGTGAACCCGGTGCGATCGAAGCCGCGCTCACCTGGAGCAAGAAGGGACCGCCGAGGGCGCGGGTGGACGCGCTCGAGGCCACCGATGAATCACCGCTAGGGGAACGCGGCTTTTTCATCCGGTAGCGGGGTGGCTGCAGACGGATCCATGTGGGCTGGCACCGGCAGGACGCCACCGGCGGGCGCGTCGACGGCGACGGCGGTCGATCCGGGCGTCCAGGTTCCGAGCACCGAGCCGACGAGGATGATCGGGAAGCCGATTGCGAGACCGAGCGTGAACGGCTCGTTGAGTGCGAGCACACCGAGCAAGATCGCAACCGCGGGGTTGATGTAGGTGATCACGACGGCCCGCGCCGGTCCGATCTCCTTGATCAAGGCGAAGAAGACCATGAACGCGACGACCGTGCAGATCACGGCCAAGCCCACGATCGACCAGGCGTCTTCCGCGTAGAGATGCGCCGGCAGGTGCGTCACACCG
This sequence comes from uncultured Acidimicrobiaceae bacterium, assembly GCA_963838845.1. Lineage (GTDB taxonomy): Bacteria > Actinomycetota > Acidimicrobiia > Acidimicrobiales > Bog-793 > CAVRXQ01. The sequence continues at coordinate 526,328 of CAWISR010000003.1, read as the reverse complement.
AACGGCAGGTAGCAGAGCGCCGTCAGCAAGACGGCCGCCGTCACGACCTCGAACGAAGGGACGTCCTTCAGTTTTCGGCTGACGAGCGCCGGTGCCGATGCGTAGCCGACCGCGCAGCCGAGGAGCTCGAAGATCGCGGCGACGTTCGTCCCAGTCACGTTCACGCCGACCAAGACGACGACGCCGACGATGCCGAGCAGCAATCCCGCCGCCCTCCTCTTGCTGAGTCGCTCGGCGCCGAGGGCGACGGCGATCGCCGCCCCGAACAAGGGAACGATCGCGATCACGAGCCCGGTGAATGAGCTCGTGACGTGCTGCTCGGCGTTGCCGAGCAGCAGCCACGGGATCGCGATCTCGGCTGCCGTGAAGCCGAGGACGGCGGGTAGATGGCCGCGCAGGCTCGACCACTTCCGACGATGGATCGCAATCGGCAAGAGGATCAGCGCAGCGAGCGAGGTGCGCAGGAAGATCAACGTTGCCGGTTCGAGCTCGCGAACCGCGATGCGGATGAAGAAGTACGGGAGGCCCCAGATCACCCCGAGAGCGATGAACAGGAACCTGGCGCGCCTCGACATCTCAGAGTTCCGCCGCTTCCCCTGCCACGTTTATCCCGAGCGCGACGGTTCGATCGCGTTCGGACGACCTTCTTCACCGTAGGGGGATTCGGGCTCGGATGATGCGGCGCGCCCGACCGCGTCAGCGAACCCAGAATGGAGCGATGCTCACCGCACCGACGCTGGACGGGCGCTACGTTCGTCTCGAGCCGCTTGGTCCCGGCCATGTCCACGGGCTCGTCGAAGCCGCGGCCGAGGACCGCTCGAGCTTCGCGTACAGCTCGGTTCCAGACGGCGAGGCCGACTTCGCCGAGTACGTGCGGCAGAACGTCGAGCTCGCAGGGACGGGCAGGCAGATCCCCTTCGCAGTGCGCCGTCTCGCCGACGACCGCGTCGTCGGTTCGACCCGCTTCATGGACCTCGAGGTCTTCTGCTGGCCGCCGCCGTGGCCGCCCGGGGTCACGCACGGCCCGGCGCCGACGGACGACCAGCCACCGACCGTCGCGGAGATCGGCGGCACCTGGTATTCGGCATCGGCACAGCGGACCGTCGTGAACACCGAATGCAAGCTGCTCTTGTTGACCTACGCCTTCGAAGTCTGGAGCGTGCTGCGGGTCACACTGAAGACCGATTCCCGCAACGACCGCTCGCGTCGGGCGATCGAGCGCATCGGCGCCGCGTTCGAGGGGATCCGAAGGGTGCACGCGCCGGCGGTCGACGGCGGCACGCGGGACACCGCGTACTTCTCGGTGGTGAAAGACGAGTGGCCGCCGATCAAGGCGCGCCTCGCCGCCTGGCGGGACCAGGCGGGTTGACCCCCAGGACTAGCCCGCCTGCTCGATCTTCAAGAACAACGCTTCGAGCAGCAAGCGCTCGTTCACGTTTCGGCGCAACCTCTCGGATGCGGACTCGACCTCTTCATTGATCGTCACAAGTTGCGCGATCCGCGATGGGGCAGCGCGATCCGAGCCCAGCCGGCCGCGAAACGTCGCCGCCAGCAACGCGAGGCCAGCACGCAGCTCATCGGTGCGCACGCGCCGCAGCTCCCGACGGTGACGGTCCTCGATCGCCTTGCGATTCGGCGTCCGCTTCAGCCCGGCCTCCTTGGCCCGCGTGTCGGCCGCCTCGAGTTCGGTCTCCTGTTGGGCGCGCAGCACCTCGACGAGGCTTTCTCCCGCCTCGACGATCTCATCAGCGAGCTGCGCCACCGCGGCGCCCGTCCCATCGAGACGGTCGGGAATCGAACGCCAGCGCGTCTCACGGGCGACGAATCCGGGATCGGCCGCCAACAGGCGCGCCCGGTCGAGGCTCCCCCGCGCCCCCGTCGCCGCGGCCAAGGCGACAGAAGGGACGACGCCTTCTTTTCTCAGCGCTTCGGCGATCGCGTCGGCGTCGATCGGGACGAACTCGACTTCGACGCAGCGACTCGCGATGGTTTCGAGCGCGGGGGTCCGAACGTCAGCGAGCACGACGAGCACCGTCGAGTCGGGCGGCTCCTCGATCGTCTTCAACAGCGCCGCTCCCGCCTCGTCGACGAGATGGAACTCCGTGAGAACGAGCACCTGGCGGTCCGCCACCCGCGGCGTCAGCTGCGCCTGTTGCGCGATGTCACGCGCCTCTTCGACCGAGATCGAGGCGCCTTGGCGCTCGGCGACGACGACGTCGGGGTGCTGGCCCGACAGGGCGGCCGCGCAGGTCGCGCATTCGCCGCAGCCGCCGTTCGGGCAAAGGAGCGCCGCGGCGAAGGCGCGAGCCGCTGCGCGCTTGCCCGAACCCGCCGGACCGACGAAGAGGTAGGCGTGCACGGGCGAGTCGACGAAGCGCGACAGCATTGCCTGCGCGCGCGGCTGGCCGACGATGCCGCGAAGGACAGGGTGCGCGCCAACCGAATCCTCGGTCTCGGCGCGGGTGCTCATGACTCCACCGCCTCTTTGCGAGCAAAAAACGGTTCACCGAGACCGGCGCGCACGCGTTCGCGCACCTCGTCGATCGAACCGTCGGCGTCGACGACGACAAAGCGATCGGGTTCGGACTGCGCGAGCGCGAGGTACCCGTTTCGAACGCGCGCGAAGAACGCGTCATCCTCGCCCTCGATGCGATCGGGCGCACGCTGCCGTCGCGCCGACGCGACCTCGGGACCGAGATCAAGGAGCACGACGACGTCGGGCTCGAGTCCGTTGCGCGCGAGTTCGTCGGCCGCTTTGATCGACGACAGGTCGAGTCCCCGACCGTAGCCCTGGTAGGCGAGGGTCGACGGCGAGAAGCGGTCGCAGACGACGTCGTTTCCCTGATCGAGCATCGGACGGATGCACTCGACGACGTGTTGGGCGCGTGCCGCCAGCACGAGGAGCAGCTCGGCCCGCGCGTCGAGATGCCCGACGCGCGGGTCAAGGAGGATTTGCCGCACCCGTTCGCCGATCGCCGTGCCACCCGGCTCACGCGTCAGCACGGCGTCGAGCTGATCGGCGAGCAACCGAGCCTGCGTGGACTTACCGCTGCCCTCACCGCCCTCAAAGACGACGAACCGCCCGCGCCGCGGCATCTGCGAGTCCGTTTCCGCCGTGGGGGTCGTCATCAACCCCCGTCACCGGGATCGGCGGTGTCCGAAGCCGTGCGCGAACGGGATGGGGCCTTCTTCTTCGCCGCCGCCTTCTTCGCGGTTGTCCGCTTCTTCGTGACCTTCTTCGCCGCACGCGCCGAACGACGCTTCGCAGGACCGGCGGCGCGGCGTTCGGCCAACAATTCAGCGGCACGCTCGAGTGTGACCGAGTCCATGTCGTCGCCGCGTCGCAAGGATGCGTTCACCGTTCCATCGGTGACGTAGGGGCCGAAGCGGCCCTCGCGCAACAGGATCTTCGCGTTCGTTTCGGGATCGATGCCGATCTCGCGCGCCGGCGCCGCCGCCTGACGACCGAAGCGCCGCTGCTTCGGTTGCGCGAAGAGCGCGACCGCGTCGTCGAGGCCGATGTCGAGAATCTGCTCTTCGCGTTCGAGGCTGCGGGTATCGGTGCCGCGCTGCAGGTACGGCCCGTACCGGCCGTTCCTCGCGATGATCTCCTCGCCTGTCGACGGATCGACGCCAACCGCCCTCGGCAGATGGAGCAACTCGAGCGCCTGGTCCAAGGAGACGGATTCCGGAGTCATCGACTTGAACAGCGAGGCGCGCGGCGGCTTTTCCTTGGCGCCTTCCTGCTCTCCGAGCTGGACGTACGGCCCGAAACGCCCGGTGCGCAGCGAGACGACGAGCCCGGTTTCCGGATCCGTCCCGAGCTCGCGATCAGACGACGGCGCGGCGAGCAGCTCGAGCGCGCGATCGATCGTGAGCTCGTCTGGCGCGAGGTCATTCGGAATCGACGCCCGCTCCTCGCCGCGTTGCAGGTACGGGCCATAGCGGCCGACGCGCACGACAACGACCTCACCGTTGTCGTCGGCGCCGATTGGTATCGAGTTCACCTCACGGGCATCGATTTCCCCGAGGTGGTCGAGCACCGCACGCTTCAGTCCTTGGCCGTTCTCGACGGTGGCGACGACGTCACCCGAGCCGTTGCCGGTCTGACCGTCTACTCCAAAGTAGAAGCGTTCGAGCCAGGGAAGCGCCTCTTCGTCGCCGCGGGCGATCTCGTCGAGATCGTCTTCCATCGAGGCCGTGAAGTTGTAGTCGACCAGGGAAGGGAAGTACCGCTCCAGCAAGCCCACGACTGCGAATGCGAGGAACGACGGGATGAGCGCGCTTCCCTTCTTCCACACATAGCCGCGGTCGACAATCGTCTGCAGGATGTTCGCGTAGGTCGAGGGCCGACCGACGCCGAGCTCTTCGAGGCGCTTCACGAGCGACGCCTCGGTGAAGCGCGCCGGAGGGCGCGTCGCGTGCTCCTCGGGCTCGAATCCGTCGAGGCGGAGCGGGTCGTTCTCGGCGAGCTCGGGGAGCCGGTCGTCATCTGGGCGCTCGTCTTCCTCGTCATCCCCCTCTCGGTAGACGACGAGGAAGCCGGGGCTCGTGATCACCGTTCCCGCGGCGCCGAACTCCGCCGGAGTGCCCTTCGGGGCGACGGGGGTGTCGTTCTCCAAGGCACCGGTGATGCGGAGTCGCGCCGTGACCCCAGTCGCGTCGATCATCTGGGAGGCGACGGTGCGCTGCCAGATCAGTTCGTAGAGGCGCTGGCCTTCACCGCCGAGCGAGGCCGATACCTCCGAGGGTAGGCGGAAGGTGTCTCCGGCCGGCCGGATCGCCTCGTGTGCCTCCTGGGCGTTCTTCACCCGCCGGTCGTAGGTGCGCGGTCGGTCCGGCACCGAGTCCTTGCCGTACAAGGACTGTGCCTGCGCGCGCGCCGCCGACAGCGCGGTGTCCGACAACGTCGTCGAGTCGGTCCGCATGTAGGTGATGTAGCCCTGCTCGTAGAGACGCTGCGCGACCTGCATCGTCCTCGACGCCGAGAAACGGAGTTTGCGCGCCGCTTCTTGCTGGAGCGTCGAGGTGATGAAAGGCGCCGCTGGGGAGCGCCGGTACGGCTTCGACTCGACCGACGACACCCGGAACGGCGACGGCGACAGCGCCGACGCAAGGGCGTGCGCGTTCGCCGCATCCAAGAGCACCGGGCCTGAGAGGTCGGAAAGTACGCCGTCGGCCGTGAAATCCGCTCCGGTCGCGACGCTCCGCCCGCCAATCGTGTCGAGCTCGGCCGGGAAGGTTTCGTTCGCCTCGGTTTGGAAGTGGCCAGTCAGGCTCCACCACGTCGCGGATCGGAAGCGCATCCGTTCGCGTTCACGCTCGACGACGATGCGCGTCGCCACGCTCTGCACCCGCCCGGCGGACAGCCCCTGCATCACCTTCTTCCACAGCACCGGCGAGAGCTCATATCCGTAGAGACGATCGAGGATGCGACGCGCCTCTTGCGCGTCGACGAGCCGCCGGTCTAGCTCGCGCGGGTGGGCGATCGCGTCGTCGATCGCGGACTTCGTGATCTCGTGGAAGACCATCCGCTTCACCGGGATCTGTGGCGAGAGGACCTCCAAGAGGTGCCAGGCGATCGACTCACCTTCGCGGTCCTCGTCGGTCGCGAGGTAGAGCTCGCTCGCGTTCTTCAAGAGCGAGCGCAGCTTGGAGACCTGCGACCGCTTCTCCGACGCGACGACGTAGAGGGGCTTGAAGCCGTTGTCGACGTCGACGCCGAGACGTGACCAGCTCTCGGACTTGTACGCGGCGGGCACCTCCGCCGCCGATCGCGGGAGGTCGCGGATGTGACCGATCGAGGACTCGACGACGTATTCGTCGCCGAGAAAACGCGCGATCGTCTTCGCCTTGGCGGGCGATTCCACAATGACTAGGGGTTTTGCCATTCAAATGTCCTCGGAGATCGGTGGGGGAGGTTAACGGGACCCTCCCTCGGCCACCAACCATGGTCGGGAGGGCGCTGCTCGCGGCCCGGCAGGGCCGTGCGATACACCGGCGGCAGAGAACCGTTCGTGATTGATAAACCCGAAGGTGCAGGCCGGCAGACGAGAAGAGAGGCGATGGGTACAGCGCTCGCGCACGAAGTCGAAAATCCCGCGCCCGAGGAATTCGGCGAGGCGGCGTTTTTCGACCTCGACCGGACGGTGATCGCCAAGGACGCGATGGCGGCGTTCGGCGGTCCGATGCGGCGAGGCGGGCTGATCCGCCGGCGCTCGCTGATCGAGCTCGGCTTCGCGCAGGTGATCTACCTGATCCTCGGCTCAACCGAACAGCGCCTCGAGCGGATCCGCCACGTGGCGCTGAAGGTGACGAGAGGCTGGTCGCGCTCCGATGTCGACGCCATCGTCTCGAGCGCTCTCGAGTCCGTCATCGACCCGATCATCTACGACGAGGCGATGGACCTCATCGACGAACACCGCCAGGTGGGTCGCCGGGTAGTCATCGTCTCGGCGTCGCCGTCCGAGCTCGTCCGACCCCTCGGGAGTCACCTCGGCGTCGACGACATCATTGCGAGCGAGGCGGCGCTCGACGGAGACGGCCGCTACACCGGAGAGCTCGCCTTCTTCTGCACCGGACGGGATAAAGCCGAAGCCGTTCGCCTCTTCGCCGAGCGCGAGCGGATCGACCTCGCGCGGTCGTACGCCTACAGCGACGCGTTCACCGACGTGCCGCTCCTCGAACTCGTCGGCCACCCGGTCGCCGTGAATCCCGACCGCGCGCTCGCTCGCGTGGCGGTGGAACGGGGATGGGAGACGCGCACCTTCATCCGGCCGGTGCGCTTGCGGGACCGGGTGCGCGATCGCGTCCGCTCGGTGCCGCCGAAACCGGCGATCGCACTCGGGACCGGGACGATCGCGCTCGGAATCCTCGTCGGCGCGATCGGATGGTGGATGCACTCGCGCCGCAGCGTGCGCGAGGACGAGCCGCGTTTGGGGGAGCTGTAGTGCCCTAGCGGGGCATCAATCGGCGCGCCGCGATCGCGACGCACCCGACGAGCAACAGCAAGATGATGAGCTTTTTCATCGCCAGGCCTCCGTTTCCTTCGCTGCGGATTAGACCGTGAGCAGGTCGCGGGCGCCCGTGTCGCTCGAGGGGTGACGGAGCTTCGACATCGCCCTCGCCTCGATCTGGCGGATCCGCTCGCGGGTCAAATTGAAGTGCTCACCGACCTCTTCGAGTGTGCGCGGCTCTCCCCGGTCGAGACCGAACCGCAAGCGGAGGATCTCGCGCTCACGCTCGTCGAGCGGCGCGAGGAGCCGGTTGATCTCAACGGGCAACAACGCGGTCGCCGCCATCTCGAACGGCGACTCGGCCGAACGATCCTCGACGACGTCACCGAGCTCGGCGTCGCCGTCTTCGCGCAGTGGCTCCGAGAGTGAAAGCGGCTCGGAGCGGAAGCGCAACGCCTCGATCAACTTGTCCTCGGGCAGTTCGACCTCGGCGCCCAACTCCGCAAGGGTGGCGGGGCGACCGAACTTCAACTCGAGGCGGGCTTGCGCCTTTTGCACGCGAGCGAGGGTGTCGCCGGCGTGCACGGGGAGCCGGATCGTCCGACCGGTGTTGGCGATGCCGCGGGTGATCGCCTGGCGGATCCACCACGTCGCGTAGGTCGAGAACTTGAAGCCCTTGCGCCAGTCGAATTTCTCGACGGCGTGCATCAGGCCAAGATTGCCCTCCTGGATGAGGTCGAGGAGCGGCAGGCCGGATGCCTGGTACTTCTTCGCGATCGAGACGACGAGTCGGAGGTTCGACTGGACGAAGGTGCGCTGCGCCTCGTCGCCCTGCCGCATCATCCGTCTCAGCTCGCGTCTGCGGGCCGGTGTCAGCTTCTTGCCACCCGTCGCGACTTCCTGTTCCGCCTCGCCACGGCGTTCGATCGCCTGAGCGAGACGAACTTCGTCGTCTTTGGTGAGCAGTGGGTACTGACCGATGTCGGTCAGGTACAGCCGGACGAGATCTTCCTCGTCGCGTTCAACACGCTCTTTCGCCAATGCGGTCCGGTCCCTCCGTCTTCATGTCCGGGCCGCTTCGAGCGTGCCCTTCGCGTGATCGTGAGCGAAGCGGCCTCGTTAGCGGCGATAGCCGGCCGGGCCACCACCCCCAGTAACCCTACGGCCCGTTCGGCTCTGCCGTTCAGTGTAACGATGCCGTCAAGCGGTCCATTCCGCCGCTTGACCAGGCGGTGCGGCGACACCGTTGTGGAGTATCGCGTCGAGCGATCCGAAAGGTCCGCCGGCTTCTGCTAACAGCGCGCGCACGTGTCGCGCGCGCAAGCCGTCGGGATCCCTCGCGCCAAGGGCGCGCGCCTCTTCGCACAGGCCGGCAACGTCGTCGCGACAGCGCCGAAACGTGCGGCGCACGAACGTGTCTCCGGGACCGTTCGCCAATCGCCACAGCTGCTCGTACGCGTCGCGCAATTCCGGGTAGTACGCCCCGACGAGCGCGTCGACCACCGAACGGTCGTCGGGGCCATCACAGATCGCCGCGAGCAGGATGTCGACCTCGCGCGGAACGGGAGCGGCGACGAGATGAGCGAATCCCGTCGCCGACGGGACGCAGGACGCGAGCAACCCGACGCGGAACCCGTGCGCACGGCTCGCGCCGGTGAGGAAGACCGCCGCTGAGGCGTCCTCGCCGAACTCGCGCGCGCCGAGCGCGCGAAACTCGCGAGTTCGACCTTCCGGCAACGGTCGACGAGCGCGGCGAGTGCGGTGAGTGTGAGTCCCACCGTCAGGTGCGCGTCGATTCGAGTTGATCGAGGAAATGATTCGTGATCGGCATCCGTCGGTCGCGCCCGAACCCGCGACTCGTCACCCGTGGGCCCGGCGGCGCCTGACGCCGCTTGTACTCCGACTGGTCGACGAGTCGAAAGACCCGCCGGACGAGCGCCGCTTCGTACCCGTCGGCGACCAGCTCCGCAACCGAACGGTTGTGCTCGACGTACGCCTCGAGGATCGGATCGAGGACCTCGTATGGCGGAAGCGAATCGTCGTCACGCTGGTTCGGCCGCAGCTCCGCGGACGGCGGTTTCGAAAGCACCGACTCGGGAATCAGCATCGCGCCGGCCACTTTGTTCCTTCGGTTCGCGAGCGCGTAGACGAGTGTCTTCGGGACGTCTCGGATCACGGCGAAGCCGCCGGCGCTATCGCCGTACAGGGTCGAGTACCCAACCGCGGTCTCCGACTTGTTGCCCGTCGTCAGCACGAGCCATCCGAACTTGTTCGAGAGCGCCATCAGCAATGTCCCTCGGATTCGTGCCTGGAGGTTCTCCTCGGTGATGTCCTCTCCACGGCCGAAAAAGCTCGGCGCGAGCAGGTCGAGAAATGCGGCGTGCACCGGCTCGATCGCGACCGTCCGGTAGTCGATGCCAAGGTTCGCTGCGAGCGTCGCGGCGTCGGTCTGTGAGCCCGCGGACGAAAACCGCGACGGCATCGAGACCCCGTGGACGCGCTCTGCCCCGATCGCGTCCGCCGCGATCGTCGCGACGAGCGACGAGTCGATCCCTCCCGACAATCCGACGACGACATCTCGAAAGCCGTTCTTTTCGACGTAGTCGCGCGTCGCGAGCACGAGCGCCGCGTACACCTCGGCGTCGGCGTCGAGCGGCTCGTGGCGTGCGGGCGGTGCGATGGAACGGCGGGCGCTCTGGGTCTCGCTGACAAGGACGCTCTCGGCACCGGCGATGAGCTCCTCTTCGAGTTCGAGGTCGACGGCGACGACGCCCTCTCTGAACTGCGGTGCGGAGGCGACGATCTTGCCCGCCTGGTCGAGGACGACCGAACCGCCGTCGAAGACGAGCTCGTCTTGGCCGCCGACGAGGTTCACGTAGGCGATCGGCCGGCGGGACTCGGCCGCCCTCGTCCTCAGCACGTCGAGTCGCTCCGCGCGAGCGCTCACCCGGTACGGCGACGCGTTCGAAACCGTGATCAGGGTCGCCCCCCGACGCGCGAACCCACCGATCGGTCCCGGTTCCCAGGCGTCCTCGCAGATCACGATGCCGACGGGTACCCCGCCGATAACGAAAAGCGGCGTGTCACCGCGGCCGGGTGTGAACCAGCGCGCCTCGTCGAACACGCCGTAGTTCGGGAGGCACTGCTTGTAGGCGCGTCCAAGCACCTCGCCGTGCGCGATCACTCCCGCGGCGTTCCGCAGGCCGCGGTCTTCGACGACGCAGCCGACGATCGCCGCGCACCGTCCCGTCTCGGACGCCACACGATCGAGAGCCATTTCGCTGGCGGCGACGAACGCCGGCTCCAAGATGAGATCCTCGGGCGGGTACCCCGTGAGGCACAGCTCCGGAAAGACTGCGAGATCGGCGTCGAGCGCCTCGGCCTGTTGGAGCCGTTCCAAGACGAGTCGGACGTTGCGCTCGAAGTCACCGACCACCGCGTCGACTTGGCAGAGTGCGACGCGAAGCGAACTCACAACCGTGCATGGTACCGAGCCGGGGCGGCGTTCTACCTGCTCACACCGGCTGCACGGGTCGGAGCCTTCCTCGGACCTGCGACAATGAAGCGGCGCACGGCCGTGGCGACTCGGAAGGACGATCGATGGAAAACCAGCGCGACTACGTGTTGAAGACCGTGGAGGAGCGCGGGGTCCGCTTCATCCAGCTCTGGTTCACCGACGTCTTGGGGACGCCGAAGACGTTCTCCATCCCTCCGGCCGAGTTCGAGAACGCGGTCGACGAGGGCATGACCTTCGACGGCTCGTCGATCGACGGATTCAGCCGCGTTCAAGAAAGCGACGTGCTCGCGCGGCCCGACCCGGTGACCTTCCAGATCTTGCCCTTCAAAAGCGGGGCCGATTCGACCATCGCCAGGGTGTTCTGCGACATCACGAATCTCGACGGCAGCCCGTTCGAGGGCGATCCGCGCCAGGTGCTCCGCCGCGCCCTCGGACGGGCACACGACCGCGGCTTCGAGTTCTTCGCCGCACCCGAGCTCGAGTACTTCTACTTCGCGAACGCCGACGTGCCACCGCAGCCGCTCGACTCCGGCTCGTATTTCGAGCTCACCGTCGCCGACCTCGCGACGGACCTGCGCAAGCGCACCGTCCTCACCCTGGAGGACATGGGAATACCCGTCGAATACGCGCAGCACGAGGACGCGCCGAGCCAACACGAAATTGATCTCCGCTACACCGACGCGCTGACGATGGCGGACACGATCATGACGGTCCGGCTCGTGATCAAAGAGATCGCGCAGGAACACAACGTCTTCGCTTCGTTCATGCCGAAACCGCTCGCCGGTGTGCAGGGCTCCGGTATGCACACCCACGTGTCGCTGTTCGAAGGCGACAAGAACGCGTTCTTCGACGAGAGCGGCGAACGCGGCCTTTCGGACACGGCGCGGCGGTTCATGGCGGGCCTGCTCGAGCACGCGCGGGAGATCACAGCGGTCACGAACCAGTGGGTGAATTCGTACAAGCGCCTCGTGTCGGGTTACGAGGCGCCCTTCGCGGTGTCCTGGGCGTACAACAACCGATCCGCGCTCGTACGCGTGCCGATCGTGAAGCAGGGCAAGACCGACTCTGCCCGCATCGAGTACCGGTCGCCCGATCCCGCGTGCAACCCGTACCTCGCGTTCGCGGTGATCTTGGCGGCGGGCCTGCGCGGGATCGAGAAGTCCTACGAACTGCCTGCCGAGGCCGAGACGAACCTTTTCCAGGCGAGTGCGGAGGACCTGGCGAAGTCCGGCATTCCGCCCCTGCCCCGCACCTTGGACGAGGCATTGAGCGTGATGGAGCATTCCGAACTCGTCGCCCAGACGCTCGGCGATCACGTCTTTGAGTGGTTCCTCCGCAACAAGCGCAGCGAGTGGGACGACTACACCCGGCAGATCACGCCGTTCGAGCTCGTCCGGTACCTTCCGGCGCTCTGAGTGAACGGCCCGCTCCGAGAAGGCACGACCGCGTGACAGAACCGATCCTCTGCTTTCCCGATCCGCCGTCGTCCGAGCTGCAAAAGGCGCTCGCGATGTCGGGCTTCACGTGGTCCGCAGCCGCCGACGCCGCGCTCGCCGCGCGCCTTGAGCCCTCCGACGGCTTTTCGTGCGCGGTCGTGTCCGCCGTCGAATCGCCAGAACGCGCGTTCGCGTTCGTTCGTTCGCTGCGCGAACGCGCGACGAGCGCGTTCCCGATCCTTCTCGTCGTCGATACGAACTCAGTCGGTGCGCTCGAACAGGGCCGGGACCTTTTCGATGACTTCGTCCTCGAGACCTCCCTCGAGGACGAGCTCGACGCGCGCCTGTCACACCTTTTGTGGCGAACCGGTCGGACGAAGAGCGCCGACGTCATCGTCTACGGCCCGCTCGCGTTGAACCTCGAGACCTACCAAGCTGTCGTCGACGATCGCCCGCTCGACCTCACGTACATGGAGTACGAACTGCTCCGCTACCTCGCCGCGCACCCGGGCAAGGTGTTCACCCGCGAAGCGCTGTTGTCCGCTGTCTGGGGGTACGACTACTTCGGTGGGGCGCGTACCGTCGACGTCCACGTGCGGCGCTTGCGGGCCAAGCTCGGGGAGGAGAACGCGCACCTCATCGAAACGGTGCGCAGCGTCGGTTACCGCTTCGGCATGTCGCGTTGGACGCCCTGACCGAACGCTTTCATCGCGACCGGAGGACGTAGAGCGCAATTGCGTACGGGCCGCCCGGCACGGCAACGGCGGATTTCGCGTGCGGATGCGCGGAGAGCACGACCGGCACGATCGAGTCGGAGCAGACGACCCACGCCGTCCCGTTTTCGATCGCGACCGAGGTCGGGGCGCTGCCGACCGGAACGGGTGTGCCGGCCGTCTCGGAAACGAGGTTGATCGGCGTCAGCGAATTCGCGGAGGGCAGCGACGTCTTCGACACCGCGACCCAGGCGTCCTCGCCCGAGAAGGCGATCGACTGCGGCGCGCCGGCGAGGGCAATCGCCGCGCCGGAGGTGCGCGTCGCGAGGTCGATCGTGGAGACACTCTCAGAGCCCTGGTTCGCGACGAACGCGGTCCCGCCCGAGATCGCGATGGCAATGGGCGCGTTGCCGACCGTGATCGGGGGCAGCGCGCGCCCTGTCGCGAGGTCGATCGGCGTGACGGTATTGCCGATCGCGCCCGTTTGACCGGTCACGATCGCGCCGGCGTTGGTCACGTAGGCCATCTTCCCGTCGGGTGTGATCGCGATCGCCTGCGGTCCGCCTCCGACGGTGATCGGGCCCCCGGCCTTTCCCGTCACGAGGTCGATCGGGGTGACCGTGTGACCGATCGGCGACGTGCCGGCGTCGGTGACGTAGGCGGTCTTGCCGTCGGGGGTGATCGCGATCCCGGCCGGACCGTTTCCCGCCGCGATCGGATGGCCGGCCTTTCCCGTCGCGAGGTCGATCGGCGTGACGGTGTTCGCGGTGTAGCTCGTCACGTACGCCGTCTTGCCGTCGGGCGCGATGGCGACGGCGTCCGGGAACTCTCCGACGCGGATGCGCGGCAGGATCTCGGGCGGAACGCTCGACAGCTGGATTCGCTCGACACCGTCGCCGGTTCCCGCCGCCGCGCCGCTGCCGATCACGGTGATGACGCCGAACACCGAGGGTGGCAGCGGCGGCAGCGTCGTCGTCGTGTGCGCGGACGGGCCGCTCGCGCCGCAGGCGGCAAGCGTTGCGGAGGTGAGGCTGACGGCGAGAAGGGCGACGAGGCGGGAGCGAGGAATGCGCCGCGTGGTCATGAACCGGGCGCGTACACCCAGGCTTCCACCTCGACGTGGGCGCCGAGCGGAAGCGCGGTGACTCCGATCGCCGAACGCGCCGGCCGGTGCTCGCCGAAGCACGCGGAGTAGGCGGTGTTCATCGTGGCGTAGGCGTCCATGTCAACCAGGAACACGGTCGTCTTCACAACGTCGGCGAGGCTTTTGCCGTGCTTTTCGAGCAGCTTGGCGAGGTTGGCGAGCGCCTGGCTGACCTCTGCCGCGACACCCCCGTCGACGATGGCGCCCTCCCTCATCCCGAGCTGGCCCGAGCAGATCAGGAAGTCGCCGGCGCGAACGACCGGCGAATAGGGGGGCGGAGCGGCCGGGGCCGACTCGCTCAGGAGAAGGAGGACCCGCAGCCACAGGTGCGGGTCGCAGAGGGGTTCGTGATGTGGAAGCCCGCGCCTTGCAGTCCATCGCGGTAGTCGAGCGTCGACCCCTTGATGAACTGCGCGCTCTCTGGGTCGACGACGACTCGCACCGCCCCGAAGGTGCGGACGACGTCGTCGTCGGCGATCTCGGCGTCAAAGAACATGTCGTAGCTGTAACCGGAGCAGCCGCCGGGCCGCACGGCGACGCGCAGCGCCAGCTCGCCGGCGTCCGCCTCCTGCGCCAACAGTTCGGTGACCTTGTCGACGGCGGAGTCGGTGAGGGTGACCGGGCTCGGTCGCTGGCCAATCTTCACGTCAGTGACGATGCTCACTTGCCATCTCCTCTGTGCAGACCCTCACGATCGTACCAACCGACCACTCCAATCATGCACGTCATCGACCTACGGTCAGAGAATCATTCCTCGTTAACATTTGTGAGGTGCCCACCGGTCGCGAACCGTGGGACGGGCCGACGGACGACGAGCTGCTCGCCGCGTTGACCGGCGTCGTCGATCCCGAGCTCGGAGAGGACCTCGTTAGCCTCGGCATGGTGCGCTCGGTCGGCCTCGAAAGCGGGCGGGCGCACGTCGAGATCGCCCTCACGATCGCCGGCTGCCCGCTGCGCACCCAGCTCCGAGACGACGTCACGCGGCACCTCGTCTCGCTCGACGGTGTCGACGAGGTCGAGGTCACGACCGTCGAAATGGACAAAGACGAGCGAGCGAGGGTGATGTCGACGGCGCGACGGCTCGCACAGCGCAAGGCGGTGGCAACGGGTTTCCCGACCTCGACTCGCGTCCTCGCAATCGTCTCGGGCAAGGGCGGCGTCGGCAAGTCGTCAGTCACCGCCGCGCTCGCCGTCGCTCTAAGCCGCAAGGGTTTCAACGTCGGCTTGCTTGACGCCGACATCTGGGGATTCTCGATCCCGCGCCTGTTGGGTGTCCAGGGTCCGCTCGCGGTGCGGCACAAAAAAATGGTGCCAGCGCGAGTTGCGGTCGGCGACTCTGACCTTCAGGTCGTCTCCATGGGGTTCTTGTCGAACGAACAGGAAGCAATCATGTGGCGCGGTCTCGTGCTCGCCCGTGCCGTCCAGCACTTCTTGGAAGATGTCGACTGGGGCGACCTCGACTACCTCCTCGTCGACATGCCACCAGGCACCGGGGACGTGCAGATGGCGCTGTCGCGCATGCTGCCGCGCGCCGAGTTCCTCGTCGTCACGACGCCGTCGCCTGCCGCCGCGAAGGTCGCGCAGCGTGCCGCCGACATGGCACGCAAAGGGCATGTGCGCGTCGCCGGCGTGATCGAGAACATGTCCGCCTTCGAGTGCGAGCACGGCCACCGACACGCGCTCTTCGGAGCGGGCGGCGGTGCGGAACTCGCCCGCGCGATCGGGGTCGAGTTGCTTGGTTCGCTGCCGATCGACCCAGCGCTCTCTGCGGCCGGCGACGCCGGGGCGTTCGCGCAGCTCGACGCGTCGAGCCCTTCGGGGCGCGTCTTTGGCGGGATCGCGGCGCGGCTTTCGACGGACGTCGCCCCGGTCGTCGAGATGTCGGGCTGCAGCGCGCGTCTCATCGAGCGTGTCGAGGAGCGGCTCTCGCGCCCGGCGAGCTGAGCCCTCAGCTGACGCGCGCCTCGATCAACTGCTTGCGCTCCACCTCGTTCAACCCACCCCAGATGCCGTGGGGCTCCCGGATGCGCAACGCGTAGTCGAGGCACGGACGCCTCACCGGGCAGCAAGCGCACATCGACTTCGCGACCTGCTCGCGTTCGCTCTTTTCGTCCTTGGACTCGGCGTGGGTGGGCGGGAAGAACACCATCGCCTGCGGCCCGCGGCACAGTGCTTTGAGCTGCCAGACCTCTTCGGATCGCAAAGCGGCCGCCACGGATCCTCCTCGCCCCGCGCACGACGGGTCTCGCCGGGTCGGCGGGCGGCACCGCGCCTGCGGCTGGCCGAAGCGCCGGCGACCGCCCGGAGGCTACCGCCGGGCTCCCTGAGCTGACAAGAGGCCCTGCCACAAGTTCCCGGCTCGCAGATGGCGCCGGACCTGGACTTCGATACGCTCGGCAGGCCATGGACCTCGGCGACTTCTGTCGGCGGTCCCACGTCGTCGTCGTCGTTGGCAAAGGCGGCGTCGGCAAGACCGCCGTCGCCGCCACATTCGCGGACGTCGCCCGACGCGCTGGGCTCGACGTCGGCCTCGTCGTCTTGGAGGAGGCGAACGGGCCGCAAGCGCTTTTCGGCTACTCCGGCACCCTCAAGTACGACGACGCCGTCCTCTCGGGCGGCGGACCAGAGCGCGGGCGGATCCGCGGACGGCTGCTGACCTCGGACGCCGCACTCCTCGACTACCTGTCTTCCCACGGACTGAAGCGGCTGATGGCGCGACTCAAGAGCTCCGGCGCCTTGGAGGTCGTCGCGACGGCAGTCCCGGGCCTGCCGACCGTGCTCGTGCTCGGCAAGATCCGCCAGCTCGAGCAGGCTGGCGAGTACGACCTCATCGTCGTCGACGCCCCGGCGACTGGCCACGCGCTCTCGTTCCTCTCGAGTGCAGGGGGCCTCGCCGACGCGGCGCGCTCGGGACCGCTCCACACCCAGGCCGCTTGGGTCGGAGAGATGCTCAGCGACCCGAAGCGCTTCCAGGTGATCGTCGTCACCATCCCAGAAGAGCTCCCGGTGAACGAGGCGATCGAGACCGCCTTCGCTCTCGAGGACCGCCTCGAGGTGGCCCTCGGGCCGGTCGTCGTGAACGCCTGTTACCCCGTGCTCGAGCACCTCGGTGCCGATCCGGAAGAAGCTGCCCGGGCGGCCGGGGCCGCCTCACCTTCGCCCGAACTCGCCGGGCGCTTGAGAGAGGCGGCGGATTTCCGGACCTCCCGCCAGCGCGCCCAGCGCGGCGAGATCGGCCGCCTTTCGCATCGCCTTCCCCTCGGGCACTTCGAGCTGCCGTTCCTGTTCGGGGGGCTCAGCGGGCCGAACGAGCTCGCGTCGCTCGTCGCGGCGTTCGAGCAAGGAATCGAAGCGCTATGAGCGGGACGGTCGAGACGCTCGTCCGCGAACAGGCTGTCCTCGTCTGCTGCGGCTCGGGCGGGGTCGGCAAGACGACGACCGCCGCCGCGCTCGGTGTCGCAGCCGCGCTCGCCGGCCGAAGCGCCTGCGTGATCACGGTGGACCCAGCCCGCCGGCTCGCCGACGCCCTCGGTGACCAAGGCGTCGTCGACGAACCGACCGAGGTCGACGGGCCATGGCCCGGCGAGCTGCACGCCGTGATGCTCGACGCGAAGACCACCTTTGACGCGCTCATCCAGCGCTACGCGAGCGACGCCGACCAGGCGCAGCGCATCTTGCACAACCGCGTCTACGTCAACTTGGCGTCGGTGCTTTCGGGAACCCAGGAGTACATGGCGACCGAAAAGCTCTTCGAGCTCTACGACTCGGGCAGCTACGACCTCGTCGTCGTCGACACGCCACCGACGCGCCACGCGCTCGACTTCCTCGATGCGCCGAAGCGCCTCGAGGGGTTCTTGTCGAACCGCATCTTCCGCGCCGTCGTCGCGCCGAAGGGCTCGTACCTGCGTGTCGCGCACGTCGCGAGCCAGGCGCTCGTGCGGGCGATCGCGAAGGCGACGGGGGCGGACATCGTCGACGACACGGTCGCCTTCTTCCAGGCGTTCCAGGGGATGGAAGAGGGGTTCCGCGAGCGCGCGGCGCGCGTCGAGCAGCTGCTCGGGGAGGATAAGACGGGTTTCGTGCTCATCGCCGCTCCCCGCGTCGACGCGATCGGCGACGCCGCGTACTTCGCCCAAGCGCTGAAGGACCGCTCGCTCAATGTCGACGCGCTCATCGTCAACCGCGTCCTCCCCGACTTCGGTCCCCCGGTCGCCAACGCCTCGGCGGACGAGGGCGCGTGGGGCGACCTCGTCACGAACCTCGCCGATCTTGCGACGCTGCGGCGCGGTGAGCAGGAGTCGTTCGCTGGGCTCGCCGAGGCGGTCACGCCGGCACCCGTCGTGCACGTCCCCTACCTCGAGCACGACGTCCACGACTTGGAGGGGCTCTTGCAGCTCGTTCGCCACCTCGAGTCATGATCAGTACCTTTTGGCCATGCCACGGATCCTGATCGTCGCCGACGAGCGCGGCCTGTTGAACGAGATCGGTGCCGGGGTCGACGACGAGGGCACCGAGCTCATCGAATCGCTGACGAGCGAGCACGCCTTGGAGCTCGCGGCAACCTACGAACCGGACCTCGTCATCGCCGACAGCCAGATCCAGTCGAGGGGCGGCGTCGCATTGGCGTTCGACCTCGTGCACGAAGAAAGCGGCGGGCGCCTGCCACACATCGCCTTCCTCTTGCTGCTCGATCGGCGGGCGGACGTCTTCTTGGCGAAGCGGGCCGGTGTCGAGGGCTACTTGGTGAAGCCGCTCGATCCGATCCGACTTCGGCGCGCGAAAGAAGCGCTGCTCGCTGGCGGGCGCTTCGACGACCAGTCGTTCGCGCCCCCGACGGTCGCCTGGACGTAAGGACACACGGTGCCGCTGCGTCGACGGCTCCGGCGTCATGGCACCGCCGTTGAGCACGCGCCGTCGGAGCAGGAGCTGCAGATCACAAACGGCCTGCGCAGCCTGCGTGAGTCGACCGCCAAGGAGGTGATGACGCCCCGCGTCGACGTCGTCGGGCTCGCGGCACCGGTCGCCTTTGCCGATGTCGCCCGTGCGGTGCGTCGCTCGGGACACAGCCACTTCCCCGTCTACAAGGGCGACGTCGATCACCTGTTAGGCGTGCTGTTCGTAAAGGACCTCGTCAGCCGGGAGACTGCCGCTGCCGAATGGGGGAACACCGGCGCGATCGTCGCGGACGAACAGATGACCGAGCGTTTGCGGGAGCCGTACATCGTTCCCGAATCCGGAAACGCGCTCGCGATCCTCTCGGACATGCGGCGCGGACGTCGGGGCTTCGCGGTCGTCGTCGACGAATACGGGGGGTTCGCCGGCGTGCTCACGATCAACGACTTGGTCTCCGAACTCGTCGGTGACATCCACGACGAGTTCGATCGCGCGACGAGCCCGTCGGTGATGCGGATTGACGAGCATCGATTCCTCGTCGACGGTGCGACGGCGATCGACGAATTGAACGAGGAGATCGGGACCTCGATCCCGGCGGGCGACTACGTGACGCTCGGCGGCTACCTGCTCGACGCGCTCGGCCACATCCCCGAGGAATCCGAAAGTGTCGAGATCGACGGGACGACGTTCCGTGTCACCCGCATGGACCGGCGGCGAATCGCGAAAGTCGTGGTCGAAATCCCTTCAGCTACGCTTTCGCCGAGCGACGCCGATCAACCGGCTTCGGGCGGGAAGTAGCGCAGCTTGGTTAGCGCGCAGCGTTCGGGACGCTGAGGTCGCGGGTTCGAATCCCGCCTTCCCGACTCAACGATCCATCCATGCCGTCCGTGCACGATCGAGGAGTGTGATGACCGACCATCTCTACGTGGCGACGAGCGCGGATGGAATCGAGCACGCCGCGACCGGCGAGATCGCCTGGCGACTCCCCGACGACGAAGCCGGCGCGCCCGGCGCGGCGACGACCGAGCCCAACCCGCTCGTGCTGCGGCGCGCAGCGGCGCTCTTGGACGCGCTCGACGAGAACGTCTATCGGGCTGAAGCGCTCGGAGAACAAAAAGACCTCGGCGACAGGATCGAGACGACAAGCGCACGCCTCGTCGCGAAGACGCGCTGGGGCACTGAGGTCGCGGCGCGCTTTGCGATCGACTGCGCCGAGCACGCGCTCGAAGGGACCGACCACGTGGCGCTCCCCGACGGCGAAGAGCTCACGCCGATTCTCGCGGGCGCACGGCTCGTGCTCGAGCGCGACGAGCGCGGATCCGACGAGCGACTCGGCTTTCTCGCCCGTCTCGCGGCGGTGCGCCGGCTGCGCAAGGTTCGCGATTCGCTCTCTGACGCGGTGCTCGCGTCGACGGCCAGAGATCTCGGCGACGACTTGGACGTGGTCGACGACCCGGGGTGGGCAACGCTCGCCGCCGGACAAGAGGCCGTGCTCGCCGCCTTGGAAGCGGTGCGCCACGTCGCCCTGCCGCGCTACGTGCGTTCGCGTGAAGAAGCGGTCGACGAGCACCCCGACGGTCAACCGCCGACGTCGAGCCCTCTCGTCATCACCCCGTGGGGCCCGATCGCACTTGGCGCCGAGCACCAGTCGTCCTACGTGGCGGCTTGGGCCGCGGCTCGCGACTCGGCGATGCGGGCGAGGGAGGCGGCACACGACCGTGGGGGCGACGAAGGGGGAGCAGCCGAGCTCGCCTGGCAGGCGAGTCGCCTCGAAGAGATCCTCGAAGGCGCGTAGTCCTCAGCGGCCGCGACGGCGGGCGTGCGGCCGTCCGTGCGCGAACCGGCCGAAACCGCCGGACATGTCGCCGATGATCCCTTGGACGGGATCGATCCCACCGACGACGTACGGTACGTTCACGATGCTCGTGTTCGCCGCGCCGAATGCGACGCGGTACGGAGTCACGTGCAGCCATTCCGCGTACGGGAACCCGAAGAGCGCGTCGGACGGTGAGTTCGGGTCGACGAGGCGCCAGTGCGCCAGCACCACCGTGTAGATCTGGTAGCCCGCGCTCACGTTCTCCTGCGCGATCGTCACGGTCCCGTTCCCGGTCTTTTCGTTCACAGAACTCGAGGAGACGACGGCGACGTGACCGTCGTCGTAGGCGTCGAAACCGGGCGCCTCCGAGAAGCTGATCACGTCACCGGCGACCGGAGGATGACCGACCGCGGCGCGACTGCCGTTCACGTACAACTGCGTGTTCGGGTAGGCGGCGTGGTAGTTCGCCGCGACCTGCTGGCCGTTCGCGAGCACCGGTGCGAGTCCGTCGGCCACGGCGAGGAATCGCTCTGCGAGCTCGACGCATTGGAAACCGGTCGTCGCGTTGAAGAAGTACCCGCCCGATCCGTACGGGCCGGGCAGCGTCACGTACTGCCAGGTGCCGCCGTCGTTCGGAGCGGGCCCCGCAGATCGGGACGTTCGGCGACGTCCCCGTCCAGCCGACGACTTGCGCACCGTTCGACGTGCACCACCCGGGAGTCGTGCCGGGCATCGGCTGCGCGGAGGCGGGCGGGGCGGACGCGATCGCCGACCCGGTCGCGAAAGCGCTCGAGAGCGCGAAGGCACCGCACGCGAGCGCGCGAAGACGCCCCTTCCCCAATCGACCCCTCCAAAACCAAAACGGCCGCGACCTCGTCGGCAAAGCCGGGGAGGTCGCGAGCCGTGCCCGCTCAAGTGACCGGCGGACCTTAGGAAATGGCACCGCTTTGCCGCAACGTCGATTTGATGACAATTCGATGACGGAAGCGTTCGCCCAGGTCGAAGCAGAAAAACCGCTACCGTCTTCGGACGCCGAGGACGCCAAAAGGAGGCCGCACACGACGATGGCGAGGGCCGAAGGTCGGGGAGTCACCCCGCAGAGCGAGGACTTCTCCGCTTGGTACAACGAGCTCGTCTTGAAGGCCGAGCTCGTCGACCGCGGGCCGGTGCGCGGGACGATGGTGATCCGCCCGTACGGCTACCGGATCTGGGAGCTGATCGTCGCCGAGCTCGACGCGCGGATCAAAGCGACCGGCCACCAGAACGCGTATTTCCCGCTCCTCATCCCCGAGGCGCATCTGAAAAAAGAGGCCGACCACGTCGAGGGCTTCGCTCCCGAGCTCGCCGTCGTGACGCACGCCGGCGGAGAGGAGCTCGAAGAGCCGCTCGTCGTCCGCCCGACCTCAGAGACCGTGATCGGCGAGACGTTCGCGCGCTGGATCGACTCCTACCGGGACCTGCCGCTCTTGATCAACCAGTGGTCGAACATCGTGCGCTGGGAGTTGCGGCCGCGGCTCCTTTTGCGCACGACGGAGTTCTTGTGGCAAGAGGGACACACCGCTCACGCCGACGAGGAGGACGCGACGCGAGAGGTGTTGGTCGCCACGCGTTTCTACGAGGACGTCTCACAGGACGAGTGCGCGATCCCCGTCATCGTCGGGGACAAGACGCCGACCGAGCGGTTCCCGGGAGCGGTGCGCACGATCACCTTGGAGGCGATGATGCGCGACGGGCGTGCCCTGCAGGTAGCGACGTCGCACTACCTCGGGACGAACTTCGCCGAAGCGTTCGAGATCACCTACACCGGACCCGACGGCGTGCGGACGCACTGCCACACGGCGTCGTGGGGCATGAGCACGCGCATCCTCGGTGGCCTGGTGATGGTCCACGGCGACGACCGCGGATTGATCCTCCCGCCGCGACTCGCGCCGTACCAGGTGGTGATCGTCCCGATCGGAAAGGACGACGAGTTCGCGAAGACGACGAACGCGGCCCGGATGCTCGCCGAATCTCTCGCCGCGCGAGGCGTGCGCGTGTACGTCGACGAGCGTCAGCACGTGAGCGCAGGATTCAAGTTCAACGACTGGGAGCTGCGCGGCGTGCCGATCCGCGTCGAGCTCGGGCCACGCGACCTGGCGACCGACTCCGTCGTCGTCGTCGACCGCATCGACGCGAGCAAGCACAGCTCGACGACCGTGGACTTCGTCGAGGAGATCTTCGAGCGCCTCTACGCCTTCCAGGCGGCGCTCTTTGCGCGCGCGCTCGCGTTCAGGGACGAGCACACGAGGCGCGTTGACAGCTTCGATGCGCTCGTCGCCGCGGTCCAAGACGGGTTCGCATATTCGTTCCACTGCGGTGACGAGGTGTGCGAGCGCCTCTTCCAAGACCAGACCGGCGCGACACCGCGCTGCATCCCGAGAGACGAACCGGAGGCCGAGGGGATCTGCCCGATCTGCGGCAAGCCGTCCGCCTACGGAAAAAGGATCGTCTTCGCGCGCGCCTACTAGGCGGCCGACTTCGCCCTTTCGAGCAGCTCCGCGATCTCGACGGCGTTGCCTGCCGCGCCCTTGCGCAGGTTGTCGCCGACGACGAAGAGGCAAAGCCCCGACGGCACCGTCTCGTCCTTCCTGATCCGCCCGACGAACACCGGGTCCTTGCCGGCGGCGAGGAGCGGTGTCGGAATCTCGGCGAGCCGTACGCCCGGTGCCTGCTCGAGGAGGGCGCGCGCCTTTTCTGGAGAGATCGGCTCGTCGAACTCGACGGTGAGTGAAAGGCAGTGGCCGGTGAAGACCGGGACCCGCACGCACGTCGCCGTCACCGCAAGGTCGGGACGCCCGAGGATCTTGCGCGTCTCGTTGCGAAACTTCGCTTCTTCTTCGGTCTCACCCCGGCCGTCGTCGACGAGCGCGCCGGCGAGGGGAACGACGTTGAACGCGATCGGCGCCGGGAAGACCTTCGGGATCGGCAGGTCGATCGCCTCGCCGTCGAAGGCGAGCTCGACCGCACGCGGGGCGACCGCACGCATCTCGTCGTCGAGTGAGGCGGTTCCCTTCAGTCCTGCGCCCGAGACCGCCTGGTAGGTCGAGGCGACGACCCGGCGGATGCGGGCCGCGTCGTCGAGGGGTTTGAGCACCGGCATGGCGACCATGGTCGTGCAGTTCGGGTTCGCGACGATGCCCTTCGGGATCGCTGCGAGCGCTTCGGGATTGACCTCGGAAACCACGAGGGGAACGTCCGGATCCATCCGCCAGGCGGCGGAGTTGTCGATCACGACCGCCCCAACTCCGGCAACCTTCGGTGCGAGCTCTCTCGAGACGACGCGTCCACAGGAAAAGAACGCGACATCGATCCCCTCGAAGTTCGCGAGGTACGCGTCTTCGACGACGACTGGCGTGTCTTGCCAATCGAGTGTCGAACCAGCAGATCGCTCGGACGCAAAGAAGCGGATCTCGTCGACCGGGAAGCCGCGTTCGTCGAGCAGTTTCCGCATCAGCGAGCCGACTTGGCCCGTCGCTCCGAAGACCCCGACGCGCACGTTTGCGACCTTATCGGTCTCAGTTCGCCTGGGCGTCTTTGAGGCCGAACGTCTCATGCAGCGCGCGCACCGCGTCGGTCACCGCGCTCTCTCGCACCGTGCAGGAGATGCGGATCGGAGAGGTCGAGATCATCTCGATGTTGATCTCGTGGGCGGCGAGCGCTTCGAACATCGCCGCGGTCACCCCGGGGTGCGTCTTCATCCCCGCCCCAACGACCGAGACCTGGGCGATCTTGTCATCGACGCTGATCTCGCTCCCGCCGAGTTCGGGGAGGAGCGACTGCGCGACGCCGCGCGCCCTTTCGAGTTCGGTTCGCGGAACGGTGAGCGAGATGTCGCTCAGCGCGCCGATTGAGCTGCTCTGCACGATCATGTCGACGTTCACCTCGGCGGCGGCGAGCGCCCGGAAGAGCGCGGCGGCGATGCCCGGCCGGTCGGGGATCCCGCTCACCGTGATACGCGCCTCGGTCACGTCGCTCGTGACAGCGGAGACGATCGGTTGTTCCATGGTCGGGTCCTCCTCGGTGATCCAGGTCCCGGGTTCCCAGGTGAACGATGAGCGCACGTGGACAGCCACGTGGTGGGTGCGCGCGAACTCGACAGAGCGGTGGGACAGCACCCGCGCGCCGGTCGCTGAGATCTCCAGCATCTCGTCGAACGAGACGCGCGGCAGCCGCCTGGCGGTCGGCACGATGCGCGGGTCGGCGGTGAAGATGCCCGAGACGTCGGTATAGATCTCGCAGCGATCGGCTCCGAGGGTCGCTGCGAGCGCAACCGCTGTCGTGTCGGATCCACCGCGGCCGAGCGTTGTCACGTCGCGTTCTACCGACACCCCCTGGAAGCCGGCGACGACAGGCACCGCGCCGCGCTGCAGCGCATCACGCAGGCGGTCGGCGCGGACCTCGACGATCTTCGCGTTCGTGTGCGAGCTATCCGTGATGATGCCGGCCTGGCTGCCAGTGAACGAAACCGCCTCGACCCCTAAGTCGGCGAGGGCCATGCATAAAAGTGACATCGAGATGCGCTCGCCAGCGGTCAGCAGCATGTCGAGCTCGCGACCAGGCTGTTGCGCCGAGACTTCCTCGGCGAGTCGCATCAGGTCGTCGGTCGTCTTGCCCATCGCGGACACGACGACGACAGGGACGTCACCTTGGCTGCGCGTCCACGCGACGTGTTTCGCGACCTCGCGGATGCGATCCGCGTCCGCGACGGACGTGCCACCGAACTTCTGGACGACTAACGACACGGATCCAAGTTAGTTGTGCGGCGTTGAGGCCAAATCCGATTCACGTGAGCGCTCTATCGGATCAGAGCGTCTTGCGCATCTGGACGGCGGACTCTTCGTACCCGAGCGAGTGATACAACGAGCGAGCCACCGTGTTCAACGCGAACACGTTGAGACCGAGCGTCGTCGCACCGTGATCGCGCGCGAAGGACTCGGCGAGGAGCATCGCACGCCGCCCAAATCCGCGTGCCCGCTTGTCCTCATCGATCTCGACGTCGTACACCCACCATCGATCCGCTTCGTCGCCCGCCACCCCGAGCCAGAGGACACCGACATCCTCGCCGTCGACGACGACACGGCCGATGTGCTGACCGTCGGCGAGTAGGCCGTTCGGGAACATCCGGGCGAAATTCATTGCGGCGTTCGCCTCCGCCTCCTTTTTCGACATCCCCGAGCCTTCGAGGCTTTGGAGGTAGCCGGCGCGCTCTGTCGCCTGAAAGGCGGCAAGTTCGGAAGGATCGAGTGGGCGGAAGCTCGCCTCGCGGTCGGCCATGGCTCATTCTCGCCGACTCGTCACGTCGCCCACACGACCAGTACGTTGTGGCGCCATGCCGAGTGAAAAGCGGGCTCGCCAGCGCGCCCAGCGTCAGGCGAAGCTCACCCAAGTGCAACGCCGACGCCAGCGCGGGCGTCGGCTGCGCCAAGGGGCTGCGGCCGTCGTCGTCGCAGGACTCGTCGTCTTGGTGATCGTGCTCGTCAGCCAGCCTTCGAAGCCAAAGAAGGCCGCGTCGTCAACAACAACGACGTCGACGACGACGCCGTCGACGACCACCACCCTCACCCGGGTCGCCGTCGCGCCGACCTGTCCGCCGGCGACCGCAGCCGGTGCTGCCAAGCGCGTTACGAAGTTCACCCACCATCCGCCGATCTGTATTTCGCGTGGGGTGACCTACGACGCGACGGTAAGAACCGACGTGGGCACGTTCGTCATCGCGATGCCACCGACCGATCTACTGCGCGCGGTGAACAATTTCGTCTTCCTCGCCCGCTACCACTTCTTCAATGGCGTCGTCTTCCAACGGGTCATCCCGGGCTTCGTCGTCCAAGGCGGCGACCCGACCGGGACCGGAGCGGGTGGGCCGGGCTACTCGTGGACCGGCAACGAGCCTCCCTCCACCTGCACAGCCACCAAGAACTGCTACGTCCCCTACGACGTCGCCTATGCGGACGGCGGCGCACCGACGTCCAATGCCAGCCAGTTCTTCATCGTGCTGCCGGGGGGCCAAACGCAGCTTTCCCCGCTCTACACGCTGTTCGGCAAGGTGGTCTCGGGATTCGCCGTCGTGAACAAGATCGCCGCCGACGGCACGTCGAGCGGAACACCGACGGTGGAGCACCACATGGTGTCGGTGACCATCTCATCCGCTAGCTGAACGGCCGGAAGGAGAGCGCGATGACGAGCAAGTGTCCCCCCGCGAACGGGTCCGCGGAACGCCAGGTGCGCTTCGACGGCCCACCACCGATGTGCATCGACCCCGCGCACCGCTACCTCGCAGAGATGGTGACCTCGAAAGGCACGATGCGCTTCGCGCTCGACGCCGTCGGCGCGCCGCTCACCGTCAACAGCTTCGTCTTCTTGGCGCGGTATCACTACTTCGACGGGATCGTCTTCCACCGCATCATCCCGGGATTCGTCGTCCAAGGCGGGGACCCGACAGGCAAGGGCACGGGCGGTCCCGGATACCGCTTCGACGATGAGCTGCCGAAGCCTGGACGCTACGAGCTCGGCTCGCTCGCGATGGCGAACGCCGGTCCGAACACGAACGGCAGCCAGTTCTTCATCATCTCGGGACCCGACGGCGCCGCGCTGCCGCCGCTGTACTCGCTGTTCGGCAAGGCGGTCTCCGGACTCGAGGTCATCGCTTCGCTCGAAGCGGCCGGAAGCCCGTCCGGCCAGCCAAAAGAACGCGTCGCGATCGAATCCGTCACGATCGAAGAACGCCTCGAATAGGAACGGCTCGCTCAGCCGACGAGCGCGTCGGGGGTGAGAACGACGCCCGAGACGACGGAACCGTCCTCGATGAAGAGCGCGATCGCGCCACCTTTTTTCACCTCGGAAAGCTTTCCGTCCAAGAGGCCCGAATCGGAGAGTCCGGAAACGATCTCCGAGCAGATGTCCCCGTGAGAGCACGCGACGAGCGTCGCCATCTCATCGATCTCGCCCGCCGCACTGACGAGCAACTCGAGCGACTCGATGCCGTCGGATCCCTCCGCGAGGTAGTCGGCGATCTCGACCTCACGACCGAGCTTTTCCGCGAGAGGCGCGACGGTGGCGACGCAGCGCTCGGCGGGACTCGAGATCACCCTCGCGACCAGCTCGGACGAGAACCGGCCCGCAATCTCACCCGCTTGGCGGCGGCCCTGTACTGACAGCGGACGCTCGAAATCGTCGCGCTGCCAGGACGTCCGTGACTGCGCCTGCGCGTGGCGGACGAGCAGGACGCGGCGGCGTTGCTGCGGGCGCTGCTTCTTCGCCATCGCGTTAGCCCGCCGTAGCGCCGATCGCCGAACCGATTCCGTAGGTGATCGCACCCGCCACGGCACAGATGACGAGCGACCGCAACGCCGAGTACACCAGGCTGCGCCGCGTGAGGAATGACAGCGCCGCCCCGACGATGAGCGCCGCCGCGCCGGTGAGCGCGATCGAGAGTTCGACAGCCGAGTTGCCCGAGCTCCCCCCAAGAAGGCGATCAAAGGAATCAGCGCGCCGACCGCGAAGGTGGCGAACGACGCGAGCGCGGCTTGGATGGGCGATCCGAGCGCGCCGGGGTCAATGCCGAGTTCCTCGCGGGCATGGGTGTCGAGCGCGGTCGCCGGGTCGGCCATCATCTTCTCGGCGAGTTCTCGCGCGGTGTCGGCGTCGATCCCCCGCGAGCGATAGATCCCTTCGAGCTCGCGGCGCTCCGCGGCAGGATTCCTCGCGATCTCGTCGCGTTCCACGCCGAGTTCGTACTCGAACACCTCGCGTTGCGAACGCATCGAGATGTACTCGCCGGCGGCCATCGAAAACGAACCGCCGAACAGTCCCGCGAGTCCTGCCAGCCGCACGATCCCCGCTCCGGGGTGCGCTCCGGCGGTGCCGAGCACGAGTGAAACGTTCGAGACGAGGCCGTCGCTGATCCCGAAAACTGCCGCGCGCAGACCCCCGCCGCGTACGTCGCGGTGGGTGTCGTGATGGGCCGAGTACTCGGTCGCCGGCGGGGCCCGCCAACGGCGGTGGCGCCCGAAGGCCGTGGCCGACCGCACGCGGCGTCGGACAGCTGCGCTCGGACCCATCAGTTTCACGTTACCGCCGACACGGGGGGCGAACTCCGGCCGATTCACGTTCTCGACGCCGAGATTTCGCCACCGTGTCACGAACTGTTCACCTCAAGAACGCGCGGTTGTCATCGCCCGCGGCAACGATCGCGATGACGGGGGCAACCGAAAAGAGCACATGTGACAAGTGCGATCGCGCGCGAGCGTGACCGGACCGAATGGCCACGCGTTCTGCTCGTCGGCGACGACGACAACCAGTCCCTCGCGCTCACGCTCGGGCTCGAGCGCGAGGGACTTGCCGTCACGCCGATCCGGGTCGTCGGCGACGTTTTCGGCGCCTATGACGCTGTGCACCCAGACGTCATCCTGATCGAGGCAACGCCGTCTGGATCCTCAGGCGTCGACCTGTGCCGACAGCTGCGCGATCGTGGCGTCGAGACACCGATCATCATCGTCAGTTCGCGTGACGACGAGGTGGACGTCGTCGTCGGTATCGAGGTTGGCGCGGACGACTATCTGACCAAGCCGCTGCGCATTCGCGAACTCGTCGCGCGCATCGGCGCACAGCTGCGTCGCGCCCAACTCCGCGAGCTCGACGGCGACCGACCGAGCGACACCGCGGCGACAGTCACGACGCTCAGCGCGAGCGGCATCGTCATGGATCCGGCGCGGCACGAGGTCACCGTCCGCGGTCGCGAGATCGACCTTCCACTCCGCGAGTTCCAGGTGCTACGCGAGCTCTTGGCGAACGCGGGGCGCGTCGTGACGCGCGATGAGCTGCTGGAGCGGGTGTGGGGACTCGACTACGAAGGTGACCCACGCATCGTCGCGACGCTCATCGGACGGCTACGTGCTCGAGTCGAGCACGATCCCGACCGACCGGCGTACATCGTGACCATCCGAGGCGTGGGTTACCGGCTGAACGACCGGCTCTGATCACAGAGGCGTTTCGCGACCCTCGACCTAGGATCGAGGGCGAAATGGCACCTTCGGATCCGTCCCGGCGCGGTCTTTCTCCGGAAGCGGACGGGTCGCCAACGCCGTTTGCGGAGGCGTTCTTCGACCTCGTCGTCCGACGCGCCTACACGAGGTCCGAAGAACCCTTCGTGCTGTCTTCGGGCGCGACAAGCTACGACTACATCGATTTGCGCAAGGCGGTCGCGGATGGCGCCGATCTCGAGATCGCGGCACGCGCCCTCATCGAGCACCTCGATCGGCTCGGCATTGCCTACGACGCGATCGGCGGAATGACGATGGGTGCCGACCCGTTCGCGCACGCCGTCGCGCTGTTGCGACCGACACGTTGGTTTTCGGTGCGCAAGGCGGAGAAGTCCCACGGCTCGAAACGACGCATCGAAGGAGCAGATCTCTCCGGCGCACACGTCGTCTTGCTCGAGGACACCGCGTCGACGGGTGGTTCGATCCTTTCCGCCTACGACGTCGTCAATGAAACCTCGGCCACGGTCGTCCACGCGTGCGCATTGCTCGACCGAGGGGATCAGACCGCCGCGACGTTCTCGAGGCTCGGCGTCAGCTACTCGAGCGTCCTTTCCTATCGCGACCTCGGCATCGAGCCGATCGTCGCCTCCAGTCGGTCGATCTGACGCCAGGAGTCCGTGGACTTCCTCGACGCGATCCTCATCGTCCTCCTTGTGGGCGCCGCGGCCCATGGCCTGCGCGTCGGCGCCGCCGTGCAGATCGCGACGATCGTCGGCGTCCTTGCCGGCGTCACCCTCGGCGTGGTGCTGATCGTCAACATTGAGCCGCACCTGTCAGGAACCGCGACGAAAGCGATTTCCGCTGTCGTGTTCCTCGTCGTCCCGGCCGCTGTGCTCGGCGGACTTGGGCGCCAAGCCGGGGTCCACCTGTGGCGCGCGATCCGGCGCATCCGCTTCGGACATTTGGATGCCGTCGTCGGGCTTTTGTTTGCCGTCGCCGGGATGGGTGTCGTTTTGTGGCTCTTCGCGTCGGTGTTCGTCAACGCACCGTCACAACTGCTCGCGAACGAGATCGAGAACTCGGCGATTCTGCGGGGGATCGACACCGTGATGCCGCCGGTCCCCGATGCCTTCGCGCGCATCGATGCCTACCTCGCGGAAAGCGGATTCCCCCAAGTCGTCGTCGGCCTCGTCCCCGGACCGACGGCGAACGTCCGGGTCGCGTCGGCAATCCAAGTCCAAGAGGCGAGAGCCGCGGCGGCAAGCTCGACGGTGAAGGTGATCGCCATCGGCTGCAACGAGGAGGTCGAAGGATCCGGATTCGAAGTCGCAGGCGGGCTCATCGTCACGAATGCACACGTCATCGCGGGATCCCGCTCGATCACCGTCTACGCGCCGAACGGCCGCAGCGCGCGCGCGGTACCGGTCTTGTTCGACTCGCACTTCGACCTCGCGGTGCTGCGGACGACGAACCTCGGCATCCCGGCGCTCACCGTTGACAAGAGCACGGTGCCGAGCGGGAGCCGAGTCGTGTTCCTCGGCTACCCCGAGGACGGACCGCTCAGCGAACGCCCCGCTGGAGTGGTGACGCAATTCACCGCCGAGGGCCGCGATATCTACGACGAGTCGCTGACGATCCGCCAGGTCTACGAGATCCGCGGCTACGTCGAACCCGGTAACTCCGGCGGTCCGCTCGTCTCACCGAGCGGGAAGGTGCTCGGTGTCGTGTTCTCGCGCTCGACGACGAACCGCAACATCGGCTTCGCGCTGACCTCTCCCGGCGTGCAGAACCGGATCGCGACCGCCGAACAGAACGACTCCGCCGTTTCGACCGGTCAGTGCATCGAGTAGACGGAGTGACGAGGATATGACGCGACGTATTCCGCGGGGCCGGAGGACACCTTGGCACTGAGGATCGAGGACTACGGACTGATCGGCGACGCCCACACCGCGGCGATAGTCGGTCGCGACGGATCGATCGACTGGCTCTGCCTGCCGCGCTTTGACTCCGACGCGTGCTTCGCTCGCCTCGTCGGCGATGAGGAGAACGGCTTTTGGCGAATCGCCCCGAAAGAGAGCCCCCGACCCGGCCACGGCAAGCCGATGCTCGCCAACCGGCGGCGATACGTCGACAAGACGCTCGTGCTGGAGACTGAATTCGATACCTCTTCCGGCACGGTCCGCATCACGGATTTCATGCCGCGGCGCGATGAGTTCCCCGAGGTCATTCGGCTCGTCGAAGGTATCTCGGGAACGGTCGAGATGCGGATGGACCTCACGATCCGCTTCGGTACCGGGAACGTCACCCCGTGGGTTCGCCGGGTCGGGGCGGTACTCGCCGCCATCGCCGGACCCGATGCGCTCGCGCTGTGGACGCCGGTGCCGACCGTGGGCGAGCAGATGTCGACGGTCGCCGAGTTCACCGTGACCGAAGGTCACTCCGTCCCCTTCGTGCTGGCGTGGCATCCCTCGCACCTGGCGCCACCGCGACCGACGGACGCGACGTTCGCGATGCGCCAGACGACGAGATGGTGGAGGGAGTGGTCGTCGCTCGCGCTGACCGGTGATGACGAGTGGTCCGAAGCCGTCCTGCGCTCGGCGATCACGTTGAAGGCGCTCACGTACGAGCCGACCGGAGGCATTGTCGCCGCCCCGACAACCTCGCTGCCGGAGGCCCTCGGCAACGGGCGCAACTGGGACTACCGCTACTGCTGGCTGCGCGACGCGACCTTGACCCTGAGCTCGCTCATGGCGGCGGGCTACCACGACGAGGCGCTCGCCTGGCGGGACTGGCTCTTGCGTGCGGTGGCGGGCGACGTCTCGAAGCTCCAGATCCTCTACGGCGTCGCCGGTGAGCGCGACCTCTTTGAGCGCGAGATGGACTGGCTCCCCGGATACGAGGGCTCGACGCCGGTCCGCTCCGGGAACGCGGCCGCCGAGCAATTCCAGCTCGACGTCTACGGAGAGGTGATGTCGACGCTGCACGAGTCGCGGCGCATGGGAGATCACGCCGGACCGGCATGGGACCTGCAACTCAAGATGCTCGAGTTCTTGGAGACCGGTTGGCGCCAGCCGGACGACGGTATCTGGGAAGTGCGGGGCCCGCGACAGCACTTCACCCACTCGAAGGTGCTCGCCTGGACGGCAGTCGACCGCGCCGTCAAAGACGTCGAGCAGTTCGGTTTCGAGGGTCCGCTCGACAAGTGGAAGGCGCTGCGCCAGGACATCTTCGAGGAGGTGTGCACAAAGGCCTACGACGCGGAACGCAAGACCTTCACGCAGTTCTATGGGTCTAAAGAGCTCGACGCGAGCGTGCTGATGATCCCGATGGTCGGCTTCCTCCCCGCGACCGATGAGCGCGTCGCCGGCACCGTCGCGGCGATCGAGCGTGAACTGATGGAGGACGGCTTCGTATTGCGCTACACGACAAATGACAAAGTCGGCGTCGACGGTCTCTCTTCGCGTGAGGGCGCGTTCCTGCCGTGCTCGTTCTGGCTTGCCGACTGCTACAACTTGATGGGGCGACGCGATGATGCGCTGGCGATGTTCAATCGTTTGCTGTCACTTCGCAACGACCTCGGACTGTTATCGGAGGAGTACGACCCCGTCGCGCGACGTCTCGTCGGCAACTTCCCGCAGGCGTTCTCGCACATCGAACTCATCGACGCGGCGATCAACTTGTCGGGCGACGCGGAGTGGGCGAGCGGGATGACGAGAAAGGAGCGACTCGAGGGGAAGCGCATCGACTTTCGCCACCGGGCCCGGAACCGGCCGCGGCCGCGGCCACACCACCCGGTGCTGCACCTCCTCCATCACGACCGCGACAGCGAATCACGCTCGTAGTTCCCGATCAGCCAACGCGGACCCGGTCCGAGCTTCGCCGCCACGTCGTCGGGATTCGAGAGCCGGCACTCGCTGAGCGACAGGCACCCGCAGCCGATACACGAATCGAGCCGGTCTCGGAGACGCTCAAGCTCACCGATCTTCGCGTCGAGTCGGGGTCGCCACGACGCAGAAAGTCGGCTCCAATCTCCCGCCGTCGGGGTGCGCGAGTTCGGTAGCGAGGCGAGCGCCTCTTTGATCTCCTCGAGACTGAGACCGACGTTCTGCGCGGCGCGGATGAACGCGACCCGACGGAGCACCTCGCGGCGATACCGGCGCTGGCCCCCGTCCGATCGGGCCGATTCGATCAAGCCCTCGCGTTCGTAGAAGCGCAACGCCGAGGCGCTGATTCCTGCCCGGTGGGCAACGTCACCGATCGAGAGCAGCTGGGCCACGGTCCCACACCTCTTGACTTAAAGTAAACTTTAATCAGTACGGTAGCCTTATGCCGGTCGCGATCGTCACGGGTGCCTCGAAGGGCTTCGGGCTCGCCGTCACAAAGGTCCTCGTTGAAGAGGACTGGGACGTCGTCATCGACGCTCGCAACGAACGCGCCCTCCGCGCCGCCGCGGCTTCGCTCCCCCGCCCCGTGCATGTCGTTCCCGGCGATGTCACCGACGCCCGACACCGCGCCCGCCTCGTCGGCGAGGCAAGCCGGATCGGCGGTCTGGATCTGCTCGTGAACAACGCCGGCACCTTGGGGCCGAGCCCGCTGCCGAAGGTCGCGGACCTCGAACCGGACGCGCTCACCGACGCGTTCCGCACGAACGTGGAAGCCCCCCTCGCGCTCATCAGGCTTGCGCTCCCGCTCTTGCAAGCCGCAAAGGGAGCTGTCGTCAACATCACGTCGGACGCGGCGATCGAGGCGTACGAAGGCTGGGGCGGCTACGGCGCGACGAAGGCAGCGCTCGAGCAGCTGTCGAAGGTCCTCGGCGCAGAGGAACAAACGGTGAGGGTCTACGCGTTCGACCCCGGCGATCTGCGCACCGAGATGCACCAGGCCGCTTTCCCGGGCGAGGACATCTCCGACCGTCCGCTCCCCGATGCCATCGCGCCGGCGCTCTTGGGACTTTTGAAAGCCCGTCCGCCGAGCGGGCGCTACCGCGCAGCCGATCACCTCGGGGCTTGACGATGGCGGCGACGCGTCTCGGCTTCTTCCTCCCCGCCGAGCTCGAAGCACGCGAGCCACCAGAGGCGCGCGGCGTTGCACGCGGCGCGGTGAGGATGATGGCGACGTTCCGCGGCAGCGGAGCAATCGTGCACAGCCGATTCTGCGCACTCCCGAACCTCCTCTCGGCGGGCGATCTCGTGGTGATCAACACCTCGCAGACGATCCCGGCCGAAGTCGACGCCGAATCGCTGAGCGGCCGCCCGTTCGTCGTCCACTTCTCGACCGAGATCGACGATGACGCGTGGGTCGTCGAGCCGCGACGGCGCGCCGGCAAGCGTTCGGTCGAATGGACCGGCGACGATCTGCCGGCCTTCCTTCTCGTCGCCGACGGCGGCACCATCGAGTTGCTTGAACACTTCCCCGAGAGCACCCGCCTGTACATCGCGCGGGTGACCCTCCCGACGTCGGTACACCGGTGGCTCGCAAAGCGCGGGCGCCCGATCCATTACGGGTACCTCGACAAGGAATGGCCGCTCGCCGCGTACCAAAACACGTACGCGACCGAACCGGGGAGCGCGACGATGCCGAGCGCCGGGCGGCCGCTCACCGCGGAGCTCGTCACCCGGCTCGTCGCAAAGGGGGTCAGCGTCTCACCCGTCGTGCTGCACACCGGCGTCGCATCGCTCGGCGCGGGCGAACTGCCCTATCCCGAGCGCGTCGTCGTTCCCCACTCGACGGCGAACCGGGTCAATGCGACGCGACGTGAAGGCGGTCGGGTGATCGCCATCGGCACGACGGTCGTGCGGGCGCTCGAGTCGGCAGTCGATCGCTTCGGTTACGCACAGGAGTTCGACGACTGGACGAACGTCGTGATCACGCCCGATCGGCCCGTCCGCCTGGTAGACGGGATCGGCACCGGTTGGCACGAGCCCGAGGCGTCGCACCTTTTGATGCTCGAAGCGATCGCCGGGCGCGACCTGCTCGAGCGCGCGTACGACGCGGCGATCGGCTCCGGCTATCTGTTCCACGAGTTCGGCGACAGCCACCTCGTCCTGCCCTAGACGTCGCGCACGCGACTCCTGTCAGATCGCGCCCTCGTGCACCGCCCCAAGCACGGCGTCAACGACCGCATTCACGAACGCCGCGTCGAGGGGACGATGGCCCTGGAGGAAGCGGTGGTACGCGGGGCCGTACACGAGGTCCAAGAGCACGTCCACGTTCGCGTCGTGCTCGAGTTCGCCGCGGCCGATGGCCCGCTTGACGATCTCGGCGCGTGACGCCCGCACCGGGTTGACAAATCGATCACGCCACGCTTCGGCGAGATCCGGGTCACGTTGGGCCTCGGCAATCAGGCCGCGCAGCGTCCTCCCGGTCGTCGTGTCGCGCACGACGCGCACCCAGCCGCGTAACGAGGTGCGCAAGTCCCCTTCGAGGCTTCCCGTATCCGGAGATGGCAGACGTCGAAGGAATTCACCGACGAAGGCGTCGAACGCGAGGGTGCCCTTCGTCGGCCAGCGCCGGTAAACGGACGCCTTGCTCACCTGGGCGCGCTGGGCGACCTCTTCGATCGTGATCTCTGCGAGCGGACGTTCGGCGAGCAGTTCGGCCATCGCCTGCAGGATCGCCCGTTCGGTTTGTGCGCTCGGCGGGCGGCCGCGGCCACGGGCGACCGCGGGCGCTTCAAAGGGCGGCTCGGGAATACCACTCGCAAGCATGCGTTGACCTTACTGACCGAATTATGAAACGAAACGTATCGTTTAAAATACCGAGAGGGAGCAAGTCGGTGGAGCCGACGGCGGACAACACAGCGGAGGTTGCGGAACCTTCGGGCCGGCGGGCGTTCGGGCCGGGCCGCGCCCTCGCTTCGCTGCGCACCCTCGGCGGGGCAACAAAGGCGATCCGCGACCAGGCGTCGCACCGCGACCGTGAAGGCGGGGCGGCGCATCCCGCCGCGGCGCTCGCTCTGATCCTCGTCGTCGCGTTCATGGTCGTCTTGGACTTCAGCATCGTGAACGTCGCCCTGGCATCGATCGAGCGCGAGCTCCACGCCGGCGCGACATCGGTCCAGTGGGTGATCACCGCGTACGCAATCACTTTCGGCGGTCTCCTCGTCCTCGGGGGGCGGATCGGCGACCTCTTCGGCCGGCGGCGGATGCTCGTCCTCGGTCTCGTCGTCTTTTCGATCTCGTCTCTCGCCGGAGGGCTCGCCCACAGCATCGGCGTGCTGATCGCGGCGCGCGCCGTGCAGGGAGTCGGCGCGGCGATCGTCGCACCCGCCGCGTTGTCGCTCATCACGACGAGCGTGCCGGAAGGTCACCCGCGCACGAGGGCGCTCGGCTTCTACGGTGCCACCGCCTCGATCGGGTTCGTCGCGGGCCTCGTGCTCGGCGGGATCCTCGTCGAGTTCTTCGACTGGCGGGCGGTGCTGTGGGTGAACGTGCCGATCGGCCTCATCTCAGCGGCACTGGCGCCTTCGCTGATCCCCGCCACGAAGCGCGCCGCAAAGCGGCCGCGACTCGACGTCGGGGGCGCGCTTTTGATCACCGCCGCGATCGCCGCGATCGTCTACACCGTCTCCGAGGGGCCGATCAACGGCTGGCTGTCGGGCAAGACCGTGCTCTATTTGATTGTCGCGTTCGCCCTGCTCGCCGCCTTCGTCGCCGTCGAGCAGCGCCACCCGAGCCCGCTCGTTCGGCTCGACATCCTGCGGATCCGCCAGCTCGCCGCCGCGAACATCTTCACGATCATGCTCGGCGCCTGGAGCGTGGGGGAACTGCTCGTCATGCCGCTCTACCTACAGCTCGTCCTGCACTACTCGCCGCTCGCCACCGGGTTCGCGATGGCGCCCCAGGGCATCATCGGCTTCCTCGGCGCCTCGCGGGGCGCTCGCATCGTTCGCCGCGTCGGCACGCACCGCTACCTGATGATTTCGGGCGCCGCCGCCGCGGCCGGCCTCGGCCTGCTCGCCGGATTCGTCGCGCTGCGCAGCTACCCGCTGCTCGTCGTCGGGTTCATGCTCGCCGGCTACGGGACCGCCTCCGGAGCCTTCGGCGCCACGGTCGCCGCCACGCAAGGGATCACCGACAGCGAGCAGGGCCTCGCCGGCGGACTCGTGAACATGAGCCGCCAGGTCGGCGCGGCGATCGGTGTCGCGCTCACCGCGGCGATCATCGGCACCGGAGTCACCTCCGGCGAATCGGTCGGCCTCGACCGGGCGTCGGTCTTCGTCATCGCGGCATCGGCGCTGGCTGCGGTGCTGCTCGTGCACCGCGGACTCGGCGAGAAGGCATCGCCGTCAAACTTCGGCCTCTCCCTGCGGAGCTACCGTCTCGGCGAGCCGCTCGTCGACGCGGACCGCTACTCCGACGCCACCGCGGCGGTGTGGCCCTCGACCGACGGGGAGCGCTTCGACGTCGAGATCGCTCGCGCCTCGCGGCCGATTCCGCCCCGCTGAGCTGGCCTTTCCCGCCGCAAAAAACTCCGACAACGCTCCCAGCGGCGCGCCTGAGGAACAGAAATTCTCCGTACATTGTTGTACGCGCAAGGAAATGGGCGGCGGAAAGCCGCCCCGAATGGAGGACCGAATGGCCGAGCTGGCGACGACAGAGACGCTCCCGCTCCTGCCCTTGACCTCGGGCGTCGTGCTGCCCGGAATGGTCTTCACGATGGCCCTCGAGACCGAAGAGGCGAAGGCCGCCCTCGACGCGGCGGGATCGGTCGGCGGCAAGCTCGTCCTCGTCCCGCACATCGACGGCCGCTACTCCTCGGTTGGGGTGATCTCTGAGATCCTCGAGATCGGCGAGCTGCCCGGTGGACACCGGGCGATGGTGATCCACGGCACTTCCCGAGTGACGATCGGCACCGCGGTGCCGGGCACCGGACAGGCGCTGTGGGTGCAGGTCGACCCCGCCGACGAGCGGGCCGACTCACCGCGCATCGCCGAGCTCGCCCGGGAGTACCGGGCGGTGCTCGAGAACATCCTTTTGACCCGCGGCGCCCGCCGGATCGCCGAGCGGTTGCGCGAGGTCACCGACCCGGCGGAGATCGCCGACCTCGCCGGGTACTCGCCCGACCTGTCGCTCGTGCAGAAGGTGGAGGTGCTGGAGACGCTCGACGTCGAGGCACGGCTGCGCCTCGTTCTGCGTTGGGCGCGCGAGACCCTCGCCGACCTGACCCTGCGCGAGCAGATCAAGACAAGCGTCGAAGAGGGGATGGAAAAGACCCAGCGCGAGTTCCTCTTGCGTCGTCAGCTCGACGCCATCCGCAAGGAGCTCGGTGAGCTCGACGGAGAGACCGACGACGGTTCCCCCGAGTCCTACCGCGCCAAGATCGCCGAGCGCGAGCTTCCCGAGCAGGTGCGCAAGGCGGTGGAGCGCGAGATCGACAAGCTTGAGCGCACGAGCGAACAGAGCCCCGAGTTCGGCTGGGTCCGCACCTGGCTCGACACGGTTTTGGAACTCCCCTGGGGCGTCACCTCCGAGGACAACACCGACGTGAACGAGGCGGCGCGCGTCTTGGACGAGGACCACGAGGGGCTGAAAGACGTCAAGGAGCGCATCGTCGAACAGCTCGCGGTACGCGCCCTCAAGGCGGAGCGGGGTATGGCCCCGACACAAGGCCGCGGCGCCGGAGCGATCCTCGCGCTCGTCGGTCCCCCGGGCGTCGGCAAGACCTCACTCGGCGAATCCGTGGCGCGCGCCCTCGGACGCCGCTTCGTGCGTGTCGCGCTCGGCGGCGTGCACGACGAGGCCGAGATCCGCGGCCACCGGCGCACCTACGTCGGCGCGCAGCCCGGTCGCCTCGTGCGCGCCCTGCACGAGGCCGGCACCATGAACCCCGTCATCGTGCTCGACGAGGTCGACAAGATCGGGTCGGACTTCCGCGGTGACCCCTCGTCGGCACTGCTCGAAGTGCTCGACCCGGCGCAGAACCACACCTTCCGCGATCACTACCTCGAAGTCGAGCTCGACCTTTCGAACGTGCTGTTCATCGCGACGGCAAACGTGTTCGAGACCATCCCCGCACCGCTCCTCGACCGGATGGAAGTGATCCGCATCGACGGCTACACCGAGGAGGAGAAGGTCGCGATCGCGCGTCATCATCTCCTAAAGCGTCAGTTGGAGCGTGCAGGCTTGCGCGCCGACGAAGTCGAAGTGACCGACGACGCGATCCGCGTCATCTCGGCCGATTACACACGCGAGGCCGGAGTCCGCAACTTGGAGCGCGAGCTCGGGCGGTTGATGCGCAAGGTGGCGACGAAGATCGCCTCGAAAGAGCGCGTCGCGCCGGTTGTCCTCGACGCGGACGACGTGAAGGGCTGGCTCGGGCGGGCGCGCTTCTTCTTTGAGGCGGCCGACCGCACGAGCGTGCCCGGGGTCGCGACGGGACTCGCCGTCACCGGCGCCGGTGGCGACGTGCTGTTCATCGAAGCGACGAAGATGCGCGGCACCGAGGGGCTCACGCTCACCGGTCAGCTCGGCGACGTGATGAAGGAGTCCGCGGAGATCGCCCTCTCGCACGTGCGCTCGCACGCCGACGAGCTCGGCATCGATGCGGCCGCCTTCGAGGGCAACCGGTTCCACCTGCACGTGCCCGCCGGCGCCGTCCCGAAGGACGGACCGTCCGCGGGGGTGACGATGGTCTCGGCGCTCGCGAGCCTGCTCCTCGACAAGCCGGTCGACCCGCAGGTCGGCATGACCGGAGAGGTGACCTTGCAGGGTCGTGTGCTGCCGATCGGCGGCGTGAAGCAGAAGGTGCTCGCCGCGTACCGCGCCGGGCTGAGCCACGTGATCCTGCCGTCGCGCAACGGCGGTGACCTCGAAGACGTCCCGGAGGACGTGCGCAACAACATGCGCTTCACCCTCGCCGAGACGATCGACGACGTGCTGAAGGTCGCGCTCTCAGAACACGCCGAAACCGACGGAGGCTCCCTGCCGCTCGCATCCTGAAGCGAGCGGCAGGCGCTTCGTTTCGATCCGATCAGGCCGGCTGGTAGCCGTCCTTCACCAAAAGCGCGCGGAGTGCCTTCAGGTATGCGGCGTCGGACTTGAACCACGGCATCACCTTGAGCTGGCCCGTGCGCACGGCACTTTCGACGAACGACCACGCCGAGGCCGACCTGCCGAGGAGATCCTCGTCGGCAACCCAGGCGGCGATCAGCCCCGTCCCGTTCGCGGGGTCCTCGTAGTAGCCGCTCTGCCAGATGTTCGAGTCCTCGGCGACGATTCCGAGGTAGTCACGGGTGACGTTCGTGAACGCGTCGCCGGAAAAGGCCAGCACCTCGACGGGCATCCCCGAACCCGCGAACGACGAGAACGCGTACGCAAAGGAGTTGTCCGCGGTGATGATCACGAACCTGCCGCCTTCCACAGCGAGTTCGGCCTCCGGGTTCCCGAGGTCGAGCGAGACGAGCCGTCGCCGATCCGATCCGAAGCGATAACCGTCGAGGATCGTGCAGCAATGCGCGCCACCGCTGTACAGGTTGAGCAACATGCTCGGCTGTGCTCCCGGAATGAGCCGAGCCACGCACAACGAACCTTGCGGAACGTTCGCTCTTGCTTCGTAGACCGTGAAGTACCCGAGCGACACCGAGTCCTTGAAGAAATCCGGTCCCTCGCCGACGCGTTCGGAGAGAAGGACTCGGCCCTGATCACGAATCACGAGCGAGGGCTTTGAGATCTCCGAGCCAAAGGTGCCGCCGTAGGTTCCAGTCAAAGACGCTTCGTCACCGGAGAAGCCCGCAGCGACGCGAACCCGTTCGCCGGTTCGTGGATGCGACGGGTGCATCGTTCCGCAATCCACTCGCGCCGGCTCGATCGCATTCCTCTGCGCCGCGCCGCTCTGCGACGCGAACAACCCGGGCAGCAGAGCCGAGAACAAAACGAACACCGCCGACACGACGAGCCGTCGCAAACGAGTCACAACCCCTCCGAACGGGTCCTTGTTCGCCCCGTCCTCTCGGGCGAGGGTTCAAAGGCTTGACAACCCTCGACAACCATTCTGGCTGCTCCGAAGGCGCAGTTTCGGGGCCAGAATGACAAAAATGATCACGCGCGTACCAACGTGCGTCCGTCTCACTCCGATTCGAGCACGCGCTTCAACTCGCCGATCGACTCGACCTCACGCCGTACCTGTCGGGTGATCATGCGCGACATCAGAACCATGAAGCCCCTCGGTTGAACTTCGAGAGCAAAATTCACACGCGACCTCGCCGGTCCGTCTGCTTGCACGTCGAAAGTGCCCATCGGTCGCACCGGGCCCGCGATCACGAGGAACGCGAGCCGGTTCGGCGGTTGGAACTCGGTGACTCGATAGTCGCCGGGGACTCGGCGACCCCCGGGACCCTGCAGGACCTGCCGATAGATCGCACCGACGCCGTCGCCGCCGATCTTCTCGATCTCGAGCACGCCCGATCGCCACTTCGGGTTATTCGCCCCGTCGGCGAGGAACTGAAACACCTCTTCGGCGGGGCGGTCAATGGAGATCGACGATTGTGAGCGCATCATTGACTCCCCCTGTGCAACGGCTCCCGAGTGCTACGTGACGCCTCCGACGCGTACCGCTGTGAACGTCGAAGAGGCGAGTGTCCGGCCGTTGTCGTCGACCAGGCGAGCTCCGTCGATCGTCATCGGTCCATGAAGTGGTGCCGCCCAATAGCCGTAACCGTGGACGACCCGGAACGAGCCGACAACCACCGTCAGGCCGTGTCTCGTAATGACCTCGCACGTGGCCCAAGCGCTCTTTTCGGGGAGATCGACCGCCATCGAGAGCCAGGAACCGGCCCGGCTGATCACGACCTCTCCGACCACGTGACGAGGCGACGTGAGATTTGAGCTCGTGAGCTGGGCGTGAACGACGGGAGGGCTTGGATTGCCGCCACCGCGCAACGTCCATCCAACGAATCCCGCGACAATCAACACCGCGGCGGCAATCGCGATGAAAGGAGCGACCCGTCGCCGGGTTTTCGTCGCTCGATCGTGTCGCACGGCGCGTAGGGCTTCTAGGACGCGGGATTCGAACCCGTTCGGCGGTTCGACGGGCGGAGCAAGCGAGGCGAGACCGTCCGCAATCCCGGCAAGCTCGCCCATCTCGCGCCGACAATCGGTGCACCGCTCGAGGTGCGCGACGGCGAATGCCCGTTCACGCGCGTCGAGTACGCCGAGCGCGAACTCGACGCTGAGCGCGCGGAACTCGGCACACGTCAGGTCAGTCACGGTCGACGCCCGGTCTGTCGAGCGCGACCCGAAGGCGCATCATCGCCATGCGGATACGGGTCTTCGCCGTTCCGAGAGGGATTCCCTCGACACTTGCCACCTCGCTCGCCGAAAGGCCCCCGATGCCGGCGAGCACGATCGCCCGCGCCTGTTCGTGTGGCAGCGCCGCGAGCGCGCCTCGCAGCTCGACCGCGGATTCGCCCGAAAGGGCGGCCCGCTCTGGCGAATCTCCCGCGACGCCGGCACGCTCGAGGAGCTCGATCGCATCCGTCGGGGTTGCGACC
Source organism: uncultured Acidimicrobiaceae bacterium (assembly GCA_963838845.1). GTDB lineage: Bacteria > Actinomycetota > Acidimicrobiia > Acidimicrobiales > Bog-793 > CAVRXQ01. The sequence continues at coordinate 483,347 of CAWISR010000003.1, read as the reverse complement.
CGCACCCGCGACGCGTCGATCGCCGCATTGCGTGCAATCGAGTTCAGCCACGAGACCACCGATCCCCGACGCGAGTCATAGGTGCGGGCGTGACGCCACGCCCGCTCAAAAGTGAGCTGCGCGACGTCCTCGGCGGTGTGGCCGTCGCCGAGAACGGCAATCGCGACACCGAAGACCCGCGCTTGGAAGCGGCGGACGAAGGCCAAGGTGCTCTCCTCGTCGCCCGCTCCGAATCCGGCCAGCAGCGCTTCATCGGTGAGCTCGCCGACGGGGAGCCGGTCGCGGGGCACGCTGAAAGATACGGCGCGGGCTGGACTGGAGATGGCGCTCAATACCCGTAGCCGCCACCACCACCGCCGCTCGAGGACTGCTTCTCAGCGACAGCTCCGCTCGGGTGGATCGCCCGCCACGTGCCGCCGAACGCGACCGCATCCTCACCGGTCGCGACGCCCGCCTTCGTGTCGGCGACGTAGGTGTACAGCGGCCAGTGGTTGTAGGTCACGACCTCTTTGCCGTTCGGGGCCTTGATTTTGCCGAGCAGCGCTTTCTTTACGCCGGAACCCGCCACGACTGATCCGTCGGCGACGAGCGGCGGCCAGTACTTTTCGCACGCGGTCGAACAGGCCACCTTCGAACGCTTGTCGACCGAGAAGACGTACAACGTCCTGCCCGCGCTGTCGACGAGGACCGTGCCAACGCCCGTCACGCTTACCGCGTGGACCTTGGTGGTCATGGTCGCGTGGCGTGTGTGACGCGGGCCGGCGCCGGACGTCGTCACCCCGACGAAGGCGAACGTGGCAAGTGCAACCAGCACGGCCGCCGCGGTGGAGATGCGAACTCGCGGCGTTGCTACGCGTTCGCGGATTCGTTGACTGGATCTCTGCGTCATTGCACCTCGATTCGAGATCGGTCAGAACACTTCGAATGGAACTACGGCGCTGGCCGCCAGCCGGATTGGGCAGGCGAGAGACCTTGACAGTCACGCGGGGACGGGGATCACCGTCAGCCCGCTTGACCTCGCGGCTCCCATCGCCTGAGCAGATGGGAGCGGTCGGGCGCTGTTGGAGTCGAACGTACGTTCGATTAGCGTGCTCCCATGGCCGACCGATTCCGATGGCACTTGGCGGCGGGAGAAGTCGAGCCACCCGCTCTTTTCGACCCCGACTCTGACCTCGAGCGGCGGGTCGGGGTCGGCGAGTACCGCGGGCTCACGTTCTACGAGGTGAATGCGAAACGGATCATCAACAAGGTCCCGGAAGAAAGTCGCATGCCGTTCCGCTACACGATCAACGCCTATCGAGGTTGCTCGCACGTGTGCCGGTACTGCTTTGCGCGACCGACGCACGAATACCTCGGGTTCAACCTCGCTAACGATTTTGACTCGCGCATCGTCGTCAAGGTGAACGCCGTCGCCCGAGCTCGCGCCGAACTTGCATCGCGGAAATGGCGCGGTGACGCGATCGCGATGGGGACGAACACGGATCCCTACCAAAAGGCCGAAGCCCGATATCACCTCACGCGCGGACTGATTGAAGTGCTCGCGGATGCGGGAAATCCCTTCAGCATCCTCACGAAGTCGACGCTCGTGCTGCGTGATCTCGACCTCTTGCGCAAGGCACGCGACCGCGCCGAAATCGGACTCAACATCTCGATCGGCACTCTCGACACCGACGTATGGCGCCTTCTCGAACCCGGTACCCCGCCGCCGAGGGGACGCCTCGAAGCCGTGAGAAAACTGAATGCAGCCGGCATCTCGTGTGGTGTCCTCATCGCGCCGGTCGTCCCGGGGTTGTCGGACGACGACGAGCACTTGGAAGAGATCGCCCGCGCCTGCAAGGACGCCGGCGCGACCTCCGTCCACGCGATCGCGCTCCACTTACGACCGAAAATTCGCGAGCACTGCCTCGGCTTCCTCGCCGACGGGCGACCGGATCTCCTCAAGCTTTACCGGCAACGGTTCCCGACCGGCTCCTATCAACCGGCGGAGGTCCAACGCCGCATCGCGGCAACCGTCGCGCGCGCATTCGGCAACCCGTCTCCGCGCTCGGGTTAGGAAACCGCTCCCGCAACCACCGTTGTGCGCGCGAATGATGAGATGGCACAGCTGCAACTCTTCAGTGCGTCGCTGCCCAAGTAGACAGCGCTGCGAAATTTCCGGATGCAGAGATCGGGCGCGGAGAGCCGGGACAAGCGAAGACTCCGTTCGATTTGCGCGTCCGGCTCTCCCCACCGCGTTCGCGATCAGGCGTCGCGCCTCGACAACAATGAGCCGCCGAAGACGAGCAGGCCGGCGACATAGGCGCAAAGCACGCCGAATCCGACCCACGGTGAGAAGGACGACGGATTCGGGTTGATGGAAGTCAGCGCAGCACCGATGCTGTCTGGGAGGAAGCGCCTCAACTCCGTCTCGAGCGCCTGCGGAAACGCCTGCACGATCAGCGGCAGGACGAGCACCACCCCGACCAACGCGCTGATCGCGCCGGCGGTGTGCCGAATGATGAACCCGAACGCCAGTCCGAGCAGACCGAGCAGGGTTACGTAGAGCCCTGCGCCGATCACCTGGCGGAGCGCCCCCGGTGTTGCCAAGGTGGCGTGGATCGCCGGGCGCGTGAGGAACGCTTGACCGACAAAGAAGGAGACGAACGACACCGCCTCGGACACGATGAGAGCGAGCGCAGCGAACACCGCCACCTTCGAGATCAACACCCCGGCTCTTCTCGGTGTCACCGTCAGCGTGGCACGTATCGTGCCGGTCCCGTACTCGGAACTGATCGCGAGCACTCCGAGCACGCCGATCGCCAACTGGGCGAACGCCATTCCGATCAGACTCACCTGGGTCGGATCGAAACCGACGGAAGATGTCGGCTTCCAGTGGGCTCGGGTTTCCGCGGTAGCGATGATGCTCACCCCGACTCCCAAGACGAGCGTCACCCCGATCGCCCACGGCGTCGAGCGGACCGTGCGCAGCTTGGTCCACTCGGAGGCGAGCATGCCGCGCAGTTTGTATTGACCCGGTCGCGCTCCGGTCGTCGGCAACGCGAGATCGAGTGTCGTCGTGCTCACGCCTTTGCTCCTTCCTTGATCGCGGCGCTTTCGTTGCCGCGGTACTCGATGGTCTGTTCCGTGAGTTCCATGAAGGCATCTTCAAGCGAAGCGGTTTGTTGGGAGAGCTCGTAGAGCACGATGCCCGCACGCGTCGCCAGGTCCCCGATCTCACGATCGGCGAGTTCGCGCACCGACAGCGAACCGTCATCTTCACTGAGCGTCACGGCGCCATTGGATTCCAGCAACTCGCGCAGCCGATTGATCTCCGGCGATCGAACGCGGACGAAATTCTGGGAGCTCTTCCCGGTCAGCTCCTCGATCGACGCTTGAGTGATCAGGCTGCCCTTGCCGATAACGACCACCTCTTCTGCCGTCAGCGCCATCTCACTCATCAGGTGGCTCGAGACAAATACCGTGCGGCCTTGGCGCGCCAGGTTCTTCAGGAGGTTGCGCACCCAACGGATGCCGTCAGGATCGAGTCCGTTGACCGGTTCGTCGAACAGCAACACGCCAGGGTCGCCAAGCAACGCGGCGGCGATTCCCAGACGTTGGCTCATTCCAAGTGAGAACTTGCCCGCGCGCTGGTCGGCGACCGCGCTCAGGCCGACCAAGTCGAGCATCTCGTCGACGCGCTGTTTCTTGATCCCGTTCGTCTGGGCCAGCATCCAGAGGTGGCCCCGCGCCGATCGCCCGGGGTGGATCGCCTTCGCCTCGAGCAGGGCTCCGACTTCGTGCAACGGCCAGCCGAGGCTCTGGTACGCACGCCCGTTTACCTTCGCCACGCCAGAATTCGGCGCGTCGAGTCCGACAACCATCCGCATCGTCGTCGATTTGCCCGAACCGTTGGGACCGAGAAAGCCGGTCACTTTCCCGGGCAGAACCGTGAAACTGAGATCGTTGACGGCGCGTTTGCCGCCATAGATCTTGGTCAAACCCCGTGCTTCGATCACGGCGCTCCCTTCCCTCGCTTGACCACCTCATGATCGAGGTTCGCGAGCGACAATTCGTCCACCGGGGGAACCTTTTCTGCATCCATCGAAAGGGGTATTCGGGCGCAATCATCGGCGCCCGCTTACAACCTGAGATGTACGCGCGAGGTCGCCCGGCGCCTGACGACAGCCGCTGATCGCATCGGTAACGTCACGCGGCGATGGAGGATGTCGACCTCGACCCGGTGCAGCTGAAACGGCCGTTTCTTCACAAACTGCAACCCGAAACGCTGCAGCGGATCGATTACGCGGTGGCAATCGTCCTTTTGGCGGCGACTCTCCCACACATCTTTTCCCCGGTCGCATACGGCACGGAGGTGTCGGGGCGCGTCCTCGGGCTCGCGCTCGGCGCGGCAATCCCCATCGCGATGCGTCGACGGTGGCCGGTGCCCGCGCTTGCGCTCGCCACGGTTTCCCTGAGCGTGGCGACGGCGATCGGCCAGTCGTTTGCGCCGGATCCGTTGATTGCTGTCCCGATGTATCAGGTAGCAACGGTCAGCGAACGGCATCGCTCGGTTCCCGCCCTCGCCCTTGTGTCCCTAGCGTTAGTGGTGGCGGCGGCTGTCGGAACGGCCACCCACCCGAGGGAAGGGGACGCCACCTTCAGCGTGCTGTCGGCGGTAGCCGCCTGGTTTGTCGGCGACAGCGTGCGCGAGCGCCGCATCTACGTCGCCGGACTCGCTGAGCAAAAGGAGCAAAAGGCGCGCGAAGAGCGTGAGCGCGCCCAGCGCGGCGTGGCCGAGGAACGCCTGCGCATCGCCCGCGAGCTTCACGACGTCGTCGCGCACAGCCTGAGTGTGATCGCCGTTCAGTCAGGGGTCGGCAGCCACGTCATCGAGGAAGACCCCGAACAGGCGAAGCAAGCCCTGATAAATGTCGGGAATACGAGCCGCAGCGCGCTCGACGAGCTCCGACGAATGCTCGGAGTGCTGCGCCAGGAGGACCCCCAACTCGACCTGACTCCGGCACCGGGTATCGCCGAGCTGCCCTCGTTGGTCGACCAGGTTCGCGCCACGGGTCTGAATGTCGAGACCCGCATCGACGAAGTGGCCGTCCAACGAATCCCTCCCCTCGTCGAGCTCGCCGTTTATCGCATTGTGCAGGAGGCGCTCACCAACGTCGTCAAACACGCGAGCGCCCAATCCGCGACGATCGAGATCCGCCGGGAACGAAACGAGCTCGTCGTCGAGGTCACGGACGACGGCCAGGGCAGCCCCGTTCCGTACCATTCGGCGCCCGTCGAGCACCACGGCATCGTCGGGATGCGCGAGCGAACGGCACTCTTCGAGGGATCCTTGGCAGCTGGATCCCGACCAGGCGGCGGCTGGCGAGTGCTGGCCCGGATCCCGCTCACGGCGGCGACGTGACAATCGCCGTTCTGATCGCCGACGACCAGGCGCTCGTGCGCGGGGCGTTCTCCGTGCTCGTGAACTCTGCGGACGATCTCACCGTCGTCGGTGAGGCGTCGACGGGAAAGGAAGCGGTAGATCTCGCGGCGTTGACTCGCCCTGATGTCATCTTGATGGACATCCGAATGCCTGACCTGGACGGGATCGAGGCAACGAGCCAGATCGTCTCGACGCAGGAAAGCGGTCGGACTCGGGTCCTGATCCTCACGACCTTCGATCTCGACGAATACGTCTACCGTGCTCTACGCGCCGGCGCGAGCGGTTTTTTGTTGAAGGACACGCCGCCCGCCCAGCTACTCGAGGCAATACGCGTGATCGCGGCGGGCGACGCATTGTTGTCGCCACGGATCACTCGCACCCTGATCGAGCAGTTCACCCGGCGCCGTCCGGTTATGAGCGCATCCCCCGTCGCGCTGTCGCGCCTCACGCCGCGCGAGGTGGAGGTACTGACCTTGGTCGCGAACGGACGATCCAACGCTGAGATCGCGGCAGATCTCCACATGAGCGTGGCGACGGCAAAGACGCACGTCTCGCGCGTTTTGAGCAAGCTCGGCGGAAGAGACCGCGCCCAACTCGTCGTCTTCGCGTACGAATCCGGCCTGATGGACGGCGAATAGGCACGGCGAATCGCGGGTGGGTCCACTCAGCTGAGCGTTTACTTACGCGTTGCGATGAACCCGGTCCACTGAACGGAGTAAAGCCCACTCTGCGGAGGGAGTGGGATTCGAACCCACGGTACGCATGACGCACAACGGTTTTCGAGACCGCCCGATTCGGCCGCTCTCGCATCCCTCCGGGCGGGGAGGCTAATCGAACCTCGGGTCCCTCAAATCCGGGCCGGTCGTCGTTCCGCCGCGTCGGTGACCGAAGAAATCGGTGAGCAATTTCGCGCACTCCGTCTCGAGAACGCCACGGCTGATCGGTATTTCGTGATTGAGGCGTGGGTCAGCAAGCAGGTTATAGAGCGATCCGCAGGCACCCGCTTTCGGATCAGCCGCGCCGAAGACGAGGCGGGCAACGCGAGCGAGCACGAGCGCACCAGCACACATCGCGCACGGTTCAAGCGTTACGACGACGGTGCATTCGCCCAGTCGCCAACTGGAAAGTTTCTTGGCGGCGGTGCGAAGCGCAAGGATCTCGGCGTGTGCGGTCGGGTCCTGAGCGCGTTCGCGTTCGTTGTGCGCCCTTGCGATGAGCGCTCCGTCGCGGATGACAACGGCACCGATCGGGACATCGCCGGCGGCTGCGGCATCGCTCGCTTCTCCGAGCGCGATTCGCATCGCGTCCTCGTCAGCGATCGCCCCGCTCGTCGTCACGCGGAATTCCTTTCGGTTGAAGTGGTGGCGGAGGAGGTGGGATTCGAACCCACGGTCGGTTGCCCGACACACGATTTCCAGTCGTGCCGATTCGGCCGCTCTCGCACCCCTCCGAGAGGCCGAAACGCTACCGTGTTGGCTCCGTGCGCCCGCGAGCGCAACGGCCGGGTTCTGCGCGACGGGACCCCGTGAACCGAGTCAGGGTCGGAAGACAGCAGCTCTCAGCGGATCGTCCCGGGTGCCGCAGGCGACCTGGCCGTTGCGCCCGCGGGCGCGACGGCTTCGGACGATGAAGAGCTACCTGCCCGTAGATTGTCGCCGTGCCGCGTCAATCCTCGCGAACCGCTGAGCTCGTGACCGAAGAACGTCCGTACCAGTCGCTCTATCGGCGCTTCCGCCCGCAGACCTTCGCCGAAGTGCGCGGCCAGGACCATGTCACCCGGGCCTTGCGCAACTCGGTCCGCGACGGTCACACGACGCATGCATACCTGTTCTCCGGCGCTCGCGGCACCGGAAAGACCTCGACGGCACGGATCCTTGCGAAGGCGCTGAACTGCGCGGCCCCAGTGGACGGCGAGCCGTGCGGAGTCTGCGAGTCCTGTGTCGCCATCGCCGATGGCGCGTCATTCGACGTCCATGAGCTCGACGCGGCATCGAATAATGGAGTCGACGCGATGCGTGACCTCGTCGCACGAGCGTCACTGTCGACCCCGGGTCGGTGGAAGGTCTACATCGTCGATGAAGTGCACATGCTCTCGAACGCGGCCTCGAACGCGTTACTGAAGACGCTCGAGGAACCGCCGGATCACGTTGTCTTCGTGCTCGCAACCACCGACCCGCAGCGCGTCCTGCCGACGATCCGCAGCAGAACGCAGCATTTCGAATTTCATCTCATTGACGAGAACGAGCTTTCGTCCCTCGTCGGCGACGTCGCCAAGACCGAAGGGCTCGAGATCGATTCGGAGAAGATCGCGTCGGTGGTCCGGCGCGCCCGCGGTTCGGCACGAGACGCGCTCTCGGTGCTCGATCAGATCGCGGCAGGCGCGGAGACGACCGACGACCAGGCCGCGCTCGCAGATGTCGTTGCGTTCCTCTCGCGAAGTGACGTCGGTGGGACGATCGCCGCGCTCGACCGGGCGGTGCGTGCCGGACGCGACCCCGCGCAGCTCGCCGTCGACCTCATCGAACGTCTGCGTGCCGACTTCCTCTCGCTCGTCGGAGCGAATTCGGTCGGTGTCACAGCAGCGGAGCCGGAAGAAGTCCTCGCCGAGCTTGGCGCCGCCCGCTGCGTGCGGGCGATGGACCTGATCGGGACCGCCATCGCCGCGATGCGCGACGCGCCCGACCCTCGGGTTTCACTCGAGATCGCGTTGTTGCGCGCGGCGCGACCCGACGCCGACACGATGGCGGACGCCGTGTTCGACCGCCTCGACCGACTCGAACGCCAGGTCGAAGACATGCGCGCCAACGGGGCCCCCGGTGTTCCCGCCCCACGGTCGCGACCACGCGCGCCCGCTGCCAGTGCGGTCTCCGAGGAGGTCACGCCGCACACAACCCGGGCAGAGATCCCGCCGGTCGCCGCCGAACCGACACCGGAAACGACACTCGCCAGCGGAGCCGGGGGCGAAGCGGAACCCGGACCGGCGCCGAGCCGGGACGACCTCGTCGCGGCATGGGGAGACGAGATCCTGCCAAAACTGCGCCCGAAGCTGCGGGCGATCTACCAGGTTGGCCGGTTCGTCGCCGCCGACGACGCGGGGGCGGTGCTGGCGCTGCCGAATCAGGCGCACCTCGACCACGCTGAGCCGTTGTGTGGCGAGATCTCGGACGTTTTGAGCCGCCATTTCGGCCGGCCGGTCGTGGTCCGGCTCGTCATCGAATCCGCGCCGGAAGCACAACGGGTGGGGGCGTCGACGACGCGACGCACTGACGACGCGGCGCGTCGCGAAACCGAGTCGCACGAGAGCGAAGAGGAGGCACTCGTCGCTGAGGCACGCGCCACCACCGGAGAGGGCCGTCGGTCGACTGCCACCGACGAGAGGTTGAGCGGTCTCGACCTCGCCGAGGATCGACTGCTCGAAGCCTTTCCCGGCGCCGAGGAGGTCTAGATGCCGTCGCCGTTCACAGAGAACCTGCTCGAGAAGATTTCCGCCATTCAGCGACAGATCGACAGCGAAACATGGCTGCCCACGGATGCGACCGTGGTGGGCGTGGCGGAGAACGACGCGGTACGCGTCCGAGTTCACGAAGACGGCACGTCGACAACGGTCGAAATCGACCCGGTTGTCGTCGATCCGCACCGAGTCGGACAGTTGGAGCGACTCGTCGCCGCCGCCGTGCAAGACGCGTCCGTTCGCCTCCGCGAACTGCGTACCGAGCGGGTCACGGCGGCGATCCGGGCGATGATCGACGATTCCTTCGCGCCGGCTCTCGGTGAGGAGCGCTGAGGGTCTGATGCCGCTGTTCGACGCGCCGATCCAAGACCTCGTCGACGAGCTGGGCCGACTGCCCGGCATCGGACCGAAGTCCGCGCAACGGATCGCGTTCTATCTGCTGCGCGTCATGGACGAAGATGCGTTCCGGCTCGCGCGGGCGATCGTCGAGGTGAAAGAGAAGGTCACGACGTGCCCGGTCTGCTTCAACATTGCCGTCGGGGACCAGTGCGCGATCTGTGCCGACCCGTCGCGCGACTCGTCGTTGCTCTGTGTCGTCGAAGACCCGCGCGATGTCGTCGCGGTCGAACGCGCGAGCTCATTCCGCGGGCGCTACCACGTGCTCGGCGGAGCGCTGAGTCCGATCGAGGGGATCGGTGCCGAGCAACTGCACATCAAAGAACTCCTCGAACGGGTTGAGAACGACCATGTCCAAGAGGTGATCATCTGCACGAATCCGAATCTCGAAGGCGACACAACGGCGATGTACCTCGCGAAGGTCCTCAAGGCTTACGGCCCGAAGGTGACCCGGCTCGCGAGCGGGATCCCCGTCGGAGCAGATCTCGAGTACGCCGACGAACAGACCCTCGGGCGAGCGCTCGACGGTCGGCGGGCACTCGACTCGTAACGACCTGCGAGGCGCGGCTCCGGCCCAGGTAGCCTCTTCCTCCATGTCAGAGGCCTCTGGCAGTCTGCGCGCCCAACGACTCGAGGACCTCGCCCGTCGCAAGCTTGAGGCGAGCCGCCCCGGCACCGAACGCGCGGTCGAAGCCCAGCGCCAAAAGGGCAAGATGACGGCGCGCGAGCGCGTCGAGTACCTCCTCGATCCGGATTCGTTCCAAGAGGTCGACGCCCTCGTCCGCCACCGCGCACACGGCGTCGGACTCGACGACGTCCGCCCGTACACCGATGGCGTCATCACCGGCTTCGGCACGATCGAGGGGCGAAGGGTCTGCGTGTACAGCCAGGACTTCACGGTCTTCGGCGGATCGCTCGGTGAGGCGCACGCCGAGAAGATCCACAAGATCCAGGACCTCGCCCTCGACACCGGCGTGCCGTTGGTCGGCATGACCGACGGCGGTGGCGCGCGCATCCAGGAAGGCGTCGCGGCACTGAACGGCTTCGGCGGAATCTTCTTCCGCAACGCGCGCTCGTCCGGCGTCGTTCCGCAGATCAGCGTCGTCCTCGGGCCGTCCGCCGGGGGGGCCGTCTACTCGCCGGCTCTAACCGATTTCGTCTTCATGGTCCAGGGCACGAGCCACATGTTCATCACCGGACCCGACGTCGTCCGTACGGTGACGGGCGAGGACGTGAGCACCGAGCAGCTCGGTGGCGCGATGACGCACGCGACGCGCTCCGGCGTCGCGGCGTTCGTGGCCGCCGACGAGAAAGCATGTCTCGACGACGTGCGCTACCTCTTGTCATTCCTGCCGTCGAACAACCTGGAGGAGCCGCCGTCCACCGAGAACGCGGACGACACGGAGCGATCGATCCCCGAACTTCGCGATCTCGTCCCGGATCGACCGAACCAACCCTACGACATGAAGCGGCTGATCGAAGCCGTGCTCGACGACGGTGAATACCTCGAATACTTCCCGTACTGGGCGCGCAATCTGACATGCGGGTTCGGCCGCGTCGGTGGCCGCGTCGTCGGCATTGTCGCCAACCAGCCCGAGGTCCTCGCCGGCGTGCTCGATATCGACTCCTCGGAAAAGGGTGGACGCTTCGTCCGGACGTGCGATGCGTTCAACATCCCGCTCGTCACCTTCGTCGACGTCCCGGGTTTCATGCCGGGTACCGACCAGGAGTTCGGCGGGATCATCCGCCACGGCGCGCAACTGCTCTACGCGTACTGCGAGGCGACCGTGCCACGCGTGCAGTTCCTCATCCGCAAGGCTTACGGCGGCGCGTACTTGGTGATGGACTCGAAGTCGATCGGAACCGACCTCTCGTACGCCTGGCCGTCCGCGGAGCTCGCGGTGATGGGTCCCGAGGGCGCGGTCGAGATCGTCCACCGCCGCGAGCTCCTCGAAGCGGCCGACCCGGTGCAACGGCGAGCCGAGCTCGTCGCGGCGTACGCCGCACGCTTCACGAATCCCTACATCGCCGCCGAACGCGGCTACGTCGACGACGTCATCGATCCCGCGGAGACGCGCAAGGTGCTCGCTCGCAGCCTGGAGATGCTCGCCACAAAGCGCGAGGACCTGCCAAAGCGCAAGCACGGCAACGTCCCACTGTGAGCAAGCCGCGTCGGTCGGCGCCGCTCGAGCCGCCGCCCGAGATTCGCAGGGCGATCGAGATCGCCGTCGAGAAGGCGTGGCCGAGGGACGAAACAGACGATGCGCCGGCATCGGGGTGGCCGAGGAGTCGCCGCCGGTCGTGGCGCTTCGCCAGCCGATCGTGGGCGACACCCGTCCAGCTCCGCCGCGAACGTCCTGGCTGAGCGCTCCGAAACGGCGATGACCCGTCGGGCCGTCCGGACCTCGAACGCCCGTTTGGAGAGTGACAGCCCCTAAGTAGCCTCGGCCTTCGTGACGCGGTCGGACGCGCTCTCCTTTTTCCACCCGGCGGTTGCCGAGTGGTTCGGGCGCGCCTTCCCGGAGGGACCGACGCCGGCGCAGGAGCTCGGCTGGCCGGCGATCGGCCGGGGCGACGACACCTTGATCGCGGCGCCGACCGGGTCGGGCAAGACGCTCGCCGCATTCCTCGTCGCGATCGATCGTTGCCTGCGCCGCGACATCGACGAGAGCGGGCCGAAAACGTCGGTCGTCTACGTCTCGCCACTGCGCGCGCTGACCGTGGACGTCGCCGAGAACCTCGAGGGGCCGTTCGAGAAGATCACCGCGCTCGGCGACGAGATCGGGACCCCGGTTCGTCCACTGCGGGTCGCGGTGCGGAACGGCGACACACCCCAGTCCGAGCGACAGGCGATGATGCGCGTGCCCCCGGACATCATCGTCACGACACCCGAGTCGCTCTATTTGCTCGCGACGTCAAGGCGAGGACGCGCGGTTCTCTCGACTGTCGAGACGGTGATCGTCGATGAGATCCACGCGCTCGCCCGTGACAAGCGCGGGAGCCACCTATCCCTCACCTTGGAGCGGCTCGATCGCATCGTGACATCGACGGGCCGAAGGCGACCGACACGCATCGGCTGCTCGGCGACGCAGCGACCGATCGGCGAGATCGCCCGACTTCTGGTCGGCGCTGGCGAGGACAGAGCAGCGCCGGACGGCGCCGCTCGCTGCGAAATCGTCGACGTCGGCCACCGGCGTGATCTCGACATCTCGATCGTGCTTCCGACCGACGAGCTCGGCGCGGTGATGACGACCGAGCAACTCGGCGAGATCGTCGTGTCACTTGCAGAACTGATCGAGTCGCACCGCACGACGCTCGTCTTCGTCAATACCCGCAAGATGGCAGAGCGCGTTGCACATCTGTTACGCGGGGTCATCGGGGACGAAGCCGTCGCCGCGCACCATGGCAGCCTGTCAATGGAACGGCGTCTGTCCGTGGAGTCCCGGTTGCGTGAGGGCGCCTTGCGCGCGGTCGTCGCGACGGCGTCGCTCGAACTCGGCATCGACGTCGGACCGGTCGACCTCGTCTGCCAGCTCGGTTCGCCGCGTGCGATCGCGACCTTTCTCCAGCGGGTGGGTCGCGCCGATCACCGACGTCAAGGCATCCCGAAGGGCCGGGTCTACCCGATGACTCGCGACGAGCTCGTCGAGTGTGTCGCGCTCTTCTGCGCGACACGTGCAGGCGCGCTCGACGCCGTGCACCCTCCCGTAGCGCCTTTGGACATCCTCGCTCAACAGATCATCGCCGAGGTCGCCGTATCGGGAGACAAAGGCATCGGCGAGCACGATCTCGCGCGTCTCATCCGCCGTGCCGCGCCGTACGCCGATTTGAGCGACGACGACTTCGAAGCCGTCGTCTCGCTCGTCGCCGAAGGGGTCCGCACCGGGCGCGGCGTGCGCGGGGCGTATGTCTACCGCGACCGCGTGAACCACGTCCTGCGGCCCCGCCGCGGCGCGCAGCTCGCGGCGGTGACGTCCGGCGGCGCGATCCCAGAGCTCGCCGACTACCGCGTCGTCGTCGATCCGGATGAGTCCCTCGTCGGCAGCGTGCACGAGGACTTCGCCGTCGAGGCGATGACAGGCGACGTTTTTCTTCTCGGATCGCACTCCTGGCGGGTCCGCCGCGTCGAGACGGGGGTCGTGCGCGTCACCGACGCCCAAGGCGCGGCGCCGACGATCCCGTTCTGGCTCGGCGAGGCGCCGGCGAGGACCGACGAGCTGTCCACCGCAGTATCCGACCTCCGAAAGCTCGTCGAAGTTGCGATGGCGGCTGGCGGAACCACGATCGCCGCCGAGCGGGTGGAGGCGGCAGCGGGAATCGAAAGGCGCGTCGCATCCGAGTGCGTCGCCTACCTCGCCGTCGCGCTCGCCCAGCTCGGCACCTTACCGACGAAACAGACCCTCGTCGTCGAGCGCTTCTTCGACGACGCCGGCGGCGCACAGCTCGTCGTCCATTCGCCTTACGGCGCGCGCATCAACCGCGGGCTCGGGCTCGCGTTACGGAAACGCTTCTGTCGCACCTTCGATTTCGAGTTGCAAGCGGCAGCCAGTGACGACGCAATCGTGTTGTCGCTCGGACCTCAGCATTCCTTCGGCTTGGAAAGCGTGCTGCGCTTCCTGTCGCCGGAGAATGTCCGCGAGACGCTCATTCAGGCGGTGCTGCCAACACCGATCTTCACCTCGAGGTGGCGGTGGAATCTCGGGCGCTCGCTCGTCTCGCCGCGCTTTCGCGGCGCTCGCCACCTCCCCCCGGCGATCCAGCGCATGGAGGCGGACGACCTGATGGATCTTCCCGATGCTCGCCGCGTGCCAGGAAAACGTCACCGGCCCGATCGAGGTCCCCGACCACCCAGTCGTCCGCCAGACGATCGACGACTGCATGACCGAAGCGATGGACCTCGCCGGGTTGACCGCGCTGCTCGCCGCCCTGCGCGGCGGGTCGGTGAACGGCGTCACGCGCGACACGACAGAGCCGTCGATCCTCACCCACGAGATCTTGAACGGGCGACCGTACACGTTCTTGGACGACGCGCCGCTCGAGGAACGTCGCACGCGAGCGGTCGCGCTGAGCCGCGGGGTGCCACTCGAGGCGCGCGACCTGTCGATGATCGACGAGGCGGTGATCGACGACGTCCGCAGCGAAGTCGCTCCCGATCCTCGAGACGCGGAAGAGCTCCACGATCTCCTCGACCAGGCGGTCATCCTTCGACCGCTGGCGAGCCTGCAGCCGATGTTCGACCGCTTGGTTTCCGACGGCCGTGCGATGGAGGCCGTCCGAGACCAAAGCGGCGCGACCGAACGGTTCTGGTGTGCGACGGAACGGCGGCGAGAGGTGGAAGCGCTGCTCGGACCGGCGCGCTTCGTCCCGGACGCCCCACTCCCAAAGGCGGTCGCGTCGAGCGGGCCGCTGAGCGTCGAGGATGCGATCGCCCTCGCGGTCAAAGGTCAGCTCGAACTCGTCGGTCCGGCGAAAGAACCCGAGCTCGCCATCTCGGTGGGAGGCATCAGCGAAGGTTCGGTGGCGAGCGCGCTCGCGCGAATCGAGGCACGCGGCGCGGCGATGCGGCTCGCGGACGGACGCTGGTGGTCGAAGCGCCTCGTCGCCCGCGCTCACGCCCGGGCGCGCGATCGCTCGCGCCGCAACGTCACCGCCGTCACCGCAGCCGACCTGATGCGCTTTCTTCTCGAGTGGCACCACGTCGCGCCGGGCACACAGCTGCGCGGCGTCATCGGTCTCGCCGAGGTCCTCGGACAGCTGCAAGGTTTCGAGGCGCCCGCCGGCGCCTGGGAACAGGAGATCCTCGCCCCACGGGTGCATGCGTACAGCGCGCAGCTGCTCGACGAGCTGTGCGCGCACGGCGAGGTCGCCTGGGGCCGACTCGACGTCATTGAGGATTCCCTGCCGAGGCGCCAAGGTGCCGTGCCGTCGCGCGCCACCCCCGTGGCGCTCGTTCGCCGCGACGACCTCGCCTGGCTCCTCGCCGCGGCGCGGGGCGACCGCACGATCCCTTTGCCCGGACCGGGATCGACCGGGGAGATCGTCGAGGCGCTGCGGGCGCGCGGCGCTCTGTTCTTCTCCGATCTCGTTGACACGATCGGGCGATTGCCGACCGACGTCGCGGACGCGCTCTGGGACGGCGTTGCGCACGGGCTCTTGACCTCCGACGGGTTCGCCGCGGTGCGGGCTTTGCTCGCCGGTCGCTACCGCGCCGCGAACACGGCAAGCTCGCGCTCGCCGCGCCGCATCGGTCCCCGGCACGCGGCCCAGCGTCGACGCGTACCGCCGGCGCTCTCCGGGGGCCGGTGGTCCCTGCTCCATAGCACGGTCGCGTCCGAGTTCGACCCCGATGATTTATGGGACGCGGTCGCGACCCAGCTCCTCGAGCGCTGGGGGATCGTCTTCCGGGACTTGGTCGTTCGCGAGCCGATCTGCGCGAACTGGCGCGAGGTCCTCTACGGGCTGCGGCGGCTCGAAGCCCGCGGCGTCGCGCGCGGCGGGCGCTTCGTGTCCGGCTTCTCTGGGGAGCAGTTCGCTCTGCCGGAGGCTGCCGATGCTCTCCACCGCGTCGCGCGGAAAGAACGCGACGGTTCAGCGATACGGATCTCGGCAGCGGATCCCCTCAACCTGACGGGGCTCGTCCTCGGGGTGCCGCGCGTCGCCACCGCGGCGGGGAAGTCGATCACCCTCGTCGACGGGGTGGTCGCCACCAACGAGACAGCCGTCGGTCGCCGGGCCGCTTCCTAGTCGTCAACGGACGCCGTCCGGGCGCCTTGTAACCGAATCGGCATCGTCGTGCCCTGTCGGGAGCGACACCCCTCCGGTACCGTGCGGGCGCGGCCGAAGGGCCGCCGACCAAAGGAGCGCCCATGCAAGTCGACGGATACGAACACGGAGTGCCGTCCTGGGTGGACCACGGGACGACGGATCTCGACAAGTCGCTTGCCTTCTACACCGAACTGTTCGGCTGGGACGCGCAAGACCAGGGTGAACAGGCTGGCCATTACCACATTTGCCTGCTGAGGGGGCTCCCCGTCGCGGGAATCGGGCCGCTGATGGACGACAGCGGCCACGCGCGATGGATCACGTACGTGAACGTCAACGACGCGAACGACACCGCCGAGCGGATCACCAAAGAGGGTGGAACGGTCGTGATGGGCCCGATGGACGTGATGGGGCAAGGTCATCTCGTGATCGCCCTCGACCCGGCCGGCGCTGCCTTCGGCGCCTGGCAAGCCGGCATGCACAAGGGCGCCCTCGTCGTGAACGAGCCCGGCGCCTACACCTGGAGCCATCTTCTGTCGCGCGACTTGGGAACGGCGAAGGCGTTCTACACGTCGGTGTTCGGGTGGGGCACCGAGGACGAGGCGAACTCGACGAGCTTCACGGTGGATGGGAGGCCGGTGGCGGGCGGCATGCCGATGCCGGACGAAGTGCCCGCGGCGGTCCCTTCGTACTGGGAGGCGTACTTCGACGTCACCGACCTCGACGTGGCTTCCAAACTGATCACCGAGCGCGGCGGATCGATCAACATGACGACGGAGATGCCCACTGGACGCATCGCGAGCGTGCTCGATCCGGTTGGCGCCGCCTTCGGAATTCACGAGGCGAAGTCGTAGTCGTTCGCAGGTTCAACCAACCGATCCGGGTACGGCACCTCGTCGACCCGGATCGGTTGCGAACGGCTTGTCCAGGCGCTTCGAAGCCAACCGAAGATGGCGAGCTCAGGAGCTTTCGAGGCCGTCCTCGAGCGCGTCGAGCTCCTCGAGGAGGGCTTTCGGGACCCTTGCCCCGTACATCCCGAAGTAGTCGCGGATGTGCTTCACTTCGGAGCGCCAGTCGCCCGCGTCTACCGAGAACAACTCGTCGATCACGCCCGGACGAAGGTCGAGCCCGCTGACGTCGATCGCTCCGGGCGCCGGCAGCCATCCGATCGGGCAACGGATCGCTTCACCACGCCCACGGCAACGCTCGAAGACCCATGCGATCACCCGCGAGTTCTCACCGAATCCCGGCCACAAGAACTTGCCCTCGGCGTCCTTGCGGAACCAGTTGACGTAGAAGACCTTCGGTAGTGCGGATTCCTCGGCGCGCGCGGTGAACGAAAGCCAGTGCGCCCAGTAGTCCGCCATGTTGTAGCCACAGAACGGCAACATCGCGAACGGGTCGTGACGAAGCCGGCCGACCTCCCCCGTTGCTGCCGCGGTCGTCTCCGAGGTCATGATCGCTCCGAGAAAGACTCCGTGGGGCCAAGTGAAGCTCTCGTGGACGAGCGGCACGACCGATGAGCGACGCCCGCCGAAGAGCACCGCCGAGATCGGTACCCCGCGGGGGTCGTCCCACTCCGGCGCGATGGCGGGGTCCTGGTCGATCGGCACGGTGAAACGGGCGTTTGGATGGGCTGCCGTCGTTTCGGACGCGGGCGTCCAATCCGCTCCTTTCCAGTCGATCAGGTGCCCGGGCGGCTCTTTCGTCATGCCCTCCCACCAGATGTCGCCGTCGTCGGTGAGCGCGGCGTTCGTGAAGATCGCGTCGTGCGACAACATCGCAAGCGCGTTCGGGTTCGTTTTGTGCCCCGTGCCGGGTGCGACGCCGAAGAACCCGGCTTCGGGATTGACCGCCCATAGCCGACCGTCGCTCCCGATCTGCATCCAGCAGATGTCGTCGCCGACGGTCTCGACCTTCCACCCGGGCAACGTCGGGATCATCATTGCGAGGTTGGTTTTGCCGCATGCCGACGGGAACGCGCCGGCGATGTAACGAACCTCGCCATCCGGCGCCGTCACCTTCATGATCAACATGTGCTCGGCGAGCCACCCTTCGTCGCGCGCGAGCACGGATGCGATTCGCAACGCGAGGCACTTCTTGCCCAACAACGCATTCCCGCCGTATCCCGACCCGTACGACCAGATCTCCCGGGTCTCAGGGAAGTGGACGATGTAGGTGTTATCCGGGTTGCACGGCCACGGGACATCCTCTTCGCCCGACTGGAGCGGGGCACCGACCGAATGCAGACACGGGACGAACGCGCCGTTCGCGCCGATCGCGTTCAGTGCGGCAGTCCCCATACGCGTCATCACGGACATGTTCGCGACGACCGAAGGCGAATCGGTGATCTCGACGCCCGCCTTCGCATACGTAGAGCCGATCGGACCCATGATGAACGGGACGACGTACATCGTGCGGCCGCGCATCGATCCGCTGAACAGACCGAAAAGCTTTGCGCGCATCTCCTTCGGATCCGTCCAGTTGTTGTTCGGACCCGCGTCGATCTCGCGCTCGGAGCAGATGAACGTGCGCGACTCGACGCGCGCCGTGTCGCGCGGATCGGAACGCTGAAGAAAGCTCCCCGGCCGAAGCTCGCGGTTAAGGGCGATCATCGTGCCGGCGTCGACGAGTCCGGAGCAGAGCCGTTCGTACTCTGTACGCGTACCGTCGCACCAGATGACGCGATCGGGTGTAGTCATCGTCGCGACGTCGTCCACCCACTCGAGAAGCTTCCGGTTGCTCGTCGGTGCTGCGCTCAACGGGCGATCCCTTTCTTCATCGCGACCAACTCACCTGGTACTGAATCGAACCGAGGCGCGGTCCGACCTGGCAACTCGGCGGATTGGGCAACCATCCTTGCTCCCGTGGGCGACGCGCGGCAAGCCAGCGCGACCCGAGTTACGCGTCGCGTCAGGTCAGCGCCGGTTCGTCACCTGCGTCAGACACATCGGTCGGTGCGCGAACAGCGTCCGGCGTCACTTCCCGCGCTGGCTCGACGACCGGAACGAGATACGCGAAGAACGCGATGCCGCTCGCGACGAACATCACTCCCATCCCTGCGAGTCGCAGCGCGTGTTCCACCGCGAGCAGTCCACCGACTCCGCCAAGCACGACGCCGAGCAGTCCACCGACCGAAGCGATACGGGCGAGCCTGCCTTTCCGATGGGAAAGCACCACGAGCACACACGCACCCAACAACGTCACAACGCCGACGGCACCGTGGAGCGCAAAGACGAGCTCGCCCTTCGAAGGGATCCAACCGGTTGGCCTCGATTCCGGGACGGCCACGATCGCGATCACCCCGAGGACGAATTCGAGCGACACCGCGGCGACCATCGCGATCCACCACCTGCGCAACACCTCATGATGCGGCCGTGGATCTTGGCGCGCTGATGCGATGTCGTTTGCGTGCCGTTCAGTGAGTTCGCGAGCAGGCGCGACCCGCACCAGCACGTTGTAGGTGACGAGCGCGATGACAAGGTGCATCACGGCGAGCACGGCAACCCCCCGTCTCGTCTCTCCCTTCAAGAGCAACCACAGATCGGGTACCCACAAGACGAGCGTCACGGCGACTGCGGCCCGCAGGTAGAGCCAGCGCGGCGCCGAACTCATCCTGATGACGAGTGGCCATCCGGCGCAGGCGATGATCACCCCGATCACGGTGAGCGTGGCGTAATCCGAGAACCGGAAGTGGGAAAAACCCCGCGTCGAGGGGAAAAGCGCGATCCCACCGTGAACGAGTCCGAAGTCGGCGCCGAGCGAGAGCGCGACCGCCAGCGCACCTGCGAGCGCGTACCGCCACCATGTCGGTTGGCTCTTGGTCGAGGAGAAGTCGATGCGGGCCCTATCGAGGACGCCGCGGACGTTCGACTTCATCACCGACGACCGGCTCCTTGCCATCGACGCGGGTCACCCGCCGCGACCGCCGGCGCGGCCGTTCCCAGGCGGCATCCGCGGGTACTCGCACAGTATGTCGGCTCGGTGCGGGCGAAAGTTGGCGCCAGAGCGACAGAGGTCGGAGGCGCGCCACGTGTTTCACGTCTTCCTCGGGGCGCCGGTTCCGACTGCCAACGGCGCTTCACGGTCGCGCGTCGATCGCCGCTCTCTCGGCTCACGGCCGACGTTCGCGACGAGCAGAGACAAAAGGTTCTCGAAGAGGCCGATCTCCTCCTCGGAGATGCCCCGGCGGAGCGCACTGTCGAAAGCCCCCGCGGCGCTGCGAATGCGAGCGAAGGCCGCTTCGCCCGCCGCGGTCAGCTGAACGATGTGGGTTCGCCGGTCGTCGGGTTCGCGGCGGCGAGCGACCAAGCCCTCACGCTCCATCTCTGACAGGTGGATGCTGAGCGTCGAGGCCTGCACGCCGACGGCCGCTGCGAGCTCCCGTTGGCTGGCCGACCGGCGCAACTTGAGATTGAGCAGCACAAGCCAGACGGGGATCGAACCGCCGCTTTCAGCGAGCACCGCCTCGAAGGCGCGCTCGACGACCCGGGCCGCTGACGTCAGTTGCACACCGATCGGAAACCGCGCTTGGATCGTCACGGACGCAGAATAGGCCCTTATGATGCCGTCATCAAACTGTTTTATGATGAACGATTGTGGTCGTTCATTCCCCCAGCTGAGCTGCGGAAACGCACTAGAGGTTGAGGATTGGATGGCCGATCCCGTTCCACCGAAGGCGGTTCGATGACGAGCTTTGGCTCGTGGGACCTGGCTCTGGTCTGGTGGGCGAGGGGGGAGTTGAACCCCCACGTCCTTGCGGACACAGGAACCTGAATCCTGCGCGTCTGCCTATTCCGCCACTCGCCCCGACGAGGGGGCGATGTTAATCCCGGGCTCCGAGGGCACGATTTCCCTTGCCAAGTAGTGTTTCCATCGCCATGGGACTCCAGCAGTTCGAGCGTCGGCTCGAGCGCATGGTCGAGGGCGCGTTCGCCAAGGCGTTCCGCGGCGAACTCCAGCCGATCGAGATTGGGCGCCGCCTCACCCGAGAGATGGACCTGCGACGCTCGGTGTCGGTGCGCGGCATAGTGGCCCCGAACGCCTTCATCGTCGACTTGTCCGACGATGACTACGAGCGCTTCTCGACTTTCCAGGAAGCCCTGCTCAAGGAGCTCACCGAGCTCGCCAGGGATCACGCGCGCAACGAGGGCTACACCCTGCTCGGACCGATCTCCGTGGGGCTCGGGGCGGATTCGAAGCTCGTTCCGAGCACTTTCGAAATCTCGGCCGAGGTCGACGAGAACACCGACGCCGTCGCCGGGTTCCTCCTGCTACCCGACGGTCGCCGGATCGGCGTGACTTCCGAGCCGGTTTCGATCGGGCGCATGCCGGACTGTGTCATCGCACTGTCCGATCCGAACGTCTCGCGGCACCACGCCGAAGTCCGCCGCGAGGGCGGTGAGGTGATCGTCACGGACCTCGGGTCGACGAACGGCACGAGGGTGAACGGGGCGCCGGTCCACCACCGCCAGCTCACCGACGGAGACGTCATCACCGTCGGGCGGACCGCGCTCCGGTTCGAAGGCACCTGACCAGCCGCCCAGTTCCATGGATCACGGGCTTCTCGAGGTTCTTCGGTACTTCCTGCTCATCTTGCTGTGGCTCTTCCTCCTCTATGCGGCTCGCATGGTGATCGTGGAGGTCCGCAGGGGACAGCTCGAACGTGCCGCGGTCAGTGGAAAAGAGGAGATCACGACCCTCGATCGTCCGGCGCCGCACCGAAAGATCCATCTCCGCGTCATCGAGTCACCGGATCACGAAGGCGAGCGCTTGACCGTCGACGATGAAGCAACGATCGGCCGTTCCCCAGAGTGCACGATCAGCATTCCCGACGACGAGTTCGCCTCCGCGGTCCACGCCCGCGTCTCCCATCTCGAAGACGGGGTCTACCTCGAGGACCTCGGGTCGACGAACGGCACACTGCTCAATGCTGTGCCCATTTCCGGGCCAGCACGGCTGCGACGCGGCGACCGCTTCACGATCGGTCGCTCGATCTTCGAGGTCCGAAGGTGACCGAGCTCAAGTCAGCCATGGCGACCGATGCCGGGCGAGTGCGGACGGTCAACGAGGACCGCGCCGTCGTCGACGACGGTTTCGTCGCCGTCGCCGACGGGATGGGGGGTCACGTCGGCGGTGAGGTCGCCGCCGAGCTGGCGGTCGACAGCGTCGAGCAGGCCTTTGAGTCCGACCCGAGCGCCGAGGGCCTCATCCAGGCGGCGAAGCATGCGAACAGCGACGTCTACCGCCGAGGTCTGAAAGAACGTGCACTGCGGGGTATGGGGACGACGCTCACGGCCGCTGCGCTCGTTGATGCCTCGGCGGAGCCGAAGGTCGCGGTCATCAACGTCGGCGACTCCCGCGCCTACCTCTACAGCGGCGGCAGGCTCACCCGGCTCACCGAAGACCACAGCCTCGTCGAAGAGATGGTGCGCCGCGGTGAGCTCTCAGAAGACGACGCCATGGCGCATCCGCACCGCCACATCCTGACGCGGGTGATCGGCGTCGAACCCGAAGTCGACATCGACGCCTGGACGATCGAAGTGCGCGACGGCGACCGATTGCTGCTCTGTAGCGACGGACTCACCAACGAGTGCAAGGACGCTGAGATCGCGCAGCTTCTGCACGATCACGCGGATCCCGAGAGCGCGGTTCACGCGCTCGTCGACCGCGCCCTCCGCAACGGCGGGAGCGACAACGTGACCGTCGTCGTCTCGAACGTCATCGTCACGAACGGCGCCTCCGGAGGAGGGACATTCGGCGCGCGGGCAACGACGACGAATCCTGCGACCCCGCTCACGCGGTTCCGGCGCGAACATCTCGTCACACCGTTTTCTGTATTTTTCGTGCTGGCGTTCTTCGCAACCCTTGTCGTGGCGGCCGGCTTTGTCGACTGGTACGCCAAGGCGTCCTACTACGTCGGCTTCCATGACGGGAACGTGGCGATCTTCGAGGGCCGGCCGGGAGGCTTCCTGTGGTTCGAACCGACCGTGAAGAAGCAGACGTCGTTCCCTGAGAGCTCCGTCTACCCGGCGGACCGTCTCGCCCTTCGCGAGGGGCTGCTAGAGCCGTCGTTCCAAGCGGCGCAAAAAGCCGTCGTCGCGATCGAACACGTGAACACGAGTTTCGGTACCACGACGTCGTTGACCTCGACATCGGGAAGCGGTTGAGGTGAACCGTCGCATCCGCACGGTCGCATTCGTCGCGTTGGCGTGCTTCGCCGTATTAGGCCTGCAGCTCGCGAATCTCCAGGTCCGTCAGGCGCCGACGTTGCGCCAGTCGGCCGACAACCCATCGACGGGAAACATCGACCCGTTCGAACAGAACCGCGGCGACATCTTGAGCTCGGACGGCACCGTGCTCGCGTACTCCTCGCCGACGAAGGACGGTTACCACTACCTCCGCCACTACCCGCTCGGTTCGCTCTTCGCGGCCATCACGGGATACTGGGATGTGACCGCCTCCGCGGCCCCGTATGGACTCGACGCGGAAACCGGGCAGTACAACCACTTCCTCGCCCCACACACGCCGTCGATCACGAACCTGCAAAGCATCCTCACCCAACGCAGCGGCACCGACTCACTCGTGACGACGCTCTCGGTCAAGTTGCAACAAGTGGCACAGCAGGCGCTTGGTTCCTACGACGGCGCCGTCGTCGCGGTCGATCCGCAAAACGGTGACGTCCTCGCGCTGTACTCCAACCCGACCTACAACCCGAACGGCCTCTCGCGGCCGAACGCGAAGGCGGCGAACGCTTACTACAACTCGCTCAACCCCGCGAGCGGGTCCTCGCCGCTCATCAACGGCGCGGTCGGCCTGCGCTATCCGCCAGGGTCGACGTTCAAGGTCGTCACGACGGCGACGATTTACGACCATGATCCGTCGCTCGAATCGATCAAGATCCCTTACGCGTCGGAGATCTCGTTGCCAGAAACGAACCTGTTGTTCCACAACTTCGCGGACGAGTCCTGTGGTGGTGGATTGGCGAACGACCTCGCGGTGTCCTGTGACACCGCGTACGCAAAAATCGGCCTGAAGCTCGGTGCGCGCCGCTTGTACGAAGAGGCAAGTGCGTTCGGTTTCAACAGGGTGCCGCCGATCGACCTCCCCCCGAGCGAGGTCGTCCCTTCGATCTTCCCGCCTCCGTCGGCGTTCAAGCAGAACCTGCCGGGCGTCGCCTACTCGGCGATCGGACAGGAAGACGTCGCCGAGAGCGCACTGCAAGACGCTCTCATCGCGGCCGGGATCGCAGACAACGGCACGATCATGACGCCACATCTGCTCTCCCGGGTTATCGACTCTCAAGGCTCGGTCGTCGCGACCTACAAGCCGCACCCGTGGCTGCAGGCGACTTCGCAATCGACGGCCGATGCGGTGCGCTCCTTGATGCTCGGGGTCACGAGGTATGGCACCGCGTCAGGCCTCGGGTGGCCGGCGGGATTGCAGGTCGCGGCGAAGACCGGCACTGCCGAGACCGCCGTGAGCGCGTGCACCGACGACTGGCTGATCGCGACGGCACCGGCCGGGGCGGGCCAGATTCCCAAGGTCGCCGTCGCGACCGTCGTCGTCGAGCCCCCAGGAGGCGCATGCGACGGGACCGGAGCCGCGGTCGCCGGACCGATCACAAAAGCCGTGCTCGACGCGGCGCTCGGGTATTCATGATGGCGGTAAAGCTGCATCCAGAGGTCGGTTCTCACTTGCCTAGGCTCACTGGGCTATGACCGAGGGCAATCACCAGGTCTTCGGCGGCCGCTACGAGCTCGGCGAGCAGATCGCGCGGGGCGGCACCGCGCAGGTTTTCGTCGCCCGCGACCTCCTCCTCGGACGCCCGGTCGCTTTGAAGGTCCTCATCTCCGAGCTCTCGAGTGACTCCGCGTTCGTCGCACGCTTTCGCCGCGAGGCGCAAGCGGCAGCCAACCTCTCCCACCCGAACATCGTCCCGATCTTTGACTGGGGAGAGGCGGAGTCGACCTACTTCATCGTGATGGAGTACGTCGACGGCGAGGCGCTGTCGTCGATCATCCGCACCCAAGCCCCGATCCCCGCCGCCCAGGCCGCGTCGATCGGGTCCGATATCGCGAAGGCGCTCGCCTACGCGCACCGACACGGCGTCGTCCACCGCGACGTGAAACCGGGCAACGTCCTTATCACCGCGGAGGGTCAGGTGAAGGTGACCGACTTCGGCATCGCGCGCGCGATGGGCGCGGACGAACAGGTCACTCAGACGGGACTCGTGATGGGCACCGCGACGTACTTCTCGCCCGAACAGGCGCAGGGCTTCGCGGTCGATGGCCGCAGCGACATCTACTCGCTCGGGGTCGTGCTCTACGAGATGGTGACCGGCAAGCCGCCGTTCAGTGGCGAGTCCCCCGTCTCGATCGCCTACCAGCACGTGCGCGAGCGACCGCAGCCACCGAGCCTCGTCAATCCGGAGGTTCCCGCCGCGCTAGAAGCGGTCATCCTGCAGGCAATGGCGAAATCGCCGGCCGACCGCTACCAGAGCGCCGACGCGATGCGCGCCGATCTCGATCGGTTCGTCCACGGTCAGCCCGTGCTCGCGCCGCCGTCCCCGGAGGAGCCCGCCACCGTCGCCGTGCCCGCCGCGACGGAATTCGCCGTGGCGGGCGCGGAGACCTTTGCCCACGATGCGGACGGGGGTTCGAAGCGGACGACGCCGTACTGGATCGCGAGCGGCGGCGTGTTCGCGGTCGCAATCGGCCTGATCATCTTCTTTGGGGGCCGATCTCTCGGCTACTTCGGTGGCGCACCGTTCATCCATGTGCCGAACGTCGTCGGAATGACGGAGAAGGCGGCCGACGCGGATCTCACGGCGAAAGGCCTCGTGCCGGCGCGCCACCAAGTGAAGGCGACCGGCTCGGACGCCGGCAGGGTTCTTCGCGAGAAGCCGTCCTCCGGCACCGTGCAGCGCGGCAGCACGATCGCGCTCACGGTCGCGGGTCCTGCCTCCACGACCCCCGTACCGACGGTCACTGGCCTCACGAAGTCGCAAGCGGAGGCGACGCTCAAAAGTCACGGGTTCAAATGGTTCGTGAACTTCGTCCGGGTGACGGCCGTAGGCGAGACACAGGGCAACGTCATCAGCCAGTCACCGAACGGCGGCTTCCCGGCAAGAAACGGGGCGAAGGTCACGATCGACGTCGCGCACGGCTACGGGAAGGTGACGGTGCCGAAGGTCGTCGGGGAGGACATCAGCCAGGCCGAGGCGGATCTGCAAGCCGCCGGCCTTACGGTCGGCAAGCAAACGACGAAGTACACCGAGGGAGGTCAGGCAGGAATCGTGCTGTCGGCGAACCCGGCGCCCGGTACCGCGGTCGAGGCGGGCGACGCCGTGAACCTGACGATCTCGGGCGGCCCTCTCGTTGCGATTCCAAGTGTCGTCGGCGATCCGATCGCCGTCGGCGAGGCGAACATCACCGCGTCGAAGCTCACTCCGGTCGTCGTGCAAGAGCCGACGTCGAATCCCGGACAGATCGGAACCGTGGTCCGACAGGCACCGATGGCCGGCGTTCTCGTCCGACCGGGGCGCAGCATCACCTTGTTTGAAGGTGAGCCCTCCACCACGGGAACGACAGGCTCGACAAGCACGACTGGCCCATCGGGGAACACGGGCACCACATCGACGTGAGCGTCGCCGGGCGACGCTTGGCGGTGCCGTATCCTTCGGCGGTGCCGAAGAAAGCCGCGACAAGGAGCGGGCGCGTCACCGAGAAGGCCCGCGCCCAGAGCGGCCGCTACACGGCGCCTATCCCGCGCCAGGTGCGCCGCAGCCCCCGGTGGTATCCGTGGATGCTGCTGACGCTGCTGCTCCTCGGGGTGCTCTTCATCGTCCTCAACTACATCGACGCGCTTCCAAAGAGCCCGACGAACTGGTACACGCTCGGAGGCCTGATCTGCATCCTGGCGAGCGCGCTGTTGTCCACCCGGTATCGCTGACGAGCATCACATTCGTGTAATTCTCCCCAGGTGTGGACAAGCCTGTGGATAAAGCAGGCAAGCCTTACTGGCGGGGCTCCTTCGGGTCGACCCTTTTCAGATCGCCGTCTCGAGACTGAACAATCGGGCGAGACGCCGCGACGCCACCGCAAGCTCAGCGACGTCGAGATCGACCATCGGTCCAATGACGAGACGACAGCCGCCGACGACACCGATCTCTGTTGCTGGCACGCCGGCATGCGCCGCGGCCCCGAGCAGAGCTTTCGGGTGACTCGTCGCGACGAGCGCGCGAGACGGCGCCTCGGAAAACAACCGAACGTGGTCGCGCACCTCGGTGACGCCGGCGCCGAGCCCGGAAGCGAGTGCACACTCGGCGAGCGCGACGCCGAGGCCGCCGGCCGAGACATCATGGATCGCCGACACCACGCCGGCCGAAGTCCCCGCCACCTCGTCGGCGATGAGATCGCGCACGAAATCAATGAGCAAGGCCTGCGCGTCCCATTCGACGGGCCACAGGTGTCCACCCTCACGGCCCTGCCGCTCGCGCGCCCATCGTGAACCCCCGAGCGAAAGCGGCGGGTCCCCGAGAACGACGAGCGCGTCGCCCTCCCGCCAGGCGAGCGAAGGTGGCTTCCGTCTGAGCTCGTCGATCAACCCCGCGACGGCGACAACCGGCGTCGGATCGATACCGATTCCCGACGTCTCGTTGTACAGCGAAACGTTGCCGCCGACGACCGGAATGGAAAGGGCGTGGCACGCTTCGGCGATTCCATCGATCGCCTCGCTCAATTGCCACATCACCTCCGGATGTTCCGGGTTGCCGAAGTTCAAACAGTCCACGAGCGCGATCGGACGGGCGCCGGCGCACGCGACGTTGAGCGCGGACTCGGCGACGGTCGCGGCGGCGCCGATCCGCGGATCGACGCGGCACCAGTTCGCGTTGGCGTCGACCGAAAGCGCCAATCCCTTGCCGGAAAACGGCACTCCTGGCGCGGCGAGCTTCAGAACCGTCGCGTCCGCCTCACCCGGACCGAGGACCGTGTTGAGGAACAGCCGGTGGTCGTACTGGGTGTAGATCGGCGCCGGATCGACCAGCAGCGCCAACAGGTCCGCACCGGCGTCGATCGGCGGCTCGCTCCGGTCGGGGTCATCGGCACGCAGCCGGTCGAGTTCCGGCGGTGGCGAGAGCGGCCGGCGATACCGGGGAGCGCCGTCGGCGAGCGACCGAGCGGGAACTGCGGCGTGAACCTCGCCCTCACGGCCGTCGATGACGCGCACCCAGCCCTCCCCGAGTGCATCGGGTTCGGTCACTGTGCCAACCGGCGTCGCTTCGACCTCCCAGCGGGCACAGACCTTGAGGACCCGGGCCAAGGACTCGGGAGCGACGATCGCGAGCATGCGCTCTTGACTCTCGCTCGTCATCACTTCGGCGGGAGTCATTTTCGGTTCGCGTCGGGGAACGCGTCCGACGTCGACATCGATGCCAACCCCGCCCTTCGCAGCCGTCTCGGCCGTCGCGCAGGTCAGACCGGCGCCACCGAGGTCCTGGATACCGACGACGAGTCCGGCGTCGAGCAGCTCCAGGCACGCCTCTATAAGGCGCTTTTCCTCGAAGGGGTCCGCGATCTGCACGTTCGGCCGTTTCGCCGACGCGCCGGGATCGTCGCCGCCGCCGAAGCCGGCCGAAGCGAGCACGCTCACCCCTCCGATGCCGTCGCGTCCAGTTCGGGCGCCGAGCAGCACCGCCTTGTTACCGGTCCCTGACGCCTTGGCGAGAACAAGGCGGGAGGAGGGCAGCACGCCGAGACAAAAAACGTTGACGAGGGGATTCGTCCGATAAGTCGCATCGAAAGTGACCTGTCCGCCAACTGTGGGCACGCCAACCGCGTTGCCGTAACCAGCGATGCCTCGGACAACTCCGTCTGCGATGTACCGGCTGTGGTCGTCCTCAAGCGGTCCAAAGAAGATCGCGTCCATGAGCGCAATAGGCCGGGCACCAACGGTGAAGATGTCGCGCAAGATGCCACCCACGCCCGTCGCTGCACCTTGATATGGCTCGATGAACGAGGGGTGATTGTGACTCTCAATCCGCAACGCGATGGCAATTCCGTCGCCAACGTCCACGACTCCGGCGTTCTCCCCCGGACCGACGATGACCTGGGCACCTTCGCTCGGCAGGCGACCGAGATGGACCCGTGACGACTTGTACGAGCAGTGTTCGCTCCACATCACCGCGTACATCGCCAACTCGGTCGCGTTCGGGACGCGGCCGAGAATTTCCACTACGCGGGCGTACTCGTCGTCCGTCAACCCGAGACTCCGATGAGCGGCAAGGCTTTCGGATAGGTCCTGAACTGGAGTGTCAGCGGCCAACGTACGCCGTCTCCTGATTCTCGCGAGATAGAGAAAATCGCCCGATGCCCATAGCGCGATTGCAAGGAGCGGGAATCAGGACCATAGTGTTCCGATGGCACCTGAACGACAGCGCACGAAGATGACGTCCGAACACAAGGCGGCCCTCGCGGCCGGGCGCGCCCAGGGACTGGCCGTGCGGCGGTACCTCGAGGCGATCGAGCGCAGCCGTCCCCGCAGGGGACGTCGCCCGAGCGCCGATTCGCTGCGCAAGCAGCTCGCCGATGTGGAGGCGCGGCTCAAGGACACCGATGCGCTGCAGCGGTTGCACCTCATCCAAAAGCGCAAGTCGATCGAAGAACGCCTGAGCGCCGACGACCACACCGAGGACATCTCGGACCTCGAGCGCGGCTTTATCTCTGCGGCCGCCGAGTACGGGCGGCGGAAGGGGATCCACTACTCGACCTGGCGCGAAGCGGGTGTCCCCGCCGACGTGCTTCGCCGAGCCGGGATTCACCGCGGCGCCAGCGCCTAACCGGCGACTGCGGTGGGCGCGCCGCGAGGCGACGTCGCTGCGGCGATGAGCGACGCCCACAAGACCGTTCCGTCCGTGCCGACGCCGAGCGGATCCGAGGCACGCTCGGGATGGGGCATCACGCCGACAACGTTGCCCGCTTCGTTCGAAATGCCAGCGATCGCGTGCAGCGATCCGTTCGGGTTGTCGAGATAGCGCAGCACGACGCGGCCAGAACTTTCCAATTCGGCGAGCGTCGCATCGTCACATACGAAGCGGCCCTCGTAGTGGTTGATCGGCAACGAAAGCACCGCGCCCATCGCTGCCAAACCGGTGAGCACCGAACGCGCCGAGGCGACTTCGCACTCGACGACGCGACAGAGAAAGCGCAATCCGCTGTTGCGGACTAAGGCACCCGGAAGGAGCCCGGCCTCGGTGAGGACCTGAAATCCGTTGCACACCCCGACGATCGGGCCACCGGACATCGCGAACTCCGAGATCGCCTCCATAACGGGGGAGAATCGGGCGATCGCGCCGGGCCGCAAGTAGTCGCCGTGCGCGAAGCCACCCGGAATCACGACGGCATCGACGCTCTTTAGTGATCGTTCCTGGTGAAAGATGATTCGCGGCTCCGCCCCGAGCGATGCGAGCGCCTGCGCGACGTCGTGTTCGCAGTTCGTCCCGGGGAAGCAGATGACACCGACGACGGCGCTCATCGCGGTGCCAACTGTGCGCCGATGTGGACCTCGGCGCGCTCGGTGACTGGATTCGCGAGCAGCCGTGCGCAGAGCTCCTCGGCTCGTTCTCGCGCCGATTGCTCGTCGGTGGCATCGATCTCGAAGCGGATCACACGCCCGACGCGCACGTTGTGGACCGAGCCGAAGCCGAGCGCCGGCAACGCCCGTTCGATCGCGAGGCCTTCAGGATCGGCGAGACCGTCGAGTCCACGGATTTCGACCGAAACCGGAAAGATCACGCCGGCCCTGCTCCCCACCAGTCTGCGAATCGACGCCCGGTCACCATCTCGTAGGCCGCGACGTAGCGCGTGCTCGTCTCCTTCGCGATGTCGTCGGGGATCTGTGGGGGGGCTGACTCCATATCCCAACCGGTTGACGCCGCCCAGTCACGCAAGGGCTGCTTGTCGAACGAAGGCGGGGTCGCGCCTTCGTGCCAGGTTTCGACCGACCAGAACCGCGACGAGTCGGGCGTCACGATTTCGTCGCAGATCGAAAGCACACCGTCAATGAAGCCGAGTTCGAACTTCGTATCGGCGACGATGATGCCGCGTGCGGCGGCGAGGTCTCGAGCGGCGAGGTAGGCCCCGAGCGAGATCTCCCGCGCCTGGTCGGCCACTTCCTTCCCGAGGAGATCGACAGCCCGCTCGAACGAGATGTTCTCGTCGTGGCCGGTCGTCGCCTTCGTCGAAGGTGTGAAGATCGGTTCGTCGAGACGCGTCGCCTCGGCGAGACCGGCGGGGAGGGGCGTGCCGTGCACCGTCTGATCGGCGCGGTACTCCTTCCACGCCGAACCGGCAAGGTAACCGCGGACGATGCATTCGATCGGGAGCATCTCGGCGCGCCGGACGAGCATCGCCCGTCCGGCGACATCGGCGATCGCGGCGGCGCCTTCTGGGAACCTGCCCGGGTCGGTCGAGACGAGGTGCGTCGGAGTGATCGAGGACACCTTTTCGCTCCAAAAGCTCGTCATCGCTGTCAACACTCGCCCTTTGTTCGGGATCGGCGTCGAAAAGACGTGGTCGAAGGCGGAGACGCGGTCCGATGCCACCATCAACAACAAATCGGACCCGGCGTCGTATACGTCGCGGACCTTGCCGGTATAGACGTGCGGCAACATCACTTCAGCGCCTCCTCCAACGCGTCGAGCCCTCGTCTCGCATGCCCAAGAGTGCGATCCAGATCGAACGCCTCGTCGAGCAGCTCTTGAACCTGGTCCTTGCCGACTGCGCGCGCCAAGTCGTCGTCGTCTTCGAGCACCAACCGGAAGGAACGTCCGGACTCGCTTGAGTGGCGAGCCGCCTTCTGGACGATTCGATAGGCGACATCGCGTTCCAAACCCGCGCCAATGAGCGCGAGCAGAACCGACTGGGAAAAGACGAGCCCCTTTGTCCCTTCGACGAGGTTCTCGCGCATCTTGTCTTCATGTACGACGAGTCCATCGATGAGGCGCGTCGCCCTGACCAGTGCGTAGTAGCCGAGCTGGACAGCGTCGGGGAGTATCACGCGCTCGGCGGAGCTGTGCGAGATGTCACGTTCGTGCCACAGGGCGACGTCCTCGAGACCGGTGACGAGATAGCCGCGCAGCACGCGGGCAAGCCCGACCAATCGCTCGGAGACGATCGGGTTGCGCTTGTGCGGCATTGCCGACGAGCCCTTCTGACCCGCTCCGAACGGTTCTTCGACCTCTCCGACCTCGCTGCGCTGGAGGTGACGAATCTCGGTGGCGACCGATTCGAGCGTCGTCCCGATGGCGGCGATCGCGTAGAGCAGCTGGGCGTGCCGATCGCGGGCAATGACCTGGCTCGCCGGTGTCGGCACAAGGCCAAGCGCCGCACAGACGTACGCCTCGACAGTCGGGTCGACGTTCGAGTAGGTGCCGACCGCGCCGGACAATTTCCCGACCGAGATCGCCTCGACCGCGTCTTCGAGACGACGCCGATCCCGCAACGCTTGCAGCCCGAAAAGCGCGAGTTTCGCCCCGAATGTCGTGGGCTCGGCCCACATCCCGTGCGTTCGACCGACGGTCGGGACCGCCGAAAACTCCTCTGCTCGTCGCGCGAGCGCCGCGATGAAATCGCGGCTTTGTCGCAGCATGAGCTCCCCGGCGCGGCGCAGCGTCGCCGACAGCGCGGTGTCGACGACATCGGACGATGTGAGTCCATAGTGGACCCACGACGACGCGGGCGGACCGATCGCGTCCTGAACGACGTCGACGAACGCCGCGACATCGTGCTCGGTCACCTTCTCACGGTCGGCAACCTTCGCGACGAAGGCCACGTCGACAACCGGAGCGGCGCGGCGCGCCTGTCTCGCGGCGTCCGCCGGGGCGACACCGAGCTTCGCCCACGCCTCAACGGACAAGAGCTCGATTTCCAGCCACAGAGCGAGACGTGCCTCTTCGGTGAAGAGCTCCGCCATTTCTGGAAGCGCGTACCGATCGATCATCGAGCCGTCCCCACTTCAGCGGACATCGCGTCCTGCGCGATGTCCCGTCGGTAGGTCGCGCCGGGAAAGCGGATCCGCGCCACGGCGTCGTACGCCCGGGTGCGGGCAGAGTCGAGTGTCGGCGCGCAGCCGGTGACGGCAAGGACGCGTCCGCCCGCGCTGCGCAGCATGCCGTCGGGGTCACGCCTGGTGCCGGCGTGGAAGACGGTCACACCTTCGACATCGTCCGCGGCGTCGACACCTCCGACCACCTCACCCGTACGGGGCGACGCGGGGTAACCCGGCGCGGCGACGACGACACATACCGCCGCGGCGTCGGAGACGGGAACCGTCGCCGGCACATGCCCGCTCGCTGTTGCAAGAAGAAGCTCCGCGACATCGCCATCGATACGCGGAAGGATGACCTCTGCCTCAGGGTCACCGAAACGCACGTTGAACTCGATGAGCTTCACGCCATCGTCGGTGAGCATGAGACCTGCGTAGAGGACTCCGCGGTACTCGACGCCACGACGCGCGAGCTCAGCGAGCGTTGGCTCGACGATCCGGTCCATCGCCTCGGAAACGACGGCTTCTGCCACCCGAGGAACGGGTGAGAGCGCCCCCATTCCACCGGTGTTCGGTCCCTCGTCTCCGTCGCCGACCCGCTTGTAGTCGCGCGCCACCGGCAGTGGGACCGCGCGACGGCCGTCGCAAAGCGCGAGCAGCGAGAGCTCCATGCCGGCGAGCGCCTCTTCAATCAGGACGCGACGGCCAGCTTCGCCGAACGCGACCCCGTAGAGCTTGCCTTGCATATCGCGCTCTGCCGCAGCAAGGTCGTCAGTGACGAGCACGCCCTTTCCGCCTGCAAGTCCGTCGGCCTTGATGACGTACGGACCGGACGATTGACGAAGGTGGGCAACCGCATCGTCGAGTCGATCGAAAATTGCGAACGCGGCGGTCGGAATGTCCGCCGCAGCGCAGAGCTCTTTTGTGAACACCTTCGACCCCTCGAGGCGCGCTCCTTCCCGCCCAGGCCCAAGGACGGTCCGCCCCCGTGCGCGCAACCGGTCGGCGAGCCCTTCGACGAGCGGTGCCTCCGGTCCGATGACGACGAGATCCGCCGCGATCTCCTCGACAGGTGCGATCGACGTTTCGATCGTGTGACCGTTGTCAAGGTGTTTGCGCATCGCACCGCGCCCCGGCGCGACGATGACGTCAGCGCTGCGGGCGCAGGTCAGAGCGAGCGCGTGCTCCCGCGCTCCCGACCCGACGACGAGAACCCTCATGCGGTGATGTGGACGTACTGATCCCGCTCAGGCCCGACACCGACGTACGTCACCGGCACCCCGGCGTGCTCGGCGATCATCTCGATATACGCGCGCGCCTGCGTCGGAAGGTCGTCGACATTCGTGACGTCGGCGAGATCGGACTGCCAACCGGGAACCTCGGCGTAGACCGGGCGCACCCGGTGAAGGATCGATTGGTGGTACGGAACCCGGGCCAACCGCTCGTTGTCGTACTCATAGGCGACGCACAACTTCACCTGCTCGAGCGCCGAGAGGACGTCAAGCTTCGTGAGGGCGATCTCTGAGATCGAGTTCAGGCGCACCGCGTGTCGGAGCATGACGAGGTCGAGCCAACCGGGCCGCCGACGCCGTCCAGTGTTTGTCCCGTACTCGCGGCCGCGGTCGACGAGGACGTCCGCGACCTTTCCGTCAACCTCGGTCGGGAACGGACCCGCGCCGACGCGGGTGATGTACGCCTTCGCGATGCCGACGACCCGGTCGATGTCGCGCGGCCCGACACCGCTTCCGACGCACGCTCCCCCGGCGGTTGGGTTCGACGACGTGACGAACGGGTAGGTGCCGTGATCGAGGTCGAGGAAGGTCGCCTGCGCACCCTCGAGCATGATGTTCTCTCCCGCCTCGAGCGACTCGTGGACGAGCGCCACGGTGTCGCCGATCTTCGGCGCGAGACGTGGTGCGATCTCACCGAGGTAGCGCATCGTGATATCGCGTTCGTCGACCGGCAGCCGGTTGAAAACCTTCGTCAGAATGGCGTTCTTCTCACGGAGGACGACGTCAAGCTTCTGGCAGAAGATCTTCTCGTCCAACAGGTCCTGCACTCGAAGGCCAATGCGCGCCGCCTTGTCGGCGTACGCCGGGCCGATGCCGCGTTTCGTCGTCCCAAGCTTGTTCCTGCCGAGAGACCGCTCCGTCGCCCGGTCGATCTCGTAGTGGTACGGCATGATCAGGTGCGCGTTGCCGGACACGACGAGCCGCGAAGTGTCGATGCCGCGTGCCTCGAGCGACTCGCACTCCTCCAGCAAGACGGCAGGGTCGACGACAACGCCGTTGCCGATCACCGGAACAGTGTCGGGGTAGAAGACTCCACTCGGCACGAGCTGCAGCGCGAAGGTCTCACCGCCGACAACGATCGTGTGGCCGGCGTTGTGGCCGCCTTGGTAGCGCACGACGAGCCGCATGTCCCTCGCGAGGAGATCGGTGAGTTTCCCCTTCCCCTCGTCACCCCACTGCGTCCCGACCACGACGGTCGCGGGCACCCGACTCCCTTCGCTCGACCGGCCCGATCCTACCCAGGGTGCCTTCCGGCTCCCGGGTTCGCCGCGCTCGGTGAGGAGCAGACCTGGCAGCCTGAGGGAAGTCGTGTTTCGATTTGGTCTCGCGCCGAAGGTGACGGCGCGACGCGGCGAACTCGAGACTGGAGGCGACGGTGTTCGGATTCCTGAAGCTCCCGACGGCTGGTCTGCTCTTTTTCGTCAGTGCGTGGTTCTTGATGCTCTTCGCCGGCGCCGTCGCAAGCGACGTCGGCATCAAGCCTTTCGGCTACGTGACGTCCATGATCTGCACCATCGCGATCTGGCTCGCGATCGTCCCCGCGGTAACCGCCGTCGCGGGCAGGCGCTTCAAGTTCGCTCGCATCAAGTTCGGCCGCTGACCGGCCATCGCGGCGCGCTGATCGTCGTGGTCGTGATCGGTCACATCCGAACAGCGCTCAGAACGACAAGCGCGCTCCGACGCGAAGGTCGTGTTTCCACCTCCACTTGATCGAAACCGGACGCTTCGAGCTCGGCCGCCATGTTGCTCGCGAATTCCGGGGTGAATCCATGGCCGCGTCGGCCGCGGGTCCTTGAACGAACCGCTCGTTCGACGATCACGACCCGCCCACCCGCGGAAAGCACGCGTCGCATCTCTTCGAAAGCCGCGCTCGGGTCATCGAAGTGATGAGCGGCGCGGGTCGCGATCACCGCCGTCGCCTCGCCGTCACCGAGCGGGATCGCCTCGGCGAGACCTTCGAGCCACGTGATTCGGGCGCGTAGTGGTTCCTTGGTGTACCACCGCGCGAACGTGAGCATGATCGGGGTCGGGTCGACACCGAACACCACCGCGCCGCGCCGCGCCGCAGCGCGCGACGTGGTCCCCGGACCGCAACCGACGTCAACGACGCGATCCGATTCGTCGATCCCGGCAACTGCAACGGCACATTCGGCAAAGATGCCCGCACCAAGCGGCATCGAGGCCGCGCTCACCACTTCGCGGGGAAAAACAACTGAACGCCGCAGCGCGTCGGCCATCACCGAACCTCCAATTGCGCAAGATCAATCGTGATCCTCTCCGAGCGCGGCACGTTCACGCGGGGAGTTTCCTATTCTCGACAGCTACGAAAAGATGAGCTCGCCGTTTTCCACTCCGACGTGCACCGTCGCCCCGTCGGTGAACTTGCCTTCCAAGATCGCGAGCGCGAGTGGATCGCCGATGTCGCGCTGGATGACCCGGCGAATCGGTCTCGCACCAAACTGTGGGTCGTAGCCACGATCAGCGATCAACAAGACCACTTCCGGAGCGACGTCGAGATGGATACCGCGCTCTTCGAGCCGGGACTCGAGCGCCCTCAACTGGATGTCGACGATCTCGACGATGTCGGATTTCTCGAGGGGTCGGAAGCGAACGATCTCGTCGATGCGGTTCACGAACTCGGGTTTGAAAAAGTCGATCGGTTCGCCGCGCAGGTTCGAAGTCATCACCAACACGGTGTTCGTGAAGTCGACCGTCCTCCCCTGTCCGTCGGTCATCCGACCGTCGTCGAGCACCTGCAAGAGCACGTTGAACACGTCGGGGTGGGCCTTTTCGATCTCGTCA
Organism: uncultured Acidimicrobiaceae bacterium; assembly: GCA_963838845.1. Classification (GTDB taxonomy): domain Bacteria; phylum Actinomycetota; class Acidimicrobiia; order Acidimicrobiales; family Bog-793; genus CAVRXQ01. Next base: position 446,176 of record CAWISR010000003.1, on the reverse strand, counting down.
AGCAGGATCACCGCGTAGGGTCGGCGACGCACGGCCTCGGTCAGCTGACCACCCTCGTCGAAGCCGACGTAACCGGGTGGCGCGCCGATCAGGCGTGCGACCGTGTGCTTCTCCTGGTACTCACCCATGTCGATGCGCACCATCGCCCGCTCGTCGTCGAACAAGAACGCGGCAAGCGCCCGCGCGAGTTCCGTCTTGCCGACTCCGGTCGGGCCGAGGAAAAGGAACGAGCCGATCGGCCGGTTGGGGTCCGACAACCCGGCGCGGCTCCGCCGGATCGCGTTCGCGACCACTGAGACCGCGTGGTCCTGACCGATGACGCGCTGTCGCAGCACGTCCTCCATGCGGACGAGCTTGTCGACTTCGCCCTCCAACAGTCGCGAGACCGGGATCCCAGTCCAGCGCGCGACGACCTCGGCGACGTCTTCCGCGTCGACCTCTTCCTTCAGCATCTTCTCGCGCTCTTGCAAAACAGCGAGCTTGTCCGTCGCCTCGGCGATCTCGCGCTCGAGCGAGGGCAACTCTCCGTACCGGATCGCCGCTGCCGCGTCCAACTCGCCGTCGCGCTCTTTGCGTTCGGCTTCGCCGCGTCGCTCTTCCAGCTTGGTTTTCAGCTGACGGATGGCGGCGATGGCGTCCTTTTCCGCTTGCCAGTGCGCGGTCATCGCCGATTCCTGTTCGCGTAGGTCCGCGAGCTCGGACTCGATTCGTCCAAGTCGCTCTTTCGACGAGGTGTCGGTCTCCTTTTGCAGTGCTACACGCTCGATCTCGAGCTGGCGGATACGGCGCGAGATCACGTCAATCTCGGTCGGCTTCGAGTCGATCTCGATTCGAAGCCGGCTCGCCGCCTCGTCGATGAGGTCGATCGCCTTGTCAGGCAGGAAACGGCCCGTCACGTATCGGTCGGAGAGCACCGCCGCCGCGACGAGCGCTGCGTCTTGGATCCGAACCCCGTGATGCACCTCGTAGCGTTCTTTCAGACCACGCAGGATGGCGATCGTGTCTTCGACCGACGGTGGCCCGACGTAAATCGGCTGGAACCGCCGCTCGAGCGCTGCGTCCTTTTCGATGTGCTTGGTGTACTCGTCGAGCGTCGTCGCGCCGATGAGGTGGAGCTCGCCCCGGGCGAGCATCGGCTTCACAATGTTGCCGGCGTCCATAGCACCCTCGGCGGCGCCGGCGCCGACAATCGTGTGCAGCTCGTCGACGAAGCTGATGACCTCGCCTTCTGAATCGACGATTTCGCGCAGCACGGCTCGCAGCCGCTCTTCGAACTCGCCGCGGTACTTGGCCCCGGCGACCATCGCCGAAAGATCGAGCGCGACGATCCGCTTATTGCGCAGCGATTCGGGGACATCCCCTTCGACGATGCGGTTGGCGAGGCCCTCGACGATCGCCGTCTTTCCGACGCCGGGCTCACCGATCAGGACCGGGTTGTTCTTCGTGCGCCGCGACAGCACCTGAATCACGCGGCGGATCTCCTCGTCACGCCCGATGACCGGGTCGAGCTTGCCTTGACGCGCCGCCGCGGTGAGGTCGCGGCCGTACCGCTCAAGGGCCCGGAAGGTCTCCTCGGGGTTCGCGCTCGACACACGGTGCGAGCCGCGGACCTGGCGAATCGCGTCCAAGAGCGCAGCGCGATCGACGCCGAGTTCGTTCGCGAGGGAAAGCAGGACGTGTTCGACCGACAAAAAGTCGTCGCCCATCTCGGACCTCGTCGCATCGGCACGCTCAAGGCCTTCACGAGTCGGTGCGGAAAGCTCGGGCGCGCTCCCACCGATCGCGCGGGGCAACCGATCGAGTTCGTTCAGCAAGCGATTGCGCGTGGCGGTCCGGTCGATGCCCATCTGCTCCAAAAGCGCGGGCGCGATTCCGTCGATCTGGTCGAGCGCGGCGAGCAGCACGTGCGCGGGCGTGATCTGCGCGTGATGGTGTTCGGTGGCGAGCGAGTGCGCTTGTTCCAGCGCCTCGCGGGTCTTCAGTGTCCAGCGGTTCGGGTCCAGTGCCATCACGGTCTCCGAATGCGTGTGCGGAAAGCCGCGGGCGGCTGGGCAGGGAGTACAGGCACGATCTCGCGCCGGTACTGGCGGTGGGCGCGCCGCACCGCCTCGTCAGCAGCGACGCGCACGGCATCGAGCTCCGCCTTCAAGGCGTCCAATTCCTCCTCAAGTGCGAGGATGCGCCGGACGCCCTCGAGACTCACCCCCGCCGCGGTGAGCGCACCGATTCGACGCAGCTGCGCGATGTCCTCGTCGGAGTAGCGCCTGCTGCCTCCACCCGTACGCTCGGGGTCGAGCAGACCCTTGCGCTCGTAGATCCGCAACGTCTGAGGGTGCACGCCGGCGAGCTCGGCGGCAATCGAGATGACGTAGAGCGCTCGGGGACCGCTCTGAGGCGCGGTGCGACGTGCCACCGTCAGACCCCTAGGTAGGTACGCGGCGAGGAGGCGGTCGCTTTCTGCAGTGCCTCGATCGCCTTGCGCTCTTGTTCGGAAAGCTCGTTCGGCACGAGGACCTCGATGCTGACGAGGAGGTCGCCGACTTGCGAGCCCTGATGGATGCCCTTGCCGCGCACGCGCAGCGTCTGGCCGTTCTTCGTGCCCGGCGGGATCTTCAACGACACCGGCTTGTTCAGTGTCGGCACGGTGATCGTCGCTCCGAGCGCGGCCTCCGGGTACGTGACCGGGACCGTCAGCGTGAGGTTGCGACCGCGTCGACCAAAGAGACGGTGTGGTGCGACGTGCAAGATGACATAGAGGTCGCCGGGCGGCCCGCCCTCTTGGCCGGGCTCGCCGCGCCCTTTCACACGGATCCGCTTTCCGTCTTCGACACCTGCGGGCACGCGGACGTTCACCTTGCGCTCACGGCGCTCGTAGCCCGTGCCGAAACAGGTCGGGCACGGGTCGACGATCTTCGTGCCCCGCCCTCCGCATTCCGGGCAGGTGGTCGACAGCGAAAAGAGCCCCTGATTGTCGTTGATCACCCCCGACCCGCCACAGCGCGGACAGACGATCGGGCTTGTTCCGGGACGCGACCCGCTCCCCCCGCAGGTGTGGCAGGCGACCCTCGTCGTCACGTTCACGGTCGTGACGACGCCTTCGATCGCGTCTTCGAACGACAGGTGGAGCTCGGCTTCGACGTCGTCGCCGCGACGCGGACCGAACACGGTCGACGATCGCCTGCCCGAGTTCCCGGAGCGGAAGATCCCGCCAAACAAATCCGAGAGGTCGTCGATGTTGAAGTTGAATCCGCCCGCGCCCGCTCGTCCAAATCCCGGACCCGCGGCACCCAGCCTGCGAACTTCGTCGTACTCCTTGCGCTTCTCCGCGTCACCCAGCACGTCGTAGGCCGCGGAGATCTCCTTGAAGCGATCCTCGGAACCGGGGTGCGCGTCAGGGTGGTACTGCTTCGCAAGTTTGCGATATGCGCGCGTGATGTCCTTTTCGGTCGCTTCAGGCTTGACGCCGAGCACCTTGTAGTAATCAGTTTCGAACCATTCACGTTGCGCGGTCACGCGGGCCTCAGCCCTCCACTTTCACCATCGCCGGACGCAGGACGCGTCCGTGCAACCGATAACCGGCGCGCATGACCTCGATCACGCGTCCATGATCGACCTTCCCCGTCGTTCCCTCATCCTCCTCGGGGGATTCGGCGGGGACGTGGGCCACCGCGTCGTGAATCGCCGTGTCGAACGCGACGCCGGATTCGTCGATCCGCTCGAGCCCTTCTTGTGCGAGGACCTTGCGCATCAAGGCGTCGATCTGTGTGAGCGCCTTTTTCAGCTGATCACCATCGGCCCCGTCGTTCTCGGAGTGCGCGAGGGCGAGGTCGAGCGCGTCGAGGACCGGAAGCAGCTTTTCGATGAGACCTTCCGAGGCCCGCTGCAACAGGTCCGTCTGCTGACGGATCGTCCGCTTACGGTAGTTCTCGAACTCGGCCTGCAGACGTTGCAACATCTCGCGGTACTCATCGCGCTGCGCGGCCACCGGATCGACCGGTACGCGCTCCCCTTCGCGTCCGGTCGACTCGCTCACCTCTGATTTCGCGACCTCGTCCTCGGCGGTCCCGCCGAGCGTCTCCTGCGCCTCGCCCTCAGGGTTCTGATCGTCTGGCTGGTCGGCGAGGCGTCGGTTCCCGCTCATGCCTCAGCTGAGCCGGCGTCGTCAACGACCTCGGCGTCGACGACGTCCTCATCCGAACCCCCGGACCCGGTCGAGCCGTCGGATCCCGGCGCCGCGGCCGTCTGCGAGGCCTGCTCGTACAGACGCTGCGCAAAGGCTTGCGATGCGGACAACAGCGCATCCGACGCGGATTTGATCGCCTCGATGTCGGTGCCTGCGAGCGCGTCCTTCAACGCCTTCAGGGCGCTTTCGACACGGTCCTTCTCATCACCGGTGAATTTCGAGCCCTCGTCTTTCAAGAGCTTCTCCGTCCGGTGCACGAGGGTGTCGGCGTTGTTGCGCGTCTCTGCTTCGTCGCGTCGACGGCGGTCGTCCTCAGCGTGCGCTTCCGCGTCGCGGATCATCTGCTCGATCTCGTCGCGGGGCAGCGAGGTCTGGCCGGTGATCGTCATCGACTGTTCCTTGCCCGTCGCGCGGTCTTTCGCCGAGACGTGGACGATGCCGTTCGCATCGATGTCGAAAGTCACCTCGATCTGCGGAACGCCCTGGGGTGCAGGCGGCAGGTCGACAAGTTGGAACTTGCCGAGCGTCTTGTTGTACATCGCCATCTCGCGCTCGCCCTGGAGCACGTGGATCTCGACGGAGGGCTGGTTGTCCTCGGCGGTTGTGAACACCTCGGAGCGCTTCGTCGGGATCGTCGAGTTGCGCTCGATCAACCGGTGCATGATCCCGCCCTTCGTCTCGATCCCGAGGCTGAGCGGCGTCACGTCGAGGAGAAGAACGTCTTTCACCTCGCCCTTCAGCACACCCGCTTGGATGGCTGCGCCGACCGCAACGACCTCGTCGGGGTTCACACCCTTGTGCGGCTCTTTGCCGGTGAGCTCCACAACGAGCTCCTGGATCGCCGGCATACGCGTCGCTCCGCCGACGAGGATCACGTGGTCGAGGTCAGACTTCGAAAGACCTGCGTCTTTGATCGCCTGATCGAATGGACCACGACACGCCTGCACGAGGTCTTCGGTCAGTTCCTGGAACTTCGAGCGTGTCAACTTCAAGTCGAGGTGCTTCGGCCCCTCGGACGTCGCCGTGATGAACGGGAGGTTGATCGTCGTCTCTTGGACCGCGGAGAGTTCGATCTTCGCCTTCTCGGCGGCTTCCTTCAGCCGCTGCAACGCCATCTTGTCGTTAGACAGATCGACGCCCTCTGTGTCCTTGAACGTCTTCACCAACCAGTCGATGACGCGCTGGTCCCAGTCGTCACCACCGAGGTGGGTATTTCCCGAAGTGGACTTGACTTCGAACACGCCCTCACCGATCTCGAGGATCGACACATCGAACGTGCCACCTCCGAGGTCGAAAACAAGGATCGTCTGCTCGGCGCCTTCCTTGTCGAGCCCGTACGCGAGCGCGGCAGCAGTCGGCTCGTTGATGATCCGTAGCACTTCGAGACCGGCGATCTGTCCCGCCTCTTTCGTCGCCGTCCGCTGCGCGTCGTCGAAGTACGCGGGGACGGTGATCACAGCCTGGTTGACGGTGTCACCCAAGAAGGCCTCGGCGTCCCGCTTCAGCTTCTGCAGGATTCGCGCCGAGATCTCCTGGGCGGTGTATTTCTTCCCGTCGATATCGATCGTCCAGCTCGTCCCCATCTGGCGCTTCACCGAGCGCACCGTGCGATCGGGGTTTGTGATCGCCTGACGCTTCGCGACCTCACCGACGAGCACCTCGCCGGACTTCGCGAAGCCGACGACGGATGGTGTCGTCCGGTTCCCCTCCGCGTTCGGGATGACTGTCGGCTCGCCCCCCTCGAGCACGCTCACAACCGAGTTCGTCGTCCCGAGGTCGATTCCGACCGCCTTTGGCATCGCTGCAGCCTCCATAGTCTCGTTTTCGGCCCCGCAGCGATCCGCTGACGTGGCTCTTCGTCTTACTTGCCAATCAGAACTATAGCAAAGTTGAGTGGCACATTGTCAAGATCTGCCCGCGAGAGGCGCCGGCGAGCCCCTCAGAACTTGGCGGCGGCGCGGACGCGGCAAAACCGGGCTCGCGCGACCGAAATGCCACGTCACGGCCGCGCACAAGTCGGTACCCTGAACCGCGTGCCCACTCTCGTCCTTCTCCGTCACGGCGAGAGTGAATGGAATGCAGCCAACCTCTTCACCGGGTGGGTTGATATCGATCTTTCGGAGCAGGGCGAGGCAGAGGCGGAAGAGGCGGGGCGTCTGCTCGCCGGGGAACCCGGCCTCGATATCGACATCGTCTATACGTCGGTGCTCACCCGGGCGGTCCGGACCGCTGACCTTGCGCTTTCCATCACCGGCAAGACCTACCTGCCGGTGCATCGGCACTGGAGGCTGAACGAGCGGCACTACGGCGTCCTTCAGGGGACGAATAAGAAAGAGGCGGCCGAGCGCTTCGGTGCCGAACAGGTAAAGGCGTGGCGCCGCGGCTATCGCACCCCGCCCAAGTCGGTCGATCTCGAAAGCCCCTATCACCCCGCCAACGACCCGCGCTACGCGGATGTCCCGCCCGACGCCCTTCCCGCGGCGGAGTGCCTCGCCGACGTCGTCGAGAGGATGGTCCCCTACTACGAGGACCACATCGCCAAGGACCTCCTCGAAGGCAAAACCGTCCTCGTCGTCGCACACGGCAACAGCCTGCGGGCGATGGTGAAGTACCTCGAGCACATCTCCGATGACGACATCGTCGACCTCGACATCCCGACGGGAGTTCCACGTCTGTACGACCTCGACGAAAAGCTCCATGTTCGCTCGGCGCGTTATCTCGGGGACCCCGACGCGATCCGCGCCGCGGCAGAAGCCGTCGCGCGCCAGGCGGGATAACCGCCGCGATCTCCCCGTGCGTGGCGCGCCCATCCGCCTATTCGCGGAAGTTTTCGAAGTATCGGCTCGGAGTCGGACCGCGCTGGTTCTGATACTTCGACCCGAGCGTTGACGAACCGTAGGGGTGGTCGGCGGTCGAGGTCATCCGCAAGAAGCTGATTTGTCCAATCTTCATTCCCGGATAGACGGTGATCGGCAGATTCGCAACGTTCGAGAGCTCGAGCGTGAGAAACCCGTTGAATCCCGGATCGACGAAGCCAGCGGTTGTGTGGATCAACAAGCCGAGCCGGCCAAGGCTCGACTTCCCTTCGAGTCTCCCGACGAGGTCCTCGGAAAGTGCCACCCGCTCGAGCGTCGAGCCGAGGACGAACTCGCCGGGATGGAGAATCAGCGGTTGGTCCCCGTTCATTTCGACGAGCTCGGTTAGATGCTCCTGGTTCACCTTGACGTCGATCACTCGTTCGGAGTGGTTGCGGAACACTCGGAAGTAGCGGTCAACGCGCAAATCGATAGACGACGGCTGCAGCGACGATTCATCGAAAGGATCGACGACGATCCGCCCCGCAGCGATCTCTTCGCGAATGGTGCGATCGGAAAGGATCATGATCGAAGCGAAGAGTACTGTGGGTTTCCCGGTCAAGTTCCTGTGACGTCACTCGCGAAATTGGCCGGCCACATTGCGGGCGTAGTTCAGAGGCAGAACATCAGCTTCCCAAGCTGAGAACGCGGGTTCGATTCCCGTCGCCCGCTCTCACACCCCGCTCAGATCCTTACGGCCGGCCGATGCGCTCGAGCCATCCGATCGTTACCAGGCGATTTACGACGACGTTTGTCCGGCTATGTGAGGTCCAGAGGATTGGCGTCCAAGTATTCGCGCAATTTGACCCAAAGTGCCTTGGTCATCGGCCGCGCCGCCGTGCCCCACGCCGCATATGCAGTCGTCCGCCTCGCGGGCATCGGAATCCGAGGAATAACGATCGTGGCCACAGCGTCGGCCTCGTCGCGGGGATCCGCCGCCGGCATATCCCTGATCTCTTTCAACTCGTTCGCAGCGAGCGACCAGGCGAGCGCGTTCGCGATCGGAGCACCCAGGTCTTCGACCTCAACGGGCAACGGCCGGTACGCAGGCGGAACCGTGCTCCAGTCGGCGCTCTCGTACAGCGCATCGCTCAGCTTCTCGGAAGCTGGATACAACTTTGCGCCAATGATGGCGGACCAATCGCGCACGCGGGATACGTCCGTCATCAAGCTGAGTCTACGAAACGAGTTCACGTCAATTGCCGGACCTTGCGCTGCGCAAGGCCGTCCAGCGCGCCTATGGCCTCGACCACCTCCCGAGTCCAGCCGACGTCTTAGCGATCTCCGAGAATTGGCGACCATTCCGCAGTGTGGCTACGAGCTACTTGTTCTCGGCTGCCCACAGCCATGCCAGCTCGCCGCCTTCTGCCAGCGGCGACGTGAACGAGGCGACGAAACCGTCGCCATCGTCGCAACCTGCACGGTAAGTCGACGGGGGCTTCGCCCTCACCGGCAGACGTCACGAATGAAACTCACCTAGAACGCCGTCTCCGACCGTGGGTTTGACGCATACCGGCGAACGACACGTCGCCCGCTGCCGGACATTCGGCCTCGTGGGTCGTCGACCCGAACCAGTCAGCGCTCGAACGTCGCAACAAGAACGGCGCGCGCGAGTGTGTGGAAGGTCAAGTTAAACCCGAGTATCGCCGGTGTGGCATCGGAATCGACGTCGAGCGCATCGACGTCGAGCGCATGCACCGCGAAGACGTAACGGTGCGGGCCGTGCCCCTCGGGCGGTGCGGCACCGAGATATCCTCGTAGTCCGGCGTCATTGCGCACGGTCACGGCGGTGCCAGGAAGGCCGGCATCATTCGACGAACCGGCGCCTCTTCGAAGTTCCGTGACCGTGGCGGGGATGTTGCACACCGCCCAGTGCCAGAACCCGCTGCCTGTCGGCGCGTCGGGATCGTAAACGGTGACCGCGAAGCTCCGGGTGGCGTCAGGGAAACCCAACCACCGGAGCTCTGGCGAGATGTCCTCTCCACCTGCCCCCATCATCCCGCTCACCTGCTCGCGTTTGAGCGGTTCCCCATCCGCGATATCGGTGCTCGTGAGCTTGAAACTCGGAACAGGGGGGAGGAACTCGTAAGGAAGAGGTGGTCGGCCCGCCATGGTCCTCCTCGAAGGTCGAGGTACGCCTGCGCCCGAGACAGTACCGACTCGTCTGACCTTGATGAATTGCGTTCTCGAGCCTCGACGCGCGCCGCCACGGGTAGCGATGCGCAAGCGAGGCACTGAAATCCAACGTCGGCGGTAGAGACGCGTGCCTCCCGGGAACCGATCGCCGCCTGACTATTCAGTGGTGGATCGAAAAGCCTGCTCTCGCTTCGACCGAGGCGAGCAGTCGTCGGAGGAGCGTGGCCAGCTCGATCCGCTCTTCTTTCGACATCGCGCTCATGAGTTCCCGTTCCCGTTTCGCCTGGACAGCGATGTAACGATCAAGCGTCGCACGGCCGTCGGGCGTCAAATCGACAAGCACGCCGCGGCGGTCCTCGGGATCAGGGAGTCGCTTGACGAGACCGGCCTCCTCGAGCTTGTCGAGCCGATTAGTCATCGTCCCGGTTGACACGAGGAGGTGCTGCGCGATTTCGCCAGGACTACGCCGACCCTTCCGGTTGACGCACAGGAGCACCTTCAGCTCGCCCTTGGCGAGGCCGAGTTCCTTGAGGGTGTCGACGGCGGCCCTTTCGACGTAGCGGTCAACCTTCGAGATCCGGTTCACGATCGTTTCGACGTCGAAGTCGATCTCCGGCCAAATGCTTACGGCGTGCGCTGCGTGCTTGTCGTACTCGTCTGCCTCATCCTTCGCCGAGTCGACTTGCTGCGCCGGTCCGTCGTCCATGTCGAGAGTGTATCCGCAAATTAACTTTCCAGCGAGTTACTTGACAGCAAGCTGCTTATCAAGTAACTTTTGGACAAGTAACTTGTCCCCAAGCCTTCTGGAGGTCGTGATGTTCCCGCCCGTCTATTACGAGCTTGCCCAGTCCAAAGGGCGCGATCTCGAGAGGCGCCTCGGGCAACGCGCGGATCGCAAGCTCCCGCTCGGAACGAGGACTGACGGCGACGCCTCCGCAACGGTCCGTGCGTTCGCACTCGACGTTCCCTCGGATCCCGTGGAGGCTCCTGGGCTCGCCGAGATCAGACTGTTTCCGACTCGAGTGAAAGTGTGCGCTGAATTGGTATGTACCTCCGACGCGGCAGTCCAGTCCGCGGCTCGACACTGGGAACCCCGGCACCGTCCTGCCTGACGCTCCGCCTCGGCCGTCACGGTGTGACGTTGCGCGCGCGCAACGTCACTGTTCGTGACCGCATTTTCCCTCAATGAGCTGGGCGAAAGTGCCGTAGGAGACATCGATAGGGCAATCGGCCGCGGCCGGCAACGGCCGGACCGCATTGCCCTTCGTCGTGTCGGATTGGACGCAGTCGAACGGACTATCGCCAATGTCGTCGATCGCCATCGCCGTGGGGAAGCGGGAGGACGAGGCACGGCTGCAACGAGTCTCACATCGCGTACTCCTCGCCCATGGAGCGCTCGGCGCCCTGCTCATCGGGTACGCAATCGTCATTATCCGCCGACATCTCGGGATAACGCCGCCTGAGTCCAGCGGAATCACCGACGGAGTCGAATTCCTGGCGGCGGTTTTCTGCTTCGTGCGGGCCGTCACTCGTCCGATCGAACGGAGCGTTTCACTGCTCGCCGGCGTCGCGATACTGGCCTGGAGCGTCGGCGACGCGCTCCACACGATCCTCGAGATTCGCGGCGCTGCCGCGTCGACTCTTTCTGCCGTCTCGCTAGCGCACCTCGGCTTTTATCCGCTGATCCTCGCCGCGATCTTCCTGTTCTCGCGGGATCGCACACCTCGGCTTCACAAGTCGGAGTTCCTCGACGGTGCCATCGCAGGACTCGGCGCGGCCGCGCTCTTCGCACTCGTCGATCTCCGTGCCGTGATCCACCCCGCGTTATCCGGAACAGTCTCGACGGTCGCGAAGGTCACCTATCCGATCGGTGACCTCGTGTTCTTCGCCGCCGTCGTCGCGTCGGCGGCAGTCTCCCGGCGGTGGCACCAACCGTCCTGGTGGCTGATCGCCTTCGCCGCCCTGGTGACGCCGCTCGGCAATCCTTCAAACCTCCTCCACGTCTACTTTGGACAAAGCGTCGCTGCGACCGTCGCCGACTCCGTCGCCTGGCCCGTGGTCTTTGTCCTGTTGTCGCTCGCCTTGTGGGCCGAGACAGTGCCGTCAGCTACGCACCACCCGCACCTGGCTTCGGAACTCGCATTGCCCGGAATCGCCGTCGGAGCGACGATCGCGGTTCTCGTCGCTGGGGCGGCGCACTCGGTGACTCCGCTCGCCCTCGGGCTGGCGGGGACGGCTTGCGTCGCCTGCGGTGTCCGCCTCGTCCACACCGTTCGGTTGGGGCGCGCGCAAACCTTCGAAGGCGACCACCAGATGCTCATCGACGAGCTCACGGGTCTCGGCAACCGCCGTTATCTCACCCAGGTCCTGAACGCCTACTTCCGAAGCGACGGTGGCACCCCGAACTCTCGGCTCGCCTTCTTGTTCATCGACCTTGACCACTTCAAAGAGATCAACGACTCCTTTGGCCACCCCGCAGGCGATCGTCTTCTCGAGGAGGTCGGACCCCGCCTCATACCCTGCCTCGGTGAGTCGGATCTGCTCATCCGTCTCGGCGGGGACGAATTCGCTGCGGTGCTGAAGGGAGCGGACGCGAACTACGCGAAGGCGGTTGCGGGTCGGATCGCCGCCGGCCTCGAAGCTCCCTTCGGCATCGACCGGGTCAAGGCGACCGTGAGCGCGAGCATCGGCATTGCCCTCGCGCCAGCACACGCTAAAGACAGTGCAAGCCTGATGCGCTGTGCCGACATCGCCATGTACCGGGCAAAGACGAAACGTGTTCCCTTCGTCGTCTACAACTCCAACCTCGACGAAGACGGCGACCGTCTCCGCTTCATCGAGGAGCTCAGCGACGCCGTCGAAAAGAACCTCTTCGAGTTGCACTACCAACCCCAACTTGATCTCTCCGACGGGACGGTGACCGCCGTTGAAGCGCTCATCCGCTGGAGACATCCGCGCCTCGGGTATGTCCCTCCCTTGCAATTCCTCTCTCTCGCGGAGGGAGCGGTGCTGATGCCATCGCTCACGACGCTCGTTCTCGACTCGGCGCTCCTTCAATGTGCGACGTGGCGAGCCGAAGGTCATGAGATCCGCGTCTCGGTGAACGTCTCTGCGTCGAACCTGCTCGATGACGGATTCATCAACGTCGTCAAGGGTCGACTGGATCGCTATGAACTCCCAGCGGACGCGCTCGTGCTTGAACTCACCGAGACGAGCATCATCGGCAATTTCGCTCGATCGATGCAGGCCGTCGACCACCTCCGCGCGATCGGCGTCGAGACGTCGATCGACGACTTCGGTGCAGGGTTCACCTCGCTTGCGTATCTCGGCAAACTCTCGGTCGCCGAAATGAAGCTCGACCGATCCTTCATCGTTCCCTTGTCTGCCGCGGCGCGTGAGCGGAGTTTGAAGCTCGTCAAATCGACGATCGAACTCGGCCACTCATTAGATCTGCGCGTCGTCGCCGAAGGGATCGAGGATGCAGAGACTCTCGACCTCCTCCGTTCGCTCGGATGCGACTTCGCACAGGGGAACTTCATTGGTATTCCCGCGCCCGCCCCTCACCTCGATTTCACACAGTGGAACGGACCGAGGACACCGAAACAGCAACTCGGGACGCGCGCACGATCTGGAGCGCGCCGACGCCCACGCTTGCGCGTCGTCAACCAGGGTTCAAAGCCAGGCGTCGCCGGCGGCGTCGGAATCTGACACGCCGCACCTCGGCAGCCGAGCTCACTCCCAACCTTGGTGTCCCCGGAGGGTTTAGAGAACCCACCGAGTCGTCAAGACAACGGTTTGATTGGCGCGCGTAGCGTCTGAGCGAATTGTGACGACACCAACCTGGGACCTCTACCTGCGGACGATCGTCGACCTCGAGCTCTCGCACGATGACAAACTGCGGATCCACCCCGCGCCCAGTGGCGACGTCGGCGCTTGGCCGGATGCCTTCTCACCACCGCTGTTCATCATGACCGCGTGGAATCCCGGAGCGGATCCCCTGCCAATCGAAATCAATCGCGAACGGCAACGTTCGCTCGAAGCAGAACTCGTCGTCCAAAACGTCACGACATGGAGGGCAATCGGACGCGATCCCGAATCGGACTACTTCGAAGAAGGGATCGCGATCCACGGCCTCGACGAAGCCGACGTGATCCGGGCGGCTCGGCGTTACGACCAGGATGCGATCTTCTCGTGGACGCCGTCGGCGTGGGCAGTCGTCCCGTGCGAAGACGCGAGCCGCGTCGAGGTTGGATGGAGGATCGAGGTGCTCGGCGCGTGAGTGGATGACGTCGATGTCGGAGAAGACTCGGGAGGGACGGTTGACAGACCTTGGGGGACTAGACGTCGCGGTCGTCGAGGGCGTCGTCGAGTACGGCGAGCTTCGCACCTGGTACATGGTGGTCGGCGACCTCGATACGCGATCTCACCGCCGGCCGGCCCCGCTCGTCACGATCCACGGCGGCCCGGGCGCGACGCATGACTATCTGCTCTCGATGATCGACCTCACCGCTGACGGCCGCGCCGTGATCTTCTACGACCAGACGGGCAACGGCAGCTCGACGCACTTTCGCGATCGGGGGGCCGAATTCTTCACCGTCGGGCTCTTTGTCGACGAGCTCTCGCGCCTCGTCGAACACCTCGGAATCGAAAACCGCTATCACATCCTCGGCCAGTCCTGGGGAGGCATGCTCGCGCTCGAGCATCTCCTCACGGCTCCAAAAGGCTTGCGATCCGCCGTCCTTTCGAACACGGCGGCGGCCTACCCGTCGTTCACGAAGGCCGTGACCGGCCTACGCGCTGAACTCCCGGCGGACGTCGAAGCAACGCTCCGGCGGCACGAGATCGCCGGAACCACGGGTGATCCCGAATACCTCGCCGCCGCGCGCGTCTTTTACGACCGTCACGTGTGTCGCCTCACGCCGCGTCCAGATCCGGTGGAACGGAGTTTCGCCTACATGGACGACGACCCGACGGTCTATTTCACGACTAACGGACCGACGGAGTTTCACAACACCGGCTCGTTTACGGGCTGGTCGGTGGTCGACAGGCTCGGGGAGATTCGGGCGCCGGTACTCGTCGTCTCGGGCCGCCATGACGAAGCGACCCTCGAGATCCAACAAGAGATCGTCGCCGGGGTGCCTGACTGCGAGCAGTTGATCCTCGAGAACTCCTCCCACATGCCCTTCTGGGAAGAGCGCGACGAGTACATGGCGGCCGTCGGCGACTTCTTGGGGCGCCACGACTGAACGCCGAGCGGTGTCGCAACCGCGTCGTCGTCGGGCGCGATTGGCGACGTCGATGTGCTGAAATCTCGACCGGAGGAACCATGGACATCCTTGTGGTCGTGGGAGGGGGTCGGGTGCCGTCGCGTCTCGAAGACCGCGCCCGCCTCGTTTACCGCTTCGTCGAAGGAGATTCGCTCGACGCGCTCGCTGGCGTTTTGAGGGCGCGCATTCCGCGTCGCGTCGGTATCTGCGGTCCGATCGACGACGCGGCACGCGTCGCTGCGTCAATTCGCCATGCCGGCATGCCGACGGAGCTGTTTACCGACGAAATCGTCCCCGCGGAGTTCGCCCGCGCACTCGAGGGTGTTGATGTCCGCCGGATCTCGGATCCCGGGCCGGAGATCGACGCCGTCGACTCGCTCCTCGACCTCATCGGCAACACCCCGATGATGCGACTCGATCGGACCGCAAAAGACGTCGAGTGCACTCTGCTCGGCAAACTCGAACTTTTCAATCCCGGGGGCTCATCGAAGGACCGCATCGCGCTTGCGATGATCGACGCAGCGGAACGAGAAAGCTTGCTCGTTCCCGGGTCGACGATCGTCGAACCGACGAGCGGCAACACCGGGGTAGGTCTCGCCATTGTCGCCGCGAGGCGCCACTACAAGTGCGTGTTCGTCTGCCCGGACAAGGTCGCCTCGGACAAAATCGCCCTCCTGCGCGCCTACGGCGCCGAGGTCGTCGTCTGCCCGACGTCTATTCCACCCGAGCACCCGGACTCGTACTACTCGGTCTCTGACCGCTTGGCGCGGGAGATTCCGCTCGCATGGAAGCCGGACCAGTACCACAACCCGAACAACCCGCTCGCACAGTACGAAACGGCGGGCAGAGAGATCTGGGAACAGACGAAGGGACGGGTCACCCACTTCGTCGCCGGCATCGGCACTGGGGGGACGGTCACAGGTATCGGCCGTTTCCTGAAAGCGCAGAACGCGTCGGTGGTGATCGTCGGCGCCGACCCGGAGGGTTCCGTCTACTCCGGCGGGACGGGGCGGCCGTACCTCGTCGAGGGAATCGGCGAGGACTTCTGGCCGTCGACCTATGACCCGTCAGTCGTCGACCAAGTCATCGCGGTCTCGGACGCCGAAAGCTTCGCCACCGCGCGCCGGGTGACGAGGGAAGAAGGGCTGCTGCTCGGCGGTTCGGGCGGCACGGCGGTTGCCGCCGCGCTCAGCGTCGCGCGCGAGCTTCCGGCCGACGCCGTCGTTGTCGTTCTCATCCCGGATTCCGGACGCGGCTACCTCTCCAAGCTCTACAACGACGCGTGGATGGCCGACTACGGCTTCACGACCCAGGTCGGGCGCTCCCTTGGCGAGGTGCTCGCGGCGCGCGACCCGGCGCTCCCGCCCCTCGTTCATACTCATCCAGAAGAGACGGTCCGCCAGGCGATCGAGATCCTGCGCGAGTACGACGTCAGCCAGCTGCCGGTCGTGAAGCACGAACCCCCGGTCGTCCTCGCAGAAGTCGTCGGCGCGGTGACCGAGCGAGACCTCATGGAACAGGTCTTCGCCGATTCGTCGGCGCTCGAGCGCTCGATCGGCGACGTGATGGGCGAGCCGTTGCCGACGATCGGGATCGGCGAGCAGGTGCAGATCGCCGTTGACCGCTTGGAAAAGGCGCCGGCGCTGCTCGTGCTCGACCGCGGTCATCCGGTCGGCGTGATCACCCGTTCGGATGTGCTCGCCGCGCTCGCGGGTGGCCAGCGATGAGCGAGGGCAACGGGCGGTCGCGCGGGTTCGAGACGGACGCGGTCCACGGCGGATGGCCGTCGGATCCGGCGACTGGCGCGCTCAACACGCCCGTCTACCTCACATCGACATTCGAGCAGGATGCCGTCGGATCCGACCGCGGCTATGAGTACTCGCGGACCGATAACCCCTCGCGACGGAGCCTTGAGTCGCACCTCGCCCTGCTGGAACGGGCATCGTTCGGCGTCGCTTTTGCGAGCGGCCTCGCCGCCGAGGACGCCATCATGCGGCTCCTGGATCCGGGCGACCGGCTCGTCATGCAGACCGACAGCTACGGCGGCACGTACCGGCTGGCGATGAGCGTCCATTCCAGATTCGGCGTCGTCGTCACGACCGGTGACGTCTCGAACCCCAGCCTGCTGTCGGGACAGCGGACCCGCATGGTGTGGATAGAGACGCCGACGAATCCGTTACTCGACATCGTCGATATCGCTGAGGTCGCCGAGGCGGCGCACCAGCTGGGCGCGATCGTCGTCGTCGACAACACGTTCGCGACCCCGTATCTCCAGCAGCCGCTCTCTCTCGGCGCGGACATCGTCGTCCACTCGACGACGAAGTATCTCGGCGGACACTCCGACGTTGTCGGCGGTTTCGCCGCGACGAACGACGCAGCAATCGCCGAACGCCTCCATTTCCTGCAGAACGCGGCAGGAGCGGTGCCGTCACCTTTCGACTGCTATCTCGTCCAACGCGGGGCAAAGACGCTTGCGGTGCGGATGGAGCGACACTGCGACAACGCCCTAGCCGTCGTTGCCATGCTGCGCGGGCACGCGGCGGTCGAAAGGGTTTTCCACCCGTCCCTCACCGAGCACCCCGGTCACGAGATCGCCCGCCGCCAGATGCGGGCGTTTGGCGGCATGGTGAGTTTCACCCTGCTCGCCGGTGAGAAGGCGGCGCTCGAGGTATGCGAGCGAACAGAGATCTTCACGCTCGCGGAGAGCCTCGGCGCGGTCGAGAGCCTTATCGAACACCCGGCGAAGATGACCCACGCGAGCACCGCCGGCACGACGAACGCCGTCCCGCCACAGCTCGTTCGCATCAGCGTCGGACTCGAGTCGGCTGAGGACCTCGTTGCGGATTTGCGTCGGGCGCTCGACTCCGTCTGATCAGACACCCCCCGACGGACAGGCGATGAAGCGCATCCCCGAGCGGCCCATGGCACGGCATCGCCGCCGGTCGCGCACGCCCCGTGCGGGCGCGCCCAGGGCGGGCGCCGGAATCCTTTGCGTCGTTTTCTCGTTGCTGATCGGCGCGTCGCCGCTGCTCGCGAGCGCCACCGCGGCGGCCGTCCGTTCACGTCGTCCGCACTTTGCGACACGGTCACGGCGCACCTACGGCGTCGGTCAGCCCACACGCGCGCATCGGCTCACCATTCTCGTGATCGGTGATTCGCTTGGCCTCGACTTGCAATACGGAATGTCGCAGGTGCTCGGGGCGGACCCGCTCACGCGCCTTGTCGAGGACGCGGTCGGAGACACTGGTTTGACAAACATCTCGTACTACAACTGGTCAACAACACTGAGCAGCGAGATCGCCTCCGTCCATCCAAAGCTCGTCGTTGTGATGCTCGGCGCGAACGATTGGCAAGGGATGGAGGTCGCGAGCGGGCCAACGCAACCCGGGACGGCGGTCTTCATCAGGAACTACAACGCCCGCGTCGCGTGGTTGATGAGCGAGGCGATCGCAAAGGGCGTGCGCGTGTTGTGGGTCGGATTGCCAATCATGGGGAGCCCGACGTTCAGCGCGGACATGGCGACGCTGAACGCGATCTACCTCGCCCAGGCTCACGTCCATGCCGGGGCGTGGTTCGTTCCGACGTGGAAGCTCTTTTCGACCTCGGCGGGTGGCTACGCCGAGTACCTCCCCGTCGGCGGCAGCCTCGTGCAGGTGCGTGATGCAGATGGCGTGCACGTCGATCCGCCAGCCGGAACCGAAATCCTCGGGCGCTACGTCGTCGAACGCATCGACTCCATCTGGCATATCCACATCTGAAGAGTTGGGGCGCTGCGCGTTCTTCGACTCGGCGTGCATACGCGCACGGCCCGAGAGCGCGTAGCCTCGTCTCTCAATGTCGGAGAATCCCCCCACGCCTCCCAGCGCGCCCGCGCCGCCCGCACCGACCTCCGAACTCACTTCCGAGGACGAATCGCCGCCAAACGCGGCCGGGGAACCGGCCCGTGACCGATCTCGGGCGGCCGCTTTCCGCTCCGGCCTGCACAACTACCGAGTCCGCCGTCGAGCGAAAAAGGCGCGCCGCAGCGTCTTGCGACGGAGGCTGACGCGGACCGGAATCGCGATCGTCGCACTGATCGTCATCGTCGTCGGCGCTGTCGCCGGCTATGTGATCTACCGATTCGCCCAGATCAACCGCATCCACCTGCATGCGGGGATCGAGGCTCCAGGCGTCCTCCACAAGCCTGAGAACATCCTCCTCATCGGCTCAACAAACCGTTGCGCGGCGACGAACATCCCCGTGTTTGTCAAGGAGTGCGCAGCCGGCGTAAACGGCATCAACAGCGACGTCGTGATGATTGTCCGCATCGTGCCGAAAACCCACCAACTGTCGCTGCTCTCGATCCCCCGAGACACATTCGTGCCGAACGCCCGCGCCGGTGGCCTCTACAACAAGATCGACGCCGCGCTCGCGGACGGACCGGGCCAGCTCATCGAGGCGATCACCCAGGATTTCGGCATTCCGATCAACCACTTCGTCGATCTGAACTTCGGCACGTTCACGAACATCGTGAACATCTTGGGTGGCGTGAAGATGGACTTCCCCGACCGCCTCTACGACGCCGAGAATCCGCCGCTGAGCATCACCCACACGGGCTGCCAAATCCTGAAGGGAACCGAGGCGCTCGCGCTCGTGCGCTCCCGCCACCTCTACTACTTCACGAAGGGCCAGAAGATCAATTACGCGGCGATCAATGCTGCAACCGCTTCGGGCGTCTACTACACGTCCGACTCCGGCGGTTCATACGACGGCAGCGGTGATCTCGGTCGCATCATCCGCGTCCACGAGTTCCTGCGCGTCGTGGCGTCAGCCGTACAAAAGCGCGGCCTCGGCGACCCCTTCACCGACAACGCGCTGATCGGAGCGATCGCGCCGGACCTCACCGTCGACAGCGCGCTCGGCGATCGTGAGATGGTTGATCTCGCCATCGCGGTGAAGGACTCGAGCTTCAGCCACGCGCCTCAGTACACGTTGCCGATCGTCGTCGACGCTGCGACCTACTACTACAAGGGTTACAACTACGGCGACGTCATCTTCCCCTCTGCGCCGCAGGACCAGCAGACGATCGACGAGTTCCTCGGCATCAAGCCGACGTGGGACTCGATCAGTCCGACGTCGGTCAGTGTCTCGGTGATCGACGGGACCAACTCGGCCTCGAACACCGCTTCGCTCGCCTCGCAGCTGCACGGCCTCGGCTACAAGATCGTTCCGACGACGGCAACGAACTACGTGGGGCCGGTCTCAGAGACGACCGTCGTCTACGCGAAGGGTCACCTCAACCAGGCCCGTCGGGTCCTCTCGTCACTTTCGGGAACGACGGTGATGGCCGAGGGCCAGCCGGCAGCCGACGCAGACGTCAGCGTGATCGCCGGATCGGATCTCACAGTTGCCCACGTGACCACGAAAGCGCTCGTGACGACGAACAGGGGCTCGAGTGTTGCCTCGCCAATGCCGTCGGCCCAGGGCAACTCCGGCGCCACCACGACGACGAACTCGAACTTCTCCGCGCCGACCTCCTCGACCACTCCGCTCGCACCCTGGGACCCGAGAGCCTGCCCGTCGAAATAGCTCAGCGCGACGTCCCAGCGCGTCGAAGCCAAACGACGTCACCGTCGCGAAACGACGCCTGGACGACAAATTTCGGCGACGAAGTCGGGTGACTTCGCCCGGTTTAACCGTCGCAGAGCGCTCGGCTACCTCCGCCTCAGCGCTGGGTCGGCGAGCGCTGGCGGCGTGTAACCGCCATCGAAGCGGTTCAGGTTCACACCCGGCGGCGCGATCTCGTCGATGCGATCGAGGACGTCGGAGGACAAACGCACGTCGGCCGCCTTCAGCAGCGGCTCGAGGTGATCCATCGTCCGCGGTCCGACGATGGGCGAGGTCACGGCGCGATGCGAGAGCACAAACCCGATCGCGAGCTCGACCAGGGTGAGTCCCGCGCCTTCGGCCACGCCGACGAGTCGGTCGACGATCTCGAGCTTGCGCTGGTTCTCGGGAAGCGAAAGGTCGTAGCGACCGGGGATGCGGTCCGCGCGGCGACTGGAGTTCTCCTTCCCCGCGCCGAAGCGGCCCGACAGCCAGCCACCGGCGAGCGGGCTCCAGGGGATGACACCCATTCCGTAACGCTCGCAAACCGGCAAGACATCGGCCTCGATGCCGCGTACCAGGATCGAGTAGGGCGGCTGTTCGGTGACGAAGCGCTCGGTCAAGCGGCGTTCGGCCGTCCACTGCGCCTCGACGATCTCGTGCGCCGGGAACGTCGAGCTGCCGAAGTAGCGGACCTTTCCTTGACGCACCAGGTCGGTGAGCGCAGAGAGCGTCTCTGCAACGTCGACCGAGGGATCCGGCCGGTGGACCTGGTACAGGTCGATGTAATCGGTGCCGAGACGGCGGAGACTCGCCTCGCACTCAGCGAGGATCCACCGACGCGAGTTGCCGGAGCGATTTCTCCCTTCGGCCATCTGACCGTGCACCTTCGTCGCGAGCACGATCTCGTCTCTCCGGTAGTTCGCCAGTGCCTTTCCGACGATCTCTTCGGACTCGCCCTGGGAGTACACGTCCGCGGTGTCGATGAAGTTGATGCCAGCGTCGATCGCTCGGTGGATGATCGCGATGCTGGCGTCGTGATCAGGATTGCCCCATTCGCCGAACATCATCGCCCCGAGGCACAGCGCACTCACCTCTACGCCTGTGTGGCCGAGCGTGCGATATTCCATCGCTGCCTCCTCAGATTCGGAGCCGACGAGCAGAGAGCACCCACTTGCGCGACCCGGGCCCTTCGGCGATCGTACCGATGCGATCCCCACTGCAAAGCGCGGCCCGAGCGCCGTTCTCAACCCCAGCGAGGTGACGGTGACAAACGTTGTCACGCGTAACGAGTTCATTCCGGCGGCGCTGTCGGACTACTGCGCCGCGCACTTCACCCCTCCCGACGAGGTCGCCTTGGAGTTGCGAGCTGCGACGGCGACGCTCGCCGGTGAACACGCCTCAATGGCGATCGGCGATGACCAGGCACTGTTCTTCGAGTTCCTCGCGCGGTCGATGCACGCCGAGCTCGCGATCGAGATCGGAACGTTCACCGGCCGGTCGGCGCTCTCGCTCGCCCGCGGGATGGGTCCGGGAACCCGCCTCATCTGCTGCGACGTGAGCGGGGAGTGGACGGGGATCGCCCGGGAGTTCTGGGATCGGGCGGGTGTGGCGGACCGGATCGAGCTTCGCCTTGGCCCGGCACTGGAGACGCTTGCAACCCTGAAGGGTCTTGTCTTTGACCTCGCGTTCGTCGACGCCGACAAGGTCAGCTACCCGGCGTACTACGAGGCCCTCATACCGCGTCTACGGCCCGGCGGGATCCTGCTCGCCGACAACACCTTGCAGTCCGGCCGCGTCGTCGACGGCGCGGATCGCGAAGACGCGGTCGTCGCGATCCGCACGTTCAACGACCGCGTGGCCTCCGACGAGCGCGTGCGTTCGGTGCTACTTCCGATCGGCGACGGCGTCACCATCGCTGAGAAACGCTGACTCGTCGTCGCCGTCGAGTCCGTCGCGATTCACCGTGACGACGACGTCGTGCGCTTCGGGGACCGTCGAGAGCGGGATCTCGACAACGAAGGTCGCGCCCGGATGGCCATCAGATTCGAGGAAAGCGCGCCCGCCGTGCGCTGCGGCGATCGACGCGACGATCGAAAGGCCAAGACCTGCCCCGCCGCTTTCCCGCGCTCGCGAGGGATCGGCGCGATAGAAGCGCTCGAAGATCCGTCCGCGGTGCGCTTCGGCGACTCCTGGACCCTCGTCGCGAACGACGAGACGAGCACAACCGTCCGACGATTTGACCGAGACCGCAATCGCCGCCCCGTCCGGCGTGTGCGCGATCGCGTTGCCCACGAGGTTCGAGACGACCTGGCGAAGGCGCTGCTCGTCGCCCGTCACGACGACCGGTTCCGTCGCCTCGAGGGCGATCGGGCGCGACGGCGAGACGACCTCGGCTTGCTGTACCGCCTCGCGAGCGAGGGCGGCGAGATCGACCGGGCGGTGGTCGAGCGTTCGTCCCTGATCGAGGCGCGCGAGCAGCAACAGGTCGTCGACGAGCACGCCCATCCGCGTCGCTTCCTCCTCGATCCTCCGCATCGAAGCCGCGAGGTCGTCGGGTCGCGCGGCGGCTCCGCGTCGGAACAGCTCCGAATAACCGCGGATCGAGGTGATCGGCGTGCGGAGCTCGTGCGAGGCGTCGGCGAGGAACTGCCGCAGCCGGTCCTCTGAGGCTCGTTGTTCGTTGAAGGCACGGTCGATCTGCTGGAGCATCTCGTTCAAGGACGCTCCGAGCCGGCCGACCTCGGTGCGGTCGTCCTCGCGCTCGACGCGTTGTGACAGATCACCCGCGGCGATCGCGCCTGCGGTCCGTTCGATCTCTTCGAGCGGCCTCATGCCGATGCGGACGACGCCGTACCCGACGAACGCCAGCACGAGGAGAACGACCGCCGATACCGCGACGTCGATCGCGGTCAGCCGAGTGAGGGTCGCATCGAGTGACTGGATCGGAACCGCGACGAGCACGTACCCGTTCACCGACGGCTGGCCGAATTCATTGAGGGTCCCGGAACGCACGAGAACGCGATAGCGGAACGCTGCTTCGCCTTCCGCCGACGCCGAGAAGTACCGCGTCACACCCGTCGGGGGCGAAGCGGTCTCGACCCACGATGGCAGCGTCGGGGGCGGCGCGATGAGATTCGTCGAGGTGTGCTGGACGGTCCCAGATGCGGAAACGAACGCGCCGTAGGTACCGAGCGGCGCGGTGTTGCTGAAGTTGAACTGGCGGAATGGCCCGGAAGTCATCTCATCGATGACGGTGTTGAGCGTCGTCTGTAGCTCGGAGTCAACCTGTCCGGAGAGGTAGGACTCGATCTGGCCGTAGATGATGACATCGGCGACAACCAAGCCGACCGCGGTCACGAGTACGAGACCGATGCTGAGGCGCGCGCGCAGCGACATCGTCCGCCAGTGGCGGGAGATCGCCGATCTCACCCGCCCGAGTGTCTCCATCAGGTGGACGTGTTCAGGTGCCCTGCGGAATCCGCAGGCTGTAGCCGACCCCGCGCAGCGTGTGAATGAGAGGCGGGCCGAGCTTGTCGATCTTTTTCCGCAGGTAGCTCACGTATGTCTCGACGACGTTCGCGTCCCCTCCGAAGTCGTACTCCCACACGTAGTCGAGGATCTGGGACTTTGAAAGCACCCTGCGCGGATTCAACAAGAAGTATCGCAACAGCTTGAACTCGGTCGGCGTGAGATCGATCAGGGTCTTCCCGCGGAAAACCTCGTGCGTCTCCTCGTCGAGTTCGAGATCGGCGAACGACAGTCGCGCTCCACTCGTCGCGCCGTTGCCGGTGCGGCGGAGTACAGCACGCACCCGCGCGACGAGCTCTTCGAGGCTGAAAGGCTTCGTCACGTAGTCATCCCCACCGAGCGTGAGTCCACGCACCTTGTCCTCGGTCGCGTCCTTCGCGGTGAGGAACAAGATCGGCACGCGACGCCCGTCCTGGCGCAACCGGCGCGCGATCTCGAATCCGTCGACGTCGGGAAGCATGATGTCGAGGACAAGAAGATCGGGCCGGTTTCGCTCCACTCCCTCAAGCGCCTGCCGGCCGGTCGAAGCCGTCGACACCTCGAAGCCTTCGTAACGGAGCGCCGTCGCGACGAGGTCGGTGATGTTCTGCTCGTCGTCGACGACGAGGACGCGGGCGCCAGTCCCCGACTGCACAGGCACATTTTTGCCCGAACTTCTGAGAATACGCTGTGTGGAATCTGAGATTAAGGGGGCGGTCGCCTGTGGATCAGACCCGGGCGAGGTTGCCAAATCGGGCGTGCTCGGGAACGAACGCCAGCGTGACCTGGCCAATCGGTCCGTTGCGGTGCTTCGCGATCTGAATCTGCGCCGTGCCCTTTTCTGGCGTGTCCGGGTTGTAGACCTCGTCGCGGTTGATGAACAGCACCACGTCGGCGTCCTGCTCGATCGCGCCCGACTCACGCAGGTCGGCGAGCACCGGACGTTTGTCCGAACGGGTCTCGAGCGCCCGCGAGAGCTGGCTCGAACGCGACGACGGGGATCTTCAATTCGCGGGCGAGGATCTTCAGGCCACGGCTGATCTCGGAGATCTCAACCTGTCGGTTCTCCGCACTCGACGGCGACCGCATCAGCTGCAGGTAGTCGACGACGACGAGTCCGAGTCCGTCGCGACTGCGCATGCGGCGCGCCTTCGCGCGCATGTCCATCACTGTTGCATTCGGGTTGTCATCGATATAGAGCTTCGACGCGCCGATCCGCCCGATCGCGTTGGAGATCTTCCGCCAGTCGGCATCACGCAGCTTTCCGTTGCGCAATCGCGTCTGGTCGACTTGCGCCTCGCCGCAGAGCACACGCTGTGCAATCTCTAGATGGCCCATCTCCAATGAAAAGAACAGCACCGGAGTGCCTTGCATTGCCGCATGCGCGGCGAGCCCGAGTGCGAACGCGGTCTTCCCCATCGACGGTCGCGCACCGACGATCACGAGGTTCGATGCCTGCAGTCCCGACAGCTTCTCGTCGAGATCGTGGTATCCCGTCGGCACTCCGGTGATCGATTCGCCACGTTCGTACAGCCGCTCGAGTTCGTCGAGCGTTCGGCCGAGAAGGTCGTTTATCGGCTCAACGGTGTCTGTCGCCTGGTGACGGGCAACGTCGTACACCATCTGCTCGGCGTGGTCGATCGCCTCCGAGACGTCCTCTGGGAGCCCGTAGCCGATCTCGGCGATCTCATTCGCCACGCCGATCAGGCGCCTGAGCAGGGCATTTTCGACGACGATACGGGCGTATCTCGGAGTACTTGAGATCGCCGCCGTCTTCGACTGAAGCGTCGCGAGCACCGCCGCCCCGCCGATCTCTTCCAGCACGCCTCGTCGGCGCAGTTCCTCGGCGACGCTCACTGCGTCGGCGGGCTCGGCGCGACCGAACAACGTCTCGATCGCGTCGAAGACGAGAGCGTGCGACGGCTTGTAGAAATCCACGCGGGTGCACTTTTCGATGCCAATCGCGATCGCGTCGTGTGACAACAGCATCGCGCCGAGCAGCGATTCTTCGGCTTCGAGATTGTGCGGTGGCACGCGACCCGTCGTCGCCATCGCCGAGGAGCGACGCGGGCGTCGCTTCGTCTCGTCGAGCGGCTGGAGCATGGCGCCGCTCACACTGCCCGTCCCGAGCTGTGGGGCACTACGCCCGTATGTTCCGGATAGCCCTCGGGATAACCGCTGCCGCCCTGTGACTTCACGGTGAAGAACGCCGTCACGCCTGTGAATTGCGCCAACGCAGCCTCAGCAATGCACCACCGAAAGCGTCCCATCTCCATGCACGGTACGCGCAGGCTGTATGAACGCCCAGGTCAGAGGGATTCATTGGTCGCATCCGCGACCAACGAGCGCTCGTCGTCTAGCCCGAAACCTCGATCGTGATCGCGAATTCCACGTCAGGATGGAGACGCACACCGACCTCATGCGTGCCGACCGAACGGATCGGATCGCGGATGACCAGTTTGTGCCGATCGAGAGCGACGCCAGTCTGTGCTTCGACCGCCGCCACGATTTCAGCCGCGGTGACAGATCCGAACAGCCGACCGTTCCGACCGACACGCGCGGTAATGGAAATCGTGACGGGGACGAGTTGCTGAGCGATGGATTCCGCGGCTTGACGGGCGCGCTCGTCGGCGACATCGCGGGCACGGCGCATCTTGCTTGCCTGATCGAGAACCTTCGCGGTGGCAGGAAAGGCGTGTCCGCTCGGCAGCAGGTAGTTGCGGGCGTGACCGTCCGCAACCTCGACGACGTCGCCGCGCTTGCCGATCCCTTCGAGATCGCTGCGAAGCACCACCCTCATTCGGCGGACTCCTCCGCGGCGCCAACCGCCGCCTCGACCGGCGCGTCCTCGAGCCGGGCGTCCTCGAGCGGCTCGACCGAGTGGTCTACGTCGACCTCGACGTCGGTGTCCGCTGCACTGGCCGCCCCTACCTCCTCCGGCGCGGGGCGCGTCTCGAACCGACCGGGACCGCGGCCGCCCCGACCGCCGCCCCGTCCACCCGGGCGCTCGTTCGTCGTGCGCTGGGTGTACGGCAAGAGCGCGAGCTCCCGCGTCGTCTTGATCGCGCGGGCGACGGCGCGCTGATGCTGCGCGCAGTTGCCGGAGACCCGGCGCGCCCTGATCTTGCCGCGGTCGGAGATGAATTTTCGAAGCAGATTCACGTCCTTGTAATCGACGAAGTCGATGCTGTCGCGGCAAAAGACGCATACCTTTTTTTTCTGGCGCCGCCCGTTGTCCTTCGGCACGCGACGACTCGTGCGCTCCCGATCGTTGTTCCTTGCCATCAGAATGGCTCCTCGTCTTCAGACGTCCCCGTTTGGGCGCTCGACGGTCTACGCCCGCTGCCCGCGCCACCTGCGGGACGACCGTCACCACCCGGTCCGCGGCGCTCGTTCTTCATCACCTGGGCTGTCGCCCACCGCAAGCTCGGGCCGAGTTCGTCTGCGACGACCTCGACCTTCGAGCGCTTGTCGCCGTCGGGGGTCTCCCACGACCGCTGCTCGAGCCGCCCACTGACGATGAGGCGAGCACCTTTCGTCACTGATTCGGAGACGTTCTCGGCAAGCTCGCGCCAGCAGACGACGTCGAAAAACGACGTCGCTTCCTCCCACTCTTGGGTCTGGCGGTTCTGCCAGCGCCGATTCACCGCAAGGCCGAAGCTCGCGGTCGCCTGCCCGGACGGGGTGAACCGCAGTTCGGGGTCGCGCGTGACGTTGCCAATCAGCACGACGTTGTTTCCGTTCGCCATAGCTGCCTCTTTTGCTCGCTAGCTCGTTGGAGTCGACGCTTGCGCTTGGCCGGCGATCTTGTCCGGTTTGCGGATAACCCGGTGGCGCAGCACCTCGTCGGACAACGAGAGGAACCGATCCGCCTCCGCGATCGCTTCAGGCGTCGCGACGACGTCGATAAACAGGTAGATGCCCTCGCCGCGGTGCTTCAGCTCGTACGCGAAGGCACGTCGGCCCCAGCGTTCGATTCCGCTCACCGAACCACCGACGGACTGGACGATCTCGCTCACGCGATCGGTCGTCGCTTTGATGTCGTTCTCATCGAGGCCGGCATCGAAGATGACGGCAATTTCGTAGGGCCGCAGGGCGGCTCACCTCCTCTGGACCCGGCGCAGCAGTGCCCGGGGCTCCGGTCACGCCGGAGCAGGGGTGGTCAGGACGCACGCATCGTAGCCGAGTACGTTCGCCGCCTGATCGGTGACCCACGTCACGATCGTCGCGACCCGGCGTTGCGCGCGGCCTACCGCGTGTCGTCCCGATGAACCTCTTCGAGCGCTTCCGCGAGTTCGTCGGACGCGTGGTAGCTCTCGTCGCCCGAGGGGTATGAGCCACTGCGCACATCGGCGGCGAAGCGCCGGATCGCATCGCTCGCGAGATCTCCCAACTCGGCGTAGCGGCGCACGAATTTCGCGGGCCGGCGGGCTGACATCCCCAAGAGATCGTGGATCACGAGCACCTGACCGTCGGTACGCGGGCCGGCGCCGATACCGATCGTCGGGATCTCGACTGATTCGGTGATCCGCTCGGCGAGGCGGTCGGGCACGCCCTCGAGGACGATCGCGAACACGCCTGCCGCGTCGAGGGCCTTCGCATCGAGCTCGAGCGCGAGCGCGGCTTCGGGCGCGCGCCCCTGGATCCGGAACCCCCCGAAGACGAGCACCGACTGCGGGGTGAGCCCGAGGTGTCCCATCACCGGGATCTCAGCATCCAAAAGAGCGTGGATCACCGGCAGCCGCCGGCGCCCGCCTTCGAGCTTCACCGCCTTCGCGCCGGCGCGGATCAGCGTCGCCGCGTTGCGCACCGCGTCGAGCGGGTCGAGGTGGTAGCTCATCCAGGGAAGGTCGGCGACAACGAGCGCACGCGTCCGAGCTCGGGCAACCGCTCCCACGTGGTGTGCGATCTGCGCGACCTCGACTTGGAGGGTGTTCTCGTATCCGAGGACGTTGTCGGCCACCGAGTCACCAACAAGGATGAGGTCGACCCCTGCCTCGTCGGCGAAGCGGGCGAAGGGCTCGTCGTACGCGGTGACCATCACGATCGGTTCGTCGCCGCGGGCACGCTTGCGGCTCGCGACCGAAGGAACTGTCACGGGTCCGGTCATCTCGACCTCCTGCCGTCCAGTGCAGCTGGCTACCGGCGGCAAGACCAGGCTATCTCGGTGATCCTTGGGACCGGGACTCGAGGACTAGACGGCGGGGCGTCTCCTGGCGACTCGACCCGTGAACATCCGTAAGACGTGATTCCACGAACACGCGATGCACACCTCGACGACATAGAACGCGACGTCCTCGCGGTGGCCCGCGAGGTCGCGGATGCCACCGTTCATCGGCAGCGCCCGACCGCCCGGGGGGAGACGGTTGCCAAAGGCGAAGGCGACGTGGACGACCTTCGCCTGCTCGCAGATCGGGCAGTCCACCTCGGTGACATGGCCCAAATTGCGGGCCACGCGCAACAGTTCGGGATGCGCATCGCAGACGTCGATGCGGGAGAGACGCCCATTGTGGAATTCCCGGACGACCGAGTCGCGGGCGAGCCGGTACTCGATCTGGCCGAGACCTCGCGGGGCGGAACGCTCGGCGTCGGACTCCGAACCCGGATGCACGTTCGGCAGGCTACCTGCCAGGTGGTGCGGTAAAGGCTGCTTTCCCCCGGGGAAGGCCCGTCGTTCGAAAACGCGTTCGTCATCGGATCGACATATCGATTCGATACATCGCCGTGTAATATGGGTTCGTGCTCGAACTCGCAATCCTGGGGTTGCTGAAAGAGCGGCCGATGCACGGCTATGAGATCCGCAAGTCCCTCCGCGAGGACTTTGGGGTGCTCTCGAACCTGTCGTTCGGCTCGCTCTACCCTGCGCTCGCCCGCCTCGAGGCGGCCGGTGCGCTCAGCACCCTCGAACCCGCGGTCTCGGCGCGCCGTTCTCGCCGTCGTGAGGAGCCTCTCCCCCTCACCGGTTCACTCGCCGGCGAGCGTGCCGCGATCGTCGCCCGCCGATCGCTCGGTGACGCCGCGGCGGCGTTGGGGGCTCGATCGACGAGGGCGCGCAAGGTCTACGCGATCACACCCAGCGGCGAACACCTCTTCGAGGAGCTGCTCGAGTCGAACGACGGGCCCGCCGAGGATCCGAAAGGCTTCTCGCTTCGACTCGCGTTCGCGAAGCACCTCAGCCCGCAAGCGCGGGTGCGGCTGCTCGAGCGGCGCCGCAGCCAGCTGATCGACCGCCTGCAGCGCTCGGAGCGGTCACTCGTCCGGCCACAGCGACCGATGGACGACTACGAACTCTCGCTCGCCGAGCACGCGAAAGACACCATCGCTGCCGACCTTTCCTGGGTGGAGCGGCTCCTTGAACGCGAGCGCCACCTGCTCGAACGACTTGAAACACCTCCGCCGTCGACGCCACGACCCCGTCGGGCTGCTCGACGCGCCCACGACGAACCCACGCCTGTCGCCGCGACGAGCAGCGCAGGCACGAAACAAGGAGAGCGGCCAGCCCGATGAGCCAGCCAAAAAGAAGGATCAAAGTCGCGATCGCCGGCGTCGGTAACTGCGCCAGCTCGCTCGTGCAAGGCGTTGAGTATTACCGCGACGCGGATCCGAACGAGTCCGTAGCAGGTCTGATGCACGTAACGCTCGGCGGGTACCACGTCGGCGGCATCGAGTTCGTCGCCGCCTTCGATGTCGATGCGGAGAAGGTCGGCCTCGAGCTCGACAAGGCGATCTTTGCCGGGCACAACAACACGATCCGTTTCTCCGAGGTCCCCCCGATCGGGGTCACGGTTCTTCGCGGACCGACCCTCGATGGGCTCGGCAAGTACTACCGACAAGTCGTCGAAGAGTCGCCGAAGCCGCCGGTCGACGTGGCGCAGGCGCTGCGTGACTCCGGTGCCGAAGTCCTCGTTTCATACCTTCCGGTCGGTTCGGACCAAGCGCAGAAGTTCTACGCGCAGGCGGCGATCGACGCCGGCGTCGCGTTCGTGAACGCGATCCCGGTGTTTATCGCCAGCGATCCGGTCTGGGCCGAGAAGTTCACCGCGGCAGGCGTCCCGATCGTCGGCGACGACATCAAGAGCCAGGTTGGCGCCACGATCGTTCACCGCATGCTGGCGCGGCTTTTCGAAGACCGCGGCACGGTAGTCGACCGCACATACCAGCTGAACGTTGGCGGCAACATGGACTTCAAGAACATGTTGGAGCGCGAGCGACTCGAGTCGAAGAAGGTGTCGAAAACCCAGGCCGTGACCAGCCAGATCGAAGCAGGGATCGCGCCGGAGTCAGTGCATATCGGACCCTCCGACCACGTGCCCTGGCTCGAGGACCGCAAATGGGCGTACATCCGCTTGGAGGGCCGGAACTTCGGCGACGTGCCGCTGAACCTCGAATTGAAGCTCGAAGTGTGGGACTCACCGAACTCCGCCGGCGTCATCATCGACGCGATCCGCTGCGCCCGCATCGGTCTCGATCGCCACGTCGGCGGACCCCTCGTCGGGCCGTCGGCGTACTTCATGAAGTCGCCGCCCGTCCAGTACCACGACGAGGAGGCGCGCCAACTCGTCGAGCGCTTCGCGGCGAACGCCGAGACCCCCTAGGACAGTGTCCGTCCGTCCTCGGTCCACCACCGGTCGAGTCGGCGGGTGATCTCCTCCTTACCGAGCAGTCCCTCGTCAAGGCGGATCTCCAACAGATAAGCGAGGGCGCGTCCGACTGCCGGACCGGGTCCGATGCCGAGGTGGGCCATCACTTCGTTGCCGTCCAGTTCGGGTCGCATCGCGTCGAGAGCCTCACGAGTCGAAAGCTCCGCGAGCCTCGCTTCGAGTTCGTCCATTCGCGTCTCGAGCTCACGTGCGCGCTCAACGTTGCGTGTCGTGCAGTCGGCACGCGTCAGCTCGTTCAAGCGTTGGAGCAACGGCCCGGCGTCGCGCGGATAGCGTCGGAGTGCAGAGTCTGTCCAACCCATCCTGTAGGTGTGGAATCTCAGGTGCAGTTCGATGAGTCGAGTGACGGCATCGATCTCGTCTTGGGGATAACGCAGCGCTTCAAGCCGCTTGCGCGCCATGCGAGCGCCGACGACATCGTGGTGATGGAAGCTCACGCCTTCGGGCCCATAGGCGCGAGTTTGCGGCTTTCCGATGTCGTGCAGGAGCGCCGCCAAACGCAGCACCTCGTCTGGGCGCGTCTTTCCGACAACGGCAATCGTGTGCGCGAGAACATCTTTGTGGCGGTGCACTGCATCTTGCTCGAGCGCCAACGCAGGTAGCTCAGGGAGGAACTGATCAGCAAGACCGGTCTCAACGACGAACCACAGTCCTGGCTCCGGATCAGGGAGCACGATCAGCCGGTTGAGCTCGTCGCGGATGCGTTCTGCGGACACGATCGGAAGCCGTTCTGCGAGGCGACGCACCGCGTCAACCAGTTCTTCGGTTGGGGTCAGTTGGTATCCCGCGATGAAGCGCGCCGCGCGCAGCATGCGCAGCGGGTCATCGCGGAACGACGTCTCAGGGTCGAGCGGCGTGCGCAGCGTGCGCGATCCGAGATCCGCCAAGCCGTCGAAGGGATCGATGAATTCGAGATCCGGGAGCGATAGTGCCATCGCGTTGATGGTGAAGTCGCGACGAGAAAGGTCGGTCACGACGTCGTCCCCGAACTCCACTTCGGGCTTACGCGATTCGGGGACGTAAACATCCGCTCGATGGGTCGTGATCTCGAAACGCCGCCCATCGTGCGACGCCCCCACGGTTCCGAAGCGCTTTCCCTGCAGCCACACCGAATCGGCCCAGCCCTTGATGAGGCGCTCGATCTCGTCTGGCCGAGCGTCCGTCGTGAGATCGAGGTCGGCATCCGGGCCGAATGGAGCCTCGCCGCCGGGCGCCCCGGCGATCGCGTCACGCACGGGACCACCAACGAGGTAGAGGTGATATCCCGCTTCGGAGAATCGGCGAGCGAGCTCGTCGACCTCTGCGACGATCGATCGGATGCGCTCAGGAATCACGAGCACGACGGTAGCGGTTGACGTTTCCGGCCTGAGGAGCGGTTCGCGCCTTCCTCACCTCGGATTGTCTCGAAAGTAGGCTCCGTGCGAGCGGGGACCGAACGGAGGACGTCGCGCTCTTGGCCTGCTCACCGACGCGTCGCAACCGATCGTTCGCGCCCATGCGAGCGCTCCTCTTGTGCGTCTCCGCCGTTGCGATCGCGCTCATCGTGGCCGACGGGTCCGCGGTCTCCCGAGCGGGTGCATCGGACAAGACGTCGGTCGATTTGACCTCGGAATCGGACTGGGTCGGCGCGCATTCGAGGATGCATCTCTCGTTCCGAGTGAGCTCTTCTCTTCCGACCACGGATCTCGGCGTCAAACTGACGTTGTATTCGCGCCTCACCAGTCGATATGCGTTCGACGCATCCGAGACCGGAAAGGAACCATCAAGCGAGATCGTGCTCAGTGCGACACCGATCATCCCGATCCCGCTCCTTCTCCGCACCACAGCGCCGAACGCGCCCGCCTCAGTGAGCGTCCGCGTCGTCACCGCTCCGACCGCGCGCTCAACCAAGCTCGCATCGCCCGTACTCGCACTCGATTGCCAGCCAGGAACGTGTGACGGCGTCTACCCCTTGAGCGTCGTCGTCGTCGACCGATCGACCGACAAGCCGCTCGCCTCGTTCACCACCGACGTCATCTACCTGACGGGAACGGCGGGGACATACCCGTTGAACGTGGCGTTCGTCTTTTCAGTCGGAACCGGACTCGGCCTTTCTCCGGGGGGCAGATCGATGGTCTCGCTCCGGCGCATCGTTGCCCTCGACGACTTCGTGCGGGCGGTTGCGGCGCAGTCGGCGACAGCAATGACGGTCAACGCGTACTCGCAGATCTTCCTCGCGCTTCAACGCTCGTCCGAGACCCTCGCCAAGACGACGCTCGCAGGCATGCGCGCGCTCGTCGAGAGCGGCGAAGCATCGGGCACGCTCGAGATGCTCGACGCACCCTTCACCGAGGTCAGCGCGGCCCAACTCGCTCACGCGGGGCTGGGCCGCGACCTCGTACGCCAGATCGCAACCGGGCACGCCATCGCGCACCGTCTCGTCGGGGCGTCCGAACTCGGCTCCCCGTTCCTCGCTGCGAGCAACCTCGACAAGTCGGGGCTTTCGACGCTCCGTTCAGCTGGAGTGACGCGCCTCGTCGTCCCGGAGGGAAACGTAAGCCCGCAGCAGGTGACGACGCCGACTGCCCCGTTCACGCTTCAGTCAGGGTCTTCTCGCGCCCGTGCGCCCGTCGCGTTCGTGGCTGACGCCGGCCTCGCCGCACAGCTCCGCTCGAGCCCGAATCCGGTGTTATCAGCACACAATTTCCTCGCCGAACTCGCCCAGACCTTCTTCGAGGAGCCGTTCTCGACTGGACCGCGAGGCGTCGTCGTCGCGCCGCTTTTGCTCCCGAGTTCACCACGCCTCGTGTCGACGGTGCTGGCGGGATTGCGCTCAAGTCCGATCCTCCACCCGACGACTCTCGAGGGGCTCTACGCGTCGGTCCCCGTCGGTTCGAATGCGGCGCCGAGTTCGGCGAGCCTCACCGCCGCGCACGGTTTTGGCGGTCACCTCGGCCAACAGATCGGGTCCGCGCGC
Organism: uncultured Acidimicrobiaceae bacterium; assembly: GCA_963838845.1. Taxonomy (GTDB): domain Bacteria; phylum Actinomycetota; class Acidimicrobiia; order Acidimicrobiales; family Bog-793; genus CAVRXQ01. The sequence goes on along the minus strand of CAWISR010000003.1, from coordinate 412,022 downwards.
TCAGAACTGACGGACCTTCAGTCGGTGATCCCGGCCGACGCGGCGGTCCTGAGCCGTGCACGCGACGCGATCCTTCTCGCTGAGACCAACGCCATCGCGAATTCCGAGCAATCACGCTATCTCGGAGCTCCCAACGTTCAATTCGCGACGGTGCGCGATTCACTCGCGCTCACCGGCACCCGTACGGTCACGATTGGCCAGCACGAGGCGCGCATCCCGGTCACGTTCAACTCGAGCTTTCCGAGCGTGATTCATGCAGAACTCCGCCTCTCGAGCGGTGCGTTCGCCCTCGCGCCAGACGAGATCAGTCAACCGATCGTCCTCGCACGCAACAACACCGAGCACGAGGTCACGGTGACGACGCGTACGTCCGGGGTTTCGACGCTCAACGTCGAACTCGTCTCACCCGTCGGCAAGGTGGTGCTCTTGCAAAGCGGCATCACGATTCGGTCGACTGCGTTCTCAATCGTTGCCGTCATCATCTCGGCGGTCGCGCTGTTCGTATTGCTTGCCTGGTGGGTGCGTACGATGCTCCGCAGAAGGCGCCGGCACGCGCACGAGCGCGAGGTACTCGCTGCGTCGAACCCGGAATCAACGTGAGCGATCCGGTGTCCCCGTCGGTGTCCACCGGCGGGACATCGACCAGCAGATCCGCCCGACTCGCACGCGCCTCGTTCGGCACGGGCATCGGAACGGTCGCCTCCCGGCTCACCGGACTCGCTCGCCTTGTCGTCCTCGCCTACGCGCTTGGCGGTTTGCGGCTCGCCGACGCCTTCAACCTCGCGAACAACACCCCCAACATGATCCACGATCTCGTGTTGGGTGGTGTGCTCGCCGCGACTTTCGTTCCCGTCTTTGTCGAGCGTCTGACGACAAGGCCCGAGCGCGAAGCGAACGAGTCGATCTCGGCGGTCGTCAGTCTGGCGCTTGTCATCCTCGTCGTCGCAACCGTCGTCTTCATCCTCGCGGCGCCGTTGCTCATCACGCTGTTCACCTTCGGGAAGGCGACTCCCGAGGAGCATTCGGTCGCCGTCGAGCTGTTGCGGCTGTTCGCGCCGCAGCTCTTGTTCTACGGGGCGATCAGCTTGATCGCTGCAGTCCTCGCGACGCGAGATCGTTTTGGCACCGTTGGCTTCGTTCCGGTCGTGAACAACGTGATCGGGATCATCGTCTTCGCCTTGTTCGCGACGATGGCCCGACACGCGTCCGTCGACTACGTCGCCCACCACCAGGAGCTCGTCTACCTCCTCGGAGTCGGCACCACCGTCGGGGTCGCGGCGCAGGCAGTATGTCTATTGCCGTCGCTGCGCAGGGCGCACACACACCTGCGCTTCATCTGGCGGCCGAAGGATCCCGCGGTCCGAACGATCGTGTCACTTTCGGGCTGGACGTTCGGCTTCGTCATCGCCAACCAACTCGCGCTGTTTATCGTCCTCGCACTCGAGTTCCACGTCGGTCCCGGTGCAGTGAGCGCGTACACGTACGCCTATACGTTCTTCCAGTTCCCGTTCGCGGTCGTCGCCACTTCAATCATCAACGTTGCCTCTCCGGACCTGGCGCGGCTCTCGACGCGCCACGAGTGGCGCCGGGTGGGACAGCGTTTCGGGGTCGCTACAAGGCAAGTTCTCGCACTCATCCTGCCTTCGATGGTCGGTTACCTGTTGCTCGCGCGACTCGCTGTCGGCCTTCTCCTCGAGCACGGACAGGAGGGTCCTCACCCAGCAAACGTGACCGCGTCGGTTTTGGAGTTGTTTGCCCTCGGGCTGCCCGGCTACTGCGTCTTTTTCCTCGCGACAAGGACGTTCCAAGCTCTGCAGGACACTCGAACGGCCTTCGTCATGTACGTCATCGAGAACGGGCTCAACGTGCTATTCGCCTTCCTGCTGTACAAGCCGCTCGGTGTCCGCGGTCTCGCGCTCGCGTACTCGATCGCGTACAGCGTGGCCGCGGTGATCGCCGTCGTCGTCCTGCGCGAACGCCTCGGCACCGTTGGCGGCCGCGCGCTGATGCGGGCGACCGGGCGATTCGCCGTGTTGTCCGGCGTCATGGCGTTCATCGTCGCGATCGTCCTCGCGCTGATCGGCACGGGCCTCGGAGCATTCGGATGGATCCGACTGTTCGTCGCCGTCGCGGCGGGCGGAGTCGCGTACTTGGGTTCGGCAGGTCTCGCAGCGATGCTCTCGTCCTGGCAAACTGCGAGGCGGCGGACGCCACCGCGCGTCCACACGGCAAAGGGGGGAAGTGACCGGCGTCCGTATCGTCACTGACAACGGCTGTGATCTCCCCGACGCGCTCGTCGAAAAACTCGGCATCGTTGTGGTGCCGATCGACGTGCGCCTCGGTCCGCACTCGGCAGAGGAGATGCGGAACATTTCGCCGGCGCGGTTCTGGGAGCTCGCGAAGTCAGAACAGGCGATCGCCGAGACTTCCGCTCCGGCGCCCGGCGCGTTCGCGGCCGCGTACGAAGAGGCGGCCAGCGACGGGTGTTCCGGCGTCGTCTGCGTGACGCTGTCCTCGGGTCTCTCAGCGACATATCAGTCGGCGGTCGCCGGCGCGGCATCAGCACCCGAGGGCTACCCCGTCGTTGTTGTCGACTCTCAGCTCGCGACGGTCGGCGAGGGCCTTGCCGTACTGGAAGCTGCCGAGCTCGCCGACTCCGGCGCGCCGGCCTGGACGATCGGGAACGCGCTCGAGGCGACGCTCAAGAGCATCGAGGTGTTCGGCACGTTGGACACCCTTGAGTGGTTGCGACGCGGCGGGCGGATCGGCGCCGCGCAGGCGTTGGTCGGATCGCTGCTCTCGATCAAGCCGGTGGTCGAGGTCCGTGGCGGCGTCGTCGAGCCGGAGTCGAAGCAGCGCACGCGGGCTCGTTCGCTCGAATACGTCGCAGAAAAGGTGCGCGCCGCCGTCCCGCTCAAGCGTCTCGCGGTCGCCCACGCCGCTGCCGCTGACGTCGGGGAGATGCAACGCCTGCTCGCGCCGATCTTCCCCGGCAACGAGACCATCGTCTCGTACATCGGTCCGATCATCGGCGCACACACCGGGCCTGGCACGATCGGTGTCGCGCTGCAACGCGCGTAGGACAAACCGTCATGTCGCATGAGCGTGCCGTAGTCTCGAAGCGATGAGCGAGGAATCGGCGGGGACGGCACGGGAACTCGGGGCAAGGCTGCAAGACGCGGTCGAGTCACTTTCTGCTGCCGCCGTGGAGAAGGTGACGCGCCCGGTCCTCTCGATCGTCCGTTGGATCATCCTCGCGGCGCTCGTCGGGGCTCTGATCGTCTTCGCGGTCGCGGCGGTCGTGATCGGCCTCGTCCGCCTCTTCGACGTCAACGTCTTCCCTCACCAGGTCTGGGCAACCGACTTCGTTGTGGCGGGAATCTTCTGTGGTGGCGGGGCGTTTTGCTGGGTGTTCAGCGGGAGGAAAAAGAGAGGTGAGGGCGCTGGCTAGCGAGGATTTTGCCTCGGAGAGCACCCAACAACGCGACGTCGTCGTCTTGGGCTCCGGTCCGGCAGGGCTAACCGCCGCCGTGTACGCGGCGCGTGCCGACCTACGTCCGCTCGTCCTCGAGGGTGAGCCGTCCTCGACGAGCGACCAACCCGGCGGCCAGCTGATGACGACGACGGACGTCGAGAATTTCCCGGGGTTTCCGCTTGGTGTGATGGGTCCCGACCTGATGGCCATGATGCGTGAGCAAGCGGAGCGCTTCGGAGCTGAGCTCGTCACCAAAAAAGCAACCCGAGTCGACCTGTCGACGCGGCCGTTTGCGATCTACACGGGCGATGAGAATACATCGCGACCCGATATTGCCGCGCGCACCCTCATCATTGCGACGGGGCGCGCGCTCTGACGCTCGGCGTGCCGGGAGAGGCTGAACTGCTCGGACACGGCGTCTCGACCTGCGCCACTTGTGACGGATTCTTCTTCCGGAACAAGACGATCGCGGTGGTCGGCGGCGGTGACTCCGCACTCGAAGAGGCGCTGTTCCTTACCCGCTTTGGCGACTCGGTGCTGGTCATCCATCGGCGCAAGGAGCTCCGCGCGTCGAAGATCATGCAGGATCGCGCCTTCGCGAACGAGAAGATCTCGTTCCTCTTCGACACCGTGGTCACGCGCGTCATCGGAGACACGAAAGTGGCCGGGGTTGCGCTCCGCGACACCGTCACCGGCGAAACGCGCGAGCTCCCCGTCGACGGCGTGTTCGTCGCGATCGGGCACGCACCGAACACCGAGCTCTTCAAGGGTCAGCTCGACATGGACGAGGCCGGCTACCTCCACACGCATGACGGCACGGCAACAAGCGTGCCGGCCGTGTTCGCCGCGGGTGACGTTCAAGACCATGTGTACCGCCAGGCGGTTACCTCTGCCGGCTCAGGATGCATGGCCGCCCTCGATGCCGACCGCTTCCTCGCCGACGAAGGCCGCCCCTGACGGCATCGGGAATGCGGCCGAATGATCCCGCGTTGAACTGAAGGCGTCCGAAGGGACAAAAGGAGCACAAAGGGTGTCGACTGCACTTGCCGTGACTGACAGCACATTCGACGAGGAGGTCACGCATTCAGCCACGCCGGTCCTTGTCGACTTCTGGGCCGAGTGGTGCGGACCGTGCCGGATGGTGGCGCCAATCCTCGACGAGATCGCCGAAGAGAAAAAGGACGCGATCCGAATCGTCAAGCTGAACGTCGACGACAACATCGAGACGGCACGTCGCTTCGAAGTGCTCTCCATACCGACGTTGATCTTGTTCAAAGACGGCGAGGCGCAGGTGCGGATCGTCGGCGCGAAACCGAAGTCGGCATTACTGGCCGACCTGGAAGGGCATCTGTAACCACATCGTCGTCCACGGACACCTTGGAGCGCACGGACCAGCCGTAGCATTCCCGGGTGCCCGACGCACCCGCTGAATCTGGCGCGCACGTCCTCCCCCTGCGTCGCGGCGACGCCGGGGATGCGGTCACTGACCTCCAGGCGCGGCTTGCGGCGCTCGGCTATCAGATCGCGGATCGGCCCGGCCATTTCGGCGAGGGAACGGCGCGCTCGCTCACCGAGTTCCAATCCGAGCGCGGCCTGCCGCAAGACGGATCCTGCGACTCGCACACCTGGTCGGTGATCGTCGAAGCTGGCTACCACCTCGGTTCGCGCCTGCTTTATCGGCGCCGGCCGATGTTGCGCGGCGACGATGTCGCCGAGTTGCAGCGCCGCCTGAGCCGCCTTGGCTTCGACTGCGGGGCCATCGACGGAATCTTCGGCGACGACACCGTGCGGGCGCTCATCGAGTTCCAGCGCAATGTCGGCTTGCGCGCCGACGGTGTCTTCGGCCGACGCAGCCTTGAGGAGACCGAACGGATGTCGGCGCGCGATGGCGCGACCGGCCTCGTCACCCCGGTACGCGAGCGCCTCGCCCTCGTGCACAAAGGTTCCCCCGAGGGCCTGGACGCCCGTCGCGTCGCCGTCGTCGAGCCGGGTGGGTTCTCAGCGGGTGCGGCGGCGCTCTGCCGGGCGCTGCGTGCCGCCGGCGCTGCGACGGCGTTCCCCTTCGCCCATCACGACCCGACACGCAGCGCCCACGCCGCGAACGACGCCGAAGTCGACGTCGTCGTGGCGTTCGCCGTCGTCCCGGGCGCGACAACCTGCCGAGTCGCCTACTACCACGGCTTTCGCTACGAATCGACGGCGAGCCGACGCCTCGCCGAGCTCCTCGCCGAGCAGCTGCCAAAGGTCATCGGCCTCGAGGACGGCGGCGTCGTCGGCCTCGCCCTGCCGATTCTGCGAGAAACACGCATGCCGGCGGTGTTGATCGAGCTTGGCTCCCCTGACCGTGTCGTCCCCCACCTCGGAGCACTCGCCGGGACGATCGTCGGCGCGCTGAGGTCCTGGTTCGAGGCCGACTGGAGTTAATCCCTCACTCTTCGGGACGATCCACATGCTGTGCACGACGTTGTGGATCAACTTCCACCGTCGCGTTAATCGAGTCGGGTCGACCCGGCGTCACCCATCCGTTGCCGAGCCGTCGCGCTCCAGTATACTCCCTGATAAGTCCCGGTGTTTGCATCAAAGTGCAAAAAGAAATCCGGGAGTTTCGGGCGAGGGAGCGCCGGGCTCACACGCTGGTCGAAGGTTCCCCGATCATCAAGCGGTAGATGCGCTCGAGGTCCTCGAGGCCCGCGAATTCGATTGTCAGTTTGCCCCGGTCGCGTTTCATCTCGACGCTCACGCGGGTGTTCAGGTGGGCGGCGAGCAACTCCTCGAGTTCGAGGACGCCTGGCGGGCGGAGCGGAGGGACAGGCGGCGGTGCCGTCGACGTCGCCGCAGGGGCGCTCTCCTCAAGGAGCGTGGGCTGAGAGGCATGGACGAGCTGCTCGAGACCGCGGACCGAGAGCTCCTCTTCGGCGCTCTTGCGGGCCAGCCGTTCTTGCAGGTTGCGGTCGGGGGTCATCAGCAGCGCGCGGGCGTGACCGGCGGAGAGTTGGCCGTCCCGTAAGAACCGCTGCACCGACGGGGGGAGCTGGAAGAGGCGAAGCGCGTTCGTCACCGCGGCGCGACTCTTCCCGACCCGGTGGGCGACGGCGTCGTGGGTGAGGTGGAAATCCTCGATGAGCTGCTGATACCCGGCGGCCTCATCGAGGGGGTTCAGCCCCTCCCGGTGGATGTTCTCGACGAGCGCCTGTTCCAGGCTCGCCTCGTCATCGGCGATCTGAACGAGGGCTGGTATCGCGATGAACCCGGCGCGGCGGGCCGCCCGCCAGCGCCGCTCACCGGCGATGAGCTCGTACTCGTCGTCCCCGACCTCCCGCACCAACACCGGCTGCAGGATGCCGACGGCACGAATCGAATCGACGAGCGAGGCGAGTGCGGCCTCGTCGAAGGTCGTGCGCGGCTGGAGCTTGTTCGGCCGGATCTTCGCGAGTGCGATCTCCCGCATCCCAACGGCGGGTTTCGACCCCTCCGACGGAATGAGGGCGCCGAGCCCTCGGCCGAGCCCGCTACGGCGCGCCACCGCTCACCTCCCTCGCCAGCTCGCGATAGGCGACCGCCCCCGACGAGCTCGGATCGTGGACGATGACCGGCTCCCCGAACGACGGCGCCTCGGAAAGGCGCACCGAACGGGGGATCACGGCCTTGCAGACCTTGTCCCCGAAGTGGCTACGCACCTCGTTCGCGACTTGGTCGGACAGACGGGTGCGCGAGTCGTACATCGTTAGGACGATCGTCGACAGTTCGAGGCTCGGATTGAGGTTGGCCCGGACGAGCTCCACCGATCGGAGCAGCTGTCCGAGGCCTTCCAGGGCGTAGTACTCACACTGGATCGGGACGAGCACCTCAGAAGCCGCGGCAAGGCCGTTGACGGTGATGAGGCCGAGCGACGGTGGGCAGTCGACGAGGACGAAGTCGAAGCCGTCGTGCATCGACTCGAAGGCGCGTCGAAGGCGCAGCTCACGGCTCATCGCCGGGACGAGCTCGATCTCCGCACCAGCGAGATCGAGCGTCGCCGGGACGATAAAGAGGTTCTTCAAACTCGTCGGCTCGATGGTGTCTTCGATCGGGAAGTCGTGGAGCAGCACGTCGTAGATCGAATTGTCGAAGCTGCGGGCCTCGATGCCGAGGCCAGTCGTCGCGTTGCCCTGCGGGTCGAGGTCGATGACGAGCACACGCCAACCGAGCTCGGCGAGCGAGGCGCCGAGGTTCACGGTCGTCGTCGTCTTGCCGACGCCGCCCTTTTGATTCGCGACCGCGAACACCCGGCGTTTGGCGTGATTCGGGCGATCCTGGTTCGGGAGACCCAGGTTCGAGGGATCTTGGTTCGGGAGACCTTGGTTCACCGACCCCGCGCTCTTCCGTCGTAATACCGAGATGCCCTGCTCCTTCGCAATATTTCCGCGCGGTGGCGGACTGTCCACCGCGGCGCGAGGACGTCGGGCGGGAGTGGCCCCATATCCTGCACGTCGCCCCCGTCCTGGTCAAGCGGATTTGTTCGCGCATTTTGTGCCTGCCGTGGCGAGAGTGGTCTGAAGTGTTCCACGGGAAACAAGTTCCGCTGTGGTACATAATTATGTGGCCAGCGAGGAAGAGTGGGCCTGGGCCGCCGCGATCTTCGAGGGTTTCGGCACGGTCACGACATTGAATGCTGGACGGGACCTCCGGCTCGCCCTCCACCTCACCGATCGCGACCTCGCCGAGCGCTACGCCGCCATCGTCGGCGTGCGGGTGCTGGGGCCATACACCGGGCCTCGAACGGCGAAAGGGGCGAATCGTCGGCTCTCCTATCGGTGCAATCTCAACGGACGGCGGGCGGTCGCCGCTGCCGGCGTGATGTGGCCTTGGCTCAGCAGCAGGACGCTCGGCCGGCTTCGCGAGCTGGGATTCCCGGTGGGGGGCAACAGTCCTTAGAACAAGGGACGCTTTGCGGGAACGCCGACGCGACGGGGATAGCGCGTTTCGAGCGCCGCAACAGAGCGAAGCAGGGTGAAGTGCCAGTGCGTCGGCACAGGCGTTTCGACGACGAGGCCGAGTTTCGCGAGCCTTTCCTGCGGCCAACGCTCGTGAGTCGCGCCCTCCGGCGGATCAGAAACGACGAGTGCGCCACCGGTCACAAGGAAGCCGGCCCCGCACTCCGCCGTGACCGCCGGGCGGCCGAATGCCCTCGCCACGACGACATCAAAGGCAAAGCGCAGCTCCGACCGGTGCGCGGCGAGCTCGGCGCGCTCGCCGAGCACCGTGACGCGCGTGGAAAGTCCGAGTTCCGCCACTGACCGGAGGAGGGCAGTCGCCCGCTCCATGCGGCCGTCAAGCACGACGAACGCGGTCGCGGGCAACTGTGCGGCGAGCACGAGACCGGGGATCCCCAATCCGCTGCCGAGATCGAGGACCCGTCCGGCCCGGTTGAGTTCGGGACAAGCCTCGAGATAGGCGAGCGAGTGAGCGACGTGGGTGCGGACGTCGCCCCGACCGAGGCCGCGAGCTGCGCCCGCGCGATCGAAGGCAGAGGAGAACCTGTCGGCGAGCTCGCCGACCAGATCGTTCCTATTCGGTGTCGTCGGCGCCGACGGCAGTTGCCGCGTCAGTCGGGCGGATCACGACGTAGCGCCTCGGTTCGAAGCCTTCGGAGGTGGTTTCGAGCGCGTCGAACTCGGCCACGGTGTCGTGAACGATCTTCCGGTCCGCCGCCCCCATCGGTTCCAGCGCCTCGGAGACTCCCGACGCGAGCACTTCTTCTGCCCGACGTCGCGCGAACGCGGCGAGCGCTTCCGCCCGCCGCCTGCGAAACCCCGCGACGTCAACCACCACCCGAAGTACCTGGTCCTCTCCCTGGCGATGGACGACGGTACGGGCAAGTTCTTGCAAAGCGTCGAGCGTCGAACCCCGCGGCCCGATCAGCAACCCGAGATCATCACCTTCGACGTCCACGAAGACGTGCTCCTCGTCGGTTCGGGCTTGCGTCGTCGCCTCAAACCCGAAACGTTCAATGACACCGCGAACGAACGAGGACGCAAGCTCGGTCTGTTCCTCGACACTCATCACTGACTCCTTGTCCTTTCGGCCCGGTTCGCTCGGCCGACCGCTCGGTGACTTGCGACCTCGCCCTGCTCGCCGACGCCGCGTCCGCGTCGTCGTCGCACCAGACTCGTCCCCTACGGCCGCCGAACCCGTGTCGCCCGAAGTGGCGCCCGTATCGACGACGCGCTCTTGGGGAGCACGTCCTCCTCTCGCCCCACCCGATGCGGAACGCGACCCACGCGCGGCTCGGTCCCGTTGGGCCCGCTTCGGGCGCACCGTCGTCGGGCGCACTCGAGCCCGAACTCGTGCCTCCCCTCGGCCGATCCCGAAGAGCCCAACACGCGGTTCTGACACCACGACGACCTCGGCGTCCTGCTCGTCGACGCCGAGTTGGTCGAGCGCCGCGTCGAGTGCTTCGGCAACGGTCCTCCCGGTGGTTTCCACCCATTCCATAGCTAGCGGGGTCGACGCGGGCGCTTCGCGCGTGGAGCGGGCCTGCCCGCGTGAAGGCGAGCCGCCGGGACCGCGTCCGCCGGGTGGGATGGCGCCCCGACCGTTGCCAGACAAGTTGGCCGCGGTTCGCTGCGGCGGTGTCGGCTGCTCCGAGTTCGGCGTTGCTGCCGGCTTCGGCGTGGCTGCCGGCTTCGGCGTGGCTGCCGGCTTCGGCGACGGCTCGAGTGCCGGCGTCGGCGGCATCAGCCGTTCGAGAAGGCGAGGACGCCGTGGCGTCTCTTTCCCCTTCGTGTCGACGACCTTTGCGGTGTCGGATTTCGCCCGCGCGCTCATCTGCGCCAACGACTCACGGATGTGGGGATCGCGCCGGTACATGAACTCCTGCTGGGTGATGCGGAAGAGGCTCGAGACGATGAAGTAGATGTTCACGCCAGCTGGGATCGCTATGTAGATCACCGCGAAGATGATCGGCATAATCCGCTGCATCTGCTGCATCTGCGGATTTGCGGCGGCAGCGGCGGCGTTACGACCGCTCACCTGCTTGATCTGGATGTACTGCAGGGCGATCGCGACGAGGATCAGCGCGATGAGCGGGGTCTTCGACCCCCACGAAAGGCCGGTGGACCGAACCGAGTCGGCAAGGTTGATCCCGAAGGCGTTGAGGTGACCGTGCGCGTGCTCGACTGCGCGGAACAGTTTCGAATCGCGGTTGATGTAGAGCGGCTGCGGGCAGACCTTGCCGGAGTTCAGACCGTGGCAATACGCTCGCGCCGCAGCGGCCGTTGCGAAGGCCTTCGTGTGGATGAGTCCGCGGATCGTGCCATAGAGGATCCAGAAAATCGGCAACTGCAGGAGCATCGGAAGACAGCCGCCAGTTGGACTAACGCCGTTCTCCCGGTACAGCGCCATCATCTCTTCATTGAGGTGCTGGCGGGCCTCTTGCTTTTCCGCCGCCGTCATTCCCGCATTCGTCTTGTACCGGGCTTGGATTTTCTTCAACTCCGGCGCGAGAAGCTGCATCTTCATCATCGAACGCGTGGCGTGCCGCGTGATCGGGAAGACGACGATCATGACGACGATCGTCAAGAGCGCGATCGCGATCGCGTAGTTCGCGACGAGCGCGTAGAACGCGGCGATCAGAAAGGCGAACGCGATAAAAAACGGGTGCGCTATCTCTCCGATAGATGAGGCGAAAATCATGCCGCGCCTCTCAGCTCGGAACTGGGTCGAAGCCGCGCCCACCGGCGGGACGGCACCGTCCGACGCGACGCAGCGCGAAGAGGCCGCCGCGGACGACCCCGTGCGCCTCGATGGCCTCGATGGCGTACGCGGAGCACGAGGGGACGAATCGGCACGGCGACGGCTTGCCGAGTCGAGCCGCCTGGTAGAGACGGATCGGCGCGACGGAAACCCATCGGCCCGCCCTCACCACTCGGTTCATCGGGTTTCCCCGCCCGCCCGCCGCATCGTCTCGATCACCTGTTCTCTCAACTCACCAAAGCGAAGGTCGATAACCCCGCGGCCGACACTGATCAGGTACGCCCCCGGCGCAAGATCAGGTGATGCCTCCGCCGCGATCACCCGCAGGCGGCGACGGCAGCGGTTCCGGACGACGGCTCCTCCCACATGCCGACCGACGGCGTAGGCGACGAAAACGACGTCTCCACCATCCTCCGGCGGCAGGAAGTGTACCGTGACCGCTCCGTTGCGGGCCCGACGAGGGCTGATAGCGAGGGCTTGGAACCGCGCCCGGCCTCGCACTCGTGGGGGACAGCCGCTCAAGCCGAAAGGCGCACCCGACCGCGGCGGCGACGCGCCTTCAGGATCGCCCGCCCGGCGCGCGTCGACATGCGATGACGAAATCCGTGTCGCTTCGAGCGCTTGCGGTTGTTTGGCTGAAAGGTTCGCTTCATCTCACCCCGATTAGCGGAACGTCGATGCTAGCGCTACCGCCGAACGATCCTCCTCGCCAAAAGGACAAATTGCCCAGAGCGCTCGCGACTGGTCCGCTATACGATGCTCGCGCGAGGGGCACAGCCGACGCCCGCGTGCTGCGAATCCACACTGTGGACCCCCTTGTGGACAACTTGCTTACGAAGGTGGATACGTTGCTCGACGCAAGAGAACTCTGGGATGGCTGTGCGGGCGCCATCCAGTCCCAGGTGTCAGAAGCGGTTTGGCACGCGTGGTTTTCCCAGGTACATCCCTCTGGGTTCCAGAACGGCACGCTCGTGCTTACGGTGCCAAATGCCCACGTCAGGGAGCGTCTTGAGACACGGTTCGCGCCACTTGTTCGCGCTGCCGTGATCGACTCGGTCGGCACCGAGTTCCCGATTCGCTTCGACGTCAACCCCGACGAGGTCGGAATTCTCAATGACGTCGACGAGTCAGACGACCGGAGCGACGTCTCAACAGTGCGTGATGCGACACAACCAGACGCGACTCGCGAGGAGCCATCGATCACGCGTCGTTACACCTTCGACGGATTCGTGATCGGCCCATCGAATCGTTTTGCGCACGCCGCCGCGCTCACCGTCGCGGAGGCCCCAGGTCGCGCGTACAACCCACTGTTCATCTTCGGCGCAGCGGGACTCGGCAAGACGCATCTGCTCCAAGCGATACGGAATTACGTTACCGAGAACTTTCCCCGGCACAATGTGCAATACGTTCCAACCGAATCGATGCTGAATGAATTCTTAGCCTCGATCCAGAACAACACGATGTCAGCATTCAAACGCCGCTACCGCGAATGCGACGTTCTGTTGATCGACGACATTCAGCAGATCGAGGGCAAAGAAGCGCTCCAAGAGGAATTTTTTCACACCTTCAACGCGCTGCACGACAACATGCGCCAGCTCGTGTTGAGCTCCGACAGGCCGCCGGGTTCGATTAAAACCCTGGAAGACCGCCTAAAGAGTCGCTTCATGTCCGGTCTCGTCACCGAGATCAGCCCACCCGAGCTTGAGACTCGGATCGCGATCTTGCGCACGAAGGCCGAACACGAACGCTTGAGCGTCGACGATCAAGTCCTTGAATTCATCGCGAGCCTCGTCTCAGAGAACATTCGCGAGCTCGAAGGCGCCCTGATTCGCGTAACTGCCTACGCGAGCCTCACAAAACAACCACTTACTGCCGATTTGGCGGAGCACGTGTTGTCCGATCTCGTGTCGGACCATCAACCCCGTCGTATCACGGCGCGACAGATTCTCGAGATGAGCGCAGAACACTTCGGCTTCACCGTTGATGAACTCACGAGCCCGAGCAGACGCCGACCGCTCGTCATGGCACGTCAGATCTCCATGTACCTGTTTCGCGAGCTCACCGAGTATTCCTATCCCGCGATCGCGCGCGAATTCGGTGGCCGTGACCACACCACCGTCATCCACGCCGTCGACAAGATCTCGAAACTGATGAAGGAACGCCGTCAGGTCTACGACCAGGTGAACGAGCTGACGTTGCGGATCCGTAGCGGGCATTGAATCACCTGACAAGAGCACAACACGTGGAAAGCAACGGGATGTCGACCTGTCAAGCTGGGGATCAGGCGACGTCGGTGCACAAGATCGATCCGGGCGACGGGTCGTTCCTGTGGATTCGGTGGACGAGCGACGCGAGGCCAATGCGGCCGCACGCTGGACCTACCGTTGGTCATCCACAATCCACAGCACCTACTACTACTGCTCTTGTTTCCTAAGGAAGATTAAGCAGAAAGGGGCGCGAGATCCGTGAAGTTCCGAACCGAGCGGGACGCTCTTCTCGAGGCGTTGAGCATTACGGCACGCGCGGCTACGGCGCGCACGGGTGTGAGCCTCGGCGGGCAGAACATACGGCTTGCGTTGCGTGGCAATCAGCTGGAAGTCGTTGGATCAGACGCGGATCTTTCGATCGAGGTGACACGGACGGTTGCCGGCAGTGAGGACGGATCTACGCAAATCCCATCGCGCCTCGCCGTCGACATCGTGCGGGCCTTCGACCCAGGAGCCGTCCGTGTCGAAGCGGATGACCAGGAGGTGAAGATCACCTCCGGCAAGGCGGAGTTCGACGTGCGGGTGCCGATCGGCGCCGAGGTCACACGACTTTCGAGTGTCGACGGCGACGGGATCACCCTTCCGGCCGGCCCGTTTGCCGAGGGGCTTCGACAGGTTGTGCCGGCTGCACTAACGGACGACTCAAGAGCGCCACAACTGACGGGCGTGTTGATGGTCGCGGCCGACAACGGATTGCGATTGGTCGCGACCGACTCGTACCGCCTGGCGTTCAAGGATCTGGCCGGCCTTTCCGCACTCTCCCCGGGCTCGGAGGTGCTGATCCCCGCCCGGGCGCTCGGCGAGATCCAACGCCTTGTCTCCGATAGGGAAAAGGACGGTGACGCAAAACTTGTTTTCCGCCACAGCGATTTGGACGCGGTCTTCGAACTCGACGACACCCGGCTCACGACTCGGCTTTTGAAAGGGCCGTTTCCCGATTACCAGCGGCTATTGCCGGCTTCGTATCCGAATGCTCTGCGTACGCCGAGAGATGAACTCGCAAACGCACTGAGACGAGTCCGGTTGATGGTGCGAGACGCGAAAGACGCTGCGACACCGGTTCGTGTGGCATTTCGCTCGGATGGCGCGGACCTGACGGTGCTCACGACCGAAAGCGGGCGGGCGGCAGAGCAGATCTCGGGGGAATACCAAGGCGACGAGCTCGTCGTCGCGTTCAACCCGAATTACCTCTTGGATGGCGTTGAGGCTCTCCGTTCCGACACGGTGGTGATCGAGGTTATCGATTCGTCGAAGCCGGCGACGGTGCGCGCCGAGGGAGACGACGACTACCGGTACTTGCTGATGCCGGTGCGGGTCTCCTGAGCGAGGTTCGCTGGCTCGAGGTTCGGGATTTTCGGAATCTCGAGTGCGCGCGTTTCACACCGAGTCCTGCCGGGCTGACGGTCGTGACCGGCGAAAACGGCGCCGGAAAGACAAGCTTGCTTGAGGCGATCGCGTACGCGTCCACGCTCGCGTCATTTCGGGGCACACCACGCGAGTCGCTCATTCGTGATGACCGATCACAATCGGTGATCCGCGTCGAAACCGCGACCGACGACCGGACGGAGCTCGTCGAGATCGAGTTGGTGCGCGACCGACGAGACCGCGTCCTCCGCAACCGTCAACGACCACGACGACATGCGGAGCTGCTCGAAACCCTCCGCGTCACGGTGTTCACACCCGACGACCTCGCGCTCGTGAAAGGCGGTCCTCAGTACCGTCGGGACTACATCGATGATGCCCTTGTTGCAGCGCATCCGAGGCTTCTCGAACTTCGTCAGAATGTCGAGCGAATCCTGCGCCAACGTGGTTCGCTGTTGCGGCAGGCTGGAGGGTTTCTCAGCCGGGAAGCTGCTTCGACGCTCGACGTATGGGACGAGCAGTTCGCGCTCGCCGGTGAGGAATTCGTCCGAGCCCGCGAGGATCTCCTGGCAGAGATCGCTCCGCTCGTGGACCGGGCCTTTCGCGATCTCACCCGCGCCGACGAGCAGCTTGAGCTCACGTACGTGCGCTCGTTCACCGGGGACCTTGGCCAGGCGCTGAAATCTTCACGCGACGACGACGTCCGACGTCAGGTGACGACGATCGGACCGCACCGCGACGACTTCACCGTCATGGTGGGATCCCTCGACGCGCGAACACGGGTCTCACAAGGTCGGCAACGTTGCGCGACGCTCGCACTCCGACTCGCCGCTCATGGCGCTGTCACCGCCTGGGCGAAGACCTCACCGGTGCTGTTGTTGGACGATGCGTTCTCCGAACTCGACGAACGCACGGCCGAAGCCCTTTTTCAGCAGCTCCCTGACGGCCAGGCGATCCTTACGACTGCCGGCCCGCTGCCTCCCGGGGCGAATCCCGTGAAGATCGTCCGGGTTGCGCAAGGGAAACTGCTGGAGTGAGGGCACGAAGGGGACACCGCGGCCGACGCGCGGCGCGCCCAATCGACGGCGAGGACGCCGATGGTTCAGAAGAATCGCGACGACAGCCGTATCCGATCGACGAGGTCCTCGACGCGTACCTGAAAGCGGAAGGACTCCAAAGTCTCCGCCTGCTCGACACGATCGCCCGCTCTTGGCCGGAGCTCGTCGGCGAGGTCGCCGCGCAGCACAGCACCCCTCGCACATTGAACGGGTCGGAGCTCCTTGTCGCGGTCGACACGCCGGGGCGGGTGACCGAACTCGTTTTTCTCGCCCCGGCAATTTGCGACCGCCTTGCCGAGCTGCTCGGACGCCGCGTTGTCGAGCGGGTGAAAGGCCAAGTGGACGGTCGTTTCCGCCTAGACTGAACGGGTCCTGTGGCTTGCGCTTACGGCACGCAAGCCGGCATTTGGCATCGACGCCGTTGAGGAGCCGCGCCCGTGGTGACGAAGGTAAAAGAGAGGTCCCGGCGCGCCACCGCGGGGTCGTACGAAGCGGCCGACATCACCGTCTTGAAGGGGCTCGAGCCCGTCCGGATGCGCCCGGCGATGTTCATCGGCTCGACGTCGTCCTCTGGGTTGCACCACCTCGTCTGGGAGGTCGTTGACAACGCGGTCGACGAGGCAATGCAAGGCTTCGGCAACCGGATTGACGTCACAATCCTGAAAGATGGGGGCTGTCGGGTCACCGACAACGGTCGTGGGATTCCCATCGACCCCCACCCGGACGATCCGACGAAGTCCGCAGCAGAGATCGTGCTGACGACGCTCCACGCCGGGGGAAAGTTCGGCGGAGGAAGTTACAAGGTCTCGGGTGGACTGCACGGTGTCGGCGTCTCGATCGTGAACGCGCTGTCGACGCGGCTCGAGCTTCCAAGTCGACCGTGGCGGCAGCCGCTACGAGATCACGTTCGTCGACGGTGGCAAACCGAGCGGCAAGTTGAAGAAGGTCGGACCGTCACCGCGTGATCGCACGGGGACGACGGTCACGTTCTGGCCGGATCCGAAGGTCTTCGACGAAGTCGAGTTCCGTGCCCAGACGATCATCGAGCGTTTACAGATGAACGCGTTCTTGCAGCGCGGGCTTGAGATCCGCTTCAAGGACGAGCGGCCTGGGCACGAGCAGTCGCAGACGTTCCGCTACACGGGCGGAATAGAAGACCTGGTGCGACATCTCAACCAGTCGAAAGAGGCGCTGTTCCGCAAGGTCGCGTACTTCGCCCAGTCCGAGAACGACCAGGAGATCGAGATCGCGCTGCAGTGGAACACCGGGTACTACGAGAGCATCTATTCCTTTGCGAACTCGATCGCCACCGTCGAGGGTGGCATGCACGAGGAAGGATTCAAGAAGGCGCTCACAAACGTCGTGAACCGCAACGCGCGAAATCGGGGCTCATTGAAAGAGGCCGATGACAACCTGCAAGGAGAGGACATCCGCGAGGGCCTGACGGCCATCATCTCCGTGCGGTTGACGAACCCGCAGTTCGAGGGCCAGACGAAGGCGAAGCTCGGCAACGTCTCGATCCGTTCGCTCGTCGAGCGCGCGACGAACGAGAAACTCGCCGAATGGCTCGAGGAGAACCCGCGCGAAGCGAATCAGATCCTGCAAAAGGCCGTCACCGCTCAGCGGGCGCGTGTCGCGGCGCGCCAGGCGCGCGACCTCACGCGCCGCAAGTCGGCGCTCGACGGGGCGGGTCTTCCCGGAAAGCTCATCGACTGCGCGTCGCGCGATGCGCGCGAATCGGAGCTGTTCATCGTCGAGGGCAACTCTGCGGCGGGCTCGGCGAAGAACGCGCGCAACCCGCATACTCAGGCGATCCTGCCGATCCGAGGAAAGATCCTGAACGTCGAGAAGGCACGCGTCGACAAGATGCTCAAAAACGCCGAGATCCAGGCGCTGATCATGGCAATCGGCGCTGGGGTCGCCGACGATTTCGAACTCGAGAAGATTCGCTACGACAAGGTGATCATCCTCGCGGACGCAGACGTCGACGGCTCGCATATCCGTACGTTGCTCCTGACGTTCTTCCTCCGTCAGATGCGGCCGCTCATCGAGGCTGGCCACGTCTATGTCGCCCAGCCGCCCTTGTACTCGACGCTCGTCGGGACGACGAAGCAGTACCTGAAAGACGATGCCGCGCGCGTGCGGTTCTTGGAGGAGCACCCGAACCACACGAAAGACTTCCAGCGTCTGAAGGGTCTCGGGGAGATGGACTTCTCGGAGCTGCGCGACACGACGATCGACCCCGACAAGCGGTCGTTGCTTCGGATTTCGATGGAAGAGGCGGCGACGGCGGACCAGGTGTGCTCGGTGCTGATGGGCGACGACGTCGAGGTACGGCGTCATTTCATCCAGACGAACGCGAAAGACGTCCGCTTCCTCGACATCTGATCGACCCCTCACCTGGCGGTCGGGGGGCGCTCGGGGTAATGGAACGTGAGAGAAAGGTAGGAATCGATGCCGCCTCGCTCGAAGAGGCCGGCCGCTCGGTCGGACGGGGACACGCCGTCTGAACCGATCGTCGAACCGATCGAGTTTCAAGAAGAGATGGAGCGCTCGTACCTCGAGTACTCGATGTCGGTCATCGTTTCGCGGGCGCTGCCCGATGTGCGCGACGGACTGAAACCTGTTCACCGTCGGATCCTCTATTCGATGTGGGACAGCGGACTGCGCCCTGACCGTCCCCATGTGAAGTGCGCGAGCGTCGTCGGTGAGGTGATGGGGAAGTTCCATCCCCACGGCGATGCGGCGATCTACGACGCGCTCGCGCGCATGGTGCAGGACTTCAGCTTGCGGCACCCGCTCATCGACGGCCACGGCGACTTCGGTGCCCCCGGTCCCGATGCGCTGCCGGCGGCGATGCGTTACACCGAGGCACGCCTCGCGGCGCTCGCGATGTCGCTGTTGGAGGGCATCGACGAGGACACGGTCGATTTCGTCCCGAACTACGACGGCCGCTACGAGCAGCCCGTCGTCTTGCCTTCGCGCTTTCCGAACCTTCTCGTCAACGGCTCGCAGGGGATCGCGGTCGGGATGGCGACGAACATCCCGCCACACAACTTGGGTGAGGTGATCGATGCGACGCGGTACCTGATCGAGCATCCCGACGCGACCCCGGACGACCTGATGAAGTTTGTGAAAGGCCCCGACTTTCCGACCGGCGGGTTGATCTTGGGCCGCGCAGGGATCATCGACGCGTACCGGACGGGGCGCGGATCGGTGAAGATCCGCGCCGTCACTGAAGTGACCGAAGCGCGCAACGGCGCACCACAGATTGTTGTTAGCGAGATCCCCTACCAGACAGCGGTCGAAGTGATCGAGAAGCAGATCGCCGAGTCTCTCGAATCCGGCGAGGTTTCTGGGATCTCGGCGATCGACAATCTCTCCGCGGGCGGACAACCGCGCCTCGTCGTCACCTTGCGACGCGACGCCAACCCAAACGTCGTGCTGAACAACCTGTTCAAGCACACCCAGCTCCAGGCGAGCTTCGGCATCCACATGCTCGCCCTGGTCGACGGTGTGCCTCGACTCGTGAACCTCGCCCAGGCGCTCTCGGCGTACGTCGCCCACCAAGTCGAAGTCGTGACCCGGCGCTCGGAGTTCCGTTTGCGCAAGGCGCGCGAGCGCGCCCACATCGTCGAGGGATTTCTGCGCGCGCTCGACATGCTGGATCAGGTCATCGCCACGATCCGCGGCTCGGAAGACCGCGCCGAGGCACGGACGAATCTCATGGCCGAGCCGTTCTCGTTCTCCGAGGACCAGGCGAACCACATCTTGGACATGACGCTCGGTCGCCTGACACGACTCGGCCGTTCCGAGCTCGAGGAGGAGATGGCCGAGCTCAAAAAGACGATCGCCCAACTCGAGTCGATCCTCGGACATCGAGCGAAGTTGCTGCGCGTGATTTCCGACGAGCTCGCGGCGGTGCACGACAAGTTCGCCGAGGAACGTCGCACCCGCGTAGTGCACGATCCGGGCGACCTCTCGGCCGAGGACCTGATCGAGGACGACGAGATCGTCGTGACCCTCTCGCGCGGGCTACGTGAAGGCGGTCTCAACGGACGCGTTTCGAACCCAATCACGCGGTGGCCGCGGCGTCCAGGGCGCGCGGTTGAAGGAGGAGGATCTCATCCGCGAGGTCGTCTACGCGACGTCGCTTTCTCACCTGTTGTTGTTCTCGAACCGCGGCAAGGTGTACCGCCTTCGCGCGCACGAGGTCCCGGTGAAGGAACGCACCGCGCGGGGAACCGCCCTCGTCAATCTCATCTCGCTCAGCCCCGGGGAACGCGTCCAGGCGATCGTTCCGACGAAGGAATTCGATCCGGACCAGTACCTGTTGTTCGCGACGCGCAGCGGACAGGTGAAGAAGACTTCCTTCAGCGAGTACGACAAGTCGCGGCGTGAGGGTTTCATCGCGATCACGCTCAATGACGATGACGAGCTCGTGCGCGTGCTTCCGACGAGCGGCGACGACGATGTGTTCATGGTCAGTGAGCAGGGGATGGTGATTCGCTTCGACGAGTCCGACGTTCGGCCGATGGGCCGCTCTGCGGCCGGTGTACGCGGCATGCGACTGAAGGCCGGCGACAAACTCGTCGCGTGCGACGTGTCGCGTCCGGACGTCGATCTCGTCATCGTCACCGACGCGGGTTTCGGGAAGCGCACGAAGCTCGATCGCTTCGGAACCCAAGGTCGCGGCGGCCAAGGCGTGCGAGGCATCAAGATCACCGAGCGTCGCGGCGTTGTGATTGATGCGCTGATGGCGACGATCGATGACGAGTTGTTAGTGGTGTCGTCCGCTGGGATCGTTATTCGCATGGCGGTGCGTGAGATCACCGCCCAGGGCCGCGACGCGACGGGAGTACGGGTGATGAATCTCGAAGACGGCCAGCGTGTGACGGCCGTCGCGTTGATGGCGGCGGCGGAAGAGGACTGACTCCGATCAGGTAGCTTCGAGGCGCCTGGGGCTATAGCTCAGTTGGTTAGAGCGCAGCACTGATAATGCTGAGGTCACTGGTTCAAGTCCAGTTAGCCCCACTTCGATAGCCCTGGTCAAGAGGACAATCCTGAACCCACGCGCCGAGCGTTGGCTCTTGGCGCCAAGGTTGCACCACAGACACACCATGAGACGTCGGTGGTTCAGGGTCCGACTTCACGATCACGTGTCGAGGCGATCACGCGATGCTTCGTCGTCTCAGTGGTACCGGCGAATGGGCGATGCCACCGTCGACTTCGTCACCGTGGTGACGAGCCTTTCGTCTACGTTTGCCCTTCGCACCTACCTGTCAAGTTGATCCGTTCTACTCAGAACCAAGACGCCTCGGCAGGGTCGTTTGGGAACTGGAGTCTCGATGAGACGGCGATTATTTGCCGCGCTGTATGACAGGCTCAGCAAGGGATCCGAAGAGGCCGGTTTGCGGGAGGAACGACGACGGCTTCTGGAGAGCGCTGAAGGAGTGACGATTGAGATCGGGGCCGGCACCGGACTCAACCTTGCGCACTATCCCGAAGTGGTGACGCGATTGGTGCTGGCCGAGCCCGACCGATACATGCGCCGCCGCCTTCGCCAGCGAATCGGCGCGCTCGATCGGGCGGCGGAGGTCATCGATGCGTCGGCCGAAAGACTGCCCTTTCCGGACGAGACTTTCGACACCGCAGTTGTGACGCTTGTGCTGTGCAGCGTCCCCAACCAAGACGTCGCGGTGGCAGAGATTGTGCGCGTGTTGAAGCCAAACGGGCGTCTTCTCTTCATCGAGCACGTCCGCTCCGACGATCCGAACCAAGCGAAACGACAGGATCGGATCACGCCTCTTTACAACCTGGTTGGCTGCCATCCCAATCGAGAGACCCTCGGAACCATTGAGGCATCGGTGCTCCGAATCGAGTCGGTCCGGCATGGCGAGGTTCCGAAGGCGCCCAAGGTCGAACGCCCGATGATCGTCGGCACCGCACGACGCTAACCAGAGCTCCGATGCAACCGTGAAACAACGGCCGTTCGCTCGATCCCGCGTACCGCGAATGACCCACGAAACGGGCGGGTGGCAAACTCGCTGATGAGATCCACAGACTTGAAGGACGATTGCCAAAAGAACTGGTTCGATGACCGACTCCACTGAGGACCACGGCGGATCATTCGTTGCGTTGATGAGCAAAGCCGTTCACCGGCTGCCGACGGAATACCGGAACTCTGCCCGATCGCTTCGTCATTGCGGCGGGGAACTTAGCCATGCAAGTGACGATGTCGACGCGATCCGATCGCGCCGCCGAGGCGAGTTTCGAGAATTCTGGGCGATCCTTACTGCGCAGGGAAGGTTCGAGGCGTCTGTGAAAGCGATGACACCCGAGGAGATGCACAACCTTGCCGATCGAATACTTGAGCTCGCGGAGGGCGTAGAGATCGACCACTGCCTCGAAGAGGAAGAAGAACTCGAAGAGGAAGAAGAGGAGGAGTGAGCACTCACCCGGTGTCGCCCGAGGCGCTCACCGCCGCCGAGCAAATCCTCACCCCAAGACTCCTCAACGACTTCGTCACCATCGCGTGACCTGATGGCCGGTCACCGTACGGAGATGGGGCCGGTCCTCGGCGATCTGGTCGCGGCGCTCGCGCTGGAATCAACGCCCGCCGGTCCGGGGGCGCGAACGGCGCGTGAGCGCCGTGAGGGACGATGCCGACATGCCCGTCGAGCTGATGCTGGCAACGATGACCGACCGTCGCGATTTCGGCGACGACTGGTTGCTTGAGCGAAAGTTCGACGGCGAGCGCTGCGTCGCGCGCAAGGAGGGTGGCGACGTACGCCTTGAGTCGCGCACCGCCAAGAACCTCTCAGCCACTTATCCCGAGGTGCGTGCCGGGGTGTCGGCCCAGCAGCCCGGGGGGCTGCTGCTTGATGGCGAATTAGTTGCCTTCGACGGCGAAAAGACCTCGTTCAGCCGCCTCCAGCAACGCCTTGGGGTAGTCGAGCCCTCCCCCGAGCTCGTGGCCGAGTACCCGCTCGTCTACTGCGTGTTCGATCTCCTCGCGCTTGACGGGGAGGACCTCACCGGCGAGCCCCTGCTCGGGCGCCGCGCCCGGCTCAGAAGCTTGATCCGGCCGAGTGCGACGCTTCAGCTCAGCGAAGCTTGGCGCGGCGACTCGCGGCGTCGCTTCGCCGACGCCTGCCGGTCAGGTTGGGAGGGGCTAATCGCCAAGCGCGCGGATGCGCCCTACAGCAGCGGACGCTCGCGGAATTGGTTGAAGTTGAAGTGCGCCTGGGAGCAGGAGCTCGTTATCGGCGGCTTCACCGACCCCGCCGGCAGCCGCACCGACTTCGGTGCTCTACTGGTCGGCTACTACGAGGACGCCCAGCTCCGTTACGCCGGAAAGGTCGGAACCGGCTTCACCACCAAGACGCTGCACGAGCTGGGTGCCAAGCTGCGCGTGCTCGAAGCACAGGAGTCACCGTTTGTCGACGCGCGACCGATCGCGCGTGGGGCGCATTGGACGCGACCCGCGCTCGTCGCCCAGATTGGCTTTGCCGAGTGGACGACCGACGGTCGACTGCGGCAACCGCGCTTTCTTGGACTGCGTGACGACAAGGACCCAGCGGACGTCGTTCGCGAGCGACCGGGGTGAGTTCGGCATCGCCGGTGTCTCGCGTCGTGACCCTGGCACAGCTCGCGCGGTGCTCACGCGTTACGGGTGACGACCATCCGGTAGGCCAGTGCGACGAGGCCAGCGGCCAACGCAACGAACACACTCGTTTCGATGCCCTGGAAGACCCAGAATCGATCCGTCGGCTGGTACGTGAGGAGAATGTGGAATCCGTGGGAGGTAAGGCAGGACACGGGCTCGGCGGAGCGGATCAGATCGTTCTCGGTGCGACAACCCTCGCGGCGCTCCACAAGCATCTCGGCGACTTCGTCACCCTCAGCAACGGGCGCACCAAGCCACGGCGATTGTTGATCGTCGGCACAGCGACGATGCCCACGATCACGAAGGGCCTCGAAATGGGTGCCGGCGCGTTGGTCGCGATGAGCGACTTCCCGGCGTCGCTCCTCAACACCCAAGGCAGTGCGATTCCGGGCCTCGCTTTAGGTCGCGGGGCAGCTCGACGCCGATGTGCCGAGGAGGGCGCCGGACTTGCTGTAGACGCTCACCGTTCCCGTGCCGTCATTGGAAACGCCGACTGACCAGTGACCACTGCTGACCGGAAGGGCTTGCAACCATGGTCCCGCGGTCGCCGCTGAGGCAACCGTGTTCGGGGAGGTGTTGCCCTTTACGAGCAGCTCCGATCCCGCTCCACTCGTGGCAGCGGCGGTGTTCTGACTCGCCGGGTCGTTGTCGGTCGCGGGGAGGGCGCCGTTGCCGCCGTTCGCCGCTGTTGCATTGGGGAAGTCGCCCGTCTCGGCTTTGTAGGCCTGGACCGCTCCCTGTACGGCGCGGAAAGCGCTCTTGCAGTTCGCCTGTGAGGTTGTGCCGGCCTGGTTTCCGAATGCCAGCAACGCGATCCCCGAGAGGATGCCGAGAATGACGACGACGATCAGGACCTCGACGAGGGTGAAGCCGTCCTCGCCAGCGTTCCCTCGACATTGCCCGTCCGGGACGAGCGAGCTATTCGTCGGGAGTTCGTCCCCTTTGGGCGCGATGCTTAGCATCACGTTGCCGCGAAGACAGGGAAGTAACTGCTCGAACCCGAAACGCCTGCGTTCGCCACCGTCACGAAATAGGTCGTGCCGTTTTGCAGCGTCGGGGCGTCGGCAGTGAGCTGGTCTCCAGAAGCCGCGACATTGACGTTGGTCGCGCTGAGGGCCGACCCATCGGCTTGGCCGCCGCTCTCGGGTGTGAACGACACGGTGGCACCGGAGAGGAACCCCGTCCCGACGATGGTGACGGCCGTGCCCGAGGGGCCGGTCGCTGGGCTGACGGTGTTGACCGTCGGCACGACTGCCGTGTAGGTGAAGACGTTCGAGCCGTTCGATGGGTTCGCTGCGGTCACGTGGCTCGGCGAGGTGACGGACACGAAATAGGTGTCAGGGCTCACCGAGGTGATGTTCGGTGCGAGTGCGGTGATCACGACGGTGTCGGCGCCGGTCCGCGACACGGTGACCGAAGTCGCGCCTTGCGGTTGTGCGCCGGAGACCGGCGTGCCACTCGACTCCTGTACGAAGTTGACGGTGTCGCCGACAATGAAGTTGCTGCCGGAGATCGTTACGAAGGTGCCACCGGTGCTGGGACCGCCGAGCGAACCGCTCGAGCTCGTCACGCCGGTGATCACGGGGGTGCCGGTTTGGAAGTCGTACACCTGGGACTGGCTGTCAGCGCTAGTGCCCTCCGGAGTCGTCACCGTGACGAAGTAGTCGCCGGCATACGTGACAGCCGGGATGGTTGCAGTACACGAGGTACTGGAACACGAGCTGCTCGGGACCGAGACGACGACGTTGTTGGTTGTTGGAATCCCGTTGGACTCTTCGACGAAGTTGATCGTCGAATGCTGAGCGAAGCCTGAGCCGTTGATCGTGATGGAGCCGCCGCCGCTCACCGACCCCGAGCTCGACGAGAGGCTGCTTACGGTGGGAGGGGTGGGGAATTGCAGCCAGCTATCGATGGCGAGGCCGGTGCCGCAGTAGACAACGCATTGGCCGTCAGTCGGTTCGCTACCCCCAGCGGGATAGTCGTCGAACGTCACGACGGAGTCGAGCAGAGGGTTCTGCGCGCAGGCCGAGCTCGCGATCGAGGCCTGACAAGCCGAGATCGTCACCACCCGCGTGGTCGCCGAGGTCGGGAACCAAGCGGTGCTGCACCACACGGCGATGTCGACGCTGTCCGGCGTGGTGTTCGTCGAAAGGTAGGTCGAACCGTAGGTAGGCGGATTACCCGGTCCGGCAGCCCAGCACGGCTGGGGCGGGCTGGCGTTGAGGGTCTGACCAGTCCCGAGGAGCGGCGTGTACCGGATCGACTGGATCGCGAGGTCGATCGCGGTCGTTGCGTCGTACTGCAGTGACCGAGCCGAGGCAAAGTTCTTGGAGTTCGATAGATCGTTCCGCAACGCGGTGAAAAGACCGGCGACGGTCAAGCTCGTCACGAGCGTGAAGATGAGCACCAGGATTAAGGTCGCGCCCTGGTCATCGCCCCTGACGTGGCGCTGGACGGTCACTTTCGTCATCCCGTGACAGTGAACGACGAACTCGTGCCGGTGGCTGAGCCGTCTGTGGCCGTCAAGGTGTAGGGGTTACTGGGGCTGGTTGGGCTGTCCTTGTTGATCTCGCAGCTGAAACCAGCGACACCGCTCGAGTTGCTGGTGACGGGGTTCGTGGTACAGGTGAGGGTGGCATTCGATTTCCCAGTGCCCGAAGTGATTGAAAGGCTTACCGAAGAGGACGCCACTGCATTACCGCCGGCGTCTTTCACAGTGACAGACGTGGAGAAATATGTGCTCTTTGTCGCCGGCGAGGGCGGCTCGGTGCTGAAGACGAGTTGCGCCGCCGGTCCGACAGCGATCTTGAAGGAGAGGCTCGTGGCCGAGGTGAGCGAGCCGTCGGTCGCGGTCAAGGTGTAGCCGGACGCCGCGGTGTTGATAGCGCAGCCGGAGAAGGTGGCGACTCCAGCCAACGCCGGCTCGGGGTTCGGCGTGCACGAGAGTGTGGCACCTGCTGCCCCAGTGCCGGAGGTGATCGCAAGGGTCACCGACGAGGTGTTCGAGGTGACCGTGTAGCCCTTGGCGTCCTCGATCGTGACGATTGGCTGCTGGCTCCAGGCGATCCCGCCCGTACCGGCCTGCGCCCCCGCCGTGTTGACGGGCGACTGGGTGAAGCCGAGTTTTGTCGCCGGCCCCGTGCCGATCGAGAAGTTGATGCTGGTGGCCGAGGTGAGCGAACCGTCGGTTGCCTTCAAGGTGTATCCGCTACCCGGCTTGTTGATGCCGCAGCCGGAGAAGGTGGCGACGCCGGCCGACGCGCCCAGGGGATTTGTCGTGCAGCTGAGGCTGGCGCCAGATGTGCCGGTGCCCGAGGTGATCGCAAGGGTCACCGACGAGGTGTTCGAGGTCACCGCGTTGCCGCCGGCGTCTTCGATCGTGACGACCGGCTGTTGTCCGTCGCTCGCGCCCGAGATTGTGAAGGCGCCCGCGTCAGTGCCGGCCTGGGCGCCCGCACTCGTGACGGGCTGGGTGGTGAAGGCGAGTTGGGCCGCCGGTCCGACGCCGATCGAGAAAGGGCTGCTGGTGGACGAGGGGAGCGAGTCGCTGGAATCGGTCGCCGTCAAGGTGTAGCCCGACG
This sequence comes from uncultured Acidimicrobiaceae bacterium, assembly GCA_963838845.1. Lineage (GTDB taxonomy): Bacteria > Actinomycetota > Acidimicrobiia > Acidimicrobiales > Bog-793 > CAVRXQ01. The sequence continues at coordinate 384,876 of CAWISR010000003.1, read as the reverse complement.
CGGCCGTGTTGATCTTGCAGCCGGAGAAGGTGGCCACGCCGGCCGTCGCGGCCACGTTGTTCGACGAGCAGGTGAGGACAGAGCCGTTCGGTCCGACGTTCGAAGTGATCTGAAGGGTAACCGTCGAGGTGTCCGACGTCAGGGTGTTGCCGGCGGCGTCTTCGATCGTGACGACCGGCTGCTGTCCGTCGCTAGCACCCGAGTTTGTGAAGGCTGACTCTCCCGTGCCAGCTTGGGTCCCCCGGGTCACGACGGGCTCGGTGGTGAAGACGAGTTGGTTCGGCGAGCCGAGAACGATCGTGAAGGCGGCGCTGGGCAATGAAGTGAGCGAGTCGCTGGAATCGGTCGCGGTCAAGGTGTAGCTGCTACCGGGTTTGTTGATGCCGCAGCCGGTGAAGGCGGCGAGTCCCGCCGAGGCATTCAGCGGGTTTGCCGTGCATTGCCCGAGGGTGGCGCCAGCTGTCCCGGTGCCAGCGGTGATCGAGAGACTTACCTGCGAAGTGTCCGAGGTAACGATGTTGGCGTAGGCGTCCTCCACGGCGACGATCGGCTCGTCGGTGAAGGCGCTCGAGTCGGTGCCCGCCTGTGACGCCGGCCCGGGCGATTGCGTGAAGACGAGTTGGGCCGGCGGCCCAGGGCTGACGTTGAAGGGGGAGCTCGTCGCGGTGAGCGAGCCATCGGTGGCGGTCAGGGTGTAGCCGGTGCCGGCGACGTCGATCTCGCAGCCGCTGAAGTTGACGACTCCGTAGAACTCACTGCCGGTGCAAGTTTTGAGCGTTGCGCCTGCCGTGCCGGAGCCGGGCGTGATCGAGAGGCTCATCGCCGACAGGTCACTCGTGACGATCTGGCCGGACGAGTTCTCGACTGCGACGAGTGGCTGGTTCGGAAAAGCGGACCCGGCCGTGCTGTTGCTCGGACCCCCCTGTGACAAGAAGACGAGCTTCGACGCCCCTGAGCCGGAAGTGACAGGAGCTGCCTGCGGGTCGTTGACGGCGAAGGTCGCGCGGTTCGTGGATGACTTACCCGCTGCGCTGGTGTAGGTGACCGCGAGCGTAATGAGCTGGGGGGCTTGAGCCGAGCAGGTCGTTTGCGCGGCTCCCTTCACCCAATAACTAAGAGACGTTTCCTGCGAGGAGTATCTGGTCGGAAGGTCGGTCACGGTGTAGATGGACGAGTCTTTAGGGCAGGCGAATGCGGCCGAGGCATTCTGTTGCATCTGGGATGTGACGGTGTCAACCGCCGTGCGGAGAACCGTGTCCGAGCTCGCGACTCCCCGGTAGTCAGACGAGGTTGTTATGGCCGTGAGAAAGCCGCCGATCAGGGCGGCACCGACGATGCCGAGGATCGCCACCGAGATGAGGATTTCGACGAGGGTGTCGCCTGCATCCTGATCGCGACCCCGGACCCGAGCTCTGGTTTTGGCCGCGCTCATGGCAGCAGCAACCCGACGAAGAGCCTCAAGGCAGCAGCAACCCGACGAAGCCTCATGGCAGCAGCAACCCGAGGAATACGGCCTCGAGGCCGGCACCATGCATCCAGACCGTCAGAGTGGACGGTGCCGGCGCCGAGATCATGACAGTCCCGGTTTTGTCCGAATTAACCGTGGCAAAACACTGCACGGTGTTGGTGTTCGTTCCGGATTGGGCCCCGGTGAAGATGTTGTTGTACTGCACACCGGAGATGCGGAAGTTGGCCCAGCCGACGCTGCTGCTCGGGTAATCCGGAGCGAAGCAGGCGTTGCCGAACGGCGAGTAGGGACTCGTGCTGTTGGGGAGCAGCGTGAACGCCGGTGCCGACGACGAGGCCGCGCACGCTTGATAGCTCGGGTTCCAGTTCAGTTCGCCGTTGGCGTCAAAACCGGGATTGGTCACCGAAGGGCAGGTCGTCCAGATCATGCCCTCGGTGTCGTCGGTGGACTCGGCGTCACCGGTGACGAGCGACCATCCCGTCGCCGTGTTGCCGTTCGCGTCGAGGACCTCGATCTTGGTGAAGTACAGGATCGTGTAGGTCACGGGATAGTTGCTGTTACAGGTTTGTTGACCACCTTCGCAGGTCGAGTACAGCGCCGGATTACCAGGGATGCCGCCGTAGAAATCGTTGTTGCCGAGAAAGGCCTCGCTGGTCGGGGGTGCCGTGTACGTCGGGATGATGCTCGGGGCGACCGGGGATCCCGTCGCCGAGACACAGAACTTCAAGATGAAGGGAGTATTCGTCACCGCGGCATCGATCTCGGATTGCGGCGGGTTCGTGCCCGGGCAATACGAGGTCGGCTTGCCGGCCATTGTGAAGCTGCTGAAGTCGACGAAGCACAGCGTCGACGCATACGTGCCCGTGCCTGGACTGGCGAAGTTGCAGCTCGCGTTGGTGGTGGGGGTGACGGTGCTACTGGAGGCGAAGCCGGCGTTGACCGCCGGGTCGCCGAGCAGGGTGTAGGGATAATCGCTACCCGGCGAGGTTATGGACAAGTCGACACTCGTGACCCCCTGGGCGCCGACCCAGCCATTGGCGGCATTTTCATTGACGCCGGAGGCGTAAGAGATCGAGGGAGGAGGTTGGTTCGAAGGGATGTCGGCGGCCACTTCGCCCGTTTGGGTGGTCGTGAGCGACCCTCCGACGCAGAAGTTGCGCCACAAGGAGTGGGTGCTTCCGGTTACTTTGGTCACATACGACACGGCCGTCTCGTAGTTGCCCGCGGAGTCCAAGTCCCACCGCAGGCCCAAGATCTGAGTGCCAGTTCCGCACTGGGTCGCCGACGAGTCGGTGGTGATCTGAATGGCGCTGTGCACGTCGGTCTCGAAGTTGCTCGAGACCACCTGCGCGTCGGTCGCGTCGAGCACCCGGGCCGCCACCGCGCTCCGCTGCGTAAGGATGAAGACGAAGGCGAAGGTGATCGCCCCGACGACGATCGGAAGTAGGAGGCAGACGACGCAGAGCTCGATCAGAGTGAATCCGTTGTCGGCGCGCATTGCCTTGAAGCCGGCGGGAAACCGCGGCCTCCGACGCCGGTGTGACCAGCTCAAAGTTCGCCGTCGCACTGTCCCACCTTCTGATCCCCCACTCCTACGTCCTAATAACGGCAAGTCGCGGCGGTGAATTGAGCGGATTAACGACTCCGGTCCGAGACAACCACTGATAGTGGGTGCCACGTCATCGTGCGGTCATCAGGTGCACCTGGGAGAGAGGAAAAACCGCTGGAAAGAAAGGGTGTCACCGGCTCGCAACCCCATTGTGTTTGAAAGGCAGCGGAACTGCGCGCTCGCTTTGACCACTTTTCGTGGTCAAAGCTGCGACCGCTATTCGCGTCATCGAAAACGTGCTTTGAGAGGATTTAATGGGGGCGAGCCATTCGCTTACGCCTTCGCACTCGTTCGCGCTGGCGCGACGGCTTTGGCGCTCAGAACTCGGCACCGGAACTTCGGTTGCCAGTTCGTTGCGACAAGCCGACCCCGCTCGTCGTGAGGCCCAGTCGCATCGTCCGATCTACGATCCTCGACGGTGGACGACGACGCATTCGACCTCGACCTCGCGATCTCTTCGCTCAACGCTGACGGATCAGATGTGCAGCTGATGCTGCGCTTGCTCACGGAGAAACTCGCTGCAGTGCTCGGTGATCGGATGCAGGTGACCCGGGCGGGGGGACTGCTGAAGCGCTCGAACGCCATCGAGAAGGTCGAGATCCGCCTCCGCGACTGTGGGCTCGAGGCGAGACTGTCGGGCGCGTCTGCGGAGTTCGTGATCGGCCAGGTCTCCGGCGGCATCCGGATCCGCACCGAGCGCGTCGACGCCGCGAATTGGACACGCCGACTTTTGGAGGAGCTCCAGGCTGAGGCAACTCATAGCGCCAGCGCCCGCCAGGCGCTCGAGTCGATCATGATCGGTTGACCGTGGCGGCTGACTCCGAAGTTCCAGCGGACCTTCCTTCCGATGCCGGCAAGCGACTGCGCGAGCTCGAAGCGGGTCTGTTCACCTCGGATCTGTCGGTGAATGAGTTCTTGCTCGTGAAGGACGCCGGCTTCCACCCCCTCGGTTTCGTGATGGGGTCATCGATCTATCACCTAGGGCTTCAAACCCGAAAATGGGGTCAGAGCCAGGAGTTGACGAAGCTCACCTCTGCGATGTACGAGGCGCGCGAGCTGGCGATGAATCGGATGGAGGAAGAGGCGACCGTTCTCGGAGCCGACGGCGTCGTGGGCGTTCGTCTCGACGTGAATTACTACGAGTTCGGCTCGGACACCGCCGAATTCATCGCGATGGGCACTGCGATCAAGGCGGAGGACGGTAAGAGCTATCGCAACGCAGAAGGAAAGCCATTCACGTCCGACCTATCCGGTCAGGCGTTCTGGACGTTGCGCCGTGTCGGTCACGTGCCCTTGGGTCTCGTCATGGGTACCTGCGTGTACCACATAGCGCATCGCGGGATCGCGAGTTCGCTCGGACAGCTCGGTCGCAACACCGAGCTACCGAATTACACGCAAGCGCTGTACGACGCGCGAGAACTCGCGATGACGCGGATGCAAGACGAGGCCAACCGGCTTCATGCCACGGGGATCGTCGAGGTGAAACTCGTCGAGAAGTCCCACATGTGGGGTAGCCACACGATCGAGTTCCTTGCGCTCGGCACCGCGGTCGGCGTCGCCGAGGGCGAGCCGCCGCCCCCCGCGCCGCAGTCGATCATCTCGCTCGACCACTGAGCTCGACCGTGACGGCCGACGAGGGACGCGCCTGGTCGTCGTCCTTGTCGACGAACGACTTCGCGTCGTGCATCGAAGCGGGTTACGAGCCTGTCGGATTCGTTCAGGGGTGTTCGGTGATCTCGTGGGGCTGGGGATCGACGATGACGGCGCCCCTTGGAATGGGGTACTCGACGACAGGGTCCACGGCGACGCGCGGCTACAGCGAGCAGTTCGCGTGTCCCCACGGTTTCGTCGGTGCCGGCCATCGGCTCTACGGCCTGAACTACGAGCAGGACTGGGCCGAGGATGCATGGCGGCTCGGGTTCTCCTCGTCGTACCAACGTCTCGTCGACGAAGCGGCGCGGCTCTCTGCGCACGGCGTCATCGCCCTCGTCGATCACGCGGTCCATGATCCCGATACGGCGACGTATCGCTTCACGATCGAGGGCACCGCCGTGCGGGTCGCGGGCGCTCCGGATTCGAAAGCACTCTTCACGACCTATCTCGCCGGTCAGAAGCTGAACAAATTGCTCGAAGCCGGCTACGCGCCGGTGTCCGTCGTCGCCGAGTTCGTATCGATCCAGGTGTTCTCCTCTTGCATCACCGAATATCTCCTACAGGGACGTGGCGCTATCGGGTGGGGGCCGACCAGCGGAGGAGAACTCGACCAGGTGTCACGTGCGCACGACGCCGCGCGCCACATCGCTCGCGAGCGGGTGCGCGCCGGGCTTGGATCCGATCTGCTGCATGCCGCGCATCTCGAAGTACGCGAGCGGGAGGTGACCGGTTCCGGCCCGCAGATCAACGCAATGCTGAAAGGCAATCGGGTTCGTCGCTTCAAGGCCTACGAGCCTCTCCCGCCGCCGCGTCCCGTCGTGCGGCTCGTCGACTGATGCCACGCGACGCCGTCGAAGCGCTCCGGGCGCTCGACACCGCCCCGGATACGTCGTCACGTGCTGTCACGTCCGACCTTTCGATCGACGAGTCGCTGCTCTTGCACGCCGCGGGTTGGGAGCCGGCTGACCTCGCCACCGGTGTGGCGGTGTGGTCGATGCCGTACGGAACGTTCTTTCCTCAGTACGGTCAAAACGAGCCGGTCGAGTTGGTCGTCGCCTCGCAAGCGACGATGGAGGCCTTTCGCGCAGCAAGTGAGCGCCTGCGCGAGGACTGCAGCCGATCAGGTGGTGCGGGGGTTGTCGGCGTCGACGTGGAGCTCGACATCGGGGCGACGACCGTCATGGTCGCGTTCAGCGGCACGGCGGTCCGCAAGATCGCCAATGGCAAACCCCGTCCGGGTCGTGCGTTCGTCACGGACCTGTCGACGAAGGACTTCGTGCTGCTCGAGCGGGCCGGGTGGGAACCGGTCGAACTCGCCTATGGAGCGAGCTTTGTCGCCGCGCCGTACCAGCGGATGCGCCAGGTGGTAGCGCAGACCGTGCAGAACGTCGAGCTCACGAATCTGACCCAGGCGCTACAGGACGCCCGTGAGCTCGCGATGGAGCGAATGCAGCGCGCCGCCGCCGCGCCGGGTGTCGCAGGTGTCGTCGACGTCTCGATCCGCGACGGCGCCCTCGCCCACGCGCGCCACGCCCTCGCGTTCATCTGTTGGGGAACCGCGGTGCGCCTCGTCGCGAGCGAGCATCAGCGCATTGAGCCGGAGCTCGTGTTGCCCTTGAATGACGACATCCTCGCGTTCGAGGCGACTTCGCTTCGATCCGCGCGCTGAGATTGACGAGTGGGCTGCAGATCCGATCAGAGAATCAAGTGTGATGGAGTTGCGGGGATCTGACGGATTGCGGTGGTCACCTCTTGAGGTGTGCTCATCGTCGTTCGGTGAATGCTCGATGAATTAAACGATGCGCGCGCGAAACGGATGCGCCAGATGGCGGTGGCAGGAGCTCGACAAAATCTCCCGTGAGCTAGCGCGGCCCGACTGTCAGAATTCGATGTCAGATCTCGTCCAGAAACCGATGGCGGGCGACTTTTCGTGCCCACCTCGCGCGTATGCGATCAAGCGTGCCTGTTGGCGTTCGTCGAGCAGCTCGAGCGCATCGAAGATCGTCGTCGGACCGACGGCTCGCAGGGCGGCATCGGCGTCGGTTCCGGGCCGTGGCAGATGTGAGGTGAGCAGTACCACGGGCCCCTTGCCCGCACGCACGACTGCGCTCGCTTTGCCGATCGCGCTCCACGCGGTATCGGTACGGGCGAGCCCGTTTCGAGTCGTCGTAAACGCGCCGACGACGTCGAAGAGCCATTCATGCCCCTTCGCATCGCGGGCGACAAGGTCTACGCAAATCCCGACGTCGCGAATGCGCTTTCCTTTCGCGACGATCGAAAAGCCCGCCCCAGAGATGACGTCCTCCGCGATTGACTCGATGACCTTTCCGCGAGCGGCGGCTTTGTGGAGGAACGGCTCTGGAGCGCTGTCATCGTCTCGGTCATCGCGGTGGCGAGTTCGTGCCGCGGGTTGCCCCTCTTCTGGGGCTGTTCGCGGGGCGGACGGAAGGGCTGTTCCGGCTGTCAATTCGATCGTCACACGGCGGCGGGCGGTCGCGACGTAGCCCGGGTCGGTGTCGTATCCGAGGTACCGACGACTGGTGCGAATCGCCGCGACGAGCGTCGAACCCGAACCCATGAACGGATCGAGAACGAGGTCGTCCACGTAGGTATAAAGCCCGATGAGACGTTGCGGGAGTTCGACGGGGAATGGAGCAGGATGCTGCACACGCCTCGCGCTCTCGGGTGGGATGTTCCACACGTCAAGCGTCGCCTCCATGAATTCGTCCGAAGCGATGTCGTTCTTGTGGGGCAACCCGAGACGCTGCCGCTCACGCGCGGACGGCGCGCGATCGAATCGTCCTTTGCTGGCGACGATCACCCGCTCGGACGTGTCGCGGAGCACGGGGTTTCGGGCGCTGCGGTACGAGCCCCACGCGCACGACCCGCTCGCCCCCTCGCCCTTCCGCCAGACGATCTCGCCGCGCAGCAGGAGTCGGAGGTCGTCTTGGAGGATTCGCAGGACGTCGGACGCGAGGCTCCGGTATGGCTTGCGACCGAGGTTGGCGACGTTCACGGCGACCCGGCCGCCGGGCTCGAGGACGCGTTTGCACTCGGCGAACACCTCCCGGAGCATTTGCAGATACTCGAGGTAGGAAGCCGGAACGCCTCGTTCCCCGAGGGTGCGCTCGTACTCTTTGCCAGAGAAGTACGGAGGAGATGTGACAATGAGCGCAACGCAGTTGTCCGGCAGCCGCGCACCCGTGGGGAGCACGAGTTCGCGCGCGTCCGCCTCGAGGCAGGCTTCCGGACCCTGGACCAGCTCTTCGAGAGCGACGACGTCGTCGGACGAAGAGATCTCGGGAGATTCGAAGCGAGCGTAGAAGTCGCTCGCGTCGTGGCTCTCGCGACGTCCGGCTCCGAATTGGGAGGTCGCGGTTCGCTCGGGACGCTCGTGCGCCGAAGCGCGTGCGCTCAAATCGCGCGCTCGAATCGATTGACGATCACGAGTCCGGCAATAAAGACGACAACCATCGCAAGCAAGAGCGCGAGCTCGGTCGTGCTCACCGAGATTGCGTTCGAGAGGATGAAGAGGATTCGCCTGATCACCGCGACGAGCCCGACGACAACGAAAGGTTGTGCCACCAGGCTGTGGGCGCGCAACGACAAGACGACCGTGTGCACGATCTCGGCGAGGATGAGCACGAGCAGCACCCGGTCGAGGAGGTTCTCCCCGGCGATTGCCACCGAGTGGTGCTGCACGTCCCGCAGGAAGTCCACGCAGGCCGTGACGAGGAGCGTGACGGCGAGGGCGATGAGCACAACCCCGACCAACAACGCCACGAAGTCTTGGGCGTGCTCGAGGAAAGCCGTCGTCTCTGAGACCCCGAAGATCGTCCGCAACGAGCGCGGCCGCGTCGGGTGACCACCGTCAGACGCCACCTGCGCCTCCTTCGGGGTGAACGGCTGACGGCGCTCGCAGAGCTGTGTGTCCCGCCGCGGACCGACGCATCACCAAAGGCTTGCATACCAAGCATTGGCTTGGCGCGATCGAGACACTTCGCGTCGGCCGGGGGCTCCGGCGCGTATCCCCGGGAGCCGCGGCGCTGAGAGGTGTAGCTTCGTCCGCCAGGCGCGGACCGGGGTGCGTCGATGAACTACGTCGTGGACAACTGGTCGTTCGACCCGTTCATCATCATCGCCGCGGCCCTCATCGCCGCCCACGAGACGGGGTTGTACCGGCTGCGCAAGCGTTCGCGCCCTTCGGAGACCCGCGTCCGACGGCGTCGTTCCTACGCGTTCTACGGCGGTCTCGCGGTGTTGCTCATCGCCGTCGTCTCGCCGATCGACTACTGGGCGGACTACTACTTCTTCGCCCACATGATCGAGCACATCCTGATCATGTTCTTTGCGCCGATCCTGATTTGCATCGGCGCGCCCTGGACGCCCCTTTTGCACGCCTTGCCGGTAGGGACTCGGCGACGGGTGATCAAGTTCGCGGTCTTTAGCCGCCTCGTGCGGTCGTTCGCGCGCGGTTGGGCATTTCTTCATCCAGCCATGGGTCGCGCTGGTCTCGTTCAACATCGTGATGTGTATCTGGCATGTCCCGTACCTGTTCGACACCGCCGAGGAGAACCAAGTCGTTCACATCTGGTGCATGCACTCGAGCTTCTTCGTGTTCGGCGTGCTGTTCTGGCTGCAGATCATCGACTCCCATCCGTTCCCGCGAAGACCTCCGTCCCGTTCCAGATGGGGGCGATCATCGGGACGAACGTCGTCATGTTCATCCTGGCGATGTCGCTCAGCATCTTGACGAATCACTCGTGGTACTCGGTCTACGACCACCTGCCCGGGGTGACCCTCTCGCCTTTCGCCGACCAACAGATCGGTGCGGCGATCTTGTGGATTTGCGGCGACTTCTGGGCAATCCCGGCGCTGACCTACGTCATCCGACGGGGGATCGCGCGCGAAGGCTCACTTTCGGACCTCGTCGACCAGGTCTTCCGCCATCGTGGAACCGCCGCGGCGGGCTATCTCGGCCGCCCTGAATAGACGATCGCAAATACCTCGTCGAGAGATTGCGGTGTTGGACCGGGGGCAGGGTTCCTGCATTGGCGCGGGATCGGCCACTAGTGACAACGAGCATGCAACTACTGCGAAGTGGCTTGCCCTTAGAAGGATGTCGTCGTAATTTTTCCAGGGTCGTCGACTTCAGGTCGGGTCGTCTTTTGGCACGTGCCAAGAGTCGGCGGTCGAGTTGCGAGTCGCAGGGGGCGCTGATGTGACGAAAGCACAACGGCTCGCCACGGTGCTTGCCTTATTCGCCGTGGCCGTCGGTCTCGTTGTTTTCACGGCGATGGCCTTCATCCGCTCGAATCCGGAGACCGTCGACTTCGCTGTGGACCATCCGGCGTCAGAGCCGGTGAACCTCACGATTCAGACTGTCGGCACGATCGGCTTTGGGATCCATCCATCATGGGTGTCGTACCTCGTGCAAGCTCCGAATGGGAAGTGGGTGCACACGACACTGTGGAAGCTGCCCGCGCACACGCGGATCAACGTCACGATCTACAACTACGACTCGGGCAGCCCTCTCCGCAATCAGCAGCTCGGGTACGTGCAAGCGCAAGGCGCGAAGTTGAACGGTAAGACCTTCACCGTGGCCAACTCGAACGCCGGAAACGGAGTCGGTCACACATTCTCCGTCCCGCAGCTCGGTATCAGCGTCCCGCTTCCCGGTAATAACCCGAGTGCGAAGAACTTCTGCGGGGCGGCCCCTTGTCCGCTTACGGACGCGCATCAAACAATCACGTTCCACTTCACGACACCCGGTACGGGGAACTACCGCTGGCAGTGCTTCGTGCCGTGCGGGCTCGGCTTCCTTTATGGCAACGGCGGCCCGATGTCGACGATCGGGTACATGGCCGGCTTCTTGGAGATCACCTAGATGGCGCGATCCCGGTGGTCGGGGGACGGCGGTCACAGGGTGCACACCTGGCGGCTGTTGTTCATGTGGGCGGTGCTGTCTGCCGTCATCGACCCGCTCTTTTATCTGGAAGCGGGGCCGCACCTTCCCCCAGGTTCGATGGGCTCGGCGGCGGCGGGCGACCAGTTCGACACGAATGTGCTCTTCGTCTTGGCGATCCCGGTGGCCATCGCGGTTTTCCTCTATCTCGGCTACGCGGTCTTTGTATGGCGGGCGCGTCCAGGTGTTCCCGAACCCGAGTCGATCCCGAGCTATCGCTCGAATATCCGTGTCCAGGCTGCCTGGATCACGATCTCGACGCTCATCGTCATTGGGCTCTTCATATTCGGAACGGTCGAACTCATCACCGATCAGGGATCAGGCGCCGGTGAAGGTCCGTCGCCGATCTGGACGCCGACGTCAAAGACGGTGCTGCCGATACAGGTGATCGCCCAGCAATGGAAGTTCACGTATCGCTATCCAACTTTCGGTGGCTTCGAGACGAACCAGCTCTACATCCCAGACCACACGACGGTCGCCTTCCACGTGACCTCGCTCGATGTGATCCACGACTTCTGGGCGTACCAGCTCGGCGTGAAGGCCGACGCCAACCCCGACCAGGACAACGTCGCGTTCACGACGACCCAGCAGCTCGGGACGTTCTGGGTGCGCTGCGACGAACTCTGCGGGATCTGGCACGGCGCGATGTTCAACTACGGCCACATCGTGACGAAGTCGGCGTTCATGAGCTGGGCACAACGGACGGAAACCGCGCTTGCCGCCAACACCAAGCTGCTGCCACCGTTCGCTTGGACATACACGCCGGACGCGAACGGGGCGGCGGGGGGCCAGTACCCAGACAACAGGGATCCCTATTCCAAGGTCGAGGTCTACGGCGCGCAGACGGTGAGCCCGAAGGCCGCAGAGAACCCGAGGGCGTGACGAGCGTGCAGCGCAGCGAAGGAAGGGGGGTCTGACGTGGCGATCGACACCACTCCGACGGTCGGGCTCGGTGAGCCACGCAACGTCCCCCCGAGCAGGGGCCGACAGGGCAACCGTCCAGCGTGGTTGAGCCAGCACATCGGCACGGCACTGATCGGCGCGGTCGGCGGGTACGCGCTCGGGCACTTCATCGGCAACGCGATCGCGTCGGGCTACCCAAACATCAGCGGCGCCAGCGGAATGAACGACGTCGCGATCTCCCTCGGCTTCGGGTTCGGGTTCCTCGGGTGGATGCTCGGCATCGGCGCCTTGAACGACCCGATTGCGAAGGTCCTCGGTTTCGAGCTCCAGCCCGAAGCCGATCACGACAACTGGACGAAGTACTTCCGCTACAGCCTCAATCACAAGACCGTCGGCAAGCAGTACGTGATCGGCGTGCTGATGTTCTTCTTCACCGCCGGTCTGCTGGCAATGGGGATCCGCGGTCAGCTACTCACGCCAACGAACCGCTTCATTGGACCGGGCACGTACATCGCCGTCGTCGGCGAGCACGGGACGATGATGATGATGATGGCGACGTCGCTTATCGTCGGCCCCCTCGGCAACTACTTCGTTCCGTTGATGATCGGATCGAGACGGATGGCGTTTCCCCGTATCGAGGCTTTCTCGTTCTGGGCGTTCGCCGCCGGATACCTCACGATCCTTACCGCGCTGCCTCTGGGGGGGTTCCCGACCGGCTGGACGGGTTACGCGCCGCTTCAAACGCAGGCGTCCGTCGGCATGGACTCCTACCTCGCGGGCTTCGCGATCATCGGAATGGGAATGGTCGCTGCCGGCTTCAACATCGCCGTCACGATCATCACCCACCGCGCGCCCGGGATGACGTGGAGCCGGCTGCCGGTCTTCTGCTGGGGAATGATCTCTGTCGCGTCGTTGCTCACCCTCGCCACGCCAGTACTGATCAGCGCCGGATTATTCGGCCTGCTCGACCGCACCGCGCAGACCGCGTTTTTCGTGAATGAGCACGGTGGGAGCAGCTTCTTGTGGGAGAACCTGTTCTGGTTCTTCGGCCATCCCGAGGTCTACATCATGGCCCTGCCGGGCTTCGGCATCGTCGGCGAGCTCCTGCCAGTCTTCACCCGAAAACCGCTCTTCGCCTACAAAGTCAGCGCGGCGGGGATGGTAGGTGTCGCGCTGTTGTCGTTCTTCGTATGGCAGCACCATCTGTTCAACTCGGGGATCAACCCCGACATGCGACCGCTGTTCATGTTCACGACTGAGTTGATCTCGATTCCCACAGGGTTCATCTTCTTGGTCGCGTTCGGAACGCTATGGAAAGCGAGGATCCGATTCGAGGTTCCGATGCTCTTCACGCTCGCCGTTTTTTTTAACTTTTTCATCGGTGGCGTGACCGGGGTTTTCCTATCCGACGTCCCCGTGAACACGACGCTGCACGGCAGCTTCTTCGTGATGGCCCACTTCCACTACACGATCATGGGTGGGCTCGTATTCGCGTTCTTCGCAGGTCTTTACTACTGGTTGCCAAAGGTCACCGGTTACACGCTCAACAAGAAGCTCGGTCAGATCCACTTCTGGTTCATGTTCATCTTCTTCAACCTGACGTTCTTCCCACTTTTGATCGTCGGGTTCGCAGGAATGCCACGACGGGTCTTCGAGTACGCGTCGAACCTGCAGGTGTTGAATGACATCTCTTCATCGAGCGCGTTCGTGCTCGGCGCTTCGTTCCTGATCTTCGTCGCGAACTTCGTTTGGTCGATCTTCATCGATCCGAAGCGAGCGGCACAGAACCCGTGGGAATCGAAGGGTCTCGAGTGGCAGGTGCCGACGCCGGTTCCGGACTACAACTTCGTGCGGATTCCCGTCGTCCTCGCCGATCCGTACCACTACGGCGAGCAGAACCCCCCGCCTGTCGCTGATCTGGCGGGAGCCGGGGCCGCGTTGTCGCTCGCCGGCGGGTCGGGAGGAGGAGGCGACAGCGGTGGCTGACCTGCCAGTACACATCGTCAACACACCCGAGGAAGCGGCTTACGAGCTGCGCGCCGATGAGAACGCGATCTTCATCGGCAGCCGGCTGTTCATCGGCATCGTCACCTTCTTCTTCGCCAGCCTCGCGTTCGCGTACTTCTACCTGCGCTCGGCGAACAACGAGGACCTTTGGCGCCCGCACCGCATCACCGCGCCGACGTCGCTCGGAGCAGCGATTTTCGTCGTCGTCGTCGCGTCGGCGCTCGTCAACTTCTACGGCACCCAACGCCTGAAGAGGGGCTACACGACCGACTGGCTTGTCGCCGGTTGGACGGCGGTGGCGGGCGGCCTGCTCGCGCTCGGGCTGCAGATTTTCGAGCTCACCCAGCTGCCGTTCTATCCGGGATCGAGTGGCTATGCCTCGTGCTTCATCGGCTGGGCGGCGATGAACATCGTCTTTCTCACCGGTGGCACCTTCTGGTTAGAGACGGTGATCGCACGCGCGATGCGGCTGCGGCGTGCCCTCGAAGAAGACGGAGGGACGGCGCGCTCGGGGCTGCCACAGGGTCGGCTCCTCAGGGCGAACCTCGAGAGCTGTACCTATTTCTGGGGCTACATGGCTATCGTGAGCGTGCTGTTCTGGGTGCTTTTCTACGTGGTCTGAGGCGCGAACAAAGGAGACGAAGGGGCAAACGTGGTCATCGCGACGTATTTCTTGGGGCCGCAGTCCCTCACCTTCGCAATCCCGATCGGAACCCTGTTCGTCGTCACCCTGTGGGGGTACTTCCAGCGCCGACCCACTCGATAAACCGCCCGCCGACGGGCGGTAGCTTCGGCCGTGCACCGGCGACGGGATTGGTTCGCAGTAGCGGCACTTGCCGTCATCGTCGTCGCGGTCACGCCCCCGCTTGAGCCTGACGCACGTCGCTACGTCCTTGCGGAGGCGATCCAGTTCGCGATCGTCGCGCTGGCGTTCCCGGCGCTGCTCGCCCTGGCGTCGCCAATCGAATGGCTGGCGAGGTTCTGGGACGAACGACGACTCGCGAAAGTGAGTGCCCGGCGCGACAGCGTCCGAACCGAGCGACGGGGACTCGTCCGCCTCCTCGCCCGAGTCATCGTCTTCCTCACCGCGGTCATCATCTGGCGGCTCCCCGTGAGCGTCGACGCGCTCTCGCGCACGCCAGGCCTCATCGCCGCAGAGATCGCGACGTTCGCCATCGTCGGCGTCGCCCTGTACTCAGAGCTCGTCCAGTCGCCGCCGCTTCCGCCGATGGTGACCGCGGGCCAGCGCATCGTTCCGAGCGCCGTCGCGATGTGGGTGATCTGGATACTCGCCTACCTCGTCGGGTTCTCGCATTCGGTTTTTTACCCGGCGGTGCACCCCACCCGTCCCGGTCTGAGCGTTGTCGCGGATCAGGAACTCGCCACCGGTGCGTTGTGGCTGGCAGCCGCTGCCGCGTTCTTGCCGGTGATCTTCACGAACCTCCTACGGTTCCTCCGCGGCGACGACGAGGTGCACGACGAGGTCGCTCGCATCGTTGATTCCCGCGGTTCGCCCCCAGCTCTGTGAACCTAGGTGCCGGGGATCTTCTCGCCGGGCAACTTGAGGGCGGGGAGCGTGCCGTGTAGATAGTGCTCGGCGGCGGCGATCGCCTTCAGTGCGCTCTCGCGGTCGCGTGCAAGGTTGCGCGCGTTCTCACGGAGGTATTTCTCCGCCAGTGCGTCGTGCGCGTGCGCGGTGAGCAGCTCGTAGTCCTCGATCACTCCGAGCGCGTCCGAAGATGTCCACGAAACGGCGTCCCCGACGACGAGCGCCAGATACTTTCCCGCGCCGGTACCCGGCTGTTCGATGCTCGCCAGGTTGTCAATGTCTCCCGACGAGGAAGCGAACGAGCACGCTTCGGCATCCTGGCTGAGGAGCGACGGTACCTGGGCTCGGTTGGCAGACGAGAGGTTGCCCTTGAGCCAGTCCCGGTAGATGGGAGTTGCCTCCTGTGTCAGCGCGTAGGTGCACTGGTTGACGTCCGAGTTCACCTCGTCGACGAGCGATGCCGCGGCGACACGTTCACTCGTCAGGGTCTGATGCTGAGGAAGGTCGGTTACGACCGCGATCGCGGCGACGATCGCCGCAATGGCGAGAGCAGGCAAGCCGATTCGGCGGAACCGCTTCCAGCGCTCGGCGCGAGTGGGGATGACTCGGTCTCCGTAAAGCGAAGCGGAGAACACGTCCATCTGCCGTTTCTCGGTCACCGCAAGACCTTTTCGAGGTAGAGCGCGATTCCGCTAGCAAACCGTTGCATCTGTGCGACCGAAAGCGAGTAGGTGCCCGTCGTCGACTCGTTCGCGAACGGTTCCAAGGCGTAGTCGAGGTGCTCGGCGGGATCGACGATGTCGATCACATTCGTGTGCCCTAGCTGGCCGGTCGAGGGTGCGTACTCGACGGTCACCCCGTACAGCGACCAAATCGAGTTGAGCTGTCGGAGCGATCCCGAGAGGAAGTGCACGTCGGGCAGTGAGGACAGACCGCTCGTCGCAAGACCGTTGCGCGCTGCCGCGACGCCGACGTCGTGCGGGTTCGCGTCGACGATCACGAACGCCACTTTCTGTCGCGTCGCACCGAGGTCAGCTGCTGCATAGCGAAGCTCCACCGACTCGACCGGACAGATGTCGCGACATTGCGGATCGAGGAAGGTGAGCGCGATTGCCTTGCCCTTCAAGGATTCGAGCGGCAAGAGCCGGCCCGACTGGTCGACGAGAACGACTGGCGGTGCCGGACGGCGAGCGAGGACACGCAGGTTCACAAATTGCGCGATTGTCGTCGGGACTCTCTTCGCATCGTGCACTTTTGTTTTTGGTGGCGAAGTCGAGGGCACGTTGAACGACTGATCTGCGTACGCGCCGCCAACCCCGAGAACGGCGAGGATCGCGATGGCGATCCAGATCAACTTGCGAGGAAGCTTTGGCGGTCCTTGTGCGAACTGTGTCCGCCGCTCTTCTTCGCTCAAGACGCGTCCGGCGTCTGGAGGGTTGTCTGGCGTGGTGCTCATCGGTGGACCGATCCGCCGAGTCGGTGAACCCATTCGGTTAGCTCATTCGACGTCGCGGTGCCGATGATCTCACCCTCGATGACGTCGGATTTCGATACAAAGAAGGTCACGGGCAGTCCGTTGATGAGGTAGCGACTCACGATCGTGCCGTTCGAATCGACACCAATGGCGTAGGCGATATGGGCGCGATCGAGCAGTCTCGTCGCCAGGCTGGGGTTGGAGTCGAGCGAGTCGACACCGATGAAGCGAACCCCTGTTGCTTCGTTTGACACTTTTCCGAAGGCGTCGAGTTCGGCGACGCAGTTCTGGCACCACGAGGCGAAGAAGTTCACGACGACTGGCGTCGCAGAGTGCCCGCCAAACGCGACGGTGCGTGTTCCATCGAGTTCACGCAGCACAAACGAGGGCGCGTGCCTTCCCGCACCTAGGCGCGTCGCCGGTGGGACCATCGGGAACGTGTTGGACGTGGTCGATTTCGCGGTGGCCGCGGAGACGACCGCGTACGACACGAAGCTGACGAGGATGGCCGCGGCGACGATCGCCGCTGGTTTCGTGAGGCGATTCAGGTCGATTCCGCTCACTTCGATGGGTCGCCGCTCAGGGATGACGAATGACCGCGTCGAGTCCCATGGCGACGAAGACGATCGTCAGATAAGCGATCGACGCGGTGAAGACGCGGATCGCGCTCTTCGGATCGCGATCGCGTCGCAGGACGACCGCTCGTTGCAGGAACCAAAGACCCGCTCCAGCCGCGGCGACCGTGTACAGCACGCCGAGATGGGCGACGGGGATCAAGGCGAACCCGAGCGCGAGGACGATGACGGTGTAGCCGAGAATCTGCCGGGTCACCCTGTTCAGGTCGGCTACGACGGGCAGCATCGGCACCGAGACCGCCGCGTAGTCGTCGCGGTACTTAATCGCGAGCGCCCAGAAGTGTGGCGGGGTCCACGTGAAGACGAGGGCGAAGCACAAGATCGCCGTCCACGAGACGTGGCCGGTGACGGCTGTCCAGGCGATGACGGGCGGCATCGCCCCAGCCGCGCCACCGATCACGATGTTCGAGGGGTAACGGCGCTTGAGCCACATCGTGTACACGCCGAGGTAGAACACCGCTGCGCCGAGGGCGAGCAGCCCCGAGAGCACGTTCACTGTCGTGGCGAAGATCACGAATGCTGCCGTCTCGAGCCCGATCGCGAACACCACGGCAGCGCGGACGCTGATTTCGCCTGTGACGAGCGGTCGGTCCTTCGTGCGGCCCATCACGGCGTCAATGTCACGGTCGTAGATCATGTTCGAGACGTTCGCTCCGGCCGCCGCGAGCGTGCCGCCGACGAGCGTCGCGACAACGAGGCCGGCCGAAGGCACGGTCTTTGCAGCGACGAACATCACGGGCACGGTTGTCACGAGCAGGAGCTCGATGATGCGAACCTTGGTCAGCGCGAGGTAGGCGCTGAAGCGCCGCGTGAGATGGTTCCCAAACGACCCGACGGGAGGCCCGATGCCGACGTTGGCATCCATTGCCAGAAAGCCTAGTTGGCCGCTGGAGCCCGTTCCCAGGGAAAACCCAGGTGAGAGGCGCCTGGGAGAGGGCTGAGTCCGCATGGTTTCACTCACTTTGCCAACGCCTTATCGTGCCAGTCGGCTGTGTCGGGACGCGACCGGCCTTTTCCTTCGGAAACGAAGGTTCCGGCCTTGGCCTGCGGTCAAGATGGAAACCGTGCCGCAGCGCAAGCCCCGTATCGTCGCCCTCGCCTGGATACGCCGGCGCGGGACGAACGCGATCCTCGTTTCGAACGGCCGCGACGAGGTCATCGGGGCACGGTTCCAGCGCCTCTTTGGTGGTGGCGTCGAATTCGGCGAGCGAGGTGAAGAGGCGCTCCGCCGCGAGCTGCGGGAAGAACTCGGAGTCACCCTCGGCACGGCGCGCCTCGCCGGCGTCGTCGAGAACCTCTTTGTGTTCGAGGGGTACCCCGGTCACGAGGTGATGCTCGTCTACGAGACCGAGTTCGCCGACGGGACCTTGTACGAAAAGGACACCTTCAAAGGCATCGAGGAAGAGCCGAAGATCGGGGTGTGGCGCGACCTTGACCATCCCGATCCCGCGGTGCCGCTCTATCCGCCGGGCCTGCTCGACGAACTGCAGCTCGCGTCGCGTTAGCTCAGCCCGTCTCCGCGTTCATCGTGCACGCGGCGCAGCGGCCAAGCATCGCGAAGTGGTGGACGTCGACGGAAAAGCCGTAGCTGTCGCGAATCGACGCGACGAATGGGCCGAAACGCGCGTCGTCGATCTCGGTGACGGCGCCGCACTCCTGGCAGACGAGGTGTCCGTGCGTCGACGGTGCGACGTGGTAGGTCGCCGGTCCGTGCCCGAAATGGACGTGCTCGACCACTCCGAGCCGTTCGAGTTCCTCCAAGTTGCGATAGATCGTCGAGAGGTGGACCTCTGGGGCTTCCGCCTGTACCGCGGCGGCGATGTCCTCAGCGGTGTGGTGCTTCGGATCGGAGAACAACAAGGTGAGGATCAGTCGACGTGCGACGGTGGCGCGTCCACCGAGGGCACGGACCCGGTCGATCACTTCGTCGACCGTCGCGTCGCCCGCTGGTCGATCGAGAGGAGGCGATGCGACGTGAACCGACCGCGGCTTACCGGCGCGCTCGCGAGGAGCTGCCGCGCTCACGCTTGGCGAGCGACCGGAGGCACGCTCGTACTGTCGTCCTCGGCGATAGCTCGGAGCGCGTGAGGACCGGGGACCGTCCCTGGCGTGTGCGGCATCCACGCCTCCGTATTGGCGGTGATGTCGGTCACGAGTGGCGGCAGCGTGCGGTTTGCGACGTCGGCCACCGACACCGACTCGAGGATCGATCGGATGTGCTCGCGCACCGCGATCCACACCTCCACCAAAGGTTCGGCCGACCCCGTGAAGTCGAGCTGATCGGGTCGCGAATCGCCGACCTGCGCGAGCGGACCCTCGACGGCTCGAATGATGTCGGCAAGGCTGATCTCTTGAGGAAGGCGGCCGAGTCGAAAACCTCCTTCGTTGCCGCGCTGGCTCGCCACAATCCCCGCGTGCTTCAGCTCGAACAGGATGTTGAGCAGGAATTTTGGCGGGATCCGCTGCGCCGCCGCGAGGGTCTCAGCCTTTACCGGCCATTCGTCCTCCAAGGTGGCGAGTTCGACGACCGCGCGCACCGCGTAGTCGGCTTTTGCAGAGATCCGCACGGCACCATCTTGGCGCTCCGATCCACCCCGCACACGCGCCGAGCCAGGATGTTCACCCCGACGTGCGACTTTGTCGCGTCCAGATCACGTCGAAGCAGTCGGTTCTTCGCTCGGGCCAACCGGCTTCATTCCCCGCACGACGGCCGCCTCGTTGACGACGCGGCTGCCGGATACCTCCGTCAATCCGGCGTCCTCGAAAAGTGTCATCCAGCGATCGAGCGGGATCGGTCGCTCCTGGATGCGGAAGAAATAGCGCGCCGCGTTCTTGGCGATGCGCCACCAACCCGCCGGACCTTTCTTCGCGAACAGGGCGAGCTTCGAGGAAATGATGCGGCGATCCTCGCCCCCTCCGCCGAGGCCGAACATCATGTCGCCGATGACGAGGCGACCCCCCGGCGTAAGCCAGGCCGCGGCGTGCTCGACGACGACCCGCTTGTCCGGGTCACGCAGGTGGTGCAGCGCGTAGTTCGACACGACGAGGTCAACCGATGCAGGATCGAGGATGAGGTGCTCGATAGGTGTTGCGATCCCTTTGACGTTGGAGACCTGGACGCGTCGAGCGTTCTCCTCGAGCAACGAGATCATCTCGCGGCTGACATCGACCGCGAGGACAGAAGCGACGGCCGGCGCGAGACGAAGCGCGAGCTGGCCCGACCCGCAGCCGAGGTCGACGACGCGATCGGACGGGCGCGCTTCGGAGTCGGCGACGACACGTTCGACGACACTGACGAGTCCGGGGTTGTGCTGGGCATGGTGATCCCATGCCGCGGCGCGCTTGTTCCAGAAGCGGCGTTGCCTGCCGATGTTCGCTTCCGAGGTACCGCCCGAGCGCGCGCGGATGTCGTTCTGAGGGCGCCGCCCGCCCTCGGCGGTTGTCAACTGCTCGAAGGTAGGAAGGTGTAGATGTAGCCGGGCTTCGGCGACGTGATGACGCCGACCTGTTTGCCTGCGACCTTCACGGCGACCGAACTCGTCTGTGCACCGAGTTCGAGCGTCGATGGGCCGCTCACAGAGATCGACTTGGGACTCTGACTCGTGTCGATCGTCGACGCGAACACATAATTCCTCGTATTCGGCGGCGACGTCACGTCGATATAACAGCGGTTCGGGACCGTCACGACGAGCGTGTACGAAGACGATGTCGGGACGGAATAGGTCGCGCCCTTGGCGCTCGAACCTGTCTCGGTGAGGACGCTCGGGTGCGTCGAGGAATTCGACGTCGAATTGCCGTTCGACCCGACGGCGGGGTGGTGCGAGCGGGTCGATGGCGAGCCGACGGTGTTTCGCAAGTGGGCGACCCAACTCGGGTGGAAGTGCTCGACCGCGAGTCCGACCAGCCCGACGACGAAGACGGCGAAGAGCAGCCAGACGACGATCTGCAACCCCATCGGCGCCGGGGCGCGTCGCTCGGACTCCTCGAAGGGTTGGTCGTACGAAGAGGAGATCCGTCGCGGTCGTGAAGGCGCGACCGGCCGAATCTCGGCGGTGTCGACAATCGCATCGGGTTGAGTACGTGCTTTCGTTGGCCCCGTCGCTCGGGTCGCTTCCCCCGTGGCGCCGACGTCGGTTCCGCTCGTCAACGGGTCTCCACAACTACCCGGACTCTTCCCGGCTGGGCAGAAGCTAGCGCGCGCCGGGGCACGCGATCGCCGTTTATCCAGCCCGACGACGAGGGATCCAGGCCGCGCCGACGACCCCGCCGCCGGTGTGGATCTGCATCGCGACGCTGAAACCGGTGA
The DNA here is from genome assembly GCA_963838845.1 of uncultured Acidimicrobiaceae bacterium. GTDB lineage: Bacteria > Actinomycetota > Acidimicrobiia > Acidimicrobiales > Bog-793 > CAVRXQ01. The sequence goes on along the minus strand of CAWISR010000003.1, from coordinate 363,307 downwards.
CGAAATCGACGCCGCCCAGCAGCCGGACGAGCTGGTTGGCGAGCTCGGGGGCTTGGGAGTGGAATACCGTCGCACGTTCGACGCCGTCTCGCCCGCTTTTTGTGAACGTGTCTTTCATCATCGCCAACGCGTCGTCGGAGGTCGCGGCGGTCCCGATCGGTTCGACGACGCCGTCGCGCATGCGAAAGACACTGCGAGCGCCTTCGAGTCCTGGGGCGGCGAGCACGCCGTCGGGGAGCGGACCGCTGCGCCGTATCGGCTCAAGGGAAGCGAGAGACGCGACAAGCTCGACGCGACGAGCGGCGTCCTCGACCACCGCGACGACCTCGTCGAGGTCGGCGCCTGCGGCTGCAGCTTCCGCGCCGGCGAGTACGACGAGTGCCTGTCCCGCCGCAGCGGTGCGGGAGTCGACCGACCGCGCGGGCCGTTTCGACAGCGTCGCGGCGAGTCCGGCGTTTCGGTACATCGTGGCGAACTCGATCGCCGGCGTGACGAGTACGGCGGCATCGAAGCCCGGTGTCTCGATTGCACCCAGGTACTCTGTGACGAACGGGTGATTCGCTCCCGCGAGTTCTTCGTTCGCGAGTTGCTCGGGGAGATCCGCCACGTCGGCGAGCGCCTCGACGTCGCCGGCTGCCGCGTCAGAGAGGTAGACGCTGATCGGAAGTACACAGATCCCGAGCTTTTCGGTGAGTTCTGCCGGAATGCACGCGCTGGAGTCGGTGATCACCCCCACCTGCTCCACGTGGGCGACCTTATCGCCCTTGTCTTCGCGACCGTGGGGACTTGTTGCCGGCGCGTCTACCACCGCGCCCCCGAGTGATGTCGACGACTGACGCTCCGACGCGGCGGCTCTTCTCCATGGCGGAGCTCTTCGAGCGCACCGGCGTTCCGGCCGCGACCATCCGCTACTACCTGGGGCTCGGACTGCTACCCGAGCCGGTGCGCGTCTCGGCGAACCGCTTTTTGTACGACGAGCGTCACGCGGAGTTGTTGCGGCTGATCCGCCTCGTCCGGGAACGTCGCGGGCTGTCGATCGAGGCCATCGGCAAGATCCTGCCGGAATTGTTGCCGGACCTCTACGACATGCCGTCGAGCGGCGTGTTCAACCCGGCGATGTGGGACGAGCTCATCGACGCCGCGTCGCACATCGCGGGCGCGCCCTCGGTCCCAGAGCGACTCGTCGATGCTGGTATCGCGCTGTTCTCGATCGGGGGGTACGCCGACGTCTCGATCGATGACGTCTGCCGGACGGCGCAAATCGCGAAGGGCTCGTTCTATCGGCACTTTTCCTCGAAAGAAGAGCTCTTTGTCGCGACGGCAGAGGAGTCCGTCCGACGCGCCGCAGCCGATCTCGTCGCCGACGCGCCGGAGACACCGCTCGGCGAGACCGAGCTCTTGAAGCGGATCGAGGCCGCCGTCGAGCCGTACCTCGTCGTCTTCTTGGACCTGGCGTCGCTGGCGACCCAGCACCGTCGGGGGTACGGGAGGGTCTTGGGCGCGGTGAGCGACGAGTTGTCCCACGCCGCCGGGCAGCTCGTTGCCGGACCCCGGGAGGCGCTCGACGCTGCTGTCGGCAGGGCCTTTGTCCAGGCCGTTCGCCACGCCGTCACTGTTCCGCCCGAACGCACAACCGCCGAGACCCAAGGTCTCGGCTGAGCCGCGGCGACGTTCTTGACCGTGCCGGCGCGCTTTGGGAGGATGGCTGCGAGCAACTTCGGTGACCACCTGGTCATCGCTATTGTGCGTTCCAACCGCATGCACCTGCGGATCGGGTTCGCACTGAGAAAGCGCGTGATCGGTCGGAGCGCCGTCCGAACCCGCCGGCGAGATCGAGGAGCGTCGTGAACGAAGTCGACAGGCCCACCTACCCACTGTTAGCGACGATCAATTCACCCGATGATGTAAAAGCGCTTTCACTCGAAGAGTGCCGTCTGCTTGCCGAGGAAATCCGCGCGTTCATCGTCGAGGCCGTGACGAGTGGGGGGACCGGTCACCTTGGTTCGAACCTCGGGATCGTCGAGGTGACCCTGGCGATGCACCGCGTCTTTTCCTCGCCGCGCGACGTCTTGCTGTTCGACACGGGGCACCAGGCCTATGTCCACAAGCTCGTGACGGGACGGCGGGAGGGATTCGCGCGCCTGCGCAAAGAAGGCGGGCTTTCTGGGTATCCGAACCGCGCCGAATCCGAACACGACTGGATCGAGAATTCTCACGCATCGACCGCGCTTAGCTACGCTCACGGCCTCGCGACCGCGTTCAGAGCGACCGGCGAGGATGCGACGCGCCGAGTCGTCGTGCTTGTGGGCGACGGCGCGCTGACCGGTGGCATGGCCTACGAGGCGCTGAACAACCTCGGCCATTCGAACTCGCGTGTCTGCATCATCTTGAACGACAACGGCCGGAGCTACGCGCCGACGGTCTCTCGGTTGTCGGAGTCGCTCACCCAGCTCCGCCTCAACCCGAGTTTCTCCTCGCTCCAATCGAAGGTGACGAAGGCGCTCGAAGACCTTCCCGGCGTCGGTCACCTCGCCGGACCTTCGATCCGCAGCGTGATCGCGGCGGTACGCGAGTTCGTCGAGCCGCAAGTGTTTTTCGAAGCATTGGGTGTGCGCTACACAGGACCGATTGACGGCCACGACGTCGGCGCCGTCGAGCAGGCATTGAAGCGTGCGGCGACCTGGCCGGGGCCGATTGTCCTCCACGTCTTGACCCGCAAGGGCCGCGGCTACGGACCCGCCGAGGAAGACACCGTCCAGTGTCTGCACGATTACAAAGCTGCCGGACAGCTCGCCTCGCCGGGCACCGCGACCGATCAGGGGGCGATCTCGATCGGACCGCGCAGCCCCGACAAGAACTACACGGGGGCCTTCGGCCAGGCACTGCTCGACGTCGCTGCGCAAGACGAGCGGATTGTCGCGATGACCGCGGCGATGCCCGGGCCGACGGGCCTGCTCACCTTCGAGGCGCGTTACCCCGACCGTTTCATCGACGTCGGCATCGCCGAGAGCCACGCGATGACCGCCGCCGCAGGGATGGCGCTCGGTGGCTTGAAGCCCGTCGTCGCGATCTACTCGACGTTCCTCTCGCGCTGTTTCGACCAAGAGAATCTCGACGTCGGATTGCACGGCGCTCCGGTCGTCATCTGCGCCGATCGCGCCGGGATCACCGGCGACGACGGCCCGAGCCATCACGGCATCTTGGACATGGTGCTCGGACTCGCGATCCCGGATCTCGCGATCTTCGCCCCATCGGAGCCGGCGGAGATCGCGCCGATGCTGCAAACGGCGCTCAGCCTCAACACGCCGGCGTTGATCCGCTACCCGAAGACGAAGGGTCCCGGATCAGCCCTCGGAGAGCGCGGAGCGGGACTTCGTTCGCGAGTCCTTCGGGAGGGGTCAGACGACGTCGTCTTCGTCGGCGTCGGCAAGCTCGCCGCGGCGGCGGTGGCCGCGGCGGATCTCCTTGCCTCCGAGGGAATCGACGCGACCGTCCTTGATCCGCGCCTCGTTCGACCGATCTGCCCAGATTTGGTCGAGACGTGCCTCTCGGCCCGCCTCGTCGTCACCGCAGAGGATGGTCTCGTCCACGGAGGAGCCGGCCAGTACCTGCGCGCCGCGCTCGAAGCGGCGGCTGATGCGGCAGGCGTTCCTGTGCCGAACGTCGTCTGTCTCGGCATCCCGACGCGCTACCTCGCGCACGGCGCACCCGACGCGATCTTGTCGCAGCTCGGGCTCGACGCCGAGGGAGTCGCGACGAGCGCGCGACACGCGTTCAAGAAAATGAACGCCGACGTCTACCTACAGGGGAACGGGTCGGCGAGCCGGCACCCGCGCAGTTCGTCTCGGAGCCGCCGGATGTTCGGGGGCGATGGGGGGATGGTCGCTCGATGAATGCTGTGCGCGTCGACGGCACCGCTCAGTCGGCGCCTGTCGATATCCGCGCGGACGCCGTCGTCGCGAAGGCGGGATCCGAGAACTTCCCGGTCGCCTTGCGGATCCTTCCCAGGCATCTGCGTGACGACCTCACCACGATCTACGGCTACGCACGATTCGTCGACGACATCGGCGATCTGTCCTCAGGCGACCGCCTCGCCGAGCTCGACTGGGTCGAAGCGGAGTTCGAACGCTCGCTCGAGGGATCGGCTTCCGAGCCCCTTGTCCGCCGCGCCGGCGCGCTCGCGCTCCGACTGCGGACGGGCAGGGAGCCGTTCGTCAATCTCATCGAGGCGAACCGACGCGACCAACGCGTCACCCGCTACCCGACCTTCGCGGAGCTCGAGGAGTACTGCTCGCTCTCGGCGAATCCCGTCGGCCGACTCGTCCTCGCGGTGTTCGACGTCGACGATGACGCGCTCGTGCGGCTCTCGGATGACGTCTGTACCGGGCTGCAGCTCGTCGAGCACTGGCAAGACGTCTCCGAGGACTTTCGATCCGGTCGCGTCTACCTGCCGGCCGAGGACCGGATCCGCTTCGGCGTCGACGAGGAAACGATCGAACGCGGCGTTGCGAGCCCCGCGTTCCGGCGCTTGATGGCGTACGAGTGTGCCCGCGCCCGGGGACTCCTGAGGTCTGGCGACGTGCTCGCCGCGCGGTTGCACGGATGGGCGCGGGTCGCGATCAGCAGTTTCGTCGGAGGCGGTTATGCGCAGCTCGAAGCGATTGAGCGTCGACGCTTCGATGTCTTTTCCGGGCTCGCGAAGGCTTCGCGAGCCTCCGTCGCTCGTCACGCGATCGTTGTTCTTCGCGACGCGTCGAGGAGAAGCCGATGAGCGATCTCGAGCTTGCCTACCGCCATTGCGAGGAGATCACCCGAGCAGAGGCGCGCAACTTCTTTTACGGGATTCGACTGTTACCTCACGACAAGCGCGACGCGATGTCCGCGCTGTACGCCTTCGCGCGCCGCGTCGACGACGTCGGTGACGGTATCGGGACGAGCGAAGACAAGCTCATCGCTCTCGCGTGGACCAGGCAAGAGATCGAGAAGGTCGCGTCGGGAAACCCGCCGGCTGATGATCCGGTGTTGATCGCGCTCTCGGGCGCCATCGAGAGGTACGCGATGCCGACCGAAGCCTTGGCAGAGCTTGTCACCGGTTGCGAGATGGACTGCCGCAAAACGAAGTACGAGACCTTCGAGGATCTCGTCGTCTACTGCCGATGCGTCGCGGGATCGATCGGTCGGCTGTCCGTGTCGATCTTCGGCTCGAACGATGACGACGTAGCTCCGAGCCTTGCGGACACGCTCGGCATCGCGCTGCAGATCACGAACATTTTGCGCGACATCGTCGAAGACCGCGAACAGATGGGCCGCGTCTACCTGCCCGCCGAGGACCTCGCGCGCTTCGGGTGCGCGCATGACGCGTCCGGCCCGCTCGATGCGCTCTGCGACCTGGTGCGCTTCGAGGCGGGAAGGGCGCGCAGCCATTACCGAGAGGGACTTCGGCTGCTCGAATTGCTCGACCGTCGTTCGCGGGCGTGCGTGTCGGCGATGTCCGGGATCTATGCGCGTTTGCTCGACCGGATCGAAAAGAACCCAATCGCCGTGCTGGATCACCGGGTGTCCCTGCCGACCTGGGAGAAGGCATGGGTGGCTGCGGTGAGCCTCGCCGGCTCATCGGTCGGATGAACACCAGGTCGCGCCACGTCGTCGTCATCGGCGGCGGTCTCGCCGGGCTGTCGGCGGCGATCGCCTGCGCCGACGAAGGTGCGCGCGTGAGTGTGTTCGAGGCGCGTCCACGGCTCGGCGGGGCAACATGGTCGTTCGAGCGAAACGGCCTCCGATTCGACAACGGACAGCATGTCTTCCTGCGCTGTTGCACCGCCTACCGGGCGCTGCTCGAGCGGCTCGGTACCTCGTCGCTCGCATCGCTGCAAGATCGGCTGTTTGTGCCGGTGCTGCGCCGGGAGGTGACGACCGGGATCATCCGCGTCGCCGAGATCCGGCGCAACGCATTGCCCGCTCCGGCGCATCTCGCCCTATCGCTGCTTCGCTATCGGCATCTTCTGATCTCCGACCGATTGCGCGCGATTCCCGCGGCGCTGGCGATCAGGAGCGTCGATCTCGACGACGCGGCGCTCGATCAACAGACGTTCGCCTCGTTCCTTTCGTCCCACGGCCAGTCGCCAGAGGCGATCGCGCGTTTCTGGGATCTCTTCACGCTCCCGACGGTGAACGTCCGGGCGAGCGAGGCATCGTTCGCCCTCGCTGCAAAGGTGTTCAAGACCGGGCTATTCGATGACACCGATGCCGCGGACATCGGATGGGCTCACGCCCCGCTCGAAGATGTCCACGTCAAGCCTGCGGCGGAGGCGATCGCGAAATGCGGCGGCGCTCTCCATCGCCGCACGAAGGTCGTCGCGATCGAGACGAACGTCGACGGTGAGAAACGGCAGGTGACCGGCGTGGTCACCGAATCCGGCCGCGTCGACGCCGACGCGGTGATCGTCGCCGTTCCCCACCGCCAGGCAGCCGAGCTCGTACCGAAGACGGTGCTCTTCGACCCGGCGGCGCTCGCCGGTCTCGGGTCGTCCCCGATCATCGACGTCCACGTCGTCTACGACCGCAAGGTCACCGATCTCGCGTTCGCGGCGGCGGTGGATTCGCCGGTGCAATTCGTCTTCGACAAGACCGTCGCCGCCGGGCTCGACCCGAACGACGGGCAGGTGCTCGCGGTCTCCGTCTCTGGCGCCGACGACGAGCACGGCGAACGTCCCGAGGTGTTGACGGAGCGCTATCGCCGCGAGCTCGAAGCGCTGTTTCCGAAGGCGCGCACAGCAAAAGTCGTCGACGCCGTCGTCAGTCGCGAGCACGAGGCGACCTTCCGGGGCGTGCCCGGCACGCGCCGCCTGCGCGCACCGACGGACATCGGTCTGAGCGGGTGCTTCCTCGCCGGAGCGTGGACCGACACCGGATGGCCAGCGACGATGGAAGGCGCGGTTCGCAGCGGCAACGCCGCGGCAGGTGCCGCGCTCTCGTACCTCTCCCTCGCGCCCCGGAAGGCGACGACGCCGACTGCGGAGGTTTTCGCGTGAGCGCACCGCGCAGCGCCCAGGACGTCCTCGAGCGTTCGCGTGAGCTCGTCGCGCCGGCCCTGCACCGCGCCGTCGGCGCGCTCTCGGACGAGGTCCGCCCGGTCGCGGAGTACCACTTCGGCTGGCGCGACGTGAACGGTCAACGCGTGGCGCACGACGGCGGCAAGGGGGTGCGCCCTGCGCTGGCGGTGCTTTCCGCCGAAGCCGTCGGGGCCGATCCGGAGTTCGGGATCCCCGGTGCGGTGGCTGTCGAGCTGGTCCACAACTTCTCGCTGATCCATGACGACGTCGTCGACCACGACGCCGAACGCCGCCACCGCCCGTCGGTGTGGGCGCTGTTCGGCGTCGGCAAGGCGGTGATTGTCGGTGATGCCCTCCTGGCGCTCTCCGAGCAGTGTCTCCTCGACGCGCACGGCGTGCTCGGTGTCGCCGCCGAGCGCGCAGGAGGCGGCGGTGGCCGGCGCCGCGCGCCGGATCGCCGACGCGACCTCGAAGATGATCGCCGGCCAGGCCCTCGACATGGCGTTCGAACACACCGAGTCGGTCGACATCGACGCCTGCCGAGGGATGGAAGCGGGCAAGACGGGCGCGCTGTTGAGCTGTGCCTCGGCGATTGGCGCCGAGTTCGCCGGCGCCGACCGAGAGCGTGTCGCGGTGCTGGCACGCTTTGGTCTCGAGCTCGGCCTCGCATTCCAGGCGATTGACGACGTGCTCGGCATTTGGGGTGACCCGGTGCGGACGGGTAAGCCGGCCGGGAGCGACCTGCGCGCCGGAAAGATGAGCCTGCCGATCGTCGCCGCGCTCGAGCGCGAAGGGCCGGAAGCGGAAGAGTTGCGCTCGCTGTTGCGACGTGACGACCTCGACGACGACGCGACCGCCCGGGCGGCATTGCTCGTCGAGAAGTCGGGTGGCCGCCAGGTCGCACTCGACGAGGCGGCTCGCCGGCTCGATGCCGCACTCGACGCGGTCGCACTCGACGCGATCGCGGACAGCGCTCGAGAAGAGCTGACCGAACTCGCTCGTTTCGTCGTCGAGCGGGAGTTCTGAGATGGCGCGTCGAGCCGCTCCCACGCTGCTCAACTCTGCGAAGGCGACCCGCGATCGCGCCCGCGACCGTCTGCTTGCCCTGCAGGACGAAGCGGGGTGGTGGAAAGGCGAACTCGAGACGAACGTCACGATGGACGCCGAAGATCTCATGTTGCGCGAGTTCCTCGGCATTCGCACCGATGACGACACCCGCGCGGCCGCGAACTGGATCCGCGCAAAACAACGCGAGGACGGCACGTGGTCGAACTTCTACGGTGGTCCCGGCGAACTGTCGACGACGATCGAGTCCTACGTCGCGCTCCGGCTCGCCGGTGACGACCCGACGGCACCGCACATGGAAAAGGCCGCCGCATTCGTGCGCGACGCAGGCGGCGTCGAGTCGTCCCGGGTGTTCACGCGCATCTGGCTCGCGCTGTTCGGGCTGTGGTCGTGGGACGACCTGCCGGCGATGCCCCCGGAATACGTCGCGCTGCCGCCGTGGTTTCCGGGCAACATCTACGACTTCGGGTGCTGGGCTCGCCAGACCGCGGTTGCCGTCACGGTTGTCGGCGCCTATCGCCCCCGCCATCCGATCGCCTTTTCGATCGAGGAGCTCTTCTCGGGCGTCGCACCCGAGCGGCCCAAGCCCGGCTTCGCGACCTGGGCGCAGCGCTTCACGCTCCTCGACCGAGGACTGCACCGTTACGAGGAGCTGCTTTTACGCCAGCCGTGGCTGCGGCGAACGGTGCGCGAATGGGCGTTGCGCCACGCGGAATCCTGGATCGTCCGCCGTCAGGAGGCGGACGGCAGCTGGGGCGGGATCCAGCCACCGTGGGTGTATTCGATCCTCGCTTTGTCCCTGCGCGGCTATCCCCTCAGCCACCCGCTGATCAAAGCCGCCTTCGACGGCATCGAACGGTTCTTGATCCGCGAAGGTGACGTCCGCCGCCTCGAGGCGTGCCAGTCGCCGGTCTGGGACACCGCACTCGCCGTGGTCGCGCTCGCAGATGCGGGAGTGAAAGGTGACGACGACGCTATGCGCCGCGCCGGCGAGTGGCTCCTCGGCGAGGAGGTGACCGTGCGCGGCGACTGGGCGGTGCGCCGACCCGACGTTCCGACGGGAGGGTGGGCGTTCGAGTTCGCGAATGCGAACTATCCCGACATCGACGACACCGCGGAGGTCGTGCTTGCGTTGCGTCGAGTCGTTCTCGACGACGCCGCCGCACGCGACAGGGCCATACGGCGGGGGATCGCCTGGGTCGAGGGGATGGCGTCGCAAGCCGGCGCCTGGGGTGCGTTCGACGCCGACAACGTGCGCGAGCTGCTCTACGAGCTTCCGTTCTGTGACTTCGGCGCGGTGATCGACCCACCGAGCTCGGACGTCACGGCGCACGTCGTCGAGATGTTGGCGCACGAAAGCGCGGCGACGCCATCGGTCGTGCGCGGCGGTGTGGAGTGGCTGCTGCGCGAACAAGAAGACGACGGGGCGTGGTTCGGCCGCTGGGGCGTGAACTACGTCTACGGCACGGGGGCCGCGGTCCCCGCACTCGTCGCCGCAGGTATCGCGCCCGGCGATCCGGCGATCGTACGGGCCGTCGAGTTCTTGGAGGCGCACCAGAACCCAGACGGCGGCTGGGGCGAGGACATCCGCTCCTACGACGACCCGACCTTGCGTGGCGCCGGGGAATCAACGGCGTCGCAGACGGCATGGGCGTTGCTTGCGCTCGTCGCGGCTGGACGTCACGGCACCGAGGCCGCCCGCCGTGGGATCGAGTTCCTCGTCGGGACCCAGCGCGAAGACGGCAATTGGGACGAGCCGTGGTACACGGGGACGGGGTTTCCCGGCGACTTCTATCTCAACTATCACCTTTACCGGATCGTGTTCCCCCTCTCCGCGCTCGGACGGTGGTGCGCGGCGATGGCAACGGAGGTCCTCTCGGCGACGGACGCTCCTCGTGAGCGCCGCGGCAACCGTGATCAACCCGAGGAGGAGGTGGCGTGACGCAGCCGACCTTTCTCGCCGCGTTGCGAACCGAAGCGCTCGCGCTCCGTCTCGGCGCGCCCGAGGCGCGCGTCGTCACCTTCGGGATCGGCGAGCGCGCCGCCATTCTCGCCGGCGAGCGTCTCTCGCAGCCAGCCGCGGATCCGGTGGTCCTCTTCGGATTTTCCGGAGCGCTCGACAAGTCGTTGCGCCCGGGCGACCTCGTCGTCGCGAGCGAACTCGGCCTCGTCGGCCTCGACGAGACGGTCGCCCTTTCGGGAGCTGACCGATGCGCTCAAGAACTCGCAGCGCACGGCCTTCGTGTCGTGTCCGCCCCCGTTGTCACCTCCCGTAGGCTCGTCGTTGGCGACGAAGCGAGAGCGGAGGCTGCTTGCCGCGGTGCGGTGGCGGCGGACATGGAGTCGTGGTTCTTTGCACCGTTCGCTCTCGGTCGGCGTTTTGCGGTGATCCGAGCGATCGTCGATGTGCCGGGTCGTGAGGTGCGATCGGCGCGGACGCCGCTCGCGGCGATGCACGCCGCGCGTTCCCTCGGGCGGGCAGCACGGGCGATGCAGCGGTCGAGTGTGTCCGAGGTCCTTACCACTAGCGAACAGTCCGGAGAGAGCTGATGGCGATTCCGATCCGACAGAACATGCGCATGGCGTCGTACCTCATGCGACAGAAGCTCGCGGGAACGAGAAGTACCCGCTCATCGTCGAACTCGAGCCGCTGTTCGTCTGCAACCTCGCGTGCCCGGGATGCGGCAAGATCCAGTACCCGACCGAAATCCTGCGCAAGCGGCTCACCCCTGAGGAGGCCTTCGCGGCGATAGAGGAATCCGGTGCGCCGATGGTTTCGATCGCGGGTGGCGAGCCGCTTTTGCACCCTCACATCGAAGAGATCGTCAACGGCCTCATCGCGCGCAAGCGCTTCGTCTATCTGTGCACGAATGCCGTGTTGATGAAGCGGAAGATCGACCGGTTCAAGCCGTCGTCGCGCTTCGCGTGGGTGATCCATCTCGACGGCCTGAAGGAGCGTCACGACGCGGCCGTCGACAAGGAAGGAGTCTTCGAGACGGCGGTCGAGGCGATCAAGCTAGCGAAGCAAAAGGGCTTCCGGGTGACGACGAACTCGACGTTCTTCACGCACGACTCGCCGAAGACCGTGCGCGAGGTGCTCAATTTCCTGAACGATGAGTTGAAGGTCGACTCGATGATGATCTCGCCCGCCTACGCCTACGAGAAGGCTCCGGATCAGGAGCACTTCTTGCCGGTCGACCAGGCGCGCCAGGTGTTTCGGGATGCGTTCGGCGAGGGTCACCGCAAGAAGTGGCGATTGAACCACACGCCGCTCTTCTTGGACTTCTTGGAGGGCAAGGTCGACTACCAGTGCACGCCGTGGGGCGTGCCGAGCTACTCGATCTTCGGCTGGCAGCGCCCGTGCTACCTGATGGCGGACGGGTACACCGCGACGTACAAGGAGCTCATCGAGACGACCGACTGGGACAAGTACGGTCGCGGCCGCGACCCACGTTGCGACAACTGCATGGCGCACTGCGGATACGAGCCGTCTGCTGTCGCGGCGACGACGTCCTCTTGGAAGCAGTCTCTTCGCGCCGCCGTCGGCACGCACTGATCCTGCATCGAAGAGCGCGATCAGCCCCGCGTAGGCTGGTGCGCGCGGGGCTGTAGCTCAGCTGGCTAGAGCGACTGGTTTGCAACCAGTAGGTCGTGGGTTCGAGTCCCATCAGCTCCACCGAAAATCCCTGCTGGCGGCCTTGCCAATGCTGGTCGCTCGTGTCGGCGACCTTCCGATGTGAGCGGACTACCTCGTCTGTTCGAGCGCAGCTTGTCACTTGCACGTTCGAGTGAACGGCGGAGAACTACTCGATGCAATGTTACGTCGCATCATGCCCTCGAAAGATTTGCCAGGCTTCTTGGCCCGGTGCCGAACACCGAACGTTGGCCCCTCGACCAATAGGAAGTGGTTCGTGTGCTGTCGGTTCACGACAGCTGCATGACTAGGTGGGTCGACGACGTGCGCGCCTCGAGAAGCTGCCAGTTCTCATTCGCTCCTCAACAACATCGCTGTTGGCGTACGAGCAGCGACACGTCCAGGAACTGCGGCGACGAGGTTGGCGAAGATCAGCGCGCCGACAGCAATCAGCGCGACCGACCACACCGGTACGACCGCATCGGGAACTACTGAGATCCCTCGCGCGAACAAGATCCAAAGCCACCGGCCAAGGGCGATTCCGAGCGGCAGTCCAAAAATGATCCCGACCATCGCGGACATCGATGCCTGCCACGCCACCGTCACCGCGAGTTGTCGTTGCGTGAAGCCAAGCGCCTTCAGGAGTGCGAACTCTCGTCGCCGTCGGCGGACCGAGGCAACTAGGGTCAGTCCCAAAGCTCCCATGGCGCCAGCCGCCAAAATGCCGGCGAGGATGAACGGAGTCGAACCGACCGATCGGTTATACGCGATTTCGGCTGGACGCAGAACTGAAACAACCCCACTCACCGGTCCGTCCGAAGATTGATTTAAGGATTGAACGATTCGGTTGAGAGAGTGCAAGGCGGTGGATCGGCTCACACCGGGTCGCATAGTGATCAGTTCCGCCATCGGGCCAGGTATTGGGCTTTCCTGCTCGTTGAGGGCGTTGCGCGGGTACAAGGCGGTGGAGATCACAGCGCCCGTGCCCATTTGGAGTTCGGGGTTTCCTGATCCGCCGATGGTTGGCAAAGTCGTCGTGCCCACGATTCGCAAACGGATTGGCGACTTCCCTCCGGTGTACGCGGTGACCGTCTCTCCGATGTGCTTGTGCAGGCTCGCCAAGGTCGCGGTACCAAGCACCACCTGTTGTGACGACTGAAGACCGTGGCCGGACAAAAGGGGAGGAGTAACGGGAGCATTGGGGCTCATTGCGAGTGCGGGAGAACCTTGGCCGTCGAGCATCACGTGCTCGAAATACACGCCCGTCCAGTGTGCAACCTCGGCGTCGTGATTGAGCAACTCGGCGGTCTCGGCAGCTGGAAGGTCTTCTGCTCCTGAGAACCCGGAAAGCAGCACGTAGTTCCAGTTCCATCCGTACAGCGCTGGGCGCGAGACCAAGGAATTGAGACTGGCGCCGAACGTGACGGCCGCTACGAGAACGACGGTTGCGAGTACAGCCCCCAACATCACCGAGCGCACCGGGGATGCATCGCGTCCGTACCCAGAGTGGACCGCCGATCGAATTCCGATGGCGGCGGCCGGCGGTAATCCCGCCGTCGCCACCGCCGGCGAAATGCTCGAGTCGTGCTTAGACTCCGCCCTTCTGGCAAATTCGCGGTGGGGCGTGAGCCGGTGTGCCGTCAGGACCGCCGTCGCACTAAGCGTTACGACGAGCAGCGCGAAGCCAGGCCCGAGGATCGTCCAGTCGAAGGCGACCCCAGGGTCGGGATACACGGAGCGAACGGCGCCAAACGGGGCGAGCGGGGACAAGCCGACGGCAACCGCCACCGCGAGCACGGACCCGGCAACGACCGAGCCCCCGATGCCGATGAGTCCATCCGCCGTGATCACCGAGGGACCGGCACCGAGGGCGCGCAGTATCGCTCCGTCGTTTTCGTTGCGACGCGTCAAGCGAGCGATGATCTGGCTGCCGATCAGCAGCACGGCGAGCCCGGCGATCAACCCAAAAGCCCCGAATGCGATGTCTTGTGGCCGGATCGCCCGCTCCACCCGCGCAACCTCGGGAGCGTCCGTTTGGCTGCCGCCGGCGGGTCCAAGATTTGGAGTGACCTTCTTCACGGCAGCGATTACGTACGATTCGTGCCGAGCATCGTTTTGCAGTTGCAACCCAACGTAGGAGTAATAAGCGCAACACGGCGCCAGCCGCCGTGTGAGCGCCGGGCTGAGCACCGCGAACTGGTCGCCCAGCAAGGCGTCGTCGTCCTGCACGACCTGGAAGTCCGCCTGGACGATCCCGACGAGCTTCAAGTCGATCAAGAGGTTCGGGCGATCTTTCGGGTAACCCGCGAATTTCGGAGAATTCACCTGGGCAGTCGTGAAGAAGGCGACGGGAAGTTTCGAGCCAAGTCGCAACCCCTCTTCGGCGGCAGCTCCGGCCGACATGACGAATTCGTTTTCACGATCGGGATTCGCCAAGCGGCCCTTGACCAGCGTGACGCGATCCTGCGTCAGGTATTCGCCGTTGAGGCTGCCTTCGACGGATGGCGGTGCCTCGCCCGGAATGGTTTGAGATCGAATCTTCCCGTGGGTGCCGAGCACCTGGAGCGTGCCGTCGAACCCGATCACGTCGACCGAGCGCTTCACGTAGCGAATTCTCGAGATGGCCCTGTCGACCCTCGCCGAGTACCCCACGTTCGTGATGGGGTCGAATTCAGTGAATGCCTGGACGTTCGAAGGGTTGGTGCTCTTCAGGTACACCGGAAAAGCTGACTGGGTGCGGCGAGCTCCCGCTGCGGACGCCATCGCAACACCGCCGATCGCCCCGATGATCAGGATGAGAGCCAGATAGCCGGGCCATCGCTTACCGAAGGTCGCCCGGAACCGGTAGGTCGCGATACGCAGAACGTGCGTGCTCACCGTCGCCGGCGGTTGAGTGGCAGCGCCTTCACGACCTTGTCGCCCCCTTTCGACGCGTTCGCTGCCCGAGTGTGATTCGGTGAAGAGGGTGTGCCAAGGTGGCTAACCCCTCGAACAGCCTCGTGCCACCTCCTCGGATCCATCCTTCAGGGAGGAGTCCTGGAGGCGGGTGTCACGGCAAGACGTGTCGCTGCGCAAGATTTCACCACGGATGCTGGTAGACCCAGATTTTGGTGGAAGCCGATGGAGCCAAAGAGGATGTCGATCGCGCCTCCCGCGCATATGAGGCCCTCTGCCGCAAACTGTTCGACCGACGGAGCTGTCTCTTTCGACAAACCGTAAGTCGGTGGGGGAGTTCGCCCGAAGGAATCTGGCCTTTCGCGAATGCCTGGGCAGCGACATGCGCGTTCGCCGACCTTGATTCCCGGACGAGTCATGACCTCGACGACCGGTTGATGGGACTCCTCGCGTACCACCGCAGCCATGCTGCGCTATTCGAGACTTCGGGGCCGATCAGCTTCGAATCGCGTGTCACCCCGCCGCTTGGTTCCGGCGGTGACGTCTACTACGACGACAACGAGTGGATCGCGCTCGCGATGCTCCATCAGCACCGAATCACCGGTGACTCCCGCCTGATCACGCTTTCCGAACGGATCTTCTCGTTCATTACTTCTGGTTGGTGGCAAGACGCGCGACTCGCCCACCCAGGCGGGGTCCGTTGGGCGGTTCCGGAATCGAAGGTGACCCGCAACACCTGCTCGACTGCTCCCGCCGTAGAGATCGCGGTGCTGCTTTATGAACAGACGCACGACGCGGCATGTCTCGACTGGGCGGTACGCGCTTACGGTTGGACGGTCGAGACGCTAAAGGGTAACGACGATCTGTTTGCTGACCGGATCGATCCCGATGGGATCGTGCACCCCGATCGATGGAGCTACAACCAGGGCACAATGATCGGCGCAGGAGTCCTGCTGCACGGAGCGACCGGCGAGCAACGGTTTTTGGACGACGCCCAACGAACCGCGAAAGCGTCGCTCACGTGGCTTGGCCAACCGGGTGTCATCAACTCGCAGGGGCCGCCTCTGTTCGCCATCTACCTGCGCAACCTCCTTCAGCTTCCCGGTCTTGGGCCCGAAAGCGACGAGCTCGCCGTCGCGCGCTCATACGCGGACACGTGGTGGAACGGTCCTGGTCATCGAGGGGACGGCCTTTTTGAGCGCGAGAACGCGTTCGTCAACCCAACAGCTGGGATGGTGACGGTGTACTCGCTGCTCGCTGGCAGCCAGCCTCACTCGTAGGGCACCTCGAGTCGGCGCGGATGACGCGCGATCCCGATTGGTGCTCACACTCACGAAGCGGGACGCGGCCGCTCAAGAGGTGACAATCAGGCTGTTCATCGCGTTTAGTGGGGACGGAGTCGGAACCGCGAGGTCGCGGGTTCGAAGTTCCGGATCAGTTGCACAGAAGCACCCAGAGCGTTCGTTGCTCTGTGGGGCTAGTCAGCGTCGTTTTTGTTCAACCCACGCAGTTCTTCGAGCGTGCGACCGGACTTGCTCTTTGTCTCCTGCCACCGCTGTCCGAAGAGCACCCCCACGGCGAGGACGACGAGAAGGACAATCGCCATTGCAACTCCGTTCGCCGCACTCGCAATCATCATGGTCGAATTCCTTATCTATTGACCTCGGTCAGAAACGAGCTCGTCGCTTCCGCCGCTCGGGCACTGCGCCTCGTACGAATAACGGACCTTGCGGTCCGGGCATCAAGTGCGGCGAAGCGCTGCTCTGAAACCGGACGTGCCTTCGTTGTCAGAGGACGTGTCGCCGGCGAAGAACTCGTCCAAAATCCGGCCTCTGTCGTCGATTTGCAGAGCGAGGGTGGCGTGTTGCGCCGTTGTCGTGGCGCGGTTCGTGCTCTAGACATGGTCAAATATTGGGATTAGTCTAAAGTCGTGCCAATGGAAGCCAAAACCGCGGCCGACAACACCTCGCTTTTGCGTCAGCACGGGGTGCAAGTGTCGGCGCAGCGCCTGGCGGTGCTGGGGGCGGTTTCCGATCGACCACATAGCAGCGCGGAGGACGTCGACCGGGTCGTGAGGGCAGAGATTGGAGCGATCTCACGTCAGGCGGTGTATGACGCGCTCGGCACGCTCACCGACAAAGGACTTCTTAGGCGCATCCAGCCCGCTGAGTCGCCCGCCCGCTATGAGGTGCGCGTGGGCGACAATCACCACCATCTCATCTGCCGCGCTTGCCGACGGGTGGTCGACGTCGACTGCGCGGTCGGCCTCACGCCGTGTCTGACGGCGGCTGACGACAACGGCTTCGAGATCGACGAGGCTGAGGTCATCTATTGGGGCCGATGTCCCGAGTGCCTTTCGGACGCGTCGGTCGAATCCAACCCCTGATCGCGGACTCACTGGCGAGCGGCCATAGACGAGGACAACACCCCAGTGGTTTCGCAGCGGTACGACAAGAGGAACAAATCAAGAGAAATCCCCAAGACAGGAACGGAGAACGGACGTGTCTGAGAGCGAAAGCAAAAGCCCAGCGCCCCACACAGTGAACGGAGGCTGGACGAATCGGGAGTGGTGGCCGAATCAGCTGAACCTGAAGGTTCTTCGCCCGCGTTCCCAGTCGAATCCCCTGGGCGACGAATTTAACTACGCGGAAGAGTTCAAGTCCCTCGACCTCGACGCGTTGAGGCGAGACGTTTTCGAAATGCTGACAACATCTCAAGACTGGTGGCCAGCCGACTACGGAAACTACGGCGGGCTCATCATTCGGATGGCTTGGCATGGCGCAGGCACGTACCGCATAGCGGATGGCCGGGGAGGCGCCGGCGCCGGCGCGCAGCGTTTTGCCCCCCTCAACAGTTGGCCCGACAACGCAAGCCTCGACAAGGCGCGGAGATTGCTCTGGCCGGTCAAGCAGAAGTACGGCCGCAAGATCTCCTGGGCTGACCTCATGGTCTTCGCGGGGAACTGCGCCTTGGAATTGATGGGGTTCAAAACCTTCGGATTCGGCGGTGGGCGTGAGGACACCTGGGAGCCGGATGAGACCTATTGGGGCTCTGAGCACACGTGGCTCGGGGACGAGCGCTACAGCGGCGATCGCCAACTCGCGAACCCGTTCGGTGCGGTGCAGATGGGCCTCATCTATGTCAATCCGGAAGGCCCGAACGGCAACCCGGATCCGCTCGCTGCTGCCAAAGACATTCGAGAAACATTCCATCGCATGGCGATGAATGACGAGGAGACGGTTGCGCTCATCGCCGGCGGACACACGTTCGGCAAGACGCATGGTGCGAATCCGCAGCACCCATACGTCGGTCCCGCGCCGGAAGCAGCTCCCCTCGAGGAGCAGGGCTTTGGCTGGAAGAACAGCTTCGGCACCGGCAAGGGAGACGATACGTTCACGAGCGGGCTGGAGGGCGCGTGGACTAGCAACCCAGTTCGGTGGGACAACGGCTTCTTCGACAACCTCTTCAACTACGAGTGGGAGCTGACGACGAGCCCAGCCGGGGCGAAGCAATGGACGCCGAAGGACCCATCTGCGCAGGGCACGGTTCCTGATGCCCACGATCCGTCGAAATCGCACGCGCCGATGATGCTGACGACGGATCTCGCGCTGAAGCTGGATCCGATCTACGCGCCGATTTCGAAGCGCTTCCACGAACATCCGGATGAGTTGGCGGAAGCCTTCGCCAAGGCGTGGTTCAAACTCACGCACCGCGACATGGGGCCTATTTCGCGCTACCTCGGCCCGTTGGTCCCTTCCGAGCCACAGCTGTGGCAGGACCCCGTTCCGAAAGTCGATCACGAACTGATTGGAAACAAGGATGTCGCATCCTTGAAGGAGAGGATCCTTGCCTCGGGACCGTCGATATCCGCCCTGGTTCGGACCGCCTGGGCGTCGGCGTCGACTTTCCGCGGTACCGACAAGCGTGGCGGAGCCAACGGTGCGCGGATTCGCCTGGCGCCGCAAAAGGACTGGGAAGTCAATGAGCCGGCCGAACTGGCCCAGGTGCTGCAATCCCTCGAGGGGATCCGGCAGAACTTCAACAGTTCGCAGTCCGGAGGGAAGAGGGTCTCGCTTGCGGATTTGATCGTCCTTGGCGGGTGCGCCGCGGTTGAGCAAGCGGCGAGGAACGCCGGGCACGACGTGACGGTTCCTTTTGCGCCGGGGCGTACCGATGCTCTCCAGGAGCAAACCGACGTGGAGTCGTTCGCGATGCTCGAACCAACCTCGGATGGTTTCCGCAACTACCTACGGGCCGACGAGAAATTGCCGCCCGAGCATCTGCTCGTGGAGCGAGCCAACCTGTTGACGTTGACCGTTCCTCAGATGTCTGCTCTCGTGGGTGGCATGCGCGCGCTGAACGCCAACTTCGGACAGAGCGCGCACGGCGTTTTCACCGACCGTCCGGAAGCGTTGACCAACGATTTCTTCGTCAACCTGCTCGACATGAGCACGGAGTGGAAGACATCCGCGTCCAAGGAGAACGTGTACGAAGGTCGCGATCGTTCTACCGGCGAGGTGAAATGGACCGGTACCGCAGTCGACCTCGTCTTCGGATCAAACTCCGAGCTCCGAGCAGTCGCGGAGGCCTACGCGTGTGACGACGCCGAGGCCGATTTTGTGCATGATTTTGTGGCAGCTTGGGGCAAGGTCATGACCCTCGATCGTTTCGACCTCGCGTGATCAACGACTGGTGACGATCGGTAAGTGACTCGCCGATCTCGGGACTCGGTCCGGGTCCCGCCGGATCAGGAACGGGAGCTGCTCGTCGTGAGCGCGACTCAACGTCGCGTCGTTTCGCGGAATCGAGCCGGTCGAGCTCACTACGTTTGATGACCCAGCGGGTCGTGACCTGCGGGTAGTTGATCGGACTCGGCTGGGTTTCATGCGAGAAGAGGTAGCGGAAGCCTGCGCTCTGGAGGGTGCGATTCGGCGCGACGTTGAGCGCGTTTGGTTCACAGTAGAGAAGCTGTAATTCGAGTACCTCGAAATAGTGACGTACGGACCGTCTCACGAATTCGACGCCGAGACCGCGTCGCCGCAGCGACGGTTCAATGATGTGGAGATGCATGAATGCCTCGTTGCCGAAGTCGATGCGGTCCGTCGTACTGAACCCCACGATTCCGTCTTCGAGCTCCCAGATCAGCGAGTAGTTGATCCGCTCCCGAATCGGGCGCCGGTAGTCCTTTTCGTAGAACGCAAGCCAGTCGACGCGCGAAGGGAGCGCGTCGCGATCGACGCCGAGAGCGAGGAGATAGTCGTCGGATGCGCCCAGGAAGTAGTCAATACGAATCGCTGCTTCCGAAAGTGACATCTCCCGTACGGACAGGCGGGGCGAGCCCATCGGTAGAAAGTTACGCCATGTCGCCTATGACTCTGCTCGGTTCTGCCGAGTGCGAGATATCCGATCGTTAAGCAAGGCCGGCGCGGTCGCACAGGTGCGCCATCCGGTGGAGATCACTCCCCACGGTCGGTGTTGACGATAAGAACGCTGCAAGGAGACCTGTGGGCGACCGAGTTCGGCACGCTTCCGAGCACGAAGCGCTTCGCGCCCGTCATTCCCCGGTTGCCAACGACGATGAGGTCGGCATTGACTGTTTCCGCAACAGAGAGGAGGCCGTCAGCTGCATCGCCGCCGGGGTGGTGCATCTCGGCTGCCACCCCTTCACGTTCTGCCTCTGCGAGGGCCTGTTCACCGATACGGTCGGCGTCCTCGCGGTCGCGGTCGAGGGCGAGTTGCGACTGGTACGTGTTGGAGAAACCGGCTGGGACAGCAGGGTGCACCACGTGCACCACATGCAACTTCGCACCTGACAGCTTTGCCAACGAAAGGGCATCTCGGAAGGCGATTGCCGCCCGATCCGAGCCATCGATTCCAACAACGACCGAGTCGTACGCAGTGTCCTGGGCCGACATCTGCACCACCCCCCGAAAGAATTCCTGACGTCGATTCGCATGGTAGCCCTTAACCCTTTTCGGCGACCAGGTCGAGGGATTCGCATTGGCACGTCCTGCAGTGTCCTCGCGGGTTGAAGCAGAACCTTTCCCGCGAGTCGAGCCTTTGACGGGGCCAATCGCCACGACCGGACGTCAAATGCCTTTCCTGAGTCCCGGCTACGAGGGGCCAAGACGTCGTTCTGGCTGAGTGGATCATTGGGCATCGTCGACGTACTCCACGGCTTGCGGCTCGTGACGGCTCCGGTGGCAGGCACGCGTGAAGAGCCAAAGCGCAGAAGAGCGATCGTCCTCGTCGTGGGCCTAGCGGACTGGGGTACCCGACACTTCGTCCGAGCACACGCACTTGACTGGATCTAGGCAACTCCGTAGCATACTGAGTATGCAACCGAAGGATAACTCCCAATGAGTGTCAAACACGCCTTGCTCGGGTTGCTGAGCGAGGAACCGAAGTACGGGCACCAGCTGCGGCAGGAGTTTGAGGAGAAGACTGGCGACGTCTGGCCGCTCAACGTGGGCCAGGTCTACACGACCCTGCAGCGACTCGAGCGCGACGGCCTCGTCGAATCAGACGCCGAGGATTCGGAAGGGCCGCAAAAGCGCTTTCGGATCACACCCGAGGGAGAGCAGGAGCTCGCGGAGTGGCTCGCCACGCCGATCGATCTGACTGTCCCGCCTCGTGACGAGCTGGTCATCAAGGTGCTCGTCGCGCTCGAACTGCCGAACGTCGACGTTCGCGAGGTGCTCCAGGTGCATCGGCGCTACCTCGTCGAGTTGATGCAGCAGTGGACGCGTCTCAAGGAAGACGAGGGTCAATACGACCTGGCTCTCGCCCTTGTCGTCGACGCGGAGCTGTTCCGGCTCGACTCGGTGATCCGTTGGCTCGACGCAGTCGACGGCCGAGTCAAGCGCATGTCCGTGGAGCCTCGCGCTTATGGCGCCGAGGTCCCAATTCTGAGACGGAGATTGGCGGTACGGAGATGAGTCTTCTCGAACTGCACGAAATTTCGAAGACGTACGGTGCCGGTTCGACCGAGGTACACGCGGTCGCAGACATCAACCTCGAAGTCGATCGCGGTTCACTCGTTGCGATCATGGGGCCGAGCGGCTCTGGAAAATCGACGTTGCTCACGATCGCCGGGAGCCTCGAGGAGCCGACGAGCGGCGAAGTGTTCATTGATGGCGCGTCCGTGCAGAAGATGTCGCACAACGAGAAGGCGAGGTTGCGACGTCGAACCGTCGGATACGTCTTTCAGGAGTTCAACCTGCTGGCAGGACTGACCGCGGTTGAGAATGTCTCACTTCCGCTCGAGCTCGATGGCGTTGGTGCGAAGAAGGCGCGAGCTGCCGGGATGGCGGTGCTCGAGGAGCTTGGCCTCGCCGATCGGGCGAGCCGCTACCCCGACGAACTCTCAGGAGGAGAGCGCCAGCGCGTCGCGATCGCGAGAGCGGTGATCGGCGGACGCCACCTTTTGCTCGCGGACGAGCCTTCGGGAGCGCTTGACCAGGCGAACGGCGAAGCAGTGATGCGGATGCTTCTCGCCGCTTGCAAGAAGGGCGTCGCGGCAGTAGTCGTCACTCACGACGCGCAACTCGCGTCGTGGGCCGACCGGGTGGTGTTCTTGCGCGACGGTCGCATCGTCGATCAGACGATCTCGCCACCTAGTCCCGAGTCCCTCCTTCAATCCGCGCCGCGGTGATGACGACGTCGGAAACCGTCGCGTCCGACCTTCACGGCGCTCACGATGGAGGGGTCGCTGCACGGCGTGCAGTCATGCGGTGGGCGTGGCGGTTGTTCCGTCGCGAGTGGCGGCAACAACTCCTCGTCCTCGTGCTGATCATCGTCGCGGTCGGAGCGCTCTTTGTTGCGGCGGCGGTGGCGACGAACAATCCGACGCCAGCGAACGTCGGATTTGGCAATGCGAAGGACATCATGTCGTTCGAGGGGCCGGTTCCGCATTTGGCGGCGAAGGTTGCCGCGCTCGAACACCGTGTTGGCCGGGTGCAAGTCATCGAGAACGAGTCGCTGACGATCCCGGGTTCGACCGAGACGTACCAGTTGCGTGCCGAGAGTTCCCACGGGGCATTCAGCGGACCGCTCTTGTCGCTCGTCTCTGGCCGATATCCCTCGACTCCCGCCGAAATTGCGGTGACAAAAGGTGTCGCGTCAGCGTTCGATCTTCGGATCGGGTCGACCTGGTCCGAGGACGGGATCGCTCGGCACGTCGTCGGAATCGTTCAGGATTCTCTCGATACCCTCGACGAGTTCGCGCTCGTCGTGCCGGGTCAAGTTCGCTCACCGAACGATACCGAGCTTCTCTTTGACGCTCCTGCCTCTGTTGCTTCGAAGCTCGGGCCGAACGTGCAAACGCTCTCGCAAGTTGAGTCGCACAACCCGATCAACCCCGTGACGATCATCGCCATGGTCACGGTGCTCGGGATGGTGCTTATCGCGCTGGTTTCGGTTGGCGGGTTCACAGTGCTCGCGCAGCGTCGTCTTCGGTCGCTCGGCTTGCTCGCCGCAACCGGTGCGACGACGAAGAACGTACGGCTCGTCGTGAAGACCAACGGTGCGATCGTTGGCGTCGTCGGAGCGCTTCTCGGCGCCGTGGTCGGATTCGTCGTGTGGGTAATCGCGCGTCCCACGATCGAGGGGACGGCGCACCATGTGATCGGCACATTCCACCTTCCTTGGATCGTGATCGGCCCGGCGCTCGGACTCGCTGTCGTCGCTACGTATCTCGCGGCACGTCGCCCGGCAAGAACAGTCGCGATGGTGCCGGTGCACGCGGCGCTCTCGGGCCGTCCGCTTCCACCGAGGAAGGTCCGCTGGTCGCTGGTGCCAGGCGCGGTCTTCTTGGTCATTGCGTTCATCTTGTTGTCGTTCTCCAGCGTTGCGGGCGGCGCCCAGCCGAGGACGCCCGAGCTCGTCTTCGGTCTCATCGCCCTCATTCCCTCAGTGATCCTGCTCGCGCCGTTCTGTCTCGCGCTCGCCGCGCGCATCGGACGGCTGATGCCGATCGGACCTCGGCTCGCGCTGCGCGACCTCTATCGCTATCGCGCGCGCTCGGGATCGGCAATGGCTGCGATAAGCGTGGCGGTGCTTGCCGCGGTCATCACCGCTGCAGCCGCGTCCCTGCGCTACGACCAATACCTCGACTACGCGGGTCCGAATCTCGCCTCGAACCAGGTCCTCGTCTACGCGCCCCTTCCTGGCGGAACGGTGGTATCCGGGCCGAACCAAGCGCCCCACGCGACGCCGAAACCGCCGCCGATGGCGACTCTCGAGGCGAAAGTCCACGAGATCGCGACGGCGCTCGGTGCCAAGTCGACGCTCGAGCTGTTCCAGGCGAACGCGTACCTGCAGCGCGACATCACGTCTGGGCGGAACTGGTCGGGCGCGATCTACGTCGCGACTCCCCAATTACTGCGTGCGTTTGGGATCAAGGCGTCGAGCATCAACCCGGACGCCGACGTATTGACGTGGAGGCCCGGGATAGCCGGCTTGTCGCGGATGACGCTGACCTGGAGCGGCGGGAAGGGCGGCGGGCAGAACCTCGACGGTTCGAACGGATCCAACGCGTTTCCGTGTCCGAAGAGCTCGTGCCTTCGGAACCCGAAGATCCAGTACCTCGGGTCGCTCCCCTCGGGGACATCGGCGCCGAACACCGTGTTCACGGAGCACGCGATCCGAACGCTCCACCTGCAGACCTCCCTCGCCGGTTGGTTCATCACAACGACCAACCCACCCACGGCCGCGCAGGTCCGCAACGCCCGCTTCATCGCCAACGAGGTCTCTGGAATGAGCATCGAGACGAAGTCGAGCTCGCCCCCGGGGGATGAAGTCATCGATCTCGCGACCGTGTTCGGGATCGTGCTCGCGCTCGCCATCCTCGGAATGAGCATCGGCCTCATCCGGAGCGAGACCGCAGGCGACCTCCGCACGCTCGCCGCGACCGGAGCGAGCGGATGGACGCGTCGAACGATTACCGCCGCCACGACCGGGGCGCTCGGATTCTTCGGGGCGGTACTCGGCACCTTCGCGGCGTACCTCGGACTCGTCGCGTTTGTGCGATCGAACACGCAGAACGGCGGCGAGTCCGCGTTGTTCAGCACCGTGCCGGTGAACAACCTGCTCGAGATCCTCGTCGCGATGCCGATCGCCGCCGCCGTCATCGCGTGGCTGCTCGCCGGGCGAGAACCTCCCGCTATCTCGCACTCGCCGATCGAGTAGGAGGGCAAGTCGCGCACGAACGATGGGCCATGACGACACATCTCTGAATCGGCTCGGGCACTGCCGGCTGCTGTTCGCCGTTCCCGTTCTCATTGGCCTGGCTCTCATCGCGAGCGCGTGTGGAGGTTCCCCCGGGGCCGGCGTGGCCAGTCTTGGTTCCACCTCGACGACAACGACCGCGGTGCCGGTTGCCGCGTCGGGCAATGGCGGTCCGCCCTCCAGCGGCGGACTCGTGCAGTACGCGACGTGCATGCGCTCGCACGGCGTCGCGAGCTTCCCCGACCCGGCTTCCATCGCGCGTGTTGGCATCAAGGGCTTCAAGCTTCAGATCTCGAAGACCGTGGCCTCCTCACCGCGGTTTCAGGTCGCGCAACACGCCTGTGCGAAGTACGCCCCGGCCGGGATATCGCCCCCGCAGATCAC
Organism: uncultured Acidimicrobiaceae bacterium; assembly: GCA_963838845.1. Classification (GTDB taxonomy): domain Bacteria; phylum Actinomycetota; class Acidimicrobiia; order Acidimicrobiales; family Bog-793; genus CAVRXQ01. Next base: position 338,050 of record CAWISR010000003.1, on the reverse strand, counting down.
GACCGAGGACCAGGCCGATTACCTGAAGGCGGCCGACTGCATGCGTAACCACGGCATTGTGGGCTTTCCTGACCCACTCTTCCCGGGTGGCGGCCAGGTCGACTTTCCCATTCCCAAAAGCATGAACCCCAACTCGACCGAATTCCGCCGGGCAAGGGAGATCTGCGAGTTGCTCATTCCCGCCGGTCTCCCCTACAGCAAGGAGGCCGAAGGCGGGCAGTAGCGAGCGCGCGTCGTCCGAGTCTGGGAGCTGATTGGATCCTTCGGGTCGTCATGCGTTCGCGCCCGCAAAGGCAACGAGCCCCCGGACCGCTCGAGTGCTCCGCGTGGCGCCGAAGTAGATCCAGGTCCCGAGCTGATCCGCGACGACGAATCCTGCGTCGCGAAATTGCACGCGGGTGATGGGAGATCGTGGGTTTTGGTCCCTCACGGATCTGAGCGGAGCAGCTCATCGGCAAGCGCTCGAACCCTGCGATCGATCTCGTCTCGGATCGAGCGCACCTCCGGAAGCGCCTTCCCTGAGGGATCGTCGAGGTCCCAATCGAGGTACCGCTTTCCGGGAAAAACCGGGCAGGCGTCGCCACATCCCATCGTGATCACGACGTCCGAATCCGCTACGACGTCGGTGTCGAGGACCTTTGGGATCTCGCCGCTGATGTCGATTCCGAGTTCGGACATCGCTTCGACAACGACGGAGTCGACCTCGTTGGCGGGTATCGATCCCGCTTTACGAACGTCGATACGATCGCCCGCGTATCGCGTGAGCAATGCTGCAGCCATCTGCGAACGTCCGGCGTTGTGCACACAGATGAACAACACACGGAGCTCGTCGGGTTTCACGCTCTCCACCGGGTATCTGTGGGTCCGTCTGCTGGAGTCGGGATGGTGCGGGCTCGAAGATCGACGGATTAAACGAGCTCGTGAACGCACGGCCGACGGTCACGGCAGGATTCGCGAATGCCGTCGATGAAGTGAAGAAGTAACCCGCGCCGATGTAGGCGCCGACCACCCACGGCAGCTCGCGCGTCCTCTCTTTGCCCGAGAGGACGAAGATGACGACGACGAGCCCGGCAGTCGCGACCACCTGCCGCGGTGCCGAGGAATTCCGCGACGACTCGGACGCGGAGTGAGGTCGTCATGCGTTAGCGCCCGTGGTGGCAAAGAGTCCTCCGATCGCGTCGAGTGCGTCGCGCCGGGCGCGGTAGTAGACCCAGGTCCCGCGACGCTCGGCGTCGACGAGCCCTGCGTCGCGGAGCACGCGCAGGTGATGGGAGATAGTGGGCTGGGAGAGTGCGAACGGTGCGGTGAGATCACAGACGCACGCCTCATCCCCGCCTGCGATCAGCGACATCAACCGCAGACGGACCGGATCGGCGAGCGCCTTCAGCAACGTGGCGACCGCTTCCGCCTCCTCCGACGCCATCGGTTGTCGACCGAGTGGCGTGCAACAGGCGAGTGGGTCGGCGACGGAAACATCGAGATTCGACTGTTTCGACATGCATCAATATTGACAGGGGTCAATGCGACCTGCAAGACTGATACATAGACAAACGTCTATACAGGAGGCTGTGTGATGCCCAGAGTGCAGCTCGCCTTGCGGGTCGCCGATCTCGACGCGGCAATCGACTTCTATTCCAAACTCTTCGCCACGCCGGTCGCCAAGCGGCGTCCGGGCTACGCGAATTTTGCGATCTCCGAACCCCCCTGAAACTCGTGCTTCTCGAGGGCGTCGTTGGCCAGGCGACGGCGCTCGACCACCTCGGAGTCGAAGTCGAAGACACCGCACAGGTCGCGCTCGCGGCCACACGGCTGTCAGAAGCGGGGCTCGCCACCCAAGTCGAGGACGCGGCGACCTGTTGCTATGCCCTGTAGGACAAGGTGTGGGTGACAGCTCCCGGTCACGAGCCTTGGGAGGTTTACACCGTGCTCGCCGACGACCGTCCGGATCTCGAGGGCATCACCGACCTCGCGCAGTCTGCCGTTCGAGGAGACTCGAGCTGTTGCGCTGTCGACGATGCTGGGAGTCGTGTCTGCTGCTGAGGACCTCTCACCACCTATGTCGTCAAACCGTGATCACTCGCCCGCGACGCGCCTTCGAGGTCCGTGCGCCAAATCACCAGGTGACGGCTCGATCCGCCCACGTACTTAATCTCGCTTCGTGGGTGTAAAGGGCGATACGGCGCGGCACTGGGACGAGAAATATCGGCACCGCGAGGCAGCGGCGTCGAGTTGGTTTCAGCCCGAGCCGGCGACCTCACTCGAACTGATGCGCGAACTGCGCGTTCCACAGGCGACGGGAGTTCTCGACGTTGGCGGCGGGACGTCGTTCCTCGTCGATCGCCTCATCGAGCGCGGATTTGTCGATATCAGCGTGCTCGACATCTCAGAAGTCGCTTTGGAGGCTGCCCACGTACGTGTGGGGCCAGACCGCCGGGTTCACTGGTTACACGAGGACGTCCTCTCGTGGACACCGCGGCGCAAATTCGATTTGTGGCACGACCGGGCCCTCTTCCACTTCCTCGTCGAGGAATCGGTCCGCGAGCGTTACCTTTCGACGCTCCGATCGGCGCTGCGCAACGGTGGCTTCACGATCGTTGCCACGTTCGCCGAGGACGGTCCGGAGTGCTGCTCGGGTTTGCCGGTCTCGCGTTATTCGGCTGAAGCGCTCGCGCGCGAACTCGGCGAGGGCTTCACCCTGGAGCTCTCGCGGAGAGAGTTGCACACGACGCCAGCTGGCATTGTTCAACCCTTCACCTGGGTCGCCGGTCGGATCTCACCTCGCTGACCCTCCGGCGCCCGGGGGATTGGAAAGCGTCCGCTGCCGGTGCGACATCGCAACCGCGGACGCGGCGGTACGGTTCCGTTCGTGCTCGAGGCTTGGCAGAAGGCAGTTGATGGGGAGGGCGGTCGGCCGCCCGTGGCACGAGAAGAAGTCCGATGTCGGTGAGCGTGGTCGCCGCGCCCGCGACGGGAGTGGAAGCGCAGCTCTCCGGTGTCGTGCATCTCTACCCGTCACCCGAAGGTGACGTGGTCGCGTTGCGTGGTGTCGACCTCGACATCGCGGCGGGTGAAGCGGTCGCCCTACTCGGCCCGTCGGGGGCCGGGAAATCGACGGTGCTATCGCTGCTGGCCGGCGAGTTTCCCGCTTCGGCGGGTCTTGTCCGCGTCGCCGGACACAACCTCGCCAAGATGGGAGAGGAAGGGCTCGCCGCGCTGAGAGCGCGGGAGATCTCCCTTGTCGTCCAGGGTGCTTCGGCAAACCTCCTTCCGTACGCGACCGCGCAGGAGAACGTGTGGTTCGCACAACGTGGAGCGCGTCGACGCGGCAAGCACATCGAGCGAAACGCGGCGGAGCTGCTCGAGCTTTTCGGACTCGCGCGGATCGCCAAAGTTCCCGTCGAGCACTGTTCGACGGGCGACCGTCAGCGCCTCGCGCTCGTGACGGGAGTTGCGGTCGCGCCCCGCTTGCTCCTCGTCGACGAGCCGACGAGTCAGCTCGCAGTCGTCGACCGTGATCTCATCATCGAGACGCTTTTCCACATCCACGATGAGCTCGGCATGACAGTCGTTGTCGTCACCCACGACGCCGCGGTTGCGCAGCATTTCGCGAGGACGGTGACGATCCTCGATGGTCGAGTTGGAGCCGAGGGACGTAAGGGGACGGAGTACGCGGTGATCGGCCAGGACGGGAGCGTGCGGCTTCCGAACGAGCTTCTCGAGTCGATGCCGCCCGGAAGCTTCGTGCGCTTCGTCAGGACGGCGACCGGCGTCGAGATGTACACCGAGCAGGGCGACGAGGAGGTGTTGTGAGCGAAGCGGTCGTCGAGGCGTTCGGTGTCGGCTTTGACGGCGATCGCGGACCGTTGTTCGACGATGTCAGCCTCTCCGCCTTCTCGGGAGAGCTGCTCGTCGTCAGCGGCGCCGCAGGGTCCGGTAAATCGGTACTCGTCGCGATCCTCGCGGGGGTGATGGCGCCTGATCGCGGAATCGTGCACTTTTCAGGCAAGCCGATGCCCGAAGTCGGTGAACGCGGGGAACGACCCTCGTTCGCACCACAAGACGGAGCGCTCGTTCCCGAGCTGACTGCGGCGGAGTCGGTCAGCTTGCCGCTGCAGTTGCGAGGAGTCACGGTTTCAGAAATAGACCGGCGAGTCGAGCTTTGGCTCGGGGCGCTCGGACTCGCCGCGTGTACCGATCGTCCAGTCGCCGATCTCTCAGGTGGTCAACGGCAAAGAGTTTCGATCGCCCGTACGTTTGCCTCGCAATCCAGCGCGCTCATCTTCGATGAGCCGACGGCTGAAATCGACGCCGCCAACCGAGCGCTCGTGTTGTCGCTGATGCTCAACGCACGAGACGAGGGGGCGGCAGTACTTGCTGTCTCACATGACGCCGACGTCGCTGCAGCAGCGAATCGCTTCTTTGAGCTCGAAGCAGCTGCCATGGCGGCTCAGTCGAACCCGTAGGAACGGTTCGTTCAGCCTCCGACGACCACGGCCTCGCTGACCTGCAGCGTCCCTCCGCGCTGCAGGAAGGGGTGGCTCTCGACGAGCGCGACCGCGCCTTCGAGGTCCTCGGCCTCGAGTACCGAGTACCCGCCAATCGCCGCTTCGCGCTGACCGTCGCTCGAACCGGACGCGGTGACGGTCTTCGCCGCAGCAAGCGGCGCGCCCGGGTCGACAAGGAGCCTGCCGAGGCCACCCGCCCACCCCTGGAATGCCTCCAGCATCCGACGGGCGGCCTCTGGGTCGGTCGGCAATCCCGGTCCGCCGTGGTACGTGACGAGGTATTTCGGCATCATCCCTCCCTTATTGCGGTCCGCGGGCAATTCCATCAGTCGGTGCCGGGGTCGGCAACCAAGAGTGAAGCCCACTGGCCCGGTCCCGCGACCGACGGATGGTGGACGCGCCCCGATCATGCGGGTTCGATTGGGAATCAGCCGTGGGGACTCGTCGCCTGGAGGCGTTTAGCGACGCCGTGATCGCGATCTTGATCACGGTCATGGTGCTCGAGCTCAAAATCCCCCATGGGACGGGAATTCACGCGCTCCGTCCACTCGTGCCGATCGGGCTCACCTACGTTTTGAGCTTCACCTTCCTCGGTATTTATTGGAACAACCACCACCACATGCTGCAGGCGACCGAGCGCGTGAATGGCAAGGTGCTCTGGGCGAACCTCCACCTTCTCTTCTGGCTCTCGCTCATTCCCGTCACGACAGGATGGATGGGAGGAATGGTTTCGCGCCGTTGCCAACGGCGTTCTACGGCATCGTGCTGTTCGCGGCCGGGACCGCGTGCTTCATTCTCGAACGCACGATCGTCGCCGACGCGGCGGTGAACTCGCGCGTCGCCGAAGCTGTTGCCCGCCCAATCAAAGAAAAACTCTCGGTTTTGATTTACCTGGTTGCGATCCCGATTGCCTCATTGGATATCGGTTGCGCTCTACGTCGTCGTTGCGCTGATCTGGATCGTCCCAGACCCCGCTTCGAGCGCACCTACGACAGACGGTCCGGCGGGCCGGGTTCGCTCACGATCCCGCCGGCGTCACCGACTTCCAGTTCGGACGCGAGGGAATAAGTCTTCCCGACGGACCCTGTCCGAACAGCCAAAGCAGGTTCTCCGTGATCTTCTGCACGGTCAGGTCGGGACAGGCCGCCACGCCCTTTGGGCACGGCAGCATCGCGCCGATCCAGTTCACGTCGCCGCTGTCGAACACGCCGGCTCCGCCTGCCGGGTCCGTGTAATAGGTCATGTCGGAGTACGTGTCGCCGTTCCACTCTCCTTGGTTCGTGTACGAGACGTTGAGCGGGACCGGGGAGTGCCCGAGCACCTCGACGTTTGGCGGGGTGCCGTACGCGGGGTCGATGTGGTCAATGTCGGAGTCGATGACCCGGGGGACAACCGAGCCGTTGTGCAGTCCCGTGCCCTTGAAGATCCAAGCCTTCGCGTCGTGGACGACGAACGGAGTCGGGGCCGCGCCGGGCAGGAGATAGCCGCTGTAGAGCTCGCCGATGAGCGGCGTCGAATTCCAGTCGGTCGGTGGCGACGCCCAGGTGTTCCCCGTCACCTCGTTCGGATTTCCGTGTCCATTCAGTGGATCTTCGTCAGCGTCCCGGTAGTCGACCTCTTCTCGATCGGGACCGAGCCGGGAGGGCTGCAGGCGCGCGTGCCGGACGATTGCCGCCGCGCTCATGAACGCGATGTTCACGCCGTGGGCAAGAGCGACTTCGGCGCCGTGCAGTTCGGGATAGGTCCATGTCTCGTCGTGCCCGAGCGACAGCAGCGCTTTGTGGTTGAGAAGGATCAGTGGGTGCTCGTCGACCGCGATGTCCGTGCAGTAGCCGACGTCGAGTCCGTCTTTTTCCATCAGGCGGAGCAGCGGGTACTCATTCGACAGGAAATCGGAGGCGCCGTCGCCCTCCGCGTACGGGCGGTCGAAGGACACCACGCGGGCGCGGTTGCACACGGGGTACGAAGGGATCCCCGACGCGCACGGTCCTTCGCCCTGATAAAAGGAGTATCCGCCGAAGGTGTTCCAGCCCTGCTCGGTCAGGCTGCGACTCATGAACAAATACGCGGCGTTGCTCGAAGGGTTCCAGACGGTGAGGAGCACGTAGGCCTGCTGGTTGCCGTTCCCGACGAGTTTCAGCAAGTAGTCGCCCTGGTAGAAGGCACGTGAGACCGGCACAACGAGCGATCGGTGCCAGTTCGCGCACGACACCATGTTGATGCCCGCCGTGAACCGACAGCTCGGCTGGGCGTGACCGGCGATGACCGCCGAGCGCCAGACCTCGTGACCGCCTTTGCCGCCGTAGTAGCCCATGCGGTACGCGGTGACGCGAAACGATGTCGCCGAGGTCGAAACGTACAGCCCGACTCGGTCGCCGACCTCGGCGTAGTTCAAGCCGGCGAACCCTTCGATGTACCCAGAAGATTGGTGACCCGATATCTCCCAGGCGGTCGTACCGGGGAGCTTGTTCTCGGCGATCATCGCCGTGGACTCGACGCCGTTGGGTCCGAGGAAGGTCTTCGAGTGGGAATGGGGGGGACGATCGGCGCCCGGTGACGGTCCACCGGTCACAAGGATCAGCCCGGCAGCGGTACCGAGCGCGACGAGGCAGGCAACGACGACGAACGGACGCGTCACCCGTCGCGGCCGCCCGCCGGGCGCGATCCGGGCCGCCCGCGGTGCTGGAGAGTCCGACACTGCGCCCGATCGTATTTGGGCACGTCGCCGCCGGTGCCGCGTGCGGCGGCGTGCGTGCTCCCGATCTCCGGTACGTTCACGTCGACGCGAAGCGGCAAGCGAAAGGATCTCGACAATGGATGACACTCCGATTGTCCATCGCATCGGCGAACTCGTCGACGAGGAGCATCAGCTCGAACAATCCCACGGCGACCGACCGCTTTCCGCGGAGGAGCACGAGCGGTTGCGGGAAATCGAAGAGCATCTCGACCAGTGCTGGGATCTGCTGCGCCAGCGTCGGGCGCGCCGGTCGGCGGGACAGGATCCCGACGAGGCGAAGGAGCGGCCGGTCAGCGTCGTGGAGCACTACCAGCAGTAATACATCGATACGATCGGCGAAGCGTCACGGCGGAGGGGCTCGCCGCGAACCGTCGCTGTTCGAGCGACCAACGGTCCCTGGTCCGGAGTTCAGACCAAGGAGGGGCCAGTGGCGCTGCCACAGGTATTCGACCGTGCCGCGCGGTCGCGTGAGCGGTCGTTCGCAATCCGTCGGCTCGTTGGCGGGCCCATCGATCTCGGGGTGGTCTTCCTGGGGGGTTGTGCAGGCGGCGCAATCCGTTACGCCGCGGGCTCCGTGTCGCTTGCCGACGCTCGTTTTCCCTGGGCGACCATCACGGTGAACCTAACCGGCGCGTTCGTCGTCTGTGTCGCCGTCGTGCTCGCCGAATCGCTGACGTCGGCGCGTCGTCTGCGTCTGTTCGTCGGCATCGGCTTTTGCGGATCCCTGACGACGCTCGCGTCGGTAGTGGATTTTGCCGACTGGTCGCTAGGTCACGGCAGACCGGTGGAAGCCATTGCGTACGTTGCGGCGTCGGTCCTCGGCGGGTTGGCGGCAGGGTCGTTTGGCCTCGTGACCGGCCGTTCGATCCAGGCGAGCAGGCGACGATTCACTGAAGAACGGAGAGCACGATGAGACTCGAAGGTCCGGCATTGCGTCTTTCGGTGTACATCGGCGAATCCGATCGCTGGCACCACAAGCCCCTCTATACCGAGATCGTGCATCGTGCCCAGGCGGCGGGTCTGGCCGGGGTGAGTGTGTTTCGCGGCATCGAAGGATTCGGCGCCTCGAGCCAGCTGCACACGCAGCGGTTACTGAGCCTCTCCGAGGACCTGCCGATCGCGGTCATCGTCGTCGATGCGGAAGAGCGCATCCGCGCCTTCCTCGCGCAACTCGAAGAGATTGTTTCCGAGGGTCTCGTCATCCTCGACGAGGTCGAAGTCGTTCACCACGTGGCGCGAGGGCTCGAGGAACCGGAGCCTTGACGCTTGTGGTCGCGATCGTCGCGTTGTCCGGGGGCGGCTCCGTCGTCCGATTCGTCGTCGACCGCATCGTCCAGCAACGCGTGGGGAGCATCTTTCCGGTCGGCACGTTCGCCGTGAACGCCACCGCGGCGTTCGCGATCGGGATCGTCGCGGGGCTCGCCGCGCACCATGGGGCGTCGGCGACGGCGGTCAGACTCTCGACGATCGGCTTCCTCGGCGGGTACTCGACCTTCTCGACGTCAGTGTTCGAAACCCTGGCGCTCGGCGAGACCGGCGCCCTGCTGGAGGCGACGATCAATGTCGCGGGCACCTTTGTCATCGGCATGCTCCTCGCGGCGGCCGGCTACGGCATCGCTGCCCACTGAAGGGGTGTGGTTTGCGGCGCCTTGTAGGCGTCGTGGCGGTTTCGCAGGACAAACGGCCCTTCACGTCCCTTCAAAAGGGCGATTTGCTGGAGGTAACAGCGAAGCGCGCGCCGCGGACGCGGTCGCGCCATTCGCTGGCGGAGGTGGCTGGCCATGGGATTCGTGACTCCAGCGCAGCGATACGACCTCGTGAGCGTCGGTGATGTCGCGACCGACATCATCATCCGTCTGCCCGAGGGACAGGTTGGTCTCCGGAAGGACGACGGGGGTCGGTTCCTTGAGCTTCCGCTCGGGGTGAAGGTCGCGTACCACGACGAGACAACGGTTGCCGCAGGTGGCAGCGCGGCGAACATCGCGGTCGGACTCTCGCGACTCGGGGTACGTGTCGGCCTCGCGAGTTTTCTCGCCCACGACGAAGTCGGTCGGGACCTCATCGCGGCACTGCACGGCGAGCACGTCGACACCCGGCTCGTCCGCGTCGATTCGCCCGCGCACACGAACCGAAACGTCGTGTTGTCGTACCGCGGCGAGCGAACGATCTTCGTCTGGCACGAGGATTTCGAGTACCACTGGCCGTACCTCCGGCCAAGCGATATTCCGTCGTGGCTCCTCGTGACCTCGCTCGGGGCGGGCGCGCTCGAGTACGAGCAGCACATCATGGATTGGCTCGATGACAACCCCGACGTGAAGCTCGCGGTGCGTCCCGGAACCGTTCAGATCGCCGACGGTGTCAAACGGCTCGAACGACTCAATCGGCGCGCCGAGCTCTTCGTGTGCGACGCGAGCCAGGCAGCGGCACTCACCGGGGTCGCGCCCGATGTGCCGGAACGCCAACTCGACGCCATCAGATCCTTCGGACCGCGACAGGTGGTCGTCATCGAAGACGATGGCGGCGCGTACGCGCTCGCTGACGCCGACCGATTGCGCGCCCACCCGGGGTCCGAACACGACACAGGGGTCGATCGCACGGGGGCTGTCGACGCGTTTGCCGCTGGCCTATTGGCGGCGGTGATTCGAGGAATGCCGTTGAAGGACGCGCTTACGTGGGGGCCACTTAACTATGCGAGTGCGTCCGCCCATCTCGGCTCACAGGCGGGGCTTCTCCGCGAGAGCGATCTCCGACGCATCATCGACGCGTTTGGCGTCACGGTGGATTTGCTTGGTGACTGAACCGTCCCGTCCCGCAACGGGTAATCCGCTTCCGTCAGGACCGTTCGCGCTCTGCGCACGTTGAGCACCGGCCGACGAGCTCGAGGCGGTGATCACTGACGTCGAATCCGTTCTCTTGCGCGATGGCTCGCGCCGTGTCTGCGAGGGCGGCCTCGAGCCGGGGTGAGCTCGTCGCGTCGATGACGAGTCCGCACACTGAACAGACGGCGTGATGATGGTGGTGGCCGCTCACCTCCTCGGCGAGCTCGAAGCGCCCGAACTCGTCGGTGCCGTTGACTCGTCTGACGACTCCTGCCTCCGCGAGGACCGAGAGATTGCGGTAGGCGGTGCTCACCGGTAGGTCGGGCAGCGCGTCGAGAATCTCGCCGATCGTCGCAGGACGCGCGATCGACGCGAGGGCGTCCACCATCACCCGCCGTTGCCGGGTGTAGCGCTGTTCGAACCGGGCGAGGCGGAATGCGACGTCTCGGTGCGTGCGCTCGTCAGCGGCGGCAAGCTCGTCGACCACCGACGCAGCGTATCGACGAGCCGGAGCCGAAGGTTCCTGCCGACAATCAGTCAGGGAGCGCGGCCGCGAGGCTGCGGTTTGCTGGTCCGGTGAAAAAACCACGTCGGTCGCGAGGGTCGTGACGATGAGCGGCCGCCTCGGCTCGGTCGAACTTCGCTCCTCGATGAGCCGTGAGGATTCCGAGGCGCGACCCGCCGTGCTCCAGCAGCACCTCCCCGATCGGAAGGCGACAAGCAGGCCCGATTCGTAACGCGCGGTAATCCCGTAGGTGCCCGCTCAGTACTCTCGGCGCCGGTGCTCCCCTTCCAATTCCCCTTGTCGCGGCGGGAGCAAAAGCGGTGTGTCATTCGTCTCGTCGGGGTCATCCCAGCTGTCCTCACCCTCGTGCTCGCGCTGCTGGCGGCGGCGGGAGCCGCTTCGGCGAGCTCGAACACATTGAGCTTCTCGCCCAACAAAGGTGCGCCGGGCACGGACATCGGTGCCACCGCCTCGAGTTCGCTCGCTTGCGTGAGCAAGGTCACGGTGACGAGCAGCACGAGCGGTGCGACGGCACCGGCGACGATCGTGTCGAACAACGGGACGAGCGTCGTGTTTCAGATGCCCGAACTCCCGGCGGGAAACGCGACCGTCACGTTCACCGACTCGTCGAATTCGGCAGGCTGCACGTACACCGGAGCACTCCAGGTGGTCTCCGCGCTGAGGATTACGTCAACGTCGCTTCCCGACGCGGGATACGGCATCCCGTACTCGGCGCGGGTCACGGCCGCCGGCGGCGTGGGCCCGTATACGTGGTCGGTGATCGCCGGATCCCCCCCGGACGGGGTCACGCTTGCATCGAACGGGGTGTTCATCGGGACACCGCAATCGAGCGCACCGGCGACGCTGACCGTCCAAGTGATGGACAAGTACGGCGTGACCGCCTCGGCCACCTTCACCATCTCGGTGGAGGCACCGCCGGTGATCACCGTGTCGTCCCTCCCCGTCGGTGCCGTCGGCGACAAGTACTTCGATACCCTCACGGCCGAAGGGGGTGTGCCGCCGTACAGCTGGACCGTCGGGCCGTCTGGCGGGCTCCCGGGTGGGCTCGTCGTGAATTCGGCGGGTGTCCTTTCGGGTCGGCCGGGCACCCCGGGTACCTCGATGCTCGAGCTCCAAGTCACCGATGCGTTGGGGGTGACGGGGTCGGCGACCCTGCCGATCACGATCGAGCCGATTCCGCAGGAGTATGCGATTGCGATCGCGGATGGCGCCGTGCCCATCGGTAGCCCCGCGTCAAGTGATCCCATGCTTCGCATCCGATCCCCGCAAGGCGGCGTCGTGGCGATCGCTCCCGGTCCGAAAGGATTCTGGGCGCTGACGCGAACCGGCCGCGTACGTGGCAGCGGCGGACTGCCGTCGCTCGGTTCGCTCCCGCGGCTACCACGCGCCGACCGGCCCGTCGCGCTCGCCGCCGATCCGATTGGAGCCGGCTACTGGGTGCTGACATCGGAAGGTCAAGTGTTCGCCTTCGGGCACGCCCATCACTATCGGCCCGAAATCCGCCAAGGGCGCCTGCTGAAGTCCGTGAAGGCAGTCGGCATCGCGGCGGCTCCTGGCGGGGTCGGATACTGGATGTTGTGGTCCGACGGCAGCGTCGACGCGTACGGGGACGCGCCGATCTTCGGATCCCCCGACTTCCCAGGCCACCGTTTCACGGCGATCGCCTCGTCCGCGGACGGTCCTGGTTACTGGGTCTTGTCGGCGAGCGGTCGGGTGTTCCCGTTCGGCGCCGCCTGGGGAGAGGCGCCAACTGGCGGGATCCTGATCCACGGCGAAGTCGTCGGCATCGCGGGAACACCTGATGGAGCCGGTTACTGGTTGATCGGGCGGGACGGGGCCGTCCGGGCGTTCGGGTCCGCTCGTCTGTCGCAGGTCCTTCCTAATCCTCTCGGGCTTGGCCGCGCCGTCTCGATCGCGTCGACGTCATAACCCGAGGTGTCGGGCTCCAGCGGATCTCAAGCAATCCGGTCGCTCACCGTCGACGCGCTTCGAGTTCCTCGAGAGCGACATCGGAAACGTTGAGGTCGCCTCGTCCGGTGCCGACGCGGACTCCCGGGCGAAACGAGCCATGGAAGTCCGAGCCGCCGGTCGCCACGAGGTGCTCCGAGCGGGCAATCCGAGCGAGCTGGTCCCGGGTCCACGGGTCGTAGCTCGGATAGTGCGCCTCGACGCCGTCGAGACCCATCGACGCGAGCTCTCCGATGAGCGTGCCGAGTTGCGCGGTCGTTGATGCCGCCGAAAGCGGGTGCGCGACAGCGACCACGCCGCCGTCTTCATGTGCGGCTTCGATCACACGCTTTGGCGGCAGCGGTCTGCGGGGGATGTAGGCGGGGCGGCCGTCGCCGAGCCAGCGCTCGAAGGCCTCCTCGATCGTCGGCGCCCTTTGGAGACGAACGAGGGCCGCCGCGAAGTGCGGACGGCCGACCACCCGACCCTTGGCTTCCGCGATCGCGTCATCGAGCGAGACCGGCAAACCGAGCTTCCCGAGTCGCTCCGCGAGCGCGCGGTTGCGCGCGCGTCGCGGTCGTCCCGAACGTCACGGAGGAGCTCGGCGAACGTCAGCGAGTGATCGTCGACGAAATAACACAGCAGGTGTAACGAATGCTTGTCGATGGTGCACGAGACCTCACACCCGGGAATGAAACGGATACCGACACCGTCGGCTCGTGTCCTCGCTGCGGCGAGGCCAAAGCAGCCGTCGTGGTCGGTGAGCGCGATCGCCTCACAACCCGCCTCGACCGCCAGGTCAACGACGCGCTCTGGCGGTTCGCTTCCGTCCGAGCAGGTCGAGTGGGTATGCAGATCGATCACGACGGCACGCTACCGATCGTTGCTTCCTCCGACCGGGCGCAACGACCGGATGACAGAATGGCGCCAATGCGGGAAGCCTGTGGCGTCTTCGGTGTCTTCGCGCCGGGACGCCAAGTGGCCCCGCTCGTCTACGACGGGCTGTTCTCGCTGCAACACCGGGGCCAAGAGTCCGCCGGCATGGCGGTGAGCGACGGCGAAACCCTCACGGTCGTGAAGGACATGGGGCTCGTGGCCTCGGTGTTCTCGCCTCGTGCCCTGGCCTCGCTGCAGGGCTCGATCGGCCTCGGTCACGTCCGCTATTCGACGATGGGCAAGAGCGACTGGCGCAACGCCCAGCCGATTTTTCGCTCCATTGGCGCGGCTGGCTTTGCAATCGGGCACAACGGGAACCTGACGAACGTCGCCGAACTCGAGGAAAAGGCGGGCATGATCCCCGGCCTCGCGCCTTCGGATAGCGATCTAATGGGCGAGCTGATCGCGCAAGAGTTCCCGCCGGACGACCTCTTCGACGAACCCGGCCGTCTCGAGGATGCGCTGATGCGGGTGCTCCCGCGCCTCGCGGGCGCCTTCTCGATCAGCTGCCTCGACATTTCGCACCTCTATGCGGCGCGCGACCCGAACGGATTTCGGCCGCTTTGCCTTGGCCGGCTCATCGACGATTCCGGTGCGACGGCGGGTTGGGTCGTCTCCTCGGAGAGCCCAGGTCTCGCGACGGTAGGAGCGATCTACGAGCGCGAGATCGAGCCCGGCGAGCTCATCGTCGTCGATGAGACGGGCGTGCGCTCGCTCCGACCGTTCGACGGGCTCCGCATCGAACCGCGCCTTTGCGTCTTCGAGTTCGTCTACTTCGCGCGTCCCGATGCCGTCCTGCAGGGCAAAGAGGTTCACGCCGCGCGCCGGAGGATGGGCGAACAGCTGTTTGTCGAAGCCCCGGCTGACGTCGATGTGGTGATCGGTGTTCCCGATTCCGGCGTGCCGGCAGCCGAGGGGTTCGCGCGGCGAAGCGGAATTCCTTTCGGTCACGGACTCGTGAAGAACCGCTATATCGGCCGAACCTTCATCACGCCGACGGCGGCTGCCCGTGAGGACGCGGTGCGGCGCAAGCTCAATCCGCTGCGCGAGAGCGTCGTTGGCAAGCGGCTCGTGGTCATAGATGATTCGATCGTGCGCGGCACGACGACGCGACAGATCGTGACGATGCTGCGTTCCGCTGGCGCGAGCGAGGTGCACCTGCGTATCTCGTCCCCGCCGTTTCGGTGGCCGTGCTTCTACGGCATCGACACGCCGAGACGGGAGGAGTTGCTCGCCGCGATGCTCGAATCAGAAGACATCGCCCGTCACCTCGGCGCCGATTCCGTTGCCTATCTTTCCCTCGAAGGGATGTTCTCGGCCATCGGAGTGCCGGGCGACGAGCTGTGTTCCGCGTGCCTCACCGGTGACTACCCGACGACGGTGCCGGTCGCGATTGAGCACCCCGTCGCTGCAAGCGCGAGGTAGGAGAGCGGGGCTCCGATCCATCCCGGTCACCAGGGTGGCGGCGCTCACATTTGCCGGTGGGGGTCCGGGAGAACTCCTCACCTGGCCGATTAGGTTGTCTGATCACCGAAGGAGGCGCGGCAATGGCATCGGCGAGCGGGCCCATGCATCTTTCAAACCGGCACCGTGACACCGTGGAGAAGATCTTTCAGCATCCGCTCAGCCACAACATCGAGTGGCGGCCCGTCCTCTCACTGCTCGAAGCCGTCGGGACGGTGAAGGAGCGCCATGACGGCAAAATCGTCGTCACGCTCGGAGCCGAGACCGAGACTTTCGAACGGCCGCGGGGTAAGGACGTCGACACGCAAGAAGTCGTCGACCTCCGACGGATGCTGAGCAACGCCGGCTATCGACCTGTCGCTGGGTAAAACAACAACAACCGCGCCGCACGAAAAGGCACGAAGGCCTTGTACCTTCTCGCTCACCCCGACTCGGTTGCGCCGGCGGCGTCCCTCTCGACCATGGTCGCCAAGGTCGAGACGACGGATCGGTTCGACGTGATGATCCCGAGTTCGCGGTTGTAAAGGAGCGATGCGACCGAGAAGTTCTCCGAGCCAACGAACACCCGCTCGTCGGCATAACCCGGATCGACGTCGACGACCTTCGCATGAATGTAGAGGGCGCTCGATGAATACGGATAGAGGCGGATGTCCACCCCCGCCCGGCGCAGTTCGTTGAACGCCGCGTCCCACAAGGAGTCCTGTGTCATCACGACGACGACCTTCACGGCACGTCGAGCCGCCGACTCGAGCGCCGTTTCGATGTATGGCTCATCCATCTCCTCGTTCTCGATGTAAATCGAGTGACGTGCGGACGCGATGAGGTTGACGAGCGTGGCCTCCGCTCCGGGACTCCACAGAAGGTCTCCGCTCGGAATGAACGCGTATCCGCCGCCGCTCCAGTCGCCGTCGAAAGTTCGTGCGATCGCGAGCACGTCGGACGGTTGCGAATCGATCACGACGACGTCACGGGTGGTCGAGTAGTACTCGGGAGTGAAGTTCATCGTCATTACGAGCGCGATTCGGTTGTCGATCACCGCAGCCTTCTCGTGAGTGATGTCGAACCTAGACGCAGCCCAGTGCACATGCACTCCGTGACGTGTCAGGTACGAAAAGGCGGGGGCGTTGTCTGACTCGGTGTAGTGCTCGTTGAGGATCACGCGGACATCGACGTCGCGGTGGGCGTCGTTGGCGAGGATCGTCTCAATCGCCGGGTCCGAGAGTTCGTAGATCTCAAGGTCGACGCTGGTTTTGGCGGAGCTCAACAGGTCATCGATCCGTGTCATCCCGGCCTGGGGCTCTTCCAAGATCTGCAGTGACGGCGTCGCCCGCGGTCGCGGCGCGTGAGAGGTCGCGGCGCCCGCCGCCAGCGCGAACAGAACGACGATTGCGACCGCTACGGCGGCTGGGAGAGGCTTCCTCACCGCACCGCGTCGAGCATTGGAGGAAGCGACAGCCTTATCCCGCGCCGACAAAGGCCGTCGGTTGCGTCGCTCGTTGCGGTCCTGGCTGTGGCGCTCAGGGTCGTCGTCGTCGTGCTCACCGCCATCCCGGCACAGATCGGTGCTCGCCGACCGGTCGCCGAGGTACTGCAGTCGGAGATGTCGTGAGGGCCGGTGGGCGTCATCAAAAAGGGCCGAGAACCCAAACCCGCGCTCTCATAAATGACAGTTTCTTGCGTGGTCGGGACCGGCGTCGATCCGGTGACCTCGCGCTTTTCAGGCGCGCGCTCTGCCAACTGAGCTACCCGA
Organism: uncultured Acidimicrobiaceae bacterium; assembly: GCA_963838845.1. Lineage (GTDB taxonomy): Bacteria > Actinomycetota > Acidimicrobiia > Acidimicrobiales > Bog-793 > CAVRXQ01. Next base: position 321,366 of record CAWISR010000003.1, on the reverse strand, counting down.
CCTCTCCGACGATTGTCGGCTCCGCCAGCCTCTCCGAGATCCGAACGACCTGCCGCTCAGAGCCACGATTGAGGCCGGTTTGCGGACCTGACGGGATTTGAACCCGCGACCTCCGGCTCGACAGGCTGCCACAACTCGTGGGACCTCGTGGGAGGACGTTGAGTTTCTGCAGCTCAGGGTACGTTTCGGACGAAGCGTGGTTTGCACTGCAGAAGGCCGATTATCCGTGACTGTCGGCGTCCGAGAACGTGCCGGAGGTGTCGATCAGATCGACCAGTTATGGCACTTCGCGTGTGACAGTGGGCGGACTGCCTGCCGTGTCCCGACCAACTTCGTTGGCTGCCTGATCGCGTCGGGCTCGCCAAACTCAACTCGGCGGCAAACCGAGGTCGCTCCGAACAACGTCGCCGGCGCTTATCGCCGTCTCGCCAGTGGCTATGAGTTGAGCGGCATTCTTCCTGATTTCGGCCGCGGTTTCTGTTTTCACAGCTTCCAGATCCTTGATGACGACGCGGTCATCGGCGACCAAGGTCTGAATGTCGGTTTCCGTCTTGCCAGTGACGGCGATGCGCAATATCGCGTTGTCGAAGTTCGTCAACGCGGCCGCGTAGGTGTCACAAGGACCGATTACCTGGCTGACCGTAGTCTTGCCTTTGATCGCGGCCCTCCACGTGAGGTACGCGGCCTTAGAGGCCGTGGCGGTCGCCAGGAACTGCTGGGACGCCTTTGTCGACGAGACCGTCGTGGTTGATGTCAGCCTGCGAACCGCGGCCGTTGCGAAGCCGTGGAATGCACTCGGGCTAACGCTGGAGTTGTTATTGCCCTCTTGAAGTTCGAGCAACACCTTCCCCTTGCGCACGACCAAGATGTCGATGGCAACAAGAAAGCCCGGGGTCTTGATGCTGGCGTGAAAGGCGGCGGATTGGTCCCCGTAGCTGCTGAAAGTCATCTTTGAAACCGTGGTGGTGAATGACTTTCCGTTCTTGTTCCCGGTGACATTCTTGCAACCGTTCAGTCCAGACGTGAGCGAGTTGAACCCCTTATGGACGTTCGTATAGGCCGCCAGCACCTCGACGAGTTGGGGAAACCCTTTCAGGGCTCGGTAGTTGAACGTGGCGTTCGCCTGCGTCGTCGGCTTCGCCGGAAGTGCGGTCGCTTTGCAGCCCGGTAACTCAGCGCTCGAAGCTGAGGCTGTCACCCAGCCCTTCGGAAGCTGGGAGAGAGTCAGCAGATCAGACTTGAGATTGACTGATGACCCCGCGGGTACGGCCAAGCCCAACACACACACGATCAATCCCAGCAGTATTCCGGACTTCTTCATTTGGATCTTCTAGGGCTCCGGTGAGGCGTTGGACCGCGAAGGCTACTTGACGACCTCTGGTAGTGGCCGATCTGTACCGGAGGGATCGCTTAGTCGACGAGTTGTATTGGGCAGCGTTACGGTGCAACGGCACCGCGCAATAGTCATCCGTTTACGCTTCGTCCTTGAGAGAATTCCCTAACGCGCATCGACAGCCGCTAATCAGGCTGTCTCCGATCGCCGGCTAAGTGTGTCGCTAGCTCGGTTACACGCAGGGAGCCCACCCGCCCGTTCGCGAGTGCCCATCAACGGCACTTTCGGGCGAGTCCTTGGCGCACGCTATGGCGCGCGTTCGGGGCCACCCGTACAGACGCCTGCCGACTCGGTGCTCGGTCATCACGCCTCTGACGTCCGGCCCGGCTGTCGTTCTGGCGCGCAACCGTTCGGGCAGGTCGCAATCCCCGTGCCGCTCCCCATGCCAGCTGCCTAATTCGCCGGCGTCTCGCCACTCGACACGTGGGGTTGCCGACCACGGCGACCGGCGCGAACCTCGCTCAGAGCATGGGCACCGCCGGGTCTCTCGCGTCGGCGAGCAGGTACGCGACGACGTCGGCGGCCGTCCAACTATTCTTCGTGCCCAAAACGCCGACCAGACGAGCGAGGTCATCGCCGCTTGTCACGATCGGCGGTTCGGATCCCGAATCGCGCAGCTGCGCCAGGCCGATGGTCGCCAAGAGCGCGCTGCAGAGACACTTCCGCCCGACGGTGTCGTCGCGACTGCCGCCCTTTCGCACGTAGGCGCCGACTGGCTCGCTCGGGCAGCGGTAGCCGATGCCGCCGTCGGCACGTTTGTAGGGCGCGCGCAGCAATCCGACGTCGCATCGCCGCTCGCGCCCCGTGTAGACGGCAGACTCCGAGAGCGTGCCGTCGAGCTGGACGACCTTGAACGGATAACCGCTCGGCGAGGCACGAGGGTCAGTCAGGACTAGAGCCGTTCCCGCGCGCGCCGCGGCGACAAGCCGAGCCTTCAGCTCGGGGGCCAGGCTGGACTCCGCACAAAGGGCGAACGCCGTGCCGACTTGAATTCCAGCGGCTCCAGCGGCGCGCGCCTCGACGAGGTTCGCGGGAGAGGCAACGCCCCCGGCAATCCAGAACGGCAATCCGAGCGCGGCGATCTGGTCGAGATCGACATCGTCGCGCGGGCCGTAGACGGGCTGGCCGCGCTCGTCGAAAACGGCGGGGCCGCGCGGCGGCGCGTTGTGGCCACCGGCACAGTGGTATTCGACGACGAAGCCATCGGGGCGCGTCACGGGGTTCTTTGCGAGGAACGAGGCCAGCGTGTTGGACGACACGATGGCGACGAAGCGCGGTCGGACGAGTCGGGCGGGGTGACCGACGAACTGCGCGGGGTCAAAGCGCACGGCGTAAGCGTCCTCGGGTCCCGCGCCCGTCACCGCGACGCGGTAGGCGACCGGCTCGCCGCGGGCCAGATCGTTGAGGAGGCGGGGGACGTCCGAAGGAATCCCCGCTCCCATGAATACGTAGTCGACGCCCGCGAGCAGGGCGCCGTAGATGGCGTCGGGCGTCGGCATCTGGACCTTTTCCAGGTAGTTGATGCCGATCGGACCGTTGTGCCCCGACTTGGCAAGTTGCACCTCGGCGAAGTTGGCGAGGACAGTCAGTTCGCGGAGCGCCCGTGGAGACTCGAGACGGAACATGGGGACAGTCCGGTACGGCTCGCCGGGTGGGCGTCCACCTGCGACGAACCAACGGTCAAGCACCCGCCTCACCAGCGAGGGTTCGGGGAAGGAGGCGTAGGCCCGCCGTAAGTGGCCGCCCGGGTCGCCATCGCCGAGCCGTCGCGCGTGGACCGTCTCCAAGGCGGTACCCGACACGACACCGAGCTGGCCGAGACGCGCTACCGCGCGGGCGAGCGGCCAACCCGATACCGAGACTCCCATCCCGCCCTGGATCACGAGCGGCAGGTCGGGCGCGAGTCGCTCGTTTCGAACGATCACCGAGGGCAAGCTACCAACCGGCGTTCGAGTTGCCCGGAGAGGTGTCCGCTTGGTGCCGGAACAGTGTGAATACGTAATGTCACAGGCCTATTTGCTCCGGGTTTGGCGGTTGTTTGGACATGAGCGGGATACGGGATCTGTGTCCGAGGGTTCGGACGTCGAGACGTGGACTTTCCCCGAGGATGCCCCACTAGTGGCCGACATGGGCGAATGCTCGGATGCACCCGGGATCCTCTCCAAGCGGGTCTTTCGTGGCCGCGAAAGCCCGGGCGCGCGAGCCACCACAGAGATCGGCGTACTCACATGTGCCGCACCTTCCGCCGAAGCTGGCATCGCGGATCGACTGCAACAGAGGATGGTCCCGATAGATCTCCGCAATGCTTTGTTCGCGGACACTGCCGAGTCGGAGAGGGAGAAATCCTGACGGAAAGACGTCGCCGTTGTTGGCGACGAAGATGACGCCCTTGCCATCGCGAGTTGCAGCACTCGGGGCGCGTACGGGCGCGGTGGGTGATCCCAATTGCGCATAGAGCCGGTCGCGGAGATGTGAGTACAACGGTCCGAGTTCGAAGGCGTGCTCGGAAGGCACGTCACCAACCCGACGGCGATCTATGACGACTCTTCTGAAGAACGGCGCTTCGACAGTGCGAACGGTGAAGCCGTAGCGCGATGCATCGACGAGGAAGTGACAGATGTCCTCATTCTCGTGAGCACTCGTTGCCTCCATGCGGGTACCGCGTCCAGTGGCGATCAAGAAGAACACTTCCCACACATTCACCCCGGACCGGTACATCAGCGAAGCGATGTCGGCGAGCTCTCCGACGTTGCGCCGCATCACCGTCGTGTTGACCTGAACGGCATAGCCGTGCACCTTCAAGTTGTTGATCGCGTGCATGGTGGCACCGAAGTGGCCGTTGACGCCGCGCACCGCCTCGTGAGTAGCCGGTGTCGCACCGTCGAGACTCAGCGATGCGGTCTTGACGTTCTGGGTTCGTAACTGGCGCAAGATCGTCGACGTCAGTTTGGGCGTGACGGACGGAGCGATCGCAACCGGAACGTCCATCTGCTTTGCATGGGCTACGAGAGCGACGAGGTCGTTGCGCATCAGGCAGTCGCCACCGGTGAGGATCATGATCGGACGCGGCCTGCCGATCGCCGCCAGATCGTCGATGAGGCCAAATCCTTCGGCGGTCGAGAGGTCATCGGAACCCGGATCGCGCTGGGCGTTTGCGCGACAGTGGCGGCACGTGAGCAAGCAGGCCTTGGTCGTCTCCCAGAACACCAAAAGCGGGCGATCGTCGAATGAACGGGTTGGACCACGAACCTCAGCAGATCCAGCGTCGTTCACGACGAGGTGCGGTGTCACTTAAACAAGGCTAACTGTGCGGACTGTACGCGTACCGAGTGGAGTCTGACCTCCGCTCGCGCCAATGCCCTACGACTTTCAAATAGGGACGAACCCTGAGTGCTGTGCATCGAATCGGTGCCACCCAAGCGTGACAGCAAAGGACGTCCTCTCAACGGTCCTCGCGACCAGCGGTCTCCAAGACCGTCCTCTCGACGTCGCGGGAACCGACAAGAACGGTGCGGTCCATGCTGCTTTTCGCGGACAGGGCGACAACCGCGACGACAAGAGCCCACAGTGCCGACGCCAAGGCGAGATGCACATCCGCCAGAGCCGCTGGCGAACCGAGCAGCGCGTCGAATGCTCCGACAGCGACCTGGATTGTAAGCAGCACAAGCCCGCTCGCCGCGAATAAGCGCTGCGCGTGATTGACACTTCCCTTGCGAAGCAGTGCAGCGAGGTAGACGACAACGAGCGTCCCGCCGATCAGGACCATCGAACGATGGGCGAGCTGGAGCGCGACGAGTCCCCCGGATGCCCGACTTCCGAAGCACGCCGGCCATGACTTACACGCCGACTGCGCTCCCCCGTCGACCACGAGCGAACCGGAGATGAGCACGAAGAACAACCCGGCGACAGCAACCCAGGCGAGGTGGCTCGGTTCGTGAAGCAGTGACCGCGACTGCGCGGGCACGATGAAGGACGCGATCGCGGTCACCGTTACGACTCCGAGGAACAACAACCCGACCGCGAGGTGCAGCGCGACAGTGACCGGTGCGTTGTTGGTGATCACCGTGATGGCACCGAGCACGATCTGCACCGCGATCACCCCCACGGACACGAGCGCCGGTCCCCGCACATACCGAACCGCAGGGCCGGTGCGCCAGACGAGCACGGCGAGCACGAGGATCAAGACGGTCACGAGCGTCACGAGATAGCGGTGGGATTGCTCCAGCAACGGGTGGAATTGGGCGATCGGACCAACTTGCCCGGAGCACAGCGGCCAACCCCGGCAGCCCATCCCCGAGTTGGTCACACGGACGGTACTCCCGAGCACGACAAGGCAGTAGGTCGCGACCACCGTTGCCAACGAGAGCGCCCGGATCCAGCGAACACTCGCATCCTGTCGACGGGCTCGGCTCCAGGCATCTCTTCCTGCACCCGGACCACACATGCGCCGCCAAACTATTCGCTTAGGCGCCGCGCCCGACAATCCCCTTCATCGATACTCAGCGTGAGCGATACGACATGTGGCTGCTGAAGCGCACTGACCATCTGCCCCATGAGGCGTTCGCGCACATACATCTGCGAGTTCCGCTCTATCCGAGAGGAGCGATCTCGAGATCACCGCTTCTCTCGCACAACCCCACGTGACGTACTGACCGGCTCCGTGGTCAACCGGCCATCTTCTTTCCGATTTCCTCATAGGGAGGCCATGTGAGACATCGCCTGATTTCAATTAATTGAGGCGAATCACAGCACTGTCAGAAAGTGCCGTGCTCAACCGAGAAGCGCCTTGAGCTTGGCAAGCGTTTGATTAATGCCATCTTGGTTGGTCGCCTGACGACCTCGCATGCGCTCCTCGCCAAAGGTGTCGAGAAGTGGATGATCGAGCAATTCCCATGTCTCCTCTACCTTCGTTCCGCCGTCATGAGGAGTGAAGGTGTAACCCCACCTAGCAATGGGCTTGTCGTCTGCTGATGGGGGAACGGCAGCGTCGCTTAAGTTCTCGAACGCGAATTCGCGCGGCGAATTCGCGACGGCGATCCTGATACGGCGTTGCCACGTGCGATCACCTGCGGTGTTCGACCCGATAAAGATCGCTCCTACGCCACGAGACTCGCTCTCCCAGGTGCCACCGGTGCACTCTGGACTGATCTCACCCATTCTCGTCATGTCTGATATGAAGCCATAGACCTCTTCCGGTGGAGCGGAGACGGTAATGCTTCCTGAAGCACGAAAAGTCGCGATGTCCATCTCCGCATACTCGCATCTGCCTCTGGACTTCGCTGTCTGAGTCAACGCACATGTAGGCGTGCACCGTCGCGGCCGTCCACCGCTCCGGCTGTGACTCGATGGATCGGTCTTCAGGGGTCATGGCGAGTTAGTCGTCGACGTACTCGCAAGCGGCAAGCTGGTGGTAACCCGTCAGGACGAACTGCCACACTCGCGGGCCACCGCCAGTATTCGGGTCGACATGGGAACACGAGGGCAATATGCGCTGTTATATGGGTCATGACTGAGTCAGAGAAGACCCTGGAAAAGGTCCAATTCTGGTTCGACCCGCTGTGTCCATGGGCATGGATCACATCGCGCTGGATGCTCGAGGTGGCTCGAGTTCGGCCAGTCGAGCTGCAGTGGAAGATCATGTCGCTCGCCTATCTGAACCTCGTTCAGCACGAGGGGAAGGGATTCCCGGACGAATACCGAAGCCGGATGGAGAAAGCCTGGGGACCAGTCCGAGTGTGCGCTGCTGCGGAAAAGGAAGCTGGTTCGGAGGTTCTCGGGCCGCTTTACACGGCGATCGGAACTCGACTGCACAATCAGGGGCGACGCGAAGATCCCAGCGTTTTGTCGGAGGCGCTGAACGAAGTCGGACTGCCAGAGTCGCTCGCCGAAGCAGCTCAGAGCGACGCCTTCGATGAGGCAATCAAGAGCTCGCACCACGAGGCATTCGATGAGGTCGGCCTCGACGTGGGAACACCGGTGATTCGAGTCCGTGGGAACGCGTTTTTTGGCCCGGTCATCACCCCCGCGCCAAAGGGTGAAGCAGCCGGAGAGCTGTGGGACGCTTTCGTCACCGTGACCGGCACCGACGGTTTCTTTGAGATCAAACGAACGAGAAACCGTCCGCCGACATTCGACTAGATCGACGCGGTAACTGGCCGTGCAACTCTCCTAGCTCAACCCTGTGCCTCGCAATTCAAGGGCGAGTCGAGCCAACGCGGTCGCGTGATGTAACGGTTCGGATCCGAGATCGACGTTCGTGCCCGCGGACCCTGACAAACCAATTGAAGCACCAGTCTGCAAGTAAGCGAAAGGAAGATACGGCGGAAAGTATGAAGAGGGCAGGCTCGCAACCATCGCACCCTCGTACGTGATGGCGGTGGCGGTCGTTGGAAAGAGATCTCCATAAGTGATGGGGATAAAGAGCGTCTGGCATACCGGGCATTCGACCTTTCCAGCCGGAATGTCACTCGGCCAGATCGCGCAGCAGAACGGGCACAGTCGCGAAGGAGCCTCAAACTGCGCCAGGGTCGCAATGTCGAATCCCGGCATTTACGCCTCCTGCTGACATTCGGCTGACACGCTCGACCTAGAGGCCCTCCCGACTACGCGTCTTGGGCCTCCCACCTGCGAGAATTTGGCGGACCTGACGGGATTTGAACCCGCGACCTCCGGCTTGACAGGCCGGCGTGCACTCCGAGCTGCACCACAGGTCCCTGATTGTTCGGTGCGCTCGCTCCGCCGGACGGTGGACGCGACGCATCAGGTGAGCCACGATCCTACGCGACGCTCTGCCCACGTTCGCCCGGGCTCGATTCGATACGCCCGCAGCTCCAACTCGGCTGGGCGACTGCAGGGATGTGCTGGTAGCTCGGTTGTTTCGGCGTTCGGCCGGTCGAGCCGTCGCGCCGCCAATCAGCTGGCGTCGACTGGAGGCAGCTGGATTCGGGGGTTGCGTCAGATCGGGGACACTGTTGGCGCATGCTGTCGCTTTTCGACGTGCGAATCGAGATCGGCGATCGGGTCCTCGTCCGCGACGCCTCGGTGCGGATCCGACCCGGTGAGAAGGTCGCTCTCGTCGGTCCGAATGGCGCGGGCAAAACGACATTGCTGCGGGCGATCGCTGGTGATCGAGTTCTCGCCGCCGGGTCGGTTCAAGTTCCGGCGCGAACCGCTTATCTGCGTCAAGAGACCGCTTCACTCGTACGCGGTAACGGCGCCACCGGTGAAGAGATCGCCCTGGAGTACCTGCTAGAGGCGAGTCCGCTCACCGAGATGCGACACGAGATGAGTCGGCTCACGGAGCTGATGAATAACTCCACCGGTCTTGCGCGCGACGACGCGATTCGGCGTTTCAGTGATGTCCACGATCGCTTCGTTCACGACGGCGGATACGAGCTCGAGACCAATGCCGAGCGCATTGCGAAGGGCGTCGGCCTCGATGAAGAGTCCCTTCTGACCTCGGTGCGGGACCTCTCTGGAGGGCAGCGTCGCAAGCTCGATCTGGCAAGCCTTCTTCTCGCCGGGGGCGATCTCTTCATTCTCGACGAACCCACGAACCACCTTGACGCCGCGGCGAAGAAGTGGGTGATGAACTTTTTGCGGGAGACACCTTCGACGGTGATCGTGGTGAGCCATGACGTGAAGCTGATGGACAGCGCGATCGATCGGGTAATCGCTCTGGAGAATGCTCACATCGACGCATATCGGGGTACGTATTCGGACTACCTGCGACAAAGGGCGGAGGCGGCGTCCCAGCGGGCACACGTCGCGAAGAACATCAGCAGAGAAGCGGCTCGTCTCACCGAGACGAAAAAGCTGTTCGCCAAAGCGAACGCCACTCACGCGGCGAAGCGTCATGCCCTGCAGCGGCGCATCGACCTCCTGAACGCGCGGCTCAAAGACCATGCGCCCACGGTTCAACGCCGCCAGTTGAAGATTCGTTTACCGGAACCGGTACGTGCGGGAGACAAGGTCGTCGAAGTGCACGGTCTGTCGAAGTCATTTGGTGAACATCGGGTGTTCGCCAATGTCGAGCTGCTGGTGCAACGCGGCGACGTCTTGTTGCTGGTGGGTGTGAACGGTGCGGGCAAGACCACCCTGCTGCGCTGTCTCGCTGGCCGCGATACCCCGGACAGCGGTTGGGTCAAGCTCGGGGCGAACGTGACACTCGGTTTCTACGCACAGGAGCACGAGGACATCCAGCCGTCCCTATCCGCTCTCGACAATCTCCGGTCGGTCTCCCCGGACGCGACCGTGGGTCAAATGCGGACAACCCTCGGTCATTTCGGTCTGAGCGGCGACGTCGCCGATCAAAAGGCGGGAACCTTGTCGGGCGGGGAGAAGACCAAACTCGCCTTGACACGGCTGATGATGTCTGGGGCGAACCTGTTATTGCTCGACGAGCCGACGAACAATCTCGACCCCCAGTCGGTGGAAGCACTTCTTGCCGCGTTGCAGCACTACGAGGGCACCGTGATCCTCGTGAGCCACGACTCCGTTTTCGTTGCCCAACTGGCGCCGGAGCGCGTCTTACTTCTTCCGGAGTCGCGTGTGACCTACTTCGACGAGGCCATCTTGCAGCTGATTCCGCTTCGATGAGGGATCCCGTTCGGCCGCGTCTCCGATGACTCGCAATGGCGGCCGACGTCCAAAATCTCTGACTGGCGCGTCGGGCTGCAAGCGGAAATCCAATGAGCGCTCAACCGCAAATGGCACCCCCAACGGGATTCGGACCCGTGTTTCCGCCTTGAAAGGGCGGCGTCCTTGGCCGCTGGACGATGGGGGCTCAGAGGAATGACGCGTGCGGAGACTACCTGGGTCGGCGAATTGCCCTTCTGCGCGTTCCGACAACATCGCCCGTATTGCCCCGTACGGTCATACCGACTCGTCCGGTGGCAGCGGTGTTCCGTCCCATCGCAGATCCCCGGGCGGCTCGCCCCATGGATCGTCTGGAGCGCGTTCGTCGGCACTGCCGTCGTAGGGAGGCAGGGTTGCCTTTAGCACGTCGACGAGTTCTGAGGTGATGTACGTGAGGTAGGCGTACGCGAGCCATTCGCCATATCGCGGATCGGCCGGGTCAGGTTCCTCCCAGGTCTCTTCGACACCAAGCGCCGTGCCGTACACGAGCCGGAGTTCGACCAACGCGTCGAGCCACGCCGACACCTCCTCATCAGTCAACTCCTCGGCGCCTGCCGTCTTTTCGAGTATCTCGAGCGCTCTGGCGTGGTGATCAACGGTTTCTCGGCGTTGGGACTCGTCGAACTCGGCTTGGGCGACGGGGTCGGTGGGGTAGGCGGTGGGGAGCAGTCGCCGAAGTTCATCGGGCACGGATTCCGATGGGTCTGCGATCGTCCTGATCTCCTCTCGCAGGTGCGCGGCGATCGATCGCAGTAGCGAGCGCTCGTCGGCGGACAGCCCGATCGAAAAGCCGCTGTCCGTGCGCCGAACGACGGGCGTTCGCTCGCTCTTGCTCACGACGATTGTTCGAGGGTCGCCCAGAGTCCGTGCCGATGGAGGCGCCCAACGTCGAACTCGGCCCGTTCGCGGGTACCCGACGAGACGACGGCGCGGCCTTTGTGGTGGACGTCGAGCATCAGGCGGGTCGCTTTCTCGAACGAGTAGCCGAAGAGCTTTTGGAAGACGTAGGTGACGTAGTCCATCAAGTTGACCGGATCGTTCCAAACGACGACGAGCCATGGCCGGTCGGCGACCACGTCCTCCTGCGGAGATTCCCTCTCGACGACATCCGGCGCTGTCGTGGCGCTCATCGCGCGGCCTAGCCGCAGCTCTTGCGCCGCGTCACGTCGTCGCCCCCACCGGAGCGGAGAGGCGCGTCTTCGTTGTCGCGGCGATCTCGTCCGTTTTTGCCGGCTCGGGGTGAGAGTGGAGGGAGAGGTAGAAGGTGATCATCGCGATCCACGCCGCGGTGGCGCCGGCGAGATGGAACTCGATGACGACCGACGCGTCGTGGAGGAAATACTGCGTGTACCCGAGAGTTCCCTGGAGAAAGAGCACCTCGAGCATCGTTCTCGCCACGCGCTGGGTTCGCTGCGGAGCCTTCGCGACGTGGAGCGCGAACAGCGAGGCGAGTGTGCATCCGATGAGGAACAAAGCGATAGTCGAGTGCAGCTCCGCGATGTCCCGGAAGGCGATCGGAATTCGTTTCGCACCCTTTCCACCAGCATGCGGTCCGGCGCCAGTCACCATCGTGCCGGCGAGAATGAGGACGCACAGCGCGCCGAGAAGCAAGCGCGCGAGCCAGACAACTTCATTGCGAACGAGTGGCTGTCGGTGGGTGGAATAGGTTCGCGCGAGGTGATACATCACAAGCGCAGCCGCGAGCACGACGAGCGTGAGGGCGAAATGCAACGCGACGAGGTACGGGTTGAGCTTCGTGAGCACGACAAGTCCGCCGAGGATGATTTGTGCGACAAGTCCGGCGATCAACGCCGCGCCGAGCCCGACGAGGTCGCGACGTCTTGGCCGAAGCGCGACCGCCGAAAGGAACGCGACGATCGTCACGGCCGATACCGCGATCGTCACGACCCGGTTGGTGAATTCGATGAGCGGATGGAACGACGCTGGCGCAACGAGGTGACCCTGAAAGCATTCGGGCCAGTCCGCGCAGCCAAGTCCCGAACCGGTGAGCCGAACCGCGCCGCCCGTGAGGACCAAGAGCGCGTAGCAAACGACCGAGGCGAGGGCGAGTGCTCGCACCGTTCTCGGATCGCCGAGTCGCGCGAGGATGCGTCGTAGCAACGAGTCGCCGACGCGCGAGGTCGCGTGGAGATCGGCGGTCGTCACCGTATCGTCACCGGCGTCGCGGTGCCTCGAATCGGTACCCGACGCCGCGGATCGTCGTGATCAGTCGGGGTTGCGAAGGGTCGACCTCGATGTGTGAGCGCAGCCGCTTGATATGGACGTCGAGCGTTTTTGTGTCCCCGACGTAGTCTTCACCCCAGACCCGCGAGATGAGCGAGTCTCGGGGAACGACGCGGCCAGAGTTCGCGAGCAACTGCTCGAGCAGTTCGAACTCCTTCAAAGGCAGTGTGACCTCCTCGCCGCGCACGGTGCACTCGTGACGATCAACATCGAGAGCGATCTCGCCGACCTCGAGGACCTGCGGGGACGAGGCGGAACTCGGTCGAGCCTGCGCCGTCGCTTGGGTGCTGTGAGTTGCCACCGCGCGTGTGTGTCCTTGAGTACGCGGCGAACGACGAAGCACCGCGCGCATGCGTGAAACGAGCTCGCGAAGCCGATACGGCTTCGAGACGTAGTCGTCCGCGCCAACTTCGAGACCGACGACCGTGTCGATCTCGGTCGTCTTCGCCGTCACCATGACGATCGGCACGGTCGACTTGCTGCGGATGACTCGGCAGACGTCGAGGCCGGAGATCCGCGGCAGCATGATGTCCAGCAAGACGAGGTCGAACTCGCCTTCGTCGAATCGCTGGATCGCCTCCGCACCGTCGCGAGCGACGGTGATCGCGAAGCCTTCGCGTTCCAACCCGATGACGAGCGCCTCGATGAATGATTCCTCATCCTCCGCGAGCAAAACGCGCACGAGATCGCTCGCCTCCGGCGGCATCGTTTCGAGATCGGCGTTTGTCATGGCTCACCTCGAACTTGGGTCGGAATTCGCAACGTGAACGTTGAGCCCTCTCCTTCGCGCGATTCGACCTGCACGGTACCGTGGTGATTCTGCGCGACGTGACGCACGATCGAAAGTCCAAGCCCCGTCCCGCCTGTCTGGCGGCTGCGCCCGTGATCGACTCGGTAGAAGCGCTCGAAGATCCGCTCGAGATCCCGAGTCGGGATGCCCGAACCCTTGTCGCCCACGACAATGATGACTTCGTTGTCTTCGGTTTTCCCGGAGAATTCGACGACTCCTCCGTCGTAGGAGAATTTCACCGCGTTCTCGAGCAGGTTGTATAGCGCGGAGGTGAGCTGGCGTCGGTCGCCGATCACCGCCACGGGCGGAGTCGGTTCGTCGAGTTTGATCTCAACCGAGCGGTGCTCGGCCGCGGCGCGGATTCGCTCGGCGGCTTCCGCCATGACGAGATTGACAAGAACTGGTTCTCTGGGCGGCGACTCCTCCGATTCGATCCGCGAGAGGTCGAGCAGGTCATCGATGATGCGCGAGATCCGGAATGCCTCGTCGTGGATCCGCTGTGCAAGTCGACGCGATACCTCCGGCTCGCTTTCGCTGAGCAGCGTCTCGGCCAGAAGCCCGAGGGCACCCATCGGCGTCTTCAGTTCGTGGCTGACGTTCGCGACGAAGTCACGGCGCACGTCCTCGAGGCGCCGACGGTCCGAAACGTCGTCAATGACGGCCATCACCCCGAGGACCCGCTGGCCGTTGTCGATGCTCTCCGTGCGGACCGAGAGAGTTCGGCGCGGTGGGCCGTAGAGCTCGAGCGTGCGTTCTTCGGACGCGCCAGGCCCGGTCGTCGCGAGCAGCTCGTCCACAGCCTGGGCTGCGAGGGCGTCGGTGTGGCGGCTTCCCATCAGCGTCAAGGCGCGGGAGTTGCGGAACACCGGCTCGCCGCGCTCGTCGCAGATGATCACGGCCTGCGGGAGCGCATCGAGGGCTCGGCGCAGGCGGATCGCCTCAGCGCTCGAATCGGCGACGGCCTCCGCGGCGCGGTCGGTCGCCCGCTCGACGTAGACGAGGGTGTCCTCGATACGCCCCGGGTCGTCTGGTAGCGGGTCGGCGCCGAGCCGGTCCCCCAACGCGACGAGGCGCTGTTTCAAAGAGCGAATCCCCCGGCGGCTTCCGATCACATAGGTGGCCACAAGGAGCACGACGACGACGGCGACGGCGATGCCGATGTCGAGAGGGGACGTCTTCAGCGCGGCAATCACGAACGCGACGCTCCGACCAGCACCTCTCAAGCATTGCAGGTGGACGGGAGCTCGCCATCCGCCGGTCTCAGCAGTAGGCGGAACCGGCGAGGCGTTTTGTACCGTCACCTTGGCGGCGGACGGACGTTGCTCCGGCTCGAGCGCCGCTTGTCGGGACCGCCCGACCTGTACTTCGCGGCTGCGACCAGCAGTCGCCGAGCAGGAGGTCGTCGTGGTCGCCATCCATCCGTGGGTCATCCGACGCATAATCGAATTCGGCGTCTCGCTGAACCCGAACTCCAGCGCGCTCCCAGGAAGCGGGACGCTGCAGGATCTCGTGAACGGGATCGCCTTCTGGGCGTTGCTCGCCGCGCTCGCCGGCCTGATCATCGGTGCCGCGACCTGGGCGCTTGGCGCGCACACGAGCAACTATCAGAACGCGACGACCGGTCGCCGTGCCGTGCTCGTCTGCGCCGCGGCTGCGCTCGTTATCGGCGCCGCGCCCACCCTGCTCAATTTCCTGTTCAACGCGGGACAGAGCCTTCACTGAGCGATCTCGAGATGTCGATTGTTTTGCCTGGAGGTGGACTCGTTCATCCGGTGTCCGGACTGTTCAGTTTCGGAATCTCTGCCCTCGTCAACGCTTTGTTCAACGGGCTCTCGCGCTGGGTGGAAGCGGGTTCAGCGGCGCTCATCACGGCCTTTGGCCACGCGCTCACCGCCACCACCAAAGTGACGTTCGGAGGGGGATTCCTCGTCGAGTTCGGCGTCGTGGCGAGGATTGGCGCGCTGCTAGCCGGACCTTTTCTTTTGCTTGCCGTCGTGCATGCGATCGTCCGTCAGGACCTGGGCATCTTGCTGCGAGCGCTCTTCGTGCGCCTCCCGCTCGCG
Organism: uncultured Acidimicrobiaceae bacterium; assembly: GCA_963838845.1. Taxonomy (GTDB): domain Bacteria; phylum Actinomycetota; class Acidimicrobiia; order Acidimicrobiales; family Bog-793; genus CAVRXQ01. Next base: position 306,239 of record CAWISR010000003.1, on the reverse strand, counting down.
CTCGTCTTCGGCGGGATCGCAATTGCGCTCGTCGCGCAAGCACTCTCGGTCACCGATTCGCTGAGCTCCGCACTGTTGCATGTCGCCGGCGGTTCCGCCTCAGCAGAGATCGGGTTTCTCGCGGCGCTGTTCGCCGGCGGTCTCGGTGGGATTCAGAGCGCGGGTTTCCTCGGATTCCTCCTCGCGCTGATGGCGGCCATCGTCGCGTTTGTGTTGTGGGTCGAGCTCGTGATCCGCTCGGCGGCTATCGCGGTCGCCACGTTGTTCATCCCGCTCGCGCTCGCGGGCTTGGTGTGGTCGGCGACGTCGCACTGGGCGCGGCGCGTCGGTGAGACGCTCGCGGCGCTGATCGTGTCGAAGCTCATAATCGCCGGTGTCCTTGCGCTCGCGGCCGTATCGCTCACGCCGGAGAATGGACTCTCGGGGGCGGTCCAAGCGATCGCCCTGCTGCTGCTGGCGTGCTTGGCGCCGTTCTCGCTCCTACGGCTCGTGCCGATCGTCGAGTCCGGCGCGATCGCACATTTCGAGGGGATGTCCCGTCGAGCGCGAAGCGCCACCCACGACGCGGCCGCGTCGACGATGGGCGTTTTCGACAGTCCGCAAGAGTCCGTGACGACGATCGCACACGATCCGATCCCGTACGCGCGGGGTATCGACGTTCTCGACCCTTCGCTGGACGCGGATGCAGCGGCGATTCGGGCGCAGTACGGCGCGCACGGCACCGTTTCTGGCTCAGCGACCGCCGGCCCCGCCCCGTCCGATCACGAGGGAAATCGTGAGTGAGACCCGCGAGCGCTTCGTGTTCGGACCTCGCGATCGGCGCGGTCTCGTTGCGGGCGCGCGCACGGGCCAGCTTGCTGTCGTCGCGTTTGGTCTCATCCTCGCGCTGGCATCCATACACGCCGTCCACGGGCCAGCGCGCGCTCCGATCGCGTTAGCGGCCGTCGTCGCGTCGATCGCGGCGGTGTCGTGGCCGATCGGGGGACGGACGGTGGAGGAGTGGGTTCCGATCGTCCTCTCGTTCTTTTCGAAAATAGTCGTGCGTACAAATCGCTCAATCGTTGGCGTCGCGATGACCACGGCAAGTGCGCGCCGGCCGTCCATCTTCGAGAGCTTTGCGATCGACGAGGTGTCGCTGAGGAACGCGCCACCGTTCGGGGTTCTCCTCGACCGCAGGACGTCGAGCGCGAGTGCGCTCGTCGAACTCGGCGGTGAGTCCTACGCGCTGCTGAGCGAGGCGGAGCGCATGCGACGTGTCGAAGGCTGGTCGGGGGTGCTCGCGAGCATCGCCAGGGACACGGGCGCAATCCACCGTTTGCAATGGATCGAACGGACAGTTCCGGACGTCTCAGACGCGATTCGGACCCACATCGAATCGTCCCTCGACGCGTCCTCGAACTCGCTGCCCCCGCCGAACGCGCTGCGTTCGTACCGGGAGTTGCTCGCAGCGGAGACGAACGCCGCACTCGTACATGAGTGCTACGTCGCGATTTCGGTGCGGACTCCAAAGGGTCGCGGGATGAACCATAGCGAGGCGGGATGGGCAGGAATTCGGTGGACCGAGCAACTGTCCGAGGAGCTCGCTCTGCTCGCGAACCGTTGCGGTCAGGCTGGCGTGCCGCTACGCGGGGTCCTTTCTCGAGTCGGCCTCGAGGCGCTCGTCCGACGGAGCTTCGACACTTTCGCCACGCCGAAGCGGTCGTGCTTGCCGTGGCCCGTCGCCCTGGAAGCGGCGTGGGCGGCAGTGCGGACCGATGGTCTGTGGCACGCGACCTTCTGGATCGCCGAGTGGCCGCGTCATGAAGTCGGCAGCGATTTCCTTCTTCCGCTGCTCGTTGGGGTGCGCGCGCGGCGGTCGGTTTCACTCGTCATGGCCCCGATCCCCCCTTTGCGGGCGATCAAGCGCGCGGAGCATGCGCGCACCTCCCGCGTCGCCGACGCCGAGCTGCGGAGGCGACACGGGTTCGCGCATACCGCACGGGCACGAAGCGAGGACGAGACGGTGATTCGCCGGGAGGCGGAGCTTGCGGCGGGGCACGCGGCGTTCCGTTTCTCCGCATACGTGACCGTGTCGGCGCCAGAGCGAGACGTCCTCGAGCGATCGTGCCGCGACGTCGCGCACGCCGCGGCACTGTCGGGATTGGACCTGCGGCGCCTGTACGGCGACCAGGCGGCAGCGCTCTGCTTCACGTTGCCCACTGGCAGGGGACGTTCGTGAAGATCCCCGCGCACGAGGCGACAACCGCTCAGCTCGGCGCGGTCTACCCGTGCGTTGCGACGCGCGCGTTACCGGCGGATGCGGTGTTTGTCGGTCGCGACGTCTTTGGCGGACCCTTCGTCTACGACCCGTTCTTGCTCTATGCCGCGGGAGCGCTCACGAACCCGAACATGGTGGTGCTCGGTCAGATCGGGCGTGGGAAGAGCGCCTTTGTGAAGAGCTACCTGCTGCGTCAGGCCGCTCTTGGTCGACGCGTCGTGGTCCTCGATCCGAAAGGAGAGTACGGGCCGTTCGCACGATCGCTCGAGTCGACCCCCATCGCGCTCCGGCCCGGTGGCACGCACAGGCTGAACCCCCTCGACGGCATCGTCGATACCGGGAGGTCGGCTGTTCTCGCGTCACTCTCTCTCATCGCAGAGCTGGCGGCCGCGTGCTTGGGCCGGGCGCTCCTACCCGCTGAGCACGCCGCGGTCGAGCTCGCGTTGGCGAGCACGGCTCGCGGTGTTCGACTGACGCTGCCAGCGGTCGTCGCAGCGTTGCTCGAGCCGGAGGCGGCTTCGGCTCGAGAGATTCGTTGCTCGGTGGAGGACCTGCAGGCGGATGGGCGACAGATAGCGCTCGAGCTGCGCCGGTTCGTTTCCGGGGAATTCTTGGGCATGTTCGACGGCGAGACGTCAGTTGGCATCAATCTTCATGCCCGAGTCGTCGTGGTGGACCTTTCCGCTATTTACCACTCGAGTGCGCTCGGCGCGGCGCTGACCTGCGTGAGCGCCGCGATGCAGAGTGCATGGCGATCCTCATCGCCCGACAAGACCTTTTTCGTCGTCGACGAAGCCTGGGCGATCTTGCAGAACGCCGCCGCGACGCGGTTCCTGCAGTCGTCGTTGAAGCTCGCCCGCGCCCGGGGAATAGCGAACCTGATCGTCGTCCATCGTGCCTCGGATTTCTTTGCTTCGGGTTCCGAAGGGAGCGTTGTCGCCCGCATCGCCGAAGGCCTCGTGGCTGACTGCGAGACCCTCGTGTGCTTCGCGCAGGCCGATGCAGAGCTCGCGGGAATACAGCGGCTGTTCGGACTTTCCGACGCTGAGGCCGAGATCGTTGCCCGGCTTCGCAGAGGGGTCGCGCTCTGGCGCGTCGCCGGCCGTCCGTTCCTCGTCGAGCACCGGCTCTCTCCGACCGAACGCGCTGTGGTCGACACCGACGCCGCACTCGTCACCGAGGGCGGAGCGCACTCATGACGCGCGGCCGCCGGCGGCCGCAGTCGCCGAGCCCCGCTCCCAGCCCTGTGCTCGATCTGCGCGTCGAGCGCCGCATCCTTGTCGTGGGCGGCGTGATGATCGCCGCCGCCGCGATCGTCTGGTTGACGGCCGGCGTCGCCTCGTTCATTTCTGGGCATGGCGTACACGACGTGCCGCCGTCCGGGGCGATCCGACTCTTGTTCCGCGTCGCCGCCGACCCGGGCTCGCCGTCTTCGGCGTTCCCGCCGCGGCTGCACGGCGACATCCCGTCGGAATTGGTGTTCTGGCTTGTTGCCGGAGTGGTCGTCGCTGCCGCGACCGGTTTGGGACACGGGGCCTCTCACGTGGTACGCCATCGGCGGCGACGCTCGACCACGCGCATGGAAACGCTGCGACCCGGCTGGGCACGGGCGCAGGATCTCGTCCCAATCCTGGTCGCACGCCCGTCACGCGGGCGCCTCGTCGTCGGGCGGTTCGGTCGGTCCCTCGTCGCGACGGAGGCCGGTCACTCGCTGCTCGTCGTCGGTCCGACGCAGTCCGGGAAGACGACAGGACTCGCCATTCCGGCGATCCTCGACTGGGACGGGCCGGTCGTCGCGACGAGCGTGAAGACCGATCTCGTCCGTGCGACGGCGAAACCGCGTGCGTCGAAGGGATTCGTCGCGATCTACGACCCGCTCTCGGTTTCTGGCGCCCGGAGAGCGCGTTGGTCTCCGCTCAGTGCGTCGACGACGTGGATGGGAGCGCGACGGGTCGCGTCCTCGCTGTGCTCGGTCCAGCGTGAGAGCGGTAAGTCGCCAGAGGACGCGGCGTTTTGGGGAACGCTTGCCGAAAAGCTCCTCGCGCCGATGTTGTTCGCGGCGGTGCGAGATGGCAGGTCCATGAAAGAGGTCGTCGCTTGGATTGATGCCGGCGAGATCGGCGAGGTCCTCGACGTTCTCGAACGCGTCGGAGACGACGACGCGCTGCGAAGTGCGCGGGCGAGTTTCGGGCGCGAGGAACGCCAGCTCGCATCGGTGTACGCGACTGCCGAGGCGGCGATCGCGGCGTTCGCCGACCCGCTCGTCGAAGCGTCCGACAACGAACCTCCGATCGACGCAAGGTTGCCGAGCGCCGGAGGATCTGACACGTACTACCTCGTCGCACCGGCACACGAGCAGGAGCGACTCCGCCCGGTCTTCGTCGCGTTGTTGCGCGAGATCCTCGACGAGGCCTTCACGGCCGCGTCGCGCAAAGGACGCCTCGATCCGCCGATGCTCGTCGTCTTGGACGAGGCGGCGAACATCGCCCCGGTGTCGAATCTCGATGCGCTCGCCTCGACCGCCGCGTCGCACGGTATCCAGCTCGTCACGGTCTGGCAGGACTTCGCGCAGATCGCGTCCCGCTACGGAGCACGCGGGGCGACGGTCGTGAACAACCACCGGGCGAAGCTCATGTTCCCAGGTGTTTCTGATCCTGAAACCCTCGAGCAGTTCTCCCGGCTGATCGGGGACGGTTCAATTGAAACCGCCAGCGTCACGACCGACGCTTCCGGCCTGGTCTCGGCGACGCGCGCCGAGGGTGAACGTCGGCTTGCGCCGGCGGCGGACCTGCGCACGCTCGCGAACGGTGAGGCGGTCCTTTTGTACGGCCGGCTCCCTCCAGCTCGCGTCATCGTGCGCCAAGCGCGAACAGGCACCAGGCGATTCGAGTCCGCCCGCCGACTCGTCGGCTCGTCGGCGGCCGCTCGGAAGACTGCGCGGCGCATGACCCGAAATTAGACACGTCCGCCCAGCTCAATATGGGCGAAATGGACCTTCGGATCGGGAAGGATTCATGCGATCGTCACGATCCGGTCACCTGGAATTTCCCTGCGGTTCAGGTCCCCTCGGTACCTTGTCCCCGCGATGGATCTCGAATCCGGCCGCTCTGTCTCCGCGTCCACTTCTGGCATGGAACCGCGCGGCGTCGAACTCTCCGACTCGCACATCATGACCGCGAGCGACGTTTCGGTCGGTTTCGGCGCGACCACCGTGATGACAGACATCACCGTCGGGTTCCACAAGGGCTCGATCAACGCGCTGATCGGACCCTCAGGATCCGGAAAGTCGACGTTTCTGCGCTCGCTCAACCGGATGAACGACAAGGTGCGTGACTTCTGGCACAAAGGCGAGATCGCGCTGGACGGCCACGAGATTTACGCCAAGACGATGGACCCGCTCGTCCTGCGTCGGCGCGTCGGCATGGTCTTTCAGCGCCCGAATCCGTTCCCGATGTCGATCCTCGACAACATCGTGTCGGGGGTGCGCGCCCACAGGATGGCGCGGCGTTCGGAGATGCGCGACATCGCCGAGACGCACCTCGCCGAGGTGGGGCTCTGGAGCCACGTCTCCGACCGCCTGCACGATTCACCATTCCGCCTCTCGGGCGGCCAGCAGCAGATGCTCTGCCTGGCGCGCGCCCTCGCAGTGCAGCCGGAGGTCCTCCTTCTCGACGAGCCGACCTCGTCGCTCGACCCGCGTTCGACCGAGGCGGTCGAAGAGCTCGTACGACGTCTCACCCCCGAGCTCACGGTGATCATCGTCACCCACAACCTCGCCCAGGCGAGGCGGCTCTCTGACCACACGATCTTTTTCTACGAGGGCCGGATGATCGAGACCGGCCCGACCGACCAATTGTTCTCCCGTCCCGGGCGGCCAGAGACGGCCCGATACATCGGGACGGAGCTCGAACCCGCGGCCACGAACTAGCGGCGGGTCCAAAAAGGTTCCGACGGATCGGCGACGGAGCCGGGATCCTCGGACGCAACTGCCCCGACGACGCCCATTTTGGGCGGACGACTGAAAGGAGCAAGACCGAAAGATGCGCAACGACCAAACAACTACGAGGAGGAACCCGCGGGGCGGCCTAGGCCGCACTCGGGTGGCGACGCTCTGCGTCGTCGCGCTCGTCGGCTCGCTCAGCCTGGCCGCTCTCGCGGCGTCGCCGGCCGGAGCTTCCAAGGCACACAAGACGAAGAAGCCCCAGTCGACTGCGGCTCAGCTCGTCGCGGCAGAGAATGAACTTTCAGCTTTTGAGGCGGCCGCTCCTTCCGGCGTAAAGCTCAGCGAGGCTGGCTCGTCACTTTTCTACCCGCTTTGGGCAGAGTGGCAGGGTGGCAATGCGACTGCCGGAAACCCCCCTGTGGGACTCAATCCGGCTGCGGGCGGCTCCGGAAAAGGAACGTCGGAGGCGCTTTCGGGCGCGATCAACATCGGTGCGAGCGACGCCTTCCTTCCAGCGAGTGAGCGTACGGGGCCACCGGCTGCTCTCGACATTCCCGTTGTCGTCTCCGCCCAGGCGGTCGTGTACAACCTCCCGAGTGTTCCGGTCTCAAAGCACCTGCACATCACGGCCACGATTCTCAACGACATGTATGACGGCGCGATCGCGAACTGGGACAACAAGCTGATCGCGAAGGTCAACCCTGGGGTCACCCTGCCTAACTTGGCGATCACCCCCGTCCGCCGATCGGACTCGAGCGGTGACACGTTCATCTTCACGTCGTACCTGTACTACGGGGACAAGACGAGCTGGAACCACCCAGCCCCATATCTCGGTCCCAACCTCTTCTACGCGACTTGGCCCTCCGTCGCGAATGAGGAGGCTCAGAACGGCAACACTGGCGTGGTCTCGGGGGTCGACAAGACCGTGGGTGCCGTCGGTTACGTCGGCGTCAGCTACCTCACGCAGACGAACGGGGACGGCCTCGGGTTCGCGGCGCTCCAGAATGGCAGTGGAAACTTCGAGGTCCCTGACGCGTTCACGATCTCGAGCGAGATCGCGAGCTTTACGCGCGTTCCGTCGAGCGGGGCGATCTCGCTCATCGACTCGAAGTCGGCAAAGTTCGGGTACCCGATCACGAACTTCGAGTACGCGATCGTCCTCCAGAACCAGCCGAGTTCAACGACAGAAGCAGCGATCAAAGCCATGCTCGCCTGGGGAATGGACCCAAGGCACGGGGCATCGAGTGCGTATCTCGACCCGGTCAACTTCAAGCAGCTGCCATTGAACGGAATACAAGCCGCAATCGCCCTGCTCAACTCGCTCACGTAGCTAAGACCGGGGCAACCTTGGACGCGACTCGCCGCGGCATGACGTCAGCAGGCAAGGCATCTCGCGGCGAGCGTCGTTCGCGATGACAGAGGGGACCCGGTTTCCCGTCAGCGAAGGCGATGAGGTGGCTGGAGCGAAAGGATCGCTCCAGCCACCCGCGCCTTCGCGGCGAAGCGTTCAGGCGGCGAAGCTCGGCAGAGCACCCTCACAAAGACGCCGACAGCTGGTCGAGCGCGTCGTGGCGGCCGGCACAGGATTCACTGCGATCATCCCACTCGGGGCGCTCATCGCGATGCTGCTCATCCTCTACTTCGAGGCGCGGCCGACAATTCAATTCAGCGGAATCCACTTTCTTACTTCGAGCACTTGGACGATCGGCAGTCTCTACGGCGGAGAGGTCACGACCCACGGAGTACGACATCTGCAGGGCGCTGAATTCGGCGCGCTCCCACTGATCGTCGGGACGCTCGAGTCATCCGGAATCGCCCTCGTTTGCGCGCTCCCGGTCGCCATTGGGGCGGCGATTCTCGTCGTCGAGAAACTCCCGGCGCGCATAGCCGCAGGAATCGGGTTCTGTCTCGAGATCCTTGCTGGTATTCCGAGCGTCGTTGTCGGAGTGTGGGGTGCTTTGACGTTCGGACCCTGGGTCGCAAAAGAGATCTATCCGGTTCTGGCCCACCTTCCGAATGTGCCCCCATTCAACATCTTTCGGGGATCGGTTGGATCCGGGGAGGGATTGCTGACGAGCGGACTCGTCCTCGCGGCGATGATCATTCCGATCATTGCCGCGACAACTCGGGACTTGCTCCGCCAAGTTCCCGAGACAACGAAGGAAGGGGCTGAAGCGCTCGGAATGACGGGCGCAGAAGTCTTCCGCAGCGTCCAGGCGCGCTGGATTCGGGCCGGTGTCATCGGTGCGTCGGTGCTCGGCCTCGGCCGAGCGCTGGGCGAAACGATTGCCGTCGCGATCATCTCCGGATCGCAGGACCAGTTCCCGCACAACATCTATGGGGTCATGTCGTCGATCGCAGCATTCATCGTGTCGAACCTCGACGCTGCCCAAGTGGACCCAAGTCATCTCGCGGTCCGCGCAATCGCCGAGTTGGCGCTCGTCCTCATGGCGATCACGCTGCTCGCAAACGTCATCGCCAGGGTTATCGTCCACCGCACGAGCCGCGGCGCGGCTTTGCCGGTCGGCGCGGGGTTCTGATGGGAGTCGGCACCGGATCTGTGCCGGCCGTCGCGGCCCCTGATGCGAATCAGGGAATTGCCCGCTCCCGCCGGATCGCCAATAGGGTCTGGTGGGGTCTTTGCGCGCTCGGCCTCGCCCTCCTTGTCACCCCCGTCGTGTGGATTCTGAGCGGAGTGTTCTATCGGGGGATTAGCGGCTGGCGATGGAGAGTGATCTGGACCCCGACCGTTGGCGTCAAAGGCGGGCTTGCGAACGACATCGTTGGGACGCTCCTCATCACCTTTGGTGTCGCAGTCATCGCCGGCGTGATCGGGGCTGGCTGTGGCATCTATCTGGCCGAGTTCGGCAAGCAAGGCCTCGTGAGGACGATCCTGCGCGGCGCGTCCGACGTCATGTCGGGGATTCCGTCGATCGTATTTGGCTATGTCGGCTACGTCGCGCTCGTCGTCGGACTCCATTGGCAGTTCTCGCTTCTCGCCGCGTTTATCGTCCTTTCGTTGCTGGTCGTGCCGTACATCGCGAAGTCGACCGAGCTAGCACTGAATCAGGTTCCGCTTGCCTACCGCGAAGGCGGCGAGGCGCTCGGAATGGCGAAGTCATATCTGCTTCGCAAGCTCGTACTACGGTCCGCAATGCCGGGAATGCTCACTGGGCTTGTTGTCGCAATCGCGATCTCGATTGGCGAGACGGCTCCGCTCCTTTATACGGCAGGGTCGAGCGTGAGCTATCCGACAGGTGCGCTCGTACATTCCCCAGTGGGTTACCTCACCTATGCCGTCTATGCCGATTACGACAGCCCATTCCCGGGCCAGCACGTCCTATCGAACGACGCAGCGATGATTCTCGTCGTGCTAGTCGTCCTGTTGATCATCGGATCGCGTTTTATCGTGCGCGCTACGCAGAAGTTCGCGCCGAACCGGGCACTCTCGGCGAGCAAGGCGGCTCGACCCGGGCGCTTGCATGTGCGGAAGACCGAGAGCGGCGCCGCGCAAGTGATCGCCAAGGCCGCGATTGCGACCGACGTCCCTCGGGACAGCCCCCCAGCGGCTGAGCCTCAATAGGCGATGAGTTCGCGCGTCGCGGCGGCGATGTCGTCGGGTTGGGGAAGCACCGCCCGTTCGATCCCCGGCTCGTAGCCGACCCAGGTGTCGGGCGCGGCGAAGCGTCGCACCGGCGCGTCGAGGTCCTCGAAGCATTCGCCGGCGACGAACGCCGCGATCTCGGCACCGAAGCCCGACGTGATCACGTCTTCGTGGACGACGAGGCAGCGCGCCGTCTTTCGCACCGATTCGGCGATCGCCTCGCGATCGTAGGGGACGAGGGTGCGCAGATCGATGACCTCGACTTCGATGTCGTCGGCTGAGAGCTTTTCGGCGGCGACGAGGGAGCGCTGCACGGTCGCGCCCCACGTGACGATGGTGAGGTCGTCTCCCACCCGCCTCGTCGCCGCCTTGCCGATCGGCACCACGTACTCGGGCGGCGGGAACGGGTCGGTCGTGTAGCGCTGGCGGAAAAGGTGCTTGTGCTCGAGGAACAGCACCGGGTCTTCGCACCGGAACGCGGCGCGCAACAGTCCGGCGACGTCGCGTGCGCGCGAGGGAAAGATCACGATGAATCCGGGGATGTGCGTGAAGATCGACTCGCCGCTTTGGGAGTGCCAGATCGCGCCGCCATGCAGGTAGCCGCCGATCGCGGTGCGGATCACCATCGGCAGGTTGAATGCTCCGTTCGAGCGCCAGCGCGTCGTCGCCGCCTCCGAGCGCAGCTGCTGCATCCCGGTCCAGATGTAATCGAAGAACTGGATCTCCGGAGCCGGATGCAGGCCGCGTATCGCCTGCCCGACGCCGCGGCCGATGATGTTCGCCTCGGCGAGCGGCGTGTTGTAGCAGCGATCCTTTCCGAAGGCCTTCTGCAGACCGGCGGTGAGGCCGAAGACCCCACCGAGACCCTCCAAGTCGTCCTGGGACGCGTCGGCGACGTCCTCGCCGAAGACGCGGACGCGCTCGTCGGCCGACATCACTTCGAACAACGTGCGGCGGATCGCCTCCCCGAACATCACCGGCTCACCGTCTTCTGGGGGAGAGACCGGCTCGGGAATCTCGGGCAGGACGACGAGGTGGTCCATGACGGACTTCGGATCCGGTTTGTCAGCGGCGAGCGCCTCCTGAGCCGCCTCGGCGACGAGCGCATGCACCTCGGCACGGATCTGCTCGTCGAGCGCCTCGGTGAGGACGCCGGCGCGGATCAGCTCGTCGCGGAAGCGCCGGACCGGATCTGCCGCCAGGTCGGTCTCGATCGCCTGCTTGTCGCGGTACTTCTTTTGGTTGTCCGACGAGGAATGCGATCCGAGCCGGATAACCCGACCGTGGATCAACGCCGGCCCGTCGCCGGTTCGCGCCCGGGCGATTGCCGCAGCTCCCTTTTGGCGGGTTTCGAAGTAGTCGCAGCCGTCGGTGCGCACGACCTCCAAGCCAGGGAACCCCGAGACGAGGTCGGATATCGGCGCGGGGGCCTGATCGGCCACCGGGACGGAGATCGCGAAGCCGTTGTCCTCGACGACGTAGACGACGGGCAGCCGCAGGCGGCACGAGGTGTTCAAGCTCTCCCAGAACTCGCCCTCGGAGGTGGCGCCGTCGCCGAGCGAGACGTAGACGACTTCGTCGGCGTGGGCCGTGAGCCCTTCGATGCCACGCCGCGCGATATAGCGACCCCCTTCAGCGCACCCGACGGCGGGGAGGCACTGGCTGCCGGTCGGACTCGACTGGGTGGCGATATTCAGCCGCTTGTCGCCCCAGTGCGACGGCATCTGTCGCCCACCGGAGGCCGGGTCGGCGGCCGCGCCGACTGCCTGGTAGAGGACGTCGCGAGGGTGGACACCGAGGGAGAGCACGAGGGCGAGGTCGCGGTAGTAAGGGAAGAACCAGTCGTAGCCGGGGCGCAGCGAACGGGCGAGCCCGATGAGCAGGATCTCGTGGCCTTCCCCGGAGATGTGGAAATACGCGCGTCCCTGCTTGTGCAACGTGAGCTGGCGCTCGTCGGTCGCACGCGAGAGGCACGCCATCCGGTAGTCGTCGAGCGCCTCTTGCGAGGACACCCCCCGCCACGTCATCGGCGCGCCGGGAACGACGCCCAGGTTTAGGGCAGAAGAAGAAGCCTCGGCGACAGGATCCCGGTCGTGCCGTATCGACATCGTCATCGATTCGCCACTCCTCCTTGGCGCGGACCACCCCGCCTGGCAGCCCTGAAGCGGCCGTCGGACACCTTAGAGGCCGCAATGAATTGTCGGTCGACCAGATGCTCATGGATGCCTTCCTTGGCCGTCCATGCGACCGATGGAGCGATAACACCCGCACACGCTGTCGTCGACGCCCGACCAGAGACGGGCGGGCCGAACGGCGGTATCGGGGGCCGCCGCCGCCGCGTAGCATGGCGTGAGAAGGAAGGAGCGCCCGTGCTCGCTGACATCTTCGGCCCCGACGGTCTCATCATCATTGCGGTCATCGTGGTCGTGTTGCTGTTCGGCGGGAGCCAGCTGCCGAAGCTCGCTCGCGGGCTCGGCTCTGCCTCGCACGAATTCAAAAAGGGTCTCTCCGAGGGCGACCCAGCCGCGAAGGCAGCCGACGCGTCGCCGACGGAGTCGCAGAAGGAGTCCGGCGCCTGATCTGACTCGCCGCGCTGAACGGCGATGAGCCGGCAGAAGAAGGCAGACGAAAACGCGCCTGCCTCGCGTCGCCGTGTCCTGTTCCTTGCCCACCAAGTCGCGGAGTACGTGGTCGCCCTGGCCCTGATTGTGGTCGGGTTCCACTCGAGCGGCGGTGCCGAGATCTCGCTTGTCACCTCCGGTTTCCTGCTCGCCGCGGTGAACCTGATCACCTCTGGTCCGCTCGGCGTATTCGGGGTGCTCAGTCGAGGGGCGCACCATGTCGGTGACCTCGTCATCGCCGGGGCGTTGATCGTGCTGCCGATCGTCTTCGCGTCACGTCTCCACGTCGCGGGCATCGTGGTCAGCGAGGCTGTCGCCGTCCTCATCGTCTGGATGGAGCGCTCGACGAGTTACGCCGCCACGCCGCGGTCTCGTCAGCGGCTTGGCGGGGGCGAGGGCGCGAACCCGTCGCGATCCGCGGCGCGCTCAGCGGGAGCGGCGACCGCGGCGCTGCCCCCCGAGGCGGCAAGGGTGGCGAAGGTCGCCGCCCGCCGGATCGGCCTTGTCGCCGGGGTCACCCGCCGGGTCGTGCGCGAGCACCGCGACGCAACGAACGCCCAGAAGAACTGAGGGTTGCGCGGCAAAAACGCGCCACGACGATGTCGTTTCCTCCGGCTGGCCTCGAAGTTCGCGTGCTCACTAGTGTCGGGACGTGCCCTCCGGAGCGCCGCTGAAACCAAGTCCGCCGCGCCCTTTTGAGTCGAGGAGGCGGAGAATTTCGCGGCGCGCGTTCGTTCCGGTCGGGATAGTCGGAGGCGCGCTGATTCTCGGCGGGTGCAAGGTTCCGACCTTCGGAGCCTTCCGCGGCGTGACGGTGCAGGGTCACGACGAGTTCAAGCTGTGGTTCGGTATGGCGATCGCCGGCCTCGCGGTGGCGATCATCGTGTGGCTCCTGATCTTCTGGTCGATCGCGATGTACCGAAAGAAGAAGGGCGACGACGACACGCCTCCGAAGCAGACGAGAGAGCATCTGCCGCTCGAGGTCATCTATACGACGATCCCGATCATCATCGTCGGGGTGATCTTCTATTTCACCGTGGTCACCGAGAACGAGATTGACGCGGTTCCGCCTGCTGCCGAAACGGTCCACGTGCTTGCGTTCCGCTGGGGCTGGCAGTTCACGTACGCGAACGGCGACAACGTCCCCCAGCACGTCGTCATCCGCACCGCCGCCGAGCCGAAGCTGTTGGCAGGGAACCCGAAGTCGAGCCAGTATCCCCAGCTCGTCCTGCCGCTCGGCGAGCGAACGAAGATCGTCCTAACCTCGAACGACGTCGTGCACAGCTTCTACGTGCCGCAGTTCAACTTTGACCGCATGGCGCTGCCCGGATTCACGAACCGCTTCGAGTTCACCCCGACGCGAATCGGGGTGTACGACGGCCAGTGCAACACGTACTGCGGCCTTTATCACTCCGAGATGTTGTTCAGCGTGCGCGTCATGTCGAAGGCCGCCTTTGCGAGCTGGATCAGTCACGAGCAAATGACGCAAGCCGCGCAAGGAACGGCGTCATGACCCTCGTCGCCGAACGGCCGCAGGTCGCCACTCCCGAGCCCCACGAGCCCGAACACGGCCCATCGGGGATCTTGAAGTGGATCACCTCGACCGATCACAAGGTGATCGGGAAGAGCTACCTCATCACCTCGTTCCTCTTCTTTTTGATGGCGGGCGCGTTCGCGATGATCATGCGCACCCAACTCACCTCTCCTGACAGCACGATTGTCAGCCAGCACACCTACAACGAGCTGTTCACGATGCACGGCTCGCTGATGCTCTATCTGTTCGCGGGACCGTTCGCGTTCGGTGGCCTTGCGAACTACATCGTTCCCTTGCAAGTCGGCGCACCCGACATGGCCTTCCCGCGCCTCAACGCGTTGAGCTACTGGCTGTACCTCGCCGGCGGTTTGACGATGATCGGCGGGTTCTTGACCGTGGGCGGCGCCGCCGACTTCGGGTGGGTTGCGTACGCGCCGTTGTCGGACTCGGTGAACTCGCCCGGAGCTGGGCCGGACTTGTGGATCGTCGCGCTCGTGCTGACCGGTTTTTCGGCGATCTTCACCGGCGTGAACATCATCACCACGGTCTTCTATTTCCGCGCGCCCGGAATGACGATGTTCCGGGTGCCGATCTTCACCTGGAACATGGTCGTCACGGCGATCCTCATCCTGGTCGCGTTCCCGGTTCTGACCGCGGCGCTCATCATGTTGTGGTGCGACCGCAACCTCGGCGCGCATATCTATTCGGTCCAAGGCGGCGGTGTGCCGGTGTTGTGGCAGAACCTGTTCTGGTTCTTCGGGCACCCGGAGGTCTACATCCTCGCCTTGCCCTACTTCGGGATCGTCACGGACGTCCTCGCGACGTTCTCGCGCAAGCCGGTCTTCGGCTACCGGGGGATGGTCTTCGCAACGATCTCGATCGGCGCGTTGTCCACGAGCGTCTGGGCGCACCACATGTTCACGACCGGCGTCGTGTTGTTGCCGTTCTTCTCGCTGATGTCGTACCTGATCGCGGTGCCGACCGGCGTGAAGTTCTTCAACTGGATCGGGACGATGTGGCGCGGCAAGCTCGCCTTCGATTCGCCGATGCTGTTCGCTGTCGGATTCCTCATAGTCTTCTTGTTCGGCGGCGTCACCGGGATCTTCCTCGCGTCGCCGCCGATCGACTTCGCGACGCACGACACGTATTTCGTCGTCGCGCACTTCCACGAGGTGCTGTTCGGCTCCGCGGTGTTCGGCGGATTCGCGGGCGTCTACTACTGGTATCCGAAGATCACCGGCCGGATGATGAACGAAAAGCTCGGAAAAGCGAGTTTCTGGTTCATGTTCATCGGGTTCTGGGTGACGTTCATGCCGCAGTACCTGCTCGGACTGCACGGCATGGTTCGGAGAACTGCGGAGTACTCGCCGGATCGCGGCTGGACGACGCTGAACCGGGTTTCGACCGGTGGCGCCTACCTGCTGTTCGTCGCGGTCGCGATCATGCTGGTGAACTTCTACGTGTCCTGGCGTCGTCCGGTGCGCGCATCTGGGAACCCCTGGGATGGACAGACGTTGGAGTGGGCAACCTCCTCGCCACCGCCACACCACAACTTCGACTTCATCCCGCCGATCCGTTCGGATCGCCCGGTATGGGACTACAACCATCCTGAGCACGCCTCGCCGCCGCCGCATCGCCGTCACACCCGCGATCCGGTCCTTTCCGAGGCGGCGGCGATCGTCGACGCAGCAGCACCGCACGGGAACGGCGATCGGGGTTCGACGTGAGGGACGAGGCTCGCTTTCTCTTGCTGATCGCGATCTTCGGGATCATCGTCGCTCTTGTGTTCTGGGGGGTCGGGCTCGCCGACGTCTACCGGGAGACGACGGGTGGTGGAACCGTGATGCTCGTCGCCGTTGGGCTGCTCGGGCTCGTCCCCGGCTCGTACTACTTCTGGTGGTCGAAACGGATGACGCCGCGCGCCGAGGACAACCCGAATGCGATCCAGTCCGACGGGGCGGGCGTCGTCGGCTCGTTCCCGAGCTCGAGCATCTGGCCGTTCGTGCTCGGGTTCGGCTTCGCGATGATCGCGCTCGCCTTCGTTTTCGGGCTCTGGAGCGGCGTGTTCGGTGGAGCGGTGCTCGTGACGGCGGTTTCCGGCGTGATCAGCGAGAGCCGCCGCGGCGGGAGGGTCTAACGCGTTGCACGGATAGGTATCCGCTGCCCGCCCTTTTCTGGCGCCGGGTCAGTCCGCTGTAAGCGTCGTAACGCGTTCCAGCATCTTCTCAGAACGGCGAGCGCTTCATCAACGGGTGAGTCTGTGGCTACTTCTTCGGGTCGCGCCGATTCAACGAGCGGGTGAATCTGATCACGAAGACGACGAGCGCGACGAACAGCACGGCGAAGGCGCCGAACCCGATGCCAGCAGCGACTTCGTTCATCGATCGCGGCGCAATCGGACGAGGCCTTCTTGGACGACGCTCGCAACGAGTTCACCCGACTGGGCGAAGAGGAGTCCACGGGCGAGTCCGCGTGCGCCGTAGGCGATCGGACTCGTCTGGTCGTAGAAGAGCCAATGATCAGCGCGGATGGGGCGGTGGAACCACACGCAGTGATCGAGGCTCGCACCCATGAATCGGTCGTCGTAGGGCATCATCCCGTGACGCTGCAGGATCGTGTCGACCAGGGTGAGATCGGCGGCGAAGGTCACGATCGCCGCGTGGATAAGGCCGTCATCTGGGACCGCACCTGTGGCGCGGAACCAGAGACTGCTCGCGCTCGGATCCCTCGCCACGACGACGCCACGGGTATTCGCTCACGAAGCGGAGATCGAGCCCGTAGGAGTTGAGCAAGGAGTGAGGCACCTCGTCGTCGGTTCCGACGAGTTCGGCAACGGAGGTGAGCGTTTCGGGTTCTGGGACGTCGGGGATCGATTCACCGTGGGTGAGGCCTTCTTCCTCGGCATGGAACGAGCAGGCCATCGAGAGGATCGCCTCACCGTGTTGGATCCCGGCCACGCTTCGGGCAGAGAACGAATGGCCATCGCGGAGTCGCTCGACTTCGTAGAGGATCGGTTGATGCGGGTCACCAGGCCGAAGAAAGTAGGCGTGCAGCGAGTGCACGCGCCGGTGTTCAACGGTCCGGCCTGCGGCCACGAGTGCCTGTGCGGCGACCTGGCCGCCGAAGACCCTCCGGCGTTCCTCGTCGAGGCTGACACCGCGGAAGATGTTCACCTCGACTTGTTCCAGGTTGAGCAAGTCGACGAGCGGAGTGACCGCCGCCCCCCGCGTCACTGAACCGACCGATCCGTCACCGAGACTCCAAGCCAACTCCCTTTGCCGAAGTCCTCAGTGAAGCGTGGACAAGGCCCTGGGCGAACGGGCAGGACTGCCGTCGCCTCGACACGCGGCGAGGCCGCCCGACCGTCGTGGCGGTTAATGACGGTCACGGAAAGGTGCCTGCTGGTGGCCCACTTCCAGAAGGTACACTCAGCGGATCATGCGCAAAGCGGTGCAACATCCCGTTGTTTTCGCGCGCGAATACATCCATTCGCCGCACTTCCGTCGGTTCCTCAAGTACTCCTCGGTCTCGGCGGTCTCGACGAGCGTCTCGCTCGGCGGCCTGTACCTGTTCTTCAGAGTGCTGCACATCGGCACAGCAACGGACTCGAACCTGTTGGCGACGGCGATCGCGTCGGTCCCTGCGTACTACCTGAACCGCACCTGGGCGTGGGGGAAGAGCGGACGTTCGCACGTCTTCCGCGAGGTCGTTCCCTTCTGGGCGGTAACGATCCTCGGAGTGGCGCTGTCGACAACGGCAGTCCACTTCGCCGCCGTCGAGGCAAAGAGCCATCACCTGAGCAAAGACGGAGAGACGATCGCTGTCGAGTTCGCGAACTTCTTCACCTACGGCGTGTTGTGGTTCGCGAAGTTCTCCTTCTTCAACCGATTCCTTTTCAAGGTGAAGACCGAGCCGACCGAAGAGATCGAGACGAGCACTCCGCAAAACACCGGTACCGAACCCGTGCATGCGCCGCTCGCCGCTACGACGACTCCGGTGCTTGCGCGACAAGGAGCGACTTCCGCCACAGCTAGCGAGCAGCCGACGGTCCTCGGCGAGGTCGAACACGCCTGACGAGCGCGACCGCGAAGCCCGAGGCGCGCGAATCGATCGACCAGGAAAAAACGAGCAGGATCAGCGCGCCGATGACAAAGGGAAGGTCCCCGGTGTCGTCGTACCAGGTCCGCCCGTCGCGCAGCGCCACCGAGGCGGTGATGAGATCCGGCCTGCCGAGCGCACTCTCGTGCGTGACGGTGCCATTGGCGGCGACGACGGCGGAATAGCCGGTGGTCGCTGACTGGACGAGCGTTCGGCCCTCGGCGACCGCCTGGATGCGCGACGCGGCGAGTTCCATCGCTGGAACCTGTGACGTCCCATAGGACGCCGTGTTCGTCTCGACGACGAGCAGCTGCCCGCCGTCCTCGACCCCGCGCCTTCCGATTTTCGGAAAGAACGCCTCGAATGAGTTGAGGAGCACGAGTCGTCCAGCCGGCGTCGTCGCGGTGCTGCCGGAGCCGCCCACGATGACGTCTCGAGGTACCGCGGACAGGCTCACGACCTTTGAGATGAAAGAGCGGAAAGGTACGTACTCGCCGAACGGTACGGGGTGAACCTTCTCTATCGACGCGATGAGCGAGCCGCTCGGTCCGAATGCGACGAGTTCGTTGCGAAATCGCGTGCGCCCGACCGGCCACGTCACGCCGGCGAGCAGGGTCGCGTGCAGTCGCCTGGCGATCGTGGCGAATCTCTCGGCACGTGGTGAACGCCCGGGCCGAGTCAGCAACGCGAGCGCATCCTCGGGCGTCACGATGAGGCGTGGCGCATCGTGAATTCGGTTGAGCACCGATAACGTCGCCGGAAAGGCGGTCGTCGGCGACACCTCTGTCGACGTGACGCCCCGCCGCCCCCCGCCTTGCACCGCGGCGACGAGATCGCGGTGGACGGCCGTGCCGCCGTTGGGCGCGAGGTTCGCGATCGAGGCTGCGATCACGATGAGCACCAACGCGCCGGCGCCGATGAGCGCGGTCTTTAGTCGGAAGCGAGCGCGCGCCGCAGCATCGACGATGACGAGCCCGAGGAGGGCGAGACTCGATCCCGCCAGTGCTACCGCGGCGACGACGAGGTACGGACCACCGATGCGTGCGAGTCCGAGGAGCGGTCCGTCGGCCTGGGAGAGCAGCAGACCGCCGAGCGGGACGCCCCCGAAAGGGAACGAGTCCCGCACGGCTTCGAGCAGAGTCATCGATGCGGCGAAGCCGATCAGGCGGCCCCGGTTCGGCCCGACGAGTACGCAGGCGATCCCGACGAGGAGCGATTCGAACAGAACGAGGATCAGGTATCCCCAGCCGGTGAACTGGAACGCCCAGATGGACGCGATCGAGAACTGCCCGACGCCGGCGAGCAGCCCCGCACAGAACCGCTGTCGCGCCCGCTGCCCGGTGACGATTGCGGCCAATCCACCAAGTCCGATTGGCGCCAGGAACCACAGGTGTTGCGGGGGCAGTGAGAAGGCGACCGCTACGCCGGAAAGAGTCGCCGCCGCGCCGATCGCCGCGGCGCGTGTGCCGGCGCCGGGGGATCGTCTGGTCACTGCAAACGATCGGAGAGTTCCCGCGCGGCGATTCGGGCGGCCGCAATGCACGAGGGAATACCGATTCCGCCGGACCATGAGCCGGTGATCGTGACGGGCCCGAGTCCTTCGGTGATTTGCGCGATGCGATCGCGTCTCGCAAGGTGTCCGCTCACGTATTGAGGGAATGCTTCGGCGAATCGTTCGACGTGTGTAGCGATCGGCGCCGATGTCGCTCCAAACAACACTGCGATTTCCGAGTGCACGCGCCGTGCGAGTTCGTGGTCGTCGAGTTCGAGCACCCGATCATCTCCGAATCGACCGACAGACGCACGGATGACGAATTCCGTGCCGTTCGTCCGCTGTGGCCATTTCCTCGAGACGAATGTCAACGCGGTGCACAGAGTCTCGCCACGGGGGATGAGGACGCCGGATCCGGTCATTCGAGACGGGACGGCCGCGTCGTCAAGCGGGTACGCCATCGAGATCGTGGCGACCGACGCGTAAGGAATCGCTTCGAGCTCGCTGGCGAGAGCCGGAGACATCCGGCGGACCAACGGCGCGGCCGCCCACGCAGGAAGCGCGACGAGAGCGCCGTCGGCCTTGACGGCGCCACCCGAAGTCTCGACTCGAATGGAGCCCTCTTCGATCACATCCACGTTGCGCGCGCTCGTCGATGAGCGGATTGTCACGCCGCGACGTTGACACTCGCCAGCGAGTCGTTCGGTCAACGTCGCCATACCTTTCGCAAACCCGAGAAACATCGACGACGCGCCGCTCGAAGGTTCGTGTCGCGCGAGAGGACGGAGGGCGCGGATGAGGCTCGCCTTTCCCGCTGTCGCTTCCGCGAGCGTCGGTGCGGCGGCGGCAAATGACAATCTGCGCGCGTCGCCGGCGTTGATTCCACCGAGGAGGGGGTCGATGAGGTTGGCGAAGATTTCGCGTCCGAGACGCGGCTCGATGACATCGGCGATCGTCGGATCCGCGTCGATGTCCAGGTGCGTTGCACCGACCCGGAGGAGATCACCCATCGCCAGCAGCACGGAGAACGGCGAGACGACCCGCGATGCCCAGAGCGCACGCAGATCGGTGGGAACACCGAGAACCAACCCGGTCGGGAGCGGCCGCACGGCTCCGCGCGCGAGAACGGATGCCGCGGACGTCGCCGGTGCAACGAGCTCACCGCCGAGACCGAGCGCCAAGGCGAGCTTCTCGGCGTCGGGGGTGCGCGTGATGAAGACGTCCGCACCAGCGTCGAGCGATCGCCCGCCGAATTCCGTTGTGCGGATCAGCCCGCCGGTCGCAGTACTCGCTTCGAGCAGAACGACGTCGAAGGCTTCGGCGAGTGCGTACGCGGCGGTGAGGCCCGAGACGCCACCTCCGATGACGACGACCGTGCGTCGCAGCGGCGCGTCATCGCGTGTCACGACGAGGGGCTCGGATCGGCCGCGACGACGAGTTCCGCGAGCGCCGTTGCGATGCGGGGATCGTCGTTCAGGGACGCGGTCCGTGCGAACGCGAGACCGAGCTCCTCGGCGCGTGCCTTCGCCTCGATGTCGAGGTCATAACAGACCTCGAGATGATCAGAGGTGAAACCGGCGGGACACACAACGACGGCAGTTGCCCCTTCGGCGGCGAGGCGGTCGAGCTCGTCCAAGATGTCCGGTCCGAGCCACTCTTCTTGTGTCCGGCCCGCGCTCTGCCAGCCCGTCCGCCAGCGAGGAAGCGCGGCGTTATCCGCGACGAGCGCCGCCGTCTCCGCGAGTTCGCCGGGGTAGGAGTCGCCAGTTTCCAGGATGCGGACCGGGAGGCTGTGCGCCGTGATCACGACCTCGACCTCATCCGGCTTGCGGCCAAGACCGGTGATCGCGTCGAGCGTGCGCTCGGCGAGGACGTCGATGAGCACGGGATTCGTCCCCCAGCGCTCGATGAAGTTGCTTCGCAGTCGCCGGGTGTCCGCTCGTTCGCGAGCCCGCTCGAGGTACTCCCCGACGCTCATCGCCGAGAAATGGGGTGCGAGAACGATGCCGACGATCGCGCCGGCGCCCTGGTCGGTGAGCGAGTCGACCGCATCTTCGATCTTCGGCGGCGAGTGCTTCGCGCCGTAGGCGACGATGAAGTGGCCCGGCGAGCGCGAAGCGAGGGCGCGGCGCAGCGCGTCAACTTGTGCCGCGCTGCGTTCGGCGAGCGGAGAGACGCCGCCGATCGCCGCGTACCGCCTCTGCAGGTCCGCGAGCTGCTCGGCGCTTGGTGGATGTCCACGTCGGATGTCGGTGTAGAAGGCCCCGACGTCCCCGGGTGCTGCCGGAGTGCCATATGCCATCACGACGACGCCGGTAGTCATGTCCGTCCCTCCTCGTGAACAAGGTCGACGAGTGAGCGCAAGACCCCGGGATCGGTCTCGGGCAGGACCCCGTGGCCGAGATTGAAGATGTGTCCCGCGGCGGTTCGTCCCTGCTGAAGCACGCGGCTGGCGGCCTCGGCCGAGGCTTCGAATCCAGCGAGGCAGATCGCCGGATCGAGGTTTCCCTGCAACGCGACATCCTTGCCAACGCGCCGTGCGGCTTCGTCGAGGGGGACGCGCCAGTCGACGCCGACAACGTCGGCACCGGAGCTCGCCATCAGGTCGAGGAACTCGCCGGTGCCCACCCCGAACAGGATGCGGGGGACGCCGAACCTTGCGAGTGCGTCGAGGATGCGACGGGTCGATGGGAGCGCGAATTGCTCATAATCGGGGCGCGAAAGACTGCCGGCCCAGCTGTCGAAGAGCTGGATCGCCCCTGCTCCCGCTTCGATCTGCTGGACGAGCGAAGCGAGCGAGATCTCGGCGAGCCGGTCAGCGAGCGCGAACCAGGTCGGCGGGTCGCCGTGCATGAGCGCCCTCGTGTGCGCATGGTCGCGGGAGGGCCCCCCTTCGACGAGGTAGCTCGCGAGCGTGAACGGCGCACCGGCGAAGCCGATCACGGGAACGTCGAGCTCTCTTATCGCACCTCGTACCACTTCGGCGACGAAGGCCGCGGCATCAGGGTCGAAATCGCCGATCCGGTCGACGTCGGAACGATCGCGCACCGGGCTTTTGATGACCGGGCCCTTCCCGGCGATGATTTCGAGGTCGATTCCAGCGGCTTGAAGCGGCACCATGATGTCGGAAAAGACGATCGCCGCGTCCACGCCGTAGCGGCGGACCGGCTGCGCCGTGGCCTCGATCGCGAGCGGGACGTCGCGCACCGCCTCCAAGATGCTCCCCGAACCTCGAAGGGCGCGGTATTCAGGGAGCGATCGACCCGCCTGTCGCATGAACCACACCGGCGTTCGCTCGACCCCCTCGCGTCGGGCCGCGGCGAGGAATTCGGAAGGTCGATCGGACATCGAACCGACCCTATATCCGCATTCCGAGGGGCGAATTCCGCGCCGGTTCGCGCGTTGGGCGTTTGGTGCGAACGGGGGGCTCTCGACTAAGAAAGAGCCGTGACGGAGGTGACGGCGATCGACACCCCGCCGTCGGCAGCTCCGGTCCGTCCACGCCGGCCGCAACTGCTCGCCGTCGGGGTCATGATCTGGCTCGGTTCCGAGTTCATGTTCTTCTCGGGCCTTTTCGCGGCCTTCTTCACGATCCGGGCACACGCCGCCGTCTGGCCCCCACCGGGCACGAAGCTCGACACGATCCAGGCCGCGGTCTTCACCTTCGTGCTGCTCGCTTCGAGCCCGACCATGCAGCTCGGGGTCTGGGCGCAAGAGCGCGGAGAGCGGAACAAGGCGCGCGCATGGATCGTTACGAGCTTCCTCCTCGGCTCTGCCTTCCTCGCCAATCAGTTCTACGAGTGGAAGACCCTGCCGTTCCGTCCGCGGACGAACGCTTACGGCTCGCTCTTCTACATCATGTCGGGCTTGCACGGGTTGCACGTCGCCCTCGGACTCGTCGCGATGATCGCGTTGCTGATCCGCATGTCGGGTCCGCGCGGCGACATGGGGGAGACTCCCGTCTATCAAGCGGTGAGCTACTACTGGCACTTTGTCGACATCGTCTGGATCGGTTTGTTCAGTGCGCTTTTCCTCCTTTCTTAGGCGTCGAGCGCCGGTCCTGCGGGCGGCGGCGCTGCCGGCGGGGATCGTCGGCGTCGCGTTCGTGATCGGCTTCACGGTTTTCGCGCCGCCGCATCTGCGTGCACCGAGTCGCGCGTCGCAGATCGCCCTCATGGAGGCGGCAACGAAGGTCTCGAACGCGGAATTGCAAGAAGGGAGAACGCTGTTCGACGCGAACTGTTCGACGTGCCACGGCACGTTCGCGCAAGGCAGCGCCCTGGCGCCCAACCTCGAGGGCGTCGGCTCGGCGACGGTCGATCTTTGGGTCTCGAGCGGATGGATGCCGCTCGCGAATCCGACGTCCCAACCGCTGCGCAAGCCGGCGCTTTTCAGCGTCAAGCAATCGGCGGACATCGCGTACTACGTCGCGTCGCTGTCCCCAGGTGGGCCATCGATTCCCAATGTGAACCTCAAGGGCGCGAGCGTGAGTAAGGGGTTCAGTCTCTTTGCGCTGAACTGCGCGCCCTGCCACACCATCACCGGCGCGGGTGACGCACTCTCGAACGGCCTCACGGCACCACCGCTGCACGGACTCACGAAGACCCAGGTGGAAGAGGCGATCCTCACCGGCCCGGGGAACATGCCGCGGCTCATCGCCGAGTTCACACCAAGCCAAGTGAACGACATCGTCGCCTACGTGACAAAGGACATCGAACACCCGGCGAATCCCGGTGGATTCGGACTCGGCGGCGTCGGCCCGGTGGCCGAGGGCTTCATCGGGCTGTTCGTTGGCGTCGGCATCATCGTGCTTATCACGTTGTGGATCGGCGACCGAAGCCCCGCTGATGACGACGACGGACACCGCCCCCATCCACCGGCGGTCGGCGAAGTGCCGCACAATGCCTGACAGTCATGCGCCGGCGGGCGTCGAGCGGAACGGCGAAACCCTCGTTCCCCTCGACGCGCCGCAGATGCAGGTCGCGGCGCGTCACCCGCGCCGAGTCGAGCGACTGGCGGGGGGTTTCTTTGCCCTTTCGGTGCTCGCATTCGCCGGATTCGGCGCGGCGTACTGGCAGGCGGCGCCCAACCGATGGCTCGGGGTGTCGCTCGGGATTGGTGCCGCGGCGTTTGGCGTCGCGTTGACATCGTGGGGCAAGTACCTCATGCCGCGAGGACCCTTCGAGGAACCGCGCAAGAAGATGGCGGTCACGAAGGACCAGCGGGACCTGGTCGTCGGCGACTTCGTTTCGCGTGGCAAGGTCGCGATTAACCGACGCGGCTTCTTGGTGAAAGCGATGGGCGCGGCGGCGGGGATCTTCGGGATCGTCGCCGCTTTCCCGCTGCTGCGTTCACTCGGCCCGCTGCCGAAGAAGCAGCTGTACACGACGGCGTGGCGCAAGGGCTCGTATCTCACGACGCTCGCCGGCGACAAGGTCACCGTCGACTCCGTCGATGTCGGGGGGATCCTCACCGTCTTTCCTGAGGACGACATCGGCGGCGCGTTAAGCCAGACAGTCCTCATCCGTCTGCAGGAGTCGGGCAACGTCGTCACGAAGCGCGGGCGCGAGAACTGGGGACCGCACGGCTATGTCGCCTTCTCGAAGGTCTGCACGCACTCGGGATGCCCTGTCGGGCTCTACGAGGAGCTGACCCAGCAGCTGCTCTGCCCGTGTCACCAGTCGCTGTTCGACGTGCGCGACGGTTGCGAGCCGATCTTCGGTCCGGCACCGCGGCCATTGGCGCAGCTCCCGCTCTATGTCGACCCGGCCGGGCATCTGCGGGCGCAGCGGGGCTACGACGAACCCATCGGCCCTGGGTTCTGGTCGCGAGGCGGAACGGCGTGATCGACCGGCTCTACGACTGGTTCGACAACCGTCTTGCGTTCTCACGCGGCGGGCGATCGATCCTCAACAAGATCTTTCCCGACCACTGGTCGTTCCTGCTCGGCGAGATCGCGCTCTATTCGTTCATCATTTTGTTGGCGACGGGGGTCTTCCTGACGCTCTACTTCGTGCCCTCGGCGCACGAGGTCGTTTACAACGGCCCGTATGTGCCGCTTCGCGGCGTGAAGGTCTCCGAGGCGTACGAGTCGACCGTCAACCTGTCCTTCGCCGTGCGCGGCGGCCTGTTGATGCGCCAGATGCACCACTGGGCGGCGAACATCTTCGTCGGTGCGATCGTCGTCCACATGCTGCGCATTTTCTTCACCGGCGCGTTCCGCCGCCCTCGCGAGCTGAACTGGATGCTCGGAGCCACGCTGCTCATCCTCGCGATCTTCAACGGTTTCATCGGCTACTCGCTTCCCGACGACCTCATTTCGGGAACCGGGATCCGGATCTCCTTCTCGATCCTCGAGTCGATCCCCTTTGTCGGTGAGTACCTCGCCTTCTTCCTGTTCGGCGGCAACTACCCCGGGAACGGTTCGATCATCCCGCGCTTTTACGTCATCCACGTGCTGATCCTGCCGCTGCTCATCATCGGGCTGCTCTCCGCCCACCTCGGTCTGCTCGTCCATCAAAAGCACACGCAGTTCAAGTCAAGGACCGCCCGCGAGGACAACGTCGTCGGCTCGCCCCTCTGGCCGACATTCACGGCGAAGACGACCGGGTTCTTGTTCCTGATCACCGGCGTCACCGCGCTGATGGGTGCTGTGTTCCAGATCAACCCGATCTGGATCTACGGCCCGTACAAGCCGTACCTCGTGAGCTACGCCGTGCAGCCGGACTGGTACATGGGTTGGTTGGACGGGGCGCTCAGGGTGTGGCCGGCGTGGGAGATCCACTTCCCCGGCCACATGATTCCGAACGCGTTCTTCCCCGGCATCCTGTTGCCAGGGATCACGTTCACCTTGATCTACGGGTGGCCGATACTCGAGGCGAAGCTGAGCGGTGATAACCAGGAGCACCACTTGCTCGACCGCCCGCGCGACCGGCCGAAACGAACGGCGCTCGGCTGCGCGGTCTTCGCCTTCTATTTCGTGCTGTTCGGTGCGAGCGCGACGGACGTCCTGGCGAACTACCTGCACCTCACCTTGACCGAGGTGCTCTGGGGCTTCCGCATCTTGGTGATCGTCATCCCACTGGTGACCTTCCCGATCGCGTACAAGATCTGCGTCGAGCTGCGAGACACCCCGGGTGCCTGGCGTCGCAAGCGGCCGAACATCGTCGTGCGGTCCGAAGAAGGTGGCTACGAGGCGGTCCCGGCGGACGAGTACCCGGGCTACGTCTCCCAGGAGCTCGAGCCGGTGCCCGTCGACGAGGTCGACGTGTTGGCCTCGCTCTCGTCGGAGCCGGCGTCCGATGGCATCTATCGGGTGCCGCGCGAATACCGCTAGCGTTTGTCGGCTTCGAAAAGAGCCGGTGGTGGGACTCGAACCCACGGCCTGACGATTACAAGTCGTCTGCGCTACCAGCTGCGCCACACCGGCGAAGACCTTGAGTGTCCCACGTCGGTGTCGCCCCGTCGGCCATCGCGTGTCGCGTCGCGCGAGCTCTTGACCTGCCCCGGCAAGAGCATCGACCCGACTACAATCACACAGCCCCATACGACCCGGACACCCGGTTCTTCCGCGGCTTCGCTGAGGGCCGCCCCGACCGAATCGTTGGCGAGCGACGCCCGAAGTGGCACCGTAGAGAGAGCACGCGGCAGGACGACAGGAAGGAAAGCTCGATGCGGATCCTTGTTCTCGGAGGTGACGGCTACCTCGGGTGGCCGACGGCCCTTCACCTCTCCAACCGAGGCCACGACGTTGGCGTCGTCGACAACCTTATTCGCCGCCACTACGACGACGAGATGGGAGTCGACTCGCTCGTCCCGATCCGGCAGCTGCAGCGCCGCGTCACGACCTGGAAGGAAGTGAGCGGGCATTCGATCGAGCCGTTCATCGGCGACCTGAACGAATATGCATTCGTCTACGACACCCTCCGCAGCTTCGAGCCCGACGCGGTCGTCCATTTCGGCGAGCAGCGCAGCGCCCCGTACTCGATGATCGATCGCGAGCACGCCGTGTACACGCAGGTGAACAATGTTGTCGGCACGCTGAACCTGCTCTATGCGATGACCGAGCTCAACCCGGCGATCCATCTCGTGAAGCTCGGGACGATGGGCGAGTACGGCACGCCGAACATCGACATCGAAGAGGGCTTCATCGAGATCACCCACAACGGAAGGACCGACGTCCTGCCGTTCCCGAAGCAGCCGGGCTCCTTCTATCACCTGTCGAAGGTGCACGACAGCCACAACATCCTGTTCGCCTGCCGCATCTGGGGACTGCGTTCGACTGACCTGAACCAGGGCATCGTCTACGGACAGCAGACAGCAGAGACCGTGCTCCACCCGGACTTGGAGACGCGCTTTGACTACGACGCCGTGTTCGGCACGGTGCTGAACCGCTTCGCCGTGCAAGCGGCGGTCGGCTATCCGCTCACGGTGTACGGCAAGGGTGGTCAGACCCGTTCCATGCTCGACATCCGCGACACGCTGGCATGCGTCGAGCTCGCCTGTATCAATCCGCCGACGGCGGGCGAGTACCGCGTGTTCAATCAGTTCACCGAGGAGTTTTCGGTCGGCCAGCTCGCCGAGTGGGTGAAACGCGTCGCGTCCGTGCCGGTGACGATCGAGTCGATCCCCGACCCGCGAGTGGAGAAGGAAGAGCACTACTACCACGCGGTGACGACGAAGCTGCCCGAGCTCGGACTGAAGCCCCACCTGCTCTCCGATGAGCACGTGCACTCTCTCGTCGAGCTGGCGTTGCGCTTCAAGCACCGCGTCAACCCTGAGGCAATCCGTCCGACGGTGAACTGGCGCTCGACGAAGTCGGAGGTCAGCGTCAGTGGGGGTTCGGTCGGCGAGTGAGGCTCTAGCCGTGGCGCGATGCCACGGCTCGGACGTTTTCCTCTGACCGCCCAGTAGCGTCTCGGCCGTGCTCGGACCGCGCGCGCGGCGCACACCGAATCAAACCCGCCGCGACCATCGCCGCATCGTCCTCACCGTCGTCGTCGTCGCCGTGGTCGCGCTCGTCCTCGGCGAGGTGATCGACGACATCGTCAAGTCGTCACCGGGTGCGCAGCGTCGCGCCGAGGCGACGTGGGTGTCGGCGGCTTCCGCCGTCGTCGCGCAGTCGAACACGGAGGCTGGCGAGCTGCGCACCATCCGATCTCATGCGACCACGCCGACGGCCTTCAACCGGGTGACGCTTGAGGTGGCGCTCACCGAGCTCGAGCACGAGGCGGTGGACACCGAGGCGACGTACGCGCAGCTCGGCTTGGCGGCCCCGACCCCGGCAATCGGCTCATTGATGGGCGCGGTTCTAAAGGACCGATCGGAAGGGATCGCGCTGCTTGCTTCGGGGATCAACCGCGCGATCTCCGCTCCTCCCGACACGGCGTCTGCGACCGCGTCGTTGTCGGTAGCCGGTCGACGACTCGAGGCGGCGGACACCGCCTATCACGAGATCACCGGGCTCGTCCGACAACGTGGGCGCGACGCGGCGATGCCGAGCTCGCAGTGGATCTCCGTGCACGCGAATTGGTTGCTTCCCGCGCTCGCCTCGTATACCTCGTCTCTTGCTCGCGCGGCCAGCCTCGCCGCGGATCCCTCGATCGGGATCGTCGACGTCTCGATCGAACCTCAGCCGTTGCGCATCACCGGACTTCCGACTCCGACGACGACGACGGTTCCGAAGCCGCCGACCACCACGACGACGACGACCACCACGACGATTCCCGGGGCGACGACGACGTCAACGAGCACCACCACGACGACCACCACGACGACGCTGCCGGCGCCGACCACAACACTTCAGATCCCACCGTCGGGTGCCGTCGCGGTGATCGCGGCGACGAAGAAGATCGGCGTGTTCGTCGTCGTCAGAGATCTCGGCAACACCTGGATCAGCGGTGCGTCGGTGTCGGCGTTGGTCGTTTCCGCGACGAACCGCTCGATCCGATCGCGCGAAGCCTCGATCAAGGTTCCGACGCTCGCACCCGGCTCGTCGACCTACCTCGCGCTGCGCGGGCTGCGCGTCCCCCGACCGGCGACCTACGTGCTCCTCGTCACGGCGAGGATGCGGTCGGGATCGGCGGTCCGTCGCTCGGTGACGATCGACTTCTCTGGCTGACCGGCACCGTCGGGTTCGCTCAGGCGTCCTCGTCGGGATCGTTTGTCGGGTCGCCGCTGCGCCGCCACCATTCGCGCTCGGCGCGCTCGACGACCTCGCGCACCGGCTGTCCGGTCGTCTTTGCGAACGACGCGGCGTCGTCGTGTTCGACCTTGATGCGCCCGGGACTCACCTTCACGCGCAACGGAACCCCGTCGACCTCGACGGCGCTCATCGAACGCGGCGCCGTTGTCCGGCCGACCGAGATCGCACGCACACCGAGCGTCCCGGTCTCCGACATCACGACCCGAGTGAGCTGGTCGACGAGGGCAGCGTCGCAGAGCGCAGAGAGCACATAACCCGGTCGGCCCTTTTTCATGACGACGGGGGTGACCCACGCGTCGTACGCGCCTGCGTCGAGAAGCGAGCCGAGTGCATCGGCGAGTTGCTCACCGGTCGCGTCGTCGAGGTTCGCCTCGATGACGACGAGCGGCTGGCCGAGCTCGCCGTCGGTACGTGCCACACGGTGGCCGAGAACGACCTGGGTGCAGTTCGGCAGCCCATCGATCTCGCGAGACCCGGCGCCGTACCCGGTCGCCTCTACCGTCATCGGTGGGAGGGGGCCGAAGGACGAGGCCATGGCCGAGAGAATCGCAGCCCCGGTCGGCGTTGTGAGCTCGACGTTGAGTTCCCGGCCCCAGACCGGTGCGCCGGCGAGCAGGGCGAGCACGGCCGGGGCGGGATTTGGGAGCATCCCGTGGCGTGTGCGCACAACGCCGTGGCCGAGCGCGACGGGACTCGAAGTGACCTCGTCGACCCCGAGGATCTCGAGCGCGGCCGCGGTGCCGACGACGTCGACGATCGTGTCGTGGCCACCGAGTTCGTGGAAGTGGACCTGCGCGGTCGGGCGACGATGAAGCCGTCCTTCGACGCTCGCGAGTGCCGAGAACGCCGCCAGCGACCGTTCGTGGACCCGCGCCGGCAGTTTCGCGTCCTCGAGGATCGTGACGATGTGCGGGAACGTCCGAACGACGCCGGTCTCGGTGACGCGGACCTCGACCTGGGTCGACGCGATCCCGCCGCGCAGAACCGGCTTCGTCTCGAAGCTCCACGAGCCGATCGAGAGTCGATCGAGAAGCTTGCGCAGCTCGTCGAGGTCGGTGCCGGCGTCGATCAAGCTGCCGAGTGCCATATCGCCAGCGACGCCGGCGAAGCAGTGGAACCAGGCGGTCCGGCTGGCGACGGGCCGTTCGCTCGACGTCCCTCGATCACGGGAGGGGTGTTCGTTCATCGCAGCAAGCGGGCGACTGCGCACGCCGCGCCGTAACCGTTGTCGATACCCACGACGGTTACGCCCGGCGCGCAACTCGCGAGCATCGCGAGGAGCGCAGTCACTCCTTCGAGCGAGGACCCATAACCGACGCTCGTCGGCACGGCGACGACTGGTGCGGGAACGATGCCGCCGATCACGCTTGCGAGCGCGCCTTCCATGCCCGCAATCGCGACTAGGGCGTCGGACTTGCGGAGTTCGGATTCGTGAACGAGCAACCGGTGGATACCTGCGACGCCGCAATCGGTATAGAGCGTTGGCGTGAAACCGAAGGCGCGAAGCACTGCGAGACACTCGTGGGCGACGGGAAGATCCGACGTACCGGCGGTGACGATGGCGACCTGGCCGTCTTTTCGATGGGACTCTCGCCAGGAAACGAAGTACGTGTCGTCGGGGTCATCGGTCTCCGGCACTGCGTGTCCGCCAGGCGCGGCGCGGAGAGCGGCGTCACGCTGGCGCCCATTCGCCCGCGTGAGGAGCACCGGCCCGATCCCCTTGCGAAGGAGCTCTGACACGATCGCCGCGCCCTGTTCTGGCGTCTTCCCCTGAGCGAGTACGGCTTCCGGCATGCCCTGGCGGAGACTGCGATGGTGATCGACGCGGGCGAATCCGAGGTCGGCAAAGGGAAGT
Source organism: uncultured Acidimicrobiaceae bacterium (assembly GCA_963838845.1). Taxonomy (GTDB): domain Bacteria; phylum Actinomycetota; class Acidimicrobiia; order Acidimicrobiales; family Bog-793; genus CAVRXQ01. The sequence goes on along the minus strand of CAWISR010000003.1, from coordinate 274,631 downwards.
GACCGTAGGCGTTCTGCCGCCTCCTGCGGCGAAACCGATCCATCGCGAACGCCATCGAGCAGATCATCGAGGTCCGAGGGGCGCATTCCATCTCCTATCCTGTCAGCCCTTTGCGGATGCGCACACCTCGCAAGGCTGCCGGGGTCAATTAGCGTCGACACACGGGAGGGATGGCAGAGCGGACGAATGCGACGGTCTTGAAAACCGTTGGGCGATGAGCCTCGTGGGTTCGAATCCCACTCCCTCCGCACTCAGCGAGATCAACACCGAGCGCCGCTGAAGCCCGAGAGACTTCATCGCAGGTCTTCGCCCTCGCCGAGGTTGACGCGTCGCGAGGATCAGGAAAGCTTGCGCGCGGCCGGGGCTCTTGGCTCGCCACTTCTTTGTAGGACGGTTCGAACGCACCCGCTTGAAGTTTTGGTACCTGAACTGGGGCAACATCTTTAGACATTTTGTCTATGAAGAGGTGACGCTCTGTCTATGGAGCGGCCGTGCCAGTTGATGCATCCTGTTCGTCATAGTGGGTGTCGCGCGGGCAATTTGGTCGACGTCCCGCTGATACGGCGATGCTTCGACCCGAGTCGGTTATTGAATAGACAGGACGAGATTTGACAGAGGAAGTACGACGAGAGTCGATCGCGCTTACGCCGCGTCAGTGGGAAGTTCTTCGGCTCCTCCTGCAAGGTGTGCGAGTTCCGGCGATCGCGGCGAAGCTGGGAGTGACGCGGAGCACGGTCCGTAACCACCTTGCGACGATCTTCAGGCGGTGCGGTGTCCACACGCAGTCGGAACTGATTGAGTTCTTCCACGAGCGGGCTCCAATCAGAGTCGACTACGACGGTCACAGCGAAGTCGTGGGACAGCGCTAGCCGGTCGTGGATCCGCCGGTTCGGCGAGTTTCCTGCGCTGGACCTGCGGCATGAGCGGCCTCAGGCGTTCGATGATGCGCCGGTGCGGGTCGCTGGTGGCGAAGTTGTCCAGACTTGCTTGGTCGGTCTACACAGAGAACGTCCAGAAAGTGCGACGAGCCAGTTCGGCATCAAGGAAACCTTGTCTGGGGCCTCAACGAATGACGGCTCACAACTAGCCTTCTGCGGTCGACTGCTACTCGGGCAGTCAATGGAATGGAGGTACGCACGATGTCCGACTTCCCGGCCATCGGTCATGTGGCGCTGACGGTCAATGACCTGAGTCGAAGCGTTCCCTGGTACGAGAATCTTTTCGGTGCCAAGCCTCTCATGGAAGGTGACGAAGGCGAGTTCCGTCACGTCGTGTGGATGCTCGGCGGTGGCACGATCTTCGGTCTCCATCAGTTCCCGGATCTCATCGACGGGTCCCCTTTCAATGAGCGCCGGATCGGCCTTGATCATGTGTCGTTCCATTGCGCCGATCGCGCCGAACTTGAGGGATGGGAGAAACGCCTTTCAGAGCTCGGGATCAGCCACGATGGCATCGTCGACGCTCCCTACGGCTCGGGCCTCTCTTTCCGGGACCCTGACAACAACGCGCTGGAGTTCTTCGCGCTTCGCGGTTAGCCAGCCGCCTTCTCGTTGGGCCGTTGACACACGAGCAGGTACGCGCGGCGGCCGCCAATCTACGTGCACGTGCAAAACTCGACGGCTTAATAGAACTGAACTAGCGAGCTCAGGCGGGCCTCATCGAGTAGTACCGCCGTCGCCCTCCGAAGGGTCGTCGGGTTCGTCAGTCAGGATGAGGACGCACAAATCGACGCACTCGTCGCAGATGTATACGCCCGGTCCCGGGATCAGCTTTTTCACCTGATTCTGGGGCTTCCCGCAGAAGGAGCACTTCACGATCTCCGCGCCTGTTCGCGGAAACAAATGGCCGGTCGGTGGGTTCGTTCTCCGAGCGGCATGCGAGTGGGCGTCGCAGAATTGGCTTCGCGATTTCGGGCGCTTGGCTTCTCATCCTTGGTGCGCGCAACCAAAGCTAAAGAAACTCACTCGGCGCTGCTGTTTGCCTAAATGGGTTGAGGTAACTATCCCACGACTGCCGAGGGGCAGGTCAAAGGGCTATAATCCGGCCCCGTGGATAGCGACCAAAAACGGTATTGGTACGCCGTCATTGTTCCGATCGGTCTGGCCGGAATCGGTCTCGGGATGACGGGCGTCGCACAGCACGATCTTGGATGGGCGATCGTCGGGGTCTCCGCGTTCGCTTTCATTTGGATCAGCGAACCTCATCGTGCTTACCGCTTCTATCGGTCAAGGATCCGTTGGCACCTGAACGGTCGCCCTGTGCCTGGCGGTGATTCGGGAATCCTGGCGATCCCCGGTTCGTCCGTTGGCGCTCGCGACATTCGCTTTACGACCGACAATCGGCAACGGCGCATTTTGACGACCTCGCCGAATCCTCGGGGAATCAGATTCTCAGAACCGATGAGGCAATCGGTGTCTGGAGCACCAGCGAGCGTCAGATGTTGCGGTGTCAAGGTTTTCGATATCGACCAGTTCAGCGCGGACGGCATTGTGATTTCTCATCAGCGCCCCGGCATCGATGTCGAAGCGGAGGTGTCTTACTAAATGGTTACCTCAAAGTTCCGAATCAAAGGCCGATACAACGAAGAAAACCGCATCGCAGATCGATCTGAGCGTCGGAAGGAGTTCCCGTCCATCTGGGAGAGATGGCGCGTACTGCCCCTCGATTTTCAATTCCACGCGCGCCTGTGGTCCGACATCGGCGACGTCCGCGCGCATGAGTTCCATTCCTACCTCGAATACGAACGGGACATCCTCGATGTCCCTTCCAGGATGAACGGCCGTGATCTTGCAGTCGGCGGCGCTGAATATTCCGACAGATATTCCCTGTTCGGAAGCGATGACGGCATGGAGTTCTCGGTGCTTGTCGATTCGCCCGTATTCGCGGAGCAGCGTCAGGGGTGCGACCATCGCATAGTGAGGGTTGCCAGGAATCGGTTGTCTGTTACGTATGGCGTCGATGTTCCTTTGGCTCACTCCCGGCAGTCGTCGCGCGATGTTGGCGTTGAAATCGTCCATGCTGTCGTGGATCGGAAATTGAACGAGCCAGTCCTTGTCGGGTTCAGGAATGCTTCCCTTCTGAACGAGCAGCCAAGCGAGATGGTCAAGTGCGGTTCGTGCATTATTGAGCACGTCCCCTATCAGCAGTCCCCATTCCCTTGGAAACTCCCGAACGCGGCGTACCGTGAATCGAACTTCGCCAGCGTCTTTGTCGAACTCCTGCCTCATAGAGAAGTGTGGTTCAGGGTGCGGGTTTGGATACCCGATTACGTCCGCTTTGAGCTGCTCGAAATGCACCTGCGCCCTGCCAAGCTTGGCAAAGGCGTCCGTAAGGTCGCCAACACTCATGGCCTACCCTTGGAGGGATATGGCAGACAAGCCAAAGGATCAGCCCACTCAGAAAACGGAAAAGGGCCTCTCCATTCCGGTGCCAACGCGCGATGAAATCGAAACCGCGCTGTCGGCAATCGCCAAGCCCCAGGTCTCATTACTCCGCAGGATACGTAGACCGAAGAAGAAGTAACTCGAACATTGACCTTGGGTCGTCGCGGTGGTTGTACCGCCAGACGTACTCGTTGAGGTATCCCTGTAGCCACTTCTTGGAGACCGCGTGATGCGATCCCGAGATGCCACGCTTCACGAGCGACCAGAAACCTTCGATGGTCTGCGTGTGAATATCTCCACTTACGTAGACGCCCGCGTGGTGGTCAATTTGCCGATGGTCGAACATCTCGTGCTTCATGGCGCGGTACGCCGGGAACGAGTCTGTGTACACAACCGAACCCTGCCGAACATGCTTTCGGATTCCACCCACAAGGTTGATGGACGACACATCGGCAACCGGGTAGGCGCGGACGCGACCTTTGCGTTCGACCATTCCGAACACTGGCACTTTCTGGTCCCGGGTTCTCCCACCGCCTCGATTCCTGTGGTCGATTCCTTCGCCGGGACGATGCGGTCCATTGCGCCGCTTCCCACCGACGTAGGTTTCATCGGCTTCGACTTGTCCGTTCAGAACAACCTCATCCTGCGTCATGAGCTGGTTGCGAATCAGCGTGAACATGCGCCATGCCGTTTTGTAGGTAACGCCCAATTCCCGCTCAAGCTGTTTGGCAGCAATTCCACAACGAGTGCTCGCCATGATGTACATCGCATAGAACCAGAGGTGCAGCGCCGTAGACGACTTGTGAAAGATCGTCCCCGCGGTCGGGTAGATGTAGTGGCCACACGCGACGCACGACCACGCTTGCCTTTGTTGCTTCCCGTTGTAGTGCTTGAACTCGCGGACCTCGCCGCATTGCGGACAGTGCGCGTGCGAGCCGTCCTCCGTGGCGAAACGGGTGCGCCAGAGGTAGTTCAGGCAGGCGTCATCGTCGGGGAATCGAGCCACGAACTCCATGAGCGAGTACTGAGACTCCGACGACTGTGCCCTGGTAGGGGACTTGCGGTTTCCGGCTCCCATAGGAAAAGAGTATAACATGCAGGACTTCGGCAGTCAAGGGATAGTTGCCTGGGTTGATTTAATCGAACTCAATTACTCAGCAGCAGCCCATCTGAAGATTCTTGGCGGCGTACCGACCACCGGAACCAAACTCTGAGCACACCATGACGCGACCGGCACCAATGGTTGACTGGTATTGCTCTCTACACCATCTCGGCAGGCGGCGGCTGTGAGCTCGGATGGGCGCAGTCGTGGTTGAGTAATCCCTCAGGTGCCCAGGCACCACATTGTGGGCACTTAATTTCCAGGGCAGCGACTTCTAAAGTCAACTCGGTCGCGTGACGATCGCAGAAACGCTGATCTGCTTCTACTTCAGTCGTGCAAGTCGAGTATTGGCATTTGACCATGAACCGCTCCCGTCATCCCATCCCGTACCCATCCAACACGACCGGCTGGGCATAACTCTTGAGGGATGCGCGCGCCTTGAGGACGAACGAGCCGGCGCAGATAAGTCCGCATATCTAGCTCGGGGGACCGGGACACGCCAGTTGAACAGAATTATGTGGCAGGACCACTTGAACCCGAACGGCCTAACCGAGCCCGTCAGGCCGTCGCTCCCGGCGAGTTCGGCGGCAACGGATGGCGCACGGGGCGATCGGGGTGTACGCAGGCGCCAACTGGACAGTACACCTCACGCGTCTCGACATCGAAGTCGAGCGGGTATTCGCACACCTCGCACCGCCCAAAGCGGCGCGCTGCCACTGCAAGCTCGTCCTCGGACCGTGGGTCGTTAACGGTCACCGTCCTAGGCCCGAACGCCTGGCGACGAGTGATGACAGGGAGGCCCCCAGTGCGCAGGCCGCCCCAGCGATCGCCCACCAACCAACAGTTGTGTGCGCAACGCCTCGCTCCAGTTCGATACCGAAAATGAGGGCACAGACACACGCGGCAAAAAAGAGTGCCCCTGTTAGCCCTCTCATCCCTCTCATCTGAACCCCCTCCGCGCTCTTGCCCTTGACGATACGCGCCGCACGCACGGGACGAGATAACGGTCGCACGGTCCGTAGGATGCAAGCGGTCCGGCCGGCCGGGGACGCGTTTTGCATCGGCAAGCTTCAGCCTGCGCTTGAGAGCAACTCCTCACCTGCGGCGTAATAGAACTCGATTATCTGGGCTCAGGCGTTAAACGTTCGACTGATTGTCTTAGGAAAGCGGACGCAGCCGAGTTGAGGTGTGTGAGACAAATGACTCCAGCCGGGACATCGGACCTCTGATCATGCGAATGAGCGTGTTTACGTGCGCCGCACTCGGACTCTGTCTTGTCAGCATCTTCGCTGGTCACGATTCGAACGCAACGGCATCGACCAAAGCGATCGGCGCGACATCCGACACGTCAGTGTCGTGGCACCTCGCTTCGTGCCTACCCGCGCAGATCAGCGCGAAGAAAGGTTCCGAGGTTTCGCCCGCGACCGGCCAGCACCCGGTGATCATCACGCTCACGAACCGTGGAACAAGACCGTGTGTCCTCGACGGCTATCTCCGGGTGAAGCCCGTTACGGCGACGGGGAGAGTTCTGCGCCTCCCGCAATTCACTCGCAGTCAGTATTTCAGGACCGTTCCGGAGCGTCATGTGGAACTTCGCGTCGCAGCCACCCGCGTACGTCGAGCTTGCCAAGTACCGCTGCGATCTCGGCAGCCTCCAGATGGCTGCCCGTGTGGAGTTCATGCTGCCAGAGCACTCGAAGTCGGTCTTCAGCATTCCGCTGGGTTCGTCCCCGGCCTCACTCTCTGCAAGGGCGGCGCGACCGATCCCGGCAATTCGTTTGCGGTCACACCCGTCGTGCCTTCCATTGGTGCAATTCGCCCTTAATCGAGCCAGAGTCGTCCTAGATGAGCGACCAGTGTCTGAGCCTCCTCCCCATGAGCTCGAGGACCTGCGCCGCTCGAGCACCTGAACGTTTCTTGACGTCGCTTGCCGGTGGCCTTTATGTATGCGCGCGGTCGCCACACCCCTCGACTGCGCTCCACCATTGATTCGGTGCCGTATCTTGACTTCGTCATGTCCTGCCGTCTCAATGCTCGAAACTGGGCAAAATCTAGGACTTACGGAGGGGTGGCTTAGCAAATCTGCACGTTGCCCGGGTAGCTCAGTGGTAGAGCAGCGCACTCGTAATGCGCAGGTCGTGGGTTCGAATCCCACCTCGGGCTCAGAACCGTCAGCTTGTTCCTTTCCGGGCGGACGCCCGCTCCCCTCTCGTTTGATCCAATCCAATTCAGGAGCGGATCGCGGCGCTGGTGTCGCCACGACCGAACAGATACTCTCCGGCGCGCGTAACCATCTGATCGGAGACTGCCATGGCCAATTACGTCATTCTCGGCAAGTACACCAAGCAGGGGATCGAGACGGTCAAAGACTCCTCGAAGCGCCGTGCAAAGGCCCGTGAGCACGCGAAGTCGATCGGAGGAAAGATCAAGCAGGTCTACGTGACGATGGGCCAGTTCGACCTTGTGGTTGTCGCCGAGGCCCCGAACGACGAGGCGGCGGCGAAGTTCGCTCTCCTGGTCGGCATGCAGGGGAACCTCTCGACTCAAACGCTACGAGCCTTCGACGAGGCCGAGACAGACAAGCTGATCGAGTCCCTCTAAGTCCCGGCCGAAGCTAGGCGCACCCGGGATATAGGGGTTCTGTTAAACGCGGCGCGAAGTTGACACAACTCCTCGGTGCTGGAGCAGGGCAAAGCCGTACTGAAGCCGTGGTTGCGCACGATATGACAACGATTGATCATTTCGCCAGGGTCAGATACTTCAAATAGGGCCCACACGCTGAATCACTGCTCCGAGACTCGTCGTTAGCCAACGTGTATCGGCGAAGGCCGTAAATACACGAGGACGAGCCGCCACGAATCCCGGGTTCCGCCATATCCGACCGGAGTGCACCACCAGGGCCGACGACAACGGATTCGGACTGACTGGATTGCTCTTTCTACTTGTCATCCTCGGCGCCGCCGCTGGCGTAGTTATCTTCGTGTTCCACTCGTCGGCGCGTACGAGTGCGGTGAGCACGTGCGACAACGACGCGAAGGCCGTCGAAAGCGCAGTCAGCGCGTATTACACGGCCCTCGGTGCGTGGCCGACGACGACCGCAGAGCTCACCACCTCCGCGAACGGCGGGCCGTATCTTCCGGTCTTCCAGGAAAATCCCCATTACTACGCCATCACCGTCGATCCGGCCGGCAACGGCGCAGTCGAAGTCGCCCTTCGGAGCACCGATGCCGGTGCGGTGGACGAAGGGCCCTCGCCAGCGTCCACCGTGGTTGGCACGACCCCTGAGAATTACGACACATTCACCTACACGAACGGGTTCGCCGGTCAGAACATTTGCGCCGGTGTCTAGCAATTGAGCCGACGCAGGCCGCTGATCAGCTCGCCTGCGACGAGATCCCGATCTCCGGGGCGGCATTCTGCGCCCCGTCAGAATCCCGGTCACGTTCGCGACAGCTTCCAGAGCGCAAAAGCAGATCGCATCGCGGCGGCCGCCCTTCGAGAAATTTCAAGGGCGGCGTGGACGAAGCTCAAGATAAATCCCGCGACGGCCGCGCTTCATTGTGCAGAAATATCGGTTCCTAATGACCGCCCGCGAGATTCGCGTTGGCGGCTTTCGTGCAGCCAAACCTCTGGTTAGGTTGCCTGTCCCGCAGGGTTACTTCACCAATCGGTGCCGGGAGCCGTTAGGTCTCAGGACGATTTTTAGCCGTTTGTGGCGATGTCCTGGGTGCGGTGGCAGATGGCGTTCGAGGCGCTCGAGAAATCGGGATCTGAAACACATAAGCAGCGACTAATCGTCGCATTTCGTTCCGCCCAGAAGGTCTACGAGCGCCTCCTGGCTGAGCATTCGGATCGCGTAGGCGAACTCGCCAGTCGAGTTGCTGCGCAGCTTAGTCTTGACTCATTCGATCGACATCTTGCAGAACGCGCAGGTGCTATTCACGATCTCGGCAAGTTCGGCATCTCGCCAGAATTGATTGCTCGGACAGGTCCCCTGGCACCTCACGAACGTGTAGAGGTGCAGCGTCACCCGGTGATTGGATCCGAGATGTTGCTAGCGATCTCAGAGAACCTCTCTCCGTTGGCAGCGGCGGTGCGTGCCCATCACGAACGTTGGGATGGTGCGGGTTATCCGGACGGGCTTTGGGGCGAGAGCATTCCCCAAATAGGTCGCGTCCTAGCCGTCGCTGATGTTTACGATGCCTTGACGAGCGTCAGGCCGTACCGAGATTCAGTCTTCGCGCCCGCGCAGGCACGTGACTTCCTAACCGACAACTCCGGTACGCAATTTGATCCGACCTGTGTGGCGGCGAGCCTTGATGTGCTTCGCACGGAGGCAGTCGGGCGTCGCCAATTCTCAGTGACGTAGCGTCGCCGTGCCTACGAGTAATGCCTTCTGCGGCGTAATGGAGTTCTATTAAAACGGCGAAGGTGCGATATACAACTGAGATTCAGCATGCGCGCGGCGGGTGGCTAGAGACGCTGTGGCGGGAGGTCCGCACGCAGCTCCCGCCTCCGCCCGCAGTCGTCGTCGAGCTCGGATGCGGCGCGCTCGGGGGGTTCGTCCCATACCTCGGTGAAGCCGGATACTACGCGCTGGGCATCGACCCGGAGGCACCCGCCGGTCCTTGCTACCAACGGGTCGAATTCGAGCGGAGCGCGCTTCCCGGCCGCGTCGACGCGACGATCGCTTGCACCTCGCTGCATCATGTCGCCGACCCCGGCGCGGTGCTCGACGCGGTCGTCTCGAGGACGACGACCGACGGCGTGGTCGTTGTCGTGGAGTGGGACTGGGAGCGCTTCGACGAGCCGACCGCGCAGTGGGCCTTCGAGCGACTCGGTCCGGACGAGGAGGCCGAAGACGGGGAGAACTGGCTCTGTCACCGTCGGGCGGGCTGGCTCGCGTCAGGATGCGCCTGGGACGCCTTCCTTCGGGACTGGGCGACCGGCGAGGGGCTGCACACCGCCTCGAGGTTGCTGGTCGAGCTCGACCGGCGCTTCGTGGCAAGCGTGTGCGCCTACGGGCCATACCTCTTCTCCGAACTCGCGGGCGTCACCGAGGCGGACGAGCAACGAGCCATCGACGCGGGCACGATCAACGCGATGCGCCTCGACTATGTTGGCAGTCCCCGCCAGTTCAGCGCGCCGCCGCAACACGCCGATAGATAAACTTGATTAAAAGGCTCTGTTAATCGCGCGATTTAGGGCCGTGTCTCAAACACGAGATTGAACGGAGTCACAATGGCGCGGCGACAGGTTGGAGCTACCTCACGCGTAAACGTCGCTACTTCCTGCGAGACGTTAGAAGTCGAAGACCTCTGGCTCTTGATGTCGTGAACTCGTCGGATGCAGATTTCGCTGCATCGGAGAGGATCTGTACGTCTTGACTGTTAAACGCTGCACGAACCGACGAGATCGCAACGAGCACACCGAAGGATTGGTTGCAGTTCTTCAGGGGAGCGCTGAGGATCGATGAGGCGTTGAATCGTCGGGCCATAACGCGGTCTACCCATACGTTGGTCTCTGCATCGTCACAACGGAACGGCCTGCCGCTTCGGAGCGAGAGCCCGGCCAGGCTCTTGTTGATCTTCACTCGCAACCCAATTGCATCAGCGAAGCTGCCGAGGCCCGACTCGCAAACGAGCTCGTCTCCGTCGACGAGTGCAATGAGGCATCCGTCGACAGTCGGGATCGACCGTAAAATGTCGCCCATCGTTCGTGCCATAACGAGGTGGGGCTCGTCGTGTTGGATGGCGGTCCGTCCGATCGGATGCTCGCTCATTGGGTCCCCTCAGCACGAAATCTGTGCTCTAAGTGGTAATACGACGCTTCACGGAGGGTGATTGAGGAGCAGCGGACCCGTTCGTTGGGGCGCGCGTTGACGCCGAAGCGGTCGTCGCTGGACGAGCGTCGGAGCACAGCGAAAGCACGCGTTGTCTCGAGACTCTCGAACGTCAAAGTGAGTGAGCGACAAAGCGGCGTCGCCCGAACGTCGCCCGAGTGCAGCCGCGTTTGAGATTGCTTGACCGTTTGGAATTCATTCCGGACCGGGATCCTCGAGACGCCGGATCGTGCACACCTCTTCGAACCCGAGCCGCAAAAGGATCGGGTAGGACGTGCTCGCGTTGGCTTGCGTTACGAGTAAGGGAGTGTGGCGAGCGTCCGCGTAGTCCCACCGTGCCCGGACGAGCGCCCGGTAGATGCCGCGGCCTCGAGCCCACGAAGCGGTCGCGCCGCCGACGAGAAACACGCCCAAGTCGGTAGGGATGGCCGTTGCCGTCCCCGCCGGCCGTCCTTCGGATGTGGCAAGGAAATCGACGGGGATTCCGAACCGGACAGCTTCTTCGTAGTCCTGTTCGAGTCGCGCCCGGTTGCGTTCGCGAAGTTCCTCACGCCTATCGAAGGCGTCCCAGGCGATCTCTCGGCCCGCACGGAACTGCTCGAAGGTCTCGACCTCGGTCACCTGGACGTCGCTCGGTCCCTCAGGCGGCTCCTTGTCGAGAGCGAGAGCGTGGGTCGTGACGACGTGGTCGTGCGGCTCACGAAATCCGCGTGCTTGCAATTGGTCGAACAGATCCGCAGGTCGCGTCGACGGCCCGATCCACCACGTTGGCTCGTTCTCGGGCGGAACGAGTGATCGCACCTCGGCGATGAAGCTGTCGATGTCGTCCTGTTCGATGCGCACGTCGGCGATCGCCGCCCAGGTCGGTCCCTGCACGATGCAGACTCGGTCGTCAGCGAAGCGTTTCACGCTCGACTCCTCGGGGATGGGCGTGAAACGCCCGGGCGTCTCCGCGAACCTGCGCAATTCGGGTGAGAGGTCCACCGACACAGCGTATGGACGCGCGGGTCAGCTCTTCGACGGCGAAAACGCTTCGCGATCCCGGCCGAACCGTCCTCAGTCGCGTTCGGGGCGCTGTTCGCGCTTTGCGACGTGTCGCTCGTACTCGCGCTGCGCCGGCGGGCCGGCACGGCCGGATCGAAGGGCGCGTTTACCGCTAAGAGGATGCGCGGCCAGGCGAACGGATCGCCGATTCGGTGCGACCCTGGCTCTCCTCGGCCGAGCGCGTCGTTGGGGAGATGGACGCTCCGGTGCGGCTGGGAACTTGTGGGCTCAGCCGCGGCGTGCACACAAACCTGTCAATTAATAAAATCGCTCCCAAAAGAGCTGCAAGTGACATGGTGTCGGCGGCCTTGAAGGAAAACCCGCGCGCCATTTCTAGCTTCCTGTCCCTGTCGCCGCATTTCGACCAGCTGCAGAGGAGGCGACATGCCGACCAGCGCTTGGGTCATCAACCTCGTCGTGCTGGCAGCGGTCTTGTTTTCTGACCTCGGACACCGGAAGATCAACGCCTTCCGCCTCGTCCGGCCCGTCGTCGTCACCGGTGTCATCATCGCCTTTTACGTCAAGAGCGTCGCGACAAATGGAAACGGGCTCGCCTTTGAGCTCGGGCTAGCCGCGTTGGGCATCGTTCTTGGTGTTGTGGCCGCCGCCCTTTTTCAAGTACGCCGCGAGTCCGACGGCTTCGCTTGGAGCAAGGCGGGCGCGATGTACGCCCTTTTGTGGGTTGTCGTCGTTGGAGCACGGCTCGCCTTCGAGGACGAGGCCTTCACCTCTCACGCGCTCGACCGGTGGTTTGCCACAAACAGCCTCTCGTCGAACGCGATCACGGACGCGTTGATCTTCATGGCCATCACGATGGTCCTCACGCGGACAGCGGGCCTGCGCATTAGAGCGAGCTTGAGCGCTCATGGACCGACAGCTCCTAGCGCGGTGGCGAACGCCTAGCGGCAAGGGCGACGATCCCCAGACGATCCGGAACTCACTGAGGAGCTGAGGATCACGCGTCACCGGTTCAGTTTTGTCTTCGATCACTTGTATTGAACGCGGAGTTGGATGTTGATTAGCCGCGTGTCCTATCTTTCCTGACCCGACGTCTGAGAGCACGGGATAGCAAGGACGCCGGTTGGTAGCTTTGCTGTGTGATTGAACGCAAGCGAGTCGCCAGCGAATCTCCCTTCGAGGACCGAGTCGGCTTTTGCAGAGCACTCCGGATCGAAGATCGAATTCTCGTGGCAGGCACCGCGCCAATCTGGCAAAGCGGTGAGGTCAATGCCGACCCTGCCCTTCAGACCAAGCGCTGCTTTGAAATCATCAGCGATGCCCTCGAAGCCCTCGGGGCAAGCTTTCGCGACATCGTCCGCACTCGGATGTACTTGGTGGACGCTGATGATGCGGACGCGGTCGGAGCCGTCCACGGAGAACTATTCGCTGGTCACCGGCCAGTAGCGACGATGGTCATCGTCTCTCGGCTGCTCGATCCCCGCTGGCGCGTCGAGATCGAGGTTGAAGCTGTTGTGAGCTGAAGAATCGGTGAACGCTCAACGGGTCGAGATTCGGACGTCTTGCGTTAAAGGCTTACCATCCGCCGGCGTTGATTGATGCCACGGTGGCCTTTGGCCCGACAGGGCGTTCGAAGTTCCGGGAGGCCGCTCACGGTCCCTGAGATGGTCGCCCTCAGGCTCGGACGATCGATTGTTCGCCTTCAAGCGTGTCCGAGGACAAGTTGAGTTACCGAGACGCGTCTGTGAAGGAATGAATACGAGGTTTCGTTGAGCGCGGGGCTCGCACCGAGATGGGGTTCCCGCTCACTGGTACCGAATCTGACCCTTCGCTAGCGCTCCATCACGTCGTGGACGTCAAGGTTGAAGTACTTGGGCGGACCGTTCAGCAACGCACTCATCTGTTCGGCGTACTTACTCGTTTCAGGATCGTTCGAGTTCTTCATCGCCGCCTCATAGGAGTCGAACTCGATAATGGCCAAGTAGTACCCAGGTCGATCACGGTCTGCGGTGAAAGTCGCTTTCGTGGCGAGCAGAGCATCGCCGCGCTCCTGCTCCATCCTCTTGGAGAAGGCTTCGACCTCATCAATTCGCGATGTCTTGAACTCCATGATCTGAATGAAACCCGGCATGTCACGCTCCGTTCCCTCGGTCAGCCGGCGCTAAAGCTAACTCAGCGTGACGGTTGCGCGAAGAGGTACGCCGCGGCGGCTCCAAAATGTGTCCCGCGTTGTCTCTGAGCAACCGCTGGAATGCGAGATGCAGACGGTCCCAGCTCAGCTGGCCCTCATCGCAGCTATCGGCCTCGGGAATCAGCCGATCCTGCAATACGCCTCTGCGTCGGGTTCTCGGATCCGAGCTCGCATTCGCGGTCGTGACCCACTCGGTCGAGACTGAGCTCCGGTTTTGAACCGACGCTCGCCTTCGCGCGTCGACGTTGGCCTGTTGCCTTGTATGTGAGCGGAACCGCGGTTCGGCCGCCGCTCTCATCTGGTTTTGCAGCCCCCGTTTGGCAGTCCTGCCTGTCGCGCACGACCCGAGTCTGGCGAACACATCAGCGACGACTCATCGACGGCCACAAATGCGCTCGCCGGAATCTGTTTGAGTTGATCGACGAACGCATACGTCCATCGCGGATCGGAGGCGCCCTGGAAGTACCAACTGCTTCCGTTGTCGGCGAGAATCAGCCCGTACTCCTTCATCGCGGTGACGATGGTTTGGCACATGCGCGAGCACAACGACGGCGGCAAATCGAAGCTCGCCTTCAGGCGGAATCGAGCTCCCATAGGCGGCAGATCCGGGTTGTTGACGTCGCTTGCTTCATGGCGCGCTGGCCAGATGTAACGATCGTCTGTTTCTGGAGCGGTGAATCGGATTGCGTGGTCGATGTGACCCGACCTGACCTCCGCGTAGGTGACGAGCCCGGGAAGTATCGGGAGCCCCGCCGCGTCCGCCGACGTCCATCCGGCTGGCCGCAGGCGGTTCGACCGAAGGTGCCAAATCGCGCCTGATCCGGCGGTCGATTTGCCGTCGGACCGGTAGTACGCATCGAAGAGCTCGTACAAGGTGCAGGTCCTCGGATCGAGCATCAACGCGTGGCGATCGCCGGTCGCGTTCTTGCCTCCCTCGATCGCGGTGTTTGTGCCGAAGGGGTAAGGACCGGGGTCGCTCTCGCTCGCGTAGTCGAAGGTGATGTCGACGAAGGGCTGTCGTGGGGTGACGATCGTGATCGGGATGCCGTACGGCGTCGACGGGCCGCCTCCAGGGCCGAAGTCGGGGTGGAGATAGATCGACCGATCTCCCGCGTCGATCGCAGCGACCCACTGCGCGCTTTTCGGAGCGACGGGGAGACCAGTGATCCTGGTGTTCCAGACGTTGTCTGCTGGAAACACCGGACAACGGGTCCCGGGGAAGGTCGTCGCACGGTCCTTCGAATATGCCGAAGTGGCGCCGCTCGCCGAAGCGACAATCGCGGTCCCGGTGATTACACAGAAAAGGAGCAGGCTCATCATCACCAGGTGCCAGGTCGGCCGGGAGCGGCGCTCTGAACCGGACATCGCTTCGAGTTTGACATGACCTTTGGTCAGCTCGAGCGCCTGCCACGTGGTTCCGATTCGCCGCAGACATGTTGTTGAGGTTCGACTCCTCGGCTCGACCTCGGATGAGGCGGATCTCATGCCCAATCGGGACGTTCATACTGGGCGGGATGCCAATTCCACTCGCCACGGAGGCCGTGGCCGATCGGTTGAAGGCAGCCGGCTGCATCGCCGCCGAGGAGGAGGCAGAAGAGCTCATCGCGGCCGCGCCCAACGGGTCCGTCCTCGAGGTTTTCATCAGCCGGCGGGAACGGGGCGAACCGTTGGCTTGGATTACGGGAGCGACGCAGTTCTGTGGTCACTCCGTGCTGGTCGATCCCGGTGTCTTTGTCCCTCGGCAGCAAACCGAAGAACTCGCTCGGCGAGCGGCGGTGCTGCTCGATGTCGAGGGAGAACGTAGACGACTGGTCGACCTCTGCACCGGCTCCGGCGCCATTGCGGTCCACGTCAAGTGGGCCTTTCCGAACGCGAACGTCGTCGCTGTCGATTCGGATATGGGGGCAGCAATCTGCGCGCGGCGCAACGGAGTGATGGCGATCAGAGGCGACCTCGATCAGCCGCTTTGCCTGGGAGCTTTCGACGTGGTGACGGCGGTTGCGCCCTACGTTCCGACGGCCGACCTCCGATTCCTGCCGTCTGACGTTCTGCGTTACGAACCGCGTCGCTCGCTCGACGGCGGCCCCGACGGACTTGTCCTTGTTCGGCGCGCGGTCGCTGCGGCCGCCCGGGTTCTTCGACCCGGTGGGTGGCTGCTGACTGAAGTCGGGGGTGATCAGGACCGAAGGCTTGTTTCGACGCTCGATGCCTGCGGATTTGGTGCGGTCACCACCTGGTCGGACGCCGAGGGCGAACTGCGTGGACTTGCGACTCAGCTCCTCGCAGCGAATTCGAGTTGAGGTGAAAAGTCTAGGAATCACACGTCCCAACGGCTTCGAGCAAATCGCCGACGCGGAACGAAGAGAAACGGCGCGATGGCAAAATCGACGTGGACAAGGGCGGCTCCATCGACTGATGACCTGACGGGAGTACTGCTCCGTGTGATGAGAAAACGCGGCGTCTCGATTGGGCTGGTGCTCTGCTCAGTGGTGTTTCTCGACGCTTCCGCCGGCGCGTCGACGATGTACCCGAACTACCCGCTCGGCCACGGACACTCCTGCCGGGCGAATTACCACAAGCGACTTCGTCACCGCCTCGTGAGTGGACGACACGTTCCGTACATCGAATGTGTGTGGAAGCGCCCAGCGCCGCCGCCTGTTCCGACCTCGACGTCGATCGGCGTCGAGGTCGGCAACGCCTCGCCGAGAGGGGCGGCGTTTGACATCACCGCCACTCCCGATGTCACCGGCGACGGATTCATCAATCCGGGCAAAGGCAATCTGACGATCACGATGCTCGATTCAGTAAATGGAGAAACGGTCGGAATCTGGACCAACGTGGGCGCGTTCAGCACCGCGAGCACCCAACCGGGGATCTTTTGGAGCGTTTCAGCCGGCTCCTCGACGGACGCGCTCTCAGTCGAAACCGCAGATTCGTCGTACCTGAAAGGCCCTGCCGCCGTAACGGTTCCGAGTCGCGACTTGCTCGACGGCTCGATCGGCGTCCAGGCGACATTCAAAGGCGTTACCGGCTATTTGCCCTCGATGAGTCCGATCGCGCCGGTTCAGCTCTGATCGTGGTCGGAGGCCTTCCGCCCAAATTGGTCTCGCGATGCGATCATCCGTGCTCCTGCGAGTCGAGGTTCGGATCAGATGCCGGTCCAGTGCCAGCGCTCACGAAGCGCCCGACCGGCAGCCGCCGTGTGCACAGCATGGCGACGGCGAACGAGCCGATAACCGATCCCGAATCGCACCCGCGCGCCCTTTTGTCCTCAATCCGGCGTTAAATGTCGGATGCTCCGCAGCTTTTTGCAACAGAACCGCAAAAACATGGCGACGCTCGCCGTCGTCGCTGTCGTCGCCACCGGGGCAGCGGTCGCGGTCGCGGTCGCGGGTGGTGAACACGGGCGAACCGCGGTGCCGACGACGACAACACCGGCGCCGACGACGCCCACCAGCCCGACGCCGACGACGACACCCGCGCCCGTCGTCGCCGCCGACCGATGCCCGCTCACAGATCTTCCGGCGCCGCGCGGGGTTCCGCGGCGTCCCGCCCTGGCGATCAAGGTGGGCAACGAACCTTTTGGGGCTCGCCCGCAAAGTGGGCTGAACGAAGCAGACATCGTTTTTGATACGCCGGCCGAGGGTTTCATAATGCGGTACATCGCCGTCTATCAGTGCAACGATGCCGCGAGTATCGGGCCGACGAGATCAGTTCGGTGGGTCGATTGGCATCTCGTGCGCGAGTTCCACCATGCGATCCTGGCCTTCGCCGGTGGGATCAACCCGAACGTCGATCGCGTCGATTCGTTCTCGTGGTTGAGCGCTGCGAACCTGTTGGAGAACGCAGCAGGCGCGGGCGCGCGCATCTCCAGCCGGGTACCGCCGGACAATCTCTACACGAGTACCGCCGCGCTCTACCGGATGTTCCCGCTACGCAAGTCTCCGCCTAAGCCGGTGTTCAGCTTCTCCTCAAGCGTCCCTGCGGGTTCCGAGCCGATCAGCGGATTTTGGATCGATTTCTCGTACGGAACCGACGTCCTTTGGAAGTGGGACCCGCAACTCCACATGTGGCTCCACACCTATGACGGGGTTCCCGACATCGACGCGCTGACTGGCCAGCCGGTTACAGCGCGCAACATCGTCGTTCTCGTGGTCGACTACCGGTTCGGGCCGTATATCGAAAGCACCGGCGGGTCGGGCGACGTCGAGAGTCAGACGCTCGGAGGCGGAGTCGGCTACGTCTTGCGAAACGGTCGGGCGATCAAGATCTTCTGGCATCGCAAGTATCTCGTCGATCCATTCACCTTCTTCCACGGTAAACACGAGCTCGTCCGACTTTCTCCCGGACGGACATGGGTCGAGATCGTGCCGGTGCGCACCCCGATGGGCATCGACCGCTAAGGGTCTCGTTCACCCTCCGACCACAAAATGCAGGTTCAGCGACGCCGGTGGATCCGCGACGATGGCGCTGGACGGAACGGAGAAATTGCAGATGGACTTCACAGAGATCCTTCGCTCGCGGCGGATGGTTCGGCATTTCACTGATGAGCCGCTCGAAGACGAGGTCGTCGAACGGCTCATTGGTGGGGGTTTGCGGGCACCCTCTGCCGGATACAGCCAAGGGACCTCGATGCTCGTCTTGCGCTCAGACGAGTCCCGTCGACGCCTCCGCGCGACGCACTCAGGGTCTGGGACAGGCTGGTCCTCGTCGGTCGCCGAGGCGGTATTCGCGGCGCCGCTGATCATCGTCGTCCTCACCTCCAGGGGGACCTACCTCGCCCGATATGCGGAGCGAGACAAGGGTTGGACCGACGGGGACGAGACACGCTGGGCGGCTCCGTATTGGTTCGTCGACGCGGGGTGCGTTGCGATGCTGCTGCTGCTGAGCGCAATCAACGAAGGCCTCGGGGCGCTGCTGTTCGGTATGCGGTCGGAGGACGTTCCGACGTTTCGCCGCGAATTCGGGATCCCAGACGCCATCGATTTCGTCGGATGTCTGGCGATCGGTCATCCTGATCCGCTCGCTTCACGGCGTGATCTTCGCGATCGAAGGCGCCCGGTCGAGGAACTCGTCCATCGTGAGCAATGGTGAGTCGCGAGCCACGAGGTGGATGACCGTCGCGATGTGCCGCGGGTCTGTGCCCATCGCAACCTCATTCGCGCACGAGGCCCCCTCGGGCACTTTGGTACGCGTTCATCCCGGCGAGGGCTGGTCGCATCCCGATACGTCGGTAGCGATCTCGCTCGTGCTCGCCAAATTGCCTGCCGAAATGTGACCCATGCCCGACACAGCGCGGATTGACACTCGAATGGGGGCGCTGCGACGCTCGTGGCTGGACCCGCGGGTGGCGTTTTCGAGTTTCGAAGGCGGCGCCGATTCTCGAACCGGGAGGACTAGTGGAACTAGACGGTTGCAGCGCGGTGGTGAGCGGAGGCGCCTCCGGGCTTGGCGCTGGCTCGGTGCGGCACCTCGCGGCGGCTGGCGTCCACTGCACGGTTCTCGATCTCGACGAAAAGGCGGCTGCCTCGGTCGAAGGGGAACTCGGTTCGAGGGTGACCTTCGTGAAAGGTGACGTGACCGCTCCGGAATCGGTTCGCCAAGCGGTCGCCGAGGCGACCGGGCACGGGACCTTTCGTATCGCGGTGAGTTGTGCCGGGATCGCCCGTGCTCGTCGAGTGATCAACCGCGAGGGCATGCCGCACGATCTCGACACGTTCGATCAGGTGTTGCGCGTGAACGTACACGGAACATTCAACCTCATCACGATCGCGGCGGCAGAGATCGCGAAAACGCCGCCTCTCAGAGATGCCGTGCGCGGTGTGCTGATCAATACCGCGTCCGTTGCCGCTTTCGAGGGTCAAACGGGTCAGCTCGCCTATTCCGCGAGCAAGGGGGCGATCGTCGGGATGACGCTGCCGGCCGCCCGCGATCTCTCGGTCGTTGGAATACGCGTGATGACGATCGCCCCTGGGGTCTTCGAGACGCCGCTGCTCGGCGGGTTGCTTGGGGACGACGCCCGCGCTGAGCTCGGCGCTTCCGTCTTATTTCCAAAGCGACTTGGAACCCCGGATGACTTCGGCAGGCTCGTGCTATCGATCGCGAAGAACGACTACCTGAATGGAGAAGTCATCCGGCTCGACGGAGGCATCAGACTTCCGCCGAAATGACGACGACACGAACTCGCGCGCCGGGAATCGTGTGCGCGTCGGCCGAGCGCGCAACCGCGATTCGGACTGCCCGATCGCGACGGACCTCGTAGACTCTGCCGCACGATCGGTCGTGTCGCTTGTCGGCGCGTGAGATTGGCGGTCGCCATCAACGAGCGAAGGCCGGGACGACCGAGACTCGCCGGCGAGGCGGCGTGATGAGCGGACACGTATCGGCGGCGGCTATCAGAATGCGACTTCTCGATAGCGAACCGCGCCGTTACGCCGAAGGAGCCAATCGCTCCCGGGCTCGTCGGCTGCTCTTCGCGGCCGCGGCCTCCGGCTTCGTTGGATCCGTCCTCGTCGCGACGGCGTCACCCAGCCTCGTCGAGGCAGGGACCACCTCGTGGTGGTACTCGGTGTCGTTCCCGTTCGGGGTGAACGGGAATCGTGCCGGCGTATACCTCGGTATCGCGCTCATGAGCGCCGCGTGGCTTGTCCTCGGATACGTGACGAGATTCAGCAGTATTGCCACACGTCGCGACTTGTTAGTGATCGCGACTGCATGGGTGATTCCACTTTGCGTCGCGCCCGCCGTCTTCAGTCGTGACATGTACAGCTATCTCGCCCAGGGCGCGATTCTGCACGTCGGGTTGGATCCGTATCATCACGGGCCGATCGTTCTGCGGCACCTTGGATATGCGCATCTCGTCGCCGCAGTCTCACCGTTTTGGTGGCGGACACCCGCGCCATACGGTCCATTGTTCCTCGGCATCGTCAGCGTCATCGTGGCGATTACCGGACCGCAACTCGTTGCCGGGGTGATCGTTGTCCGTTTGCTCGCGCTCGTCGGGATCGCGCTTGTTGCTGTGTTCGGACCTCGCCTTGCCCGGGTGATGGGCGCTGACCCAGTTCGCGCGATTTGGCTCGGAGTGATGAGCCCCCTCGCGATGTTCGAGTTGGTGCTCGCGGGTCACAACGACGCGCTGATGGCGGGATTGCTGGTCGTCGGGGTGACGCTCGCGCTCGAGGGTCGCTACCGGGTCGGAATCGTCTTGTGCGCTGTCGCGTCGGTCATAAAGCTGCCCGCGATCATTGCAGTCGTTTTCCTGACCTTCGTTTGGATCCAATCCAGGACGACGACGGCGCAACGGGTGCGGACGTTCGTCGAGTCGGCGGTGCTCTCCGCGCTCGTGATCGGTGGCGTGAGTGCTGCGACCGGCGTCGGACTCGGCTGGATTTCTTCCGCTGTGCTCACCGTTCCCGGAAAGGTGCACCTCGCGATCACCCCGGTGACGCAGCTCGGCTGGACGATCGGTCCGGTGCTGCGCGCGCTCGGAGCGCACGTCAGCGATCACGATGTCGCATCGGGTTTCGGGGTCGCGGCCGACATCGGGCTCGTCCTTTTCGGGGCTTTGCTGTTGTATAGGACGACGAGTGCCAATGTCGTCGTGAACCTCGGCGTGTTCTTCCTGCTGGCGGCGCTCTTTGGGCCTGCCGCCTGGCCGTGGTACTTCATCTGGGGACTGGCGCTGCTCGCCTGCGTGGCGCGCAGCCAGCGGTCTTTGGCGATCTCAGGGTTGATCGTGATCTCGGTGTTCGTCGTCAAACCGGACGGCATCCTCGTCTTGCCGGTTGGATCGTCGCCGATCGTCCTCGCCGTCTACCTCCTCCTCGTTGCACTCGCGCTTGCGGCGCGGCGAAGCCGAGCCAGTGTGCGCTCCGGGCCAGTCCGGGCCGACATCAACCCGGTCGCCGCTGACTCGCGATGACGAAGACTGAATCGACGCTCGAGGCTCGAAAGACCGTTCTGCGGCGCGAGTCCGCGTCCGCGGGTAAGCCGATGCGAACGCTTGGGCGTGGTGTTGGTCAAAGTGGCGTGAAGCGGGCGGCGTTTGTTTTGCCCGCGGTGATCGGGCTCGGGCTGAGCTGCATCGACCTCACTGGTCGGAGCATCTGGCTCGACGAGTCGGCGACGGCTTCGATCGCCAGCCAGAACGGCGCAGCACTTTGGCGCGCGATCGCGCATGACGGCGGCAACATGTCGGGCTACTACCTGATGCTCCATCTGCTCTTCGCGGCATTTGGCGACGGTCTGGTTGTGATGCGCATCCCGTCGGCGATCGCGACTGGGGTGACCGTCCTCTTCGTCTCGCTCCTCGCGAATCGATTGTTCGACAAGACGGCGGCGTTCGTCGCCGGGCTACTCGGCGCGGTCAGTTTGCCGCTCGTGTTTTGGGGTCAGGACGCTCGCGGCTACGCGCTGATGGTCACCTTCGTCACCGCGTCCTTTTATTTCCTCGTCGAGATCGACCGACACGTCGCGGCGCATCGGTCGATTCGCTCCGCGTGGATCGGCTACCTCGTGACAACGACCCTTGCCGCATACATGAGCTACGTCGCGTTGCTTGCGGTGCTCGCTCAGCTCGTCTGGCTCGTCCTCGCGCGCCGTTCGCTTCGAGTGGTCGCCCAGGCACTCGCGATCTCGGTCGTGCTCTGGGTACCCCTCTTGATCCTGGCGGTGAACAGGGGGACCGGTCAGCTCGACTGGCTCTCGCGGCCGGGGATCGGCGCCCTCGCCGTCGTCATCGCAACGATTGCGTCCGCCTCTCAGCAACCGAACATCCACCAGACGGCGACGAGTGACGCCCTAGAGGCGCTGACTGCCGTCGTCGTTCTCGGGGTCCTTGTGCTCGCCGCCCTCTTCTTCCGCGACACAGAGCGTCGACGACAGATCGGCCTGCTCGCGAGCTGGATTGCCGTTCCGGTCGTTCTCGCCTTCGCGGAGTCCTACGCCGCTCAACCCGTCTTTTTGTCGCGCAATTTGCTGATGTGCGTGCCCCCGATCGGCATCATCGCAAGCCTCGCAGTAGTCGAGCCGAGGATCCCGCGCGTGCTCGGCGTGGGTGCACTCGCCGCGATTGCCGGGTTGCGGATCGCGCAGGTCGTCCCGTCATACGCCGAGTCACCCGAGAACTGGCGTGCCGCGACGGCGTACGTCATCGCTCAGTCGAAACCGCTCGACTGCGTCGCCTTCTACCCATCGGACGGGAGGCAGGCGTTCGACTACTACGCCCTCCACACCAGGGGCGATCTCGCGGTGGCGCCGCGTCCTGTTCTGCCCCCGCTCTCCCTGCGGGTCATTCGACCATATGTCGAGGTTTACACGACGATGTCGGCAGCGAGGATCTCATCCCTTCAGAGCTCATGCGCGCGCCTGTGGCTCGTCTCAAGTCATACCGGAAGTCCGGGAGGGACGGCGAGCTCGAGGACGCACTATCTCCGCTATGAGCAGCTGCTTACGCGGCTGAAGACAGCGTTCGTGCCGGTGCGCGTCGCGAGCTTCGGTTGGGCCTATCCCGTTCGTGTCGAGTTGTTCAGTTCAGCTGCTCTCGTTCAGGGCCGCAGGGCATAGCCGACATACGTCAGCGCGCTCATCGCGATGAGCAGTGCTGTTCCAGCCCCGAGGAGAATCTGGTACCCGCGCGCCCGCAGGTATCGCGTGTACACGAGCGCGGCGGGGAACGCCGTCAGAAGCATGCGGGGATTCGGCGGAACGTGCTCGGACGTCACCGTCAAAAACGCGATACCGAGTACCCACGCGAGCGCTTCCGGCGCGACCTCGTTGCGGCGTCGGAACAAAAGAAAGATCGCGACCGCGAGGAATGCCGCGCCGAACAGCCCCGAGACGAGGTTCAAGTCGATGAGGTGGTAGTCGAAGTGGCTGAAGGAGATCTCGTTCGCGAGGTACTGCGCCTGATGCAGGAGCGCCAACGGCTCGGTCTGTTCGCCCCAGCCATTGCGCTGGGCCCAGAAGAACGCGAGCGGTGTGCCGGTATGCGCCCAGAGATAGCCACAGAAGCCGACAAAGCCCGCTGGCGAGAGGAGGAGCGCCGGGAGACTCTTGCGGGTCTCCACGGACCAAAGTCCATGGTGCTTCGCGACCCTCAGTAACGCGACGACGCAGACGACGATGAGTACGAGGCCATTCGGTCCGACCGCGGTCGCGATCCCCGCGTAAATGCCGGCAAGCACCCATCTCTTGCGGTGCAAGGCGAGCAGGCATCCGGCTGCCAGCGGGATCAAAAGTCCCTCGCTGTAGACCATCGAGAAGACGACGGATCCGGGGAAGACGCAGAACCAGACGGTCGCCCTTTTCACGGCTGCGTCACCCCACCACAGCCTCACGAGTTTTGCGACGAGCACGACCGACACGAAGCCGCCGATTCCCGAAATGAGGAGACCAGCCAGAGTGAGTGGGATGAACAACGCGTGGCTCACCGCCCACATCACCATCGGGTACAACGGGAAGAACCCGAGCGTCGACTTCCCGTGCACGGCAACCGCCGGGTACCAGCGTGTCGCGACGCGCAGGTACCACACGCCATCCCAATTCGAGAGTTCTGCTGCGAGCGAGCCGTGGAAGACGGCGCTGTCAATGAGCGCGACGCCGATCAGCAAGAGGCGCGTGCCGAGGTAGACGGCGAGCGGGAAGCGCAGCCGAGCCGCCACGTCGGCGAGGAGGCCGGTCGGGGAGCGCTGCGGTCGGATCGCCGCGTCAGGTTGGGCCTTCGGAGGCGTTTGCTTTTCTGCGACGACTTCGTCGACTGTTGGCGCGGCGGGGCGCGTGAGTTCAGCTTCCGAAACCTGCGCCATCGGCGAAATCGTACGAGGTGTCTGCGACTTCATCGGCGGCCGTCCCGAAATCCGCCGTAGCGGCGCTCGCGGAGCCGCACTTGCGCGCTCGTCCAGATCTGTGCCCCGGGGCGGGCGCGATCGGGTGGCCCGATCGCGGCGCTGACCCAGGCGGCGACGGCGCGTGAGCCGGGGCGTCTCATCTCGACGACGATCGCATTGACCTGGTTCAGAAAGAGGAATGAGCGCAAGTGCGCGACGCGTCTTTTGTCGATCGTGCCGGGCCCGATGGAGCCGTAGACGACGACGTGTTCGCCTCTTGTGGGCGTGTCGGTCCACGACGCCGGCCGTGTCCCGACGAGGAAGTCGGTGAGCGCGGTGAAATCCACTTGGATGAGGTCGTTTGTTTTGGTCGCGAGGATGAAAGATCCGACGACGCGGTTCACGTTCTGCACGATGCCCGACGCAGCAGCGTTCGTCGGCGAGCCCGGTTCGACGACGACGCGGCGAGCGATCACGGTGGCCGTGGCGGGTGCGAGGTACGGAACCCCGGGGATGAGGACCGGATTCTGCGCGAGCGCGTTGGCGAATATCCCTTCGACGTCGTAGGGCTGAAGGCCGCTTGGCAGCGGAGTCGAACGTAAATCGAGTCCGCGACGTAACGCGTAGCTGCCGAGGAGCTTGAAGCGCATCTTGTCGAGGGCCTGCCACACCATCGCGTCGTCTGTTCCCGGCTCTGCGTACGGATACGTGAGAACCGCGCTCCCCTTGGAGATCACCGAAAGCGACGATGCAGAGAGCGCGTCTGACGCGAGCGCAGGTTGAGATGGATACGGCCAATTCGGGAGAAGACTCAACATGACGAGCGCGCTGAGTGCCCAGCCCGCAACGAGCGTGACCTTTCGTCCCGCCGTTCGCGTGTGTCCGTCGACCGTGTACATGCTCGGTGCTGAAGTCGCGAGCGCTTCGTGCCGTGCCGTCATGCCCGCGGCGAGCGCACACGCGACGAAGAACGCGACGAGCATCGAAATGCGCGCCGGGACGATGTCGCGCATGACTGGCCAATGGGTCAACCACGAGAACGGGAGGTGGACGTTGTAGACCGTCGTTCCGACGTGCAGTTTCCGGCCCAGTGAAAGCACGAAGTCGACGATCGCGAGGAGGATTGAGAACTGCAACCAGCGCGAACGCCGATAGCGGATCAAGAAGTACGCGAGCAGCAACAGCAACGGGATTCCGAGATAACTGCCGTTCTCGTCGACGTTCGTCGATCCGCCGACGAGCTTCGATCCGAAACGGGCGAGCGACTTCGGCGTCAGCAGTTGCCAGCTCGTCGGGCTGATCGGCCCGAGCAGGTTCGCGTCGTAGCGGGCACTCGGCGGATACGGCGGCCCGATGTAGTGCAAGGCGCCGTGCTCCATCACCCGTACCGCGTTGAAGCAGCACGCATAGGCGATGGCGACGCCGATGGCGAGACCGAGCAGCGTGTAGGGGACGTGACGAAGAGACTGTGTCGGGTGGAACACGGCGAGGATGACGAGCGCGATCGCGCCGGAGAGCGCGGTGGTCAACAGCACTTCGGGGCTCACGTAGAACTCCGCAGTCGCGAACAAGCCGAGGAAGACGCCCCAGACCACAACCGAAAAAGAGGCTCTCGCCGCGATTTCGTAGATGCACAAGAAGATCAGCGGAGGCAGCGGTTCGAACCCGAGATTGAGGTGCGTCGAGGATTGGCTGATCATGTATGGCGAGAACCCATAGAAGGCACCAGCAACGAACGCCGCCGGGCGGTGGCGGCCGACGTGAGCGACGACGTAATACATCGAGCTCGCAGAAAGAGGGAATGCGAGCCAGCGCAAAACGTTCTCGCTCGCGACGGCGTTCGACGCGAGCGTGATCGGTGTCGTGAGCAACCCGAGCATGGGCATGATCGTGTTCTGCGCGAGATTCACGCCAACTGGGAAGTTCAACCACGTCGTCACGTAGAAGTTGTGATTGTGCAGGAGCGCGAAGGGAGTCCAGGCGAGGTACCAGACCGTCTGGGCAGGGTCCTTGCCACCCCCGCACGCACACGTTGCGATGCGATTTGGGTCCCACGGGTACGTGGGGAGGTTGGCGATCAAGCCGGCGAGGGCGTAGGCGACGAAGACACTTGCCCCGATGGCGAAGTGGTTCGAGCGGATCCAATCGAAGAGGCGTAGCCCGCGTTCTATTGCGGTCGGGTCGTGCTTCCGCGTCACAACCGACGCGGCACCGTCGGGGTGCACCGGTTCGCTATCGATCTCGCGAATGCCGGACCCGGATTCCATCACGTCCCTTCTGAGCTGTTCGCCTCGGTCGATAAGTCTCGTCGACGCATCGGCGGTGCGCCGCGAACCCTGAAATCGAGGCTGGAGGCGACGCCAGATAGAACGGACAAACGCGATGTGATCAGCCGCGCTCGTCGCCTCGCGATTCGAGGCTCGCGAGCGCGGCGAGCGCCATCTCGGTGAGGAGTTTTCGCATCTCGTCGCGCCCGAGTCGCGCGCTGTGAGGAGTCGAGTTCATCAGTCCGAACGCAGCGTGTACCGCCGCCCGCGCGCTCGCGTGGGCGGCGCCCGGGCTCGCATCGATGACGGCATCGACCCACAGCTCGACGTACGCGCGTTGAAGTTCTCGAACGCGCGCTTGGTCGATTTCGCTAAGGCAATCGAGGTCTCGGCTCTGCACGGTGATCAATTCCGGATGGTCGAGCGCGAAGTCAACGTGGTAGTCGACCAACGACGACAGGGGCGAGCCACCCGCCAAGGGGTTGGTTCGAACTCTCGCCCCGTTGACCAGGTCCTCGCTCACGCCGATGAGAAGCTCAGCGAGTAGGGCCTCCTTTGCAGGGAAGTGCCGGTACAGAGCAGGTCCTGTAACCCCGATCGCCGCTCCGAGGTCGTCGATCGACGTTCCCCGGAAGCCCCGTTCGACGAACATGTGGGCGGCGACCTCGAGGATCTGCTGGCGGCGCGCCAGCGTTGGTGTGCCACCGCGTTCGGAGTTGTCCTTCATCGGTCCTCTCGACGTATCCGCAGGCGGCGGCTATGGTAGTAGAAGTCGTTAACGATCGTTAACAGTTTCCAATCGCCGATCAACGCCCCATCGGCGCAGAAGGCAGCGAGAGAGGTCCGAGAGAGATGGAGGCGACTTCTGAGTTCCCGGTCCTCGGCGTGAACGTAACCCCGGGCTCCGAAACCTTTCGTGCGAACGAGAAGGCACACGCTCCCATGGTCGCGGAATTGCACGAACAGCTGGGGCGCGCCCGGCTCGGGGGGTCCGAGCAGTCACGCAAACGTCATGTCGCGCGGGGCAAACTCCTGCCCCGAGACCGGATCGACCGACTCGTCGACCCTGGCTCGCCGTTCCTCGAGCTCTCGCCGCTCGCCGCGCACGCGATGTACGACGGCGAAGCACCGGCGGCGGGGATCATCACGGGTATCGGCCGCGTCAGTGGTCGAGAGTGCGTCGTCGTCGTGAACGACGCAACCGTGAAGGGCGGGACGTACTACCCGATTACCGTGAAAAAGCACCTGCGCGCGCAGGAGGTGGCCCTCGAGAACCATCTCCCCTGTATTTATCTGGTCGATTCCGGTGGCGCCTTCCTGCCGCTGCAAGATGAGGTGTTCCCGGACCGCGAGCATTTCGGCCGGATCTTCTTCAACCAGGCGAGGATGTCCGCGTGCAAGATCCCTCAGATCGCGGCGGTGCTGGGTTCGTGCACCGCCGGCGGCGCGTACATCCCGGCGATGAGCGATGAAGCGATCATCGTCCGAAATCAGGGAACGATCTTTCTTGGCGGTCCTCCCCTCGTGAAGGCCGCGACGGGTGAAGTCGTCTCTGCCGAGGAACTCGGCGGTGGCGAAGTACACGCGCGCATCTCCGGAGTTGTCGATCATCTGGCCGAGAACGATCTGCAGGCGCTCGGAATCGTGCGCGAGATCGTCGCGACACTCGGTTCGAAACGAACGCCCGACTGGGATGTCGCGCCAATCGAATCTCCTTTGTACGACCCAGTCGAGCTCACGGGCGTGGTCCCGCCCGATCAACGGACCCCCTACGACGTGCGCGAGGCGCTCGCCCGCTTGGTCGACGCGAGCAGGTTTCTTGAGTTCAAACCGGAGTACGGACCGACCCTCGTCACGGGGTTTGCTCGCATCTTCGGCAATCTCACCGGCATAGTTGCGAACAACGGGGTGTTGTTCAGTGAATCGGCCTTGAAAGGCGCACATTTCATCGAGCTCTGTGACCAGCGCGGCGTCCCACTCGTGTTTCTCCAGAACATCAGCGGCTTCATGGTCGGCAAGGAATACGAGCACGGCGGCATCGCGAAACACGGAGCAAAGATGGTGACCGCAGTCGCGTGCGCGCGCGTCCCGAAGTTCACAGTGATCATCGGCGGTTCATTTGGAGCCGGGAACTACTCGATGTGCGGCCGCGCCTACTCGCCACGCTTCCTCTGGACGTGGCCGAACGCGCGCATCTCGGTGATGGGTGGCGACCAGGCCGCGTCCGTGTTGGCGACGGTGCGCCGTGATCAGCTCGAGGCGCGCGGCGACACATGGTCGGCGGACGACGAGGAACGGTTCAAGGTCCCGATTCGCAATCAGTACGAACGGCAAGGGAACCCCTACTACGCGACAGCCAGGCTCTGGGACGACGGCGTGATCGACCCGGCGGATACCCGAACGGTCCTCGGTCTCGGTCTCTCGGTCGCGGCGAACGCGCCGATGAGCGGGAGCGCGTTCGGCGTCTTCAGGATGTAGTTCGTGTTCGATTCGGTTCTTGTCGCGAATCGTGGCGAGATCGCCGTTCGGATCTTTCGCACCATGCGCCGCATGGGCATCGAGTCGATCGCGATCTACAGCGATGCTGACCGTGACGCCTTGCACGTCAAGCGCGCTGATCGATCGGTGCGCGTCGGCCCTCCGGCTGCCCAGGAGAGCTATCTCGCCGTCGACGTGATCGTCGAAGCCGCGCAGTCGATGGGGGCGGAGGCGGTGCACCCCGGCTACGGATTCCTCTCCGAAAACGCTCAGTTCGCGTCGGCGTGTGGCGATGCCGGCCTGACCTTCGTGGGCCCACCGGTTGCCGCAATCTCCGCGATGGGCGACAAAATTCGCGCGAGGAAGCTCGCAAGAGAATCTGGAGTCCCTGTCGTCCCAGGTCGTGACGATCCGGGGATGACCGATTCCGAGCTCGCCGAGGCGGCTCGAGAGATCGGGTTCCCAGTGCTGATCAAGCCCTCCGCCGGCGGGGGTGGCAAGGGGATGCGATTCGTCGCCGAGGCTTCGGATCTCGAACTCGCCCTCCAAGGGGCGCGTCGCGAATCCCTTGCCGCCTTCGGCGACGACTCGTTGTTCGTCGAGCGCTTTGTCGAGCGTCCCCGACACATCGAGGTGCAGGTGCTCGCCGACAACTCCGGCAACACGCTTCACCTGTTCGAGCGCGAGTGCAGTCTCCAGCGCCGCCACCAAAAGATCGTCGAAGAGACTCCCTCGCCACTCATCGACGCCCCCACGCGAGCGGTGCTCGGTGAACACGCCATCACGGTCGCGAGAGCGTGCGGGTACGTCGGCGCAGGGACGGTCGAGTTCGTCGTCCCGTCAGGCGCGCCAAACGAGCATTTCTTCTTGGAGATGAACACGCGGCTGCAAGTCGAGCATCCCGTCACCGAAATGATCCTTGGCCTCGACCTCGTCGAGTGGCAGTTGCGCATCGCCGCGGGCGAGCCCCTGGAGTTCGATCAAGCGATGGTCGTCCCCGACGGGCACGCGATCGAAGCGCGCGTGTACGCGGAGGATCCGCTCCGGGGATTCCTGCCGACCGGTGGGAGGATCGTCGCGTACCGCGAACCGATCGCAGAACACGTCCGCGTCGACTCGGGAATCGAAACCGGCAGCGTCGTCACCGATGACTACGACCCGATGCTCGCCAAGGTCATCGCCTGGGGACCCGAGCGCGAAGCGGCGTTGAACCGGCTCGAGCGAGCGCTCAACGAGACGTCGGTTCTCGGCGTCCGGACAAACCTCGACTACCTCGTTCATCTCCTGGAAGACCCGGATCTGCGCGCCGGAGAGCTCGACACCGGGCTCGCAGAGCGCGCGCTCAGCCACTACCGAGAAACCCCCCTCGACGACGACGTCATTGCCGCCGCGGCACTCGCGCTGGTGCTCGAGGACGAACCACTCGGACCGATCGTCGACCCGTGGTCGATCCCTGGTGGCTGGCGGGTTGCAGGACCGGCGTACTCGACGCGCACGATCAAGTTCGGATCCGGCGAGCGCTACGACGTCCGCTGGCGGGGAAGGGCGCGATCGGCCGAGATCGCGATTGGGGACTCCCCTGCGCGATCTGCCCGAGCGGAATACGACGCGGGCACGCTGGTAGTGCTCCTCGACGAACGGCGAAGCACCTACGCGTACGCCCGCTCCGGCGCGGCGCGATTCCTCGGGCGTGGCTCCGCCTGGTGGACCTTCCGTGTCGTCCCGGCTTTCGAGCGCGCGGTCGAGGGTTCTTCGGGAGGTGGAGACGGCACGGTACGCAGCCCGATGCCGGGCGCCGTTGCTGTCGTCGAGGTGTCCAAGGGAGACCACGTGGAAGCGGGCGAGGTCCTGTTCGTCGTCGAGGCGATGAAGATGGAACACACCGTCGTCGCTTCGGTCACAGGAACGGTTGCCACCGTGCACGTCGCAGTTGGCGACCGCGTGAATATGGGCGAGGAGATCGCCGTGATCGAGGAAGAGCGCGCGGGCGGGGACGGTAGTGGCGTGCGTGAGGTGAACGACGAGGGAATCGTGCCCAGGGAGGAGACAGCGACTCAATGACGATGACGTTCGATTACGAACTCAGTCCAGAACACGACGAGCTGCGGCGCACGGTCGAACGCTTTGCCCGCCAAGAG
This sequence comes from uncultured Acidimicrobiaceae bacterium, assembly GCA_963838845.1. Lineage (GTDB taxonomy): Bacteria > Actinomycetota > Acidimicrobiia > Acidimicrobiales > Bog-793 > CAVRXQ01. Next base: position 243,402 of record CAWISR010000003.1, on the reverse strand, counting down.
GTCGCGCCAGTGATCGGCGAGTACTACGAAAAGGACGAGTTCCCGTATCCGATCGTCGCGAAGATGGCGGCGCTCGGCCTCTTCGGGCTGCCGTTCCCCGAGGAGTACGGCGGCATGAGTGGCGACTTCTTCGCCCTCTGTCTCACGCTCGAAGAGCTCGCCCGCGTGGACTCGTCGGTCGCGATCACCCTCGAGGCCGCCGTCGGTCTTGGCGCGATGCCGATCTTCCGCTTCGGATCCGAGGAGCAGAAAAAGAGCTTTCTGCCGCCGTTGTGCAGCGGTGAGAGCCTTGCCGCCTTCGGGCTCACCGAACCCGGTGGAGGTACCGACGCTGGCGCGACGCGGACGACCGCGTCGCTCGAGGGTGATGAATGGGTGATCAACGGCTCGAAAGCCTTCATCACGAACTCGGGTACCGACATCACCTCGCTCGTCACGATCACAGCGATCACGTCGGAACCTGGCGACGAGCGCGAAATCTCGACGGTCATCGTTCCGTCGGGGACGCCCGGCTTCGTCGTGGGCAAGCGCTATTCAAAGGTCGGCTGGTCCGCCTCGGATACGCGGGAGCTCTCCTTTAGCGACTGTCGTGTGCCTGCGGACAATCTGCTCGGACGGCGCGGCAAGGGTTACGCGCAGTTCCTCGAGACCCTCGACGAGGGCAGGATCGCGATCGCCGCGTTGTCAGTCGGACTCGCACAGGGGTGCATCGATGAGTGCGTTCGCTATGTGAACGAGCGCGAGGCGTTCGGAAGAACGATCGGGCACTTCCAGGTGATCCAGTTCAAACTCGCCGACATGCACGCGCGCACGCACATCGCTCGGCTTGCCTACCACGACGCCGCGCGCCGGATGGCGAAGGGGGAGCGTTTCAAGGAGTTCGCCGCGATCGCAAAGCTCGTCGCCTCGGACACCGCGATGGTGAACGCGCGCGAGGCAACCCAGATCTTCGGCGGCTACGGGTTCATGAACGAAACCCCCGTCGGACGCTTCTACCGCGACGCGAAGATCCTCGAGATCGGCGAAGGGACCTCAGAAGTCCAGCGAATGATCATCGCTCGTGCTCTCGGCCTCAGTCGCTGAGCGTGACGGGCTCTTCGGGTGTCGTCTCGTCGAGGAGCTGGGCGATGTCGACGACGCGGACATCTTGTTCTTTGCCGCGCGCCCGCACCGCGTCGTCGATCATGATCTTGCAGTAAGGGCACGCCGTCGAGACGACGTCCGCTCCCGTAGCCAGGGCTTCGTCGGTACGATCGAGGTTGATCCGGGTTCCGATCGACTCCTCGAGCCACATGCGCGCGCCGCCTGCCCCGCAGCAAAAACCGCGCTCTCGACAGCGATGCATCTCGATCGGTGCGACCGAGGTCGTCGCGCGCACGACCGTTCGGGGCTCGTCGAAGATCCGGTTGTGCCGCCCGAGGTAGCACGGGTCGTGATAGGTCACGGTCTGGTCGACGGCGTGCGGCGCGAGACGTCCTGACGAGACGAGCTCATCGAGGAGCTGCGCGTGGTGGATGACCTCGAAGTCACCGCCGAGAGCGGGGTACTCATTCGCGATCGTGTTGAAACAGTGCGGGCACGACGTCAGCACTTTGCGGACCCTCGCTTCGTTGAGCCGCTCGATGTTCGCCTTCGCCTGCTCTTGGAAGAGGTACTCATTCCCGAGCCGCCTCGGTGGGTCCCCCGTGCACGACTCAGCGGGCCCGAGGACGGCGAAGCAGATTCCCGCTCGGCGCAACAGGCGGGCGATCGACTGCGTCGTCGAGCGTGCCCGGTCGTCGAAGGCGCCCGCACATCCGACCCAGAACAGGTACTCGATGCCGTCGGGGATCTCGTCGGTCACGACGGCGACGTCGAAACCGAGGCCCTCGGTCCAGTCGAGGCGGTGCTGCGAACCGAGGCCCCAGGGGTCGCCGCTTCGCTCGACGTTGCGAAGCATGGTTCCGGCCTCGCTCGGAAAGCGCGACTCCATGAGCACCTCGTGGCGACGCAGGTCCAAGATCGCGTCGACGTGCTCGATGTCGACGGGGCACTGTTCGACGCAGGCGCCACACGTCGTGCACGACCACAACACGTCCGGCTCGATCACCCGTGGCACGAGCGAGGCTTCGTCCGTCGTGGCGCCTTCGGGCGCGCCGTTGTTCGACGAGCGGAGCAGCTCGTCTCGCAGATCCATTACGACGAGCTTCGGCGATAGCGGTTTTCCCGTCGCCCACGCCGGGCACTGGCTCTGGCAGCGCCCGCATTCCGTGCAGGTCGCGAAGTCCAGCAACTGTTTCCACGAGAACTCCCCAATCCGACCGGCACCGAACGTCGTCTCGTCGGTGATCTTCTCCGGGTCGAGGTCCGGTGTCGTGTCGAGCGCGCCGAGCGCGCGGGGTTTGCGTGAGAAAGCGACGTTGATCGGCGCGAGCACGATGTGCAGATGCTTTGAGTAGACGACGAAGACCAAGAAGGCAGCGATCACGCAGACATTCAGATCGACGAACACCGTTTCGAGCGTGCGGTTCGTACCGACGCCGAGAGGATGAAGAGCTCGTCCGATGCCATGCGAGGCAAACGCCCACCATCCGTACGGGAAGTCGCCCGTGTTCGTCTGTGCCGCCCGGTACAAAAGCAGCGTCGCAATGACGAGGAAGATCATCGCAAGCGTGATCCACGCTGCGGTCGTGTGTGAGCCGTAAAAGCGTGAACGCCGATCGAGGCGATGGGGACTTTCCCGAAGACGGATGACGGTGAACGTGATGAGCGCGACGAGGACCGCGACGGCGAACACGTCTTCGAAGAATCCGAGGGCGGCGGCGTGACCGATGCCCGGGATCGCGAAACGGCGATCGAAGAGGTCGCCGATCGCTTCGATGATCGTGAAGATGAGGACGATGAATCCCCAGAACGTGAAGGCGTGAGCGAGGCCGGGCACGGTCCAGCGCAGCAGCCGACGTTGCCCGATCACTTCCGTCGTTTCGGTCTCGGCTCGGCGGAACCAGTGTCCGGAGCGTCCCGGGGCTGGCCTTCCGCTCGAGATCAGTCCGTAGAGGCGAAAAAGCCGGAACGACGCGACGATGATTGCCACGCCGAGCACCGAGATCGCAATCGGATAGCGCGTCAACACGAAAGGTCCTCCACGCATCGGCGCGGCGCAGCGGCGCGCACCCGACCGCTATGTAAATCGCGCCCCCATGCTGCCCCGCCGAACCCCCGCGACGCGTACGCTGACCTTCTGGCGAAGGGCGCCACTAGTCGAGTGCGAGCCTATCGGCGCCTGCCGTGACGGGAACGACGAGTCCTGCGGTTTTCGCCACGAACTCGGTGGCGAAGAAGTTCGCGTCGTCGATCGCCTTTTCGGCAAGACCGGCGTTCTGCGCGTGAAGCGCCCGTCGGGTCATCGCTGCGCCCGCGAGCGTGAGCGCCGCGAGCTCGAGGTAGCTCGTCGCGCCGGCCAGCGCATCGTCCGCGTCACCGCCGAGTTGGTCGAGCATCCACCGCGTCGTCAAGGCGAACGCATCCGTCGCTTGGGAGAGCGCCTCGAAGGAGACGGCGAGCGCGCCAGGGCTTTGAAAACGCTCGCCCGCGAGCGAACGCAGCGAGGCGATCACATTCTCGGCGGTTGCCCCTTGGTCGCGCCCGACCTTTCGCACCACCAGGTCGATCGCTTGGATGCCGTTCGTCCCTTCGTAGATCGGCGTGATCCGGACGTCCCGCAGGCGCTGGGCCATCCCGGATTCCTCGATGTAGCCGGCGCCGCCCAAGACCTGGATACCGAGCGATGCGGCACTGCATCCGGCGTCGCTGCTCCACGCTTTGGCGATTGGCGTGAGGAAGTCGCACAACTGCTGCGCGCGCTGGCGATCCGAGGAGGTTTCTCGGTGGCGGGCGAAGTCGCGCTGGGCCATCGCGTCGTAGGTGAGGAGCCTCCCGGCGAGGGCGAGCGTTCGCATCGAAAGCAACATCCGGCGCACATCGGGGTGGTTGACGATCGCCGAGCGCGTCAGCGGCTCATCTTTCAGCGCGCGGCCCTGCAACCGTTCGCGTGCGTACCGCTCGGCTTGCTGGAAGGCGCGTTCTGCGACGGCGGGGCCCTCGACGCCGATCGCGATCCGGGCGACGTTCATCATCGTGAACATCGCCGCGAGACCCGAATGCTCGGCTCCGACAAGCTCGCCCAAGGCGCCGTCATAGCTCATGACACATGTGGGACTTCCGTGCAACCCGAGTTTTTCTTCCAGTCGCTCGCAACGCAGAGCGTTCTTCTCGCCGGGATTGCCCCGCTCGTCGACGATCAGCTTCGGGACGATGAACAGCGACAGCCCCTTCGTGCCGACTGGCGCGTCGGGGGTGCGGGCGAGGACGAGGTGGATGATGTTCTCCGCCAGGTCGTGCTCGCCCCAGGTGATGAAGATCTTCGTGCCGTACAGGCGCCAGCGGCCGTCGCCATCGGGCCTCGCCACCGTGCGAACCTCGGCGAGATCCGACCCGGCCTCCGGCTCGGTGAGGTTCATCGTCGCCGTCCAACGCCCTGAAAGAAGGTTCGGGAGGTAGGTCGCCGCGCTGGTCATCTGTAGCCCAGGACATCAGGAGCTCGATTCCGCTTTGGGTGAGAACTGGAACGAGCGAGAGCGAGAGGTTCGCCGAGGCGAACATCTCCGAGATCGCCAGTCCGACGACCGCAGGAAGTCCCGCGCCACCGAATTCCGCTGGGAACTGCAGGGCACCCCAGCCGCCTTGAACGAAGCGCCGGTAGACGTCGGCGAAACCCGCAGGGGTCACGACCGCTCCTGACGCGGTGGCGAGGCGGCTCCCCTCAACGTCTCCCTGCCGGTCAGTCGGTGCGATGACCTCCGACGCGAAGCGGCCGAACTCGGCGAGCGCGTCGTCGATCGCCTGGCGGTCGATCTCGGCGAACGGTTTTAACGACAAGAGCTGCTCGAGGCCGACGGAGTCGAGGGCGAGGGAGATTTCCGCGACCGGTGCCCGGTAGGGAGGGCTCTCGAGGCGGGTCGTACCCGTCGCCTCGGCCACTACATGCTCCTCCGGTAGGCGCCACCGATCTCGAAGAGCGCTGCCGAAATCTCGCCCAACGTCGCGTCGCGAACCGTCTCCATCAATTCGGCAAAGACGTTGCCGCCTGATCGTGCCACCTCCTGGAGCTTCGCGAGCGCCGCCGAGCGGTCGGCTTCGTGGCGACGCCTGAACTCGGCGAGCCTGCGGAGCTGGTTCCGGCGCTCCTCCTCGGTGCCACGTGCCAAGCGGAGTTCTTTCACCGACTCGTCGGGGGCGTCCGAGACGAAGGTGTTGACGCCGATGATCGGCAGCGAGCCGTCGTGCTTTCGGTTCTCGTAATCGAGCGAGTCATCTTGGATGCGACCCCGTTGGTAACCGGTCTCCATCGCACCGAGTACCCCGCCGCGTTCGCTCAAGCGCTCAAGCTCCAAGAGGACCGCCTCTTCGACGAGATCTGTGAGCTCCTCGATGATGAAGCTTCCCTGGAGCGGGTTCTCGTTCATCGTGAGGCCCCACTCTTTGTTGATGATCATCTGGATCGCGAGCGCGCGGCGCACCGATTCATCCGTTGGCGTCGTGATTGCCTCGTCGTACGCGTTGGTGTGCAGGCTGTTCGCGTTGTCGTACACGGCGCACAACGCCTGCAGGGTGGTACGGATGTCGTTGAACGAGATCTCCTGCGCGTGCAGGGAACGTCCTGATGTCTGGATGTGGTACTTGAGTTTCTGTGAGCGCGCATTGGCGCCATAGCGGTCGCGCATCGCGATTGCCCAAATTCTGCGCGCGACGCGGCCGATCACCGAATATTCGGGGTCCATCCCGTTCGAGAAGAAGAACGACAGGTTGCCGGCAAAGTCGTCGATCGCCATGCCCCGCGCGAGGTACGACTCGACATAGGTAAACCCGTTCGCGAGCGTGAACGCGAGCTGAGTGATCGGGTTCGCGCCGGCTTCGGCGATGTGGTAGCCGGAGATCGAGACCGAATAGAAGTTCTTCACCTTGTAGTCGATGAAGAACTGCTGGATGTCGGCCATCACGCCGAGCGAGAACTCGGTCGAGAAAATGCAGGTGTTCTGACCCTGATCCTCTTTCAAGATGTCTGCCTGGACGGTGCCGCGGACGCGGTGCAGCGTCTGCTCGGCGAGTCGCCGGTGCTCCTCGGTGCTGAGCGGACGCCCGAGTTCTTTCTCGCGGCGTTCCACCTGTTGGTCAATTGCGGTGTTGAAGAACATCGCGAGGATCGAAGGTGCCGGCCCGTTGATCGTCATCGACACCGATGTGTTCGGATCACACAGGTCGAAGCCGGCGTACAGGTCCTTCATGTCGTCAAGCGTGGCGATCGAGACACCCGACGTGCCGATCTTTCCGTAGACGTCCGGGCGCTCATCGGGATCGAAGCCGTAGAGCGTGACCGGGTCGAACGCGGTGGAAAGCCGCGTCGCCGGCTGGCCGTAGGCGAGGAGGTGGAAGCGGCGGTTCGTGCGCGCTGGGTCCCCCTCACCAGCGAACATGCGCGTCGGGTCCTCTTCGTCCCTTTTGAACTCGAAGACGCCGGCCGTGTAGGGGAAATGCCCCGGCAGGTTCTCTCTGCGCAACCAGGCGAGCACGTCGCCGTCGTCCGAGTAGCGGGGCAGCGCGACGCGGGGAACCTCGGTGCCAGAGAGCGACATGCGCCGTGTCGGCACCGTCCGCACTCCGGATCGCGATTCAGCGGTGTACTCATCGGCGAGGTAGCGGGCCTTGATCGACGGCCATTCCTCGAGGAGGCGTCGCGACGATTCGTCGAGCTCGAGCCCTTCGCGCAGCACGTCGAATCCGGTGACCTCGACGCCCCGTTCGGCCGCGAGCTTCTCGGTCACGCGAAGATGCTGGAGCGTGCGGGAAGCTTCTGCGAACTGTTCCGTCCGCTCGTGGTAGTCACGAACCACGGACGCGATCTCGGCAAGGTAGCCCTGGCGGTTCGAAGGAACGATCGGTATGGACCGGCTCGAGCGTCTCGTCGTGACGGTGGAGAGGACGCCGTCGAGATGGACGAGGCCGCGGCTCTCGAGCGCGGATTTCGTCGCTTGGTAGAGCGCGCTCACGCCGTCGTCGTTGAAATGCGAGGCAATCGTGCCGAACACCGGCGCCGCGTCTGCCGCCGACGCGGTCCCGCGGTGTGTGCGCGCCCACTGTCGGCTCACGTCCCGCATCGCGTCCTCGCCGCCGCGTCGATCGAACTTGTTGATCGAGATCAGGTCGGCGAGATCAACCATGTTGATCTTGTCGAGCTGCGTCGCGGCGCCGTACTCCGGCGTCATGACGTACAACGACACGTCCGCGACGTCGACGATGACCGACTCGCCCTGGCCGATTCCGGGCGTCTCGACCACGATCAGGTCGAATCCCGCAGCCCGGCAAGCGGCCGTGATGTCGGCAAAGCAGCGGGGCAAGACCGCGTGGGCATCTCGGGTCGCGAACGAGCGGAAGAAGATTTGCGGCGAGTCGATCGCGTTCATGCGGATGCGGTCGCCGAGCAACGCCCCGCCGCCGCGTCGCCGGGTGGGGTCGACGGCGAGGACGGCGATCCGCAACTTGTCGGAAAGGTCGTTGCGGAACCGTCGGATTATCTCGTCGGTGAGCGACGACTTGCCCGAGCCTCCGGTTCCGGTGATGCCGAGGATGGGCACGTGGTGTTGCTCGGCTGCCTGGCGGATCTCCTGCAGCGGTCCGGATGGGGCTTCGCCCGATTCGAGGGCGGTGAGCACGCGGGCGAGGACGCGGGGATCACCGGCGAAGAGGCCGTCGATCGCACTCGGGAAGTCCGCAGCGAGGTCGCGATCGCACTCTCTGATCAGTTCGTTGACCATCTGCGGCAAGCCGAGCCGCTGGCCGTCCGCCGGCGAGAAGATGTGCGCGACGCCATACGACTCGAGCCGCTTGATCTCCGGCTCGACGATGACGCCCCCTCCGCCACCGAACACCCGCACATCGGGCCGGCCGACGTCACGGAGCCGATCGACGAGGTACTCGAAGTACTCGACGTGACCGCCTTGGTAGGCGCTGACGGCGACACCCTGGACATCTTCTGAAACCGCGGCGGCCACGACCTCGTCAACGGAGCGGTTGTGCCCGAGGTGGATAACCTCCGCTCCTTGGTCCTGGAGGATGCGCCGGATGATGTTGATCGCCGCGTCGTGCCCGTCGAAGAGGCTCGCCGCCGTGACGAAGCGGACGGGATACGTGGGCCGGTGCGGACCGGCGTCGGTGTCGGACGCCGCCAATTTCATAGGACGCAATATAGTCGTACAACCTAGTATTTGAACCCGCAGGCTGACGAGGGGATAGCACCGATGTCGCTGAACCGGGAGCCGCCGAAGCTCCGCTTCGATCCGATTGCCGAGGCCCGCCGGCAGTGGGAGGCCCACGGCTGGGAAAACGCCGCACCGGGTGTCGCCGCCGTGACATCGATCATGCGCGCCCAGCAGGTGTTCCAGGCGCGGGTCGACGAGGTGCTCCGCCCGTTCGCCCTCACCTTCGCCCGCTACGAGCTGTTGATGGTGCTCTCATTCAGCAGGGAGGGCGCTATGCCGCTTTCCAAGCTCGGCGACCGCCTGCAGGTCCACCCAACGAGCGTCACGAACGCCGTCGATCGACTCGAAGCCCAGGGGCTCATCCGCCGGCGTCCACACGAGTCCGATCGACGGATGACGATGGCTGAACTCCTCCCAGAAGGGCGTGCGCTTGCGAAGTCGGCGACCACGGCGCTCAATGCGGCGGTCTTCGAGGATCCCGGTCTTGGTCGCGATGAATTGGAGCAGCTCTTCGAGGTCCTTCGGATTCTGCGGATCGCCGTTGGCGATTTCGCGGCTGACGACGCGCTGACGACGAAGCGCTGACGGCCGGTCTCATTTCGTCACTGTCACGCGACACAGCGGTCGCGGCCGAGCTCTCGCCGCTTCGATGACGGCGTCGGCTCTTGTGTCGATGTGCCTGTATGCACCCGCTTCGATAGGTTGCTCGGCGTGACGACGATCCGAGAAGCGTCCGCTGCGACGTTCGTGCACCTCGATCGCCAAGGCGACGTGGCGATCATTCGTCTCGATCGACCGAAGGTGAACGCGCTCTCGATCGAGATGCTGGACGAGTTCGCGTTCGTCGTCGGTCAGCTCTCGGCGGAGCCTCCGGGCGCCCTCGTGATCTGGGGAGGCGAACGCATCTTCGCCGCCGGCGCGGACGTGAGCGAGTTTCTCGATACCGAAAGCGGCGACACACTCGTCCGCGCGTTCACTCGGGCCTTCGATGGCATCGCCGCACTGCCGCGCGCCACGATCGCCGCCATCGCCGGGTACGCGCTCGGCGGCGGGTGCGAGCTCGCGTTGGCGTGCGACTTCCGCTTCGTGACGACGACGGCGAAGCTCGGTCAGCCGGAGGTTCTTCTCGGACTCATCCCCGGTGCCGGCGGGACGCAGCGAATGGCGCGCCTCGTCGGTCCGGCGCGCGCGAAGGAGCTGATCCTGTCCGGACGGCATATCGGCGCCGACGAGGCTTTCCGTATCGGACTCGTCGACCGAATTGTCGACGACGAGTCGCTGTTGTCATCCGCCGTCGAGTTCGGGAGCGAACTCGCCTCCGGTGCGCTCTTGGCACAGAGTCTCGCGAAACGTGCGATCGATGCAGCGGCCGAGATGCCGCTCGCCGAAGGTTTGGTGTTCGAGCGGGAACTTTTCACCCGGGCGATGCGCTCCGACGACGCGCAGAACGGAATCCGTTCGTTCCTCGAGCACGGGCCCGGACACGCGAGATTCTCCAACAGCTAACGGCCGCCACGTCGATGTTCGAGGTATCCCCATGAAAATCGCCGTTTGCGTGAAGCAGATCCCCGATCCCGAACAGCCGGTAGCGTACGACGAGTCCTCGCACACCTTGGTGCGCACAGGAGAGCTTGCCTTCGACGACTCCGATTCGTACGGGGTGGAGATGGCGCTCCGCCTCGCCGCCGAGGCCGGTGATGCCGAGGTGACGGTCGTTTCGATGGCCCCGAACGACTCGACGTCGGGCCTGCGAAGCGCGCTCGCGATGGGCGCAGAGAACGCGGTTTTGATCTCCGATCCTGCACTCGCGGCGTCCGACGCGCTCGCGACCGCGCGGGTGCTTGCGGCGGCGATCTCCCGCATCGGTGCAGAGCTTGTCGTCGCGGCGACCGAGTCCACCGATGGCTACACGGGCACCGTGCCCGTGCAAACTGCGGAGATTCTCGGCTATCCGGCGTTGAGCTATGTACGAAAAGTTGAGCTGGCCGCGGGCAAGTTGAAGGCTGAGCGCCAAACAGCCGAAGGCTTCGACGCGGTCGCGTGCTCGTTGCCCGCGCTCATCACCGTCACAGCCGGTGTTGTCGAAGTTCGCTATCCCACCTTCAAGGGGATTATGAGCGCGCGGAGCAAGCCCGTCGAAATGCTGACCCTCGCCGATCTCGGCATCGATGCGTCGACGGTCGGTCGAGGGGGGGGTCGGCAAGAGGTCGTCTCGATCGAAGACGTGCCGAGCCGCGGACCTGGCGAGATCCTCGAGAACGCCGACGATCCGAGTGCAGAGATCGTTGAGCGACTGAAGATCTGGAAGGTGTTGTGAGATGTCAGCGGCACTGAACGAGATCTGGGCAATCGTCGAACAACGCGACGGCACTGTCCAAAGCGCGTCGCGAGAGATCGTCTCGGCGGCGTCACGACTCGCAGAAACGGTCGGCGTCTTCGTGTGGGGGACAGGCGCTCAGGATTGCACCGCCGACCTCGGATCACTCGGTACGACGCGCGTCTTTCTCATCGAAGACGGCGGGACACAGCTCACGCCGCGACAGATCGCCGAGGCGATCGCGAACCAGCAGAAGGGCTCGGGTGCGCCAGAGGCGGTGTTCGCGCCGATGAGTTACGACGGTCGCGATATCTGCGCTCACCTCTCGGTCATGGTGGATCGTCCCGTCATTTCAAACGTCGTCGGCCTCGACCTCGTCGACGGTGTTTTGCATTCGGCGCACGAGATCCTCGGCGGTACCGAGATCGCGCGCGCCCGCGTCACGGATGGGGGGTGGGGAATCTTTCTTATCCGCGCGAAGTCGTTCGCAGTGGCCGAGAACGATGCCGGCTCGCCCGAGGTGATCCCGCTCGCGGCACCGCCCCCCGGCGAAGCCGATCGCATCGAGGTGCTCGAGCACCACGTCGAAGGGCGGGCCGGGCCGCGCCTCGACGAGGCTGCCGTCGTCGTTTCGGGAGGCCGCGGCCTCGGTGATCCCGATCGCTACCGACTGATCGAGGAGCTCGCCCAGCTGCTCGGCGGCGCGCCGGCCGCGTCGCGGGCGATCGTCGACGCCGGTTGGGTCCCCTACGGCTACCAAGTCGGGCAGACGGGCAAGACGGTGAAGCCCGAGGTCTATCTGGCCTTCGGGATCTCTGGCGCGATGCAACACCTCGTCGGCATGAAGGGCGCGAAGCACATCATCGCCGTGAACAAAGACGCGAGCGCGCCGATCTTTCGGCTCGTCGATCTCGGCATTGTCGGCGACGTCACCGTCATCCTCCCCGCGCTCATCGAGTCGGTGCGCAGAGAACTGGCAAACGGCTGAGGGTGGTTCCCGCGCTTACCGCCGTCACCTGCGCATTCGCTACGATCACACTTCCGCGGCGGTTTCCGAGTCTGTGAGCGGGTGCGAGTTGCGCCGCTTCGGGCTCGCCGCCAAGGAACGAAGCGAGACCGCCTGATGCCTGGGATGGGAAATGGCCTCCGGGCCAACAATCCGACCGTCATTTCGGCGTTCGAGTCGGCGCTGCTGCGTCAGGCACTTGTCGTCGCCGTCATCCTCGTTCTGCTGGCCATCGCCTGGCGCTTCCTCCGTGAGGCGCGCCTTCGCGGCGCGGGCGGCGTCGGCAACGGCTACGCGGATGCCCTCGGCCCCGAGCCCGCGGCGCGCCGGCTGCTGCGGTACGGGTTCGCTCTTTTATGGCTGCTCGACGGCTTCCTGCAGCTGCAGCCAGACATGCCGCTCGGGATGCCGTCGAACGTCGTCCAACCCGCCGCGTCGACCTCGCCCGAGTGGGTCCGCCACCTGATCAACATCGGTGTGACGGCCTGGAACAACCATCCGGTGCAGGCGGCGACTTCGGCGGTGTGGATCCAGCTCGGCATCGGCGCTCTGCTGCTCGCGGCGCCGCGCGGCCGGTGGTCGCGTTTCGCTGGGCTGGCGAGCGTCGGCTGGGGTCTCGTCGTCTGGGTCTTCGGCGAAGCCTTCGGGCAGATCTTCGCCCCCGGCGCATCGTGGCTGTTCGGCGCGCCGGGCGCCGTCCTGCTCTACGTCGTCGCTGGCGCGTTGATCGCGTTGCCCGAGCGGGTCTTCGCGAGCCGGTGGCTCTCGCGGGGCTGGATCGCCTTGACCGGCGTGTACCTCCTCGGCTGGGCGCTGCTCCAGGCGTGGCCCGGCCGCGGGTTCTGGGTGGGCGCCGCGACCTCGCACCACCGCACCGGCCAGCTCACGTCGATGGCGAGCCAGATGGCTACGACGCCGCAGCCTTCGGTGATCTCGCGGCTCGTTGCCGACTTCGGTCAATTCGACGCGCACAACGCGTTCGCGGTGAACCTATTGGTCGTCGTCGTTCTCGCCGTGGTCGGCCTCGTCCTCGTCAGCGGCTATCGGCGGCTTTTGGTCCCGGCGATCGCCGCCTTCGGTGTGCTTTCCGTCGCGGTCTGGATTTCGATCCAGGATGGTGGGTTCTTCGGTGGCGTCGGGACCGATCCGAACAGCATGATCCCGACGGTTCTCCTCGTTGTCGGTGGTTATCTCGCGCTGACCCGCGTTCCGCAGGAAGCCGAAGCGACGGAGCGCGTTGCGACGGCCGGGACCCTTTCGTGGCGCGAGCGGTTCAGTCCGGCGTACGCGATGCGGTCGTTGGGCGCGCTCGGGGCCTTCGGCGTCGTCCTGCTCGGCGCGGCGCCGATGGCCGTCGCGTCGACGAGCTCGCAAGCGGACCCGATCATCGCCCGCGCCGTTGCGGGATCACCCGACTTCGTGAACTACCCGGCACCCCAGTTTCGGCTGACGGACCAGTCGGGCCGGGCCGTCTCTCTCTCGGCCTTCCGTGGCCGCGTCGTCGTGCTGTCGTTCCTCGACCCGGTGTGCACCTCGGACTGCCCACTCATCGCCCAGGAGATGCGAGCTGCGGATCAGCTGTTGGGCTCGGACGCGCGTCACGCGGAGTTCGTCTCGGTTGTCGCGAACCCGGTTTTCAACTCCGTCGCCGACGTCGACGCCTTCGATCGCCAAGAGGCCCTGACGCACCTTACGAACTGGCGGTACTGCACCGGGACCGACGCACAGCTGAAAAGGGTCTGGAACAGCTACTCGATCCAAGCCGTGATCGAGCCCGGGGGGGCGATGATCGGACACACGGAGTTGTTCTACGTCATCGACCCATCGGGCCACATCCGCTACGTCCTGAACGCCGACCCCGGCCCGGGAAATTCCTCGTCGAAATCATCGTTCGCGCTCCTGCTTGCAAGTGAGGTGCGCGCGTTGCAGTCGTCGAGCTGAGCGCACAGCGTGATCGCGAAGGACTCGAGCCGGCGCGCGCGGTTCGCGCTCCTCGTTATGCCACTTTGCGCGCTCATTTTGACTACGTCGTCCTCTGGCCCGGCATCCGCGTCGGAGAACTCTCCGGTGTCTTCGTTCGCGACCTCGGTCTCGATCGGAGGGACGACCTACGCCGCGATCCCGATGGGTGAACTCGGCGATCAGCAGAACACGTTCTGGCAGCTGTTCCGCTTCCGAGCCGGCTCGACGCATTGGCAGCTTGCGACACCGCCGGGAATCGCCGACAACGGCGGCCTCGTGATCGAAGGTGGCACCCCTTCAGCGCTGTCGGTCGCGATCCGACCGAGCAATTACCTCACCTTCACGGCGATCGCGACCCAAGGGGCGCACTCGAGCTGGTCGAACGGCGGCCTCATCCCCGGCGCTTTGGTGGGGGCACCGACCACCTTTGTCGGGACGAACAGCGCCGTATTCGCGGCGGTGAACACAGGTGGTGGTGGTGGTGGTGGTGGTGGTGGTGCGATCTTGCGATCGAAAACGGGTTCGTCGCACTGGACGAGGATCGGTTCCGCCGCCTCGCTGACCGACGTCGCGGCCGGAGATTGTCGTGTGAGCAGCGTGCAATCGCTCGCGACGGGGGCGGGTCTTTCGCTGTACGCCGGTGCGAGCTGCTCATCGGGGGAACGCGCCGGCGTGTTCGAGTACGCCGCTTCCTCGTGGCGCGACATCGGCCCGCAGCTCTCCGCGCTCGGCGCTCACGCGTCGCGATCGGTGCTTCTTCTCTCAGCCTCGTCGCACGCGCTCGTCGCGGTGATCGCGACATCGTCGGGCTCGACGACGCGACTGGTGACGGCGCGATCATCGTTCGACGCGCGGAGGTGGCAGATGTCGCCGCCACTGACGCTTCCTTCGTCCGCGCGCATCATCTCGACCGGCACGCTCGGCTCGTCGGGCGTGTACGTCGTCTGGCGGAACCGCGGGATCTTCGCGGCAACCTCTGGGGCGAACGGTCGTTGGTCCGTGCTGCCGAAGCTTCCCGACGACGCCGAGACCGTCGCCCTGCCGCCGGGGTCACCATCCCCGATCGACGCGCTCGGCGGGCATCACTCGACGTTCGTCGCATGGCGACTCGACCAGCGCGGCTCGCGCTGGCAGGAGATCGAGACGATCACCGTCCCGATCCTGTACGGGTCCTCGCAGTGATCGAAGGCGCAAGCCGAGCGAGCGCCCAAAGGACCTCGGGGTAGTCTTCGGCAGTGGCAGACCAGGCGCGCTTTGTCGACGACGCGATGGGGTACATGCCGTCGCTGTACACCGCCGCGATGCGCATGACCCGCAACCCGGCCGACGCTGAAGACCTCGTCCAAGAGACGTACTTGAAGGCGTATCGCGCCTACGGGTCGTTCCAGGAGGGCACGAACCTGAAGGCGTGGTTGTACCGGATCCTCACGAACACCTTCATCAACTCCTACCGGGCACGATCTCGCCGTCCCGAGGAGTCCGACGTCGCCGACGTCGAAGAGCTGTACCTCTACCACCGCCTGACGGGAGACGGCGTCTCGTCGTCGGGGCGGTCGGCCGAAGACGTCGCCCTCGACCAGTTCACCGATGAGGAGGTGAAGGCGGCGATCGAGTCGCTTCCCGACGCCTTCCGGATGACCGTGCTCCTCGCCGACGTCGAAGGTTTCTCCTACAAGGAGATCGCCGAGATCACCGACGTTCCGATCGGCACGGTGATGAGCCGGCTGCATCGCGGAAGAGCGGCGCTGCAAAAGGCGTTGCACGACTATGGCATGAGGCGCGGGCTCGTCGAGCCGGAGCGGGTATGACTGGTGGTACGGACCGGGGTGTCTCCCCCGGACCAGGAGCTTTCCTTGGGGGCGGAGTGCTGATGGAGGTGGGGGAGAGATGACCGATCAGGTGAGCGACGCCGGCGCGAGCGCGACGGCGGAGCTTGATTGCACCGAGACGGTCCGCCGCCTCTACGGCTTCTTAGATGGCGAGCTGACCGAAGAGCGCCGACAGGAGATTCGTCACCACCTCGATCGCTGCGGCCCCTGCGAAGAGGTCTTCGAATTTGAAGCAGAACTCCGGAAGGTGATCGCCGATCGCTGCAAAGACCGCGTGCCCGACCAGCTGCGACAGCGCATCGCCGAAGCGATCGACCACGAACGGTTGAACCCGACCAGCTGAACGCGCCCCGCCTCGTGGATTGGACCGACGCCGAAGAAGCGACCGACCCCGTCGCGTGGGACGTCGCGCTGCGCATCGTCAACGAGATCTCGCGGTTCCAGTCGCCCCTCGATCGAGGGACCGAGCGCGCGCTCGACGAGGACTTCGAACAAAGCACGACGCTCGCCGAGCGACTGGTCGAGGAAGCGACCGGTCTGCACTCCGCGTTCGGCCCGACGCGCTCGGTCGTGATCGACCGGGCCGGATGGGCGGAGGCAAACGTCGGCTCGCTCCGGCGCCTCCTTGCCCCGGTCGGGCGCAAGCTAGCGGACACCGACGCGTCCCGCCGCCGCGCGCTCTCGCCGGCGGCCAAGGCCGCGGCCGGGGTCGAGATCGGCGCGCTGCTGGGTTGGATGTCTTCGCGGGTGCTCGGCCAGTACGACCTGATGCCGAACGACGGCGATCACACGGGCGGCCTCGTCTACTTCGTGGGACCGAATGTCGTCTCGCTCGAACGCCGTTTCGGGTTCGAGCCCCGCCAGTTCCGGCTGTGGCTCGCGTTGCACGAAGTCACGCACCGATTGCAATTCACCGGGGTCCCATGGATGCGGGCGTACTTCACCGGTCTCGTCGAACGGGGCACGACGAGCGGCCTCCCAGACATCCGTGAGCTGATCGCCGGACTGCGGCGCGCCGCCGCGGCGTTCTGGGAAGGAATGAATCCGTTGGCCGACGGTGGCGTCGTCGGCCTGATCGCATCCTCCGAACAGCTCGCCACCTTGCGCGACGCGCAAGCGTTGATGAGCCTGCTCGAGGGCCACGCAGAGGTCGTCATGTCGAGAGCCGGTACCGACGCCGTCCCCGAGGCGCAGCGGTTCGCGCAAGTGCTCGCCGAGCGGAGAGCGAGCGCGAAGGGGGTCATGAAGTTCGCGCAGCAGGCGCTCGGCATCGAAGCGAAGCTCCGCCAGTACGCCGACGGCAGCAGATTCATCTCCGCGGTCGAAAAAGCCGGTGGTCATGAGCTGTTCACAAAGGTGTGGGAGTCCAACGAGATGCTCCCGAGCCTCGAGGAGATCCGCGCCCCTGACCGCTGGATCGCGCGGGCGACCGGCGTGGCGAGCCCGAGCGGATAGCGGATTGCTCTCGGATCAGGCCGCGGCGCTGCTCGCTCGCTGCGCCTTCCCGTCCCAAGGCGGCACGCTTGCCTGCGCCGTCTCCGGCGGTCCCGACTCACTCGCGTTGATGGTGCTCGCCGTGGCGGCCGGCTGCGAGGTAACCGCGTACCACGTTGACCACGGCTTGCGCGCTGGTTCTGCCGACGAGGCCGAGGTCGTCCGACGCAACGCCGAGGCGGTCGGGGCCGATTTCGTGTCGTTGCGTGTCGAGGTGGCAAAGGGTGCGAACCTGGAAGCTCGCGCCCGGGCGGCCCGCTTTGCGGCGCTGCCGCCGGACGTCGCCACCGGCCACACGGCCGACGACCAGGCGGAGACGGTGCTGTTGAATCTCGTGCGCGGCGCCGGTGCCGATGGCCTGGTCGGCATGCGGCTCGGACCGCGGCATCCGATCCTGCGGCTGCGGCGCGAGGAGACCGAGCGACTTGTCGCATCGCTGCGACTCGAGGTCGTGCGTGACCCGACGAATCGTGACAGCGCCTTTCGACGCAATCGTGTCCGCAGCGAAGTCCTGCCGCTTCTCTCGGAGATCAGTTCCCGGGACGTCGTCGCCGTGATCGTGCGCCAGTGCGAACTCCTCGCGGACGAGGTCGCGCTCCTCGATGCGCTCGCGTCGGCCATCGACGCGACGGATGCGAAACAGCTCGCGACTGCACCGGTCGCCCTCGCGCGGCGCTCGGTTCGCGCCTGGCTCAAAGCGCTGGGCGATTCTCCGTTGCCACCCGACTCGGCGGCCGTCGAGCGAGTGCTCTCCGTCGCACGCGGCGACTCCCTCGCTTGTGAGGTCTCCGGCGGCGTGCGGATCAGCCGTCATCGCGGTCGACTGGTCGCCAGTTGATTTCGCTCTCGCTCGTGATCGCCGCCCCACATCGACCGCCGACGCGCGGCCGGTAGGGTCGAGGGATGCGGGGAGAAGCAAGCTTCGGGGGCGAAGCGCCGGAGGCTTTCGAGCTCGGACCGGTCCTTTTGTCGCAAGACGAGATCGCAAAGAGGATCGGCGAGCTCGGTGCCGAGATCACCCGTGACTACGCAGGTCGCCCGCCGTTGCTTGTCGGCGTCTTGAAGGGCGCGTTCGTCTTTATGGCAGACCTCGCTCGGGCGATCGATCTTGCCGTCGAGATGGACTTCATGGCGGTCTCGTCCTACGGCGCGGCGACAAAGACGAGCGGCATCGTGAGGATCGTGAAAGATCTCGACGTCGATCTCGTCGATCGCCACGTCCTCATCGTCGAAGACATCGTCGACAGCGGCCTCACGCTCTCGTACCTGAAGCGCGGTCTCGGCGCTCAGAACCCGGCGAGTCTCGAGGTGTGTGCCCTGCTCGTGAAGATCGGACTGCAGAGGGTCGACCTGAAGATCGCCTACGTCGGCTTTGAGATCCCGCCGGACTTCGTCGTCGGGTACGGACTCGACATCGCCGAGCGCTATCGGAACCTTCCCGACGTCCGACTGATGAAAGGAACGCCGCCGGAATGAGTTCGAACGGCGAACGACCAGTCGGCGTCGACGTGAAACGCGCCGCCGCCGCTGTGCGCGAGCTGCTCGCGGCGGCGGGCGAGGACCCCGATCGTCCCGGCCTCGTCGACACGCCGATGCGCGTCGCCGAGATGTACGCCGAGCTTCTGTCAGGGATGGTCGAGACCGCCGGAGGGCACCTCGAGGTGACGTTCTCCGCCGAGCACGACGAGATGGTGATGGTGAAGGACATCCGGTTCTCCTCGCTCTGCGAGCACCACCTCGTCCCGTTCCTCGGCAAGGCGCACGTCGCCTACATCCCGAACGAGGACGGTCGCATCACCGGGCTTTCGAAGCTCGCCCGCCTCGTCGACTCCCACGCCCACCGCCTCCAGGTCCAAGAGCGGCTTACGACCGAGATCGCCGAAACGATCGAAACCGAGCTCGCACCGAGGGGAACACTCGTCGTGATCGAGGCGGAGCACCTGTGCATGACGATTCGCGGGGTGAAAAAACCCGGTGCGAAGACGATCACCTCGGCGGTGCGGGGACTGTTCCGCAACGACGCCGCCACCCGCTCAGAAGCGATGGCCTTTATCCGCGCTCTGCAGTAGCCGACGTATCTTCCCTGGTCGGAGCGCGGATCAAGGAATTCGACGCAGGTTCCGCCAGTAGTCTGCATTCGTGATTCCCGTCGTGCTGGGCGTTTTGAACGTTACGCCCGACTCCTTTTTCGACGGCGGGCGGTACCCGACCCACGACACGGCCGTCGCCCGCGGCCGCGAGATTCTCGCAGAGGGCGCCGCGATCGTCGACGTCGGCGGAGAGTCGAGCCGTCCGGGCGCCGATCCGGTTCCCCTCGACGAGGAACTGCGCCGGGTCCTCCCCGTCATCGAGGCGCTCGCACCCTTCGGGCGGGTCTCGATCGACACGATGAAGCCGGAGGTCGCCGCCGCCGCGTGCGCAGTCGGCGCGACGCTCGTCAACGACGTCGCCGGGCGCTGCGTCGACGTCGCCGCCAGCGCCGGGGTGGGGATCGTCGTCATGCACATGCAGGGCGAACCGGCGACGATGCAGCTCGATCCGCACTACGACGACGTCGTCGCCGAGGTGTTCGACACGCTCGCCGCCGACGCGGAAACGGCGCGTGCCGCCGGCATCACCGAGGTCTACGTCGACCCGGGGATCGGATTCGGCAAGACCCTGCAGCACAATCTTGCGCTGCTCGCCGCGCTGCCCGAGCTCGTCGGGCGAGGCGAGCCGGTGCTCGTCGGCACGAGCCGGAAGTCCTTCCTCGGCCGGCTGATCGCCGCTCCCGGCGAGCCGCCGCGCCCGAGCGACGAGCGCTTGGAGGGGTCGCTCGCGACGGCGGTGTGGGCGATGGCCTGCGGCTGCGCGGCGGTGCGGGCGCACGACGTGAAAGCGACGGCACAGGCGGCCCGCCTCGTCGGCGACGTCGAGGTCGCCCTCACCGGGGTGCCGGAATGAGAGGGCGCTGGGCGGCCGGGATCGTGCCCCGCAATTTCGCCTGGATCATCAGGGGTCACCTCGCCGTGAGCGAGCGCCCCGGGGGTTCGGCGCCGGTGCATCGACGCGTCCGCCGGCACGAGGAGATCCTCTGGCTGCGGGGCCACGGGTTCACGAAGATCGTCTCTTTGCTCCCTTCCCCCCACAATCTGCACGCGTACGACGAGCTCGGCGTCGCCCACGAGCACGTTCCGATGGCCATCCACGACGACCCGCTGCCAACGCTTGTCGAGCTGTACCCGGCGTTGTTGCGCTGGTTGTACGGCGGCGAGCGGGTTCTCATCCACCAGGACCAGCTCGACGAACGCCTCGCCGGGGTGCTCGGCGGCTTCCTCTTCTGGAGCGGCTTGGTCCCAGAACTCCCGCTCGCGATCTCGGCGATCGAGAACCTCCTCCGTCGCCAGCTCGGCTCCACCGGCAGGACGATCGCCGCGCTCGCTGTCGACATCGCGCCGGCGAGCGACGAGGACCGGCGGCGGCCCGACCGCCCCTCCGAGGCAGTGCTCACCGCGATCGCCGAGGGGCGCCTCGGGCCGATCGTCGAGATGCCCCGCGTCGTCCCGGTCGAAGAGCCCGAGGACCTGCCCGCGGAGGCCGATCCGCCCGAGACGGCGACGGAGGCGGCCGGCGCCCGCTCCGAGGCGCCCGGTTCGCGACGCCAGGACCGCCGCCCGACGCGCCCCGCGAGAACAGGCGCGAAGAAGGCGAGCGCGCCTTCGCCAAAGAAGATTGCGAAGCGCGCAAGCGCGAAGGCGAGCGGCTCGCAGAAGAACGCCGCGGCCGCGACGCGTCGGCGCGTCAGCGGCGGGGGAACGACGCGAGCGGCGAAGTCCGTGGCGAAATCTCTCGACCGCTCGGCGGCGCGCCGCAAGGCGACGAGCGTCGCCGCGAAGGCGGCTCGAACATCCTCATCGACCCGCCGTGGCGCGAAGACGTCGACCACCACCGGCCGAGCCGCGGTCACGAAGGGAGCGTCGGTGTCACGACGGACGACGTCTTCTCGTAGAAGAAGGGCAGGGACCGGGTGAGCGACGTCATCGAGATCCGTGGGCTGCGCGTTCTCGGCGTCCACGGCGTGCTCGAAGAGGAGATCGCCCGACCCCAGCCGTTCGAGATCGACCTCGACATCGAGACGCGCCTCGCTGGCCCGGGGTCATCGGATGATCTCCGAGCGACCGTCGACTACGGGCCGGTCGTCGCAACCGTGCGCGATCTCGTCGAGCGTCGCCATTTCTCGCTTCTCGAGGCACTCGCGCAGGCGATCGCTGACGCCGTGCTCGCCGACCCCCGCGTCGACGCGGTCACGGTCGGCGCGCGGAAGTTGTGCCCGCCTCTCGCCGCCGACGTGGCGACGGTCGGGGTTCGCATCACGAGACGACGCGACGAGCGGTCCGCGCCGCCGCGCTGAGGTCGAGCGTTCGTGCAGGCCTATCTCGCCATCGGTTCCAACCTCGGAGACCGGTGGGCGTATCTGCGATCGGCGCTGCGCGCCCTCGCCGTGTTGGACCCAGATCTCGTCGCCTCTCCGGTGTACGAGACCGCGCCGGTCGGCGGACCAGTCGGCCAGGGTCCGTACCTGAACGCGATCGTGCGCGTCGACACCGAGATCTCACCGCGTGCGCTGCTCGAGTTCGCCCAGAAGATCGAGTCCGACGCCCATCGTGTGCGCGACGAGCGGTGGGGACCGCGAACGCTCGACGTCGACATCGTGGCGATCGACGGCGTGCGCGTCGACGAAGCCGACCTCGTCGTTCCGCACCCGCGCATGGCCGAGCGCCCGTTCGTCCTCGCCCCGCTCGAGGACCTCGAGCCGACTGCGGTTCCGGCCGGCTGGCGCGAGAGCCTCGCCGATCAGCTCGACGGTGTCCGAAGTGTGGGATACCTCGTGCCTTCGGATGCCGAAGCGCAGACGAACGCCGCACCAGTTCGATGAGCGACGTTGAAATCGATCTCGTCGCGAGGTCGAGGGACGATTTGGATGTGGCGCTCGCCGACGCGCGACGAACCGGTCGTCGCATCGGTCTCGTGCCGACCCTCGGCGCGCTGCACGAGGGACACCTCGAAGACATCAGAAGGGCGAGGGCGGAGAACGACGTCGTCGTGGTCTCGATCTTCCTCAACCCCCTGCAGTTCGACGACCGGAAGGACCTCGCGCGCTATCCCGGGGATCTCGCGACCGACGTGCGGCTGGCGGCGCAAGCGGGAGCGGACACCGTGTTCGCCCCCGCCGTCGAGGTGATGTATCCCGGGGGTCCCCCCGAAGTGGTCGTCGACCCTGGCCCGAAGGCCCGGCTGCTCGAGGGTGTGTCGCGTCCGGGGCACTTTCAAGGTGTCGCCACGGTCGTCACGAAATTGCTCGCCATCGTCCGACCGAGCGTGGCGTACTTCGGGGAGAAGGACTACCAGCAGCTCGTCATCGTCCGACGCCTCGTGCAGGACCTTTCGATCCCGGTCACGATTCGCGCGTGCCCGACGGTCCGAGAGCGCGACGGTCTGGCGCGCTCGAGCCGAAACTTCTTCCTCGGAGCCGACGAGCGCCGGGACGCCACCTCGCTGTACCGCGCCCTTTGCGCGGCGCGCGACGAGATTGGAAGAGGAGAGCGTGACACCGAAGGGATCGTCGCAACGATGGCAAGGACCGTCGGCGAAGCGCCCGCTGCCGAACTCGACTATGCGCACGTCGTCGCCGAGGGCACGCTCGACGACGTCGCCGAGATCGACGGCGAAGTCCGGCTTCTCATCGCGGCACGCATCGGCGCTGTGCGCTTGATCGACAACCTGCTCGTCGAGTCCGGACCGGGACGGCGATGAGAGCCGATGCGAGCTTCGACGCCGTCGTCATCGGCAGCGGCGTCGCCGGGTGCACGACCGCCCTCGAGCTCGTCGACCGGGGGGTCGCCCGAGTTGGTCTCGTCACGAAGAGCGACCTCGGCGTGTCGACGACCGACTGGGCGCAAGGTGGCATCGCCGCGGCGATGAGCGCCGAGGACGACTCGATCGAGTTGCATTTCGAGGACACGCTCGCAGCAGGTGGAGGGCTGTGTGACCTCGACGCCACCCGTGTCCTAGTCGGCGACGGACCCGAGGCGATTCGCGCTCTCGTCGCGCGTGGTGCCGTTCTCGATCGCGACGAGCGGGGCGATCTCGCCCGGTCGCGCGAGGGTGGCCACTCGGTCCCGAGGGTGGTGCATGCGGGAGGGATGGCGACCGGCGCCGAGGTCATCCGCGCGCTCGTCGCCGCGATCGAAAAGAGTCCGATCGTCGTCGTCGAGGACGCGCGCCTTTCTGAGCTCATCGTCGAGGACGGTCGCTGTGTCGGCGCCCGGTGCATCGGATCCGACGGGATCGAGAGGAGGGTCGAGGCGCGCTCGACCGTGCTCGCGACCGGAGGCATCGGTCAGCTCTACGCGGTGACGACGAACCCTCCGGGCGCGACCGGAGACGGGGTCGCGGTGGCGATCCGGGCGGGCGTTCCCGTCGCCGACCTTGAATTCGTGCAGTTCCATCCGACGGCGCTCGCGATCGCGCGTCGCCCGCGACCATTGCTGTCCGAGGGGCTGCGCGGATATGGCGCCCTGCTCGTCGGTGCGGACGGCGAGCGGTTCGTCGACGAGCTCGAGCCGCGAGACGTCGTCAGCCGGGCGATCGTCCAGAAGATGGCCGACGAGGGATCGGACCACGTCTTTTTGGACGCGCGGCCGATCCATCTTTTCGCGGACCGGTTCCCAACGATCGCCGCGATCCTCGCCGCCGTCGGTCTCGATCCGGCTGTCGACCTCCTTCCCGTCGCGCCCGCCGCGCACTACGTCTGCGGAGGCGTCATCACTGACCTCGCCGGCCGCAGCGCGTTGCCGGGTCTCCTCGCTGTCGGAGAGGCGGCCTGCACCGGGGCAGAGGGCGCGAACCGCCTGGCGTCGAACTCGCTCCTCGAGGGTCTCGTCTTCGGACGTCGCGCCGCCGCGGCGATCGGCGAGGGTGCGGGCGAGCCCGAGGCCTCCGGCGCGCTGTGTGGCATCCTCGCACCGGGTCGGGCGGCGATCCCGATCCGGACGGTGCCGCGCCTTAGCGAAGCGATATCTTCGGTGCGGTCGCCCGGGGCGCAAGATCTCGCGTCGGCGCGGTCCGTCTTGCAAAAGGCGATGACGCACGGCGCCGGAGTGCTGCGCGACGCCGAGGGCTTGCGAGCGCTCGCGCAGCCCATTGAGTGGGCGGTGAAAACAGCGACTTCGGACAGATCGCCAGAGGCCGACGCGCTCGCCAACCTCGCGACCGTCGCCTCGTCGCTCGCTTCGGCTGCCCTCGCACGCGAAGAGACGCGCGGCGCGCACGCGCGTGCCGACCACCAGGTACGTGACGACGATCGATTCCGCGCCCGACTGCTCGTCGAGGCGCCGGGCGGTGGTGATCGCCGTGCGTGATGACCTCTCCGCACCCCCAGCCGAAATCCGGCGCGCGGTCGCGCACGCGCTCTCGGAGGACCTCGGCCCGCTCGGCGATCTCACCGGTTCGCTCGTCCCAGCAGGCGCCGTCGCGCACGGCGCCTTCGTCGTCCGCTCGGCCGGCGTCGTCGCCGGCACGGCGTGCGTCGTCGCCACGTGCGCACTCTCTGACCCGGCGCTCGAGGTCACGATCGAGCGCGACGACGGACGGGAGGTTCGTCCGGGGGATGTCATCGCGCACCTGCAGGGTCCGTTCCGCTCGGTGCTCGTCGCGGAGCGCACGGCGCTGAATTTCCTCTGCCACCTCTCCGGCATCGCGACTCTCACTCGGCGTTTCGTCGAGGCCGCCACCCAGGCGAATCCGAAGACGCGCATCCTCGACACGCGCAAGACCACCCCGGGACTGCGGGCGCTCGAGAAGGCCGCAGTGCGCGCCGGCGGAGGATGGAATCACCGGGCTTCGCTGTCCGACGCGATCTTGATCAAGGACAACCATCTCGTCGGAATGTCGATCGAAGACGCGGTCACCGCGGCGGTCGAGCGCTGGCCGGGGCGCACGGTCGAAGTCGAGTGCGAGACGCTTGTCCAGGTCACGAGGGCGCTCGACGCCGGTGCGACGATCGTCATGTGCGACAACATGTCTCCGACCGAGGTCCACGAGGCCGTAGCGCTGTTGCGACAGCATCCGCGCGGCCGCGCCGGGGACGTCTTGCTCGAGGCTTCAGGCGGTGTGACGCTCGACAACGTCGCCGCGTTCGCCGGCGCGGGTGCGGATCTCGTCTCGGTCGGTGCGATCACCCATTCCGCTCCGATCCTTGACGTCGGATTCGATGTCGCGCACTGACGACGGCTCGGTGAACTGGCCTTTGCATCAACTAGACCATTAGCCCATGCTGCTCGCGGTCGACGTCGGCAACACCCAGACGGTGATCGGTGTCTTCGACGAGACCGAGGCCGAGTTCGCGAATCGCAAGCCCGGGGAGCTCCCGGGCCTCTTGCACCACTGGCGGATCTCGACCGTACGAGATCGCACGGCCGACGAGTTCGCCGTCGTCGTCGATCAGCTGCTGCAGCTCGTCGGCCTGACGATCCCCGGACGCGGCGCAGACCGGCGATCCGACGACGCGGAGATCCGCGGTGTCGTCGTGTCGTCTTCGGTGCCGTCGTTGACGTCGGCGATGCGGGAGATGTCGACGACGTGGTTCGACGTCCCGTTCGTCGTGATCGGACCGGGGATTCGCACAGGGATGCCGATCCTCTACGACAATCCGAGAGAAGTCGGCGCCGATCGGATCGCGAACGGGGTCGCGGCGGTGGACTTGTTCGGCGGCCCGGCGATCGTCGTCGACTTCGGCACGTCGACGAACTTCGACGTCGTCTCGTCTTCGGGCGAGTACATGGGGGGCGCGATCGCCGTCGGCCTCGAAGTGTCGATGGACGCGCTTTTCGCGCACGCCGCGGCGCTCCCCCACGTCGAGCTCGTGGCGCCGTCGGTCGCGATCGGGCGCTCCACGGTCACCTCGATGCAAATCGGTGCGATCTTCGGTCACGCCGGCCTGGTCGACGGGATCTGCAGACGGATCGTCGCTGAGATCGGAGACGTGACGGTGATCGGGACCGGTGGTCTCGTCGAGGTCGTCGCGCCGTACACCGAATACGTGCGAGAGATCGAGCCGTGGTTGACGCTGCACGGCCTGCGCATCCTCTACGGGCGCAACATCGAGGACGCGGGGAGCAGTTGATGGCTGATCCCTTCGAGCCCCCGTACCGATTTCCCGGGTCGGTCTCGGCCGCGTCGGTCGTCCGCGAGCACGGCGGGCTCCAGGCGGGCGAATCGTCCGAGGCTGTCGTCACGGTCGCCGGGCGCGTGATGCTGCTGCGCCGTCAGGGAAAGATCGCCTTCGGCGAGTTGCGTGATCAGTCCGGGGCGATCCAGCTCTACGCGGACGCCAAGGACACCGAGCGCTTCGACGAGTTCGTGCGGATCAATCTCGGCGACTGGATCGGAGCGACCGGCACCGTGACGCGCACCAAACGGGGCGAGCTCTCGGTGAAGGTGGCCACCTGGGCCGCGCTCGCGCGCGCCCGTCTGGGATTCGGTGACAAGTGGCGCGGCGTTCACGACGTCGAGACGCGCTACCGCCAACGCGAGGTCGACCTGTGGGCAAACGAGGGGGTGCGCGAGACCTTCGTGTTACGGACGCGGATCATCGCCGCGCTCCGCAGACAGCTCGACGGACGGGGCTTCTTCGAGGTCGAGACCCCGGTGCTGTTGCCGATCCAAAGCGGTGCGCACGCGAAGCCTTTCGTCACCCACTACAACGCGCTCCACGCGGACTTCTATCTCCGCATCGCGACCGAGCTCTACTTGAAGCGGTTGCTCGTCGGCGGCTTCGAGCGCGTCTACGAGATCGGGCGCATCTTCCGCAACGAAGGGCTTTCGCCGCGCCACAACCCGGAATTCACGATGCTCGAGTTGTACCAGGCGTACGCGGACTACACCGACATGATGGAGCTCGCGGAGCAGCTCGTCGCCGCTGTCGCCGAAGAGACGCTCGGCTCTCCGGTCCTCGTTTATCAAGGACGGCGTCTCGACCTCTCACCCCCGTGGCGCCGGGCGACGATGGACGAGCTCATCTCCGAGGCCGTCGGGCGGCACCTCGACCTTGCGGTCGGCCCAGAGGAGCTGCACCGTGTCGCGAAGGCAAACGACGTCGAGGTCGATCCCGGAGCGAGCGAAGGCATCGTGTTCTTCGCGCTCTACGAGTCACTCGTCGAGCCGACGCTGTGGGATCCCGTGCACGTGGTCGACTATCCGAAAGACATCTCGCCGCTTGCCCGGGACCATCGCAGCCGACCCGGCTACGTCGAGCGTTTCGAATCCGTGATCGCGGGACGCGAACTCGTGAACGCCTTCAGCGAGCTCGCCGATCCCGAGGAGCAAAGGACTCGCCTTGAGGCGCAAGCCGTCGCGCACGAAGCCGGCGACGAGGAGGCGATGATGGTCGACGAGGAGTTCCTCCGCGCCCTCGAGCACGGGATGCCTCCGACTGGCGGTATCGGTCTCGGGGTCGATCGTCTCGTGATGCTGCTCGCCGATAAGGCGAACATCAAAGAGGTGCTGCTCTTCCCAGCGCTCCGGGCCGACGAGTCGCGGGACGCGTCACCAGCAGGATGATCGTGGTGCCCGGATCGGCACAACGCGACGCGAGACCGAACGACGCGCGCCGTCTAGATCGCGAGCGCGCGCTTCGAGCGGTCGATGTCGTCGACGAGGCGACTCCCGAGTACGGCGAGTGCGCCCGCCAGTTCGGGGTCGGAGATCCTCTGGGTGGCGTTGGCGGCCTTTTCGGCGTAGGCGCGCGCCATCGCCTGTGACGAGCGGATCGCGTCGCAGTCGGTCACGAGCCGACGCGCGACGGCGACCGCGGCGGGACCGAGCGGCTTGCCGAGGACGGTCCGCAGCTCGGGACCGACATCGGGGTCGGCGAGCGCTCTCTGCACGGGCAGCGTATAGATGCCTTCCGCGAGGTCCTGACCGGGGGGCTTGCCCGCTTCGTCCTCGCTCGCGATCACGTCCAAGATGTCGTCACGGATCTGGAAGACGATCCCCAGGTTCTCGCCGTAGTCGGTGAGCGCGTCGGCGTCGCGCGCGTCGAGCCCGCCCGTGATCGCACCGATTCGGCACGCCGTCGCCATCAAGGCGCCCGTCTTGTCGGCGATCGCGCTGAAGTACTCGTCCTCACCGCGCTCGATGCGGTAGGCGCTGCGTACCTCGGCGACCTGACCTTGGGTTAGTCGGCCGAGCGTCGTCGCCAAGATGCCGGCGATCTCGGTGCCGAGGGAGGCGGCGATCTCCGCCGAGCGGGCGAGGAGGAAATCGCCGACGACGACGGCGAGCAGATTTCCCCAGCGGCCATTCACGCTGACGACGTTGCGGCGCTCGGTCGCCTCGTCCATCACGTCGTCGTGGTACAAGGAGGCCAGGTGGACGAGCTCGACGGAGACGGCGCCCAACACCGCCTCCTCGCTGACGGGCGACCCGCCCCGTCCGGCGGCGGCGAGGGTGAGCGCCGGCCGCAGGCGCTTGCCGCCGGCGGCGATGAGGTGGGTGGCGATCTCGTCGACGAAGGGGTCACCCCACAGGACGACCTTGCCGAGGGTCTCCTCGAGGCGCCGGAGGTCGGACGCGGAGACGGGAAGCCCGAACGGGTCCGGCGTGTTCATCAGAAAAGCACGATACGCCATGAAAATGGCAACCCCGGTGCTGGGGGCACCGGCGCGAACGCGCATCGTGAGCCTCATTTTGGTGCGATCGCGCTACGCCGGTCGGAGGGGGTCGACCGATAAGCTTCGAAGAACGAAGCGGCACAAGGGAGCGGGGTTTGTTCGAGCGGTTTACTGATCGGGCTCGTCGGGTGCTCGTGCTCGCCCAGGAAGAGGCGCGCCTTCTCAACCACAGCTTCATCGGTACTGAGCACATCCTGCTCGGCCTGATCCACGAGGGCGAGGGTCTCGCGGCAAAGGCGCTCGAGTCGCTCGGAATCTCCCTCGAAGCGGTGCGCGAAAAGGTCGAAGAGACGATCGGCCCCGCCGGCTCGGCGCCGACCGGATCACCACCGTTCACGCCGCGGGCGAAGAAGGTGCTCGAGCTCTCGCTGCGCGAAGCGCTGCAGCTCGGACACAACTACATCGGGACCGAGCACATGCTGCTCGGTCTTGTCCGCGAGGGTGAAGGCGTCGCCGCCCAGGTGCTGCAGAGCCTCGGTGCGGACCTGCCGCGCGTCCGTCAGCAAGTGATCCAACTGCTCTCGGGCTACCAAGGCCGCGAGCCGGTCGGCGCCTCAACGGGTCCGTCAGGTTCGGAGGGCTCGCCGTCGGGGTCGCCGGTGCTCGACCAGTTCGGGCGCAACCTCACGCAGCTCGCGCGCGACAACAAGTTGGACCCTGTCATCGGTCGCGAGCGCGAGATCGAACGCGTGCTGCAGGTCCTGTCGCGTCGCACGAAGAACAACCCGGTGCTGATTGGTGAGCCCGGTGTCGGCAAGACGGCGATCGTCGAGGGACTTTCGCAAAAGATCGTGAACGACGACGTCCCCGAGACGTTGCGTGGCAAGCAGCTCTACACCCTCGACCTCGGCGCGCTCGTCGCCGGCAGCCGCTATCGCGGCGATTTCGAGGAGCGCCTGAAGAAGGTGTTGAAAGAGATCCGCCAGCGCGGCGACACGATCCTTTTCATCGACGAGCTGCACACGCTCGTCGGTGCCGGCGCAGCAGAGGGTGCGATCGATGCCGCTTCGATCCTGAAGCCGATGCTCGCCCGCGGGGAGTTGCAGACGATCGGCGCGACGACCCTCGACGAGTATCGCAAGCACCTCGAAAAGGATGCCGCCCTCGAGCGGCGATTCCAGCCGATCAAGGTCGAAGAGCCGACGCTCGCCCACACGATCGAGATCCTCAAAGGACTGCGCGAGCGCTACGAGGAGCACCACCACGTGACGATCACCGACCAGGCGCTCGTCGCGGCGGCGAATCTCGCCGACCGGTACATCTCCGATCGGTACCTCCCCGACAAGGCGATCGATCTGATCGACGAGGCCGGCAGCCGCCTGCGGATCCGTCGCATGACGACACCACCCGAGTACTCAAAGCTCGAGGCGGAGATCGAAAAGCTGCGCGCCGAGAAGGTGGCGGCACAACGAGCGCGGCAACGAGGAGATCGTCACAAAGCTGGCCGAGCAAGAGCGGGCAAAGCTCGAACGCAAGACGGCGCTCGAACAGGAGTGGCGGGCGGAAGGCGTCGAGCTGTTCGACGTCGTCGACGAAGACGTCATCGCCGAGGTGCTCGCGACCTGGACCGGGATCCCCGTCTACAAGCTCACCGAGGAAGAGACCGCCAAGCTTTTGCGGATGGAGGACGAGCTCCACAAGCGGATCATCGGCCAGGAGGACGCGATCAATGCGTTGTCTCGCGCGATCCGCCGGACGCGCGCCGGGCTGAAGGACCCAAAGCGCCCGTCGGGCTCGTTCATCTTCCTCGGGCCGACCGGTGTTGGGAAGACCGAGCTCGCCAAGGCCCTCGCCGAGCTGCTCTTCGGCGACGAGAGCGCGCTGATCCAGCTCGACATGAGCGAGTACATGGAAAAGCACACCGTGAGCCGGCTCGTCGGGTCACCGCCGGGCTACGTCGGCTACGAGGAGGGCGGTCAGCTCACCGAGGCGGTGCGCCGCAAGCCGTTCGCCGTCGTCCTGTTCGATGAGATCGAAAAGGCGCACACCGACGTCTTCAACACGCTCCTGCAGATCCTCGAAGACGGACGCCTCACCGATGCGCAGGGCCGCACGGTCGACTTCAAGAACACGGTCTTGATCATGACCTCGAACCTCGGCACTGCGGATCTCCGCAAGGCCCAAGTCGGCTTCAGCTCGGCGTCGCAAGCCGTCACCTACGAGCGGATGAAGCAGAAGGTCCAAGAGGCGCTGAAGCAGCACTTCCGGCCGGAGTTCTTGAATCGCATCGACGAGGTGATCGTCTTCCATGAGCTCGAGGTCTCCGAGGTCATCGAGATCGTCGACCTCATGACCCGTCGGCTCACCGAGCAGCTCGAGAGCCAGGGCATCGGTCTCGAACTCACCCCCCAAGCAAAGGAACTCGTTGCGAAGCGCGGGTACGAGCCGATCCTCGGTGCCCGACCGCTGCGCCGCGCGATCCAACAGATGATCGAAGACCCGATCTCCGAGAAGATCCTCTGGAAAGAGTTCCGCGTCGGCGAGACGGTGATCGTCGACGCCGAAGGAGAAGCGATCGTCTTCCGTACCGTCGCCGGCGTCGAACCTCCGTCGGTCGAACTTGCCGGAGCCGGCGCAGACTCCTGATCTCCGCCGTCGGCAATTCGCGACGGCTTCCACGCTGAGGTGGGCTGGTGAGCGACTACAACGCTGGGAACATCGCAGAGTTCCGTGCGAATCACGGCAAGGTCGGCGGTGACTTCGAGGGCAAGCCGCTTTTGCTGCTCCACCACAAAGGAGCGCGGTCGGGTATCGAGCGTGTGAACCCGCTCATGTACCAGACGGTCGACGGCGGCTACGCCATCTTCGCCTCGAAGGGCGGGGCGCCGAACAACCCGGGCTGGTTCTACAACCTGCGCGCGAACCCGAGCTCCCGCGTCGAAGTCGGGGACGAGACGTATTCGGTGACGGCACGTGTCGCGGATCCCGAAGAGCGGTCGCCGATCTGGGAGCGGCAAAAGCGCGAGTTCCCGCAGTTCGTCGGCTACGAGGCAAAAACGACACGCACGATTCCGGTTGTCATCTTGGAACCCGCTTCGTAGGTCGAATCAGGCAAGCGGACCTCTCGGCATCCGTACCGGGCCTGGTCGGCGGCCTATTTCCGGTAGAATGTCGGTACTTCTTCGCCGTGACCTGGCGAGCAGGCGCGGTGCAATTGGCGTCTGTCTGCCGGGAGTGGCGACCGTCGTTTTGTTGTAGCTGTGAGGAGTCTCGAGTGTTTGACGTCGGCGACAAGGTCGTCTATCCGCACCACGGAGCCGCCGTGGTGGAAAAGCGGGAGATCCGCGAAGCGTTCGGTGAGAAACGGGAGTATCTCGTTTTGCGCCTCGCGTACGGCGATCTCACCTTGATGGTGCCAACGGACAACACCGAAGAGGTCGGCCTCCGCGAGGTCATCAACGACGAGGAAGTCGAAGAGGTGTTCGCCGTGTTGCGCAAGAAAGAGGCGCGCATGCCGACGAACTGGTCACGGCGGTACAAGAACCACGTGGAGAAGCTGAAGTCTGGCGACATCTACCAGGTCGCCGAGGTCGTGAGGAACCTTTCGATCCGCGACAAGGACAAGGGACTCTCCGCAGGTGAGAAGCGGATGCTCAATCGGGCTCGGCAGATCCTCGTCTCGGAGCTCACCTTCGCGATCGGCGTCAGTGAGGAAGAGGCCGAAGAGCGGCTGAACGCCGCGCTGCCTTAGCCGCGGCAGACTCCGGCGTGAACGACGGCGTCTGGGCGATCGTCGTCGCCGCGGGAGAAGGGCGACGATTCGGCGGACCAAAGCAGTTCGAGCGCATCGCCGGGCGCACCGTCGTCGAGTGGTCGGTGGAGACAGCACGCGCGGCCGTCGACGAGGTTGTGCTCGTCGTCCCGTCCTCTCAGCTCAACGACGTGACCTTCCATGCGGGTTGCCTTTTCGTGGCCGAGGGCGGCGCCACACGCGCCCAGTCGGTTCGCGCCGGTCTCGCCGTCGTCCCACCGGAAGCCGAAGTGATTGTCGTGCACGACGCGGCACGACCGCTCGCCAGCTCTTCACTGTTCGCCAAGGTCATCGATTCTGTCCGATCGGGCGCCGACGGCGCCATCCCTGGACTCTCGATTTCAGACACAGTGAAGCGTGTCCGCAAGGGTCGTGTCGTCGAGACGCTCAAACGTGATGCCCTGTTTACCGTGCAAACACCGCAGGCCTTTAAGGCAGAGGTGTTGCGGCGCGCCCACCGAGACGCCGAGGACGCCACCGACGACGCGTCGCTCGTCGAAGCGATCGGCGGCGAAGTTCTCGTCGTTCCTGGTGAACCGCGGAACAAGAAGATCACCGATCAAGACGACGTCGAGCTGTTCGAGCGACAGCTCATCGAGCTTCGCAGCGGCGCGACGCGCTCCAGATGAGCGACGTTCGCGTCGGCCTCGGGGTCGATCTCCATCAGCTCGCGCCGGAAGTCGATGACCGTCCGCTCGTGCTCGGGGGGGTCCGCTTCGAGGGCGAGCGCGGCCTTGTCGGTCATTCGGACGCCGACGCGATCGCCCATGCCCTGTGTGACGCGATGTTCGGCGCCGCCGGAATGGGTGACATCGGCGAGCATTATCCGGACACCGATGCGAGCTTCGCCGGCGCCGACAGCCTCGGGCTGCTCAGAGAAACGGCGGCGCTCCTAGCCGCCGAAGGCTGGCGCCTCGTGAACGCTGACTGCTCCCTTGTCGCGGAGCGGCCGCGCGTGGCCGATGTCCGTGCCGAGATGATGAAGAAGCTCTCCGAGTGCGCCGGGGGCCCGGTGCACGTAAAGGCCACGCGCCCGGAGCGCCTGGGCGCGCTGGGACGTCTCGAAGGAATTGCATGCCTCGCGGTCGCCCTGATCGAGCGATAGGGCGACAGCAGGCACGACCGACGCGCGGCCGCGCGCATCGTGACTCGCTCGGCGGGGAGCATGTCGAAGGCATTCACGCGGTTCGCGAGCTGCTCGTAGCCGGACGACGAAGGGTCGAAGAGATCGTCGTCGCCTCGAGCGGCGCTTCGTCGCCGGCGCTCGACGAGATCGTGGAGCTCGCGAGGTCAAAAGCGGTTCCCGTTCGAACGGTCAAGCCTGCGGTTTTCCATTCGATCGCGTTGTCGGCAGCGCCACAAGGCGTAGCCGCCAGAGCGGAACCGATCGTGTCGGCCGACTTGGAGGAGCTGCTCAACGGAAACGCCGAGCGAGGAGAGGTCAGCGCGAATCGGATCCCTTTTCTCGTCGTGCTCGCCGAGGTGACCGATCCGCACAACCTCGGCGCGATCGTGCGCAGCGCGCTCGCAGCCGGTGCGACGGGCATGGTGATCGGGAAACGACGGAGCGCGCCGTTCACCGCATCTGCGCTCAAGGCGGCAGCCGGTGCAGCAGAGCGCCTGCCGATCGTCGTTGTCGCTTCCATCGCTCAGGCGGTCGGTGAGCTCGCGCACCGGGGCGTGTGGACCGTCGGCCTCGATCCAGACGGCGACGTGAGCATCTCCGATCTCGAGATCGCCGATCGGCCCCTCGCGCTCGTCGCCGGCGCCGAAGGACGCGGATTGACGCCCCTCGTCCGGCGCCGCTGCGACCTGCTGTGCCGAATTCCCCTCTACGGTCCGGTCGAATCGCTGAACGTCTCCGTCGCCGTCGCGCTCGCCGCGTTCGCCATCGCCGCTTTTCGTGAAGAGCCCGAACGTCCGAGAAACACGTGAGCGGGATCGGCCGAAACCCGCCCTAGCCGCTTCGCTCTGACTCGGGCCGCAGCCCGTCGCAGATCACCCGCGCCATGCGCTCCCGTGAGCGTTCATCGGGCCTGTGATTCATGACGGCCGAGCACGAGCCGCTGACGAGAAAAAGCACCTCGTCGAGGTCGACGTCGGATCGGACCGCGCCGGCTTGCTCCGCTCGCTGAACGAGTGGTTCGAGTGTCGCCCGCCACAGCTCTTGCAACTCCGGACTTTTCGTCTTCGCCCCGGACCGCTCGAGCGCTTCGGCGAGATCGCGTTTCGACGCCACCGTCTCAAGGACCCGGCTGATGAATTCGTACAGCGCCGCGCCAGCGTCTTTTGCGTTCTCGAGCTCACGCGCGAACTCCAGCACGTCGTGCATCTCTTTTTGAACGATGGCCATGAAGAGCGATTCTTTGGTCGGGAACTGCCGGTAGATCGTCGCAACACCGACTCCGGCGCGTTTCGCGATCACTTCCATCGGCACATCGATGCCCTCAGACGCGAACGCCTCAGTGGCGGCGGTGATCACGTGTTCGCGATTGCGGGCCGCGTCGGCACGCAGTCGAGGCGCCGGCGGATCCGCCGCGTCGTCGCGGCGAGGGAATTGGTCGGCGCCGGTAGGCGTTGGCTGGTGTGGGTTCGTTGGCGAACTCATGAGTTCTCCATCAGCGGAGGTTGACAACCGGAATCATCATTCCGTATAGTCTAAGCGGAAGACCAATTCCGATTGTAGAGCAACTGCCCCACCTGGAGGAGACCAATGAGTGCTGCGACTTCGAGCACCCTGCTCGAGCTGCCCCAGTCGGCGCCGGAAGCTCCTGATCCGCGCCGTTTTCGCGCCCTGGCGGTCATCGCCATCGCGCAGCTGATGATCGTCCTCGACGCGACGGTCGTCACGATCGCCCTGCCCTCCGCCCAGCGGGCGCTCCACATCTCCATCGCCAACCGCCAGTGGGTCCTGACCGCCTACGCCTTGGCGTTCGGCGGTCTGCTGCTGCTCGGCGGTCGTATCGCCGACTACCTCGGGCGAAAGCGCGTCTTCATCGTCAGCCTGATCGGTTTCGCGGCGTCATCCGCCCTCGGCGGGCTGGCGGTGAACTCGGCGATGCTGTTCGGCGCCCGCGCCCTGCAGGGCGCGTTCGCCGCCGTGATGGCCCCGGCCGCGCTTTCGATCATGACCGTCACCTTCACCGAGCCCCGCGAGCGCGCCCGCGCCTTCGGCGTCTACGGCGGCATCTCCGGTGGTGGTGCGGCGATCGGTCTCATCTTGGGTGGTCTGCTGACCGAGTACGCGAGCTGGCGATGGACGCTGCTCATCAACACGCCGATTGCGATCGCGACGGCGCTCGCCGCGCTGCGCGAGGTCGGCGAGAGCAGGGCGGAGGGGGAGAGCCACTACGACTTGCGGGGCGCCGCGGTCGTCACGGGCGGGCTGCTCGCCCTCGTCTACGGGTTCACCCGCGCCCAGACCGACGGATGGGGAGCGTCGGTGACCGTCGGTCTTTTGGCAGCGGCGGCGGTCCTCCTCGTCAGCTTCATTCTCATCGAGCTTCGCGCCGAGGCGCCGTTGTTGCCGATGCGGGTCATCCTTGACCGCAACCGGGGCGGCGCGTACCTGTCGTCGCTGCTTCTCGGCATGGGGCTGTTCGGTGTCTTTCTCTTCCTCACCTATTACTTCCAGGGAACGCTCCACTATTCGGCGCTGAAGACCGGCTTCGCGTTCCTGCCCTTCGCGGCGGGGATCGCGCTCGCCGCAGGATTGGCGAGTCAACTGCTTCCGCGTCTCGGACCGCGCGTGCTGATGGGCGTCGGCCTGACGATGGGTGTCGTCGGCCTCGTCTGGTTTACGCAAATCGGCGTGCACTCCCAGTACGCGTTGCATGTGCTGCCAGCGGAGATCGTCGTGAGTGTCGGTCTCGGTCTCGCCTTCGTCCCGATGAGCAGCACCGCGTTGGTCGGCGTCGGACATCACGACGCGGGCGTGGCGAGCGCGCTCGTCAACACGACGCAGCAGATCGGAGGGGCGCTCGGCACCGCGCTGTTGAACACGGTCGCCGCCTCGGCGACGGCGAGCTACATCGCCATCCACGGCGTGAGCACCGCCCAGGCGGGTGCGGTGCACGGCTATACGACCGGATTCACCTACTCGGCCATCATCCTCGCCGCCTCGGTCGCCTCGGCGGTCCTCCTCATCCGGGCAAGCCGTCGCGACCTGCCCGTCGAAGGGGCAGCGTTCGGCTGATCGCTCGCGGTGGGATTCGGCGGCGCGAAAGCGGCACAGCCGCCGGTAGCGGGTCAGTTTCATCAAACTGACCCGCTACCCCAGGAGCAAAGGATCGCTAGCGTCCGAGTATCGCCGCGTATCAGCTCTTGCGGGTGTTCTCCGGCCCTGGCGGGACCGGTGGAAATCTGCTCGCCGTTTTCCTCGACGGACCCGAAATCCCTGAAGGCGACCGCCAAGGCATCGCCGCCGCGCTCGGCTACTCCGAAACGGTGTTCGTCGATGACGCCTCCCGGGGGGCGGTCCGCATGTACACCCCGGCGACCGAGCTCCCGTTTGCGGGCCATCCGCTCGTCGGCACCGCCTGGTTGCTCGCCGAGGTCGGACGTCGTACCGACGTGCTGCGTCCGCCGGGCGGAGAGGTGGCGACGTGGACTCACGACGATCTGACGTGGATTCGCGGCCTCCCCGAGTGGGCGCCCGACTTCGAGTTCGTCGAACTGCCTTCGCCAGCGGCGGTCGTTGCATTCGACGACGCCGGGCCGGACAGCTTGCTCTACACGTGGACCTGGGAGGATGAGAGCGCAGGCACGATCCGCGCTCGCGCGTTCCCTCGCGTGTTCGGTATCGAGGAGGACGAAGCGACCGGCTCGGGCGCGCTGCGCCTCGCGGCGAGGCTCGGCCGACCGATCGAGATCCACCAAGGCGTCGGATCACTGCTTCGCGCCCGGCCTGGTCCGGAGGGCTCGACAGAGGTTGGCGGGCTCGTCGATCTCGTCGGAACTCGGGATCTGTAGAGCGGTCCGGACGCCCGTTCTCGCGCTCAGGCGGCGGAGTTCCGCGGAAGCTCTCCCGTAGTCGACCCCATTGGGTTCGCTGACCATCAATTTGGCCCGCTGCCGAGCCGCCCTTTCCGATATGCGACAAAGCCTCGGGTGGGACACTTTCGGATGCGCGTTCATCTGCTCGACGGCACGTACGAACTCTTCCGCCAGTTCTTCGGGCAGCCTTCGCGTGCCGGGCTCGACGGCGGCGAGATCGGCGCGGCGCGAGGCGTCGTCCTTTCGGTCCTCGGCATGCTTGAGCGCGGCGACACCCACCTCGGTGTGGCCACCGACCATGTCATCGAGTCGTTCCGCAACACGCTCTGGCCGGGCTACAAAACGGGAGAGGGCGTCGCCGCCGAGCTGCGCTCGCAGTTCGAGATCCTTGAGGAGGCGCTCTCCGCCCTCGGCGTCACCG
The DNA here is from genome assembly GCA_963838845.1 of uncultured Acidimicrobiaceae bacterium. GTDB lineage: Bacteria > Actinomycetota > Acidimicrobiia > Acidimicrobiales > Bog-793 > CAVRXQ01. The sequence continues at coordinate 205,622 of CAWISR010000003.1, read as the reverse complement.
TCTGGCCGATGGTGGAGCTCGAAGCCGACGACGCTTTGGCGTCGGCGGCTTTTGCCGCGGCGCGCGATTCGGCCGTCGAACAGGTCGTGATCTGGACACCCGACAAGGATCTCGCGCAGTGCGTCGAGGGGGAGCGTGTCGTGCAGCTCGACCGCCGGACGAACACCGTGCGTGACGAGGCGGGCGTCTGGACGAAGTTCGGCGTGGCGCCGCGCTCCATCCCCGACTGGTTGGCGCTCGTCGGCGACGCGGCCGATGGTTTCCCAGGCTTGCCGGGGTGGGGACCGCGGGCCTCCTCGGCGGTGCTCGCGCACTACGGCACACTGGGCGACGTGCCCGACGAAGCCGCCGATTGGGATTCGGCGGTACGGGGCGCGGTGCGCGGCGCGGAACGGCTCGCCGGCACGCTTGCCCGCGAGCGCCACCTCGCCGAGTTGTTCCGTGACCTCGCGACGCTGCGCGTCGACCCCTTGCTGCTCACCGACGTCGCGTCACTGCGTTGGCGTGGCCCGACGAATGAGTTCGTGGAGATCTGCCGGAACTTCCGCGACCCTTCGCTTGCAAAGCGCGCGGCCGCGCTGGCGGCGAGCTGAGAGCGCTCAGGCCGCCGGTGTGCTGAACACCTCGCGCAGCTCGGTCGGGACCGGAGTGTCGAGCTGGTCGTAGGTGCACGACGAGGGGGTCCGGTCCGGACGCCAGCGGGTGAAGGTCGTGGCGTGCCGGAATCGGTCGCCCTGGAGGTGGTCGTAGGCGACCTCGGCGACGAGCTCGGTCCGAAGGGGCTCCCAGCTCAGGTCCTTGCCCGCATTCCAACGGCTCGGTCCCCCAGGGACGCGCCCGTCGGGTACCCCCTCGCGCAGCCACACGTGGTCCACGTCGGCGTCTTTCCGGTAGGGCTCGAGCAGCTCGGTGAACTCTTTCCTTCGGGCGGTGCTGAATCCGGAGGCGACCCCCGCGTGGTGGAGGAGTCCAGCGTCGTCGAACAGGCCGAGCAGGAGCGATCCGACACCCCCGCCGTCCTTGTGCCAGCGGAACCCGCCGACGACGCAGTCCGCGCTGCGCTCGTGCTTCACCTTCAACATCACGCGCTTGTCGGGTTGGTAACGAAGCTCGCGGGATTTCACGATCACGCCGTCGAGCCCAGCGCCTTCGAAGCGATTGAACCAATCGCGGGCGACTTCGGGACTCGTCGTCACCGGCGTCAGGTGGATCGGAGGTTTCGCGCGCTTCAACGCCTTTTCGAGCGCCACCCGCCGGGACGCGTACGGCTCGCCCCGGAGATCGGCGTCGCCGAGCGCGAGCACGTCGAAGGCGACGAACGAGGCGGGCGTCGTTTCCGAAAGCAACTTGATCCGCGACGCCGCGGGGTGGATCCGCTGGGTGAGCGCGTCGAAGTCGAGGCCGACACGCCCCGCGATCACGATCTCGCCGTCGAGAACGCAGCGGTCGGGAATGTTCTTCTTGAGCGCCGCGACGAGCTCGGGGAAGTACCTCGTGAGTGGTTTCTCGTTGCGGCTGCCGAGAACGACGTCGTCGCCGTCACGAAAGACGATGCAGCGGAAACCGTCCCACTTCGGCTCGTAGAAGAGTCCCTCTCCTTCGACGAGATCGCGAGAGAGCTTGGACAGCATCGGTGCCACGGGCGGAACCACCGGGAGCGCCATCGGCTCAGCGTAAGGCAGCGGCAAATGACGGCTGATACGTCACGCGGCGTGACCCGCCGTCCAGGCAAGCAGCGCATCCATCGGCCGGGTGTTCACGATCCGGTTCGCCGGGACGCCCGCCTTGGCAGCTTGTTCGCACCCGCGCCATTGCCATTCGAGCTGCCCTGGCGCGTGGGCATCGGTGTCGACGACGAAGTCACAGCCGAGCGAAAGCGCCAGTTCAAGCAGCTCCACAGGAGGGTCGAGCCGCTCGGGCCGCGAGTTGATCTCGACGGCGGTACCCGTCGCCGCGCACGCGGTGAAGACCGCGTCGGCATCGAAGCTCGAGGGCGGGCGGACGCGTCCTTCGATGAGCCGACCGGTGCAGTGCCCGAGGACGTCCGCGTGCGGGTTCGCGATCGCGGCGAGCATGCGCTTGGTCATCGGCGCGCTCTCCATGCGCAGCTTCGAATGGACGCTCGCGACGACGACGTCGAGTTCGGCGAGGAGCTCCTCAGTTTGGTCGAGCGAGCCGTCCTCCAAGATGTCGACTTCGATACCAGTGAGGATCCGGAACGGCGCGAGCTCGACGTTCAGCTCGGCGACGAGATCGAGCTGGTCGCGCAGCCGCGCCGCGCTCAGCCCGTGGGCGATCGTCAAGCGAGGGCTGTGGTCGGTGAGCGCCCAGTACGAATGCCCGAGATCCCTTGCGGTCTCAGCCATCTCCCGGATCGGGGTGCCTCCGTCGGACCAGTCGGAATGGCTGTGACAGTCGCCCTGCAGGCGAGCGCGCAACGTCCGAGCGGCGGCCGAGATCGCGGGCAGCGGTCGTGATTCGATCTGCTCGAGGTATTCCGGCGTCCGACCGGCAAGGGCCGTGGCGATGACCTTGGCGCTCGTCTGTCCGACGCGGGGGATCTCGACGAGCTGGCGCAGGGACATTTTCTCGAGCTCGGCGAGCGGGATCGCGTCGATGGCTGCCGCCGCGGTACGAAACGCCCGCACCTTGTAGGTCTCAGCGCCATCACGTTCGAGCAGGTACGCGATGCGGCGGAGCGCGGCTCGCGGATCCACCCTCAGGAGCGCCGCGCTCTGCTCGGCGCGACGCGCGCCGGCTCGTCCGGTTGCTTCGGGTACTGCGGGGGCCAGGGCGCGTCGTGCAACCCGTTTGCCCTGTCGCGGGAGGCGAGGTCCAAGAGCGGTTGGAGGGACTGGGGATGATCGGCGATCTGCGCCCACGGGTCTCCCCGCATCGCGAGGAGTTTGGGCACCGTCCGGATCGTCAGCGCGTCCGGCTCGACGGTGTCAACCTCGTCCCAGCTGATCGGCGTCGAGACCTGGCCGCCGACTCGGGGTCGGGCGAACCACGCGCCGAAGACGGTCTTATGCGGCGCGTTCTGGTTGAAATCAACAAAGACCCGCTGTCCGCGCTCTTCTTTCCACCAGTTGGCCGTGATCTCGTTGGGATGGCGGCGCTCGAGCTCGCGTGCGAGCGCCACCGCCGCTGCCCGCACCTCGAAGCTGTCCCAGCGCGGTTCAAGCCGGACGTAAACGTGGAGACCCCGGCTTCCCGTCGTCTTCGGGTGTCCGGTGACGCCGAGCTCGCCGAGCAGCTCGCGGACGCGACGGGCGGCGAGGCGGACGTCGTCGAACGAGACGCCGGGCTGAGGGTCGAGATCGATGCGCAGTTCGTCCGCGTGCGCCGGGTCGTCGGCTTTATACGGCCAGAGGTGCAAGCCGAGGCAGCCGAGGTTGACGGCCCACAGGACGTGCGCGATGTCCGCGACAACGAGCGCGTTCGACAACGTGCCGTTCGGGGTGTTGACGACAGTGGTTTCGAGCCAGTCCGGGGCACCGGAGGGGACCCGCTTTTGGAAAAAGGATTTCCCGCCGGCGCCGTCAGGGAAGCGCTCGAGCAGTGCGGGACGGCCCTGAGCCGTGTTCAACAGTGCGGTGGCGACCTCGAGGTAATAGGAGACGAGCTCGAACTTCGTGGCGTCGAGCTCGGGGAAATAGACCTTGTCGGGACTCGAGATCTCGATGGCGTGACCGGTCGCCTCGACGACTCGGGCGTTAGCCGCTGCCACGCCGCAACGATAGGTGGTTGGTCTTTTTGGAGCAGACGGCTCGCCGGGAGTGAAGCTCGCCGCGAGTGCTCGGAAGCGTCAGATGCGCTTTTCTCTCGGCACGTAGTCGCGTCGCGGGCTGCCGATGTACAGCTGACGCGGTCGCACGATCTTTTCGTCCGCGTTCAGCATCTCGTTCCAGTGCGCGAGCCAGCCTGCCGTGCGCGGGATCGCGAACAGGACGGTGAACATCTCGAGTGGAAAGCCCATCGCCTGGTAGATGAGACCGGAATAGAAGTCGACATTCGGGTAGAGCTTGCGCGAGATGAAGTAGTCGTCGGCGAGCGCGACCTCTTCGAGCTTCAGCGCGATGTCGAGCAACGGGTTCTTCCCAGTCACTTCGAAGACGTCGTAGGCGGTTTTCTGGACGATCTTTGCCCGCGGGTCGTAGTTCTTGTAGACGCGGTGCCCGAACCCCTGCAGCCGCCCGTGGCCTTCCTTCACCGAACGCACGAACGGCTCGACGTTGTCCACCTCGCCGATCTCGGTGAGCATGCGGACGACGGCCTCGTTCGCGCCTCCGTGGCGCGGTCCGTACAACGCCGCGCAGGCCGCGGCGCACGCGCAGAACGGATCGGCGTGGGAGGAACCGACCGTGCGCATCGCTGTCGTTGAACAGTTCTGTTCGTGATCGGCGTGCAAGATGAACAGGATCTCCATCGCTCGGGCGAGGACGGGGTGTGGCCGATAGGTCGGCCCACCGATCTTCCACATCATCGAAAGGAAGTTCTCGGGGAAGCTGAGGTCGTTGTCGGGATAGACGAACGGCTGCCCGAGCGAGAAGCGATACGCCGCCGCAGCGAGCGTTGGCATCTTCGCGATCAGCCGCACGATCTGCATGTGGCGGTTGTCGGCGTCGAAGATCATCTTCGCCTCGGGGTAGAAGGTCGAGAGCGCCGCGACGGCGGAGACGAGCATCCCCATCGGATGGGCGTCGTAGTGGAAGCCCTCCAAGAAGCGCTTGCGCATGTTCTCGTGGATGAAGGTGTGGTGGGTGATCTCATCGACCCAGCGGGTCATCTCCCCGCCGGTCGGAAGCTCGCCGTTCAAGAGCAGATAGGCGACCTCGAGGAACGTCGAGTCCTTGGCGAGCTGCTCGATCGGGTAGCCCCGATATTCGAGGATGCCCGCGTCACCGTCGATGTAGGTGATGCCGCTCTCGCATTCGGCGGTTGCGGAGAACCCCGGGTCGTAGAACCAGATCCCCGGGAGCAGCTTCGAGAACTCGGACGAGGCGATCCCGCCGTCGATGATCGGGATTTCGACCGACTCACCGCTCCGGTTGTCCGTAAGGGTGACCGAATCAGCCACTCCGTGCTCCTTCGCCGTCGAGCTCTCCCCCTCCGAGCCAGCCTACGACCGACCTTCGGACGTCGGACAGTCGTCACGCCAGCGCGAGTGCTACGCCCCCACTTCTACCGGTTGACCGACCTCCAAGGCGGCTTGGTCGCTCCCCTCGTGTGCGTGGGTGTGCTTGCTCTCGTCGACAAAGACGTGTCGGCCGCCGCGCAACCAGGACGCCCAGGCGGCGACGAGACAGACGATCGCCGAGAAAATGAAGGCCTCGCGCAGCCCGCTCTTGAACGGCGTCGCGATCAACGACGGGAAGAAGGATCGCGACGTGAGCACCGACGCGTTCGGGAGGTGCGCGATCGTGCCCGCGCCGAGCAGGTGGGTGAGCGGGTTGATCCCCAAGAACGCCGCGAACAGCACCGAGACCGCCGGCAGGTGCGCGAGACGCTCGGCCTGCGAGTGCGGGACGCCGGCGGAGACCAACCCGTGACTCAGCGAGGCGGGCAAGCTTGCCGCCAGCCCGACGATGAGCAGAGTGAAGAAAATGCCGATCGAAAGCACCTGCGCGGCGTTCTGGAACGTCGAGTTCATCCCACCGCCAGCGCCGCGGTGTTGCGGCGGCAGGCTGTTCATCACGCCGGCGCGATTCGGTGATGCGAACGTCCCCATCGCGATGCCGTTCATGAACAACAGCGCGGCGAAGACGGGATAGGAGAAGTTGACCGGCAGGAACATCAACAAGACGTAGGTCGCCGCCGAAAGGATCATGCCGCCGGTTGCGAACGGCCGCGCGCCGAAGCGGTCGGAGAGCGCCCCAGACAACGGCCCCGAGATCAAGAATCCGCCGGTCAACGGCAGCATGTAGATCCCCGCCCACAGAGGTGTCTGCGAAAACGAGTACCCGTGCTCGGGGAGCCAGATCCCTTGCAGCCAGATGATCAGGATGAACATCAAGCCGCCCCGCGCCACCCCGGCGAGCAGCGTCGAGAACGTGCCCGCGGTGAAGGCACGGATACGGAACAGCGCCAGGCGGAACATCGGCTGTTCCACGAAGTTCTCGATGACGACGAACGCGATCAAAAAAGCGATGCCGGCGGAAAGTTCGAGGAGCACGGGGATGCTCGTCCAGCCGGTCGTCGAGCGTCCGGACGGCTCGATGCCGTAGGTGATCCCGATCATCAACAACACGAGTCCCACGGCGAAGGTGAGGTTTCCAACCCAGTCGATCGGCGCCCGACGACGGACGCTGCGCTCTTCGAGCTTCAGGTACGCCCACACCGTGCCGAGGATCCCGACGGGGACCGAGATGAAAAAGATCAGTCGCCAGTCGATGGGTGCGAGCAGCCCGCCCAAGACGAGTCCGATGAAGACCCCGGCGATGCCGGCGATGTTCTGGATCCCGAGCGCGAGGCCTCGCTGGTCTTCGGGGAAGGCGTCGGTGAGGATCGCCGGCGACTGCGCGATGAGCAATGCCGCGCCGACGCCTTGGAAGACCCGCATCACGACGAGCCACAGCGCGGCCGCGGTGCCCGACATCCAAGTGATCGCGAGGAACAGCGAGAAGGTGGTGTAAACGACGAAGCCGAGGTTGTAGAGCCGAACCCGGCCGTAGAGATCGCCGAGCCGCCCGAAATTCACGACGAGGACGCTCGTGACGATGAGGAAGCCGAGGATCATCCACAAGAGGTACGAGGTGTTGCCGGGGTCGAGGGGGTCGAGGTGGATGCCGCGGAAGATGTCCGGCATCGCGATTAGCACGATCGACGAGTCGAGGGTCGCCATCAGCGTGCCGAGCGTGCAGTTGAACAGGGCGACCCACTTGTAGCGGTCGGTCGACGTACCGGGCCTGGCGGCGGGAGGTGCAGAGAGCACGGGAGGAGCTTATCGGTTCTAATTAGTTTTGCTAACTGTCGGCCTCCCGAGAATCACCCGCCCGGGGAATCCTCCTCGGGTCGATCGACCTTCCATCCCGCGGACGAAGTCCGCCGGGCCTCGTAGAAGACGCAGCCGTCAGGGCAGGCAAAGGGCATCTGGAGGTTCGCCCCCAGCCGGCAGCGCTCGATCCGTTCGTTCGACCGCACCGTCTGCATCACGTAGTGACGGCAGTCGTCGCGTATAGCCATCCGTTTCGTCCTCTGACGAGGGTGGGATTCAGCTCCCCGGCCGATCACGCAGGTAGCGCTCGATCTCTTCGGTGAGGCGCTCCGGCGAAATCTCCGGGGCTGGGGACTCGTCTGCCATTTCGACGCGCTGGACAAAGCTCGCCACGTTTTCGTCGTTCGCGACGACGTCATCGAGCAGCTGTTCGTACTCGACCGCGCGACGGGCGAGCCCGGCCAGATCCGCCGGGCGTCCGGAGATTCGGGCCGCGGTCTCGGCCAGGGCGAGCGCGGGCTTCGCGGCGATGGTGACGGAGTACACCGGAACGCTCGCCCAGATGGACGTTGTCGCGATTCCGACTTCGTCGAGCGCGCCCTGCAGCACGGCGAGAATTCCGGTGGGTCCTTCGTAGAAGGAAGCGGCGAGCCCCGCGGAAGCGAGCGCGTCTGGGTCGCTTGAGGTTGCGGACAACGGCACTGGCCCGTGGTGGGTCACTTCGCCCAGATACGCGCCGAGGAAGATCGCGCGCGAGACCTCGAGCTCGAGCGCGAGCTCGACGAAGGCCTCGCAGTAGCTCTTCCAATGCGTCTGGGGCTCCGGTCCGCTCGCGACGACGACGTCGACGCCGCCCGGCGCGACCGCAAAGGTCGTCGAGGGCCAGGTGATCGAGCGAACTTCACCGTCGACGACGTTGACCTCAGGGCGAACCTCGGTGAAGTCGAAGAAGTCTTCGGGGTCGATGTCGCAAAACGCCGTCGCCTTCCAGGCGCGCGCGAGACGGTCAAGCGCCGACGAGGCCGCCTCACCGGCGTCGTTCCAGCCCTCGAAGGCGCCGATGAGCACCGGGCGTTCGATTCTGAACTGTTCCCGGAGTGAGAGCGAGCGGTCGCGGCGCGGGAGTGACCGGAAGCGGAAGGGATGGAGGTTGTCGTTGTTGTCGTTGTTGTCGCCGTCGAAGCGCAAGCGATCTCCTTCGTCCCATCCGAGCCTATCGGCGAAGGCGGCAGATTCGGGGTCGTCCCTCGGCATGGGTACGCTCGGCCTATGTCGCCGACGGGTGTCGTCGTCGAGGAGATCACGGAGCCGACCGCCGAAGTTCACGCGGCGCTGAGCGACCTGCTCGCGTACCTCTCGAGCGCCAAACCGCCCGATTCGAACGAACTCGCGTCGCTCGCCCGCTCCTCTCCAATCACCTTGCTCGGTGCCCGCGTCGACGGTCGGATGGTCGGCACCCTCACCTTGGTGGTGTTCCCGTTGCTCACCGGGATGCGCGCCTGGATCGAAGACGTCGTCGTGGAGCCCGAAGCGCGTGGCCGCGGAGTGGCGACGGTTCTCATCGAGGAGGCGATTCGGAGGGCCGGGCGCGTCGGATGTCGCACGGTCGACCTGACCTCCCGCCCGTCAAGGCTCGAGGCGAATCGGCTGTACGAAAAGCTCGGGTTCGAGCGACGCGACACGAACGTGTACCGCAAGAAACTGCTCGGCTGAATAAGGGGCCGGTGGAGAGCGGGTTATTCGTCGCACGGGGCGCGAGCGAGATTGCCAGAGCGAAAGCCTTCGAGATCCAACGTGACGTAGCGGTACCCAGCGCTTCGGACCGCCGCGACCACCTCTGTCCTCCGTTCGATCGCGACGCCGAGTTCGCCGAGTTCGAGTTCAATGCGGGCGCTGTCGCCGTAGTGGCGCACCCGCAGCTGCGAGAATCCCAGCGCGTGCAGCGCCGCCTCAGCGGCCTCGACGCGCGCCAGCGTCGCGATCGTTACGGGAGTGCCGTGAGGGACTCGGGATGCGAGGCACGCGGCGGCAGGTTTGTCCCACGTCCGCAAACCCATCTGATGAGAAAGGTCGCGCACCTCCGCCTTTGTGAATCCGGCGTCGACAAGGGGGAAGACCGCGCCGCGCTCGCGAGCGGCGCGTTGCCCCGGCCGTATCTCCGAAAGGTCGTCGACGTTCACTCCTAACGCTACGACCGCCGATTCGTTTTGCGCCGGAGCTTCCAACGCGTCCATGAGTTCGCGTTTGCAGTGGTAGCAGCGATCGGGTTCGTTGCGAACGTAGGCGTGGTCATCGAGTTCGCGCGTTTCAACGACGAGGTGCCGCAAGGACCACTCCCTCGCCAGCGCGCGGGTGTGCGCGAGCTCTTCTCTCGGTAGCGATGGCGACGATGCCGTGACGCAGAGCACCCGATCCGACCCGAGAGCGCGGTTCGCGACGTACGCGAGGAGAGCTGAGTCTGCCCCACCCGAGAACGCGACGACGACGCGCCCGTGCCGTGCGACTTCCAATTCCAGACGCTCGAGCGCCGGAGCGAATTCGTCTGCGACGGCACTCACGTCAATCGCGATGGGTGATTCCAGCGAGGATCTCGGTTGCATCACCGATCGTTCCGGTGAGGAACGGCCCGAACTCCGCAAAGCGCGCCGACGCCTCGTCGAACCGCATCGTGTAGACGCACTCCTTCAAGTCGTCGAAGCTGCGACAGAACAGTGTCACACCCCACTCCCAGTCGTCGAGACCGGTGGATCCCGTCACGAGTTGGAGGACCCGGCCGCGGAACTTCCGTCCGGTCGTTCCGTGACCGATCATCAACCGCAGACGCTCCTCGTGGTCGAGCCGGTACCAGTTCTCGTGTTCGCCGCGGCGTTTCGACATCGGGTAGAAGCAGAAGATCTCGAGTCCCTCCGGTGGAAGGACAGGACGGAGGCGAGCGCGTTTCATTGCTTCTGGCACGCCGCTCGCGTATTCCGAGACCTCGGTGAGCGACACGTACGACCACTCGAGCGACAGGCCCGCTTGGACGAGGTCGTTCTGGAGTTGGCGCAGCCGGCGGAACGATGGACCAAGCCCGACGACCGCGAAGTCGGCCTTGTGGCCGAGGATCTCGGCCGCGAACGCCTGGTGGCCGTCGGATTCGCACGCTTTGATCGCCGAGGCGACGGCCTCGGGATCGACGTCATGGGCGACAGAGAAAAAGAGGTGGAGAACCGCCCATCCGTCGAGTGCCTCAGAAACGGACTCTTCGACCTGACTGGGCGACTCGGTCACCGGGTCATCGTAGGACCGCGAACGAAGCGCGCCGCCGCGTCACGCGAAGAAGCGGGGCGCCAGCGCGCCCCGCTTCTTCGTCAAGTACGGGCGATCTAGAAGTCGTCCATCCCGCCGCCGGGTGGCATGGCCGGGGCCTTCTCTTCAGGCTTGTCGACGACGACCGCTTCCGTCGTCAAGAACAGTGCGGCGATGGACGCCGCGTTCTGCAGAGCCGAGCGCGTCACCTTCGCCGCGTCGATGACACCGGCCTTGATGAGGTCCTCGTAGACGCCGGATTCGGCGTTGAGACCCTCGGAAAGGCCCTTCAAGCCCCGCACCTTCTCGAGCACGACGCCACCTTCGAGACCGGCGTTCGTCGCGATCTGTTTGAGCGGCTCCTCGACGGCGCGGGCGACGATACGAGCTCCCGTGGCCTCGTCGCCTTCGAGCTTCTCGGCGCGATCGAGGATCGTCTTTTGCGTGCGGAGCAGGGCGACGCCCCCACCGGGAACGACGCCCTCTTCGATTGCGGCCTTCGTCGTCGACACCGCGTCTTCGATGCGGTGCTTCTTCTCCTTGAGTTCGACCTCGGTCGCGGCACCGACCTTGATGACGGCGACACCTCCGGAGAGCTTGGCCAGACGCTCCTGCAGCTTCTCCCGGTCGTAGTCAGAGTCGGTGTTCTCGATCTCGGTCTTGATCTGGTTGATGCGGCCCTTGATGTCGCTCTCGGCACCGGCGCCCTCGACGACCGTCGTCTCGTCCTTCGAGATGACGATCTTGCGGGCGCGCCCGAGCAGGTCGAGGGTCGCGTTCTCGAGCTTCAAGCCGACGTCCTCGGTGATCACCTGGCCGCCGGTGAGGATGGCCATGTCCTGGAGCATCGCCTTGCGACGCTCACCGAAGCCGGGGGCCTTCACCGCCGCGGACCGGAACGTGCCGCGGATCTTGTTCACGACCAAGGTCGCGAGTGCCTCGCCCTCGACGTCCTCGGCGATGACGACGAACGGCTTGCCCGTCTGCATCACCTTTTCGAGGACCGGGAGCAGGTCGCGGACGGCCGAGATCTTTCCCCCGCTCAACAGCACGTACGGATCTTCGAGAACCGCCTCCATGCGATCGGGGTCGGTGACGAAGTACGGCGAGATGTAGCCCTTGTCAAAGCGCATCCCTTCGACGAGGTCCATCTCCATGCCGAAGGTCTGGGACTCCTCGACGGTGATGACGCCGTCCTTGCCGACCTTGTCGATCGCCTCGGCGATCATCGCTCCGATCTCCGGGTCGGCGGCGGAGATGCCGGCGACCTGGGCAATCTGGTCCTTTGAGTCGGTGTCCTTCGAGATCTCCTTCAAACGGGAGACGGCGGCCTCGACCGCCGCTTCGATGCCGCGCTTCAGCGACATCGGGTTCGCTCCGGCGGCGACGTTGCGCAGCCCCTCACGTACGAGCGCCCCGGCGAGCACCGTCGCCGTCGTCGTGCCGTCACCGGCGACGTCGTCGGTCTTCTTCGCGACTTCCTTCACGAGCTCGGCGCCGACCTTCTCGAAGGGGTCTTCCAGGTCGATCTCTTTGGCGATCGAGACCCCGTCATTCGTGATCGTCGGTGCGCCCCACTTCTTTTCCAGGACGACGTTGCGTCCCTTTGGTCCGAGCGTGACCTTCACGGCGTCTACGAGCTGGTTCATTCCCCGCTCGAGTGCCCGCCGGGCCTTCTCGTCGAACTCGATCAACTTCGCCATCTCGGGTGTCCTCCATTGGGTCGCTCGGCCTACCCGAGCGCTAGCACTCTATCGGTATGAGTGCTAACAGCAAATCACTTCGGGGCGCGCACCGCAAGGTGAGGGGAAAGGCGCCGGAACCGATGGCGCGGCACCACCTGGTTCCGCGGGTGTGCACGTCAGAGGTGGAAAACTCGCCCGATGGCTGAGCGGCGCGTCGGACTCGTCGTCGCCTCGAACCGCGGCCCGCTGTCGGTGAGCTCGACCGCCGGGGGCCGGATCATCGCCGGCCATGCCGGCGGCGGGGTCGCGCCGAGCCTCGCGCGCGCCCTCGAAGGCGCCGACGCAGTGTGGGTCGCGGCGGCGATGAACGACGCCGAGCGGCGGGCGGCGGGCGGGCAGATCCCGGTGCGGACGTCAGGTGGTGTTGAGGTACGTCTCGTCGACGTAACCGAGGAGCTGATCGCCTCGGCGTATCGCGTGATCGCGAACGGAACCCTCTGGCCGCTCCTGCACGGTCTTTTCGACGCGACGTACCGCCCCGTTCTCGACCGGCGCTGGCATGAAGCCTGGGCGGGCTATCGCGCCTACAACGCGGCGTTCGCGGGTGAGATCGCCCGCGTCGCCGACCACGGGGCGACCGTCGTCGTGAACGACTATCACCTCGCGCTCTGCGGTGTCGAGCTCGCGAAGAACCGCCCCGACTTGCGAACGATTCACTTCTCGCACACGCCGTTCTGCGGTCCCGAGGAACTCGCCGTGTTGCCAACGCAGATCCGACGCGAGCTGCTCCAAGGGCTCTGCGCGTACGGGACGACCGCATTCCACACCCACCGTTGGGCGAAATCCTTCGAGCGTTGCGTCGCGGACGCGCTGATAACGGGGGTGCATGTCGCAGTCATCCCCCTTGGCGTCGACGCGGAGGAGCTTTCGCGTATCGCGGACACCGACGAGGTGGCGCGTTCTCGTGACGACATCGTCGAGAACCTCCAAGGGCGACGACTGATCTTCCGAACCGACCGCGTCGAACCTTCGAAGAACATCGTGCGCGGCTTCCTCGCCTACGAGGCACTTCTCGAGGACGACAAGTCCCTGCTCGACGAGGTCGTCTTCTCGGCGCGCCTGTATTCGTCGCGCGCCGACCTTCCGGAATACATCGCCTATCGCAGCGTGATCGAACAGGTCAGCGCTCGCATCAACGACCGATTCTCGACGGCGAAGCATCCGCCGATCGAGCTCGAGATCGCCGATGATCTCGACGCATCGATCGCCTCGCTGACCGTAGCGGAGGTCTTGTTGGTCAACCCGATCCGTGACGGCATGAACCTTGTCGCGAAGGAAGGAGCCGTTCTGAGCCGCACCGACGCCGCGCTCGGACTGAGTGTGCGGGCAGGAGCGTACGAAGAGCTCGGTGACTACGCGCTTCCGATCGAACCGTTCGACGTTGCAGGAACCGCAGAGGTTTTGCGCGACGCCCTCGCACTCGATGGGAGCGAGCGGCGAACGCGGTCGGAGAAGCTCGCGGAGATCGCCGGAAGACGACCGCCGGCGGTGTGGCTCCGCGACGTCGTAGAACGGGCGATGCCCGCCGACAACCGGGTCAGCTAGCGGCCCCCGCGGCGAGGCGCCGCAAGAATTTGAGCGCGCCGGGCGGTCCATCGACACACACGTCGGCGAGCTCCAAGAGCTCCGGAGGGGTCTCCGGGCTCGTCGCCACGACGAGCACCGCGGCGAAGTCGCGAACGCGTTCGAGATCACGCGCCGCGCGGAATGCCGGGATGTCGCCGACGTCGTCTCCAAGGACGCATCCCATGACGAGCTCGGCGAAGACCGACCGGATCGCGGTGCCTTTGTCCTGTGCCAGGTCCGGGACGAGTTCGATCGCCATCTTCCCCTCTCGGGCGTACAAGCCGTGACGCTCGGCGAGCTCGCGGGCGAGCGTCAGCGACGCGTCCTTCGCCGCAGGGGCCTGTCGCCAATGGAGCGTGAGGGCGATGCCCTTCGCCTCAACGATCACACCGGGCGGAACATGGGCACGGGCGTCGCGCAGGGCGGCGTCGACAACGTCGACGTAGCGCTGTTGCTGCGGCGGCTCGATCACCGTGCCGTCGGCGAGGCGGTGCTCAAGGCCGTACTGGCCATAGAGCTCGACCGGGACCGGCTGGTGATCGAGGTCGAGCCTGTCGACGAGGAACGCGATCGGACGCCCGGAGACGACGGCGACCTTCGCGAAGCGCCGAGCGAGGGTGCGGACCACGCTGCTCGCGCCGGGAAGCGGTCGCGCGTGGGATGGGTCGGCGACGATCTCGGCGAGCGTGCCGTCGAAGTCGACGGCGATCCCTGTTACGTGCGGGGACGTGACAAGGCGCGCGATCGCGCGCCCTTCGGGGGTCAGCGTGGCCGACGTTTGCGGGGCGGTTCCGCTGCAAACCTCGCGCGTCGACGCTCGTCGCGTCGCCGCCGCAATCGACGGACAGTCAGCGGATCGTACGCGGCGGCTTCCTCGGAGTCGCAGAGCGCGCCGACGATCGCGTAGTAGCGCGTGCGCGACAGGCCGACGTCTTCGCGGATGACGTCGCTCTTTGCGGGCCGGTTCCTCATCACTGGCCAGCACCGCTCGAGGTCGAGGACCGCGATTTCGGTGGCGGTCAGCATCACTGCGCGAACTCCACGTCTCGACATTGCCGTCGATCAAGCGTGGATGCAAGCATCCTCGCTCCGTGGAGGTCGCTTGTCGCGCTCGGTGCCAATATGGGGTGCGGTGGCGACGAACGTCAATGATCTCGTGGCCTTCGGCGGCGGGATTGTCTCGTTCGCATCTCCGTGTGTGCTGCCGGTCGTGCCGGCCTATCTCTCGATGGTCACCGGCCTCGATCTCGGCGAGCTCGAACGGGGACGTAGGCGCCAGATCGCGCGGATCGCCCGCGACACGCTGTTGTTCATCTTCGGCTTCGGCGTCGTCTTCGTCCTTCTCGGTGTGTCGGCGACGGCGGTCGGTTCCACGCTCGTTCGCAATCACGTCCTTTTGACGCGCATCTCTGGTGGCGTCATCCTTGCGATGGCCGCGTTCCTCGCTGCCTCTGTGGTGGTCAACCTCCCCGTGCTCTACGGCGAAGCGCGGTTCCACATCAACGCGTCGCGCTTTGGTCCTTTCGCGGCACCGGTCGCGGGTGCGGCGTTCGGGTTCGGCTGGACGCCGTGCATCGGACCGGTGCTCTCCTCGGTGCTCGTCGTCGCGCTCAGCGACCGCGGGCTCGGGAACGGCGCGGTGCTGCTCGCGTTCTACTCTCTCGGGCTCGGGGTGCCCTTCCTCATTGTCGGATGCGGTCTCGGCACGGCCGCCGGTGCGCTGAAGGTCGTTCGCCGGCACCTGCGCGCGATCACACTCGGCTCTTCGGTCCTGCTCGCGTGTTTCGGTGTCTTGCTGGTCCTCAACCGGCTGAGCTGGGTGACGTCCGTGCTCGAGAGCTGGATGCGCGACATCGGGCTCGGGCGGCTCATCACCCTCGGCTGAGCCGCTACGCGGTGGCCAACTGGCGCGCGACGTAGAGGAGAATTCCGCCGTTGCGGAAGTAGGCCTCCTCGGTCGGGGTGTCGATCCGCACGATCGCGGAAAACGTCGTGTCGTCTGCCCTCACGTTTACGCGTGCGCCGATCAGGTCACCCTCTTTCGCCGCGGCGAGACCCTCGATCGTGAACACCTCGCGTCCAGAAAGACCGAGTGAATGCGCGTTCTCACCGTCGGCGTACTCGAGGGGAATGATCCCCATCCCGATGAGGTTCGAGCGGTGGATGCGCTCGAAGCTTTCGGCGATCGCCCCCCGCACGCCCAACAGCGCCGGGCCCTTCGCCGCCCAGTCGCGAGACGACCCGGACCCGTACTCCTTTCCGGCGAGGACGATCAACGGGACGCCGTCCTGGGCGTAACGCATCGCGACGTCATAGATCGTGCCGAGTTCTCCGTCTGGGAAATGAACGGTGAAGCCGCCCTCCTTGCCGCCGGCGAGCGCGTTGCGGATGCGGGTGTTTGCGAACGTGCCGCGCATCATCACCTCGTGATTGCCCCGCCGCGTCCCGTACGAGTTGAAATCGGACTGCGCGACGCCGTGGTCGGTGAGGAAGTGTCCGGCCGGGCTGTCGAGCTTGATCGAACCGGCTGGCGAGATGTGATCGGTCGTGACGCTGTCGCCGAGCATGACGAGGACCCGCGCGCCGATGACGTCCGCGACGGGCCGCGGCTCCTTGTCCATGCCGTCGAAGAACGGCGGATCCTGGATGTACGTCGAGTCCGCGTCCCACGGATATAGCGAGCTCTCGCCGACCGAGATCGACCGCCAGCGCTCGTCGCCGGAGAAGACGTCGGCGTAGTCCTTCGCGAACATCGACGACTCCATCGCGTCGGCGACGACTGCCGTGACGTCGGCCGTCGTCGGCCACAGATCGCGCAGGTAGACCGGCTCACCGTCGGCGCCATCGCCGATCGGCTCGTTGTAGAGGTCGACATCCATTGTCCCGGCGAGCGCATAGGCGACGACGAGCGGCGGTGAGGCGAGGTAGTTCATCCGCACCTCGGGGTGGATGCGCCCTTCGAAGTTGCGGTTCCCCGACAGCACCGAAACGCACGACAACTTGTGCTCGTCGATGGCGGCTGAGATCTCCTCTGCGAGCGGTCCAGAGTTGCCGATGCACGTCGTGCAACCGAAACCGACGAGGCCGAAGCCGAGTTTCTCGAGGTATGGGGTGAGGCCCGATCGGTCGAGGTAGTCCGAGACGACGCGGGAGCCCGGCGCGAGCGACGTCTTCACCCACGGCTTCGTCGAAAGCCCGCGTTCGACGGCGCGCTTCGCGAGGAGACCCGCCGCGACCATCACCTGCGGATTCGAGGTGTTCGTGCAGCTCGTGATCGCCGAGATCACGACGCTGCCGTCTTTGAGCTCGAAGCCGCGCCCACCGTCGGTCGCGACGTGCGCGACCGCACCTTCTGTCGCGTCGGCAGGCCGCGAACTCGACAAGGCCTCCCGGAACATCGCCCTCGACTGGTCGAGCGGGACCCGGTCCTGTGGCCGTGCCGGACCGGCGAGGCTCGGAACGACGCTCGACAGGTCGAGGGAGAGCTGCTCGTCGTAGACAGCTTCGGCCGACGCATCGTGGAAGAGCCCCTGTTCCTTCGCGTACGCGTCGACGAGGGCGATGAGGTCGTCGCGCCGCCCGGTCAACTTCAGGTAGCGCAGGGTCTGCTCGTCGATCGG
Organism: uncultured Acidimicrobiaceae bacterium; assembly: GCA_963838845.1. Lineage (GTDB taxonomy): Bacteria > Actinomycetota > Acidimicrobiia > Acidimicrobiales > Bog-793 > CAVRXQ01. The sequence goes on along the minus strand of CAWISR010000003.1, from coordinate 188,466 downwards.
GAAGATTGTCACCGTCGAGCCGTATTCCGGCGACATGTTGCCGATCGTCGCCCGGACCTCGACGGGGATGCTCGCCAGGCCAGGGCCGTAGCACTCGACGAACTTGCCGACGACCCCGTGGGCGCGCAAGAGCTGCGCGATCGTGAGCACGAGATCGGTCGCCGTCGCTCCCTCCGGCAGCGCACCGTCGAGGCGCAGGCCGACCACTGTCGGCACGAGCATCGAGATTGGTCGGCCAAGCATCGCCGCCTCGGCTTCGATCCCGCCGACGCCCCAGGCGAGCACGCTGAGCCCGTTCACCATCGGCGTATGCGAGTCGGTGCCGACGACGGTGTCCGGGTAGGCGCGGCCCTCGGCATCGCGGAAGACGACCTGGCTCAGAAGCTCGAGGTTGACCTGGTGGCAGATGCCGGTATCCGGCGGCACGACGCGAAAGTTCGCGAGCGACTGCTGGGCCCATTTCAGCGCCCGATAGCGCTCGCCGTTGCGGTCGAACTCGAGCTGCGCGTTGATGGCGAACGCGTCCGGACGGTTGGCGACGTCGACGATGACCGAGTGGTCGATCACGAGGTCGACGGGGATATTCGGGTTCACACGCTCGGCGCTTCCACCGAGCCCCTCGACGGCGTCTCGCATCGCGGCGAGGTCGACGACGCAGGGAACGCCGGTGAAGTCCTGCAACAAGATGCGCGCCGGGGAGTAGGCGATCTCGCGTTCGCCGATCGGCGTCGAAGCCGCGGACGCGAGCGCCGAGATGTCGTCTGCGGTGACGTCGGTAGCGTTTTCGTGCCGAACCAGATTCTCAAGCAGAACCTTCAAGGAGAACGGCAGGCGCTCCACGCCGAACTCGGCCGGAAGCGCCGACAGACGGTCGATGCGGTACGCCGTCCCGTTGACGCTGAGCTCCGATTCGGTGCCGAAGGTGTTCGCGCCCATCTCAACTCCCCGTCTTCGCTTGCTCTCGTTCGACGCTAACGCGAGGACGCTGCTGCTGATCTGGCCTGTCAGTGCGCGGCGGCTCCGATGTCGGTGTTCCTCGTCGCGCCGGGGTGGACGCGATCGCGCAGGCGCTCCAACATCACGAGGAGGAGCTCGCCGTCGTGCGCGTCGAAGACGCCGTCGAGAATCTGGGCGATCTCGCGTTCGTGACGCTCGAGCAGCTGCGCGCACTGACGGTGTCCGGGGCCGGTCAGTTCGGCGTAGACGACCCGGCGGTCCCCGGCACACGCCGTCCGGGTGACGAAGCCCGCCTCGACGAGCCGGTCGATCGTACGGGTCAACCCGCCCGGCGTGAGTCCGGTCTGCTCGGCGAGATCCGCCATTCGCAGTCTTTCGCCGGGCGACCGGGCGAGGCGGACCAGGACCTGGAAGGCGAGGCCGCTCTGGCCGAGGTCGCGTTCAATCGCGGGAAGGAGCGCCCGTTGGAGCGACGACGTGATCTCGAACAGCATCCCGACAAGGGTGATCCGCACACCCGAATCGCAGCTCGCGTGCCCTTTTCGAGAGCCGGGTTCCGCCGCGGCGCCGTCCATCGTCGGCCCGTCTGCCATCACCACAGCCTAGCCGCTTGCCAGGGAATAGTTGTGTAGACAATAATTGTTGACACAAGTAAGTTCGTCCGAAAGACGGACTCCATGCCAAGCCAGGAGGAAGCAGATGAGTGCGGAAACCGTCGATCAGGCGATTACGCAAGTGGTGGATGGCCGGGTCGTCCCGGCGCCGGGGAGTTACGTCCTCGACAAGGCGCACACAAAGATTGCCTTTGTGGCTCGCCACTTGATGGTGACGAAAGTCCGGGGACACTTCCCGGATTTCGAGGGAACAATCGAAGTCGCCGAGAACCCGACCGACTCGAAGGTCGCGGCGGAGGTTCGGATGGCGAGCGTGACGACTGACGACGCGACTCGGGATGGGCACCTGCGGACGAGCGATTTCTTCGACGTCGAGCATTACCCGACAATGACATTTGCGAGCACGAAGATTGAGCCGGCTGGCGACCAGTGGAAGCTCACCGGCGACTTGACGCTGCGCGGAGTCACCAAGCCTGTGACGTTGGACCTCGAGTTCAACGGCGGCACCAAGGACGCGTACTTCGGTTCGCGTCTCGGGTTTTCCGCCTCGGGAGAGATCAACCGTCAGGACTTCGGCGTCGCCTTCAACGCCACGCTCGACAGCGGCGGCGTCGTGGTCAGCGACAAGGTTCGGATCGAGATCGAGGCTGAGGTGACCCTCCAAGCCTGAGTCCATCTCGTTCGACGACGCGGGGGTCGGGTCGGTGCGTCCGGTCCGACCCCGTGACGCGTCCGGAGCGCGAACGACTCTCGAAATTCAGCCCTCGTCTTGGGGCGGCGCGAGTTCGTGGGGTTTGCGTCGCGCGATGACGTGCACGTCGATTTCGTGTTGGGCGGCGTAGCGGAGCACGTCGGAGACGATCGAGCCGCGCAGCGCCTCCTGCCAACGAGAGCGCCGACTCGAACCGAGGACGATCTGGGTGATCTGGTGCGCTCGGGCGAAGTCGACGACCTCCTTGGCGATGTTGTCGCCGCTGATCTCGTGCCACGTCGCTCCGACGTCGCCACAGCACTTGCGCACCTTGTCGAGTTCGTCTCGCGCCGATGACCCAGATGAACTGTCGTCGACGACGTAGACAATATCGAGGTCGGTCTTCAGCCGCTGCGCCATGCGCGCCGCTCGTCGCACGATGCCCGTCGTTCCAGGTGCATCGGTGACCGCGACCATGATCCGCTCGTTCGTCTCCCAAGTCGTCGTCGGCTGTCGACGTGCGAGATAGTCGAGAAGCTCCTCTTCGGTTTCGTCGGCGACGAAACGGAGTGCGAGCTCGCGCAACGCGACGAGGTTCTCGGTTTTGAAAAAGCCGGCGAGAGCCTTCGGCACTTTGTCGGGCGCGTAGATGTTGCCGTGCAGCATGCGACGTCGGAGTTGTTCGGGAGACGAGTCGATGAGCTCGATCTGGTCGGCCTTGCGCACAACCCAGTCGGGAACGCGTTCGCGGACCTGAATTCCGGTGATCGATTCCACGGCGTCGGCGATCGATTCAAGGTGTTGAACGTTGAGCGTGCTCACGACGGCGATGCCCGCGTCGAGCAGTTCGAAGACGTCCTGCCACCGCTTCTCGTTGCGCCCGGACCCCGGGACGTTCGTGTGGGCGATCTCGTCGACGAGGGCGACGTCAGGGTGACGAGCGAGCAACGCGTCGACGTCCATCTCCTCAAAAGTCGAACCCCGGTATTCGACCTTCTTGCGCGGGACCACCTCGAGGTCGTGGATCGCCTCGAACGTGTGAGCGCGGCCGTGGGTCTCGACGAAGCCGACAACGACGTCCCGCCCCCGGTCGTGCCGTCGCTTGCCCTCTTCGAGCATCGCGATCGTCTTTCCGACGCCGGCGGCGGCGCCGAGATAGATCCGGAACTTCCCGGTCGCCGTGACGACATCGGAGACGTCCTCGGTCGCCTCGGCGGGGATGTCGGTCTCGGTCATGTGACATTCTCCCCGATCTGGGTACGCACCGTGTCGGACGAGGAGCCGCCATTCGCGTGCGCGACGTGGGGGTTTGACGGACCGCCATCGCTACGATGGCTGGAACAGGCGGTGACGAGGCGACATGGGTAAAACCGGGCACCAGCTCGTGCGGCCGCTCGCGGCCTTCGCGCTCGTCGGCGCGATGGGTCTTGTCTTGTTGCCGCTGCGCAACGCCGACGACTCGATCGCAATCGGTCTGTTGCTCGCCGTCCCGCTCGCCGTCGGCGCGGCACTCGCGGGACCCGTCGTCGGCATCCTCAGCGCGGTCGGGACGTTCTTCTTGTACGACTACGTCTTTGTCCCCCCCTTCGGCACGATCGCGGTTTCCGAAGCCAAGGACGCGATACCGATGGGGGTGTATGGCCTCGTCGCCCTGACCTGCGGACCCATCGTCAGCGGGCGCCGTCGTGCCCGGGCGGCGGATCGCCGACGAGCTCGCGAGGGCCAGTACCTCGTCGACGTGATCGGGACGCTGGCGACGAACTCGCCACTCGCCGACCTCCTCGGTGAGCTCGTCCGATCGGTGGCCGATACCTTCGCCCTTGACGGCGTCGAGCTGCTGCTTGCGCGCGAGTCCGGGTTCGTCCGCGCGGCCCGATCGGGTCGGACGATCGACCAGGACGAGCTGCGCCGCGTCACGCCGACTGGAGGCTCGCGGCGCAGTCTCGGCGGTGTTGCGATCGAAGGGCGCCATCTCTTCGGTGTTCCCCTAGCTGCCTCGGGACAGGCGATCGGACTGCTCGTGTGCTCGGGTCCCCAAATCGACGAGGAACGGATGCGCTCGTTGCGTGCTTACGCCAATCAGGCGGCGTTCGCGATCGAGCGGGCTCGCCTGCAGGAGCGCGCGGTTGAAACCGCTCTGTTGCGCGAGGTCGATAGCTGGCGCAACGCGTTGCTCGGCGCCGTTTCACACGATCTGCGTACGCCGCTCGCATCGGTGAAGGCCGCGGTTTCCGACCTCCGCAACGATGTCGTCGAACTCAGCGCCCTCGATCGAGCTGACCTGCTCGAACTCATCGAGACCCAGGCGGATCGCCTTGATCGACTCGTCGCCAACCTGTTGGACATGACGCGCATCGAGTTCGGAGAACTCGAGCTGCGCATCGAGACGACATCGATCGACAAACTCGTCGCCGAAGCGCTTGACGCGTTCGGCACCGCCCCCTGGATTCACCGCGTCACGGTCTCGATCCCCTCCGAAACGCCGCCTGTGCGGGTCGACCACGTCCTCATCGGCCAGGTGCTCGTGAACCTGCTCGAGAACGCTGAGCGGCACGCGCCGGAAGGAACCACGATCGACGTCGTCGCGCTTCGTCGCGGAGATCGCGTGGAGGTCGCCGTCGAGGACCGAGGACCAGGGGTACCTGAGAGCGAACGGGAGCGGGTCTTCAAGATGTTCAACCGGATCTCGGGTGGTGGCCGAGCCGGACTTGGGCTCGCAATCGTCGATGCCTTCGTCGCCGCGCACGGCGCGTCGGTTCGCGTCGAAGCGCGGGCTGGCGGCGGTGCGCGCTTCGTCTTCACCCTGCCCGTTGCCGAGGCGTGAGATGAGCCGGGTGCTCGTCGTCGATGACGATCCGTCACTGCGCAAGGCGCTGCGCATCGGCCTTGAAGCCCGCGGTTACTCCGTCGTCGCGGCCAACAGCGGCTCCGACGGGATCGCGCAGGTTGCCCTGGCATCGCCCGACCTCGTCGTTCTCGATCTCGGATTGGGCGACATCGACGGCATCGAGGTGTGCCGAGAGATCCGCTCGTGGTCGGAGGTACCGATCATCGTCCTGTCAGCCGCGGGCACCGAGGAGCGCAAAGTGGCAGCATTCGATCTCGGTGCCGACGACTACGTGACGAAGCCGTTCTCGATGGCGGAGCTCGAAGCGAGGTTGCGCACCGCGCTTCGACACGCGGGCGCACCGCGGCATGAACCGAGCGACTTACGCGTCCGGGATCTCTTGGTTGATCTCACGTGCATGACCGCGACGCGCGACGGTGTCAACCTCGAGCTCACGTCCCACGAATTCGCGCTTCTCGCTTTCTTGGCGAAGCACGCGGGGAAGGTTTGTACCCACGAGATGATCCTGAAACAGGTCTGGGGCGCGGGATACGGCGACGAACAGAATTACGTCCGCGTGTACGTCCACCGTTTGCGGCGCAAGCTAGGCGACGAGCACGGCGAGATGCTCCGCAACCATCCCGGGATCGGCTACGAACTCGTCGCCTGAGGGGCCGCCTACGACGTGAGGTACTCGGCCTTCAGTTTCGCGAGACCCTCATTGAGCTGAAGGACGTTGATGAAGTTGCTGCCGAGAAAGTCCAGCTGTGCTCGGTTGGTCTCCCGGGCGATGAGCTTCCGGAGGGCCGATGGGGGGATGCCGGTCGCTTTGGAGACCATCGGAATCTGGACGATCGCGTCCTGAGGCGTGATGTCGGGGTCGATGCCGCTGCCCGAGGTCGTCACCAAATCAGGTGTGGGGTGGTCGACTCCCAGGGACCGCCAGTACGCCACTAGGGCTTTGGTGTCTGCCAGTAAGACCTTGGACCGCGGGCCGAGGTTGGTGGCCGCGGACTCGCCGTCAACGCAAGCGGGCTTCTTGCTGACGAGGGTCTGGCAGGCGACGAGCGGGTTGTCACCTCCGGAGATTTTTTCTTTCGGGTTCGCCGCGTACGGCCCGGTGTCGTCGGGGCGGCCGTGGAAGACGCAGCTTCCGAGGGGGTGCGTCCCACAAGGAGCATCCGCCCAGTTCTGGCCGATGAGCGTCGAGCCGTTCGCGGTGATCGATCCGTCGGCTTGGTGACGGAACAAGAGCTGAGCGACGCCGGTGCCGACGAACGCGTAGACGAACCCAAAAAAGACCGTGAAGACCACGATCGCAATGATTGAGCGGCGAAGATAGGCGGTCATTTGCGGCTCGCAATCAGTACGCGTGGATCGCTGTGATGATGAGGTCGATCAGCTTGATGAAGATGAACGGCGCGATGACGCCCCCGACCCCGTAGATCCAGACGTTGCGGCGAAGGATCGCTGCCGAGCCGGCCGCCCGGAACCTCACGCCGCGAAGCGCGAGGGGTATGAGGGCGACGATGACGAGTGCGTTGAAGACCACCGCAGAGAGAACGGCACTCTGTGGGCTGTGCAGCTTCATGATGTTGAGCGTGTTGAGCTGCGGGTAGGTCGCGACGAACAACGCCGGGATGATCGCGAAGTACTTGGCGACGTCGTTGGCGATCGAGAAGGTCGTAAGCGAGCCCCGGGTGATGAGGAGCTGCTTTCCGATCTCGACGACGTCGATGAGCTTCGTCGGGTTCGAGTCGAGATCGACCATGTTCCCGGCCTCTTTGGCGGCGGTCGTCCCGGTGTTCATGGCGACGCCGACGTCCGCCTGGGCGAGCGCCGGCGCGTCGTTCGTGCCGTCACCCGTCATCGCGATGAGCTTTCCGCCCTCCTGCTCAGAGCGGATCAGCGCCATCTTCGCCTCGGGCGTTGCCTCGGCCAGGTAGTCGTCGACGCCGGCCTCCTGCGCGATTGCCGCTGCCGTGAGTGGGTTGTCGCCGGTGATCATCACCGTACGGATGCCCATCTGGCGCATCTCGTCGAACTTCTCGCGGATGCCCTGTTTCACGACGTCCTTCAATTCGATGACGCCGAGGACCATCGGTCCGTCAGCGACGACAAGTGGCGTGGCGCCGCCTCTTGCGATTTGCTCGACAATCTGTTCGAGGCCTGGGGGAACTTCGCCCCCCTGGTCGATGGACCAGCGCCGAATTGCATCCGCCGCGCCCTTGCGAATCTGGCGGCCCTGGAAATCGACTCCCGACATGCGTGTCGTCGCCGAGAAGGGGATGAACTGTGGGTTCGCGCCGAGGCTGCGTTCGCGAATATTGAAGCGCTCCTTGGCGAGCACGACGATCGAACGACCTTCCGGGGTCTCGTCGGCGAGCGAGGCGAGCTGTGCGGCGTCGGCGAGTTCCTCCTCGCTGTGACCGGAAGCCGGAATGAACGTAGACGCCATGCGGTTGCCGAGCGTGATCGTGCCGGTCTTGTCGAGGAGCAACGTCTGGACGTCACCGGCGGCTTCGACGGCTCGGCCGCTCATCGCGAGCACGTTGCGCTGCACGAGACGGTCCATCCCGGCGATCCCGATCGCTGAGAGCAGCGCGCCGATCGTCGTCGGAATGAGACAGACGAGCAGCGACACGAGGATCACGACGGACACCGTCGCACCGGCGTAGTGGCCGAAGGGCTGCAGCGTGACGACGACGGGGATGAAGACGATCGTCAGGACGGCGAGCAGGATGGTGAGGGCGATCTCGTTCGGGGTCTTCTGGCGGTTCGCGCCTTCGACGAGGGTGATCATGCGGTCGAGAAACGTGTGTCCACGCTCGGCCGTGATCCGCACGACGATTCGGTCAGAGAGCACCTTCGTCCCGCCGGTCACCGCCGAGCGGTCGCCTCCGGATTCGCGGATCACCGGAGCGGACTCTCCGGTAATCGCCGACTCGTCGACCGAGGCGATCCCTTCGACGATCTCGCCGTCAGACGGGATGAGGTCATTTGCCTCGCAGACGACGAGGTCGCCCTTGACGAGCTCGGCAGCGGCGACGCGGCTCTCGGTGCCGTCCGGGTTCAGGCGGCGGGCCTCGGTCTCAGAGCGCATGCGCCGCAGCGTGTCCGCCTGCGCCTTGCCCCGGCCCTCGGCCATCGCCTCGGCGAAGTTCGCGAAAAGGACCGTGAGAAATAGCCAGACCGTGATGAACCAGGTGAACTTGCCGGGTTGCCTGATCGCATAGATGAGGGTGACGACCGACCCGACGAGGACGACGAACATTACCGGGTTCTTGAGTTGCACCCGCGGGTCGAGCTTTCGGAAGGAGCCGACGAGCGCGTGCCGAAGGATCTCCCGGTCGAAGAGGCTGCGAGCCTCCGCCACGCCGTGGGCGACCGTTGGTGGACGCGCGCCCTCCTGTACTGCTGTCGCAGCGCGGTCGCCCCCCGATGCGGGGTCGTTCATGTCGTTGGTTTCCATTTAGAAGAACTTTCCGTGGCTCAGTTGTTCGACGATCGGTCCGAGGGCGACGGCTGGAAAGAAGGTCAACCCACCGACGATGAGGATCACACCGATGACGAGCCCGATGAACATCGTGTTGTCGGTGCGGAACGTGCCGAGCGAGGCGGGGACGACCTGCTTGGCGGCGAGCACGCCCCCGAGGGCAATGGCGGGGATCATGATGCCGAACCTGCCGATCAGCATGTCGATCGCGCCGACGACGTTGTAGAAGGCGGTGTTGCCGTTGAGGCCGGCCATGGCCGAGCCGTTGTTGTTGCCCTGCGACGTCAACGCGTAGAGGATCTCGGTGAACCCGTGTGGTCCGTGGTTGAGCGGACCGGCGCGTCCTTCTGCGACCGAGACCGCGATGCCAGTGAGGACGAGGACGATGAGCGGCATCACGAGCGCCCCGAGGCCCGCCAGCTTCACCTCCTTGGCCTGGATCCTCTTCCCGAGGAACTCCGGCGTTCGCCCGATCATCAATCCGCCGATGAAGACGGCGATGATCGCGTAGATGAGGAGCGTGTACATCCCGCTTCCCACCCCCCCAGGGGTCACCTCGCCGAGCATCATGCCGGTGAGCGGACCGAAGCCTCCCATCGCGTTGTACGAGTCGGTGGCGCTGTCGACGGCACCGTCGGAGGTTTGGGTCATCGAGACGTTGAACAGGGCACTGGTGGTGTCGCCGAAGCGCACCTCTTTGCCCTCGGTGTTCCCGACCGCGGAGTGGACGCCGGCGGTGTAGACGGCAGGGTTGTTCTGGTGCTCGGCGTAGCTCGTGAAGGCCACCCACGAGCCGAAGATGATCACCATCACCCCGAGCAGGGCGGCGCCGTGGCGGATGCTCTTCACCATCTTGCCGAACGTGTAGGTAAGAGAGAACGGGATGGAGAGGGTCAGCCAGATGTAGACGATGTTGGTGAGCGCCGTCGGGTTCTCGAAGGGATGGGCCAGGTCGACGTCGAAGAACCCACCGCCATTGGTCCCGATCTGCATGATCGTGCCCATGAACCCGGCGGGGCCACGGGGGATGGTCTGAGTGACGCCGTTCAGCGAGTCATGGATGACGACCGGCCCGGCCAGGGTCTGCACGGCGCCCTCGCCGACGACCAGGATGCCGGTGAGAAACACGATCGGGAGCAGGATGTAGAGCATGCAACGGGTGATATCCACCCAGAAGTTCCCGATCGTGGGGGAATTGCGGCGGGAAAAGCCCCGTACCATCGCGATCGCCGCCGCGATCCCGACCGCCGCGCTCACGAACTGCTGCACCGTGAGCACGCCAATCTGGGAGAAGTACGACATCGCCTCCTCGCCGCCGTAGTTCTGCCAGTTCGTGTTGGTCATGAACGACACGATCGTGTTGAAACTCAGCGCCGGAGGCACGGCGCCCAGGTGCTGCGGGTTGAGTGGCAACGACCCCTGAATCCTCAGCAGCAGATAGCCGACGCCGAGGAAGGCGGCGGAGAAGATCACCGCCGAGCCGGCGTAGCGCTTCCAGGTCTGCTCGTGCTCGGGACTGGTCCCGAGCAGCCGGTAGAAGGGTCGCTCTGCCCACGCGAGGTAATGCACTCGGCCTTCGAAGACGGCGGCCATGTACGAGCCCAGGTACCGCCAGGCGAGGCCGAGGGCGATGACCAGCACGACGATGGTCCAGAAAAAACCCATCTAAAACCACTCGGGCTTGAACATCGCGACGCCGAGATACAAGAAGACGACAATTGAAACGACGAGAAGAATCGCTTGGACCCAGGTCATACGCGGTCGAGTCCGTTGATCAGTGCGAGCATCACCACGGCGAAGGCGATGAAGCCGACGACAGCAAGAAAGTCAGCCATGACTGGCATCTTGCTGGGAACGACGTGAAAGAAACGTCAATCGCGCGTCGGACGCGTCAATTTCTTGTCAACGCGGACGCGGGGCGGGATATCGTCCTAGGCGCGCGAACGTTTTGTTCGCATGCTTGCTCGATGCTGTCTTGCCGATTCGCATGACCCGATTGAAGGTGCGCGAAGGAAGCAGGGTGGTGGAGCGAAGCGATCGGCGTCGTTTGAGACTCGTGGCGGTGATCGGTCTCCTCGCGGTTGCCGTCACGAGCTGCGGCGGTGCGTCGCCATCGCGGCAATCATTGCCGCCTCAGGCGAGACTCCCATCCGTTTCGGCGATGTGTCCGCCGGTGAGCGAAATCGAGTTCTACGTTCCCGTGACGAACCGTAGCGCAACGAGTGCGCGATCATTCCAATCAGCGACGAGCTCGACGGTGACGTGTAGCTACGGCGATCTCGCCCGATCCCCGCGCGAGTCGGTCGTCGTGAGCTACGAGCTTTTCCCGCCGAAGTCCGCGCGGTATCCGACCGCGGTGAAGGTGCACCGCATCCACGACGTCGGGGACTGGGCGCTGAGTTACCGCGAGGGCCACGTGACACACGTTGTCGTCGACGAGGGCTACGTCGCGGTCTCGGCGTCCTCGGACACCGGGGTGAGCAACCTGCTCGGCCTGGCCGAAGAGGAGCTTGCGCGCGTTCCGATCACCGACCGGTCGTGAGCAACCTCGCCACGTCGACGGCGACCGTGCCCTCGGCGGGATTCGAACCCACGCACCCGGCTCCGGAGGCCGGCGCTCTATCCCCTGAGCTACGAGGGCAGGAGGCGCGCGGCGAGCAAAGTGGCAACCCACAACCCGTCGGCACCGCGCCGCTGTGCTGTGATGCTACTTGCCAGATGGAGCACGCCCTCATTCGATGACGACCACCGACTTCCTTGTCGACGCGATCTCCGCGGCGTTGTCGTCGGCGGGGATCGTCGCGTCGCGCGAAGAGATCCTCCTCGAGCGTCCGCAGCGGGAGGAGCATGGTGATCTGTCGACCAACGTCGCGCTCGTTGTCGCAAAGCGGGCGCACGCTTCGCCCCGGCAGCTCGCGGACGACCTCGCGACGCCGCCTTCGAACTGCTGGCCTCGACCATGTCGAGTCTGTCGAGGTCGCCGGACCGGGGTTCGTGAATTTCCACCTGCGACCGAGCTACTACCACGAGGCACTCGAGTCGATCGTCGCGGAGGGCGAAGCGAACTACGCCCGTCCGAATCTCGGCCGCGGCGAGCGCGTCCAGATCGAGTTCGTGTCCGCGAATCCGACTGGTCCGCTCCATGTCGGGAACGGCTGGTTCGGTGCGTATGGGGACGCGCTCGCGCGCCTCCTCGACCGCTGCGGGTTCGTCGTCGAGCGCGAGTACTACCTCAACGACACCGGTAACCAGATCAGGTTGCTCGGGGAGAGTCTGCTCGCCCGCCGCGCAGGCGACGCGCCGCCGGAGGAGGGGTACCAAGGCGAGTACCTCGTCGAGCTCGCGGCGGCATACAACGGACCCGACGAACCGATGGCCGCGGGGAAGTTTGCATCCAACAGGATCGTCGGGAACATCAAATCGACCCTCGAGAGGCTTGGGATCGTCTTCGATCGCTGGTACAGCCAAGCGTCGATCGAGGAGTCCGGTCTCGTCGACGAGACGATCGCGCTGCTTCGCGTCCGGGAGGCCGTCTACGAAGCCGACGGAGCGACGTGGTTTCGGTCTAGCGCGTTCGGCGACAGCCGCGACCGTGTCCTCATTCGCTCGGATGGTCAACCGACGTACTTGGCCGGCGATCTCGCGTATCACCGCGACAAGTTCGTCACCCGCGGCTTCGACCGGGTGATCGACGTCTGGGGCGCCGACCATCATGGCCAGGTGGCGAGCCTGCGCGCCGGCATCGCCGCGTTGGGTGTCGACCCCGAACGTCTCGAGGTCATTCTGGGTCAAGTCATCTCGCTCGTGAGCGGCAAGATGTCAAAGCGAGCCGGAAATTTCGTGCGCCTCGACGAGCTCATCGACATGGTTGGCCCGGACGCGGTTCGGTTGTTGACGCTGATGAACTCGATCAACCAATCGACGACGATCGATCTCGACGCGGTGCAGCGCCGCTCGATGGAAAACCCCGTGTACTACGTCCAGTACGCCTACGCGCGCGATCGAGTCCATCGTCCGCGTGGCGAACGAGAGGGGAGTCGAGACGCCGCCCGTCGACTCGGCCCAACTCTCGCTGCTCGTCGACCCTCGCGAGATCGAGCTCGTCCGGCGGCTGATCGACCTGCCGTCGGTCGTCGAAGAGGCGGCGGAGGAACGAGCGCCTTACAAGGTGACGAACTGGGTTCGCCAGCTCGCTTCGGACTTCCACGCCTTCTACCACGATGTTCGTGTGCTCGGTGACGAGGTCAGTGATGAGCTGAGTGGCGCGCGCCTCGTTCTCGTCGGTGGCGTGAGATCCGGGTTGTTGATCGGACTCGGAATCCTCGGCGTGAGCGCGCCGGAGTCCATGTGATTGATCCTCGAGAGCTCGAAACCGCGACGGCTCCGATTCCGAACGAGGCGCCGATCGGTCGCCACCTCCTCCCCGACAGCGCGGAAATCACGCGAAACGGTCAACTCGTTGTCGGTGGGATCGAACTCGAGGGGCTCGCCGAGGAGTTCGGAACACCACTTTTCGTCTACGACGTAGCGACGATCCGCGCGCGCTCCCGCGAAGCCATGCGAGCGTTCAGTGGCCGTGTCGTGTACGCGTCGAAGGCCTTCAGCTGCAAGGCGATCGTCGAAGTCGTCCTCGAAGAAGGCTTGGGCATCGACGTGTCGACCGGCGGCGAACTCGCCGTCGCGATCGCCGCCGGCGCGCCCGGGTCACGCATCGTCCTGCACGGCAACAACAAATCCGAAGAAGAGCTGAATTCAGCGATCGAGTACGGGGTCTCGCGAATCGTCGTCGATTCGTTCGACGAGATCGAGCGGGTTGAACGAGTGCTCGAAGCGTCGCGCAGCGACGCGGTCTCGGTCCTCGTCCGGGTGAATCCGGGAATCGAGGCGCACACCCACGATTTCGTCGCGACAGGACGACTCGACTCGAAGTTCGGGTTTCCGCTCGCTTCGGGGGACGCCGATCGAGCTCTCGACGTCCTCCGGAAGCTGCGTGGTGTCGAGGTGGTCGGATTGCATGCCCACATCGGCAGCCAGATCCTCCGCCTCGACTCCTTTGAGCGTCTCGTCGAATCGCTGACCGAGCTGATCGAAAGGTTCGAGCTCGCTGAGTTGTCGGTGGGCGGTGGACTCGCGGTGGCGTACCTCACCGACGAGGTTTCACCGTCGATCACGCAGTGGGCGGACGCGGTGTTCGGCGCGGCCCGCGCCGTTGGTCTTCCAGGGTCCGTCAGCATCAGCGCTGAGCCTGGTCGTGCGATCGTGGCGACGGCTGCGATCACCTGTTACCGGATCGGGACGATCAAGCAGATCCCGGAAGTGCGGACCTACGTCGCCGTCGACGGAGGGATGAGTGACAACCCGCGCCCGGTGCTCTACGGGAGCGGATACGAGGCGTTCTTGCCGCGGGCGACGGACGCAGCGCGTCCACTCACTTGCCGCGTCGTCGGAAAGCACTGCGAGTCCGGCGACATACTCGTCGCCGACGCGCGTTTGCCCGGCGACGTCGAAGTCGGAGACGTGCTCGCGACCCCGGTCACTGGCGCCTACGGGATTTCGATGGCCTCGAACTACAACCGGATTCCCCGACCCGCCGTCGTGTTCGTCGAAGGTGGGACCGCCCGAGTGGTCCTCCGCCGGGAGACGCCTGACGACCTGCTGAGGCTCGAGGTGTGAGCGATTCGTCGGGAAAGGGCGAATGCGTTGCCGGTCCTCGCGCTAGCCGGTACACTGTCAAAACCATCTGATCGACCGAGGCGAGTTCGCGCGTCTGCGAAGGGCCTCCGACCGGTGGTGGCACATCCCGTTTCCGTCGAGGTCGCGTCCGGTTCATCCGCCCGTTCCCTCTGATCGGCGTCGCGGTGCCGCCTCGACGCCCTTTTCCCGCAGGCACGTGACCGCGGCGGACCTGATCCCAGAAACGTCGGTGAAGGACTGACACAGAGGAATCGGGTATTTCCCCAGCCGGAGCAGCAGACCCTGTGCAACCGAATCAACAGAACCAGGAGCAGATTTAATGGCCGAAGAGCAGCTCGAACGCTCGATCCTCGAATCCAAAGAGCGAAACGAGCTCCAAGCGATCGCGACCGCGATGTCATTGGAACCGGCGCCCCGCTCGAAAAAGGACGACATCATCGATCTCATCTTGGAGGCGACGGGCGTCGGCAACGGCTCCGCTCCGAAAAACGGATCGCCCTCGACGCGTCGTCGTTCCCCAAACGGCGCCCGCAAGGCCGCGGGCCGTGCTTCGGCGCTCGACACGGCTGAGGCCGAAGAAGTGCGCCAAGAAATCGACATCCCGGAGATGCCAGAAGTGAAGGGGGCGGCAACGGTGGTCGGTCTCGGCGAGGAGTTCGATACGGACGACTCGGTCGAAGAGCTGGCAGAGATCGCCCAGCGAAACGGCGAGCGAGACCAAGAGGAGTCGGCGGCCACGGTCGACACCGTTACCGATGACCCGCATCATCGGACCGATCGCCGGCCCCAGCACCAGGCTCCCGGTCACGTCGACGCCGCGAACCGACGCGGTCGCCGTCGGCGCGGTCGCGACCGGGGGGAGCCGGCAGACAGGGACGCCACCTGGCAAGGCGAACTCGTTCCGGTGAAGGGGCTTCTCGACTTGCGCGAAGAGGGCTACGGCTTTCTCCGCACGGGCGGCTACCTGCCGAGCCCGAAAGACGTCTATGTCTCGGTGAGCCAGGCGCGGCGCTTCGCGTTGCGCCGCGGCGACGCCATTGAAGGCGCATGCCGGCCGGCGGGCCCGAGCGAGAAGTATCCGGCGCTCGTCCGCATCGACTCGGTCTCCGGTCTTCAGCCCGAAGACGCGCGTCAGCGTCCAAGGTTCGAAGACCTCACGCCACTGTTCCCAGACAGCCAGCTCCGCCTCGAGATGCCCGGCGACACCGGGAACCTCACGGCCCGCATCGTTGATCTCATTTCGCCGATCGGCCGAGGACAGCGCGGGATGATCGTCTCGCCGCCAAAGGCTGGCAAGACGACGGTCATGAAGCAGATCGCGCACTCGATCGAGGCGAACAACCCCGATGTGCACCTCATCGTGTTGTTGGTGGCCGAGCGACCCGAAGAGGTCACCGACATGCGGCGCACCGTGAAAGGTGAGGTCATCGCCTCGACATTCGACCGCCCGGCCGACGAGCACACCGCGGTCTCGGAGCTCACGATCGAACGGGCGAAGCGTCTCGTCGAAATGGGTCGCGACGTCGTGATCCTTCTCGACGGCATCACTCGCCTGGCGCGCGCCTACAACCTCGCGCAGCCGGCAACCGGTCGGATCATGTCCGGTGGCGTCGACTCCGGTGCGCTGTACCCGCCGAAGAAGTTCTTCGGTGCGGCGCGCAACGTCGAAGAGGGCGGATCGCTCACGATCCTTGCAACCGCGCTCGTGGAGACCGGATCGAAGATGGACGAGGTGATCTTCGAAGAGTTCAAGGGAACCGGGAACATGGAGCTGCGGCTCGATCGCCGACTCGCCGAACGGCGGATATACCCGGCGATCGACGTGAACGCGAGTTCGACCCGCCACGAGGAGCTCTTGTTCGAGCGCTCGCAACTCCAGCAGGTCTGGAAACTGCGCCGAGTGCTCAACGCGCTGAGCAGCGAAGGGAACGCGGCCGCGGGCCTCGAGCTTTTGATGGACAAGATCAAGACCACGGCGTCGAACGCGGAGTTCCTTGCCGAGATCGCAAAGGCACCGACGCCAGGGGCTTGAGAGCTCCGTCCGGCAATTCGTCGACTCACCATTACCATGAGGTCAACATGAAGGCTGATATTCACCCGAACTACGTCGTCGCGACGGTGCGCTGCTCGTGCGGCAATACCTTCACGACGCGCTCGACCAAGGCGGAGCTCCATGTCGAGCTGTGCAACGAGTGCCACCCCTTCTACACGGGCAAGCAGAAGCTCGTCGACACCGGTGGCCGTGTCGAGCGTTTCGAGCGTCGGTACGGCCAGCGAGGCAAGCGCAAGCGCTGATATCAGATCGAGTGTGAAGGTTCGCAGGACCTTCGCTTACCCGATCGTCGTCAGCAACCGCACATGACGCTCGATCCCGATCGTTTCGGCGAGCTCGAGCGCGAGTACGAGGCAGTCCTCGCCGAGCTCTCCGAGCCCGATGTCACCGCCGACCGCAAACGTTTCCTCGAACTTTCGCGCCGACTGAAGCGGATCGAGCCGATCGTCCGCGCCGTGCGCGACCTTCGCCGCGCGACCGAGGACGTTGGGGCGGCTCGCGAGCTCGTCGATGGCGCCCCTCCCGCCGAACGGGAACTGGCCCGCGCCGAGCTCGAATCCCAAGAGGCGCGAGTCGCCGAGCTTGAGGAACACGTCGCCGCATTGACGGCCCCGCGAGACGAGAACGACGGCCGCAACGTGATCGTGACGATCCGCGGCGCCGAGGGCGGCGCCGAGGCGAACCTGTTTGCACGAGACCTTTTCGACATGTACCAGCGGTATGCGGATCGGCGTCACTGGAAGGTCGACGTACTGAGTTTGCAGGAGTCCTCGCTCGGCGGCATCGACGAGGTGACTTTCGTCGTGAAGGGCGACGACGCCTGGTCGCGACTGAAGCACGAGGGTGGGACGCATCGCGTGCAACGCGTCCCTGTCACCGAATCCCAGGGGAGGGTGCACACGTCGTCTGCGACGGTCACGGTGCTTCCCGAAGCAGACGAGGTCGATTTGGACATCGACCCGGCTGATCTGCGCATCGACGTCTATCGCTCGACCGGCCCGGGCGGTCAGTCCGTCAACACGACGGACTCGGCGGTGCGGATCACCCACATCCCGACCGGTGTCGTCGTCGCGATGCAGGACGAAAAGAGCCAGATCCAGAACCGGGCCAAAGCGATGCAGGTCCTGCGCTCGCGGCTGTTGAAACTCGAACAGGATCGGGTCGCAGAAGAACGTGCCCGCGAGACGCGGGAGCAGATCGGAGCCGGCGGACGCGCCGACAAGATCCGCACGTACAACTTCAAAGAGAACCGGGTCACGGATCACCGCATCGGTCTGACGTTGCACCGCCTCGACAAAATCCTCGAAGGCGATCTCGACGAGATCGTCGAAGAGCTGCTGCGCGATGAACGTGGACGCGGGTTCAACGCCTCGCACTGAGGCACCAACGTGGCGTGAGCTCGTTGACGAGGCCGCCGAATCGCTCGGATCGCGGACCGAGGCGCGCTGGATCGCCGAGGACGCGATGCGGACCGCTGGCCTGACGGATCTCGGCGCCGCGGAGGCGGCCACACCAGGCGCCGTCGAGCACGAGGAGTTCGCGCGTCTCGTCGCGCGTCGCGCCGCCGGCGAACCGCTGCAGCACGTTCTCGGGCACTGGCCGTTTCGCATGGTTGACCTTCTTGTCGATCGACGGGCGCTCGTGCCGCGGCCCGAAACCGAGATGGTCGTCGAGTACACGCTCGCTGAGCTCGAACGTGTGCCGGGACGCCCACTCGTCGTTGACCTCGGCACGGGATCAGGAGCGATTTCCTGCGCGGTGGCGAGCGAGCACCCACTCGTGATGGTGATCGCCACTGACGTGTCGGAACCAGCGGTTGAGCTCGCGAAGTCGAATCGTGACCGGCTCAAGCCAGATATCGCGCGGCGGATCGACGTACGTGTCGGCGATTGGTTCGAGGCGATCCCTCCTTCGGCGAAAGGGCGCGTCGACGTCGTCGTGTCGAACCCTCCATACGTCGCAGAGCACGAATGGAACTGCCTTGACCCCGTCGTCCGCGACTTCGACCCGAAATTGGCGCTCGTCGCCGGTCCGAACGGCACGGAGGCAATCGAAGTCCTCATCGCCGGCGCGCCGGGCGTCATCGCCGAGGGCGGAGCGGCCGTGGTGGAAATCGCCCCGTCGCAGACGGAGTTTGCACGAGTGCGCGCCGTCGCCGCGGGTGCCCGGGTGATCGAGGTCCGAAGGGACCTTGCTGGCCGCGACCGCGTGCTCGTCGCGCGTTGGTGACGACGGACGCCATGCGCGTCGCGGTGGCGCTTGCATCGGGCGCGGTCGCCGGAATCCCGACCGACACGGTCTACGGACTCGCGGCGCTCGTGGCGTCGGACGGCGCGCTCGGAGAGATCTTCGAGCTCAAGGGACGACCGCTCGATCTCGCCCTTCCGGTTCTGGTCGCCGACCTCGATCAAGCCGAAGCCTTCATCGGAAGGTCGGATCGGCGGCTTTCGCTCCTGGCGCGACGGTTCTGGCCCGGCGCGCTGACGATCATCGTTTCCATCGACGCTCGGGTGCCCCCGCGTCTCGGTGGTGATGGCGCCAGCGTCGGGTTGCGCTGCCCGGACGACGACATCGTGCGCGACTTGTGCCGCCGCGTCGGTCCGCTGGCGGTGACGAGTGCCAATCGACACGGCGAACCCCCGATCACATCGGCGTGGCAGTTCTCGGCGGTGTTCGGTGGACGGGTCGATGCCGTGCTCGACGGGGGGACGCGCGACGGGCTTCCGTCGAGCGTGGTATCGATCGTCAAAAGAGAAGCGCGCCTGTTGCGCGAGGGACCGATCGCCTGGTCAGAGATCCAGTCGACCCTGGCGAGCGTTCCCGCGGACTGAGTTTCGACGGCCGCGCGAGTCGCACCTTTCGGCGACCTCCCGAGAAAAACCGGCGTAGCTCCTAAACTGAAGAGTCGTGCGCTTCGCGGTCGGCTCGGATCATGCCGGTTTTCCGTTGAAGGAGCTTTTGCGCGAGCACCTCGAGAAGTCCGACCACGAGGTCATCGATCTCGGCACGCACGACGAGTCGCCGGTCGACTACCCCGATTACGGCGCTGCGGTGGGGCGGGCGGTCGTCGCCGGCGACGCCGACATCGGTGTCTGCGTTTGTGGGACGGGAATCGGAATCTCGATCGCCGCGAACAAGATCCGCGGCGTGCGCGCCGCGGTCGTGCACGACGTCTCGTCGGCGCGGCTCGCGAAGCATCACAACAATGCGAACGTGATCTGCTTCGGCGCCCGACTGCTCGGGGATGTGGTCGCGCTCGATGCACTCGACGCGTTCAGCCAGTCGTCCTTTGATGGTGGACGACACGAAGTGCGAATCGAAAAGATCGACGCACTCGATTCAGAAAGGTGATGACCGTGGACGCCGACGTGCTCGCGAGCGATCCGGAGGTGAAGGCGATCCTCGAGCGCGAGCTCAATCGCCAGAGGACGACGATCCAGCTCATCGCCTCGGAGAACTTCACGTCCCCTGCGGTGCTTGCCGCCACGGCGTCAGTGCTGACGAACAAGTACTCCGAGGGTTATCCGGGTCGCCGCTACTACGGCGGGAACGTCTACGCCGACGAGATCGAGTCACTCGCCCGCGACCGGGCGACCTCGCTCTTTGGTGCCGAGCACGCGAACGTCCAGCCGCACGCTGGGGCGTCGGCGAATCTCGCCGCCTACCTCGCGCTCGTCGAACCGGGCGAGACGATCCTCGCGATGCGGCTCGACCAGGGCGGCCACCTCACCCATGGATCTCCAGTGAGCGTGACGGGCAAGCTCTACCGCTTCGTCGCCTACGGCGTCACGCCTGCCGCCGAAGACGGATCGGGTGAGCGAATCGACCTCGACCAGGTCGCCGAGCTCGCGCGACACGAACGGCCGAAACTGATCGTCGCCGGCACGACGGCGTACACGCGGCTCATCGAGCCGCAACCGTTCCGCGACATCGCCGACGAGGTCGGTGCGATGTTCATGTTCGACGCCGCCCATCCCGCTGGGTTGATCGCCGGCGGCGTGCATCCGAACCCCGTCGGCGTCGCCGACGTCGTCACGTTCACGACCCACAAGACCCTGCGCGGCCCGCGGGGCGGGGCGATTCTGACCGACGAGGTCCACGCCCGTGCGATCGATGCCGCGGTCTTCCCGGGCCTCCAAGGAGGGCCGCTCGACCACGTCATCGCGGCGAAGGCCGTTGCGTTCGGCGAGGCGGCGACCGACGACTTCCGGGTGTACGCGGCGCAGGTTCTCCGCAACGCTGCCGCGCTTGCCGACTCCCTGCAGCTCGAAGGGTTCCGCCTTGTCGCCGGCGGGACCGAGAACCACACCGTCCTCGTCGATCTGCGGTCGTTCGACGCCGAACTCACCGGGAAAGAAGCTCAGGACGTGCTCGACCGCGTCGGGATCACGTGCAATCGGAATCAGATCCCGAACGACCCGCGCTCACCGTTTGTGACGAGCGGCCTCCGCCTCGGCAGCGCCGCCGAGACGACCGCGGGAATGGGCGAGCCGGAGATGCGCCGCATCGGCGAGTTGCTGTCGACGGTGCTGCGCAACCGCAGCGACGAGAAGCTCCTCGACGAGGTGCGGGTCGAAGTGCGCGATCTCTGCGCGAAATTCGATCCGTACGCGACGCTCGCAGCGATGCGGGAGTCTGATCGGAGCCCCTGATGAACGTGTACGGCGAGTACGCGCTCATCGCCGCGGTCGCCGCGGTCGCCACGTTCGTCCTCGGTTATCCCGTTCGCAGGGTCGCGACCATCTTCGGTGCGGTCGATGAGCCCGGGATCGAGCGGGTCCACTCACGCCCGGTGCCGACCATCGGTGGCACGTCGATGCTGCTCGGCTTCGGGGTCGCATTGCTGCTCGCCTCGCAGCTCGGCGACCTCTCGCCGATCTTCCGCGGCTCGACCGAGCCGTTGGGCGTCGGGCTCGCCGCCTTCGTGATCTACGCCGTGGGGCTGATCGACGACGTGAAGAACATCTCTCCCCCGGCGAAGGTGGCCGGACAGGTCTTCGCGGCGATGGTGCTCGTCTTTCTGGGCGCCACCATGGAGTACTTCAAGTTCCCCTTCTTCCCGACGATCTACGTGCTCTCGCCGTCGGTGCTGCCCCTCGTCACGGCGATCTGGGTCGTCGGCATGGCGAACGCGGTGAACCTGATCGACGGCCTCGATGGGCTCGCGGCCGGCGTCGTCGCGATCGGCGCGGCGGCACTCTGCGTGTACGGCCTGCGGCTTGAGACCCTCGGTAACCTCACTCCCGACAACCTGGGACCGCTCGTCGCAGCGATCACCTGCGGGGTGTGCATCGGATTCTTGCCGCACAACTTCTATCCGGCGCGTCAATTCATGGGGGATTCCGGGGCGTTGTTCCTCGGTTTGTCGATGGCGGCGGCGACGATGGTGATCGGCGGCCGCACGACGGTGAACGGGGCCGCGGGCACCGACGTCTCCGGGCTGACCTTCTTCCGATTCGCACCGCTATTCATCCCGATCTTCATCTTGGGGGTGCCGATTCTCGACACGGTTTTCGCGATCGTGCGGAGAACGGTGCGTGGCGTGAGTTTCGCCGAGCGGGACCTCGGGCACCTGCACTACCGGCTGATCCGTCTCGGCCATGGCCAGCGCCGGTCGGTGCTAATCCTCTGGGCGTGGACGGCGGTGCTCTCGGCGTTCGCGATCCTGCCGTCATTCGTTTTGAAGGTGAACGCCTTTGTCCCCTTCGTCGCGGTGTTCTCGGTCGCCGTGCTCTACACGATCTTCCGGCCGGGCGGCCGGGAGGTGGCCGCGATCGAGCAGGTCGAGGCACTGTCCGACGTGACAGCGTCGCCGGATGCGTCCGTGCCGGAGACGACGACTCCGGCGATCTCGGTCGTGATGTCGGCCGCAGCGGGCGTCGCCGTCGCCGGGGAGTCCGATCTCGCCTCGCCCCGGCGAAGACGCCGGCGGCGACGCGTGCTGATCCCGCGCCGACGCGTCCGGCGACCGGCTGCGCAGCCTGCGCCGGAAGCCGAGCCACGCGTCGCGCGTTTTGGCGAGCCGCGTGACGAGATGGGAGGATGAGCCGCCCCGGTGGCAAGGCGGTCGTCTCCGACGTTCGTCGAGCTCGCCGGGGTCGGGTTGACGGCCGGTGCCTGCGTCGCGATCGGCGTCGGGCTCGGCTACTGGATCGCCGAGGCGACCGGAGCCGGTCCGACGGTGACCTTCGTCGGACTCGGTGTCGGCGTGGTCGCTGCGGTGGCGGCCACGTATTTCATGATCAAGAGATATCTCTGAATCACTAGTGTGCGGTCCGGTCTACGACCGCGGAATGCCCCACGAAGACGAGCATGGACCGAATCTCTCAACTGTTCGAACAATTACCGCTGTCTGAAGTCACGCGTGTCGTGCGTCGGACGGTTTTCGGCGGCCTCATCGTCGGCGCGGTCGCGTTTGGCATCTCACTTGCTCTCTCACACCCGCTGATCGGCCTCGGGGTGTGCGTCGGGCTCGCCCTCGGGCTCGCCAACATCCGTCTTGTCGCCCGCGCCGTCGCGAAGGTGAATGCATCCGGGCACGCGCATCCCCGTCGCGCCCTCGCCTCGAGCACGCTCGCCCGCCTCGGGGCGACGACCGTCGTCGTAGTCGGGCTCGCCTTCGCGTCGGTCTCGCTCGGGATCTCGGCGGCCGGCGGAATCGCGCTTTTCTACTTCTTGTTGCTCGTGAGCCTCGTCCGCAGCCTCTTCGCGCAGGGAACGACGGGGGTCACCCTGTGATCGGACCGGTTCTCGCCGGACTGAACTCGAACGACGTCGGCAAGCACATCACGGAGAAGTGGTTCGGATTCACCGTGAACGTCGACACGGTGCTTTCCACCGTCGTCGCCGGCGCGATCGTGCTCGCCCTCGGCTTCTACCTCCGAGCCAATGCGACATCCGGCGTACCCGGCAAGTTCCAGCTCGCCTTCGAGACGATCATCCGCGGTGTCGAGAATCAGGTGCACACCTCGATGGGCGACGCCGGAGAGCCGATCGTGCCCCTCGCGTTCACGTTGTTCGTCTTCATCCTGATCGCGAACTGGCTCGAACTCATCCCGACGGGACACACGCCGCAGTACCTCCCCGCGCCGGCCGCTGACGTGAACTTCACCGCAGCACTGGCCGTTTTCGTCATCCTGCTGATGCATGCGACGTGGATCGCCAAGCACGGTTGGCGGAACTATCTCAGCCACTATTTCAAGCCGTTCAAAGCACTCTTTCCGATCAACGTCATAGAAGAGCTCGTGAAGCCCGTGACGCTCGCCTTGCGACTTTTCGGCAACATCTTTTCTGGGGGGCTGCTGCTCGTCATCATCGCGGGGCTCTTGACCGGCGCGCTGTATCCGGCGATCCCGATTCTCGATCTGATCTGGAAACTCTTCGACGGACTGTTCGTCGGCCCGGTGCAGGCGTTTATCTTCTCGTTGCTGACCGTCTTGTACTTCCAGTCGGCCGTCGTCGGAGAACACTGATTGGCCCGAAGGGCGAACGTCCGGAGGGAATAGGCATCACCAACCACAGGAGAGGGAAATGGCAGACACGACCCAGCAGGCGATTCAGCTCGCAGGAGCTCTCGTCGGCGGCGGCATCGCGCTCGGCGGCGGCGCGATCGGTGCGGCGATCGGCGACGGTCTCGCCGGCAGCCAGACGATCGCCGGGGTTGCGCGTCAGCCCGAGGCCCAGGGACGCCTGTTCACGATCATGTTCATCATCGTCGGTCTCGTCGAGGCGATGTACTTCATCAACCTCGTCTTCATGTTCCTGTTCGTCTTCGTTCTCTACAAGAAGTAGGAACCAGGTCGAATCGCTGTGCTCGCGAGCTCCGGCAGCAGCAACTTCATCGTTCCGAACGCGACGTTCTTCGTCGAGCTGATCATCTTCATCGTCGTTCTGGGGATCGTCGCGAAGTTCGTCCTACCGTCGATCCAAAAGGTGATGCGGGATCGGGATGAATTGGTGCGGAAAGAGCAGGACTCCGCCGAGTCTGCGCGCCGGGAGGCGGCGCGACTCGACGCCGAGCGTCTGCAGACGCTCGGCGACGCTCGCGCTCGCGCCCGGGAGATCCTGCAAGAGGCTTCGCGCCAAGTTGACGACCTCCTGCAAGACGCACGCGCCCGTGGTCAGCAGGAGCACGATCGTCGGGTCCAGCAAGCCTCCGGAGGCATCGACGCGGAACGGGACCGGCTCCGTGCCGAGCTGCTCGAGCGTGCAGAGACGCTCGTCGTGCAGGCGGCAGAGCGCATCGTCGGCGGGGGCCTCCACTCCGGCCGGCACCGCGGACTGATCGCCGAGGAGCTCGCGCTCGCGGATGCAGCGCGCCCGGCAGAGCGGGAGACGACAGTGATCGTCGCCGCGTCGTCGAACTTCGGCATTTCCTACTTACTCGAGTGGGTCGCGATCGCCCTGTTCGTCGCGTTTATCTGGCGCTATATCGTGCCGCCGCTGCGCCGGGCGATGAACCGTCAGACCGACACGATCCGCGATCAGTTGAGCACGGGAGAGCGGCTCCGCGAGGAGTCCGAGCAGCTGCTCGAGGGGCGGCGAGCGATGCTCGAGCGGGCGCAGGCCGAGGCGGAGTCGATCGTCGCGCAGGCGGAGCGCAACGCGGTCGCACTCTTGGAGCAAGGGAGGCAGCGCGCGGACCTGGAGTACGCGCACGCACTCGCCCGCGCCTCTTCCGCGATCGAGCTTGCACGCGCCCAGATCCGCGACGAAGTGCTCGAGGAGATCGGCTCCGTGGTCGTCGCGGCAGCGGCGCGAATCGTCGCCGCCGAGCTCGACGAACCGGTCCACCATCGCCTCATTGCCGAGGCGATCGCCGCCGCCGAATCGGAACGGTCCCTCTAATCCGCGAGGCGATCCGCGGTTATGCGGCGGCGGTCTTCGAACAGGCGGAGGGATCCGGCACCCTCGAAACGGTGCGCGGTGATTTGATCGGCGTCGCGCGGGTGGTGAACAGCTCGGACGACCTCCGCACCGTGCTCACCGACGCCGTGATCCCGCCTGCGACACGTCGTGCGATCGTCATCGATCTCCTCGAAGGAAAGGCCGAGCGCATCTCCGTCTCGCTCATCGGCTTCGTCGTTGTGAGCGAGCGCCCGCCGGAGATCCCTGCGACACTCGTCGACCTCGTCGAGTTCGCAGAGGCGGAGATCGACCGTGTTTCGACCGGTTCCGCGATCGAGCCCGAACCGGCGGCGAGTCGCGGCGAGATCCTCGAGCGGATCCGCGGATACACCGAGCGGTTGCTGCAGGAGGTCGAATCGCGAGCAGAAATCGACGTCGTCGAGGACGAACTCTTCCGAATCGCTCGTGTCCTCGAATCGAGCCGTGAGCTGCGCGACGTCCTCAGCGACGGCAATCTGACGTATTCGGGTCGGGCTGCCGTCATCGACGACCTGTTTGGGTCGTCGGCGCACGAGACGACCGTGCGGCTCGTGCGCTACGTAATCCGCGCCGGGCGGCTGCGTGATCTCGTTGGCGCGATCGACTGGCTCGTCGGGTTGGCTGCCGAAGAGCGGGGTCGCCGAATCGCCGAGGTGCGGAGCGCAGTGCCGCTCGACGACGATGAACGGGCGCGCGTCGCTACGGCGTTGTCACGTCTGACCGACCGCAACGTCGAAATCCGGGACATCATCGATAGATCGGTGATCGGCGGCATCCGCGTGAATGTTGGAGACCTGATCATCGACGGCACGGTGCGCTTGCGCGTCGAGCGCCTACGCGACTTGCTTGCCAAAGCGTCCTGATGAAAGCACCGATGGTCACGACGAGACCGACGACGAATAAGGAGCGGTTTGATGTCTGAGCTGACGATCGACGCCGAGGAGATCGCCGCGGTCCTCGAGAGACACGTCGCGGAGCTCGGGACCGAGATCTCGACTGAGCAGGTCGGGCGGATCGCCGAAGTGGGTGATGGTATCGCGCACGTCGCAGGGCTACCGCACGCCTCGGTGAACGAACTTCTCGAGTTCGAGAACGGCACCTTGGGCCTGGCACTCAACCTCGACGAGGACGAGATCGGTGTCGTCGTCCTCGGCAACGTCGAGGGACTCGACGAGGGCCAAACGGTGCGCGCCACGGGGCGAATTCTTTCGGTCCCGGTCGGCGACGCGCTGTTGGGCCGCGTGGTGAACCCCCTCGGCGAGCCGCTCGACGGCAGAGGCGCACTCGGAGATGTCGAGCTGCGACTTGTCGAGGTCCAGGCACCGAGCATCGTCGACCGCCAACCCGTGTCCGAGCCGCTGCAGACCGGCATCAAGGTCATCGACGCGCTGACGCCGATTGGAAGGGGCCAACGCGAGCTGATCATCGGTGACCGCAAGACCGGCAAGACGACGGTGGCGGTCGACACGATCCTCAACCAAAAAGGCACCGGCGTGAAATGCATCTACGTGGCGATCGGGCAGAAGGGATCGACCGTCGCGCAGACCGTGGCGACGCTGGAAGCGCACGGCGCCCTCGAGTACACGGTCGTCGTCGCGGCGCCGGCTTCCGAACCCGCGCCGTTCAAGTACCTCGCGCCCTACTCGGGGTGCGCGATGGGTCAGCATTGGATGGAGCGTGGAGAGCACGCGCTGATCGTCTATGACGACCTGTCGAAACAGGCTGACGCCTACCGCCAGTTGTCCTTGCTTCTGCGCCGGCCACCCGGTCGCGAGGCGTACCCGGGTGACGTTTTCTACCTCCACAGCCGGTTGCTCGAGCGGGCGGCGAAGCTGTCGAACGAGCGTGGCGGCGGTTCCCTCACCGCGTTGCCGATCATCGAGACGAAGGGCGGCGACATTTCTGCCTACATCCCGACGAACGTCATCTCGATCACCGACGGCCAGATCTTCTTGGAGACCGATCTGTTCAACTCCGGAGTCCGTCCGGCGATGAACGTCGGGAATTCCGTCAGCCGGGTCGGCGGTGCGGCGCAGATCAAGGCGATGAAGTCGGTCGTCGGCTCGCTGAAGATCGACCTCGCCCAGTTCCGTGACCTCGAATCGTTCGCGACGTTCGGCTCGGAGCTCGACCGCGCTTCGCAGGCGCAGCTCGACCGCGGCTACCGGCTGGTCGAGCTGCTGAAACAGGGACAGAACGAGCCGCTTCCTGTGGAAGAGGAGGTGGTCGTCATCTACGCGGGCGTGAAGGGATTCATCGACAGAATCCCGGTCGAAGAGGTGCGTCAGTTCGAGCAGGTGCTGCGCACCGAATTCAAGACGGCGCACCCCGAGATGTTGGAGCAGATCAGGTCGACCGGAACGCTGCCCGATGAAAAGGAACTCGACCAAGTGGTCAAAGAGAGCGCCGCGTCGTTCGCCGGATCCGCCGAAGAGGAGTCGCGCGAGGGTGCGACCGAAGAGGCGGCGTTGGACGACGAGGCGGCTGCCGGGGCGACATCGGGCGAGCAGTCGAGCTGATACGCAAGGAGCGACGAGGTGGCGAGCGGGCGCGAACGGATCCTGCGTCGCAGGATCCGCAGCATCGAGGCGACGAAGAAGATCACGCATGCGATGGAACTCATCGCCGCCTCCCAGATCGTCCGTGCCCAAAACCGCATCGCGCGGAATCGCCCGTACCTCTCGGGTCTCAGGGACGCGTTCCGCATCACCGTCGACGATGCGACCGAACCGACGCGACTCGTCGGCGAACCGAACGAGACACGACGCGTCGCGCTGCTGCTGATGGTGTCGGACCGTGGATTGGCCGGTGCGTACAACTCGAGCGTGCTACGCGCGGCCGAGCGTCGACTCGGGGAGATTGCGCGCGCCCACGGGGAGGCGACCTTGGTGACCGTCGGGCGGCGCGCGGAGGGCTACTTCCGTTTCCGTCGACGTCCGGTCGCGAAGACCTTTCAGAAGGTGAGCGAGCGACCGAGCTTCGACGACGCGCGCCGGGTGAGCGCCGAGGTGATCGGCCCGTTCATGGCCGAAGATGTCGACGTCGTCGAAGTCATCTCGACGCGGTTTCGCTCGGCCGGGGTGCAAGTCGTCGAACGTCACCGACTGCTACCCGTCCCCGAACCGACGGGCGACAAAGGTGAAGAAGCCGAAACCGCGACCTCCGGTGGCTTCTACGACTTCGAACCGCGCTCGGACGACCTGTTGTCGACGCTCGTGCCCCAGCTCGTCGAGGCGGAGATCTTCGCGGCGCTGCTGGAGGCGGCGGCATCCGAGCACACCGCCCGGCAGCGAGCGATGGCCGCGGCCACGGACAACGCCGACGAGCTTGCAAAGACGTTGCGCCGCGAGATGAACCGCGTTCGCCAGGACGCGATCACCTCCGAGATCATGGAGATCGTCGGAGGAGCCGAGGCGTTGCGTGCGGCAGACGTCGCGCCGGGCCGTTATGACCTGACATTGGGCATCGAACACGAGGAGCCGACCGAATGACGACGACCGTCGAGCGCACGGACACCGAGGAGACCGGCTTCGAGAACGGGCGGGTGGTCTCGATCGCCGGACCCGTTGTCGACGTCGAATTCCCCCCGCACGCGCTGCCAGAGATCAACACGGCGCTCGAGATCGACTTGGAGGTCCAGGGCCACACCGTCGTGATCACCGCCGAAGTCGCCCAGCAGATCGGCGAGGGTCGGGTCCGCTGCATCTGTCTGAAGCCGACCGACGGGCTCGAGCGCGGCGCCGTCGTGCGCAACACCGGGCGCGGCATCACCGTTCCCGTCGGCGACAACGTGCTCGGCCATGTCTTCAACGTGATCGGCGAACCGCTCGACACCGACGACATCGGTGAGGTGGCGGATCACTGGGAGATCCACCGAGATCCGCCGCCGTTCGAGGATCTTGAGCCGAGTCGGCAGATGTTCGAGACCGGGATCAAGGTCATCGACCTGCTGGAGCCATATGTGCAAGGCGGGAAGATCGGTCTGTTCGGCGGTGCGGGTGTCGGAAAGACCGTGATCATCTTGGAGATGATCAACCGCGTCGCCAAGCAGCACGGTGGCGTTTCGGTGTTCGCCGGCGTCGGCGAACGGACCCGCGAGGGCACTGATCTCTGGCTCGAAATGAAGGAGTCCGGTGTCATCGACAAGGCCGTCCTCGTTTACGGCCAGATGGACGAGCCACCGGGCGTGCGGCTGCGCGTCGGGCTGTCGGCACTGACAATGGCGGAGTACTTCCGGGACGTGAAGAACCAAGACGTGTTGTTGTTCATCGACAACATCTTCCGCTTCGTCCAGGCGGGCTCCGAGGTCTCGACACTGCTCGGGCGGATGCCGTCCGCGGTCGGCTATCAACCCACGCTCGCCGACGAGATGGGCCAGCTCCAAGAGCGGATTACTTCGACGAAGGGCCACTCGATCACGTCCATCCAGGCGGTCTACGTTCCGGCCGACGACTACACGGACCCGGCGCCGTTTACGACCTTCACGCACCTCGACGCGACGACCGAGCTCTCCCGCCAGATTGCGGCGCTCGGCATTTATCCGGCGGTCGACCCGCTCGCGTCTTCGAGCAACATCTTGGCGACCGAGGTCGTCGGCGAGCGCCACTACGCCTGCGCGACGGCGGTGACCGAGATCCTGCAGCGCTACCGCGATCTTCAAGACATCATTGCCATTTTGGGTCTTGAGGAGCTCTCCGAAGAAGATCGCCTCACCGTCAACCGGGCGCGCAAGATCCAACGCTTCTTGTCACAACCGTTCTTCGTCGGTGAGGTCTTCACCGGGTTGCCGGGCATCTACGTCCCGATCGACGAGACGATCAAAAGCTTCGAAGCCATCGTCGGAGGTGACCTCGACGACGTCCCCGAGCAGGCGTTCCTGAACGTCGGCGGCGTCGACGATGTGCGCGAGAAGGCGAAGCAGTTCCAAGGCGCCTGATCGATGGCGACCGCGTTCCACGTCACGCTCGTCACTCCGGAGCGCTTGCTCTTCGACGGCGACGCCGAGGAAGTCACGATGCGCACCGAGATCGGTGAGATCGCGTTTCTGGCGCACCACGAAGACTTCATCGGCGCCTCGGGAATCACCTCCGTTCGAATTACGACCGCCGGCAACGGCGAAACGGAGTCGGACGGCGCGACGGTGCGCGCCGCGGTCGACGGCGGCACGGTGCATGTCTTTCCGGAAGGCCTCGCGATCCTCGCGCCCGTCGCCGAGCTCTCGGACGAGATCGACGTCGAACGCGCCCGCGGGGCGCGCGATCGCGCCGAGCAGCGGCTCGCAACCCTCGGTGAACGCCGGGCGGATGCGGGAGAGGGCGAGAGCAGCGACGACGAGATCGCATCGGCCGAATCCGCGCTCCACCGGGCGCGCGCTCGCCTCGAGGCTACCGGCGCCGATCTCTCGGCGTGACATCTCCTCGGGCACGACGGAGGCTCTTCGTCGCGCTCGAGGTGACCGGGCCGGTTGCGCCCGAGATCGACGGCCTACGCCGTGCGATCGGTTCCTCGTCGCTCGGGCGTATCTCGCCACACCTGACGCTCATCCCGCCGGTGAACGTGGGGGAGTCCGACCTCGTCGACGCGCTCGGGGTACTACGCGCCGCGGCTTTCGAGGACCAGATCCCGGTCGAGCTCGGTCCAGCGGGGTCGTTCTCGACGAGGTCGCCGGTCCTCTTCCTCGCCGTCAGCGACCCCTCGGGCGCGCTGGCGAGGTTGCAACGGCGACTCAACCGGGCACCGCTCGTCGCGCCACCGACACGCCCGAGTCGGCCGTTCTCGGCCCACGTCACACTCTCAGGCCGCATCGACCGCGAGGAAAAGCGCGCCGCCGTCGAACTCTTCGCGCACTTCAAGGCTCAAACGGTTCTCTCCGCGCTCACCTTGTACGAGCAGCACCACGATGCAGCGCGGCACCCATGGCTCCCGCTTGCCGACGTCGTCCTCGGGGCGTCCACTCAGCCCGACCGCGGCGGTCGAGAGCTCGGTTTCGTCGTCTCGCGTAGTCCGGGTCCCGACGTCACTGTGGAAAGGAGAGAGGCCCCGCGCGTCGAAGGCGGTGCGCCGGCCTTTGTGATCGGTCGCGAGGGCGCAGATGTCGTCGCCACAGCCTGCGGCGCGACGGTCGGCGCGCAGCTCGTCATCGACTCCTGGTGCGTGGTGGAGGCGCGCCGCGGTGAAGGAGTCGGTCGGGCGCTCGTCCGTGCAATCGAACGCGCCGCGGTGGGGCTCGGCGTCGAGCGCGTCCTCCTGAGGGCGTCATCGGACACCGAGGCGGCCTTTCTCGATCACATTGGCCTTGCGGCCGAGAACGGGTTCCCGTCGTCCGGCACGCGGTGGTTCGCGCCGCGACGTCCGCCGATCGGCGGCGCGACAGGCGGGCGGGATCACCCGGGCGAAACTGGTGAAGGCGAGCGACCTCGCGGCGCTGACTGAGCGAGCGCGAGCTAGGAGCATTTCGGCTCAGGGACGGTCGGCCTGCGCGAAGTCGACTCGTCCGTCGGCGCGGTCGTCGTCTTCCGCGTCGATCAGATGTCAGCGAGCAATCGGAACTGACGGAGTTTTTCTCTTTGGTGGTACGCGGTGACGAATCGGACCGTGCCCGTACGAGACCGGGTGAGCATCGAGTTCGTCGTCGCACCACCGTGCTGGTAGCGCACACCGCGCAACAGCTCGCCGTCGGTGACGCCGGTAGCGGCGAAAAAAACGTTGTCGCCTTTGACGAAGTCGTCGGTCGAGAGAACCTTGTCGACGTCGTACCCGGCGTCGACCGCCGCCTGCCGCTCGGCGTCGTCGCGGGGCCACAACTGACCCTGGATCTCGCCGCCCATTGCCTTCAGCGCCGCCGCGGCGATGACACCCTCGGGCGTGCCGCCGATGCCGAACAAAACGTCGTCGCCGCTCTCTTGCCACGCGGTGGAAATTGCGGCCGCGACGTCGCCGTCGGTGATGAGGCGAATGCGCGCTCCCGCCGATCGGATCTCATCGATGAGTTCCTCATGGCGCGGTCGGTCAAGAACGATCGCCGTCAGGTCGCTGACCTCGCTGCGCTTCGCCTTCGCGATCTCGACGAGGTTCTCCTTCACTGACAGTTCCAAAGAAACGCGTCCGACGGCTTCTGGGCCGACGGCGATCTTCGACATGTACACGACCGGTCCGGGATCGAACATGTGGCCCCGCTCGGCGAGCGCGATCACCGAGAGCGCACCGCCGCGCCCGAGGGCGGTAGGTCGGGTTCCGTCGATCGGGTCGACGGCGATGTCGACTTGCGGAGCCGACCCGTCACCGATCCGTTCGCCGTTGTAGAGCATCGGTGCTCGGTCCTTCTCGCCCTCGCCGATCACGACGATGCCGTCCATCGATACGTTCGACAGCACGAATCGCATCGCATCGACGGCGGCCGCGTCGGCCCCGTCTTTGTCACCCCGTCCCATCCATCGGCTGCCGGCGATCGCCGCTGCCTCGGTGACGCGGACGAGTTCCATCGCGAGGTTGCGGTCTGGACGAATGCGCGAAGCGTCCATGGGGTGACGATAGCGGGGACCGGGATTTCCTTTCCGGGCCCGGGCGGTAGCGTTCCATTGGTGCAGGTCCTCAACGTGAAACAGTCGCCGCCGCTCTCCGGCACGGTCTCGTTGCAGGGCGCGAAGAATTCGGCGTTGAAGCTGATGGCCGCTTCGCTGCTCACGACCGGAACCTCGCTGCTGGAAAACGTGCCGTCGATCACCGACGTCACGATCATGGCGGAGGTCTTGCGCGCGATCGGAGCCGCTGTATCTCGTCGCGAAGACGGCATGGTCGAGATCGCTGCGCCGGAGAAGGCGACCCCCTTCGCCCCGTATGAACTCGTCGAGAAGATGCGGGCGTCGATCGTCGTTCTCGGTCCGCTGCTCGCACGGCATCATTTCGCCCGCATCTCGCTGCCAGGCGGTGACGACTTCGGTCCGCGACCGATCGACATGCATCTGCGCGCACTTGGAGAGCTCGGCGCGGAGTTCACAACCGAGCACGGTTACGTCGAGGGTCGTTGTGACGGTCTCGTCGGCGCGCGCGTCGTCCTCGAATACCCGAGCCACACGACGACCGACAACGTGCTTTCGGCTGCGGTGCTCGCCAAGGGCACGACGGTGATCGAGAACGCAGCCCGCGAGCCCGAAGTGCAGGACCTCGCGGACATGCTCACCGCGATGGGCGCGCGTATTTCTGGAGCAGGGACGTCGCGCATCGAGATCGAAGGCGTCGATGAGCTGCGCCCGGCGCGACACCGCGTGATCAATGACCGCGTCGAAGCGGCGACGTTTCTCGCGGCGGTGGCGATCGTCCAGGGTTCGGTCTTGGTGTCAGGTGCTCGGGCCGACCACATGGACATGTATCTCTCGAAGCTCCACGAGATGGGTGTCGAGATCGACGCGACGCCGACCGGTGTCGGGGCGTCCTTCGAAGGTCGGCCACGCTCGGTCGACGTCGTCACGTTGCCGTATCCCGGTGTGGCGACCGACTACAAACCGCTCTTGGTCACCGCGCTCTCGATCGGGAACGGGGTCGCGATCGTGAGCGAGAACATCTACGCGGGCCGGTTCCGCTACATCGACGAGCTGCGCCGCATGGGGGCGAACATCACGACCGAGGGCCACCATGCGGTGGTCCGGGGCGTCGATCGGCTTTCGGGCACGACGGTCCGCGCTCCGGATATCCGCGCCGGCGCGGCGCTCGTACTGGCCGGTCTCGCCGCGGAAGGTGAGTCGACGATCACCGGCATTGAGCACATCGATCGCGGCTACGAGCGCTTGCACGACAAGTTGCGCGCCATCGGCGCGCCGATCGAGCGTCGCGACGTCGACGCTTCCTGACTCGGACGCGCCCATCGTGACCGACAACCGGCTGACGTCGCTCGCATCGGCTGCTCCTTCGGGGTCGGCAGCACGTGAACTCGAGGACGATCCGACCTGGTACCAGCGTGCCGTCTTCTACGAAATCTCGCCGCGGGGTTTTTACGACTCGAACGGTGACGGGGTCGGCGACCTACCCGGCGTCATCGCGAAACTCGACTATCTCAGCTGGCTCGGCATCGACTGCATTTGGCTCTTGCCGTTTTACCCGTCGCCCCTTCGCGACGGCGGGTATGACGTGTCGGACTACTGCTCGGTCGCGCCGGAACTCGGTGACTTGGAGGACCTGAGCCGGCTCGTCAAGGAAGCGCACGATCGCGGGATCCGCGTCATCACCGATCTCGTCTTGCAGCACACGAGCGATCAGCATCCGTGGTTCGTCGAATCCCG
Source organism: uncultured Acidimicrobiaceae bacterium (assembly GCA_963838845.1). Classification (GTDB taxonomy): domain Bacteria; phylum Actinomycetota; class Acidimicrobiia; order Acidimicrobiales; family Bog-793; genus CAVRXQ01. Next base: position 153,973 of record CAWISR010000003.1, on the reverse strand, counting down.
CTCGTCGAAAGACAATCCGAAGGCGGACTGGTACCTCTGGAGCGACGACAACCAGTCATGGAGTGAGATCCGCATCGTCTTTTCCGACACCGAGACGTCGAACTGGACCTGGGACGCGACCCGCCAGCAGTACTACTGGCACCGCTTCTTCCACCACCAGCCGGACCTCAACCTGTTCAACCCCGAGGTGCAAGAGGCGCTCTTGTCGGTCGTTCGGTTCTGGCTCGATTTGGGAGTCGACGGTTTCCGTCTCGACGCTGTCGCGTACCTGTTCCAACGCGACGGGATCGGGGAGAACCTGCCGGAGACCCACGCGTTCTTGCGTCGCCTGCGATCAGTGATCGATCGCGACTACCCGAATCGGGTTCTGCTCGCCGAGGTGAACCAGTGGCCGGTAGATGTCGTCGACTACTTCGGCGACGGCGACGAGTGCCAGATGTGCTTCCACTTCCCGCTCATGCCGCGCATGTTCATGGCGATTCGCCGGGAGCACCGCTTCCCGATCACGGAGATCCTCATGCAGACGCCGCCGATCCCGGCGGGCATGCAGTGGGGGATCTTCCTCCGCAATCACGACGAGCTCACCTTGGAAATGGTGACGGACGAGGATCGTGACTATCTCTACAACGAGTACGCGCGCGACCCGCAGATGCGCAAGAACCTCGGGATCCGACGCCGGCTCGCGTCGCTTGTCGACAACGATCGCACCGTCGCTGAACTGCTCTACGCGTTCCTGCTCTCGTTGCCGGGCGCTCCGGTCTTGTACTACGGCGACGAGATCATGATGGGCGACAACATCCGCCTCGGGGACCGTGACAGCGTGCGGACCCCGATGCAGTGGTCGAACGACCGAAACGGGGGGTTCTCGGGCGCGGATCCCGAAGCGCTGTACCTTCCGACGCTTGTCGACGCCGTCTACGGCTTCCCGGCGGTGAACGTCGAGAGCTCGCTCCTCGATCGGTCCTCGTTTCTGCGCTGGCTGCAACGGATGCTCGCCGTCCGCCATCAAACCCCGGTCTTCGCGACAGGGACGATCTCGGTGCTTCCGTCGGACAACCCCTCGGTGCTCGCCTATTTGCGTGGTTATGGTGACACGAGCGCCGATCCTCCCGTTTTGTGCGTGAACAACCTCTCGCGCTTCGCGCAGTCGACCGTGCTGAGTCTCTCGGCCTTCGTCGGATCCCGGCCCGTCGAGCTCGTCGGTCGCTCGGAGTTCCCCGAGATCACCGCGGCGGGCTATCCCGTCACGTTGGGCCCGTACGGCTACTACTGGCTGGAGCTTGCCGAACGATGAGCGCCGACGACCTCCTCTACGGCTCGCTCGAGTTCCTTGCCCGCGCGCACCTTGATCGCCAGCCGTGGTTCCAGATGACCTCGGGCGGGGCGGCTCCCCACGAGATCACCCTGGTATCCGAGCGCCAGCTCATCGACGCGCCGGTGCCGCTCGCACATCTGGTGTTGACGGCTCGGTCACGCAATTACAGCTGCTTCGTCGGTTGGCGAACGCCGGAGGAGGTGTCGGAGGTCCTTCACGGTCGCGAGGGCGCGATCTACGGCTCCGCGACGCGCCGCAAAGGCGGCGTGCTCGTCTATGACGCTCTCGCCGACGACGAACTCGCGATCGCACTCCTGCGCCACGCCACGAACGGCAAGGTGAATGCGAAGCGCGTCCGCCAGCTGTCATCGCTCGCGTCGCACGCGTCGTTGGTCTACGACGAACGCTTCCTCATGAAGTGCTACCGCGTGCTCGAGGAGGGGACGCGTCCCGAGATCGAGGTACTGCGGGGCCTCGACGCGCTTGGTTTCAACGCGATCCTGGCGCCGATCGCGTTCTGGGAATCGGAAGGCAACGACCTTGCACTGGTGCGCGAGTTCCTACCCTCTGCGCTCGAGGGACGGCTGCTGGCGCTGACTTCTCTTCGCGACCTGTTGGCGCGCGTCTCGGCGACCGACCCCCGCGCGACCTTCAGTCCAGACGAGGCGAGCCAGGATCCCGACGCGGTCGCCGCTTCCGCAGGTGGCGACCTCGCGTCGGAGATGCGGCGTCTCGGTGCGACGGCGGCGAACCTCCACCTTGCGATGGCGAACGCGTTCGGGACGCGGCCGATCATGGGCGACGAGCTGCTCGCGTCGCTCGAGTCGGCGCTCGGCTCGCGCCTCGACGGGGTGAACGAGGAGGTCGTTCGCGCGCTTACCGAGGCGCCCGCCGGTCTCGAGATTCGCATCCACGGGGACTTCCACTTGCGGCGCGTCATGCGCGCCGACGTCGGATGGATCGTCTCGGGCTTCGGAGACGATCCGTTGAACATCGACCCGACGTCGTTCACGTCGGTCCTCGCCCAGCGCGGGTCGCCCGTCGAGGATCTCGCCGACATGTGGTTCTCGATCGAAAAGAACGCGCGCGATGCCCTCGCGCAGCGGCCGGCGTCGGAGCGACCGCTCGCCCGCCTCCTCGCCGCGGCGTGGGTGCGGCGAAACCAGCTCGCCTTCTTGGACGGCTACGGCTCGACCTCCGGGATCGAGACGCTCGTTCCCCGCGCGCTGCTACGGCCCGTCGTGTCCGAGCTCAGCCGGGCGCGGGTCGCCGACTACGAAGCGACGCTCGTCGCGGTCTGAGGTCCGTTCGACGCCGAGGGGATCGCGGCGCGCAGTTCATCAGCGGCAACCTCGGGCGGGACGATGTTGACGTAGACCCCGGTGCCGAGTTCGAAGCCAGCGTGCGTCGTGAGCTTGGGGAGGATGTGCGCATGCCAATGGAACGGCGCAGTCGACCGGTACGGAGCCGAGTGGAAGATGAGGTTGTAGGCAGGGCTTCCCGCTGTCTTGTCGAGGGCGGCGAGCGCATCGCGGATGGCGGTGCCGAAGCCGACGAGGGTGTCTGGGGGCGACAGCTGAAGCTGCGCTTCGTGCGAGCGGGGAACGACGAGCATTTCGTAGGGCGTTCCACTCCAGAACGGCGCGATCGTCACGGCCTGGTCCGTCACCTGGACGAGGCGGTAGCCGACTCGCTCTTCGGACGCGGCCGCGGTGCAGATCAGGCAGCCGCCGTGGAAGCGGCTGAAGCTGCCCTGCTCGTCGACGAGCTCGCGGGGCACAAAGGGGATCCCGAGCAGCTGGCCGTGGGGGTGTTCCTGGGAGGCGCCAGCCTCAACCCCGAAATTCACCAGCACCTGGCTGTAGCGCAGCCCGGGGGTTCCCTGGTGTTCCTCGATGCGGTCGCGGATCGCGGCCATCACGAGGCCGCACTGCTCGTCGGTGAAGCGGGACCACGACAGGTCGTGGTCGGGCGAGAAAATGAGGATCTCGTGGATCCCGCTCGCCGGCGCCTCGGTGAACACCGGGCCTTTGTTCGTGACGACGAACTGCTGGGAGCCGGCGAACGCCGGGTAGAGGTTCGGGACGACGCGGACGAGCCAGCGGCCTTCGGCGCCGTAGGTCTCGAGGGCGGGCGGCGTCGAACCCTCGTGCCCCGGGCAGAAGGGGCACTCCGCCCGCTGGCTCGCGGGGTGGGTCTCGCGGGGGCGGAAGAGCCCAGGGCTTGGATTCCGGTTCGTCGAAACGACGACCCACCGACCAGAGAGCGGGTCGAGGCGGAGTTGGTTCACGGCGCCCCGACGCGCCGCACTGCGACATTCAACATGCCTGACGACGTTAGCGAGCGCGCGACCCGAAGCGAATCATCTTGATGAATGGTCCCGCGTATGACGTCGTCGAGGTGCTGCATGTCGTCTCGGCGGTCGTGGCGTTCGGGTCGCTCGCCGCGACTGGGCGCTATGCCTCAGCGCTGCGCCAGCGCGCCGATCCGATGTCGGACGATTCCGCGCGGAGGTACTTCAAGCCCGGGCGGAACTGGGCCGAGTGGGCGCTTTTCCTCGTGCCGGTGTTCGGTGGGACGCTCGTCGGCCTGGGCGGCGCCTCGATCGCCGATCACGCCTGGCCCTGGATCGGCCTTGGTATCTGGCTTGCCGCCACCGGGGCCGCGACGGGCGGAGTCTTTCCGGCAGAGCGGCGCATCCAGGTGCATCTCGCCGCGAGAACCGACGTCGCCGCGATCCGTGTCGCCGCAAGGAGGTGCGAAGGATGGTCGGCGGTGACCTCGGTACTTTTCGTCGTCGCGCTCGTCATCATGGTGTGGCAGCCCGCCTGAGCATGACGCCGATGCCGGGTCGGCGCGCCCGATACCGTTTTCTACGTGCCCCGGAACTCCTCTCGCGCCGACGCTGCGCGCCTCGCCGCCCGCCGCCGCGGCCGGACACTTTTCGTTCTCGTCGGCGTTGCCGGTCTCGTCGTGATCGGCGCCGTCGTCGCCTCGGGGGCCAATCACCCTCCGAACACGTCGAAAGACGCTCCGCACCGGCGGTACTACGTCGCCGAGGTGACGTGCACCTTCGTCGACCACACCCGCACGTCCCTCAGCGCGTCTACCGGACTGCCGCTGCCCTACCGGACCCTCGAGACCGAGATCCGTTACCCCACGTACTCACCTGGCCGAGGCCACGCCACACCGGCGTCGAACAAGCCGTTCCCGCTGATCGTCTTCGCACACGGTTACGCGACGATGCCCGACTGGTACGCACCCCTGCTCGACGAGTGGGTGCGGGCCGGCTTTGTCGTCGCCGCGCCGATCTTCCCCGAGACGAATGCCGCCGCCGCCGAAGAGGACAAGATCCCCGACGCCGAAGAGGACGATGTGCATCAGCCCGGCGATGTCGCCTTCGTAATCCACTCGATGATCGACGATTCTCGCGAGCGATCGTCGTCGTGCCCCCGGCTCTCTGGTCTCATCGACGCCTCGCGCATCGGGCTCGCCGGCCAGTCCGACGGCGGCGACACGGTCGGGATGGCCGCCTACGACAGCCAGTTCGACGTACACCCGGGGCTCACCTACCGCGCGGTCGCCGTGCTGTCGGGAGCCGAGTGGTACTACCCGCAAGGCGCTCCTGATCCCTACGCCGGCCATCGCACGGCACCGCCGCTGCTCGTCGTGCAGAGCGCCACCGACGCCTGCAACCCGCCGCAGGATTCCGCGAAGCTCTACAACGACGATGCGAACTCGAACAAGTGGTTCCTTGAGATCTTCGCGGCGGACCACCTCTCGCCCTACGTCGGAACCGACGCCCCCGCACTGGCGGTCGTCGCGCGGACGACGACCCGATTCTTCGAGATCGAGGTGGTGGGCGATGCGAACAGCGCGAAACTGGCGAAGGTCGGCAATTCAGAACCGCAGGTCGCCCGGATCACGACCGGCGCGTCAGCGCCGGCGATCGCGCCGTTGAGCCAGTCGGAGGCGGCGTGCTACGTCGGAACCGAGGGATTGAAGTCGTAATGCCCAGTGCCAACGGGGACACCACGATGTCGAGCTACCTCGACCACGCCGCCACGACGCCCCTCCGCGCCAGTGCGCTTACGGCGATGCTTCCCTACCTTCAAGAGAGCTTCGGAAATCCTTCGGGGATTTACCACACCGGCCGTGCCGCGCGCCGGGCGATCGACGACGCGCGCGACGTGATCGCGGCGTTCTGTGGGTGCGAACCGGGTGAGGTCATCTTCACCTCCGGGGGGACCGAGTCCGACAACCTGGCGATCCAAGGTGTCGCAGCCCGCGCGACGGGGTCGATCGTCACCACGACCGTCGAGCACCACGCCGTGTTGAATCCGGCCCGGCGGAGTTCCGCGGCCCTCGTTGGCGCGACCAGCGAGGGCATGGTCGATCTCCAAGCGCTCGAGGGCGCCCTCGATGGATCCGTCGCGCTCGTGAGCGTGATGACGGTGAACAACGAACTTGGCACCGTCCAGCCAGTCGCCGAGGTCGTCGAACTCGCGCACCGGCTGGCGCCGGACGCTCTCGTTCACACCGATGCGGTGCAGGCGGCTCCGTGGTTCGCTCTCGGCGAGCTCTGCGGCCAGTGTGACCTCGTGTCGATCTCGGCGCACAAGATCGGTGGTCCGAAAGGGGTCGGGGCGCTTGTCATCCGCAAGCAGGCGAGGGGAAAGCTGCTGCCGATCGTCGTCGGAGGCAGCCAAGAGCGGTCGCTGCGACCGGGAACCGAGAACGTCGCGGGAATCGTCGGGATGGCCGCGGCGGCGGACGAGGCGGCGCGCGAGCGGCAAGCGCGGGGCGTGCGCGTGCGTCGATTGCGCGACCGGTTCCTCGATGGGCTCGGGGCTTCGACTCCGGCGCTCGAAACGGTGCCCAGGTCGTCGACCGCGCCCGGGTTCGCCCACGTCCGCTTTCCCGGTCTGCTCGCCGAGGAGCTGCTCGTCATGCTCGACGAGCGGGGTGTCGCAGCGTCGGCGGGCTCGGCATGCTCGTCGGGAGCACTCGAACCGAGTCATGTGCTTGTCGCGATCGGCTGGCCGCCCGCGGCGGCACGCGAGGGTGTGCGGTTCACGCTCGGAGAGACGACCACCGACGAAGAGATCTCCCACGCGCTGAGAGCGATCGAGGACGCGGCCTCGACGCTTTCGTCGCGGATGGTCGACGCGAAGGCCTGAACGATGCGCGTGCTCGTCGCGATGTCGGGCGGAGTGGACTCCTCCGTCGCGGCCGCCCTCCTCGTCGAGCAAGGCCACGACGTCGTCGGGGCGACGATGAAGCTCTGGGGCGGGCCGAGCGACTCGGGTTGCTGCTCGGTCGCCGACGTTGATGACGCACGCCGCGTCGCCGATCGTCTCGGGATCGATCATCGTGTCTTCAACCTCAACGAGCAGTTCACCGCCGGCGTCATCGATCCCTACGTCGCTGAGCATGCCGTCGGGCGCACCCCGAATCCGTGCGTCGACTGCAACACGAAGCTGAAGTTCGGTGCTTTTGCCGAGCGGGCTTTCCGCCTCGGCTTCGACGTCATCGCCACAGGTCACCATGCACGGCTCGAAATTCGAGACGGGTCACCGCACTTGTTACGGGGCATCGACGTGCGAAAGGACCAGTCCTACGTCCTTTCGACGCTCAGCTCGAAGCAGCTCGCGGGTCGTTTTGCCGATCGGGACGTTCACGAAGTCCCATGTGCGAGAGCTCGCCCGGCGAAAAGGGCTGCGAACCTTCGCGAAGCCGGAAAGCCAGGATGTCTGCTTCATCTCCTCGAGATCCGATCCCGAGGCGAGGCGCCACTTCGTCGCGTCGCACATCCCCACGCACCGCGGCAACGTCGTCGACGCCGCGACTGGGGAGTCGATCGGCGAGGTCGGCGCCGTGGAGCTCGTGACCGTCGGCCAACGTCGCGGGCTTGGCGTTGCCGGGCAGCCGCCGAGATTCGTCGTCGCGGTCGACGTCGAACACCGGACGGTGCTCGTCGGCGACCGGGGGGATCTCCTCGTCGACGAAGTGACCCTCGATCCGCGCACATGGATCGCGCGAAGACTCGACGTGGGATCTCCGGTTCTCGCCCAGTCGAGCGCGCACGGTCGCGTCTGTCGCGCACGCATCACCGAGTCGGGAATCCGCTTCAGCGAGCCCGCCCGTCGACCGGCGCCGGGGCAGGTCGTCGCCTGCTACGTCGGTGACGAGGTCGTCGGCGCGGGGATCGCCGCGTGAAGCGGGACGATTCCGACGAGCAGTCCGAGGTTGAGAATCTCGCGCGCGAGCAATCCGAGAAGGAGATGGATCCCGTCGCTCGGGCGCGCGAGCTCGCGAGGCTCATCCGCTACCACCGCGACCGGTACTTCCAAGACGACGCACCGGAGATCGCCGACGCCGAGTACGACGCTCTTGTCGTCGAACTCAAGAACCTCGAAGAAGAACACCAGGATCTGCGCGAGGGGTCTCCGCTTCAAGAGGTCGGTGCTGCACCGTCAGGGCTCTTCGCGCCGGTGCGACACCGCGTCCCGATGATGAGCATCGACAACGTCTTCTCGCTCGAGGAGCTCAAGCGCTGGGGGGAGCGTGTGGAGCGCAACCTCGCCGCTGCCGGTGCGAGCTCGAAGTCCGGAAACGTGGAAGTCGTCTGCGAACCGAAGATCGATGGCCTCGCGATCTCGCTGCGCTACGAGCGGGGTGTTCTCGTGCAGGCAGCGACACGAGGTGACGGCACGACGGGTGAGGACGTCACCGCCAACGTGCGGACGATTTCCGTTATCCCGCACCGACTGTCGCTGAAAGGCGCCGACGTTCCCGCGGTGTTCGAGGTGCGCGGCGAGGTGTACCTGCCGCTCTCTGCCTTCGAGGAGCTGAACCGTCGTCAGGAGAGGGCGGGATTGCGACCGTTCGCGAACCCGCGCAACTCCGCCGCTGGATCGCTGCGGCAGAAGGATCCCTCGGTCACCTCCTCGCGTCCGCTTTCGTTCTGGGCTTACCAGGTCGGCGAGGTCGACGGCGGCGCTGCCGGACCGCAGGGCGTTTCGCTCACCACGCATTCCCAGGCGCTCGATCTCGTGAGTCGTGCCGGCCTTCCGGTGAACGGTGAGAACCGCGTCGTCGAGACGCTCGGCGAGGTCTACGACTTCGCGAACCACTGGAAGGAACACCGCCACGATCTCGACTACGACATCGACGGCGCCGTCGCCAAGGTGAACAGCCTCGAGCTGCAACGCGTGCTCGGCTCGACGAGCCACGCGCCGCGCTGGGTCGTGGCGTTCAAGTTCCCGCCCGAGGAGCGCACGACCTTGCTCGAGGACATCTTCGTCTCGGTCGGCAGGACAGGTCGCGCGACGCCTTTCGCGCTGCTGGAGCCTGTCGTGGTGTCGGGATCGACGGTCTCGAAGGCGACATTGCACAACGAAGACCAGGTCCGCATCAAAGACGTGCGCCCTGGCGATACCGTCATCGTCCGCAAGGCCGGCGATGTAATCCCGGAGGTCGTCGGACCTGTGCTGTCGTTGCGTCCGACGAACTCCCGGCCGTGGAAGTTCCCAACACGATGTCCAAGCTGCAACACAGCGCTCGTCCGTCTCGAGGGCGAGGCAGACACCTACTGCGTGAATACCGAGTGCGAAGCCCAGAGGGTGGAACGGATCACGCACTTCGCCTCGCGTGGGGCGATGGACATCGAAGGGCTCGGCGAGAAACGAGTCCTCCAGCTCGTCGACGAGCACCTGCTGGGCGATGTCGGCGACATTTACGAGCTCGAGGCGGGTCGCCTTGCGCAGATCGATCGTCTCGGCGAGCTCTCGGCGAAGAGCCTCATCGATGCCATCGAGTCTTCGAAAACTCGCGGGCTGCAGCGCGTGCTCGTCGGGGTGTCGATCCGCCACATTGGTGGCAGCGCAGCTCAGGCGCTCGCACGAGCGTTCCCGGACATCGACGCCATCGCGCGCGCCGATGCCTCGCAGCTCTCTGCGGTCGATGGCGTTGGCGAGGTGATCGCCGAGAGCGTGCACGCGTTCTTCCATATCGAAACGAATCTTGAGGTGATCGAAAAGCTGCGTCGCGCCGGCGTCGTTCTCACTTCCGATTCGTACCGTCCGGGCGGCCGAACAGAGACGGCTGGGGTACTCACCGGGAAGTCGATCGTGGTCACCGGGACGCTTTCCGGGTTCAGCCGGGAGGAGGCGGAAGCCGCGATCACCGAGCGTGGTGGCAAGTCCCCGGGCTCGGTCTCGAAGCGGACCTTCGCTGTCGTCGTCGGCGCCGATCCCGGCGCGGCGAAGACCTCGCAGGCCGAAGAGCTCGGCATTCCGGTCCTTGACGAGACCGGGTTCGTGCGTCTGTTGGAGACCGGCCAGCTTTAAGAGAGCTTTCCGTCAGGCGGTTACGGCGCGGATCTCGCCCGCGATATCGGCTTGTGCGGGCGAAGGCGGCTGTTGCTGGAACGCGAGCAGCTTCGTCACGTCGCCATCGACGCGAACGAGACCCATCATGAACGCCTCGACGCCCGCTTGCGCATTGCCGTCGACGAAGACGGACTTCGCAAGGTCATAGGGAAGGGTGACGGTGAGGTCGGGGTCCTCGACGTGGCCGATCTCGACCTCCGCGACGCCCGCCGAGGTGTCGAGGTGTGCGTCAAAGCGATCCTCGGCAAACGGCACGTCCTCGACGACGAGATTCATCTTCAGCGGGATCGTCGGCGGCACTGCAGCGGACTGGAAGCGGGCGTAGATCGCACGGGCGGCGTCCACCCATTCCGGGCTGAGAAAGTCGTGCTTCGTCATCTGCTTGGCGCCTCCCTGGAGCCGCGTGCGGAAGAATTCGTTCGGACAGTAATCGTCGACTTCTGGTGCGAGCGATCGACGAGGAAGCGTGGTCGTCGTCGCTCTATACGATGCGAGCGTGACCTCTCATGCCGCCGACGCACGAGCTTCGACGGGCTCGGACCGCCATGCGTCTGGCGTGCTCGTGTTGCACGGTTACACCGGGACGCCGCGTTCGATGCGCCCGCTCGCCGAGGGGTTCGAGAGCGCAGGGTTCGCGATCGAGCTCCCCCTTCTTCCCGGTCACGGGACGAGCGTTGAGGACCTCGTCGATCGGCGATACGCCGAGTGGTTTGGGGCTGCCGATGCCGCGTACCGACGTCTTGCGTCGGGCGGAAATGCGGTTGTGGTCTGTGGTCTGTCGATGGGGGGCACGCTCGCGCTCGACCTCGCGCTCCACCATCCCGAAATGGCCGGCCTCGTCCTCATCAACCCGATGGTCTCTCCGCCCGCCCCGAGTCTCTACTCGCTCCTCGAAGCCGCGCTCGAGGGTGGGACGACGACGATCCCTTCGATCGGATCGGACATCGCGAAGCCCGGTCAGTCAGGCGGCGGCTACGAGGCGACACCGATCGCCGCGATGGTGTCGATCTTCGAGGCAACCGAGACGATCGCGCCGCGGCTTTCTGAGATCGGCTGTCCGGCGTTGCTGCTTTCGAGCCGGAGCGACCACGTGGTGCCGACGGAGTCCTCTGACCTTGTCGAGCGTGAGTACGGCGGCCCGCTCGAACGCATCATTCTCGAGCGCAGTTACCACGTCGCCACGCTCGATTACGACGCGAAGGTGATCCAATCCGCGGCGGTCGCGTTCGCCGAGAAGGTAACCAGTGGTTGAATCCCGCCCCGCTTTCACTCGCGACGACGTTGTGCACGTAGCCGACCTGGCGCGGCTCGCACTGAGCGACGAGGAGATCGATCGCTACACCGCACAACTGGTCTCGATCCTCGAACACGTGGATGCGGTGCGCGCCCTCGACACCTCGGAATTCAGTCCGACCGCACACCCACTCGAGATCGAAAACGTCGTCCGCACGGACCAGATCGTGCAGTGCCTTGATCGCGACGAAGTGCTCGCGCAAGCTCCCGCGACAGAGTCGGGGCGCTTCAAGGTTCCGCCGATACTCGGAGAGGCACCGTGAGCGGCGCTGACGAGCTCGCGCTCGCTCCGGCGACCGAGATCGCGGATGCCGTCCGTAAGGGGGACGCGAGCGCACACGCGATCGCGGAAGCCACGCTTGAGCGGATCGCGAAATTCGAGAGCGAGCTGCACTGCTTCAACGCGGTGACCGACGAGGTCGCGCTGTCCCAGGCGGATGATGTCGACCGCAAGCTCGCGAGCGGCGAAGATCCCGGTCCCCTCGCCGGCGTGCCTGTCGCGTTGAAGGACAACATCTGCACGCGGGGAATCGCGACGACCGCGGGTTCGCGGATCTTGGCAGGCTGGTTGCCCCCGTACGACGCGACGGTGGTGACGCGCCTTCGGTCCGCTGGTGCGGTGCTCGTCGGCAAGACCAACCTCGACGAGTTCGCGATGGGGTCGTCGACGGAGAACTCCGGTTTCGGCCCGACGCGCAACCCGTGGGATCTCGGTCTTGTTCCCGGTGGATCCTCGGGCGGGAGCGCGTCGGCGGTCGCGTCGGGGCTCGCCGCCGTCGCGCTCGGCTCTGACACCGGCGGGTCGATCCGCCAGCCTGCGGCGCTCTGCGGGGTCGTCGGCATGAAGCCGACGTACGGCGGGATCTCCCGCTTCGGGCTCATCGCCTTCGCGAGCTCCCTCGACCAGATCGGACCCCTCGCCCGCACCGTCGAAGACGCCGCGGCAGTCGTCGAGGCGGTCGGCGGCCACGACCCGTTCGACTCGACGTCGCTCGACCGGACCCCGGACGACCTCCGTTCTGCACCGTCTTTGCCGACCGAGGGTCTCCGCGTCGGGGTGGTCGGTGACTTCCTCGTCGACGCGCAGCCGGAGTGCGCCGCGGCGGTGCGCGCTGCCGCGGATGCATTGACGAAGGAGGGCGCGCACGTCGACGAGGTCGCGATCCCCGAGCTGATGCTCGGCTTGCCCGCGTACTACCTGATCGCACCCGCCGAGGCGTCCTCGAACCTCGCCCGCTACGACGGCGTGCGCTACGGGCTGCGTGTCGATGCTGCCGACGCGGCCGAGATGAACGCAAGGACGCGCGCCGCCGGTTTCGGTGCCGAAGTGAAGCGGCGGATCATGCTCGGTACCTATGTGCTGTCGGCGGGCTATTACGACGCGTACTACGCGCAGGCCCAGCGAGTGCGGACGCTCGTCGCGCGGGTGTTCGCGAACGCGTACGCGAACTTCGACGTGCTGTTGGCGCCCACGACCCCGTCCGTCGCGTTCGCGTTCGGAGCGAAAACCGACGATCCCGTGGCGATGTACCTGTCGGATCTGTTCACGATCCCGTCGAATCTCGCCGGTCACCCGGCGATCAGCGTGCCGTACACCCTCGCGGACGGTCTGCCGATCGGCGTCCAGGTCCTCGCGCCGGCCCTCGGGGAGAGGGTGATGTTCCGGGTGGCCGCGGCGCTCGAGCGCTCGGCGGACCCTTCGGCGCGCGGGCCGATCGAACCGAACCTCGCGACATCGCGATGAGCACATCGACCGCAAATTGGGAGGTCGTCGTCGGCCTCGAGGTCCACACAGAACTCGCGACGCGATCGAAACTGTTCTGCGGATGTCCGAACGCGTTCGGCGCCGAGCCGAACACGAACATCTGCCCGATCTGCCTCGGCCTGCCGGGATCGTTGCCAGTCCTCAATGAACGCGCCGTCGAGCTGGCGATCCGAATCGGCGTAGCGCTCGGGTCCGAGATCCGGCCGTCGGTCTTCCATCGGAAGAACTACTTCTACCCGGATATGCCGAAGGATTACCAGATCAGCCAGTACGACGAGCCGATCAATGTCGGCGGTCGGGTCACGCTCTCCGACGGGAGCGCGGTCGGCATCGTCCGCGCCCACATCGAAGAGGACACGGGCAAAACGACGCACGTCGGGGGGACGGGCAGGATTCACACCGCCGACTACGCGCTCGTCGACTACAACCGGGCGGGCGTTCCGCTCGTCGAGATCGTCTCCGCCCCCGACATCCGCAGCGCCGATCAGGCCCGCGCGTACGTGACCGAGCTGCGGTCAATCCTCGTTGCGACGGGCGCGTCGGACGGTCGGATGGAGGAGGGCTCACTGCGCGTCGACGCGAACGTCTCGGTCCGGCGGGCTGGCGATGCCGCCTACGGCACGCGCTGCGAGGTGAAGAACCTGAACTCGTTGCGCTCGCTCGTACGCGCGATCGAATACGAGTTCGCGCGCCAGGTCGGGATCCTCGAAGCAGGCGGAACGGTCGCGCAGGAGACCCGCCATTTCAACGAGGACGACGGAACGACTTCGACGCTGCGTTCCAAAGAAGAAGCCTTCGATTATCGCTACTTCGCGGAGCCGGACCTCGTCCCATTGGCGCCGAGTGCAGGACTGATCGCCGCGGTGCGTGAGGAACTCCCGTTGCTCCCCGCGGAACGCCGTGAGCGCCTCGGCGCGCTGCTTGGCGGCTCCGACGGCAGTGTGTCCGCCGACCAACTCGCGACGGTCGTCGCGCTCGGACTCGACGATCTCGTCGCCAGCGCGATCGGACTCGGTGCGGACGACAGACTCGCCCTCACACGGGCGGCTAACGACGCCGCGAGGAACCCTGACGCAGCGAGGAAACTCGACGCGGCGACGTACGCCGAGCTCATCGGTCTCGAAAGCTCCGGTGCGCTCTCTTCCACGCAGGTGAAGACGGTCCTGCTGGCCATCCTCGAAGAGGGCGGAGAACCGAGGGAGATCGCAAAGCGACTCGGGTTCGAGGCGCTCGATTCGTCGGAGCTCGACAGCGTGATCGGGGACGTGATCGCCGAGTTCCCGAACGAGTGGGCACGTTTTGTGGCTGGCGAGGACAAGGTCGAGTCGTTCCTGACCGGCCAGGTGATGCGACGCACCCACGGCCGGGCGAACGGCAAAGCCGTCGCCGAGGCGTTCGCGCGCCGGCGCGGCTGAGCGCCCGATGGCGCGGTTCATCGCTGCCGAGGAGGTCAAACGAAGTTCGATCGCCGACCGGAAGGTCGCGATCGTCGGGTACGGCAGCCAGGGCCACGCCCACGCCCTCAACCTGCGAGACGAGGGCATCGACGTACGAGTGGGGCTGCGGCGGGGCTCGTCGTCATGGGAGAAGGCCGAGCGCGGCGGAGTGCGCGTCCTCGACGTCGCCTCGGCATGCGAAGAGGCCGACGTCGTCGTCATACTCGTGCCGGACACCGAGCACGCCACGGTGTTCGATGACGACATCGCGCCGCATCTGCGTGACGGCGACGCGCTCGGGTTCGCTCACGGGTTTTCGATCCGCTTCGGCACGATCGCGCCGCCAGAAGGGGTCGACGTCTTTCTCGTCGCCCCCGCCGGTCCCGGTCATCTGATGCGGCGGGCGTACTCGGAGGGGGCCGGTCTCGCCGCCCTTGTCGGCGTGGCGAACGACGCCACGGGTTCGGCCCGCGAGCTCGCCATCGCATACGCCGACGCGATCGGGTCGTTCCGCGCCGTCGTCATCGAGACGACGTTCGCGGAGGAGACCGAGACCGACCTTTTCGGAGAGCAGGCGGTGCTTTGCGGCGGTTTGGTGGAGCTCGCGCGAGCGGGGTTCACCACGCTGGTCGAGGCGGGCTATCAGCCGGAGATCGCGTACCTCGAATGTGTGCATCAACTGAAGCTCATCGTCGACCTCATCTACGAGCAAGGGATCGAGGGCATGAGCTTTTCGATCTCGGACACGGCCGAGTTCGGCGCCCTGACGAGCGGGCCACGCGTGATCTCCGATCCGGTGCGGGAAGCTATGCGCGGCGTGCTCGAGGACGTGCGCAGCGGAGCATTCGCGAAAAGGTGGCTGGGCGACTTCCTTTCTGACCGGAGGGAGCTCAGCTCGCTGCGCGCCCGGGCCCGAAATCAACCGATCGAACGGGTCGGCAAAGAGCTGCGGGCGAAGATGCCTTTCCTTTCCGCAGGTGCCACGGACTACGACGAGGTCTCCGGCGGCTAAAGCAAACGTCGCGTTAGAGGCGCTCGACGACCCAGTCGATGCAGGCCGTGAGCGCCTCGACGTCGGTTGGCTCGATCGCCGGGAAGACCGCGATCCGCAGCTGGTTCCGACCGAGCTTTCGATACGACTCGGTGTCCACGATCCCGTTGTCGCGCAGGATTTTCGCGACGACGTCCGCGTCGATCTCGTCATCGAAGTCGATTGTTGCGACGACGGGACTGCGTCGTTCGGGAACCGAGACGAAGGGCGACGCGAATGAGGACTTCTCCGCCCACTGGTAGAGGATCGACGAGGAGTGCTCGCACCGTTCCGCTGCCCACCCGAGACCGCCCTCGCGGTTGATCCAGTCGATCTGGTTCGAAAGGAGAAAAAGCGTCGCGAGCGCCGGCGTGTTCGTCGTCTGGTCGAGCCGCGAGTTCTCGACAGCGGTCACGAGATCTAAAAACGCGGGCGCCCACCGCCCAGCGTCCTTGAGCCTCCGTGCTCGTTCGATCGCCGAAGGCGAGACGAACGCGACGTAGATCCCACCGTCGGATCCGAAACACTTCTGCGGCGCGAAGTAGTACGCGTCACATTCGGAGAGATCGACACGCGTTCCCCCTGCCGCCGAGGTCGCGTCCACTAGCACGAGTCCTCCCGCGGTCTTTCCGTCGGCAAGGCGCGGGCGCACGACGGGCGCCACGACGCCCGTCGAGGTCTCGTTGTGGGTGAGCGCGTACGCGTCGACGGTCGGGTCGGGTTTTGGCTCGGGATGTGTGCCGGGTTCCGACGAGATCCCCTCTGGCTCGTCGAGGTGGGGCGCCCGCGACACGTACTCATAGAAGCGCTCGGAGAACTCCCCGAAGCGGAGGTGCTGGCTCTTCTTCTCGATCAGGCAGAAAATTGCGAGGTCCCAAAACGCCGAGGCACCGCCGTTGCCGAGCACGACCTCGTAGCCGCCGGGGGGTTGGAACATCTCCTGAAGGCCGGCGCGGATGTTGCCGACGACGCCTTTCACCGTCGGCCGGCGGTGCGACGTGCCGAGATAATGGGGAGCGATAGCAACGAGGGCATCGACCGCCTCAGGCCGAACCTTCGACGGCCCCGAGCCGAAGCGACCATCGACGGGAAGCAAAGCCTTCGGGATCTCGAGCGCGGGCAACGCGTCTCCTTCCGTTTGCGTCCGACCTTAGGGGAGCCACTCGTCGGGAATCGTGTGAGAGCATGGTGGGCGTGGCGGCGGAGCATCGGACCGCGGCCGGCACGGCAGAACAGTCGCGAGTCTCGGGGATCTCGTCGCGCGCCCGTCGTGTCACGCCGTCGGCGACCCTCGTAATCGACGCGAAGGCGAAAGCCCTGCGTGACGCGGGTGTCGACGTCATCAGCTTCGGGGCCGGCGAGCCTGACTTCCCGACCCCGACCGAGATCGTCGAAGCAGCCATCGTGGCCTGTCGCGACCCTCGCACGCATCGGTACTCACCGACGCCTGGGCTTCCGGAGTTGCGCGCCGAAATCGCCGCCCGAGTCCGGCGTTCCACGGGCGTCGAGACCGAGGCCGAGCAGGTCCTCGTCGCGAACGGCGCCAAGCACGCGATCGCGAATGCGTTCACCGCATTGCTGGACCCAGGTGACGAGGTGCTGCTCGCCGCCCCGTATTGGACGACGTATCCCGAGTCGATCGCGCTTGCCGAAGGGGTCCCCGTCGTCGTCCCGACCGATGAGACGACCGGCTTTCGAGCTCGCGCCGAGGACTTCGATCGCCACGCGAGCGACCGGACGAAGGCGCTGCTTTTCGTTTCGCCGTCGAATCCCACAGGAGCCGTCTATTCCCGAGGCGAAATCGAAGCGATCGGCGAGCTTGCCCGCGAGCGCGATTGGTGGGTCATCACTGACGAGATTTACGAATACCTCGTATACGGGGACTCGAAGCACTATTCGATGCGTGCGGTGGTGCCCGACCTCTTGGAGCGCTTGATCGTCGTCAGCGGTGTCTCGAAAACGTTCGCGATGACCGGTTGGCGAGTCGGCTGGATGATCGGCCCGCGTGAGGTGATCTCTGCGGCGACGAACATTCAGTCACACGAGACCTCGAACGTTGACAATGTCGCGCAGTATGCCGCGCTCACGGCGTTGCGAGCGGATCCCTCGATCGCACTCGAAATGCACGCGGCGTTCGATCGACGCAGGCTGCTCGCCCATACGCTGTTGAACGCGATCCCCGGGGTCTCGAGCCTGCTCACCGATGGTGCCTTCTATGCGTTCCCCTCGCTCTCCGGTGTGCTCGGGCGGAGCTTCGGGGGACGACGCCCGCTGTCTGTGGTTGAGCTTGCTGAACTCGTGCTCGATGAGGTGCAGGTCGCGTTCGTGCCGGGCGAGGCGTTCGGTGCACCCCGGTACGCTCGCTTTTCTTACGCGCTCGCGGACGACGAACTCGAAGAGGGTCTCGCGCGCATCCGCAAGCTCGTGGAGTCCTCGACGGATTAGCGCGGCGAAGCCGAATCGGTTTTGCCCGAGAGGAAAGAAGCGAGATGGCGAGGATACTCGTCACCGAAGAATTGAGCCCCAGGGGTATCGAAATGATGGCCGCCGCGGGCCACGACGTCGACGTACGTCTTGAGCTCTCGCTCGACGATCTCATCGGCGTCATCGACGGTGCCGCGGCCCTCATCGTGCGTTCGGCGACAAAAGTAGACGACGCGGTGCTCGCGGCGGGTCGGGACCTCGTCGTCGTCGGCCGCGCCGGCGTCGGGCTCGACAACGTCGACGTTGCCGCGGCGACGAGGCGGGGCGTGATGGTCGTGAACGCGCCGGAGTCGAACATCATCTCCGCCGCGGAGCACGCGATGGCTCTCCTGCTCGCGCTCGCGCGCAACATTCCCCAGGCGCACGCCGCCCTCGTTGCCGGCAGATGGGAGCGGTCCCGCTACGCCGGCGTCGAGCTCTACGGAAAATCGCTCGGTATCGTCGGACTCGGTCGTATCGGCACCCTCGTTGCCGAACGCGCGAAGTCATTCGGGATGCAACTCCTCGCGTACGACCCGTACCTTGCGCCTGATCGGGCGAAGCGTCTCGGTGTCGAGCTGACCTCGCTCGAGGATCTCGTTGCCCGCGCCGACTTCGTCACGATCCATCTGCCAAAGACCGCCGAGACGCTCGGTCTTTTCAACAAGGACCTGCTCGCGCACGCGAAACCCGGACTTCGCATCATCAACGCGGCGCGCGGCGGCATCGTCGACGAAGACGCCCTCGCCGAGGCGATCCGCTCAGGGACGGTCGCTGGAGCCGCGCTCGACGTCTTTTCGACCGAACCGACGACGGCCTCGCCGCTGTTCGAGCTCGATTCGGTCGTCGTCACCCCCCATCTGGGCGCGAGCACGAGCGAGGCACAGGACAAGGCGGGCGAACAGATCGCGGAGCAGGTCCTGTTGGCGCTGGCGGGGGACTTCGTTCCCTACGCCGTCAACATCGAGGCAAAGGCGGTATCCGACACGGTCCGGCCGTACGTGGGTATCGCCGAGTTCCTCGGTCATTTCCTCACGGGGCTCGAGAGCGGGCTCCCTTCCGAGTTGACGATCGAGTACCGCGGTGAGCTGGCGGGTGAAGAGGTCGGTCTGCTCGGGCTCGCCGTCTTAAAGGGTGTGTTCTTCGCGAGCTCCGACGAGCCGGTGTCGTACGTGAACGCGCCACGCCTCGCCGACGCCCGAGGCCTCGTCGTTCGTGAGGTACACACGACGTCCTCCCCGGACCGGGTGAACGTGATGCGGGTTTCCTCGAAAAAGCACGCGGTCGCCGGCGCGATCGTTGCCGGCGCCGCTCGCATCGTCGAGGTCGATGACCACGACGTCGAGATCCCGCCGGCTGACGTGATGATCGTCGTACGCAACGACGATCGGCCGGGTGTGATCGGCGCGGTCGGAACGATCATCGGCGATGCCGGGGTGAACATCGCGAACATGGCGGTCGGCCAGACGCCGGGTGCGGGGACAGCCCTCATCGTGCTTTCGACCGACTCCGTCGTCACCGCACCCGTCCTCGCCCAGTTGCGCGGCGCGCAGGGGATCCTCGACGTCTACCAGGTCCTACTCGGCTGAGACGCTCCTTCGCGCGGGACGCGAACGCCGGGTCGCGCCCAAGCGCTTGTAGGGCGGGCACGATCCGATCCGTCCACGAGCGAGCGCCACGCCCAAGGTGACCCACGCGTCGCTGTAGTAGGTCGGATTTCTCACCGCATCTGACCGCGCAACGCGGTCGGTTTGTTCCCGTCACCGGCTAGGAAGCCGCCGCGGCGGCCGACGTCAGCGCCATGGCGTTCCCAGCTGCGCCTTGCCGAACACCCGTGATCGAAGGCGGCAAAAGCCCTTGAGCATCACGCGAATTTCGAGCTGCGAGCGTCGAAGCTCGGTTACTCGCTTTCGGACGTATCGCCGTCGCGGGCGGTAGCCGCAAGGGGGGCGTTGACGTTCGTCTCGGAATTGGGCTTCGACGGCACGGGGGGCCAAAGGGCATCGGTCGCGGCAGCGATCTCACGCTCACGCCGCTCGGCGCGCCTGCGCCACAGCGCTGGACCGAATCGCACCGCCGCGGTCAACGCACCCGCGAAGAGCCCGAGGAGCACCCCGCCGCGTAGCAGCTTGTGGCCCGAAACTCGGACTTTCCCTCTCATCGATCCTCCTCGACGTGTGGCGTGTCTGCCTCGTCCGCGGCGAAGCGGCGCGAAAACCCAGGTTAGCGAGCTGCGCACGAGGCGTGAGCAGGGGCGCAACGCTCGCGTTTATTCATGCAAACCACAAGCGCGCCGTAAGGTGAACAACCGGAAGGGGACGCATGATGGCCGGTGGCCGCCCGAATAGACACGGCCAAAACTTGATCCTCGTTATCGACAAGGACCCGCTTGGCATCGGCAGTCTCGTTGCCGCGCTCCCGCCGAGCGTCGAAACCGTCGTCACGAGGTCGGTCGCCGACGCGCTGCAAATCGGCGATCAGGGCGAGTTCGACGTCATCGTCGTCGGGATTCCCGCCGAGGGACCCGACCGAATGCTCGTTCTCGCTGATGTGCGTGTCGCCTTCCCCGGCATCCCGGTCCTCGCTCTCGCCGAGACCGACGACGAAACCGAGCGTCGCGCCATCTTGGCGGCGGGCGCGGTCGAGTGCAGGAGTCGACCGCAGATGACGGCCCCGGAGCTCGCAAGCACGATCGGACGACTCCTCGGGTCGGCAGATCCACGCACAGAAATCGAGCGTCGGACCGCGCACGTCGAACGTGTTCTCGATGCGGTCGGCGAGGGCATCGTCGTCCAGTCCTCGACAGGGCGAGTGGTGCTCGCGACCGACCGGGCGGCGGAAATCTTCCGCGTCCCCGCGCCGACCTCGTTGCTTCCGATCTCTCGCAGTCGGGTATCGAGCTGCGCTCGGCCGCGGGGAGGGTATTGACGCGCGAGGAGTACCCGGACGCGATCGCGATGCGCAGCCGTGGCCAGGTGCCACCGATGCTGTTGCAGATGCTTCGCGCCGACGGCGAATTGCGTTGGATCGAGGCGACGACTTCACCATTGCTTCGCGCCGACGAGGTGCGACCGTACGCCGTCGTGACTTCGTTTCGCGACGTCACCGAGGCTCAGGCTGCGCAACAGGCGATGGTGGGATCCGAGCGGCGGGAGCGCCTGCTGCTCGAACACTCCGGAGACGGATACCTACTCCTCGCCGCTGACGGGACCATCGTCGAAGCGAGCGATCTCATCGAGCGCACCTGGTCGCGCGAGTCGGTCGCCGGAAAGCGGCTCGTCGAACTTTCGCTCCTCGATGACCGCGAGTCGGTCGAGCGAATCGTCGACGACGTCATCGAGAACCGGGCATCGCCGCTTCGCACCCAGGCGCGCGTCCTCGACCGCGAAGGCGCCGTTCGCTGGCTTGAGCTGACCCTTACGAATCGGTTCGACGAACCGACGCTCGTCGGTGTCGTCGTCAATGTGCGCGACGTGACGGAGCGCAAGCGGGCCGAGGACGCGGCGATGCGGCTTTCTGCAGTCCTCGATTCCCTCGACGACGCCGTCTACGCGGAAACGCTCGACGGTGTGATTACGAGCTGGAACGCTGCGGCGGAGCGGATGTTCGGATACTCCGCATACGAAGCGGTCGGATCGAGCGCTCTGATCATCACCCCCGCCGAGCGCTTGGAGGGTGCGCTCGAAGTGCGTGAACGCATCTTGCAACGCAAGCGCGTCGCGTTGGAAAAGACGCTCCGCCGCCGCAAGGACGGTGTCGATATCGAACTCACGCTCACCACTTCTCCGTTGTTCGACGCGGAGGGCGTGCTGATCGGGGCGTCGACGATGGCGCGTCCTTCGGCAGTCGCGGCACCCGTCGAGCCGGTCTACGTCGAGCCGGCCGAACAGCGTTTCGGGTTTGAAGTCGCGAGGATCGGGATGGCGACGCTCGACGCGTATGGCCACTTCGTGTTGGCGAACCCCTCGTTGTGCGAGATGCTCGGGCGCGACGAGTCCGAGCTGTCTGGGCATCGATTCGCGGAGTTCCTCCATCCCGGCGACCTCGCCGCGCAAGGCCGTGATGTTGGCCTCGCCGAGGAGCCAGGGCGATACCGGGGCGAACGGAACTTCGTTCGTCCCGACGGGTCGATCGTCAACACCGACGTCGATATCACCGAGGTGCGCGGTGAGGACGGCGTGATGTCCTACCTGTGCCAGGTGCACGATGTAACGGGCCAGCGCCGGAGCGAGGCCGAACTCGAGCACCACGCGCTTCACGATCCCCTCACCGGTCTCGCGAACCGAGCGATGCTCATCGCCCGCCTTGACCTCGCGACGGCGCGCAATCGCCGTGAGCAGACGATGAGCGGGCTCGTCGGTGTCGACATCGACCGGTTCCAGCTTGTGAACGACGCCCTCGGCCACCCGGCCGGTGACCGGTTGCTCCGTGACCTCGCCGACCGGCTCGTCGCGGCCTGCGAACCGACCGACCTGGTCGCGCGCTCCGGCAGCGACGAGTTCATCGTCCTGCGCGATCACGTGCCTGACTCGACGGGAGCGGACGGCTTGGCGCAGTCGCTCATGGAGATCCTCACGGAACCGTTCATCGTCGACGACCGACCCGTCTACGTCACCGCGTCGTGCGGGGTGGCGGTGATCGACAGTCGGTATGCCGTCGACGACGCGTTGCGCGCGGTCGACGGAGCCGTGCACCACGCGCGCGAGCGGGGTGGCGATCTGATCGCACGCTTCGACGACTCGATCGGCCAAGAGATGGCGCGCCGCTTCGACCTCGAGCGCGAAATTCGCTTCGCCCTGGAAAAGGACGAACTGCGAGTCTTTTACCAGCCGATCCTCAAGGTGGCGACGGCAGAGCTCGTCGGCATCGAGGCGCTCGTCCGCTGGCAGCACCCGACGCGCGGTCTGCTCTCCCCAGACGAGTTCATCCCGGTCGCCGAGCGCAGCGGTCTGATCGCCTCGATCGGTGCCTTCGTCCTCGAGTCGGCGTTGCGACAGGTCGTCGAGTGGCGCAAGTCACTCCCGAAGTGCGAGAACCTCTGGGTCTCGGTGAACTTCTCTTCGCGGCAACTGCTGTTGTCGAATCCCGTCTCCACGTGCCTGTGGGCGCTTGCCGCGGCCGGCGCGCCGGCGGACGCGTTGCGGATCGAGCTCACCGAAACCGCGGTGATGAAAGAGATCGACACCTCGATCCAGCGGCTCTCGGACTTGCGCGCGATCGGGATCCGCGTCGCGATCGACGACTTCGGGACCGGGCATTCCTCGCTCAGCTATCTCGCGCGGCTGCCTGTCGGTTCGCTGAAGGTCGACCACTCGTTCGTCGAGGGGATGGGAACCGAAGGATCCGAGGCGATCGTCGACACGATCGTCAGCCTCGCGAAGGCACTCGACCTCGAGTTATGCGTCGAAGGGGTGGAGAACATCGATCAGCGGATCGCGCTGCACCGCCTCGGTGCCGAATACGGCCAGGGTTACCTGTGGTCGGCGCCGCTCTCGGCAGAAGAGTTCGAGTCGTGGGAGACGCGGGTCTTCGCCGGGCGCCCGGCCTGATCGGCGAACTCGAGCAGTCTCAGCTGAGAGAGACGATCTCGACCTCGAGGGCGCCGTTCGGCGCTTCATAGGAGACCGTGTCGCCTGCCGCGTGCCCGAGCAGCGCTTGGCCGAGGGGCGAACCCACGGAGATCACAGGTAGGTCTTCGGGGCGCTCCTCGATCGAACCGACGAGGTACGTCTCGACGCCGTCATCGCCGGAGTAGCGCAGCCCGACGACCGAACCGACCACGACCTCTCCTGATGTCGTGTGTTCGACGATCACGGCATCGACGAGCATCGCCTGGAGCTGACGGATCCGAGATTCCATCTTTCCCTGCGCGTCCTTTGCGGCGTGGTAGTCGCCGTTTTCCGAAAGGTCGCCGAGCGCTCTGGCCGCCTCGATCTGCCGCGCGATCTCGACGCGGCCGCGCGTCGTCAGGTCCTCGAGCTCGTCGACGAGGCGTTGGTGTGCCTGAGGAGAAAGGTGCGTCTCGGTCACGGTTTCAAATTACTGAGGCCACGGTCCTTGTCGTGTCCGGCTCTGAAAACCCGCCGTGTTGTTAGCGTCTGGGTGAGTCGTGGCTTGTCACGACGACTCGACGAGGAGGGTTCGAGGATGCCGGTGACCCCGACGGCGAAGATCTGGATGGACGGCGAGCTCGTCAACTGGGAGGACGCGAAGATCCACGTCCTCACCCACACGCTGCACTACGGGACCGGAGTGTTCGAAGGGATCCGTGCGTACGCGACGAACGCGGGGTCGGCCGTCTTCCGCCTGCGCGAGCACCTCCAGCGCCTCGAGCGATCGGCGCGTGTGCTGATGCTCTCCCTCCCGTACTCCGAAGACGAGCTCGCCAAGGCGGTCAAGGACACGGTGCGGTCGAGTGGACTCGACGAGTGCTACGTCCGTCCCCTCGTCTACCTCGGCTACGGCGAGATGGGCGTGAACACGCTCACGAGCGAGGTCCGCGTGATGGTCGCCGTTTGGCCCTGGGCCTCGTACCTCGGCGCCTCTGCCCAGGAGAATGGCGCACGCCTCAAGGTGAGCACGTGGGCGCGGCACGACGCGCGTTCGCTGCCGACGACGGCGAAAGCCACGGGGATGTACATCAACTCGTCGCTCGCGAAGGCAGAGGTGGTGCGCGCCGGATACGACGAAGCCGTGATGTTGACGACCGACGGCTACGTCTCGGAGTGCACGGGCGAGAACCTCTTCGCCGTGCGCAAGGGAGCGGTCATCACCCCGCCGGCGGCGACGGCGTCGGCGCTTGAAGGCATCACCCGCGAATCGGTGATGACGATCGCGTCGGATCTCGGATTTGAGGTGCGGGAGCAGCCGATGCGCAGGACTGACCTCTACCTCGCCGAAGAGCTGTTCATGTCGGGCACCGCAGCCGAGATCGTCCCCGTCAGCTCCGTCGACGACCGCGCGATCGGCGATGGGCGCCCGGGACCGATCGCAAGGGCGATCGCCGACACATATCGCCAGGCAGTACGGGGCGAGCTCGCGCAGTACAAGGACTGGCTCGAACTCGTCGATTGATCCTGGTCTCAGAGACGCCAGCACGCATGTCAGCTCTTGTATTCTGCGCGCCGTGAGTCGAGCGACGATCCAAGGAGACGGTGCCACGAGATGACCCAGCCGCGGTTCGCGCCGATCCAGTACGAAGACGAGGTCCGCGGGGGTTACCAGCTCTCGCCTCCAGAGCGCTGGGTGGCGAAACGACCGGCCGACTACACCGGGCAGCCGACAACGTTCCGGCGCGGCGAGGGAGTCCCCGGACCCGATCAGGGCTATGCGCTCTTGCTCGCCGATCGCATCGCCGACCGCCTCGTTCTCGCGTCCGGGGAGCATCGCTCCGACGTCGTGTCTGCCGGCGTCGCGATCGCGCTGCGCCGTGCGGCGATTTTTGGTCGCGCGCCCGTACTCGCCGACCTCGAGGTGGCGTTCGGAGTCCTCGGCTACCTCCACAGCGCACCGGCGGCGCTCGTCGCTGCGAGACGTCGGTTCGTCGATGGCGCGTATCACGACGACTGGAAAGCGCGCGAACTCGTCGCGAGCGTTCCGGAGTCGGTGCTGCGCGAACCTCCCGCCGCATACACGCGGCCGCACGAAGGCTGGCGAGAGATCCAGGGATTCGACGAAGCGGCGCGCGCGGCCACTCCGGCCTGAAGAATCCTCGCGACGCGGCGGAATGGCTTCGCCGACGGCGGGGACGCGTCGGACGTGTTGACCGGTAACCTCGGTGGGGTCGCTCTCAGATACAGCGAACTCTCAGGCGTGTCCCAGGGAGATCCGAACCTCGCTCGGAATACTCGAGTCGGCTTGAGCTGTTGCGACTTCTAGTGGACCGGTAACGAGGACTGAGGCCATGGAACACGACGAAAACGACACGCAACCGGTTGAGGGCACGGCGCCGACGGCCCCATCGTCCCCACCTCCACAGTTGACGCCGCCTGACCCGGGGTCTGGCGCGCCGAGCGGCGGAATCGGCTCGGGCGCCGGACCGGCAAACCCGCCGCCTCCTCCGTCGCCGTGGTTCGCCGCCGGTGGGACGCCGTTCTTGCCGCCGGGTGGCTCATGGGTGCCGCCGAACGCACCACCGCCCGGGGGATCACCGAGGTCATCGGGGCGCAGGCTCGCCGTGCTCGTCGGTGCCGTCGCCTTGCTGGCGGGTGGACTCGGTGCCGGGGTCGACGCCGCGGTCAGCTCCTCGTCGAATCCTCCTCGATCGTCTTCGTCGGTTGCGACTCTGCCGAGGTCGAACACTTCCGGAGTCGTCCCGAGTTCGTCTGAGGTCGCCCAGGTCGCGCACGTCGTCGACCCGGCGGTTGTGGACATCAACACGACGGTCGCAAGCCCGGTCGGTCAGGGGACAGAGGCTGCCGCCGCGACCGGCATGATCGTTTCGGGATCCGGACTCGTGCTCACGAATAACCACGTCGTCGAGTCCGCGACCAGCATCAGGGTGACGATCGAGGGACACGCCGGTTCCTACAAGGCAGAGGTGCTCGGCGTCGACCCGACCCAGGACATCGCCCTGGTGAAGATCGAGTCTCCTCCCTCGGGCCTGCCGTACGTGAGCTTTGCGAATTCGTCCAAGGTCACCGTCGGCACCTCAGTCATCGCGATCGGCAACGCGCTCGGTCTCGGCGGCAAGCCCTCGGTGGCGGGCGGAACCATCACCGCGACGAAGCGGACGATCACCGCCGGCGACGAGCTCACGCCGTCGGCTTTCGAGACGCTGCACAACCTGTTCGAAACGGATGCCCCGATTGAATCCGGTGATTCCGGAGGTCCGCTCGTCAACCTACGCGGCCAGGTGCTGGGGATGGACACCGCGGCCGCCTCATCGGACACTTCGACCGGTTCGCTCGGATTCGCGATCCCGATCAACGAGGCTCGTCAGATCGCGAGCCAGATCGAACAGCGCAAGGCGAGCGCCAAAGTCACGATCGGATTGACCGCCTTCCTGGGCATCACAGAGCAGCCCTCGAACTTCCCGGGCTTTTTTGGTTCATCCGGCTCGTCTTCAAGTGGCGTTTTCATCTCCGACGTCATCGCCGGCAGCCCCGCCCAAGCGGCAGGGTTGCGGGCGGGTGACTCGATCACCGCGCTCGACGGCGCGGCGACGAACTCGATCCAGGCGCTGCAGGGCGCGATTCGTGCCCACAAGCCAGGCGCATCGGTGACGATCACCTACACCGACGAGAGCGGTGCCTCGCACACCGCCACACTGAAGCTCGCCGGAATCCCGCTGTAAACGGTCTCCGCGCACCGGGCGTGCCGCCCGGTGCGCGGAGAACGTGAAGCTGGCACCTCGGTACGATCGCTTCGTCATGGGCGCGATGAAACCGGTCCACTTCAGCTTGCACGTCCTGCTCACGGACTGGAACACGAGCTCGTTCCCGCTGTTCATGGCGGTCTTGGTCGCTGCCGTGGCGCTGTGGTATCTGCGGGCCGACTGGGTTCTGGCCGGCAAGGGGCGGCGCTGGAGCGGTTTGCGCACGGCAGCGTTCATGGTCGGCCTTTTGATGGTCGAGATCGCGCTCGGTTCGCCGATCTCCACCCTTACGGCGTCGTACTTCCAGGCCCACGTGTTGCAGCACCTGCTGTTGATGGTCATCGCGCCGCCGCTGTTAGCGCTCGGCGCGCCGTCAACCCTGCTCCTGCAGACCTCGAGTCGCAAGACAAAGGAGCGGTGGCTCCGGTTCCTGCATTCAAAACCGTTCGCCCTGTTGAGCCACCCGATCACCGTCTGGTTCTTGTATTTCGGGGTGATGTACGTGTTCTTCCTCACGCCGTTCATCGGCTTCGCGATGGCGCATATGGAGGTCATGGATCTCGTCAACCTGACCTTCTTGTTCGGCGCGACGCTGTACTGGTGGCCGGTTGTCGGTCTCGACCCGATTCCGCGCTGGAAAATGGGGTACGGCGCGCGGATGCTGACCCTGGCACTCGGTGTTCCCGTCGAGGCGTTCTTGGGCATCGCGCTGTTGAATAACTCGAAGCCGGCGGCGTCGATCTACACCTTGGCGAGCACCCATGCCGGCGGCGGCCTGTTGTGGGTGCTTTCGGAGCTGTTCACGGTCGGCGCGCTCATCCCGATCTTCTTCCAGTGGATGCGTTCAGAAGACCGAGCGGCAGCGCGCGAGGACGCCCGTCTCGACGCCGAGGCCGAGCGGGCACGGACAGCCGCCGGACCGAACGCGGTCTGAGCCCTCGCCATGACCAATCGACGACCCGTGCGGGTCTCGCGCGCGCCCGAACCCCGCGGTGCTGGCGCCGGCGCGGCCGATCGGGAATGGTAAGCCGATGCGGATCGTGATCGTTGCTCCGCCGTGGCTCCCCGTGCCGCCACCGGCGTATGGCGGGACCGAGACGGTCCTCGACTCGCTTGCGAGGGGACTGAAGACTGCCGGACACGACGTTCTGCTGTTCACGACGGGGGAGAGCACCTGCGAGGTCGAGCGCGGCTGGTTCTTCGAGCACTCGATCGGCGTCGGTGTCGGCGGCGCAGCGCAGGAGATCCGCCACGTCGTGCACGCGTACGACGCCGCGGTGAGGGATGCCGACGTCGTCCACGATCACACGCTGTGCGGTCCGCTGTACTGCAACCGGTTTCCCGATCTTCCCGTGCTGACGACAAACCACGGTCCCTTCGAGAGCGATCTCATCGATCTGTACCGCGTGACCTCGAAACAGGTGCCCGTCATCGCGATCTCCCACCACCAGGCTTCAGCCGCCCATGGCGTTGAGATCGCGGCGGTCATCCACCATGGGGTCGAGCCCGAGCGGTTTCCGGTGCAATCCGGCGCCGGCGGGTACGCGTTGTTTCTCGGCCGGCTGAATCCGACGAAAGGCGCGCATATTGCGGCGCGCGTCGCGCGGCGCGCCGGGATTCCGTTGCGCATCGCCGGCAAGCGTTCGGAACCGATCGAGATCGAGTACTTCGAACAAATGCTGAAACCGCTCCTCGGCCAGGACATCGAATACGTCGGCGAGGTCGACCACGACACGAAAGTGCAGCTGTTGGGTGGCGCATCGATGCTGCTGAACCCAATCGAGTGGCCCGAGCCTTTCGGCATGGTGATGATCGAGGCGCTCGCTTGCGGCACGCCGGTACTCACCACCCCCCACGGCGCCGCGCCCGAGATCGTCGACGACGGCGTCACCGGGTTCATCTGCGCCGACGAGCCCGACCTCGTGGACGCCGTCGCTCGCATCGGCGAGATCGACCGTGGTGCGTGCCGTCGGGTCGTTGAGGAGCGATTCTCCGTGCAACGCGTGGTCGCCCAGCATCTCGAGGTCTTCGAGCGCGCCGTCGCCGGCGAGATCGGCGCGAGGGCGGTCCGCTGACGATGGCGACGAGCTGGTCGGTCGGCGCCCAGCCCGGCCTCGGCGGGATCTCTGCGACGGGCGTCACCCTCGTCGAGGGGACGAGCTTCGTGATCTCGTCGTCCAGTGGCGACATCGTGGCCGGAGACGCTGAGGGACTCTTCTACCGCGACACGCGCTATCTCTCGGCCTGGCGGATCGCGATCGACGAGCGGCCGATCGAAGCGCTCTCGGTTGTTTCGCACGATCCCTTCGCAGCGACGTTCCTCGGCCGGGTCGAACCCGAAGAAGGCCGCGCCGACAGCACGGTGTTCGTCGTGCGCGACCGCTTCATCGGCGACGGTATGCGAGAGGACGTGGTGCTCCGCAACCTCGGCGGCGAGGCGACCGCATGCACGTTGAGCGTCGCCTTCGAGGCGGACTTCGCGCACCTGTTCGCCGTGAAGGGGAACCGTGTGACGCCACACGGTGAGTCGACGACGCGCGTCGAAGACGGGCGGCTGCTCATCGACCACGCCTACCGCGAACGCCGCAGAGGCGTCCGTCTGAGGCTTCCCCAAGGTGCGACGGTCACCGGGAACGAGATCACCCTCGACGTCGTCCTCCCCGCGCGTGGTGAATGGCGCGGCTGCTTCGAGATCGAACTCGAAATGGACGGCGAGCTCGCGCCCCTTCGCTACCGCTGCGGCGAGCGCGTCGAGTACTCGACCCCCGCGACACGGCTGCGGAAGTGGGAACGGTCGACGCCAGATATGACGACCGGCGATGATTCGGTGAACCGCGCCCTTGCACGCTCGATTCTCGATCTCGGCGCGCTACGGATCTTTGATCCGGCGATGCCGAGAATCGCCGTGGTCGCGGCGGGCGCACCGTGGTTCATGACGTTGTTCGGACGTGATTCGATCATCACGTCCTGGATGACCCTCATGGTCGATCCGTCGCTCGCGCTGTCGACGTTGCGGACGCTCGCGCGTTATCAGGGATCAAACACCGACCCGCGCACCGAAGAGGAACCGGGGCGCATCCTGCACGAGATCCGCTCGGGCATCACCGGGATCGTCGGTGGGGAGTCGATCTACTACGGCTCGATCGACTCGACGCCGCTGTTCGTGATGCTGCTCGGCGAGCTACACGACTTCGGAGCCGATCCATCCGCGATCGATGAACTCTTGCCCGCCGCGGATCATGCGATCGAGTGGATCGAGAACTTCGGCGATCGCGACGGCGACGGCTTCGTCGAGTATCAGCGCGCTACCGATCGCGGGCTCATGAATCAGGGTTGGAAAGACTCCTACGACGGCATCAACTTCGCGGGGGGTCGCATCGCCGAGGCACCGATCGCGCTGTGTGAGGTGCAGGGCTATGTTTACGCCGCGTACCGGGCACGGGCGCGCATCGCGCGGGCGCGCGGTGACCAGGAGACCGCATCCCTCTGCGACGCGCGGGCGATGAAACTCCGCGCGGCGTTCAACTCCCAATACTTCCTCGAAGACCGGGGCTATCTCGCCGTCGGTCTCGACGCCGAGAAGCGACCGATCGATTCGCTGACCTCGAACGTCGGGCACTGCCTGTGGACGGGAATCCTCGACGACGACAAGGCGGAACAGGTCGCGAAGCGGCTGTTGTCGAGCGAGATGTTCACGGGTTGGGGCATCCGGACGTTGGCGTCGAACATGGGCTCGTACAACCCGGTCAGCTACCACAACGGCTCGGTCTGGCCGCATGACAACGCGATCTGCGCCGCCGGCCTCATGCGGTACGGATTCATCGAAGAGGCGCAGACGATCGCGCGGTCGATCTTCGAGACGTCGGCGCTATTCGACTCGCGCCTGCCAGAGCTGTTCTGCGGGTTCGCTCGCGACGAGTTCGCCGCCCCCGTCGGCTACCCGACATCGTGCTCGCCTCAGGCGTGGTCCGCGGCGACGCCGTTCAGCTTGCTACGAACCCTGCTCTGCTTCGAACCCGATATCAACGATCGTCGGGTGTACGTGAAGCCCGCGATCCCCGAGTCGCTCGGCACCGTCCGCGTCGAGCAAGTGCCCGTCGGCACCCAGCGCGTGACGATCGAAGCGCGCGGTGAGAACGTGGAGGTGAGCGGGCTGGACGGAGACGTGGAGCTCGTCGTGTCGCGGCGGGCGGAACGGTAGCTGCTGATCTCCGCCTGACCGACGGAGACAGTCCGACCTACGATCGCTTCGTGCTCGTCGTGGCCGGTACACCCGAGCTCGATCGCCACGACACCGGTGAAGGGCACCCCGAGCGCAAGGCGCGCGTGCAGGCCGCGCTCGACGGCGTTATCGCCGCCGGACTGTGGGACGCCATGGTCCCGCTCGAACCACGGCGTGCCACGACTGACGAGCTGTGCCTCGTCCACCCACTCGGATACGTCGAACGGATCGAGATGTTCTGCGCCGAAGGTGGCGGCGCGATCGACGCCGACACGATCGTGAGCGAGGGGTCGTTCGACACGGCGTGCTTCGCTGCCGGCGGAACCCTCGCCGTCGTTGACGCGCTCGCACACGGGCGCGGTGACGTCGGGTTCGCCGCCGCCCGCCCCCCCGGGCACCACGCGTCGGCGGACGAGGCGATGGGGTTCTGCCTTTTCAACAACGTCGCGATCGCCGCCGCGTACCTCGCCCAACGGGGGGAGCGGGTGTGCATCATCGACTGGGACGTCCACCACGGCAACGGGACACAGGCGATCTTTTGGGACGACCCGCGCGTGCTGTACGTGTCGACGCACCAATTCCCGCTCTACCCGGGCACCGGAGCCGCCGGCGAGATCGGCGGCAAGACTGCACTCGGCCTGACGGTCAACGTGCCGCTGCCGCCGTATGCGACGGGCGATGTCGCTCGGCGGGCCTTCGACGAGCTCATCTCGCCAGAGGTCGAGGCGTTCGAGCCGACCTTTGTGCTCGTCTCGGCCGGCTTCGACGCCCACACCGCCGATCCGCTCGCCAACCTGCGCCTCACCTCCGGCGATTTCGCGGCGCTCGCCCGCACGGTTAGCGGGTACACGCCAGCGAACGGACGCCTCGCCTTCGTCTTGGAGGGGGGATACGACCTCGAGGCGCTGCGGGTGTCGGTTGGGGCCGTGCTCGCCGCGGCGCTCGGCGAACCGGTGCGCGCCGAGGCACCTTCGGCCGGCGGTCCCGGCATCGACGACCTCGTCGGCATCAGCGATGCCCGCATACGCGCCTTCGACGCCGCCGCGTCGGCACGCGAGTGAGGACACCGAGGCAAACTGGCAGCGGCCAGTAGATTCGACCAGGTCAACGGGCCGAGGTCGCCGGGAGGTGATCGTGCGCAGCACGACGTCGGGCCTCGTGGCAGCGGTCCTGGTCTCTGGGGCGCTGCTCGCCGCGTGCGGGAACGCGCCCCTGACGACGTCGACGGCAGGGAACACCGCAGGGGTCGGCATCGGGAGGATCGTCGTCGGAGGGATCGCCTCGCTGACCGGGCCGTTGCCGGCTGACTTCGCGCCGGCGATCGTCGGCGCCCAGGCATACTTCGACACGGTCGATGCAAACGGCGGCGTGAACGGACGGCTGATCGATTTCGCCGATCGGATCGACGACCAGTCGAATCCGTCCACCGACGCCGCCGCGGCTCGCACGTTGGTCGAACAGGACCACGTGTTCGCGGTCGTTCCCGTGGCGACACCCTCGTTCGCGGGTGGGCCGTTCCTTGCCTCGCACGACGTCCCGACGTTCGGTCTCAACGTCAACCCGAATGCGGACTGGGCCGGTCCGTCAATGTTCGGCAACACGGGCTCGTACACGGACTTCAAGGGTGCCCAGCTGCAGGCGGCCTACCTCGCCGAGCAGCACCACGTGAAGGACGCCGCGGTGATCGCCTACAACATTGCCCAGTCGGTGCAGGGTTGCGATTCCGTCGTCTACGCCTTCCGCAAGTACGGGGTGCACCTCGCGTTCAAGGATCTGTCGGTGCCGGTCCCCGCCTTCAACTTGAATGCCGACGTCACGCGCATGAAAGCCGATCACGTCGACATGGTCGTGTCCTGCCTCGACCTGACGGGAAACGTGCTGTTGGCGAACACGATGCAGCAACAAGGGCTCACCGGGGTCACCCAGTTCTGGTTCGATGGCTACGACGAGTCGGCGCTGCGGCAGTTCCACTCCTCGATGCAAGGGGTCTACTTCTTCTTGTCGAACGTCCCATTCGAGGTGACGGCGCTCGATCCCGGCAGGTACCCCGGGATGGACGACTTCATCGCGGCGTTGAAGCAGTACGAGCCGCACACCGCGCCGGGCGAAGCCGCCCTCGCCGGATGGCAGAGCGCCGATCTGTTCGTCGATGGGCTGAAGATGATCGGTCGCGACGTGACGCGCACCCGGCTCATCGCCGCGCTGAACAAGCTCAGCGACTACACAGCGGACGGCATCGATGCCCCGATTGACTGGCGGAGTGGCCACGCAGCGGTGACTCCGCCGTACAACTGCGGCGCGTTCGTGCAAGTACAAGGGTCCCGCTTTGTTCCGGTCTACGGGACTTCGCCGAGCGTGTTCAGCTGTTTCCCGTCCCCTGACCCGAAGCACGCGCCGCTCGTCCCGCTCCGCCCGTTGCCGAAAGGTGTTCCGCCGCTCCCGGGGTCGCTGTCGGGTGGCTGACGCCCAACCGGGACGTTCGACGTGAGCCAGTTCCTCTCCTACGCCCTACCGGGCATTCCCTTCGGGTGCGCGTACGCGTTGATGGCGCTCGGGCTCGTCCTCACCTTCAAGGCGTCGGGCGTCTTCAATATCGCCTTCGGGGCGCAGGCGTACGTCGCGGCGTTGGTCTTCGATGTCGCGGTCGGCGACGGCTGGCCGAGGTGGGCAGCGTTCATCGTCGCGGTCGTGCTCTTGAGTCCCGCGATCGGCATCGTGCTCGACTGGGCGCTGTTCCGATCGACGCACAGCGCCCCGCCGCTCGTGAAACTCGTGCCGTCTCTCGGGCTGCTCATCGCGATCCCGAGCATCACCCAGATCATCTTCGGAATCTCCCAGCGACTCGCTCCTCCCGCGCTGGCGCTCAACCCTGACGCCGTCGAGTTCCGCGTCGCGGGGGTCGGGGTCACCGGCTCGGAGGTCCTGACGACCATCGTCACCGTCGGGGTCGTCATCGTGCTCGCCCTCATCTTCTCGGCCAGCCCGATCGGTCTTGAGATGCGCGCCGTGGTCGAAAGTGCGCGGATGACAGAACTCGATCGGATCCGCGCCGATCGGGTCGGCGCCTTCGCCTGGGTGCTGTCCAGTCTCCTCGCCGGACTGGCGGGTGTTCTGCTGGCTCCGGATTTCGCGACCTTGGATCCCTCGAACTTCACCGCGTTGTTGGTTGCGGCCATCGCGGCGGGCGCGATCGGTGGGTTCGCGAGCCTGCCACTCACTCTCGTCGGCGGGCTGTTGCTCGGCGTCGCGCAAGAGGTGATCGGTGGCTACCTCCCCTCGGGCAGCGTGCTCGCCTCGGGATTGCGACCCTCTTTCCCGTTCCTCGTGCTCGCCGTGCTGCTCGTCGCCGGACGCCGCTTCCGACCCTCCGGTGTCTTTTCCGACCCGCTGGCGGGCGTCGATCCGCCCGCGCCGTCGCTTCGACCGCCCGGCCGCATGGAAGAGGTCGCCCTCGGCTCGCGGGCCTTCATGGCGTTCGTCGCCGTCGTGGTCTTCGTGCTCGCCGCGGTCGTTCTCCCCGGGAACTGGGAGTTCACCCTCACCCAGGGGGTCGTGCTCGGGACGATCCTGCTGTCGATCACGCTGCTCACCGGGTTGAGCGGCCAGATCTCGCTCTGTCAGGCCGCGTTCGCCGCCGTCGGCGCGTTCACCGCCGGACAGCTCGCGGTCCACTTCGGAACGGCGGTCCTCATCGGTGCCCTCGCCGGCGGGGCGCTCGCGGCAGTGGTCGGCGGCCTGATCGCGCTGCCAGGTCTCCGCCTCGGCGGGATCGCGCTCGCGATCTTCACCCTTTCCTTCGCGCTCTTGTGCGACAACGTCTTGTTCCAGTACTCCTGGTCCGGCAACGGCGCGTCCGGGCTGTTGGTCCCGAGACCAGAGATCTTCGGGTTGAACTTCACCGGCAACACGGCGTTCTTGCTGCTTTCGGTTGTCGTTCTCGTCATCGCGGCGCTCGCCGTCCGTCTTGTGCAGCGCTCGACCCTCGGCGGTGAACTCGTCGCTCTGCGCTCGAGCGAGGTGGGAGCACAATCGATCGGCATCGATGTTCGCCGCCTGCGTATCGTCGCCTTCGTCCTTTCGGCCGCGATCGCTGGCATCGGCGGAGGCCTGTATGCGTCGTTGGAACAGGGTGTCTCTCCGAGTGACTTCAACTACGAGTTCTCGCTGCTCTTCGTCGTCATCGTCGCGACCGTCGGCGTCTACTCGGTCACGGGCGCTGTCGTCGGAGGTATCGCCTACGCTGTGATCAACCAGGCGATCAGCTCGCTGCCCACACGTTTCGGCGAGCTGCTGGCGCTCGTCTTCGGCGTCGCAGCGCTGAGCTACGTGCGCCATCCGGAGGGCATCGTCGAATACGGCCGGCGTTGGGTCCTCGACCGAGCCGAGCAAGTTGCGCACTACCTAAATCGCGCCGGGGAGAACGGCTCGGGACTCGCCACCGAGAGCGGAAAAGGCGCCGGCTGAGATGGCCCTTTTAGAGGCCGTCGGCATATCGAAGCATTTCGGGGGAATCACCGCCCTCACGCCGATCGATGTGGCGATCGACGAAGGGGAGTTCGTCGGACTCGTCGGCCAGAACGGGGCGGGAAAGACGACCCTTTTCAACTGCCTGCTCGGTATCGAGCACCCTGACACCGGGACGGTGGCGTTCCGCGGGCGCCGAATTGACGGCCTGCCGACGTATCGGCGAGCACGTCTCGGCATCGGACGGACGTTCCAGCGGCTCGAGCTCTTTGCGGGAATGACGCCGCGTGAGCACTTCGTTCTCACGGCGCGGGTGCGCGAGAAGAGAAGCCCTTTGCTCGCGCGCCTCTCATCGATCGGTCGCCCGAGGGGAAGCGAGAAGAAGATGGTGGAGTCGCTTCTCGAGCTCGTCGGGCTTTCGCAAGAAGCCGATGTGCCGGTCGAGGCGCTCAGCCTCGGACACGGCCGCCTCGTCGAACTCGGGCGCGCGCTGATCGGCGAACCGCGCCTATTGATGCTCGACGAGCCATCTTCGGGTCTCGATGCCGAGGAACGCCAGGAGCTCGTCGACATCCTCGGGCGGGTGCACCGGCAGCGCCAAGCGGCGATCCTCCTCGTCGAGCACGACCTGGGGATGGTCTCTTCGGTCGTCACTCGACTCCTCGTGCTCGACTCCGGACGGCTCATCGCCGACGGCCC
This sequence comes from uncultured Acidimicrobiaceae bacterium, assembly GCA_963838845.1. Lineage (GTDB taxonomy): Bacteria > Actinomycetota > Acidimicrobiia > Acidimicrobiales > Bog-793 > CAVRXQ01. Next base: position 117,577 of record CAWISR010000003.1, on the reverse strand, counting down.
GACATCAGAAGTGCTCGCGAATGCGGAGGTCCGGCGGACGTACCTCGGTCGTGCCTCTGCGGTCGGTCCACGCGCCGCCAAGCGCGACGGCGCATCGTTCGAAGCGAATCCAGTGCTCGAGTTGCGGGAGGTCTCCGCCACCTACGGGCCATATCGGGCGTTGTTCTCCGTCTCGTTCGCCGTCGCGGAGGGTTCGGCGGTCGCGCTGGTCGGGCCGAACGGCGCGGGCAAGTCGACCGTCGCGCGCGTCTGCACCGGGCTCGTTCCCGTGACGGCCGGAATGATCCGCCTCGGGGCGCTCGACGTGGCGCGCTGGCCAGCCTGGAAGATCGCCCGTGAGGGCATTGGGCACGTCCCCGAGGGACGATCCGTGCTGGGCTCGCTCACCGTCGAGGAGAATCTCGAGCTCGCCTACCGTGTCGCGCTCGGTCGACATCACGTGCCAGACGCGATCACGCGGGCGTACGAGGCGTACCCCCGCCTCGGCGAGCGCCGCGACCAGCTCGCGGGAACTCTCTCCGGTGGGGAGCAGCGCATGCTTGCCGTCGCCCGCGTGCTCTCGGTGCCGATGAAGCTGTTGATCGTCGACGAGCTCTCGCTCGGGCTTTCACCGAGCGTCGTCGACGACGTCTACGACGCGCTCGCCCGGGTCCGCGAGCAGGGGACGGCGCTGCTGCTCATCGAACAGCACGTCGAGCGCGTCCTCGAGCTCGTCGAGCGCGCCGTCGTGCTGTCGCACGGCACCGTCGTCTTCGAAGGGCCGGCAGCCGACGCGCGCGCGGCCGAGTCCGGCGCGCTCTCGATGCGCTGAGGGCGATCAGAGGCGCGCGAAGGCATCGATCACCCGGTCGATGTGATCGTCGGTCAAACCGGCGCTCGCTTGGATCCGAAGCCGCGCCTTTCCGACCGGCACGACGGGGTAGGAGAAACCGACGACCAGCACACCTGAGTCAAGGAGCTTCTTGCTCGCGCGTTCGACTTCGACGGCGTCACCCAAGATGATCGGGACGATCGCGCTCGGGCTGTCTTCGATGTCGTAGCCGAGATCGCGCAACTTGGCGCGAATTTGCGCGACATTGCCGCGGAGTCGGCCGACACGCTCGGGCTCGGCGTTCATGATCTCGATCGCGCGGCGCGCCGAGCGGGCGACGGTCGCCGGCAGCGCGTTCGAGAACAGGCTCGGGCGCGCTTGTTGGACGAGGAGATCGATCAGCTCCTGGCTCGACGCGACGTAGCCGCCTGCGCCGCCGCCGAGCGCCTTGCCGAGCGTTCCCGTCGTGACGTCGACGGATCCGGAAATCCCGTAATGCTCCGCCGTCCCGTGGCCCCTCTCACCCAACACGCCGACGCCGTGGGAGTCGTCGACGATCAGCAGTGCGTCGTACGCGCGGCAGAGCTCGAGGATCTCGGGCAGATGGGCGAGATCACCTTCCATCGAGAAGACGCCGTCGGTCGCGACCCACCGGATTCCTGAGGTCGAGGCGTCCTTGAGCGAGGCCTCGAGTTCGGCGAGGTCGTTGTGGGCGTAGATCTTGCGGTCGACGTCTCGCGATTGGCGGATCGCGTCGATGATGCTCGCGTGGTTGAGCGCGTCGGAGATCACGGTGTCACCCGCCGCCATCACGGTCGGGAAGAGGGCTTCATTCGCGCTCCAGCAGCTCACAAAGGTGAGTGCCGACTCGGCCGATGACATTGCCGCGAGGGTTCGCTCGATCTCGTGGTGGACGTCGAAGGTTCCACAGATGAAGCGCACCGAGGCGGTACCGGCGCCTCGCGTCTTCAGCGCTTCGATCCCTGCCTCGACGACCCGGGGGTCGCTCGCGAGCCCGAGGTAGTCGTTCGAGCACAAGACGATCACCTCGCGCCCGTCGATCGTCGCGACGGGCCCCATTGGACTCGAGACCGTGTGCAGCTCCTTGTACTGGCCGGTCTTGCGTAGATCGTCGATCACCGCGCCCGAACGACTTGCGAACGTCTCGCGCGCGCTCATCGGCGGCCTTCGCCGATCTCGAAGATCACCTTCAGCGCCTCGTGCCCCGCGAGGAGCGAGAAAGCGTCCTCGAACTTCTCGAGCGGAAGCATGTGTGTGATGAGACGGTTGGCATCAAAGCCGCTCGTCGTCAAAAAGCGCTCCAGCGCGTACCAGGTCGCGAAGATCAAGCGGCCATTGATCCCGAGCACGCGCGCGGCCTTGAAGATCACATCGTTCGGTAGGTCAAGTGGGATCGCGGAAGCAGGAAGACCGAGGAGCGCCGCCGTGCCACCTTTCGCGAGCGCGGCGAAACCGCCGCGGAGAGCGTCGGGGTTTCCGCTCATCTCGATGAGGACTTCCGGACCAGAACCGAGCGCCGCGTCCACGACCAGCTCCGGCCAGTCCGGGCTCGTCGAATTCACGGTCACGTCTGCGCCGAACTCCTCGGCGAGCGCGAGTCGACGCTCGTCGATGTCGGTCGCGATGACGTGTGCTGCGCCGAGGTACCTCGCGATCGCAACGCTCGCGAGTCCGATCACGCCCGATCCGGTGACGAGGACGTCTTTCCCCGACACCTCGGCCGCGGTGACGGCGTGCATCGCGTTGCCGAGCGGGTCCATGATCGCAGCGACGTGGTCGGAGATGCGAGCGTCGAGTTTCCAGATGTTGCGTTCTGGCATGGAAAGGTACGGAGCGAAACATCCGTCGCGATCGACGCCGATGATGCTGAGGTTCTCGCAGATGTGCGTGCGCCCCGTCCGGCAGTACTCGCAGATCTGGTCGCCGATGTGACCGTCGCCGCTCACCCGATCGCCAACCGAGACGGCCGTGACGGCGTCCCCGACAGCCGCGACTCTCCCCATGAACTCGTGGCCGACGATGATGCCCGGCGGGACGCGCGACGAGCTCCACTCGTCCCAGTCGTAGATGTGGCGGTCGGTGCCGCAGATGCCGGCATAGCTGAGCTCGACGAGGACATCGTTCGGTCCGATGGTGGGCACCTTGGCATCGAAATCGAGCTCGAGACCTCGGGCAGGGCGCGCCTTGCGCAGTGCCGTCATCGTCTGTTGCACCACGAAGTTCCTCCCTCGAATTCGCGAGATGTGCCGCTCCCACGCCGGTCCACCAGGCAAGCTAACTGTCGTGACAAGCGTTCGTCACATGCCCTATCGAAACACTCTCGTGCCGAGGGGGATCGTGTCGCGAGTTGCTCCATTCGTCGGCACGGCGCTTATCGCCGGCGGGCGAGGATGCCGCATGCGGACTGGGCGCGACCGTCGACAAACCGCGCGAATTTACGGCCAAGCCCGCCTCAGAGGCTCGGTAGCAGGAGTTCGATTCGGTTGCCGAACGGATCAGATAACTACAGGCGCTCGTATCCGGGGAGCGGTTCATCAGTTTCGACTGGGAAGCCTTCGTTTTGTAGGCGTTCCACGAGGTCGCCGAGTCCGGAGACGAGCAACGCCGGGTGGGCCTTCTTCGCCGGCCGGAACTCCGATTCGACGCCGAGATGGATCCTCACCGTTCCGTTCTCGAACCAACAGCCGCCCCGCACGGCGAGGTTCGGTGGCTTGGTGACCTCGGCCAGTCCAAGGACGCCCGTATAGAAGTGGCGCGCCTTGTCTTCCTCACCGGGCGGCATCGCGAGCTGCACGTGGTCAAGTCCTGTGATCGTCACTCGACGATGTTCGCGCGCGAAGGGTCGGCTGAGTCGTCGCGATCGATGCGGTTGCGGACCCTCGCTCAGCAGGCGATGTGGGGCGGTTCCGCACGATCGACCACGTCGTGCCGCAACGAGTTCGAGCGCCCGTTGGTCGCCCATTCAGGATTCAACGGTGACGAGGGTTCCGAGTTGCAACAGCCCGTACGAGCGCTCGGCCACCGTCCACGGCAGCTCGACGCATCCGAAACTCTGCGGGAAGCCGTATTCCGTCCGGGAGATGTAGTGGACGGCGTCCGAACCGTTGAAATACGAGATCCACGAAACAGGGTCCGAATAGGACTGGCCGAACGGGCTCACACCTGACATCACCTGGTTCCGGAACTTCAAATAGACCGCGTACGTTCCGTCTGCGGTCGGAGATGCTGGGATGCCGGTGTTGGCTGGCGACTCGAGGGCGACGCGGCCGTCTTGGAAGATCGTGATGGTCTCCGGCTTGTTGTTGCCGACGTTCTTGTCGACGAGCGCGTACGTGAAGCCGTCGGAGTTCCGATGCAGCAGCGGTCGTCGTCCGAGCCGAAGCAGTGTCGACCAAAACTGCGGCGACAATCCGCTTCCCATCGGGAGATGCTCGCTGCGATCGAACGACGCGAGCGCGCTCTCGAGAATCTGAGACGACGCCGAGTGCGGTCGCCAGAGCGAGCGAAGCGGTGCCGGGGTGTCCGCGGGGAAAATGAAGCGACCGCCCGGGGCGGCGTAGACCGCCCTCTCGAACTCGGCGGGAGTCCTCGCCAATGGTGCCCTCGGATGCCAAGCGACCGGCAGGTACCCGAGCTGCGCGAGAAGTTGTTCGGCACGGAGGACCGATCCACTTTCCGTGGTGAACGCCACCGTGTCTGTGGCCTTCAATCGGGCCCCGTCGATTGCGACGACGCCGTTTGCTCCGCCCTGAATCCTGACCGTGACTTTGCTGTCCGGCGGGAAGGCGCCGGTGGGCGTGAAAATCAGCAGCCGCCCGTTCGTCGTCCAGCTGCCCGGAACGCGTGGGGAGAGCAAAGGGACGGACACGCTCGCGGAGATCGGAGAAGAAAAGCGGATCGCGATCTGCGAGGTTCCGGGCACGTTCGTCGCGTTCCGAGATGGAGAAACCGACGCCACCCGCAAATCCGCCGCGCTTGACGCTGCCGAGGCGACGGCCACAAGTCCGAAGCCGCTGATACAGCCGAATGCCGTGACGATCGGCATCGCTCGACGCGCCCAATTGCAACCGCGCCGCGACGGACTCATTCGCCCTATGTGCGTCATGTCCCCATTCTGGTGGCCAGCCACGTCGTGGGGTCGCATCGGTCGTCGGGCCAACGTCGGTCGACCGAGGTCATAAGTTTGCCGTTTGGTTGATGCCATTCCCTCGGGCAGACATGCGCGCCCGGGTGGGGAACCGAACGCCGGATCGGAGCGACGGCGAGCTTGGCCCTACGCCATCCGAATGGGCGATTGGAAGCCTCGCGAGATGAGGTTCTAATCAGTCCTCGCGACCGCAAGTGGATGCCTCGGTTGGTACACACCAATCTCATTGCCACCAGGGAGCCGGATCTTGATCGCGGAACCCCACCGCGCCTCTTCGACATCGGAATACGCGATGCCAAGTGCGGCGAGTCTCCGCATCTCCGCGCCGAGGTCAGCGCACATCAGGTAAAGCTCCGCTCCCGGAATCTCGGCCGGATGGACCGCGACTTCTGCTGGGGGAAGCGCGAAAAGCAACCAGCCATTGCTCGCATCGACTGACGGGAAGCCGAACACTTCGGTGAGGAACGAGCGGTCGGCGGTCGCGTCCTTGCTGTAGAGGATCAGATGAGCGCCGAACATCACGAGCACGTCGCAGATCTGTGCTTGACGGCACTCAACTCGCGTTGCCCTTCGAACATCGAGGCCTTCGGACGGAGGCGGTTCGGCTTATTCGCGAACACAACAAGGCACCGCTCGTATGCGGATCGACTCCAACCGTGGGTTCGCGAACGCTCGAGTGACGCTGCCAAGAGCGCATCACTCGGCTCGCAACGAGGGTGCGGTGGGGGTGCGCGAGGCGAACCGACCCGGCAGATAGGCGACGACATTGGCGAGGACGATGGCACCGATCGCGACAAGGACGATTGGGACTGCTGGGACCGTCGGTCGGGGGACGGCATAGATCTCGCGGGCGAAGACGCCCCACAACGTCCGACCGACGATGACCCCGAGTGGCACTCCGATGACAACGCCGACTCCTGCAGCGATCGAGGACTGCCACAAAACTGCGGCCGACAACTGCCTTCGCACGAAACCGAGCGTCTTCAGCAGCGCGAGATCCCTTCGTCTCCGACGGACAGAGGCGAACAGCGTTAGTCCGAGGGCAAAAGCCGCCGCGACGGCGAGTCCGGAGGCGAGGAGCGCCGGAGTGGACCCCATCGTCTTGTAGTTCACGATCTCTGCTGGTTGTTGCACAGAAAGGATCTCGTAGGTGCCTCCTCCAGAATTCGGATCCGCTTGCACCGCCTTCGAGATCTTTTCGGCGATGTGCTGGAGCGACGCGAGCGCGGCGCGAGGCGGGGCGCCTCGGCGAAGTCGAATGACGACGATAGGTTCGCCGTTTTGCAGCGGATCGGGGTTCGTGTTCAAGCGCCGGAACTTCGGTGGCGCGATGTCTTCCGAAAGGAGCGCGCCAGCGCCCATCGACGGATGCAAGGATCCGCTGTCGCCGATGGCGGGGAACGTCGCCGTACCTACGATTCGAACGCGGGTCGGCGGCACGTACGCGGGCGCATCGTTCGGCGTGCCGTAGCTGACGACAACCCAATCGCCGACTCGTTTGTGCAGCTGCGAGAGCGTCGCTCCTCCGAGGACGATCTGGTGGACGTTCTGCAATCCGTGTCCTGAGAGGATCGGTGGCGATATCGCTGTGTACGAGCTTGTGAGCATCGCCGGAATCGTCAGGCCGTCAATTTGCGGATTCGCGAAACCGAATGCGCTCGAGCTCGCGACGTACCGGTCCTGAGTGAGTAGGCGATTCGAGAGCGCTCCGGGGACGTTGCCGGTTCCGACCTCTTCGATCGCGTAGTTCCAATTCCACCCGTAGAGCTTCGGGTGGGAGACGAGGGTGCTCAGTCCGTCGCCGAACGTGACCGTGGTGACGAGTACGAGCACGGCCAGCGTCGCGCCGAGAAATGCGGAACCGACAGGCACGCTGTCGCGTCCATGACCGCGGGCGACCGCGAAGCGGATTCCAGCTATCGCGGCGGGCGGCAATCCGATGCGCGCGGCACGGTCAACGATGGCCGACGAGCTTTGCATTCTCTCGACAGCGTCAGATGCTCGTCGCATCGATGCCACGACGTACAGAAAGGCGATACAGGACAGGAAGAACAGCGCAACACCGAAACCCACGCCGAGCACCGTCCAGTCGACGTCGATCCCGGGCGATGGGTCGACCTGTCGGACAGTGCCGACTGGGAAGAGCGGCGTGACCGCGAGTCCAACTGCCAGTGCCAAGACGGCTCCGATGAGGATCGCGCCGAGCAAACCGAAGAGCGAGTCCGCGGTGATCATCACCCGGTCCGCACCGCAAGCTCGCAACACGTCGAGGTCGCGTCGGTTGGACCGGATCGCCCGGCCGACCGCCTGGCCCGCGATAACGAGGGCTGCCAACGCCGCGATCACCCCGAAAGCCGCGAGCGCGATCGAAACTGGTTCAGTCGCCCGCTCCACCTGTCCCTCGACGACCGAGGTCACGTGGAACTGGTAGGTGCTTCCTCTCGGCAGGAGTGCGATCAGCTCGCGTTCTACGACCGGGACGTCCTGCGCTCCTCGATCGAGAACGAGCGCGTATTGGGCGAACCCCGCCGCCTTGCCGCTGGCCAAAATGCGGGAAACCACCGGCGTGACGAGCGCGAACGTGGGGTACCGATCGACCTCGTCGTGAACGACCGCGTCATCGAACGCCACAATGCCGACCAACTTCATCTTGAAACTTACGAGGGGCGGGCTGCGAGGGAGACCGGTACCTGACGAGAACGCGGCTGCAAACGTGTACGCCGCCAACGAGATGGTTTCCCCGACGTGCCAGCCGAGGATGCGAGCAGTTTCTGCGGTGACCGCGAATTCGTTCGAGCTCGCCGGGTTCGGCACTTTTCCCTCGTCGGCGACTACGCGGTCTTGGGTGAAGTATTCGCCGCCGAAGCTTCCGATCATGTCCACGACGTTGTTGGCGAAGGCATACGGCAGATACGGCTTGCCGTTCGTCCCGACCGGGGCGAGCAGCATTTGGAGATTGCCGGCGACGTGGCGAACGTGGGGAAGGCGCTCGATCTCTCGTGTGAACTTCGCGGAATAGAGACACTCGGCGGGTATGCGGCAGCCGCCGATGTAGGTCGAGAACTGAAGGTCCGAGGCGTTCGACGCGGCGAGCGAGGCAGGGAACGCCGACTGGGTTCGCCGAGCTCCGATGATCGCGCCGATGGCGATTCCACCGATCAAACCGACGACGAGGACGAGCACGACGTAGCCGCCGATGCGGCGGCGCAATGTCGTGCGGAACCGGTACCAGGTGAACTGGACGAGGGCGCTAGGCACGGCGCGGTTCTCGGCGCATTTCGGCCCCCCTTGCCACCATCACCTCGATTAGCGACCGCCAAGGTCAAGCCTGAGTTGCCCCAGCTGTCACGACAAGGTTGCCAGCCCAGGGACCTTTGCCGTGCCTGCACCACTTCTTCTTCTTCGGGCCGCGAGCGTCCTCTCCTGCCGTGGAGGGCTTACCCGACGGGCCAAAAGCCGACGGACCTGGACCTGACGTGGCGTGAAGCAGTTAGGAAGTCGGCGAGAACGGGATTGTCGTGCGAATTCGTGGGAATTGATCTCGCGACGCGACATATCTGCAATTTTGCAGATGCCGCCGGTGTCGCCTCCGTCGTACAACAGAGGCGACACCGGCCATGGCGCGTAACGCCGCAACCGGCATCAACGGTTGCCGAGGGGCTCCGCCGGCTGTAACGCATTTGGACCAGCAGCCGGCGGGCACTCGGTCACCAAAACAACCTCGTACCCACCGGCCCGAGTTGAACGGACCGATGGGTCGATCCGAGAAGGGAATCTCAAATCATGAAGAAGCTACCCCGTCGGCTGCTCCTGTGGGGAGGCGCGGCGGCCATCGCGACCGCCGGCTTCGCGTACATGGCAACCAACACGGTTTCGGCCAGTAGCGCCGGTGAAGGCTATGGCCCCGTCACCGGCTACGTCACGAGCAACACGACATACGACACCACGTGTCCCAACAACACGATCGGGTCAACCTGCATCATCACCGACTTCAAGTTCTGGCTCGCACCGGACACATTCACGGACCAGGCGCCGAAGATCGTCACGGTGAGTCTGTGGGACGGCTCCTCCAAGCTGATCACGATCGGTAACTCAGCATCGGGCTACGGCAGTGACTGCACAATCGGAGGCGAGGGGACGACGGCGCCCAGCACCGACGTCCCGACCGGCACCTACTACCCGGTTTCCTGTGTCTTCCCGTACCCAACGGGCATTACCGAGAGCCAAGTGACCGCGCTCGACGTCGCGGCCAGCCAGTAACTCCGCAGTCGTAACGACCTCGCTCGTCGCGGGGACGCGGGACGGTGCCCGTTTCGTCCAGCGTCCCCGCGACGGCAGGAGGCGTGCAGATATGTCTGCAGACACGAGAGAGATGCGATGACGACAGTCGGCTTGCCCTACCCCGTAACCCGCAGAGACTCGCGGACAGCGTCGAAGTCGCACGTCCGCCGTGGGGCTGCCTTTCTGCTGACGATCGCACTCTTTTTTGGCGCATGGGTCTTGCTGGCGCCACCCACCCTTGGTGGTCGGAACACTTACGTCGTGACGTCCGGGGTGAGCATGCTTCCCCATTTCCATGCCGGTGATCTCGTCATTCTGCGGAGAGAGAGCACCTACCGCGTCGGCGAGGTCGCTGCGTACCAGAATCACGAACTCGGGGTCGTCGTCATGCACCGGATCGTCGCCATTCGCGATGGCCGTTACGTGTTTAAAGGCGACAACAACGATTTCATTGATTCGTACGAACCCACGAAGTCTCAGATCGTCGGCGCTGAGTGGGTGCACCTGCCGCGCATTGGGCGCTTGCTCACGGGGCTGCGGATTCCTGGTGTTGCCGCCGCGTTCTTAATTTTGCTGTGGATCTTGTCGTTTGGCCGCACGCGAGTTTCGCGGCGCCGTCGAAGGAGGCATCGCCTTGCCAGCTGACCACCGCTCAACTCGAACTCGCCGACGCGGTCGCGCCAACCTTGCGATCGCCGCTGGCGCCCTCGCGATCGCCGTTGGTGCCCTCGCCGGGTTTGCCTGGATCCGGCCCACGACCGTGTCAGCGAGCCTGAAGTACACGCAATCCGGTCGACTCTCCTACAGCGCGCCGACGAGGCCGAATTCGATCTACGGTCGTGCCGGGCTCACGACGGGTGATCCGATCTATTCGGGGGCCGTCCGCCGCGTAACGGTGTCCTATGTGTACAACCTGAACTCGGCAGAGCCGGCGAAGGTGTCGGGCTCCGAACAGATGGTCGCAACGATCACCAATGGACAGGGCCTCAGTCGGGCGATCCCACTCCAGCTGCGCACGAGCTTCACGGGAACGAATTTCTACGCGACCGGCACCTTGGACCTCGCCTCGCTGCAGGCGGCCGCGACCGCCTTCGACCGTGCGACGGGGGGTCTCGCCGCTGGTGCGTCCATGGAGGTGTCGATCGCGCCCACAGTGGAAGTCCGCGGGCGACTCGGAGAAACGCCATTCCGGACCAATTTCGACAATGCGGTGGCGTTCGCGTATGGCGTCGGATACGGCTCGACGCCCGCGAGCCTGACCCCAAGCTCCGCGAGCACGGGTGCGACGGGTGGGTCGGCGACATTCGGTGCGGTAGCCCAGCCGGTTTCCTTCACCTCGAGCGTCCCAGGGACGGTTCAGGTGCCGGACGCCCGAGCCGCGACCTTGCTTCTTGGCCTCAGGGTGGCCAACGCGCGGGTTATCTCGCTCGCGGTACTGGGGGTCGCGCTCCTCCTCGCGATCCTGTTTGGTCGTCCGCTCGTTGGCGACGCGACCTCGGACGACGAGCGGGTGCGCATCGCGACGCGATACGGAACCTCTCTGATCGACGTCGAGGATCTTCCCGGCCCACCTGGAATCGTGGTCGTCGAGTTGAGCTCTTTCGACGGGCTACGAGAAGTCGCGCGCCGCCTCGAGTGCCCGATTCTGTACCGCGCCGTGCAGGGACAATCGCTCCGTGAGAGGGACGTCTACGCCGTGGTCGATAACGGCACTCTGTATCGCTACACCGCGGGGCGCACCAGCTCTGACAGAGCGAAGTCGGGTCAGTCGATTGGCAAATCGTCGAGAACGTATCCAGCCCACCGGCGGGTCGCGCGGGCGAGCGGCGATGCGGCGGTCGACCATCTCGCGAACGGTCTCGCGGTCGAAACTGGCGTGTCATCCCGATACTCGAACAACGGACACCGCAGCCAGCCGTAGGCCAGTCTCGTTCGCCTCATCTCGAACACACAACGGCCTCGCACGGGTGGCCGGACGTCAGCGACCGTCATCCAGAATTGGGCGATCCGTGAAAGTGCGTGGCGATGTCGGTGTGCCACAAGCGTTGTTGACGTTCTCGTGGGCGGTCATTCGGTGCGACTGTGGCCGAGAAAACGCGACCGTCACATCCCGGCGCCCCCGTCGAGAACCCGAAGTCGCGCTGGTTGAGGCAAACACGGATGCAACGCCATCCCTTCCGCCGAGGTCGTCGGGAGGGTGATCCTGACCGTCAGACCTCGGTGGCCGTGAGGCGCAAAGGGATTCGATGGACTCAGCTCCACGTGGCCCCCTTCTGCTTCGATGAGATCTCGGCACTGTCCAAGACCGATGCCACTTCCGGGTCGACTTGCTGCTGATGTGCCCCGCCATCCACGCTCGAACGCGCGCTGCAGCCCTGCCTCCGAAAGACCGGGCCCGTCGTCGGACACCGTGATCTCGGCGATGTGCCCGCCAGGATGGGCGATACACCGAGTTGTCACCGTGACTTGTGCTTGTGGCGCATGGATAGCCGCATTTGCAAGGAGGTTGTCCACGGCAACGGCAACGCGGTCGCGGCGCCCTCGCATTTCTATTTCTTGCTCGAGTTCGTAGCGGAGTCGCGTCTGACCCGAGTCGCGAACCGAGACAATCGTTTCGACCAGTTCGGAGAGGTCGTATCCGCGACCGTCGTTTGGTCTTCCCCCGAGATTGGCTTGCAGAACGTGGACTTCATCACGGATCGCCACGAGCAATCGGTCGGTGTCCTCGGCAGGAAGTTGATCTCGCTGTGTCGTGAGCACGAGCAAGGTCCCGTCGATCGCGCTCAGCATGCTGCTCACGTCGTGGCGTTGCACCTGGATGCGGCTGTGAGCTTCGGTCAGCTGGGACTCGGCGGCCTCCCATCGCCGCCTGCCGCGTACGTCATGGATCAGCACTGCGTCGATCGCCGGCTGGAGTTCGCTTCCCACGACGGCGACGAACACGACGGCCCCAACGAAAAGGAACAGGGCCGACAGGCTCGGCCAATGACCTAGGTCGTTCACCGCGAACGCGGTGCACGACCCACCCACCGACAAGAGCATCGCCGCGAGGCCCACGAGCAGAAGGCGGCGACGTCGGACTCCCTCGATGACGGACATTCCGGCGAGCACGCTCGCCACGAGCGCGGCGAGAAGATCGACGATTCGGATTCCCCCCGGATTCGCCTGCAAGACCACTCGGGCAGGCGATAGCCCCAGAAAAAGTGCGCCAACGAGGGCGACCGCCATCATTCCGACGATGAAGCGCACCGGACGGAGGTCGCCTCTCACCTCTGGCCCGAACAAGACATCCATCGTCAGCGGCGCGATCACCGTCACCGAGACAATGCGCAGCGCCGCCGCGACTCCAGAATCCATCGTGTCCGGCCGCGTGGCGGCTACCAGGAAATAGAGACCGATGATTGCTGCGGTCGCCGCGAGCCGGACACAGGCGGCATCACCTATGAGTCGCCACCGGAACATGAGCAACGCGGCGGCTATGGAGAAGCCAACGAATGCGGCGTCGGCGACGCCAGTTGACCACGGGCCTAATCCGGCGCCCAAGGCGCGGGCAACCGTGGCGACGCAGATCGGCACTGTTATGACGCCAACCATGACTGTCGCGGCAGTTTCGGCGCTGACCGGCCGGTCGAGCTTGCGGATGACGCCGCGTCGGTCCGGCCCGCTGTAGGTAACCGTCGACCGTCGTGTGCGGTTCTGACCTACACGTAGGACGTTTGCGGACACGGGCTTGGCCTCGCAGACGTTCGCTTACGACGGGGAGGCGATGGGCATGGCGCGGTCGTACGCCCGAGGCGCTCGCGCGCTGTTCGTGCCCGATGGATGAGTGGGAGAACGGATGTCGCCAGAGTTCCCGTCACCGAGGGCAGACAGAACCTCGTCGGGGGCGAACCCGTGGCGAGTCGCCACGAGCTGTCTGACGATCGCCACGGCCGCAATCTGTGTCGACACGCCGAGCTTCATGAGAATCGAGCGGATGTGTGCACGAGCGGTACCGAGAGAGATCGTGAATTGCTCTGCCACGCCTTGGGCCGTCGTGCCCTCCGACAGCGCCGAGAGCACTTCGCGCTCGCGCGGTGTGAGCGATGCAGCTCGAGTCCTCAAAAGAGCCTCTGCCTTGAGCCGTTCATGACCGAGGCTCGTCAGCTCCTCGAATCGCACGAGGCCGATGAGCGGTTGGTTCCGCGCTGCTCGTTCCGCGGTGGAGATCAAGACTTCGAACGCCTCGGTCTTTCTCACCCAGCCCACGGCGCCAAGCGCGATCGCTGCCGCGAGGCGGGACTCGTCACGGCAGCCGGTGACGACGAGGACCCGCGCGCCGGTCGCGCGAAGGTTTCGGAGGAGAGAAAGCCCGTCTTCGTCACCGAGATCGAGATCGAGCAAGACGAGAGCGGGACTCCACTGTGCAGCCTCGTCGATGCTCGCCTGGATGGCACGGAAGTCGGCGACGCGGCATTCGAATCCACGGTTACTCAGTCCAAGGGCCAATGCCTCGGCGAGCATTTGGTGGTCTTCGACGATGAGTACCCGCGAATGTGCAGTCGCGTCGGCCGTCTGTTCCGCGGTGACCTCCTCGATCATGCTCGGCGATTCTCCCGTTTCACGACAGCCCGAGCCTTTGAACCGACGAATCCGAACCGGTTCACACGCCGTCCTCTCTGGTCGCGTTGCACAAAAGGCGGCGGCAGTGTATCGGTAGATCGAACAGGCGGATATAGGTCAAATGCCTCATATTTGGAAGTAGCAATCCGCACTCCGTGCGCCGCTCATCACTCAGAGTGTGTTTACGTCTGAAATTCACCACTATCCGTGTGGATCGTCCGGCGAAAACTGGGGCTGATCGGTCGCCACATGCATGTCACCAGCCCTATTCGCAGGTCGCGATGACGCGAGAACTTCTCAGTGCGAGCGACTTCTCGCCAATCGTTCAACGGGATCCTGTGAGGCCAGATATCGGATCACTTTGGAAGTGAAAGGGCGCTGATTTTACATTAGCTGTGGATTGTTCTGGTCTAATTTAGCGAATAGTCAGCCTGAACATTCGATGAATCCAGCGTAAAAAAATGGCTGCGGAGTGGTCAGTTTTCAGCCAGAACGTGTCGAGTGTGTCGAGGCCCCTCCTGGTTGCTGGTCCGGGCGTCCGCTCGGAAGCTCATCTCGCGAGCGCGGGCGCCTCGCGCGAGCAGTGCTAGAACGCGGGGACGAACTGCGGGCAGCCAGACAGGAGACAAGGGCAAGCAGAACGAGAGACGCGCGCCGTTCTGGTTGCGCGTCTTTTCGTAGGAGTCGGGATCGGTTTGTGGACCAAGCGCCATGTCTAGGCACAGCACCGGAATACTCCCATATCGCTTCTGCATCTCGAATCGGCTCGACGTCCTTATCGTGCATCCCGGCGGTCCGTTCTGGGCGAACAAGGATGACGGCGCTTGGTCGATAGCCAAGGGAGAGTATGAGCCCGAGCAGGAACCGGATCCGCTTCTTGTGGCGAAGCGCGAGTTCACTGAGGAGCTTGGAAAGCCATTCCCGCAGGGAAAACTGCTGGAGTTGGGCGAACTCAAACAACCGAGCGGCAAACGCATCGTTGCCTGGGCGCTCGAGAGCGACATCGATGTGAGCGAAATCGCGAGCAACTCGTTCGATTTGGAATGGCCACCGAAGTCCGGACAGATGCAATCGTTTCCTGAAGTCGACCGAGCCGCGTGGTTCATGGTGGAACAGGCGCGATCGAAACTGTTGGCCGGCCAGGTGCCATTTCTCGACCGCTTGCTACATCAACTAGCGGAGCAGTGAGGCTTCGAGGTTTCTGAGGTCGAGACGCCTACAGAACCGGCTTCGGATGCCGAGACTCGCATCAATCTTCGTTCGCATTTGGGATTATCACCGAGCGCCTCGTGCGCCTCCTCCTGCCCAATGCCCTAGGGCATTGGGTTGACGGCGTCGTTGATGAGCACTGGCATGCGTCTCTTCCGTGAGACGCGCACACCCTGACGATCGGGCGCTGGTCGCGTGGCCGCCATGCGTCATCCTCTCGAAAATCGCGCCTCGGGTTTGCGCCCGCGCTTGTCGCGAGCCCCGTATTGCACCTTCGCGAGAGGTGTGAAATACTGAACTCAATGGTTCAGTGTTCTCTGCCGATCGACCGCACCTTCGCGGCCCTCGCAGACCCGACGCGGCGAGCGTTGGTCGAGCGGCTTCGCGGGGGTAGCGCGACGATCAGCGAGCTTGCCGATCCCTTCGGGATCACCCTCACGGGCATGAGGAAGCACGTGCGGGTGCTCGAGGACGCCGAGCTCGTGCGGACCGAGAAAGTCGGCAGGACCCGCAGGTGCAGCCTGGTGACGCACCCGCTCGCCGACATCGAAGCCTGGCTGCAACGACTCGACCGCTTCGAGGAGCTCCTCGAGCGCATGAAGGGAGACAGATGACCATGGAGATCACGACCCCGACCGACACCGAGATCCGCATCGAGCGCGTCTTCGACGCGCCCCGCCAACGCGTGTTCGCCGTCTGGACTAAGCCCGAGCTCATCCCGGAGTGGTGGGGGAACAACACGATCGTCGAAGAGATGGACGTCCGACCGGGCGGCCGCTGGCGCTTCCGCACCGACTATGGGTTGGTGCAGGGCGAGTTCCACGAGGTCGTCCCGCCGGAGCGGATCGTCCAGACGTTTCAGAACCACGTGCAAACACTCGAATTCGAGGATCTCGGCGAGCGGACGAAGCTCGTGCAGACGATGCACTTCGACTCGACCGAGGACCGCGACACGACGATGGGCTACGGAGTGGAGAAGGGCGCGGAAGGCGGCTTCGCGCGGATCGACGAGCTGCTCGCTCGGCAGCTCGCGGAGTGACGCCGGCGCCGAGCGCGCCGTGCCACACCGACGCGCTCCCGCGACTGAGCGACTGCCGGGTCGCGAGCGCGGACGAGGTGTCGTGTCGCACCTGCCGGGCTGGTGGCGTCAACAGGACGACAAATTGGTTCCACGAAGGGATCTGTCATGACTTCCGTTGAATTCGTCATCCTGGGCAATTCGTCAAAGCTCAGCTGCCGATCTCTTCGAGCGGCTCGCTCGCTGTGACCAACGGTGCCGACGCTCAGTGCAAACGAAGGACTCGGTTGGCGTGGTGATGTCGGATGAAGTGGACCATTGTGAGAGGAATAACAGCGATCAAAGCGACCGCCAGCAGCGGAATTCCCACGAGCAGGGCGACACCAAGGAGAATGAAAGCAGGCACAATAAACACCACGAGCATCGGCGTGCCCTCCCTCCCACTACTGCCTCGGTGAAATCCTGCTCCGCTGCCAGCGGCCCAGTCAGTGCTGGAAGTCCCTTTGGATTCGAAGATCTTCCTGAACGAGATCTCGAGCGCGCTGAGAATGTGCCCGAACACCGGTAAGGGGCCAGCTTTCCTCCGCCTCCGCGAGAGTGACCCGCAACGCCGGCTCGATCACAACCGAGTCGGGTCGTGCAAGGGATCCGCTGCGTCCGCGGAATGCCTGACTCTTGTGTGAACGGACAGACAGAGGTCTGCGTCGCTAGCGGTTTGAGAGTTGGGTACAGAATCCGTCTGCGGGAGAGGACGCGTTGAGGTTTTGTCGCCACCAGAAATGAGAGTCAGGATGACCGTTCGTGATCTCCGCGGGACCTACCCGGCAACGCGACGCCGGATAACGCTGGCTACCAGAGGGACTCGGCGATCTCGCCGTAATGCAGCGTCTGTGGATGACAGCTACTGATGACTTCCACCATTGCGGCAAAGTTGCCCCACGATTGCTGTGCCTCTTGCCAGTGATTGTCGATTCCCGCCGGGGACTCGTAGATCTCGCTCAGCACGTAGCGGGTGTTTCCGGTCGTCTCGGAACCAGGATCGAGTGGATTGGACAACTCTGGTCCCTTCGAAAGGTTGTAACTGAGCAATGCCTTCGACCCTTCCCGGGGGTGGGTCTTGGCCATCCATTCTCCATGACTCGCTACCAGGGCATCGATCTCATCGACCTGGTCCGGACTCGCCACGAACGTGATCAGCAACTGTGACTTGCTCTTTGTTGCCATGTTCGGTCTCCAATCGAGAGCCGGCATATTGCTGGCCACCGAAAGCTAAGCCATTTTCCGTCGTGCCGCCGCGTCAGGAGATACCGATAAACCCAGCCGCACCGCGGCGTACTTCGCTCCAAGCGCGACGCAGCAAGATCGGTATCTTGGCGACGCCACAGGGCATCCGACGGTGTGCCGGGATCGATGCCGGCGCGCTCGTTCCACCGAGGAGCCTCGATGCCGTTCTTTCTCGTCAGGCTGCTGAACCCGTGGTTGCCCGGAGGTCAAGTGTTCGCTTAAAGGGCTTGCGCTCCCGGTGGTGCTCAAAAGCCTGAGGCTGCCTAGGTAGCAGCTCGCGCTACTTCAAGTTCGCCACAGCATCGCCGAGAGGGTCAGCCGGAGCGGGCCGCGATCGCTGCAGCAGCGCGGTAGGCGAGTTCCGCGGCGCCGGTCTCGTCGGGACGCATGAGGTTCGACATGATTCGGACTAGCCATCCCATCGCCGCCTTCGAGTGCATGCACGTCGCGAAAAGGCGCTCCATGAACTGTGGGCGCCCCACGAGATGCGTGAAGCTCGACGCGACCTTGAAGTACAAGCCGTAACGGTCTTCGAGTTCGGATTCATAGTGCTTGAGCACTGATGGGTCGTGGGTTGCCGACGCCTCAACGATGTGGGACGCGGCGAGTCGGCCCGTCTCGTAGCCGTAGGCGATCCCCTCTCCGTTGAACGGGTTCACCGAGCCGCTCGCGTCGCCGACGAGCAGGTAGTCCGGGCCGACCCGCGGTCCAACGGAGAGCCCCATCGGCAGGCGCCCGCCGGTCGCCGGGGCACACATCGTCTTCGGTCCGAGGCACCACGATTTCGGGGCGTGGACGACGAACTCGGCGAGGAGGTTCGACGTATTCACCCCCTTCCAGCCGTGGTACGACGAGACGATCCCGATACCAACGTTGACCCGTCCGTCCCCGGTCGGAAAGATCCATCCGTAACCAGGGATCACGTTGCCTGCAGTGTCGCGGAGGTCGGGCTGGAACTCGATCGTCGCCTCGACATGGCGGGGCGAGCAGTAGTAGCTGCGAAGCGCCATTCCGAAGGGGCGCGAGCGATCGCGTTCTGCCCCGAGCGCGCGTCCGAAGCGCGAGTTCGCGCCGTCGGCCACGATGACGTAGCTCGCCCGCACTTCGGTCGTCCTACCGTGTTCGTGATCGAGGACCCGCGCTCCGAGGGCAGGTCCGCCGTGGCCGGACAACGCACCGAGCGGTTCGATCGCCTCGACGTTTTGCCAGAATGCAGCCCCGGATTTCTCGGCGCGCGTCGCCACGAGCGCGTCGAGCTCCGACCGGGGGATGACGTAGCCGTATGGCGGATAGTCGGGATGCTCAGGCCAGGCGAGGAGGACTTCGTGGCCGAAGCCGAGCGCCCGAATGCGGTCGAAGCGGTGACGGGCTTGGAGGTCGTCGTACAAACCCATGTCGTAAAGCTGGCGGACCGCGCGCGAAGAAAGAAGGTCCCCACAGGTTTTTTCCCTCGGAAAGCGCTTCTTCTCGACGACCAGCACGTCGAGGCCGCCTCCGGCAAGCCAGTACGCGGCTGCGGAGCCCGACGGGCCGCCGCCCACGACGAGGACATCGCACGTGAACGTGGATGGGCGAGCGGGTTGGAAATCGGCACCAGCGTAGGCACGAGCCACGCAAGGAACTTAGTGACGTAGATCGAGGGTTCGATACATCGTGACGCAAACTTCGGCACTCGTCTGACTTCGATTCTGGCGGCTCACGCCGGCGGCGAGCGCCGCTTCGACGACGCTGAGGCCGTCTCGAACGACGGCGAGCACGGCGTCATAACGCTGTTCCATCTTGCCGATCTCTTTGAGCACCACCCATATTGCGTTCCAGATCTGGTGTTATCGAAACGTTCCAGATCAGCCGTGGTCTTACAGACTTTTGTGGGGCCGGGAGGGATCGAACCTCCGACCCAGGGATTATGAGTCCCCTGCTCTGACCACTGAGCTACGGCCCCCTATCCATCTCGCGAATGAGCTCCGGGGGAGAGACTCGAACTCTCAACCACACGGTTAACAGCCGCGTGCTCTGCCAATTGAGCTACCCCGGATCGGGACGCGCGCACCTTATCGCGGCGTCTTGATGTCGCCCGAGAGGTATCGAAACGCAATTGGCGCCGTTTGCGATGGATCTTCGGGTAAGCGATCACGCGATGTCGACGCATTGAGGACGGTGCGATCGCGAAAAGGTTCCGGCGCCTCTGTGTCCGCGAGGCACCGGAACCTCCGGGTCGTCAAGACCAGCGATCTCGACGATCGTGCTTCGTCGATCAGCTCAGCGGAAAGACCGGTAACACCGTTCGCTTGAAGGTTGAGTTCACAACGACCGCGAACGACGCGTACCACGCAAAGATCGCCGTGGCGATCCCGCAGTCGCCTCCCGCCTGGGTGACAGATGACGATGCCTTGAACGATCCGGCGCAGAGGAGTGCGAACGTAACGGTCAGGGACAGGAAGACCATGAAGACGGCACCCGTCGTCTTGAACGAGCCGATCCACATGTAGAAGGTGAAGATTGTCCAGGCGAGCAGGAAATAGCTCCACCCGATTCCCGCCGTTGACCCCGGGAAGAACTTCACCTGAACGTAAACCGCGATCCAGAATGCGCCGTACGAGCTGAACGCGACTGCTCCGAAGGTGTTGCCCTTGCGGAACTCCCACATCCCGGCGAAGAGCTGGGCGGCTCCTCCGTATATCAACGCAAGCCCGAGGAAGTCGGCGCTCGACGGCCCGCTGATCACCTGAGCGTTGACCAAGCTCAAGATGAACGTTGTCATCGCGAACCCGGCGAGACCGAGTGGACCCGGGTCGGCGATTGACACCGGGGTCGGTTGCGAACTTCCGGGGCCCATCTCCGTCATTGACATGTAGGTGTTTCCCCCTTGCTTTCGGCATCGGCGCGACGCACACGTCGCTGCCCTTGACGAACAACACCTCACTGTTTTCGCTACTGCAAATGGCTCCTTTCTGCCCGTTTGGTCCAAGGTGGACACAAACGGGGCGGCGCCACCCCGAACGGTACCCCGATTGGGACGTATTTGCCCAGGATTGATGTCTCTCGGCGCATGTCTTCGCCACAATCCGTCGGTCGCGGTTCGAGGAGCGCCAAGCACGCGCCCGAGGTAGACGGCCCAATGGGCCATCGGATCTTGCAACCTTCGACCGCTCTATTGAAGGCGTCGCAAGTACTCCGCGGGCTGTCGGAGTCGCTCTATTTCGTCGCTCGACCGACAACCGGTTGGCGCGACTCGTTCTCGCGCCAACCGGCCCGTCTGCGGCCGAGGCCGGTTGCTCGATCTCCGACGGGGTGCCCCGCAGGTCGAGGACGATCCTCGAGGCCGGCCCTTCCCCTATTCGGCGTGTCCGAACGACTTGATCTCTTCGAGTTCCTCTGCCGAGAGCTCGCGCGGCACGTCTCCCGCGGCAACCTTCTCACTCTGCACGTGATGGCGGATCTCGTCGACGACCTCGGGGTTCGCGAGCGTCGTCACGTCGCCGACGTCGGTGAAGTTCGACACGCTCGCGATCACGCGCCGCATGATCTTGCCAGACCGGGTTTTCGGCATGTCCGGAACGATCCAGACCTTCTTCGGGCGTGCCACCTTCCCGATCTCGACCTCGATCGCTTTTGACACCTTCTCTTCGATGTCGGGCCCCGGCTTGATCCCCGGTTTCACCGCGACGTACATCTCGACCGCCCGGCCCCGCAGCTCGTCGAAGACCGGCACCGCGGCGGCCTCGGCGATCTCGGGAACGGTGATCGCCGCTGACTCGAGCTCTTTCGTGCCGAGGCGGTGCCCCGAGACATTGATGACGTCGTCGACGCGCCCGAGGATGCGGAAGTACCCGTCCGCGGCCTGCATGGCGCCGTCGTTCGAGAAGTACGGCCAGTCGTGCCAGTCCGTGCTCTTCTTGTCCCGGTTGTACTTCTCGAAATACGTCTTCACGAAGCGGTCGGGGTCGCCCCAGATCGTCTCGAAGATGCCGGGCCAGGGGTTGCGGATGCAGATGTTGCCGGCGATTCCGCTTCCCCGCTCGACTTCGTTTCCGTCCTCGTCGTAGATGATCGGGTAGACGCCGA
Organism: uncultured Acidimicrobiaceae bacterium; assembly: GCA_963838845.1. Taxonomy (GTDB): domain Bacteria; phylum Actinomycetota; class Acidimicrobiia; order Acidimicrobiales; family Bog-793; genus CAVRXQ01. The sequence goes on along the minus strand of CAWISR010000003.1, from coordinate 96,139 downwards.
GCACTCCGGGTCCGCAGCTCCCCGGCTTCATTGGGTCGAGCGCCGGCAGCGTGCTGCCGAGGAAGCCGCCGTTCTCCGTCTGCCACCAGGTGTCGACGATGACCGCTTCGCCCTTGCCGACGACGTCGTGATACCAGCGCCAGACGTCGGGCTCGATCGGTTCGCCGACCGTCGTCATGTGCTTGAAGTGGTAGTTGTACTTCTTCGGCTCGTCGGGTCCGACCTTGCGGAGCATCCGGATCGTCGTCGGCGCGGTGTGGAACGTCGTCACGCCGAGTCGCTCGGCGATCCGCCATGGACGGCCGGCGTCGGGGTAGTTCGGCGCACCCTCATAGATCACCGTCGTCGTTCCGAGCGAGAGCGGTCCGTAGACGATGTAGGAGTGGCCCGTGATCCAGCCGATGTCCGCCGCGCACCAATAGGTGTCTTCGGGGTGGATGTCCTGGTAGTACTTCGCAGTCCCCGTCACGTACGAGAGGTAGCCGCCAGTGCTGTGCTGGCAGCCCTTCGGGCGACCAGTCGTCCCGCTCGAGTACATGAGGAACAACGGCGCCTCGGCCGGCATCGAGATCGGCTCGACGAGCTCCTCCGCGTAGTCCCGCATCACCTCGTCGACGAAGAAGTCGCGGCCCTTGACCATCGGCGTCTTCGAGAGGTACTCACCGGGGTGACGCCGGTAGACGAGCACCTTTTCGACGTCGGTGCCCTCTTCTTTTGCCCGCGCCACGGCTTCGTCTGCCTTTGACTTGTGGTCGCCCAGCTGGCCCGCCCGGTAGTAGGCGTCCATCGTGATGAGGACCTTGCTCTGGGAGTCCGAGATCCTCCCGCCGCAGGCCTGTCCGGAGAAGCCGGCGAAGACCTGCGAGTGGATGACGCCGAGGCGCGCGCAGGCGAGCATCACGACCGGCAGCTCGGGGACCATCGGCATGTGCAAGGTGACGCGGTCGCCGGTCTTCAGACCCGCGAAGTCGCGCAGCATCGCCGCGGTCTCGTTCACCCGCCGGTAGAGCTCCTGGTAGGTGATCGCTTGGGTCGCCTCGTCCTCGGGCTCGGGCACCCAGATGATCGCCACCTTGTTGCGGTCCTTTTTGAGATGGCGGTCGACGCAGTTGTAGCTGGCGTTCAGCTTCCCGCCGACGAACCACTTCCAAAACGGCGGGGTGCTCGTGTCAAGCGTCGTGTGCCAGTACTCGTCCCACTCCAGCAGGTCGGCATACTCCCGGAAGCACTCGGGGAACTTGTCCTCGGCGAACCGCTCGCGAATGCTCGGGTCGCTGGCGTTCGCCTGCCCGATGAAGCGCGCCGGAGGCAGGACGTACCCCTCCTCTTTCCAGTGGACAGCGATCGCCGCCTCAGAGACCGACGGGATCTCGGACCCGAAGCCCGACTCTGACGCCGAAGAACTTGCAGACATCCGTCCCCCTCTCATCGAAGCGGGTCCATTATGTCCCCGCTTGCATTCGTCCTGCAGGTCGAGAAGTGCCGTCCGGCCTCGGCGGTTCCGGCGGAAGAAATTGGCGCGCCGTTTGCGCGACGGCCCTCAGTCGGCCTCGAGATAGTCGCGAAGGGGCCGGGCGAGGCTCGGCTGACGAAGCTTCGCGAGCGTCTTCATCTCGATCTGGCGGATCCGCTCCCTTGTCACCCCGAAGATCTGTCCGACCTCGTCGAGCGTGCGGATGCGACCGTCGTCGAGGCCGAAGCGCAGACGCACAACCTCCTGTTCGCGGTGGGTCAGCTCGTGGAGGGCTCGCTGCACGGCCTCGTTCAAAAGCACCCGCGTCGCTGCGTCGAGGGGCACCTCGGCGGCCTGGTCCTCGACGAGGTCCGAGAGGCTGAAGTCGTCCTCGCCGCCGATCGGCTGTTGGAGCGAGACCGTGTCCTGATTGATGCGCTGGATCTCGCGGATGCGCTCGGCAGGCAGCTCGACGAGGTGCGCGATCTCGTCGACGGTCGGTTCGCGGCCGAGCTGTTGGGACAGCTGGCGCTGGACGCGGGTCACCTTGTTGATCGTCTCGACCATGTGGACCGGGATCCGGATCGTGCGCGCCTGGTCGGCGACGGCGCGGGTGATCGCCTGGCGGATCCACCAGGTGGCGTAGGTCGAGAACTTGAAGCCCTTGCGGTAGTCGAACTTCTCGACGGCGCGCATCAGGCCCAGGTTGCCTTCCTGGATGAGGTCCAAAAACGCCATCCCGCGGTTGCGATAGCGCTTCGCGATCGAAACGACGAGGCGGAGGTTCGCTTCGGTGAGCAGGTCCCGTGCTTCGAGACCCTCGCCGACCTGCCGCTCGAGCGTCCGGCGCCTGCGCGGCGAGAGGTCGCCGAACGTGCCGTCACGGCGCATCTCCTCGAGCTCGTGGCTCGCGAGGTTGCCCCGCTCGATCCGTTGCGCGCAGAGGACCTCAAGCTCGGCAGAGAGCAGCGACACCTTGCCGATCTCGCGCAAATAGGCGCGGACGGGGTCGTTCACCGCCTTCGACGCGGATTGGGATCCGTTTCCGGAGCGCAGCGCGCGGATCGCCTCGGTCCGCACCGCTTCGAGTTCATCGGTCGTCGGTTCTTGCAAAAGCTGGCGAGGGGCACGCGTTTTGGGGTGCGGCGTCGAGTGCTGCCCGTTCGATCTTGGGCTCGTCGTGCCCAGATTCTCGGACCCTCTCGTCGTCACTCTGTCGCCTCCTGCCGACGATCGGCGAGCCACGCTACCAATGCCTTGGCGGTAGTCATCTCCGCGGCCGTCGCGCCCTTGCGGACGAGCGGGTCATGCAGCACTTCGAGTTCTTTGCGCAACCATGCGTGTTCCGAGAGCACCTCGACGACGCCGTCGGACCGTCCGTCGCGTTCCGCCACGCGGGCCTCGGACTCGAGATCTCGCAGCGCACGTGTCGTGGACTCCCGTACGAGGGCGAGATAGATCCCTTCGGCGTCGAGATCATCGGGCACCTCGCTCACGGCGAGCGCGCGCAACAGATCGGATACGTCCGGATCAGCCGAGTTGATCGCCATCGCGAGATCCGGCGCGCTCACGAGCGCGACGAACGCGGCGCGTTGTATCGGATCGAGAAACAGAACCTCGTCAAAGAGCGAGCGCGCGTCGTCGCGGCGCTCGATCGCGCAGACGAGCGCGTCACGTGCCGCGTTCTGTTCGATGGCGACTGACCGGCGGCTCCCCGGGGAAGCACCGGAGTGCCGACCGCTCGTCGACCGGTCTCCCTCTCCCGATTCATCAGCGGGTCCGCGCTGATCGCCCGTTTTCGATGTGCCCGATGGGGCTGACGCGACGAGGGCGCGGAGTCGGTCCGGCGGAATCTGCGTGCGGTCGGCGACATCGATCAGGTACTGGTCGCGGACGAGTTCGTTCGGATGCTCGGCGATCGCCGCCGTTGCCTCTTCCGCCGCGCGGCTGCGGCCTTCGGGCGTGCGGAGGTCCGCCGAGGCGAGGGCACGTTCGACGCGAAAGCCGAGGAACGGTCGCGCGTCGCCGACCGCCTTGACGAGTGTTTCTGGTTGGGTGCGCGCGAGCTCGGCCGGATCGGCGCCGCGGGGCAGCTCTGCCACGGCGAGTTCGATCTCGTGTCGTTTCTCCCATTGATAAAGGCGCGCTGCCGCAGCCTCGCCCGCGGCGTCCGCGTCGAAGGCGAGCACGACGCGCTTTGCGAAGTGGGCAAGGACCTGGAAGTGATCCTCGGTGAGAGCGGTCCCACAGGTGGCGACGGCTTGGGGGACGCCGGCGAGGTGAAAGCCGATCACGTCGGTGTATCCCTCGCACACGACGGCCTCTTCGGTGCGAGCGATCTCTTTTTTCGCCCAGTTCAGCCCGTATAGGGTGCGGCGCTTTTGATAGATCGGCGACTCGGGGGAGTTGCGGTACTTGGGGCCCGCTTCGTAGTCGGTCGCCCGCAGGCGCTCGGGAAGGACGCGACCCCCGAAGGCGATCGGCTGGCCGCCGGCGTCGAAGATCGGGAACATCACCCTGTCCCTGAACGAATCCTGCGTGCGACCCCGCTGGTTCTCGAACGCGAGCCCGGCTTGTCGCAACAGCGCCGGTGGCGCCTTCAAGGACTGCGCGAGCGCGTCGAATGCCGCCGGCGCGTAGCCAAGCCGGAACTTTCTCACGACGTCGCCGTCGTAGCCCCGCGATCGCAGGTAGTTGCGAGCCCTTCCGGCGTCGGGATGGTTCAGCAATTGCTCGTGATAGAAGGCCGCGGCTTTCTCGAGGACCGCGAGCAGTTCGCGGCGTCGACCGCGGTCCTCATCGCGGCCGCCTGACGCGACGCGCGTAATCGTGATCCCGGCACGTGCCGCCAAACGCTCGACTGCATCCGCGAAGTCCAGTCCCTCGGTTTCCCGCACGAACGTGATCGCGTCGCCGTGCGCCTGGCATCCGAAGCAGTAGTACAGGCCCTCTTCGGCATTGACGCTGAACGACGGAGTGCGTTCGGAATGAAAAGGGCAAAGTCCCTGGAAGCGCCGACCGACGCGCTTTAAGGCGGTGTGCTCGCCGATCAGGGCGACGATGTCGGTCGCGGCACGGACGCGCGCGACGTCTTCGTCAGGGATCCCCACGAAACTGACCGTATCTGCTCGTCCGCCCGAAGAGCGCGGCCGAAGGACCCGAGTTCAGGTCCGCCGCCTCGAAAACCGCAGGCCCGACCAATCGGCGTTCACGGCGGCGACCTTCGTGTCGACGAGTCCGAGCGACAGCCCGGCGGCGCGGACGAGACCGTCGGTGAGGTCGCTCTCGTGTCCGCCGGCACGACGCGGCCAGCACAACCAGAGCGGCGCGACGCTCCGCGAAGAATTCGCGACCGTCTGCACGAGGGCGTCGAGCTCCCCGCGATCACGGACGAACGCCATCGTGACGTCTGCCGAATCGTCGCGTCGTTGCTTGCGGAGTTGTATCAAGCGTGAGCGGTTGACCTTGCTCCCGACCGGCGGGTCATCGAGGGCGAAATCTCTTGGCGCCTCGATGAGCATGACTTCGCATCCATCTTTCAGGCCGAGTTTTCGCGATTGCGGCGTCGGTGTGGCGCTCGGCTTGGCTGGTCGATTCAGGAGGCCCTCTTTTCCGCATCGATCCGCACGACCGCCTGCGCCGCGGCGAGGCGCGCGATCGGCACCCGATACGGGGAGCAGCTCACATAGTCGACGCCGATGCGGGCGAAGACGTCGATCGACTCCGGATCGCCGCCGTGTTCCCCGCAAACCCCGAGGCGAAGCGTCGGGTTCGCCTTTCTGCCCCGTTCGGAGGCGATCGCCACCAGCTCACCGACGCCTTTCGCGTCGATCGTCTCGAACGGATTCGAGGGAATGAGGCCCTTCGAAAGGTAGGTCTCCATCATCCGCAACTCGACGTCGTCTCGGCTGAAGCCAAAGGTCATCTGCGTGAGGTCGTTCGTGCCGAAAGAGAAGAACTCGGCCTCGGTTGCGATCTCGCCGGCGAGCAGCGCGGCGCGTGGCGTCTCGATCATCGTGCCGATCTGTACGTCGAGTGACGCGGCCGTCGCATCGTCGAGTTCGTCTTCGAGCGCGTCCACAACCCACGAACGCGCGAGAGCGAGTTCCTCGCGTGAGATGACGAGCGGGATCATGACTTCGATGCGGGGATTGCCGCCGTCGCGGAGTCGCTTCTTCGCCGCCTCGATGAGCGCGCGCACCTGCATCGCGTAGAGGCCTGGCTTTAAGACGCCGAGGCGGACACCGCGTGTGCCGAGCATCGGGTTCTGCTCGTGCCACTCCTTCGCTGCGGAGAGCAGCTGACCTTCTTCGACGGTCAGCTCCCCGCGCGCGGCCTTCAGCTCGAGTGAGTTCACATCGGGCAGGAACTCGTGCAGCGGTGGGTCCAACAGCCGCACGGTCACGGGGAGACCGTCCATCGCCTTCAGGACCTCTTCGAAGTCGGCGCGCTGCGCGATGCGGAGCTCTTCGAGGGCCGCCGTCTCATCGTCGGGGTTCGACGCGAGGATCATCCGCCGTACGATCGGCAGGCGGTCCTCCGCCAAGAACATGTGCTCGGTGCGACACAAGCCGATGCCCTCCGCGCCCAATCGGCGCGCGTTGTCCGCATCCGGACCGTTGTCGGCGTTCGCCCGGACGCCGAGGCGATCGGATCGGATCTCGTCCGCCCACGACAGCAGCGTCGTGAGCTCGTCGGAGGGGCGGGCGCCGGAAAGCTCGACGGGTCCGACGACGACGATACCCGACGTGCCGTCGATTGAGATCACGTCGCCTTCCCTCACGACGGTGTTGCCGACCCTGAAGCGATCGCGCTCGATCTGCAGCGCGTGCGCTCCGACGACGGCTGGCTTTCCCCACCCGCGTGCGACGACCGCGGCGTGCGAGACGAGTCCGCCTCGCGCCGTGAGCAGGCCCGAGGCCGCGAGCATCCCGTGTACGTCGTCGGGCGAGGTCTCGTTGCGCACGAGGATCACCTCTTCGCCGGCACGCGCGCCCGCCACCGCGGCGTCGGCGCTCAGCGCGACCTTGCCGACGGCCGCGCCCGGCGAAGCTCCGAGTCCGCGGGTGAGCACTTCGAAGTCGGTTCCCGCGAACTGCGGGTGCAAGACGCCGTCCACGTGCTCGGCGCTGACGCGCAGCACCGCTTCGGCCTTCGAAAGATCGATGACGGGGTCGTCGACCATCTCGACCGCCATGCGCAGCGCGGCGCGCCCGGTGCGCTTTCCGACGCGGGTTTGCAGCATCCACAACTTCCCGTCGTCGATCGTGAACTCTGTGTCGCACATGTCCCGGTAGTGGCGCTCGAGGCGAGCGAAGATCTCGAGCAGCTCGGCGTGGATCTCGGGGAAGTCGTTCGCGAGCGCGGCGAGCGGTTCGGTGTTGCGCGTTCCGGCGACGACGTCTTCTCCTTGAGCGTTGACGAGGAAGTCGCCGTATGGGCGGTTCTCGCCGGTCGCCGGGTCGCGGGTGAAACCGACGCCAGTGCCCGAGCGGTCGTTCCGGTTCCCGAAGACCATCGCCTGCACGGTCACGGCGGTGCCGAGGTCGTCCCGGATGTGCTCGCGCTTGCGGTACGCGATCGCGCGGGGTGCATTCCACGAGCGGAACACCGCCTCGATCGCGCCACGCAGCTGCTGGCGCGGGTCCTGGGGGAAGGGCGCGCCCGAGGCACGCCGCACGAGTTCGAGGTATTCGCCGCACAGTGCGACCAGTTCCTCTGAGGGGATCTCCGCGTCGACGGAGGCGCCGGCGTGGGCGCGCACCTTGTCGAGGGCCTCGTCGAAGGGGGACTTTTCGAGCCCGAGGACGATCGTCGCGTACATCTCGATGAAGCGGCGGTAGCAGTCGTAGGCGAACCGATCGCCGGCCGTTTGCTTCGCGAGCCCGATGACGGATCGGTCATTGAGCCCGAGGTTCAAGACGGTGTCCATCATGCCGGGCATCGAGATCTCCGCTCCCGAACGCACCGAAACGAGCAGCGGGTCGATGGCATCGCCGATCTCGCGGCCCATGCGCTTTTCAAGGCTCCGGACGTGCTCGTCGACCTGTTCGCTCAGTCCACGGGGCCAGCCGGAGGTGAGGAAGGCGCGGCACGCCTCCGTCGAGATCGTGAATCCGTGCGGGACCGGCAGCCGCAGCACCGAGGTCATCTCGGCGAGGCTTGCGCCCTTGCCACCGAGGACGGCATTCAGCTGCTGCGGTTCGAGATCGTGGCGGTGATCGAAGTCGAAGACGTAGGACACGGCCTTCGCCTTTCTTTCGGCGGATCGCCCGTCGAGACTAGGCGCCGATCCGGTCGGACAATTCGGCCACGACGTTCTCGATCGGGACGCGCACCTGGTCGGTCGAATCGCGCTCGCGGATCGTCACGGCGCCGTCTTCGATGCTCTCGAAATCGATGGTGACGCAGTAGGGGGTGCCGATCTCGTCCTGCCGTCGGTAGCGTCGGCCGATCGCCCGGGTCGCGTCGTAGTCGCACATGAAACGCCCCTGGCAGCGCTTCAGCACGTCCTTCGCGATCTCCTCCAGGGATTCTCTGCGCGAGAGCGGCAGCACGGCGACCTGGTATGGCGCGATTTCAGGATGCAGACGCAAGACGACGCGGCGTTCGCCCGCGATCTCGTCCTCGTCGTACGCCGCGAGAAGGAAGGCCATCATCGCCCGGGTCGCACCGGCGGCCGGCTCGATCACATAGGGCGTGTAGCGCTCGTTCGTCTGCGGATCGAAGTACTCGAGCGAGACGCCGGAATGCTCGCTGTGCGCCCGCAAGTCGTAGTCGGTTCGGTTCGCGACGCCCTCCAACTCTCCCCAACCCCAGGGGAAGGCGAACTCGATGTCCGAAGTCCGGGAGGAATAGTGCGAGAGGTCTTCTTTCGCGTGCTCGTGGAAGCGCAGCAGATCCTCCGCGATGCCGTAGCGCCGGTACCACGCCATACGCTCCGCGCACCAGTAGTCGAACCACGTGTCCGCCTCATCTGGCGGGACGAAGTACTCGAGCTCCATGAGTTCGAACTCGCGGGTACGGAAGACGAAGTTCCCGGGCGTGATCTCGTTGCGGAACGCGCGGCCGATCTGCGCGATGCCGAACGGGGGCTTCAGACGCATCGACGTCATCACGTTCAAGAAGTTGACGAACATCCCCTGTGCCGTCTCCGGACGCAGGTACGCGACGGCGCTTTCGTCGTCGACGGGGCCGACGAAGGTCTTGAACATCAAGTTGAACGGGCGCGCCTTGGTGAGATCGGTCGAACCACAGTTCGGGCAGACCCCGTTGATCTCGTCGGCGCGCCAGCGCTCGTGGCAGTTCTTACAGTCGACGAGCGGGTCGGCGAAGGTGGCGAGGTGACCCGACGCCTCCCAGACCTTGGGGTTCGTAAGGATCGCCGCGTCGATCGGCACGACGTCGTCTCGCTCGCGGATGACCGCCCGCCACCAGGCGTCTTTCACGTTGCGGAGCATCAGCGCGCCGAGCGGGCCGTAGTCGTAAGTGGAGCGCATTCCTCCGTAGATCTCTGCGGAGGGAAAGACGAACCCGCGGCGCTTTGCAAGGTTGACGATCGTCTCGAAGCGATCGGTCGTCGCTTCGGCGGTGTCGGGTCGCTCGGAGTCGGTCGCCGTCATTCGGCGAGGATAACAGGGCAGGTCGCGGCCACTTTCGGGGCATCATCTGTCTGGCGTCGGCGCGGCGCCGATCAGGCGGAGCGGTTCGCCTCCGAGAGGTTATGACGGGCGGAGCGCAGGCGACGGTCGAGGTGCCGCTCGACGGCGCCGATCGCGAGGTTTTCGAGCTGTCCCACCTCAGGGCCGCGAGCCTCCTTGATCGCGTGGGCGAGGCCGCCGGTGGTGATCGCCCGGGCGAGCGCGACGACCTCCGCGGTGACCGCTTGACCGCGCCGGCACGACGCGCAGAGAAACCCACCGTACGAGGCGTCGAAGGCGACGAGTGGTGTATCGGATCCGCACGTCGCACAGCGGTCGGCGACGACGCCGACGCCTTCGGTCGCGAGGAGCTTCAGACAGAACGCGGCGAGGACCAACGGTGAGCCGGAGCCCTCGAGTGAGCGCAGCGCTCCGACCAACAGCCGGTAGAGCTCGGGCGTCGGTTGGTGGTCGACGGTGGACTGGTCGATGATCTCCACCATCGTCACCGCGGCGTCGAGGCGTTCGAGGTCGCTTCGGATGCGCGGGAAGACGTCGATGACCTCGACCTGGTTCACAATGTCGAGCTCCCTGCCGCGCCAGGCCATGAAGTCGATGTGCGTGAGCGGCTCGGTGCGCGCGCCGAGGCGGCTCTTCACCCTGCGCACGCCTTTCGCGACGGCGCGCACCTTGCCGTGTTCGAGCGTGAGCACGCTGGCGATGCGGTCAGCTTCTCCGAGGCGGATCGAGCGCAACACGACTCCACGGTCGCGGTAGTTCGCCATCGGTCAGCTCGCGTGGATGCGTCCGCCGAGGACGATCAGCACCAGGCCGGCGATGACCACCGGGATGAAAAGCGCGGCAGGCGTGTAGCCGGCGATGGCGAGGATCGCCAAGAACGCGACCGCGAAGAGCCCGAGGACGACCCCGCCGAGACGGCCGGCGTGGTCCCAGAGCCATTGCCGTCGCGAGACGATCGGCTCTTCCCCGGTCACCGTTTCCGTCATCGTTTCACCTTGCCGTAGCGGCGCTCGCGTTGCTGGTATTCACTCAACGCTTCGAGGAGATGATCGCGGTCGAAATCGGGCCATAGCACGTCGGTGAAGACGAGCTCCGAATACGCGAGCTCCCACAACAAGAAGTTCGAGATTCGGTACTCGCCCGAGGTGCGGATGATCATGTCCGGATCCGGCATGTCGGGATAGTAAAGATGCGCTCGGATCTGCCGCTCGTCGATCTTGTTCGCGGGAACCCGATCGTCGACGAGCGCTCGCACCGCGTCGACGATCTCGGCTCTTCCTCCGTAGTTGAAACAGATTGTGAACGTGAGGCGCGAGTTCTTCGCGGTGAGCTCTTCAGCCTCGGTCATCTGGCGCGCGATACGTCGCGGCACTCGCCAATCCTTTCTGCCGGAGAAGCGAATGCGCACGCCTTTTTCGTTGAGGGAGTCCCGGTGCTTTGACAGGATCCGCTCGTTGAAGTTCATGAGGAAGCGCACTTCATCAGGGGGTCGTCGCCAGTTCTCCGTCGAGAACGCGTAGACGGTGAGCCACTCGACTCCCAGTTCCAAGACGACGTCGACGATCTGGAAAAGAGCGTCCTCGCCGGCGGTGTGCCCGGCCGTTCTCGGCAATTCCCGCCGCGCCGCCCAGCGGCCATTGCCGTCCATGACGATGGCGATGTGACGAGGGATCCGTTGCGGATCGATCCCATCGACTGAACGCGCCCGCGGCACGAGCCGAGGCTACTTCCGCACCGGAACGGTCCAGACGGGGTCCGATCGCGTGCTCAACGACGATTTTCGCGGAGAGCGTCGTTCAGCCGTGCGCCTTGTTTATCCGGCACTCCATTAGGGTCATTCGCGATGAGCCAGATGAGCGAGCCGGTCACGCGTCCGCCGGGTCCCGCCGAGGAGTACGAGCGCTTCAACGCCCGGCTGGAAGACGCTGACGCGTCGACAATCTGTCGCTGGGCAATCGAGCGTTTCGGGAGGGATCTCATCGTCGCGGACTCGTTCCAAGACTGCGTCCTCGTCGATCTCGTCCATCAGGTCGATCCCGGGGCCGAGTTCGTCTTTATCGACACCTTTTTTCACTTCCCCGAGACGCTCGCGTACGTCGACGAGGTAACGGAGCGTTACGGGTTGAACCTCACCGTGCTTCGCCCGTCCATCCGGCTCGACGAAGCGCCCTGCGGCACGCCGCGCTGTTGTGAGCTCCGGAAGGTCGAGCCGCTGAACGCCGCGTTGCGCTCGAAGTCGGCATGGATCACTGGCCTAAAGCGCGTCGACACACCAGAACGGGCGAGCGCACCGGTCGTTGCTTGGGACGAGACGCGTGAGCTCGCGAAGGTGAACCCGCTCGCCGCGTGGACCGACGACGACATCGACGCGTACATCGCTTCGCACGATCTGCCAAGGCATCCCCTGAATGCCAAGGGCTACGTCTCGATCGGCTGCGCACCGACCACTCGGCCGATCACCGCCGGGGAGGATCCGCGCGGGTCGATGGCCGGATACGGACAAGACGGAGTGCGGTCTGCACCTTTGAGAGCGCGCGGATAGATCGCGGCGCCCCGCTCGCGCCCCCGGCTCAGACTTGAGAGGAAGTCCTTGTCGGTTCCTGCTTTTCCCGACGCGCGGAGTTGCGGGAGCAGTACGAGCGTCACTTGCTTGCGTGACGGCGAGTGACGCCCGCTCGCCGAGCATTGGCCACCGCGCCCCGGCTCGGATCACGAAGCTCGCTTCGGTCACCCTCGTTCCGAGGGGCAGTGGGTCCGTTCCGGCTGTGCGCTTGGCCTGCAGCTGCTCAAAAGAGACCCAGTACCTGGCAGCGGGACAGCTCGGTCGTAGGCTCCGGGCCACAGTGTCTTGCAGGGTTTCTCTCGTCCGCTACTGCGGCGCGGCGGACGCGCTCGATCGGGTTGTTCGCGACCTCCAGCGTCCTGATCCGCTGACAGCGGTTACCGTCGTCGCCCCGTCACGTAGTACCGCTTACACGCTCCGTCACGTCCTCGCCCGGGGAAGGACGGACGACGGACGAAGCGGCATCGCCAACGTCCGATTCGTAACCCTCGCCGATCTCGCCGATGAACTCGGCGGTACGGCGTGTCGCGTCGGCGGTCGTCGCCGACTGACCCGGTCGGCGCTCGGTGCTGCGGCACGCGTAGTCCTGATGAGCGACACCGGCATCCTTTCTGCGGTCGCTGAGCAACCGTCGAGCGAGGCCGAGCTTGTCGCCCTGTACGAGGAGCTCCGCCACAGCGGTGGCGTGGTGTTGGAACGCCTAGCGCGTCGTGGTGCCTTCGGTCGCGAGCTCGAGCAGCTTTGCCACGCGATGCGAGCGAATCTCGAAACGGATTGGTACGACGACTCTGACCTGATCGAATCGGCGATCGCGACGATCGAGTTCACCGGCGCCGCGGACGTCGTCGGCCAGAACGTTGTCGTGCATCTGCCCGAGCGCGCCGAATCCGACGAATGCCAATTGATCGCCGCGATCGCGCGCTGTTGCGACCTCGTCATCCATATCGGAACCACCGGCGACGTCGTCGCGGACACGCCGAGCTGGCGCGTCGTGGCGGCGCTTCGGGATGCGGGACTGGAAGCGCCGCTCCCGCTGCGCGCTTCAGGTGAAGAGCGCAGCGTCCTCGATGTCACCGTCCGCGTCACCGAGCGGATCGAAGCCCCTGACGTCGACGCCGAGGTTCGAGCCGCCTTGCGCATCGTCATCGACCACATCGAACGCGGTGGAACACCGACGCGAGTCGCGATGCTGTATCCCTCGTCTCAGACGTACCTCGCGGCGGTCGCCTCCGCACTCGATGAGGCGGGCATCGCCTGGAACGGCCCCTCACCTCGCCGGATCGTCGAGTCAGCTGCCGCACGGGCGCTGCTCGGGATCGTCGAACTCACCGAGCTCGGTTTGGCGCGCGACCGCCTCATGGCGTGGATCAACTCCGCGCCGATCGTTGATGCGAACGGCCGCCCCGTTCCTGCGGGGGCGTTCGAACGCGTCTCGCGACTTGCCGGCGTGACCTCAGGAAACGTCGCGCAATGGCACCGCCATCTGCGACAGCTGATCGTCGACCGGCAACGCCGGGTAGGGCCGTTGGATCGCGAGGTCAGTCGTGAGGACGGCTCCCAGTCTCGGGAATCCCGAGCGCTGGCGGACCTCACGGCCGCTGTGGCACTCGACGCGTTCATCGACGGGGTCGCCCGTACCTGCGACGACGCGAAGGCGTGCCGGGCATGGTCGGAGCTCGAGGCATGGGCGCGCGGTGTTCTGCGCCGCTACCTCGCCTGGATCGACGAGGGCGAGGACAAACGTGAAGGTGCTGATGCCCGCATCGATGTGGCGCTCGCTGAGCTTGGCCGCCTCGATTCGATCGAGCCTGTGGCGAGCATCGCCGCTTTCGGCCGTGCACTCACGGGAACCCTTGAGCGCACCTCCAGCTACGAAGGACGGCTCTCTTACGGCGTCGCCGTCCGCAGCCTGTGGAACGCGGTCGGCCTCGATTGCGACCTCGCGGTCGTCCTCGGAGGAGTGGAGGGCGAACTCCCTCCGCGGGCGCGGTCGTCGCCGCTGCTCTCGAGTGATGACCGCGCCGCGCTCGGATGGGAGGCGGCGACGTCCGAGGCGGTGAGCGCCGCAGCGCGCCACGCCCTGGTGGCCGTCGCGGACGCGGCGCGCCGCACCGTGTGCACTTGGCGCCTTCGGGACTCCGGTGACGCGAAGAAGCGGGTGCGCTCGCGATTCTTCGGTCAAGACGAAGTGACGCTCGCGCCGAGCCCGGTGGCGGCGCTCTCCTCGGTCGCGAACGGTCACCGGACCGCAATCGGAACACGCGAGCTCGTGGTTGCGGCGCTCCGTGCGCGGCGACTGGCACGGCGCGAACTCGGGTCGTTCCATCTCGTGCGATCGGACGCCAATCTGCGAGCAGCGATCGGCGTTGTCGCGTCGCGGAACGCGTACCGTTTCGATCGATTCGGCGGCCGCATCGGTGTAGTGGCGGGATTTGAGTCTGGACGGGTTCTCTCGCCGACGACACTTGAGGCGTACGCCACCTGCCCGTTCCGGTACTTCCTCTCGAACGAGCTCGGCGTCGAATTCGTCGAGGAACCCGAACGGCGGACGCAAATCGAGCGGCGTGAACGCGGGTCGATCGTTCACGAGGTCCTCGAACGCTTCGTCTCAGATGTGATGAACGCCGATGGAAACCTCGCGTCGGTCGACACGCCGGAGCACCTTGAAGACGTCGCGGAGGGCGTGTTCGAGCGTTTCGAGCGCCTCGGCCGAACCGGCGCTGCCGTTCTCTGGGCACGCGAACGTCGTGATCTGCTAGCCCTTTTGCAACGGGAACGAGTCGCAGACGCGATCCGGCGTCTCACGGAAAATCGGCATCCGCTCGCGCTCGAGTGGAGCTTCGGTGCCGAAGACGTCCCGCCACTCAATGTCCCGTTGCGATCGGGAAGCGTCGCCTTCAGAGGCAAGGTTGACCGCGTCGATCGCCGATCAGACGGCGCGCTACTCGTTGTCGACTACAAGACGGGAGGCGCGACCGCCTACGGGGGACTCGCCGACGATCCCGTCGACGGCGGGCACCACCTCCAGCTGGCCATCTACGCGCTAGCGGCGAGCTCGCTGCTCGGCCCGTCGGTTTCGGTGAGCGCGAGTTATCGCTTCTTGGACGAAGACGGGATGGAGCTGGAGGTCGTTCTCGACGACCAACTTGCCGCCCGCACGAGCGAAGTTGTCGGCGTCCTCGCGGATGGCATTCAGAACGGGATGTTCCCGTTCAACCCGGGCGAGGCGAGCTGGCCATCGTTCGCGAACTGCAAGTACTGCGACTTCAAATGGGTCTGTCCTCCAGATCGCGACGATTTCTGGGAGGAAGCAAGCAAGCAACCCGATCTGGCGTCGTACGTCGAGCTCGTTGGCGGTGTCGAGGATGAATGAGCCGATCGAGTTTGACGACGCTGCGGCGCGTGCGGCGATCACTGACCGTCTCGATGAGACGCTCTTCGTCGAGGCGGGGGCCGGCACCGGAAAGACGACGGCACTCGTCGGCCGGGTGCTCGAACTCGTCCGCACCGAGAGGACGACGCTCGGGAGGATCGCCGCGATCACCTTCACCGAGGCCGCGGCAGCCGACCTGCGCTCGCGCATCCAACTCAAGCTCAGCGAAGCGGCGCGCGCCCCCGACGGTGCGTGGGCCCGCAGGGCGCTCGGGGATCTCGACGACGCGTCGATGACGACGATCCACGGATTCGCCCAGCGGATCCTCGCGGAGCACCCCCTTGCGGCGGGGCTGCCTCTGCGATTTCGCGTGAGTGACGAGATCGAATACGACCTCACCGTCGAGCGCCGATTTCGCGAGGTCATCGACGGTCTCGTCGCTGACGACGAGCGCGGGCAGTTGCTCGCCGCCGCGCTCGCCATCGACATCAGGATCGGAACGCTCTCGGAGCTCGCCGCCGAGGTCGACTCGAAATGGGATCGCTTCGCGGCGCGAGACGAGATCCCGGTCGCATCGGTGGCGGGCGAAGTCGACGCCGCCGAAGCCGAGCTCGCGGTGGCGATCGCGGCCGTGCTTCCCCTCCGTGAGGGCTGCGACGATGAAGGCGATGGTCTCGCGGTGCAGCTCGACGAGCTCGAAGCCGCGCTCGAGCTCCGCGCGTCATCGCAGGACTGGGTCGACCGCCTCGAGTGGTGCTACCGGATCCGCAAAATCAGTCACGCGCGTACCGGCGCAAAGAGCGCATGGAAGGGTCGCCCGATCGCGGAGGTACGTGAGTTGGTCGGGGAGATCGAGGCACGGCGCGACGCGGTCGTGAAACGGATCGCGGGCCAGCTCCTGCGCGCGCTCGTCGGCGTGTTCGCAAAGGAGGCGGTCACGGCGGCGAACGCGCGACGCACCGCTGGAGACCTGAGCTTTCATGACTTGCTCGTCTTCGCGTACCAGTTGCTGCGATCGCATCCCGAAGTCAGACAACAAGTCGGCGAGCGGTACTCCCACATCCTCGTTGACGAGTTCCAGGACACCGATCCGTTGCAGCTCGAGATCGTCACCGACCTCGCGAAGCAGGCTGGTGGGGACGAGATCGTGCCCGGCAAGTTATTTTTCGTCGGCGATCCGCGTCAGTCGATCTACCGTTTCCGTGGTGCTGAGCCCGAGCTCTACGAGCGCGCACTCGATCGCCTCGTCCCTTCGGGTCCGCTGCTGCTGAAGAGCAATTTTCGGTCGGTGCCACCGATCGTTGGTTTCGTGAACGCGGTCTTCGAGCGCCTTTTTGACGGCGACGACGATGCCGCGACGCGTCACCACCCATTGTCCGTCGTGCGGGACGATGGCCTCGCCGGATCGGTGAAGGTCTGTGGTGCCGAGGCCGAAGAGCGCCTCAGCGCACATGAGCGGCGGGTGCGAGAGTCGGACGACATTGGCGAGCTCATTGATCGATGCGTCCGCGAGGGCTGGCCTGTCGAAGGTGAGGGCACTACGCGGCCCGCGGGATACGGCGACATCGCAATCTTGGTGACGAAGCGCACGGGCCTCGCCGAGCTTGAGGACTCGCTTGACGAGCGCAGCATCCCGTTTCGTGCCGACTCACCGTCTCTCATCCTGCGTTCAGCTGAAGTCCGCGACTTTCTCGCCTGCCTTCGGGCGATCGACTCTCCCGGCGACGACACCGCGCTGATCAGCGCGCTGCGCTCGCCCCTTTTGGCCTGCGGCGACGACGACCTGTGGCGCTATCGCCGTAGCGGTGGTGGGTGGAGTCTCGACGCCGTCGGTCCCCGTGCAGATCCGG
Source organism: uncultured Acidimicrobiaceae bacterium (assembly GCA_963838845.1). GTDB lineage: Bacteria > Actinomycetota > Acidimicrobiia > Acidimicrobiales > Bog-793 > CAVRXQ01. Next base: position 79,239 of record CAWISR010000003.1, on the reverse strand, counting down.
TCGCCGAAGCGCTTTCTCGCCTGGGATCGCTCGCCGAACGGCGTCACGAGCTCGGCGTGCTCGGAACGATGCACGCCGTCGCCACCGAGCTCGGCGTCTTCGAGCTTGCAGCGACGACGCGTCACTGCGACGAGTCGCTTCGCCGCCTGCTCTACCTATTCGCGCGGGCGTCGGCGTTCGTCGACGCAGGCGGCGCGTCGATCGCGTCGTTCGTCGAATGGATCGACCGCCAATCGGGAGCACGGGTCCGTGGCGTCGAGGCAGCCGTCGAAGACGGTGACGGCGTGGTTCGTATCCTCACCGTCCACGCGGCGAAGGGGCTCGAATTCCCGGTCGTTCTGCTCGCAGAGCTGGCGTCAGATCCGGCCCGACAGAGTGCTGCGGGCTTCATCCTTTTCGATGCCGAGGGTCGACCCGAGGTCCGCATCAGAAATGGCGTCGAGACCCCGGGATATGCCGCGCTCTACGACGAGGAGCGGCGGCGGGCGGACGACGAGCTCGTCCGACTGCTGTACGTGGCTATGACGCGGGCGCGCGACCACCTCGCCATCTCGCTCCACCGGTCGACGTTCTCCTCGAAATCGACGCCGTCGCTCGCCGACCGGATCGCCGAGCTCCTCGGAGATCTCGACCGCATGTACGAGATCCTCGACGGCGCGCGTCCGATGCCGGAGCGCAGCGAAGCGGCCGCACCGTCGCTGAGCGGGCCCGCGGCGACGAAGGCCGCGTTCGCGAAGTGGCGCGAAGCCCGCGAGGCGGTACGTCGAATGTCCGCATTGCCGATCAGCGTCGGTGCGCGCAGCCTTGAGGCGGGGATCGATCACGCTCCGCGAAGTGGAGCGCCGCCCTTCGACGATGGGGACGCCGCGTCAGACAGCGAGCGATGGAAGGGCCCACGCGGCGCCACCGAGATCGGAAGGGCTGTGCACGGTGTCTTGCAGCGCGTCGGATTGCGCGACGGACACGGACTCGCAGATCTCGTCGTTTCGGAGACCGCCCGGGCCGGTTGCACCGACGCACACGACACCGTGCGCGCCCTCGTCGAAGCGGCGCTCGCCTCCGAGGAGTTGCGCCAGGCAGCCGCGGCGGAGCGGTGCTGGCGTGAGCTCCCGATCTCGGTTCCCGTCGGCCACGGGGTGCTCGACGGCGTGATTGACCTCGCGTACGAGACAGAGGGTCGTCTCGTCGTCGTCGACTACAAGACCGACGCGCTCGCCGACGACGACGCGCTGCGCAGCCGCTTCGCGCGCTACCGGCCGCAGGCGGGCGCCTACGCGTTCGCGCTCGAGCGCGTCCTCGGTCGGCCAATCGACCGATTCACGTTCTTATTCCTCAGCGCTCCGGGTGGCGTCCGCGCCGTTGACGTCGACGACCTCGTTACAGCGTCAGAGGAGGCGACTGAGGCAGCCGAGCGTTACCTGCAGGCTCCGGTGCGATGATCCGAAGCGAATCCGTCGAAGACGTTCTCGAACACGTAACGAGCGGGCTGTTCGGGGGCGGCGAATCGCGGCCCGGGCAGGCGAAGATGGCCGGAGCGGTCGCGGGCGCGATCGAGTCCCGACGTCACCTCGCCGTCTCAGCCGGGACGGGCACCGGAAAATCGCTCGCCTACCTCGTGCCGGCGGTGCTTTCTGGTCGCAAGGTCGTGATCGCGACGGCGACGAAAGCGCTCCAGGACCAGCTCGCGGCGAAAGACGTTCCGGCGGCCCAGAACGGGGTACGGCGGTTCTCGTTCGCGGTGTTGAAGGGTCGCTCGAACTACCTCTGCCGGCAGCGACTCCTCGAGTCCGCCGAGAGGGGCGAGCAAGGCGAATTCGCAGCCGATGAGGGGTCATCGAAGCGCGCCGCGGCGGCGAAGGAGATTGTCACCTGGGCGTCTCGAACCGAGACGGGCGATCGTGCCGAACTCGACGACGAGCCGGATCCGGTGGTCTGGGGGTCGTACAGCGTCAGCGCCGAGGAGTGCCCCGGGGTCCATCGCTGCCCGTCGGGCGCGTTCTGTTTCGCCGAGCTCGCTCGAGCGCGAGCCGCGTCGGCAGACGTGATTGCCGTGAACCATCACCTGCTCGGCGCCGACCTCGCCGCGTTCGGGGCGGTCCTCCCCGAGCACGATGTGCTCGTCATCGACGAGGCGCACGCGCTCGAAGACACGGTGACGGACAGCCTCGGGATCGCGCTCAGCCCCGGTCGAATCCGCGCCGTCGCGGTGATGGCTCGATCCGCCAGAGCCAGTCGAGCACGTCGCAGCCTCGAAGCGGCGGTCGACGCCGTCATGGAGGCGGGGACGCGGCTCGAGATCGTGCTCGAGGGACGGCTCCCAGGACGAATCGTCGAACCGGTCGACCCCGAGTTTCGCAGTGCTGTCGAGCTCACACGCGGCCGCTTGGAAGCGCTCGAAGGCGCGCTCGGTTCTCGCGAGTCGAACGCGAGCGAATCGAACGATGCCCAGCCGGCGATTCGAGCGTCACTCGCGTCCACCCGTCTGCGCGTCGACATCGATCGATTCCTCGCGATGAGCACCGATGACGTCGCGTGGATCGAGGAGTCGCGGCGGCGGGTAATTCGCGTCGCACCCATCGATGTCGCGTCGCTGCTCAACGAGCGGCTCTTCTCGACGCGTACGGTCATCTTGACGAGCGCGACGATCACGCCGGGTGTCGGTTCCCGCCTCGGAGCGGATCCGGACTCGATCGACGAGCTCAACGTCGGCAGTCCGTTCGATTACGCGACCCACGCCCTTTTGTACTGTGGCGCCCACCTGCCGGACCGCCGCTCGGACCAAGCGGAAGCGGCGATCCATGACGAGTTGGCGGCGCTGATCGAGGCAGCCGGAGGTCGCACGCTCGCGTTGTTCACGAGCCACGGCGCGATGCGCCGGGCAGCCGATGCGATGCGACGTCGTGTCTCGTACCCGGTCTTCGTTCAGGGAGATCTGGCGAAGGCGGCGCTCGTCGAGCGCTTCTCGGGCGAGCTCGCAGCCTGCCTGTTCGCGACGATGGGATTCTGGCAAGGGATCGATGTCCCGGGAGCGACGCTTTCACTCGTCGTCATCGACCGCATCCCCTTCCCGCGCCCCGACGATCCGTTGATCGCCGCGCGAAGAGAGCGCGCAGGCAAGGACGCGTTCTTCGCGATCGATCTTCCTCGAGCGGCATCGCTGCTCGCGCAGGGTGCCGGTCGCTTGGTTCGCACCGCGGCCGATCGCGGTGTCGTCGCCGTCTTGGATCCCCGCCTCGCGAATGCCTCCTACCGCTGGCAGCTCGTCCGGGCGTTGCCGCCGATGCGCCGGACGAAGGTGCGCGCCGAAGCCGAGGCGTTCCTGCGAGCGCTGCCGCACGAAGCCCGGTCCTGAGACCGGAACCCGCTTTTCCTCCCTCAGACCTGAAGTCGCGCGGCTCGAAGCGGCGGTGGCTGATCAGTAACCGAGTCGGTCGATGAGTTCTTTGTGTCGCTGCCAATCCGGCTCGACGCTCACGTGGAGATCGAGGTACGTGCCGTCGGGAAGCTGGCGGCGAACCGCCTGACCGACGGACTTCAAGACCTGGCCCTTTGTGCCGACGACGATCGGACGTTGACTCGGGCGTTCGACGAAGATCTCGCAGCGGATGTAGGGCCAGTCCCACTCGGTGACCTCGCAGGCGATGGAGTGCGGGAGCTCATCGCGCACCGTCTTCAACAGCTGCTCGCGAACGAGCTCGGCGACGAAGAACGCCTCGGGGACATCGCTCACCGTGTCACTGGGGAAGTACGGCGGTCCCTCCGGCAGGCGCGCGACGAGGTGATCGACGAGTGTTGTGACGCCGAGCCCGGTCTTCGCGGAGGTCGGGAAGTACTCGGCGTCGGCGAGACCGAGCTCGCCTTGCGCGCGGGCGAGCTGCTGAAGCGTTTCTGAGCGCTCGGCGACGTCGATCTTGTTGACGACGACGAAGGTGTCAGCGGGCAACGTGGCCGCAATGCGTTTGTCGCCCGGGCCGATCGGTGCCGTCGCGTCGACGACAAGGCAGACGACATCGACGCCGTCCAACGACGCACGCGCCGATTCGTTGAGGCGCGAGCCGAGCTGCGTCTTCGGTTTGTGGATTCCCGGCGTGTCGACGAAGACCGCCTGGGCATCGGGCCGGTTCAGCACCCCCTGGATCCGGCGTCGTGTGGTGTTCGGCGTCGACGCCGTGATCGAGACCTTTTTCCCGAGAATCCGATTGAGCAGCGTCGACTTTCCGACGTTCGGGCGTCCGAGGAGGGTGATGAACCCGGAGCGGTGCTCCGCTCGGTCACCCTCGGTCGGTCGTCGGTGAGCTTCCTGAGCCGGGCCGCTCACCGAAGCGTCGCCGTGGCGTCTGGCGCTGCCCCGTCGCCCTGCGCTGCCGACGAGGTGCGGGCGATGCGCACCTGGGAGATGCGCCTCCTTTGCACCCGCTCCGCGACGAGGGTGTGCCCGTCGACCTCGACGAATTCGCCCTCTTGGGGAACGTGGCCGGACAGGTGCAGGAAAAGACCCGCGACGGTGTCCCAGTCGCCGACGGGGAGATCCGCGCCGAGCAACTCGTTCACCTCGTCGATCGCCATCCGGCCCGAGACGCGGTACGCGCCGTCGCCGAGCGGTTCGACCATCGGGTCGTCGGCGTCGAACTCGTCGGTGATCTCGCCGACGAGTTCTTCGAGGAGGTCTTCCAAGGTGACGATTCCCGCCGTGCCGCCGTACTCGTCGACGACGACGGCGAGGTGGAAGTGGTCGCGTTGCATTTCGCGCAACAGCGGCGCGACTCGCTTTGTCTCGGGCACGTAGTGCGCCGGACGGGCGAACGTCGAGACCAGGCGATCCTCGCCGCCCTCACGTATGGCGCGCACGACGTCGTGGGTGTACGCGATGCCGACGACGTCATCGAGCGAGCCCGAATACACCGGAATTCGGCTCAACCCGGCCGACATCGCGACTTCGAGGACCTCGGAGGCGGGGGAGTGCGCCTCCACCGCGACGACGTCGGGGCGCGGCGCCATCACCTCGCGCACGATCGTGTCGCCGAAGTCGATGATCGAAGAGATGAGCTCGCGCTCTTCGTCTTCGATCACGTCCTCGGCGGCGGCGACGTCGGCCATCGCGAGCAGTTCGTCTTCGGTGACATCCGGTTCGTCGTCGCCGCCGCGTCCGCGCGTGACGAGGTGCGACAGTCCGATGAGCGCCGAGGCGACGGCGCGGATCGGCGGGAAACGGATCACGGCGGTGACGAGCGGCGCGGCGAACAGCGCCGCCCGGTCGGGATGGCGCACCGCCCACTGCTTTGGGATCGCTTCGGCGATAACGAAGATCACGACGACCTCGAAGATCGTCGCGATGGCCACCCCGAGCGCCCCGAAGAGGCGCGACGCCTCGACCCCGACGAGGGTCGCGGTGACGAGCTGGCAGATCAAAACGAGCAGCAACAGCGGCGCGAGGAACCGTTCGGGCTGTTCGACCAAGCGGAGCAGCGACCGCGCGCCGTGCCGCTTGTTCTCGACCAGGGAACGGGCGCGCGCCTGGCTCGTGCGGACGAGGCTCGTCTCCGCGAGCGCCAGGGCGGCGGAGAGCGCAATGAGGACGATCACCGCGGCGATGAGCGCTCCGTCACCGCCGCCGAACGAGGCGGCGAAGATCATCGTTTCGTCCCGCGGTACAGCTGGTCGAGCAGCTCTTGTTCGCGCGCCTCCATCTCTGCGGCTTCGTTCTCGTCCTCGTGGTTCATGCCGAGCAGGTGGAGGATCCCGTGCACGAGCAGCAACGCCACCTCGTCGTCGTAGCTACCGGCGTGACCGGGGGCGTTCCCGTACGCGACCTCGGGGCAGATGACGACGTCGCCGATCAGGCTCGGCAGGCTCCCCGACTCTGGCGGCTCCCATCCGGGGCCCGAACCGCCGTTGTCCGGGGCGCGACCGATCGGGGCGTCGTCCTCGTCGATCGGGAACGCCAAGACGTCGGTCGGGCCTTGACGGCCCAGGAACCTTTCGTTCAACGCCGCGATCGTCTGAGCGTCGACGAAGAGTACCGACAACTCCGCGTCGCCACGGACGCCCTCTTCGCTCAGCGCGGCTTGCGCGAGCCGCGCCCAGCGGTCGCAGTCCACGCTGTGCGCGGACTGCTCGTTCGCGATGAACACCTCGACTGGCATCGATTCTTAGCGGCGGTCGTCGCCGCGATCGACGCGTTCGTAGGCCGAGACGATGTCGCGCACGATGCGATTTCGGACGACGTCAGACTCGTTCAAGCGGACGAAGCCGACCCCTTCGATCGTGCCGAGGATCTCTTCGAGCCCGACGAGACCGGATCGCCCTCCGGCGACGTCGATCTGGGTCACGTCACCCGTGACGACGGCCCTCGTCCCGAATCCGATCCGAGTGAGGAACATCTTCATCTGCTCGGGCGTCGTGTTCTGCGCCTCGTCCAAGATGACGAAGCTCGCGTTCAGCGTCCGGCCGCGCATGAAGGCGAGCGGCGCCACCTCGATCGTGCCGCGCTCCAGGAGCCGCTGCGTGCCCTCGGGCTCCAACATGTCGTAGAGCGCGTCGTACAGCGGGCGCAGGTACGGGTCGACTTTTGCCATCAGGTCGCCCGGCAGGAAACCGAGCCGCTCGCCGGCCTCGACGGCAGGCCTCGCGAGGATGATCCGGTGCACTTGCTTTGACTGCAGGGCCTGTACCGCGGCGGCGACGGCGAGGTACGACTTTCCGGTTCCGGCGGGTCCGATGCCGAAAGTGATGGTCGAGTTCGCCGATCGCGTCGACGTAGCGGCGCTGGCCGGACGTCATCGGTCGCACCGGCCGGCCACCGACACCTCGGACGACCTCGATCGCGAACACCTCCGAGGGCCGGACGTCCGCCTTCACCATCTCGATCGTCCGTCCGACGTGTGCGGCGTCGATGCCGTGTCCCGATTCGAGCTGCGAGACCAGCTCGTCGAAAATCCGCCCGACGCGGTGCGCGTCCGGGCCGTCGATCGTGATCTCGTTGCCGCGCACGTGGATCGTCGTGTCGTCGAACTCGCGCTCGACCAAGAGGAGGAGCTCATCGCGTTCGCCGAGAAGGCCGACCATGAGCTCATTCCCGGGGACGTGGATTTTGAGCTGCGTCGTGGACACCGTGACCGGTTCGAGGGTATCAGCGAAGTGCGCTATTCAAGCACTTTGTCGTGCCCTCGATCGACCTCGCAGCCTCAGCCCGGCGGCCAGATCATCTGGCGACCGCCGAGGACGTGGAGGTGGAGGTGGGGGATCGAATTCTGCGCGTGCCGCCCGACGTTCAGGACGAGCCGGTAGCCGCTTCGGAGCACATCGTCACGATCGGCGACCGACTTCGCGAGGGTGAACATCGACGCGATGACGTCCGCGTCCGCGGCGGTGAGCGAGGCAGCGTCGTCGATGTGGCGCCGCGGGACAACGAGCACGTGGGTCGGCGCGACGGGGGCGATGTCTCTGAAGGCGACGACGGAGTCGGTCTCCGCGATCACCTCTGCGGGCGCGGTGCCGCCGACGATGGCGCAGAAAACACAGCTCCGTCGCGGCCCGGTCTCGATCGTCTTCGTCGCATCCGGCACGGACGGCGCGGGCATCGGCGCACCGTAGCAGCGGTGTGTTCGCGCCCGCTCGGCGCGGCGCAACGTCGATGCCGCAGAGGAGGCATTCGCTCGACTACGACGGCGCGACGAGGCGCAGCGTGACCTCGTTCGCCAGCATCCGTCCGCGGCGGGTGAGCACGGCGCGCCGCGGGGTTCGGGTGACGAGCCCGTCGAGGGCGGGGTCATCTGAGAGCGCACAGCTCGGCACTCCGTCGTTCGTGCGAAGTGCAAGCTCGAGCCGCTCGATCGTGCGCTCGTCCTCACCGAGTCGCTCGCGCCACGCGACTGGGGAGCGGCCTTCGTCGATCCGGGCGATGTAGCGCTCGAACGACGAGACGTTCGCGTATCGCTCCCCGCCGAAGTGGCTGTGTGCCGCGCAACCGAAGCCGAGGTACTCGCCGCCCCGCCAACACGCGAGGTTGTGCCGGCACTCGTGGCCGGGTTTCGACCAGTTCGAGATCTCGTACCAGCGGTACCCGGCCGATGCGAGCCGGTCGTCGATCATCTCGTAGCGCCGCGCACAGACGTCGTCCTCGGGGTGGCGAGACGGGTCACGGAAAAGCGGCGTGCCAGCCTCGACGGTGAGCGCGTACGCGCTGACATGTGGCGGCGTGGGCTCGAGTGCGAAGAGCGCGTCCAGCGTCGTGTGCACGTCCTCGTCGCGCTCTGCCGGTGCGCCGTAGATGAGGTCGATGTTGAAGCTCGCGAATGCGAGCTCGCCGATCGTGCACACCGCCGTGGCCACCGTTGCGATGTCGTGGTGGCGCCCGAGTCCGACGAGCACGTGGGGGACGAAGGACTGTGCCCCGATCGAGACACGGCTGACTCGGTTTGCGCGCGCCTCTTCGAGAAATTTCGGCGTCGCGCTCTCCGGGTTCACCTCGACGGTCACCTCTGCGTCTGGTGGTGCGTCGATCGTCGCGAGGATGCGGGTAAGGCCGCCCAGCGGGAGCAGCGATGGCGTCCCGCCTCCGATGTAGACGGTCGAGGGGGTTCGCCACCGACTTGATCCGCGCACTCGTTCGATGTCGCGTACGACGGCTTCGACGTAGGCGGCCGCGCGGCCGAGCTTGCCGACGGTGGTGACGAACGCGCAGTAATCACAGCGCGACGCGCAGAACGGGATGTGGACATAGATCCCGAACTCGGGTGCTTCGACCTTTCCTCCCACCTGATCAGCTTCTCAATTTCGCCGATCAGAGAGAGTTACTTCGAATAGAGCAGGCCGAGCTCGCCGAGGCGGCCGATCATCTCGTCGAGGCTCAACCCGAAGGTTGCGCCGATGACGCGGATGTCCTCTTCTCGGATCGTGAGCACCCGGCCGTTGAAGTCCTGGCGCTCGAGCTGAATCTTCGTCAAGAACCGCTGCAACGCTTCGGACTCGGGTCCGGGGTGCTGCTTCAGAAGTACGAGGTCGATGCGGATCTTGCGACCCTGCGAGCGGCGCGAGGTGCCCGGGGCGGCCACGGAGGTGTGCTCCGCCGCCCCTTCGGGAAGTAGCTGGTCAAGGGGCACTTCGTAGATCGCCGCCAGGCGCCGGAGGCGCGGGACGGAGATCGCCCGCTCGCCCCGTTCGTAGGCACCGAGCACGGAGGCCTTGAACTCCTCCCGCGAGCTCGCCTCGACGGCCTGCAGTGACAGGCGCTTCTGACGCCGGACCTCCCGGAGGCGGGCGCCAACGGTCTCGGCGTATCGCCGTTCAGTAGCATCAGAAACCACAGCAAGCTCACTCATCAGAAAAGCCCCCAGGTCACGTTCCTATTGTGACCCTTTTTTGATCACTAATATGAGTCTACTTGACCACGGAGCGTGGTCAAGGGGCCTCATTAGGTGATTTTTTCGGCACTGTTGGTGGCAGCGACCCGGTAGGCGGCGAGCAGCGCCCCTGCAACGACAGCGGCGGTTTCTGTCCGCAAAACGTAGCCCGGAAGACCGACCAGCAGGGGCGCGAGGCCGAGCTCGTCGGGGACGAACCCGCCCTCCGGTCCGACGAAGACGCTCGAGACCGACGCGTCGATCGGTGCCGCGCCCGGTTCCGCGAGCGCGACGAGCCCCGGTGCCACATCGATCGCCTGGGCAAGAGACAGTGGCCCCGCGATCACCGGCAGGCGCAGCCTCCGGCACTGCATGGCTGCCTCGCGGGCGACCCGGCGTAAGCGCGCCAATCGACGCTCCATCGCCTGGTCGTCCGGCCGCACGACACCGCGCGCGGAATCCAAAAGCAGGATCTCATCGACGCCGAGTTCGGTGAGTTTTTGGACCGCCCACTCGGGACGCTCGCCCTTGCCGAGGCAAAGGCCGACGCCGATCTGACGATCCCGACGTCCGGCGCGACGCGCTGCGCCGTCGGGACGGAGTCGGGCGAGCGCGGCGCGCGAACCGCGACCTCCCCGTGACACCTTTTCAACCTCGCTGAGCGTGCAGGAGCGGTAAACGCCGTCGCCGTCTGCGGCCAAGACTTTCGAACCGGCGCGCAGTCGAAGGACATCGATGAGATGATGCGCGTCGTCGGGTGTAAGCACCGGAGCATCGACGTCGGTGACGAAGACGACCGCGTCGCAACTTCACCGCGTCGTCGAGCTCCACGCCGGCGCCCCCGGGCGATTAGCCGAAGCTCGAACGGATGCGGGAGATGATCCCGTGCTCTTCGTCGGCGAGCAGCTCGCCGCGGGACTCGGCTAATTCTCGCAGGAGCTGCTCTTGTTCCTTCGTGAGCCCGGTCGGCGTGTCGACGAAGACGCGCACGTGCAGATCCCCGCGGCCCCGGCCGCGCACCTGTGGTACACCACGCCCGCGCAAGCGGATCACCTTGCCGGATTGCGTGCCGGGCGGGACGGAGATCGACTCCTCGCCGTCGAGGGTTTCGATGATGAGCTCGGCACCGAGGGCCGCTTGGGTCATCGAGATGTGCTCGGAGGTGAGCAGGTCTGTTCCGGAGCGCTCGAAGCGCGGGTGTGACGCGACGCGGAGATGGGTGTAGAGGTCTCCAGGGATCCCACCGCGGATCGCCGGCGCGCCAGCTCCCGAGATGCGCAGCGTTGTCGCGTTGTCGACGCCAGCGGGGATGTCGACGGTGACCGTCCTCTCCTCCAACCGTCGCCCTTCGCCGCGACAGTCCGTACACGGAATCTCGATCATCTCGCCGAGTCCGTGGCAACGCGGGCACGGCAACGTCGTCATCATCTGGCCGATAAACGACTGGCGGACCCGCCGCACCTGACCGAGACCGTTGCACTCGCGGCAGATGACTGGTGATGTGCCGGGCCGTGCCCCCGACCCCGCGCAGGTCTCGCACGGAACGTGGCCGCGGAACGTGATCGGCCGATGCGCGCCGAATACCGCCTCTTCGAAGGGGAGATCGAGGTTCACCTCTACGTCCTCGCCGCGGCGCGGCCCCGCCTGTTGAGCAGAACGGAACGTACTGCCACCGAAAAAGGCGTCGAAGAGGTCCCCGAAGCCGCCGGTGAACATGTCGCCGGCTCCTGGCGCTCCGACTCGCTCGGAGTCCGGCCCGAACATGTCGTATCGGCGACGGCGCTCGGGGTCGCGCAAGGTTTCGTAGGCGACGGTCAGCTCCTTGAATTGGGCTTCCGATTCAGAGTCACCGCCGCTCGTGTCCGGATGGAGTTCACGCGCGAGTTTGCGGTAGGCGCGCTTGATCTCGTTCTCGGTCGCGCTGCGTGACACGCCGAGGATCTCGTAGTAATCGCGCGCCATTACGGTGTCGTGCTCAAGGGTTCGAAAGCTGTCTGCTCAGGTGCTGGCTGACGACGGCGACCGTCGCGAGCGCCTGCGGGTAATTCATCCGCGTCGGGCCCAAGACCCCGATCGTGCCCGCCGGCTCGTCATTGACGGTATACGGCGCGACGACGAGCGAGCACTCCGCGAGATTCGCGAGTCCGCTCTCGGCACCGATCGCCACCGACTTGCCCGACGCGAGGAGGTCGCTGATCAACGAGACGACGACGAATGACTGCTCGAGGATCTCGAGCACCTCGCGCACGGTTTCGATCGCCGGGAACTGGTCTGTCATGTGCGCCACGCCGCCTAGGTACACGTCTTCATCCCGTTTCGGCGAGATACCGCCGAGGCAGGCGCATGCGGCCTCGATGAGCCGCGCGACCTTCGCACTCGCAGGCGCGGGCACGGAGCCGAGACGACCGAGGATCTGTCCGACGAGGTGCTCGCGCAGCAGCGCGGTCGCGGTCTCGACCTCGTCGTCCGTCACCGCGGCATCGATTTCGACCGTGTGCTTTTCGACCACGCCGTTCGAGCAGACGATGACGAACAGGGCTGTTGTTTGTGAAAGACGAGTGAGCAACGCGTCTCGGACGGCGAGCTGCTCTGTGGTCGGAGCGACCACGACCGACGCGTAATCGGTGAGCTGCGAGAGGAGTTGTGATGTGTCACGCAGCATCCGCTCCAGTTCGCCATGGGCGCGGCGGAAGAAATACTCGACCTGTTCCGCGCTCTTCGGGTCGAGCGGGACTTCCGATTCGAGGTGGTCGACGAAATAGCGATATCCCTTGTCGGTCGGGATGCGGCCCGCGCTCGTGTGCGGGTGCGTGAGGAACCCGTCTCGTTCCAACGTCGCCATGTCCGAGCGCACCGTGGCCGCAGAGACGTCGATCTCCTTGTCGCGCACCAGGTGCACGGAGCCGACCGGCTGTCCGGTCTCGATGTGCTCCGTGACGACCTTGCGCAGGATCGTCGACTTTCTCGAATCGAGGTCCTGCTCTGTCGATGCCATCAGTCCTGCTCCCAGGGGGACGCGCGCCGTTCGCGCGGCTCCTGTGGCGCGATCAGCACTCGATTGTACCGAGTGCTGACGTCACACAACTCGATGGTTGCGCTGTTTCGGCGGCGGGCGACGGGGGGGACACGCCGGCGCGGCCACCGCGGTCGCTCTGAGGAGTATTTGTGACCGCCACGGCTACTCCGTGCAGTGATCGTGGGTCGCGCGTCACCGCGTCGCGCCGTGCGCCGCGTAGCCTCCGGCTTCATGGAGCGGATGCGTTTCCGCGCAGGACGCAGCGCCGATTGGCCACTCCGCATCGGGCTTTCTGCCGTCTTCGTCGTGCTCGTCGTAGCCGCCTCGGTCGTCTCATCGACCGGCGCGGCGAAGCCAGAGGCTTCGACGACCACGACGACCACGCCGCCCAGTCACGAGACGACGACGATCCCCGGGAAACCGACGACCACGACGATTCCTGGCGCGTACACGGGGCGCGTGACGCTCGCGTCGGTCGGACACGGCTGCGGTTTCGCGCTCGTGAGCCCGCGCCCGTCGGCGGCGGTCGGACGCCCGGTCGGACATTGCACGGTGCTTGAGATCGGCGATTCGCTCGGTAACGACCTCGGCTGGGGCTTGACGCGCCATCTCGCGGCGACGTCGGGTCTGAATCTCGTTCAGGTGGACAAGTCCTCGACCGGGCTTTCGAATTCGTGGTTCTACGACTGGCCGGACCACCTCGCGGCGTACTTGCACCAGTACCACCCGCAGCTCCTGCTCGTGCTGCTCGGCGGCAATGACCAACAAGGGATGACGATCGACGGCTCGGCCGTCCAATTCGGCGAACCCGTTTGGCGGAAGGCATACGTCGCGCAGGTGCAGCGGATCGTGACTGAGGCGACATCTGCTGGCGCGTACGTGCTGTGGGTCGGATTGCCGATCATGCAGCCGCCGAGTTACAACCAAGGAGCGGCGGTCCTCAACGCGCTCTTCCAACAGGGCGTGATCTCCGAAGCGAATGCGACGTTCGTGCCGACGTGGTCGCTCTTTTCGAACCCCGCGGGGCAGTTCGAATCACCCGCGGCGGTAAACGGCGTCGAGACGACGCTGCGCGAACCCGACGGCATTCACTTCTCGTTCTCGGGCGAGGACGTGGTCGCCACGTACATCATCCGGCAGATGGCGCGGATCTACCACGTCGCGCTGTCGCCGACATCGCCGGCAGTGATCACGCACTGGGGCTGAGAGCGAGCCGATCGTTCGCCGGGTCGCAGCTTCAGCCGAGATGGGCGACGTGGGCGACGATGAGGCTCGCGGTCCACGAGGTCGCGACGCACACACACAGAACCAGGAAGACCGCGACGCGGTCTCCGGAGAGCCGTTTCGACCGGCGGATCGGGTTTTCGAGGAAGTGGTAGGAGATGACGGCGGTGACGAACGTTCCGGCGAGCTCGACGACGCGCCACGGCCAGCTCGTCAACGGCATCGAAAACTGCGCCGGGAGTTCCAGCCAGACGTAGTGCACGAGATAGAGCGAGTACGAGAGGTCGCCGATGTAGCCCAAAGGGCGCGTCGATAAAAGGCGCGTGATCGGGTTGCGTGGGCCGGCGACGCCCGCCCAGATGAAGAGCGCCGCCGCGCCACAGGGCAGCCACGCGAGCGACCCCGGGTAGACGCTGTGCGCGTTGAGCTCGACCAAGGCGATCACGAGCAGCACGAGCGCGAGCACAACGGCCAACCGTTCGCTTCGCGCAGTGCGGGTCGGGCGACGAATCGTCAGCGTGGCGAGCAGACAGCCGAGTCCGAGCTCCCAAAAGCGCGTGAGCGGTGAGTAGTACGCGGTCGTCGGCTCACTGGTCGAGATCTGGATCGACCACCATGCCGAGAGCGCGACGGCGAGGGTGAGCGTCCCGGCGAGGAGCCCCACGCGGCGTGCCGGCGGCGCGTAGCGGGCGACGAGGAAAACGATCAACGGGAAGAAGAGATAGAACTGCTCTTCGACCCCGAGGGACCAGAACTGCGTGATGAGTGACGGGTAGATCCCCGGAACGAAGTAGTTGCTCCCTGTCTCGATGAGCCGGAAGTTCGCGGAGAACAACGACGCCCACCGCACGTCGCCCGGCAGGTTCGGGTTGAGCCGCGTCCCCAAGATCGCCCAGCCGACGAGGATCGTTCCGACGAGCGTCGCGGTCGCCGCCGGCACGATCCGGCGGACGCGCCGGGCGTAGAAGTCGCTTAAGCCCGTGCGGATCCCCTTTTCCGCCTCGCGGAGGACGAGCTGCGTGATGACGTATCCGCTGATGACGAAGAAGAGGTCGACGCCGATGTATCCGCCCGAGAACCCCGCGATGTCGGCGTGGTCGGCGATGACCAACAACACCGCGAGAGCACGCAGGCCTTGGATGTCGGGGCGAAACGTCTGTTTCTTGCTGACGCCGAACGGCCCGCGGCCCTCTGTCGGAGCTTCGCCGCGTTGTTCTGTCAGCACCGCACGCCACCTCTGCTCGAAGTGAGCCCGTTCATTCTGAACGCGAGCGCGTTGCTGAGCACGCACGCATCCGGATTCGAATCATGCCCGAGGAAGCGATCCCGGACGCGTCTAGTGCGTGGCGACACCCTCCCGCGGATCACCCGCGGCGTCATGAACATCGGGGTCGAAAGGTGGTGACGGCGAGGACGTCGTATCGGCGGCCTCTTCGAGAACCGCACCACTTTCGGGGACGGCGAGTGCTGGCCGCCGACGGTCCCGTGCGAGGAGGATTCCCGCCAGTGCGAGCCCGACGACGAACATCGCAATCGCGGTGATCTCGACGGCGTCGGTGCCGTTGTCGTGCGTCAGCCAGAAGTACTCGTCGAAGAATCTGCTGAGACCCCACAAGCCGACCGCGAGCGACGTGACGAACCCGACCGGGCCGCCACGGCGCGCAACGACCCGTTCGATCCGCAGCAGGATGAGGTAGATCGCGAAGCATTCGAGTCCCTGGAAGATCGGCACAGGGATGCGCTTTCCGATCTCACCGGCGTAGGAGATCCCGTACCAGGCGCTCGTCGGTTTGCCACCGCCCGCGTACTCGAACTGCGGGCCGAGCAACCGGCCGACAGCCCAGGCGGCAACGAGCACTGGCGCCAAGAGATCCGCAGCGGGGCCGAGACGGAGGCTCGGACAGCGCCGGTGCGCGGAATAGAAACCGATTGGCAGTGCGAGGCCGAGGCCGCCGAACGACGAGAGCCCACCCTGCCAGACCTCGAAGATGCCCGCTGGATTGTTCCGGTAGGAACCGAGATTGGCGATGACGTGCACGGCGCGCGCACCGACGATCGCCGCGACGATCACCCAGACGAAGGTGACGCCGAGCCAGCGGTCGGGATAGCCGTGAGTGCGCAACCGTCGCGCGAAGTAGCGATAGCCGAACCAGAACGTGATCGCGAGCCCGATGCCATAGGTGTGGATCGCGAGCGGCCCGATGTGGAAGACGATTGGAACCGGTTTCAGGGCGGCTTCTCCTCGAGGACGGGGGACC
Organism: uncultured Acidimicrobiaceae bacterium; assembly: GCA_963838845.1. Lineage (GTDB taxonomy): Bacteria > Actinomycetota > Acidimicrobiia > Acidimicrobiales > Bog-793 > CAVRXQ01. The sequence continues at coordinate 63,400 of CAWISR010000003.1, read as the reverse complement.
TGACCTCGATCTCGTCAGCCAGTATGACCTCTTTTCACAGCCACGAATCGACGCGTCCTCCCTCCGAGCAAGGGCACGGCCATGGGTACATGCCGAAGGGTCCTCCGAATGCTCGCAGGATCAGGCGACCGACGCCCCAACGCGCCGGTAGGCGATTTCTGCGACGGCGTTCGCGCCGGCGGCCGCTCGCATCGCCGTCGCATACGCCGACGCCGCGGCGCGGATGGCGACCGACGCCGGCAATGACACGCGATGGCCGACGATTCGTTGTGCGAATTCAGGGAGCAAATCGAGGCCGGCCGCATGGATCACTCGGTGGGAGGCGACCTCGATCGGATGGTCCGACATCGGGCGGTCCAAGATGGCGAAGGCGAAGCGAGAGCCCTCGGTCACGGACAGCTCGGGCGCGATTTCCCGCAGGTAATCGCGCGCCTCGTCGACCGACGACGGCACGTCGCGGGCGCCGATACGGGTCGCAAACTCGGTCATCTCCTTCAAGTACCGGTCCTTTTCCTCGCGAAGCAGCGGGGAGCGTGAGTAGCGCTGGTAGGCGCGGAGCAAACACCAGACCTCGGCGACGTGAACGAAGGTGAGGAGTGTCGGCTCGTTCGCCGAGTAGGGACGCCCGTCGGCCGTTCGACCGTGGACGCGATCGTGAACGGCGCGCACGCGGTCGATGAGAGTTTCCGCGAGTTCGGTCGATCCGAACGTCGTCCACAACACGAAGCGCGCGGTGCGGATCAGCCGGGGGACCAGGTCGCTCACCATGTCCGAGTGGTCGGTGACGCCCGCCATCACGCGAGGGTGCAACGACTGCAGGAGCAGCGACGCGTGGCCGCCGTAGAGCAGCGTCGGGAGATCGGCGTGAACTCGCCACACGACCGAACCTGGCCCGAAGAGCCCGGGGTCGCCGGCGGGTGACTCGTAGCGTTCGAGACCATAGGGGTCCTCGCCGAACTCGAGCATCGGCACAGGCGAGATCAACGCAAGGAGGAGATGGATCGGTTCGATCTCCTCCGCGTCGGCGTCACTCGCCAGCGCGAGCGGATTGTCTCGGCGCTCGGGCACGGTCATTCGTCAAGCCTCAGCGCAGAGACGAACGCCTCCTGGGGGATCTCCACGCGGCCGATCGATTTCATCCGGCGCTTTCCTTCCTTCTGTTTCTCGAGCAGCTTGCGTTTCCGAGTGATGTCACCGCCGTAGCATTTCGCGAGGACGTCCTTGCGCTTCGCCTTCACCGTCTCACGGGCGATGATGCGCCCGCCGATCGCGGCCTGGATCGGCACGTCGAAGAGCTGACGGGGGATGAGTTCGCGCAGTTTCTCGGTCATCTTCCGTCCATACTCTTCGGCCTTCGTCCGATAGACGATCGAGGAGAACGCGTCGACTGGCTGACCGTTCAACAAGATGTCAACCTTGACGAGATTGGCCGCTTCGAGTCCGGCGGGCTCGTAGTCCAAGCTCGCGTAGCCCTTCGTGCGGCTCTTCAGCTGGTCGAAGAAATCGACGACGATCTCGCCGAGCGGCAGCCGGTAGACGAGCTCCAAACGCTCGGCTGACAGATAGTGCATCAGTTCCTGGCGTCCGCGTTTTTGTTGACAGAGGTCGATGATCGTTCCGACGTACTCCGCCGGCGTGATGATGGTCACGTTCAGGATCGGCTCTTCGATGTGGTCGACGCGTTGAGGCGCGGGGAGTGCGGACGGGTTGTCAACGAGCTCGGTCGTGCCATCGGTGAGGTGGACCACGTACTCGACGGACGGCGCCGTCGCGATCAGAGACAAGTTGAACTCTCGCTCCAGGCGCTCGCGCACGATGTCCATGTGTAAAAGCCCGAGAAAGCCGCAACGGAAGCCGAAGCCGAGCGCAGCGGAAGTCTCCGGCGTGTAGGTGATGCTCGCGTCGTTCAAGCGCAATCGTTCGAGAGCGTCGCGAAGGTCTGGGAACTCGTCGCCATCGATCGGGTAGAGGCCGCAGAAGACCATTGGTTTCGGGTTTTGGTAGCCGGCGAGCGGGTCTTTGGATGGGCGGGCGGCTTCGGTGATCGTCTCACCGACTCGAGCCTCGGCGATGTTCTTTACGCCGGCGATGAGATAGCCGACCTCCCCCGGCCCGAGCGCGTCAACGGGAACGATTGCCGGCTGACGCAGGCCGATCTCTTCCACGTCGTGGACGACACCTGCCTGCATGAAGCGCACGCGGGCGCCGGTCCGGATCACGCCGTCGACGACGCGAATGGCGCTTACGACGCCGCGGTACTGGTCGTAATACGAGTCGAACACGAGGGCGCGCAACGGCGCTCCGGCGGTGTCTTTCGGTGGCGGAATGCGTTCGACCACCGCGTCGAGGAGCTCGGGCACCCCCTCGCCCGTCTTGGCGGAGATCCGCAGCACCGAGTTGCGGTCGATGCCGAGCACGTTCTCGATCTCCTCCGCGTAGCGGTCTGGCTCGGCCGCGGGGAGGTCGATCTTGTTCAGCGCGGCGACGATCTCGAGGTCGTGCTCCATCGCCAGGTAGGAGTTCGCGAGGGTCTGCGCCTGGATCCCCTGGGAGGCGTCGACGAGCAGGACCACGCCCTCGCACGCGGCGAGGCTGCGGGAGACCTCATAGGAGAAGTCGACGTGGCCGGGTGTGTCGATGAGCTGCAAGGTCGTTCCTCGCCAGTTCACCCGGACGTTCTGGGCTTTGATCGTGATGCCGCGTTCGCGCTCGATGTCCATCGAGTCCAAGAACTGTTCGCGCATCTCGCGGGGATCGACTGCTCCGGTCAGCTCGAGGATCCGGTCCGAGAGCGTCGATTTGCCGTGGTCGACGTGACTGATGATGGAAAAGTTCCTGATCTTCGACGGATCGACCACCCCACCATGGTGCCATCTGACCTGGACCGATCAGCGCGCTCGGTGAAGGAAAGCGACCCGGTCTTCTTTCGCGTTTCCGAAGGGGCCTGCGAATGCCCCTGGTACCATGACCTGCTCCAAAGCAGCGACGTGAGGGATTTCGTGGCGAACATCAAGAGTCAGATCAAGCGGAATCGGCAGAATGCCGTTCGGCACGCTCGGAACAAGGCGGTGCGTTCCGAGGTGAAGACACGTTCGAAGCGCGCGATCGCTGACGCGGTCGACGGTGCGCCGGATCTCCCCGCGACGCTCGAGTCGGCGGTCCGGCGGATCGACAAGGCCGCGGCGCAAGGAATCATCCACAAGAACCAGGCGGCACGGCGGAAATCGCGCCTGATGCGTACCGTCAATCGCGCGACGAGACCCGCTACCTCTTAACCCGCTCGCGACGGACCGAGCGCTAGCCGTTTTGGCGGCAGCGGTCCGTCGAGCGCCTGCAGCATGTTCGTCGCCTTCCCCTCGAAGCCGAGCGCCCAGGCGCCGACTCCCGCGAGGTGAAAGTGGGCGGCGAGCGCCCGCTTCAGCGCCACGCTGACCGGGTTGTCGTACCACGTCTCGTGCCAGGTCTTGCCGATCTGGAAATGCGTCCAGGCGGTGCGCGTGACCGGGTCCCACGTCGGCGCATGATGCGCAGCGAGGATCGCCTCGTAGGTGACCTCAGTCGGATAGGGCTTCACGGCCCCAGAGCCCTTGGCATTTCCAGCAGTTGTGAAGTCGACACCGTAGAAAGGAACGCCGAGCAAGAGCTTGCTCGGCGGCACGACCTTCACGTACTGGATGAGGGAAAGAGCGTCGCTCAGTCCGAGATCGTTCGCATACAGCGGCGCGGTCGGCGACGCGTTCGCGAACTGCTCCATGTCGTAACCCATGATGAAGACGCGATCGACGTAGGGCGTGAGCTTCGCGACTGCAAAGAAGTTCGAACTGTCACCCGCGGACTGCGGGTACGTGTCGAGGACAATCTCTCCGCGCATGCGGTCTGAGCGCAGGGCATGTACGAGGTCGCGCACGAAGACGACGAAATCCGAGCGCTCAGAGCCATCCATCCCTTCGATGTCGATGTCGACCCCGTCGAGCCCACCCGTCGCGACAACACCCGCGAGCGCGCGACCGAGCATCGCGCCCGTCGCGGCGGGGTGGTGGACGAGATGGCTGATGATCTTCGGCCGCGTCGCTGAGATCGTGAAGAGCACCCGATCCTTCGCAGCGTGCGCGGCGCTGACCAGGTTCTCGTACCCGGTGGACGCGTAGTCCGACCAGCCCGGTCCGGACTCGACGAAGCCTCCGTTGGGGCCGACCTCGACGCCGAAGAGCGCGATCTCGCTGACGTCGGCAAGCTCGGTTGGAGTGATCGATGCCGCCGTCCAGTACGGAACGAAGCCGAGTACCTCGGCGGGCGCCATTGGTTTGCGGTACGCGATCGACGGATTCGCGCTAGTCGTCGAGGCGGTGGCCACCTTGAGAAGTGCGGATGCGGCGTCGACGTCTCTGATCTCTTCGTGCCGAAGCTTCTGTTCGGCTTTCGCCGCCTGGACCGCGGCGATCTCTGAGGGGGTGAGAGACGGTTTGCTCGGTCCGATTGCGCCGGCGACGAAGGCGCCGATCAGACCGCCCACCGCCAGAAGAATGACGACGGCGAGCACGCGGGACCGCCACGGCGTCACTCCCACAATCGGGCGAGCGTACTTGGCACCAACTCCACGAAGAGCCCATGGCTGCCCACCGGTAGCATCGGAGCGCGGTCGGCGAGAATCGCGAAGGGAGAGGTTGTGCGAGTCATCGTGAACTTCGACACATGCGAATCGAATGCGGTTTGCATGGGGATATTGCCGCAGGTCTTCGAAGTGCGCGACGACGGTTTCTTGTACGTCCTCGACGAACATCCTCCCGAAGCGCTGCGCGATCAACTCGAAGAGGCGGTCCTTTCGTGTCCGACAGGGTCGATCTCGATCGCCGAGGAGTGAACACCGAGATCGCGCCGCGCGTCCGATTCGCCCCTTCGCCGACGGGGTATTTCCACGTCGGCGGGGCACGCACCGCGCTCTATAACTGGCTCGTCGCGAGAAAAGGTGGCGGGCAATTCGTCCTGCGGATCGAGGACACCGACCGGGAACGCTCGAAGCCTGAGTGGATCGGCGGCATTCTCACTGCGCTCGAGTGGTTGGGCATCGACTGGGACGAAGGGCCTCATTTCCAGTCGGAACGATCGCAGCTCTACGCGGACGTCGCGCGCCGCCTGTACGAATCGGGCCACGCGTATGCGTGCGACTGCACGCGAGAACAAATCGAAGAGCGAACGAGACAGAACGCGATACCTGGCTACGACGGCTTCTGCCGGCGCCGTCAGCTCGAACCCGGCCTGGGTCGCGCGCTGCGTTTTCGAGTTCCTGACGACGGTGTGACGATCGTGCACGACGTGGTGCGCGGTGCCGTCGAGTTCCAGAACTCGACGATCGAAGATTTCGTCATCGTGAAGTCCAACGGCGATCCGTTGTTTGTGCTAGCGGGCGTTGCCGACGACCGCGACATGCGCATCACGCACGTCATCCGTGCCGAGGAGCACCTGCCGACAACGCCGAAAGCGGTGCTGATCTGGGAGGCCCTAGGTGGACCTCCCCTCCCTGTCTTCGCCCACCTTCCCGTTCTCGTGAACGAGAAGCGCCAGAAGCTCTCGAAGCGTCGCGACCGTGTCGCGATCGAGGACTACCGGGCTCAGGGGTATCTCCCGGAAGCGATGCGGAATTACCTGGTATTGCTCGGCTGGGGACCTCCCGATCAGCGGGAAATCCTCACGGTCGACGAGATGATCGACGAGTTCCGGCTCGAAGACGTGAACGTCTCGCCAGCGTTCTTCGATGAAAAGCGGCTCGCCCATTTCAACGGCGTGTACATCCGGGCATTGCCCGTCCAAGAATTCGTCACGAGAACGCGCGAGTTCCTCGAAACGGCCGGGGTCCCTTGGACCGCGGACGCGTTCGACGAGGGCGCGTTCGAGCGGCTCGCTCCACTGATTCAAGAGCGAGTCACGACGCTCGCCGACGTCATCCCGCTTGTCGCCTTCCTCTTTTCGGACCCCTTTGCTCCCGAGCCGGCGTCGTTCGATAAGGCGATCCGCGACGACCCGGAGGCAAAGTCGATTCTCGAGCAAGTACGAGATGGCTTCGCTCGTATCGAATGGAAGGCCACGTCGATGCGACCCGTCCTCGATGCTGCTGTCGAGCGGACGGGGCGGAAGCTCGGCAAGGTGCAGGCACCGGTGCGCGTCGCGGCGCTCGGATCCACCGTCGGGCTCCCGCTGTTCGAATCGCTCGAAGAACTCGGCCGCGATCGCACGATCGCTCGGATCGAGGCGACAATCGCTGCTATTTAGTCACGAGACTGTCAAACTTTTTGGGTGGTGCTCTTCGGATTCCGGATCTTTTACCGGATCGCGACGCTCCTCATCACCGCGGCGATCGTGTATCTCGTCGTGACCGTGGTGCAGGTGGAATCCGCGTCGCGAAGCGCGCGGTCGCCTAGCCGCGCGGAGCATGCGGCGGCGATAGTCGTCACCGGGACACCAGGTATGTCGAATATGTCCACCGACTACCGCGCGAAGCTTCGCGTCGCGTCTTCGCTGTATGTGCGAGGCATCGCTCCCGTGCTCATCATTGCGGTGCCGTCCGGGGTGAGTCGTACTGGAGTTCTCTCTGCGCAACGTACGAAGGAATTCCGGTCTGTGCTGAAACCGGGTGAAGCAACGGCGATTCTCGCAACGGATGCCGGAACCGAGTTCTCGCGCGTCGAAAAACGGTTCGGGCGGGGACGTCGGGTGATCGTCGTGACGGACGCGATCAATGCGCTGTACATGGAATCCGTCGCTGCCAACGACGGCCTCGTGCCAGAAGTCGTTGCGCCTCCGGCTTCGAAGAAGATTGTCTTTTCGCAGATCTCGGCGCTGATTCGGGAGGCGTCGGGCGTCGCCGTTGGCCGCGTGATCGGCTTCGCCAACGCGACCTGGGCGACGAAATAACGAGGCACATCCGCAAACTGGGACCGGCGGAGGTCCCGAATAGGATGGGCTCTCGCCCGATCGGGGGTGGTGTAATCGGCAACACGACAGGTTCTGGCCCTGTTATTGGGGGTTCGAGTCCTCCCCCCCGAGCAAAGCGAGTGTGGCGACACGACTTTGTTCCGACTCGAATGAAGGGAGCAAGTCACCAGCGACGCGACGCCCGGCCCCATCGTCTAGCGGCCTAGGACACCACCCTCTCAAGGTGGAGACACGGGTTCGAACCCCGTTGGGGCTGCCAACAAAGTGGCTGGTCATGACCACTTCTCGCCAACATGCCGACGGTGGCACGGGCTGCGAGTATCACCCCGGGTATCACTCCTCAGATTGAGCCACACCCTCGGTAGATTCCAAACGTGGAGCAACGAGCCCGGCGTGTCACTCGCCGAACCTTCGGGTCGGTGCACGACCTCAGCCGAAACGGGAGTGGGCCGTTCCGCGCGCACTACTTGCTCCAGGGACGCCGCGTCAGTCGGCGATTCGTTTCGCGCACCGAAGCCAACGGTTGGTTGGCCGAAGCAGAAGTTGCAAGCAAGCGTGGCGAACTAGTCGATCCACGAGGTGGGCGGATCACCGTTACCGAACTCGCAGAGATTTGGCTCGAGCGAAAGCGCATCAAACACACGGCCAAGACGCACGAGACATACCGAGAACTTTTGGATCGCCACGTTTTGCCGATCCTCGGCCATCTGCGAATCGCCCACCTCCGCCCCTCTCAGGTCGAAACCTGGAACTTGGAGCTGCGCGGGAAGGGCGGCCCGGGAGAAGCCACTGCGGCAAAGGCTTACCGACTCGTCAGGGCAATTATGAATTTTGCCGTACAGGACCGTCTGATCCATCTCTCTCCGTGCCGGCAACCTGATTTGGCCAAGGAGAGTGCAGACCGACGGGACATCCCTGAGTTCGGTGACGTCGATGTTTTAGCGGATGCGATGCCCGATCGCATGAAAGTCGCGGTGACTGTTGCAGCTTGGTGCGCACTGCGACGCGGAGAGCTGCTTGCTCTCCGACGGAGTGATGTCGACCTCTTACACAAGCGGATCTCAATCACCCGCGCCGCTTCGTATCTCTCGAATGGACAAATCCAATACGGTCCGCCCAAGAGCGAGGCGGGAAATCGTGTCGTTAATGTGCCGCCCCACTTGCTTCCGTTGCTTGACGATCACATGCATCGATTTGTGTCTACCGAACCAGAGTCGCTGCTTTTCACGGGCGAGCGAGGCGGGCCGCTGCGACCACACGTCCTCGGCAAAGCGTTCCGTGCAGCTCGCATAACGATCGGGCGTCCGGACCTTCATTTTCATGATTTGCGACACGCGGGAGCAACGTGGCTCGCGTTGGCCGGCGCGACGGCTGGAGAGCTGATGGAAAAGATCGGCCACAGCTCCTCGACGGCGGCGATGCGCTACCAACACTTGGCAAAGAGCCGGGGTCCGGAGCTCGCCGAGGCCATGTCGAGGCTTCCTCGCCGAGCAGAAGTCGTCGACATCAAGCGTGCGAAGGCTGACGGTTTGACCTGAGAGTCAGGCTGCCACAGCAGCGGCGGTTCCCTTTTCTGCGTCCTCGCCGAGGATCTGCAAGTAAGCACCCATAGCGCGATCGAAAACCTCTGGGTGGATCAACGCCTTCTTCCCATCACGCACGAAGGGGATTTGCCACGCGCTGCGGCGGTAGCGCCACGTCCGGGGCGCACATCGAGCGAGCCGCGCCGCCTCGTCGTCGGTAAACCACCGCCAGATCGGGACGTTCGGCAGGGGCACGGCACATGCCGAGGCGACCGCAGCGGCGATGCGCTCGTTGCGGCGGCGTGCTCGCTCCTCAAGTTCGAGGCGGCGGCCCTCGTCGGCGACAGTCTCGAGATGTCGTGCCTTCACTACTGGATTTTACCGATGGGGCGCGGCCGATCCGAGGGAGAAAATTCGCACCTCCAGGCATGTCACGCCCCGGCGGTAGAGTGACGCTGCGTTTACCCTGGTCACGGTTTCGTACGGAGCGCCGCTTCGCCAACTCGCTGCTCGCCGACGTTGGCTCACCGTGCCAGTCGGTTGACAGCGGCAGCCGACTTGGAAAAATGCCGCGAAGTGTCATCCGCAGGGGATGCGCGGCCGGCTAGTCAGAGTCCCGACGCAGCGCTGAGCTGGGAGTTTCGCGTCCGAGTCGCGCCGCCGATCTCGACGAGTCTCGTCCTCGGGGGATAGCGCCCGCAGGGCAGCAGGTTCAAGCTTCGCCTTCGGCCCGTTCCACGGCGCGACTCGCGAGACCCGGATCCTCGTCTGCAAGCTCGATTAGTGCTCGCACAAGGCCATTCACGTTCGCATCGGCGGTTCTCTTCGATCGGACCATTGCGAACTGTTCAGGGCTCAAGTCAACCGTGATTCGGTGCGGATGATCCGGCCGTGCTTGCGCCGTCTTGCTCGGCTTGGCGCGGCGGCGAGGCGTCCGTGACGGCGAGGCCGGCTGGCGCACGACCGCGGCAGTGATCGCTTCTTGCTCGCCTGGAGCGGCGGCACGAACGGCAGAGAGTTTGCCGAGCTTTCGCTCGAAGACGGAATCGTCGGGGGCGGAGTGGCGGGTCGGAGTCACGAGACAAGCTCCTCATTGAAAATTCGATCGAGCACAGAGGCGTAGCAAGCGAGAGCCGTGGGGTTGAACGGAGCGAACCCGGCTTGTTGAATGCCGACCCGATGGGGAAGCCGTCCCAGATAGGGGATTCCTCGCCGCTCGAGCTGTTCGACGGTTGCCACCAGGCTGGATGATCCGGCAATCGTGGCGACGAGGAGAACCCCGTACGTCTTCCCCGCGGTGGTGACGTCTTCGATCGTCTCGGCAAGCGCCGACAGTTCGAGCCCGCCAACCCGTGCGGGAATGACGATCCAATCGGCCATGCCGATGGCCTTCGCAACCAATACGGGGTTGTCCGACGCATTCGGCGTGTCGACGATCACGAGCGCATCGTCGTCGAACTCCGCTTCGGCGAATCGTCCGAGCAGACGGTCCGTCGGTGCTTCGAGCACCTCGATGCCGGCGACCGGTTGATCGGAGAGCCACTCGCTGGCGGAGGCGCGCCGATCCGTGTCGACGAGGAGAACGGGTCGGCCGGCATGGCGAGGCGAACGGGTCGCGGCTATCGCCAAACCGACGGCCGTGGTCGTTTTGCCGACGCCACCTTTGCGGCTTGCGACCGTGAGCACTGTGGCCATGTCTGCACTGTACAGACAGGCTGTATCAGCCAGACAGACTTGACCTTCAAGACGCGCGATCGCCGTAGAGCGATCCGAGAGTGATTTCGCTCCCGGTGTCGGGTTGGGCGATTTTGAGCAGCGGGAGCCCGGCTGCTTCGTTCTCGCGGGCCTCTCCGCTGACGAACCGCGCCGATGTAGGTATCGAAGGCATGTGCCCCGACGCTTCTCAACGAGCAGCGGGCGGTCGTTCTTACTAGTGACGGGATCGAGAGGAGCAAGCCGTGGACGATCGGGCGAAGCGATACAGCGGGCCGGGGCATCTTCCGAACACGCCCACGGGCCAGAAAGATCACCCTGCCCAAGACTGGATGCCTCCGGCTCTCAAGGATGTTTTCTTGCGCTGGCACGGCGAGCTGATTCTTAATGCCGAAGTTCCCGATGAGGTCGGGGGAGGTTCGCTCAGTGCGACGGACATACGCGTCTTGGCCGAGCTGCACAGAACGAGCCTCTCGTTTGGTCGCTGCGAAGGAACCCAGACGCTTGCGCAACTGCGGGAAGCCCTGGGGGTGGGCGGGAACCACATCAAGCATTCGATCCGTCGCTTGGCCGCGGTAGGGGTCATCGAACATTTCCTCCCGAGCACGGCGGGGCGGCCGAAAAAGGTGTTCCCGTTCCCCGTGACCTCGAGGTGTCTCCCCCCTCCGGTAATGGGTGCAATCCCCCCGAGCGAGTGGGCGACGTGGTTCGACAAGCCCGAGAAGGAATGGGTTGTCGAGTCGACCTCGTCAGGTAAGAGGACACCGGCGGGGCTCCGACAGTTAGTAGAAGGCAGGCCGCATTCCGAAGATGAATGGAAGGCCATTACTGGCGAGCGGAGTTTGACGAAGGCCAAGCAGCGGAGCAAGCGTCCGCGTCGAGCGAGGCGAAACCCGTGGGTCGTGTTCGGCGATTTCAATCTGTCGATCCGACCCACGGTTGAGATCCCACTCGGCTGTGACGAAGGATGGATTCGCGAGCTGGAATCTGCGGTGCGCGACTTGCCGTCTCGGCTGGTTGTCGATGGCGCAAGGGCGTTCTGGGGCGAGTTGCGACGAGCCGGCGTCGTCGCTGAGGTGCTGTCCGAGGCGCAGGACCAATGGGAGCGCGCCTGCTCGACACCGACTCCCGACCCAGAAGACCCTGACTGGTTGGGCCGAGCGGAACGTCGGCTTGGGTTCGCCTCGGCGTACCGTGCCGAAATGCTCGACGAGGTCGATATCGAGGCGGCACTACGCAGCTTCATGTACTGGTGTGAGTTCGTTGGCAGCGGCGCCGAGGTCCTGGAGGAAGTCTGGTCCGACGAGGGGCTGCCGACTAGCGGTGCGATGCGCATCGAGTCGGCAAGGGGATTCCTCGCGCTCGCTGCGGAATCAGCGATGGAGTTTCGTACGGCGGTTGATCGCTTGATAGAGCGTCGAAGCCACCCCGTGAGCGACTTCGAGCACGAGTTTGTCGCAGTGATCGAGAAGTGCGCGGGTCGCGTCGCTTGGTGCCGCCGAAAGGCGGCCTAGCAGAAGCGCTTGGCCGAATTCACCAGATCTCGGCGTATTTCGAAATACGCCGAGATCTGGTGAATTCGGCAATTAATCCTCCAGCTTTTGGCGGATACCTGGGAATATTCACCAGATCTCGGCGCGCTGCGAATCGATTCGACGAGGGTGGGCGCCCACGTCACAAGCCTTTTTTCGGAGGCGCGGGCAGGGCCCCATAAGAACCTCTCTCTAAGAACCTCCGCGACAAAAGAGATATATAGGCGTTGCCTTCGGCATCGCCGCGTCTCTCTCTGCTCCGCTCGCTTGCGTGTCGTCGACAGATGTGCACCCCCCGAACGCCCATCGGCGAAACGTGCCGATGTGATCGGTGATGGCTGAGCCGACGTTCTACGACGTGCTGCATGTGACCCCCGACGCACCGGGTGATGTGATCGCTGCGGCCTATAAGCGACTATCCGCCAAGGCCCATCCAGATGCGGGCGGCTCCACCGAGGCTCAGCGGCGTCTCAACGAAGCGAAGGACACACTCCTCGATCCCGTTCGCCGCGCCGAGTACGACCGCTCACTCGATGATGCCGAGCGCAACGTCGCCACGGACGAGCCCACCGAACATGCCGACTGGCAGGAGCCGGCAGACTCGCCTACTGCTCGTGGTGTTCGCCGTCACCGGCGACTCCCGATTTCGGTTCGCCTCGCCCTCTACGTCCTTCCGCTCGGCTGGGCGTCGCTCGACCGAAGCCCGCGTTTCATCTGGATCCCAGTAGCCGTCGGGGTCGGTATCGTGCTCGTCGCCTTGGCGGGACGGCGCTCCGCCTCGCATCCGGCGGTGGGCTCGTTCATCGTTGTCGTGCTCGTGTTTGCCCTCAATCAGGGAGAGCAGGGCCTTGCCGTAGTCGGACTGTTCTCGCTCATCGGCATCGCCGGTGTGGCGACGTGGTGGCGCTACTTCGGCGTCCGTCAACCCGAAGGGAGCAATTCATGAAAACGGTTCAGCGCGTCCTCGTCACCATCGCCGCGTTCGAGGCGATTGTCATCCTCGGCGGGTTTTGGATCGGCGGCGTCGTCATCCACGGAACTATCGCCGTGTTCGGCCATGTTCGCCCCGACGCTCCGTTCTCGTCGTCGGAGCGAACATGGCGACCGACCAACGACTGGTGCTTTCGTCAGATCCGGAGGGTCTGGGCCTGGCGCGAACGCACGATCGGGCCTTCGCCACGTGAGTCGCGCCTCGCACTCCTTCGAACGTCGCTTCGGTGCGGGCGGCCGAGATGACCATGTACTTCGTCCGGTCCGTTCGCCACGGCCAGTTCGGCCGATTCGACCGCACCCGGTACCGATTTGATCGGTGGTCCATGAGACTCGTATCGCGCGCTGAAAGCATGACCGTGAGCGACATGCTCGCCGACCTCCGAGATGTCGTGGCCGAAGCGAAGGGTGCGAGCAAGGGACTTATCGCCGACGTCGGTCGTCGTGTCCACGCGCCGATCCTGCTCCTCATCGCCCTTCAGGACGACCTCCGGCATCCGCATTCGGCATGGGCTGGGTGGGTTGTGGTCGCCACGTTCGTCTACTGCGCCGCACTTCTTGTTCGCCTCAGCGTTCGCTCGATCCGTCGTCTGCGGAGTGCAAGGTGAGCGACCTCACGAGCGACACCGCCGAAGCAACCGAGTCAGCGGCCCGGTTCGTCCGAGCCGCGGCGATCGCATCGCTGAAAGCCGCCGCCCGCCGAAGCGCGGATTTCTATCGCGACGTCGCCGACGAACTCGCGGAGCTTGAGGATCGCGGGGGAGGGCTCACGGAGGCGACCGAGATCCTCATGGGGTCGCCACTTGGCCGCAGGATCGTCGAAGACACGATCGGTGGGTGTTCCGCCGATGTCGACGAGGACCCCGTCGATGCGTGAGCGAGTCGGGCATGCCGACGACCCGCGTCCCCCGAACACTCACTCACGCGCAACCCGCCCCCCGCCGTCCCGTTCGAACCGATCCGCCACGTCCGCCTCGAACCGTCCCGCCGACGTCGTCACGCCGAACCGATCCGTAACGCCCGGCTCGAACGATCCGGCTCGCCTGGTCCTCAAATACTTCGCTCCACTGACGGCTCGAGGTTGGTCTCGTCAACGAGCGATTCGAGCGATCCGCAAGTCGACCGACCCGGCCCTCGAACCTGTGCGGGAGCGCCTTGCGGAGTTCGGGGCCGAACGAGGGGAGAGGTGGCTCGCTCGCCTGCACGGGCGCTCGTGGAGCTACACGCACCCCGGCCCCCCGTTCCTCGGTCGGCTTGAGCGCGAATGGTGGACAGTCGCTACCGGAACGGTCCTCGATCGGGCTCGCGAGGTCGACCGCTGGACGCTCTTGTTCCTTATCGACGAGCAGATCCGGCTTTGCTCTCCAGAAGTCCGCCTTGGTTACGACGAGCTCGCTGAGCTCACGGGGCTCGCTCGCTCGACCGTGCGTCGCTCGTTGGCTCGACTCATCGCAGACGACCGGGTTCGACGTACTGCGGAAGGTGGCGGCGGTGCGTTGCCGCACCGGTACAAGGTGTTGTTAGAGCACCCGCCCCGCATCCACGTTTCGTCCTCTCTTCGTTCTCTCTTCGAGAGAACGACTGTGGGTGCTCAGCAGTGCATGAACATTCAGGTACCGGACCTCCGGTCCGCCGCAGTCCCTCGTCCGTCCTCCGGCCGTCGCGTGCTCGGCAAGGCGCTCCGCAACGTGCAGCGCTCGCCCGCTTGGCACCCGCGCTCGCTCGACCTACTCGGACACCGGCTCGCTTGCCGTCTCGTCGTCGCCCCGAACCGAGTGGCCACCTTGTCGGACCTCTCTGCCTCCCTCGACCGCTCCGTCCGCACCGTCACCACGACGCTCCGACGCCTCGAACGAGCCGGGCTGGTTCAGCTCGACGCTTCGACTCGCACCGCCCGCCTTGTCGCCACGCCCGAAACGCTCGCTCGCCTCCTCGAAGCCGAAGCCGTTCGAAGCGGTGCACGCGCACAGTCCGAGGCCCGCCGTGCCGACCGGGTCGCTCGCTACGAATCGAGGCGACGAGACGTCGACGGAGCGGCGAAACGGTGGGGCGCAAATCGGCAAGCCGAACGAGTCGCGCTGGCGAGGGTCAAGGGACAGGGACCGTTGCCGTGGGAGTTAACCGAGAGCGGGGAGGAGATGGTGGGTTCGGGGGAGGAGAAATCACCACCCCTCGCGGATCGGCAGCAGTTAGCGGTCGAGGAACTCGTGGATCGGATCGTTGCCGCGGTGGGTGGAGCGCTCAAGACGACACCTCGAGATCGCGGCGTCGGGGCGGTCGAGGCTGAAGACGTCTGGCAGGCGTGCAAGTGGTTGGTCGATGACCTGGGGTGGCCGGAGGACTGGGAGCGAGAGCGGGCATGGGTGCTCGAGGAGCTCGAGATCGAGATATTTGGTCCTAGCGAGCGGATCGCTGTCAACCGTGCCGATGTTGTTTTCAGGAGGTAGCGAACGTGCAAACAAACCCAGAACGGCACATCTACGCCCTGTTGGCCTTCTCGTGGAGGTCCGGGGCCGCAACAACCTGTGTGGGGTTCCTCGCGCTTGAGAAGACGGCTGAGGGCTGGTCTGATCAGGTCGTCCTCGTCCCCGAGCTGATGGGGGAGTCGGACGGCGGCTGGCCGGAGCAGATCGAGCTCGCTCGTGCCGGGCGAGGGCTGGTCCCGGAGACGGTCGCCTTCTGGGAGGAGACGACCAACGGGGTCGTCTGGGAGATCGCCGAGATCCCGGCCTCCGAGTACGAGTCGATCCCCACGCTCGACGAGGCGCTCGACGTCCTCCGTGAGGACATGCTCTCGAACCCCGACCCGGACCCGGACTTCCTCGACTGGCTCGCCGTGCGGTCGGCGGGCCAGTCGGCAGTCAGGGACATGGTCTAAAGTCATGGGCGCCGGCGCGAAAAAGAAGCATGAGCCGAACGTCGTCGCGCCCTCTGCGCCCGCCGCAGAACCCTCGATCGACTCGGATCTCGAGCTCGGTTTTGCCCCGGCGGCCGGCATTGTGGCGATGGAGGCCGCATCGAGCGCTGCCACCGCTTGGACCTCGAAGTCCTACCCGATAACGGCCGCCGGATTCGGCGCTCTCGTCGGCGGCTTCGCATCCGTGAAGGCCGCGCTCGAGAAGGCCCAAGACGAGGGGGCCCCGGCACAGCTTGTCAAGGACGCCTGGGACGACATCAAGCCCGTCACGAAGGAGTTCCTCCAAGCCCTTCCCGTCGGTGAGCTCGAGAAGCTGGCGTCAGAGAAGGGCTTCCCGCACCCGGGTCTCGTGGGGCTCCACCCCGCGGAGGACAAGGACCACCCGCTCGTCTTCTGGCTGAACCCGTACTACGCGGGGGACTCCCCGCAAAAGCAAGCGGTCTGGAACAAGGCGCTCGAGCGCTGGGAGACGCTGAAGAACGGCGGGACGGTCGAGGGGATGAACCTCGCCGCATATCTCGGGGCGCACCCGAACGAGAAGGACGGCGGTGCCTCTGCCGAGACGCTCACCCCCGAAGAACTGACGGAGCTCGCACAAGAGCTTCAAGGGCTCTACGAGCTCTGTCAGTCGGCACAGCACAAGAACCCGTCCGAGGTCGACGACGCGTTCCGGGAAAAGGTCGCCAACGCCAAGTTGGACTTCCACGCTCTCCGGCAAAGGTACGTGTTCGCCGCCTGTACCGACCCGGAGTTCGTAAAGCCGAATCTCCCCCTCGCAGTCCAAAACCAGTACTACCCCGGCCCGACGACGATCGGCGTCGACGAGCTCAAGCACATCGGCGCGCGTCTCCAGGCGGAGCACGGGCTTTCACTCCTCGACGCCGAGATCATCCAGTCCACGGGCGTCAACGGGCTGGTCTCTTACCTGTATCCGCTCCAAGCGGAGGCAAAGGAGCTCGCCGACGCCGGGTTCAAGAAGCAAAAGGCTGCGCTTCTCGACCTCGCGACGCACGTTCCGCACATCGCCGGGCCGCTCGCTCCGCTCGTCGCCACTTGGCACCCGTATGAGGCCAAAGCGCTCGCGCTCGCGGATCTCCCGACCACGGCGGACTACCCAACCGCCGAGCAGTCCCAACAGGGCGTCGTCGACTTCATCACGCACTACGACGACGCGCAAAAGGCGCTCTCGGGCCTCAAAGACCCCGGCTACTACACCACGAACAGTTTGTTCGCCGGCCCGGCGGTGGCGGCGCTGCTCTTGCCCGGCGGAGATCCGGCGGAGGCGAAGAAGCTCGGGCACCTCAAGAGCTACAAGGTCAAGCAGAAGCTCCCGGCGTCGTTCCGGCTATGGGCGAAGGGCCAGAAGCTCCCGGCGCTCCGCTCGCTCGCCGTCGCCCTCGCCGCCTCGGGCGGCGGCGATCCGCCCGACCTCGATGCCGCCAAGGCCGCCAAGCTCAATCGCGCCCAGATTCAGAACTACCTCGTCGGGTTCTTCGACCCGGACAGCAAGGCCAAGTACGAGCAATCCGTCACCGCGGGACCGAAGGAGAAGAAGCCGAAGACCTACTCGCACCCTGGTCCGGCGACGGTTCAGACGGCACCGCAGAAGGCCGACGCCGGGATCATGGTCCCGGCCGACGCTTCGTTCGCCAGGAAGCGGAGCGCGATGGCGGCGGGGCTCCAGCACTTGGCGGCCGCACTTGCGGTGATCCCCGACCGCCCGACGAAGGCGGAAGTGGCGACGCTGAAGCTCACCGACACGGCGGCGCCGGTGTCGGGCGGCATCCACCCGAAGAAGTTCTTCTCCGATGGCAAGGGCCGCACTTGGATGTTCAAGACGGCCGGTGCCGAGGCCGGTGCTGCGCGCGCCGCGGCCGAGGAAGCGGCGTCCGAGATCTTCCGCCGCGTCGGGCTCCCGTCTGTGCCCGTCTATCGGCACGCGCTGCACGGGCACGAAGGCAGCATCCAGCCGATCGTCGCCCACAGCGGAACCGTGAACCCGCAGCCCCAGTCGTGGTCGCAAGCCGACATCGACGCGATGGTCCGTTACCACGTCGCGAGCTGGGTCGTTGGAGACCACGACGGCAACTCCAAGAACATGCTCCGCACCCCCGGCGGTGGGATCGTCGCGATCGACCAGGGCCAGGCGTGGAAGTTCGTCGGCCGGGACAAGCTCAACGTCGATTACCAGCCGAACAGCTCGTTCGGTTCACAACCGCCCGTCTACCACCGAGCGTACAAGGCGGCGCAGTCGGGCGAGCTCGCCCCGGGCGTGACGATCCGTCCCGAAGCGGCACATCCGATCATCGAACGCTTCGAGCAGATGTCGGACGACGAGTTCCGTCAGATCATCGAACCGGCGGCGAAGCTCGGCGCGAAGTCGCGTCTTACGTGGTTCGGCCCGATGTCGAAGCGTGCGGAACAGCGTTGCGAGACCACGACCCCGACTGAGGATCAGGTCGCCGAGGCGTTCGTGGAGAACGTCGTCGCCCGGAAGAAGAACCTCCGCAAGGACTTCGCGAAGTTCTTCTCGAGCCTCGGCTTCGCCGGCGCTCATCATCTCGAAGCGGTCGCGTAGTCATGGGATCGCGTCTCGAGGAGGTTTCGGCATGAGATCGTTCATCTCATTTCTGCGAAGCATAAGCATCGCCCACTACGTGTTTCGCCCGAGTCACAAACTTGTCTGGTTCGTTGGGCAATGGTTCGTGCTCGTGCCCGCTCTTGTCTATTTGGCATGGCACGACGCCTTCGGCAACGGAAAGACCTCTGCGAAGAGCGATCACGGACACGCCGCCAACGGAGCGACCCACGTGGCGGTCCACGGCACAAGTCCTTGGCTGTGGGTCGGCTTGGGCTTCGCCGCTCTTGTGATCACCCTTGCGGTTGCCGAACATCGGCACAAGAGCGCGGCGGGTGCGGGCAATGCTCACAAAGCGGCGTCCGCGTTGTGGCTCGCCATCGGCGCGGTACTCGGGGCGGTCCCGTTGGCGTTGCACTCTGGCGCTCCGCTTGTTCGTGCGGCCGTGACCGTCGCCATCCTCGTCGCGTGTTGGGGCATGGCCTGGATTCGTGCTGGCGCCGTTGCGGGTGCCGAAGCGCCGTGGCGCGGGGCGGTTCGGTCCGCTCCGCGCTGGGCCGTCGCCGTTGCTGTGGTTGGCGGGACGCTCGTCGCCTGGTGGGCGAGCGCACTTCGGCTTCCCGGCGGAGATGTCGGCTGGGCGATCGGAGGCTTCGCACTGTTCCTCACGGGCGCAGAGATAGCGCGCGGCCAATCCTCGATGCGTGACCGCGTCGCCGTTGCGACGGGACACGAGGCGCTTGCTGACGTGAAGTCGAAGGGTGGCGTGACGACCGTCACATTCGCGCCGTCGGTGCTTGCGGCAACGGTGAGGCGCCACGCAGAGACGTTGCGTGAAGCGCTCGAAGAAGAGGAACTAGAGGTAGAGGTCGATCCGCCCCTTTCGCGACGGATCGTGATTCGTCCGGCGCCGCCGTTGCCCAAATTTGCACCGATGCCGACGGAGGTCACGACTGGCGAGAGGGAGCTTCCCATCGGTGTGAAGCGTGCGATCGGACAGGGCGAAACGGTCGTCGTCGGTGGCGTCCCGTGCCATCCCGTCCTTGTCGACTTCAATGAGACTCCGCACGCCGCCTCGTTTGGCACAACGGGCTCGGGCAAAACTATCGAGATCACGGTGGCATCGACGCAGGCTCTGCTACGCGGGTGGGAGATCTGGTTCTGCGAACCGATCAAGGGTGGCATCGATCTCTTTCCGCTTCGGCCTTGGTGCCGGGGGTTCGCGACGAGCCTTGAAGAGGCCGTCGCGCTCGTAGCTGACCTTCTAACTGAAGTCGATCGTCGCAAGGTCGTTCTTTCTAAGTACGGCGAGGTGAATTTCTCTTCTCTGCCTCTCGAAACCCGCCGAGCCGAGCGGTGTCTCCCGGCCCTCGCAATCTTCGACGAGCTCTACTCGACGCTCGCCCTATCGAGGTCGAAGTCGCAGCAATCGCAGGCCATCAACTCGCTCCGCGAGGCCATCGACGACGGGATTGGGCGTCTGATGCGTGAAGCACGCTTTGTCGATATCCACGTGCAGGTTGGGCTCCAGCGGCCCGACTATGAGGTCTTCGATGGCGAAACGAAAGCAAACATCGGCGTCCGCCTCCTGTGCGGTGTCGCTGATAGGTATTCGCGTTCCATGGCGCTTCGCGACCCCGACAATTCGCCGAAGGTTGGTCGAGGGGTGAAGGGGCGAGCGGTTCTCGAGACAGACAGTGACGAGGCGACGGAGGTCCAGCTCTATTACGTGTCACCAAAGGAGGCGGCCGCCGTCCTCACCGCCGCTGGCATCCCGCACGCCAAGCCGTTCAATGCTCCAGCGCCCGTCGACTCAGTACACGATTCACCACCCCCCAAACCGCCCCGCCCTCGTGCGCGCCGTGCGCCTCGACGAGACGATCGATCCGGCGCCGTGCGAGTCGACACGGTCGGCACGGTGAAGGTCATCGTCGACAAGCGGTCCGAGCGGGCCGCTCCAGACGTCGAGGCGGGCGTTGCGATCGTGCCGAACGGTGACGGGTCGTATCGAAGCGTCGGCAGCGTCGATCCGGACGAGGCGGCCTGAATGCTGATTCTGGCGTTCGATCCTGGCCAAGCCGAATCGGGAGTCGTGCTGGTCGATTCGGCACATCTCGAGGAGCAGCCGGAGTGCGGCGTGATAGCGGCCGCCGTCGTCAAGCGCGGGAGGGGAGAGTCGGATGCGCGCTACGAAGCGCGGGTTGTAGACCAGGGTCGCGAGTACGCGCGCGGCCTGAGCGCGAGGGTCGCTGTTGAGACTTTGACGAGACCTAAGAAGTACCTCGACGGGAACGCCGTGAAGCTCATCGACCCCATGTCGGTCGTTCACACGGCGATGGTCCTTGGCGCTATTCGTGTGGCAGCACATCTCGGTGCATTCGGCGACTGCGGTCCCGTTCTCGAGGTCGCACCGAATAAGAATGATGGAGGTTCCGACCCGCCTCAGATTCTGGTATCAGAGCGCGAGGGACCGGCTTTGGCCGGTCAGAACCGACATGCCAGAAGTGCGTGGTCGGTCGGCGCAAGCGCGGCCGCTTCGCTTGAGGCGGCAGGCACCGAGCGATGATGGTGGCGACCGAGGTTGATCCGCCAACCGAGCAGGACCGCATCACTTTCGTCGGCGATTCGCACGGGAATGCCGCCTGGCTCGGCTTCGCCATCCGCGCCGCCGAATCGAACGGCTCGCACCGCCTCGTCCAGCTCGGCGATTTCGGTCTGTGGCCGGGACACAGGGGGGAAGTATTCCTCGACGAGGTCGCCGAGCGTCTCGAGCGACACGACGTTCAGCTCGTCTTCATCGACGGCAATCACGACTGGCATGAGCAGCGTCTTCGACTGAAGCCCGAAGAGGATGGCCTGGTCACTTTGCGACCACGGCTGCGATACGCACCTCGAGGGGCGGTGTTCGAGATCGCCCCCGGCGTTCGCGCTCTCGCGGTGGGAGGCGCGCCTTCGATCGACCGCGATGTGCGCACTCAAGGCGTGGATTGGTGGCCCGAAGAGGTCTTGTCGTTCGTAGAAATCGAGCGTTGCCTTGACGCGGGTCCAGTGGACCTCGTGATCGCGCACGACGCCCCGATTGAGGTTCCGATTCCGGGCATCGATGATTTGTGGAAGCCCGGCGTTATTCACCGAAAAGTCATGAGCGCCTTGTGGTCACGCGCCAGGCCGCGTTGGTGGTTCTCGGGGCACTATCACCAACGGGTCTCGGTGATCGTCGACGATCCAGCGGGTTTCGCTACGCGCTTCGAGGTTCTCGACTGCGATTTGGCGCAAAACAGCGGTCGGGGTTGGGTGGCAGTCGACTTCGAGGCTCTGAAGCTCGCCGGAGACGATCCGTCGGTCGAGCAAATCGGCGAGCCGCCGAGGCAGATTCGCCGCGCCGATACACCCGCCTCGTAATCTCGCACCGACTCCCGTATCAGACGGCCCGGGCCGGCAACCTTGCCCCGTCGCCCCGGGCCGATGCGCGTTCCGAGCGATACGCGAGGTTGCTAGCGCGTCAGCAAGTCAGCTTGCGAGCGAGGGGGGTGGAGAAAACTCCTCTAGCTGTCACGCTCGTCGGTAGAGTGACTCCGAGTTCGGCCGCGCCCCGACAACTCACCCGTTTGATCGTCGTCCCTGCACGAGGCTTTTCATTAGTCGCCGAGCGTTGATGCGAGAGCGGAGCAAGTAGGCACTCTCTTCCAGCCCGTCCAAGTCAATCCCATCGCTCTTCGCGGCAGCGATGACCCCAGCCCGGGGGGCCGCGTCGCCCCCGACCCGTCGCAGCTCCGCCTCGTAGAACTGCTCCAGTAGAGCTCGCCGCCGCTCCGCGGCCTGGTGCTCGAGCCGTCGCAACGTCGCTTCGAACGCCTCGCTGAGAGAATCGTCATCCGACACCGTTCAAGCCTGCGTTTCCGAAAAGTCGAACATCGCCCGACAAGCCTCTAGCACGCGGTGGCCATCTTCGGAAGTAGTGAGCTCGACAAGCGATTTTCCGTCGAGGTTCTCAGACTTGCGTCGAACAGCGGCGGGAATGCGGTCTGGTTTGAGGTAGCGAAGAAGTAATTCTGTGGCGGCTTCCAGGTCATCGAGTGTCTCGTTGCTTGCTGCCGTGCTGGCCGCCTCTGCTGCCGATAGGTCCCAAACGTTGATCACGCGCCGCAGCGTCGCTTCGAACGCCTCGTCGGCCACGTCGTCGTCCACGAGCTCCAGGGTAGGGACGGGCTGTAGCGGGGCTCGATTCGTCGGTGCCGACGGATCGAACGGGGTGAGTCACGGGAGCGAATGTCCTGGTAGGGGGCAGTGTCAGATTTCTAGGCCGCATCGGCCGAATCGGCGTCAACCGTGACGATGTAACTGATTGAGGGCGGAAGTTCCGCCCAGAGAGAGCGGATCGGTATGGCTAGTCACCCAAACGAGGACGGTGACCTTCTCGTCCGCGAATGGGATCTTGTCGTTTCCGACGAGGACTCGGGAGAGCGGTCGACCAGGCCTGGCCTGTCCGGCGCGGAGGTCATCGTCGCACTCGGCGAGCTCGTGATCCTCCCGATCCTTTTCGGCGTCGACGCCTCGCGGCCGGGCGTCGACGACGCGCGACCAATCACCAACCTCGACGCATTCCGCTCGCACGTCGTGCACGTCCTTGTCGACGACGCCACCGAGGCATTCGAGATTGCGCCAGTCGCAGATGCCGAAGATCGGCCATCGCGAGTTTCGATCCACGTAATTCGTTCGTTGGTTCCGGTCACGGAGGTGTCGTCATGAGGTTCGCTCACAAATTTGCCGTAGCTCTCGTCGGTACCCTTGTCCTGGCCGGTGCGTCGCTGATCGCCGTCCCGTTCGCCTCGGCGACGACAACGACCTGGTACGCTGGTACGCGGCCGGCACCTCTACCTCGACGACGAGCTGTTCCCTCACGTCGACTGTTTCGAACCAGTGTTCGCTCGGTCGAGCGCTATTGAACGCCGGTTCGGGCGACACGATTGAACTCGAGGCGGGGGACTATTCGACCGTCGCCTCGAACGGATCGGCGCCATTCGTCGTCGGCACGTCCGTGACGATCGAGGCCGATCCGAACAACACAGCGCCTGTCTACTTGGACGGAGCGAACACGACGTCGGTCGTGACGGTCGCCTCGGGCGTGACGGCGACGATAGGTGGGGTGACGATCGAAAACGGGAGCTCGTCCGCATCGACTAGCGGCGGAGCGCTCACCAACGCGGGAACCTTGACGATCTCGGACTCGACGGTCGAGGGCAACACCGCGCAGTATGGCGCTGGCGGGGTGCTTAACAACGGCACCTTGACTGTCACCGACTCTGCATTCATTGATAACTCCGCAGGCTCTAGCGGTGGAGCGGTGCGCAACGGCGGCACCTTTACTTCCGCTGCCTCAACATTCATCGGGAACGCAGCGGGTTCGGGTGGCGGTGCGATCGACAATTTTTCGAGCTTGAGCGTGTCGACTGTGACGAGCTCGACCATCGTTGCGGTGGCGGGGCAATTCGGCGGAGTGATTACGGCAGCGAACGGCACGTTCACCGAGGCGGGCGACGTCATCACCGGGGCGTGTGTGCTCGTGGCCGTCACTGACGACGGCTACAACGTTGTCGCCAGCGCCACGTGCGATTCGAGCGCAGCAACCGACGTTGTCGACTCGTCACTCGCGTCGGAACTGGCCGCGTCGGCGAGCAACGGCGGCTCGACCGAAACGGTCGCGCTCGAACCGGGGAATCCGGCAATCGAGTCAATCCTGAATTTCACGACCGTCGGCTCGTCACCGAGTTTCACGCTTTGCCCGACGACGGACCAGCGGGGGATCTCAAGTCCGAATGGTCTGAGCTGCGATGCCGGGGCCGCGCAGCTCCAACTCGATTCGCAGTCGATCATCTTCACCACCTCGCCGCCATCCGGCGCCACGTACACGGGAACGAACTATTCGCACTACGACGTGGCGGCAACCGGCGGGGCGAGCGGCAACGCGGTCACGTTTACGGTCGATCCGTCATCGACCTCGGGTTGTACGATCTCCTCAGCAGCGATTGTTCAATATGGGTCCAGCCCCGGAACCTGCGTGATCGACGCGAACCAGGCCGGGACGGCGGGCGGCACGACCGAGTACGAGCCGGCTCAGAACCAGCAAACCTTTTCGATCACCGCGACCATCCCAACCGCGCCGGACGTTTACGCAACGCCGGGAGTCGGATCGGCGACCGTGAATTGGGACTCGCCATCGTCGGATGGTGGGGAGGCGATCACTGGGTACAACGTGTTTGAGGGCACCGAGGCGGGAGGTGAATCTTCCTCCCCGGTGAACTCGTCGCCGATCACACCCGCAGCCACGTCGTACGTGGTCGGAGGACTCACCAACGGGACGCGGTACTACTTCACCATCGAGGCGGTGAACTCGGTTGGCAGCTCGCCGGCGAGCAGCGAAGTATCCGCTTTGCCAATGGGCGGCCCGGGCGCACCGACGAACGTCACGGCGACGCAAGAGGGGCCGACGTCGATCTCGCTGTCATGGTCCGCGCCTGCGGACAATGGCGGAGCGCCCCTGGCGGCGTACGCGATCTATCGCTCCACTACCCCGACGTTCACCGGCACGCAGATCGCCGGCGTGAGTGGCACGTCCTACACGGACGCCGATCTCTCAGCGTCCACTACCTACTACTACTGGATCGGCGATAACAACGGGTTTTACGACTCGCCTCCGTCGTCCGTGGCGACCGCCACGACCGAAGCGGCAACGGTCACGCCACCGCCCACGGCGCGCGTTCCCGTGGTGACAGGAATCTCCGCGCGGTATGGCACCGCGGGGACGACGACCGTCACGATTAGGGGTTATGGCTTCGAATTGGGGAACCGGGCGTACTTCGGGAAAGTGCCGGCGACGACGAGAGTCATCGACGACGGCTCGGCGGTCGAGGCGGTCGAGGCGGTCGTACCGATCGGACAGGGCACCGTCCTCGTTCGCGTCGCAAACAACGTTGGTGTTCGGTCCGCAGCTGGCTTCCGATTTATATACCTGCCGAAAATGGGAATCGAGGTCGTCAGAGCGACGAGTCGAGGAGTCGTCGTGTCGGTGCGATGCGTCGTCGGTCCGTGCCACCTCGTTGCCCCACAGTTCGGCCAGATCACATACGGCAACCTCAAGTCCGGCGGAGTTACGTGGCGTCTTCTTGCACAGCGGTCCCATGCGAACCTCCGCACCGATCAGACTCGAACCTTCTTGCTCTCGTTCGACAAGGCCGGTATCACGACACTGTCCATAAATTCTCGTGTCCGCAGGGTCAACGCGATCGTGGACCTCAACGACCGCCTCCTCGGCGTCGAGGTGCTGGGCGTGACGCTCGTCCACTCTCGGGTGGGAGCGCATTGGCAAATCCGCAGCGTCGTCTCGCCGGCGTGGGGGCGCTGGTCCGCACCGCGATAGCGCTTGGCGATGAAAAAAGAGGAGCACTCGCTCAAGCTCGATCGGCACGGAAACTGCGTCGAGTGCGGGCACGCGGGGGCGCGGCATGCCAAGCGGTCAGCCGCCGCCGGTCTATTCGCTGAGCGATCGGCGAAACAACTCGACCGCTACATGCGGGCGTCCGGAGTCGAGCCGTGCGTTTACGTATGCATGGCCTTCATGTGCCGGTGCCGAGGGACCCGCAATGTGTAGAGTCCGCGGCGCTTCGGTCGTGGCGCCGTAGCGATCGGCATGGAGCGGGAGACTCATTCGGGCTGCGGCTCCGTTCGGGTAGTGAGTCCATCCCAGTCACTCACAACCTCGTCGTAGCGTGCCACGAGGCGGTCGTGGTCGTGGTCATAGTAGCCGAGCCAGTGCTTGAAGGAGTCCCCGAGACCGAAGAGAACTAGCCGGATGGCTCGTTCCACGTAATCAAAGTCGTATTGGTATCCGGGGAGACCGTTGTTCACCACCCTGAGCTCTCGAGCTGCGATGAAAGACGGATGGCTAAATGCGCTCAGACCGGCGTATACGCCGACCGGCACACTCCGAGCGACCGACTTGTCAAAGATTGCCCAACGAGACAATTGCTCGTAGGTGGGATATCGCTCACCCTCGATGATCCACTTCCAGGTGTGAGGAGACTCCGAGGCCGGATCCAACGGATCTTCCAAGGGTCGCTCAACCTCAAACCATTGCTCGACCTGAGCACGGATCTCTCGGAAACCTTTCGCGATTTCGGCTCTCTCGCTGGCCTTCGCTCGGATCATGTCGGCGCCGATCCGATAGTGCTGACTTGAGACCAGTGCTTCAAAGCACGCTCGGATAGCGCGCTTGCGTGGGCCCAGCTCGGGGGATTCTTCGAGCACCCAGTTGATTCGACCGGTGCGCTCGAAGATCGCTCGAACAACCGCTTCAAATGAACCGGTCATCGAGTTGTTTCGAAGCAGGATGCCGAGCGTTCGAATCCCGCCAGCGCCCTCGGCAAGGTAGGAGCCGGTTGATTCGGCAATCCATTGAGCCGGGAGCGCCGACCCGAGCATCGATTCGATGGCCATGCCCTCGGCCCGAGAGTGCGATACGTCGAATCGAAGTACCGGAGCGCCGTCTCCCGGACCTTCGGTGACTATCGGAGCGACCTGCTCGAGGATGGTGGCCATCCGCTCCCAAATCGTGGGCTCGGTCATGCGCGAACTGTACGGAGCATCAAGGTGCCACGCGTCCGAAAACGACCGTTTTCCGCACGCCCGGGGTGACCGGGCCCGTAGGCCGCCTGGCCCGACCGGAAACCCGAACGGGAATCAACCAGCGAAAACATCAAGCGAGACACCCTTTTCGTACGCTTTAGTCATGGGTGAGCTCATCGGCTACGCGAGGGTGTCGACCCTGGATCAGGATCCGGCCCTTCAGCTCGATGCACTGAGGGCGGCCGGTTGCGAACACATCTTTTCGGATAAGGCTTCAGGCTCGGTCAGCTCACGACCGCAGTTCGATCGGATGCTGGACCACCTGCGGGCCGGCGACACGGTCGTGGTCTGGCGTCTCGACCGCCTCGGCAGGTCATTACGGCACCTAATAGACGTGGTGAGGGATCTCGACGCCCGACAGGTCGGATTCCGATCCCTGAACGAGGCGATCGACACAACGACCTCGGGGGGCAAGCTCGTCTTCCATATTTTCGGCGCCCTCGCTGAGTTCGAACGGGAGCTCATTCGGGAGCGCACTCGAGCTGGCCTTGCGGCAGCGGTCGCTCGGGGCCGCAGAGGCGGCCGACCAACGGTCATGACTCCCGAACGGCTCGATCTCGCTCGCCGGCTACGGAGTGAGGGGAAGAGTCTGAAGCAGATCGCCGGCGTCCTCCGAGTCGGCGCCTCGACGGTGCGGGATCATTTGGTGAAGGTTGGGGGATGACGGCTCCTAAGACTCCGGAAACGTCAATTGACGACGCGCTCGCTTGTGTCGCGGCAGAAGAAGTGATCTGGGTTCGCGTCGCTGCGACTCAAGGCCAAGGAAACGCCGGTCTCGAGCAAACGATGCTTGACCTGGTGAGTGGAGCGCCACCGCCAAGCTGGGAACCGCTGTACTGGCGCTACCCGTCGGCACTCTTCATCGCGAGCGAGCAGCGGGGGTCGGTCGTAGCCCGATGGCTCCGAGAGCGGCTCATCCGTCTGTACGGCGCGTTCATCGAATTGCCGGAGATCAACACGCCGTCGGATGGGAACGGCGTGACAGCTTGGCAACCTGGGGTGCATACGTCGCCGTTGCCCTGGCCGACGATGACAGCGTCATGTTCAACCAGTCGGCACGTGGCCAGGAGAACGCGTTCGGCGTCCTCATTGCGGACGGCACTGCCAGCATTCGACACTTATTACACCGCCGCGTCTTACGTGTTCAATACCGCCAAACCGATCGGAGGCGGCCGTGGCTTAGCGGCGCCGATGTACCGACACCAAGACACGACGGCACGAATCAACAGGGTCCAGATCGTCGAGCACTCTGAGATCGTCCGAGTCGAGCTCGAGGGTTCGTGCCTTGATGAATCGATGGTCGAACTTGGCGGTGACGTACCCGGCCCGACGTTGCCTTTAGCGAAGGAACTCCTCCCAAACGTCGACATACCGATTCCCAATGGGTTGCCGAACGATGCGTGGGTGTTGGTCCGCAACCGCGGAGTTTGGCTCGATCGAAGGTTCCTTTCCCGCCAGTATCCCCGGGCGGATCAACCTGGAGTCGAATTTGTAGTCGAACCGACGACTCGTCTTCAGTCATTCATTGCCAGTCGCGAGGGTCCTCAAGTCGAATTCAAAGAGGGCGTACCGTCGGATAGCAACAAGGAGATCTTCCGGGTTGCGAAGACCGTGTCCGCATTCGCCAACGAAAGTGGCGGAATTCTTCTCTTCGGCGTCGACGACGATGAGGAGGTCGTCGGCGTTCCCTCGTCCGGTCTCGACGGAACCAAGAATCGCCTGACGAGCTTGATGTCCTCTTGGGTTGATCCTCGCCCGACGATCACCTTTGAAGAGTTTCCGATCGAAGGCGACCCAAGCGATTAGTACTCGGTATGAGCGTCGAAGATGGTGCCGATGCGCCGTACGGGGCGGCCAGGCCCGGCGAGACGTCGATTCCTTACATTCGGAATCACTCCCAGTCGGTTCCCGCTCGTCCTGGGGAGATTCGACGAATCGTCCAATCGCGTGGCCCGGCACAGCCGCCCAGCCCATTCAGCGTCCCGTGAGATGGCCCTTGAGATTGCGAGTGTCGCAGGGCGTCAAATTCGCTCGAGTTGCGATTCCGTGAGTCCGTCTGTCCGGCGAGGCGACGACTCTGTGCCACCTCAAGCCTATCGAAGGCAACATCTCGTAACCAAGGCAATCCTTCGACAGTTTGCTGACCCGATCGATGGAAAGGTCGAGTGCTACGACATTCGGTCCGACGAACTCCGTCGGGACTCGCCGGGCGACGTGTGCTGGTTTGAGTTCTTCATTCGCGACGAAGCGCGTGAATCCGAACGGCTGTGGGGTGACTACGAGCGGAGGCTCGGTTACCTGTACTCGGCGCTCGCGAGCGATGAACTCCTCGACAACGAACGCGCCATGAACACCGTCAGAGCGATACTCGCTCTTCATGCCGCTCGGAGTCACACCGTGGCACAGATCGCCGAGACCGCGACACGATGGTCAAAGGAACGAGTCGCACGAGAGCTCGTGATCAACAAGCCGAACGATCTCGCGGAGCAGATTCGATCTCGAACCGCTTATGAAGTCCCGATCACGACGTCGCTGCTACTCGATGAGGCTCATCGCGCCGTAGAAAGGAACTCAGAGGCATTCGTTCCAGGCGGATCGGCGTTCCGTGAGCGCTCTGTACGTTCACTTTCGAACGGCAAGACAGCACCTCAGACAGAACGGGCCGGGTATCGAGTTGATAGTTCCGGAGAACCCGAAGTCAGAGTTCCTGATCGGTGACGATCCGGTGCTACTCCCATCACCGGAACGCGACGGTCGGCTGGGCCCTCGCGAAGGGGTCGGCTTGCTCGAAGCCGAGACATTCGCGATGCCGTTCTCGCCCCGGCACGTTCTCGCAGTCGGTCAAAGTCAATCAGCGGATCGAAATTGACGACACCGCCGTCGAGCGATTCAACCGAGACCAAGTTCGGTTGGCGCATCAACATGTTGTCGCACGACCGGGTAGTGGCCTCGCGGAATGGTCGGCGACCGTACGACGAGGCCAACCCGGGAATTGACGAGGCCGACGGAAAGCCCCGTCCCTCGCACCCAAGGTGTGATCTAGCTACCCTGTCGACGGTGAAACGTCGCACCGTCACCCTCACCCCCAAGGCCCTGGACGCTCTCGAACGCCTCGCCAGGGAGCACGGCACGAACGTCTCGTGCGTCGTCGAGGCGGCCGGGATCGCTCGCTTCGGACGGCGGACCAGCGCTGAAGGAGCTCGAGCGTCGGATCATGCCGGATCGGCGAGGCGGACGACGCGACGTCTCGGGTCGGCGACGTCGGAAGACTGCGTAGGCGGGTGCGCCCATGACGGGGGAGGGCGACGCCTACCTCACCGCTGAGGCGAGAGCTCGGGTCAACATCGATCGCCAGCTCGACGCGGCGGGCTGGATCGTTCAAAGCTGCCGCGAAATGAACCTCTACGCCGGTCCCGGCGTGGCGGTTCGCAAATTT
The DNA here is from genome assembly GCA_963838845.1 of uncultured Acidimicrobiaceae bacterium. Lineage (GTDB taxonomy): Bacteria > Actinomycetota > Acidimicrobiia > Acidimicrobiales > Bog-793 > CAVRXQ01. Next base: position 33,099 of record CAWISR010000003.1, on the reverse strand, counting down.
CAGATGGCTGAGGGGCACGGAGAGTCCGACTACCTCCTGTTCGTTTTGATTGACGGAGACCCGACCGCAGTCGGTGTCCTCGAAGCGAAGCCCGAGGGCACGACGTTGTCTGGCGTCGAGATTCAGTCCCGCAAGTACATCGAAGGCCTCCCGGCGAACCTCAAGGTGCCATTTCGGCCGTTGCCCGTGGCGTACGAGTCGACCGGCGTCGAGACGATGTTCACTTGCGGCCTCGACCCGGAGCCGCGCTCTCGCCCCGTTTTTACGTTCCATCGACCGGAGACTGTCGCCGGCTGGGTTCGTCGAGCCATGGACGGCCCGAGCGGCGGAAGCCTCCGAGCGCGGCTGTTGCGATTGCCGCCCATCCACTCCCAGGACCTTGCGGAAGATCCAGGTCCAAGCGATTGGCGCGCTCGAAGAGTCGATGCAATGGAACCGTCCGCGTGCGCTCGTCCAGATGGCGAGCGGAGCGGGCAAGACCTTCACCGCGTGTAACGAGTCCTACCGACTCGTGAAGTTCGCCGACGCAGCTCGCGTGCTCTTTCTCGTCGATCGCGCGAACCTCGCGCGTCAAACGCTCAAGGAATTTCAGCAGTTCTCAACTCCCGACGATGGCCGAAAGTTCACTGATCTCTACAACGTCCAAGTGCTGGGGCGATCCGGCATCGATCCCGCGGCTCGCGTGGTCATCTCCACCGTGCAACGCCTCTACTCGCAACTGACCGGACGCGAGATCGACGAAGAGGTTGATGAGTTCTCGGGTTCCGAGATCGAACCCGATCAACCGGTCGAGGTGTCTTACAACCCGGACATACCGATCGAGACCTTCGACGTCGTCATCATCGACGAGTGCCACCGCTCGATCTTCGGCGTGTGGAGACAGGTGGTCGAGTACTTCGACGCATTCCAGATCGGGCTCACTGCGACGCCCGGGAAGCAGGCGTTCGGGTTCTTCGATCAGAACCTCGTCGTCGAGTACGGACGCGAGCAGGCGGTGGCCGACGGCGTGAACGTCGACTTCGACGTCTACCGGATCCAAACCGAGATCGGCACACATGGTTCGACCGTCGAGGCAGGGCTCGTGACCAGGTTCCGCAATCGGGACACGCGTGCGATTCGATTGGAAAAGCTCGACGAGGACGTTCCGTACGACGCGGACCAGCTCGATCGGACCGTCGTGGCGGAGGATCAGATTCGCACGGTGATCGAGACGTTCCGCGACAACCTTTTCAAATCGACTGAGGACGGCGGGATCTTCCCGGGTCGCATCGAGGTGCCGAAGACGTTGATCTTCGCCAAGACCGACTCCCACGCCGAAGACATCGTGCGGATCTGTCGAGAGGAGTTCGGCAAAGGGCAACGACTTCTGCCGTGAAGATCACGTACCGGACCACCGGCAAGAAGCCGGAGGACTTACTCGCAGAGTTCCGGAACTCGTACAACCCTCGGATCGCCGTGACGGTCGACATGATCGCGACGGGCACCGACGTCAAGCCCCTTGAGTGTGTGATGTTCATGCGGGCAGTGAAGTCCCGCACGTTCTTCGAGCAGATGATCGGACGTGGTGCCCGCACGATCGATCCGAACGATCTGCAAGGCGTCACGTCCGACGCGACGGTGAAGGACCACTTCGTCCTCGTCGACGCGGTCGGAGTAACCGATAACGACTTCACCGATTCCCAGCCGCTCGAGCGGATGAAGACGGTCTCGCTCCAAAAGCTCCTCGACCGGGTCGCCGCCGGAGATCGCGATCCCGGACGTGGTGCGCTCGATCGCTGGCCGGCTCGCTCGCCTCGATCGCCAGATCACGGCGCCGGATCGGGCGGAGCTCCAAGAGACCGCCGGGATGTCGCTCTCTGACCTGGTGCACGCGCTTGTCGCCGCGGTCGATCCGGACGAGGCGGTCGAGTCGGCGAAGGAAGCGACGGGGGAGGAGGATCCTCCTCGCCGAGGCGATCGAGGCGGCGACGGACCGACTCATCGAGGCGGCGGTGTTCCCGATTGCCGCGCATCCAGAGCTGCGGAACAAGCTCGTCGAGATCCGGCGCAGCTACGAACAGCTTCTCGACGAGACAAGCGCCGACACGGTCATCGAAGCGGGTTTCAGCGTCGATGCGACGGAGCGGGCGAAGAGCACCGTGACGTCGTTCAGGCAGTTCATCGAGGATCACCACGCCGAGATCGAGGCGCTCGACATCCTCTACTCACGTCCGCACGGACGCCGACTCACGCTGAAGGCGATCCGGGAGCTCGCCAACGCCATCGGACGGCCGCCGCACAACTGGACGCCGGAACGACTCTGGAGTGCGTACGAGACGCTCGACGCGTCGAAGGTGCGCGGGTCGCCGGGCCGAGTACTGACGAATCTGGTCTCGCTCGTTCGCTTCGCCCTCGAGCAAGAGAGCGAGCTCGAGCCCTACCCGTTGACTGTCGGGCAGAAGTTCCAGGCTTGGCTTCAAGAGCAGGAGCAACAGGGACACACGTTCACCCCGGATCAACTTGCATGGCTCGCACGAATTCGAGATCACATCGCAACGAGCCTCAGCATCGCGCCAAGACGATTTCGAGTTGGAGCCGTTCATTGATCGAGGTGGCTTTGGGCGAGCGAACGAGGTGTTTGAAGGCCAACTAAGTGAAGTGCTCGACGAGTTGAACGAGGCGCTGGCGGCGTGACGCTTCGCATACCTCCCGACAAGTTGGTTGAAGAGTCGAAGTCACCCTTGGTCGGAATCGCGAGCGAATGGAAGCGAGTCCCTCTCGGCCACGTGGCGAGCGTTCAAAATGGATTCGCGTTTCCATCGGGGCAGTTCAGTCGCGACTCTGGTGTTCCTCTCATTCGCATACGCGATGTCGGTTCAAAAAGCACGGAAGCTCGATTCAGCGGTGGTTACGACCCAGCGTTCGTGGTGAGGCGAGGTGACATCGTCCTCGGGATGGATGGCGACTTCCGCGTCGCACGATGGGGTGGCGGAGACGCGCTATTGAATCAGCGAGTGTGCAGACTCAGGCTTCTCGACCCGGACTTATACGACGAGCAGTTCCTGCACCATTCTGCTCCCCGGATACCTCGATCTCGTCAACGAGGCAACCTCTGCCGTAACCGTGAAGCACCTCTCTTCGGAGACGGTCAAAGAGTTGCCTCTACCTCTACCGCCCCTTGCCGAGCAGCGTCGCATCGTCGAGGCGATCGAGGCGGCGTTCTCGAAGCTCGACGCGGGCGTTGCGTACCTAGAGGCGGCAAAGCGGCGATTGACAACGCTTCGCCGACGATTCATCGAATCGTCCGCTTGGGCATCCTCGATGCGCTCGGCAACTCTGAGCCTGTGACGAACTCAGGGCACTGGGACGAATACCGGTCATCGAGGTCGGACCCTTTTGCCACAGTGACCCTTCCGCCTCTTCGGTCCGGGTGGAGCTGGGTACGGGCAGGTAGTGCTTGCCTTGCGGTCGAATGCGGAGGAACGCCAGCCGCTGATCGGATGTCGAGCGAGGGTGAGGTCCCGTTCGTGAAGGTCTATAACCTCACGACCACAGGTATCTTGGACTTCTCGGTCCGCCCGACCTTCATCAGTGCCGAGACACACCGGCGGCAGGGACGGAGTAGCGCAAAGCCCGGGGATGTACTTACGAACATCGTCGGTCCGCCGCTCGGCAAGGTAGCTCTGGTCCCAGCTACGTATCCAGAATGGAACATGAATCAAGCTGTCGTGATGTTTCGGCCAAGCTCCGCCCTCGATAAGCGTTTTCTGTCCTTGCTGTTGCAAAGCCGGTTCGTTATGGAACGGCTGAGAGCGCACGTCGACGGGCAACGGCGGGCCAATTCAATGTTTCGCTAACCGCTTGTCGTCACCTCCCTCTTCCCTTGCCATCTATCGAGGTTCAGAGGCGCCTCGCTGATGCAACTGAAGCCTCCCTTTCTGACGTCGACCAGCAGTCGGCAACAGTCGACGCAGCAATGCACGTAGCCGCAAGTTCTTCGCCGTTCGATCCTTGCCGCTGCCTTTTCCGGCCAGCTCGTTCCTCAGGACCCGTCCGACGAGCCGGCCGAAGTGCTGCTCGAACGGATCGCCGCGGCCCGGGCCGCCAACGACACGCCGGCTCGAGCGACGTCGACGGCGGTCACCGAGCCGCAGGAGTCGCCTAGTGAACTCGGACCAGCTCGTCGCGAAGCTCTGGAACTTCTGCAACGTGCTTCGGGACGACGGTGTCTCGACCATCGAATACGTCGAGCAGCTCACCTACTTGCTCTTCCTGAAGATGGCCGACGAGCGCGCCAAGGCAGGTCAGGATTCCGTCGTGCCTGCAGGGTCTCGACTGGCAGTCGCTGCTTGATCGAGATGGTGACGAGCTCGAAGTCCACTACCGCCACATCCTCGAAGAGCTGGGGAGGCGTCCCGGCACGCTCGGCACGATCTTCCGCAAGGCGCAGAACCGCATCCAGGACCCGGCGAAGCTCCGTCGCCTCGTCGTGAACCTCATCGAGCCGGAAACATGGACCGAAGTCGACGCAGACCTAAAGGGCGACGCATACGAGGGGTTGCTCCAGAGAGGCGCCGAAGACACCAAGACGGGAGCGGGTCAGTACTTCACGCCTCGCCCGCTGATTCGGGCAATCGTCGCATGCGTCACGCCACGACCCGGCGAGACGATCGCCGACCCAGCGTGCGGCACAGGTGGTTTCCTCATGATCTCCCACGAATGGATCGTCGATCACCACATCGAGGAGATGGACGCTGACGACAAGCGGTTCCTCCGCGACGAGACGTTCACCGGATGGGAAATCGTCGACGGGACGGCTCGGCTCTGTGCGATGAACCTCCTCCTTCACGGCATCGGCTCGCCGAGCGGAGAATCGCTGGTCCACGTCGAAGATTCGCTGAAAGGCGATCCCGGTCTGCGATTCGATCTCGTGCTCGCGAATCCGCCCTTCGGACGAAAGTCGTCGGTGCGTTCGGCAACCGATCCAGATGGCGACAACGATGACCTCACGATCGTCCGCGACGACTTTTGGGCGTCGACGTCCAACAAGCAACTCAACTTCCTCCAGCACATCAAGACGTTGACCAAGGTGACCGGTCGAGCTGCCGTAGTCCTACCCGACAACGTGCTCTTCGAGGCGGGTGCCGGCGAGACGATCCGGCGCAAGCTCCTCGACGAGTGCGACGTGCACACGATCCTCCGGCTTCCGACCGGCGTCTTCTACGCACAGGGCGTCAAGGCGAACGTCGTCTTCTTCGATCGCAAGCCGGCTGCTGAGAAGCCGTGGACGCGCGAAGTCTGGGTTTACGACCTGCGCACCAACATGCACTTCACGCTGAAGACGAACCCTCTGTCGCTGTCGGACCTCGAGGACTTCATCGCCTGCTACAACCCGTCGGATCGATCGAAGCGTGTCGAGACGGAGCGGTTCCGGCGCTTCACCTACGACGAGATCATCGCCAGGGACAAGGCGAATCTCGACATCACGTGGCTGCGAGACGAGACGCTCGACGACGGGTCGGACCTGCCGGCGCCAGCGGTACTCGCTGCTGAGATCGTCGATGACCTGGAGGCAGCGCTGGCACAGTTCGCCGAATTGGCTGCGACGTTGCCGGCCGAAAATGACGTAGCTGACTGAGTCGCTTGGTTCCAATCGAGCTGTAGAGACTCCACCGCCCCAGATTGCTCCCGCTAACGCCGTTTTGAGTCCGCAGACATCTCGGCCCGGTTGGTACCGTTGGAGTGTGAGAAAGACGTACTCCATGGACGTGATCGACGGAAGACGGGTTCCTCCAATGGTCATCGATCAAGATCACGTCCTGATCGGAGTACACCAGGGCACCATCCATGTTGAGGCCGGGCACTTTGAACTGCGAGGCGTTCAGCAAGGGACCCTGGTTCTTCACGAGGGGACCACTGCGCTCGTTTCAGGGAGGCAAGAGGGCACCATCACGCTGGCGCCGAATGTTTCAGTGACGCTGACCGGCGTAATTCAAGGAACAACCCAAGTGCCTAGGGGAAGCGAGCTCGCAGTTGAGCACGGAGCGCAGTTGTCGGGCACTCTCCACGTCGATGGACTCGTGATCGTCCGCGGTGTGTATGGAGGCGCTCGCAGCGGTCGTGGTGAAATGCGTTGCGAAGGTGATGGCTTCATTAAGCAACCCAGAATCGAAAACGGAATCCACTTCTACGACTGGTGATCGACGGACGCTCATGAAAGGCGGGCTCGACTCGCCGGCCGGCGTCTACTCGCCGATCCGTCGCACCGTCACTTCGACCATCGTCGGTTCGTGGTGCCTCCTTTGGAAGGGGAGCACGGACCGGCCGCACAACGCCGTCTCGATCGACCAGACCGGGTCGCCCGGAACGCGATAGGTGGTCGTGGCGATCCACGTCGCCGAAGCTCCGCAGTCGCTGCAAGTCGATTGATCGGAGTCGCGTTCAATCTTTGTCACGGTGAGTTCTCTTTGATTGACCTGGTTATCTCGAGCAACTCATCGACAAATGCCTCGAGTTCGACGAGGCCGAACGGCGCTTCGACGTAGCCCGCTTCGGCGATTCGACCTTTGAGCTCAGTGGCACGCACTTCCGCCTTGTTCCGATCGGCCAGCGGTCCCGTGTCCTCTGCGGCGACGACTCCCTTGCGTGCGCTACCACGCCACGCGGACACGTTGCCACAAACCCTCCTCGGCGTCGATGAAGGTGAATACCTCGGCCATCTGAACCGACCCGTCCGTCGTGCCGATTCGGACGCCCCGGAAGACGATCTCCGAGTGGATGGCGTCGGGGATGACGAATTCTTCGCCCACAACTTCTACATCGGCACAGTTGATGCTCAACGACAGAAGCAGCCCGCGCCCTCCACCCTTGTTCGGCATTTGAGGCGCTCTGCGGGCCTTACAGCGTGGGCTTTGAGCTGAGATTTGTGCGACTCGACGAATCGGCTCGTCGAGCGGGGTGGAGAATCGTCCCTATCCGCGGCGGCGGCTACGTGAGCGAGCAGTGAAGTCAAAGAGCGCGATCCGATCGCCGAGGGCACGCGGCTGCATCTGCACCGTGTCTGGTAGACGATTACGAGAGCCGAAGCGCCGGATCGCCGCAGCGAGCCGGCTGCCAAGTCGTCGCCGGGGCTCAGGCGCAGCGAAGTCGTGGAGGGAGATGGGGCGATTTGCGGGGCTCACGGCTGCACCACGCTTACTTGGACGTCGATCTGCGTCGACGACCCGTTCGCGGCAGTCGCCGTGACTCCTACACCGGCGTCATATCCAAACGACTCGTCCGGGGTGCCGGTGATCTCGGCGGTTGTCGAGTTGACGACGACGAGCTGCAAGCCCTGCGCGAGATCGTTCGTCACGGTCCACGTGACCGATTCGTTCGACACGTACGTGGCGCTCATCGGCGTCCCGTCCGTGGTGTTCAGGGTGAGTGACCCGGACACGGTCGGTGGCGTCGGATCAAACTCAGCGGCGAGGCGCCGAATCGGCACCCCGGTCGGGCCGTGTCCGACGGCGACGAATGCCTGGGGAATCACCGCATACACGTCTGTCACGTAGTGCTCGAAGTAGGACCATGTGACGAACACAACCTGTCCCCACGTGGCTGCAACCAGGTACGACGGCGTGTATCCGATAAGAGTGATTGCGTGCGTGAACGGCGGGAAGCCCGGTCCATCGTTTGCCGAATAAGTCCAGACCGTTGGGGACGGAACGTTGATGACCGCGGGCGGATCGAGGATCGCGATCGCGCCACCGAGTTGATCGATCGTTGTCTTCACGGCGGGGATGCTTGTCGGGCCGGCAAGCTCAGAGACGGCCGCTGCGCGTTGGCCGAATAGCCCCGCCGTCGTCCACTGCTGGAAGAGTGTGTCGGGGTAGACACCGACGTCCGCGCCAACTCCGCCCGCCAACGTCGCGTATTCAGTGAGCACGTTTGTGGTCGTCGGTAACCGTGCCGACAGCCCGACGCTTTGACGTTGCGTCGACTCGTCCGTTGCGGCCGCAGCGACCATGCAATCGCCGACGGAGTTGTTCCCGAGCATTTTGTCGTCGAGCTTCGAGTACTCATAAAAGACGGAGCGGGGCAGATGCGCCGCCGCGGGAGGTACGACGTTCTCGGGCGTGGAGGTGGACGGCGTGGTCGCCGCTCCGGCCGGGCCGAACTGAGCGCCGGCGACGAGGAGCGCCACGGCGAGGAGGAGAGGGGCGGCGAGGAGGCGAATCGCTTTCATACTCATCACATCGGCACAGTTGACGGTCCTGTCTATGGTCACGCCCCCAGCGAGACGACGGATCCGAGGAGGGACGCGAATTGCCGCCCCGGCGCCCCGGCGAAGATGCCGCTGAGGGACTTTGCGGCAATCGACAGGGACTGACCGATGGGAGTTCGGGGGCCGAGTCTCGATGGCGAGGACGTGTTGCCCGACGAAGAGGACCACCACGATCACGACAGCGCCCAGCGCAATGGCAAACAGGCTGTTCAGCATCGGTGTCACCTCCCTTCATGTTCAACCACAGTTGAAGCCTAATCGGTCTGTGCTACCGTTTCAACCATGGTTGAACAGGGACCAGGTCAGGCGGAGAAGAAAGCCGCCGAGGCGCTCCTGGCCGGCCTTCGTCGGGTCGCTCGCCGCGTCGAGGCGGGCGACGCCGCTCGAGCCGAGCGGCGGGCACTAGCCGGGGAGGCTCGGGAGGCCGGAGTGACCTGGGCTGAGATCGCAAGGGCAGGGGGCTGGGGGACTCTCCAAGCCGCCCAACGCGAAGTCACGAGAGAGCGACGAGAGGAGCCGAGATGACGAGGAGAGTCAGGGTGACGATCGTCTTGCCGGAAGGCACGCGGCGGATCAGGATCCGCGCGGTTCGTCCGGCGCCTCCCATCCCGTTCGACGATCCGAACTCGTCGGCGGGGCGTCCGCTTGCAGCGTGGCGAGCGGGGCGGGAGAGGCAACGCGAGCTTTTCCACGAGACCCAGGGCTCGATTGCCGAGGGTGAGCTTGACGACAAGGCGATCGCTGCCCAGCTCACCGCTTGGTCGGAAGCAGCGCGATGAACGAGGGAAGACTTCGGCGGTCGAAGGCCGCTTTCAAGCGGAGTTACCGCTCCGGCGATTCAACACCGGACCTGGCTAACACCTTTCTGCACCCAAAGCGCCATACCTGTCCTGTTTGTGGTGCGGTCTTCAGGATGCCCCTCTTGGTTCAAAACACGACGTATCGCTGTCGTTGTGGAACTCGGATCACCGTGGCGCCAGGGACCCGTCGTCAACGCATCGTTGACTGGCAGGAGGGCACAGCACCCCCTACTAACGAGATTTAACGAGATTTAACAGATTTGACGGGTGTGCAGGCGAAGAGGTTTCTCCACCCCCACAGGTTGCGGCGAGACATCTCCCCAAATTTCCCGAGGAGCCGCTAAACGTGCCGATGTCATAAGTGACCGACCAGACAGGGGAGGCAACTTTGGCAAGCACGAACAAGTTGCAACGACGGACCGGCGGCAGGGGAACTGTGTCGAACGGACATCCGCTGAGCCAAACCCTGAGTTCGGTGTTCGTCATCCCGACGTGCGCAGATCCGAAGTGCGACGCGCTCGTGACGACGAAGGTGACGATCTTGGCCGACGGCACGAAGCGACCGGAGCTTGTGTGCGACGCACACGCCTTGCCATTCCGCTGGGGTCGACACGTTTGGTTCGAACGCTTGAAGATTCCACCTTTGCCCTCGAATTTGCCCGTTGAGGTGCCGGAGTGGCAACGGAAGAAAGGTGTCGAACTCGACGAGCGCACCGGTTGTTTTATACGGCCGGGCGAAGCTCGGACGGGGAGTTACAGACGGGCCCACGCCCGCGCGAACGGCGGCCGAGTCCGCGAGGGGTTTCAGCTCGACCACCGTTGTTGCAACAAGCGCTGCGAACGCGCGACGGACGATCCCGAAACGACGCATCTCGACGTTGTCACGCCATCCGAGAATGCACTGCGGCACCAGACTCGCGTGCTGCTCGGGTGGATTCCGATGAAGCGGCCCGACCCCGCAACCCATTGCGTTCACGGTCACGCTTTTGACGAAGAGAACACCGACTGGCGGCCGGAGCTTCGAAACGGTCGGCGGTGTCTCGCGGCGTGTGCCGAAAGTGCCGCGCTCGGCGGCAGATGAAGCGCTTGCGCCGCATCGCCGCTGCGAAGCGGGTCGCGAAGGGGCGCGTCGCGGCGAAGCGCAAGGTGGCGTGAAGCTCGCATTAGCCCAAGCCCAAGCCCGAGATCGCCGTGCTCGAAGGACGCCAGCCACCCGGGTCGAGCTCTGCGACAACGAGCTCGACGTCCAGCCCTACCGGGCGTCGGGTCCCGGCGGCCAGCACCGCAACAAGACCGCCACGGCGATCCGCCTGACGCACGTCCCGACGGGTCTCGTCGTCGCTGCCGAGGAGAGCCGCTCACAGCACCAGAACCTCCAATCGGCACGGGCGAAGCTCGTCGACGTCCTTTCCCGTGCACAAGACCAGTCGCTGCTCGAGCAGATAGAGGGGGAACGCAACGCCCAGATCGCCTCGGGGGAGCGCCCGGCAAAGGCATTCACCCACAACGACCAACGTGGCGAGGTCGTCTGTCACGAGACAGGGGAGCGGTGGGGCTGGCGAGAGTTCTACGCCGGGAGGGTGGCGGGTTTGGCGTCGGGCAAGTACAGGGCGTAGCTGCGCCCCTGCTTTTCTCTCCTCAATAGACCACCTAAGGCTAGGTCGTATGCGAGCTCGGACACCGAACGACCGTCACCCCCGATGATCCGGCCTAATGCCGATCGCAGGCTCCCGGGGTGCTCTTCGACATGTTGGAGGGCCGCCCGGACCGTTGCAGCGTCCGTTCGTGCCCGGAGCACGACCTCGCGCCACCGAGCGAGCTCCTTGCGGCTCTCCACCACCGAGTGGATCCTCGAAAGCGCAGCATCGTCACCCAGGAGCGCGGCAAGTAAGCAGCCCTGTTCGATCGGCGGGATCGAATCGAGATCGAATGATCCGTATTCGCTGACCATCGAACTCACCAATGCGGGTACTCGATCGAGGTTTACGAGTGCAGCCGCGAGACCTTCCTCAAGCCGTCCTTCGGCCCTCAGCTGTTCAGCGATACGGATCTCCTCGTAGTACCGGTCGACGACTCCTTCTTCATCAGCCATCACCGTCTCCGTCCCGAGGCGCCGCTCGCAATGCTGTCGTCCGGAAACCCGAGCCGGAGGGTGGTGTGGGCCACACCGAGCACCGCCGCGCTCGGGACTTAGCCGTACTCGAGGCCGTCGTCCTCAAGGTAGACGCGCACCAAGCGGAGCAATCCCCGGAGGCTCGGCGGTCCGGCACCAGGCCGCCACGCTGCCACGTTCGGGGCGCGAGGCGGTGACGCCGTGGCGGGGCGGACGGCTCCGGCTCGAGTCGGCACGGCGAGAAATCCGCCCACCAGCAGTGGACCGACCAATGATCGCTGCGGCGAGGCGTGCGGTGCGGTTCGTGGGTGGCGACACTGGGGCCGATTATCGCAAGGAAGCTCACGGGTGGGGCCGGTTCGGCGACAATTGGCATCGTGGCAATGGCCCCCGCTCGGGTGCTTATGGCGATAACCCTGAGTTGCGCGGTCGTGGCCACGATCGCTGTTCTCACGGCACCAGCCGGAGCGGCGACCCGACTCGAAGCTGGTATGGCAAAAGGGAGAGTGTCGCGCCCAACCGTCCTGTCAGATCTGGTCAGCACTCGATCCGTTCCGGACATAGGCGGCGTGGTGCACTTCACCGTGAGGGTTCGCGGCGCCAACGCCTGCCGACTCCAAGTCGCCGGCACATCGACCGTCGGCCTTGCCTTTTCTCCAGCTTGGCAGCGCTGCTCGAATGGCATGTTTCGCCACGCTGTTCGATTCGAGGCGAACTCGCGGCAAACCGCTCGAGGCGTCGCCTTTCGCCTTTACCTGCGTCGCGGCTCGGCGGTCTACTGGAATGGGCTCGGAGTTGTGCGCATCGCCGGGACACCTGTTGCGCCGACACCTAGCCCGACGCCCTCGTCTCCGCCTTCGCCGACGGCTTCGCTCACCATAAGCACCAGCGCCGTCTCGTCATCGGGCGGGTCTTTCACTCTCACGTACTCCTCTACCAATGCTTCCACTTGCTCGTTATCTTCGAGTCCCGCATTCTGGACGAGCAGTAACCCGGCCAGTGTCTCCTGTAGCGGCACATACACCGGATCCGTTTCTCCAAGCTTGTCGGCGCGCCAGTGGACCTTCACCTTCACCGCCACAAACGCGAGCGCGCAGCCAGCGAGTTCTTCGCAAACACTCGCAGCTCCTGCCTTCTCCTTCTCTCAATCCCCGACCTGGTCGGGTTACGTCGTCCAGGGTGGCAGCACGCTCATCACCGACGTCAGCGGACAGTGGACCGTGCCGACGCTGAATTGCGTCGGCACGCCAAATGCCACGGAAACGTCATGGGTCGGAACTGGCGGCTACGGGGACAACACGGGCGACCTCCTCCAGACGGGCATCTACGACAAGTGTGTCACTGGTGTTCAGCAAGAGGTCGGCTGGTGGTTCGAAGTCTCCAGCGCAGGGCAAGTCATCGGCGACTCGACGTTCAACAACTTTTCAGTTTCTCCGGGGGACACCATCGCGGCGCACGTCTATCAATCCTCCGGACAATGGGTCACGAGGGTCGACGACCTGACCACCGGTCTCTCGGGGTGGATGGTCACCGGAGGGTCATGGGGGGTCGGCCCTGATTCGAGCGGCACCTTTACTTCCCAAGGAAGCACAGCCACCCTGACCTATGGCGGCGGCTACTCGGGGGAGTGGATCGTCGAGGACCCTGGAGAGCCTGGCTCGCGAGCGCTGTTCCCCAACTACGGCACCGTCACCTTCACCGGTCTGGGTCTCACCGGCCTGTCGCCTTGGTACCTGACACTCAGCGAAGGGGTCGAGATGGTCCAGAACGGAGTCGGGCTGTCAACGCCGGCGGCGCCGGGGACGGACAGCTTCTCGGTGAGCTACACCGGGTAAGCGAGCCCGTGCGCTGCGACTCGACGTAGGTCTTCACCGAGACATGGGCACGAGATGAGATGTGGGTGCGGTTGATGGCGAGGTTGCCTCAGGCGTCGCCGGCCTCCCGCCTGGTCTGGAGGTATTGCGCGAACCCCGGAATGGAAAACTCGAGCTCGCCGTAGTCAGGTGAATGGATCACCCCGGCACGAATCAGCGCCTCCCTTGTTGGGGCGACCGAGTAGATCGATCGCCCCAACTGCGCCGCGACGTCTCCCGAGCGAACTCGGCGACTTGCTACCCGCCCGCGGTCGTCGACGCCCGAGAGTTCGACCATCGCATAGAGATACGCGCGTTGCACCGGCTTCGTCTGCTCGAAGCGGGACCCATATAGCCCATGTTCAAGGAGTCGGTGCACCCTCGGCTCGGCGAGCTCGAGGTGCTCAATCGTGATCGACGAGAAGCTCCGTTCGCGGCTGGCTTCCTCCCAGGTCTCGGAGGCATAGAGCTGGAGGAAGAACGGATACCCCTCAGCGAGCTCGACGATCCGATCGAGTGCGTCCTCCTCCCACTCCACTCCCTCCATCTCTGCCGGCCTACGGACCGCGAGTCGCACGTCTCGGGGAGCGAGGAAATCGGTCGGTTCGAACCGGAACCGCTCAGTCGACGTCGTCGCCTTGGTGATGTAGCTCGGCAGGTAGGGGAGGCCCCCGCCAATAAAGGCGAGCGGCACGCGGTCACGCAAGTCGAGCACCAGATGAATGAGATCTCCGAGCGGGTCGAGCCGAAGAGCTTGGAGCTCGTCGACGATGAGCGCGATGCCCAGCCCGTCCTCGTGGGCCGCGCTCCCCAGCGTTTCGAGGACAGAGGAGAGGGTGCGATAGCCGTCATAGACGTCGGCGGCACTCGGGCCGATCGTCGGGCCAGTGGCAAGCACCTGCAACCCGCCGCCGCGCTTGGCGAGATCGGCAAGCGCTCGTCGTACCTTGGCCCCTGGTTTCAGGTCCTTGGCGGCGCGAAGGGCGACTTCGCCGAACGCCTTGTCCACCCCGACGGAGCGCCGGATCTGGACATAGGTCGCCACCCAGCCGTGGGCGATGAGGCGATCGGTCACCTCTTTCAGGAGCACCGTCTTCCCGACGCCACGGGATCCCGTGAAGACCAGGCAGTTCGCGGCGTACTCCGCCTCGATCTGCCGCCGGACCCCATCGGCAAGAGCGAGTTGCTCCTCGCGGCCGACGAGTACTCGAGGGCGGTCTCCGGCCCCCGGCGTGTAGGGATTGGGTCTTGGCGCCATGGATCTATAGTATAGGCCAACACCTATAGTGCTGGACGTATAGGTGTTGGCCCGCTGGGCGGACAAACAGAATGGCCGGACCGGGCGATCGACGAGGGAGTCGGGGATGAAGATCGGAACGATTCACCTTCTGGACCAGAAGGCGCAACCGTTGGGCGAGCTGGCCGTCAGCGACGCGAGCGACCGTCGAGCCAGGTGCAGTCTGTGCGTGGAGTGGACGACAGAGCCGAGCGGGCTCAGCGCTGGGACTCACCTGGACGCGCTCTTGGAGCACCTGGCCGCGGACCACTAGCGGCGACCCGGCCCGACCTCCTCGGCGAGCCGATCCCGCTCCGCCGTGACCTCCTTGAGCTGGGCGATGAGGTCCAGGGCCTGCTCGCGGCTCAGTCCCGACGGGGCGCACGGGGCGAGCATGGCGACGGAGCGGCGGAGCATCTCGAGCTCGTGGGGGAGAAGGGCGGTCACGAGTTTGGAGCGTAGCGAACACGTGTTTGGGAGTGGAAGGGCGATGCGTCGCCGTTCACTGGCTCACCGTGGTGAGCCAGATGGCTCATTCCAGCGAGCCGGCCGTAGTTTTCGCGCCGGGAGTCCGGCCCCGCCTCATTGGGCATAAGCCCAGTTCACATGGCATTCCCGGGGTTGGTGGGTTCGTCGAGGGGTCCTCGATGTCGCAGACAAATATAGCCTTAGAGCGGTAGTGTGTTGGGAACTTCGCGTAACGCATTGTTCCCACCCTGGTATCATCTACCAGGAGGAGGCCCAGGATGACGATCAGCACAATGGTTCAAGAAAGGCTGCGAAGGACCAGCGCGGACCGTTTCTGGGCGCCCCACGACTTCGCCGGGATCGGACAACCCCTCCAGATCGACCGGGTCCTCTCACGCCTTGCCGCCCAAGGTGAGCTCCGCCAGGTCCGCCGTGGCCTCTACTGGCGGGGCCGACCTACCCCCTTTGGCATGTCGCGCCCGTCCACCGCCGACCTCGTCACTGCTGTCGTCGGCACGCGGGGCGTCGGCCCGGCCGGGCTGAGCGCGGCGAACGAACTCGGACTCACCACCCAGGTGCCGGCGGTGGAAGTCGTCGCCGTGCCGCGCCGGACGCCCCGACCGATTCCCGGGGTGCGATTCGTCGACCGCTCCGGTCGTTCCGGACGAGCCGACGCCGGGCTCAACGCGACCGAAGTCGCGCTCCTCGAGGTGCTCGGGGAGTGGGACCGGCTCGTCGAGGACGACGCAGCGGCGAGGCGGCGGATCGTCGACCTCGTCCGGTCCGGCGCGGTCCGGACCGATCGGGTCGTGCGTGCCGGACGGAACGAGCCGGCACGGGTGCGGGACGCCCTTCGACGGCTGCTCGTAGAGGCGGGCGAGGTTGACGCCGCGGCGAAAGTGCCGCCTCCCCGTTCTGAGCGGCTCGCGCCTGCCGCGTGAGCGTCCTGCGCGGCTCGTCCGACTACCGCGACGCCGTCGTCGAGACGGCTGCGCGGCTCGGGATCGCGGAGCGACAGATCGAGAAGGACTACTGGGTGACCGAGACGCTCCGCGAGCTCGTTCGTCGATTCGACGGGCGGTTCCTGTTCAAGGGCGGGACGAGCCTGTCGAAGGCGTACCGGCTCGTGGAGCGCTTCTCGGAGGACATCGACCTCCTTCTCCTGAGCGAGCCGGGAACCGAGACCGAGGAGCTCCTCGACGCCATCGCCCTCGCGGCGGGGGAGGTGTGCGGCAGTGAGCCGACGACGGAAAGCAGGAAGGACGGTCTCGCCCGCCGGATGCTCGTCAACTACTCAGAGCTCGCGAACACGCGGCGGGTGCGGGGCATGCTCCGCCGGATCGTGGTCGAGCCCGGGGTGCGCGGCGGACCAATCCCGAACGAACGGCGGTCGATCGAGGCACTCATGGCCCAAGCGCTCGGCGCAGACGCGGAATACGACGACCTCACCGCGTTCGAGATCGACGTCCTGCATCCGGCGCGAACCATGGTCGAGAAGCTGTTCGCCGTTGACGCAATAGCCGCGAAATTGGTCGCTGATCCAGCGAGGCGGCTCGCCGACACGGAGGCGAGACACCTATACGACCTTTACTTCCTATGGGACGAGGAGAAGTCTCCTGCCTTGCCCTGGCTCGGAGAGGGCCAAAACCTCGACGCCGTGGTGACCGACTGCCTCGAGGTGTCGAAGCTCTGGTATCCGGGAGCGCCGTCAGAAGTGCCGGCGGGCGGATTCGCGAACAGCCGTGTCTTCACCGACGACGAGCTTGCAGAGAGGCTCCTCGATGGGTACGACCGGATGCTCGACATCGTGTGCTTTCCCGGCGCGGCGCGCCCTTCATTGGATGAAGTGCGCGCTCGCGCCAGGAGTCTCGCGGGGCGGATCTGAGCGGCCCGTTCAGCACGGCTGAAGATAAGCACAAGCTTGAGCACGCTCACGACCGCGATGAAGAGCACCACGATGAGCACCACGATCACGATCACCAGCATGATCGTGATCGGGATGAGAACGAGCCGTGGGAGACAAAGGTCGAGGACCTCACCACCGGTCTCGAAGGCATCGAGGTGACGACCGAGGGCTGGGGGGTCGCGCCCATTGGGAGCAGCACGTTCACGTACCAGGGGACCACGCCCACACTCACCTATGGCGGCGGCTATTCGGGGGAGTGAATCGTCGAGGACTACGTATCGAGCGGCTCGTACGTGTCGTTCGCCAACTACGGCACGGTGAACTTTTCCGACTTGGGGCTACTCGGTCTGTCGCCGTGGTACCTGACCGCGGATGAGGGCATGGAGATGGTCCAGAACGGGGTCGCTTCGTCGACGCCTTCGGCGCCGGGGACGGACAGCTTCTCGGTCAGCTACACCGGCTCTTAAAGCGTGCGCGGATCCGTCGATATGTGGTCGGACCGGGTCAAGACGAATCGAGATTCGGGCCGCACGTTCTGTATTCGCGACCGCCTCCTACCGGCACTTCTCTCAAGTCGTTCTTGAGGTGTCTTTGATGTAGCCAGCGGGGCCGTCGGGCTCCGTCGCGGACGCGTTCTCTTGATCGCGGACGCAACGTCACTGATGTAGCCGGCGAGCATGGCCGAACGGGTGATCGCTCGTCCATTTGACTCAGCCCAAGAGGAATCGTTCAGCGGGTCGGGATGCCTGTGACGGCGCGGTGTCGTGAACCGTGCTCGGCGACGATGGAGGACGGGTCCGAGGTCGTGCGAACAACGGTCCGTGTCGCACAACGAGCATCCAGTGATTGGCTCCGCCAACGCGTCGGCGCCGCTCGGGAAGACATCAGCCGGCTCCGCGCCGAAAGTGCCGCACTGCACGATCGGCTCGGCCACGCCTCGGCGAGCAACGTGCCCGCCACTGATTCTTCATCTATGACATGTCGCCGACACAGACCAGCTGGCCGGTGGCCCTTCAAGTCGCGGCGCTCGAGATAACGGCACATTAAGGCGACTCTCATACGTGCCAGCCACGGTCCTGCGGCATCTTCGGGAGTGCCGAGTATGCAAGGGGGCTGTCGGGCCCGCTGAGAGCAGGGTAGGGCCGGTAGTGGGTCATTCCTGAAGGAGCGCTCTCTGTCAAGAGAACCTGCCAGGAAGCCTGACTGATTTTTGCAGGTAGTGGCCGCGCCTGATCCTGGCCCTCCTGCGAGCGGACGCGCGCCGGCGACTGCCGGCGCAAATTGCGTGAGCAGGCGGGCCGGGGATGTGGATTGTGTGGTGCCTTTGGAGCGTCCCAGTGACGGTTTGGGTCACGGCAGCGATCGGCTGCCAGTCATTCCTTCGCCGCGTGGAGGCGGCATGGGGCGTTGCGGCACCGGCCGAACAGGCTCAATCAGTTTCTCGGTCCGCCTGTTGGGGACCATGACCCACGCGAGCTCGTGTCCGACCGGATCCGATCGTTGTCATCCCGCCTTTTCGAGACAGCGGAGCTCGCCGTCTCTCAGCGCGTAGAAGACGAAGGTGAGGAGGCGTCGCGCCGCGGCGACGGTTCCGATCCGCTTGCCCCGTCGCTCGGCGACGCGTGCTTTTGCGGCGCCGATAACGCTCGAGGGCCTCTGGCGCTTCACCGCCTCGACCATCGCCCAGCGCACGAGGCGGCTGCCCTGCTTGGTGATCTGGCCTCGGTGGACGGTCGTGTCCGACTCACGATGTCGTGGCGTCAGCCCCGCCCACGAGCACAGCTTCTCCGGTGAGGAAAAGCGGGTGACGTCGCCGATCTCGGTGAGAAGGATCGCCGCAGTCACCGGACCGATACCCGGGAGCCGTTGCAGCGCGACGTAGCGAGGATCGCCGCGAAGACGCTTGTGGATCTCGCTGTCGAGCATCGCCACCTCGTTGTCCAGGTGCCCCATCAGCTCCCGGAGGGACTCCACCCGAATCGCGAAGCCCGGTGCGAGCTCTGCTGCGTCCAAGAGCTCGAGGCCGGCGACACCGAACAGGTCGGACATCGGAACGGCGATCCCTTGCTTGGCGAGCACGGCATGGATCTGTTCTTTGGCGGAGGTCCGGAACGAGACGAGCTTGTGGCGATACCTGACGAGCTCGCGTTGGTCTCGGAGCTCGGGCGGGGCGATGTAGGACTCGACGAGACGACCGAGCCGATAGAGGTCGACGAGGTCAGTGGCGTCGCGCTCGTCGTTCTTCACGCGACGGTGGCTCCAGTTGTTGCCGAGGGGATGCGCGAGATGGACCTTGGCTCCCTCGGCCTGGAGCAGGTCGACGAGCCAACACCAGCCATAGGTGGCCTCGACGATGACGTCCGGCTCAGGACCGGCAGCTCGGACCTCGTCGAGGATCCCGGTGAGGTTGGTGTTGTCGAGCCGGACCGTCGACTGGGTGACGCCAGCGTGATCCCGTCGCACGATGACCGAGCGACGGCGGTGCAGGTCTATTCCGACGTACTGTCGTTCCACAGGGCTTCTCCTTCGTCGTGTCTGGGTTGGTTTGGAGACCCCGAGTGTGACAACACTCGGCCCATCACGACGAGGGGAAACCCCCCACTTCTTCGATGCGCCCCATGGCCGGCTCCTCAGACGGCGTCCGAGCTCGCCAAGCGGGCTCGATCACGCGAGAGCGGCGGAGCGCTCCTTCATCACATCAGTTTGATTCAAGGAGCTTTAACCTGGGACCGTGAGAACAAGGCACTACAAGATCCTTGCGGCGATCCTGGTGGTCATTCTCATTGCAATTCTCGCCGCCAAGTTTCACCACCATTCGCTCTCGAAATCGGCAGCAACGACGGCGACCACAATTCCGGCTTCAGTCACAAGCAGCACACCGGCATCGAGCACGTCCACAACAACTGGGCACTCCACCGTCGAGGCGCAGAGTTACAACGTCGGCGACTGTGTCATGTGGGATCAGAGCGTTGTCAACGCTCCGCCGCAGATCGTGCCCTGCAAGGACCAGCACATCTTCGAGGTCGACGGACAGGCGGACATGCCATCGGGGAAGTACCCGAGTGCTGCGCAATGGGCAGCAGTGGACAACTCGGGTCAGTGTTACGCCCTGGCCATTGTCTATCTCGGCGGCCCGATGTACCCCACGGGGAAGTACCGAGCGGCCAGCCTTGAGCCGACAGCTTCTGCCTGGGCTAACGGGCAGAACTACGCCTGGTGCGGCGTGACGCTTGGCGGCGGCTCAGGCAGCACTTTTCTGCCCTCGACGGGAAGCGCTAAGAACAGTTCCAAGGGCCTCGGCTAAAAGACCCTCGGCCAAAAGCAAACCTTCGGGCCGAAGGAAGTGTTCCGCGACGGAGCACTCGGCAGAAGCCCTAGAAATCAAACTGACGATGCCCCCAATCACCGGGACCGTGACGTGTCGTCAGGAGACTTTGACCGAGATGTCGACCGTTACCACCGACCGGGCGGCGACCTTGGATCCGACTGGCGGTGAGATCGCCACGATGTGGCCGGGTGCGACCGAGGAAGACTCGACGTTGACGATCTGGATGTCGAGTGCCAGAGCCGAGAGTTTCGCTACTCCGGTCGGCGTAAACACGCCTACGACGTTCGGAACGGTCACCGTCACCGAGGGACACAGGATCGGCGCAGGCCGTCGGTTCGCGACGGTCGACTCTGGCACACAGCTCTACGTCGAGGGCTTGGCGCCGACGGGCACGTACCCGATCCCGGGGTAGACGTGTCCGACGATGGTCTTGAGGTCGCTCGCGTAGACCGGAACCACAAGCGGTGGTCCTTCTGGCCCGAGATGGACTCCCGTCGTCCGCGGCGGGAAGAGGTCCGCCTTCGGCACGTAGCCGACAACCCCGCCGCCCTTCCCGACGGTGGAGACGTAATCGGGCACCTTGGCTAGGTCGATGTGGCCATTCAGGGTTGCGTCGGGAGATACCGGACCCTTCGTCGGGCCCGGGGGCGCCAAGAGCCCGAAGAAGTTCGTGACGACGGTGATGACACCGATCAAGATGACGAACGAGGCGCTCGTGCCGATGACCATTCGGTGCTGTCCAGCGCGCAGTTCAGAACCGCGGAGGCGCAAGCCGTGTGCGGCGATGTCGAAAGCGCGGCGAGGCCATAAGGGCCGGTCGGCGATCGAGTCTTCGAGCAGCATCGCGAACTCTTCTTCGTGGCTCTTTCGCCATGAGCGCGGATACCAGCGCAGCATCCGCCGGGCGCGTCGCTCCGGTGATCTCACGGCGCCCCCAATTCCTGGCGCACGATCATCCCGGCGCTCTGGTGCGGAGCCACAATGCGCCTGTTGGCTACTCGGGCCTCGGGAGCACGCCGGGAAGGTCGCCAACGTCGAGCCCGTCGATCAGTCAAGCGGCCCGTCCCGATTCCGCGTACTCTCTCGGGAGTTCTCACGCTCCGCGTCGAGTTTGGTTGCCGAGATGCAAATAGATGAATGACCAGTTAGCCGATTCGCCTCCTGACGGGTCCGAGCCGGAGAAGGTTCCGTCGTCGGGAAGAATGAACTGGAACTGGCTCCTCGTCGTCGGCGGAGCCCTGATGGCGCTCGGCAGTTTTCTGCCCTGGGATCAGGCGTCGGCGTTCCTAATCCAGATCAGCCGCAACGGAATGCAGCTCGGTGCGAACAGAGGATTCAGTGTCGACGGCCTCGCGACGCTGCTCTTTGGAATCGGCGCCGCTGGCGCGGGGTGGGCGCGCCTGAATGCTGGTGTGACGCCCAGAATCGCACGCTGGTCGCCTCCGTGGCTCGGATTAGCAGGAATCGTGATCTCCGGTTGGGACCTCCACGAAATATCGAACTTCGACAACACGATCAAGAGTGCGGCCGTCAGCGCCAGCATCGGGTACGGACTTTGGCTCGTGTTGGTGGGATCGGTCGCGGTGCTTCTTGGGGGAATCCGCGGGCCGAAGAGCCGAGGCGTAGAGGAGGCGCCCGAGCCAAGCCCGATACAGCAAGCCGTTTCGCTCGTCGCGGTGCTCGCGATCATTGGATTTTCTGCCGCGGTTCTCGCGGGGACGGCGGGTTCGTCGACGGTGGCGACCGGGACCACACCCGCCACGGTTGCGCCCTCGGCAACTACAACTACGACAACGACACTCGCCCCAGGCAAGCCCGGAACGGCCTTCTCGATCACCGACCAGAGCGGAGACAACGTCGGCGTCGAGGTCT
Organism: uncultured Acidimicrobiaceae bacterium; assembly: GCA_963838845.1. Taxonomy (GTDB): domain Bacteria; phylum Actinomycetota; class Acidimicrobiia; order Acidimicrobiales; family Bog-793; genus CAVRXQ01. Next base: position 11,238 of record CAWISR010000003.1, on the reverse strand, counting down.
ACAAGGTGATCGATCCCGCGACGCCGGATAATCAGTTCGACGCCGCTCCGTCTGGCCAGCGGCTCGTCGCAGTCCAGATCGGTGTGCGCGACGAGGCGAGCGGGCCGTTCACTGACGACATGGACTCCGACACGACTCTCGTCGGTTCGGACTCGCAGACGTACACCGCGGCTTTCAGCGGGATATCGGGCTGTACGAACTTCGACAACGGCACCGTGGACCTCACCAAGGGTTCAACCGCTGTCGGCTGCGTGGTGTTCGAACTCCCCACAGGAGTCACGCCCGCTCAGGTTGACTTCAAGCCCGAAGCGGACTTTGGCGGCTCGCCGGTCCAGTGGAACATTTGATCTGATCGGCTGACGAGGGCGATCCCGCACCGGGATAGCCCTCAGTAGGCTTGCGGAGGTGGTGGATTGCTACGTCTGCCAGAAGCCAATCGCACCTGGCCCGCAAGGCATCCGGTACGAAGGCGTCACTAGCGACGCCGAAGGGAAGCCTTGGATTTGGGGCCCAGCCCCAGTCCATGAGGAATGCCGACTCGTATTGAAAACGCCGTTTGACGCGCAGATCGGTGACGGCCACCACGTCTCCGCCTGGGAATTTCGCTAGCGCCATCAGATGAAGAGGTTTCTGCTCGTCCTCGCGCTGGTCGTCGGCGCAGGCGTGCCGATTGGAATAGCGACCGCCTCGACCAAGGTCCCGACCCGCGACCTCAAGGCCAACGGTGGAACTGTCAAGTTCTCCGCGACAGTCAAGAACGCTAAGGCGTGCACGTGGTCGTCGTCGCCGAAGGTCGCGGGATTCGACGCGACCGCGGAGTGCAAGACGGGAAAGGTCGAGCGCTCCGCCAGGTTCAAGGCGAACAGATCGACCAAGGCGAAGCACTTCGGGCTCACCCTGACCGCGCGCGGCGACGCCACGACGGTTTGGCGTCTGAGGGTCGTCGAGAAGGGAAGAGCGACGATTACCGGGACAAGCCCCACTACGACGGCTCCACCCTCTTCGGACTCGAACACGACGGCTCCACCGTCGTCAGGTTCGAGCACGACGGTCCCGTCGTCCTCAAGCACCACGACGACGCCCGGGACGATGACATTCTCGCCAAACGTGAGCGGATCGGGGAGCGAGACCGACATCCCGTGCAGCCAGTACTACTGCTGGGACTTCTCCGCGACCCTCACCGACTTCGGGTCGTACGAACCGCCCCGTTCGGGAAACGACCTCCCCGGCACCGTCACAGTCACGTATCACTTCAACTCCGAGACCGGGACGGTCGGGTCCGGAACATTCACGTGGGAACCCGTTTCGTCGACGGTGGGCATATCGGGCGGAGCGCCGACCGGTACCACCCAGGCGACCGTCAGCTATTCGGGCGGCTCCTACGTCGATACTTCTGGCAGAACGATCATTCTGAACCCTGCGTCCGAGACGTTCGCAGTCTCGGGGTTGTAACGGTGGCAAGCAGATCTAGGACCCGGCCGGTCACACCGCTTTAGACAGGTTTTCCCTAATGGTGCTGGCCCCTACGCCGAGCGACTCGGCGATTTGCCGGTAGGACTGGCCGTTCGTCCGCAGTGTCCGTGCGGCATCGAGGCGCAGCAAGATGCAAGGTGCAAACGCGCCTGCCGCACATTGCTTAGAGCTTGCGACCAGCAAGCGCGCCACGAACGTAGTCATTGAACGACTCCGAAAGTAGGTTGCGCCGGGCGTTGAAAAATGCTTCAGCTTGCTTGATGCGCCAGATCGCGGGATCGAGGGGGACACATTGGCTCTCGAGGAACTCTGGCTTTATCTCGGCGAGGTATACCTCCGGCCCGGAGAACGAAATATCGCGATTCACGTCACTTGTGATGAACGCGATGTTCGCAACCTTGTCTGCGCTCGGTCGAATGAGATCGGGGAACTGGCGACGAGGCAGGATGTGATGACGATCGATGTCGTTGTGGAGGACAATGTTCTGTCCCGTCCAAAAATCCCTCATTCCTCGGTTCTTGCACGCGACGTAAGCGGCCAACAGACCACCACGATCATTTAGGGATCCCGAGAAGTCCGTCGGCCGTGAGAACAGAGATGAGCGGCTCCGACGTAGGTTGCTGAGCAGCGCCGCGAGCGGGTCGCTCTCAAGTCGGCGGCATCATGCCTCCAAACCGTGGCAGAACACCTCGCGCATCTTGACCAAACATTGGGAGATGGTGTTGCTGAGAGTCTGATCCAACGATCACAACTAGCAGCGGACACGAGAGCTGCTGCCACGATTGCCTCTTCCTCGTCGTTTGCGGACGATCCAGTAGGAGGCGTTGGTAGTGCCACTTGGCGCGCTCTATGGGATGCGGCTCGCCTGTTTGCTGAGACAGAAGTGCATCCCGGCACGTCCTTCCTGTCAGATGAATCTTCGGCCCGCTGTCCGCTCTGTCAGCAGCTCCTGACTCCTGAAGCTGTGGCTCGATTGCACCGGTTTCATGCGTTCATGACCGACGAAACAGAACGACGCGCATCAGCAGCGGAGGCTGGACTGCGAATGACGATCGATGCTGTCCGGGCCGTCGACACTCTCCCACCAGCCATTGCGGTCGCACTTTCTGAGCTACAAACCAGATTTACGACGCACGTGTCATCTGCTCGTACAGCGATCGCGACCTTCGGTCGAAGACGAGAGCAACTATCCAGTACCGATGACCTGAAGGGCCTCGAACTCGACGCGACGCCGGAGGACATCTCCAGCGTGTTGACGCCCCTGGCCGAGAAGACGACATCGCAGTCCTTCAATGTCACCGTCGACGGCACAGAACAGCAGATCGCCACGCTTGTCGCCGAGCAGCTTGATTTGCAGGGCCGCCTAGTTCTTCAAGCTGCCAAGGACGCTCTCGAAGCCGAGGTGCAGCGACTTCGAGAGCGCGCGCGTATTGAGTCAGTTCGCCACGAAGCCGACACGACCTGGATCACGCGGCGATCGATTGAGCTGGCTCGCGACCATGTTACCGATGTCATTCGGGACCAATTCACTCGTCGGACTGATCGGCTGAAACTCGAGCGCGTCACACTTAAGGATGCGGGGGGCCAAAAAGGTCAACTCCGCCATCGTCCAGCATTCCTCGGTGCCGCCCAGGAGGCTGAGGTCCGCGAGGTCTTGAGCGAGGGTGAGCAGACTGCGCTAGGAATCGCGGGCTTCCTCACGGAAGCGTTCTTCGAGGAGACCCATTCAACAATGGTGCTGGACGACCCCGTAACCTCACTCGATCACATTCGGCGGAGTCTGGTAGCCGAGCAGTTGGCCGAATTCGGCAGGAGACAGCCGGTCGTCGTCTTCTCGCACGACCTCACGTTCGTAGGCGACCTTCGAAAGGCTGCCGAGGCGGCCCACGTGCCCTTCACGGAGCGGTCCGTCGAGAAGCGGAGCGACGGATCGATTGGCGTGTGCCTCGACATACATCCTTGGAAAGCGCGCGACGTGCCCTCGAGATTGCATCAGCTTGGAGCTGAGTTAGGTCGGCTAACGAGGGAATCGAAGGACTGGGACTCTCAACGGTACGAGAAGGAAGTCGCGGATTGGGCTGGCAGCCTCTCCGAGACTTGGGAGCGCATAATCAGTCTCGAGATCGCGAACAAGATTGTCGACCGCAGCACGTCGGAAGTCCGACCAAGGCAGTTCCGAATCCTTGCCCGGATCACGGAGGCTGATAACGAGGCGTTCCAGCAGAGCTACTCGCGATGTTCTCTGTGGCTGCGGCGACACGACAAAAGCCCTGAAGTCAACTATGTCGCTCCCGACATCGACGCGTTGGAGCGCGAGCTGGCGTTGGTTCAAGGGTGGTTCGAGCGCGTGCGCAAGTACGACAGCTAAAGGCTTCAGTACTCAGCCCTCCTCGTCTGGGTCGTCGTCGTCCCAATCCGAATCCTCGTGCATTGCGGCCCAGACTTCAGCAAAGGCGTCGTTGTCGTATTCGACCTCCGCGAATTCGGGGTCAAAGGAGTCCGAATCGGGGTCAACGCTCTCGGAGGAGCGCATCAGTTTGATTAGGAATCGCTGGGCGCCGCTGAGAAGACCGGGATCTTCGGTCCAGAACCCAAACTCCAGGCTGCGTCGAGACGAACTCGTGAAGTTCGCCGAGGAGATCCAGAGCCGATGAGCGCGAAAGCCGATTACATCGTCGATGTGACCTAGAGGACCTTCGTCGTGCCACCACATTTCTCCAAGGAGTGCCAGCTTCGCGTGAACTATGGGAGGGTTGCTCTCTAGCGGACCTCGAAGCCGTCGGAACCCCATTGTCCGAATCGTCGGGATGACGGAATCGTCAGTCGATGGGTATGGACCGACGATCGCCGATTTGCCGTCGACTGTTGGGGCGAGCTCGGTTAGCTCGGCGAATGCCCGAACTGGGATGCCGGGAGTCCGTTCATTCAGAGCCGCCAATGGCTGCAGATTTCGGAGCTCTCGAGGGTTCCGCCCTTGCTTTTGGACAACTACGCATGCAGCGGAGAGTTCAGCGAGCTTGTCGATTAGAACCTCATCGTTTATCCACATCGCTGATCCCAAAAGAACAGGTCCCAGCGATCGGAACCGCTTCCACCTCAGTTGGCGCTCGCGGATGAAGTCGTCGATTCCATCGATCAATCCCTGAAGAACGTTCGTCCCGAAGTAAGCATTGTTTCCCGGCTCGACGCCGACGGCGAACTCATCGTCGAACTCAGCTGAGAAAAGTCGCCTGGGCGTCGTGGGATCTGGCACTTCCCAAAGATTGCCACGACGTCGTCCGGTCGCCCGTCCATTCAAACCTCTCGCCGTGTGTGTCGTTAGACGTAGGTGGCCAACCCGCTGGACGCCGGCCCCGCCGGCTCGTCGGCCCGTCGGGAGTACGAGCGGCGCCGGGCGAAGCGAGAGCTCCAGCTCGAACGCGACTGGGGCCGGTTCGCCGGGCTGGCGAAACGCCTCTCCGTCGAACCGCAAACAACTCGGGCGTGGGCCAAGGGCGCCGACGGGGAAGCCCGGGTCGCCGGGATCCTCGAGGAGGCGGTGGGAGACCGGTACGTGCTCCTACACGACCGGGCCGTGCCTGGGACTCGAGGCAACATCGACCACATCGCTGTCGGCGACTCCGTCATCTGGGTCATCGACGCGAAGGCGTGGTCGGGGACAGTCGGGACTCGCCACGTCGGCGGGTTCTTCAGCGGATCCGAACACCTCCGCGTCGGTGGCCGCGACCGCTCGAAGTACATCGACGGGATGGGCTGGCAAACAAAGGCCGTCATGAAGGCGCTCGGGGACAGCGTGCCGGCCGTCACGATCAGGCCGGCGCTCTGCGTCGTCGGAGCGGAGTGGCCGTGGTTCGCGAAGCCATTGGTGTTCGGCGACGTGACGGTCGCGTGGCCGTCGAAGCTCGTCGAGCTGCTCAAGTCACATCAGATTGTCGACGCTCAGCGGCGAGACGAGATGGCTGCGAGGCTGATGGCAGCTTTGCCGTGGAAGGGGTGACGGTCGGTGTGGTGTCGGTTCGGCTCAGTAAACCGTCAGCCCGAAGCGCTTTGCTGTTTCCCGAAACCCGGTCATACCGAGCGTGATCGCTCTCCGCTCGAGCTCGGTGATCGATGCTCGGTCGAACACAGCCCAGCATTCGAAGTTGCCGTGTCGTGACATATAGCGGACACCCGCAAAGGCCGGCTCGCCCGACGTTTCGCGTGCAGTGAACGCCCACTCGGCGATCAATCGCGTAACTCTTCGATCCCGTCCTCGGACGATGCCGACGTCGAGATAGTCGTAGCCGAGCTCGGCGAGTTCTTCTGCGAGCTCGCTTGTCAGGACGACGTGCGTCTCGGGCGCTTCGGCGTCGAGAAAGCGTGCGCCGTCGCCGGCGAGAGTGCGAACGGCGAGCCGCCTATGCCGCCAGTCGGCGGGCACGCTCCCGGGCGGCATGAAGCCCCGGCTCAACCAATCGCCGTCGTTCTCGAGCACTGCACGGATCGACGCCTTCACTCGGTACCGAGCGAGCGTCTCTGCGAAGCAGCCGGCGAGACCAGTCGCGAAATAGACGGTCCCGTATCCGGTCGAATCGAAGCGGTTGCCGCCGTTCGCGAGATCCTCGTCATCGGGATCGAGGTAGCTCGGGAGCAGGGGGTCGTCGGCACGAGCGACCCGCCAGAACCCGCCAGCCGGTGGGTTGGCAAAGTGGAAGTGCGGCTCAGCCTCCGGCGACAAATGCTCGGGCCGCGGCGAGGACCTCCCGGAAGTGGTTGGCGGCGATGGCTTCGACGGGGGACTCGTCGTCGTCGAGCTGCGGGTTGAGACCGATGAACCACGCCCTGACGGTGTGGGGGGACTCGACAGACTGGATGAGCTGGAAGATCCCGTACCCCTCGCGGAGTCGGCGATCGATCGCGGGCTGGGGCCGGTTCTCCCTCTTGGCCCAACGCCCCACGCTTCCCGGGTCGGAAACACCGGCGAGCATGGCCGTGACGCGTTGTCCGAGGTTCTCCTGGAGGAACTCGGCGACTTCGGCGATGTCAAGACTCACTGCCTCCCTGTGTGCGTGCTCGTGGGCACGCCGGGCCTTCGTGTTGACGGTCATCACAATCACCCCATCAGGACGCACTAGTGAACTTCTCAACGAACTTCTAAAACTGATCGTCAGGATAGCAGGCTTACCCACCTCCCTGCCAGCCTACTTACCAGCTTATTTACCGGGTTAATTCCCGTTCCTCACGCCGCCTCGCCTGAGCGGAGCGTCGCTCCGGCGAGGCCATCTCCTCGGCCAAGGGGGGCGCGAGCCCGCTCATGCAGCTCGAGGACGCGGCGAAGTTGGTCGAGCTCGTTGCACACGCCCACCCAGCGCTAAGGCGCTGCCAGTACCAGTTGGGTACCGCCTCGAGCATGGCGATTTGGTCCGTGCCGAGTTTCCCCTTCTTCCGTCGTGATCGTTGCGTGCGGCACCAAAGGCCGAGTCTTCTCTCCTCTTCATCGTCGGCGCGCAATCCCGGAAGTCTGCCGTGAGCAGATACGAAGCCAACCAAGGCGTCGCGACGCGTCGCCCAAGGCGTCTGACGCTCACGCCAGAACCCCGGGATCTCGTTGAGCTGCTCAATCTGTGCAGGGAGCAGTCGCTCCCTGCACTTGTGGCTCCATCTCTGCTTGTCCCCCCACTTGCAGAGGCGGCGCTCGTAGTCGTCGGGACTGGACATCGAAGGGAGCCGCCCGCGCGTTCCGACAAACTGCGCGAGGGCGTCGCACGATTCATCCCACGTCCATCGACGGTCTTCCCACCACCACCCTGGGATGGCTGCCAGTACCTCGACCTGTTCCCGGGACAACCGCCCTTTCTTGTAGTCCTGACGACGACTAGCGGCCCAGTCGGCAAGATCGCATTCCACCTGTTCGCTCACCGCTTGTTTCGGGAAGCGGCCCTGGTGTTCCACCCAGGCCTCGAGTCGCCCAAGGGTGCCCCAGAACCACCCCGCCGCTTCACCAAACGCACGCAGCTGGAGGGCGTCAGCAAAGCTCTCGTCGACCTGTGTCCACTCTGCGAAGTCAGCGTCGGATCCGGCGGAGCATCCAAGGCGCGCCGATGCCACCTCGAAGTGCTCGGCCAGAAACTTCTCAATCTCAGAGTCCGGTGCCCTGCTGTCGTGCCCCTGAGCGCGGCCGCTCGCGTCCAAGCCGCGGCCGAGTCGCTCGTCGTCATGTGAGCGCAGAGCAAGGAGAACCCGTCCGACGGTCTTCCAGTCATCACCAACCAGCTCGTCTGGTGACCGGCCGTCCATGTCGTGGATGACGACAGGGATCAAGACGACGCCAACTTCCTTGCCTTCGTGTTTACGGAGGATTCGCCCAACGGCCTGGGTTATGTCGATCTCGGACTGCTTGGGATCACAGAAGACGACCGCATCGAGGGTGGGGACGTCGATCCCTTCAGTGAGACAGCGTGAGTTCGAGACAACAACGCGATGCTGCTCTGTCGCCCGCTCCAGTGCAGATGTGCGTGCGTGCCGCTCTGCCGAAGACATGGCGCCGGAGACGTGGGTTGCGGTCAAGGGCCCGTCAGGACGCTGACTGGGAGGCAGCCATGCGCAAACGGAGGGGAACGATGAGGCGAATGCTTCGGCCCGGGCAATGGTGTGGTGGTAGGTGACAACACTCCGCAAGCCGTACGCCGTCATCGCCTTCGCCAGGGCGATGTGGGTCACCAACTCTCCTGCCTCCATCGCGAGTCCGGTTGATGTCTCGAGGATGTCGCCCCTAGAGACGAGCCTCGCCACTTCGGCTTCAGATACCTCCATGGCGATGACCTTGTAGTCGCTGAGGTGGTGCTCATTGATTGCTTGGGCGAATGTGTGACGGTGTAAGACCGGGCCGAACAAAGCCTCGTTGTCCATCGATGCCACGACGATGTCAGCCGTCTTGGACTTGCGGCTGTAGTTGCGCGGCGTGGCCGTCGTAAAGAGTCGTTTCCTCGCACGGATTGCCTCCGTCTGGAGGACCGTGGCAAAGGCGGAGTCGAGCTTGCTGGCAGTGCGGTGGGCTTCGTCGGCCACAACGAGGTCGAACTCCTCGATGGACCCGACTGACTGGGCTTCGGTGACGATTGGTGAGCTCTGGTAGGTGCTGAATACGAGACTGCGCATTTCGCTGATTCCGTACACCCAGTTCGGTGTTTTCGAACAGTCCCCGTCGGAGGCCGCGTAGCGGCCGACGGAGTGCGTTAACCCCGAAGCTCACCTCCTCCGAGTTCGGTATTCGCCATTCTTCTTTGAACGCACGCGGTGGTCGAATGCTCGGCTCGCGATGTCGCGATCGACCTGGTCACTTGGGCTTCTTCGCGGCGGTCGGCGCGTCGGAACGACGCATGGAGTCACCGGTGATCTCGACGCGGTTCGCCCCTTCGAGCAGACGGTCCATGACGGCATCGGCGATCGTCGGGTCTCCGAGGGCCTCGTGCCAGTTCGTGACCGGGAGCTGGCTCGCGAGGATGGTCGAACGCAGCTGGGCGCGGTCCTCGATCACCTCGAGCAAGTCGGCGGCCTGGTCGGCGCTCAACGAGCGGATCAAGAAGTCGTCGACGACGAGGATCTCTGTCCTTGCGAGGCTCGACATGAGACGGACGAGCCGGCCGTCGGCCCTCGCGATCGAAAGCTCGTCGAACAGTCGCGGGGCGCGCACGTAGAGCGCGGAGTGCCCGCGTCGGATCGCCGCATGCGCGAGCGCGCAGGCGAGGTAGGTCTTTCCGACCCCTGTCGGCCCGACGATCAAAAGCGACTGGTGTGTGGTGACCCAATGGCACTCGGCGAGCTCGAGGATCTCGCGGCGGACGAGCCCGCGGGGCCTTTGATAGTCGAGGTCCTCGACCATCGCCGGGAGCTTCAGCTTCGCCGCCTTCAACAGGCGCTCGAGCCGGCGGTTGTCGCGGGCACAGAGCTCCTTGTCGACCAAGAGGCCGAGTCGGTCCTCGAAGCTGAGCTCTTGGTAACCGGGCTGCTCGCGCTGTTCTTGGACGCCTTGGGCCATCGCCGGCAGCCGGAGCTTTCTCAGCCCTTCGATCGTGGTGTTCTGGAGCACTCTGGTTCCTTTCTTTCGTCAGCGGTAGTAGGTGGCGCCGCGCAGGTTGTGGTGGTGGGGATGCAGTGGCAGGACTTGTCGATCCGCGAGCGGTCGTTCGTCGAGGTGATGCTCGAGGATCGAGGCGACCGAGCGATAGGAGTAGGCACGCAGGTGGAGCGCTCGTTCGCACGCCTTTTCCAAGCGAAAGGTGCCGTGACGCTCACCCAAGCGGATGATGCCCAAGGCCGATCGGAACCCCTGCTCGGGATGGGGGCGCGACGCCAAGATGGCGGCGACGAGCTCGGCGGTCTGCGGCCCTGTGGCTTTTGACCACGAGATGATCCGAGAAGGCGTCCACTTCGCGTAGCGCCGGTGCGACTCGGGCATGTGCTCGGGGTTCGTCGAGTAGCCGCCGCGCACGGCGGATCTCGGCCACGAGGCAACGCGCTTCGCGCTGAAAAGGACCTCGACGGTCTTCGCGGTGCAGCGCAGCTCGACGAGCTTGCCGACCAGTTGATAGGGAACGGAGTAGTAGTGCCGGTCGAGCTCGACGTGGTAGTCGATGTTGACCTTGGCCCGCTTGAAGGCGGCGAACTCATAGCGCGTCGCTGGAAGCGGCCGCAGCGCCGGGCGGTCGAGCGAAACAAACAGCTCTTTTCGCGAGCCGTCCATCTTCTTGAACGGCCGGTCGTTGATCTCGGCGACGCACTCTCGGATCGCCGCGTTCGCCTGTGCGAGGGAGGCGAAGCGGCGGTGGCGGAGTCGGGCGATGATCCAGCGCTCCGAGAGCAGCACGGCGGCTTCGACCTTCGCCTTGTCGCGGGGCTTGTAGGTGCGCGTCGGGATGACGGCGACCCCGTAGTGGGCGGCCATCTCCTGGTAGGTGGCGTTGACGTCCGGCTCGTAGCGGTGGGGACGCGTCACCCCCGAGCGGAGGTTGTCGCAGACGACGATCTCGTGTGAGCCCCCCATCGCCTCGAAGGCGTGGACGTGGGCCTCGATCCAGTACAAGAGCTCCTGGGAGCGGAGCGCCTCCGCGTAGAGGTAGCTCGAGGCGCCCGAGACGGCGACGAACAGCTCGGCAGAGAAAGAAACCTTCCCGGTGCGGGGGTCGTAGATCGGGATCCTCATGCCGGGGAAGTCGACGAAGAGCTTCTCGCCGGCGCGGTGGTGCTGGCGCATGACGACGTCGACGCTCGCCTTGAAGGCCCGGTAGTGGTGGACGAACTGGGTGTAGCCGTAGCCGTCGGGGTGGGCCTCGCGGTACTCGATCCACAACAGCTCGAGGGTCACACCCTTTTTGCGCAGCTCCCGGTGGACGTAGGCGAAGTCGGGCATCGGCCGGGCGACGTTCGAGGGCGCTGGCGGCGGGAACAGCAGTTGCTCGAGGTCGGCGTCGGAAAGACCTTCGGGCAGCGGCCAGAGAGCCCGGCCGCGACGGCGCGACGCACGTGATCGCCGACGGTCGTGAAGGGAAGGTCGAGCGACAGCCCGACCTGGCGGAGGCTCAACCCCTCGCCAAGGGACAGCCGGATGACATCTCGGATCTTGCGCATGGAAACGCGGGGTCTTGGCACGCTCGCTCCTCGGACACGACGGTCCGAGGAGCGTTGCGACAAGCGCCTACCTCACGCCAGCGGCTGCGACGGCTCCCTCAGGGGTGTACGAAAACTCCGAAACAGCTGTACGGATTGGGCCGAAACGGGTGTACGAAA
>CAWISR010000002.1:0-1097741 GCA_963838845.1 uncultured Acidimicrobiaceae bacterium | reverse complement strand
ATCAATTCACCAACACCCCCGGGCAGGTCGCTTTCTCTCCGGACGGCTCCCAGGTGGTCGTGACGACCAAGGCAAACGGAAACGACATCGACGTCTTCCACGTCGGATTTCTCGGGCTGCTTTCGTCTTCCCCGGTGGAGAACTCTGAGCCCGGTGCGGTTCCCTTCGGCATCACCTTCGACCCGGCGGGCCACCTCGTCGTCGCCGAGTCGTCGTCCACCGATCCCGCGCTCGCGACCTTCGTCCTCAACCGGGACGGGACCGTCACCCCCTTTGACACCGTCGGAACCGGCCAACCCGCGACATGCTGGGTCGCTCCGGCGGGAGGGTTCTTCTACACCTCCAACGTGGGAGGCCCGTCAGTGAGCGGTTTCCAGGACACCGCCACCGGCCAGCTCACGCTGCTCGGGAAGACGACCACTGACCCGGGAACCGTTGACGGTTCGGCCTCGGCCAATGGGCAGTTCCTTTACGTCCAGACGGGAGGGAACGGGATCGTCGACGAGTTCCAGGTCAATTCGAACGGTTCCCTCACCGAGATCGGATCCGTCACCGTGGCCGGCGCCGTGGGTGGCGAAGGCATCGTCGCCTTCTAAGCAATCTCGCGCTAGCGCCGGCGCCCGGGAGTACCTCGGGCGCCGGCGCTAATCTCGATGCCCGTCACACGGCGGTCGCGGGGCAGTCGCCGCGGCTTTCTCAACGCGGTTTCTGAGACGGTTCGGACTTGTCTCAACCCCCTCCCGGCGCGAGCGACTTGCACGCCTCCAATGCCTTTTGGACCTGAGGCGAGTTCCGTTTCCCGGGCAGAAGGAGAGAGACCCCACCACCTTTAGTGCTCGGGTCGGGCTCGTTCGGGAAGCCGTGGGTGCGCAGGCACTGCACCAACTTCAGCGTCTGAGCGAGCAGGGCTTGCTGCTCGGCCGGGGTTAACTGGCCCCCGTTTGGCAGCAGGTGGGTACACGCCTTGTTGGCGGAGTTGTACTGAGAGGAGTTGCTGTCGATGCTGACGCCGTTGAGCTTCCCTGGCGTGTGGAGGTATAGACCTTTGCTGTTCGGGTCGGGCATGTTCGGCACCCCGTGGGTCCGCATGCACTGGGAGTACTTGACAGCGTCTAAGTAGTCCGTCTCGTTATTCGTGCTCGAAGACGCCGCGACCGGAGAGGTCGTCGTCGTGGTCGACGACCCGAGGCTCGCGACACCCGGCCCGGAGGATCCTCCGCAAGCGGCGGAGAGAAGCACCATCGTCCCGAGTGCGAGGACAGTCGCAGCGGTCGTCGCCGTGCGTCTTCGCTTGACCCGCATCGACGTCCTCCTCCTGCCCACCTTCTTTGTACGCCGATAGCGGTTGCGCCGCAGTTACGACGACGCCTATTAGCCGGCGATCGGGGGGCACTCGCAGTCCCGGATCCGGTCGGGTTATCGGGACAGTCTTCACGCGAACCTTGCGGCGGAGATCCGGATCTTCGCGCATTCGATCGCGCAGCACGTCACCTTCGACAGACAGATGCGTCAACATTCGTGACGCAAACCCCTGAACGTGATTGAGCCGCGAGTCCTAGCTCACGATCATCGCTCAGCCTTACGACGTGCACGGTCGAACTTCAGCCCGGAGCCGCTGCGATCCATGCCAAAGCAGCGTTCGGTTGAGTCATCCTCTCGACATCATTCCTTAATAGAACCTGAATGAAAGCTGATTCCTGACTGTGACAGAAGCCTCTACCGGAAACAGCTTCGGGGGCGCTCCCTTTTTGTAAGTAACAGGTTTTGTGGTTCCGAAGTCAGCTCCTCTCAAGAGGTTCGCGAGGAGGAGTGCGTGATGGCCGCAATAACACCACGGAGGGCCGAAGACTCGTTTGTGCAACGGGCGTTCGCACCGATCTTCGAGTTCGCAAATCTCCGTAAGGCGTACGGCGCACAAGAAACGAGGAGGCGGTGATGTCAATCATTCACTCACGGCATCTTGGCAGTTACAAAGTAGAAGAAGGCGAAGAATCGAAAGTTCCGGCCAATGGCGAAGAGCGGGCTCGCCAAGAGGCGGTCAAACAGATCGAGCTCCGACGTCACTTTCGCATCGAGGTCGTTGCCGCCGTCATCGGCATGATCATCCTCGTGATTATCTGGGCACTCTCCGAGTACCACAACGCGGGCGGGTGGCCAACCCATGGATTTAGCCAGAGTTCCGGCATCCATGACGTGTGGAACTTCTGGATCATCTATCCGATTGGAGGGCTCGCGTTGATTCTGGCTGCGCGTGCCTGGCGTATTCACGGGAACAAGCCGATCTCGGAGAGCGAGATCAAGCGGGAGATCGAGCGTCAGGCAGGGACTCGCTCATAACGCAATCGCGCATCAGCAAGACAACAACGTTAGGAGGCATCAAATGTCGAACATCAAGGTGAACCGATCTGTGACGTTGAGCGAAACAACCGAGGCGCTCCGAGAGCATCTCGACCCCAGTTACACCCTCACGCCCCATGGCGATGGGTCTCGGGAGACGATCGGTGTGAAGCACGGCGCGCAATTCGCTGGAGTGCGCCTGATCCACGGTCGCGACTGCACGACGTTCCGAGTGCATGGGCGCGGCTTGCTAGTGGGTTTGGTCGTTAATGAACTGACCATCGCCCGAAAGGTGGGCTCGATGATTCGGGACTCTTTCGGGTCATCGAGTTCTAACTGACTTACGGAATAAAGCTCTCTCGAAGCCAAAGTGAGCGGCATTGCGAAGTAACTGTTGCTTTCGCCGAAGGTTGTGCACAATGCGTCACGCATATCCGATTACAGGAGCTGGTTCATAAATGCTCGCAAGCATCTGAATCTCTGAAGTGATGGGGGTACGAGCATGTTCGCATTCGCGCAGAAGTTTCTCCAGCACGACAAAGAACAATCGCTTGCCGGGCCGTATGACACTCGATGGCTGAGCCCGAGACTCGTAGACGTGAACCGGCGAATGCTCTTTCCTGTCGGGCTGCTCCTCGCAGGGCTGATGGCTGGGTCGAGCAGCGCACCATCGTTCGCTACCGAGCGGAATCTCACTCTGACCTATTGCAACTCACAACAGTTGGATCTCTATCTCCCGCGAGCCGCTGTCTACCGACCTCTTCCCGTCGCCATTTTCGTTCACGGAGGAGGCATGGCCTCAGGCGACAAATCGGACCTGACTGCTGGGTGGCTGACCACGGCGTTCCTCGATGCATTGGTCTCAGATGGTTACGCGGTCGCGAGCGTGAATTATCGGCTTGCTCCGCAGTTCAAGTTTCCCGCGCAGATCGAGGACGTCAAGTGCGCAATCAGGTATCTGCGAGCCAAGGCATCCAAGTACGGCCTAATCGGAAACGAGATATTCGCGTTCGGAACCAGTGTCGGAGGACAGCTCGTTGCTCTCGCTGCACTCACCGGTCGGCATTCCGCATTCGATGTCGGACCATATGCGAACGAACCGAGCAACCTGATGGCAGTGGCGGACATGTTCGGCCCAGCGAACCTGACGGAGCGAGCATCAGGGTTCTCTCCCTCGGGCGATCAACAAGTCTTTGGAAACAACTACCACAGGGGGGATCTGGTTCTGGCCAGCCCCACCCATTACGTTGCTTCGAACGCGCCGCCCATCCTGATCGTTCAAGGTCTCGATGACACAAAGGTCTTTAAGTCGCAAGCGACAGAGCTCTATGGAGACCTCAAGGCTGCGGGTGACCAGACTCAACTTGTATTGGTCAAGAACATGGGCCACATGTTCACGCAAGTTGGCTCGAAGCCGCTCGACCCCAGTCGCCAACAGATCGCGAAAGACATGGTGCGCTTCTTCGACAGTGCACGAAAGTCAGCCCACACGGAAGAGGGCTGATCCGGATCTTGCCGCATTTCGACCAGCTGCAGAGGAGGCGACATGCCGACCAGCGCTTGGGTCATCAACCTCGTCGTGCTGGCAGCGGTCTTGTTTTCTGACCTCGGACACCGGAAGATCAACGCCTTCCGCCTCGTCCGGCCAGTCGTACTCACCGCTGTCATCATCGCCTTTTACGTCAAGAGCGTCGCGACAAATGGAAACGGGCTCGCCTTTGAGCTCGGGCTAGCCGCGTTGGGCATCGTTCTTGGTGTTGTGGCCGCCGCCCTTTTTCAAGTACGCCGCGAGTCCGACGGCTTCGCTTGGAGCAAGGCGGGCGCGATGTACGCCCTTTTGTGGGTTGTCGTCGTTGGAGCACGGCTCGCCTTCGAGGACGAGGCCTTCACCTCTCACGCGCTCGACCGGTGGTTTGCCACAAACAGCCTCTCGTCGAACGCGATCACGGACGCGTTGATCTTCATGGCCATCACGATGGTCCTCACGCGGACAGCGGGCCTGCGCATTAGAGCGAGCTTGAGCGCTCATGGACCGACAGCTCCTAGCGCGGTGGCGAACGCCTAGCGGCAAGGCTCATAACGCGCGTCATCAGGCGCGCCGAGGGTGACCACCAAGTGCCGATCGGCCGCATATAGATAGTGCGACACTCCCGGCGTTCAGGGACACCTACGACATGAAATCGGACCGCGCGATATGGGTCGGTCAGGCGTCTACCGCGTAGAGGTTCCAGGATCCCGGCACGCCCTTCAACTCGTGTTCACCTCGGTCTACGAACCGGATACCGGATCCGGCGACCAAGTCGACCACGGTCCGCGACACGAGAACCTCAGAGCGATCTGCCAACGCGGCGACGCGCGCGCCGATGTGGACAGCGATGCCTCGGACGTCGTCCCCGACGCTCACGATCTCTCCGGTGTGCAGCCCGACGCGAATGTCGATACCGAAACCATGAAGCCTGTCGCGAATCGCCAACCCGCATTGGATCGCTCGTGCAGGGCCGTCGAAGAGCGCGAGAAACCCGTCGCCAGTCGTGTCGATCTCCCGTCCTCGGAAGTTCTCCAACTCCCTACGAACGGCGTCGTGATGCATCGTCAAGAGCTCGTTCCACCGCCCATCGCCGAGTTCAGCCGCCGCAGCGGTCGACCCAACGATGTCAGTGAAGAGCACGGTCGCCAACACACGGTCGAGCACGGGACCTGGCCGGCGGCCAGTGATGAACTCCTGTACCTCGTCCAAGATCTCCTCAGATCGACCCGCGAAGAGAAAATGATCGTCTCCTTCCAGCTCGACGAGCTTTGAACCGGGGATCTCGGTTGCTAGGAAGCGACTGTGTTCAGGTCGCACGTGCCGATCACCTCGCCGACTGATGAGGAGCGTCGGTGCCTGTATTGCGGACAGAACGTCCGTTACGTCGCTCTGCATGAAGGCGCGGGCGATTGCGAGGCGATCTGGGGTCGTTGAGAGGCGTTCGACTCGCGCCCAATGCCGTCGCGCCTCGTCGTCTCGGACCATGCTCGGCGCGATGGTCTCGGTGACCACTCCACTGCCCCATGCCCCTTGGATCATCTCGACATACGCAGGGAACTGATCGCCGGGAAACCCCCAGGGACACTTGTTGTCGCGAAGAAACCTGGCGAAGGCATTGACGAGAACGAGACTGGTGACACGCTTCGGATGGGTGGCCGCGAACAGCATTGCCGCCGGGGTGAATTCCCCCCACGAGAGAAGAGCCGCCTTCTCAGATCCGACCGCGTCCATCACTGCCCCGAGATCGTCCAACCACGTCTGCAAGGCGGGAACGCGCTGGGGGTCCACCGCCGCCGAGCTGCCAAAGCCCCGCCCGTCAAAGGTGATAAGCGGTTGAAGGACGCCAGCCGGCGAAGACCTGAGGCGATGGCCGGTTCCTCCCACATCAGATCGACGGGAAAGCCACCGTTCATCGGAAGCACCAGGTCCAGCGGACCGTTGCCCAAGACCTGGTAGGCGAGATACGCGCCCTCCACTGTCCGGGCGTAGATGGTTGCTGGTATTTCTGTCACTCATGCCCAGTCTGTCCCGGGCAACGGTTCAGCGCCCTGGAACGCCGTCCGGAACGGCAGGGTGCACGGTGGCCCACTGAGTCCAGCCACGAGAAGGGTCTCGGGAGTCTTGACGATCGCTCGCGATGACAGCCGGGCGCTTATGCCATCACCCAAAACTCCTTGAAGGGCGCCGTGATGTGCCAAGTTGTCTCTGCACCCTTGGGGAGCGAAGCGATGTCGCCGGGTCGAAGCTCCAAGAAGGATCCGTCAGCGAAATCAATCTTTGCCCTTCCCTCCAACACCAAGAGCGTTTCCCACGCGGGGAGGGTCCACGTCACCGCTTCTGTGGATTCGGCGAAACGGGAGAGTCCCGCTTCGACTCCTTCGCCGCCGAACAACAGGTGCATTTCACCTCCCACCTCCTCATCGGGCTCCCACATGTCTGTCGTGAGACTCGACACGAATACTCCTGGCAAGCGCTCTGTCCTCACGCTGTCAATTGTGCCGAGGTGCAGCCGGTATCGCACTTATCCGGCGTTTGTGGGCAGTCTCGATACGGACCCCGTCGCGTGTTAGGGGCGCGACTTGAACCCCGGAACTGTCGATTGGGCGCCGTGAAAGCGCGTGGGAGCAACTGTGTCGATCGAGGCAGCCGTGGGACCACCTCTACGACCGCACGATTTGACGCAGCCCGATGACCTCGATTTGATCGAGCGGGCCCGAGGCCGACAAACCGCCAAGAACATACGCGCGCTTTTGGATCGTGACGAGCGCGCCGTCGGTGAGGGCGAATGGGAGTTTTCCCACGACGGAGACAGTTCGCGCCGACGGATCGAAGCGCAAGATGTCCGCGGTCGGCCCCGCCGGGGTCGAACCTCCGACGACGATGATCTGACCCTCGAGGACCGTCGCCTTGGCGTGCGCGACCGAGAAGGGGAGCTGGCCGACGACGCGCGCCTTGCCAGTCGTGAGGTCCACCCGCTGAATATCGGCCGTGACCGTCCCGGAGTACTCGCCGCCGGACAAGAGCCCGCCGAAGAGGTAGACGTCGTGGCCCTCGAGGGCGACCGCCGGATAGCGCACGGCGACTGGGAGCGTCGTGAAGGTGCGGAAGGCGGTAGCTCCGTGTCCCGCAAGACGCTGTTCAGTGGGCCGTAGCCGTTGAAACCGCCGAGCAGCACCGTCGTCCCCGCCGACGTGGCCGCGGCGAGGTCAGCGCGCGGAGATGAAAGGGATCCGATCACGGTGGTGGTGTCAGTTCGCGGGTCGTATGACTGGATGGTCGAATACACGTACGTCGACGCGCCGCCGAAGACGACGACTCGGCCACCGATCGCGACCGCCCAGGCGCCGTGCGTCGGTTGCGCGAGCTGCCCGGCGCGACCGACCGACCCAGTTGCGGGGGTGAACCGGTAGACGTCTCCGACGGTGACGCCGGCGGGGTCGATGCCACCGAGGTCGTACGCCGTGTTCCCGACCGTCGCCGCCATCGTGCGATATACGGGCGAGGGGAGCCTCCATCGCGTCACCGCGGACTTCGCTCGCCACGTAATCGCCTTTGCGATCTGCGGCCGCTGCTCCCGAGACGGAGGCGACGTCATCCCCCGAGCGGCGACTGGCGACAGCCCGCAAAGCGCCACGAGTGTCCCGCCGACAACTTGGAATCGCTTCACGAGTTTGCATCTGAGCACATGTGGCGAACTGAACGATGAGCGGTTGCGACCGCCCACGATTTCGCTAGGGCGTGACCTGTTCGGCGCCGCGCGCTTGAGCGAGTAGCCCAATAACTAATCGCGGTTCGCTTGAGTGACGGTCGCCTCCGAGTGCCGGAGGGTGCCGCAAGGCCGGCGATTGGTGCTAACCCTCGTCCCGTCACCTGCTGAATGTTTCGGGATAGTCGGCGGCACCTCGCGTGCGCCCTTTCGTCTTTCGCAAGGCGAGCAAAAGTGATCAGTCGCCAAAGATCAAGAGTCGGGAGTCGGACGACCGTTGCCTGATCGTGAGCGCTTCGCGGTACTCGATTGAGCCGTACCAAGCCCGCGCAGACTCTCGATTCGGAAACGAAATGAGAACGGTGATTCCGCCGGGCTGCCAGTCGCCCTCCATCACTTCGACATCCCGGCTAGCGGCGACCATCTCACCTTTGTGGGCCGCAAGGCTTAGTCCGACCAGCTCGACATATCTGTTACGCCCCTCCTCGTTCGTCCAAGTGACGTCTGCTAGCACGTATCCGCTCATAGGATCCTCCGAGGTCGTCGACGGGAGCGAGGATTCTCAGCCTCGCTCAGCGTCTCACCGACGAGATGAATATCAGGTGTTGTGCAACCGTGGCACTCGGAGCGGAGGCGGTCGTCGTGCGACGCACCCGGCGGTAGGTGACACTGTTTCGGCGGAATTCGCCTTCACGTTATGGGGCGCGAGATGCAAGCGGATCATCCGGAAGGATTACGCGCATTCGATCCTTGAAGTGGACGACATCGGTGTTTTCGCGGATCAAGATGTGGCCGATGCGACTGATGAGATTTCAAAAGCCCGCTGTTCCCGTCCTCACATCCTCACGGCGAGTCCTAGGTGCCGTAATTGTCGTCGCTGCGCTCGGCGGACCGTTCGGCGCCAGTGCCGCGAGCGCCGCCACCGTGCCGCCGCCCGCTGCGAAGAGCCTGCACGGCGAGGTCCATTTGTCTATCTGGAGCGTCGACAGCGACGGGGCGGACTTCCAGTCCATCCTGAGCGGAGCCATTGGCGACTTCGGGCCGGCGGTGACCGTCCTGCCGAACGGCAAGGTCGACCCTGAACACACGAGCGATTTGGAACTCAATCTCCGCCACGGGACGTTCCGCCTCTATATCGACGGGATCACGAGCAAGTTCCGGTCTCAAACGGTCCACGAGCCGCTCTATCCGGCGACCTGCTCCGACTACTTCCAGTTCACCGACACCGTTCCGATCGTGGCGGGGTCCGGAACCGGTGCGTACCGCGGGATCCGTGGCCAGTTCTCATTGACCCTCACGGACTACGAGGACCAGAAGACCCCGCCATGCGGGTCACCGTTCGTCGCCCAGATCCTCTTGCTGACCGGTTCGGGAATGGTCTCCTCTTAGTTTGCGCGCCATGGAGAAACGGCCCCTCGGTCAGCTCGCGGGGAGATGCCAGCTCCCGCCTGCCGAGCATCACCTGTGTGCCGAAGAGTGGCGCACTGCCGGCGGTCTGGGGCACCCTCAGCACGGTAGACGGACGCGTGTTATGGGACACCCGCCGATCCCCAGACTCCGTAATTCTGCATTGCGCCGGAGTCGCCGTTCAGTGCGCACGTTCTGCTGCCGCTATCCGCTAATCCGGTATCCAACCCTCGCGACGTTTGTGATGATGTCAGGCTGGCCGAGCTTGCGCCTCAGCCGCCAAATGGTGACGTAGACCGTCTTCGTGAACGGGTCGGCGTGCTCGTCCCACACACGTTCGAAAAGGTCTTCAGGGCTGAGCGGAGCTGGTGCCGCGCGAAGGAGCGCTTCCAGGACTCCGAACTCGTTCACCGATAGGTCAAGCCTGCGTCCGGAACGTGTCGCGATGCGCTCGAGCGGATCGAGCTCGACGTCGGCGGCTCGCAGGATGCGAGTTGACGCTCTGGGTTTGCGGCGGGCAAGCCCGCGGAGTCGCAGGACGAGCTCGTCGAAGTCGAAGGGTTTCGTGAGGTAGTCATCGGCGCCGACACGCAAGCCCGCCACGCGATCGATCGGCGCGTCGGCTGCCGTGAGCATGAGCACCATCGGCCCTTCGTCGTCCTCGACAACCTGGCGGCACACCGCGTCCCCGTGGACACCCGAGAGATCGCGGTCGAGGACAACAACGTCGTAGCGGTTGACGGCAATCTTCGTAAGCGCGTTGGTCCCGTCATACGACACGTCGACCGCCATGCCCTCGTCTCGCAGCCCTTCCGCGATGCCGTCGGCGAGACGCCTCACATCTTCGACGATGAGCACCCTCATTGCCGGTCGCCACCGTCTTGTCGTCGGAGCGGCAGCGCGACGGTTACGCCGAGGCCTCCCTCGCGGCGAGCTCGCAGTTGGAGCGACCCCCCGTGCGCATTCGCGATCGCAGCGACGATGGCTAGGCCAAGGCCAACGCCGTTCTCTGAAACGGTCCGGTCGACCCCGAGACGCTTGAAGGGTTGGACAAGCTGGTCGACGCGCTGTTGATCGAGAGGCGGGCCGCCGCTCTCCACGACGAAGTACGACGTATCGTCGTCAGCCTTCGTCGTGACCTCGACGAACCCACATTCCTCGTTGTGCCGGACTGCGTTGTCGATGACGTTCGCAACCAGTCGAGCAAGGAGCACCTCGTTGCCGACGACCGGAACATCGGCGAGCATCGCCCTGACGCGAAGGTGGCGATCGGCCACCTCCGCCGAGCGGTTGCCGAGTGCGTCGCCAGCGAGCTTCGCGAGCGAGACGGGCTCAAGGTCGGTGATCGCTCCCCGTTGCGCACGAGCGAGCACGAGGAAACTCTCGAGGAGGCGATCGGCCTGGTCGAGGTCCTCGCGCACCTTCTGCGCGAGGAGCAGTGCATCGGGCGAGGTGCCCGAAGCCCTGCGGGAGGCGACGTCGATCGACACGCGTATCCCCGTGAGCGGAGTCCGCAGCTCGTGGGACGCGTTCGCGACGAAGGCGCGCTGCGCATCGAACGCGCCTTCAAGCCGATCGAGAAGGCCGTCGATCGTGTCGCCGAGCAGCCTCAGTTCGTCGTTCGGACCGCGCATTGAAAGGCGTTCGTGGAGGTTCTCCTCGGAAAGTTGGCGGGTGGTCGCAGTGATGACGCGCAGTGGTCGAAGGACGCGTCCGGCCATCAGCCACCCCAACAAAACAGAGAGGACCGTCATGACGAGGAGGGCGAGACCAGATCGAGATAGCAGGACGTGCCGCTCGATGGCGCGTTGGTCATCGATCGCACGGTGGATCGGAAGCGTGACGTGGGCCGCAGCCGATCCGAGGACGGAATTGAGCGGAACTGAAGGTGTCGAAATGACGACGAAGAGGTAGGTGATCGCGAGCAGGGCGGCTCCCGAGACGAAGAACAGGCCTCCGTAGAAGAGGGAGAGGCGAAGCCGTACCGTGCGTAGCGGACGTCCGCTTCGAAGCAGGCGTGCTGCAACCCGATTCGCCACCGTCGCTGGCGGTGCAGGCTCGCCCTCTCGATCCGCCGTCGGGTCGGACGCGTCAGGAACCCACTCCGACTCCGAGGGATAACCAGCGTCTCGACTCTCGCGTCCCGCTATCGCCATCTGAGCCCCTAACCGGCCGATTCCGCCCAGCATCTCAGCATTACGCGAGGCAGTTAACGACGCGATTACAGGGCCTTAACACCGAGGCTGTTCGAGAGAGGTAGTGCGGACGGGCGTCGTTTTCAAGAGCTCGGACGAGACGCTCGCGTACCCGCCAATGCCGCTCGCAAGCGCACGGGCAGCTGAAGCCGTTGTTAATGCCCTGTTATACGCCCTGGCGTACGACTCTCCTGTGAGCTCGAACGGAGGTCAACGCGACAGCGTCAATCTGAGGTCGATCAACGCGTGGCGTCAACCTGAGCGCCAGCCTCGACGAGCCGACAAGCAAGGCCCAAGGGTGGCCAAAGAACCGACTCAAAACCGCGCAAGGTCTAGGAGAGTGAAATGACGAAGCATGTCCGGCATGTCGTATCGATCTGGCTCGCGCTCGTGGGTGTCGCGGTGGTGTTCGCCGCCTGCGGAGGGCCGTCCACACAGGGGGTCGCGAGCGCTGGCTCATCGGCGACCACGAGCTCGCCGTCTTCGACGTCGGAGAATGCGCAGTTTGCACGATTCGGCTCCTGCATGCGTTCTCACGGCGAGCCTCAGTTCCAGAACCCGACCGCGAACGGCAACACGATCGGATTCATGGTGACGCCCAGTCTCGGGATCGGTACTCCGCGATACGCGCGAGCTGTATCCGCGTGCCAGCGATATCTTCCCTTTTCCGCTCAGAACCTCGTATCCCCAGATCTCCCGCCTGGCATGCAACGGATCACCCAAGCCGATGAGGTCGACTATCTGAAAGCCATCGACTGCATGCATTCCCACGGCTTCCCGAGCATTCCTGATCCGACGTTCACGGGTGGCACCGTCCACATCGCAGTACCCGCGAACATCGACGAGAACTCTGCGCTATTCCGAAACGCCCTCGCGACTTGTCGAAAGCTGATTCCTTCGGGATTGCCGTACGGCGACTGACTGCGCAGTCTCGTGGGGCTCCGCCTGTCCATTCGTGTTGCTTTGCGTGTCGACGCAGAGCCGAAGCGGTACGCGTCCACAGCCGGCTGGGCGCAAGTGAGGCGCGGGCAGTTCCGTTGTCGAGCCGGGGCTCCTCGCTTGCGCTCGCTGACCTGGATCACGGGTGCAGACGAGGGTGTCCTCAAGGGGCGCACTAGGCAGCACACCTGAAGCACAAGAGTCTGCCGATTGTGGGTATCCCGAAACGAGCGCTCGTCGCGCTGAGACTGTCCGCAAACGCCGATTGAATGCGTCACCCTTCGGCACATGAGGGATACCGGGAAGCGCCCGAGGAGCACCGAGAGTGCGGCGTGATCGCGGTCGAATCGCTCCGCTGTGAAGAGGAACGTGCCGAGCTCGCCGCGATCCATGCCGCGACCCTCGCTCGGGTACACCTTCGGTCGGCGCACGTACTGAGCCGGATTGGAAGAAATCCTCCCGTCGATGTGGGCAAAACGGTAGAAACCGCACACAGTTGAGAGCCGCCGGTCGATCGTTGGAGCCGCGAGGCCCCGCTCTTCGAGCGTCGTGCGGTAGAGCTCGATATGCGGTCGTGTCGCATCGAGAACCGGGAGCTTCGCATCGGTTGCCCACTGGAAGAACGAGCGAAGGTCGAAGCGGTAAGCGTCGAGAGTCCTTCCGCTGTAGCGGGCAAGAAAAGCCGCTGCAGCCACTTGAGCTTCACCGAAGGGATTCTCCCTCCCAAGTGATTCAAGGAACGCGGTCGTCGATTGCAGTCCAGGCATTGTCTTCCTCCGATCGTCGAGGAAGAGATTGAAAACCTGACCCTGGGCCGGCGATCAGGGGCACCGCGTCGGGCCAGGATGACGTTGTGGAATACCCCATCCCGCGAAAGCTCGCCGCACAAGGACGAGACGATTGGTTCGCCTCGTTGCCCGCGTCGATCGAATCAATCAAGCAGCTCTGGTCACTCGAGATCGGCGCCCCATTCGAGCCTGGCGGTTCGACCGCCTGGGTCGCGCCCGTGCGTAGTGTTGCGCATGGCGAAGCGGTGCTGAAGGTTGTCTTGCGGCATTACGAGGCGGAAGATGAGCACGCAGGCCTCGCTGCGTGGAACGGTCGAGGATCGGTCTACCTGTATGACTCCGCGATCATTGATGGCAGTACCGCCGCGCTCCTCATCGAACGCTGTGTGCCGGGAACGCACCTTTCGCTGATGCCCGAGAAGGAGCAGGACGTCGTCATCGCCGGATTGCTTCGCCAGATGTGGACGGCGTCGACCGATGATCACCCCTTCCGACCGCTGTCGTCAATGTGCGACGCGTGGGCAAAGGAGTTCGAGGAGAAGGTTGCGTCAGGTCAGGCCCGGATCGACGCAGGAATGGCCCGTGAGGCGATGGAGCTGTTCCGCACGCTTCCTCGCACGGCAAAACGGAATGTCTTGCTCTGCACCGACCTCCACGCAGCGAACGTGCTCGAGGCGGAAAGACAACGATGGCTCGCCATCGATCCCAAGCCCTACGTCGGAGATCCAACGTACGACGTGCTCCAACACATGCTCAACTGCGAAGAGCGTCTCAGGACTGATCCGCGGGGTCTGGCCAGCATGCTTGCCGCGTTGCTCGACCTGGAATCCGAACGTCTACTGCTCTGGTTGTTCGCGCGCTGCGTCCAGGAAGCGCCGAATGGCAACGAGGCCGAACTCCTCGGTATCGCGCACCGCATCACGCCGGCATAGCCGGCGTTGTGGGATAGGGGCACGCGTGCGCTCTTCCGATGGTTTAGGGACGTGACCCCGAGACAACGACACCCGATCGCTTACCATCGATCCGTGCAGCTGCCGGCGCGCATCGGCCTGATCACCCTCGCCTGTCGAGATGTCGAGCGGATGACGCGGTTATTTAGGAACCTCGGCTGGCCCGAAACCCCCGGCAGCGACGAGCACCACCGGACCTTTCAGTGCACGAACGGCGTCGTGATCGCGCTCTACGGCGCCAACAACTACGAACCGCACTTTGGCCCACCGACGACGGGCTTCCGTGGCATCTCCATCTCGGTCAACCTTGAGTCCTTCGAGCAGTGCCGCGCCGTCTACGGGACTCTGCGCGGTGTCCCCGACGTCGAGCTGCTTGAGGAGCCCACCGAGGCCTTCTGGGGCGGGGGGTTCAGCTGGCGCGATCCGGAGGGGAACATCTGGGACGTCGCCTGGGCGAAGGGCACGAGCTTCGACGAGCGTGGCGGATTGCGCTTCCCCTGAACGGTGTTTCGAGTTGGCGCAAGCGCTTGTCGACGAGGAGAGGAACCGAACCGGCGGTAGGGGCGTGTCGGCGAGAGAATAGCCACGAGCGTGTTATGGGGCAGCTCGTCGGCAACAAGGAGGGCTTCCAAATCGACGACATGGTTCCGGGCACCATGAGCCCACACGGCCACCGTGATCAACCGAATGGACTGCCTCACTCGTCGAAGCCGAGCAAAGCGGGCACGTCCTTCAACGACTCCGCCTGGAAGACTCTCTGCCCGGCCCCGTAACAGAACGGCAGCCAACCCCCCGGGAACCCCCCCTAGTTCTCGACTTTGGCCAACCGTTGCGTCAGGAGTTGACTGCGTCAGCAATGGACGAGCCGGACGTCACTCCGTTTGACAAACTGCGCATCGCCCGTGATCACGTGTATGTCACGGTGCAAGTGCTGTGACGCACCCGGCGTGATGTCACCGTTCGTGCCCGTAGTGGCGACTGCAGTGTTGACATCGGCACCGGCACGGTTGCGGATTGTCGCTTCGACCGAGCACGTCACTTGGCCGCCCGTCTTCCCGCTGTTGACCCAGTCGATATAGACGCGAATCGTGCTCGGGCCGAGTGCGACCACGCTCTGCACCTTGGCTGTGATGTGAGACTGGGGTCCTCCGGGCGCGGTGGTCAAGCCGACCGGCGTGAGGATCGCGACCGCGATGGCGATGGCGGCACCGACGACGATGAACACGCCAAGAGTCGCGTAGGCAAGCTTCTTTCTCTTCACGATCGGTGGTTGTGCCTCCGCGTCCATCGCCTCGGCGGCGATGTCTTCGGGCCGCCCGATCCGTTCGAGCAGGTTCCGGAGGCTGGCACTGGTCGGGTTCTCCAGTTCGGTCCGAGACTCGGCGATGTGATCCGCGATCTCGGCGAGCAATTGCTCTCGCCTGGGTGAAGGCACGTACGCGAGCGCAAGCTCGAGCCGAGCCATGTAGTCGACGACCGGGTCGACGTCCATCTCGTTTCTCCTCATGGTTATGTCCCATCTCGAAACTGGCCGCTCGAATAGCCCGCCTGCTCATGCCCCGGCACGTCTGCCCCAGACTCACCGGGGCGTCGCGTCGCAGACCCGGCCGCCGGCCAGGCCGGCAGGCGCGGTCTCCGGAAGCGGAGGTTCAGGTAGATCGCGGTCAGCACGGGCAAGAGAAAGAGCACCGCGACGAGTACGTCCCCACCGGCACCGGCGACGGGGAGAAACGTATGCGTCCCGAACTGGCACTGACTCAGCCGGGGGAGTGTGGTTCCCCCGTCACCCGACGTTGAGCCGACCCCGCCGAGCGGCGCACACGGTCGGATCGGAGTCCCTGCGAACGCCGGGATCACGACGTAGAGCACGGCCGGCAGCAATCCGCCTGGAAGCACGAACGTGCCGATGAGCTTGTCGAGCAAGGTCCAGGCGATCGAGTTCCAGAGCGACCGCACTCCCGCCACCCATCCCACGACCGGCAACACGAGGCCGCCGACGAGCAGCAACACAACGGTCCATACCTCTTGCCGGGTGCCAGCGCTGGAGGTTGGCTCGATTTCTGTCTCGACCGCTTCCCTGGCGATGTCCTCGGGTCGTCCGATCCGATTGAGCATCTTTGCGACTTCGGCCACCGAAGGATCGGCGAGCTCCGCCCGAGCCTGTGCCAGATGCTCAGCAATCTCGGCCACGAGTAGCCGGCGCCGCGGCCGCGGGAGTGGCGACAGAGCGAGATCCAGCTGCTTCAGGTAGCGCTTCGTCATTCGCTCGGAGTGGGAGGCCTTCATGACGAACCTCCCAGGGCGAGAACCCGGTCGACGGAGTCCCGGAAGCGGGTCCACTGCTCAACGAACGCATCGAGCGCTTCTTCTCCCTCGGACGTGATGCTGTAGTAACGCCGTGGGGGGCCCTGCTGGGACTCGCGCCAAGTGGTCTCGACGAGACGGTCACTCCTGAGGCGAGACAGGAGCGGGTAGATGGTGCCCTCGGTCGTCACGAGGCCGTCGTTCTCGGCGAGCAAGCGCACAAGGTCGAAGCCGTACCGCTCCTCCTTGCGGAGCAACGCGAGTACGCAGTACTCGATCGCCCCTCGCCTCATCTGGCTCAAGAGCTTGGCGGTTATACCAGGTACCATGTATTACATGGTACCTGGCGGACCGAGGCACGTCGAGTGGCAGCCTCGGCGGTCTACTTCAGGAGGTCGGTGGCGACGGGCCGGAATCTTCGCCCGGGAGGCGTGTGGCTGTAGCAGCCCGAGCGTCTACTCGGCGATCGGCCCTGTGACCCAGAATGTGCACCCCGACAAGCTGCGGTCGCGTAGCGAAAGTGCCGTTTACGGATGCTCGCGAAGGCAACGCGTGAGAACCGCCGTGAGAACCAAACTCCGGCTTTGACGGCGAAAGACGCTTGATGGAGCAGCCGCCGCGCAGTCATTCGCGGCGCAAAGGTTGTATTCGATCGAGACGGACTTCGACCGACATTCTCGACAAAGGGCCAAATGCCTCCTGGCCAACGACACCGCTGCGCTGTCTAGGTCGCTAGAGGAACGCTGGCAGTTCGACGATCAAGCGGAACGACGACCCTGCGCGATATAACCCCGATAGTTTCCCCACCACGATTCCACCGCTGCCTCGATGACACGCCGCGTATCCAAGTCCTGGGCAGGATTCTCGACGACTTTCGGCAACGGGACGCGATCTGCTCCATCCAACAGTTGCGCGGCATTGCTGAGTGTTTGAAAGACGTTCAAGGGGTACGACTCGGCTCGGTAAGTCACGCTTACCTGGAGAACCGTCTCACCCTCGATCCACCAGGCTTCGACGGGTATGTGTTCTGAGCGAGCGCGTGCGTTGAATTCAGCTCGCCATTCCGGAGTTCGTGCGCCATCGACCACGAGCCAAACCGTCGCGTCGTCATCGGATTCAAACCTGACCGCCGGTGTCGGCTGATCCATTTCGAGCCGCGCCATTTCTCTTGTCTCCTCTCACGTTTGTTGCCCACCCTATGAGACTTGCTCGGCCTTTAAGGCGTCACTCGGATCAAAGATTTGGCAGTAGATGGCTGAGGTGGTCGTCTGCATGTAGCACACCGCACGTCATCTTGAGCACAGTGTGTGCACGGACTGGGGATTCTCAGGATCCCGCGGCCGCACGACGGTCGCGAACCTATTTGCGAACGCCCTGGCAACTACTTGCAAACGACGCTGAAAGTGGGTTGCGTTTCCCAAAACTCCGGTTCGACGTCACCAGCCCGGCCACATCAGATCAACGTTTGAGGACGGCTTTTCATATGGCGGCGTGACTCGGCGGGAGGTGTAGGAACCCGGTGGCAAAAGAGTTGACCGATAACATGATTGTGCAGGGTTTTTACAGCAATTAGGGGGGTGCGTCGTGAATGCACCCAGGATTTTCTTTCGGCGGGTAGCTGCCAAGGTCACGATCGCCTGTGCCACAGCGCTCGTACCAGCGGGGGGGCTGACGGTGAACACCGCCTCGGTCGCCACATGGCCCAAAACAACCGTCACGCTCTCGGGCGATGCTGTTGGATCCGTCCGCTTTGGAGAGGCACAAGGCGCCTCGGTAACGGAGACTGCGGAACCTCATCGGGAAGTCCGAACGCGGTGTGCGAAGCGCGAAGGGTAACTGCACGATCGATGCTGCGCTTTATTGGACGAACTTTGCTGCGTACTTCTTCCACGGCAAGTTCGTCGGCTATCAGACCGGCAACAATCTCACCAACGCGCCCGAGCCAACGTTCAACGGGGCAACGCCAAAAGGTCTTCGCGTTGGAGACACGCTGGCTGTGGCACAAAAGCTCTATCCCCGCGACATAACGACGAGCGGCGAGAACGGCGGGGTGTACGCAGTCCCCACAACGTCAGGAACGATCCGCGGCTACTTGTCCATGGAGATCATGAACCCGCCAACCAGAATCAAGATCGTGACGATCTCGGCCGGGTCGGTCGGTTGTCCAGCCGCGTCACCTGGATAAAGAGGCTACGAGCTTGACGAATCGATTCCTCAATCGCTACCGCTCGTACCTCCCCTGGTTGGTCGCAGCACCCTTTACGGTGAGCGGGGTGATCCACCTAGCCGATCCACGGGTCTTCACGGGAATCGTTCCCCACTTCCTTCCCTTGCCCACCGAGCTCGTCTACGCGAGCGGTGTCGCCGAGCTCATCTCCGCGGTTGGACTGTGGCGTCGCGACCGGTGGGCGGGAATCGCTGCCGCGGCGCTTCTGGTGATCATTTGGAGCGCAAATCTGCAAGATGCCGTCACTGCTCAGCAGGGCCACGACGTCACGACCCAGGTGCTTCTCTGGCTTCGGTTTCCGGTGCAGATCCCACTCATCTGGTTCGCGCTTCAGTCCGGGCGACGGCCCGTGGCGGCTTCGTGAATTCCCCGTTGCAGGTCGAGTGACGACCGTGTGCGTTTAGTCCTGGGCCAGCGATCTTGAGCCGTCGCGGAACAACATGGAACGCGTGAGTGACAAACCCCCACGATGGAGCAAGGCAACTATCTATCCCGACATGTGGGGGATCGCAGCGCGGGAGCTGATGGTGCACAGGATCGAGGAGTATGCCCACCACTGTGTTTGACGGAATCCGCCAGAACCTCCTGAAGGACCGGTCACAGTTCTATAAGGATCTCTCGGAGCCGTTCTTCGGCGCGAATCGCGAGGGATCGAGTGTGTCGCAGGGAGCAAGGGACGATTTCTGGCGCCAAGGCATGCTCGTGAACCTGGCTGCTGCTTACGACTGCGTGAAGGCGTTCTCTGACACGGATCAGACGGAAGACCTGAAGGCGATCGATGCGCCGATGCTGATTGCGCAGGGCGACGACGATCAGATCGTCCCCATCGCCGACGCCGCCGAGAAGTCGATCAAGCTCGTCAAACGGGGAACATTGAGGGTTTATCCTGGCGCCCCGCACGGCATCTACGGTTCTTACCAAGAAGAACTCGACAAGGACATCCTCGACTTCATCTCTGGATAGCCCCGCGTTCGCCGTATCGCAATCCACGGCCCGGCCCGCACATGTCAGAAATCAAGCCCGGTCGGGACCGCGATGAATGATGCCGGATCGCTAGTGAGCGATTTCCCAAATATGTCCGCCGGGATCCATGAAGCTGGCAGTTCTCACGCCCCACGGCCGATCCAGCGGGCCGTTCAAAAACCGCACCCCTTTGGTCGCGAGTTCCGCGCACGTCGCGTCGACATCTTCCACCCCGATCGTGAACTGGAAGCGAGATCCGGCACTGCGGTCAGCGACCGCCGCGGGAGCGATCAGCCCTGGTGCCTCAGAGATCTTCAACAAGTTGATGAGCGTGTCACCGAAGCGAAAAACGACTGAGTCCGGATTTTCGAAGTGAACTGGGAGTCCGAAGACGTTTTGATAGAAGCGCTTGGCTTCATCGAGATCTTCAACAAAAAGCGTGATCGCATAGATGCCACTCGGTGACAACGGCATGTGAGGACCTCCGTCTTTCCCGGGCCAAGCGTCAAGCTGATCTTTGCATGAGCCGATTTGGGGATCGGTCGAAACCCGCATATGGACGACAGCAACCGTGGCTGCGGACCAATAAGTGAGGGGAAGCGGATTCTGCCGGACGCTCGCGCTGCCAACGAGCTTCACCTCTGGGAACAGCTGAGCTTGTGGCCAAGACTCCTCAGCCGCCTCCAAACGCGTCGCCGCAGGCCCTCTGTGCCGCCCGGAATTGGGTCGAATTCGGATTCCCTTGCAGCTGGATTCCGAATTGATGGCTATTCGAGATGATCTTCGGGTCGGGGAAGTTCGGCAGACCGTGGCTGCGCATGCAATGCGCCCACTCCAACAGCTTGGTCGTTTCAGCGGCGATCTGGGAGGCGGTCGGCATCCCGCCGTTGTCCGGCAGGACGTGCTTGCAGGAATTGTTCGCCGATGAGAACTGCGGTGAGTTGGAATCGGCCTGCGGGTTGAAGCTAACGCCGCGGCTGCTCCTTACTGGGTCGGGGAAGGTCGGCACGCCGTGGGTGCGCATGCACTCGGCATACGAGAGCATGTAGTCGTACTCCTGGTTGATCCCCGCGAAAGGCGACGGGTTTGCCGAGCCGAGTGCGATGGTGGTGGTCGTCGTCGATCCGATGCTCGCCACGCCCGGACCTGCCCCGCCCCCGCAGGCCGCGAACAACAACGCAACTGCTCCGAGGCCGAACGACGTCAGGAGGACTCGCCGAAGTCGCGAGGGCATGATTTCTCGCTCCCGTCCTTATCGAAAACAACGTCTTGCGATCATTGTGCTGAACAGGCGGTTGCGCGGCGGTTACAACCCGTCGCACTCGGTCGGGCCATCACCGGAGAGTCATTTGCCTCCCACGCAATCGGCAGAGCCGGGAGACGCTGACTCGCCTGGTCGACTATGACACGCATCGCGAGCCGCCGAACTCTCGGGCGCAGCACTTCGGCAATGTGGCGACGCTGTCTACGCGGCCTTCACTGCCAAGGCGAGTATCTTCGCCAACGTCGAGGTCGGAAGCACCTTCGTCACGACGAGCCCGTAGTGGTTCGAGCCGTTGTAGGAGACCATTCCTGACTCGTGGATCTTGATTCCCAGCGTGGTGTCCGAGAACGTGTCGGTGAAGGAGTACGTAGTGCCACCGATGGACGCGTGGGTCTTGAGAACGAGGCCGCTGACCCCTTTCTCCTTCTTCAAAGCGGCGACGTTCGACGACACGGTTCCGGATCCCTTGTAGTCGTAATTCAGGGTCACTCCGCTCACTGACCCGCTCACGATCTTGGCGAATTCGCAGACGTCGTTACCCACGATTTCGGCCGAAGCACCGAGCAGCGTGATCTTCTCGCCAAAGAGCGAGGACACGGTCGCGACGGGGATCTTCGCGCAAAAGGCCTGGGGCGAGATCGCCGAAGCCTGAGCCAAGCTCGGCGCGCCCACAAGGCCAACAGCAGCGAGGAACGCGATCGCGCCGAGGCCGATCGGAAGGCGGCGCCCATGTTGAAAGGTCGAAATCTCGACCTCTCGTGTGCCCTTTTCCGCTCGAGCCTGGAGTGTCATTGCGGTCCTCCTTCGGATGAGCCTCTTTCCTTGCAAGCAGTCCCTTTGCACTCATGGTGCCAGGTTTCGCGACCAACGTGAAATGACACCGACGCGTCGCGCCGAGTCAGTTTGCGAGTTTGCAGGCCGGAACCATTTGGGTCGTCCGTGACATCGGATTCAGAGGTGGTAGCCAACCGCAACTTCGCGCACAGGCATATGTCCTTTTTTTCAGGACCCGGCGAATCGCGGACCGTGGACGGGCTAGGCGAATGCGACGAGGTCGCGGGCCAAGGACCAATGTCGTCAGTCGTTCGGCTGGTCCGATCGCGCTACGACTTGACCAAGACGGGCTAACTCTCGAATTGCTCAGCGGCGGACGGCGTTGGGAATCTCCCGCGCGGCTTGCAACGCCCCTGGTTCGGCGGTCAGATGGAACCCCGCCATCAAAGGAGGGCCGCATCGTGACGAGGAACGTCATCCCGATCGAGACCGGTCGCCATGCCGAAGACGACGCGATGCGTGCTGCCGAGCACGCGCGAGACGAAGCGCTCCTCGCCACCGGCGAAGTCGCGCGGGCCGAGCTGGCCCAAGCCGACCTCGTCCGCAAGGCGACGATCGCCCGAGCGGAACGGATCCGGGGCGCATCCCTCATGCGCGCCGAGGCGCTGAAGCAACTCACCCTGGTCCACGACGAGCAGCTGCGCGACGCCGAAAAGACGCGAGCCACTGCAGCCAAGGCAGCCGAAGAGAGCTATAGCAACGCGCTGGAACGCGCCGAAGTCGTGGCGGCGCGCGAGGTCGAAGAGGCGTACCAGCAAGAGCTCGCGTCCGCTCGGTTGGCGCACGAGGAAGCGCTTAGGGCGGCGGAGGCAGCGTCGGTGAGCGCGACAGAGCGCGCTGAGGCGATTAAGCGAGCCGGCGCGGCGCGCGCTGAGTCGATATACCGCGCGGGAGTGCAACGGGCGTCCGAGCTGCGCGACGCCGTCAACGCGTACGAGGTCGCCGTATCGGATGCCTCCCGCCGGCGCGCGGATCAATTGCGGCAGGCGTCGTCGGAGTTCGACGAAGCGATGTCCAGCTCCGCGGAGGCATTCGATACGGCCTTCAAAGAGGCGGGAGAGCTGGTGAACTCCGGCGCGGACGGGAGCGAGGTCCCCGCAGAGCAGGGCGGGACGGTTGCAGACGAGGAGGCCGGCACCGGCTGAACCGCGGCGCAAGTACTCCTTACTCATGGTTGAACACCCCCCTTCGATGCGCATCGCTAGATATCGCGACGTCATGGATCTCGACGAATCGGGACAGGTAGGGAAAGCTGACGCGCTTTGTCGACATGCCACCTCGCGTCTACGTGATGCTGTTGAACGCGAAACCAGAGTCAAATCCGAGATGCCTCGGTTTTGCGGCCGGCCATCGAGCGGACTAGAAGGCTGAGAGATTCATCTGATCAGCCAAGGGGGTCGAGATGGCGGGACCCGAGCACAAGAGCTTCGATGCACCCGATGAGACCCGTCCGTTCGTGGACAAGGGACAGGTCGAGCTCGTCAACATCAGTGGAGGCGTCGTGGGACGGGCCACGTTCGAGCCCGGCTGGAAGTGGTCGGAGCATGTCCGGCCGCTTGCCGGAACTGACAGTTGCCAGGCTGCCCACGTTGGCTACGTCGTTTCGGGACGAAGCGTGGTTCGCATGGACGATGGTTCCGAGTTGGAGGTCGGACCGGGAGAGATCGTCTCGATACCTCCCGGACACGACGGCTGGACTGTAGGGAACGAGCCGTTTGTCTTCGTTGACTTCGCCGGCATGGCCAACTACGCCAAGCCGAGCTAACGCCGCCCGGAACCTCGGGCGAGGCCGCCGCGATATGGCTCGCTGACGGAAGCCAGCCTGTCGTGGACTGACATGCGCCAATCGAGTGAACAGATGCCCGTGCGGGACACCAACGTCGGCGCGCTGGAGGCGCCAACCAAATCCGCGCGAGCCTTTCGCGAGACGAGGACTCCGACCCGTCGCTCAACTCGCGTGTGGAGGTCAGTTATGGCGTCGTCTGAAGAGCCTTCGCGCCCAACCACATTCGTCAGCTGATGACGTCGCTAGCGATAACGATATATGGAGTCTGCGCTCTCACGTTCATGATGGTGATGTACGCGCTTGAAGTCCGACATCGGGTGTTCGTTCTCGGCTTCGTCGCGGGGTGTCTGCTGTCAAGCGCGTACGGATTTCTCTCGGGCGCTTGGCCATTCGGTGTCGTCGAAGTGATTTGGTCAGGGCTCGCGGTTCGCCGCTACAGGTCTTCAAATCTCCATGCAGCATGAATGTTCAGAAACACGTCGCACGTCGCGCCAACTCACCCCAATTACCCGCGTCCGGTAGGACGGCGTTCAAGCACCACCTGCAACACTGCGGCGGCCGAGTGGTCGATGCCTCGGGTCGCGGTCAAAAGGGTGAGATTGCGAAGCTGGGCGGCGCTCCGCAGTCGGCGCAGCGTTTGTTTTGCCTGCGCGAACTGAGCGAATTCTCTTCGGTGGCGACGTTCGAACTCTGTGAAGCGCGCAGGGTCGTGTCCATGCCATCGACCCAAGTCGGCGCTTGAGGTGAGGTCTTTTGCCCATTCGTCGTAGTCGAGGATGTCTTTGGCGATCCCGCGGGGCTACAACCGGTCAACAAGGATCCGCAGTTCGCTGCGTCCGCGACCCGGATCTTTGTACACCCGAACTATCGCGACCGAACGCGTCGCGTGCGTTTTATGCGATCCGAACTCGTCGTTTTCCGTCATCTCGTGCTTGACGTCAACTTCCGTATGCGCCCTGGCAGTTTCGCCACCGATCCGTTCGAGAGCCCAAACGCACTCCACCTCCTTGTCGCGTGATTTTGCGCGACATGGTCCCGTGGCTGGGGTCCCGTGAACGCGGGTGAGACGCACTAGAGACGGAAAGTCGGCGCCGCGACGGGATATCTTCCAGAAATGCAGCCCCAGGGCGGGACATACAGGGTGCCGTGACATTTAGGGGATGATCCGTGCCAACAAAAAATAGCTCCCGAAATCTTGGCTCTTCCTCGAAGATGTTCGACCAGCGCATTCGCGAACTCGCCGATTGGCGAGGTCCGGTGCTGAAACGGGTGCGCGAGCTCATCCAAGAGGCGGACCCCGACGTCGTCGAGGAATGGAAGTGGGTGAAGCCATCTTCCCCGGGAATTCCGGTTTGGTACCACGACGGGGGTATCTGTACGGGCGAGTCCTACAAAAAGGCGGTAAAGCTGACCTTCTTTCAGGGGCAGCGCTGACCGATCCCGCTCATCTCTTCAATTCGAGCCTCGAAGGAAAGACGCGCCGGGCTATTGACATTCACGAAGAGGACGTGATTGACGAGGTTGCGTTCAAAGCGCTGATCCGCGCGGCTGTCGCGTTCAACGTCGCAAAACGGAAGAAGTAGGAGTTCTTGCCTGGTGGTCGATATCCTCGATCGACTTCGGTGACCGCCGATGACCTCGGGCTGGGAACCTGTCGCCGAGGTGCGACGGGGGAGCAGCCGCCCCGGTAGACGCGGACTCGTGTCGCGGACGATGATTAACGCGTGGCGAGTCTCGGAACTCACTTGGAGATTCCGGATCCCAGAGGTCGCTCAGGTTGTCTGCGGCTCTCCTGGCACGCCTCGCGGCGCACGATCGTGGTGAGCCATTGGCGGAACGGGGTGTGTGTGTCCACGACACCGCTAGGGATCGCCGAAATCGGTCAACTCGCGACTTTCCTCGTGAGTGTTCTCGGGGATGCCGCGGCGGATTCGCTCGCGACGCAGATTTCTGCGGAAAGACCTGGGCTGAAGGGACGGATCGCCCGGATCCGTAACTGGCTCCAGTCGAAGCGCGCCCCCGTCGTTGGGATCGCGCATCAGCGGGACAATTCACTCGTCCGGTCGGCATGAATTGATCGTGAGACTAAGGCGCCGAGCATCCAAACAGGCACCTTGGCGGTGGGTTGCTCCTGTTCGATCAATCGGCGTACTCGGCGCCTGTCTCTGTGTACTGCCGATCTCGACCCGGACAGCCCCCGCGAGCGAAACGGCTGGGAGCACGTTGCTGAAGTCTGCTTTGGCCCAAGTATCTCGCCAACCCGCAATTCATTGGACCAGCTCAACCGAACAAGGTTC
This sequence comes from uncultured Acidimicrobiaceae bacterium, assembly GCA_963838845.1. Classification (GTDB taxonomy): domain Bacteria; phylum Actinomycetota; class Acidimicrobiia; order Acidimicrobiales; family Bog-793; genus CAVRXQ01. Next base: position 1,072,216 of record CAWISR010000002.1, on the reverse strand, counting down.
AGGCGGCTCGACGGTGACTGTAACGATCAACACCAATGCCGGAGCGGACTCTGGTAGCCAGACGATCAAATTTGAGGAGAAGACAGGAGCTGGCGAAGAGACGTGTGAACTTGTCAAAAACGTCGTGTACTTTCGTGCAGACGCCTTTGCTCTCCAGTACTTCAACGGACTGACGGCCGCGCTCGCGCGCAAATACTCGGACGCTTGGATCTTGGTGCCCCCGTCGAACTCCGCCTTCTCGGGACTCGCCGCTGGACTGACGGTCTCGTCGATCTCTTCGGAGCTCAACACGCCGTCCCCTCGCCTTCTTTCCGGTGAACAGAAGCTGGATGGCACGGAAGTGAAGTTGCTCGAGTCCGTCGTGACAGAGGATTCGGTTAGGGAGACGATCAGGCTCTTCGTGCCGGCGAAGGGCCAGCCTTTTCCGATCGAGCAAACGATTTCTTCATCGGTGAGTCATTCCGTGATGACACTGAGTCCGCTGAACAAAGCCGCCCGTGTGGTTGCACCAGAAGAATCGATCTCGATCGGCCTGATCTAAGGCTCAGAAAGATGATCGAAGCGGGCAACACCAACCCAGCCGTGCGAACGCGGAACGACGCCAAGTTCGCTCCTTGAAGGGAATGTGCTTTGGCTCCATCGCGATGATCCTCATTCAATATGGCCTCGGCATCCGGGCGAACCTCTTCGGTCACCTACCCGATTCCGACCGCGGAAAAGGTTTCTTCGACGCATTCGGTCGCGGACGGCCCGGCCGGTTTCGGACCTCATGCCGTGTTCGGTGTCATCCTCGGGCTGGCGGTCACCGAGTGTTCGGGGCCCCCTCAACGTGCGGGAAGTTCGCCCATAAAGTCGTGTCTATGTGCCGAAACATCACGACGCTGCGGGGACTACAACCTGCGGCGACACCCGAAGAAATCGAGGCGGCCGCTCGACAGTACGTTCGGAAGGTGAGTGGTGTGCAGGAGACATCGAGCCGCACGCTCGACGCATTCGAGCGAGCGGTGCGCAAGGTCGCTGACGCGACGGCCATGCTGCTCTTCGAGCTGCCACCTCGACAGCAAGCGCCGGCTACCGTTCCGCCTCTGAGGCGGGTCACCTCGATGGCAGGTTCACCCACGACTGGCGTCTGAACGTCTGTGTCTCCGTAAGGTGCGACCCGAGGTCGAACGTCCTCGGCGAATATTGACGCGATCCGCCCGACGCGTTCGGCGAGCAGCGATGTCGTGGCCTGCGTTGTGAGAACAGTTGGCGACGAGAACGAGCGGTCAGGGTTAGGTCTCTCCGGGGACGCAGGCGTCTGTTCCTGGTTCGAACCATCCATAAACGCATCGTGTCCCGTCCCGACTCGGGTCGCTCAGGTCGTGGATGACGCCGTCGATGACGGCGACGAGGTGGCCCGAGCACCTGGCGATGACACGGCCTCCGGGGAGCTCGCCGGAACGAAGATGCACCTTGCATCCGCTGCCGATCTTCATTCTGGGACGCCAGTTCCAGCCGAGATCGAACAGATAGTTCTGATACACCTCGCGGGGAATACCGGTACGTGCTCCGACGTGATGGCCAGCGAGGCGCAATCTCTTCGTGCGGTCGTTCAGATCCTCGTAGACATCCCCGTAGGGAACCCCGGTCGCGATCGCGATTGAGCGTGTCACACAATCATCGGCTTCGCCCCTGAAACCGGCGGCCGCTCGACCCCCGTCGTCTTTGACGAACCGCAATCTCGTCATGCTGCCTTCGAACCGGGCGTCTTCACGAGATTCTTTACAAGCGTAATTGGGGCACCTCAGAACAGCGGCGATGCCGCTGGGACGGGGACCCGTTACATCGTGGCGAGATCTCGCTTATTGAGACGCCTCGTGAAGTGAACGCCGAGATGACCCGCGCGACGAGTACATCGGTAAACGTCCGGCGAATCCGGGTCGCGTGTGTGGACGTATTCGCATTCGGCCGCGAATGGGTCCAGGCGGAGGAAGAGACGGAACCATCGGAGGAGGCGATGTGTACTCATCATCGGGGTTAACGGCCGATCTCGGCCCCGGAATAACTCGCGATCTCGTTTTTTTCGTTCGCGACGTTCGAAATTGAGCGATTGAGCACCGTGGGTGGCGACGGCGGGTCCTGCGTTGCCACTCATCGTGGCGAGCAGCTGTGTGACGGGGAGCGCCCATCATCGAGTGAGATGCGATGTGGCTTTGCGGGCAATGAATCGCGGGGACGAGGGGCTCTGTTCGGACCGACGTTGGAGACGAATCGGCCGGTGGATTCGTTGACGGAGCGGGCTGTCGAACCCTTTCGCGATTCGTAGCGTTATAAGCCTCAGGAGGTTGACCGTGACGTTTCCGATCGCTAGTGCCAGGGCACGAAGTCCACTGCGGTTCAACGTATCTGTGGCCTCGCTACTCCTCGCGCTGCTCGGGGCGCGGTGTCGCTCTCGGCAGCAGCTCCGCGAACAGGAGCAAGCGCGGTCGGACAAAGCGCCATCACGGTCCATTTTCCCGCTCCGGGTCCTTGTCCTTCGGCCGCTTTGGTACGCAGAGCGACAGATGTTTCGAATAGCGGGATCGGCCTTCGCGCGCAGTTGCTGCCCCGCGGCGTGATTTTCGGGCGCCTGTGTCGATACGGCGAGCGTGCCGGTTCGGGGCCGTTTGTGCGTCTAAGCGCGAAGGTGCTGAATGGTCGTACGGCGCTCTTATTTCAAGAGGCGATTGGTGTCCTGAAGACCGCGAAGCCGATTGGGGTGTACGCCTGTCCCGCGGCGTTTCGCAGCGTCACGCTGCTCGCGTTCGGATATGCGGCGCGGCCGACGGTTGACCTTTGGTACAACGACAGCGGCTGCCAGACACTCGACAACGGCTACGTCAAAGCGTGGTCCGTCGTCGATTCTGTGGCATTTGCTCGCTTCGCCGCACTCGTCTCGAGCCTGGCACCTCAGCCCGCCGGATCCTGAATCGAGGGCACGACGTGCACCCGCGACGAGCTCAGGTCTTGAACGCGGGGTCTCCTGTCCACGAGAAGTGGAACGCCTTGGTCTTTCCGTGGAACCGATACGTTACGGTGAGTTTCGAGAACAGCCAGCCATGCGCTGCGGTTCGTATCGGAGCTGAGAGCCGAACGACGCTCGACGGGAAATATGACATCTTCGACGCAACGCACGAAGGGTTACAGAGATTCATCGCGAATCGGGTGGTTCCGACCGCGAGCGTCGAACCCCACTGTGTCCATTTCGTCGCGGTGAGCTGAGTGTTCGCATCGGCGCAGGTAATGACGAAGTTTCCCGGTCGGACGACGACCTTGTCGGTGCAGGAGTAGAGACCGACTCTTCGGGCCGAGCCGCCGGTGGCGGAGGCGGAAAGGACTGCAAGCGCCGAGATGGCGACGAATGCCAGTCCCGAGATTGTGAGCCCGCGGATGACTCGCCGGAGCGTTCGATTGGTGGACGAACTCCGAAAGTTGGTTCTCACGTTTCCCGCTTTTCCTCTCAGTGTCGTTCACTGTCGATGTCCACGGCATTGTACGTGTCGACCAGTATCGGAACGCTCGATCCTTGATCCGGGATTGACGTCGCGTCGTCGTTCCGAAATCACCACCACTTGTGTTCGAGGGCGCGACCCGTCAGACCGGTGCGATCGAGTGCATTGAGGCGGACGAGGTCGTCGTCGCTCAGAGCGAAATCAAAGATGCGCGCGTTTTCCTCGATGCGGTCTCGATGCGTCGATTTCGGAATCACAATCGTGTTGCGCTGCAGGCACCAGCGCAATAACACCTGCGCCGATGAACGCTCGTACCTTTCCGCGATCTGCCGGACGGCGCGGTTCGAAAGGTGACGACCTGTTCCGAGCGGGCTGTAGGCCTCGATTGCGACTCGTATCTCCTGTGCCTCTTCGAGCAGCTCTCGCCGGTACTCGAATGGGCTGAACTGCACCTGATCGATCACCGGTTGGACGGTCGCGACACTCTCCACCTGACGCAGGTCGTCGACGCTGAAGTTCGATACACCGATTGAGCGCGCGAAACCGAGTTCGTGCGCGCGCTCCATGCCTGGCCATGCCCAAGTGGGTCCGCCCTTCGGCCAGTGGATGATGTACAGGTCGACGTAATCGAGCCCGAGGCGTCGCAGGCTCCCTTCAACCTCGGCGACCGGATCCTTGCGATTCGGGTAGAACTTTGTCGTCACGAAGACGTCCTCACGTGGTATCCCGCTCTCGCGCAGCCCGCGACCGACGCTTTCCTCGTTGCCGTACGCCTGCGCGGTATCGACATGCCGGTAGCCGAGTTCGAGGGCCCAACGCACCGCGTTCACCCCTTCGGTGCCGTTGCGCACCTGCCAGACTCCGAGTCCAAGCACCGGGATCTCGTTGCCATCGGCGAGCACCTTCGTCTCGCGAATCTCGGCTTGCGAGCCATTCGGCATCGATCGTGCCTCCGCTTTCGTCGTTAGGAGCCCATCATCGACGGGTGTCGGTGCGCTGTCGATCTACGTTGATACTCGCCGCGATCCCCGCTTTCACGAGAAACCCGGTGGCACCAACGATGCAATCACCGTCGTGCGTCGGTTGAAGGGTCGGCACGGATGATCCGCACGTCGCCGCGTCGTGATTGGCGAAGCATTCGGCTCGACTGCGGAAAAGAAACCCGATATCGGGTCGCAGGCGGCGTGCGCGTGGCGGTGTTCCCGTCGTGCGGCCGTGCGGATTCGCCACGAGCTGCGGACCCGTCTGACGCATTGTCGCCGCGGAGCATCGAGGAGCGAGCCGTTCCGTGACGCCACCCACGCTGATCGGCTTCCGACTCTCGCAAGGCGGGCACGACTGTCGTCCTCTGCATAACCGCAGCTAGTGGCCAGTTCGTGACGCTGCGTGGCGAACTGAGTACAAATAACACAATTACGTTAATTTTGGACACAAATTGTGGTCAGGCGACCGCTAAAATGTGCAGCCGAGGAGGATTTGCCCAGGTAGCAGCCGGGGTACTGCTCAAGGTTCGGCGCCATTCGGTCGTTGAGATTGAGGTCCCTCAGAGTGCGAGCAAGTTGGGGGGAACGTGAGAGTGAGGCGCGCCGCCACCCGCGCCGGGGATCGAGCCCGGATCGTCGACCCGACTGCCCCTGTGGACCGAAGCCGTTGGCGCGCGTACGAGGGAATCGGGATGTGGAGATGGCTGTCGACATAGCAGGTCGAGCGACCGGCGCCACCATCGTGCGGCGCGCAGCAGCGCCGTTCGCGCTGCTTCCGGTTCTCGGCCTCGACGACCATCGGACGATCGCGTACGACGTCGAACCGCGAACCGAAGACGACGATGCCCGAGCGGCATTCGACGCCGGCATCGATGCCGCCCGCCTCGATCTCGGAGTCCCGCTGTTCATTCCCGTCCCCGAAGCGTTGTTGCGCGACGAGTCGTTCCGTCCAGACGAGATCGCAAGCGAAGCGGGCATCGAACCTGCGGCGGTTGTGTGGAAGTTCGTCATTCACTACGACGAGGCAGGCACGAACAGGCTCGTTCGCGACCGAGCGATCGCGTTGCGTGATCGCGCCTGGCGCGTCGCTCTTGATGGCGTGCGGGTCCGCCAGTTCCAATGGGAAGACGTGGTCGCGATCAGGCCCGCGGTGATCTGTTTCGACACGGTGGTCGCGTCGCGGCTCGCTGAGCCCGAGTTCGACGCGGCGTTGGCCGGTGTCCTCGCGCTGGCAGGACGGCTGGGTTGCCGGGTCGTCGCTCGCGGGGTTGACGCGCCTGAGACGGCCGAGACACTGATCTGGCGCGGCGTCTTTTACGGCATCGGGTCCAATCTCGAGCGGCCGGTCGTTCTTGCCGCTGCGCTCACGAGAGACGGCGATCAGTGCCAATCCGTCCCGTGGCTGCGGAGCCGCCCCGTCCGGCGGCTGTTCGAAATGGAAACGCCGGAAGTCGGCGAGTCGCGGGGTAAGGAGCGGCCGCACGGCCCAGACGCGAGGGAGCTCGCGGCGGTCGAAGACCGCGGTGTGCTGTTCGTGCCGAAGGTTGTTCCTTCGGATCAGGAGGTCGTTTCGGGCGAACAGTTCGCAACGCTCGTTGCCGACGCGGCCGAGCGGATGTTCCTCGCGGATTCGCCGAACGCAGTGTTTCGCGTGCTCGCCGAAGTCCTCGGTCGTGCACTGGCCTTTGAGCGGCTGGCGATCTTCGAAGCGGACTGGAACGCCTTCACCTTGCAATCGCGAGTGCTCGTCGGCAAAGACCTCTACGCGATGGCCGGCGCGCCGCACCCGTTGGGGACCGGGGTCACGGGATGGGCGCTCCGCAGAGGCGTGCCATACAACTGCGGCAACACGCTCGCGCATCCTGAGTCCGCGCCGATCCCAGGCAGCGAGGAAGACACCGGCGAGTCGCTCATCGTCGTTCCGCTCACTTCGCGCGGCTCGTGCATCGGTGTGCTCGACGTCTGGCGGTTCGGGATCGACCAATTCAGCGACGCGGACTTGGAGCGCTGCACGTTACTCGCCAAGATCGGGTCCGATGCATGGCGGCGCTCGCACGAGATGTTCGAGCTCGAACAGCGTGTCGTCACCGACGCGGGCACGGGGTTGTTGAACAAGCGCTGGTGGGAAGAGCTCGCCCCTCGAGAGGCGGCGCAGGCGACACGCTCGGGGAGCAGCATTGCACTGTTGCTCGTCGACCTTGACGACTTCAAGGATGTGAACGACACCTTCGGACACGCGATCGGCGACGCGGTGCTGAGCCATGTCGCGAAGGCGCTGTCGACGTCCGTGCGCTCGGGCGACGCTGCCATCCGCCTTGGTGGCGACGAGTTCCTGGTCATGATGCGCGACTGCGGCGAGGCGCAGGGTCTGCGGGCAGCGGAAGCGTTACGTGGGGCGATCAGCCGGGTGACGGCCTCCGCGCCACGCGGATTGTCGGCTTCGGTGGGCGTCGCCGTGTTCCCGGATCACGGCGCCACGCTCGACGAGGTGCTCGGCGCAGCGGACGAGGCGATGTACGAAGCGAAAGCCCGCGGCAAGGACCAGTCGCTCGCGTTCTCGAACGTCGCGCCGCCCGAAACGGGCGGCACGACGACCGCCGCGATCGCCTGAGCTAGGTCGTCGGCGGCAGCAGAATCGTCGACGTTGTCGAAGTTGTCGGAGCGACACTCGTCAGGCTCGCAAACGTCGCCGGCGCGATGGCGAGGACACCCCATGGCGCAACGACCTCGTAATTGCCAACAACCGTGCCGACGAGAGATGGCTGCTTCGTGAGGTCGTCGAGATGCGTCGCGCTCGTGATCACCGCCTTGAGCACGAGACCCGGCCACGCGATGGTTTCGATCGGAGACGACCGCGTCGAAAACGTTGCCGTGCCGCTGACCGTCGGGAACCGAATCGCTTTGCCCGACGCGAAGAGCCGATATGGCTCGAGAAGACGCGCCACGTAGCTGAGCAACGCCTCATCGACGACGGCGGGCGCCTGGAGGTCGCCGGGCTGACCGAGCGTCACCGACTCGACGAGTACCGAATGCCCCCCGGCACTGCGATACGCGGCCGTCGCGAGACATGCGCCTGCCTCTGTCGTCCAGCCGGACTTCACCCCGACGATGCCGTCGACTCCGATCGCCGGGTTGTAGTTCGGGATCACTCCGGCGACGGGGAGGCGCGCCTCATGCATTCGGACGATCAGACGCGCGGCGGGGATCGCCATGAGGGCGGACTCGACGACCGTCTGGTCGGCAGCGGTGCTCACCGAGCCCGCGGAGACCCCGCTCGCGTCGGCGTAGTGGGTCTGGTCCAATCCGAGGACGCGAACTTCCGCGTTCATGCTGGCGACGAACGCTGGGATGCTTCCCACATCCCAGCGCGCGAGCAAATCCGCGATGTCGTCGCCGGATGGCAGCAGCAATGCCTCGAGGAGCTGGTGCTCGTCGAGTCGCTCTCCAACCGAGATCTTCAGCGTGCTGTCACCAACCGCGAGATCGTTGTCGTAGTCGGCGACATCGGTCGGCGTAACGATGAGTAGCGGTCCCCGCGCTCGTGGGGCGAGCGGATGGTCCTTCAAGATGACGAGGGCCGTCATCATCTTCGTGAGGCTGGCGATCGGCACCGGATGCTCGCGCGGCGACTTCGCGACGATCCCGATCCCACGGACCGCGACGGCCGCTTGGCCGTGGACCGGCCATTGGAACGGGGTCCGCGTGCCCGGGACGACCGAGGTCGAAACGAGCGTCGTGACGGCGGGGGGATCGGCGTGCGACCGAGCCGTCCGGGTGCGCGCGGCCGCCAAGTTCACAGCGCTTCCGGGCGAGATGGCCGTCAATATCGCCGACGACACGATTGCCGTGGCGGAGCCGATCGCGACGACTCGCCAGCCGGTCATCTTGCGATGCGAATGTGTCCCTCGTCGATGTACCACGGTGGTCCCCGCGGGCCATGATCGCACCTGCACACGGTCGAGCGGTGCCTTTTTCTCGTGTCGGCTCGCTTGGTCCGAAGGCGCTCCTGCGGGACATCGGGCGTTCGCTCTGTCGACGATGGCGGCGGGACTCTGCAGAGAGCGTCTGGCGCTCGCCACGGGCGCGTGAGAACGTCGGGGAAAACGGTGTCGGTCGTGCTGCGGGACACGCCGAATCGAGATGGCTCGCCCGGCGAGCCTCGGGCGGCGGCGGCGAGAGGAGACACACATGGCAGGGCTCGACCTCGACCGTGCCGTCGGGCGGGAGTCACTGCCACGCGAGTCCGGCGCCGCAGAGGTCGACCGCATCGTCTCCGCCGCCGAACAGGCAGTGCCAGCCCTTTTCGAGATCGGCGCCGCCGGGCGTGCGCGGCTCCTCGGGACGATGGCCGACGAGATCGAACGTGACCGCGAAGCGCTCGTCGAGGTGTCCGACTCAGAGACCGCCCTCGGTGAAGCGCGGCTGCGGGCCGAGGTCACACGCGCCTGCTACCAGCTCCGTTTCTTCGCCGACGTTGTGGGCGAGGGTTCGTACCTCGAGGCGACGATCGACCACGCGAGCACCGCCCCCACCGGTCCGCTGCCGGATCTGCGGCGGATGCTCTACCCGCTCGGACCCGTCGCCGTCTTCGGTGCGAGCAACTTCCCTTTCGCCTTCTCGGTTCCCGGTCAGGACACCGCGTCGGCGATCGCCGCCGGTTGTCCGGTCGTCGCGAAAGCGCATCCGGCACACCCGGTGACTTCTGAACGTTCCGCGACGGCGCTGCGACGGGCCGCGGCGAGCTGCGGCGTTCCCGAGGAGACGTTCGGGCTCGTCTACGGGCTGCGCGCCGGCGGCGAACTCGTCCGGCATCGCGCGATCCGTGCCGTCGGGTTCACCGGCTCCCAACGCGCCGGGCGGGCATTGTTCGACCTCGCGAGCGCACGCCCGGACCCGATTCCGTTTTACGGCGAGCTCGGCAGCGTGAACCCGGTCGTCGTCACTCCGGCGGCGGCCCGGGAGCGGCCGAACGAGGTCGCTGCGGGTTTCGTTGCCTCCTTCACCTTGTCGCTCGGCCAGTACTGCACGAAACCGGGGCTGTTCTTCGTCCCGGCGGGAAGAGAGGGCGATGCGGTGCGTGTTGCCGCATCCACCGCCGTGGGCGCGGTGCCGGCCGGCATGCTGCTCACGCGGGACATCCGCGAGTTCTTCATGTCCGGGATCGATCTCATCGGTCGCGTCCGGAACGTGTCGACGCTCGCACGCGGGATCGCGCCCCCGGCACGAAGAAGATCGCCGTTTCGCCGGTGCTCTTCGATGTCGACGCCGCCACGCTTGCGAGTCCGGAGGGCCGAATGCTGCGGCGCGAGTGCTTCGGGCCGACGGCGATCATCGTCGTTTACGGAAGCGACGATGAGCTCTTCGCGGCGCTCGGGACGCTCGACAACGCGCTCGCTGGCGCGATGGAGATCGGCGACTGCGAGACGGCGCTGCCCAAACGCCTCGCCGCCTTCTGGCGCGATCGCGTCGGGCGGATCGTCGTGAACAGCTACCCGACGGGCGTGGCGATCAACTGGGCGGTCCACCACGGCGGTCCGTACCCGGCGACGACGAACCCGCTGCACTCTTCGGTGGGCGCGAGCGCGATCAGGCGGTGGTTACGCCCGGTCGCGTTCCAGTCGATGCCCGACTCCCTGCTGCCGCCCGAGCTGCAAGAGGAAAACCCGCTCGGCATCCCGCGCCGAGTGGACGGCGTGATGGTGCCGGTGGGCTGACGGTCGGTCCCTCAGACCGACCGTGCCGGCTGGAAGTCGATCTCGATCCCGCCGGGATCGGAGAGAACGTCGAGTTCGTGCTCGCCGTTCGCCAGCCTGGCGACGCGCGCGGCGATCGACTGTGTTCCGACGCGCAGCTGGCGGACGGTGACAACCGGCATCCACTCGGGCAACGCGGGAGAGATGCGCAGCCGCTTGGCGGGAGCGTCGGCGTCGAGGCCGAGCAACGTGGTGACGAGCTGCAGCAACGCCCCCGACGACCACGCCTGAGGGACGTTCGCACCGAGGTACTGGACGGGGAAGGCGCCGCGATCGCGTGGGAAGCCGGCGAAGAGCTCGGGCGGGCGGTACGACGCGAACGTCGACGTTGCCTCGAAGATCGCCCGGGCGATCTTTTGTGCCTCGGCGTCGAGGCCGTAGGCCCGGAATCCCTCGGCGATGATCGCGTTGTCGTGCGGCCAGACCGAACCGAGTTGGTACGAGAGCGGGTCGTACGCGACGTGTCCATCGGAGAGCGTGCGGATGCCCCAGCCGCTCCACATGTCGGGCTCGAGCAGTCGGCGGGCGACCTTTTTTGCTCGCGTCCCGTCGATCGTGTGGTGGAAGAGAAGGTGGCCGGCGTTCGAGGCGACGGACTCGATTGGCTTTTTGTCGCCGTCGAGCCCGAGGTAGTACGTACCCTCCGCCTCCCACCAAAAGCGCGCCTCGATGAGTTCGCTCAGCGCGTCCGCCTCGTCGCGCAGGCGACGGGCCGCGTCGACTTCGTCGAATGCGTCTTCGAGCACGCTCGCCCAGGCGCGTTTCGCGGTGACGACGAGGCCCTGGTGCTCGCAGAGCGCGATCGGTAGCTTCGCGAGCTCCCCGCCCGCCGTGAGGATCGCGTCGCCAGAGTCCTTCCAGCCTTGGTTGTAGTAGCCGGACGGTGAGCGCGTCCGATACTCCTGCAGGCCGTCCCCGTCGATGTCACCGTCGCGCGCGATCCACTCAAGGGCGCGGTCGACGTTCGGCCGGATGTCTTCGATCGCGTCGTTGTCGCCGTGCCAGCGCCATGCTGCGGCGGCGACGAGAACGTAAAGCGTCGTCGTCTCGTGCGTGCCGTAGTACGGCGTGTGGGGTATGAGGTGCAGCTGGGCGAGCTCACCGTGGCGGATTTCGTGCTCGATCTTTCCCGGCTGCATGTCGCGCGCGTCGTCGTAGGCGTCGCCCTGGAGGGCAGCGAGCGCGCGCAGTGATCCCAGCGCGAAGCGCGGCGAGAGCGACAGCGTCTGGTACGCGACAGTAAGCGCATCGCGTCCGAACAGCGAGACGAACCAGGGGATGCCGGCCGAAGGGACCCAGGAGTCGTCGCTGTCGTCCGGTTGGGCGATCTCGTCGTGGCGGTGGAGGCGGAGCCCCGCGAGATCCTTGGTCGCCTGTGCGAGCGACTCAGTGACGATCGCGTTCTCGGTGTCGAAGGTCGTCGCGCTCTGCACCCAGCGCAGCCGCAGCGCCTCGGCCTCGGAATCCTCCGCCAAGAGATGGTGGCAGGGCCGTGCGACGTGTCGTTGCTCACCGTCGATCACCGGCATCCAGAGCAAACAGGTGTGCCAATGTTCCTTCGGAGCGAGCGTGACCGGGAAGCGGATCCCGCCGTTCGCGAATTCTGGGCGTGAAGAATTGTTCGCCACCTGGAGGACGAAGGCGCGTTCAAACGGTCCGTTCACGTAGCGCGTGGTCAGCGTCCCCGAGTCGTCCCAGAAGCTGTGGATCGATCCGCGCACGAGGCGCCGATGCGATTTCACGTCGAATAAGTCCGAGAAGTCGGACTCGACGCTCACCTCGAGCGTGAACCTCACCGTCTCGCGGGCGTGATTTGAGAGGTCGTAGTCCTCGTGCATGCCCGGGCCGATTGTCCGGTCGAGGCGAAGGTGGATCGTGTGCTCGCGAATGGGCGCGCCGTCATTTCCGAAGAACAACGGGTTCGTAAATTCGAATCGCGCCGAATGTTGCTCGACGGCGGCGCCGTTCAACAGCTCCGGATGCTCGCGGCCTAGCTTGAGCCGGTAGCCGGAGACGAGCCGGGTATCCGCCGCGAAGTAGCCCTGCTCTTTCGTGCTCGACATGTCGGCGTTGAGCTCGCTGACGCAGAACTCGTCGTTGTAGTGGATCGTCACCGTAGGAGGACCGACCGCGACTGGCATGCACGCCCCTTTTCTCAACGCGTCAAGCCCGACGGCGCGCTCGCGCGAGCGCGCCAAGCCAACCACATGTGGTCTCGAGAAGGAAAAGCGCGGAGTTGAGGTTGGAGAACGCGCTAGGACGCCGTCGTCCCGAGTTCCGACCCAAGGTCGCCGGTCGTCACGGTGACGAGGGTGCCGTAGGTGTCGTAGGGGTAGACGACCGCCGCGTTCGTGATCGGCAGTTCGACGCACCCCAGGCTTTGGGGGTAGCCGAACGCAGATCGCCAGAAGCCGTGCACGGCGTCACCGCCGTGGAAGTAGGCGACCCAGGGGACCCCCGGATCGTCGTAGTGGCTGCCGTCCGGGTTCGTGCCGGACATCGTCGTTGAGGTGAACCGGAGGTAGACCGGCCACGTCCCGATCTCGGTCGGATCCACCGAGATGCCGGTGTTCGCGAGCGACCGATAGACGATGTGACCGCCGCGCCAGATATACAGCGTCTCGGGGTCGGTCTCGGTGATGACGACCCAGGTGTACGGACGCGTCGTCGCGTCGCGTTGAGCGACCGCGTCGAGGAGCGAGCGCCAGACCGTCGCGTCGGTGACACCCTCGATCGGGAGACCGTGATCGGCCTCGAAGGCCATCACCGCGCCCTCGGTGACGACGTTGAAGCTCCCCGGCGACCACAGCGTCGAGAGCTGCGGTGGCATCGCGGCGTATCTCCAGGCGAAGCTGCCGGGAAGCGGCGCCAGAGAGATCGCGTCAGGGACCGTTGGCTCTGCGGCGAGTGCGTTTGCCATCGACCGCCCGCTCGAAGGCTCGGGGGCGGATTCCCCGCCGTTCGTCGTCTGCGCGACCGCCGATGACGGCCCGAAGGCGACCGGGAGGTAGCCGAGCTCGGAGAGGAGCTGTTGCAGGCGGAGCGTCGGCGCGTCTTCCACCGTGAAGTGCCACGTGAGGTCCGACGAAAGCCTGCCGCCGTCGACCGCTCGAACGCCGGCCGCACCGCCTGGCACCTCGACGGTGACCTCCTCGAGCGGGAAGAACTCGGCCGCCGGATCGAACACGAGCGTGTTCGGCGCCGGCTGGGACCAGCTTCCGGCCACCGTCGGAGTCAGGTTCGGCAGCGTCGAGTCCCTCGCGATCGGTGAGCTGAATGTGAGGGTGACCTGCTGCCGGAAGGCGACGCTCGAAGAGCTCGCGCCGGGGGTTGCGGACGTCAGCGTCAGCGGGGGGATCGGTTTGTGCTCACGAGCGGCAGGCGCCGCCTCTCGGCGCGTCGGGGAAACGTGCCGCAGGATCGCGACGGAGACCCCGGCGCCGGCGGCGACGAGCAGCACCGCCACCGCGATGACGACCTGGAAGGCGCGCGGCTTCCTGGCATTCGCCATAGCGTCGTCGCCCTTCGCCATCGTTCGACCTGCCTTAGGCCGTCGGCGGATCAAGGCGCGCAGTGCGCGCGCGTTCCGTAATCACATTCTGCCGTGCTCGAGCGCGCGCTCGGCCGCGCGCGCCATTCGTGATCTCTGTTAACTGGTGGAGAAGCCTCCGTGAGGTTCGGCCGGCGAACGAATCCAGGCCCACGCCTCGGCGAGTTTGAGGATCGTTTCGCTCGTCGCCCCCTGTTCGAGCTGTTGGATGAGGCGATCGCTGATCGCAGAGAGGAGCTCTTCGTCGGTTGCCATCGGGCGTCTCCTTTGGTCGGGCGTGGGGTGGCGGTGACGCTAGAGCGCTTCTGGCGATCCGGTCTTTAACCGAGCGAACGCCGAACGCGCACGGTACGACTTCGTCGGTCCAAGGACGTGCCAGTCGACGCGCAGCCTGTCCGACGAGACGGCGACGAAGTGACCGTCATACCCGTCGGTACCGCATCGGTAGCGGACATGATCGTGGCCGGCTGAGAGGTCGAGTGTGTGGAAGAAGGAGCCGTCGGCGAAGTACACGTCGGCGGACGTCGCGGTGGCGAAGAGTTAGACGAACTCGCGCCGCGCCTCGAGCACGCGGCCGCCGATCGGGAGCGGGCACAGCCGGACCGCTGAACGGATCGGGCCGCCAACGAGGTCCGACGGGCGGAGGATCGGCGCCAAAACCATCGGCGTAAACTCGCACACCGTGATGAGTCCGGGACCACGATTCGCCCGCTACCTGCAGAAATGGTGGGACAACCAGCTCGGGGGTGCCCCGTACCCGAACGAGTGGCTCCGCGGCCGCGACGCCTCGGCGATTGCCCGCGAGTTCCGGCGAGACGCCCAGTTCGCGGTCGCGCAGAGTTCGTTTTTGTTGCGCCGACCCGGCGAGGACCAGGCGCGCGAGATCGTCCAACGCCTCGTCCCGGCGCCCGTCGAGTCCGACGAGACGTTGCTCACCGAAGCGGTCGTACGCGCCGGCGCGGCGGCACAGAGGGTGCGGGCGACGACTGTGCTCGGCGCGTTCGTCACGCTCGCCGCGCTCACAATCCGCAGCCTCCTCCGCCGCCGCTAGTCGCCGCGGCCCGACGGCAGAGGCGCATCGTTCGGTGGCCGCGCATCGAACCCGATCGGCTCTGTTCGTAGACTCTCGCGGTGACCGCCGTCGACGGTGAACTCGCTGGTCCGGCGTTGCCGCCAACGACGCCGGACGGCCTCGATCGCATCTGGACGCTGCCGAACGCGATCACGCTCTGTCGTCTCTTTCTCGTTGCCGGTTTCGTTGCGGCGCTGTTCGTCGCGCACGACCGGATCCTCGCGTTCATACTCCTCGGCGCGGCAGGAGCGACCGACTTTCTGGACGGATACGTCGCGCGCCGCACGGGACAGGTGACGACGATCGGCAAGGTCATCGATCCGAGCGCCGATCGCGTCGTGCTCGCAACCGCGGTCATCGCGAGCACGGTCTATGGGGCGATCCCGGTCTGGTTGTGTGCCGTCGTGGTTGCCCGTGACGCCGTCGTGAGCACGATGGTGCTCGTGCTGGCGTCGCTCGGCGCGGCGCGAATCGACGTGAACTGGTACGGCAAGGCGGGCACCTTCGGGCTGATGTGCGCCTTTCCCCTCATGGTGCTCGGCGATGGACAGTCGCTCTTCGACTCGACGATGAGGGTTCTCGCCTGGGTGTGTGCCATGCCGGCGCTGGGGTTTTTGCTGATCGCAACGATTCTGTACCTTCCGGCCGCGAAGAGCGCGCTCGCGACGGCACGCATCCACGCGCAAGGATCGACGCCGTGAAGGAGCGGCTCACCCAACGGGATCGCCCCGGCGCGCGGGTGCGATGAAGGCCGTCATCATGGCGGGCGGCGAGGGAACGCGCCTTCGCCCGCTCACGACGAATCAGCCGAAGCCGATGCTGCCAATGGCGAATCGGCCGATGGCCGAGCACGTCATCGCGCTTTTGCGAAAGCACGGCTTCGACGAGGTGATCGTCACGGTCGCCTTCATGGCGAACACGATTCGCACCTACTTCGGCGACGGATCGGAGTTCGGGGTCGCGATCGAGTACGCGACCGAGGAATCCCCGCTCGGCACAGCTGGGTCGGTGCTGAACGCGCGCGAGGCGCTCGACGAGCGGTTCTTGGTGATCTCGGGCGACGTCCTCACCGACATCGATCTCTCCGAGCTCGTGGCGTTCCACGACGAGCGCCAGGCCGAGGTCACCTTGGCGCTGAAGGCGATGGAGAATCCCCTCGAGTTCGGCATCGTCATCACCGCCGAAGACGGCCGTATCGAGCGGTTCTTGGAGAAACCGACGTGGGGTCAGGTCTTCTCCGACCGGGTGAACACCGGCATCTACGTGCTGAACCCGAGCGTCCTCGACGCGATCGAACCGGACAAACCCGTCGACTTCTCCTCCGAGGTCTTCCCGGCGCTGTTGGAACAGGGTCGCCCGCTGTACGGCTACGCGACGGAGCGGTATTGGGAGGACGTCGGCACGCTCGACGCGTATCTGAAGGCGCACGAGGACATCCTCGACCGCCGTGTCGAGATCGACATCGGCGCATTCCCGCTGCGCGAGGGCGTGTGGGTGGGGGAGAGCGCGGTCATCGACCCGACGGCGACGATTGACGCGCCGGTGTTGGTAGGTGACAACTGCCGGATCGGGCCCGGCGCGCACCTCGGCTCCTACTCGGTCCTCGGCGCGAACGTCCGGGTCGCCGAGAACGCAAGCATCGAGCGCTCGGTCGTCCACGACAACTGCTTCATCGGGCCGGGCGCCACCGCGACGAGCAGCGTGATCGGGCGGTCCACCGAGATCCGCCAGGGCGCCCATCTCGGCAGTGGTGTTGTCGTCGGCGATCGCAGCCGGATCGGACGCTTCGCCGTCATCAACTCGGGCGTGAAGATCTACCCCCACAAGATCGTCGAATCGAACGCCACCGTGACGACGTCGATCATCTGGGAGACGCGTGGCGCGCAGACGCTGTTCGGACGCCGGGGCCTCACCGGGCTCGCGAACGTCGATCTTTCGCCCGAGCTTGCCACCCGTGTCGCGATGGCCTTCGCGGCGGGGTTCCCGATGGGATCGACGGTCACCACTTCGCGAGACTCCTCACGGTCGGCACGAATGCTGAAACGCGCCGTGATGGTCGGGCTGAACGCGACGGGGGTGAACGTCGAGGATCTCGAGGCGGCACCGCTGCCGTTGACGCGGTTCCACATCCGCTCGGGGGCGAACCGGGGTGGGGTGACCGTCGGACTCGACCCCGAGGACGCCCAGTCGGTCGTGATCCGGTTCCTCGACGCAGACGGTGTCGACGTCGACGATGCGACGAAGCGCAAGATCGAGCGGCTCTTTTATCGCGAGGACCTGCGTCGCGTGCTTGGCGACGAGATCGGGGACATCGACTTCCCCTCGCGCACCGCCGAGCTGTACACGGCGGCGCTGATGTCGGGGATCGACCAGAAGGCGCTGCGACAGGCCCGCTTCAAGCTCGTCTTGGACTACGGATTCGGGACGGCGAGCCTCGTGATGCCGAGCGTGCTCTCGAAGATCGGCGCCGAGGTGCTGGCGATGAACCCGATGTTGTCGACTGTCGGCGCGATGGCCTTTGACCGGATGGCATCGGCCCGCAACGTCGCCGAACTCGTCCGTGCCTCGGGCGCGGCGATGGGGGCGGTGTTGGGCTCGGAGGGCGAGCAGCTCACCTTGGTCGACGACGAGGGCGGCGTGCTCGACGACGGCGCGGCGCTGTTGGTGCTGAGCCGCCTCGTTGCCGAGAACACCCCAGGGGTGCGTGTCGCCGTCCCGGTGAGCGCCACCTGGAAGGTGAACGAGGTCCTCTCCGAGCTCGGTGGCGAGGTCGTCTGGGGCCAGATCGGCGCCGCGAACCTGATGGACATCGCCGTCGGCAACGGCGCCACCCTCGCCGCCAGCACCGACGGTCGCTACGGGTTCCCGCCGTTCATGCCGGCGTTCGACGCGATCGCGACGCTCGTCTACGTGCTCTCCATGCTCGCCGAGAGCGGGCTTTCGCTTTCCGGCCTGCGGAAAGGGCTCCCCGAGGTCCATGTGGTCCACGAGACCGTGCTCACGCCGTCGGACCAGAAAGGGGCCGTCATGCGGTGGTTTATCGAACGCGCTCGCGGCGAGGACGTGATCCTGATCGACGGGGTAAAGCTCGTCGACGCGAGCGGCTGGACGCTCATCGTTCCCGACACCGAAGAACCGTTCACCCACGTCTACGCCGAGGCCGACGACGAAGCGGCGTCGGTGGCGCGGGCGCGCACTGCGGTCGAGGACGCCCGGACGTTTCTCGAGGAGAACTGATCGGCCTATCGCTACCATGTCCGCCGTGGACACCCCAGACGATCTCCGGTACACGAACGACCACGAATGGGCGCGCGCGGAAGATGGTGCAGTGCGCGTCGGCATCACCGACTTCGCGCAAGACGCGCTCGGTGACATTGTCTTCATCGGACTCCCCGCGCTTGGGGCGTCGGTGAAAAAAGGCGACACGTTGGGCGAGATCGAGTCGACAAAGTCAGTCTCGGAGATTTACGCGCCGATATCCGGTGAGGTCGTCACGGTGAACGCGGGGTTGTCTGACGCGCCGGAGAAGCTGAACGCCGATCCCTACGGCGAGGGCTGGATCTGCACGATCTCGCTGCGGGATCCGGGTGAGCTCGACGATCTCCTCGATGCGGCGAGCTACCGCGAACTCACAACCACCTAGCAGCACAAACGCAGCGTGGGGCAGGAAACCAGAGAAGGGATCGCGGCTACCGTGAGCGACGTGTTCTGCAGCAACTGCGGTCACCGCAACCCGCAAGGCGTGAACTTCTGCTCGTCGTGTGGCGCACCACTCGTCCAAAGTGCCGAAACGACCATTTCCTTTGTTCCGGAGGAGTCGACCGGGGAGCTCGGCGAGGACGAACTCGGAGTGGAGGTTTCCGAGCTGGCGAACGGCGTCGGGGTGCTCGTCGTGAAGCGCGGGCCAAACAGCGGTTCGAAGTTCGTCCTCGACGGAGACATCACGCGCGTCGGTCGTCATCCTGACAGCGACATCTTCTTGGACGACATCACCGTCTCACGCCGGCATGCGGAGTTTGAGCGCACGCCTGAGGGTTACGTCGTTCGCGACGTCGGCTCGCTGAACGGCACGTATCTCAATCGCGAGCGGATCGACTCCTCTCCGCTGAAGAGCGGCGACGAGGTGCAGATCGGCAAGTTCAAGCTCGTCTTCGTCTCCGCGCTCGCCCCGTGACCGCGCACTCGGAGATCCCAGCCGCGAAGCAGACGACGAAGTCGATTCGCGAAGTCCTCGAGCTCCTGACAAAGGAGTTCCCCGACATCACGGTCTCGAAGATCCGATTCTTGGAGAGCCGTGGCCTCATCCATCCCGAGCGCAGCGCCTCGGGGTACCGCAAATTCGGCGAAGAGGACGTCGAACGCCTGCGATGGATCCTGCGCCAGCAACGTGAGAACTTCCTGCCGCTCAAGGTGATCAAAGGACGGCTCGAAGAGGCGGGGGCGACGTTGTTCGCGCAGTCGTTGTTCGAGTCCGTGAGCGTCGAATCGGTGACGGTGACCTCGTCGAACCGTTCCGACGATCCGTTCGACGATGACGACTTCAACCAGGACCCCGAAGGAACGCCGAGCTCGCGGGATGACGCGGAGGAGCTCGGATCGGTCCAGGCGGCCGAGGTGATCGCCTCGGACGCCGATGCGGCCGACCCAGGGTCCGAGATACCCGAGAAGGTGGGAAAGCGCCACCCGACCGGTGGCGGGCCGAGAGAGCCGCGGCACCCCGCTGCCCGAACTCCGCGACACGCGGCGCGCAACGTCGCGGACCGACGATCCGCCGAAGCGCTCGCGAAGACGGCCCGCGTCGACGTCGCCTTCATCGACGAGCTCGAGGCCTTCTCATTGATCGAAAGCGACGGCTCCGGGGAGACGCGGAGCTACCCGGAGGAGACCGGGCGAATCGTGGAGCTCGCCGCCCGCCTTCGCCGGTACGGCATCGAGCCGCGGCATCTGCGCACGTTCAAGCACGCCGCGGAACGCGAGTCCGGTGTGCTCGCACAGGTCGTCATGCCGATGCTGCAACGCCGCAATCCCGAAGCGCAACAGCGGGCGCAATCGGTGCTCGAAGAGCTCGTCGAGGCCGCGGCGCAGTTGCACGACGCCTTCGTCCGCGCATCGCTTCGCGAGATCGACACGCGATGAGCACGCGGCCGACGGCCCTGCTGTCGGCCGAGGAGATCGCGCGAATCGTTGATCGACTCGCCGGCGAGATCGACGCCGACCACGCAGATGGCGTGATGCTCGTGGGTTTGCTGAAAGGGAGCGTCTTTTTCTGCGCTGATCTGATCCGGGCGCTCAGCGTGCCTTGCGAGGTCGACTTCTTCGCGCTGTCGTCGTACACGCCGGGGGAGCGCCGCGTTCGCGTCTTGAAGGATCTGAGCCACGACGTCACGGGGAAGGACGTCGTCATCGTCGCCGACATCATCGACACGGGGCTTTCGATCGGGTACGTCGTCGATCTCGTGCGCGCTCGCGGGGCGCGCACCGTCGAGGTCTGCGCGCTTTTGGATCGACCGGGGCGCCGGATCATCCCCGTCCCGTTGCACTATTTGGGGCTACCGGTCGACGACGACTTCCTCGTCGGCTATGGCCTGGATTACGCCGAGCGGTATCGCAACGTGCGCGCGATCGTGCCCGTCGATCCCGGCGCGCTCGCCGCCGACCGTGCGGGCGTCGAGCGGGCACTCTACGGAGAGAAAACCGCCGTTCCTGTTGAGCCCGACCGGGGCTAATTTGAGCCTGATGGAGGTGATCCTGACGGCCGTGCGGGTCGACAGGCAGTCGAACACGCCGGTGGTGCTGCTGCAAGAACTCGAAGGCGACCGCTCGCTGCCGATCTTCATCGGTGCGCCGGAGGCGACGGCGATCGCGTTCGCGCTGCAAGGCGTCGAAGTGCAGCGCCCGATGACCCACGACCTCATGAAGGATCTCTGCGAGGCGCTCGGCGCGCACGTCGAGCGCGTCGTTGTCACCGAGGTGCGAGACGCGACGTACTTCGCCGAGATCCACCTCGACTACCAGGGCCGCACGGTCGAGTTGTCCTCCCGCCCTTCGGACGCGATCGCGCTCGCCGCCCGCACGCATTCGCCGCTCTACGTCAGCGACGAGCTGATGGACCAGGCCGGCATCGTCTTGGACGAGGGCGACGACGAGGACGAGGAGTCGCCAGAAGAGCTCGTCGGCGAGTTCCGGGAGTTCCTCGACCACGTCCGTCCCGAGGATTTCACTCCCTGACCTCGGCTGATGCGGGTCGGTCGTTGACCGCCCGTCTCCGCCGCCGTAGCCTCATCACACCCGCGTAGTTACGCGCCTGTGATCGGGCTGCGGGCGGGTCGCCGAGGAGGCCGGATGGCGAACGAGGAAGCTGGGTACCGGGGCCCGAGGGTCTGCAAGATCGTCGGCATCACGTACCGCCAGCTCGACTACTGGGCGCGGACTGGGCTCCTGCGGCCGTCGCTCGCCGACGCGAAGGGGTCGGGCACCCAGCGCCTCTACTCCTACCGGGACGTCTTGGAACTGAAGGTCATCAAGCGCCTCTTGGACGCCGGCGTGAACCTCCAGCACACCCGGCGGGCGATCGAGTGCGTACGCGAGTCCGGTGGCGACCTGGCGACGGCAAACCTCGTCATCGGTGCCGAGGGGACCGTGCTCACCCGATCCGGCGAAGAGATCATCGACCTTTTGAAAGGCGGCCAGGGTGTCTTCAACATCGTGCCGCTGGCTGGGGTCGTCGGTGAGGTCGACGCCGCGATCCACGTGATCGACGAGGCGCGTGAGGACGCCCCCACCGAAGGGGAGACGCCGGGCTCGCGGCGCGGCCCGACGAGCGTGCAAGGGTCGCGGTAGTCATCGAACGCCCGGTGCGCTCCCGCCCGGTGCGCTTCGCGCACGCGTCGGAGCGTCTCTTGGCCGAGATGCTCGACTTCTACGGCATCGCCTGGGAGTACGAGCCCGTCGAGTTCACACTCGACTGGGACGCCGAGGGCCGACCGGTCTCGGGGTTCCGCCCCGACTTCTACCTTCCCGAGCACGATCTGTTCTTGGAGCTGACGACGTTGCGCCAGCGGCTCGTGACGAAAAAGAACGCGAAGCTGCGCCGTCTCTGCGAGCTGCACCCCGAGCTGAACATCCGCATCCTCTACCGCCGAGACTGCGCGAGCTTGGAGCTGAAGGCGCTGATCGGCGGCTTCGAGCCCGCCCGATCTGCGCGCCCCCCGTCTACCATGGCCGGATAAGCGCTGCCCGCACCGACCTAAAACAGAGCCCGCTTCGGCGCGAGCACGAAGCACTTGGCGCCAAGCTCGTCGAGTTCGGCGGCTGGGAGATGCCGCTGCAGTATCCGACGGGGACGATTGCCGAGCACCTCGCCTGTCGGCGTGCCGCCGTGGCTTTCGACGTCAGTCACCTGGGCACGGTGCGCGTCGAGGGACGGCAGGCGTTCGACGCGTTGCAGGCGGCGTTCACGAACGATCTCCGCAAGGTCGAGCCTGGACGCGCGCAGTACACACACCTGCTCGACGACGAGGCGTCGGTGCTCGACGACTGCATCATCTGGTGGCTCGCGGACGGCGTGTTCGATGTGATGCCGAACGCGTCGAATACGAGCCGCGTGCGCGAAGCGATCGGCGGCGAGGACACGACGAGTGGTCGCGCGGTGATCGCGATCCAAGGTCCCGAGGCTCGGGCGACACTCGCCAAGGTCGATCCCGCCGCCGCGCAAGTCGGTCACTTCCACGTTGCCTCCTTCTCGTTCGCCGGAGCGCCGTGCACCGTCGCCGGGACGGGCTACACCGGCGAAGACGGGGTGGAGTGTGCCGTGCCCGCCGAGGCGGCGGGGGAGTTCTTCGAGGCGGTGCTCGCCGCCGGCGCCATCCCGGCCGGCCTCGGCGCCCGCGACACCTTGCGCCTCGAGGCCGGTCTGCCGTTGCACGGTCACGAGCTCGGTCCGGGGATCACGCCGCTGCAGGCGGGGCTCTCCTGGGTCGTCGGCTGGGACAAGGCGGAGTTCCGCGGCAAGACGGCGCTCGAGGCCGAGCGCGCCCGCGGCGTCGCGCGTCGGCTGCGGGGCCTCCTCGCCCACAGCCGCCGTCCGCCGCGCGCCGGCGATCGCTGCCGGAGCGACCTCGGAGAGGGCGTCGTCACCTCCGGGAACTACTCCCCGGTTCTGGCGCGGGGCATCGCGCTCGCGTTCTTGCCGCCGGCGATCGAACAGGGCGCCGCGGTCGAGATCGACGTCCGGGGCGCAACCGAGCCGTCCGAGGTCGTGAAGCCGCCGTTCCAGAAGCTCACCGGGATGGTCCGGTGATCGCGCTAGGAAGGTGTTGATGGCCGGTTTCGTCCCCCACACCGACGCCGACGTGGCGGCGATGCTCGGCTTCCTCGGGCTCTCCGGCCTCGACGAGCTGTACGCCGTCGTGCCCGCCGCGATCCGCCACGCCGGACTCGACCTGCCCGCTGCGATGAGCGAGGCCGACGTGGTCGAGACGCTCGCCGTGATCGGCGCGAGAAACGCGGCGGCCGGCGCCGGCGCGGTGTGCTTCGCCGGCGGCGGCGCCTACGACCACGAGGTCCCGGCCGTCGTGCGCGCCCTCGCCGGCCGCTCGGAGTTCGTCACCGCCTACACGCCGTACCAGCCGGAGGTGGCCCAGGGCGTGCTGCAGGCGCTTTTTGAGTACCAGACGATGGTCTCCCGCCTCGCCGGCCTCGAGATCGCCAACGCCTCGCTCTATGACGGCGCCGCGGCGCTCGTCGAGGCGGCGAACCTCGCCGTCGCGCAGACGGACAACCAGCGCGTCGTGTGCTCGCAGGGCGTGAACCCGCGTTGGCTCGCGGTGCTGCGGACGTTCGCCAAGGGCACCCGCCACGACGTCGAGATCGTTGCGTTGCGCGACGGGATGACCGACTTCGGCGCCGTCTCCGACGAGCCCGCCGGCGCGGTCGTCGTCGGCTACCCGAACTACCTCGGCGTGCTCGAGGATCTCGACGCGGCGGCGGCTGCTGCGCGCCGCACCGGCGCCCTGTTGATCGTCTCTCAGGACCCGATCGTCGCGTCGCTCGTCTTGAGCCCCGGCGCGCACGGTGCCGACGTCGTCGTCGGCGAGGGTCAGGCGCTCGGCAGCCCGCTCGGATTCGGCGGTCCGTACCTCGGGCTCTTTTCCTGCAAGCAGAGTCACGTGCGGCGGCTTCCCGGCCGGCTCGTCGGCGAGACGGTAGACGTCGACGGGCGGCGCGCCTATGTCACGACGCTGCGTGCGAGGGAACAGGACATCCGCCGCGAGAAGGCGTCGTCGAATGTCTGCACGAACCAGACCTTGATGGCGGTGACCGCCGCGATCCAACTCGGCTGGCTCGGCACGGACGGCCTGCGCGAGGTCGCGCTGAACTCCGCGCGGGGAACGCGGTATTGCCACGAGTCGCTCGTCGCGATCGACGGTGTCGAACCGGCCGCACGAGCACCGTTCGTGCGCGAATTCGCGATCCGTACGCCACTCGACGCGGAGGTCGTCATCGAGCGGCTTTTGGACGAGGGGTACCTCGCCGGGATCGCCTTACGCGAGGGCTTCGAGGGCAGCGATCTCGACGGCGCGCTGCTCGTCGCCGTCACCGAGCGGCGGACGAAGTCCGAGATCGACGGCTTCGCGGCCGCGTTCTCCAAGGCGATTCGATGAGCGCCCCGACGCGAAGCCCCGGAGGACGCGCCGCCTCCGCGCCGTTGATGGGGCGCGAGACGGAGCCGACGATCTTCGAGATCTCGGCGCCGGGTCGAAGCGCCTATTCGCTGCGGACGACCGAGATCCCGAAGTGGGGCGTCGACGAGCTCATTCCCGCCGCGCACCGGCGCCCAGAGCTCGTCGCCCTCCCCGACGTCGCCGAGCGTGACCTCGTTGCGCACTACACGCGGCTTTCGCACCGGCAGTACTCGGTCGACCTCGGCGCCTACCCGCTCGGCTCGTGCACGATGAAGTACAACCCGAAGGCCTGCGACGAGGTCGCCGCGCTGCCGCGCTTTCGTAACGTCCACCCGGCGACCCCGCCGTCGGCGTCGCAAGGGTGGCTCCAGATCCTCGTCGAGTTGGAGGAGGCGCTCTGCGAGGTGACCGGCATGGCGGCGGCGACGCTGCAGCCGGCGGCCGGCGCGGCCGGCGAGCTCACCGGCCTGCTGCTGATGCGCGCGTACCACGCGCGGCGCAACGACGAACGCACGCGGGTGATCATCCCGGACTCCGCGCACGGCACAAATCCGGCGTCGGTGACGCTCGGTGGGTACGCGGTGTCGACGGTCGGCGCCGATGCGCGCGGTCTCGTCGATCGTGACCAACTGCGAGAAAAGCTCGGTCCCGACGTCGCGGGAATCATGCTCACGAACCCGAACACCCTCGGCCTGTTCGAAGAAGACATCGTCGAGATCGCCGAGATGGTCCACGACGCCGGCGGGCTCCTCTACTACGACGGCGCCAACCTGAACCCGATCCTCGGCGTTGTCCGCCCGGGCGACATGGGCTTCGACATCGTCCACCTCAACCTGCACAAGACCTTCGCCACCCCCCACGGCGGCGGCGGACCGGGAGCCGGCCCGGTCGCGGTGGCGCCGCGTCTCGTCGAATTGCTCCCCGGTCCGCGTCCCGTGCGCACCGGTGAGAGCTTCGGGTACGCGACGCCGGAGCACTCGATCGGACGCATCCACTCCTGGCACGGCAACGCGCTCGTGCTGCTGCGCGCCTGGACGTACATCAAGCTGAACGGCGCGGAGGGATTGAAGCGCGTCGCGCAGGCGTCGGTACTGAACGCGAACTGGCTGAGGGAGCGCCTGCGCGGTGTCTACGACTTCCCCTACGACCGCCCGGTGATGCACGAATGCGTCGTCTCGTCGTCCTCGCTGAAGCACGAGACGGGCGTGCGGACGCTCGACGTCGCGAAGCGGCTGCTGGAATTCGGCTTCCACGCCCCGACGATCTACTTCCCGCTCGTCGTCGAGGAGGCGATGATGATCGAGCCCACCGAGACCGAGAGCCCCGAGACGGTCGCCGCGCTCGCCGACGCGCTGATCGCGATCGCGAACGAGGCACGCGCACAGGCGGCCGCTTTCGGCGAACAGCCCGCCCACGAGGCGCCACGGACGACGCCCGTGCGCCGGCTCGACGAGGCACTCGCCGCCCGGCACTTGATTGCCACGTTCGACGCCCGCGGCGCCGACGATTCCTGAGGCTGGGTTCTTCCGATTACTCAGGCGCGCTGGAGCCGTTCGGCCAGATAGCGCACCGACAGCGCGAAGCGGTGCTGATAGTCGCGATGAGTTCCCTCGTAGAGCTCGAAGGCGAAATCCTCGGGACCGGCGTCGTCGATCGCCCTCGCCACCAACTCCGCGGCGACGTCGAGGAGATGCTCGTCGCGGCGGCCCGCGTCGAGCCAGATCCCCCGCATGCCGCGGATCGCGTCTTCGTGGCGGGGAACGAGGCGGATCGGGTCCCAGGCCAGCCATCGCTCCCAGATCTCATTGACGAGCTCGCCGGTCGAGAGGTCGAACGGAACCCGCACCGTGCCGTCGGGATCGGTCGAATAGCACGATGCCATCGCCCAGACGAGGGTGAGCGGAGCGTCGCTCGGGCGTGACATCGCACGACGCGTCCGGAAATCCTCGAAGAACGCGTCGTACGACGAGTCGTAGAGGTCGCGTAGCGCACGGTGCGCGAGAGCGATATCTCCACGCAACGTCAGGTCGAAGCAGGCGTCGGGCGCGTGCGCCGCGAAGGCGCCGAACACATCCGGACGCAAGAGCGCGGCCGTGATCGCGCCGATGCCGCCGCTCGACTGGCCGAGGACGGCGCGTGATGCGGGGCTCGTCAGTGTGCGGTACTGGCGGTCGACGAAGGCGATGACGTCGGTCGTCAGGTAGCTGTGGTACCGGCCCGTGCCGGGCGAGTCGACGTACTGACTCCCGCCGACCGAGGTCCAGGCGTCGACGTACACGACGACGCAACCGGGTGCCCCGTCGCGGAAGGCGGTGTCAACCCGCTCTCTCGCCGTCAGGTCGACGTACGTCGGTCGGTTCGACCAGCGAGTTACGTACGAGCCGAAGCCGTGGAGGACGTAGATCGCGGGGTAGCGCTCGGCCGACTCCTCGTAGCCGGGGGGGAGGTAGATGCTGATCGGTCGCGTCGCAGGGTCGCCCAAGGGATTGCCCTCGAGTGACGGCGCGTGGATCTCCCGTTCTTCGAGTCGGCCGAAGAGTTCCTCGGTCCATGGACGCACGACCGTTGTTACCTCGTCGGTTCGCTGGAGGAGAAGTCGCCGGCGGCGGTGACGGCGCTCAGTCCGCGGTCGCGGTCGCGGTCGCGGTCGTGGTGGCGACGGTGTCGCGCAGCCGCACCCAGGGCAGCATCCAGCTGAGGAGGAAGGCGATTCCGGCGACCGGCACGGCGATGAGGAAGACCGTGTCAAGCGAGCTCGTATACGAGTGGAGGATCGGCGTGCGCACCACCGCTGGGAGTCCCCTCAAGGCGACGGGCGAGAAGTTCGACGATGTCAGGCCGCTCGGCAACCTGGTGCCGTGCAGCGCGGTCTTCAGCTTCGCGTCGAACAGGTTGGTGAAGATCGCGCCGAAGATCGCCGTGCCAAACGCGGCGCCGATGGTGCGGAAGAACGTGATCCCCGACGTCGCGACGCCGAGTTCGCCGTAGGGCACCGCGTTCTGCGCGACGAGGACGAGGACCTGCAGCAACATCCCGATCCCGAGACCGAGCACGAGCATGTCGAGCGACATGACGAGCGTCGACGTGGCGATGCGAAGGAAGGAGAGCAGGAACAAACCGAAGGTGACGAGCACCGAGCCGAGAATCGGGAAGGCGCGGTAGCGGCCGGTCCTCGAGATCGCGATCCCCGACACGAGCGAGGTCGCGACAAGGCCGACCATCAGTGGGAGCAATCGCAACCCGGAGATCGTCGGGGTCAGTCCGCGCACGTCTTGGAGGAACAGCGGCAAGAAGACGATGCCGCCGAACATCGCGAAGCCGACGATGAAGCTCATCGCGGAGGAAACAGCGAAGGTGCGGACCGAGAAGAGATGCAACGGGAGCACCGGCTCCTTTGCGTGGTGCTCGACGACGGCCCAGGCGACGGCGAGGAGGACACCGACAATCCCGAAGAGGTAGATCGGCGTCGAGGCCCAGGCGTACGTCGTGCCACCGAGACTCGTGAGCAGCACGAAGCTCGTCGCGCAGAGCGCGATGAGCAGTGTTCCGAGGTAGTCGATGACGTGGTGGACGCGCGTCAACGCGCTCGGAACGTTCGCCGCGATGACGACGAGCGCGACCGCGCCAACCGGCACATTGATGTAGAAGATCCATCGCCACGAGAGCTGGTCGACGAACAGTCCGCCGAGCAACGGACCGATGATGCTCGCCGCACCAAAGACCGCGCCAAAGGCACCCTGGTACCGGCCCCGTTCACGCGGCGGCACGACATCGCCGATGATCGCCTGCGTGCCGACGAACAGCCCGCCGCCGCCGAGGCCCTGCAACGCGCGGAACGCGATCAGCTCGATCATCGACGAGCTCAGGCCCGACAGAATCGACCCGATCAAGAAGATGACGATCGAGAGCTGGAAGAAGAACTTCCGGCCGTACTGGTCGCCGAGCTTTCCCCACAACGGAGTCGAGGCCGTCGTCGATAACAAGTAGGCGGTGACCACCCAGGAGAGGTGCGTCGCGCCGTGTAGATCGGCGACGATCGTCGGCAGCGCGGTGGCGACGATCGTCTGGTCGAGTGCCGCGAGCAGCAGCGCCAGCATCAGGGCGCCGATGATCAGGTTGCGCCGGCGGGCGTTCGCCGGCACGAGCCCGGCGTCGAAGGTCGCCTCCGCCGTCGCTTCGCTCATCGCGCCCGCCCGGTCACGTCGGTCGGGCCGAGAATCACCCCATGAGATGGCACTCGGCGAGGCTACTTGCGACGCTTTCGCCAGCAACGCGACAAAAGGCCCGGTCCGGTCGAGTTCGTGCCCGCTACGGTCGCCAGCGTCGACGGGACCACAGAGGAGGCAGGCGATGGGCTGGGCGAAGGAGCTCCTCGAGGAGTTGCGTGGGCCCTCCCGGGAGCTACGCGATCGGATCCCCGGCGTGTATTCGGGCTTCGCCGCCATCGACCACGCCGCGGTGTCCGATGGTGCGCTGAGCGAGAAGGTGAAGCAGCTCATCGCGCTGGCGATCTCGGTGACGCGAGAGTGCGACGGATGCGTCGCCGCCCACGCCAAGGCGGCGGCACGAGCCGGAGCAACCGAACCCGAGGTCGCGGAGGCTCTCGGCGTCGCCATCCAGATGAATGGGGGACCAGGCACCGTCTGGGGTCCGCGTGCCTTTGCGGCGTTCAGGGAGTTCGCCGACGGCACCTAGGGTTAATCGCGCAGGTGGGGCCCGTCGGTGGTGGGCGCCATCGGTGGCGGTTCTCTGCGGCGTGCCATGAAGCGGCCGGGGTCGACAGACCGGAAGCCGGACTTCTCGTAGAGGGAGTGGGCGTCGCGCGTCGCAAGCAGGTGGAGGCCCACGCCACGGACCTGCTTCAGCGAGCTTGCACACTCCACGAGGAAGGTACCGAGACCTCGTCCGCGCACCGACTCGTCGACGAAGACGTCGCACAGCCACGCGAAGCTGACCCGATCGGTCACCCATCGGCAAACCCCGACGAGTTCGCCGTCTCGCGCGTAGAGGCCGAGGGGTAGTGAGCAGGCGAACGATGCGCGCACGTCGTCGAATGACCGCCCCTTCGCCCAGTAGCTCGATTCCGACAGCCAGCGGTGGACCCGTTTTAGGTCAAGCGACGCGCGCTCGTCGCTCACGAAATAGCCGTCGCTTCGATCCCAGCGCAAGGAGGCGAGTCTAAAGATCGGACTCGGCGACGAACCGGATGCGTGTTCATCGCGTTGCGGTGCGCGATTAGTCGAACGTCTGTTGTCACGCGATGCGCGACGGCCGTCACCGGCCGTGAAGGATCGGGATGTGTCAGTTATGGACCGTGTTTTGCGCAGGAACTCTCACTTATGCTGGGCTGGTGTCCGAGGGTGATGATGCTCTAATCGAGCAGTTGCGCGCCTTCGGCGTATCGGCAGAAGAACTCGAAGAGCTCGTACGCAAAACAGAAGAAGACGCGAACGCGCAGTTCGCGCGTGAAGCCGAACCTGTCGCGCCTCCGCCTCCCCCGCCACCAGGCGCGTTCGATCCACTCGTCCCGCCGAGCGTGCCGCGAGATGAACCCCCGCCGGCTCCCCCCGCGATCGGATCATCAGAGCCTGGCGATGCCGAGACGAACCGCATGCGCGAGCGCGCGCTCGCGGAAGCGAAGGATGCGGCGGCGCAGATCCGCGCGAGCGCGATTCGACTTGTTTCGGAAAAGTTGCAGTCTGCCGAAGATGAAGTTATGGCATTGCGCGTACGCGCTGCTGACGAGGTCGCGAAGCTGCGCAGCGACACTGCTCGATCGATGGTTGTTCGACTGCGCGAAGCCGAGACAGAGGCGCTGGCGCTCAAAGACGCCGCCCGCGAGGAGCAACGCGCTTTTTGGCGGACGACGATGCAGGAGTTCTCTGAATCCCAGCAGCAGATGGCGCAGGTGCGTTCGCAACTTTCAAGGCTCGTGTCAGAAATCACCGACGTCGTCGCCCACGTCGAATCGTCTGCATACTCGATCGTGGCCCTGTGCCAGCGCCGCCTCGACGAACTACAGCGCGAGGCGCCGCCGAAGCGCTGACGCTCCCCGGCGTGGTGGTCGGTGCAACCGGGATCGTCCGTTGGGGCCGCCTGCCGCATCTGGAAGAATCTTGATGTGACGAACGATTTCAGCCGCCCCACGGTGCAGCACTGGATCGACGGAAAGCCCTTCGAAGGATCGAAAGACCGTCTCGGCGACGTCTACGACCCGGCGACGGGCGAGCTGACAAAACGGGTCGCGTTCGCTTCTCCTGCCGACGTCGACGCGGCGGTATCGTCGGCCGTCGCGGCGTTTTCTTCTTGGAAGGCGACGACACTAACCAAACGCGTGCAATACCTCTACGACTTCCGAGAACTGTTGAATGCACGCAAAGACGAGCTTGCCGAGATCATCACCTCTGAACACGGCAAGGTACGCGGCGACGCCCTCGGCGAGATCACCCGCGCGCTCGAGGTCGTCGAGTTCGCGTGCGGCATCCCGCACCTGTTGAAGGGCGGTTATTCCTCGACGGTCTCGACCGACGTCGATGTCTATTCGCTTCATCAACCCGTCGGCGTCGCTGGGATCATCAGTCCGTTCAATTTCCCGGCCATGGTGCCGTGCTGGTTCTTCCCGATTGCGATCGCAACGGGAAACACGGTCGTCCTGAAGCCGAGCGAAAAGGACCCCTCGGCCTCGAACTGGTTCGCAGAGGTGTGGGCTGAAATCGGACTGCCAGCTGGCGTGTTCAACGTCGTCCACGGTGACAAGGTCGCCGTCGATCGACTGCTGGAGCACCCCGGCGTCGCTTCGATCTCCTTTGTCGGGTCGACGCCGATCGCGCGCCACGTCTACGAGAACGGGACGCGCGCCGGGAAACGGGTCCAAGCCCTCGGCGGCGCGAAGAATCACATGGTCGTCCTTCCCGACGCCGATCTTGACCTTGCCGCCGACGCGGCCGTGAACGCGGGGTTCGGTTCGGCGGGCGAGCGCTGCATGGCGATCTCCGCAGTCGTCGCGGTGGAACCGATTGGAGACTCACTGGTGAGAAAGATCGCCGAACGGATCGGAACGGTGAAGGTCGGTGACGGCCGACGCGACAGTGACATGGGTCCGCTCGTCACCCGCGCGCATCGCGACAAGGTGGCGAGCTACCTCGACTCGGGCGTCGAGCAGGGCGCGACGCTCGTCGTCGACGGCCGCAAAACGACGATCAACGGTTCACCCGACGGGTTCTGGTTCGGACCGACGCTGTTCGATCGCGTACGCCCCGCGATGGCGATCTACACCGACGAGATCTTTGGCCCGATCCTCTCGGTCCTGCGCGTCCGATCGTACGACGACGCGCTCGCGCTCGTGAACGAAAACCCGTGGGGCAACGGCACCGCGATCTTCACGAACGATGGGGGAGCGGCGCGTCGCTTCCAGGAAGAGGTGCAGGTCGGCATGGTCGGCGTCAACGTGCCGATCCCCGTCCCCGTCTCGTACTACTCCTTCGGCGGCTGGAAGAACTCGCTATTCGGCGACACGCACGCCTATGGGCCTGACGGGATCCACTTCTTCACCCGCGCGAAGGTCGTGACGAGCCGGTGGTTGAACCCGAGCCACGGCGGCATCAATCTCGGATTCCCACAGAACACGTAAGCCGCGGCTCGCGCGGACCGAAGGAGTGATCGTGAGCGGCAGATCGATCAACGACCCCGAACTCGCGCGCGAGGTGTTCATGAACGACCGCGCTCGGGTCTTCCACTCCTGGTCGGCGCAGGCGCTGATCAAACCAATGGCGCTCGCCGCCGCGGAAGGCGTCTACCTCTACGACTACGAAGGCAACCGATATCTCGACTTCGCGTCCCAGCTCGTGAACGTGAACATCGGCCATCAGCACCCGAAGGTCGTCGCCGCGATCCAAAGGCAGGCAGCCGAGATGTGTACCATCTCGCCGCACTACGCCGTGGCGGTGCGAAACGAGGCGGCGCGCCTGATCATCGAGCTCGCGCCGGATCGGTTGAACCGGGTCTTCTTCACAAATGCCGGTGCCGAGGCGATCGAGCATGCCACCCGCCTCGCGCGCCTGCACACCGGGCGGATCAAGGTGCTGTCGACGTATCGCTCCTACCACGGCTCGACGACGACATCGATCAACTTGACGGGTGACCCGCGACGCTGGCCGAACGACTACGGCAGCGCCGGCGTCGTGCACTTCTTCGGGCCGTTCCTCTACCGCTCGCCCTTCCATTCCTCGAGCGAAGAAGAAGAGCGCGCGGGCGCTCGAACACCTGCAAGACGTGATCGCCTTCGAAGGGCCAGGCACGATCGCGGCGGTCGTTCTCGAGACGATCCCGGGCACCGCCGGGATCATGCCGCCTCCACCTGGCTATCTCGAAGGGGTACGTGAGCTGTGCGACCGGCACGGGATCGTCTATGTCGCCGACGAGGTGATGTGCGGGTTCGGCCGCACCGGCAAGTGGTTCGGGTTTGAGCACTTCGGTGTCGAGCCCGACCTGATTGCCTTCGCAAAGGGCGTCACGTCGGGGTATGTCCCTCTTGGAGGCGTGATCATCTCGGAGGAGATCGCTCGTACCTTCGATGAGCGCGCGTTCCCCGGTGGCTCGACGTATTCGGGGCATCCGCTCGCTTCGGCTGCTGCGATCGCGACTATCAACGCGATGCGCGATGAGCGGATCGTCGAAAATGCGGCGACCATTGGGCGTGAGGTCTTTGGTCCGGGACTGGCGGAGCTGAAAGAGCGGCACCTTTCGATCGGCGATGTGCGTGGCCTCGGGTGCTTTTGGGCGCTCGACCTGGTCGTCGACCGCGCGACGAAAGAACCGGCGGCGCCCTACGGCGGTACCTCGGAGGCGATGAACGAATTCGTCGCGGCGTGCAAGGAAGGTGGACTGATCCCGTTCACGAACTTCAATCGCGTGCATCTCGTCCCGCCGCTGACGATCACCCCCGACGAGGCCCGTGCTGGGCTTGCCATCCTGGACGAGGCGCTAAAGGTCGTGGACACTCGCTACGTGGGCCGCTGAACCCGCACCACGCTCGCGGTGAGAGCCCGGGAGCGCTTTGCTACAACGGTCCGGTGGACCTTCACATCGAGCGGCTGATGGACGTCTCACGGACGGACGATTGGCGCTCCGTCGGCGTCGCGGCGCTGGCACACGATCAGCCAGACCTGATCGCCGATCCGGTCGAAGAAGTCCGCGCCCAAGTCCCGGAGGGATCGCCGGGTTGGCGTAAGGAGTTCCATGTCGGTTACACCGATGGGGTCCCAGTCGCGCGCGGCTCGCTCACGCTCCCGACGCGCGACAACACCCGGCTCGCCTTCGTGAGGCTCGAAGTTGTCCCGGAACGTCGCCGCCGCGGATTCGGGAAGGCGATGTTCGAACAACTGCGAGAACGGGCCATCGCGCGCGATCGAACGGTTCTCGTCGGAGAGGTGCCGGGGCCACTTGACGGGACCCCGCCGGGCGCGCTGTTCGCGGCCTCGCTCGGCGCGAAGGAGGCCCTGCGATCCATCCGCAGGGTTCTCGAACTGACGACGCTGCGATCGGCGCAGCTCGATCGCCTCGAGACGGAAGCACGCGACCGCGCCGCGGGATACGAGCTCGTCAGTTGGGTCGATCACGCGCCGGACGACGTCGTCGATGATGTCGCGACGCTCCTTGGTCGGATGGTCACCGATGCGCCGATGGGGGACTTGCAGATGGAGAAGGAGAACTGGGACCAGCCTCGGGTGCGGGAGTTCGAGAACGAATCGATTCTTTGGGGACGCGCCCGTTTCGCGACCGGGGCACGCTCGGTGTCCGACGGGCGACTCGTCGCGCTCACCGAGATCGGGGTCTCTCGCATCCAGCCCGCGATCGCCTATCAGTGGGACACGATCGTTGCCCCCGCGCACCGCGGACACCGGCTCGGACAGTGGGTGAAGTCGGTCAATCTCCGCCGGTTGATGACAGAGATGCCGGATACGAAGCGAGTAATGACATGGAACGCCGAGGCGAACCGCTTCATGATCGAGGTGAACGAACGACTCGGGTTCCGACCCGTCGACCGAGAGTACGAGTGGCGGCTCGAGCTCGCCGACGTCGGCTGAATGGCGTCGGCCGCGGCGTTCGGTCGTAACGTCTCGACGTGGACTTCGGTGCCGTCATCTTGCCTGAGGCGCGCTGGCGCGACTCGATCGCGACGTGGCGCCGCGCGGAGGAACTCTCGTTCACGCACGTGTGGACCTACGACCACCTCGCGTGGAGGGGTTTTCGCGACGAGCCGTGGTTCACGTCGATCCCGCTGCTCGCCGCGGTTGCCGGGGCGACGAGCCGGGTCGCACTCGGCACGCTGGTCGCTTCGCCGAACTTCCGCCACCCCCTGACGTTCGCGAAGGAACTCATCGCCCTCGACGACATCTCGCAGGGCCGCGTGATCGCCGGCATCGGTGCCGGGGGCCAGGGGTGGGACGCGACGATGCTCGGCCAACATCCCTGGTCGCTGACGGAGCGTGGCGAGCGATTTGCCGAGTTCGTCGAGCTGACCGAACTGCTTTTGCGCGAGCCGAAGGTGAGTTGGGAGGGCAAGTACTACGAGGTCGACGAGGCACGTACCTCCCCAGGGTGCGTGCAGAAGCCGCGGCTTCCTCTCGCGATCGCAGCGGGAGGGAAGCGTTCGATGCGCGTCGCGGCGCGATTCGGTGAGTACTGGGTGACGATCGGTGATTACAAAACGGGCGAGGTCGACACGACGTCTGCGATCGGGCTCGTGCGATCGCAGATCAGCCAGCTTGAAGAGACGTGCGACTCGATTGGTCGCGATCCACTGACGCTGCGCCGGCTTGTGCTGACCGGGTTCCTCATCGACCCGGCGCTCGAATCGCAGGAGTCGTTCACCGACGCCGTCGGACGCTACGCCGAGGCCGGCGTCACCGACCTCGTCGTGCACTGGCCGCGACGGACTTCGCCGTACAAGGGGGACGAGCGGATCTTCGAGGCGATCTTTGCCCGTTAACGGGGTTCACGAGGTCGCACCGCGGTCCGGGGTCGATGGTTTCGAAGGCGATCGATGTATTGGCCAGATCGGGCAGCAATTTAGGCAGTCCGTCTATCCGTCTATGGGCGGCGACTCGACAGAGGCAGAACGAGCAGTTCAGAGCGCGCTATTTCGTTTCGGTACCGACGGCAGTAGTGGCAGAGCTTTAGTCTGCAATGTGCGTTGCCGTAATGTTGAAGGAACGGCGTCTCGGTCGGGGAGCGCGGCGTCGATGCAGGGGAAGACGGAGTGACACATTCGGCGGCTATTCCACAGCACACCCCCGGCGGTCGGAGCCGCTTCCTCGCGAGACGCTGGAATAGCGACATCGTCGAGGGCGGCGCGCTCGCGAGGTTGCTGTTCGACGACAGCCCGATCGCCGCGCAAGGCGTTGACGAAGAGGGAAGGATCGTCGTCGCGAACGATGCGATGCTGCGATTGCTCGGATACGAACGCGCGCAGTACCTGGGACGTCACATCGATGAGGTCGTGCGCCCCCACGACCAAACAGACGAGAACGCGCTCCTTACCGACGTGCGCGCCGGCGCCCGCCAGCACTACGAAATCCGCAAACAGATGAAGCGAGCTGACGGGTCGCTCGTCACCGGCCGATTCGTCGTAGGAGCGGCGCGCGACTCCGCGGGCGGTCTCGTGGGAGTCGTCGCACAGTTCATCGACGAGTCGACGGCTCGGCCCCTCGAACAAGCGAATCTTCGCTCGCGCCTGTTTCACGACGTGACGGGTTTGCCGCACTGGGAACTTGTCCTCGACCGCGTCGAGTCCGCGCTGAATGTGGCGAGAGAGTCGGGCTGCTTCGTCGGCGTCGCTGATGTGGACCTCGATCGGTTCATGCATGTGAACGACGAGTTCGGCAACGATGCGGGAAACACGCTCCTGATCGCGATCGGTCAGAGGATGGCGAAACAGTTGAACCGGGCGGACACCCTCGGCCATCTCTCAGGAGACGAGTTCGTCGTCGTCCGGCCGGACCTGCGGGATCCTTCGGGGCTCGCCGAATTCGGCCGAGAGCTCGTCGAGACCTTCGATGACCTGTTCTTGGTGAACGGGAGCGAGATCAGACTGTCAGCGAGCGTTGGACTGTCGGCGGGCGCGGAGGGCGCGTCCAGCGAGCGACTGATTCGCGATGCCCAGCTCGCGCGCGAGCGGGCGCGATCACATGGCGGAGGTCGCTTCGTGGTCTTCGAGTGCTCGCTCCGCACATCGGCCCTGATCACCGATAGCTCGCGTAACTCGCTCGTCCACGCGTACGAAGCCAAGCAGCTCACGGTTCATTATCAGCCGGTTGTCGCGCTCGAAACGAACGAATGCGTCGGCGTGGAGGCATTGCTCCGCTGGAATGATCCGGCGGGCGGGGCGTCGCTTCCTCGCGAATTCATCCGCGCGGCCGAAGAGACCGAGCTCATCGTCCCGATCGGCGCGATGGTGCTTCAAACCGCGTGTGAACAAGCAGCGACGTGGGGTTACGCGCGTGAGTGTGCACCGCGGGTGTCGGTGAACGTCTCGCCGGTACAGCTCGAGGATTCGGGATTCCTCGACCTTGTCGGTGCGGCGCTCATCGGTTCGGGGCTGCCAGCAGAGAAGCTGACCCTGGAACTCACCGAATCCGCCTTGATGGAGAACGACCCGGAGGTCCGACGGACCCTCAAAGCATTACGCGCGCTCGGCGTGCGCATCTCGATCGACGACTTCGGCACGGGGTACTCGTCGCTCGGACGAATTCGCCGTCTGCCGGTCGACGAGCTGAAAATCGACCGCGAGTTCGTCGGCGAAATGGATTCGGATGAATCTGCGCGTCAGATCGTTCTTGCGATTATCGAACTCGGAAAGGCGCTCTCGGCGACCATCGTCGCTGAAGGCGTCGAGACGGAGGCGACCGCGGATCTCTTACGGCAACTCGGTTGTCCGTTCGCGCAGGGGTACCTTTTTGGTCGGCCCTGTGCGCCACAAGAGGGGTTGCCGGCGATCGGATCCCCGGGTTAGCGCGTCGGAAGGCATCTCAAGAAGCGCGAAAGTTCTGCGCGGCGACCTCTTGTTTGAAGTCCGGAAGGGAAACCTGCCCGCGTAGAATTCCTGGATGGGCGTGTGTCGTCGCCCCGGGACACGACGTGCAACCCAGCACCGCCGAGGGCACGCGTCCGTCTTCGTTCTGTCGCTCGTCGGACTTGTCGTACTCGGGTTGACAGGTTTCGGTGCGCAACCGACAGCGGGATCCGGTAAGACGTGGCTGGTCGTGGCCAGTGTTCAATCCGTTCAGCGAATGGTGCTGCGAGAAATCAACGCCATTCGACGACACTTCGGGTTGCCCCCAGGAACTCCCACACGCGCGTACCAGTCGATCGTCGTTGCGGCAGCACGCTCAGACGATGACCCGATTGTGCCGTTCGGGAGCGGGGTGATCGAAGAGTACGGCGTATGGGGAATCGTCACGTCGACGGACGCGGCGCGACCGCCCAGTCCGAACGTGATCGTCCATGGCTGGGTATACGAGGACGGCTGGATGGGTGCGCGCACGATGAATCGCGATTGCGTGTCACCAACCGCACCCGGATGCAACGGGCATCGCCGCGCGATCCTCAGCAAACCACCCGTTCCGGGCGCCCGACTCAGAATCGACGTGGCGGTGGACCGCACGACTCTGTCGGGATTCGCCGCATTGTCGATCGCGATGCTCCTTGTCTGGCGGTCGCCGACCTCGACGGGAATCTGAGCGTCCTCAGTTCGAAGCGCTGCCGGTTTCGCTGGGCGGCTCGCCGATCGGAGGAGGATCGCGCCTTCGGACTGGCGCTCGTGACCTGCGGATCCTTCCTTGGGCCTGGCTTCGCACCGCCGCCCGT
Organism: uncultured Acidimicrobiaceae bacterium; assembly: GCA_963838845.1. Lineage (GTDB taxonomy): Bacteria > Actinomycetota > Acidimicrobiia > Acidimicrobiales > Bog-793 > CAVRXQ01. The sequence continues at coordinate 1,033,836 of CAWISR010000002.1, read as the reverse complement.
CGGGTCCGACGACGGCGATTCCGTTCGCCGATAGGGTCGCCGAAAATCGAAGCTTCGGAAGAGGAAGAGCCCTTCGCAATGAGTGATTCAGACGCTCTCGACGCCTATTCGACGACGATCGTGCGCGTCGCCGACCGCGTGCTCCCAAGCGTGGCGAGTTTGCGTGTGGCGACCCGCCGCGGCCCAGGTGCGGGGAGCGCGAGCGTGATCACCGCCGATGGCTTCCTGCTCACGAGCGCGCACGTGGTCGAGGGTTCCGACGAGGCGTTGGCCCTCTTCAGCGATGGCAGCGAGGTTCGCGCCGACGTCGTTGGTCGTGATCCGTTGTCTGACCTGGCCGTCTTGCGGGCGCGGGGCGCGGTCCCGACGCCGGTCGCGTTCGGCGACGCGTCCGCGCTGCGGGTTGGCCAGCTCGTTGTCGCACTCGGAAATCCGCTCGGTCTCTCGGGGAGCGTGACCGCGGGGATCGTCTCGGGACTCGGACGTTCGCTGCCGACGCGTGCGGGTCGGGTCGTCGATGAGGTGATCCAAACCGACGCCGCCTTGAACCCCGGGAACAGTGGGGGAGTGCTCGCGAACAGCGCGGGCGAGATGGTGGGCGTGAACACCGCCGTGGCGGGGGTTGGGCTCGGTCTTGCAGTGCCGATCAACGACACGACGCGCAAGATCATCTCCATCCTGATGACACGGGGCAAGGTGCGGCGAGCGTGGCTTGGACTGGCGGGATCCCAGTCGAACCTGCCAGCGACCTACTCGGACAAGATCGGCAGAAGACACGGCGTGCTGATTGCTCAAGTCGTCGACGCGAGCCCGGCGGCCGTGGCGGGTTTGCACCGAGGCGACATCGTCGTGGCCGTCGACGGCTCGCCGGTGGAGAGCAGCACCGATATCCAGCGCCTCATGGTCGGCGACGCGATCGGAAAACGCGTCGAGATCACCGTTTGGCGCAACGGCGCGCTCGTCGACGTCGTCGCAGTGCCGCAGGAACTGGTCGACGCGTAACGCGCGGCGAGGTCCTTGCGCATCCAATGATCTCATGAAGCATGCGAAAACCCGCTCAAGAAGTGAGAAGATCTGCGGGAGGGTCGATATGACCGATCGTCCAGCTCGCGCCGCCCCTTCCAGGCGTTTCTCGGGTGCTCCGATCGTGACGCGCGTTCACGACCACCGAGCACAAGAGATCGCCGCCGATGCGACATCGTCGGAACTGCGTCGCGCTCTCGAAGGCCAGCGAGTCGCGACTCTCATCTGGCGACCCGCAGACGGCAGGATCTTCCTCGCCAACGAGGCGGCATCCCAGCTGCTCGACCGGCCACTCGATCAGCTCATCGGCTCGAAGGTTGACGAATACGTCGAACCCGACCGGGCCGCGATCGCAAAACTGATCCTTTCGAGCGGGGCCGTCGACGCGTATCGTGCCCGCCGACATCTGCGCGGGCACGAAGACGACGTGCTCTACGTGTGGATTCGTGCCATCGAAGTCGACGGCGAACGGTTCGCGATCGCCGTGCTCGCTCTCGGCACCGAGCTGGCGGGGTTCGGAGGAGCCGAGATCGAGTCTCCGTTCGGAGCCGTTGTCCCAGTTGCGACAGGGATCGTCGACGACAAGTGGGACATCGTGACGGTGACCACCGATCTCGAGGAAATAACCGGGCAAGCTCCTGCCGACGTGCGAGGGCGATCGCTCATTGAGCTGCTGTCTGAGGACAGCGCCAATCGCGTAAGAGAGCTCGAACGCGCCGATCCCTCGAAACCGTTTGCCCTTTTCCCGGCGACGTTTCGCGAACCAAATGTGCAGGTATGCCTCCTTGTCGGCGCGCCCTGTCGCGGGCGCCGAAGGGGACGGATGTTCGCGCTCTTGGACAGGGAGCGAACCGGCATCGCGGGGCGAACGGCGCGCGAACGCGAACTCGAAGAACGGCTCCGGAGGATCAGCGCTGAGGTGAGGGCTGCCGGGCTGATCGACCTGCTGGGGGATGTCGGGGGAGTACCGCCGAGCAAGATCGGCGAGGAGCTCTCGACGCGACAACTTGAGATCGTGGAGATGCTCCTTCGCGGCGCCCGTGTCCCGACGATCGCGCGAACCCTCTACATCAGCCCGAGCACCGTCCGTAACCACTTGTCGACGATCTACCGGCGACTCAACGTTCACTCGCAGGCGGAGTTGTTGGACAAGCTGCGCGCGCAAGTAGCAGAGAACAACTGACAACCCGCCGTGACCGCGAACTATCTGTGCTTGGTGCTTAGCCGTCGGCGGGGTCGTAAGGTTCGGTCGTGCTCATTTCAACGATGAATGACATTCCCGGCTACGAGATCACCGAGGTGCTCGGTGAGGTGTTCGGACTCACCGTTCGAAGCCGGAACATCGGCTCACAGTTCGGGGCGGGACTGAAATCTCTCCTCGGTGGCGAGTTGAAAGGGATGACGAAGAACCTCACCGCGAGCCGGGAGGAGGTTATGGCGCGGATGGTTGAGGAAGCCTCGGCCAAGGGCGCCGACGCCGTGCTTGCCTTCCGATTCGACACATCGGAGATGGCGGGGAACTGGACCGAGATCTGCGGCTACGGCACCGCCGTGAGGACGAGGAAGCTGCCCTAAGAGCTCCGCCCGCGTGGACGAGTTGCGCTCGCGCCTTGGAGGACCGCTGCCCGAGGCGCAATCTTTCGGGCGATGAAGACGACCTGACCGGATGCCTCGTCAGCCGTCGGGTGGGGCGCGGCGGGGGAGGGAAGTCTCACAATCTGAGACTGCGCGAATCGGGTCACTTCGTGGCAAAGGCGCGACGCAATCAGGACGGAACAGCGCGGCTCGTTAGCGGACGACTTTGAATCCGAAGATCGGTGTTCCAAGTGCCGCGCAAACGCGTAACCAAAGCGGGAGGTGCATTTCGAGCCCCCGCGCAGCGGTGAGATCGCCGAGATCGATGACGTCGTCATGTCCAAGCGACGCGAGCAGGTCGGACACGGGTGCGCTTCGCGTCGTCATCGTCCCCGGCGAGGAAAAGCGTAAAGCTGCCGGTGAGCATGCGGGGATCCGCCATGAGCGCTGAGGTGATCGTGTTCAGCGCCTTGACGACCCTTGTGTCAGGAAACGCCTGCTGAATCTGCTCAGCGAGCGAGTCCGTATTCACGACGAACAGAGACGGGGGGAAGCCCTGTGAGAAATCGAGAGGGTTGGAGATGTCGAGAATCACCTTTCCGGCGAGCTTTGAGTCGCCCGCTTCCCCAAGTGCGGCGAGCGACGCGAGTCCCTCCGTTGCATTGACGATCACGCTCGCGCCCGCTGCAGCATCGGCAAATGTGGCAAGCCCGATCGCGGGGTGGTCGGCAGCCCAGGTCGCGTAGGGCGGGTTCCCGAAACCGTCGGGATCGGTCCGGGCCATCGTCACTTCCGGATTCCTCATGCCGACGGTCACGTCGTTCCCGTGGACGGCAAATGCTCCCGCGACCAATCGGCCCACGACGCCAGTACCGATGACGGTGATTTCCATTGTCCCTCCAGCGCGGCGCAGGTGTACCGCCCGATTCTCGCCGAATACTCGGTCATCGGCGTTCGTCGATTGCACCGAGCCGCAGCGGGGATCTCCGGTGGGGAATCACGAGGAAGCGTGGCGACTTCGCATCCGCGTCCGGCGTTGGCCCGGTTACCAGGGGTGGGAGAAAACGCCGATAATGTCCGTTATGTAACATTCGGCCGGGTGGAATGAGACGTCGCGCTGAGACCTCTGCCCCGCTGAGCTTGTGCGCCCGTGTCGACCACCGGGTGCTGCCAGCCGTTTCGCAATCAGATGGCGCTGAAGTCCACGTCGTTCGTTTCGACGGTCCCGCCAGAGCGTCCGGGCGCGTTCTGGTATTTCCAATAGAGGTTGGTGTGAGCGATGACCATGTCCGGAGACGGCGCGCCCCATTTCGTATGGTCCGCAGTGGTGTGTGCGTCGCTGACGAGCGTGGCGTCGTAGCCCCTCACGATTGCCCCGTGGAGCGTCGAGCGGATACACGCGTCGGTCTGCGCGCCGCAGACGACGAGCCGTCCGACGCCGAGGCCGGAGAGCACGTCTTCGAGGTTGGTGTCTTCGAAAGAGTCGCCGTAGTTCTTCTCGACAAGCGGCTCGCGGTCATCCGGAGACAACTCCGGCACGATGCGCCAGGGATCGCTCCCCCGTTCGAGCTCCTCGTCAGAGTGCTGAACCCAAATGATTGGGACGTCCTCTTTTCGTGCCTGGTCCACTAGGCGGCCGATGTTGTCGACGACGGCGTCGCGTTCGTAGGCGCCTTCGACGACGTCGTTCTGAACGTCGATGACGAGGAGTGCGGTGTTGGGGCGATTTTTGAGCGTGGTCATCGGTTGTCCTTGCCTGTAGGGGGTCTGGTGGTTGTGCTTACGGTAGACGTGGGTTCTGACACAGCTACGTCACGAGCCGCGGATGTTCCACATGCGATGAAAGGATTGGGGGATGCAATCCCAAAGTCACGTGTCCAATTCTTCGCGCCGACAGGCAATGCGGCGAAGTCGTCTGCCGCTTGCTGGAGTGCTCGCCGTAGGTCTGCTGTGCGCGGGCCTGACGTCCAGCCAAGCTGTTGCAGCGACCAGGGGTACAGGAAATGCTGCCCGAGGGGTTGGAGGAGTTTCGCCAGCTCTCGGCGATCTACTCACCTACGACTACGACGACAGCCGGTCCGGCTTCGACCCCGTCGGTCCCGCGATCGCCACGCTCTCGGCGCGTCCCGTGTGGAACGACGACTCCCTCGACGGAGCCGTCTATGGGGAGCCCCTCGTTTTCGACGGCACCGTCTACGTGGGGACAGAGAGCGACACGATCTACGCGATTGATGCCCGCAACGGCGCGGTGCGGTGGAGAGTTCAGGTCGGTTCGCCGGCGTCCGTGTCGGTGATCGACTCGGCTCCGACGCTCGGGAGTGGCTGTGGCGACATCGACCCGCTCGGCATCACCGGAACCCCGGTCATCGATCCGGCGACGGACGAGATTTTTGTGGCCGAGGAGACAGAGGTTGCCGGACGGGCCCGGTGGCAGAGCCTGCGGCATTGGCTTGTTGCCGTCTCACTGCAGAGCCACCACGAGGTCTGGCACCGAGACATCGATCCTCCCCATCCCAACCGCCCGGGCACCTACTACATCGCCGCCGAGCAGCAACGATCAGCGCTCACGTTCTACGACGGTCGTCTCTACACGGCGTACGGAGGATTGGACGGAGACTGCGGCCAGTACCACGGCTATGTCGTGGGGCTCGCCGAATCGGGCAAGGGCCATCTCCTCTCCTATCAAGTTCCAACCGCTCGCGAGGGAGGGATCTGGGGGACGAGCGGGATCGTCGTCGCGTCCCAAGGTGACTTGTACGTCGCGACGGGCAACGGCAGCTCGAACAACCCAGCGGACTACGACGAAGGGAATTCGGTCATCGAGCTCTCTCCGACATTGCAACGACTCGGATTATGGGCCCCGAGCAACTGGGTGCAGTTGAACGACGACGACTGGGATCTCGGTTCGGCCGGACCAGTCCAAGTGCCGGGGACAGCGCTGCTGTTCGCCGCCGGCAAGCCTGCTGGGAACAACAGTTTCGGGTCCCTGATGCGTGAGGGAGCATTGGGAGGAGTTGGTCATGGCGCGTTTAGCGCCGTGCTCTGTGACGGTGGCGGCGTCTATGGCGCCGATGCCTCCGACGTCATAGGCGGGCGCATTTTCATCTATGCCGCCTGTGGCGGTGGAACAGAAGCAATTCAGATCGACGCCGCTTCGTTGTCATTTCGACGCGTCTGGAGCCCGTCAAGCGGGTCACCAAACGGCCCGCCGATCGTCGCCGGCGGTCGCGTCTGGGCACTCGACTGGAACGGAAACGAGCTTTACGGAATGAATCCGACAACGGGCCGCGTGGTCGTCGAGCGATCCACCGATGGCCTCAACCACTTCGCCACGCCCAGTGCTGGCGAAGGAATGTTGCTCGTGCCGACTTACAGCGGAATAGAGGCCTTTCGCGCGATCGGCTAATCCGCGCGTGAATCTGGTCTCACCACTCCCCCACGACGCGACAGCGTCATGCGGGAGTCTCAGGATTTGAGACAGCTATCGCTTGCGAGCACATACGGGATCGCGGGCAACGTCTCGTTACGCCGTCTCGTCACCCGATCTGGCCGTGGTCATCACCTGTGGTCCGCGCGCTTCCAACTGCGCAAGGAGTGGTGGTGAACCGATCTCCCGGAGTAATTGCCGCGCCTTGTCGGCCGCGTCATCCGCAGCCTGATGCGGAGCAAGGAGGAAGGCGACGTCCATTTCGCAGAGCGCGAGGTCAAGTGGCGTGCCGAGTTCGTTCCACAATCGACGGGCGCGTTCGTACAGAGCGATCGCTTCGTTGGAACGACCCTCGAGCGCGGCGAGTCCCGCTTCGGTCGTGAGCCGCGCGGTCGCCATCCATCGACCTCGGAAGCCACCCATTCCTGCTAGCGCCGCCGCGACGCGAACGGAATCATGGAGCCAGAGTGCCGCGCGAGCCTGCATCGCGAGAGATTTGGGGCTGTTGATTCCCGAGGGGTCCGCGGCCACCGCAGCCTCAGCTTCCTCGTACGCGGAATGAAGGTCACCTGCGACGAGGCTGACGAGAGCCCGCTCGGCGTAGTACGTGGAGCGATCGTGCACGTACTCGCTCGTAGTGACGAGTTCGGCCAACTCGTCGAAGGCGGCGTTCGCGCCAGCAATGTCGCCGCGGAAGGCGCGCACCAACTTGTCATTTGCCGCTTTCCACAACGGCATTTCACCGGGCAGGTCTTGTTCCTCGAGCTCTGCGAGGATCGTCTCTGCTTCTCCCAATTCGCCGAGGAAGGTCGCGTTCTCAGCCGCGTTCAGCAGACTCATGATCTCCCTCCTGCGGTCGCCTGCCCGGCGAGAGAGCTCGACGGTACGGATTGCGGAGTCGAACGCTTCCCGAGGGTCCTCGTCGAGCACGTAGACGCTCAACGCAAGCAATGCGCGCGACTGTTCGACAAGTGATCCCGCAGATTCAGCGATCGGCAAGATCCCCCGGGCGAGAATCAACGCTTGTTGATGCCGCCCAAGGTTGAACAACGCTGCCGCTTCAGCCCAGAGAGCTTGGGCGAGCAGTTCGGGTTCATCCATCTGTTCGACGAGAACAAGCGCCGACTCCGCCCATTCATGACCGCGGGCGGGTTCACCTGAGCGCGCACACAATTCGGCGAGCACGGTGGCGAGGTTGGCGCGCACCCGCGGTTCGTCATGGCCCTCAAGATCGGCGTACGCCCGCTCGGCCCGTTCGATCGCTTCAGAAAATCCGGTGGAACCGAGCCCGTTGGCACGCGCCCACAAGGAGACCGCGTATCCAGCAGATGCCGCATCGCCGGCGCTTTCGTGAAAGGTGATCGCCTGTTCGAGATGCGCGCACGCCCGCTCGACATCCCCTGCGCGAGTCGCCGCTTCTCCGGCGAGTTCCCACAGCTCTGCCCGCTCGACACCAGGCGCCGCGATCTCGAGAGACTGTTCAAAATACGACAGCGCTTGCTCAGGCGAGCCGAGCGACATCGCCCGCCGCCCGGCGTCGGCGAGGGTGTCGCGCGCTCTCGCGCCGAGCGCTTCGCGCTCCGGACCGTCGGGAGATGCGTCGTAAGCCTCGAGATAATGGGCGGCGACGACGCCCGAGAGTTCGTCATCCGCGAGCGACTCGAAGTAATGCGCCGCCGCAAGGTGTTTAGCGCGTCGGTCCTTCCTCCCCAGGGTGCCGTGGGCGACCTCGCGGATGAGTCCCTGAAGGAAGCCGTACTGGCCACGTTCCGGTGATCGAGGATCGTTGTCGACGAGCAGGATTTCTTTGCGGACGAGGTCGCGTAGCGGTGCTTCGAGCTCGCTCGGGTCGATACCGGTAAGCACAGAGAGCGCCGCCGTCGAGAAACTCTTGCCCAGCACCGCCGCGTCTTGCAGAAGGGAGCGCTCCTCTGTGGGCAGCGAATCGAGTCGGGAAGCGATCAGCGAATGAAGGCTGTCCGGAACCTCGAAATCCGACAGTTCCTCCGAAGCCTCAAAAACGCCGTCCCGCTCGACGAGTAGTCCTTTGCCCGAAAGCATTCGGACGATTTCGACGGCATACAGCGGGATGCCCTCGGCCCGTTCGAGAATGCGTCCCGACAGCGGTTCAGGCAGGTTGCGCACGAGCCCCGAGAGCAGCTGGTGCATGGTGTCTCGAGAAAGCGGGTCAAGGTGGAGAGACAGGAAAGCTCTCTGTCCCGCTCCCCAATTCGGCCGGCGTTCCAAAAGCTCGGGCCGTGCCAAGCAGAGGACGAGGATCGGTTGTGACCGCGACCACTCGAGGATCGACTCGATGAAGTCAATGAGTCCGGGGTCGGCCCACTGGAGGTCCTCGAAGACCATGACGACCGGCGCGTCCCGGGCGATGTGCTCGAAGAAACTCCGCCATGCCGAAAAGGTCTCGTCACGGTGCCCAGGGGGTGCGTCGCCGAGTCCGAGAAGATGTGAAAGTCGCGGTTCGATCCACGCTCGCTCGTCGACGTCCGTCACGAACTCGGCGAGCGTGTCGGCAAGCTTCCGCTTCGCTGATCCGGCGTCCTCGTCCTCGGTAATAGCGGCCCGCATCCGCACCATTTCGGACAGCGCCCAGAAACTGATCCCTTCCCCATACGCGGGGCTCCGGCCGTGGTGCCAGTAGATCGTCTCGACAAGACCGTCGACGTACTTCTTGAACTCCCAGGCGAGCCGGCTCTTGCCGATGCCCGGGATACCCGTGACGGAGATGAGCCTTGCTCGACGCTCCCGCGATAGGGCGTCAAGCCCTTCCTTCAACGCTCTCAGTTCTTCGTCCCTGCCGACAAACGGGGCCTCGATGCCTTCAGTGCGACCGACGCCCTTTCGTTGCGCGACAACCCGCAGCGCCCGCCAGGCGCGAACTGGTTCGTCCTTGCCCTTCAAGGTGAGCTCGCCGACCTCCGAGAAGGCGATGGCGTGATTGGCTGCTTGGTACGTAGCCTCGCCGACGTAGACCGTGCGCGGCTCGGCGGCGCTCTGTAGTCGCGATGCGGTGTTCACCAAGTCGCCGGCGATCATGCGTTCGCTGGTGGTTCCGAAATTGACGGCAGCTTCCCCCGTCAATACGCCCGCGCGCGACGACAGTCCGGGGGCATTCACTTCGGTTCCGAGGGCGGTGATCGCCTCCACAAGCTCGAGCCCGCAGCGAACAGCCCGCTCGGCATCGTCCTCGTGCGCGGTCGGCGATCCCCAAACCGCCAAGACCGCGTCGCCGATGAAGTTTTCGACGATCCCGCCGTACCGCTCGACAGCGACTCTGCAGATCTGGTTAAAGCGCGAGAGGAGGTCGCGAACTTCTTCTGCGTCGCGCGTCTCGGAAAGGCTCGTGAACCCGACGAGATCGGAGAAGAGAACGGAGACGAGTCGGCGTTCGGCGACCGTCGTGCTGTCGGGTTGCGGGGCAACTGCCCCAATGACTTGAGATGGAGAGTCGACGGATCGCGAATCAGAAAGCGCCGAGCCGCACTGTCGGCAAAACCGCTTGCCGGGCGTCGCCGGCGTCCCGCAGCTTTGACAGATCAGTGCGAGCGGGGAGCCACAGTCCTCGCAGAAGCGAGCAGCCTCGTCGTTCTCTGCCCCGCACTCCGGACAGCGCATACCCCTCCCCCATTCAGATGCGTCGACAGTAGCGACCATGCCCGCGGCCGTCCGACCAAAGACGCCGCGTCCTCTGCCGCTGGCGATCTCGGAACGTAGATTCCCGCACGGCGAAGGAACGGGGGAGCTTTCTAAGTCGTCTCGCCGTTCGCGTTCGGACCCCGCCGTCGCGCTCGACGCGCGGGAGGAGTCTCGCCATTGCCGGTGGCCGCGACAGCGACAACCTCGGGCAGAATCGGAAAATCGGGAAGGTGGATCTCCACTCCCCTTCGGTCGCGATGTGCGGCGACGACAGCCTCGTGATACTCGTCGAGCGCGGCGCGAAATTCCGGAGTTGTGTAGGCGCGTCCGTCGACGAACGGGCCCGGGGTGCCGTTCACGATCGCAATAACGTCTTCGCCGGTGATCGTCTTTCGCGTTTCAAGGGCGTGGGCGACCGCGAGGATCTGGTAGCGGTTCTCCTTCAAAAGGTGCTCGGTTTGGGACAGGAGTCGCTCGAGATTGTTCTCGATGCGGTCGCCGAGAGATGAGAACATCGCCTTCGTCTCGTCGTCCTTACCTCGCCCCGCTCCTCCAGAGCCGACGCCGGATTCCTTCGACACCTCGTGCGAAGTGATCGTCCGACCCATCCCCCAGTACCCCTCCATGAACGTCGCGATACGGGTCGCGTTCGAGAGGTCACTCGACACTCCCGACGCGCTGTCGCCGGCGAAGAACATCCGCTCACCGGCAAGGCTGGCGAGCGAAACCATGATGTCGGCCTCATAGTCCGACTTCCATCTCGTGAACGTGTCCTCGGCGCGAACGTGCTTCACCATGCCGAGGTAGGTGCTGCCCTTCTCGATCGTCGCGAGATCGATCACCCAGTCCTTCTGGGAACGGGCAGCGGCGACGGCATGGCACGCTTCGTGGACGGCTGTCGCGTGGCGCTCGCGCTCGATGTATTCGACATCTTCTGGAGGACCGAGTTCCTTCAGTTGCTTCGCCTTGACGACGTCTCCCCATGAAATGACGTCGCGCCCGTCGCGGATCGCATTGATCAATGATTCGTTGACGAGGTCCTTGATCGTCGCTCCAGTCGCGTACGGCGTCATCGTCGCCAGTCGATCGATCTGGTCTGGCGTGAGCTCGTGGTTCACCTTCGCGAAGTAGCCCTGGTAGGTGCGGATGCGTCCCGCCTTCGACGGGTATCCCATCTTGTAGATCCGGTCGATGCGGCCCGGGCGCAGGAGGGCTTCGTCGAGCGACTGCGGCATATTCGACGCCATCATGATGAGAATCCGGTACTTGGGCGGCGGTTTCGGCTTCATGCCGAGCGCGCGCCGCACGTAGCGGTTCACGAAACCCCGCGGCTTCGTAAGTCCTTGCATCTCTGAGAGGAGCGACTGCAGCGTCCCCTGTCCGCCCCCGCCCATCATCCCGCCCATCATCATGGGATTCCGTTGTTCCTGCTCGATCTCAGCGAGCGAGAACGCGGCGTATTCGGCCCCCCGGCAGTAGCTCCCGCCGGGGCCGAAGATGCCTCCCGGCGTCAAGGCACCTCGGTTGCCGAGCGAATCCGCCTCGTCGAAGAAGACGACCACTCCCCCGTAGCGCAACGCGAGCTTGCGCAGCCGCCGGAAGAGGGACTTCACCTTCAGGATCCCGACGCCCATAAACATGTTGTTGAACGCGCCCGGGTCGACGAAGACGAACGGGTTGTTCGTCTCGCCGGCGACCGCTTCGGCGAGGAGCGTCTTCCCGGTCCCGGGAGGACCGTGGAGCAGGATGCCGCCCGGAACGTAACCCCCCTTCGACTCGATCTCATCCGGGTCCTTCAAGAAGATCAAGTTCTCCTTCACGCGATCGACGACGGCGTCCTGTCCCCATACGTCGCTGAATCGCGTCGGGATGTCCCCCGGATAGTGGACGTCGACGCCGCCCTTCGAGAGGAGCCAGAACAGCCCGATGAACTGGAAGGCGATGAAGAAAAAGGCGAACGCGAGTTGGAAGATGAACGGGAGCGCGTTGTAGAGCGCGACCGGCACCTGGAAGAGCGAGACCGCGGGAGACGTGTGGTAGAAGGCGGCAAGGATGACCGCCAGCAGGACGAGCACGACGACGATGCGTGCCGCTCTCCCAACCCGGAACCGCGTCCAGTCGTTCGTCTTCCGCTGGATGAAGTTGCGACGCCCGAACACCCTGACGGACCAGAAATGGTTCCAACGACGGGAGTGCTCGGAAATGAAGTAGTGGATCTGGCGGATGGCCTCGAGTCCCGCGAGGACCTCGAGCCAGATCAGCGTCTGAATCTCGTGACCGAGTGCGACGCGGAACGGCTCGAGCGGGTTGTTCGTGAGCGTCGCCCAGACGAGGATCCACCACAGCGCGACGAGGCCGATAAGGATCTTCAGCCGATCCCACCAGCTGCGCTTGTCGCGCAGTGGCCACTCCTCGACGTGGGGGGCGCTCGCCGGTGCCAGGACGGGGAGCGCGGCCGGGTTGAAGGCGTCGCCCGCGCCCAAGTCGGGGGGAACGTCAGTGTGATCCATCGGCGCTCCTGCCGTCGTCAGAAATCATCGCACTCCTCGGACCGCGCTTCGGGCGAATCGCCCGCATCACCGTCAACGGGTCGACCTCACGGTCCACGAGTTCATGACCTGCTTGACGATCCCGCCATAGTGTCGCCAGCAGGTCACGGTGCAACCGACTGCGATGACGAATACCCAATTCGTTCCCGCGTCAACCTCGGCGACCTGGTCGAAAGTGACGAATTTCCCGCTCGAAAGCGGGATGTCGACCAACATCCGGCTCCCCCGCAACCCAGAGGGACCTGTGAATTCGCTGTAACCGAGGACCTTGTCGGGCGAATCCGAGGCGAGCGGGTCGTTCGCGAGGATCTCCGTCCGCAGCGAAGAGAGCGAGTACGTCTGGCGCTCATCCACGCCGAGCGCGCGCGTACACGGTGCCCATCGGGTACTCCGCGGTGTAATCACCGAGTTTCTTTACGGACGCCTTCGGATCGGGCGTGAAGGCTTCGAGCCATCGCCCGCTTTCGAGCGTCTTGAGCTGCTTGTCGCTGAGGTTGGGGTTGTCGGCGAGGATGATCTGCTTGTCGCTGAAGAACTTCCAGCGTGAGGGCACCTTGAAGTAGAGCTCGGTGCGATCAGGGTTGCGGTGGCTGACATACGTGTACCCGGTGCCCAGGCACCCCGAGAGCGCCACGGCGCCGGCGACGACGGCGGCGACAACCCCCATCGGACGCCGACCGGTCGTCAGTGTGCGGAGAAGGTGTCCGACGCGCGACGCGCTCTTGGACGCCCCGATTCCCGGGCGGGGTGTGGTCTGATCGCGCCTCGGTAAGCCTCCGATCACCCAATTATCGCGTCGGATCCGCATGGGAGAGTTACGGCAGTTGCATTCGTCGAGATTGAGAAATCGGCCGTAACCGTGCCGCAACCGGAGCTCGCGTAGAACACGCGAGACGCGTCTGATCAATCGCGCGTCGCGCGGCCGAACCGAGGTGCGAGTTGCGACCGAGAGGCACGAGAGCGCTGCGGCGACTCCTTGTCCTCGCCGCGCTGACCGTGGTTTGCGTGACATTCGCCGCCTGCGGAGGTTCGGCGAGCCCAGGGGTCGCGAGCATCGGCCACAACTCGACGGATTCCGGAACGGCCGGCAAGAGCACGGAAGGGTCGACGGGAACGACGAGCGGAGGTGGGCCGTCTGGGAGAGGACAGATCGGCATGGGTGGTGTAACCCTGAAATTCTCCGTTTGCATGCGCGCGCACGGGGTACCGAACTTCCCCGACCCGAGCAGCTCTGGGCAGGTCACGATGAACATCGATCCGAATTCGGGAACCTTCATCGCCGCCCAAAAAGCCTGCGCGAAGTATTCCCCGGGTGGTGGCAAGCAACCGAGCGCCGCTCAGCAACAAAAGATCCTCGCCAACGCGCTGAGGTTCTCCCGATGCATGCGTGCCCACGGGGTGCCGAACTTCCCCGATCCGACGAGTGGGCCGAACGGCGGGATCGGATTCTCCTTCGGCGCCAAGCAGGTCAACGGCGTCACGCCGAGAAGCGCGCTCTTTCAGAGGGCACAAAGGTCGTGCCAATCGGTCCTCGGCGGGCCGAGGATACGTTGAGAAAACGCAAGCGGCGTGCCGCCGGAAGGCGGTCTTTGACCGAGGAGACCCCGTGACGCCTACCGATGATGTGCGGCGGTCATCGCCGTCACAGACGGTGCGCTCCGCGTTCGACGCCTTTTCGAAAAGAGATCGCGAAGCCGTCGATGCCCTCCTCGAAGACCGCTTCGTCTGGACGTACTTTGACCCCTCCGAAGACACCCCGATCCTCCGCACCTGCACGGGCCGATCGGAGATCACCCAGCAGATGAACCGGGGGCTCGGCGCCCAGGGCCTCGAGCTCGTCGAAATCGAATCGTTCGGAAACCGGATCGTCGTGACGACGCGCTTTCTGGCCGAAAGAGATCGTCCGACGTGGCGAAGCGGTGATCTGAACTTTCATGTCGTCGAAGTACGCGACGGCAGGATCGTCTCCCTGCGCACCTGTCGCGATCGCGGCGAAGCGGACCGACTCGCGAGCGAAGAAGGCAAAAGTCTCAGTATCTGAGACTCTCGTGGGTATCGTTGGGCGATGTCCGAGGGCCGACGGCCGGCGTGGGCCGAACTCGGTTGGCGCAATGCCGGCATGCGAACGACCGATCGCGCACTGAGGTTCGCCGTTCGTTGGGGCATGTGCGCCGCCGAGCTCGGACGCGAACTGAAGTCGATCGAGGAGTACGCGGAACTCACAGGGGAAAGTCGGGCATCCGCGTTTCGCGACCAGCAGGCATACCGGGAGGCGTTCCCAAACGAAGAGAATCCCACACGGATGAACGAGCGCTCCGGAGCGCAGGCACGCCTTGACGAGCTGTGGGAACTCCACCGTGACCGGGCACGGGTCGCGCTCGCTGCGCAGCCTCTCGCCTACGTCATCGGCGGCGCGCCCGCCGATGAATGCGTCGTCTTGCCTTAGGAGAGCGGCGGAGAAGCGAAACGAGCGGACCTTCGGCGCCTGACGCCCGTCGGAGGACCGCTCTCCTCGGATCGTTATGCGATTCGGCGGATTCCGGTCTGCTCGATCTGTTCCGCCTGGTCCGTCAGCTTGCGATGCATCCCGAGGAAGGTCCCCAGCACCGCGTGGACGAACAACGCCGCTCCGCCGACGGCGATCCCGGTCAGCGTGACGCCGACCCAGCCGTAGCGGAGGTTGCCGATCGCCCATCCGGACCACATGTTCAAGTTCGCGAGCCAAGCGAGCGCCACGCCCCACGCCCCGAAGAGCAGGGGTCGGACTCCGCGAAAGCGGCGATAGCCGCGCTCACCGAGCATCCCGAGCGCCATGACCGCGAACGTGAAGAAAAGGAACAACGCAAAGAAGTGCACGCACTCCTCCTTCCGTCGCAACGCACCAGGGTTGCGCCCGCCCGGAGGCCCTACCGGATCCCGCCAGCCCCCGGGCGGAAGGGCCAGCTCCTCATCGAGTGCCCCTTCCGGGTCTCATCGACGGATCCAACTCTTACAACACCGACGTCACCGCCCGTATTTCGATGCGGCGACGATTCCGCTGTCGGCCATTCAGTCCGTTTCGAGCGCCGCGCGCGCCGCGTCTTGGATCTCCCGGTGAATCGACGGCGTCTCGGAGGATTCGAACATGCGCTGGGTGAGCACGATCATCACGAGCTCGCGTGCCGGGTCGACAAGCCAGGAGGTGCCGAGGCCGCCGTCCCAGCCGTACGAGCCGTCGTCGAGCACCGACTGTCCGAAAGCCCACGAACGGCTATCGAAGAAGCTCGGCCCTAGTCCGCCGAACGCCTTCTGTTCGGGGGTGAGCTGGTCGGTCGTCATCTCCCGCGCGAACTCGACCGACATCACCGGTGACCCGCCGCGCAAAAGCATCTGCGCGAACGCGTACAGGTCGTCTGCTGTTGAGACGAGCCCAGCCGCACCGTCGGGGAAAGCGGGAGGGCGACTCCACTCCCCTGTCGGCAGGTCCGACACGACGAGCCCCGACGGCGTCGGCACGTACGCCGTCGCGAAGCGGTCGACTTCGTTCGTCCAAAACGAGGTGTTCGTCATCCCGAGCGGCTCGAGAACCCGCTCGCGCAGGACTTCGGGGAACGGCACGGCCGCGACACGCGCCGCGAGCACGCCGAGGACCTGCGCGCCAGTGTTGTAGAACCACCGCTCCCCCGGCTGCGCGAGGAGCGGCAGCGAGCCGAAACCCGCGATCCACGTCGCGGGGTCGGGCGGTTCCTGGGGATGCGGAGGACCGAGCGTCGAAAGCTTCAGAGCGGTTGTCGCCTCGACGATCGGCCACGGGTCTTTCGAGAGGAACATCTCGAGGACAAAGCCAAAACCGAAGGTGAAGGTGAGCAGGTCGCGAGTCGTGATCGGGCGGTCCGCTGGCACCGTCTCATCGATCGGTCCGTCGACTGATCGCAGCACGCGGCGATTCGCGAGCTCGGGCAGAAAGTCGTCGACCGCGGCGTCGAGGGAGAGCCGACCCTCGCTCACGAGCGCGAGGATCGCCGCCGCGGTGATCGGTTTTGTGATCGAAGCGATGCGGAACAGCGAGTCGCGCTCTGTCTTCGGTCCGTCGAAAGCGAGCTTCCCGAACGCCTCGGCGAAGACGTCGTCGCCCGCCGCGACGAGGACGACGAGCCCGGGCAAGTACTCCTCGTCGACGTACCGCTGCGCGATGTCGGTGATGCGCCGCGTACCCGCGGAAGAAAGCCGAGTCGGCAATGGGACCTCTTTCGGACGCGGGGGCGGCTACGGGTGCATGTCCTCGGGGCTGACGTCGCGAACGTGCTGGGCGACCCACCAGAGGTGCCCCTGCGGGTCGCGAACCCCGAAGGTGCGATCTCCGTAGAACTGGTCGGCGATCTCATCCACGATCTCCGCCCCCTTTTGCTTCGCACGGGCGTGCGAAGCGTCGACGTCGTTGACGTAGACGTAGACCATCGAAGTGGTGCCGCCGAGGCTCTTTGGCGTCCCGTGTGTCGGCCCGGGGTTGCCCATCATCACGAGGCCTTCACCCGCCCGCACGGCGGCGTGCATCGTCTTGCCGTCGGGACCTTTCGCGCGGCCCTGATCCGCGAAGCCGAGCACGTCCACCACCCAGTCGACTTGCTCGTCGACGTCATCAACGAGCAGATAGGGCGAGACATACGGCGTGTCCTTCGGCGGATTGTCGACCATGGCGCCCTCCAAAATCGTCAGACGAAGCGGACGGTATCGCGGTGCCGCGCACCGCGCATGGTCGGACGATCAGGCGTGGACGGTCGGATCGGCGAACTGGGTCTGGTACAGCTCGCGGTACAAGCCAGCCCTTTCGATCAGCTCCTCGTGGGTGCCGCGCTCGACGACGCGGCCGTCGTCCAAGACGAGAATCTGGTCGGCATTGCGGATCGTCGACAGACGGTGGGCGATGACAAGTGAGGTACGACCGACGAGCGCCTGATCGAGCGCTCGCTGGACCGCGGCCTCCGACTCCGAATCGAGGTGCGCGGTCGCCTCGTCGAGGACGACGACGGACGGCGCCTTCAGCAACAGCCGGGCGAGCGCGATGCGCTGCTTTTCGCCTCCAGAGAGTCGATAGCCACGATCCCCGACCACGGTGTCGAGTTGCTCGGGGAGCAAATCGACGAGGTCGCGGATCTGGGCATCTTCGAGTGCGTGCCACATCTGGTCGTCCGTCGATTCCGGCCGTGCGTACGCCAGGTTGGCGCGGATCGTGTCGTGGAACAGATGCGCATCCTGGGTGACGACGCCGACGGTCGCTTGCAACGAAGCGATCGTCGCCTGTCGGACGTCGACGCCGTTCACCTTTACCGAACCCGAGTCCACGTCGTAGAGGCGGGCAAGCAAGGAGCCGATCGTCGTCTTGCCCGCACCCGTCGGTCCGACGAGCGCGACGAGCTCGCCCGGTTGGATCACAAAGGAGACGTCGTGGAGGACGGGCACCCGCGGCAGATGCTCCAAGACGGCGACGGACTCCAAGGAGGCGAGGGACACCTCATCGGCACCCGGGTACGCGAAGTCGACGTGGTCGAATACCACGCTGGCGGAACCGGGCGGAATCGGCACGGCGTCGGGGCTCTCTTGGATCATCGGGGGCAGGTCGAGGACTTCGAAGACGCGATCGAACGAGACCATCGCCGTCAGCACGTCCACCTGGACGTTCGAGAGCTGGGTCAATGGGACGTAAAGGCGGTTGAGATACGCGGTGAGCGCGACGATCGTTCCGAGCGTCAGCGCCCCGTGTAGCGTCAACACTCCACCCCAGCCGTACACGAGTGCCGTGGCGATCGCGGCGGTCAAAGCGAGCGAGGCGAAGAGGATCCGCGCGAAGAGCGCCTGGGTGATGCCGATGTCGCGCACGCGTCCGGCGCGTTGGTTGAACGACTCGGTCTCGAAGGTGGGACGCCCGAAGATCTTCACCAAGAGTGCGCCTGCGACGTTGAACCTCTCGCTCATCATCGTCGTCATCTCGGCGTTCAAGTTGTACGACTCGCGGGTGATCCGCTGCAGGCGTCGCGACATCAGGCGCGCGGGGATGATGAAGAGCGGCAGAACCACGAGCGAGGCGAGCGTGATCTTCCACGAGAGGGCGAACATCGCCCCGAGGACAAGTGTCACGCTCACGATGTTGCCGATGACGTTCGAAAAGACGTCGGTGAATGCCTGCTGCGCTCCGAGAACGTCGTTGTTGAGCCGAGAGACGAGAGCTCCGGTCTGGGTGCGGGTGAAAAAGGCAATGGGCATCTGGTTCACGTGCTCGAATACCTTCGACCGCATGTCGTAAATGAGACCTTCACCAATTCGCGCCGAGACGCCACGCTCGGCGACGCCGTTCACGACGCTCACGAGCGCGAGTCCCGCGATCACCGCGGCGAGAGTGATGACCGCAATCTCTTCGGTGTGGACCAACGAATGGCGTCGAATGCCTTTGACAACGTCGTTGATGATCGCCCGGTAGACAAGCGGGTTCGCCGTCGACACCACGGCGTCGAAGACGATGAGGACCAGGAACAGGGCGAGGAGTTTGCGATACGGCCGGGCGAACTGGATGACGCGCTTCCACGTTCCGCGGCGCAATCGTTCGTCTTTCACCGAAGGATCGCGTCCAAGTGAGCGCATGAGGCCCCAGCCCATGCGCGCTCCTCCCATCCCCATTCCGCCGCCCAGCGCCATCACCTGACCTTCAAGACCATTTCGTGAGCAGTTTCTGCTCAGGACGCGCAGCGAGCGTAACGGTCGAAGAACCACAATCAACCGACCGGGCGAAGACGGGCAGCGCCGAGAGCAGGTAGGTTGTCGCGCGAATGGCGCGTCGTCTCGACATTGAGTTGACGTCCGTCCGCGGCGACGGAACCTGGACGTGGCGCGCCGCCGGCGCGAAGGAGCCCCGCGGCGCGATCGACGCGAAGCTCCTCGAGGACAACGCCAAGGTCGGCGATGTCGTACGGGTCGAAGCCTCGTTCGACTTGGACGGAATCACGATCGTCTCGGTGCTGCCGCCTCGGGAGCGCGCCGAGCCGAAAGGTCGGATCGAGATACGTACCGGGCCGAGCGAAGGTACGGGATCCGTAACGACGGAACTCGTCGCACGTCGGCGTGGTCCGAGCCGGGATCGCGCGGATCGGGAGGGCGCGCGTCCGCGTCGCGACGAGAAACGACCACGCCCCGGGCGGCCACCGCGTGTTGAGGGCGGTCCGGACGCACACCGCCGCGAGCGCACCGCTCGGCCGCGCTCAGCTCGGCCGACGCCTGACTCGTCGGATTCCGAACGCCCGAGCGCGCCCGACCGTCGGCCGCGGGTCGTCGAGAAGCCGAGACGCGCCCGGCCGCCGCGCTTTGCACCGGGGACGAAACACCGTGACGAATTCCTGGTCGGGCTTGCACCGGATCAGCGGGCGGTCGCGGAACAGCTCGCGCGCGGTGGCATGCCAGCGATTCGTCGAGCCGTCGCCGAAGCACGCGGTGCCGGAGCGCAGGGTGGCGAGGCGATGATCAGCCTCGCCGAGCAGCTCCTCCCGGAGGTGCGTCGTGCCATGTGGCTTGATCGCGCCGATGCGGCTGTCGCGCAGTTGGAGTCGATCTCGCTGCGCGATCTGCGCACGACGGTCGTCGGGGCGACGCCGCGAGACGAGCAAGGCCGGGCGCTCCTGGCCACGCTGCGCGAAGCGCTTGCGGGCCGGGTGGCGAAGATCCGCACGACCTGGGAAGAAGAGATCGGCCACGCGCTCGAGGCTGGGCGTGTGCTGCAGGCGTTGCGGCTGTCGTCTCGGGCACCGGACGCGGGAGCTCGACTGCCATCGCCGCTCGCGAAACCGCTCGCGGAAGCGGCCAGCGCGGCGCTCGACGCCACGACGCCTCCGGAGAGATGGCTCGCGCTCCTGGAGGCTGCCGCGGCCTCGCCCGTCCGGCTCTCGGTCAAGCCCGCGGCCATGCCGACAGACGAGTCCGGCACGCTGAGGCGTGACGCGGCGGCGTGGGCGGGACGGATCCCGGCCCTCGCGCCGATGCTCGGCCTCGCGCTCCCTCCTCCCCCGCGACCCGTGAAGCGTGTCGCCCCTGAACGTGGCCGCCCTAAGGGTCAAAGGCAACCGGCGCCCGAGAGGGCGACAGCGGCAACCATTGACGCTGCGCCGGAGAAATTCGCCGAGCCGCCGCGTCCCGACGAAGCGACGACGACGCCCGACGCATCACCCGAGCCGGTGGACGTCGCGGGCGACGGGGTCCCCTCAGCGCCGATCGTCGAGGACCCTGTGGTCGACGAGCCAACGCCCGACCCCGTCGACGAGGTCTAGGTCGAGCACCTTTTCGAGCGGAACGAAACGGGCCTCGAGGGCGTCGTCTCCGGGTGCCGGTGCCGTTGCATCTTCGCGACGGCGGGCGAGGAAGTCGCTGACGAGAAAACGCTCTGGTGGCGCGTCGATCTCGGCGGTGCCGAGCAGCTCTCCGATCTCGAGGTCGAGCCCCGTCTCCTCGATCGCCTCGCGCCACGCCGCGTCACGCAGCGCCTCACCGGGCTCGACGCGTCCTCCCGGCAGTGTCCAACGGCCCGCCGACGGTGGGTCGCGTCTTTTGATGAGCAGGAGCATCCCGTCTTCGACGTCGACGACCCCGACACAAGTCACCGGCGTGAGCGCCTCGTCTTTCATCTGCCCGGCGACGCACGGTGCATGACGAGCAGACGGGCGCGGAATCCCGTCGCTTCCAAGAACGACTTCGTCGCGCCGTCGCCTGGCAGCGCGACAACGTCGATCGAAGCGGCGTGCCGCTCGAGCGCGTACCGCGTGACTTCGTCGATCATCGCCTCGCCGATACCGACGCGGCGTAACGGCGGGTCGATATACATCGCCTCGACTTCGATTCGCCGCGGTCCACCGGTGTCGTCACGTGATGCAGCGAACGCGAACCCGGCAATGACGCGGTCATAGAGACCGACGATGAGGAGGGCGTTTTCCGCATCCGCGATCAGCGCGGCGAGGGCGTCGGGGTCGGTGAGGGGACGTATACGCGAGGTGAGCGCGTCGCCGCCGCGCGCGCTCTCGAGCGCTGCGAGGTAGTCGACCGCGAGGGCGGCGATGTCACCAACGTCGCTGACGAGCGCGCGACGCGCCGACTCGCCCTCGCCCCCCACCGCTAATTCGGTCGGTTGGCGAGAAGTTGCGCGACGCGCCCGAGAACCGTCCGTCGGTTGCGATGTGCTTGTTCGTACGCTCGCACCGACCGCAGCGCTTCGGTGCCAAGGCGGTCCAGACGCGCGATGACCTCGGTGGCCACGAGGTCGTCATAGCCCGCGAACGGCGGACGCTCCGTCGAGGACGCCGGCCCGGGCGCCGGCTCCGCGGTCTCGGCACGACCCGGGCGTCCGCGGGCGAAGCCCTGTGCCTGTCGCCGCGCCGAGTCCGCGGCGATCTTGCCGAACATCTGGGCGAGCTTTACCTGGCCACCGAACCGGTCGCGGCCACGACGGACGAGCGCGGGAAGCTCGTCGGCGAGCGTCGCGACAGCGCCGAGGGGCGCATAGATCGCATAGTCGACGAGCTCATCGGCGAGCCGGCGGGCGCGCTCTTTCGGGCTTTGGTCGTCGGCCATCAGACGCAGTCGCGACAGAGCTTGCGCCGGCGGTCGGCGAGCTGGGTTTGGCTTTTCACCAAGAAGCACGACTGGCAGACGAACTCACCGGGCTGCTTCGGCAGCACGCGCGTCGCCCCGTCGGCGCGATCCTCCGCGTCGGTCGGCTCGGCGTCGTCTTCATCCTCCGCCTCGTCGGCGACGACGAGACGCTCTTTCAAGATGACGTCGAGACTCGCCTCGACGTCATCGTCGTCGAGCTCTTCATCGTCGTCTTCGATCTCGGTGAGCGGCTCTTCGACGACCGTCGGCGCCGCCGGGTCGATCTCGGCCTCGTCTTCGTCCGCGGTCTCGGCGATCTCGTCTTCGTCCGCTTCGACGAGGTCCTCGGCGACAATGTCATCGATCTCGAGGCCCTCTTCTTCTAAGAGCTCCTCGTCCTCCGGTTCCTCGAGTGGTGCTTCCAGTTCTTCTACTGGGGAGGCGTCGGTGTCGACCTCTTCCCCAATGTCGCTCGCCATTACGTCCTCGATCCCTTGTGCCAACTTCCCTCCCTCGTCGCCCGAAGCGACGGCGTCAGTGCGGGGGGCCTGGGCCCGGTCACTATACGGCACATCATGCGCCTACAACCGCTCTGGGAGCGGGCAAATTCCCGCCCTGAGCGGGACCGGAGCGACCGTCGTGCCGCACGTGAGAAGCGATCCAGGGAACCTTTGGCGCCGTCTTCCGCGCCCGCCCGAGCACGGCTCGCCTTGGGGCGAGTGACGTTGTCTACTCGGCCCCCTGGATCGCTGTCCTGCGCAACTGCCCCGCCTAGACGACCTGGAGCGACTGACGGAGGCTCCCGAACCGGCGCCTGACTCGCGGGACCTGTCAATTCTGCACCCCGACCTCTCCGAGTCAAGAAGCAATTCGGTGCCGATGGCGACGATCAGAGGGATATCGAGCCGCCGCTCGGGTGGGTCACGTGCGGGTTGGTGTCGGCCGCTCGTCGCTGGGCTGCCCGGTCCTCCGCTCCGAGGCGGCCGAGTTCGACGTCGTCGTGGTCGGCGTAGATCATCATCTGCGCGATCGCATCGTGGCCGGCGATTTCGGCGATCTGGCGATGCATCGCCTGCGCGATCTTCCGGTAGACGGGATGGCCCTGGGCGCTCGAGCGCAACTCGATGAGATGCATCGCCTCACGGGCATTGAGCTGGAGGACGTAGCGGATCTTGAAGGCGAGCGCCACCGCGTAGACGGCCTGGCGGGGCAGGGCCTCGGCGAGCGTCTCGTGCAGCTCGCGTGAACGCTCGAGCGACTCGACAAAGCGTGGCGCGAGGTCCGTCTCCGCGACGAGGTCAGGCAGCGTGTAGCCGAGGGAGGGTGAGAGCGGCTGCCACTCGATCGTGAGCATGCGGTGTCGTTGCAGGTCACGGAAGGCCCCGTAGTCCGAGACGACCTCAAAGCGGTAGTCGGTGCGCTCGAGGGCACGACCGGGCCGGTGACGGCGGTTCTTCCGCTCGCCGACGTAGGCGGCGACGATCGCCCGGCGCTCGTCTTTGCCGAGTTGGGCAACGCGCTCGGCGAGGTCCGTCTCGGTGAGCTCGGAGTGCGGAAAGCACATCGCGGCGATGACTTTGTCCTCGCCGCGGGGATCGAAATCGACGAGGCGTACCGTTGCGTCGGCGTCAACGGCGTCGCCTGGGGAACGCGCTTCACCGAACAGCCGCACGGTGAGGGCGTCCATCTCGTCGCGGCGTGCCGCGAGGTAAGTGACCCATTCGCCGCCGCGATCTGGCCGGTCGACGCGGACGAGGAACGACGGGATCACCTTCTGCAGTTCCGCAAGGACGCGCTCGCCGTAGGAGCGGACCTCCGGCAGCGGGTGGGCGCGCATCTTCAGGCAGAGCTGCTCGTAGGCCTGACCCGACCCGTAGACGCCGACGTTGGAGAGCGTCGCCGCCGGGAGCAGGCCGCGCAGCGCATCGAGGGCGCGCGCCCGCACCGACTGGCGGTAGGCGAAGTCGCCGACGGAGCCGTCGTTCGGCGTCGCGCGAGTGATGTGGGACTGCAAAAGCGGGAGCAGCTCCCCGTAGGTGTCGAACATTCGGTCCATGTCACCGACGTATCGCGCCCCGAGCGGCGAATCGAGCACTTCGGTGTCGCGGTAGTAGCGATACCGGCCGGAAGAAAGCCGCGTGTCGTAGGGGATGTACCGCGTCGACTGTTCGAGGTACGACATCAGTCGACCCCACTCGAGGACCTTCGTCAGCACGTTCGACGCCTGCTCGCAGGCGAGGTGGACGCCCCCGAGCTGCGCAACCGAGTCGTCGCCGTACTCGAAGAAGATCCGCCGATACAGCTCCTCGGCGCGCTTCAAGCCGACCGTCGCGTCGAGCGTGACGTCGCCCGAGATGTCCAAGTCCCCGACGAACTCGTCGAGGAACAGCCGGCGAAGGCTCTTCGCGGAGCGGGAGTAGCGGGCGAAGAGCGCGCCGCGCACGACCTCGGGCAGGTTGACGAGCGCGAAGACCGGCCCGTCGAGATTCGTCACATAGCGACGGAGGACGTCACGTTCTGACGGCGTGAAGTGCTCGGTCGCGTAGGGCGTCATGCCCAGGGAAGACTACGGGACGGCACTCGCGGGATCGTGGACCGCGCCGAGCGCGCCCTCGTCGGGTTCGGGAGGGATGGAACTGGCAACGATGCCGCGTTCGAGCAGGTCAACGGCTCGAGAGGCCACGGTTCCGAGGCGCGAACCGTGCTCGATCGTCGCGATCTGGCGCAGCAGATCGACGAGCTGTTTCACGTTTCGGACGAAGTCGCCTCCGGAGAGCTGCTCGGTGCGACCTCGCTCGCTGCCGCGCCGCGGCGCGGCGAGGAGATGGCGGAGCTCGGCGCCTTTTGCCCACTCGTAGGCGAGCCGCGCGAACCCCGCGTCGAGGTCGCGGGTCTTTGGAATTCGTCGCTGCCGCTCGTCGTGGTGGAGGTCTTCCGCGAGCGCGGCGAGGTCCTCGGCGCGTCGCGCGAGGCGCGCGCTCGGGAGCGTCTGCGGGCTCGCCTGGCGACGCGCCTCGAAGGTGAAGAGCGACACGAGCGCGGCGAGGCTCGGCGCGTCGAGCCCGCCGAACAGCCCGGCGCGGATCGTTTCTGCGACGAGGAGGTCGCAGTCGTGGTAGATGCCGGCGAGCCGCTCCCCCTCGGCGGTCGTGTTCCAGTGATCGAGATAGCCGCGCGCGTCGAGGAGTGACACCACGGCGTCGAGTTGGCGAGCGAGCGGGACGTCGCTCAGGTATTGCGCAAAGCTCGATCGCACGAGGCGGTAGGCGTCGTCGCGCCGGTAGCGGCGCACCAGGTTGACGGTCATGTTGTACGTCGGACGGAACGACGAGCGCAACGCCTGACTGCGCGCGCTCGCGAGCGCGGCGACCTCGTTGAAGTCGTGGTACGGCGACCACAACACCGCGGCGTAGCCGACGGGGTCGATCCCGCGACGACCGGCGCGGCCGGTGAGCTGGGTGTAGTTGCCGGCCGAGAGGTCCTCGTGACCGGATCCGGAGAACTTCGAGAGCGACTCGATGATGACCGATCGCGCCGGCATGTTGATCCCGAGGGCGAGCGTCTCGGTCGCGAAGACGACCTTCACGAGCGCCTCCGAGAAAAGTTCCTCGACCGCCTCCCTGAACGCCGGCACAAGGCCGGCGTGGTGAGCCGCGAAGCCCGCCTCGAGCCCCTCGAGGAAGCGGCCGTAGTTGAGGACGCGTAGGTCGTCGTCGGAGAGCGCGTCGACGTGGTCCTCGGTGATGGCGCGGATCTCCCGTCGTTCGTCCGGCGTGGTGAGCCGCAACCCCGCCTCCCGGCACTGGCGGACGGCGTCGTCGCATCCCGCGCGGGAAAAGACGAAGTAGATCGCCGGCAAGAGGCTGTCCTCGGCGAAGCGCTCGATGACCTCGTAGCGACGCGGCCGGTACAACGGCGAGCGCGCGCCCGGGCGGGCGCCGCGCCACTGCCCTGTCGGCGTCGGGTGGTTCCTCAGCGCACGCTTGGGGCCGGATCTGTCGTCGAGGGCGATCGCCTCTTTGTTCGGCAGTCCGTCGACGAAGGTCGGCAACACCGCGAGCTCGCGTGTCGCGCGCACGCCGACGACGAAAAGGTTGCGCAGTTCGACCGGCCGGTGCTCTTCGATCACGTGACTCATCGAGCCGCGCACCGTCTCGATCCAGCCGGCGAGCTCCTCGGCATTCGACACGGTCGCCGAGAGACAAACCAACGTGACCGATGGCGGCGCGGAGAGGATGATCTCCTCCCACACCGCTCCGCGGTAGCGGTCCTCCAAATAGTGCACCTCGTCGAGCACGACGCACCGTAGTCGTTCGAGGTCCGGGGACTGCGCATAGATCATGTTGCGCAGCACCTCGGTCGTCATGACGACGACATCGGCCCCGCCGTTGCGCGAGACGTCACCCGTCAGCAGTCCGACGCGCGCCGCCCCGTACTCCCTGACAAGGTCGCCGTACTTCTGGTTCGAGAGCGCCTTCAACGGCGTCGTGTAGATCGCCCGGGCACCCTCGGCGAGCGCCCTGGCGACCGCGTACTCGGCGATGAGGGTCTTCCCGGATCCCGTCGGCGCGGCGACAAGGACCGACTTGTTGTCGTCGAGCAGATCAAACGCCTGCCGCTGGAACTCGTCCAACGGGAAGCCGCGACGCGGCAAGGAACGCGTCGCGCACGCGTGAGGTCACCGACGGATCAGGCAGCGGCGGCGCGCTCCCGTCGGCGGTTGATGAGCTTGCCGATCTGGATCGATGCCTCGTAGAAGACGACCATCGGGATCGCCAACGCGAGCATCGAGAACGGATCCGAGCTCGGCGTGATGACGCCGGCGAAGACGACGATGAGGACGATCGCCCACTTTCGCCAATGCGCCAGCCGTTGCGGCGTGAGAACGTGGGCCAGCTCGAGGCCGACGAGGAGGACCGGGAACTCGAAGGTCACCCCGAAGATCGCCATCAGGGCGAGGATCAGTGTCAGGTACTTCGACGGGGTGAACAGGTCGTGGATGTTCGACCCTCCGACGGCGTGGAGGAACCCGAGGGCGTGCGGAAAGGTGATCCAGGCGATGTAGCACCCAAGGCCGAAGAGCGCGACGGTCGCGCCCGTGAAGGGCAACGCGTACTTCTTCTCGTTCGCCTTCAACCCGGGCGTGACGAAGCGCCATAGCTCGAAGACGATGACCGGCAATGCAAGGGCGAGCGCTCCGTAGGCGGTCATGTTCAGCCGGATCGCGAACGCGTCGAGCGGGCCGAACACCCAGAGCGCGCAGTTCGTCCCCTTGAGGTGCGCCTCGATGCAATAGGGATGGAGGAAGAAGCGCAGGATCTGGGGGTACAAGATGTAGACGACGATCGCCCCGGCCGCGACGGCGGCGAGGACGATGATCAGCCGACGACGCAACTCCGCCAGGTGCTCGACGAGCGTCATCGAGTCGGGCGACTGTCCCGCACCGGTGCGTCGCTTGAGCGTTATCGCCATGGTCGACTTGGATCCGCGCCGGGCCGGTTCAGTTCATGCTCGGGTCGTCGGCCGGCGGCGCGAACACGTCGGCGCCACCGCCCGACGCGGGCCGCGTCGAAGAGGCCGGGGCCCGCGAACCGTCGCGCGCCCCGCCGCCGGTGGTTCTGGAACTCGGCGGCGAGGCGTCGGAGATGAAGCCGGTGAGGGTACCGCGCACCGACGGGATGCGCGGGATGCGGGGCAGGTCCTCGCTGTCGGGGAGCGCGGCGCGTACCTCGTCCACGACCTCTTGACGGACGCGGGCGAACTCGTGCCACGCCGCGCCGAGCGTGCGCGCCACCTTGGGCAGCCGCTCGGGTCCGACGAGGACGAGCACGAGGACCAAGATCACGAGGATCTTGGCGGGATCGAGGTTCCCCAGCACACGCGGAGTCTACAAGCGCCGCCGACCAGGACTTTCGCCGCGAAGGTTGCTCAGAAGAAGCGAATATCAGGATGCCAGTTCTGCCAGACGATGGCGACAACGGTGCCGATGATGTTCTTTCCGGCAACCGGTCCCCAGACGCGGCTGTCACAGGAAATGGGGCGATTGTCCCCAAGGACGAAGACGTCGTCCCTCGGCACCTGCTGGCGGGCGATCGGCGCGCCGAGCTGTGTGCCCCTTGGTAGGTACGATTCGTTTTGCGGTTTGACGTTCGCCGGATCAGCGCTGTTGCTGACATACACCGAATTGCCCTTCGACCAGATCCATTCGCCCCCGATCGCGACGACCCGCTTCACGAGATCACCGTCGTTCGTGTCGCAACGCGTCTTCGCGACCTGCGGCGTACGGAAGACGATGATCTGCCCGGGACGAACCGAGTGGTAGTTGAAGAGGAACTTGTCGACGACGATCCGGTCGCCGATTTGGAGTGTCGGCACCATCGAACTTGAGGGCACGAAGAAGACCTGGAACGCGAACGCTCGCACACCGAGTGCGAGCACGAGCGCGAGGAGAAGGCCGATGATCGTCTCCGCCACGGCTCTCTTTCGCGATCGACGGTGCTGACGAGCGTGTGCTGGCCGATGAGACTTCTGGTCCTGCCGCGAGTGCCGTCTCCGTGGCGATGATTCGCCGGACGCATCCTGCGGCGGGGTCGCCACACTCGGCGCGATTTCGTCGTCGATCATAAAAACCAGCTTGTCGGGGGGCGACGCAATCTACATCGAGTCGATGAGTCTTTCGACGCGCTCGTCGTGAGCGCGGAAGGGATCCTTCAGCAGTACCGTCCGCTGAGTCTGATCGTTCAGCTTCAGGTGCACCCAATCCACGGTGAAGTCGCGACGTCGCTCCTTCGCGCGACGGATGAACTCGCCGCGCAGTTGCGCACGTGTCGTCGCCGGAGGCTTCTCCATCGCCTCGGTGATCACCTGGTCGCTCACGATCCGGTCGACCTTCCCCCGTTCCTGTAAGCGGTAGAAAATGCCGCGCTTGCGGCTGACGTCGTGGTACTGGAGGTCCAAGAGCGCGATCCGCGGATGGCCGAGGGTCAGCCCATGGCGCTCCCGGTACTGCTCGACGAGGTTGTGCTTGATCACCCAGTCGCACTC
This sequence comes from uncultured Acidimicrobiaceae bacterium, assembly GCA_963838845.1. GTDB lineage: Bacteria > Actinomycetota > Acidimicrobiia > Acidimicrobiales > Bog-793 > CAVRXQ01. The sequence goes on along the minus strand of CAWISR010000002.1, from coordinate 1,004,961 downwards.
GCGATCGAGAAGCAAGGGGTCCTTCTCGATCGTCTCGATGCAGTGCTGCCACATGTCGAGCGCCGTTTGCTCCGACGGAGTCGCGCCGCGCTGGCGCGCGTATCTGAGTGCGCGGTTGAGGTACTCGCTCTGGACATCGAGCGCCGAGACCTCCCTGCCGTTCGCGAGGCGCACCTTGCGCCGACACGTGACGTCGTGGCTGATCTCGCGAATCGCGCGGATCGGGTCTTCGAGGGTCATGTCGCGCAACACGACCGACGGGTCTTCGAGCATGCGCAGCATGAAGCTCGTCGTCGCGACCTTGAGGAACGTTGCGTACTCGCTCATGTTCGAGTCGCCGACGATCACGTGCAATCGACGGAAGCGTTCGGCGTCCGCATGCGGCTCGTCGCGGGTGTTGATGATCGGACGCGACCGCGTCGTCGCTGAGGACACCCCTTCCCAGATGTGCTCGGCGCGCTGGGAGATGCAGAACACGGCGCCGCGTGCCGTCTGGAGCACTTTGCCGGCGCCGGCGAAGATCTGTCGGGTCACAAGGAACGGGATCAGCACCTGCGCGTAGTGGGAGAAGTCGTCTCTCCGGCTCGTCAGATAGTTCTCGTGGCAGCCGTAGGAATTGCCGGCCGAGTCGGTGTTGTTTTTGAACAAGTAGACGACGCCGCGCACCCCTTCGTCTCGCAGGCGCGCCTCCGCCGCGCCGACGAGACTCTCAAGGATCCGCTCGCCTGCCTTGTCGTGAGCGACGAGGTCCTCGGTCGAATCGCACTCGGGGGTCGCGTACTCCGGGTGGCTCCCGACGTCCAGGTAGAGCCGCGCGCCGTTTTCCAAGAAGACGTTGGAAGACCGTCCCCAGCTCACGACACGGCGGAACAGGACCCGCGCCACCTCGTCGGGGCTCAGCCTTCGTTGCCCGCGTAGCGTGCACGTCACGCCGTACTCGTTCTCAAGTCCGACGATGCGGCGTTCCATTCCTGTTCAACCTAACTGGGGCCGGCGACAGAAAGGCTCGATACCCTTTGCGCGGTGGGTGAACACGAGCCGATGGTGCACCTGATGACCGTGGTCGGCACGGTGCAGGGCCATCTCGTCGTCGGACGGCTGCGGACCGAAGGCATCGACGCCGTGATGACCGGGACCGGCGACGGCCCGTACCCCTTCCCTTCGGACGTCGAGATCCTCGTCCCCGAGAGCCAACTCGACGCGGCCCGCGAGGTCCTGCTCGCGAACGACGTCGAGGCGGTCTTCGACGACGAGGACGCGACGCCGACCCGCCCGCGGGTCGGCCTCGGGCGCTGGCGGCTCAGGCGGCGAGCAAGCCCCTGAGTTCTTCCCCGTTGACGCGGCGGAAGGCGCGACGTCCCTTCGAACGGGACAGGACACCGACTTCGAGGTCCTCTGCGCCGAGCTGGCGGTCAGGTCCGGCGAGGCACGACACGCTGGCTCGCAAGGCTTCTTGCAACGACCAGCCCGCCTGGAACGTCTGCTCGAGGCGAGCCCTGATCGCGTCGGCCTCGCCACCGAGCACGGTCCAGTTCTCCTCGTCGACGACGGTCCCGTCGTAGGCGATGTGGTACAGCCGGTGGTCACCGTTGGTCCCGAGCTCGGCGACGAGGATCTCCACTTCGAGGGGTTTCATCTCGTGGGTGAAGACCTGGCCGAGGTACTGCGCGTACAAATTCGCGAGCGAGCGTGCGTCGACGTCGTCGCGGGAATAGGCGAAGCCCTTCGTGTCGGCGTGACGAATGCCGGCGACGCGCAACTGGTCGAACTCGTTGTACTTGCCGACTCCGGCGAAGGCGACGCGGTCGTAGATCTCGCTCACCTTGTGCAGCGTCCGTGACGGGTTCTCGGCGACGATGAGCACACCGTCGTCGTACGCCACGGCGACGAGCGCCCGGCCCCGCGCGATGCCCTTTTGCGCGTATTCCGCCCGGTCTTTCATCACCTGCTCGGGCGCGACGTAGAACGGCATCGTCATGACCGCGCAGCCCCTGCAGCGTTCTGTCCACGGCCCGCAAGCACGCCCGCAAAGCGCTCGGCGACTTCTGTGTCCTCGAGCTTCGTGAAGCCGCTGCGATCGACGGTCGCGATGATCGGATAGATGCCGCGTACCAGGTCCGGACCGCCGGTCGCGGCGTCCTCGTCAGCGGCCTGATACAAGGCATCGACGGCGAGTTCGACGGCGGCATTGCGATCGAGGTCGTCTCTGAAGCCGAGCTTGATCGTGTTCTTCGCGTCGCGTCCACCAGAGCCGACCGCGTGGTAATCCGTCTCTTCGTAGCGTCCGCCGGTCATGTCGTAGGTGAAGATCCGCCCCGTCTCCCGACGGGTGTCCCAACCTGCGAACAACGGGAGCACTCCGAGTCCCTGCATCGCCATCGGCAGGTGCTCGCGAACGAGCTGGCCAAGCTGGTTCGCCTTCCCCTCCAGGGTGAGGACTTCGCCTTCGACCTTCTCGTAGTGCTCGAGCTGGGTCTGGAAGAGCCGCACCATCTCGAGCGCTGGGCCGGCCGCTCCGGCAATCGCCACCGCGGAGTGGCGGTCGGCGGGAAAGACCTTCTCGATCGCGCGGTGAGCGATCGCGATTCCTTCGGTCGCGCGCCGGTCGCCGGCGACAACGACGCCGTTCGAAAACTTCAACGCGCAAATGGTGGTCGCGTGCCGCGCGTCGAACGGAAGCTGGGAATTTTCGGGCAACGGAGCGTCCGGGTGAGCGCGCCGTAGCAAGTCGACGAAACTCGGGCCGGGATCTTCTGAGGGAGGGAACAAATAAAGCGGCACGTGCCGAACGCTAGCGGCTGATGCCGAGTTGAACGTTACTGTCCGCGAGTTACTCCCCGCCCTTTTGGACGTAGTTGCGGACGAACTCCTCGGCGTTGTCTTCGAGGACTTCGTCGATCTCGTCGAGGATGTCGTCGATCTCCGCCTTCAGCTTCTCGCCCTTTTCTGAGGTCTGCGGAGACTCTTGTTCCTCTTCGGTTTGCTCGGCTTGGCGTTGTGGTGCTGGTCGCCTCTTGAGCTCCCGTTCAGCCATCGACTTCCTCCCTACGCGCCGAGTTGCTCGAGCAAGTCGGCGGCGCTTCCACTTCTTTCGAAGAGCGTAGCGACGTGCGTCGCGGTGCCACGCAATGGTTCCATCATCGGCACGCGACGCAGCGGATCGTCCCCGAGGTCGAACACGACCGAGTCCCAGTTCGCGGCGGCGATCTGTTCTGGGTAGCGCTTCAGGCACTCCCCCCGGAAAAACGCTCGCGTCGAGCTCGGCGGGTCGGTGACGGCCGCTTCGACGGCGGTCGCATCGGCGATCGTCTCCATCTCGAGGCGGCGGAACAACGACTTCTCCGGACGCAGGTCGTGGTACTGCAGGTCGAGCGCGTGGACGCGGTGATCGTCGAGTCCAAGGTCGTGACGGGCACGGTAGGCCTCGATGAGTTCGAGCTTTGCCACCCAGTCGAGCGTCTTCGAAAGCGTCGAGGGGTTGGACTCGAGGGCGGTGAGCACCTGTTCCCAGCGATCGAGTACCGCCCGAGCGACGGATTCGTCACCGAGAGTCTCGAGTCCGGTCGTCTCGTGGTATTTGCGCGCCAGGTCGAGGAGATGCCACTGCACCTCGATCGCCGTCGCAGACTCTCCTGACGCGAGCTCGAGTGGCTCACGGAGCTGCAGATCGTGCGAGACGATGTGCATCGCCCGCACCGGGTTCGCGAGCACGATTTCTTCGGTTTGGAGCCAGTCGTCTTCGACCAAGGTGAGCACGATCGCCGTGACCCCGACCTTCAGGAACGTCGCGATCTCGGCGAGGTTCGCATCGCCGGTGATGACGTGTAGGCGCCGGTACTTCTGTGCGTCGGCGTGCGGCTCGTCCCGGGTATTGATGATCGGTCGCTTGAGCGTCGTTTCGAGCCCCACTTCTTCTTCGAAGAAGTCCGCGCGCTGACTGATCTCGAACTCGGGTCGTTGGCGGCCTTCCTCCTCGCAGCCGACTTTCCCCGAGCCCGTGTAGACCTGGCGGGTGACGAGGTGCGCGGTGAGCTGGCGAGCGATGCGCGCGAACGGGACCTGACGGTCGACGAGATAGTTCTCGTGACAGCCGTAGGAGTTGCCTTTGCCGTCGGAGTTGTTCTTGTAGACGACGATCGCTTCCCCGGGCGGAAGGATCCGGCGTGCGGCAGCCATCGAGCGCTGCAGGACGAGCTCTCCGGCGCGGTCGTGCGTGACGAGCTCGAAGATCGTCGAGCACTCCGGCGTCGAGTACTCAGGGTGCGCGTGGTCGACGTAGTACCTGGCGCCGTTCGTGAGCACCGTGTTCACGAGGTTCGTTTCGACCTCGGGCGCGGCCGCGCCCTCGCGCAGGAAGCCCCGCGCGTCGCGGCCCGGCGACTCGTCCTCGAAGTCCCAGCCAACGCGGCCGTTCAAGTCCTGGACGTACGCGTTGATCAGCATCGAGGACGCCGAGGTCGGGTTCGTGTCGGCGACGCCCGTCACCTGCACGCCGTACTCCGTCTCGATACCGCAGACCTTCGGAATGGCCATCGCTGTCGACGCTAGTGGAGCCTCGGTCCCGTTCTAGGTCAACTTCGGACAGCGACCGGTCACAGGTACTGGCCGGTCCCGACCCGTTCGATCGCCCGTCCGCCGCGCTCGTCACCCCGGTCGACAACCGTGCGGACGTACACGATCCGCTCGCCCTTCTTGCCGGAGATCTTCGCCCAGTCGTCGGGGTTCGTCGTGTTCGGAAGGTCCTCGTTCTCCTTGTACTCCTGCTTGATCGAGTCGAGGAGGTCCGCCATGCGGATGCCGGGCGGATCGCCGGCGATCGCCCGCTTGATCGCGAGCTTCTTTGCCCGCCGGACGATGTTCTCGATCATCGCCCCCGAGGCGAAGTCCTTGAAGTAGAGGACCTCCTTGTCGCCGTTTTGGTAGGTCACTTCCAAGAAGCGGTTTTCGTCGTCCGCGCGGTACATCTCGGACACGGTCCGTTCGATCATCTGGAGGACCGCCTTTTCTGGCTCTCCCCCGCCGAACTCCCTCACGTCGTCCGAACTCAGCGGCAGGTCGGTCGTGAGGTACCTCGCGAAGATCTGCTCGGCAGCGGTCTCGTTCGGCCGCTCGATCTTGATCTTCACATCGAGGCGACCAGGACGAAGGATCGCCGGGTCGATGAGATCTTCTCGGTTCGACGCGCCGATGACGATCACGTCACGCAATGCCTCGACACCGTCGATCTCGGCGAGGAGTTGCGGGACGATCGTCGATTCCATGTCCGAGCTGATGCCCGAACCGCGCGTACGGAAAAGCGAGTCCATCTCGTCGAAGAAGACGATCACGGGCACGCCCTCTTCGGCCTTTTCCCTCGCCCGTTGGAAGACGAGGCGGATCTGGCGCTCGGTCTCGCCGACGTACTTGTTCAACAGCTCGGGGCCTTTGATGTTCAAGAAGTAGCTGCGGACGTTCGCGTTGCCCTTCAACTCGCCGACTTTTTTCGCGAGCGAGTTCGCGACCGCCTTGGCGATGAGCGTCTTTCCGCAGCCGGGCGGCCCGTACAACAAGATGCCCTTTGGTGCGGGCAGCTTGTGCTCCGCGAACAATTCCCGGTGCAAGTACGGGAGCTCGACGGCGTCGGTGAGCGCTTCGATCTGCTCGTCGAGGCCACCGATGTCGTCGTAGGTGATGTCTGGGACCTCCTCCAAGACGACCTCTTCGATCTCTGGGCGCGGGAGCTTCTCGAGCAGCAACAGCGTGCGCGGATCCATCAGCACGTGATCCCCGGCGCGAAGACGTGTCCCGGCCAAAGCGTCCGAGATCTCGGCGACTCGCTCTTCGTCGGCGCGACCGATGATCAGAGCGCGCCTTCCGTCCTCCAAGATGTCTTGGATCGTGACGACGTCACCCGACTGCTCGTAACTCCGGGCGAGCACGACGTTGAGCGACTCGTTCAGCACAATCTCGTTGCCGCGCTGCAATGTGTCCGGATCGATCGCCGGATGGAGCGCGACGCGCATCTTTCGTCCGCTCGCGAAGACGTCGACGGTGCCGTCGTCGTTCACCGCTAGGAACGTGCCGTACGCGTTCGGCGCCTGGGTGAGCTTGTCGACCTCTTCTCTCAGCGCGGCGATGTTTTCCTTCGCCTGCTGGAGGGTGTAGGTGAGCTTTTCGTTGTGGGAAAGGGCCTGCGCGAGCTGGCCCTTTACTTCCAAGAGTCGTTCCTCGAGGACGCGGACACGCTGGGGTGCCTCGTGGAGGCGGTGACGGAGTTCAGCGACCTCCTCTTCCGCGGCGAGGGCACGTGCCCGCAGTTCCTCCTCGGTCGGCTCCTCCATCGCGCAACCTCCTCACGGCACCAGCGCTTCGCGTCGGACCCTACACCGAGGTGTACGGCGTGCCGACGCGATGTGTCACGGCGATTGCAGCTTGATGGCACACCGATCCGAGTAGCCTTGAGCTGCCCGGATCGCGACCCAAGGCCAGGAGCCGGTCGTCTCTTCGGTACGCTGAATCCGTCTCATCACCTGGAGAAAGGCGCTGACGCGCGATGAAGGTCTGGATCGATCAGGATCTCTGCACGGGCGACGGCCTCTGCGAGGAAATCTGTCCAGCGGTCTTCACGCTGCGAGACGACGGGCTCGCCTACGTGAAAGAGGGCGACAAGGTGATGGACGACCCGGGCGGTGCACAGGGGATGGTGGTCGTGCCCGAGGGACTCGACGACGCGGTGACCGAAGCCGCCGAAGAGTGCCCCGGCGAGTGCATCTTCATCGAGCAGTCGTAACCGTCCAGAGCCCGTGAGGGCCAAGGACCGCGACGCACGCACCGGGCTCGCTTTGGGCCGAAATCCTCGCTCTCCGTTGGCATCAGCTCGTCATCGGCGCACTCTCCCCGCCGCGGCTCGCCCGCTGACAGTCGGCGGTGCCGCTCAAGACGTCGTCCCGTCGGCCTCGCCGCCTTCGTGCCCTCCTGCGTCGCGCCAGTTGACGCCTTCGCTGACCACGCGGCGCGCCGTCGTGATGAACCCGGTGTGGGCGACCATCCGATGGTCGGGTCGCACCGAGCGGCCGTCGATGTGCCACGTGCGGCGGAGCACCTCGAAGGTCTCCGCCAACGCAAACGGCGCGTGGGCAAGTCGATCCCTCAGCGCCGAGGCCTGGTTGATCGTCGGCAGATAGGCGAGGAAGATCCCGCCTGGCACGAGTGCCTGCGCGGCGTGCTCGACGACGCGCCAGGGCTCGGGAAGATCGAGAAGGATGCGGTCGAACCCCGCTCCCCCGATGCCCTCGTAGATGTCGCGTGCCTCGACGGAAAAGGACACGTCGTCGCCGAACATCTCTTGAACGTTCGCAATCGCGCGCGCGGCGAAGTCGCTGCGGATTTCGTAGCCGGTGACGAAGCAGCCGGCGCGCAGCGCCGCCATCGATAGCGCTCCCGATCCCACTCCAGCTTCGAGCACCCGAGCTCCCGGAAAGAGGTCGGCGGCGAGCAGAATCGCCGCCAAGTCCTTGGGATAGATCACCTGGGCGCCGCGCGGCATCTTCAAGACGACATCGGCAAGCGTCGGCCGGAAGGCGAGGAATCGGCGCGGCGCGCTCGCACTCTGATCGCGGCGAGACGCGGCGATCTCTGAGCCTTCCGGTTGTCCGATCACCTGGTCGTGCTCGAGCACGCCAGCGTGGGTCTGGAAAGTGGCGTGTTCTTTGAGTCGGATCAGGTAGCGGCGACCACGACGATCGATAAGGAGCACCCGCTCCCCGGCGCGAAAGGGCTGTTGTCTCGCGGTCGCGTCCTCTGGCTGCACGCCCTCGCGCCTAGTCGAGTTAGGAACGGCGCCGCGCCCGCGACCCCCTGCCGGACACCCGGGCGGGAACACCACGGAATCCAAACGCGACGAAGCCGCCGAGCGCCGCAAGCCCGGTCGCCGCCGTGAGCAGATAGGGAGCGAACGACCACGTGCCGGCGAACGCCGAGCCAGTTTCGGTCTGCAGCACGCGCAACACCCCGACGAGGGCGGCGACCGATCCGATCCCGATCAGGATCGCGCCGAGAACGCCGAAGGCGAGACGCCGACCGAGGTGGCGGAGCGGCTTCAGCGCTTCCTGGATGACGTAGCGGCGGAAAAGCTCGCTCAAACGCTCCGCGAGCGCCCCAGCGATCGCGGAACCGATTCTCGAGGTGATCCGCCCCATGCCTTCCTCCGGCACGACCGTTCGTGCCGACGCACACTATTCGACTGCCCGCCGAATACGGCGAAATGGTGAGGTTTTGCGGTTTTCACGGCGAGAGGTCCGGTTTCGGCGCGCCGAGCCGTGCCGTAGTCTCGACGGCAAGTGACCCGCTGCGCCCTCGGCGCCGACTGACGGAGGTTTATGCGGTGACGAAACTCTCCGATCTTTTCACCGAGCAGGGCCAGAGCCCCTGGATCGACGATCTGAAGCGCAGCTACGTGCGTCAGGGCGGGCTGGAAGGCCTGATCCAGGCGGGGATCCGCGGGGTGACCTCGAACCCGACGATCATGACAAAGGCGATCGAGGCGGGGACGGACTACGACGATCAATTCGGCGAGCTCGTACGCGCTGAAGTCCCGATCAACGACGCCTACTGGGAGCTTGTGCTCGCCGATGTGACCGGGGCGCTCGACATCTTGCGGCCGCTCTACGACTCTTCGAAAGGTGGTGACGGGTTCGTCTCCGTCGAGGTCGCGCCGAATCTCGCACATGACACGGAAGGGACGATCTCAGCAGCCCGTGGCCTGCATGCGCGCATCGACCGGCCGAACCTCTTCGTGAAGATCCCAGCGACGAAAGAAGGTCTGCCGGCGATCGAAGACAACATCGGGTCCGGCCGGAAGATCAACGTCACGCTGATCTTCTCCCTCGATCGTTACGAGGCCGTCATCGAGGCGTACCTGTCCGGACTGGAGCACCTCGAGAGGTCCGGTGGCAATCTCTCGGACGTCACGTCCGTCGCGTCGTTCTTCGTGAGCCGGGTCGACACCGAGGTCGATCGCCGTCTCGAGACGATCGCGAACGAGTCCCCGGACTCTCCACGCGCGAAAAAGGCCCTCGATCTGCGCGGGACGGCGGCTCTCGCCCAGGCGCGCGCCGCCTATCAGATCTTCAAAGATCGCTTCTCCTCGCCCCGGTGGAACGCGCTGAAGGAAAACGGGGCGCGTGTCCAGCGACCGTTGTGGGCTTCGACGTCGACGAAGAACCCTGCCTATCCCGATCTTCTTTACGTCGACGGACTGATCGGGCCGGACACGGTGAACACGATGCCCGACCAGACGGTCGAGGCGTTCTTGGACCACGGCACGCTCCGCCGCACCGTGGACGCGGACCCCGAAGCGGCGCGAGCGACGTTGTCGGAACTTTCCGAGGTCGGCGTCGATCTCGACGACGTGACAGCCCTGCTGGAATCCGAAGGTGTCGCCGCGTTCGCGAAGTCCTTCGACGAGCTCCAGGAACGCCTCGCGCAAAAAGCAGTCTCCCTTCGCTCGCCGAGCTAAACGGGAATCGAGGGACACGATGAGCGTCTGGGACCTCAGCAGTGACGACGTTGTCGTCGAGCCGGAAGCCGACGACTACGACCTTGAAGACGTGCGCCATCCTGCATCGCAGGCGTTCGTCATCTTCGGCGCAACAGGTGACCTCGCGCGTCGGAAGATCCTTCCCGCGTTGGCTCGACTGGCCGCGAGGGGCTCGTTGCCCGACGACTTCGTCGTTGTCGGCGTCGCCCGATCGCCGATGTCGGACGACGAGTTCCGTCAGATCTGCCTTGCAGCCGCACCGCTCGAGGGCTCCGGGGAATGGGAAAAGCGCGTCGCCCGTTTCTCGTATCTCGCGATCGAGGCACACGATTCGGCGCAATACGCGCCGCTCGTCGAACGGCTCGCGCTCGTGGACGACACGATGGGGACGCGCGGCAACCGCGTCTTTTATCTCGCGATCCCTCCGGACCAGTTCGCGACCGTCGTGAGGTGCCTCGGCGAGTCGGGCTTGAACGAACCCGGCAAGGGTGGCGAGTTCTGCCGCTTGGTGATCGAAAAGCCCTTCGGCGTCGACACCGCGAGCGCCGTCCAGCTCTCGGACGACGTGCACGCGCACTTCAAAGAGGAACAGATCTATCGGATCGACCATTACATGGGAAAAGAGACGGTTCAGAACATCCTCGCGTTCCGCTTCGCGAACGCGATCTTCGAACCGATCTGGAACCGTCGTTACGTGGATCACGTCGAGGTGCTCGTTGCAGAGAGCATCGGCATCGAAGGTCGCGGCGAGTTCTACGAGCACGCCGGCGCGCTGCGGGACATCGTTCAGAACCACGTGATGCAGGTCCTCGCCTTGACGCTCATGGAGCCGCCGAGTGCGGTCGAAGGCAACCTGATCCGCGACGAGAAGGTGAAGCTTCTGCGTTCGGTCGTCGTCGTCGGCGAGAAGGAAGCACTGAACCAGGTGGTGCGTGGCCAGTACGGCGCGGGGTTCATCGGTTCCGAGCCCGTCGTCGCGTACCGCGACGAGCCCGGGGTCGACCCGAAGTCGGAGACCGAGACGTACGTCGCGATGCGCCTCGACGTCGACAACTGGCGCTGGGCCGGCGTGCCGGTCTTCGTCCGAACGGGAAAACGCTTGCACGAGCGCAAAACCGAGGTCGTCCTCGTGTTCCAGCGTCCGCCGCACCTGCCGTTCCTGGGCAAGCTCGCCCGCGACCTGCGTGCCGACTCCCTCACCTTGCGCATCCAGCCCGACGACGGCATCACGCTGTGCTTCGGGGCGAAGGTCCCCGGGCCGACGTTCCGAGTCCGCAACGTCTCGATGAATTTCCTCTACTCACAGGCCTTCCCCGGAGAGACCGTCGACGCGTACGACCGCCTGCTGCTCGACGCGATGGTCGGCGATCCGACGCTTTTCATCAGGGACGACGAAGTCCTCCGAGCTTGGGAGGTCGTCGCGCCATTCCAGCGCGTCTTTGCGCAAGACGCCGTGCCGCTCGCGCCGTATCGTGCCGGGTCGTGGGGTCCGGAAGAGGCCGATCAGCTCATCGAGGCGTCTGGACGAAGGTGGCGAACGAGCTGAACGTCGCGCGACGCTGGAAATGATCTTCGGCGAATTTCGCATCGTCGACGACGTGCCGGACGCATTCGCGCAGCTCGTCACGTCCAGCCTGCAAATCGAACAAGCCGGGACGACGGTACGGCTCGGCTGCTCGGGAGGGTCGTCCGGAGCTCGCTGTTTCGGACGCCTCGCGCAAGAGGACCTCGACTGGGGACGAGTCGCCTGCTACTTCGTTGACGAACGGTGCGTCGACCCGGCCTCGCCCGACGCCAACGCAAGGATCATCGGCGACGCGCTCGGGCCGAGGAAGAAAGCGCTCGCCGGTTTCTACACGATGTCGTGCGAGGAGGGACCCGAGCGCTACCAGGCGCGCCTCGAAGAAGCCGGCGGTTTCGACCTCCTGCAACTCGGTGTCGGGCCGGACGGGCACACGGCTTCGCTCTTCCCGGGAGCGACTGGTCCCGAGCTCGGATCCGAGACGCTCGTCATCGTGAACGCCGATCCGAGCGGCCGCAACAAATTCCTGCGGATGTCGCTCACGTACTCGGCGATCGCGACCGCGTCGGTCGTCGTGATCACGGCGATCGGAGCGGACAAGGCAGAGGCCCTCGCGGAGGTCGCGCGCGGCGCCGACCTGCCCGTCGCGCGTGTGCGCGCGCCGACGGTCATCTGGCTCGTCGACCCTGACGCGGCGGGCCAACTGAACGCAGCTTCGTCGTGAAGCTCGACGACCTCGACCGTCCGGCCAACGATCCCCTCGGCGAGCTCGTCGAGGGCTTCCTCGACGACGCAAAGGTCACCCACGATCGGGACCTCATCCGCGGGATCGTCTACTCAACCCTCGATCTCGCCCACGGGCGCGCCGGTCGGCTCGACCTGAAGATCGCGCGCGCCGCGCTCGCCGAGATGGCCGAGGCATACGACATGTTCGCCCCGTTCCGCGAGGTGCGGAAGGTGACGATCTTCGGTTCGGCGCGCATGGCGCCGTCCGACGCGCACTACGTGCTCGCCCGTGAACTCGCGCATCGACTCGCCGAGGCGGGATGGATGGTGGTGACCGGTGCCGGACCGGGGATCATGGCGGCGGGTAACGAAGGCGCCGGTGCGGAGATGGCGATCGGGGTGAACATCCGCCTGCCGAACGAGGCCGAACCGAACCAGTGGATCGCCGAGAGCCGCAACCTCGTGGAGATGAAGTATTTCTTCACCCGCAAGTTGATGCTGATCAAGGAGTCCTCGGGGTTCCTCATCCTTCCCGGCGGTTTCGGCACGCTCGACGAGTGCTTCGAGCTTTTGACTCTCTTGCAAACCGGGAAGGCCGAGCCGGCTCCGATCGTGCTCGTCGAGACGAAGGGCGAGAAGTACTGGATCGGTTGGGAGTCGTTCGTCAACGAGCAGGTCTACGCGCGCGGCTTCGCCGACGCCGTCGAGGCCGCGCTCTACCGAATCACGGACGACCCCGACACCGCGGTGCGCGAGCTGTTGGACTTCCACCGCAACTATCACTCCCGTCGCTTTGTCGGAAAGGCGATGGTGATCCGACTCCGTCACGCGCCGAACGACGACGAGCTCAAGGAGCTGTCGGACACCTTCGCCGACATCTGTTCGGAAAAGGGCATCTGGCGCACCGAGGCGCTCGCCGCGGAGCGGTCGTCGAACGATCACCTGGAGCTCGAACGCATCGCCCTCGAGTTCAACCTCAGGCACCACGGCCGACTGCGCCAGCTGATCGACCGATTGAACCAGCTCGCGCCGGCCGGCCAAGCGCCCGTCGGCGTCTAGCGCTCGGACGGGCCCACGCGGCCGAAGTCGTCCTCCAGACGGACGATGTCGGCCTCCTCGAAGGAACGCCCGTGCTGCACTTCGATGAAGACGAGGTCGGAGTCGCCGGTGTTCTCCATGCGGTGAGCCGACTCCCTTGCAACGTCGATCGTGCTGCCTGCCCCAACGGCGATCTCACTTCCGTCCAGGGTGGCGAGACCCACTCCGCGCACGACGAACCAGTGCTCGGCGCGGTGCTGGTGGCGCTGGTAGCTGAGGCGCTTGCCGGGAAGGACGGTGATCGTCTTCACCTTGTGATCGGGCGCGTCCTCCAAGACCGTGTAGTGGCCCCACGGCCGTTCGTCGTGTTCGCGCTGTTCCATCAGCACATCATGGCTTGCGCGAGCAGCCGTCCCGCCGTCTCACCGGCCGTCGGCTTCGACTTTTCTCGTGTCGAGACAGCCTGCGATCGTCAGGGTCCTCCGCAAGGTCGACGATGCGGTGCCCTGATCAGATCTGACAGCACGGGCTGTCACGGCGTCTCGGCCTTGTCGCTTTCTTGTGCATCGCCGGTTTCGAGAATTCGGCGCGCCCGCTCGATGGCGTTGCGGGCGCGCACCGCTCGGCGCTCCAGTGCCGGCCGCGAGGTACCTCCTTGCGCGACCGCCTCGCGGAGCACATCAAAGGCGATCTCGTCCAGGCGCTCGACGATCGCGGCGAGTTCGCTCGCGACTTCGGCCATCTGTTCGTTGGACATCACACCTCCCCAGTCGGCTGCTCACGGTACCAACGCGGATTTTCGCCCTTCCTTAGAGAAGACCGCTGCTCCGTAGACTCGGCCAGATGAAGGGCTTCGACGCGATCGTCGTCGGCTCGGGAGTGGTCGGGCTTTCCTGCGCGTGGCGCCTCTCCGAGCAGGGTCGCCGCGTCGCGCTCTACGACCCGATGCCTGGTCAGGGGGCATCGGCGATCGGCGCAGGAATGCTCGCTCCCGTGACGGAGGCGAGCTGGCATGACACGACCCTCGTTGATCTGAATATCCGCGCAGCGAGAGATTGGCCGAGGTTTGCCGAAGAACTCGAAGGAAAGAGCGGACAACGCATCGGATTTCGCTCCTGCGGCACGATCTACGCAGCCTTCGATCCCTCGGACAAAGCGGCGCTCGAGGAGATCTGCGAGTTCGAACGGTCGCTCGGGCTCGACGCGACGTGGTGCGCACCGTCGAGGCTCCGTTCGATCGAGCCGCTGCTGACGCCGGCTGTACGCGGCGGGATCTGGGCGCCCGGTGAACACCAGGTCGACAACCGGCTCTTCGTCGCCGCGCTCGCGCGTGCGGCAGACGCTGCGGGCGTACGCCGCGTCGAAGAACGCGTCGACTCGATCCTCACCGATGCGGGACGCGTCCGGGGGGTTCGCGTCGGCGAGGAGACCGTCGCTGCGCCACTCGTGGTGCTGGCGCCGGGACACGCGGTCGGACGGATCGGTGGTCTTCCATCGGGCGTCGTTCCCGAGATTCGTCCGGTCAAGGGTCAGATCCTCCGCCTCGTGACGCGCAACGGCAGCCGTTTCGCGGACGCGATCGTCCGGGCGCTCGTCAACGGATCGACGGTCTACGTCGTCTCCCGCGACGACGGCGGCGTGGTCATCGGCGCGACACAGGAAGAAAAAGGCGAGGACGTCTCCGTCGACGCCGGTGCGCTCTACCGCCTCTTGCGCGACGCGCAGCACGTCATGCCAGGAATCGAGGATCTCGAGGTCAGGGAGTTCGCGGCGGGCCTGCGCCCCGCCGCACGCCGCCACCAGCCCATCATCGGTGCCGCCGCGCTCGATGGACTGGTCCTCGCGCTCGGGCACTTCCGCAACGGCATCTTGCTCGCCGACCTCACCGGACAAGCGGTGGCGGCGCTCGCCGAGACGGGCGCGCTGCCGGCGTGGGGCGAACCGTTCGCGCCGGCGCGCCTCCCCCAAGAGGTTGCCGTCTGATGCCGACGGACAACGAACTCGTCCAGGTGCGGGTGAATGATATGGAGCGCCGGTTTCCCCGGGCGACGACCCTCGCCGTCCTCGTCGGCCAATGGACCACGACCTCCGCAGGGTGTGCCGCCGCCATCAACGGCGCCGTCGTGCCGCGCGCGCAGTGGGCGAGTCGCGTGATCGAAAACGGCGACAGTGTCGAGATCGTCGCCGCCCAGCCGGGGGGCTGACGTGAAGCGGCCGATACGGCGCGTCATCGAAGGCGGGGGCGGCGACGAAGACAAGTTCGTCATCGCCGGCGAGGTGTTCGGTTCGCGGCTGATCTTCGGAACCGGCGGTGCGCCGAACCTCGAGATCCTGGAGCGGGCGATCGTCGCTTCAGGGACTGCCCTTGTCACGGTCGCCCTGCGCCGCGTCGATGCGCAACAAAAGGGCTCGGTTCTCGACATCGTTCGCGCGACAGGTGTGCACGTGCTTCCGAACACGGCGGGCTGTTACACGGCGCGCGACGCGGTGATTACCGCCCGTCTCGCCCGCGAGGCGCTCGAGACGAATTGGGTGAAGCTCGAGGTGATCGGCGATGAGACAACCCTGCTCCCAGACGGAGTCGAGTTGCTCTCGGCCGCCGAGGAACTGATCGGAGAGGGCTTCGTTGTCCTCCCCTACTGCGGAGATGATCCCATCCTCGCCCGCCGGCTGGAAGACGTCGGATGTCAGGCGGTGATGCCGCTCGGCGCGCCGATCGGCTCAGGCCTCGGGATCCGCAACCCGCACGCGATCGCGATGATCGCGGAGGCAGCCTCGGTCCCCGTCGTCCTCGACGCCGGCATCGGCACCGCTTCGGACGCAGCCTTCGCGATGGAGATCGGCTGCGACGCCGTGCTCGTCGCGTCGGCGATCACCCGCGCGCACGATCCGGAGGCGATGGCGCGCTCGATCGCGCTCGCCGTCGAGGCGGGCTATCTCGCAAGGCGCGCCGGCCGCATCCCGCGGCGATACTTCGCGACGGCGTCCTCGCCGACCGAAGGCCTCCCCCGTTTCGATGAGGAACGCGACTCCGAATGAGCACAACTCACGGGGTCCCCCCCGTTGCGCTGACGATCGCCGGGACGGACTCGGGAGGGGGTGCGGGGATCGCCGCCGACTTGCGTGCCTTTTCCGCCTATGGCGTCTACGGCGCGCTTGTCGTCTCGGCGGTGACGGCTCAGAACACGCTCTCGGTGCGGGCGATCGAGGAGATGAGCCCAGCGTTCGTCGACGCCCAACTCGCCGCGGTGTTGGACGACCTACCGGTCGCGGCGGTGAAGACCGGCATGCTCGCGAGCGCCGAGGTCGTGCGCGTCGTCGTCGACCGGGCGGCGAGGGGGGCACTGCCGAACCTCGTCGTTGATCCGGTGATGGTCGCGGCGTCGGGAGCCTCCCTCGTCGAGGGCGACGCTCGCAGTGCCTATCTGGAGCTCATCACGCACGCGACCGTCGTCACCCCGAACCTCGACGAGGCCGAGGTCCTCGTCGGACACGACGTCCGCGACGAGGACGAGATGGAGCGCGCGGCGCGCGAGCTGCGCGCGATGGGCGCCGGTGGCGTCGTCGTGAAAGGTGGCCATCGCAAAGGACGGGACGCGGCCGACGCCGTCGTCGTCGGAGACGGTGGTGTGGTCTGGCTGCGCGCACCGTGGGTCGACACCCAAAACGTCCACGGAACCGGATGCACCCTCTCGGCGGCGATCGCTGCAAACCTCGCGCTCGGACGCGAGGTCCTCCCGGCGATCGAGGACGCGAAGTCCTTTGTCCGAGAGGGGCTCCTCGCGTCGAGCGCGGGCGTCCTCGGGGCTGGTCCTGGACCGCTGTTCGGACTGGCGCGCACGCGCCGCTAGCGACACGAAAGCGCGACGGCTTCGCAGCACGCCTGACGCGCAGAATTCAGGTTCTCTTCAACTGTTTGGCACTCGGCGCTGATCCTGGCGTTGCGCGCCGGTGCTAGGCAAAAAGGCGAACAGCTGTGCTCCCTCCGGAGGTCTCATGCGACGGTTCATTTCCCGCACGTTCGCGGCCGTTGTCGCGAGCGCGCTCGTGCCCGTTGGCGCCTCGCTCGCGGCAGATTCGCCAGCCGCAAGCGCAGCCACACACGAATGGCACCACCACGGCGGGCAACCAACCGCATTCACCGTGCACGTCATTTTGTCCGGCTCGACGCTCAGTCACACCTTCTCGCCCAATGGAACCGGCACGCCGACGACCGAGCTCCTGGCCGATCCCGACGACATCACGGGGCTTGGCGGCGACATCTTCACCGGGTTTCAAAACGGCGTCGGACCGCAAGGACAGGCGAGCGCCGATGGGAACCTCGACAGCACGGTCGTCGAGTTCCTGCCGAACGGGGATCCCGTCGCGCAGTGGGACGTCCAGGGGAAGACCGACGGTGTGACCGCGGATCCTCAGACCGGCTTGGTGATCGCGACGGTGAACGAGGATGCGAATTCGAGCCTCTACACGATCGACCCCGCGACAGGACAGATCGTCCACTACGCCTACAACGAGGCGTTGCCCCACGATGGGGGCACCGACGCGATCTCCGTCTACCGCGGCCAGATCCTGATCAGCGCCTCGGCACCCGGTGCGACCGGCACGCCGACGACCCGAGCGCCGGCCGTGTACTCCGTCGTGCTCGATCCGACAACGGACGTCGCGAACGTGTCCCCCGTCTTCTACGACGACGACACGGCGACGGTCGCGAACACGAACAGCGCATCGTTCGGCAAGACGACGACGCTTGCGCTCACCGACCCCGACTCGAACGAGGTCGCGCCGCACGGCGCCCGTTTCGGTGGCGACATCATGCTCACGAGCCAAGGCGACGAAGAACAGATCTTCGTGCGCGATTTCGGCGGTCGGCACCAGAGCCTCTCTGTGCTGTCGCTCACGCAGGCGGTCGACGACACCGCGTGGCCGTCTGGTCCAGGGCGCCTCTACGCGACGGACTCTACGAACGACGCGAGCGACACGATCACCGGCCCGTTTTCGCCGAACCAACCGGTCGTCGCGGCCACTCCCTGCGGCGCGAACAGCGCCCCCGCCATGTGCCCGGCGCCTCCGACGTACCCGGCGAACTTCTTGGCGAGCGTCGATCCATCGACCGGCGGCGTGAGTCCGATCACCACCGTTGGCGCGGCGTTCACTCCTCAGGGCGGGCTCTTGTACCTCTCCTGGCGGGGAAACCGTTCAGGTTGAGATCCGCTCCGGCGCCCCGAAAGGGATGAGCGCCGACGGCACCGAGACGGTGCCGTCGCGCTCTTGAAAGGTCTCCATCAGGGCGATCAGACAGCGCGCCGTCATCGCGGTGCCGTTCAAGGTGTGGACGATGCGGCGTTCCTCGTCGGCACGAAGGCGAGTGTTCAACCGGCGCGCCTGGTAGTCCGTCGTGTTCGAGCACGAGGTGATCTCCCGGTAACGGTGCTGGGAGGGTATCCACGCCTCGATGTCGTACTTCTTCGTCGCCGACGGCCCGAGATCTCCGGCGGCGATGTTCACCACCCGGTAGGCGATCCCGAGCGCGCGGACGATCTCCTCTTCGATCGCGAGCAGCGCCTCATGCTCGTTCGAGGAGTCTTCTGGCGCGCAGAAGACGTACATCTCCACCTTGTCGAACTGGTGGACGCGGAAGATTCCCCGCGTGTCGTGCCCGGCGGCACCGGATTCACGCCGGAAGCACGTCGAGTACCCCGCGTAGCGAAGCGGCAGAGCAGCGGCGTCGAGGATCTCGTCGGCGTGCAGCCCGGCGAGCGCCACCTCCGAGGTTCCCGTCAGATACAGCCCGTCGGGCTTGACGTGGTAGAGGTTCGCCTCCTCAGTCGGCAGGAAACCCGTCGCGAACATCGCCTCTTCCCGCACGATCACGGGAGGAAGCACGGGGATAAAGCCGCGGTCGACGACGCGGTCGAGGGCGAAGCGGTAGAGCGCGAGTTCGACGAGCGCCGCGTCACCCATCCGGTACGCGAAGCGCGACCCCGACAGCTGCGCCGCCTTGTCCATCGCGAACGTACCGAGCTCGAGGTGCTCGCGGACGGGGAAGTCGAACTCGCGAGGCTTGCCGATCCGTCGCACCTCGACGGCGTCTTCGTCGCTCGTCCCGTCGGGCGTCGCAGGATCGGGCGGGTTCGGGATCCTGGCGAGCAGGCCGTCCCGGCGCTCGGCGATCGGGACGAGCTTTGCCTCTTCTTCGTGCAGGTCCTCCTTCGCCTTGGCGAGCAAGACGAGTTCCGCCTGGTCGGGGCGACCCTTCGGGCGCGTTCTCGCCCGCAGGGCCTCGACGATCTTCGTCTGTTCGCGCCAGTGCTCGTCGGCGGCGAGGAATTCCTCGAAGAGCTGGTCGGCGCCCTTTCGTGCGAGGGCCGAGCGGAAGGCGACCGGGTTCGCGCGCGCCTCACGGACGTCGATCAGCGCCGGCCCCCTCGTCGCCGACGGCGAGCCGCGGGAGCACGCTGCGGGCGCGTCTGGGGACGCGGCCGCGATGGCGGTGGGGCGGTGTCTTCCGGGGGCTCCGCGACCGCCGTGGCGGCGCCCGGTCGAATCGGGCCGCTGCGCTCGCGCCGTCCCACCGCGCGCTGCGTCGCGGCCTGGCGCGTCGGCGCGTAGGTCTCTTGGGAGAGCGCACCCGTCGCGACGGCGACCGGGCTCAACAGCACCTTGTCGATGCCGCGGCTACGGAGCCGCTCGGAGAGCTGCCGGTAACGGGGCTCATGCTCTTTCATCACTGCGACGAGCGGCGAGGCGATGAAGATCGACGAGTACGCCCCCGTCGTGAGGCCGATCGTCAGCGCGAGACCGAAGTATTCAAGTGTCGTCGCGCCGAGAACCTGCGCGCCGAGCACGAGCACCGACAGGATCGGCAAGATCGCGACGAGCGACGTGTTCAGCGAACGGGCGAGCGTCTGATTCATCGACAGGTTGATGAGGTCCGACAGGTTCATGCGATCGCGGTTCGCGAGGTGGCGAGCGTTATCACGCACGCGGTCGAAGACGACGATCGTGTCGTAGAGCGAGTAGCCGATGATCGTGAGGAATGCGACGACGCTGTCCGGTGTGACATCAAATCCGGTGAGCGAGTAGATGCCGACCGTAACGAGGATGTCGTGCACCATCGCGAGGATCGCGGCGAGCGCCATCCGCCATTCGAAGAACAATGAGATATAGAGGCTCACCAAGACGAAGAAGACGATCAGTGCTTCGACCGCCTTGTTCGTAATCGAGCTCCCCCACGCCGGGCCGACCTGTTCGACCGAGATGTTGGCGGGGTTCACGTGCGCGAGCCGCCCCAAGATGTCGCTGACCTTTGTCGCGACCGAGTTCGACTTCGCGATGGACTGGCCCTTAGGGAGCTTCGCTTCGACCTCGAGCGTCTTTGGTGGCGAGCCGAGGCGGGTGATCGTCGCTCCCGAGAGCCCGACCGGAGCGAGGGCATTGCGCGCCTGTGTGACCGAAACGGTGCTCGTCTGCACCGTCCAGGCGGTACCGCCGACGAACTCGATGTCGAGGTTCAGGCCCCTCGTCGCAAGGGAGATCGCCCCGGCGGCGATGATCGCCAGCGAGAAGGCGAACCAATAGCGCCGGCGACGGACGAAGTCGTAGCGGGTTTCGCCGAAGTACAAGCGGCGCAGCACGCCGTGGCGACGCGGCGGCCGCTGCGATGCGCCGTCTCCTCCCTCACCGTTCGTCGTGATGGCTTCCGGGAGCTCACCCGAGAACTCGGCGGGTCCGACGACGGGCGCGGTTTGCGGCTCGGGGCTCGCTTCGGTCTCTGGCTCGCTTTCAACGTCCTCTTCGATCGGCTCGTCCTCTTCGACACCGCCCGCTTCTTCGACGGCCGCCTCTTTCTCGGGAGTCTCCGCGTCCGTCGGTTCGCCGCGACCGGCGGCGGCGCCGGGGCGGATCCGATCGGGGCTCACACCGCCTCCGCGTGGGTCGCAAGCCCGCGGGCGATGCCGAGGTGGCGAGCGGACGCGATGACGCGGTTCCGCCCGAGAAGGATCACGAAGGGCCGCGTGAAGATGTACGCGGTGACGACGTCGGTGAGCGTCGAGATCCCGAGCATGAAGGCGAATCCTTTCACCGCCCCGATCGACAACAGCCACAGCACGAGCGCACCGATGAAGCTCACCGCGTCGGCAGAAAGGATCGTGCGGTAGGCGCTGCGGAACCCCTTGTCCACCGAGGCGCGGATCGACCGACCCGCCCTTACTTCATCCTTTAACCTTTCGAAGTACACGATGTAGGAGTCGACCGTGATGCCCACCGAGACGATCAGGCCGACGACGCCGGAAAGGTCGAGGGTGAGACCGACGGACGAAACGCTGAGAAGCGAGATCAACCCGTAGAGAAAGGCGGCGGTCGTCACGAGCCCCAAGACGACGACGATCCCGAGTGCGCGGTAGTAGAAGATGGTGTAGCCCATCACCAAGATGAGCCCGAGCAACCCGGCGAGCAGTCCCGCGTGCAGTGACGACTTGCCGAGGCTCGGTGAGACCGCCTGCGACGTGAGCGGGTTCATGACCACGGGCAGCGAGCCGTACCGCAGATCGAGGGCCAGTTCGCTCGCCGACGAATGGGTGAAGTTGCCCGAGATCTGCCCGCTCCCGGGGAAGCTCGTTGAGTTGATCGTCGGTGCCGAGACGATCTGACCGTCGAGGTCGTTCGCGACTGGCGTGTGGTAGTAGGCAGCCGCGATCTTGTTGAAAGCCGTCGTTCCCTTGCTGGTCAACGTGAAGACCACGACCCACTCACCCGTCGTCAGCAACTCGGCGTTCGCGCCGCTGATGATCGTGCCGGTCGCCTTCGACGGACCGAGAACGAGGCGCGGCGCGTAGACGCCGCCCGAGTTGAAGATGACGATCTTCTTCGGGTTGTCGTTTGTGATCGCCGTCGTCTTGTAGGACGCGTACACCGGATCCTCGCAGTACGAGCCGCAGGCGAACTCGCCGCCGCTCGCCGAGGTGTAGTACGCGGAGGTGTAGCGGTAACCGCCGATCGGGGCGGGCGGCGTCACGTAGGGCTTGGCGGGCGGCTTCGTCCCGTTTTTCGCGGCGGGCGGCGTGTAGTCGGGCGCGCCGGCGATGACGGGACGGAAGAACAGCTGCGCGGTCGTGCCGATGATGCTGAGGACTCGCTTCGGATCCTTCACACCGGGCAGCTCGACGACGACCTGGTTGCCCTGTGTCGTGATATTCGGCTGCGTCACGCCGAGCGCGTCGACGCGGTTCGTCATGATGTTCGCGACGTTCTGCAGCGTCGCCTTCTTCACCGGGTGCGCGGGGACGTAGACCACCGAGAGCCCGCCCTCCAAGTCGAGTCCGAGGTGCGGCGACCAGCCGAGCCCGAGCGCGAGGCCGAGCATCCCGAAACAGGCGATGGTCGTCAGCAGGACGCTGGCGATAAGGCGCTGCCGACTCACCTAGCCGCTCTTCCCTTCGCCGGTCTGGGACTGCTCGGCGTCTGGGTCGGGCTTCGGCGACGGAGACGGGAACGACGGCGGCGCTTGGTCGGAAGTCGTCGCGCCCGCCCCGGGAGCCGCGTATCCGCCGTCGTGCTCGGGTGCCGATTCGGACGGTTGCGGCGACTGGGACATCGCGTCATCGGGGAACGACGGCGCCTGCGGCACGCGTTGGCCGACCGCCCGCCGGACGATCTCGACGGTCGTGCCAGGTGCGATCTCGACGAGCACCCGGTCGTCGTTCATCGCCCGCACCGTCCCGACGATCCCCGAGCTCGTGATCACCTCGTCGCCGACCGAGATGGCCTTCTGCATCGCCTGCTGCTCTTGCCGGCGTCGCCGCTGGGGTCGCATGAACAAAAACGCACCGACGGCGAGGATCAGCAAGATGAAAAGGAACGCGCTGCTACTGGATGTCTTCTTCGCGGCGGCCTTCGCGAGGATGCCGAACTCGTGCGGCGCGGGAAAGCGGTGGACGTGCGCGAGGAGCGCGGGAAGGACGTGGACAAAGGTCATGGAGTTGGCACCCGTTTTCTCGGGAACTGAGCAGGTCGAATCGTAGTCCCTGACCTGGGACGTCTTGTCCCTCCCCCGATGGGAAAATGCTCAGACGTCGAAGAGCGTGCTCGCTTCATCGGCGCTGATCGTCGATGACAAGGCGCCGTGTGGTCTCGGTATTCCGAGATGGTCCCACGCCGCCGGCCCGGCAACCCGTCCGCGCGGGGTTCGCGTCAAGAACCCCTGCTGGAGCAGGTAGGGCTCGTAGACATCTTCGACCGTCTCGGGCTCCTCGCCGACGCTGAATGCGAGTGTCTGGAGTCCGACGGCTTGGCCGGAAAAGCGCACGCACAGCGCCTCGAGGATCTGGCGGTCGAGCCGGTCGAGCCCGCGCTCATCGACGCCGAAGAGTTCGCAGCCTTCGCGCGCCGCCGTGAAGTCGATCGCGCCGAGGCCGCGCACCTCGACGAAGTCCCGCACGCGGCGCAACAGGCGGATCGCGAGCCGCGGCG
This sequence comes from uncultured Acidimicrobiaceae bacterium, assembly GCA_963838845.1. GTDB lineage: Bacteria > Actinomycetota > Acidimicrobiia > Acidimicrobiales > Bog-793 > CAVRXQ01. Next base: position 981,688 of record CAWISR010000002.1, on the reverse strand, counting down.
TCCCCCGGGCGCGACGCGTGCGATCTCCTGGGCGCCTTCCGGGGTGCAGTCGACATCGAGCACGTGCGCGGTGCGCCGCACGATCTCGTCGAGTTCGTCGGGCGCGTAGTGCTCGAGACGGGCGACGAAGCCGAATCGATCCCGCAACGGTCCGGTGACGAGGCCGGTGCGCGTCGTCGCGCCGACCAAGGTGAACGCAGGGAGATCGAGGCGCACCGAGCGCGCCGTCGGTCCCTTGCCGATCACGATGTCGATCTGGAAGTCCTCCATCGCCGGATAGAGGATTTCTTCGACCGGTCGTTGCATGCGGTGGATCTCGTCGATGAACAGGACCTCGCCCGGCTGCAGACCGGTGAGGATGGCGGCGAGGTCGCCACCGCGTTGTAGGGCGGCGCCCGAGGTGACGCGGAGGCCCACCCCCATCTCGTTCGCGACGATGCCGGCGAGCGTCGTCTTGCCGAGACCCGGCGGGCCGGCGAAGAGAAGGTGGTCGACGCTCTGGCTGCGTCGGCGCGCCGCTTCGAGCACGATCATCAGGTGCTCTTTCACGCGGGCCTGTCCGACGAACTCCGACAGCCGCCGCGGCCGCAGCCCTGCCTCGAGGGCCTCTTCCGGTTCGTCCACGGGCTCGCGCGCGACGACGCGCGCCGGTGACTTCGACTCGATCTCGACGTCGCGACGCGGGGTCATCGTCGTGGCGCGAGTTCGAAGAGGGCTTCGCGCAGCAGCTCCTCGACGCTGCCGTCGCTCCCGACCCGTTCGATCGCCACACGGATTTCCTCGGGTGCGTACCCGAGCGTGCCGAGCGCCTGCTTGAGTTCCGCTGCCACGCTCGGGCCAGAACCGTCACCATTCGGTGCCGGCACGGCGACGTGGTCGTCGCCGATCCGCCCAGCGAGTTCGACCAGGAGCCGCTGCGCGGTCTTCTTGCCGACGCCGGGAACGAGACAGAGCGCGTCGACGTCGGCCGATACGACGGCGGCGGCGAGCGACTCGGGCGGGTGCACCGACAAGATCGCTAGCGCGAGCGCCGGACCGATGCCGTGCGCGGTGATGAGGAGCTCGAAAAGCCGCCGTTCTTCACGGCTGGAAAAGCCGTACAAGGTGATCGCGCCCTCGCGCACGTGGGTGTGGACCGAAAGGCGTACCGCCTCACCGACCGGGCCGATGCTGCGCGCGCAACGCGACGAGACGACCACCTCGTAGCCGACGCCCGCGACGTCGACGAGCGCCGTCGACTGGGCTTCGGCGTCGTCGAGCGCCTCGAGGGTCCCGGAGAGCGCGCCGATCACGAGTTGGCCTGTGATTCGGCGAGCGCCGTCGGCCGCCGCGCGGCGAGATGGCAGAGGCCGAGGGCAAGCGCGTCCGCGACGTCGGGGGGATCTGGCACCTCGGCGAGGTGGAGGAGGCGCGCCACCATCGTCTGTACCTGCCGCTTTTCCGCGGCGCCATAGCCGGCGACAGCCTGCTTCACCTCGTTCGCCGTGTACTCGACGACCGGGCAGCCACGCTCGGCGGCGACGAGCAGCGCGACGCCGCTCGCCTGCCCGACGCTCATCGCCGTCTTCGCGTTCGTCTGAAAGAACACCCGCTCGACGACGACGACGTCGGGGCGAATCTCGGCGACGAGTTCGTCGAGCTCACGGCGCAACTCAGCGAGGCGCTCTGGCACGGGAAGGCGGCGATCGGTCGTGATCACCCCGGCGGCGACCGCCCGTTCATTCCCGGGCTCACCCGTGACCACGCCGAAGCCGCAGCGCGAGAGGCCGGGGTCGACCCCCAGGACAAACACGCGTTCGATGGTAGTGAGACCCGGTGGCTTTGCAGCGGATTTCGAGGCTGCATCAAAAAGCTGGGGAATTTTGGTGCAGCCAGGGAGCAGGCTCGGCGTCTTCAATGTTTCGCCCTACCACGCCACGCCTATCCGTACCGTATCGAAAGCGAAAGCCCATTGGTCAGCCGCCGCGGGATAGTCGGATCTGCTCCCCGAAGACCTGTTCTCTGCACCCAAAACCCGCCCCGCTTAGTCTCCGCGGTTATGCCATACCTACCTCAAGAAATCCTCGATCAGATCCTTGCGGCGCTGAACTCAAGGGTCGGCATCTGGCCAGCGTGCCCTATCTGCCACACGACGAGTTGGCAGTTCGTCGATGGAGTCATCTCAATGGCCACTGCCCTCGATCTTGCGGCTGCTGCGGCGTTTCCTTTGCCTCCGCAGCGCATATCCTTCCCGCCCCCACCCCGGCAGATTCCTCTGATTGCAGTGAATTGCGCCAATTGCGGATACACGGCCTTTTTCAACATGCTGGTCCTGGGCTTAGCCGACCTAGTCAGGCAACTAGGTGGTGGGGAACCCGTTGGCGACGTGGTGCCGGACAATGGCTGAGGCAAATCCACCAAACGCTTCAAATCTTCGACTGGGCAACGGGGGAAACGTTCTTCGTCGCGACCCCGCGGCGACGGTCACCCTCGAAGGCTTGCGACACAGCGAAATGCTGACCATCTCAACTCGGTTAGGCCGAGTGTGTCAGAAGGAATCGCTATGGGATCGACGTTTTGAGTCGTTAGCTCTGATCTGCGGAGGCGCGGTGATCGGAGGCGGGATTGGCATCGTCCCATTTCTGTCTACACACCCTCGCGGTGGTGCAATTGCCATTTATGGAATCGCATTGGTAGCACTACTTCTTCTTGGGTGTGTATCCGCGTTCGCGAGCGCGAAGGTCGCAGAAATTAAGACTGAATCGGTCGTAACAATCAAGGAAGATTTCGACTCGATCCTGCTGTCATACGGCTATGAAGCCACAGCAGGCACCGTGGCTCTGAATTCCGGAGATGGAAGTCCTAGCTCATGAATGGACGAAATCAGCACACAGAGGTTGTGGGCGATCACCTTGCACAGAACCTCATTGATCTGACCGACCTCGGACTTCGATCGCAACGCCGGGCCGAACTTCCTCTTGATCATGCTGAACGTGGTCTCGACGTTCGACCGCTTGTGGTAGTGGGTCAAGAACGTGTCGCGCTGGTAAGCGAAGTAGTGGTACATGCGAACCCACGCGGATGCATCGGCGCTAGGTGGAACGTCAGTCACACCGAACAGCGACGACTGCGGACCCAGCACGCCGATCTGATTTCCCTTGAAGGGAATGAGCGGCGTTCCGCCCAGGTCATCGACTGCTTGCAAGTTGACCTTGGACGAATACGCCTTGTCCGCGCTGACTTCGCGGATCGGGAAGTTCTCGGCCGTCTTGGCGAGCATCGGTCGGAACGCTCGCGAGTCGTGGAAGTTCTTTGGCGTCACTTCGACGGCGGTAACCACGTTGGTCAGCACGCCAGTCGTGGCGTGCAGCTTGATCCAGTCGTGTTGCTTCTGCTCCCGGCCCCACTTGTGGTCGTACCAACGGGTGTAAGTGCAGGTCGAGAAACCTGTCGAGTCCATCGCGAAGTCCGACTCGACGCCTTGCAATGGCAGAGCCGACAGGGTGACGAGTTGACCGAGAATGGGCGTCATCGCGGGATCGCGCAGGTATCGGAGAACCGTATTGAAGTGCGGGTCAACATCGGTCAGCCCGCGGTCTTTAGCCTCGCGAACGTCGGTGTCGAAGCGACGAGCCGACAGACCCGCGTACACCTTGGCGACGGCTGCGTACGCCATGTCGCTCATTGGCAAGCGGGGACGACCGCGACCTTCTTGCCGCGGATTCTGAATAGTGGCGCAAAGGTCCGCAAGCAACGGAAGGAACCGTTCCTTTTCGCTGCACTGAGCGGCGTTGTACGCGGCCCAGTCCTGCGTGTACGTGACCCGCATCTGCTCGGTCACGACCGAACCATCCGAATAGACCTGCTCGCGACGGATGACGTATTCCACCGCGATGACGTGCTTGCAGGCGCGTCCGCGCAACTCGAAGTCTGGGCAAGTGCAGCCGAAGGGCTGAACTCCTGCAGGTGGGGGCACGATCCCCTGAGCGACCTTGAAGGTGGTCGTCGCGTGTGGCGAGACTCGATAGGTTCCTGGCCCACTCTGCGAGGGGACGATCCAGCCGTTGGCGTCCCTTCGCAGCGGCATCGTCGCTGCGATCTGCATGCCCTTGAGTTCTCTGGCGTCCATCGGGTTCTCCCTAGTGGTATGTACCTACTAGGACTATACCTAATCGGTATATCATTGTCAATACCAGACAGGGATATACCTCCACGGTATAGTGAAGGACATGGTCGAGAAAGTGCAGCTCTGGGGCTATCGTTGCCTGCGTTGCGGGCACGAGTGGCTACCGCGAACCGATCGGCCACCGAAGGTCTGCCCGAACCCGAAATGCAAGTCTCCGTACTGGGCGAAGCCACGACAGGAAAGAAAACGCCGAGTGACGCAGCGCACGGAGTAAGAATCTGTCGTAACAAGCGTGGGGGCGGGAGGCCTCGAACCTCCGACCACCGGAGTCAGAATCCGGCACTCTTCCTACTGAGTTACGCCCCCATTGAGGGGTCCTGGGGGGTCGGGCAGCAAACCATGGCCCCCTGGGACCCTGTTTCTCTAGGTCCTCATTTCGCCTCCACAGCGCGTCCACACCGGCGTGTGGATAAACAACAGCGTTGTGATTCGACTGCCGGCGAATCTACCGCGGGGGCCGGAATGCGTCATGTGCCTTACGCAACACGCCGCGGCGGCGGGACCGCCGAGCTTCGAACTAACGCGCGAACCTACCTGTCGGCCGGTCGGATGCCCTGGTCAGGGCGGATTTCTGGTCGCGACCGATACTGCCCGCCCCGAGCTGTGGGGCGCAAGGAGGAAGCATGAATGAGGACAACCAGGCCGCCGCTCTTCAGGTTCTGTTCGATGAGAGCACTCGGGGCATCAAGGACCAACAGGCGGCTCTTGAACAGCTTCGCAATCGGGCCGTAGCGCTGCTATCCGTGGGAGCGTTAGCCGCGGCTCTTTTCGGCACCCACTTCCTTCACCGTGGCTCGCATCCTGGCTGGTTACTGGCCGCCACGGTCGTTGCGCTTGTTGCCTTCGGAGGATCGGCGCTAATCGCGGCCTACGTCCTCGCTCCGAGGAAGGATTGGGAGTTCTACCAGGACGTAAGGGATTACGCCGAAGACATCAAAGACGGTGAGGAAGTTCCTCTAGCCGAAGTGTTGAGCAACCTCACTGTGCACCAAGAGAACTCCTGGGACGTCAACGAGAAGATTTTGGGCGCCCTGCACGATTGGTACCGATGCGCGTGCTACCTGTTGGCCATCCAGGTCATTGCGTGGGCGGTCGTAGCCCTGTGAATCGACTATCGGGACGCCGTTCGGCGTGTTATGTGTTTGACCTTCTGGACGCGGGTTTTGATCTTCTTGGCGCCCGTGGAGACTGCCTTACGGCCCGTTCTCTTCGCCGCCCTCTTTTTAGCGGCGACCTTCTTCGCAACCACGATGCGCACCCTACCGATGGGGCTGGTTCAAGTCAGTGTTGCCCGAATTTTGGTGCAGACGCGAGATTTCTTGTGCAAGAGGGAAATCCGCTGCAAAGCCAGACCCGGTGGCTTAGCAGCGGATTTCATGGCCGCACCAAAAAGCGCAACTCAGGAACGCTCGGACGAAGCGTTCCGTTGCGGCGCACACCGGCGCCGCGTCCTCAGCTCGCGAGCGAGGTGAGGATCTCGTCGGGGATGTCGAAGTTGGCGACGACGTTCTGCACGTCGTCGTGTTCTTCCAACAAGTCGAGCAGGTTCAAGATCTTGCGGGCCGTCGCGGGCTCGGAGACCTCGACTGTCGTCGTCGGCACCCACGTCACATCTGCGGAGTCCGTCGGGATGCCCACCGCCTCGAGCGCCGCCACGAGGCCGTGGAGATCCGTGGGGTCGCTGATCAGGGTCCATTCCTCCCCGTCGTCCCGTAAGTCCTGTCCCCCGGCGTCGAGGGCGACAGCCATCACGTCGTCCTCATCGACCTTGCGGGGAATCGAGATCACGCCCTTCCGCTCGAACTGCCAGGAGACGGCGCCGGGCTCCGCCATCGTCCCACCGTTGCGGGTGAAGATCGAACGGACCTCGGCGCCGGTCCGATTGCGGTTGTCCGTCAGGCACTCCACGATCACGGCCACCCCTGCTGGGGCATACCCCTCGTAGGAGATCGATTCGTAGCGCACCCCCTCGAGTTCGCCGGTGCCGCGCTTGATCGCCCGGTCGATCGTGTCGCTTGGCACCGAGGCGTCCCGGGCCTTTTGGTACATCGTGCGCAGCGTGGCGTTCGCCTGGAGGTCTCCGCCGCCCTCGCGCGCCGCGACCTCGACCTGGCGGATGAGCTTCGCGAACAGCTTCGAGCGCGCCTTGTCTTTCGCGCCCTTTTGGTGCTTCGTGGTTGCCCACTTGGAGTGTCCAGACATGAGCCGACCTTCTATTCGGATCTCGCGCGCATCACAACTCGCGCAACGCCTGGGCGCGCTGTTGAAGGTTGAGGCCGTCCGTGGTAATCGCCCCTGCGCCGTGCGCGATGAGCGGCGCGCACCACTGCCAACCCGTCAGGCGCACGAAATCCCGCGGCAGCGCGCCCGCGAGTTCACCACGGTGCGCGTCGAGTAATTCGAGCGCGTCCGCGAGCGCCGGTGGATAGCGGGTGATCGAGGTCGCGGCGAGGTCGGCGAAGGATTCTCGGTCGACGCCGCCGAGACGCGCGCACCATCGGGCGATCGCGTTGCTGTGAAGGGCGAGGAAGCTGAGCGCGCTCATGATCGATGCCGCGCGCTCGACATCGCCGCGCCGTAGGTGGGCGAGCTCGTGGGCGACGAGCGCTTCGAGCTCGATGCGATCGAGACGATCGAGCACGCCAGAGGTGACGACGAGCGTCGCCCGCTGGCCGCGCCGAGCGAACGTGACGGTGTTTGGCTCGAGGGATGGCACAACGACGACAGCCGGAGCGGTGAGCCCGAACGCGGAGCAGAGACCCTCGACGACGTTCAAAAGGCGGGCGTCATCGGTCGTTTGCCCGCGACCGCCGACCGTGGCGAGGATCCGGGCCTGTGAGCCGGTCCAGGCGTTCACGACGACATGCGCGAGCGCGAGCGCGGCGACGACGCCGAGGACGGCCGAACCGGCGAGACCGACGACGCCCGCGGCCGCGACGGCGGTGCACGCGACGGCGACCGTCACCGGCGCCGCCCGCAGGAGGGCGACGTCACGCGTCGGTCTGCGCGGACCGAACGACGGCACGGGGGCGACCGCGCGCAACCGGCGCGAGGGCGCCTGCGACCGGGTCGGGCGTGCCTTGCGCTGCGGATCGTGACGGCGGGGTCGCGTCACCCTGGATTCCGGCTGAGGCATTACGTGACGAGTGTACGGTTCCGCTCGAACCGCCCCAAGAGGCGGCCCCGACCGGGAGCGGGGCCGTCAGCGTTGGCGATCGCCTGCTCGTACGCCGCGACGTAGTGCACCGCCGCCTCGTCGAACGAGAACCCGACCGACCTCGCGACGCCGGCGCGCGAGAGCCGCTCACGGGCGTCCCGTTCGCATAGCAAGACGCGCAACTTGTCACGCAGCGCCTTCACGTTCCCAGCAGGGAAGTACGACGCCGCGTCGGCTCCCGCGTCGCGGTAGCCGGGGAGATCCGAGGCCAAAACCGCGCACCCTGCGGCCATGGCTTCCAACAAGACGACGCCGAAGGACTCCCCACCGAGCGCCGGCGAGACGAAGACGTCCGCCGCGGCAAGCTCGAGATCGCGTCCGTCGTCGCCCAAGCGACCGAGGAAGACGACGCGGTCGTCGGCGCCGAAGCGACGGCGGAGGCGCTTCAAGTCCGGGCCGTCGCCGACGACGTGCAGCGAGAAGTCACCCGCGAGGCCGTGGAACGCCTCGAGCAGAACCTCGAGCCCCTTGCGCGGCTCGACGCGCCCGACGAACAGCGCCGTCGGGCCGGCACGCCGTGCCGGGTGCAGGCGCGCGAAGCGATCGGGGGCAACCGCGTTCGCGACGATCGCGACGTCGACGTCGACGTCGCCGACGACGACGCGAAGGGTTTGCGCGGCGGTGCCGGAGACCGCGATCACGGCGCCGAGGCGGCGCATGACGCGGCGGATAAGCCGCGCGTACACGGTGTAGGCGCGACTCGGTCGGGCGCGGTGGAAGGTGGCGACGATGGGCGCGCTCGCCGTGACGAGCGCGGCGAGCGCCGGGCCGGGAACGAGCGGTTCGTGGATGTGGACAACCTCAGGCGCGAAGGCGGCAAGTGCCCGCGCCGTTCGCCGCATCGCGAAGGGAGACGGCGCGACCGGGGCGAAGGAGCCGTTCGCCGGCACACGCAGCGACCGACCGACAGCGGTCGACTTCGCGCCGGGGACGCTCCAGCTTCCCGGTCGCCCGGGGGCGACGACCCCGACGCTGTGCCCGAGGCGGACGAGCGCGTCGGCCAGCCCGAGGACCTGGGACTGCACGCCGCCTGGGATCGAAAGGTCGTACGGGGAGACGAGCGCGACCCTCATCGATCGGCGTCCTCCGCGTTCCACAGCGGCTGGAAGACGTGCCACTGCTCAGGAGCTTTGCGGATCAGGTCCTCGAACGCGTTCACGATGTCCTGGCTGACCCGCTCGACGTCCTCGCGCAGCCTTCCTCTGCGCGCCGTGTCGATCGGCGGGCGCAGCCTGAGGTCGTAGCTGCCGCCGGCACGCACGTAGATCGCGCACGGCACCAACGGCGCGCCGCTGCGGAGCGCGAGCAGCGCCGGCCCGCCCGGGATGCGGGTCTTTTGCCCGAAGAACTCGACGTCCACCCCGTCGCCCGTGACGTCGCGATCGGCGAGCAGCGCGATCACGGTGCCCGCGGCGAGTGAAGCGAGCAGGTGCGGCACCGTCTCGGTGCCGACCGGCAGCACCGTCAAGTCGACGCGTTGGCGCATGCGGGCGAACCAGGCGAACAGCTCGGGCGGCTCGAGCACCTCGGCGACGGTGGTGAGCGGGTAGCCCATCGCCGACGTCCACGCCGCGCCCGCTTCCCAGCAGCCGAGGTGGGGCAGCACGATGATCCCGCCGCTTTCTTTCCCGACGAAATCGTTCCAGATGTCTGTGCCCGTCAGTTGGAAGCGCTCGGGGTGACGGCGGACCTCGGCGGTCGTGAGGCGCGCCGCGTCGGACCAGTACACGCCGTAGTCGGCGTACGCACGCCGCACGAGCGGCGCGAGGCGACGATCGTGCGGGTGGACACCGAGGACCGGCGCGAGGTTCTCGGCGACGATCCGACGGCGCTGCGGACCTGCCGCCCAAGCGACGACGCCGACCATGGCCGCGACAAGGCGCGAAACGGGACCGGGGAGCACGCGGAGGACCGACGCACTCCCCCGGTAGACGGCGTAGGTGATGACGGCCCGCGCGCGCCCTAGGGACGCGTCCGGCTTTGTCGCCAACGCCGCGTCAGCGATCGATGTCGATGCGGCGCATAAAGGCGTGCGCGGACCTGCGCAGCTTCACCCGCTCGCGTCGATTGCCACCCTCTTGCGACGTGGAGAACACGGTCCGGAGCCGAACCGAAAGTGGTGTGAGCTCCCTACGGCTCCGCCGCTGACGATCGGCGCGAGGGCCCTGCAACCAGGCTTGGCGCCGCCGCTCGATCAGCGCGCGTGTCGGTGAGATCCGTGTCCGGGCGATGCCGCTCGCCTGGCGCCAGACGCGGGAGAAGCGGCCAATGGCCGTCGCCGCCGTGAGCACCGCCAAGAGCGCGAGCAACGGGACGAATGCGGCATGCACGAAGTACGCGACGAACAGCGCCACGCCGAGCAGGATGAGGCGCTCGGCGCGCTCCATGAGCCCGCCCTGGGCGCGGTAGCCGAGCGACTCCGCCTTCGCCCGCTGATACGAAACGAGGTTCGCGAGCGCGAGGATGCCGACAGGCAACAGCGCCGCGTTCGCGTCGTGGGTGCGGACGAAGTACCACGCGACGCCGATGAAGATCATCGAATCGCCGACGCGGTCAGAGACCGAGTCAAAGAACGCCCCTTTGCCAGAAGCGGTCCCGGCCACCTTCGCCAGGTGGCCGTCCAGGGTGTCCATGAGCCCGCCGACGATGATCAGCGCCACGGCGACGAGGAAGTCGCCGAGCCCGATCAGGATCCCCGTCGCCGCGGCGAGCAGGACGCCGATCGCGGTTACGGCATTCGCTCCGACGCCGATCGCCACGAGTCGCTCGGCGTATGAGCGGGTGGCAACGGGCGCGTCGGATTGCGCGTTCGCCCGTTTGCGTCTTCGTCGGCCGTCGATCATCTCTACTCCCGGTCGAGCAACACCCACGCTACCAGGAACTTCGCAGAATTCGACCTACTCGGGCCACGCGGCACGCAGGCGCTTCGCGCTCTCGGAGAGCGCTTCAGGGAGCACACGCGCCGACGCCACGGTGGTGATGAAGCTCGTGTCGCCGATCCAGCGCGGCAGCACGTGCACGTGCAGGTGGTCCGGAATTCCCGCGCCCGCTGCCCGACCGAGGTTCACGCCGAGGTTCACGCCGTCCGGCGCGTACGCGGCGCGGATCGCCGACACCGCGTCCCATGAGGATCGCCAGAGCTCCTCGCTCTCCTCGTCGGTGAGCTCGTCAGGCTCGCGTACGTGGCGAATCGGCATCACGAGGAGGTGGCCGCTCGTGTAGGGAAAGGCGTTCAGCACCGCAGCCGCGAGCTTGCCGCGGTAGACGACGAAGTTCGTCGCGTCGGCGCTCTCGTCGGCGAGCAACTGACAAAACACGCAACGGTCGGTGAAGTCGGCGCGCTCGCCGGTGACCTCGTCGGACACGGTTGCGACGTAGTCCGAGCGCCATCCCGCCCAGAGATGATCGAGACTCACGCCGCCTCGTCCTCCGGCCGACCCCGCGTCGAGATTTCGCCGACAACCAACGCCAGGAACTCCTCGAGCGGCACGGCACGATCGGGGCGATCGCCGCCGCGTCGGTTCACGCCGACCGTCCCGTGCGCCACGTCGTCGTCGCCGACGACGACGACGTACGGGATCTTTTCGAGCTTCGCCCGCCGGACGCGCGCCCCGAGCGGCTCCGCCGCCTCGTCGACGTCGACCCGCAACTGGACGCCCCGCAGCGCGTCGGCGACCTTCCTCGCGTACTCAGAATTCGCGTCACGCACCGGGAGGACGCGCACTTGCACCGGCATCAACCAGGTAGGCAGTGCACCCGCGTAGTGCTCGAGCAGGATGCCGAAGAAGCGCTCGACCGAACCGAACAAGGCGCGGTGGATCATGCGCGGGCGGTGACGCTCATTGTCGGCGCCGACGTAGGAGAGGTCAAAACGGGCTGGAAGTTGGAAGTCGACCTGGATCGTCGAGAGCTGCCAACGGCGACCCACCGCGTCACGCATGTGGACGTCGATTTTCGGTGCGTAGAAGGCGCCTTCGCCCTCGGCGACGACGTAGGGAAGGCCGGTTGCCTCGATCGCGTCGCGCAGCGCCGCCGTCGCCTCGTCCCATTCGGCGGGATCGCCGACGAACTCGTCGGGGCGGGTCGCGAGCTCGGCTTCGAACTCCGTGAGACCGAAGGCCCGCAACACTTCCAGCACGAAGGAGAGCAGCGAGCGGAGCTCCTCCCCGAGCTGTTCTGACGCACAGAAGATGTGGGCGTCGTCCTGGGTGAGACCACGCACGCGCGTGAGCCCATGGATGACGCCGGAGCGCTCGAAGCGGTAGACGGTCGCGAACTCATATAGCCGCATCGGCAGCTCGCGGTACGAACGCGAGCGGTCCTTGTAAATGAGAATGTGCATCGGACAGTTCATCGGCTTCAGGTAGTACGTCGCGCCTTCCATCTCCATCGGCGGGTACATGTTCGGCGCATACCAACCGAGATGACCCGAAGTCTCGAACAACGTCGACTTCGAGATGTGCGGCGTCCAGACCTGTTCGTATCCGTGGGCGCGGTGCATCTGGCGGGAGTAGTCCTCCATCACCTGGCGGATCAAGGCGCCCTTCGGGTGGAAGACGGGAAGGCCGCTGCCGATCTCCGGCGGGAAGTGGAACAGGTCGAGTTCCGCGCCGAACCGGCGGTGGTCGCGTCGTTCGGCCTCTTCCAACTGGAGGAGGTGCGCGCGCAGCGCGGCATCGGATTCCCACGCCGTGCCGTAGATCCGTTGCAGCTGCGGACGCCGTTCGTCGCCACGCCAGTACGAGCCCGCGACCCGCGTGAGCTTGAAGTGTCCGAGGCGGGCGGTCGACGGCACGTGCGGCCCGCGGCAGAGATCGACGAACATCGCGCTGTTGCGATAGGTGGAGATCGTCGACGCGCCCGTCGGCGCTTCCGTCGCGAGTTCCGGCTCGGCGGACCCGTCTGCTGCCGCCACCGTCTCGATGATCTCTTTTTTGAACGGTTGGTCGGCGAAGATTTCGAGACCCTTTCTGATGTCGTGCTCTTCGCGGACAAAGGGTTGTCCCTCGGCGACGATCGTGCGCATCTCGGCCTCGACCACCGGCAAGTCCTCGTCGGAGAAGTGCCGGCCGTCGGGCAGCTCGAAGTCGTAGTAGAAGCCGTCCGCGATCGCCGGTCCGATCGCAAAGTGCGCGCCCGGAAAGAGACGAAGGACCGCTTGTGCCATCACGTGCGCAGTCGAGTGGCGGATCACCGTGCGCCCCTCGTCGGAGTCTCCCGTCACCACCTTCACGCGATCGCCGTCATCGAGAGGCTTTCGCAAATCGACGAGCCTCCCGTTCACCTCCCCCGCGACGGCGTCTTTGGCGAGTCGCGGGCCGATCGAGGCGGCGAGGTCGGCGACGGTCGCGCCGGCGTCGAGTTCGCGCTCTGTCCCATCCGCGACGGTGACGGTGATCGACGACACGAGGGCGGTTCACTCCTTTGGACGATGCGGTGCACGATGCTGCGCCCAGCCGGTGCCAACGCAGCCTATCTGTCGTTCTCCCAGCTCATCGTGGTGCGATCATGCGCACGCGCGCCTGAGGTCCCGCTGAGCGGCCTTAGAGCGCCACACCGAGAAGCTCGGCCGCCGCGCTCACCCCTTCGCCGCGTCGCGCCGCCGAATCAATCGCCTCGTACGCCCCGGGCACGTTGAGATCGTCGTCGAGGCATTCGCGCACTTCGTCGAGCGCACCCTCTCCTTCACCGGTTCGACGCCAGCGAGCGACGCGCTCCTCCGCGTCGCGAATCACCGCCTCGGACCAATCGAGCGGCGTGCGGTAGTGATGCGAGCTCAGCGCGACCCGCACGACACTCGGGTCGAATTCCTTCAAGAGATCACCGACGAAGATGAGGTTCTTCTTCGACTTCGACATCTTCTCGCCGTTCAGGAGCACCATCGCCGCGTGCAGCCAGTGGCGCACGAACGGCTCACTCGTGACCGCTTCGGACTGCGCGGTCTCGCATTCGTGGTGCGGGAAGATGAGATCGGTCCCTCCCCCGTGCAAATCGACGGTGATGCCGAGTTCGCGCATCGCGAGCGCGGAGCATTCGATATGCCATCCGGGCCTCCCCGGGCCCCACAGTGAATGCCATGCCGGTTCGTCCGGAAGCGACGGTTGCCACAACACGAAGTCGAGCGGGTCGTTCTTCGCAGGATCGTCCACGTTGCCGCCGTTGTCGCGAGCGAGTGCGATCATCGCGCCCCGATTGAGGTGGCTGAGCTGACCGAAGCGCGGGAACGAGGAGACGTCGAAGTAGACGCCGCCCCCGGATTGGTACGCGTGGCCGGAAGCGAGCACCATGCCGATGAATCCCAAGATGTCGGGGATCGCCGACGTTGCGCGCGGCTCGGAGAAACTCGGCAAGAGGTTCATTGCCCGCATCTGATCGTCGAAATGGGCAACCTCTTCCGCCGCCAGGTCGAGGTAGTGGACGTGACGATCTCGCGCCTCACGCAGGATGTCGTCGTCCACGTCGGTGACGTTGCGCACGCAGTGCGTCTCATGGCCGAGGTCGCGCAGGCGCCGCTGCACGTTGTCGTAGACGATGTAGGTCGCGCCGTGACCGAGGTGCGCCGAGTCGTACGGCGTGATTCCACAGGTGTACATCGTGACGATCCGACCGGGTTCGAACGGCACCACCTCTTCGCGTGCCGTGTCGTACAGGCGCATGGTCACGGGTGCCCTGAGCCCGGCTCGACCGGCACCCCCATCAGACGCAACGTCGTGTGGCACCGGTACCGCACGTTCACATTGACGAGGACCGCGGTGAACGCCTCGACCGCGCCCGCAGAGGCGAGCGATCCTGCCCGCAGGGCGCGCAGCCCGGGAATCGACTCGACGAGAACGACGGTCTCGTCGGCCGCTTCTTCGTCGTCCGCGCAAATGAGGACGTCGCACTCCACCGGGCGCGCGATGTCCGCGAACTCCTTGGCCGGCAGATGATGGAACGCGGCGGCGACCTTCGTGTCGGGAAGGACCCCTTGCAGCGTTGCGGCGATCGAACCCCTCGCCGGGAGGACGGCCTGGAACTCGCCCGCGACGCGGTTCATGCCGTTCGCGATCGAGATCAACACCTTTCCGGACAGCTCGCGTGCGAGCCGGGCGGCCGTCTCGGCCGCCGCTTCGTAGACCGTCGCGTGGATGACGAGGTTCGATGCCGACGCCACCCAGTCGTTCGTCCCGCCGGCGATCTGGAGCGTGTGGTCTGGCCACAGCTCGCGGATCTCTTTCGCCACCGAGGTGGCGCGCGCTTCGTCACGCGAACCGAGCGCGACGGCGGCACCGGTCGCCGCGATCCTGGCGGCGAGGGCCCTACCCGCGGGACCGGTCCCGCCGAGGATCCCCACCTGCATCGCCTCAAACCTCCGTTCCGTCGGGGGGCGCGACATGCGCCTCTTCGAGTCCTGTTGGACGGTACCGGGAAAACCTCGGAAGGAGCTGCATCAAGACCGCCACACCCGCCAGACAGGCGAGACCACCGATCAGCACCGAATCGACCGCCCCGACGCCGGACGCGACCGCGCCCGATTCCAGGTCGCCGAGGCGCGGACCGCCCGTCACGACGGCGGTCTGCACCGCCTGGAGGCGCCCGGCGAGCGGGCGCGGCGCCTCGAACTGCAGGATCGCACCGCGGAAGACCGCCGAGATGACGTCGGCCGCGCCGGCGATCATCAAGACGATGAACGCCACGGGGAGCGCCGTCGAGACCCCGAAGCCGGTGATCGCCGCCCCCCAGATCGTCACCGCGATCAGCACGGCGCGTCCTTGACGCTTGATCGACGTCACCCAACCCGTGAGCGCCGCACCGATGAACGCCCCGGCCGCCGGACCGGCGTACAAGAGCCCGACCGTGCCCGCTCCGCCGTGGAAACGGGAGATCGCCAGCGCCGGAAACAGGGCGCGGGGCATGCCGAAGACCATGGCGTTCAAGTCGATGAGGAAGACGCCCTGGAGCACCTGGTGGCCCCGGATGTACCGCAGACCGTCGAGCACCTCTCGCGCCGCGTGCTCCCGCACCGGGCGCGGGTGGGAGGGCATCGCAAGACGCAGGACCGCCACGAGGGAGAAAGCGAAGGTGCTGACGTCGGCGAGGTAGGCGCCTTCGGTGCTGAAGTGCCCGATGAGCAGGCCGCCGACCGCCGGCCCGACGATCGCCGTCGCGCCGAACAACAGCTGCCAGAGCGCCGACGCCGACGCGAGCATTTCGCGGCCGACGAAGTCGCCGATGAGCGCGGCGCGCGTCGGGCTGTCGATACCCGAAAGCCCCGCAGCCGACGCGCTCGCCAGGAAGACGACCCACAGCTGCGGACGGCCGAATGCGGCGTTGATAGCCAACACTCCACTCGTCACGGCGAGCAGGGACTGCGTCGCGACGAGGAGCTTTCGGCGATCGATCCGATCGGCGAGCGTTCCGCCGCCGAGGGAGCCGAAAAGGAGCGGCCCGAGCTGGGCGAGGCTCACGAGCCCGACGTCGAGTGTCGAGTGCGTGAGGCGGTACACCTGGTACGGCACAGCCACGACGGTGATCTGAGAGCCGAATTGCGAGACGAGGTACCCCGACCACAGCCGGCGGAAATTCGCCGACCGTCGCAGCGGGGTGATGTCGATCAGGACCCGTCGGCCGCGCATCGCTTCACGTAGAGCTGTCGGATGAGAACGCTTCCTCGCCCTCGTCAGCGGGCGCGGAGCACGTCGAGCGCCCGATCGGCGTGGGAGCGCATGCGGGTTTCGCTCTTGATCACCGCGAGCACGCGTCGATCGACGTCGATGACGAACGTCCACCGCCGCGTCGGGGCGAACGCCGAGTTCCGCCTCGTACCGTACGCGTCCGCGACGGCACCGTCGGGATCCGATAACAGCGGGTAGTCAAAGGCGTTGCGCCGCGCGAATTCCCGCTGTCGCTCCACCGAGTCGCGACTGATCCCGACTCGTTGCACGCCGAGCCCCTCGAACTCGGGGCCGACGTCGCGAAAGTGTCGGCACTCGGCGGTGCAGCCTGCGGTCATCGCCGCTGGGTAGAAGAACAGCACGAGCGGGCCTTTGGCGAGGAACTCGCTCAGGCTGCGCGTCATGCCGGATTCGTCGGCAAGGGAGAACTCCGGCGCGTACGCCCCGACTGCGACCTTTGCCAATTCGGCCTCCGACGCTCTCGCTACCGACAAAGCGCCAGCGTACGATGCGGGATCCGAACGCACGGTTCCCGACAAGGAGGTGCGGACGTTGGCCATCAGTTCGCCGAGGCAGATCCGTAACGTCGCGCTGATCGGACACGGAGGATCCGGAAAGACGACGCTCACCGAATCGCTGCTCCACCTTGCGGGCGCGATCACACGGCAGGGGCGCGTCGAGGACGGAACGACCGTGTCCGACTTCGAGCCCGAAGAAGTTAAACGGCATATGTCGGTCTCGTTGGCAGTCGCACCGCTCGACTGGGACGGCTTCAAGGTCAATGTCATCGACACACCCGGTTTCGCGGACTTCGTCGGTGAAGTCGAACTCGCACTCGATGTCTGCGATGTCGCTGTCCTCGTCGTCTCGGCGGTCGACGGCGTCGAAGTGCAAACCGAAGCGGTGTGGCGACTCGCGCAGGCTCGCAATCTGCCGCGCGTCGTGTTCGTCAACAAACTCGACCGCGAGCGCGCCGACTTCACCGCCACCCTTGATTCCCTTCGGGAGCGGTTTGGCGCCGGGATCGCGCCGTTGGAGTTGCCGATCGGTCAAGAAGCGGCGTTCGAGGGGGTCGCGGACCTCCTCGCGGACGAGGCGATCCTCTACGACGCCGGCAAACGCTCGAGCGCGCCGATCCCCGAAGACATGGCCGAGCTGGAACACCGCGTACGCGACGCCCTCGTCGAGGGGATCGTCGTCGCCGACGACTCGATGATGGAGCGCTACCTCGAGGGTGACGTCCCTTCAGCGGCCGAGCTTGAGTCGACGCTCGCCAACGGTGTGGCGGCTGGGACGGTGTTCCCAGTGCTCTGCGGGTCTGCGGTGAGCGGGATCGGGCTCGACCGACTCCTCACCTTCGTCACCGAGATCCCGCCAGATCGCAAAGTGCACGCCCAAGCCGGAGACAACCTCATCGAGATCGGCGACGACGCGAGTGCGGAGCCACTTGCACGGGTGTTCAAGACGACCCTCGACCCCTTCGTCGGGCGCATCTCACTCGTCCAGGTGGTCTCAGGAACGCTGAAACCCGACGTCGTGCTGTTCAATCCGCGCACACGCTCTGAAGAGCGCCTGCACGTGTTGGAGACGATCCGCGGCAAGGAAACGACCCCGGTCCCGCACGCGCTCGCCGGCGACATCATCGCCGTTCCGAAGCTCGCGGAGACGAGGACCGGGGACACGCTCGCACCGAAGGGCTCCCCCGTCGTGATCGCGTTCCCCGAGCCGACGACGCCGATGTACTCGATTGCCGCTCGACCGAGGACCGCCGGGGACGAGGACCGGATGATGACGGGTCTTCAGCGCCTCCAAGAAGAAGATCCTTCGATCTCGGTGCGCCGCAATGACGAAACGCATCAGACGGTGCTGTCGGGAATGGGCGAGACGCACATCCAGGTGACCTGTGAGCGCCTGCACCGCAAATTCACCGTCGATCTCGAGCTCGAAGAGCTCCGCGTTCCCTACCGAGAGACGATCACGAAGCCGGCCGACGCCGAAGGCCGGCACAAGAAACAGACTGGCGGACACGGCCAGTTCGGCGTCGTCCACTTGATCGTCGAGCCGCTCGACCGCGGCGGAGGGTTCGAGTTCGTCGACAAGATCGTCGGCGGCGCGATCCCGCGTCAGTTCATCCCCGCCGTGGAAAAGGGCGTTCGGCGCGCGATGGGTCAGGGCGGCCACTTCGGCTTCCCGGTCGTCGACGTCCGCGTCACCTGCGATGACGGCAAGTTCCACACCGTCGACTCCTCGGAGGCGAGCTTCGAGATGGCCGGGGCACTGGGCTTCGGGCTGGCGTTCGAAAAGGCGGCCCCAGTCGCCCTCGAGCCGATCGACAAGGTCGTCGTCACCTGCCCGATGCGATTTCAAGGTGATGTGCTCGGCGACCTCAACTCACGGCGCGGGCGCGTCCTTGGAAGCTGGGCGGACGGCGAAGGGGAACAGACCATCGAAGCGCTCGTCCCCGAGAGCGAGCTCGGCCGCTACGCCGCGGACCTGCGCTCGTTGACCGGAGGACGAGGTCGATTCGTCGCCACCTTCGACCACTACGCCGAATTACCGACCCACCTCGCTGAAAGACTCGAGAAAAAGAGGGCGGCTTCGGCGAGCTGATCACGAGCCCGGAGCGCCATCGCCCGCGCCGCCGGAGACGAGGCGCGCGACAAGCTGGATCAGCCAAACTTGTTCGGCCAGATGAGCGTCGTGCCGCGATAGATCGCCCGCAGGAACGAGGGGTCGAACGCCGACTGGACACTGACGCCGGCGCGGATCAGGTGCAGCCGGACGTCCTGCGCGTATTCGCGATCGATCAAGGTGTAATCGATGTCACCGATCGGCTCGTCTTTCGGCGTGTACTTGACGACGAGTCCCGACTCGACTCGCCAGCGGAACAGCGCGACGGGCGCCGACTCTCCGAGCGCGGGGTCGAGCAGCTTCTCTGCGTACGCGACTGTCTGCTGTTTGTGCGCGACTCCCCACAAGAACCCCTCGAGGTCGGCGCGGAGGAAGTCGGCGACCGCGCCCGGGTGGCGATACGCGAATGTCGAGTTCACGATGACGACGCCGAACGAGGCCGCGACGCCGTAGTTCGTCGGATTCCACACCTTGTACTTCAACCCGAGCGCGCTCAGCTCGCGCGGCTCGGCTGACTTGTAGACCGGAAGCGCCTGGATCCGTCCCTGGTCGATGATCGCCGGGTCGTAGCCGACTTCAACCTGGTGAAGGGAGGCGAGCTTCACGCCCGCCTTCACGAGCATCGCCTCCACTTCGTATGGGATAGCGCCCTTGATGCCGATCGTCTTCCCGTCGAGTTGTGCGAGACGGCTGATCTCGAGGTTTCCCGGCGTGATCAGCTCGGAGACGGCGGTGTGACCGTAGGTGAGGACGCCGAGGAGGTTGGCGCCCTTCGCGCGCGCCGCGAGAACCTCGCTGTCGGAACCGAGTCCACTGATCTGCACCCGGTCGGCGCTCACGAGGGCGACGTTGTCCGTGCTGAGGCCGGGTTTCAGGACGACGTGGAGGCACATGTCCTTGAAATAGCCCCGTGCCTGCGCGTTGATGACGTCGCCGATCGAGACGGCGGGAACGAAGTCGTAGCCCGAGAGGTAGACGATCGTCCCGGCCCGACGGTTAGCAGCACATTCGGCGCGCGAGATCCCCGAGAAGCTGACGCCGCCTCCCGTCGGTGCGTTCGCGACGCTACGCACGTGCGCACTGGAGGCACCTGTCGCCGCGGCGAGTCCGCCGGTGAGGGCCGTCAATGCGATCGCCGCGGCCGCGACGATCGCGACGAGCGTGCGCCTGCTCACCGTGTTCCCTCCTCTGGACTGGTTCTCGATCTTGCGAGCGTCACAAACGGTCTAGCGGTCGGAAGGTGTCGGGTCCGCCCACTTCGTGAGGCGGCTCCCGACGATCTGGACGATTCCGACAAGCACGATCCCGATGAAGATCAACGTGAAGATCGCCGCCCAGAGCACACTCGTGTTGTCAAGGTCCGTCGCCTGAAGCATGAGGTACCCGAGTCCGGCGCTTGCGCCCGTCCCCACGAACTCGGCAACGACCGCGCCGATCAATGCGAGCCCGACACAGACCCGCACCGCGGCGACGAGGTAGGGCACGCTGTGCGGGACGCGAAGACGGAAGAAGATTTCCGTTCGCGTCGCATTGACCGAACGGAGCACTTCGAGGGTCTCCGGATCGATCGCGCGGAAGCCCACGGTCGCGTTCGCGACGAGCGGGACGAACGTGATCAAGGCCGCGACGACGATCTTTGGTTGCGGGCCGAATCCCAACCACAGAACGAGTGGAGGGGCGAGCGCGAGCACCGGGGTCACCTGCAAGAGGACCACGAGCGGGGAGAGCGCTCGGTCCATGATCTTGGAGTGCGCCATCAGCACCGCGGCGACGATTGCGACCCCGAAGGCGATGAGGAATCCCCAAAAGGCTTCCCGCACCGTCACCCAGGCGTTCGAGGCGAACGATCCCGGGTCGCGCCAAAGCGCCGCGAACACCGAAGACGGAGCGACGAGCTCGATCGCCGGCGGATGGGAAGCTTCGACGCCGATTTGCCAACCGCCGAGCACGACCGCGAGGGCGACGATCCCGGGGAAAACGATGCGGGTCCCTCGCCAGATGCTGTGCAAGAACGACCCCGTGGCGCGCGATGCCTCACGAGGACCCTGGCCCATCTCGCGTTCGGTGCGAACCTCGGGTTCGGTGATGGTCGTCATCACAGCTCCGCGGTTGCCCGCAGCGTCTGACGGATGCGCGTGACGTGCGCGAGGAACTCTGGGCTTTCCTCCATCTCCTCCCGTCGGGGGCGCGGGAGCGCGATCGCTTCGATCTCAGCGACCGTTCCCGGGCGTGAGGTGAACGTCACGACGCGGTCGGAGAGCATGACCGCCTCACGAATGGCGTGGGTGACGAAAATCACCGTTGCATCACTCGTTTGCCACAGATCGAGCAACAAGTACCGCATCCGATCGCGCGTGATCTCGTCCAAGGACGCGAACGGTTCGTCCATGAGGAGGACCGGCGCTCCGAGGGCGAAGGCGCGGACGAGACTCACGCGTTGCTGCATCCCGCCCGACAGCTGTCGGGGGTGCGAACGCGCAAACGGCGCGAGCCCGACGAGCTCGAGAAGCTCGGTGGGGTCTTTTGCCGGTGCAGGTGCGTACGTGACCTGCTCCCGTCTCCGATCGCGACGCGGTCCCCTCACGTCCTTCAACAAGGTGACGTTGTCGAGCACGTTGCGCCAGGCCAGGAGCGCGGGCGCCTGCGGGACGAGCCCGAACAGTTTCGCCGCCCGAGCGGCTTCCGGTTCAACGCCTGCCACCGAGACCGCTCCCGAGTCGGGACGTATCAGCCCGCCGACGATGCGCAACATCGTCGACTTCCCGCAACCGCTCGGGCCGATGACGCCCACGAACTCTCCGTACCCGACGTCGAAACTGAGGTCGCGGAGCGCATCGACGCGCTCGCCGGAGTGAAAAAAGTGCTTTCCCACCCCTTGGAGGGAGATGAATGCGGAATCGGGCGCCGCGATCCCCCCGTCGCCCGCCGACGTCACGCGGCCGCGCCGTGGCACCGCCGCGGGCGTCTGATCAGCCATCGCCGTTCGGAACGCGTGCGGCGACGCGCCGGTGGGTCGGCGCCGTGACAATGCTCACCGGCATGGTCGTAGGGACTGACACGGGCGCGACGGTTCGCGCTCTCTCACTCCATCAAGGCTATCGGTGCCCTCGAATGAGGGGTTTCTGGCGGGATGACCGCGCCGCGCGGCGTTGTTCCTAGCCGACTAGCTCGTTCACCTTTCCTGCGAGCTTGTCCTCGATCTCAAAGTTCCAAGCGGACTCAGCGACGTCGATCACGAGGAACAGGTCCGAGATCAGCAACGTCTCGACCGCTGCGATCCCGAGGTGCTCGAGCCACTTGCCGATTCCCGTCGTCACCGTGAAGTCAGCCGGCGTTCCCGTGATCGTGATCGTGAGCGCTCGATCCGCGTCGACAACGCCGGCGAGCCATCCACCCTTCTTCGCCTGAATCACCGCACCTTGGTCGCTCGCGGCGCTGCGCTGGGTCGTGAATTTCTCCGACTGAAGGTAGGACTCGATATCGCTCGCCAACTTCTTGAGGTCCGTGCCTTTTCCTTCGAAGTGCTGAACCTTCTGTCCGATCGCCATTGGGCATCCTTTCTCAGACGTTCTCTGTCGGCCCCTGCGCGCGCCGCCACCGTCCCCAAATGAGTCGGTGCAACGGGACGACGCTCGGTATGTCGCGTAGCCCTGGCAGGAACGGTAGTGCGAGCAGAAGCAGCGTTGCGATCCCCGTGAGGTAGATCGCAATCAGATCGACGTTCGCCGAGGTCCGGAATCCCGGCAATTGGTACCAGAGCGTGTAGAGCCACAGCCACGGCTGACCCGGGTAGCTGCCCGTTTCGTTCATCACGCCCCACTGCGAACCCGTGAGGTGCTCGCGTTGCGCGAGGGTGGAGAAGTAGCTGCCGTCTTCTAAGAACAGCAGCGGTTTCGTGAAATCTGTGCCGTAGAGGGGTGCTGGGCCAAAAGGTCGGCGTCGAGGGCTCCAGAGCGCGGGAGCGTGAGCCGGTGCGCAAACCCGCTCAGATGACGCCGGCCGCGCGTCTGTCGGTCCAGCGGCGGGCAGCGGCACCGAGGGCGGGCAGCGGCACCGATCCGACAGCGAGGATGAGATCGTGGAATGCTCGAACGTCGAACGCGCCGCCGAGCCTGCCCGCCGCTTCTCCCCGCAGCGCCGAGATCTCCAACCGTCCGAGCATGTAGGCGAGCGCCTGCGCCGGGTACGCGATGTAGCGATCGATCTCGGTCTCGCATTCGAGCTGACTCATCGGGACGTGATCCAGCATCCATTCGATCGCGCCCTCTCGCGACCAGCCGAGCGAATGCATCCCCGTGTCGACGACGAGGCGCGCGGCACGCCACGAGTCGTTCGCCAACATCCCGAGCCGATCGAGGTCACCGCCGTAGAGGCCCATCTCGTCTGCAAGGCGTTCCGCGTAGAGTCCCCAACCTTCCGCGCAGGCGACGTCGACTGCGACGCGCCGAGCGAGATGGAGATCCTTCGCTTCGAGCGCGATCGTCAGTTGGAAGTGGTGACCGGGCACAGCTTCGTGGAAAGCGACCGTCTCGGCAGAGTAACGGGGGCGCTCGTGAGGTTGGAACGAGTTCACGAAGAAGGTTCCTCGGCGCGAGCTGTCGACTGCTCCGGGCATGTAGTAGGCGGCAGGAGAGCCTTTCGCGAGTGCGGCCGGAATGACCTCGACGGCGCAGCGTTCCTCCGGAACCTTTCCAAACCATTTCGGAGCTTCCGCCTCCGCCCGCCGGACCGCGTCGATCGCCGCTTCGACGACTTCGGCCTCGCTGCTGAACCGCAGATCGGGGTCCGAGCGCAGACGCGCGCGAATTTGTTCGGGATCGCTTATCCCCCACAGCTGCATACCTGTCGCCGCGTACTCCTCGTCGATCTGAGCGATGACCTCGAGTCCGAGCTTGTGGAGTTCATCCGGCGTGCGACGGGTCGATGTATTGAAGGCGATGAGGCGCTCGTACATCTGTGAGCCCTCTGGCAACCAACAGATGCCCGGTCGCTCGTCGGGGCGACCTGTCGGAAGAATCTCGCTCGCCAACACCTCGCGATAACTCACCATCGCCGGGAGCACCGCCGAGTCGATGATTTCCGACTGAGCCTGGGCGAATTCGCCGTCGTCAGCGTCGACGCGCCGTCGAATGCCGGACACATCTGGATCGGCGATCACCTCGTCGATCTGCTTGATCGCGCCGTCAACGCCGCGCGCGAAAGTTCTGCGACCCGACCTCACCCCGTCGCGGTGACGCCGCGCTGCCTGTTCGAGATAGATCGGCATAGCCGCGAGACGCGTCAGATACCCGGATCGACGGTCCGCGGTGTCGAGTGGCAGCTGAGGCAAGACGATGAGCAGCACGGACATCGGCGCGACGTGAAAGTCCGTGACTGTGAATTCTGTGCTTGACACCTCAGCGACAGCTTCGAAGTTGCGGGCGGAAATCGCGACGAAATCGAGCGTCTGCCGGTCCGTCTCTGTGAGAGACGGACCGGCTGCGGCCTGCTTTTGGAGGGCCTCGGCCGCGTCGGCGATCCCGGCGTACTTTGCAGCGTGCGCGTGTTCAGCCGTGGCGCTCAGGTCCGGCAGACGGTCGTCGGCGCCCGGAAGCCCGTACGCGGAGGCATCGAGTGGATCGTGGTCGGTGCGAGCCGCGAGAAAGGCGTCTGCGAGTGCGTCGACCTCTGATTTCACCGGCGCGACCGTACCGAACTAACCCGGATGCGTCGAGCGCCACGACCGGTAGAGAGCGCATCGCGGTCCGCACTCCTGCGTGAGGTGAATGCCGCCCCCGCGGAATACTTGCGGCCGTGAACGATCGCAACGTCTTGGGCGGCGAGCTCCAGCCTTGCGGTTTCGATCCGCTCACCGGTTTCTATCGCGACGGCTGCTGTACCACCGGACGTGAGGATTTCGGTAGCCACACGATCTGTGCGGTCGTCACAAAGGAGTTCCTCGACCACCAACGACAGATCGGGAACGACCTCGTCACGCCGATGCCCGAGTTTCGTTTCCCAGGTTTGTCCCCTGGTGACCGATGGTGCGTTACGGCGGCGAACTGGCTCCGGGCGCATATCGACGGGGTGGCGTGTTTCGTCGTCCTCGCGTCCACTCACGAGCGTGCGCTCGACATCGTCCCTCTCTCGGTGTTGGCAGAACACGCGGTGGATCTGCCAGACAGCCCGGCGGGTATCGATGACGGCGACCGATAACGGCCGGGTCTTTCGCGTTCCTCATGGGGAATCGGCGGGGTCAACCTCCCACCGCAAACAGGTTCCACGTACCGGGCACACCCTTTAGTTGATGTTCTCCGCGCTCGTGGAACTCGATACCCGATCCGGCGACGAGATCCTTCACCGTGCGGGACACCAACACTTCGCCCGGGCCCGCCAAGGCACCGACGCGAGCGGCGATGTGCACGGCGAGACCGGCGAGGTCATCGCCACGAACCTCACATTCTCCGGTGTGCACCCCGAGACGGACCTCGACCCCAAGCCGCGAGGTGGCATCGCGAATCGCTTGCGCGGCGCGCAGCGCCCGGGCCGGACCGTCGAACGAGGCGACGAAGCCGTCACCGGTAGTGTTGACTTCGCGTCCCCGGAATCGCCGGAGTTCGTCGCGCACGGCACGGTCGTGCACGTCGAGGAGCGCCTTCCATCGTTCATCGCCGAAGGCGGCGGCCCGTTCGGTCGAGCCAACGATGTCGGTGAACAGCACGGTGGCGAGGACGCGCTCTGGTTCCAGCGGTTCGCGCACCCCGGTGAGGAACTCGCGAATCTCCGCCACGATTTCCCCCGCGCTCGCCCAGGGGGCGTGATCGTTCCCGGGAAGTTCGACGTACACCGCACCCGCAATGTTCCGGGCGAGAAATCGACCATTCTCGATGTTGCACACGGAATCGTCAGTCCGGTGAACGATCAACGTCGGCACACCGATGGTGGACACGACCGGTCGAACGTCGATGTCGAATGCCATCCGCATGAAGGACTCGGCCGCACCCGGCGTCGCAGCGTTGATCTGCAGCCGTTGCGCCCACTCGCGCACGTCGGGATTCCCTGCCAGGCTCGGCGCGATGTATTCGATGAAATGACCGTCACCCCACCGCTCCGGAAGACTCTCCATCGCGTCTTCAAACTCCTCGAGCGTTCCCTCGCCCGAGGGCCAATCCTCGGTGACCCGCTCTTTGACTTCCGCGCCCACGAGCAACAGTGCCACCGTTCTTTCCGGGTGCGCCGCAGCAAACAACATCGACAGCGGCCCACCTTCGGACTCACCCAGGAGGACCGCGCGACGGGAGTCGACCGCGTCCATCACCGCCCGAACGTCGTCCATCCGCTCCTCGAGCGTCCCTGCCTGGACCCGATCGGACAGGCCCATGCCGCGTTTGTCGAACCAGATCAGGCGCGAGAAGGTGCTCAACTGCTCGCAGAAGTGCTGGAATGCGGGCAGCTCCCACATCACCCCGAGATGGCTGAACGCGCCCTGTACGTAGACGATGTCGGTGGGACCCTCGCCGAGCACCTGGTAGGCGACGTGCACGTCGCCGCTTTTCGCGAAGCGCACGCGCGGTGTCTCCACAACTCGAGAGCCTGCAGCAACAACGGCCGGGAGACAAGCGGTAAGTGTCTGATTTCACATGGACGGTCGCGGACGCGGGCTTATCGTCAGTTTGGGTCACGAAGAATGGACGCACGATACCGACCTTCATGGATTTTCACGATGACCTCGAGCTGCCCGACGAGGCGATCACACAGATCACGAAAGACGCCAAGGAACACAAGTCGGACGAGTTCAGAGTCCGCCAGATCGACCTATTTCATAACGCAGACAGCAAGGTGCATTGCTTGCTGAAAGCGCCGAACGCCGAGGCCGTGCGAAACCACCACGCGACGCTCGGCGTCGCGTGCGGCGATGTGCACGAGGTTTCCGGGATCCGGTAGCGGAGAGTTGACAAAGGCTTGGAGGAGTTCGTGCCGAGGACGGAGCCGCGAATTGCGTCCGTAAACGGGTTTAGCTCATCCCCGAACAATCCAATCTGGGCTGTGACGCCGGCAAACTCGTAACCTACGCTTTTCATCAACTGTGCAAGGAGGGCCGATGCCCGACGACCCCACGATCTCCCCGTCCTCCCCTGGAACGGCCTACAAATTCGATGCGAAGCGATGGTCGAAGACCGATCGAATCGTGGCGATTGCAACCCTCGTTCTTTTCATCTCGCTCTTCCTCGCCTGGTTCGGCGCCGGGATTTCCATCTACCACGTCACCGTCGATGGGCTCTGGCACGGCTACATGTACATCACGCTGATCGTCAGTTTGGCGATTCTCGGTTACCTTGGGCTGCTCGCGGGCCTGGCGCACTTGCCCTTCAAGCTGCCGCTCGCTCACCCCCAGCTGCTCGCCGCCGCCACAGGACTCAACTTCCTGCTCACACTCATCTCGTTTCTCACAAAGCCGAGTGGCACATCCTGGCAATACGGTGCGTACATCGGTCTGGTTGCAGCATTCGTTGCTTTTGTTCCGCGAGTCGTTCCGGCGATCCAGGCACGGGTGGCGTCGAGAAAGGCATAGACGCGAGTGGGCGCGTCCCGAGGCGGGTAACTGAGCCTGGCGGTGTTCGGCTGCATAGGCGACCCAGGGACGAACCTCCGTCACCTCACGAGAGCTGATCAACTTCCGGCTGATTTTTCGATCCCCATTGAACCCCCGTCCGTCGCGATGGGACGATGCCGGGAGCAACGGAGGATGAATGCGCGATGGGCGTTCGTCGAGGACGTCGACGATGGATCGCCCCACTCATCGCTTTTGTCACTCTCGCCGTCCTGATCGGTGAATGGGCTACCTACGAGTACGGTTCCTCAAGTCCC
Organism: uncultured Acidimicrobiaceae bacterium; assembly: GCA_963838845.1. GTDB lineage: Bacteria > Actinomycetota > Acidimicrobiia > Acidimicrobiales > Bog-793 > CAVRXQ01. Next base: position 954,174 of record CAWISR010000002.1, on the reverse strand, counting down.
GCAGATCGAGCGAACAAACAACAGACGGCCTCTACTTCGACCTCCACCTCCGCTCCGCTGATTGCGGCATCACGCGAGACGGAGCGTCCAGCGAAGCATGATTCTCCGTCTTCCACCCCTCCGGCCGCGGTCACGACGACCCGACTCTCGCGCGCGGCGCCCGCTGTAAAGATTCCGGTAACGACGACCACGACGACGACCACGACGACCAACAGAGCGGCAGCACATCCGGCGTCAACTTCTCCTGCCAGAGTTCACGTCGGAACGACCACGACGACCACAACGACGACAACAACGACGACAACAACGACGACCGCAACGACGACCACCACTCCGACCGAATTTGGTACGCGGACCGTAATTGACGCAGGCGTGCAAGCACCTGGCGAACTTTCCGCTGCGGCGGACACATATTGCATTCTCTGCACGACGCCAATCGCCGGCGGCCAAGAGTCGGTCACTCTTTTCGACGTAACCAACGGAGCGGTCCTCGGAACATGGACCACCGTGTCCGCCGCAACAGCAATGGTGATCGAGTGGTCGTATACGACGAGCCCGACGGGAGTTGATTTTGTTCGCAACGCGAACGGCGTCACCTGGTCCGGCCCGTCCACCGTATTTGTCCCCGAAAACGACGTCATAAATGACGAGATCGGCGTACAGGCGTCGTTCAGCGGATCGGCTCATCTCGCAGCGTCGACGAGCGCTGTAACGGTTCTCGGCTTATGACCTCAATGCTTTGATCGCGAGGCAATGGCGCGCATCACGGGCGCTCATGTGGAACATTTCCCGGAAGTCGACGCGCTGGGTGGGCGAAAAGGCCCGGGCGGCTGGACCCGAATCTGTAACCGCTGTCCCGTGAAACCGCGGCAACGCATCCGCTGACCGGCCGGAGGGTGCACCGCGCTGGACATATGAATTCCGGGCGCGCACCAGCGGCCGTCCAATTAGGGCGACCGCTGGATCTCGCCGACGAACCGCCGGCGCTTGAGCTGTCGTTTGTCTGTCCGGTGACGATTTTGCTACGGACCGGTGTAGCCACCCGATGCGAGACCGATGACCGACTCGTCATACGCCGCGTAAGCGAGGGCGAGGTCGGCGTTCAGGAGCTCCCGATTCGCGTGGACGAAAACGAAGGTGTCGCCCGGATAGTCCGCCGGAACCTGAGCGAGTACCGCAGCGTCGACCTTGTTCGAGTCCTTCGCCGCGTTGTTCACGGTTTTCACGAACGCCTCGAAGTGACTCAGCGCATTCTTGTAGCCCGGTTGTCCGATGAGATCGTTCACCGAGGACTGAAGAGTCGCCTCGTTCGCTTCGAAAGTTGCCACCTGGGCGGCGATTGCGTCTGCCTCGATGGTCTGGAACACCTGTGGCGTGATGACCGCATAGACACGGTTGGCCTGATACATGGACCGTTGGTCGTCGCGCAAAGCAACCCAGGTGGTGTCGTTCGGGACCTTCAAGACAAGGGCGTTGATGTTGCTGCTCGCCGTAGAAACGGCGGTGGTCAGAACCAACGCATGAGGCGGTGTCAGCGATTTTGCAGATGAGATATCCGCGGACAGACGGCTGAGTTGAGTGACGCGATTGGCGAGCTGTTGCTCGAGCTTTTTCTGCGCATTCACGAACCGCTGCGAGGTCGCTGCCGAAGCGATACCCGCGCAAGCGACAAACGAGCCGCCAGCGACTGTCACCGCTGCGAGTGCTGCTAGAACTCCACGCTTACCGCTCATCAGAATCCCCCTTTGGATCACACCCTGTTCTCTGGGTTCCTCGTCAATCTGGCAGCAAGATGTGTGTCAATTGAGGGGTCTCTGTTACGGGATATTCATCAAATCGCAATGTCTTTGAGAACAAATCGTGATGCGTTGATGAAGTACAAAGCGGCGATCCCGTTCGTCGACGACGCCTGAGACCGATGCGACCGCTCGTATCCAGCGCAAAGGGCGCCAATGGCAACGGCTACGGAACCATCCTTGCCTTCGATCGCATAGGCAGCGCTTTGGGAAGCCTCAGTCACGACGGCCGCGTCGTGGACCCGCGGGGATTAAGCGTCGATCGAACCGGCGACCTGCTCTAGTCAACAGTGGCAGCGACCGCATCCTCGGCTCTCCTCAATGCGACCCGCTACTCCCGTCCGGCCGCTCGATGACGACGTTCGTCGCCTTAACTGTCGCCACCGCGAGGACTCCAGGAGTGAGCCCGAGCTCCTCCGCTGCCTCGGCGCTGATCAATGCGACGAGGCGATGATCACCGCTCACGAGGTCAACCTGAGCCATCACCTTGTCCTTTTTCACCGTCGTTACGAGTCCGACGAAGCGGTTCCTCGCCGATGACGCGCCAAGTGCCTTCGGCTCTGGTGCGGACGCATGCGCGGTCGCAAAACGGGCGAGTTCGTCACCTCGGATCCTCCTTCGCGATTTCTCACCTGGAAGCACGCGGAGCTTCCCGGTCGTTACCCAGCGGCGGACGGTGTCCGGGCTGACGCCGAGCAGTTCGGCTGCCTCCGTTGTGGAAAATGACTGCACCAACCTCATTTTAGCTCGCAAATACGGCTAAATTACGCTGTTTCGGCCTTACTCGCGTGTGCAGTTGGTCCAAGCTCGCCCAGGACCAGCAAATCGTTACGAGATAGTTCGGGGTCGCTTCGAATGGCTAGAGAAGGAGTCGGGGATCGGTGAGAACCTTACGGGGACGTTTCGCGTTGTTGGCGACCTTGCCTTTGTTCGCCGGCATCGCCGCAATCGCCGGCTACGGCTCGAGCAGCATCGCGTCTACGACTGCGGGCGCAGCCGCCTCGGGCGGCACGCTGATCATCTTCGGCGCGGGCACGCTTTCTCAGCCTTTCAGCGACGAGGTCGCCGCGTTCGAAAAACAAAATCCACACGTGACGGTTCATTCGCAGTTCGGCGCGAGCGGCGACATGGTGAAGGACATCACCCAACTCAAGGAGCCTGATGATGTGCTCGGCGTCGCTGACTACTCCCTCATCCCGGCGGAGATGTTCGGGACCGGGTCCAAGCGCTTCGCAACCTGGTACATCGGGTTCGTCTCGAACGAGATCACCTTCGCCTATACGAGCCACAGCAAAGGAGCTGGTCAACTGACCGCGAGCAACTGGTACAAGGTCCTCGCAGAGCCGGGGGTTCGCATCGGAAGGGCGACACCGGCCGCCGACCCCTCCGGGTACCAGATCTTGCAGATGTTGAAACTTGCCGGCGGCTACTACCACGATCCGGGGCTGTCGGCCGCGATCCTGAAGAATTCACCCAACTCGCTCGTCGCGCAGGTAGAGACCTCGCTGACCGCCGCGTTGCAGACCGGGGAGATCGACTACCTCGCGATCTACCGATCGAGCGCGATCGAGGACCACTTCCGCTACCTCAAGCTCCCGAACGACATCAACCTTTCCGATCCGGCGCTCGCCCGCACCTACGCCACCGTGACGGTGAAAGGACCAGCGGGGTCGACTTCGGGAAAGCCCATTATCTACGCGATGACCATCCCGACGAACGCCCCGAACCCGTCGCTCGCCCGCAGGTTCATCGCGTTCGTAATCGGGCCGAAGGGCGAGGCGATCATGCGGGCCAACGGGTTCGTGAGCGTCACCCCAGCGCTCGCCAGCAGCGAGGACAAACTTCCGAGTTCTCTTCGATCGCTCACGGTGCCCTGGCACCTCTAGGACGGCCACATGACCGCTGACGCGACCCCGGCCGAGCGCCGCGCGTGGCCGTTCGGCACGTTCCAATGGCTGATGTGGTTACTCGGCGGGCTCCTCATCGCTTTCATCGTGCTGCCCATTGTGCGCCTCGCGACAACGTCCTCTCCGGCGAGTCTGACGCATGCAGCCGAGAGCGCCGCCATCCGCGATGCAATCCTCTTGAGCCTGCAGGACGCCGCCATCACGGCCGGCGTCGCGACCCTCCTTGGGGTCCCGCTCGCGTATGTGCTGGTAAGAAAGCCTTTTCGCGGCCGCAACGTCGTGCAGGCAATCGTGGACGTTCCGCTCGCGGTGCCGCACACCGTGGCGGGAATCGCCTTGTTGTTCGTGTTCGGGCGGACGGGTTGGGTTGGCGACCCGGCCAGTCACCTCGGAATCTCGTTTTACGGATCGCAGTGGGGCATCGTGGCGGCGATGCTCTTCGTTAGTGCCCCATTCGCAGTGAACAGCGCGAGGGTCGCCTTTGAGGCCATCGACGGCAACGTATTGCGCGCAGCTCGTAGCCTCGGCGCCAGCCCTTCCTTCAGCTTTCGACACGTCACGTTGCCGCTTGCCGCACGCGGCATCATGACTGGGGCTGTACTCGTCTATGCGCGATCGATCAGCGAGTTCGGCGCCGTGGTCATCATCGCCTTCTACCCTGTGACCGCGCCCGTCGAGGTGTACAACCTGTTCTTGCAGTCGGGCCTTGCCGAGTCGGCGTCGGCGGCAGTCCTCCTGCTCTTCGTGTCGCTCGCGACTTTCCTCGTCCTCCGCACGCTCGCCTCCGGATGGCTCTTCGCCGGCGCCGACCGTGAGCGTCGCTGACGGCGGGCTGCTCGTACGCGGCCTCGCTACGCGGACGGGCTCCTTTCAGCTGGAAGGCGTCGACCTCGATGTGCGGCCCGACGAGGTCCTCGTCATCCTCGGGCCGTCAGGTGCCGGAAAGACGATGCTCCTGCACACGATCGCCGGCTTCCGACAGGCATCCGCTGGCCAGGTCCATCTCAGGGGGCGGGACGTCACCCGCCTCGCGGCGGAGCGTCGGCGAATCGGCTTCGTGTTTCAGGATGCCGCCCTGTTTCCCCATCTCTCCGCTCGAGAGAACGTCAGCTTCGCGCTGCGAGCGCGGGGCCTGTCGCGGCCCGGTCGGGTTGACGCCCTGATGGAGCGCTTCGGAGTAGGCGCGCTCGCAGATCGATCTCCGCGTTCGTTGAGCGGAGGCGAGCGACAACGGGTGGCCCTTGCCCGGGCGCTCGCCTTCGAACCAGATTTGTTGCTGCTCGATGAGCCCCTGTCTGCGCTCGACCAACCCACCCGTGAAGGGCTTCGCTCGGTGATGCAGGATCTCCTCTCAGGGCTGGATATCCCAGCGATCCACGTCACACACGACCGAGATGAAGCTTTTACTCTTGCTGACAGCCTCGCGGTCATCGTGGATGGGCAGCTTCGCCAGACCGGGATCGCTCACCAAGTAGCCGCCAAACCCCGAGATGCTGTGGTCGCCAGATTGCTTGGATGGGAAGAGCTGGGGAACGGCGAGGCAGTCGGCGGCACGGTCGTGATCAGAGGCGTCACCTTCCAAGCCGGCGCTCAGAGCGGAGACGTACGCGTCTTCTATCGTCCAGAAGACGTCCAACTGGGACCCGATGAGGGGTCGCAAGCTGTCGTCAAATTCACCGCCCGAGTCCAGCGGATCGCTCGCACACTCCCGCTCGCCCGCGTCATTCTCGGGCCCGAGCTGCCGATCACGGTGCTGATGTTGCAACGTGAGATCGAGCGCTGCGCCGTGCGCGTGGGAGAGGAGGTCCACGCGCGAATACCCGATGAGGCGTTGTGCGTCGTGAGAGCCCAGGACTGAGTCTTGAGAATCGGCTGGCGCTGCGATGAGGTGATCTTTCGATGCCCCACGCTGTGAGCGGAATCCCGTCTGAGCAGGGCGAAGAGTGACCCGCCAACGTACAACCCGCTACTTAGTCCTGAATTATCCGGGCGAGCCGCCATACCAAATCTGCGCGCGTCGGACTTGTTCGTCCGAAAGGAGTCCCGCCTTCGCGCACGCGACCCATGCGTCGGTGATGTTCGACGTGCCCGTGACTTGTATCAATCCTGAGGTCGCGTTGATCAGTTCGTCCAAAAGTCTCGGTTCGGTGATGCCAGCCCGAATGAGTGCTCCCACCGCTTCGTCCAATCGTCGGACGGCGGCTGCTTGACGCACTTGTCTTTGGCGCAAGCCGTCGTGAGGAGCGGAGTCAGCCACGATCTCAATCTTGGCGGGTCCCGAGGAGTCCGGCTAGGCGACAGCCCAGATATATCCGCACCAAGACGCGGTTTGGAGATCGTTACCGTCGGCCATCCGACAATTCGAAGACTCATCTGGATTTAACTTGTAATCGGCGCTCGTAGATTCACGCCTTGAAAGCTGACGAAGACTGGACAACAAGTGTTAAAGCTAAAAATCATCATCGCAAGTACGAGACCGACCCGCATGGCCGATCGGGTGGCCCCTTGGGTCGTGCAAAGCGCGACCTCACACGGCGCCTTCGAGGTTGAAGTCCTCGACCTTCGAGACTGGCCGCTTCCCATGTTCCAAGAGCACATCGGCACGATCGGAGACTTCAACGATCCGACGTACTCCGAGCCCGTCGTGCGCGAGTGGAATCGGACGCTCAAGGGCGCGGATGCGTTGCTGGTCATCACCGCCGAATACCTGCACTCCATTCCCGGAGCGCTGAAGAACGCCTTCGACAACGTGTTTGTGAGCTATGCATTGCGCAACAAACCGATTGCTGCTGTTGGCTACAGCATTGGAGTCGCCTCGGGGGTGCGAGCAGTCGAGCACCTCTTCGATGTGGCCATCGAGTCCGAGATGGTTCCGCTTCGAGACACCGTGCTGATATCCAGGGTCGAGTCCGCGTTCGACGAGCAGGGTGTCCCGAACGACCTTCCGACGAGGATCGCCATGTCGATCATGCTCGACGACCTCGCCTGGTGGGGGGAGCTTCTCTCGTACGGTCGTTCCAAAGGCGAGCTGCCACCGGCCGCGTTCCGGGTGAGGGCGGCAATGGCGGAGGCGGCTGCCGAATCCTCGACTGGCGATGAAGCGAAGTCTTCGGATGTTGATGATCGCGTGACTGCGACGATCAAGCGGAGCCATGGCTGAACGTCTGACTTCGGGCGAGCAGCCCCAAGAGATCCAGATTTATCTGCTCGATCTGGTCTCCGGTTGTCTGACCTGGGATCGGATAGTGAGCATGTTGGAGATGCGTGCAGAATGCGAACGCTGCCGGATCCCGCTGACCGATGAAGGAGCTGCGTGGATCTGTAGCTACGAATGCACGTTCTGCGATCCGTGTAGCGATGTGCTAGCGAAAACGTGCCCCAACTGCTCTGGGGAACTCGTCCGTCGTCCGCGAAGGTTTGCACAAAGCTCCATATAACGCCGGCCAGTGGCGCGTCACTTGCTGATGACTAGAAGTCGCAGGCTTTCGCGTTTAGTTCAAATGAACGTGAATCGGCGGAGCGCTGAGCGTCATTCTCAGCTTTATGGCTCCTGAGAACGACCTCGAGTCGTGGATCGGCGTCTCCAATTGTGCCCGTCAGAAGCCTCCGAGTCGTTGAGACGGTGACGCAGTTGCCAGATCCGAAGTGAGCCGACCACTGCAGCGAACAGCACGCCGCCGATCGCGGCGAGAAGTAGAGCCACACCAAGTGGCACTGCTTCGTGAGTTGTGAAGTACGAGATCTTTACCCGCTTCGTGTTCTGGAGAATGAACACCAGCAACAGCGCGAGTACCAGGGTTGCGATGATGACTCCCACCCACGTTCCAGAGATTCGGCTTCGCCGAGTTGAATCTGGCGGGACCTTCTCACCAAAGCTCGGCGATATCTCGCTTGGGGTCGGTTCCTCAGGACCTGGAGCCGTATCAGCCATCACGCCAAGCATCCGTCGGCCTCAACTGTGGCCTCCGGAGTCGTCTGGTGGAAATCAAGCCATGCCATATGGCGGAAGGCTAGGCCGCGTGCTCGCCTGTGAGCATCTCGCGTTTAATCGGACAGGATTAAACGCGCACTATTACGCGTGGCGTCACCCGGGATGGTGCAGTGCTCACCCGATTCTCGTTCGTGGGGCCGTTGCCGACACGGGGCATCCCCGACCTGTCTCTGCAGTCTCGGTACCTTGACTCGATGGACGGTGCGCCGATACGCAGCCGAGACGACGCCGTCGCCTGGGGCATTACGGCTCCGAGCGAGCCCCGCTGGCCGGAATTGCTGGCACTGCTCGCCGCCATTGCGCTGCAGCTCGTCCTGCCCGATCGCGTGATCCGAGGGCTCGGGAACCGGGCTCTCATCCCGGCCCTGGAAGGGGCGCTGATCCTGGTTCTCGTCATCGCCAATCCCGGGCGAATCTCGAAGGAACAGTCGCGTCTTCGGATCGTCGGCATCTCGCTGATCGCGCTCATCACCGTCGCCAACGTGGTCTCGCTCACCGAGCTCATCCACGCGCTTCTCTATGTGTCCAAGACGACAGGTCGGCCACTCGTCTACGCATCGGTGCCTATCTGGCTCACCAACATCCTCGTGTTCGGGCTTTGGTATTGGGAGCTCGATCGTGGCGGTCCTGCCACTCGGCAAGTTCCGGGCCACCGCCGGCCCGATTTCCTCTTCCCCCAGATGTCGACACCGGGCTCATCCCCCGGGTGGGCGCCGAGATTCCTCGACTACCTCTATACGTCGTTCACCAACGCCACCGCGTTCAGCCCGACCGACACCATGCCCCTTACCGACTGGGCGAAGCTGCTCATGATGCTGCAGGCTCTCGCGTCACTAGTAACCGTCGGCGTCGTGATCTCGCGGGCAGTGAACATCTTGAGCTGACGATTTCCGCACCAGTCACTCAATTGAAATCGATTACATCTGCACAATTAATCAGTGCTCACGTCGGCATCCCGGCCTCAAATACGCCGAACACGACGGCAACGCGGACACGCACTCTGGCCTCTACTCTCCCGAGGCCGATCCCAATCGCCGCGGCGAAGTTCGAGAGACCGAGCGCACCAGCAACTAGGACGAGAGCAAACGCCGAGCGGCTCGCGCTATCGGGCCGCCTTCAAGCTTTCGATCGCGTCGAGGATGGTCTTCAGCCCGCCTTCTGTGTGACAATCCAGGAGCTTGAGAGTCTCTTCGATGCCGTTACGCGCGTCTTCTACATCCTCGAAAGTCTTCGCAGCGCGAGCGTCGGCCGCCTCGTTTTGCAGGTTCTGGCCGACCATTAGCGCGGGCAACAAGACGAGCTGGATGAAGTCTTGGGAGATCCACGCGACGACGAGAATGAACCCGTTCGCTGTGAGGAAGCCCACCGTGCCGATGATGTGCGCCGCGTACAAAACCGCCAATACCGAAGACAACGAGATCACGCAGAACAACCAGAAGCATGTCATCGTGCCGATGTTCTTCGTGATGAACAACGCCAGCCGCTTGTTGAACCGTTGATAGGGGGTGGCGGAGGGCAGGTGATCGACCGTGCGCCGATGCACCACCTGCCCACGCTTGGTGATGCCATGCGTCGGTTGCTGTTGGTCGAGCGTCGTCACCTTTCGCTTCCTCCTTGTTGAGTCCCCTGGGTGTTTCCGGCTCGGGCCAGAGTCGTCTGCCGGTAGTCCGTTCGAATCTGGGGCGAGGATAGGGGAAAGGCCCTACGGATCGGCAAGGAGATCGAGAGCAGTGTTGCACGTACATATGAGCCGCAGGATGTCGCGCATGTTTAGCTTGGTTATGGGAATCAGTCTGTTGAGCATGGCCACCCGGCGCTGCTCTTCGTCGTGTAGCGGAGAAACGTCGCCATAGTCCAAAACTTGTCGCGGTATTTGGACAGAATTAGGCACTCACCACCCGTTGTGTCCTCACGTCCACGCTTCTCGGTTCGTTCGAGAGCTGCCGATCGTCGTCGCGGGCGCTAAGAACGGAGTGAAGAGAGAGGGATGGCTCCCTTCGGCGTCGTCGGCGACTTAAAACTGTTCCAACCGCTGAATGACAGGTTGCCGCTCTTGCCTTGTCGCACTTCGGAAATCGGGTATGGCGTTCCTCTTGTGGCAATCCAAAGCACACTGCCGTTCGAGGATCGGACACCAACGGCAGCGCGACCATCGACCTTCTTGTGGCCCACGATCGTTAGTCCGGCGGTGGTCGAGTCGATCTGGGAAGCGAGTGGCGCGATCTGAAAGCTGTCCCCGGTACCGGCTGAGCTTGAGGTCGGCGTGCTTATCCAGTCCGGGGCGATCTGCCTGGCCAACGTGGCAGGCAGTCCCCCGACCTTCTGCCAATAGCTGGGCGGCGCTTGGTAGTAATCCGTTCCGTTCACGATCGTGATGTGCACGAGATCGCCCATAAGTGTGAGGCTGCCCTCGAGGTCCCCATTTGAGAACATCACAAAATCGATGCTTTCTGTCCCGCCGGAAACCGGGACCGAGCCGGAAAGGCGGACCGACTTCGCGGAGGCAACCGCCTTCGCTGCCGCCTGCACAAGCTGCTTCGCGGACTCGCCGTGCGCGAGAACTCCGCGGCTTCCAAACGCCATAAGGACGAGCCCCAAAAAGGGCACAAGCGCGTTCGATGACAGGCGGCGCATTCACATCTCCCGCTTCTTCACGCCAAACAAGTCGGCGCGTATGCAATCTAGACGGGCTCCAAGATGTATTCACCTTCCCGGCGGCGGGGCTCAGCAGGCAGGACGAGCCGCGTTAACACGAGAGAAGGTCCTTGCATAAATGAAACTCAATTACTGGATGTGTAGTAAGAGCGAAAACCCGAGATGGGAGGCTGCACGCCAATGAAACGAGATGCCATTGTGCCCGCAGAATGGGCAGGCTTCTTCGAGCAGACGCGAATACCTGCCGCGGTGAGAGTTGGCGATACGTTACGCGTGACGGGACACACCGGAGAGACGACGGATGGCGTTTTCTCGTCCGATCCGGAAGTGCAGATTCAACAGACGTTTCGCAATGTCGCGCTCACACTCGCTGAAGCCGGTGCGAACTGGCCGGATGTCGTTGAACTCAACTCGTACCACGTGGGGCTGCTGGACCAGGCTGAAGCCGTTCTCAGCATCGCCGCTGAGTTCCTCGAAGACCCTTATCCAGCGTGGACAGCAGTAGGTGTGACGGAACTCATCCTTCCTAATGCGCTGGTCGAGATCAGCTGCGTTGCTGTTCTCTGACGAACCCGTATCTCTGCACAATTAGACGCGCTAGCCCACGTCGAAACGATCCCCGTCGAAACGGGGCTCGCGAATTGCTTGTGTCCACTCACCGGACTGGGCGTGAATGAATAGCACTATTCGCGCAGACGAGCGAAGCGGTCCGCCACCCGAAGGCAGCGGGCCGTTCGACGGTCCGATGATCGCCCTGGCAGGTCCTTCGCTTTCGCGTCGAAAGCAGGTGCGCGAGAGTGTCTCGTCAGGAACTTGAAGTCCGGCGAAGCCGAGGACACTGAGCTGAGGGGGGTGCGAAATGTCGAAGGAACAGCCGATCGAGGTGCGCGACATGGCGATCGTGCACCGCGCATTCCGCGACGGGTGGGCCGAAGGAGCGCGGCTCGTGCGCGCTGCGCACGCGCCGTCAGAGGAACGGGTCAGGTTCTTGGCCGATCACTTCGATTTCGGCATCATGATGCTGCACCTCCATCACGAAGGCGAGGACGAGCTGCTCTACCCGAAGCTGATCGAGCGGGTACCCGAGCAGGCGTCGATGATCGAAGAAGTCGAGCACCAGCACGAGTTGGTCCGGACTGCTTTAGAAGCCGCCGCGGCGGCATGTACGAAATGGCGCGAGCGACCCTCCCCCGAGACCGGCGAAGCGCTGGCGGCGGCGATCGACGAGGCCAACGCGGTCACCCAAATTCACCTCGATGACGAGGAACAGAAGATCGTCCCGCTCGCCGCGGTGACGGTGACGCAGGAGGAGTGGGATGCCGTCGGCAAGCACGCAGTCGCCCTGATCCCCCGCAACAAGATGCCCATTGCCTTCGGGATGCTCCTCGACCCGCTCGACGCGACCGACAGCGCCTACATGAAGAGATCGCTGCCGCCACCGGTGCGGTGGCTCTACCCGCTCCTGATCGATCGGCCTTGGAAGAGGTACGCGTCCAGGCTGCGCACTGGAACCTGACCGTCCCGCCGGGGCTTTCGTGACGACCTCGCTACGCGCCTTGAGATCGAATATGCAAGACAAGTAATTCAGCGATAGTGCGGACTCGAGCAAAGCGTCCTGCCGCCCAAAGGCCGGACGCAAATGCTGTTGGATTAACGGCCTCAGTCTCCAGGCTATTTCGCGACAACGGCGATCGCCGGTAATAGAACCCGACACGAATCAATACAACTGCCGCGGTGAAGGTACGCCCAAGTCAGAGCGCTATTGGAATGATCGGACATCTCCGACGACACAGCTCATCGCCAACTACGGAACGAGGTCGAGCATCCGATCAGCTGTCAACTCGAGAGCGTTGGTCAGCCGAGTTGGATCGTCGTCTGTGATCTTCGCCAGTCCGCAAATCGCCACGAGCAATGCTTCATATACGAGATCGTTGTCACGGATTTCTCGCAATGCGTCGTGCAAGCGGTGCCGCGCTTTCTCTCCTGAATCTGTCGGCTCCACAGCGCGTCGCAGTTGTTCCACGACGAGTGATACGTCGTAGGCGATTGAACTGACGTTGACCTCGGCCATTGCCCGCATACCTCTTCCGGCGATGTGCGAACACGCTTCGGTATCCCATACGGACGACGGATCGGATCTATGTAGCGCGTTTGTGTCACATTGCGCTGTCGAATCGACATATTCGTTTCTTTGCCGACTCACGGTGTCTCGGGGGAAGTGACCGAAATACCCTCTGACCTGGTGGGCGCTGAGGGACTTGAACCCCCGGCCTCAGGCGATGAGCTTGGTCTTTCGGTGTCCAGGCTGTGGAGCCGAAATCTATCTTGAGCAGGGCAAAGAGTAACCGCCATTGACCGAGGGTGACCGAGAAAATCCGTTGGATCGCGCACGGATCGCGCACGGGCGGCGGTCCGTGGTGTTCGGGATGCGTTCGGGTTCCGTTCGGAGGGCCGACGTCCACAAACTCCGACTGGCCAATCGTTCCTTGGTCAGCCGAGTAACCGGCGTTCGGTGATGCTCCCGAGCGCGCTTCGGGGGCGCGCGTTATGTGGCGCACCTCTGCGCCCCCACCCGTCGTTACGCGCTACCTGGACCGAACGGAAAGAAGTGCGCCAGCCAAACAGAACGACCATGATGAGCCCTTGACATTCACCGCACCTGGGGGGCCGATGACTTTTTTGACTTCGCTTCCGACCGCAGTCGTGAACCTCAACCCGCCCGGTCGGTACTTGCACTGGTCGATCTTCACCGTGTCGCTGGCCAACCTCGTGCTCATTGCCGTGATGGTGGTGATCTTCGGACTCGCGCTTTTGTTGCCATACCCGAATCGCCACAATGGCGACGAGGACGTCCGAGCGGCCGGGTCCGCCAAGGGAACGATGCCGCATCCGTCGCTTGGGACGTCCAACGCCACAACGACTGACCCTGCAACGTCTGACGCAACGACCGCCCACATGTGGACGGCTCGGATCCGATGGAGAGCGCTCGCAGCGCTCCCTCCAGACAAGCTCATGCCTGATCGGCAACCCGCGTACGTTGCCTCGTGGATTTATTCGTTCGGGGTCGCCTCGATCGTGACTCTCGGGATCGCCGTTGCCTCGGGGATGGTGATCGCCCTTGGAGGGGTCGACTGGTGGCACACAAACCCCGTCGGCCACTTCTTCAACAGCCTGCACCTGTGGAGCGTCGAGCTGTTTATGGCCTTCATCGTCATTCACCTTTGGGGCAAGTTCTGGATGGCCGCCTGGCGAGGCCGTCGCAAGTTGACCTGGATCACCGGGGTGGTCGCCTTTGCGGCGTCGATCATCGAGTGCTTCACCGGCTACCTGTCGCAGCAGAACTTCGACTCCCAGTGGATCTCGACGAACGGCAAGGACGCGTTCAACGCCCTCGGAATCGGGGCGTTCTTTAACCTCATGAACTTCGGCCAGATGCTGCTGTGGCACGTCGTCCTCGTCCCGATCGTGCTCATGGCGATCGTCGGGGCTCACGTCCTGCTCGTGCGGATGCGAGGGGTCACTCACCCACTTCCTATTCGCGCCGTGCGAGGGAGGAAAGCGCGGCGTGCGGCGGCTGCGGCCGACGCCGCTGACTGGAGCGGGCCCACTCGGCGCTACGACATCGTGAAGGAAGGAGCTGCCGCGTTATTGATCGCCCTCGTGCTCGTCGTGGTCCTGGCGGTCGTGCTGTCTTCGCCGGACGTGCCACCGGTCACGGTCGCCAGCTGGGCCAAGGTGGCGCCGGCTGACTTCATGGGGACCGCAGCGAGCGAGCTTGCCGGCACGAGCAAGACCGCCACCTACGGCTCGCCCTACAACAACGGGACTGCGTCCGTCCAAACCCTCGGGCCGCACTGGCAGGCGCTGGCGGGAATCCTCCAGCCGATCAACGCCGCCAAGACCTTCGTGCTCTCCCCGCTCTCCAAGCTCGCCCCGACCGACCCGGCCCTCGCCGGAGCGCTCCGCACCTACGACGCCGCTCCGGCGAAACAGCGCGCACATTGGGATCAGGCGTACCTGACGGCGGTGATGCACGTCCGCTTCGTTTCCGGCGCGCCTATCGTGCCGACGGCGAACGACGGACCGGTACCGATGCTGATCTCAACCGAGCTGACCATGGCGCGCTCGGGCGCCCTCGATGCCGACCTCCTCGCTCAGCATCCGTTCTACGGCACCGACTTCACGAAGCCGCTCTTGTTCTTAGAGGACGGCAGTTACTTCGCCAACCTGGCGACAGCGGACCACCTCACCGGGAGCCAGTGGGGCGTCATGAACGAGACCGGCAGCTACCCGGGCCAACCGTGGCTGTGGCTCTACACCCTCTGGTACCAGCTCCCCGGCTTCCGCAGCTCGGCGAACGTCGACCTCATCGCCATCTACCTCACCGGCTTGGCGACGATCCTGCTCCTCGCCGTCCCCTTCCTGCCGGGGGTGCGCGACATCCCCCGCTGGATTCCGCTCCATCGACTTGTCTGGCGAACGTGGAACCAGAGGGAAGCCGGCGGCGGGCCGGGCTCGGCCACCGAATTGCTTGGCGCGCCGACACCGTCGGGCGCACAGTCGAACGCGCCGCCCACTTAAGCCGTGGCGGTCTCGGGCGACGCTGCGTTTGCAGTGAGCGTGGAATCGGCGATCGTCGTAGACAGGGTGCCCCATAACTGCAGCCGAACGAGCCCAAGTCGCGTAGCCGAAGTGCCGTCGCCCGAGAATTGAACGAGCGACCACGCAAAACGCTCAACTGGATGTCACCATTGGAGGCGTTGAACGAGGTCGTTGCATCGACCACCTGAACTCAATCCCGCAAACTGCGTAATTCGGTTCGGAACGACTGGAGACGGTCACCGCTGCGGGGGCTGGGGACGCAGTTCCCAGTAGCGCGGCTTTCATGTATCGCTTTCCCCGCATCCGCCCAGCCTCGTGTACCGCGCTCGTTAAGCCGCGCACGCCGTGCGACGGCGACCCATGGTGACGCCTGGAAATGCCCCCGGAGCAGGACCGATCGAGTGGGCGCTGGCGGACTCGAACCGCCGACCTCAGCCGTGTGAAGGCGATGAGCTGGTCTTTCGATGTCCTGGCTGCGGAGCCGAAATCTATCTTGAGCAGGGGAAAGAGTAACCGCCATTGACCGGGGGTGACCGAGAAATTCCGGTGGATCGCGCACGGGCAGCGGTCTGTCGTGTTTGGCAGGCTTGGGGGTTCCGTTCGGATCGCCGCGAGCGTCGGGGTCCACGTGCACCCGGACGTGTTCACGGTCGGCGCCGGGGTCACGCGCCAGCGCGACCTCGACACGGGACGGGACTCCTGCGCGTCGGTTGATCCGTCCGCCGGCGCCGAGCTCGTGAGCGCATCGAACGCACTCGGGTGCCGGCGCCTGCGTCTCAGTGTTTGTCGGCGGTGGCCTTGGCGACGGCGAGAGTCGCGAGCACCTGGGCGCGTGCGATCCAGTAGTCGGCGGCGTCCCAGCGTGACTGCTTCTCTTCTTGGTCAGCGTGGTCGAGCGCATTCTGCGCCTGCTCGCGCCATTCGTGGGTGGTGGTGTCTTGAGGTGGTCGGGCCATCGGTGCCTCCCGCGCTAGACCGCGACGCTCGTCGCGGTCGGTCGCCGGGGATCATCGCAGCCGGGCTGGAACCTGCGCGGACGCGGGTCCGTTGCTTGGGAGCATCAGCGTTTGAGCGGGCTAAAAGTCAGGACAGCATCCGTCCCGGCCCCGTCGGATAGCGCTAGGCATTCGTCGTGACAATGACAGCTCGATCTTTCTCCACGACGTGTGGCACGGACTTGGCGCCGTACCGTGGTGGGGTTGGATGCTGCTGGTCGGGAGTTTCGTTCTTCTCAACGTGCAGCGCGTCAGATCCAAGCACTAGGACGAGCATCCTCGAACACCGGGTCGGTGTCGGAGGGCCGACGTCAACAGTCTCCGACTGGCGAATCGCTCCTTGGTCAGCCGACTAACCGGCGTTCAGTGTCACTCAGAAGTAGCGATTCCGACGCGCATTATGGGGCGCCCACTGCTCGCGTGAACGGGCGGGGGTGGCGTCTCGGCAAGATGAACTGGTCGAGCCAAGTATCGCCCCAGGAATCGAGGAAGTGGTCTGCAACGTGGGTGAGGCTCCTGAGAGTCCGGCTCGAAGGGTGTTTCACGGTGAGGGCGTGGGCGCGGGTCGGGGCGGACTCCGCCCAGAGCGCCATCCGGATGGCGAGCAGGGCCGGGCCTTCGCTATGCCAGGGCCACATGACGTCGTCGAGCGGCGACCGTACCGTGCGGTAGCTGGCGGCCGGCAAGTTCTCGAGGAACGCGGCAATCTCACCCATGTCGTCGCGCCGATGGGCTCGGAAGCTCTCGCCGAGTGCGGTGAGGACGTCCTCTGCTTCCTTTCGATGCTCGCGATAGACGTCGTCTGCCCCAACGCCGCCCTTTGTGAGCTCGTTCCAGGACCGTTGAAGCAGAGCGTGGTACGCGAAACCTTCGTGCAGTCGAGCGGCGAGGGAGTCCCCTCCCGGTGCGCGCTTCAGAATCGGACAGAGGATGCCGCTCTCGACGGAGTCATGGATGGCAATGGCAGCCATGAGCCGGTGTGCTGCCACGCCGCGCCTGACATCCGTCGGCGCGGACTTGAGTTCGGCGGCAATCGCGTCGATCGAATCGTCCCAGGCTTCGAGCACTCGACGGGCCGAAGACGGCGAAGCGTCCGCTTCGCGCTTCAGCACGTTGACGAGCTCGGTGCGCGGAGAATGAACCGTTCGGTCGTGGTCTGGCCAAACAAAGTGCGAGTCGTCCCAATCACTGACGCTGTCGAGCACTCGTGCGCAGAGATCGCAAACGGCGGATGTCTCTTCATCGGCGTGCTCTCTGAGACTTAGGCGCAACCCGTCGAGGACGCGCTCGGTCTCCGCCCCGGCGACCGGGTAGACGTTGTGGGGGGCGAAGTGGCGGCTCACCGCCTCGAAAGACTCGAGTAGCTCGGCTCTCTTGTCAGATCCGCACCGCACCCTGTCCGCCAGCGCCGACCCGCCGGACAACCCATTGAGGATGGGGCATACGCCCGCCTCCAGCACGGCATCGTGCGCGGCTACCGACGGCCGCACGGCATTGTGCAGCGCTCGCACGAGGTCGAGGCCGATCGTCGACTCAGTCGCCTCGCCAATCATCGGCGAGCCGAATGTGGGGACATCGATATCGCGCGACTCGCCGAGCTTGGCCCTCATGTCCTCGGGCGCGCTGGTCAGACGGGTTTCTTCTCGGTCGAGAGCAGCGGGCTCTTCGTCGTGGTGCGAGCGGAGCACGTGGTGCCGATGAACGCGTAGGCCGAGCTTCACAAGGCCAAAGATCACGGCGACGAACAAGACGCCAGGGAGCATCAGCGGCGCGAAAAGGACCCCAAGCGCTACCAACGCCACGAACAGCACGACAAATAGAGCCATCTCACATGGTGGTCGATCTTTCGGAGACGGCCCCAGGGCCGAAGTACCCGAATAGTGCCCAACGCTTTGCGAATACCGCACCGTGTGGTGGTCTGCCGTGCCCGTTTCGACCGGCCAGTCTGGCCACAGGCCGCGTCCCGTTCCCCCATAGCAGGATGTTCTGGTTCCGGCGCCAGCAAACCTTGAGCCGTCCGCGACGCGCCCGAATCGGCGATACGCGCGTTCACGAGCGTCACATCATGCGCGCCAATTTCGTCTACCTCAATCCGTCCGAAGCCGCGCTCGTGCTGTGCGTCGATGAGAAATCGCAGATCCAAGCGCTCGACGGACGCCGTGGCCCCGAGCCGCAGTTGCGCGCGATCGGGAACAAGGGAGACAGTGATCGCCGGAGAGAGCCCGCGTAGGCTCCAAAACAGATGCAAGTCGACTACAGCGGTCGGATGGCGTCCGTCTACCGAGCGGGACGCTCCCTCCCGGTGTCGGTCGTCACCGCATGGGTCGACGCTGTGGCGAGACATGTGGACCGAGATGCGGCGGGCGTCGTCTGTGACCTCGGGTCTGGGACCGGCCGCTTCTCGGCGGTCCTTGGGTCGCGGCTGGGTCTGCCCGTCGTCGCCATCGAACCGGCGGCCGGGATGCGCGAGCAGGCCCGCATGCAGACCCACCCGGCGGTGCGCGTCGTCGCTGGGAGGGCTGAGCAGATACCAATCCGCGCATCTTCAGTTTCCGTCGTGTGGATGTCCCAGACGATCCATCACGTGAAGGACCTCGATGCCTGCGCCCGGGAGCTGGATCGAATACTCGCCGAGAACGGCCGAGTCATCCTGAGGGAGATGTTCGACGCCCGCGCGTGGGTGCTCGCACCTTTCTTCCCCGGGGCGATCGCGATCGCCGAAAGTCGATTCCCCTCGCTGCAAGAAGTCACCGGCGCGTTTGAGCGTGCTGGCCTCCACCTGACCTCCCACGAGAAGTTTCGTCAGACATCTGCCGCGACGGCTCACGAGCTCGTCGAACGCACTCGCTTTCGCGCCCACAGCCCGCTGGAGGTCCTCCCAGATGACGAGTTCGAACGCGGCTTGGCGCGCTTAGCCGAGGCCGCCGACAAGCATGAACTGACGGAACCCATCGTTGAAGAACTGGATCTGATCGTGTTCGCCCGATGAGGGAGATCGCGCCCCGGTCCGGCGGTATGGGGCACCCGACTCAACGCTCGCCGGCAACGTTCGTTCGAGACGTCGGGTATCTGCAGCGCTATCTACTGCCAGCGTTCGCTGACGTAGAGCTCGGCGACATTGATGTGACGCGCGTCCGGAATTGGGTGGCCGACTTGAGTGCTTCAGGGTTGGCTCCGGCCACGGTCGTCAAGGCCGCGCAGATTTTGTCCAAAGTGATGCGATCCGCCGTCCGGGCGGGACTCCTCCGAACGAGTCCCTGTGCAGGCGTACGTCTTCCTCGAATAGAGCGACCGGAGATTCGCTTCCTCTCCCCTTCCGAGGTCAGCACGCTCGCGTCCAGGATCGACGAGCGTTATCGAGCGGTCCTGATGCTCGGCGCATACGGAGGCTTACGGGCGGGCGAGTTGTTCGCCCTTCGAGTTGGCCGTGTTGACCTCGCCGCGCGCACAGTCGATGTGCTTGAGACCCTCACAGAGGTCTCTGGGCGTCTGCACTTCGGGCCGCCAAAGACCAAGGCGGGTCGCCGGCGGGTGCCGTTGCCTTTCGTCGTCGTCGACGCACTGCAGAATCATCTGGATCGGTACGGACCGGACGATCTCGTGTTCACGGCCCCTGGAGGTGGTCCGGTGCGGCTCGCGTCTTGGCGCCGACGCTTCTTCATTCCGGCGACGAAAGCTGCGGGGGTCGCGCCGCTGCGGGTGCATGATCTGCGACACACGGCAGTGGCGTTGTGGATCGCTGCCGGCGCGTCGCCTACCGAGATCGCCGCCCGGGCGGGCCATTCCTCCGTCTCCGTCGTCCCCGACCGATATGGACACTTGCTTCCCGGTTCTGGCGAGAAGGTCAACGCGGCGCTCGATCGGCTCGCTGCGGGCGGGCTGGATCACGCTAGGCATTCCGATCGCGCACGGATCGCGCACGGCGGGCACCGGGGCGCGAGTGTCCTTCGCAAAAAACAGGCGTTACCTGGGGATTTGCAGTGGGCGCTGAGGGACTTGAACCCCCGACCTCAGCCGTGTGAAGGCTGCGCTCTAACCACCTGAGCCAAGCGCCCGCGGGCGCGCAGACTACCTCTTCCGGTCTTCGCAGACTGTCGGTCACGGGCGGCTACCGCGCAAAACCCGGAGGTAGCCGGCCCTCCGCGTTGCGATCGGCGAACGATGTGTTCGGTTGTTGTCGCTGGGGGTGCGAGGCACTCTCATCGACGAGTCCGCGCTTGCCGCGCACCGACCGGATAGGTCAGGCTGAAGCTCTGTGGCGTTCAAGCCCCGCGCCATCGTCGGATTCCGTCGGGCATGAGCACAACGGCGGCGACACCGCCCACGACGAGGTCTGAGCTTCAGACGGCGGGGCGTGAGCTTCGCACCCGCGTGCCCCGGTCGAGTCATGCATCTTGGCGTCCTGCCGACGACCGGCCCGATCCGTTGGAGCTCCTCGAGGCCTCGGACCGAGCTCGGCTGCCCGACCTGGTGGCCGTGCGACACGGCCGGATGTTGCAGTCCCCGTTCACCTTTTATCGCGGCATGCCCCTGGCCATGGCCAGCGACCTCAGCCGGACACCCTGCACAGGGATCAAGCTGCAGATCTGCGGGGACGCCCACCTGCTGAACTTCGGGACCTTCGCCACTCCTGAACGCAATCTGGTCTTCGATGTGAACGACTTCGACGAGACCCATCCCGGGCCGTGGGAGTGGGACGTCAAACGCCTGGCCGCCAGTCTGGTCGTCGCGGCACGAGCGGTGGGTTTGCCCGAAGACACCGCCATCAATGCCGTCAAGCAGTGCTCGGCAGAGTACCGATCGACGATGGCGGAGTTGGGCACCCAGTCGGCGTTCGACGTCTGGCACTCTCGCATCGACATCGAGGGGGTGGCGGTTTCGGCTCCGACGAGGAGGAGTCAGGCGACGGTCAAGAGGGCGGCGGCCAAAGCTCGCCAGCGCACCAGCCTGCAAACGCTCTCGAAGCTCACGACGCTTCGCGACGGCCGGCGGATCATCGTGGAGGACCCGCCGCTCGTCGTCCGCCTTGGGGACGAAGAGCTAGAGCAGGCGTTCCGGTTCGCCAAGGCGTACCGGGCCAGCCTGGAACCAGACCGGCGCGTGCTGCTCGACCGCTACGTGGTCGTCGACGCCGCACTGAAGGTGGTCGGAGTGGGCAGCGTGGGAACGCGCTGTTACGTCGTTCTGCTCGCCGGTGCGGCCGACTTGGACCCATTGTTCCTCCAAATCAAGGAGGCCCAGCCCTCGGTGCTGGCCGCGTACGTCGGCCGCTCCCGGTTCCGCAACCAGGGCCAGCGAGTCGTCGTGGGTCAGAAGATCATGCAGGCCGCGAGCGACGCCTTCCTCGGTTGGGCCCGGGCCGATGGCTTCGACACCTACGTGCGCCAGCTGCGAGACATGAAGGGCTCGGCCGAGATCGATCAGATGGACGGAGAGGGGCTGAGCTACTACGGACGGTTGTGTGGGGCCACGCTCGCCCACGCCCACGCCCGCTCGGGACACCCAGCACTGCTCGCCGCCTACCTCGGAAGCGGTCCGGCCTTCGACGAGGCCCTCGCCGCGTTCGCCGTCGCCTACGCCGACCAAACCGAACGCGACTACGCAGCCTTCGTCCGGGCCGTGCGCAATGGCCGAATACCGGCTCTGGAGGGCCGGTAACCCCTGCCGGTCTCGCACCGGTACGCGCCTGGGGCGACGGGCAACCCGCAGTAGCGGTTGGCTGCCGAGTGGGACCTAGGGTGCCGAGGCTGGCGTCCAAGCCAAGTCAGGCGCCGTGAGATGCTGGAGGAGGCACGAGAACGGATGTGTTCCGTCGTCGACGATCGCTCGCATCGAGGAGGCGATTCCCGCTGATCGGACTTCGCAAGGCGCGGGAGCTTGTGTTTGGCGCCTGCCCTGCCCTTGAGTCGACGGTACTTCCCATCGAGGACGCGCTCGGGTGCGTGGTCAGCGAGGATGTCCCGGCGGTCGACCCGGTTCCGCCCTTCGCGAACTCTTCGATGGACGGCTACGCGCTCCGGAGCGCGGACACGATCTCCGCGCCCGTAACCCTGCATGTCTCCGGTACGACGTACGCCGGGGATGCGCTGTCGCGGGATCTTCCGCTCGGCGCCGCCCAGCGTGTCATGACCGGTGCGCCGATCCCGCCTGGTGCCGACGCGGTTTGCATGGTCGAACGCACTCGAGAAGTCGATACCGACGGCGTGGAGATCAGCGTCGCTTTGCAACCAGGAGAGAACGTCCGCGACGCCGGAGCCGACGTCAACGCAGGGGACGTTTGTGTTCGGGCCGGTAGTGCGCTCTCCCCTGCGCACCTCGGCGTCCTCATCAGCGCTGGCGTCCGAGACGTTCGCGTGATCCCACGACCACGAGTCGGGGTGCTCTCCACCGGCGATGAGCTCGTCGCGGCGGGCGCTCGGCTCACTCCGGGAAAAATCCGCGACTCGAATCGACCCACTCTGCTCGCTCGTTTGGAGAACGACGGGTTTACTCCGGTCGATCTCGGTTCGGCGCTCGACGAGACGGCGACGATCGCACGCGCGATTGACCTCGGGGCGCGAGATTGCGACGGGGTCGTCACCCTCGGCGGAGTCAGCGTCGGTGATCACGATTACCTTGCCGACGCACTCGGAAAGCTCGGCGCGTCACCGATGGCCTCGATGCAGATCGCCATCCGACCGGCAAAGCCCTTCGCGTTCGGAGTTCTCGCCGATCCCGGTGTGCCAATCTTTGGCCTTCCCGGCAATCCGGTCTCCGCGCTCGTCTCCTATGAACTGATCGTGCGACCGGCGCTGCGATTAATGGCCGGGCAGAGTGCACTCGACCGCCCGCTTCTATCAGCGATCGTGCCGGACGGCTTCCCGCGCACCCGGGACGAAAGGACTCAGTTCGTGCGGGTCCAGGTTCGTCGCGGCAGTGACGGCGCCCTTGAAGTACGACCAACGCCGGGCCAGGGTTCGCACCAACTGCGCGGCCTCGCCGACGCGGATGGCCTCGCGGTCGTTCCAGACGGCGACGGGATCCCGCCCGGAGGCTCCGTCGATGTTCTCCTCTTGCGCGAGGACGCGCTCGTCACCGAAAAGGACGCACGATGGATGCCGTAGCTGCGCCGGTGACATTCCGCCGCGGCCAAACCGGCGCGCCCGACCGGATGCCGACGAGTGGTCCGCTCGTCGACAAGTACGGAAGGGTCCACACCGATATCCGCTTTTCCATCACAGACCGGTGCAACCTTCGCTGTGTGTACTGCCTCCCCGACGACAACGTCGTGTTTCGCCCACGTGAGGAGATCCTCTCGTTCGAAGAGATCGCCCGCGTCGCCCGCGTCGCGAGGTCGCTCGGCGTAGTCACGGCACGCGTCACCGGCGGCGAGCCGCTCGTCCGCAGAGGTGTCGTCGAGCTCGTGCGTCAGCTCGCCGAGGTCGGGTTCGACGACCTCGCGATGACGACAAACGGAACCGGACTGCAACAGCTCGCTCAACCGCTCGCCGACGCGGGACTCACACGAGTGAATATCAGCTGCGACTCTCTCCGCGAGCGGCGTTACGCCGAAATCCGCCGCCGCGGCCACCTCGGCAACGTTTTCGAGGCGATGCTCGCAGCCGAATCGGCGGGTCTTTCGCCACTGAAGATCAACGTCGTCTTGGTCGCCGGCGTCAATGATGACGAGATCCTCGATTTCGCGCGGCATGCGCGCGAAACGGGTCGGACGGTGCGTTTCATCGAGTTCATGCCTCTCGACGCCACCGGACTGTGGAGTCGGGACTCCGTCGTACCGAGCGAGACAGTGCTCGCACGCATCGACGCCTCCTATCCGCTCGTTCCGCTCGACCCCGACCGCAGCGGTCACGAGCCGGCGGACAGTTTCCGCTTCGCTGACGGGGTGCCTGGTGGCATCGGTGTGATCGCGTCCGTGACGCGGGCGTTCTGCGGCGCCTGCAATCGCTTGCGGGTCACGGCTGACGGAGCGATCCGTAACTGTCTATTTTCCGACGACGAAGCTCCGGTCCGCGATGCCCTGCGGACAGGCGCGAGCGACGACGACATCGCGATGGTGATTCGTCGCTGCATTTGGGGCAAGCATCCCGGCCACGGGATCAACGACCCCGGATTCTTGAAGCCCGTCCGGTCGATGTCGATGATCGGCGGGTAGTTCAATGACGTACGCGGCGAAGATCCTCACCGTTTCGGACTCTGTCGCCGCGGGTTCCGCTGACGATCTTGCGGGGCCCGCGCTCGCACGACGCCTCAGCGAGGCGGACTTCGCTGTCGAAGAGCGCGCCGTCGTCGAAGACGGCGTCGATTCGGTGGCAGGGGCGCTTGAGGACCTCACCGACGACTACCACGGCCTCGTTGTCACGACCGGCGGCACCGGCTTTGGGCCCCGCGATCTCACCCCGGAGGGGACAGTCGCCGTGCTCGATCGCCTCGCGCCCGGCCTCGCCGAGGCGATGCGGCTCTCCGATCCCGCCGGTCGGCTCTCGCGCGCGGTCGCCGGCACGCGCGGTCGCGCCCTTGTGCTGAACACCCCCGGCTCACCGACCGGGGCGATCGATTTCCTCGAGGCAGTGCTCGACGTGCTGCCCCACGCCCTCGACGTCCTCGCCGGCACGTCGCACCATGCCCACGGTCACCGCGAGTCGCACGCCTCGGGGTGACCGCGTCCCTCGGTCAACCGCCCGATACGGGCGGTAGGAGGGCAACTTCGTCGTCGGGCCCGACGCGTGCATCGGAATTCGCGTCAGCGCCGTTCACCCACACCCGACAGGTCGCCGCCACCTTGGTGAACTCGTCCCCGTACCGCGACCGGGCGGCCAAGAGGACACCAGACACCGTGTCGGCCGCGATCTCGTCCCGGGCGGTACCCGCCGCTTCAGCGGCGCGGCCGAACAGGCGCAACCGCGCCAATCACGCCCCTTCGACTTCGACGAGATCGTGGGCACCGAGCGCCCAATCCGACCCGCCCACCCAGTGTTCGCATTTCCAGATCGGTGCGGAGCGCTTCACGGTGTCAATGAGATAACGCGTCGCATCGAACGCCTCCTTGCGGTGCGGTGAAGAGACGGCAATGAGCACCGACGCCTCGCCGACTTCCAATCGACCGAGGCGGTGGATGAGCGCGATCCGACCGAGCTCGGGCCAGCGACGACGTGCGGCCGCGGCGATTACGACCAAACGCGCATTGAGGTGTTCGCGGTACCCGTCGTATTCGACGGCGATGATCTGTGGACGCCCGTCGGAGTGGTCCCGAACGGTACCCGCGAAGGTCGCGATCGCGCCGCAGTCGCGTTGACCGACCCACGCCAACACGTCCGTGATCGGTATCACGGCCTCGACGAACGCCACCCAGTCGCGCTCACCGCCCTCATCATTCATCGTAAGGAGCGTATCGAGGCGTGATCGGTCTCACCGTGGCAACCGCGATTGGAATTCGCGTGCAGTCGCACCCCATCGCTCCAGGTGCCGAGATCGGAGCCGTTGTTGCCGCTTGCGACCCTGATTACGGTGGACGCGTGACTCACGAGGGCGCTCCCGATGCCGGGCAGCAAGCGAGCGATCCGGGACTGTCCCACATCGACAGCACGGGTCACGCTCGGATGGTGAACGTCTCGGACAAACCCTGGTCGAAGCGGCGCGCGATCGCCCGTGGAGTCGTCAAGGGTGACATCGCGACCCTGTTGCGCTCCCTCGACGGCTCGTCGACGGGAGCGACGAAATCGGCCGCAGACGTCGACGAGCTACTCGCCGTGGCGCGCACCGCAGGCATCGAGGCCGCGCGCAAGACCGCTCAACTCATCCCGCTCTGTCATCCCTTGCCCATCTCCGACCTCGACGTCCGCTTCGACGTCCGGCCGAGTGGGATCACGATCGAAGCCACCGCCGAAGTCGTCGCGCCAACGGGTGTCGAGATGGAGGCGTTGACCGCATGTCTGTTCTCAGCGCTTTCGCTCGTGTCGCTGCTCGACGCGGCAGCACCCGTCGCGGTCGACGAAGTTGCGCTCTGGGAAAAAAGCGGCGGTCGTTCGGGTCACTGGCTGCGCGAACAGGCTCTGGCGCTGCGCTAGTTGAGCCGCTCGGGGTGCGCAACCACCTCGAACCGCTCCCCTCATCGAAGGCCGACGAGGCAGATCCTGAACGACGTTGCAACGTCGACGGCAGGGCTGTTCGGTGCCGAACTTGCCGTCGCGATCAGCCCCCGGATATCGCTCCGAGCACGACGAAGGGCGACTCCCCCTCGACGACCGCTCTCGGTGGCCGACTCTCGTCGGGCGCGAAGGAGAGGTCCTCGCCGGCGGCGTAGTAGCGGACGTACGGGCGACGCCTCAGCGTCTGCGTATCGCGGATCGTTCCCCGCAGAACGGGGTACTCGGCCTCGACCGCAGAGACGATGGCGGCGATCGTCACCGGATCGTCAACCGTTACCTTCACGTCCCCGGAAATCGTGGCAAGCCGGCGCAAGTGCGCCGGCAGCTCCACGCGAATCATCAAAGCGTTTGCGCCTCGACGGACAACACCCGTGGCAAGTCTCGGACCGCCGCACTCCAGGAATCGCCCTCGTCTGCTGACGCGTAGACCTGGCCACCCGTCGTGCCAAAGTACACGCCGCACGGTTCAAGCGCGTCGATCGCCATGGCGTCGCGCAGCACGTCTACGTAGCAGTTGCGATCCGGCAGGCCCTTGCCAAGCGCTTCCCACTCGTTGCCACCCGTCGTCGACCGGTAGACCCGCAATACCCCCTCCGGAGGGAAGTGTTCGCCGTCGCTCGTGATCGGCACGACGTACACCGTGTCCGGCTCGTGCGCGTGCACCCCGATCGTAAAACCGAAGTCCGTCGGCAAGTTGCCGCTCACCTCGTACCAGGACTCCGCTGCGTCGTCACTTCGCATCACGTCCCAGTGCTTCTGCATGAAAAGGACATCCGGGCGATCTTGGTGCAGTGCGATCCGGTGCACGCAGTGGCCGACGAACGCCTCGGGCTCGGGAATGTAGTTCGAGTGAAGGCCGACGTTCGCCGGGCGCCACGACTTCGCGCCGTCGTCGCTCTTGAAGACGCCGGCAGCAGAGATCGCGACGTACATGCGGTCGGGATTCGCCTCATCGAGGACAATCGTGTGCAGGCACATCCCGCCGGCACCGGGCGCCCACTCTGCGGCGGTCTTGTGCTCGCGCAGCGCGGGCAGCTCCTCCCAGGTCTCGCCGGCGTCACGCGAGACGAACAATCCGGCGTCCTCGACGCCGGCGAAGACGACGTCAGGATCCGTCGGCGACGGCTCGAGGTGCCAGACCCGCTTGAACTCCCACGGCCTCGGCGTGCCGTCGTACCAAAGGTGCGTGCCTGGTGCGCTCGCGTAGACGAAATCCTTGCCGACAGCGGTCCAGGTCTTTCCCCCGTCGTCGGAGCGGTGCATCAGCTGGCCGAACCACGACGTCGACGGGGCGGCCCAGATTCGGCTCGGATCTGCCGGAGAGCCAGCGACGTGGTAGCTCTCCATCCCGCCAAAGAACGGACCGTTGACTGTCCAGTCTTTGCGGGCACCGTCGCTTTCCAAGATGAAGGTCCCCTTCGCAGTCCCGACCAGCACGCGGACCCCGCTCATCCCAGCCCTCCGATCGACTCGCTGTTCCGGTCACCGCATCATTTCGCGTCCGGCTGCCCGCTGCACGTGTGCGACGCCCGCGATCCCACCTCACCGTTGGATTTTCCCGCGCCACTACCCTGGGCCCGTGGCGGACGACGAGCGAGACGACGCGCCGGTCGAGGAGGATCCCGGGCGCGCGTCGCTGCGAGCCCCCGAGACCCGCCTGCAGCGAATTGGCAAGGCTCTCGCCGGTCCGCGACCGCGCCCCGCCACCGGCGATTCGACCGGGCGGGCGGTGAGCGAGCTCGACGAACGGGAACGCAAATTCAGCCTGGCCGGCGTTGTTCTCGCCACTGGTCTTGTCGTCTCCGGATACCTCATCGACCGTCACTCGAGCGTCGAACGTGTCCGCACGGCGTCGGGGACCTTGCTCATCGCCGGGATTGTCGTCCTGGTGATCATGGCGCTCGGCATTGTCTTCCGCCGCCGCGCGATGGTCGGCTTCGCGAGCTTTATGGTCGGCTTCGCCCTCATCACCGGCGGCAACGTCTTCGGCGTGTTGTTCCTCGGCTTCGGCGGTTGGCTGCTCGTTCGTGCACTCCGCAACCAACGATCGGCAAAAACGTCGGATAGCGCGCCAGCCGCCAAACCCAAGCCGCCACCCAAGCCGTCCGGACCGCCAAAACCCTCCAAGCGCTACACGCCGCCGCGCAGTTCGCGCGTCGGTTCGCGCCGCCGGTGAGGTGTCACGCGGGGCCGCTGCGATGATCGGCGAAGCGCTGCGATCGAAGCGGATCGCAATCACCGGTGCGACGGGATTCGTCGGCACCGCGCTCGTCGAACGCCTGTTGAGATCCGTCCCCAACTGCGAGATCGTGCTCCTCGTCCGTCCGGGACGCCGATCGAATGCCGCCGAGCGCACCGAACGCGAGGTGCTCCGCAACGACTGCTTCGATCGTCTGCGACGAGAGCTCGGCACCGAGTTCGACGCGGAGATCGCACGTCGGGTCACGACGATCGCCGGGGATGTCGGAAGTGACGACCTCGGTCTTGATCATGACGGACTCGCGACTCTCGCTCGTTGCGACGTCGTCGTGCACGCCGCGGCGTCGGTGAGCTTCGACGCCGCGTTCGACGACGCCGTCGAAGTCAACCTCCTCGGCCCGACCCGGGTGGCGCAAAAGCTGCTTGCACTGCACGACTCCAGCGCCGGCGGATCGTTGCCACACCTCATCTCGGTCTCGACCGCCTATGTGAATAGCGGACACCGGGGTGACGCGACAGAGATCCCGGTGACGGAAAGTCCCTTCCTTTCCCTTCCTCCCTGGCGCGAAGAAGTCGACTCTGCCCGTCGCGCCCGGGGAGCCGCGGAACTGGAAAGTCGTCGCCCGAAGCGGCTTGCCGAGTTCCGCAAGGCCGCGCGCCGCGAGATCGGTGCTGCCGGTACCGCGCTTTTGGCCGAGCGCACCGAGCGTCTCCGCACGGAATGGGTCGACGATGAACTCGTCAACCGCGGGCGCGCCCGCGCACAGGCTCTCGGCTTGCCCGACGCCTACGCGTTTACGAAGTCCCTCGGCGAGGTGGCACTCGCCGAGACAAGGGGCGCTCTCCCGGTGAGCATCGTGCGCCCGTCGATCGTCGAGTCATCGCTCGCCGAACCCCATCCGGGGTGGATCCGCGGCTTTCGGATGGCGGAGCCGGTGATCATCTCTTACGCCCGCGGCTTGCTCCGCCAGTTCCCCGGCGTCCCCGAAGGGGTGATCGACGTCATTCCGGTCGATCTTGTCGTCGCCGCGATCATCGCCGTCGCCGCGGCGGGCCCGGCTACCGACGCGCCAAATGTGTTCCACATCTGCTCGGGCGTTCGCAATCCCCTCCGCTACGGCGAACTCGTTTCGCTCATTCAGGAATGGTTCACCGAACACCCGATCTACGACTCCGCCGGCCAGCCGATCACGGTTCCGAAATGGTCCTTCCCCGGACGCGGACGCGTTCAAGGAGAACTGCGACGCGCGTCTGGTGCGTTGCGGGCCGCAGAGCGGATTGCTCGAACGCTGCCGATCCGGGGAGATCTCGCCGAGCGCACATACAGCATCGAGGAACGCCGCCTGCTTGCCGAACGCGCCCTCGGCTACGTCGAGCTGTACGGCTCATACGTAGAATCTGAAGCGCGCTTCCGCATCGATCGCACGCTGGCGCTCCAGGACACTCTCAGCGATGCCGACCGGAAGACCTTCTGCTTCGATCCCGCCGTCGTCGACTGGCGGCGTTACGTGCGTGACGTCCACCTGCCCTCGGTCGCAGAACACGCCCGGGTGCGGATGTCGCCGGCCAAACGGACAACGAAGTCGCGCGAAGACCGTTCTCGAGAACGGATCCTTACAGAAGAACCGCGCTGCGCGGCCTTCGACCTCGAACAGACGCTCATCAACTCGAACGTCGTCGAGTCGTACGCGTGGCTGGCGACACGGCATCTCCCGCCGCTTCGACGGATCCAGCTCGCGGCGGAACTCGCACTCGAAGGGCCGCGACTTTTGACGGTCGACCGTCGCGACCGTGGCGACTTCCTTCGCTCTTTCTACCGACGATACGAAGGCGCCCCCGTTCAGCGCGTCCGCGACGACGCGTGGGAGCTTTTCAGTGACCTATTGCTCACTCGCGTCTTTCCTGGTGCGGTCGAACGCGTTCGCGCCCATCGCGCCCTCGGCCATCGCACGCTGCTCATCACCGGCGCACTCGACTTCGTCATCGCCCCGATGCGACCCCTCTTCGACGACGTGGTCTGCGCATCGATGGGGGAAGTAGATGGCGCCTTCACCGGCGAACTCATCTCGACACCGCCGACGGGAGAAGCGCGAGCGTTGCTGCTCGCCGAGTGGGCGGATTCGCTCGGCCTCGATCTCGAGCGGACCATCGCCTACGCGGATTCGACGAGCGACCTGCCGATGCTCGAGGCCGCCGGCATCCCGGTGGCGGTGAATCCAGAACCGAAGCTCGCCGCGCTCGCCCGCCGGCGCGGCTGGCCGATTGAGGAGTGGACCCGGGCAAAAGGGGGGCCTTGGGTGCCGCTCGCGATCGCAACCCGGCGCCGCGGTCCTCGCACCCCGGTGCCGCATTACTCGTCCGACGAGGCAGCGCCGTCCTCGAGCGGGTCGACGCGATGAAGGCGCTCGTGTTGGAACGACTTCCCCACCGCTTTGCCGCGGCGCGCGCGGCGTCGATGTTCGCCGGCTCTGGTTCGGGAATCGGCATTGGCCCCTTGCGACTCGGCGAGATCGAACCGCCGGCACTCCCCGGAAGCGGGTGGCAGCGGATCACGCCGCTGCTCGCCGGAATCTGCGGCTCCGACCTTTCCACGCTCGATGGACAGAGCTCGCGCTATTTCGAAGACCTCGTGAGCTTCCCGTTCGTACCGGGGCATGAAATCCTCGCAGTCCTCGCCGACGGCACAGACGCCGGAGCGCGCGTCGTGGTCGAGCCGGTCCTGTCGTGCGTCGTCCGCGGCATCGAGCCGCTGTGCCCCTCGTGCTCCGCGGGACGAACTGGGGACTGTGAGCGCGTCGCGTTCGGGCATCTCCGCCCGGGACTGCAGACCGGATACTGCGCGGACACGGGCGGTGGTTGGTCCGAAGAGCTCGTCGCGCACGAAGTGCAGCTGCATCGCGTCCCCGCCGAGCTGACCGACAACGAGGCGGTGATGGTCGAGCCGACCGCCTGCGCGATCCACGCCGCGCTCGCCGGCGGAATCGTGCCTGGAGAGCGCGTCGCGATCCTCGGTGCCGGGACGGTCGGTCTGTGCACGCTCGCCGCGATCCGTCAGTTCGCGCTGCCCTCCGTCGTCATCGCCGCGGCAAAGCATCCGGTTCAGCGTCGCTTTGCGGCGGAGCTCGGCGCCGACATCATCGTGAAGCCCGCAGAACTCGGTCGGGGTGTACGCCGGATTACCGGCACACTCGCGCTCTCGTCGGATGCCGGAGCGATCGAACGTCTCGCCGGAGGAGCGGATGTCGTCTATGACTGCGTCGGCACCGCGTCGTCGATCTCCCAGGCGCTCGAAGTTGTCCGACCGGGCGGTCGCGTCGTTCTCGTCGGGATGCCTGGTGTCCTGCGTGTCGACCTCGCACCGTTATGGCAACGCGAGATCGCGCTCGTCGGCGCCTACGCGTATGGAACCGAGCAACTTCCGAGCGGTCCGAGTTCGACCTTCACTTTGGCGATCGACCTCGTGCATCGCGCGAACCTCGGCCGGCTGGTATCGGCCCAGTACCCTTTGGACCGGTACGAGGAGGCGGTTCGCCACGCAGCGAACGCCGGTCGTCGGGGTTCTGTGAAAATCGTGTTCGACCTCCGACGAGAAGAACCCGAATGGCGGCGCGCCGCCACGATCGATGACGCGGCTGATGCTGCCGCCGAAGGAGGACGAGTGGAGGCGAACGCATGAGCCCGAGACCGGGGTTCGTGCTCGAGGTCGACCGCTCGACGCCGCCGACGCTGTTCTGGCACGGCGAGGGGTTCCGCTTCGAACGCCTCCCCGAAGGGTCGCGCGTCATCTATCCACAAGAACCGATCGCGCCGCTTGCCGACCCCGACGCCGCTATCCGCCATGCGCTCGAGCATCCATTGGGTGACTCGCAACCGCTCTCGGAGCTGCTCTTTGCCGGTATGCGCCTCACGGTCGCCTTCGACGACATCTCGCTCCCACTGCCGCCGATGCGCGAACCGGACATCCGCCAACGCGTGATCGAGGCGGTCCTCGACGAGGCGGCCGCGAAGGGCGTCGACGATGTCGTTCTGATCGCGGCGTTGGCGCTGCACCGGCGGATGACCGACGACGAGCTCCGTCACGCGCTCGGAGCGCGCGTCTTCGACGCCTTCGCGCCGCACGGCCTTTTGCTCCAGCACGATGCCGAGGACCCCGATGCACTCGTCCATCTCGGCATGACCGAAGAGGGGGAGGACGTCGAGCTCAATCGACGCGCGGTCGAGAGCGACCTCTTGGTCTACGTGAACATCAACCTGGTGCCGATGGACGGCGGGCACAAGTCCGTCGCCACCGGGCTCGCGAGCTACCGCAGCATCCGTCACCATCACAACGCCGTGACAATGCAGCACAGCCGCTCGTTCATGGACCGCCACAACTCCGAGCTCCACACGTCGAATTGGCGGATGGGCCGGCTGATCAAGAACGCCGGTGTGAGGTTATTCCAGATCGAGACGACCCTGAACCTCGACACCTTCCCCTCGCAGTTCGGATTCCTCCAAAAACGCGAGTGGGAATGGTCATTCGTCGACCGGGCGCAGTTCCACGCGACGCGCGCGTCGCTGGAGAAGGTTCCGCCACGACTTTCCCGTCAGATCTTCCAGTCCATCCGATCTCCCCATCAGATGACCTCCGTGCAGGCGGGTGAGGTCGAGGCCGTGCACGACGAGACGCTGGCGAACGTTTTCCGTCAGCAGCTCGTCCACGTCGAGGGCCAGACCGACATCTTGACGATGGGGCTGCCGTACATCAGCCCGTACAACGTGAACTCGATCATGAACCCGATCCTCGTGGCGTGCTTAGGGCTCGGGTACTTCTTCAACCTGTACCGCGGGCGCCCGCTCGTGCGACCCGGTGGGGTCTGCATCATGAGTCACCCGACGCCCTGGGCGTTCCACCCGGTTCACCACCCGAGCTACATCGACTTCTTCGAGCAGGTGCTCTCCGACACGACCGACCCGATCGAGGTCGAGAAGCGCTACGAGCAGGCGTTCGCGACCGACCCGTGGTACATCCACCTCTACCGGACGTCGTACGCCTACCACGGTGTCCACCCCTTCTACATGTGGTACTGGTGCGCGCACGCGCTCGAACACCTCGGCGCCGTGATCATCGTCGGCGGTGACCGCGCGGCGGTGCGGCGGATGGGATTCAAGCCCGCGACGTCGCTCCAGGACGCGCTCGAGATGGCAGAAGACGTCGTCGGCCGGGATCCCTCAATCACCCACCTCCACATGCCGCCCATCGTGATGGCCGACGTGACGTGAACCTCCGTCTACCAAAAGCGATCGATGACGTCGTCCGCACGCCGACCTGGCCGGGCACGCTCGAGCGCAGGATCGAGCCGCGCAACCTCGGCGTCGACTACGACACCTCCTGGGCACGCGCGCCATGGGCGAAAGCCACGCGTCGCGTTCTGGTCGAGACCGTGACGCGTCCCGTCGTCGCCGTGCTCACCGCTCCGACCGTCTACGGCCGCGAGCACCTCGACCCGATCGAGGGCCCGATGATCTTCGCGGCGAACCACTCGAGCCACCTCGATACCTCGGTCGTCATCGCGTCCTTGCCCGAGCGCCTCCGCCACCGCATCGTTGTCGCCGCGGCGGCCGACTACTTCTTCGATCGTCCGTGGAAAGCGGCGTTGTGGTCACTCGCGCTCGGCACGATCCCAATGGAGCGGACGAAGCTCAATCGCAAATCCGCCGATCTCGCCGCCGACCTCATCGAAGCGGGATGGAGCCTCGTGATCTTTCCCGAGGGCGGCCGCTCCACCGACGGATGGGGACAGGAGTTTCGCGGCGGCGCCGCCTACCTCGCGAAGCGCACCGGCGTTCCCGTCGTCCCCGTCCACCTGCGAGGCGTGCGACCCGTGCTCCCAAAAGAAGGCCACACGATCCGTCGCCACGACGTCGAGGTG
The DNA here is from genome assembly GCA_963838845.1 of uncultured Acidimicrobiaceae bacterium. Classification (GTDB taxonomy): domain Bacteria; phylum Actinomycetota; class Acidimicrobiia; order Acidimicrobiales; family Bog-793; genus CAVRXQ01. Next base: position 919,972 of record CAWISR010000002.1, on the reverse strand, counting down.
CGCTTTGGCGATCCGCTCTGGCCGATCGCCGGTGGACCGACGGCGCGCGCTGAGGATGCGCGACGCTTCGCGGCGCGCATCGAACAGGCCGTCGCGGTCTTGGCCGACGAAGCCGAGTCGGACTGGTGGTCGGCGCGACGCCGTGCCGCCCAGGCTGCGACGCCGCCCTTTCGCGGGCCGGAAGCGTCACCGTGGCGCAGGACCTGGTCGCTACCCGAAAGCGCCCGCAAGACCGCGCTGCGGCGCGACCGGTCGTCGGCGAAACCCTGGTAGCCGCACGCGAAGAAGGGGCCGGTGGGGGGTTCCGGCCCCTTCATTCATGTCACCAAGGCGCTGGTGGGGGACCAGCACACCCGTGGCACGCCCACTGTCGTCGATTTGCCATCATCGGTCAAACAGTCACCATAGATACGAAGTATCGTCAATTGCGATGGATCTCCGGCAGTTGAACGCCCTGGTCGCGATCGCCGAGCACGGCTCGTTCTCTGCCGCCGCCGACGCTCTCGCGACGGTCCAGTCGAACGTCTCGACGCACGTGAAAAAGCTCGAGATCGAGCTCGGCTCCGAGCTCGTCGACCGGGCGAGCGGCGAGCTCACCGAGGCGGGCATCCTTGCGGTCGACCGGGCGCGCCACGTCCTCGCCGAGCTCGACGCTTTGAACTCCGATGTCACCGCGTTGTCGAGCGAGGTCTCGGGGACGGTCCGCATTGGCGCGATCGGAACCGTCGCGCGTTGGATGATCCCACAGCTATTGGAGACGGTTCCGAGCACCCATTCCCTGTTGAACCTCGTCTTCTGCGAATCGACGACGATCGGCATCGATCGACAGCTCGCGAGTGGCTACGTCGATCTCGGAGTGCTCGTTTTGCCGGCGTCGGGATCCGAAGTACGCAGCGTCGCGTTGTTCGAGGAGGACCTCGGGCTCGCACTCCCGAGTTCACATCCCCTCGTAAACCGAGATTCGCTCGACATCAGCGAGATCGCAGAGCTGCCGTTGCTGTTGCCGATGCCCGGTTCGAACTACCGCGACGCGCTCGACGCGTTGGCCGTGCGTGCGCGGCTGACCCTACGGCCGCGCGCGGAGACCGACAGCTTGCGCCTCCTGCAGGCGCTCACCTTCGAAGGGTGCGGTTTCGCGATTTTGCCTTCCTCGGCGATGCCGACGAGCGAGGACACCGCCTGGAAGCTCGTGCCCGTCGATGGCATCACGCCCCGCGTCGTCGGCGTCGTGCAGCGCCGCCTCGGGAAACCGGGCGCGCCGGTGCGCGCCGTACTTGAGATCCTCGAAGCGCTCGTCACCGACAGCAATCGCCTCCCGAACGGGATCCGCGCCATTCCGAAAGAAGAGCGCGCGAAATACGCCGCTCCCCTGCCGCTCTCACGCACCCGCCACCACGTGGCGCGCGTCTAGGGCCGGACCGGCTCCCGCCACATCGTCCACAACGTCGGACCGCCGCGCTCGATCGTCACCTGCGACGCGAGCACGAAGCCGAGCGAAGTGTAAAAGCGGACGTTCGGCTCCGACGACGCCTCGAGATACGCGGGCATCGCGATCTCGTCGAGCCGCGCGAGGACAGAGTCGATCAAGGTCGAGCCAAGCCCACGGTGTTGGTAACGGGGATCGGTGCCGATCGTGCCCAAGTAGTAGTGCGCCTGGCGCGGACGCAACCGGAACAGCGCCACGGCGAGTCGCCGTCCGCGCCGGTAGCTCTGCGTCCGGAGAGCGAACGCGAGGTACGCGAGCTGCACCCCGAGGCCGGGCGCCTTTGTCCCGGGCGGAAGCCATAACGCGGCCGAGGCGCGATCGGCGGTCGTGTACACCTCTCCCTTCGGCAGGTAGACGCTTTCGAGCTGCAAGCGGAAGAACGCGCGCAGGCGAGCCGCGCGCCGCGTCTCGTCCGGGAAGAGGTACGAGGACACCGGATCGGCGAAAAATGCGCGGCTGAGCGTTTGGGCGAGCGGCTCGATATCCCCCTCACCTGCCCGTACGATCTCCGTCAAGTCGCCGAACATTACCTGGCACTCGCGGCGGGACGCGGGTTCGGCAAGGAATGTCCGACCGCAGGGAGGCGTTGCGCTTGACATGACCACAAGGGAATTCACCGTCAACTTCGACTACCGCTGCCCCTTCGCGCGCAACGCCCACGAGCACGTGCTCACCGCCCTTGAGGCCGGTGCCGACTACCGGGTGCGGTTCCTCCCCTTCTCGCTCAGCCAGGCCCACGTCGAAGAGGGTCGTATGCCGGTATGGGACAACCCCGATGAGCGTCCGAATCTGCTCGCCGTCGCGGCCGGAATCGCCGTTCGCGACCGATTGCCGACCCAGTTCCCAGTCGCGCATCGCTCGCTGTTCGCCGCTCGGCATGATGAGTCAGGAGACCTCCGTGAAGAGTCGGTCGTCCGCAAGGCGCTCGAGCGTGTCGGCGTCGACGTTGATGCGGTCTTCGCAGATCTCGCCGCGGGTTGGCCGTATGAACGCTTCCGTGCGGAGCACGAGGAGTCGGTGAACCGCTACTCGGCCTTCGGTGTTCCGACCTTCGTCCTCGACGACAAGGCGGTCTTCGTGCGGTTGATGACGCGTCCCAACGGCGATGCTGAGCTCGCGACGGAGACGATCGACCGCATCCTCGATCTCGTCGCCGACCACGCCGAACTCAACGAGCTGAAGTACACGACAATCCCCCGTTAGGGGTTCAGTCGAGCGAGATCGGCTCGTCGTCGCCGATGCCCGCACCGAGCGGCACGTCCGCAGCGACAACGGAGACTTCTTTGCGGATTCGCTCGTCGATCTCGATCACGAGCTCAGTGTTCTCGCGCAGGAACAGCTTCGCGTTCTCGCGCCCCTGGCCGAGTTGCTCACCCTCGTAGGTGTACCAGGCGCCGGACTTCTTCACGATCCCCAAGTCGACGGCGACGTCAAGGATCGATCCCTCTCGGCTGATGCCCTGTCCATACATGATGTCGAATTCGGCGGAGCGGAAGGGAGCCGAAACCTTGTTCTTCACCACCTTCACCCGCGTCCTGTTGCCGACGACCTCCGTTCCGTCTTTGATCGACTCGATACGTCGGATGTCGAGGCGAACCGACGAGTAGAACTTCAGCGCCCGTCCGCCAGGCGTAACCTCGGGTGATCCGTAGACGACTCCGATCTTCTCCCTCAACTGGTTGATGAACAGCGCGATCGTGTTCGACTTGCTCAGCGTCCCTGTGAGCTTGCGCAACGCCTGGGACATGAGCCGCGCCTGCAGACCGACGTGGGAATCCCCCATCTCGCCTTCGATCTCCACGCGCGGAGTGAGGGCCGCGACAGAGTCGATCACGATCACGTCGATCGCGCCCGAACGGATGAGCATCTCCGCGATCTCGAGCGCCTGCTCGCCGGTGTCGGGCTGAGAGATCAGCAACTCGTCGACGTCGACACCGATCACCTTCGCGTACACCGGGTCGAGCGCATGCTCGGCGTCGATGTAGGCACAGATCCCGCCGTTGCGTTGCGCCTCGGCGACGACGTGGAGAGCGAGGGTCGACTTGCCCGAGGATTCTGGACCGAACAGCTCGACGATCCTGCCCCGCGGCAGGCCACCAATGCCGAGCGCGAGGTCGAGCGACATCGCCCCGGTTGAGATCGCTTCGATGCCGAGCGTGAGGCTTTCGCCCATGCGCATCACGGAGCCCTTGCCGAACTGCTTTTCGATCTGCCCGAGGGCTACGTCGAGTGCCTTGTCCCGCTCCATCGCCTCTTTCCTCCCGCCTGATCTCGAACGTCCGTCGAGCGGACCGCAACGGTACGACGCCGCTGTATCGCTGCTTCTGGCCCTGCCGTCACCCGAGCCACTGACTTGCATCAGTGTAGTTACGAACACACGTTCGGTGGTGGATTCTCACCGACGTCGGGCGGCCGGACCTCCCCGTCGCGGTGACGGGCGACGCTGGCTCAGAGCGACGGAAAGGCCGCAGCGGCGAAGCCGCGGCGGTAGAGCGCCCGCAGGACGGCGTCGGTGCCGTGAAGACGCTGAGCGATCTCGATCCCGACCGCGATCGCGACCTCGCGGTGACCGTCTGGCAACGGCCACGGTTCGCGCCCGACGCTACGCGCGAGGTCGTCGAGGTGGACACACTGTTCGACGATGCGCGTGACGAGGTAGTCCCCAAGGCGCATCACGCTCCCGCCGATCACCCCGATCGGCGTCGTCGGTAAGACCGCACCGAGTGCGGACTCGAGATCAAAAAGGCGCGCTCGCAGGTTGGCTTGCAGTTGCACCTGTCCGACGCTCGCGACGTCCGCCGCTCGTGCCCGGGCGGCGCGATGCGTGTCCTCGTTCGCGTGCACAACGAACGTCGCGAAATACTCGGCAGCGCTCTCGTAATCGATCGGACCGCCAGGCTCGCCCTTTTCGAGGTAGTCGGCGACGACCCAGACGCCACCGCGCGCCAAGTGACCGCAGATGCCGCTCACGAGCTGATACTCGAGCACCGAAGTCGCGTCCCACTTCTCCTGCACGCGGCCATCGCCGAGAGCTTCGACGATGACGTTCGCGCCAGCCAAGAAGAGTTCGGTTCGCGCATCCGAAGCGTCGCGTTGCGAGCTCATCGGTAGCTCAACTGCCGCTTTCGAGTCGGCGGCGCAGCCGGTCGAGCGCGCTGATCGCCCCGAGCTCACGGACGCGCTTACGCGTGCCGAATAGCTCAAGGCGCTCAGCGATCGAACCGCCGGTCGAGAAGGCAAGGCCGACGAACGCGGTGCCGGGCGGGTGGCCCTCTTGAGGATCCGGGCCGGCGACACCCGTCGTCGCGACGGCGACGTCGGCTTCGAAGAGCGCGAGCGCCCCCTGTGCCATTTCGGCGGCGGCCTGTTCGCTGACGACAGACTCCGAAGCGAGACCGAGGATCCTCCGTTTCGTGTCGCTCGCATAGGCGACGACAGCGCCCCGGAACCAGCGGCTCGCACCGGGCACCGCGACGATCCGAGACGCGATCAGCCCCCCGGTAAAGGACTCCGCCAACGCGAGCCAGCGACCACTTTCGAGCAGCAGCGAACCGACGCGCGCCTCCATCGTCTCGTCGTCGATCCCGAAGACGGCGCCGCCGACGATCGCGGTGATCGCCTTCTCCTCTCCATCGAGAAGCGCCGTCGCCGCCTCTTCGTCCGAGGCCTTCACCGTCACCCGCACCTGCACGCCCTCGACACCGCGAGCGAGGAAGGCGATCGTCGGCGCGCCTTTTCCCCTCCTGTCGAGCGCGTCGACCCGCTCGGAGAGGAGCTCGCCGAGGCGCGACTCCCCGATCCCCCAGGTCTTGATCACCCGGCTCGCGATGACAGCGTGTTCGCCGCTTCGCGACGACAAATCAGGGAGCACCGCGCGAATCGTCATCTCTTCCAACTCGTCCGGGACACCCGGCAGCGCGTAGATCACCTTGTCACCGACGGGACAGATCAACCCGGGAGCGCTGCCGAGCCGCTGCTCGATGATGCGGGCGCCGACGGGCACGAAGCCCTGGCGCCGGTTGCTCGGCGACATCACGCGACTGCGGCGCGCGAACGCCTGCTCGACAAGCGCCATCGCCCTTTGGTTCTCCACGAGTGGGACCCCCATCACCGTCGCGATCGCCTCGCGGGTGACGTCGTCCTGTGTCGGACCGAGTCCGCCGCAGACGATGACCGCGTCGGCGCGACCGAGCGCGTCGTCCAGCACCCCAGCGATGCGTTCCACGTTGTCGCCGACGCGCACCTGCTGCGTGCAGTCGACGCCTGCAGCGGCGAGTTGTTCGGCAATCCACGTCGAGTTCGTGTCGACAATCTGACCGAGCAAAAGCTCGGTGCCGACGGCGACGATCTCTGTGCGCACCGTGTCTAGGCGGCTTGCCGTTTCACCGCTTCGCGCCGCTGCACGCGGCGCATCTCGGTGGTCGCCTGCAGGAGATACTCCGCGCCGGTGACGAGCGTGAGCGTCACCGCGAGCCAGATCAGCGCGGAGACGAGGTCGCGATCCTTCGCGCCGAGCGGCGGGAAGAACACCGCCGCGACCGCGAGGTCCTGAACGAGGGTCTTCACCTTCGCGAGCGGACGCGCGGGCACCGAGATCCCTCGACGACCCTCGACAACGCGGAAGACGCTCATGCCGATCTCACGCACCGCGATGAGCACGACTGGGACGACACTGATCGTGTCCGTCGCCGCGAGACCGCAGAGCGCTCCGACGATCAAGAACTTGTCGGCCAACGGATCGAGAAACGCCCCGGAACGCGTCGCCCCGTGGCGACGGGCGATGTAACCGTCGACGCTGTCAGAGACCGTGAAGACCGTCCACAGGGACCAAAGCGCCCACGCCGTCGGGCCGATGGTCACCGCGAGGACGGCGATCAACGGCGCGACGAGCAACCGGGCGAGCGTCAGCCCGTTGGCGGGCGTGACAAGCGCCGACGGTCCGAACGCCGGCGCGCGAGCGCTCACGCGCCCGATCCTGCCGACGCCTCGGCCGCTGCCGCGCGACCCGCCGCCCCGCTCGTTCGTCGCCACGAGGTCCGGACCTTCGGCGCCAGTGATCGTCACCCGAACCAGGGCCCCCACCTTCAGCCGCCTCGGAACCCTGATCACCCCGTCGATCTCGGGCGCCTCCCGATGCGAGCGGGCGACGCCCGGCGCATCGATCATCACCTCCGCTTCGGTGCCGACGAGCTGCGATCGCCGACGGGCGGTGATCTCGTCCTGCAGTGCGGCTGCTTCGCGCAGCCGCTCCATCAGCAAGCCGCGTGGGACCTTGTCGCCGAGGGCATGCGCGTAGGTGCCACGTTCCTCGGAGAACGCGAAGAACCCCGCCCAGTCGAGCTGCGCCGCGTCAAGGAACGCGAGCAGCTCGTCGTGGTCGGCTTCGGTCTCCCCCGGATAGCCGACGATGAACGACGACCGGAAGGCGGCCTCGGGTGCCGCCCGGCGAATGTCGGAGATGCGGGCGAGGAATCGCTCACCTTCGCCGTAGCGACGCATCCGTCGCAAAAGTCGCGCCGATACGTGCTGCAACGAAAGGTCGAAGTAGGGCACCCCGGTCGACAACACCGCGTCGATGAGCGCATCGTTCAGCGCGGACGGGTAGAGGTACAACAGTCGCAGGCGCGCGACGAGCTGCGTCGCTTCACAAACGAGGTCGACGAGGCGGACCTTGTTCTCGAGGTCCCTCCCGTAGCTGCCGAGATCCTGTGCGACGAGGATCACCTCCTTCGTGCCGAGCGCTGCGATCTCGCTCAAGACGGCGCGCGGTGTCCTCGAGACCTGCTTGCCGCGAAAGCTCGGGATCGCACAGAATCCGCAGCGACGGTCGCAACCCTCGGCGACCTTCACGTACGCCCACGGCGCCGCCGTCGGGGCTCGCGGCATCTCCAACAGGTTCGTCACCGAAGCGGCGCGTGGCGCGCGCGCCAATTTCCGGCGGGGTCCGATTTTGATCGGAGCCCCGAGAGGCACCACCTCTGCTTCGGGAATGAGTCGGGCGAGCTCGGACGTGTACCGCCCGGCGAGGCATCCCGTCACGACGAGACGCGCGCCGGCGCGACGGCGGCGGTGTGCGTCGAAGATCGCGCCCACGGACTCTTCGCGAGCAGCGTCGATGAAGGCGCAGGTGTTCACGACAACGACGTCGGCGCCCTCGAGGTCTTTTGCCGCGACAAGACCGCGCTGAAGTAGCGAACCTGCGATCTTTTCGGAATCGACCTGATTCTTCGGGCAGCCGAGCGTCTCGATGAAGTACCGCTCCGACACACGCCGAGCCTACTTGCGGAGACGCGGCGCCCCAGGTGGGAGTGGGTGAGGCGCCGCTAGTCCGACGAGTGTTCGCGGGCGATGACTTCGCCCTTGATGTGGTCGAACTCCTCGTCGGTGATGATGCCGCGCGAATGCAGCGCGGCGAGTCGCTCGATCTCATCGGCGACCGACTCCGGCGGCGCCGCAACCCGCGCGGTATTCCGCCCGTGCGCCGCGTCGATGGCACGATTGACGAGGCTCTGCGCAGCGGCGGGACTCGGGATGTCGGCGAAAACCTCCGCGCCATGCGATCCCGCAGACTCCACTTCGAGGTCGCCCTTCCTCAGCATCCGCGCGATCAGGGCCTGGGAGTACTGAACACTCTGCACGCTCGAGATCGGGATCTCGACGCCGCGTCGATGGAGCACGCCTTGACGGCCGATCACGCGCATCGAGGTAACGACGAGGTCGGTCGACCGCCAGGCGAACAGTCTTGCGAGAAACCGTCCGACCGCGACGAGCCCGATCGCGAGGAGCACCCATCCGAACCACACGGGTGCGGATCCCCAAAGAACGAATCCCGCTCCCTCTGCCCCGAGGATGACCACCGTCTCGAGCGACGGCAGGAACAGCACCGACCAGTGTGACCGCGTGTCGAGGTAGATGTCCTCTCCCTCGTGGAGATGCCTCGCCGGATACGGCACAGGACGATCGGATCGACTCAGGCGAGCTTCGCCGCGATGTTTCCCGCCTCGCGAAGGACCGAGCCGTCTGCACCTGCCGACGAGAAGGTCATCGCGGGTCGCTCGAAGGCCTCTTCGATCATGTCCATCAACAGCGATGAGAACGCGAGGTGCGGGTTGATGAACAGGTGGCGCGCGAGCGAGCCGGGAATGGTATTGATCTCGTTCACGTAGGCCCGCTCTCCGTCGGTGAGGAAGTCGATGCGGTTCACCCCGCGCGCGCCAAGTAGGACCGCCGCGTCCGATGCGATCGAGCGCAGGTCGCGCTCGAGCGTGTCGGGGATCTTCGCCGGCAGCTCCCGGGGTGCACTCGCCATCCCCTCGCCTCCGGCGTACTTGTCCGCGTAGTCGAGGATCTCCGCCGTTTCGTCGCGCACCAACGGTCGCTCGATCGCCGAAAGCGACAACTGCGGGTAGGTCTTCACGGCGACTTGCACGTCAAAAAGGTCGTCGCGGTACGGTTCGATCACCGCCCCCCGCCACAGATGCGCGTTCGTGGACAACAACGCGCGGGCGGTCGCGTAATCCTTCACCACCTCGATGCCGATCGACGATCCGCCGTAGCGCGGCTTCACCACGTACGGACCGGGGAAGGTCGGCTCGGGTGTCGATTCGTTGAACGAGAGCCGCGGAAGGATCGGGATCCCCGCCGTGCCGAGCACACCCGCCGTCGCGAGCTTGTCCATTCCGAGCGCTGCGTTTGCCGCGCTCGGACCGGTGTACGCAGCCCCAGCGCAATCAAGGGCGCCTTGCAGTGACCCGTCCTCGCCGGGACCGCCGTGGCAGCACACGACCGCAACGTCGATCGCGAGCGGCTTGTGGCGGCCGCCGAACCTTCCTTGGCGCGGGATGAATCCGCCCGGCGAAGCGGCGACGAGGTCGAGCGGTCGACGGCTCTCCGGGAGCGTGTCCGCAAAGGCGCTCGCTTCGAGCGTCGGCGGCACTTCGAACCAAGAGCCGCCCTTTGTCCAATACAAGGCGCGAACCTCACCAATCCTCGAGGCGTGCACGAGCGCCCGAGCAGTCTGCAGCCCGGTGAGTACCGAGACGTCGTGCTCTGGGGATGGGCCACCGAACAGCACCGCGACGTTCGGCGAGGTCCTGCTCACGGGGCAATCCTAGGCAGACGCTCTGCGGCCAAAGACAGGCGCCGATGCGCAGATGCCCGCGTTGCGCGCGCCCTTACGGGTAGTGATCGGGCAGGTCGTTCTCGTACAACACGACGTCACCACCTTCGAGATGGCTCCGCACCCACGCAACCGCCTCCTCCCGGGTGGCGACCGCGACCGGCGCGGAACCGTCGTCCGCGGCGCCGGCGAGCAGCGCTCGACGGTTCGTCCGGCCGACGACGACGAGTTCCGCGCCGAAGCTGACGACTTCCGCCGCGAAGTCGCGATTCATCTCGGCCTGGCTCGCGCCGAGCTCGACCATCCCCGGCGTGACGACGACGCGACGTCTCTCCGGTTGACTGTTCTCGACGAGCGCGCTCAGCGCGCGGTGCGCCCCGGCCGGATTCGCGTTGTACGTGTCGTCGAGGACGACGACGCCCGTTGGCGATGTGTTCACCGTCAGCCGGTGCTCAACCGCCGGCAATGACCGGAGCCGCTCGACGAGCACCCTGGCGTCCACGCCGATCGCCCGCGCCAACCCGAGCGCGCAGGCGACGTTCTCCCAGGCGACCGGCTTTCGGGGATCGATGCTGACACGGCCGACGGAATCTCCCGAAATGGCGACGTCGACGTCGTCGTCGCCGATCACCAACGTGACCTCACTCTGGTTCCCCGCCGCGGAGCACTCGATGACACGCTTGCCCTCGCGCCGGAGCCGATCGACAAGCGACGAGAGACGTGAATCGTCGATGTTCAAGACAGCGATCTGTGCGGCAACAAGGATCTCCTCTTTCGCGGCGAGCGTGCGTTCAAGGGATCGGAAGCGTTCGAGGTGCACCGGCCCGATCGCGGTAATGGCGGCGATCCTCGGTTTGAGCCAACGGCTCATCGCGGCAATCTCCCCCGGCCCGTATGTCCCCATCTCGGCGATGAACACCTCGGCCTCGGGCGTCAGCGTTTCGTTCACCGCCCGCGCCAGTCCCGCCTGGTTGTTGAAACTCCTCGGGCTCGCGACGACAACTTTCGATCCCGAAAGGAGGTGTTCGAGGTAGCGCTTCGTCGAGGTCTTTCCGAAAGAACCCGTGATGCCGACGACGAGGGGATTGATCGTCTCGAGCCTGGCCCGCGCAGTGCGCACGAACCGGCGCGCGATGAACCCCTCGATTGGGCGGTCACAGAGCAGCGCGAGCTCGAGGAGAATGGGAACGCCGACCGTGCACGCTACCGAAGCGGTAACCGCACCACGCAGCCCGCTCGCTCCCGCAGTCGAGCCGACAACGACACCGGCGAACGTCGCCTCCAAGGAGACGACGGTCCGCAGACGACGAGTCCATCGAAGCGGCGCCGTTCGGCCGCGCAGACTCAAGCCGCGCGGGCCGATGGCGACAACCGCTCCCGAAGCGAATCCCGCGGCAGACGCGAATCCGCTCGCGACAGCTCCGGCGAGCGCGATGAATGCGAACGACGCGTCGACAGCTCCCCGCGCCCACCAGCGCCAGGCGAATCGGATCACCGAACCGACGAGGTAGTGCTCGCGTTGTGCGACCCGAATCCATCGAAGCGTGGCGGCGACTGAGGCGACCGCAGCGACGGCGATGACCGCCGCGTCGAGCGCGATCATCGCTGCAGCGTCACCACCGCGTCGTAGAGCGCCGCCGGCGCCACCGTCGGAACGAAGTGCCCGACGCCGGGCAGTTCGACAAGACGACCATCCTTCAAGACTTCAAGCGCGCCGTGCGCAAGCGCGATTGGTGCCGCGGCGTCTTCTGATCCCCAGACGAGGATGACCGGGCACTCGATCGCGCGCAATGTGTCCGTATAGTCCTCCGCGAGGACCCGCACGAGGACACCGCGCATCACTCCGGAGGCTGCGCGGTAATCGCGCGATCCGTACTTCTCGCGAGCGCGCTCGAGGCGAGCTTCGCTCACCAAACCGACATGCGCGAGCTCGCGCACAACCCGGAACCTGGTGGTCGCCCGCGAGCGTTCTCCGCGCGCCGGTGTGATCGGGACTCCCGTGAGCACCAATCCCTCGACTCGGCTCGGTGCGAGCCGCGCGAGCTCAAGGGCGACGCCGCCCCCGCGGGAGTGCCCGATGACGACGACGCGTTCGGCCATCTCATCAAGCAGCGGCTCGATCGCGGCGGCGTACTGCATCGCTCCCCAGACCTCGGCCGGGGGCGGCGAGGCGCCGAAGCCGGGGAGGTCGATGGCGATCGCGTCGAGCGGACGTCCCCCCGCCGAAGCCCCGGACAGTACGTCCCGAAAGTCGTCGTGAGAGCGGCCCCAGCCGTGGAACGCGAGCACGCGGGCGGGCTCGGAGCCGTAGACCTCGCCGAAGACCGTGCCTCCCAGAAAAGCGCTGAGCACGACCGGACCATATCTGGGTAGCGGGCGCCTCTCGCTGATCGTGCGCCTGAAGTGACAGGGCCGCGATACGGTCCGCTCAATGCTTGGCGACGTCGACAAGGGGCGCATCCTCGCCGGATGCGATGAGGAACAGCGCGCGGCGATCACCTCGGACGCCACGCCATTGCTCGTGATCGCGGGCGCAGGCGCAGGCAAGACGCGCATCCTCACCCGCCGGATCGCCTGGCGCGTGGCGACGGGTGGCGCCGCCGCGTCGCACGTGCTGGCGCTGACGTTCACGAGAAAGGCCGCCTCAGAGCTGCGGGGCCGCCTCGGCGAGCTCGGCCTGCCCGCGGGTGTCACCGCCGGGACCTTCCACGCGATCGCGCTCGCGCAGCTGCGTGAGCGGGCCATCGACGGAGGATGTGAACCTCCCCGCGTCCTCGATTCAAAGGTCCGCTTCCTCGCAAAGGTGATCCCCGCGGCACGGCGCCCCGACTCGAAAGGGTCGCGACTCCCCCGCCGCGAGCTGCTCGCCGCGATCGCCACCGAGATCGAGTGGGCAAAGGCGCGACGGATCGCTCCGGACGGGTACGCGGCGGAATCCCGCCGCGCCGAACGGCGCATCCCCGTCGACGCGCCGAAGGTGGCCGAGTGGTTTGCCGGCTACGAAGCCGAAAAGGCGCGGTCGGGCTTTTTGGACTTCGACGACCTCCTGGACCGAGTCGCGGCGGAGATCCTCGAGAACCCGGGGTTCGCCGCAGTCGAGCGGTGGAAATTCCGTCACCTGTTCGTCGACGAACTGCAGGACGCGAACCCGGCGCAGCTGCGTCTGCTCGACGCCTGGCTCGGCGAACGCGAGGACCTCTTCGCCGTCGGTGACGCGAAACAGGCCATCTACGGCTGGAACGGCGCCGATCCCTCGGCGGTCTTGGAGTTTCCCCGGCGGTATCCCGGGGCGACGGTGCTCGAGCTCTCGACGAACTACCGCTCGACGCCCCAGGTCGTCTCTGTTGCTTGCTCGGTCTTGCGAGACGCGGCGGGCGCGCAGGTTGCGGTGTTGAGCGACGGGCCGACGCCGACCGTCACGGGATACGAATCCGATCGGGAAGAAGCGCTCGGCGTAGCGGCCGCGATCCGCCGCCGCTACGAGCCGGGGATTTCCTGGCGCCTCTTCGCGGTGCTCGCTCGTACGAACGGTCAGCTCGAGGCGTTCGAGCAGGCGTTCGACGCGGCCGGTATTCCTCATCGTGGGTCGACGCCGCTGCGCTGGGACAACGGACCGGAGATCGTCGAGGCGATCGATGGCCTCGATCGATTCGGCGGCGCCGGCGCCTTCCTGCGGTGGCTCGGCGACCTGAGGACACCTTCGCGATCCGGCGAAGCCGACGAACGCGTTTCCGTCTCGCGCCGCGAAGCGACGTTGCGTCTTGCGGCGGATTACGCCGCGAGCGAGTCTCAGCCGACCGCAAAAGGATTCCTCCGCTACCTCGATGACGCGTCGAAGGAGGGCCTCTTCGATGTCGTCGAAGACGGTGTCGAGTTATTGACCTTCCACCGCGCGAAGGGTCTCGAATGGCCCGTCGTCTTCGTCACGGGAATCGAGGTCGGCCTCTTGCCGATCGCGCACGCGATGGCTCGACCGGCGATCGAAGAAGAAAGACGGCTCTTTTACGTCGCGCTCAGCCGCGCGACGTCCGAGCTGCACTGCTCGTGGGCGCGTCACCGCTCCTTCGGTGCGAGGTCGCAATCGCGCGAACCGTCGCCTTTCCTCGACGCGGTGCTTGACACCTGCGCCGACCTCGAGCGCCAGAGCCGCATCGATGCCGCGAGCGCGAAAGCACAGCTCGCGAAGGTCCGATCCGTCCTCGAAGCCGCCTCGCCATCGTCGTGAACACCCCCGGGAAGGTGCCGACGAAGGCCTCCGCAATCCGAACCGTCACCGAGAACGTTGTTTAGACGTCAGCAGCTCTGCAACAAACGAGGAGGAACCATGCAGCTCGCGACTGCAAACGCCAGCGGGCTAAGGCATCGGGCGGCCCGGGTCTTCAGCACCGCCTGCCTCGCTGCCGCGGTCGTCGCTTTTGCCGCCTATCCATCGGCTGCGGCATCCACGCCGCACGCGCGATCTGCCCATCACCTCCACACGCTTCAACATTCGCGCTCGACGTCGTCGGTCGTCGTGAAGGCGACGAAGCATGGCAAGCTCGGGACGATTCTCGCCACGAGCTCCGGCTACACCCTGTACCACTTCACCCTCGACACGGCGAAGAAGCTCGCCTGCACCGGCGGATGCACCGCGGCGTGGCCACCACTTTTGCTGCCAAAAGGCGTCACCCACGCCACGGCGGGAAGCGGTGTCAAACAGTCACTGCTCGGCACGCGAAAGCGCGGCACGGCGCTGCAGGTCACCTACAAGGGCCTGCCCGTGTACCGATACGCCGCCGACACAAGCCCCGGGCAGACGAACGGTGAGGGCGTCGGCGGGACCTGGTTCGTCGTGAAGGCGTAAGCGCCGCTCCCCGACGTGTACTCGGGGCATCGCGGCGCAGGTAATCTTTCGCGATGACCCCCTATTTGCCCGCGCGGTTTTGGCGCGTCATCGCGCTCGTCGGTCTCAGTGGCGCGGTCGTCGCCACCGTGCTCGGCGTCGCGCCGCCGTCATCGGGCGCGGCAACCGCTCGGATCGTCCCGCGCGGATCGGTTCCGAGCCCGAAACAACTCATCGCCGAGACCAAAAAGACGATGTCGGGTCAGTCGAGCGTGCGTGTCACCATCAATTCGACCGACAAGTCGACCAAGCAGAGCGAAACCGTCACCGAGGACGCCGGGAAATCGAACGGGCTCGAATCGATCGTGTTCGGCACGGCAACCGCGAGCGTCCGCTTCACGTCGAAAGCTGCCTACGTCTCGGGTAACGCCACCGGGCTCGAAAAGATCGTCGGGCTCTCCACGAAGGGAGCGAAGGCCGTCGGCAGCAAATGGATCGTCGTCAAGCAGGGATCGACGCAGTTCAAGAACATCATCGCCGGCGGCACGATCGGCCCACTGACAACCGACCTGTTGCCGACGAGCACGAAGTCGGTCAAGGTGACGAGCGACACGTTGAACGGGCACAACGTCTTCGCGATGAAGTGGACGGCGACGGAGAACTCGGCGACGGTCGACCTCGCGCTGGACATCGCTTCGAGCGGCACAAAGCTGCCGCTCGAGCTGACCGCGACTCAGGGCAGCCTCAAGTCAGTGACGCAGTTCGGCCGGTGGGGCGAACACATCAATGTGATCGTCCCGACCTCGACGATCGCCTACGCGAAGGTGCCTACCTAGTCCTCGTTCTTCGAAGCCGCTCAGTTCTCGAGGAGCGGAGCGTTCTTCACCTCGATCCAGCCGCCAGGCGCAAGGTGCTCGGCCTCGGGCGGACCCCACGAGCCAGGCGCATAGACGACAGGCGCCTCGGTTTCGTCGAGGATCTCGCCGACGATCCGCCACTCTTGTTCGACCATGTCCTCGCGCGCGAAGTGCCGCTGGTCGCCCGCGAGCACATCGCAGACGACCCGCTCGTAGGCGTCCTCTGCTGGTCCGAGTGCTCGGCTTAGGTCGACCGAGACGAGGATCTGCTTCGTCGCATCCTTCGGCCCGGGGGCCTTGCCCAAGAGCTCGAAGGTCAGGGCAGCCTGCGGCTGGATGTGGAACCGGATGAGGTTCGGTTCGGGGCGTTGTCCTTCGCTCGCGGCGAAGAGCAACATCGGCGGGCGGCGCAGCTCGACGACGACCTCGATAGCCGTCGCCGGGAGGCACTTGCCGGCGCGGATGACAAACGGGACATCCGCCCACCGCCAGTTGTCGATGAACAGCCGCACGGCGACGTACGTCTCGGTCGTCGAGCCCTTCCGCACCCCTTCGACGTCGAGATAGCCCTCGTATTGGCCGCGGACGCACTCGGATCGGGAGATCGTCCGCACGGACTTCACAAGACGAACCTGCTCGTCTCTCAGCGCGTCGGCGCTGTCGGAGACGGGCGGGTCCATCGCGAGGTACGAGAGCAGCTGCAAAAGGTGGTTCTCCAAAACGTCGCGGATCGTCCCGACCGAGTCGTAGAACGAGCCTCGATCAGCCACGTCGAACTCCTCGGCCATCGTGATCTGCACGGACCTGACGTACGCCCGGTTCCAGAGCGGTTCGAGCAACGAGTTCGCGAACCGGAACATCAAGAGGTCCTCGATCGGTTCCTTGCCGAGGAAGTGGTCGACGCGGAAGATCCGGTCCTCGGGGAAGAACTTGTGAAGCTCGATGTTGAGCTGGACGGCCGAGTTGTAGTCGTGACCGAAGGGCTTTTCGACGACGAGGCGCGACTCCGCGTTGAGGCCGACGCCAGCGATGCCCTCCGCGACCGTCGCGAACAGCGACGGCGGTACAGCGAGGTAGTGCACGTAGTGGTCCGAGGTCCTCCCGAGCTTCGCGACGAGAGCTTTGAAGGTGTCGGGTTTCGCGTAGTCGCCTGCCACGAGCGAGATTCGCTTCGCGAGCCGATCGAAGACCGAGTCGTCGACACTGAGCGATTCCGAGAGCTCCTCGCGCACCTTTTTGATAAGCCCGTCCTCGTCGAGGTCGGTGAGCGCGACACCGACGATTGGGACGTCGAGCACCTTGCGCTCCTCGAGGTGGTACAGCGCCGGGAGGAGGAGCTTCTTCGCGAGATCGCCGGTGATTCCGAACAGCACGAACGCTTTCGGTCGGTCGATCATGCGCGCGCCCTTTCCTTTCGGAACCATTCGACGAGGCCGGACGAAGAGCTGTCCTGGTCCGTGAGGTCAGGCGTCTCCGTCGCGCTGAGCGACGGCGCGAGCGTGCTCGCCATCTGCTTGCCGAGCTCGACGCCCCATTGGTCAAACGAGTCGATGCCCCAGACGATCCCCTCCACGAACACCGTGTGCTCGTAGAGCGCGACGAGCTGCCCGAGCACCGACGGCGTGAGCTTCGGGGCGAGGATGGTCGAGCTCGGATGGTTTCCCGGCATCACCTTGTGCGAGACGAGCGCCGCGGGGACACCAGTTGCCGCGATCTCCTCCGCCGTCCGCCCAAAGGCCAACGCCGCACTCTGCGCGAAGCAGTTCGCCATCAACAAATCGTGCTGGTCGCCGTGCTCACGAGTCGAGTTCGCGAAGCCGATGAAGTCGGCAGGCACGAGCTTTCGTCCCTGATGGAGGAGTTGGTAAAAGGCGTGCTGTCCGTTCGTGCCCGGCTCACCCCAAAAGATCTCGCCGGACTGCGTCGTGACCTCGCTGCCGTCGCGGCGGACGGATTTGCCGTTCGACTCCATCGTGAGCTGCTGCAGGTACGCGGCGAAGCGTGCAAGCCGCTCGGAATAGGCGAGCACAACATGGCTTTGCGCGGCGAAGAAGTTGTTGTACCAGAGGTTCAGCATCCCTTGGATCACCGGCATGTTCGCTTCGAGCGGCGCCGTCTTGAAGTGCTCGTCGATCGCGTGGAAGCCCGCGAGCATCTCTGCGAAGCGCTCCTTGCCGATCGCGCACATCAGCGAGAACCCGATCGCTGAGTCGAACGAGTAGCGCCCGCCGACCCAGTCCCAGAACTCGAGCATGTTCTCGGGGTCGATGCCGAAGGCCCGGACTTGATCGGTGTTCGTCGAGACAGCGACGAAGTGGCGCGCCGTCGCCGATTCGTCGGTGCCGAGACCGGCTAGCAGCCACGCCTTCGCGGCGCGGGCGTTCGTCAGCGTCTCCAAGGTGGTGAACGTCTTCGAGGAGACAACAAAGAGCGTCTCAGCCGGGTCGAGGTCAGTCGTTTTCTGCCACAGGTCGACCGGGTCAACGTTCGAGACGAAACGGCACGTGATTCCCTCCGTCGCGTAGTCGCGCAGCGCCTCGTAGGCCATTGCCGGCCCGAGATCCGAACCCCCGATGCCGATGTTCACGACGGCACGAATGCGCTCTCCAGTTGCGCCCTTCCACTCCCCGGATCGGATCGCATCAGAGAGCACGCCCATGCGGTCGAGCACCCGGTGGACGTCGGCGACGACATCCTGACCGTCGACGACAAGGTGATCGCCACGCGGCTTTCGGAGCGCGATATGAAGCACCGCGCGGTTCTCGGTCGTGTTGATGTGCTCGCCCGAGAACATCGCGTCCCGCCACGCCTCGACGCCGACACGGCGTGCGAGCGCAATGAGGGTGTCAAGGGTGTCTTGCCGGAGCCGGTGTTTCGAGTAGTCGAGGTGGAGCTCGCCGGCGTCGAGGGTCATGCGCTTGCCACGACCCGGATCCGATGCGAAGAACTCGCGCAGGTGCACCTCTCGATCGGCGCCGCGGTGTTCTGCAAGCGTGAACCACTCCGGCGTCGTCGTCGCGTCGACGGTCTCGGGAATCACCCCTTTTTCTCCGCGTGTCCCCCGAAGGCCTTGCGCTGCGCGGACTCGACCTTGTCGGCGAAGAGCGCCGCGCCCTGCGAACCGAAGCGCGAGTACAACGCCGCGGTGAGCAGCGTCGCCGGGACACCTTCGTCGATCGCGGCGATGCTTGTCCAGCGTCCCTCACCCGAGTCAGAGACCCGACCTTCGAATTGACTGAGCTGTGGGTCCGCGTAAAGCGCTTCCGCGGTGAGATCGAGCAGCCACGACGCGATGACGCTTCCGCGCCGCCAAACCTCGGCGATCTCCGGAAGGTTGAGGTCGTATTCGTAGTACTTCGGATCGCGAAGCGGCGCGGTCTCGGCATCATCCGCGCGCGCCTTCGCGCCGACGTTCGCGTTGTTCAAGATGTTGAGTCCCTCTGCGTAGGCCCCCATCACCGCGTACTCGATCCCGTTGTGAACCATTTTCACGAAGTGACCGGCGCCATTTGGGCCGCAATGCAACCACCCCTGCTCCGAAGGTGAAAACGCACCGGTTCGTCCCGGCGTGCGGCCGACGTCGCCGGGACCGGGCGCGAGCGACTCGAAGATCGGCACCAGCCGTTCGACCGCCTCGTCCTCGCCGCCGATCATCAGACAGAACCCCCGCTCAAGCCCCCACACGCCGCCGCTTGTTCCGGCGTCGACGTAGTGCAACGACTTCGCGCGCAGAGCATCGGCGCGATCGATGTCGTCGCGGTAGTACGAGTTGCCGCCGTCGATCAGCGTGTCACCGGATTCGAGTTGGCTGGCGAGGCTGTCGATTGTCTTTCCAGTGACCCCGGCGGGCACCATCATCCAGACGTTGCGAGGCGCGGCGAGGCACTTCACGAACTCCTCGACGGAATGTGCGCCGATCGCTCCTTCACCCGCGAGAACGTCGACCGCGTCCGCGTTCAGGTCGTACACGACGCATTCGTGCCCCGCCTTCATCAACCGGCGGACCATGTTCGCCCCCATCCGCCCCAAGCCGACCATGCCGAGTTGCATGCGCTCCTCCTGCCTCAAGGGCCGTTCCGCTCACTCGCGGAGATGACCTCGCGAAGCTATCTGGCAACTTCACTGCGCCGCGGTCGCCGAAATGGCGCCCGAGCGCCGCGTACCGCGACGGGCGTGAAACGATCCCTCGAGGAGGTGTGCGAGTCCTGCGCCGGATTGCGCACTCGACGCTACGCGTTGAGCTCGCCAACCCCCTTACTCGTACAGAATGCATCGCAGTCGTCCGGTACCCGCCCCCTGCCCGTTACCGTCCGAGGGAACGAGGAAAGGAGTCTGCAAGTGCGCGCCGTCGTCGTCACCCGGTTCGGTGGACCCGAGGTTCTCCGCCTCGAGGACGTCCCCGACCCGACACCCTCATCAGGCCAACTGCTCGTCGGTGTCGCCGCCGCGGGCGTCAATTTCATGGACGTCTACGGGCGGATCGGACGGCCGCCTTACACGCGGGACGTGCCTTTCGTGCTCGGCGCCGAGGGAGCAGGCACGGTCATCGAGCTCGGGCCGGAGGTGTCGGGCTTCGCACCAGGAGACCGCGTGGCCTGGATCGAGGCGCCGGGGAGCTACGCAGACAAGGTCGTCGTCCGGGCGAATCGCGCCGTGCACCTCCCCGACGGCGTAACGCTCGAACAGGGAGCCGCGGCGATGGTCCAAGGGCTCACCGCTCAGTACCTCACGGTGAGCACTTACGCCGTCCAGCACGGCGACGTCGTTGCGGTGCACGCCGCGGCGGGCGGCGCCGGACGGCTCATCACGCAGTTCGCGAAGCGCCTTGGGGCAACCGTCGTCGCGACGACATCGACGCCGCAAAAGGCCGAGATCGCCAAAGCCGCGGGGGCGGACTTCGTCGTTGACTACGACGCGTTCTTAGACGAGGTCGCCCGGGTCACGTCGGGCGTCGGCGTTGCGGCCGTCTACGACGGCGTCGGCGCCGCGACGTTTGAGTCGAGCCTGCGGGCGCTTCGTCGCCGCGGTTACCTCGTCCTCTTCGGGGCGGCGAGCGGGCCTGTTCCGCCGTTCGACCTCGCGCGCCTCGCGCAGCTCGGATCGCTCTTTGTGACCCGACCACTTCTCGGCGCGTACGTGGCGGACGACGACGAGTTCACATGGCGCGCTCGCGAAGTGTTCGCGGCGGTCGCGGACGGCTGGCTCGAACTTGAGATCGGTGGCACGTACCCCCTCGGCGAAGCGGCGCGCGCACACGTCGACCTCGAAGGTCGTCGCACCACGGGCAAGCTCATCCTCACGACCGGTTGAGCTATCGCGAACGGGGCGTTCAGGCGCGTCGGTACGCCCGGACGGCGAGAGGCACGAAGACCGCGACGATGCCGGCGAGCCACACCGCGCTCTGCCAGGCGTGGAGGCCGAGCGGCCCGCCGAGCGCAAGCGCGCGCATCTCGTCGATCACGATCGTCACGGGCTGGTTTTTCGCGAACGCCTGCAGCCACCCGGGCATCGAAGAGACGGGGACAAAGGCGGCGCTCACGAAGGTGAGGGGGAACAGCCACACGAGGCCGAACGAACCGACGGACTCCTCGTCCTTGATGGCGAGGCCGACGAAGGCGCTCACTGTCGTGATCGCCACGCCGAAGATGACTCCGACCACGACCATGAGCACGGCCGGCAGCGCCCCGTTCTGGAACCGGAAGCCAACCGCGTAGCCGACCCCGAGGATCACAAGCAGCGTGACGATGATCCGGACGGTGTCCGCGACGAGCCGCCCGAGCAGGACGGCCGAGCGTGCCATCGGCATCGCTCGAAAGCGGTCGATCACCCCTTTTTGCAACTGCCTGGCGAGCGAGATGGCCGTTCCGAAGGATGAGAAGGCCGCCGTCTGGGCGATGATTCCCGGCATGAGGAAACTCACGTAGCCGCCCCGCACCGCGACAGGAATCGCGCCGCCGAAGACGTAGACGAAGAGCAGCACGAACATCACCGGCTGGATAATCGAGAAGAACAAGAAGGCGGGATTGCGTAACCAGATGAGCAGGTCTCGTCGCGTGAGCGTCGCCGTGTCGGCAAGCCCGAACCTCACCCGCCGACGCATCGGCGGGTGAGGGATGTCGAGAGCAGCGAACGAGGTCGAAATCGTCGTCGTCATGACGTCGCCCATCGGTGACGACCGCCCGCCTTGTGGACGTCGGACGACGCGGCCGAGACGTCCTCGGCACCATGTCCGGTCAGTGCCAGGAAGACGTCGTCGAGCGAAGGCTGGCGAATCGCGAGCCCTTCGGTGTCGATGCCGAGCGCGTCGAGACGACGAACGGTTTCTACGAGCGCGTGCGATCCTCCATCTCCCACCCGTAAGCCAAGGCGACCGGTCTCGGGTTCCGCAGCGATCTCCGCGGTCGAAAGCGCACGAACGGCATCTATCGCTTCATCGAAGCGGGCGCGGTCGAGGACTGCGAATTCGAGGACGTCCCCGCCGATCCGGTTCTTCAGCTCGGTCGCGGTTCCGGCGGCGATGACACGGCCATGGTCGATGACGACGATCTCATCGGCGAGCTCGTCGGCCTCTTCGAGGTACTGCGTCGTGAGAAGCAACGTCGTCCCGAGCGCGACGAGCTCCCTGATGACATCCCACATGCCGAGGCGGCTCCTCGGATCGAGACCGGTGGTCGGCTCATCGAGGAAGAGCACCTGTGGCGTCGCGACCAGACTGAGGGCCAGGTCGAGCCGGCGCTGCATACCCCCCGAGTAGCCCTTGGTGGGGCGATCGGCGGCGTCGAGAAGGTCGAACCGCTCCAGCAGATCGGTCGCCCGTCCACGCCTGGTCGCTGCATCGAGATGATAGAGACGACCCATGATCTCGAGGTTCTCGCGGCCGGTCAGCTCTTCTTGGATCGCCGCCGACTGTCCGGCGAGGCCGATTATCTCGCGCACCGCGGCAGGCGAGCGCACCACGTCACGTCCCTCGACGAGCGCACGCCCCCTATCGGGCTGCAACAACGTCGTGAGGATCTTCACCGCGGTGGTCTTGCCGGCGCCGTTCGGCCCGAGCAGACCGAGCACTTTGCCCCGTTCGACGACTAAGTCGATCCCGCACAGAGCCTGCACCTCCCCGAACGATTTATGGACGTCCTCGACGAATATCGCCGGGCCACTCCAACGCTCGGTACGCGTCGCGTCGATCACATTCCCTCCACCCGTTTGGTCACCGCTCATCGTCAAGGCTAGCTTGACAAATGCGGACCGTCAAGGCAAACTTGACAGATGGCAGAACGCAAATCCCGACGTGTACCGCCGCTGATGATCGCCACTTGGGAGAGCGCCACCGCCGATCAGGATCCCCTTGCCGCGCTCGGCGCGACGCGTGCGCTGGTCGGTCTGTTGTCCACCTGGGAAGCGAAGCTCGCCGCGGAAGCGGTCGCTGAAGGCGCCACCTGGGAAGCGATCGGGACCTCCGTCGGTGTCAGTCGACAAGCCGCGTGGGAGCGATTCCACGACGATGTCGCGGTCTTCCGGCGTCAGATCAAGACAGAGCTCCACGCGCTCAGAGACGCCCACCGCCAAGAGATCCTTGCCTTCCGCGACGACATCAAGCGGAGGGCGAGAGACAGTCGTCGATCGCGCTAATTCGACAAGCGAGCGAGCGTGACAACAATTTGTGATCGAGTGCCGATCAACGGATCCTGAGTTACACGGGTTTCGTCCTCGCTTATCCGCGCACCCTCTTGCGCTGCGGAATCTCTGCGAGCGCGTCGCTGTCGACCGATCAACGCCAGGAGCCGTCTCTACCGGGGCTCGTCGCAGATGTGCGCGATCAGGTCGACCGCATCAAGCTCCATCACATCGATTGTCAACCAACTTCCAAGAACGCACGACCGACGGGTGCTAGCACGAGGTGTGCCGCGATCTCCTTCAAGGGAAACGGCAATGGACTAACGGAGTCGGGCGGCACCCGCTCGCTCATTTCCGTCTAGATCGCGAATCGAAGTTCGCGGTGAATCCCGTCCGCTGCGTAGCTGACTGTGTAGTGGCTACCGCTCGACGGCGGCTAAGGCGCGGGCGGTGCACCGCAGGTCTTTGCCGCGTTCGCGTATCCGGGTTCGTTCGTGTCGGACCCGGAGACGGACTGGATGAGTGCGCCGCTCGCATTGGGGTCCGGGAAATTCGTGATCCCGTGGGCGCGCATGCACTGTGCGATCTTCAGCATCGCCGCGACGTGTTCTTCGATTTCCTCCTTGGACTGAACGGCTCCCGCCGCGAGCGCCAGAGCGTGACACGCATTGTCCGCCTTGACCATCTGCGGTGAGTACTTCGTGTACCCGAGCTTGTTCAGCTCGCCGCCTTGATACGGCGGATCGGGGAAGTTCGGAAGTCCGTGCTTGCGCACGCACGCTGCCCACTTCGTCATCGCCTCCAATTGCGCGGCAGTTGGCGGACCGCCGCTGTTGCCGGCGGCCCCGCCGGGGGCGGTTGAAGTGGACGATCCGGTGGCGCTCGCAACTCCCGGACCGCCGGCGCCGCCGCAGGCGGCGAAGAGAACCGCCACGGCAGCAAGCGCAAGACCGACCGCGGCGGCACGCGGCTTCGTTGCTTTGGCGGATCGCATCACCGTCGGCTTCCCAAAGGCTCGCAATTTCCTTCCTCGTTCAGGTTGTACGCCGAAGGCGGTTGCGCCGTGGTTACGAGAACGCCGAGCAGCGGTCCCTCGGCTCGTCGGCCGAAGCGGCGACCACTCGACTCTTTGCCGCGGCCGGCGGGCCGGTCTGCCCGCCAGCGGCCTCTTCGCTTCGGACGGCTAGGACGGAGTGCGCGGTCACGTCCTCGCTCGAAGGCTGGCCGGAAAATCGCCCGGGCGATCCGTCAGGCCACCGGCACCTCCCCGTGGGGCACTCGGCCGTGACCGCGGTGATTACCCGGGGGGGCCTCAGTCATTTGCGCCAACATCTGCTGAAGAGCAGCTTGATCCGGTCCGACGAACGGCTCAGCTGTCGGCACGGCAGCGAGCGACGTCAGCAAGCGTTCGGTAATTTCACCTCCTGCGGCCGGGAGATGACTGCTCAGGACCATCCTCGGTTCCATCTTGCGGATGCCGTCGAGTTCGCGCGCGAAGGCGCCGTAGTCCGCTTTGTGGAGCCACGGTGAGTCGACGGTCGCCCAGATGACCTGCCCGTTTCTTAGATCCTCGTCGGAGAGATCGGCAGCATTTTGCGGCACTGCTTGTAGAAGCGCCCCGAAGCAGTCCGAGCTGAAGAACACCCCGGTCTTGTCGTCGTGAAAGCCCGTGGTGCACGGGTTGTCGAACGCGGGCGGCCTGATTGCCGTGAGTGTGCGGTCGCCCAGGGTGATCTTCTGACCTGGGTTCAGGAGATGCACCCTGTCGAGCGGAAGCGGCGCGAAGAGGCTCATGATGCCCACTCCGAGAAACGTCGTAATCACTTTCAGATGAGGGTTCTCGTCGAGCAGCTGATGCAACGTTCCGACGTGGTCCGCGTCGGTGTGAGTGAGCCAGATCCACCTCAAGTCGCCTGGATCGATGACGGTCCGGAGAGCGGGCAGGAACTCCGCACTCTCAACGATCGCTCCCGTGTCGACAAGGACGGGCTCCGGACCGTGAAGGACGAACGCGTTGATCGGAACGAACCCCATCCCAGGAATGGGGAAGCTCGATGTCAGAACGTCAATGCCCGGGGCTGCCTTGTACGAGGTGACCACGACTTGTCTCCTTCGCGAAAATGCGAGTTCAGATGGCGGAGTCTGCCACTTCGTTCAGCAGCGCTTCGCGCCCCCGGCAGGACTCGAACCTGCGACCGTCTGCTTAGAAGCTATTAGCGCCTGAACGCCGTGCGCGAGATGCAGGTCGCGCGCAGAGCGGACAAGCGAAGTTAATTGGTGTGACTTTCCGAGATGTTTTCACGCCTGTTGGCTTGTTTGCCACCGACGCTTGCAATCGCGACACGTGACATCTCCAAGCGTTCCCTTGTCGCGGCCATCAGGCAATGTGCCGACAACAGTTCTGAAAGGCTTGTCACGGCAGAGGCTCCAATCGCCTCGCTGCCAGCCCTGTGGCCTTCGGATATGGATGACACCCCGTTTGACCTCGCGGATCAGCGGTAGCTGATTGGGCACAACGAGGATTTTATTTGGAATAGGTGCAGGAGCTAATTGAATCGATATATCCGCGGTCAGTCGGATTCGGTTTGCGAACCGAGAATCCTCTTCGCCTCGTCGTACGCGAGCTCGTAGCGCTCCTCATCCATCAAGCTCTCTCGTGGCCGCGTGTACATGAAGTCGATGAGCTGCGACAAGCGCCTGATCTCTCGCGAAAAGAGAGGACCACTTGCTCGGCGAGCGTCCTCGTCCGAGGATTCGTCGGAAATTGCCTTCAGGAGTTCGACGCAGAGATCCACGCACTCGTTGCAAATGAAGACGCCAGCGGGTCCCGCGATGATCTTCACTTGCTCTTGAGACTTGCCACAGAAGCTGCAATTGGCATCGGCGCGGCCGAATTTGGGCACGGCCCTAATTCTCGCACCGCTTCGCCGGCGTAATTGTTCTGATATACCACGCGACTCGCACGTGAGCAGCCTTCGCGTCGATCATGGGTTCGTCCTCCAATCGCGCGAATATGACGTGGTTATGGACGGAGCGTCGCGCTGGGACGAAGACGAGGTCCGCGCTTCGGACGAGGAACGGGATCAAGTCGTCAACGAACTCCGCAAGCACGTCGAGGACGGGCGCATCACCCTTGAAGAGTTCCGCCAGCGCCTGGACGAAGTCTACGCGGCGAAGAACGCGTCGCGAGCTCGGCGTGGCCCGCCGGGAACTGCCGAAACCGGTACCAATGCCAACAGGGTCAGAGAAGCTCGGTGGCATTTTCGGATCGAACGCGCGCTATTTCGCCTGCGTTGCGACCCCATCGATCGTCTGCGTCGGGGTGTGGCTAGCGAGCAGCGCGCATGGCTCGTTCTGGCCCGCCTGGGTGATGTTGGCGAGCGGAGCCGCCGCGCTTCGCCGATTCGCACGCGGAGGTCGCGCTGCGCCGCGTGCGAAATCTGATCCCGATCGGGACCAGCTCGCGAGCTGATTTCGGCGCCGAATGTCCTGGCGCTTTTGAGTCCCGGAGGTCAGCGGACAGAATTACTGCGCTTTAGACGCGGGTGACGTGACAAGATTTTGCGTGATGGTCGCCGGCGATCGCGGAGACAAGCCGCGCGGCAAACGCATCTTCGTCCAGGACTTCGTCGACGTGGCGCGCCCGTTCGAACAGGTTCAGGAACGGTTTATCGGAGATGGCAGCTGGCTCGCACCGCTTGCGAACGCCGCCGAAAAAGACGGTGATGAGTCTCTTCGATTACGCATCGGACCGTGGGCTGGTCGGGTCACGCGAGAGGTGCGAGTCGTCCTTCAACCAGCCCGGGACGGAGGCGACGCGATCGTCGTTCCGCTCTCATGGGAGCCCACCGGTCTTCAGTCGCTGATCCCGTCGCTCCGCGGCAATCTCGAGCTCGTTCGTCTCGGACCCGAGAACTGCCGGATCACCCTTTCCGCTTCATACGTGCCACCGCTCGGCGAACTCGGGGTTGGTCTCGACCACGCTGTGATGCGTCACGTCGCCGCGTCGACCGTTCGGTCCTTCATGGCGAGGGTGGCGGCGAGCCTTCAGACTGACGTTTAATTGAACTCAATTAAGGTGCACCTGACTCGGCGCGCCGCCTCAAAGAGAACGCTCAGCGAATCGCTCAAGGCGACGTACGCTCATGAAGCTCTTGTCGCGCGATTGACCGGCTCACAAGCCGCTGGCCCGGCACCGCTTCGATCTACTTACATGGAGAGAGCGCGATCAGTGCTCACGATCAGCACGCTGCAGGGGCATCTGTGAGCGATCGCGTTCGGGACGCTCCCGAGCACGAAGCGTTTCGCTCCAGTCATTCCCCGATTGCCCACCACGACGAGATCGGCGCCGACAGATGTAGCCACGTTGATGATGCCATCGGCGGGGTCTTCGCTCACGCCGTGCACCTCCGCGGTCACGCCTGCTCGTTCAGCCTCCGCAAGTACTTGTTCTCGTATGCGGTTTGCTTCCTCAAACATGCGATCGGTGGTGAGCCGACCCTCATAGTCATGAGGAAAACTCGTCGGTCCGCCACCAGTGTGATAAGCGTGAACCACGTGCACCTTTGCGCCAGTCAGCTTCGCCAACGACAACGCCTGTCGGACGGCAATAGCGGCGCGCTCCGATCCGTCGGTGCCAACGACAATCGCCTCGTAGGTGGTCCGCGGAGTAGTCAATCTGCACCTACCTTCGGAATTCGAGCAGGAACATGGCTCCGAACCTAGCTTTTCGGATTGTCTCGTGCCGTATTCGCATTCGTTCTCGACGTCGGGACAGACGACTTGGCCTCGGGATCGCTGTCATCTCTCAGGCCGTCAATGACACGCGAACTCGACCGTTGCCAGGAGACCGATAGCGGCCTAGGAGATCGCCGCCGCACCCGGGCGCGGTCCTATATGTGTGCTACTGATTCGCCTATCTCTCCCGCTGGCACGCCGAGCGCCTTACAGCGAGCGCTCACACCCGGGACATTTCGCGCCGCCGCAGCGCATCTCTTTGCTATGTATCCCTGATCGCCTGCGCCCTCAACTGATCATCGCAACGACTTCTTGATAGGCGGACACTGAGCCGTCGCTCAAGGAGGTGTTCCGTGCGGAGGTTCACGGAAGCAGACAGGGCGACGATCTGGCAGATGCGCGAGGCCGGCGTGTCCGTGAAGCGGATCGCCAACCATCTCGGCAGGCAGAACTCGTCGCTCCGCAAGTTCATCGCCGACGCCGGCGGGCATCGTCCGCGCGAGCGAACGCGCTCGGAGCTCAGGCTCTCGCTCGAAGAGCGGGAGGAGATCTCCCGCGGCCTCGCTGCTGGAAGCTCGATCCGCTCGATCGCAAGAGTGATCGATCGGACGCCGTCGACGGTGTGCCGAGAGGTGAACGCCAACGGCGGGCGGAAGAGGTATCGAGCGCTCGTCGCGGATCGTGGCGCTCGTCGACGTGCGCTTCGGCCAAAACACACGAAGCTCGCCCGCTGCCGGCGGCTCCGGGCGATAGTCGAGCGAAAGCTCGAGGCGCGCTGGTCTCCCCAGCAGATCTCGGCGTGGTTGGCTCTCTCGTATCCAAACGACCCGGAGATGCGGGTGTCGCACGAGACGATCTATCAGTCGCTGTTCGTCCAAGGCCGTGGAGCGCTGCGCAAAGAGCTGCACTCCTGTCTGCGGACCGGGCGGGCGATGAGGAGGGCGAAGGCCTACACGAAGGGCAATGTCGGCCAGGGCCAGCTCCGCAACATGGTGATGATCTCCGAGCGCCCGGCCGAGGTTTCCGACCGGGCGGTGCCCGGGCACTGGGAGGGGGACCTCATCTTCGGCAAGAAGATGACCGCCATCGGCACCTTGGTCGAGCGAAAGAGCCGCTACGTGATCTTGCTCAAACTCCCGAACGGGATCGGAGCCGAGGCAGTCCGGAGAGCGATGACAAAGCGCATCCTCACTTTGCCCGCACAGCTTCGGCGCTCGATCACCTGGGACCAAGGCAAGGAGATGGCCGAGCACGTCCAGTTCACCGTCGACACCGGCGTGCAGATCTACTTCTGCGACCCGAAGAGCCCGTGGCAGCGCGGCTCGAACGAGAACACAAACGGCCTCCTGCGTCAGTACCTGCCGAAGTCGTCGGACCTTTCGCAGTGCAGCCAACGAGAACTCGACGCGATCGCTCGATCACTCAACACGAGACCTCGACAGACCCTCGGTTGGATGACACCATCTCAGGCGTTCGCCGTCGCTGTTGCGATGACCGGCTGAGCCCGCACCGGAACCGGGGCGCACGAGTGGCGAGTGCCGGCTCATCCACTTCAGCTCTCTAACCGCCGCGTCCACTAACGCGCCGTGGTCCATGCTCGGAGTCGGCTCGTCATCGCGCCGCACGCGGAGTAGCGGCGACTCGTCGCTATGTTCGACGATCGCGGGCGTCGTCCTTGGCGACACTGGTGGTGGTCTCGGATCGCTCGGGGGCATTTCGGTAGCATTTGGGCGATTCGGCGGGAGCGCCGCCGATGACTCGGACCCACGGACCTGCTCTTACTGCGTCGGGCTGCCGGGATTTGAACCCGGGACCTCTTGACCCCCAGTCATGATTGCCGTGTCGTTAGGTGTCGCAAGGTATCGCCTCATACCGGGATGCACCTGTTCAGCGGCCATTTACGCCTGGGCGACAGCGGGCGGTACAAGACGGACGACAATCCCCGTAGTTGGCGTTTAGTTGGCGCGGGTTCACTCCTCTTGACTTCGCGTCAGTACGGGCGCTCGAAGCGACGGCCGAGAACGGGGCGCCGGTGGAGAATCCTCCCCCCTTCAGAGCGAGCCTTTGCAGCTCTGTCGAGCACGGTAAGTGGTGGTCGGCTTAAAAGTCCTCCTCGTGCTCGCGCCAGGTGGCACCAGCCTGTTCTGCTTTGGCTTCGACGCTGTCGAGCGCGCCAACGGCAGCGTTCAGCTCAACCTTGATGGTTGCCACCTGCACGTCCTGGCCTGACGACGGGTCGATGACGTCCGTGAGCTCGGAGAGCAGCTGGTAGAGACTTTCCCGGGAGCTGCGGTCCGCGAGGCTGCGGTTCGTGAGCTCCAGCTCGTGGACGACGTAGCGCTGTGGCGCACCAGGGACGGGCGCTCCACGAAGAACTGGAGACTCAGCAGCGGGGGTGGGAGCAGAGCCTTTTCCCGTTGTGCCAGCACCAGCGGCGGTGTTCGGGGCCTCATCGGCTTCTGCCTCCGGCTGTACCAGCCGAAGCTGCTGGTCGGGGCTGTTCAGCGCCAGCTGTTCGGGCGAATCGACATGGAGCCGTTCGCCGCTCGCCGTCGCTAGTTCCCATGCCACGCCTTCGTCGTCTGGGCGAAGGGCGTCGAAAATGGCCCGACGGGCGATCATCTCACTGGGGATGATCGGGAAGGCAGGGTCTCGCCAGAACTTCTCGACGACCTCGGCCAAGGTGTAGGGCCGGACAGAAAGGTCGAGCAGTTGGTGCAGGTACCCTCCGGAGAGGCCCGTCGGCGGAGCGCACGGCTTCTCCTCGTTCGGCCAGAGCCTCCCAGATGTCGTTGCCCGACAGCGAACTGCGGGAGTCGTCATCAAACTTGGCAAAGTCGGGCCGGAGCCCCTGGTCGTCTCTCACCAGGTAGGTGTAGTGCTGGAACGCTCGGCGGATCTCCTCGTCGAGTTGAGCTATTGCCTGGGTCCCCTCCAACTCCATTTCTGCGTGGACTTCGGAGTCTGGCGCCACGTCATTGATTGCGAGCTTCCAGGCATAGGCGCTTCTAGCTCGCTTGGCCATTGCATCTCGCCGCTGGGTGTTGACGCAGGCAATGACGCAGCTGGCCGCAAAGTCGACCCCCAATCGGTTCGTCCCCAGCCCCAACATCGCCTCGACGTCCTCTCGGGTGGCGCTGTCACGGCCGTTGAGGAGGGCCCAACGGCGAGGATCGAGGATCACCAGGCGGTTCGAGCGGCGCTGGTCGACCTCCCGGAACAACTCGTCGAGCTTGGCGTCAGCCGAGTCCGGCTGTTCGATGAAGAGGACCTTGTCGAAGCTGCTACCGGAGGTGGCGAGCTTCTGCACCCGCTCCCACGCCAACCCGTAGTACAGCTCAGGAGTCGCACGGTTGAGGGCGTTGCGCTGAAACATGCGCTTGTTGAGCTGAGTGACGAGTAGATACCGGTTGGGCACGCTGCCGCCCCCACTCTGGATCACATCGAGGGCTCCGAGACCCCGCTCGTCCTCGTCATCGGTGAGGGCGTTAAAGACCTCTTCGGCGTCACCGAAGCCGAAGATCTCGTCTGGTACGTACAGGGTGGCGAGCAGTTCCGCCTTGGTAGCACCACGCTTGCCCTGGGCCCGAGAGGCGACCGAGTAAAGCCAGAGCGCCGTGGCAAGACGCACCGCCGGGTGCGGCTGGACCATTGCCCACGGTCTGCCGTTGGTGAGGCGAACGTCGGCCAGAACGGCCTGGCCGTCGGAGCGGTCAGCCGAAGTGATGTCCTTCTCGGCCACCTGTCGCATTCCCACGATCTGCCGGTCGTTGCCGTGCAACACGCCTGAAGAGAGGACCTGGTCTGCGGCTACGTGGAGCGGGATGTCGCCAACGCCGATGAGCTCCGGCACCCACCGGTTGGCCTGGCGCTCGGTAACCCACCAGTAGGTGCTCGCCGAGAAGACCTCCACGGTCGAGCGCACCCGCTGGAACCCGGTGTGCTGGGTCCAGTCGTGCTCGACGAGTTCGAGCAGGTCAGGATGGAACGGGTAGGAGCGCTCGAGGCGACTCGCGAAGCCGGGCAGCTGGCGTGCTCCGGGCAACCGGTCGAAGACGTGCTCATTCCAAGCGGAGCTGATGCCTCCCGCCCAGCGCTCAGCCAGCTCAGCCAGCGGAAGCTCTTTGGACGGCCGGTTAAAGATCCGGCGTCGGATGATCGCCCCGAAGTCCTGGGGCTCGTTCACGCTCACCGTCGTCCCGTTGCGCTCGAGCCGACGGGCGATGTAGCTGCGGAAGTCCTGAGCCGGGCCCTCGTAGCCCTGCTCGTCAAGGTCCGAGCGGATCATCACGACCACGAGCACCGCACTTTCCATCTCGGCCACGGCCCCGGTGAGGGCGTTCAAGAACGCCTGCTCTTCGGGGATGGTGTCGCGGTGGTCGGGTCCGACGAGCGCCATGGCGTAATCCATGATCTCGTCGAGGAGGATGAGGACAGGACGGCCGGCTTCTCGGATGGCGTCCTTGATGGCCGCCTTGTCCGTCCCGGCCGTGACGTGGCTGTCGTAGAGGGCACGATCACCATCAAAAAGCGCCCACAAGAAGCGCTGGTGCAGGTTGACCGCAGGGCCGAACTCCGGACGGGTGGCGCCAGGGCTGAAGTTGTCGGCGCACAGGATGACCGGGTGAACGTCACGAAGTTCGAGGTCCGCCCCGGCGCGGCGTTGAGCCACGCTGAAGACCTGCTGGCCGATGTCGCTAGAGAAGAACTCGTTCTGGTGGCTGGCCATGTGCCACAGGCCGACAAGGGCGTGGCTCTTCCCCCCGCCCATGCCCTGGTCCAGGTGGAACAGTCGGTTGCCGTCGAACATCTCGCCGGCGAGGCCCGCCCCGGCTAGGAGGCGGGTGACCTCGGCCATGAACTCGACGAGCTTGGTCGTGGGCTCGGTGATGTCGCACCAGTAGCCGGGATCCCGATAGGGAACCTCGGCGGTCTGGTATACCGCCTCGTAGAGCGACATCTGGAGACCATGCGCATGGCCGTGGCGCTGGACGACCTCAGGCCGCATTTCCAGGACGTCAGCCCAGTGCGGGACTTCCGTCACGGTGCGCCATTTTTACCGAAAGCGAGCTCCTCCTGATGGACCGGTGCGGGGGCCGCTCGCCTGGCCTCGGATTCGATGGCTCGGCGGTTCCGCTGGCACGCGGTGAGGGCCACTGCCACCCGGTCGGAATCCGGCAGCTGGCGGACGAGATCGGCCACCGTTGCCCAGATGTGCTGGTCATCCCCCGGCCGTTGGGCGGCGGCCAAGACTCCAGCCACGGCCTCTGTACCCCCCGTGGGCCAGGACGCAGCGAGAGCACGCGCGACCTCGATGGCCGAGGATCGCTCGTTCACCGCACCAGGATCGTCCAGGCTGAGCGAGAACCCCCCAGGGGCCTCCTTGAGGATCTGTGGACGGAGAGCGTCGATCCGGAGGTCGCTCGACTGGGCGTGGAATACGGCTTCCCCCTTGTTGACCAACGTCCGGCCGAAGGCGCGGAGCCAGAAGATCGCGAAGCGGGTTTCTGGATCGAAGGTGTCGAGGGGCAGCTCGTCGACTTTGAAGGCGTGAGCGTCGACGACGGCGCGGCGGCCGACGGCAAGGAAGTGGTCAAGCTCCGGCTCGGTCCCGTCTGGTCGCTGGATGACTCTGTACCGCCCGACCACCTGCATGGCCGGGCCATAGGAGGCCATGAGCTGGTCGGAGAGCGCTAGCCCCCATTCGTCCCATTGCGCGACACGTTTGCGAACGGTCTCCGAGATCTCGCGCTCGACTTGCGCGGCAGTGGCAGATCGACGCCCATCTGGCGCGACCTTGCAACCAATGGTGACGGTCACCTTGATCGAAGCGACACCTGTGGTGCCCGATTCAGTGCGCGCCGGCCAGGCTGAAGTGACCACGAAACGCGCATCCCGCAGCGCGCCAAGAAGTCGCCGCCATGCGTCAGGATCCGAGTGACCGAACACGATAGTGAGCGTCCCTCCCGCCTTGAGCACCCGACGCATCTCCGCGAAGGCAACGGCGAGCTGCTGTTCGTACCACTCGGTGGTTCGGTGGTCACCGGCAGCCGGACTGCGCTTGACAATGATTTCCTGGGCTTTGTCCTGGAGGCCCTGACGGGTACCCGGAGAACCGAAGAGGTCGGGGACGATGTCGAAGAGGCAACGACGTAACCACACGTAGAACAGGTCGGAAATGTCGGCATAGTCGATCATGGAGTAGTAGGGCGGGTCGGTGATGATGGCGTCGACAGTTGCGTCCCGATAGGGCAGTTGCGTCGCCGATGCTCGCCGAAACCGGCCAGCCTGAGCCAACTTGGAAAGACCGATGACGTGGGTAGCCAAAGGGGTCAGGATGGTTCTCGTAAGCGATGACCATGAGCCCGGTCCCCGGCCCGGGCCAGCCTCAAACCAAGCAAAATCGAACGCTGACGGCACTCTCGATTCGTGAATATGTCGCTAACGCCGACTGCGGGTCGGTCGCCGTAGGCCTCCAACGAGGCTCCGCGAGTAGCTCGTCTCAGACGGCGCACCAGGTTCGCAGCTGCATAGGAGGCGAGTGCGGCAGCGTAGTCCTGGCTAACACCCGCCGCGAGGATGTCGTCGTAACACGCTCGAATCGCTCGAGCAGTTTCCGCAAAGAGGAGTACCTGCCGCTTGTTCATCAGGCTTGCCCACGTCGCGAATCCGTAACCCGTACCGTCGGACGCTGTCCTTGTTTCCAAGGGCGATAGGTTCGGTCGGTGCCCCAGGCAGAGTGCCGAGAGGAGGAAGGGCGGCGAGGTCTATGTCGCTAGCCGCCTCCACTTCACGGGAGCTGAGAGTCCTGAAGATTTTGCGTTCAATGCTCCGACTTCGGCCCTTTTCGTCCGTCACCTTGACATCTGCGAGATCTGCAGCGACTAGAACCGCGTGCTCTTCGTATTGCCCGGCACTCCCCTTGGCCTTGACAGTGTCGAGCGAGTGCACGTGGTCGCAAAAGGGGCACACCGCGGACTTCCCCTTGCGGCCGGACGTGGCGGCAAACGTCGGCGTTCCGGTAGGGGTCCCGTCTGACACACCGACATCCCACGTCTTTGCTTCCTTGTTGAATCTCAAGACGAGGCTCTGCCCCGGGTCGCCGGTCGCAGAATACGGATGCCGAAGCACAAGAGAGCTCACAAGTGGGAAGCGAGCGCTGGCACGCATCGCACGGAAGCGTGATGGCCCAGAGGTAGCCCCACGGGTAGCTGCGATCCGGATTCCGCGGGTAGTAGGGCTCGACGGTCGCCGCCACCCGTCGCCCTACCTCCGCGAAAAAGCGGCGGAGGTCTCGTATCAGCTTGGGCTCAGCTTCAGAGTTGACGAACAGCTGCGCTTCGCTACTCTCTGCATGGTCGTCACGTTCTTCGGAGTCGAAGGGCACCTCTGGCTCACTCGACCAGTCGCGGAAAGGCCAATCAGCTAGCAGACGGGCAGCCAGCGCTGCCACCGGTGAAAGATCGAGTCCGACTGGCGCGCAGTCCAACTCTCGCCGCCTCAAGCGGGATGATGCCGCGTCCGGAGAAACAGTCCAGGACGACTGGACGCTTGCCGTCGACATCCGGGATCCGTGATGCCAACTCCTGGAGTGTCGCCCAGTCGCCGGTGAGGACGGCGCTCGTCGACGAGCTGGCGCAGCTCGTCGTCGCCGTCGCTCAGAGTCCTCGGTTAACAGCGAACACAGCACGGCGGCACGCGCCTGAGCGATGGGTCGGGACGCGAACCAAGTGAAGATGGCCTTCTCGTTCTGGCCGGAACCGGCAGGCGAGCCGCAGGCCCGGTCGACAGCGGCAACGGGAAACCAGTCGCTCGATAAGCGGGGCAGTGCCATCGGAAGGCTTGGCGGTCATCTGGTCTCACTGGCGAAACGGCGCAGCTGGCTGACGGGGATCTGGAAGCGCTCGATCAGACGAGGACCACCGCTGAGCGTGCCGGCGGGATCCTGCACCACGACCGTCAAGGTGGGATTCGTCGCACAGTTCGTCACGACATACAACCAGTATTCCGACCCACGCTGCATGGCCTGAGCCCACTCGTTGGACTCCAGGGTGACCGGACCGAGCTCGACGAGCTGCCCCTTGACCTCGACGAGACGCTGCTCTTGGGTGCTTCGGTGTTTGGCGAAGAGGTCGTAGCCGAGCCCAGCCGTCTGGCGGTCGTCCACTTCGAAGCCCTCGGCGGCAAGGCGGGCCTTGGCCAGTTCGATGGCAGGCAGCTCGCTGTCGGGGTCATAACCGATGTCGGCGAGCGAGGCGCCCGCGCGGACATCCACCCAGCCGATGAGCTGGGGCGGGGAGACCGTCACGGCCTCAGCCTTGGACAGGTCGTCGAGGCGGCGTTGACGGTCGGCTTCGAACTTCTCCCGAGCCTGAACCCGCTGGTCGGCGGGGAGATCGCGCAGCTGGCGTTGCCAGCGAGCGCGAAGTGCTTCCAGATCGTCCCGGGCGTGACGGACCCACCGGGCCTGCTCGTCAGCCAGCGCGGTGCTGCTGCTCGAGCGCGCTGGCTTCGGCTGCTTCGGCGGCCGTAACCCGTGAGCCCGGCGCTGGCCGGGTGGCTGCTTCAGGCGTAGGCCGGAGGTTGGCGACGGCTGCCCAGTCGACGGGAAAGGCCGAGCCCGCCGAGAAGCGGATGAGGAACGGGCTCGGACGGGCCGTCTTGGTGACCCCGTCGTAGCTGAGGATCTCGGTGGCAAAGACGAACAGCGTGTAAGCCGTGGTGGAAGCCTGGTCCACGGCCGCCGCCCCCCGGTAGAGCTCGGGCCCGAAGCGCTCGGCGCAGTAGCCGAGGAGCTTCCGGAACGGGTCCTCGGTTGGTCCGATCGTGACGATCGAGCCGAGCTCCGCCCCAGCGGTGCGTGCTGCGGCCGTGGCGTTCCCGTCAACCGAAACCAGCCGACTGACTTCGCCTCCCAGGGCGTCCGGGAGGGCCTCTTTGGGTGAACGCACGGTGAGGATGCGCTCGGCGGGTCCAGGCCCCACCCGCCATCCCGCTGCGGCGGCCACGTTCCGAAGGAATCCCTCGACCATGACTGGGTTCACCGCCTCGAGGCGGTCAACGGCGAATCGGGCCTGGGCGTCGCTCAGGTCGGTGGGGGTGCGCAGCGAGTCTTCCTCCGCGGCGAGCTCTCGGGCTTGCTGCACGAGGATCTTCGGTCGAGGGCACCTGCTCGACGGAGTCGACGCCCCGGTAGGCGTCGGCGAGCGCCGCTGCGAAGTCGAACCCAGCCCGGGACGCCGTGGCGTCCATGAGGTCGAAGATCCGCCCGTCGAGTGCCTCCGCTGCGGCGTCTAGGTTGCGCAGCAGCACTTCCTGAACATGGCCCTCTCGGGTTGCCGGCGCGACGAGGTGGTAGATGAACACCGGGTTCTGTTGGCCGATGCGGTGCAGCCGGCCAGCGCGCTGTTCGAGGCGCACCAGGCTCCAGGGTACGTCCCAGTCCACCATTACATTCGCCGACTGGAGGTCGATGCCCTCACCGCCGGCGTCTGTTGAGACCAGCACCTGGTAACGGCTAGCGAGGAAGTCTTGCTGGAGCTGATCCCGGCGGTCCTGGGTGGCGGCACCGCTCAATAGCTCAGTGCTGAACCCAGCTTTCAAGAAGAGCCCCTTGAGCCATGTGGCGGTGTCGGTGAACTCGGTGAACACGAGGAGCTGCCCCGACTCTGGGCGTAGGTGGTGCCGGGAGCACACATCAAGCACCGCATCCCACTTCGCCGGGAGCACACCGCTGCGCAGCCAGCGCTCGAGCTCCTCCAAGACGTTGTCGACAGCTTTCAACTCGCCGCGCCGGTCTCGACTCTTCTCCGCGATGATGGAATCCTCCGCCTGGGCCCAGGACTCGTCGTCATCGACAGCGGCGTCGAGGAAGCGGGCATCGTCGAACCCATGAGGCGCGGGTGGCGCGAGCTGCCCGGCTTGGGCTTCACTGAGCGCCTCCCGTCGCCGTCGCAACGTCTGAACAGCGGCAACAACGCTGGAGGCCGCGCGCTTACCGTAGATGCTGCGCGCCAGCGTCGAACGTGCGTCGTACCACTCGTCGACATATCGAAAGAATCGCCTCGTAACAGGCGAGCTCGTCCTTCGAGAGGGTGACGGCGAGCGTCTCCGCGTAGCGAGGTTTGAAAAGGGGCTTGCCATCGTGGTCACGCAGGTCCTCCTTCATCCGGCGCAGGAAGTGCAGCTGCGCGGGTCGGAGGCGTCGTTCGGGCTCGGTGTCGCCCGGACCAGCAGTTACTGGGTAGAGGTCAGGATCTAGGGTGTTCAAAAGGCACTGGAAGTACCACTCCTTGCCTCGATGCGGAGTGGCGGTGAGCATAAGCAGGTGGTGAGCGACTTTCGACACCTGCTGGGCGGCACCGAGATACTGCGACGTCGGAGTTAGGCGGTGCGCCTCGTCGAAGATAGCGAGCGACCATGACGCGGCGGGCCCCGCGACCTTGCGCAGCACGTCGGAGTTGTGGGCGAGCAGGTCGGCAGAGACGACCCAGACATCCACGTCGTCGCGCAGCGGGCGCGGGCTCCGAGCAGCCGCCGAGTCGATGCGCTCGGCGTCGACGCCGAAGTAGCGCCAGAGATCGGCCAGCCACTTCGTAACGAGGTGGGCGGGGGGGACGATGAGAACCTTGCCCGGGACGACGCGCCGCCGTCGACCCTCCGCTATGTACATCCCGGACATGATCGTTTTCCCCGTGCCGGGCTCGTCCGCCAATAGGAAGCGCAGCCTGGGCTGGGGAAGCATGTGCACGAAGACGGCTTCGTCCTGGTGCGCGTAGGGACGGATCGGCTTGGTGGCAGTCGCAGCCGAGCGGATGCGTGGGGTGGCCCACTCCATCCACTTCCCCCACAGGCCCGCCACGGCTCCAGCGGAGTCTCCTCCCCCGTCGTTGCTCGGTTGGCGGGCCGCTTCGACTTCGAGTACCGACAGCGTCACCTGCCTGAGCCCACCCGGACCCTTGAGAACGAGCTCCACGCGTTCGGCCCGCTCCTCGAGAACGCTGAGCACCTCGACCAACTCCCCGCCCCAGTGGAGGTGGTCGCCACGCTCTATCAATGGCCAGTTCCTGATCTGGCCCTATCGGCGGTATCGCTGGTGAGGGACATAGTTGTGTGTGCATTCTCACAGCGAATCCGGTGACTCGTTGAGCATCGACATTCCGTGCAACGCGGCCCTGATCGTGTCCGGCTGAGCTCCACCGGGCCGGCGAGGCTGTCCAAACGGGTCGTGTGAACGTGTTAGCTACTATGCTAACGACGTACACAAGTTGTTTTGGGGTGTCACGCTCGGCAAGCCAGTGACACGGAGGTTAGGAGGTTCAGGTGCGCTTGATCGAGGGAACAGTCGACGAGATCGTCGAGTACCAGCGGAGAACGGACACTGTCGGCTCCGCCGGGATCGCCGAGGTCTACGGCAATGGGGACATTCCCGAACAGGAGCCTGTCCCGGCCAGACGAACGGGCGCCCTCGGCGACGACGAGGAGGGGTTCTTCATCCGGCGCTTCGTCTATGAGCGCGCACGGGACGGGGGCACGGCGAGGCGGGTCCTCGAATACCTGGAGCGGGTGCTGGAGCTTGGCACCTACATCGAGGTGGGTTCCTCGGAGCGCACGGCGGACGGGTACACCAACTACCTCATGGTCCGCGACGACAGGCCGCGCCGGTTCGGGGCGGTCGCCTACGTAAGGCCGGGCAGCGGCGGCCTCACGCTCCGCCTTCGCCCCGAGGACGTCGAGGACATCGAAGACGAGCATGTTTTCGAGCGCGATGTCGCGGCCCGGCAGCAGTACGCGATTATCTGCCCGCTGTCGGACAGCGACGCTGTCGAGCTGGCGCTCACGCTCACGCAGCGCGCGCTTGCCAAGGTCCGCCCAGACGAGGAGTAGGGGGCGAGCCTTGCGGGTCGGCTCTAGCGCATGCGACTGGCGCTATTTCTGCTTCTTCTGCTTCTTCTTCGGCGCCTGAGCGAGATCACTCGCAGCCACCGTTTTCTGCGCGGGAGACCCCTTGCCGCTGCCGAGCAACCTTCCAGCTTTGGACGCTGGCTTCTTTCCTGTCGGCATCGTCCCTGACCCCCTTCGTATCGTCGGACCGGTTGAGTGCCACACAGCCTTGCGCTCAACTTCGTGTCGTCGGTGGATTGCCCCTTATACGAGGTCAACTCGCGGGGACGCACGAGCCGGAAGCTCGTGCTCTACGTCCTGGGGACAGCGGGCGTTAGAACGCCTGCCAAGCGCTCGGCGACCCGGGTGACGTCTTTCGGAGTCAGTGGACCCGGTTCGGCGATCATCTCGGCGAGTTTCTTGCCCCAGGTCACGCACACCCCATTCAGCTCGAAGGGCTTGCTCCAGAGTCTCCATTCCGCATCGACGAAGCAGAGACATGCGTGAATCGGGACTTCATCGCCGTTGAGCGTCGAGCGCACCGCATCGACTTGCCAGCCGAGGCCGCCGGTGAGCTTCGTCCGGTCCCGCCTTCCCACGTAGAGCCGATGGTCGGTCTTCAACCATCCGCCGACGTCTCGCCGTTCGACAAGACCCCGGTAGTTCTTGGCGTCGATCACCCACACGCCAGAGGCTGCAATGGCAATGTGGTCGATGTTGCCTCGGGTCTTAGGCGCCTTTCGGTCGTGGAGGAATACGGCTCGTCCTCCTACGAGCCTTAGCAGTTGATCGGCGAGTCGGCGCTCACCATCCGAACCCTCGGCCCAGGCAGCTATCGACTGAGGGTCGTCGGAGAGGAACTTGACGACGCCGGCAAGCCTTCCCCACCGCTGTTCAATCTTCTGCTCGCGCCGCTGGTGCAGTCTCTCGTGCTTTTGGCGCGCGGACTCCCCGGCGGTCCCGCTGATAGGCGGTGGATCGGGCAACACTGCGCGACGAGGCTAGCTGGGGCGTGGTCCGTGCGGCGGGGGCACAGCGGCGGACGTCGAGGCGGTCGCGTCGGGATGCTGGGCAGGAAGAAGACACAGGGACAAAAAACGGCGGGCCGCCAGGCCCGCCGTCCATCAAAGCATGTTCGCAGCAAGCAAAACATGACCCTGTTGGGACGACAAAAGTATGACAAGGGAGCTCCGCCAGGTCAAGCCATCGCTCAGGGTCTGAGCCAGTCGCTATCGGGCCGAGTAAGCAGGCGAGCGTTGTTATACGCCCAGTCGAGGGACAACACCGTACGACCCAGGTATACGGACTCTAAACAGTCAACCGCGAGGGCAAGCTCGACATGGTCCCGTGCGAGTAGCGCCACGGGAAGGAGGAGCTGCATCTTCCCTTCTCCGCTCTTTCCGTCCCGGTAGAACTGAGGAATCGCGGTTTTATAGTTGCGTCGAACTCGATCAAGCGCCTCCGGCGCTTTCGCGTTGACGAGCGCGGCGAGGTCTTGAGGCGAGAGTGACTTGAGCGCAGCCGGAAACCGCTCAGCGTCGTGTGGAACGTGCTCGACGTTGACGCTTAACGGCAACCGCGTGTCGAACACCAACTGACCAGGATCGTCATAGTACGACGCGAGCGGGGGCAACGCGGCGCCAAACATCTTGAGGATGACGACGCTGGATGCCTTCTCGAACGACCGCAGGATCCAAGGTGGGCCGCTCTCGGAGGATGGGCGCTTTCGAAATAAGGCGAATATCTGCTCCTGAAAAGGGGTGACGAGTCCGGTGTTGAATGCGAGGTGAGAGCCGTCACCTGACTCGGGTACGTGACCGGGAAGTTCGTTTTGACGCAGGAACGTGTATTTGAGATAGCTGCGCAAAACTATGTGTGGGTCCTTCGCTGGCTTTACCAGATAGTTCCAACTTTCCCGCTCGGCAAGATCGGCGAGCTGAACGGTCCACAATGGATTTCCCATATCGAGAAGGTCGGTGTAAGCGTCACCCGTTTCCCCCCAGCCCAATACCCGGACGTTCAACGCCTGAGGGCCATTTGTCCCTTGCTCGACATCGAACGCGATTTCGTCGCCGTGTCTTAGGTAGCCGTGAGGAACGCTGCTCGCGTTCACGTAGAACTCCGCGCCCGAACCGTCGTCAACGATAAAGCCGTATGACAGTGCTGACCAAAACTTCAAGTGCCCTTGCTGCCCGACCGCCAACAAAGCGGGTGCCCCGGCGGCCCTCGGACCAGAGAGCAAAGAGGTGCCGCGGGCCTGCGGCCTCTCCTCGCCTTTTGGCCCCTCCATGACGACGTCGAACTCGACTTGGGCTCCACGGACGTAGACGGAGGGATCCTCGCCTTCGCGAAGCTGCCGGATGTGGAGAAAAACATCGCGGGAGATGCCGGCGTCGAGGTCAGGACGCACGAACGTGAAGCCCCGGTCGTTGAAGCTTCCGAGAAGCGTGCCAGTCGTCAAAGGGTTGCCTTTTCGCGCGGTGGGGGTTCGCCGCCGGCGATGCTGTTCACAGTACCTTTGACATTCGCTGCGGACCGTTGCCGGAATGAGTGGGCCGCCGCACGACTGCCGTTCCGAGTCCGACCCCTAGGTGCGGTATAGACGCGGGAGCTCGTCCGCGAGCCGTTCCTTCGAGTCACCCGCCTCACCGACCAGGGCCACCGTCGCCACCTTGTCCCCACCGACGTAGACGCCGATTCCGAAGTCCGGCGGCTCGTTGC
The DNA here is from genome assembly GCA_963838845.1 of uncultured Acidimicrobiaceae bacterium. Taxonomy (GTDB): domain Bacteria; phylum Actinomycetota; class Acidimicrobiia; order Acidimicrobiales; family Bog-793; genus CAVRXQ01. Next base: position 877,733 of record CAWISR010000002.1, on the reverse strand, counting down.
TGCGCGTCGTCAACGCAACGCCCGGTTCGACTGTGCCCGCGTAGGCCGCCATAAAGCCTGCTATTCCTCGGAAGCGCGGGACGCTCGCGGGTTCCACAGCGAATGGTCTACACGCTGCGACGGCAAGCAGATTTAGACCGGAGCCGTCACACCGCTTTCGCCAAGTTCTCGCGGACGGTGCTCGCACCGATGGACAGGGCGGATCCAATCTGCCTGTAAGACTGCCCGCTCGCCCGCAGTGCCCGGGCAGCGTTGAGGCGCTCCGGAGTCATAATGGTCGGACGTCCGCCCTTGCGCCCTCGCGCGACGGCGGCAGCGAGTCCAGCCCTCGTGCGCTCCCTGATGAGGGACCTCTCGAACTCCGCGAGCGCCCCGAAGATCGAAAAGACGAGGCGTCCGCCTGGGGTCGTCGTGTCGATGGCCTCCGTGACGGACCTGAAACCCACGCCCAGGCACTCGAACTCCTCGACGATGGTCAGGAGGTGCTTCAGGTTGCGCCCGAGGCGGTCGAGTCTCCAGCAAACCACCACGTCGCGCGGCCGGATGAACGACAACATTGCGTCGAACTGCGGGCGTGAGGTCAGAGCACCGGAGGCGGTGTCCGTGAAGATCCTCGTGCAGCCTGCCCCCTTAAGGGCGTCAATCTGAAGGGCCGGATCTTGGTCCTCGGTGCTCACCCGCGCATAACCGATCAAGTCAGCCATAGGCGTCACTGTACGAGGAGGGCGCCTCACTGACCGACGGGAAACGTCCCCCAGTGGCCGTTCCCGCCCGATGATTTTCGTTTGACTTGACGTACAAATCGACCAGCCCGCCCGACAACGCCGCTGGTCAGGCTGTGTGTGTGCGGAATACGACCGTTTCCCGCAGCGGCCTCCTAGTCGTCCGGAAGCGGGAGCGCCGAGTCGAGGTCCGCTGCGAGGCGCATAGCGACCAGCGACGGGCGGCCGCGTTCGCGCGCGTTGCGCCTGAACTCGTCCGTCTCGATGCGGAGCACTCCCCGCCATACCAGTTCGCGGACTGCCTCCGCGACCTCCGTCTGCGTGACCGAATCGTCGAACAGCGCGCCGTGTCGGTCCGGGTCGAGTGTCCAGGCCCAACCCTGCGGGCGCGGGCTGGGCGGAGAGGGGTAGAGGATCTCGACCATCATCTGGCCGGGCAACCAGCCCGGCGGGAGGCCGCCGTACTCGGACGAGGCCTCGCTCTCGTCCGTGATTTGAAAAGACCACTCGGGCTTATAACGCAGGTGACCCACCAGCTCGCGGAGGTACGCCCGGCGCTCCGGCGACGCGGCCGCGTCGCGCGGGCCGGCCATGCCCGGACTGTCGCTGTCTTGCGGACGGTGCGGTGTAGGTGTCATGCCAGTACATCGGATCAGGGGTGGTTTTGCGGTCGCGCCGGGTCATCCCTACCCCTGCGTGTGCCGATAGTCCGTCGCCTTCCGGCAACCTCCGGCACGCTGTGGATATGACCACGCCAAGGTTGCAGCTCTTACACACCGTCGTCTGGCACATCGACCGTTCTCCAGTGGCCCGATGTCCAAAGAAGGACGGTGCCGGGAAGTGAGTCCGAGTACTGAGGTGCGGCCCATACGTGCGTGATGCCGTCTGGAACCTCGGGTCGAGCGGCGGGAAGGGCGGACCGCGCACGATTAAGGAGCGCGTCGATGCCAAAGGCGGTCGCCGTTCCCGTCATTAGGAACACGTGCCGCTCGTCCGCTTCGAGGACCAAGAGTTTCCGCGTCGTGTCCTGGTAGGCGGGATCGGCGAGCACCATTGACACCCACTCAGGCACACCGTTCGGGTCGGTCGGGAACACGCCACCCGTGCTGGGCATGAAGAAGTACGCAGCCGCTCCCTCGTGTTGCTGATTATCAAGGCGCGAGACGCGCTCTATGCCCAGAGTTCGAGCCCGGTGAGCAAGAGCATCCCTCGGCCAGCCGCCGTGAATGGTTAGCTCGAACACCGACGCCCCGATCAGGTCGCCGATAAGTGCTGGAGCAGAGGCACAGAAGCGGCCGATGTTGGCTCCCGCCACGAGCTGAACTGTCCAAGTGCCGTAGGTGTTCGGCAACTGCACCACCTGATGCTGTTCGTACCTGAACGTCTTTGACCACATGGCCCGAATGACAGGATCCTCGTGCCAGCCCACTTCCCCCCAGCCGATTCGACCGTCCTGATAGATGATTTGGAAGTCAGGCTCATGGCCTGTACTGGTGTCTCGAACGGTGCCCCGGTTACCCACCCACGACTTCACGATGGCAAGAGCGAACTGTTCTACGTCGCGTGCGGGGTTACGGCGATAGAGGTCATCACTCGACACGGCGGTCACCTGCTTCGACCGACAAGTTGGGACGCTACGAGACCTTGCTCGTCGAGGCCGGCCATGAACACCCCCCCTTACGTTCAATAAGGCATCGAGTACAGAAAGTTGCGGATGGGTGCCTGGTAGCCGTCGACCCTGATCCAGCCCCACCCCGCGAGCCGAACGACACGGCGCAGGGTTGCGGCGAACCCTTCTAGGACGACACCGCAGACGGGCTCGACCTGGCGGTGATCGAGACGCCGGTCGAGGATCGGTTCACTGTCGTGCTTGTCGCCGCTGTCGACGTAGGCGCGCATGAGGGCAAAGTGGGTACCGTGCGTGGTCGCCGAGGTGAGCGCATAAACAAGTGGGTACGACGCCGAATAGATGGTGTCGCGCACTAGAGCAGCGACGAGCGACGTGGAACCCGGGCGCTTCTGCCCGTCAACCGTTGGAGCCGATGGGTCGCCGCCGTAGATGAGCCCGAGCTCGTCGCACTTCGCCTTGATTCCGTCGGCCTCTGGCGAGATGCCGATCACGCCACTAGGCCATCTCATTCGACGAGCCATGTCCTCGGCCTGGTAAGCGCTGAACAGCTGGTCGGCGAGGAACCGGCCGACCCGCTCGCGGGCGGTGAGGCCGGGTTCAACGAGCCACCAGGATCGGGCCGCCGTCTCGACGGCCGAGCGCCGCGACGGCTTCGACGGACAGGCAGCCCGTGAGGTTCGGATCCGTAATCAGCCGCGCCAAGGATGCGGCATGGTCGGTGACGGCGATCAGCTCAAGACGTGCTGCAGCGTAGGCGGTGTCGACCGCCCGCCTCGTCTTGTTGGGTGGCACCCCGCGCTCGGTCCACCGGCGGTCCCGGTCGGCCACTGACCTGGGCAAGCCGGCCCACGTCTGATCTTGCAGCGCGTAACCGGCCTCGACTCCCGCCGCGTTGCGGAGGAACCGGGCGAGTCGGTCGAGCCGGGCTGAATCCACGGCGACGAAGTCCGCAGGGATTCGCACGTTCTCGATTGTGCGTCATCAATCCCGGTCCCACTGGGGCTAAGCGCCAGAACAGCATCGCTTGCTCGCCCACCGCCTCGCGGGTGCGGAGACAAGTGGCCAACACCGCGTCTCAGACCAACATTTTCTGCGACAAGCGAGTCAATTGACATCATCGCGGAATAGCACTAAGACAACTAGCACCATCGAGTCCCTGAAGATCAACCTGGCCGAAGGCACGCCTCTCTACCAACAGGTGGCCGCGGAGATCCGCCGAGCAATCAGCGAGGGCGAAGCCAAGCCCGGTGAGCGCATGCCGCTCGCCAAGGACCTTGCCAAGGTGCTCGGTGTGAACACCAACACCGTGCTCCGGGCGCTGCGCGAACTGCGAGACGAAGGGATGCTCGAGTTCCGGCGTGGCAGGGGAATCACCGTCGCGGGCACGCCTGAGCGCGGTGTCGTCATGACGCGAGTGAAGGAGCTTGTCGCCTTCGCTCGTCGGCACGGTTATCAACCCGAAGAGGTCATCTCGATGATCCAGGACGTGTCATGACGCTTCTTCACCCGAAGGTCCACCCAGCCGAGGTCAACGAGCATGACCCCGAGGCGCTGATCCGAGAGGCGCGGCGACTTCGTCGACGGCGTTGGATGCTCGCTTGCCTCGTCGTCGCGCTCGTGGTCGGGGCGGTCGTCGCCGGCCTCGTCGCGAGCGGCGGATCGGGGCGCCCTGTGCGCACGGCGACCCTCACATTCTCTTCGGGCGGTCCAACGGTCGACGCGAAGGCATTCGCCGGCGAGGGTGACCTCGCGTTTGTGTCTCGGGACACCGTGTACGTCCTTGACGGCGCGTCGAACACCCTGCGGCATCTCGTGCTCCCAAGGGGATTCGTGCCCGGGGCGCCGTCGTTCTCCCATGACGGTCGTTGGCTGGCCGTTCCCGCATCTGAAGGAGTCACCGCGTCGAACGGCGACTACTCGTCGGAGTCGACGCTCTGGCTGGCCAGTGCCAACGGCAGCCATCTCCATGAGGTGGCCGGCTTCGACAACCCTGAGTTCCTGGGCTGGAGTCCTACGACCGATGTCCTCGCCGTGACGAATCAGGGCGAAGTCCCGACCACCTATCAGCCCGTCGAGCAGCCGACTTCGCTCTGGCTCGTATATCCGAACGGGATGCGCCGAGAGCTCGTGCGACCGGGCTCCGGGATGATCGACGGCGCGACCTGGTCGCCGAACGGATCGGAGGTCGCGGTCGGCGCCCTCTCGACTTATCCCTTCCAGGAGGTCCCAGTGAATGAAACGTTGACCGCCTACCCGGTCGATGGAGCAAAGCCGACCCGCTGGCTGCGTATCCACAATCCGCGGTCGAACGGCTGCTGCGACACTGCCGGGCTAAAGCAGAGCCAGTTCATCCCCGTCGGCTGGTGGCCGCGCTGGGGCATCGTCTTCTGGGGGGCGTCGGAAGACGTCGGATCGGGCTTGAACGGGGGCAGCTTCCCGCTCTTCGCCATCCCGGCTCCCGGCGACAAGCCGACCCTGCTCGGGAGCACCGCCGCCGGCGGGCAAGTGAGCACGATCGTCGCCGCGGGCAGTGGCGAGCTCGCCATCTCGAACAACCAACCACGGGTCGGGACACGACCCTTCTGGCAGAGCGAACAGGTCCTCAGCTGCAACCCGGCGACCTTGAGCTGCGCGCCCGTCCCGTCTGCTGTCGGCACGGTCAGCTTCGACCCGGCCTGGTCACCCGACGGCTCGCAGCTCGCCTACCTCGTCGGGAAGGCATTGACAACCGAGGGCTACAGCGGCTTCACACAGAAGTCGGTCTCGTCCTGGTACGACTCGCTTCAGCTCTGGCTCTACTCACCAAGAACGGGTCGGTCGACACAGCTGTCGGCGGCAAAGGGCGCGGTCGTCCCGATCTGGTCAGCCGATTCGAAGAGCTTGCTGTACGTCGACCACGACGGTCTCTGGTTGTTGAAAAGCCCGAATGCACAACCTGTCGAGATCGCCGGCCCGCTGCTTCGTCCGAACGACTGGAACGCGTACTTCGCGCAGCTCGATTGGGCGGGGTGGTTCGCGTGGAGTCACTCCCAGCACCTGCCGCAACCTAACGTCCTGACCCCGATGTGACGCATGGCCGATCTGAACGCCGTGGCAATACGACCGTTTTGATTCCGCAGTGCGCGCGCACTGCGGATCCGGCGCTTTGCAGACGCTGTTCCCGGTCGTTGTAACACTCCGTCCGTATCCTGTCAGCAGGGGTGCATTGGCGCTCGCGCCGAGCACTGTCCATGAACCTCCTGGCGACAGGGTGCCTGCCGTCGGGCCGAAAAAAACGGGGAGGCAAACTCCCGTGCGAGAAACGAAGATTCCCGTGTACGTCAGCTTCGACTACGACCACGATTCCACGCTCAAGGATTTCCTGGTTGGCCAAGCCAAGAACGACGACTCGCCGTTCTTCATCGAGGACTGGTCCATCAAGGATGAGTCCGTCGACTGGAAGAACAAAGCTCGGACCCGCATCAAGCGCGTGGACCAGGTCATCGTCATCTGCGGCAAGCACACCGACACCGCGACCGGCGTCAACGTCGAAATCAAAATGGCCCGTGAGGAGTCAACCCCGTACTTCCTTCTCGCCGGGTACTCGGACGGCGGCAACAAGAAGCCGACCGCCGCACTTGACTCGGACAAGATGTACAAGTGGACCTGGGACAACCTCAAGGCGCTGATCGACGGCCAGCGCTGACTGTTATAGAACCAGCTGGCTCGCGATGGCCGTGTCTGAGAAGACGAAGGTCTACATCAGTTACGACTACGACCACGACCAAGATCTGAAGAACCTGCTCGTTGGGCAGTCCCGGAACCCTGACTCACCGTTCTTCGTCGAGGACCATTCGATCAAGGTCGAGACCGCCGGCTGGAAGGCCGACGCTCGGAAGCGCATCACACGCTCCGAGGTCATGATTGTTATTTGCGGGCGCTACACCCACCGGGCGACAGGAGTGACTGCGGAGATCGAGATCGCCCGTGACGAAGATGTCCGCTTCTACCTCCTCAAGGGGCGAAAAGAAGGGGCGATGCGACGTCCGAAAGGTACGTCCTGGTTCTTCGACGAGCTGCATCCCTGGACGTGGAACGAGTTGCAACGCATGACCTCCCTTAAGAAGCGTCCATGGTGGACGAAAATATGGTGATGCTCGTCTCGTTCCCCGCACTCAGAGCTAGTCGCTGACCGGTGGAGGACAACGACGAGAACATCATCCTCGAGCTATACAAGACATCGGTCGATATGGCCGACCGGATGTCGGCCAGAAGGGCCGGAGCCAACAGCTTCTTCCTGACGCTGAATACGGCGCTCGCCGCAGTCGTCGGCATCGTCTCGTCGGCCCGCAAGCCGCCACCGCACGGGAACTTGCCAACCTTCGATGCTTACGGTTTGGTTCTCACGGCCATCGCGGGCGTCGTTCTGTCGCTCACTTGGCAGGCGTTGTTGCGGTACTACCGAAGGCTCAGCAAAGCCAAGTTTGACGTCATCAACAAGATCGAGGAGAGCCTTCCCGTGAAGCCCTACACGGACGAGTGGGCGATCCTGCATCCTCCTGCCAAGCCCGGCGAGTCACCAACGAAATGGACGAAGTGGTGGCGACGGACGTTGAAACATCGGGAGGCGACTGTGGTCGAGCAAGTTGTCCCGCTCGTGTTCGTTGCGATCTACGTCGCACTGGCGATCCGGGTGCTCGCCTAGTGACGTACATCGAAGAGATCGCAACCGCCATCCGGGATGCCGTCCCGGCGGATTCGTTGCCGGACGATGACACGACAGGCCTCTTCCTCTTGTATGCCGTGCTGCTGCTTGCCAAGGGTGAGGATGTCACGAAGGAAGACGTCCATAACGCATGGGTTGCCTGGACTCTCTCACGAGGGGAACGAGACCACGACTCTGTGGTTCCATTCTCCGAGCTGGACCCAGAGACGCAGGCAGAGGACTCCCCGTTCGTTCTTGCGATCCGATCAGCCGCTCGGACTACCGGACGAAGTCGGCCGGACTAACCCTGAACTCACTCCGAGGACCGAGCGGCATTCGTGCGGGGACCCGTCTCAGTGCCCCGAGCACCGGGTACGCGAGGATGCTCTTATGGATGCGACTCCCGCAGAACGCGAGCGCATTTTGCGGCGTGCGGAGTTCCTTTACCTCGCGTTGCGTGATCTATGGGACGTCGGGATATGCGTCGACTTCCTGCTGGACGGCGCGGGGTCAGTCACTCAGCTCGATGTCCGGGTACGACAAACGCTGGAAACTGGCATGTTGGTTACCTACGCCCGCCCTTTCACCGGCAAGCGCGGAAGAACTATCAGCCGCGCACCCGACCTCAACGATGAACTGCGCGAGTTTCACAATGACATCGTCGCCAGGCGAAACAAGGTCTACGCGCACACGGATCACACGGAGATCCGCCAGATCATTGACTTCCGCGCACCCGAGGGCCCGAGTGTTTTGTTAAGCGATGACGGATCGACTGTTATCCGAGAACAATGGGATTCGCTCACCGAAAACGGGCTTTCCTGTCTGAGGGAGCTCGCGCACATCCACTACGACCGGAGCCTTTCCGAGCTTCATCAACTTCGCGTACGCCTCGGAGCCGTTGAATCGGAGACCGGGACTGGCGCGCCTGGGTGACCCCATATCAGCCTGGCACCGTGAGACCGATGCCGCCGTTCTCGAACTCCGCCCTTCACGACGCCTGAGCCAGAATCCGCGCCTCAGACAGGACGACCGTTGCCCACCGGTCGTGGTGGTCGGGGTCGCGGATTCGAAAGTCGTTGCCTCCACTGTCGAGCGCGCCGCCGATGTCCACAGTGGGCACGAGCTTGGGCTTGCCGAGCCGGCTGCCCCGGACGGTCCGGTACTCGGCCGACCCGCCGAGCCACTCACTCAGGAGCTGCACCACCTGTCCCGTACTCATCAGCTCGTCGAGAACCTGGTATCCGTCAGGGGCGTCCGGGTCGCACACGACGACGGTCCAGGGCCGCACCACTTGTTGGAGATTGACGCAGTACTCGTACCAGTTGTCGGAGTTGTCGATTTCGATGCGCGTGGGGCACGACAGGCCCCAGTCCGCGTGGGACCCCTGGAACATGAAGGACATGTACATGGCCGGGTCCCAGACCTCCGTCAGAACAACCGGCCCGACCTCTCCACTCGCGATTTCAAGTCGTCGCGCGTAGGACCCTATCTTGCGCTCGATGAACTTACGGGCCTGGGCCCGCGTGAGGACGGCTGGCTTGGAGAGCCTGCCGTTGTAGCAGCTCCGGGCCACGACCCAGCAGGTCTTTTCGGGCTTCGGCGCCATCATGCCGCCTCCGTCCTCACGCGCTCGTACACGTCGCCGACGGAGCCGCACACCTGCGCGAACACCCGCGAGTCGGGGCCGAGGTGCACGAGCACAGAGGGAAAGGGGGCGCCGGCCTTGGCGCCGCAAGGGGTGAGGAACCTCAGGCGGCCCGAGACGAAACAGCGCGGGTAGTCCCGCAGCAACCGGAACCAGACGGTCTCGGTGCGGGCGGGCAGGAGCGCTAGGGCCTCGGAGACATCTCCGGCCTCGTAGGACTCGACGAGCTTGCGGACCCAGGCGGTGATGGCCCTGCCGTAAGGCGGGTTGAGGTAGACCGACCCCTTCCACCGCCTAGCCAATCCGTCGTCGGCAAGGGTGAAGTGCGTGGTAGCGGGTACGGCGGGGTGCTCCTGGCTGTTCGAGCACGGGTCGAGGTCGATGTGCCCAAGCACCTTCACTGCGAGGTCGACGATGTGGGGAGGCGAGTACCACTCGGCCGACTCGCTCGTGAAGAGCGGACCGCCCGCGGCAAAGGCCGAGACGCCGGCGGCGTCCTTCGGCCTCGGGGCGGTCCTCTGGGCTCCCATCGTAAATATTCATACCGAGGAAGGCCCCGCGACCGACAAGCTTGCGCGCGCAACTATTCCTCCGGACTGCGATCATGCGGGCAGAAAGGCGCGGCGGAAGGGCGTGACTGTTCACATTCCGGGCGTAGGCAGACGTCTTCCCGCTCGGCCGACACCTAAGAGACGCGGCTGACGAGGCATCGGTCGAGGGCCAGGAAGCAGTCGGCATGAGGAGCGCAGGGAGGAGGATTCACCTCCCCTGCCGGCGCACCGCCGTCTCGCCCGGGCCGTCCTCGGCGCCGAGCCTGGCCGCCAGCTCGTTTTCGAGCGCCCGGGTGACAAGAGCCTGGAGGCTCTCGTCTCCGAGCAGAGCCGCGAGGCGCGCCTCGAAATGGAGCCGAGGTCTGACGCGTGCCGAGAGCATGCTCCACTCATTGTCCTCCCCCGCCAGTTGGTCCAGGGGGTCGTTGCTGTCCGTCAGCGTCGTCATCGCGCCTCCCTCCTTCGTTCGGCGACAGATCCTGGGCGTCGCGCTCATGTCTCCACATCGGCACACCCGCACGTGTGGTTGTCGCGACGAAGTCCGCGCAATCCGGACCTCGGGCGCGCTCGGACCCATAAATAGATAGATAGATAGATAGTGGCGAGGCGTGCCGCGCTTGAACGTGTCCGGCCGAGGTCCTACGCGGCGTCAGCGCCCGGCCCGAGGGTGCCGACGACTTCGCCCGTCTCGGGGTCGACCACCACGATCCACGCCTGCGGGCAGAAGTAGTCGCCCTCCTCCCCCTCCTCCCCGTCCTCCCCGGGCTCGCCGACGCCCCACTGCATCGCGCTGCGCAGGGCCTCTTCGAGCGCCGGGTGCGGCGCGTACTCCCGCTCCCGCCGCCCGGCGAGTCCCCGGTGGACTCCCCGCTCGGCTGCGATCCTGGCCTCGACCTGGGCGAGCTTGCCGACAACGCCGAGGGCCTCCGCCGCTCGTGCGAGACGGTCCGGGAGGGCCGCCTCGTCGGCGAGGGCCCAGAGATAGGGCTCCCTGGCGGACGACCGCACGGAACGGGTGACGACCTGGTGCTCGGCGAGCCTCTGGAGGGTGCGGTTGACGGTGGAGGGTTTCAGCCCGAGCCGCTCGGCGAGCCCTGCAGCCGTCGCGCTCCGCGCCTCGGACTCCGCGAGGTCCTCCAGGACCGCGCGCGCCGTGGCTCCGAGCGCCCCCCAGAACCAGAGGTCGGGGTACCGGTCCAGCAAGCCGGGACGGTCGTCGTCCCGCGAAATACCACCATGCGGATCCACGGAGGCTGGGGGGGTGATCATGGCTTCACTTTGCGAAACGACGGGGGGAAGGAGGACACGCCAGCGGCTCGCCCTCGTGCCCATGCCACGCGACAGGAGCTGGAGCCTCGGCTCAGCGCCTGAACTGAGCTTCCGCAGGTCCCGGTGGATCGTCCCCCTCGCCGACGCGAAGCCGCGGACCTGCAGCTCGCGCTCCGACATGTTGACGACGAGCGAGTGCACGTCCCACGCCACCGCGACGAAGTGGCGCATGACGAGCTTCCTCCGCGACCCCCCGGCCCCTCGCCAGGGACCGGCCTCGGTCCAGTCGCTGACCTGGCCGATCCGGGCCGCGAAGCGCTCGTCCGGCCCGTCCCGCCTGTCCGCGCAGGCCGCGTTCGCGGCACATCCTCCCGGGGTGGCCGTGCTCCGCCGCGACCCGCTCGACGCAGCGCCCGATCTCGGTGTCGTGCCGCGGCCCGAACTTGGCCGCCGACGCCCTGTGGCGGCGCGCCGCGTGCAGCACCTGGGCCCTGTCGAGCCCGAGCTCCATCGCCCAGGCCACGAGGCCGTAGAGCTGGGGACCTCTCCCCCCCGGCGAGGGGGGCTCGGCCAGGCGCTTTCGGAACGCGGGCGGGACGGCGGTCTCGTCCGGGTCCCCCGCCGGGACCTCGCCAGGCCAGGCATCGCCGACGTCGTCCCCCCGTCGCAGCCGTTCGTGCAGCCACCCGGGCAACGGCGTCAGTCCGCCGAGGCCGGGCCAGTCCCCGACCGGCAGCGTGGACGCGGCCCGACCCGTGGCGCGACCCGGGGCCGACGACGTAGCCGACCTTGACGAGCGTTCCCCGCCCGTCGACGAACCCGCCGCGGGTGTCGATTCCCCGCCCGAGCACCGGGCTGCCGACGTCGCCCGGGTTCGCGTAGTACCAGTGCTCGCCGGGACGTCCCTCGTCGTCGGCCGAGCCCGTCCGGACGCGGTGGGCGGGGGCGAACGGGCCGTGCCCGGCTTCCAGCTCCGCGACGGTCGCCCAGCCCCCGGCAGGGGCGTCGATGTCGAGGACGAGGACCTTCAGGGTCTGGACACCGAAGTTGCCGTCGGGACCCGCGCTCGAAGACCCGCCCGATCTCGTCGGGGTCCGTCGTCGCGTGCCTGGGTCCCCAGCCGCGCCGCGGGTGCTTCCCCCTCTTCTTCGGCGCCTCGTCCTGCGATCCGCAGGTGCAGTGCCCCTCCCTGACTCCGTGGAGCGGGACGATCCCCACCCCCTGCCGGGCGAACCATAGGGCGGCCTCGAGCGGCGTCGGGGCGCGGGGCAGCGACCCGGGTCCTTCCTCGTCGTCGCTGTCCAAGGCTCATCCTCGCTGCTCGCGGGCACTGGAGCGGGGAGTCCCGTCCGGTTGCCCCATATACGTCGTCACGAACGATCCTCCCGCGGTGCGACCCCCTCCGGGTGGAGCAACCAGGAAAAGGCGCAAGAATGCCGCCAAAAGATTCGCTGACGAGGAGACCGTCAGCCTCCGCCCGTGTCGGACCGAGTTCCGACAACCCGCCGGAGACGTAGCCCACGATCATCCGGCGTCTCATCCCGAAACCGTGTCGATTCGCCGCAACGGGATGCGTCGAGCCGTTCCCCCGCGCTAACGGCGGAGCCGTGCAGGGAGGGACACGATCCGGCCGACGACGACCACGGCAATCAGCGCATCGAGCAAGCCCGAGAGTCCTGCCGGTTGGACGCCGGAGCGGACGAGGAGCGCGAGGAGGGAGCCGGCGGCCAGGGCGACGACCGCGGACCACTCGCCCTCCGGGAAGCGACCGGACAAGAAGACGGCCCGGCCGAGTCTGCGAACGAAGCGCTCGCACAACGGAGCGGTCAGACCGCTTTCGGCACTGAACGTTGCATTCGAATAGTCGTCAACGTCGGGGGCGAACCCCTCGCCGAACGCTTCGTCGAACCCCTCGTCTTCGTAATCGACGGACGCGGCGCTCGCGAAACCCTGGGCGTCCCTCCATGCCAAAGACGCCTCGATGCGCCGCCAAGCGTCCCCGACCCTGCGGAATCTCTCGGCGTCGCCCGAGGCGAGGTCCGGGTGGCTCGCGCGGGCGGCCTGGCGGTACTTGCGCTTCGCGGAGGACATCGGCTCCGAAGGATCCACCCCCAGGAGCAGCCAATCGTCCTTGCTCGGCAGCTCGACTCCCCTCACGAGAAAGAAAATGCCGCCGGGGTGTGACACACCCCGCTCGTACCGTTGCTCCGGTGAGGACAGTCCGGCTGCTCCTCGACGGCTTCTCGGCGCTGGTGCGCCACTACCCGCTCGTCCTCGTACTGCTCGTCGCCTCGGCCGAGCTCGGCCTCGCGCGCATGCCCGGGCTGCCCGCGCACCACCGCGTCCTGACCGAGTCGGGCTGCTTGCTCCTCGGGGCCGCGGCGCTCGGACTCGCCGGCGTCCCGCGCGCCGCGCGCATTGAGATGAGACGCCTGGCAGGCATCCGGGAAATCGACTCGATGTCCGGGACCGAGCTCGAGGAGCGGCTCGCGCACACGTTCCGCGCCGGCGGTTGGCGGGTGTCGCTCACCCCGGCCTCCGGGGACTTCGGGGCGGACCTCGTCCTGGAAGGAGACCGGCGCGTCGTCGTCCAGGCGAAGCGACACCAGGAGCACGTCGGCGTCGAGGCCGTCCAACAGGCGGCAGCCGCCCGGTCCCACTACGACGCTGACGACGCCCTCGTCGTAACCAACAACTATTTCACCCCGGCCGCCGTCGAGCTCGCGGGTTCCAACGACGTCGTCCTCTGGGACCGCCCGGTGCTGATCGACCTGCTGGCGCGCCAGGCGGCGGTCAGCCCGCCGCGCACCGGGCTGTCGCTGGCCGTGCGCCAGGTCACGAGCGGCGTCCGCCTCGTCCTCGTCGTTCTGGGCGGGATCTGCTCGGTCGCCCTCGGCCTCGTGATCGCCTGCGCCGCCCGCCGCTCCGTCCGCCGAGTCGTGTCGGGTCACGCGTGAATCCCTCGGTCGAGAGCGACGCGGAGCAGTGGACCCGGGCTCGCTCGTTGCGAGACATCGGCAGGTTGACGGCCGCGTGGCTAGAACGGAGCCTGTCTGAAAGTCCTTGGTACGGAGGCCCGCCAAATCCCGAGACGGCGGAGATCGTCCCGATCCTCGCGGCGCTCAATCACATCGGCTTCGTCACGACGGCATCGCAGCCCGGACGCGACCCCGTGGACGGCTACGCCCAACGGGCGAGCGTGAGCGGCTACGCCAGTTGGGCGCTCGCGGACCTTCTCGAGGGCGCGACGGCCACGACCGAGCTCGTGACAGTAAAGCTCCCGGCCGTGGACGTGCCGAGCAGCATCCCGATCACTGTCTCCGCGGAAAGGGCGTCCGCTTTCAACGACCGCTCCCGCGTCTCGCCCGCCTGCACGTTCGGGGGCAGCAGCGCGAGCCCTCTCGCGATCCGGCAGATGTACTCGGAGGGACCCGCCGAGCTGGGTTACCCCGCGCTGAGCGACGAGGCGCTCGCCCTCCTCGCCGAGTCAGCGCGAGTGACGGTCATCGACCCGGTGTGGGGACGCCGCGAGCTGCTCTGGTCCGTCCTGGAGGACGTGGTCGCACGGTGGCGCTGAGGAACTGCCCGGCGTCGCAATATTCCGTTGAGAAGAAGGAGCAAGTAGCTGCCCTCGGTTCGACGTTTCACGGAAATGCCGCCTACGCGTGATGTTCAACCTTGGTGATCACGTTCGAGTCAACCGAAACCGGCGCGTGGTCGGCGTGTCCATCGCGTACTGGCACCACGGAATCGTCGTCGCGCCCGACGAAGTCGTCGACTTCGGAGGCGGCGACTTCTTGCATAAAGGCAAGACCGAAGTGCGGCGAGTCACTCTCTCAACATTCGAGGGACCTTCACAAGCCGAGGTTGTGGTTCACCCGATCACGTGGCAAGGCCTCACCTACTCCGATCAGTTGTCGTCGGAAGAAACAGTCGACCGAGCTCTCTGGCTCGTTGACAACCAACCCCCCATCTACAGACTGGGGTATCGGAACTGTGAGTCGATTGCAATCTGGTGTGCCACGGGCGACTACGAGAGTTTCCAGGTGAAGCGATTTCTGCTGCTGCGAACGCCGCTCTCGCTGATCGTGCCTTACGCGCTCCGCACCAAGCGGCGACTGGGCATCTTTCTCGGAGCGGTCTCGATCTCAATATCACTCGTAACTGCCGTCCCCTACATCATGGACAGACGGTTTTTCGACCACACGTGCCGTTATCCGGGTCCCGGAAAGTGGCCCCCGAATACCTGAGCGCTTCCGGTCCAGGAGCGATGTCTGGGTAAGGTATCGAACATCTGTTTGTCCAAACGAACGATCAAGTCGCCGCATGACGGCTAAGGGGAAGAAGCGGAAGACGCGGCCGCCCTCGACCGCCCGTTGGCCGGACGACACAGGCGTCCGGCAAGTTCCGGATGGTGGTGGCCGCAAACCCTGGATCGGACCTCACGGCTGCCCCTGAGCTGGATCTCGTCAAGGCGGCACTCCTTTACGGCGATGAGGTGACGCTGCTGAGTCCGGTCACGACGATGCTGCTCCGGGTCGAGAACCTGGAGAAGTTCTCGCCCAGCCAACAACTCGCACTCATGCGCCGCGTCGCGCCGATTCTGATGGCCGAGGACGACGTCCCCGAGTTCGAACGGAGCTTGGACGAGATCTCGGGCTATCTCCGGGCGAGTGCCCGAGGGGCCTCCCTTGGTGACGTCCTCCTACGAGCTGGGCTTCGAGAACAGTTCAAGCCGATGCAGCGGCAACTGAGCGAAGCAGTGCGAGATATCTGCACCAGGGCAGGCGTCGACCAGCTTGCTCGCGCCCGAGCCAGCGGACTGCTCGACATCGAGAGCGCCGATCCCGGCGACGCCTTCGATCTCCTCGTCTCGTGTATCCGATCCGCGAAACTTGCCGAGTCTGGCGAGCGAGAGGACGATCCTCATACCAACCGCATCATCGACTCGTTTGTGGGCAAACTCTCGCGGCATCTCTCGTCCGGGCGCGAGTACCTCATCTTCGACGAGCCCATTGCCAACCTGACGTCGGCCGCGATTAGCGAAGGGCTCTTCTCGCCGGCGAAGGGTCCAGCAGGCCGGTGCGCGCAAGCCATGACCGCCTCGGCGCTCATGGGCCGGCTTCCGACGTTTCCACTGGCAACGGTTGATGAGGTCTTGGACATTCGCAAGGACCTCGCACCGTCGCTGACTCGGTTCCGGGGCGCCATGGTGACCATCGCCAAGGGCTTCGCATCGTCCGCCTGGGAGTCGGACTTTGAGGACGAAGTTCACGACGCGTGGGTCGAAACCGTCGCGCCGGCGATAGAGCAAATCGGAGCATCGGTACAGCAGAATCACTCCCTGCTTTCCTTCGCTGCCGACGTCGTTAGGGCCGGCAAGGACGCGTATCCGGGATTGACAGTCGTCGCCGCTGGGCTCCTCGGCCACGCGCACACTGTCGCTGCCCTGGGGGGAGCATTTACTGTGGCAGCCCCAGTGCTTCAAGCACTCCGTGATCACCGCGATGCGGCGTCCGAGGTCCGAATGCAGCCCTTTTACTTTCTCTACGCTGCCGAGCGCTCGTTGAGCTAAAGCTTCTCGACGCAGCCGCGGTTCCTATGGCAGTCGCTCCTACCGAACCGCCCGCGCATCGTCCGGTTGGTTACGCGAATCAGAGACCGGCACGTTTGGAGGTCGCGTTTGGAGCCGGTCCTTGATCGGGCGCCCGTACACGTGACTGGTCTAGACCTGGCTATTTACTTATCTCTGACATAGCTATACCATTGCTAAATGGTGACCACGACGTTCGCAGACGGCCCGAACGACGAGGATGGCGGACTGATCGAGATTGCCATCAAGATCCCTGCCGGTCGACTCGCCGACTTCTATCGGATGCTCGGTCAATGGATGGCGGGGGCGGTCGTCGGCGGCGACGAAGCGTCCGAACGAGACATCTTGCCTTGGAGTCCTTATCACGACCAAAAGCTCGCGATGGCAGTGCTGAGCAAAATGACGCCGCCTGCGCGAAAGCTCTTTGAGATCCTCGCCTCCAACCCAGATACCAGGTATGGAGCAGACGAGCTCGCCGAGATCGCCGGAATCGCGAACGGTCGGTATGGGATAGCTGGCGTCCTCGCGTGGCCGTCGCGCTACTTTGCACGCGAATGTCGACGACCGCTGCCCATCGAGATTGAGCCTCGCAACGGCGGCTCCATCTACTGGATGAAGGCCGATATCGCCGGACTCATGCTCACGGCGCTGAGAGGCGAGGTGCCGCCAGCGGCGCAACGGTGACGGCGCTTCGCAGTTGAGAACTGCTGCGCTCCCGACGATATGGGGCAGTCAGCCAGTGGTTTTGGCCGGCACGAAGGACATGTCCCTCAGACGCAGTGGGTGTTCTGGTCTCAGACTGACGAGCCTCGTCGTTGCGTCGTCGAAGGCGTCGCGAAAGCGGCTGTCCCACCGTTCGACGTCAGGCCCTAGGTACTTCGCAATCTTCCGCTTCGCGAGTTCGGCGTCGAGCGGATGAACGACTGCGCGCCCGACGACCGTTAAGGCGAGAACTTCCCCAGTCTCAAGGTCGCACGTGTCGATGCTCATCGCGACGCGGGAGTCGTTCGAGAGCAACTCACCGAGGCGGGAGTATGAGGAGCCGGTTGACCACCAGAACGTTTTGTCCCATAGAGGAACCAGATCGGCCGAACCGTTGGTCCATGCGGTCCGTTCACCGCGACTCGCGCAACGAGCGGACGGGAAAGAAACGTATCAACGTCCATGGCGATGACCGTAGCGGTGGCGAAACCGGCGTTCTGGGGCACCGAAAGCACCGTACTCAAATCGCGGTTATTGAGACGGCACAGTCAACGCGGAACGCTGACCAGCACCATCGCTAACTGGCCAACCCGGAGATCGAGCGCTCGCGCTAGCTGGCTAACGCGGGGACCAAGCGTTCGCACCTGCCCTGTGGTGGTCTGGAAGGCACGAAGTGGAGACCCCCTAACGGCGTAAAGCAGCCAGGATCCATCGTTCGACCACGTCGTGACACTCGGAGGTCCGGATGAGACCGGAACAGGGCGAGCCGTGATGGCGCGTCCGTTGAGCGCGACCACGTAGAGGCGAACGTTGGCGGCGCGAATGGGCGCGAGCCCCGCCTGCGCGGCGAACATCGTGTCGCCCGGCGCGATTGCTCCCACCGAAATCGGGACATCGCCAACCGGTTCCCAACCGAGCGTGCCCGAAGGCGCGGGGATGGTGAAACGCCTGCCACTTCGAAAGTCGATGACACGCAGGCTCGTGCACAACCTGTAGCCATAACTCGCCCCCGAGGTGTTCTTGCAGCCGGTGCCGTACGCGACCAGGTTCGCGTCGGCAGTCATCAGTGCGCTGGCTCCTTCGGCGGCGTAACCGAGCCGAGTCGGGCTGTGGCCGGGTTGCCAGAGTTCGAACTCGTACTTATTGGAGTCGAGCAAGAGCCCACGGACGGTCCCTTCGATCAGGTCCGTTCCCTTCGGGAGGCGGATCGCCTGCCCGAGGCGATCCGTGCTCACCGACGCCGAACGGACGCTCCCCCCGAAACCAACCGCTGCCGCGTTGATGAGCCAGACATGACCCGGCAGCGCCGAAGGGGCGAACAACGTCGCATCGCCGAGTAAACGAGGTCTTCCCTTGAAGCCGTCGCGGATTGCCCACACCCCGGGATTGGTAGCGGTGCCGAGATAGACGAGCGAACGGCCGACTGAAACGATGCTGTAAGGAATGTCACCGCCGCCGAAGGGAGGGACGTGGAGAAGCGACACCTTCCCCGTTGCGCGAGGTCGTCGACGTAGGCGTTGTTGTCCTGTTCGCAGCAACCGAGGGTCCCGGGCCAGACCACAACGGTTGTGTTTGCGCCGGGGAGGATCCCGCTCGACGTCCCCGTCGCCGATCCGCTCGGACTGTTCGTGCGCGGTGATCGACTCGGGCCGCCGGCAGTGAGCGCGAGTCCGGCTCCCGTCGCGATTGCTGCCACTGCGACGAGAGCGATTATCCGGAGTCGCCGACGATGCCGTCGCCGCGCCTCCTTGATCAGCGCCTCGGCGGCACTCACGGGCTTATCGAGGAGCGGGCTCGGAGGCCGGACGAGTGTCACCACGAGCTCGTTACGGCAGACTCTCGATGAGCCGGATTAAATCGTCGCGGCGAAGGCCTTCCTTACGGGCGACCTGAATGAGCTCCTGTGCTTTCGTGAGCACGAGGCTCTTTGGCACCGCACCACCGGCGACTGTGATCCCGCGACCACGCCGGAACTCGAGCAGGCCCTCGTCTCGCAACAACCGAAGAGAGCGAAGCACGGTGTTCGTGTTGACCCCGAGGACCGCGGCGAGGTCGCGAGCCGGCGGCAAGCGCTCACCGGGATGCGCCTCGCCGTCCGCGATGGCCTTTCGGATGTCGGCGGCGACCTGGTCGTGGAGAAGAGCAGGGTCTGACCGGTCGACCTTGACGCGCAGCATTGTGCCACTCATACTAGCGCCAATGACGCACTGGTTCTATCCCGAGGCGAGATGACGGTCCTCGCGCCGCGTCGCGAGGCCGAGCTGACGCAGCCCCGGACTGACGCGCTCATCAAAGAGGCGCGTCGGCATCGGCGCCGTCGCTTGCTTGTAAGTGGCGTCGCCGTCCTCGTTGCGCTCGGTACTTATCTCGTCGCCAACTCGTTGACCTCGTCGGCGCGACCGACATCTCTGCTCGCGCGGCCGCTCCACTACCCGTCGCTTGGCACCGACGGGTCCTGTCCGACTTCCGCCGCCACGACGCAATACCTCGGCTACTTCCATTCGGTCGCCTTCGGCAGCGGTTCCGTGAAGCTCGTCATCGACAATGAGGGAGATCTCCGCCGCGGGCGCGTCGACCTCGGCAAGACGGAGTTTCGCGGCTGGTTTGCACTCGACACGCTGTGGTTCAGCTCGCCGAAGTACACAGGTCCCTTCGTCGTCCGCGCGACACGGCTCGGAGCGCACGGTCCAGTTCGAGTATTTGCAGCCGGTCAGCCGATTCCAGGACCTCTCGTCGTACCGTCTGGGCCGGCAGCAAACACGAAAGACGGCTATCGCGCCTTCCCGGAGGCGACGTGGGTGGCAACTCCCGGTTGTTACGCGTGGCAGGTGGACGGTCGAAGCTTCAGCGAAGTGATCGTCGTGGATGCCATGTCGCATTGATTCCGAGTTAGAAGCGGTGCCGGGTCGTCGTTGCTAACACGGGAGAACCTTCGCCTTTAGATCCACCGATATTTTTGAGATTGTGGCCGACGGCTGGACGGTGCAGCTGACGACAGGCCGAGAGACTTACAAGATCTTTCGCCTGTGGTTCGGGCAAGACGGCTCGTACTACGTGACCGCCCCGTACCACTCTGCTAGGGAAGCCATCGCCTTCATCGCGACGGTTTACTACGACCGTGCCGAGTCGAAGATGGAGCGTCAGAACTTCGTTCGCACAGCACTTTTCGACGACGAAGAGAAGCGCCTCAAAATGGCGCATCATCCAGACGGCCTTCTTCAGTTCTCGGGAACCGGCGTCACATCTGGCCTTACTCAAGAGGGCCGTCCGAAGGGGTTGGGACTGAGAAGCTTCGAGCTCCGCCGGCCACCGAAGACGGGTTCGAGCTTCACCTGCGCCGTTCACGGCATCGAGCAGTTTGAGACAGGCGACCCCGACCGAACTGATGCTCTGGTGTTCGAGGAAGGGGCCATTCCCCCTGTCGGAGGCGAATCGGCATTCGTGTTCGAGGCCGTTTGCTTCGCTGAGGAGGACCGGCAGTTTCTTAGGATCGAGAACCGCGAGTGGGTGATCGGACTCGCTCATCCCCGTCTCCGAACGGTCATGACGTTCAGAGCTCTCTTGCCTCCTCCCGACTGCGAACTCCAAACGTTCATCGGACTCCGCGCGTTCCGCTATCGCGGAGGGGGCGTTGCGGATCAACCGAGTGGATTTCTCCTTTCGGGACCCTCGGGCAACGTGCGGCTCATCAATGGCGAGCGAATGTCAGATGGCCTCTACTGCGTGTATCCGCCGACGCAACTCGACCGAGAAACTGTGAGTGAGCGTCTGGAGTATCCGGGGCAGGCCACTGAATAAGGACCTTGGCTCTCCCGCACGGTTTCACCGAGAGGTACAGCAAAACGTGGGCCAGGCTGAAGGTGAAGCTGGCCGCGCTACCCCATCCCGCTTCGATTCGAATCGCCCCCTCATATATGCCGTGGCGACGGACCACCCCGTCCGCCGAGGTCGGAGCGTGCGAGGGCAGGGAGACGCCCTATCCCCCCGCAGCGCCCGGCAACCTCTCCGGCGAGGGGACGGCCCGCACGCCCCGCGCGCACGGCCGCCAAGGCCGCGGGCCTGAATCCCGAGAGGGTCCGCTAGTCCGGATCGGGCAGCTCGATTCCGTCCGAGAGGGCCGCCGCGATCACCTTCGCTCGCGCGTCCGGGTCCTCCGCGAGCCGGAGACGGGCGGCCCAGTAGTCGGCCACCCAAGCGGGCACTTGCGTGTCCCGCCCCGCTCCCCACTCGTACCGTGCCTTCGTCTTGTCGTCGATGCCCCGGATCGTGCCGCCGGGGCGCCTCGGCGCGTCTTCCCACCGGGCTCCCATGTCTGCCGCCGCGACCGGTGCCCCGCGTCGCCCCAGGCGACGTGCGGGGATGGTCTAACTGCCACACCCGTCTGGTAAGCCTGCCCCCGTGCAACCGAACGGAGGTCTCTTGGTTGGGGGCGGCGTCGTAACGACCTTCGTCCACGCTTCGCACCTGCCCCCCGAACGGTGGCCGCGCCTCGTCGAGCGCGGCGCCGAACTCCCCGGCTGGGTCCGGCGCGGCAATGTCGTGAAGGCGGTGAACGAGGGTCTCACCCTGCACACCTATACGATTCCAAGCCGCCCGGCCCCCATGCCGGACGGCTTCTCGTGGACGAACCTCGACCTGTGCGGCGGGTGGAGCAGGCCCTGGGGCGTGGACGAGAACGAAGTCATCCTCCGACGGGTGCTGAGCGGCGAGAAGATTTGCGGCGGGCTGGCCGCGTTGAAAGAGGGCGGCCTCCGTGAGTGGCGGAAGTGTCCTGACATCGCCGAAGTGCGCGACCGCGTCGCTGCCCGTCCGGGCTTCTCGCTAGTCGAGTCGGACCCACTGGTCGACGGGGAGACCGTTCGCTGCTGGGTCGCGCCGGAGTGCTCCCTCGGCGACGCCGTTCCGCTCGACGAAATCGCGGCGTGGTACGAGGCGCTCGGAGAACCCCGTTGCGCGGAGCTTGTCCGTCTCGCCGGCGACCTGTGGCTGCCCGACCGGGCAAAGGACTTCGACGACGGGTACTGGATGATTACCGGTGTCGTCCTCGGCTACCCGCCAGCCTCGACCGCTGCGCTCCTGGGAATCCGGTAGGAGCACATCGTGACGGGTGTAACGCGCTTTGGGATCGAGGACGTGGCGCGGGCCGTGCTCGCCATCGGCGAATCGCAGGCCGCGAGTCCGTCGATCAACCTCCTGTTCGAGGCCTACGGGCTCGACGTACTCCAGGTCGAGGCGATCTTGTCGCGCGTCAGTCCCGAGCACCTGAGCAAACTCCAGGCCATGGCAATCGGTGTGGTGATCGGGGTTTGTCTCGCCGAGCAGGGTCCGGCGCCAGAGGGAGGGGCGAGGAGATGAGCGCCTGCGACGGGCAGTACGGGCCGTGCGCGAACCGCCCGAGGTGGATCGTCGTCGTCACGAACGCCTGGGCGCGCGAGCACAACGTCGTCTCAAGCCGGCACGTCCTGTGCACGCTCCACATGCACAAGGAGAGGGACCGCGTCGAGATGAACAACCGCGGGCTGGATCCGGACGAGCAGACGGAGATCGTGGTCGAGCCGCTGTGAGGCGGGGCGTGACGGTCTCCCTCGGCCCCTGCACATGCAACTTTTTGTACCCGGTGCAAGTCTTTCGCAGGTAATCCCTGGTCAAAGGGGTTGCGGTGGAGGCAACTCCTTCCCCACCTGGGCTTCATCTCAAATATGAGATAACCGGCCTGTTACACGCCCGCTCGAGGCCGTACAGGCGTGTCGGCGCACCGATACCCCTGCCGGGACCGTCCGATGAGCCCTGGGGCCAGGAAACGTCTCTCACGGGCACTCTGGCGCCTGGGGCAGGGTGCTGATCTGGGGCGATGCGGCGGTCCGGCTAACCGCCGTCAGGGAGAGGCCGGCCCCTCTCGCCGATCTAGCTCGTCCCGGAGCTGCGCAAGGGTCGCCCATCCCCGCGCCTGCGAGCGCAGTCTTGAAAACCCGTCGCCGTGCTTCCCTGTGAGGGCGCGCACCGCCGCGGCGGGCGTGTCGTACACGCCGGGTTTCATGCCTGCCTCGACCCGGATGCGCCCGTCCTCTTCGACGAAGCATTGGTCCGGTGGCGGGTGCTTCCTCGGCAGGAGAAGGACCTCGCCGGGAGTCAGGAGGCCCGCCTCGACGAGCGGCTTCAGGGACGGTTCGGATGGCACGCCACGCGGGCGGTCCGGACCCAAGAGCTGCGACAGGCTCTGGCGTCTCATGGAAAGCAGACCGGCCGTGCCGGAAAGCCCGAGGACCTCGGCGAGGGCACGGGCGATCTCCTTCCGGCGATCGCGCAGGCCCTCGATCTTCTCCCCCGCGGCCCGGAACTCGTCCAAGAGCTTCTGCTGATCGTCGTCGTCCATGGCCTCATGGTAGCCACCCGGACGACTCCGGGCAGGGATGGACCAGCGGTTGCACGCGTTGGAGCCTCTCGTTGTTACACCTTTGGCGTACACTAGCTTTCGTGATGGAGACGACAGAGCCGCAGACCCGTCGTGGGGACGCATCGTGGAGCGCCGATTGGCGTTCCGGCGACGCCCTGGCCGCTGCCCTCACAGGTGTCGAAGAGGCCGGACACAGCGCGCTGGCGGGTGTCCTCTTGGCCGCCCATGGCCTCGACCCGGAACAGGCCGGAGACGGCGCTCGGGTGGGTGTCCTCTTGGAGGCCCATGGCCTCGACCCGGGAGAGGTCCGGGACGTGCTCGCCAAGGCCCCGTTCTGGAGCGTGGACTGGTCGGGGATGCCAGAATGGCGTGGCCTTGCTTTCGGCCTCTGCTTAGGAATCCACGTCGTCAAGCAGGGCCAGACGACTGGACGACGGCGAGGGACGGACCCCGTCAGCTTCGACATCAACGACCTGGTCCTCGCCATCGAAGCGTTCGACGACGCGTCCGACGCGGTCTTGTCAGCGGCCCAGGGCATCGATTACGGCGAAGCCCGGTCCATGCTGTCCGGGTTCTGCATCGGAAAACACTGGACGGGGATGCCAGCGCAGTCGGCCATACCTTACGGCCTCCTCGTAGGAATCCTCTTCGAAGGACTACGCCTCGCCTCGCAGGGTCCAGCTACCGGGGAGGGGCCGGAGGCATGAGCTACCCGCACCTCCCCGAGGCCGTGCCGCAGCTGGCGACGAGCGGCGAGGTCGACGAGGAGAGCATGTCGGCCTACAAGAAGTGGCTGTACGACGAGTGGGAGACCGTCGAGGCGTGGGTGGACGACGACCCCGAGGCCTTCGAGAAGTGGGTGGAAGGGGCCCTGGTCCTCGGGTTCGTCCTTGGAGGCGGAACGGTCGAGCTGGTTCGGACGGCGGAGGAGGGAGCGCGGGGATGAGCACCGGCCCGACGACCCGCCGCATGGGGCGCGTGCAGGCGTACCTCGCCTCGCACCCGGCGGCCGACTTCGCCCCCGAGTTCCGGCCCCCCAGGCCCGCCACGCCGCGGAGGAAGAAGGACGAGCAGGGGGGAAAACTCTCCCCCGCCGAGCCGTTCGCGTTCAGCGTGCCGGAGGCGGCCAGGCGGCTCGGGATAGGCAAGACCCTCGCGTGGCAGCTCGTGTGGGACCGCGAACTCGGCTCAATCGGCGTCAGGGGGCACGACCGCGTCCTCGTGACGCCCGAGGACTGCCGGGCGTGGCTCGCCAGCCAGGAGCGCCGCGTCCCGGACGGAGAGGCTGCAAGGGCAGGCTGACGCCCTACCCCTTCTTGTCGAGGGCCTGCTGCACCCTGGCGAGCGCCTTGACCTGCGTCTCGAACGGGACCTCCACGTAGATGTCGGCAGTCTCGCGGATCGAAGTGTGGCGCAGGATGTGCGAGATCACCTCCATTGGCACGCCCAGCTCGAACAGCACCGAGGCAGTCGAATGCCTGAGTCCGTGAAACGTGACCTCCCTGGGGAACTCGAGCCCGTCCCGGACTGAGTTCCACGCCCGCGTCGTGCGCGGCGGGTCCATGGGGCCGCCGCCGCGGTCCGTGGAAGACGGTCCCGTCCTCCTTCCACCGTTCCCCCAGCTCCTCCTTCGCCGCCTCCTGCGTCTCGAGCTGGCGCCGGAAAGCGGAGACGGCGGCGGGCACGAGCGGGACGTCCGCGTAGCTTGCCACGGTCTTCGGCTCCGTCCGCCTGAGGCCCTCCCCGGTCACGCGGCCCAGGGTGCCCGTCACGTGGACGACACGGCCCTCCAGGTCCACGTCCGCCCAGTGGAGGGCCAGCAGCTCCCCCTCGTCTCAGCCCTGTGAGCACGGCGACGGTGATGAGCGGGCCGGCCCATTTGCCGTCGAGCGAGGCGAGGAGTGTCCGCGCCTGTACGAGGTTGAGGGCCGGCGGGTTCTCCCTCTTCCCCTTCTTGGGGACCTTGGGGGCGGTGGACAGCGCTACCGCGTTGCGGGCCACGAGGCCCTCCTTCTGGGCCGCGGTGAGGGCGGCCCGGAGCACCGTGCGGGCGACTCGGACCGTGTTCGGCCTGAACTTCAGTTGACGGAGGAACAATGTCATGCGGTCGACGTCCTGGGCGCGCAGCTTGTCGAGACGGACCCCGCCGACGAGGTCCTTGATGTAGGCCTGGTACACGTGGCGGTAGTTCTGGGCCGTCAGGGGCTTCCGGTCCCCGAGTTCGACAGACGTCCTGAGCGGTCCGTCCAGCCAGTGCTCCATCCACTGCGCCACGGTCATGCGCGGTGACGAGAGGACAAGCTCACCGCGCGCAAGCTGGTCCTGGGCGTCGCGCCTGCGCTTGAGGGCGGCGCTCCGCGTCGAGGCCCTGAACCACCGCACCTGACGTCGGCCGCCCGGCCCCGTGCCGAGGTCGAGCGAGGACTCCCACGCGCCGTCGGGGCGGAGACGGATCCCGCCCTCGCCCCGCGCCCGTCGCCCCACGGCCGGACAGGTTACACAATCGGGGCGGTTAGTTGGTGGTACAGTTGGTTCACCGGACATGGTGGAGACCGAATATGCCTCCTACGCTGGTCGGGCTGCCGGGATTTGAACCCGGGACCTCTTGACCCCCAGTCAAGCGCGCTAACCAAGCTGCGCCACAGCCCGCAGGCCTAGCGGAGGTGGTTCCCCCGTCAGGGTGATGGCCACGGTACCAGGTGTCCTCTTCAGCAATCTTCACCCCTACCTGGGAAGAAGCCGGATCCCGGGAGAACTTCGCTTCGGCAAATAGCCACACAGAGTGAGCCGCGCGCTTCACAAAGTGGCCAGATCTACCGTGTGATTAGGGGTCGAGAGCGCGCATCGACGCGAAATTCGGCGAAATTCGGCCCGGTCAGCCGGAGTCTGTGGTGCTCGTCTTCGGGCGACGCCTCATGACTGCCCCCGATCGGCGATTCGACCGCGGTCAGGAGCAGCGGTGGGCACGAGAGGAAGGAGCGCACAACCCCTGCAACCGCCTCGCGCGCTGACATACCCGATTGCGGTCGCATCGATCTCCTGCGACCAGTCGGGAAGGATCCTCAAAATCAACGAAGGCGCACGACGTCTTCTCGGCATCACGGCAAAACGCGTCGCCGGAACGAATCTCGCCGACATCGCGCCCTGGGGTCTCACCGAACAGCTCCCCGCCATCCTGCGCGAGATTGCCGCGGGGTTCGCGGTCGTCGCGGGATCGCTCGACATCGTCCGCGGAGATAATTCCCTCGTCACCGTCAACGCAAGAGCGACACCGGTGCTCCACGACGACGTCGTCACCGGTTTCACACTCGCCTTCGAACCTGTCGGCGCCGAAGGGCTCACCGTCACCCAAGCACTCCCCTCTCCCAGTGAAGCCGTTGTCGATCGTCCGCGAGCTTCTTCGGGTCCCGGCCACTGGTACTGCGACTTCACAGAACGCCCGACTTTTTATGTGGACGCCCGCGCGCAGCGCATCCTCGGCCTGAGATCCTCCGGCCAGGTCGACCCCGAGGAAATGGACCAACGGCTGAGCCCGACCGACCGCCACCGCTTGTTCGACGCCTTGCGAACGGCGACGACGGCAGGGACGTCCTTCGCGCTCGATGGTCAGATCCATCTCCCAAATGGGTCTCGTCGGGCCGTGCACTTCGCCGGTGTCTGTGCGCGCTCGGCCGCGGCGGCCCGATCCACATCCAGGGTTTCGTCGAAGACGTGACCGAGGACCGTCTCGTGCGCGAAGGATTGCGTCGCACCTCGCACCTCGCGATCGAGCTCTTCGAGCACAGTCCTGTTCCGGCACAGACCGCCGATCCCGATGGACGCATCACCCTCGTGAACGACGCGTTCTTGGACGTGCTCGGGTACACCCGTTCCGAGTTCATCGGCAAGACGTTTCAAGAGATCACCCACCCCGCGGACAAGGACCTCGACATGGTGTTGTTCCGTGAGATCCTCGCCGGAACTCGCGATCAGTACGAGATCGTGAAGCGGTACCGCCGCGCAGATGGTTCTTATGTCGGCGGGCGGCTCTGGGTGGCACCGATCCGCGACGAATCCGGGAACATCGTGACCACCCTCGGCCAGTTCTTCGACGAGACCGCGCTCGAAACCGCCAAGCAAGAGATCGAGTACCTGAACCTGTACGACGCGATGACAGCGCTGCCGAAGTGGCAGCTCGTTTCGGAACGCATCCTCCACGAGTTGAAATGGGCGCAGGTCGGCGAGTACCAACTCGGCGTCGCGATCTTGGACCTCGATCGCTTCGTTACCGTCAACGCGACCTACGGGACCGAGAACTCCGACTTCTTGCTGTCCGAACTCGGTCGTCGCCTCGTCGGCAGATTGCGGACGACCGACGTCGCCGGTCGCCTCGAAGGCGACACCTTCATCGTCGTGCGCTCACAGATCGACGATCCCTCCGAGCTCGGGCGCCTCGCCGAAGAGATCATGGCGTTGTTCCGGGAACCTTTCGCGATCGGCGAGGATCGCGTGCTCCTCGCGGCGACCTTTGGCCTCGCGCTCGAGTACGGCGGGTTCCACGCCGGAGAACCTGATGAGCGATGCGCACCTCGCGCTCGAGCGCGCGAAGGGCGCCGGTGGCGGGCGATGGGTCGTATTCGAAGGTTCGCTTCGCGTGAAGGCACAGATTCGAGCGTCCGTGACCCATCGGATTCAGCGCGCGCTCGAGAACGACGAGCTCGCTGTCTACTACCAACCAGTCGCCGATTTGGACTCCGGCGCGTTCGTCGGTGTCGAGGCGCTCGTGCGCTGGAACGATCCCGAACGCGGACTCACCTTGCCCGAGGGTTTCATCGCCACGGCCGAAGAATCCGGCCTCATCATTCCGATCGGCGAATTCGTCCTCTCCCAAGCGTGCAAGGACATCGTCTCGTGGTCCACCGCATTCGGATTGCCGCGTCTGCGGTGCGCGGTGAACGTCTCGCCGGTCCAGCTGCAAAACGACAACCTCGTCGCCTCGGCGGCACGGATCTTCACAGAGACCGGGTGCGACCCGCACCAGATCACCTTCGAGATCACCGAGTCCTCGGTGATGGAAGAGAGCGGGAACGGGCGCCTCCACGCACTCCACGAGCTCGGCGTCCGGGTGTCGATCGACGACTTCGGCACCGGGTACTCCTCGCTCGGCAGGATTCGCCATCTGGCGCTCGACGAGTTGAAGATCGACCGTTCGTTCACCGCCGCGCTCTTGACGAGCGAAGCCGACCGCAACTTGGTCTCCGCGATAATCGAAATGGGCCGGGCGCTGCGCGTCGACGTCGTCTCCGAGGGCGTCGAGACGACCGACGAGCTCCATTGGCTGCGACGCCACCGCTGCCACCTCGCCCAGGGTTACCTCTTCGCCCATCCGCTGCCCGAGCCCGACTGCCGTGAGCGGCTGCGGTTCGGTTGGTGGCCGATCACCGGCGACGGGGCGTCGACCCGGCCGAACGGGAGCCTCGCCGAATACTCGGGCCTCAGCTGAGCAACCGTCTCCGTCAACCGTGCCAGGCGTGACCGGCGAGCCAGAAAATGAACCAGATGAGCCGGTAGACGAGGTACCCGGCGGTGCCGACGAGGAGCACCTTGAAATGCCACGGCGCCTTCGGCGGCGCGTCGTCGTGTTCGACTTCGGCGGCCGCGTCTGT
Source organism: uncultured Acidimicrobiaceae bacterium (assembly GCA_963838845.1). GTDB lineage: Bacteria > Actinomycetota > Acidimicrobiia > Acidimicrobiales > Bog-793 > CAVRXQ01. Next base: position 848,898 of record CAWISR010000002.1, on the reverse strand, counting down.
TTCATCTCGGGTGGGCATCTCGTCCGCGCTCATCGAGACCGCACCCGGACGCGCACCTTGAGCGCCGTCGGACCGAACGCGAAGCGCTCGCGCAGTATCCGCTCCACGTAGCGGAGGTATCCGGGGTCCAACCGCCGGTTCGAAAAGAGCGTGATCGTCGGCGGTTCGATCGCGCCCTGCACGGCGTAAGAGATGCGGGCGCCCGGCGCGGGATGGTTCTGCTGGAGCTCCTGGATCACCGCGTTCAGGGCCGCGGTGGGGATGCGGCGGTGGTAGGCGGCGATCGCCGCGCTGAGCGACGGCAGGATGCGGTGCACTCCCTGGCCGGATTTCGCGGAGACCCGCAGCACCGGAGCCCAGGCGAGGAAGCCGAGCTTTTCGCGCACATCGCGGGCGGCGTCCAAACGCTGCTCCGTTGTCAGCAGGTCCCACTTGTTCAAGACGACGACGATCGGGCTTCCCGCCGCGTCGATCCGCTCCGCGATCCGCTGGTCTTGGTGGCTCACGCCTTCGCCGGCGTCGAGCACCAACACGGCGACATCACTTGAATCGATCGCCGAGAGCGAACGGACGAGCGAGTAGTACTCGGTGGCTTCGCCGATGCGGGACTTGCGGCGCAGTCCCGCGGTGTCGACGAAGCGGATGCGGCCCTCGGACGTGTCGACGAGCGTGTCGACGGCGTCGCGCGTCGTTCCCGGAACGTCGTGGACCACGGAGCGTTCTTCGCCCACGAGACGATTGAACAGCGTCGACTTGCCGACGTTCGGCCGCCCGACGATCGCGACCGACGCCACGATTTCTTCGTCTTCGTCGGCGTCCTGTTCGGTCCCGGATTCGCCGCCCTCTGACGCCGCCGGCTCGTCGCCGCGACGCATCGCCGCATCGAGTCGCGTGACGACGAGGTCGAGGAGGTCGCCGACGCCGCGGCCGTGCAGCGCGGAGATGGCGACGGGATCACCGAGGCCGAGGCGAACGAACGGCCAGACGTCCTGTTCGTGCGCCGTGGCGTCGACCTTGTTCACGACGACGAGCGCCGGGGTGCCGGAGCGGCGCAGGGCTTCTGCGACGTCCGCATCCTCGGTCGTCACCCCCGTCGTTGCGTCGACGACGAGCAGCACGAGATCGGCACGCCTGATCGCATCGAGTGCCACGGAGCGGACCTTGTTGTCGAGCGCCTCGGTCGTCGCGCCTATGCCGCCGGTGTCGACGACGCGGAAGTCCCGGCCGTTCCACGACGCCTCGAGCTCGAGACGATCGCGGGTCACACCAGGGCGCTCCACGACGATCGCGCGCCGAGAGCCGACGATCCGGTTGACGAGCGTCGACTTGCCGACGTTAGGACGCCCCGCGATGACGACGAAACCCGGGGGTCTCTGCGGCCGCCGGACCGCCGTCGCGGCGAGCCGCGACGAAGGCGTCGTCGCCATCACGGTGCAGCGATTGCTGCGAGTCGCAACGCCGAGGACGCGCGATCAAGGGCCCGTCGAAGTGACGCGCCGTCGGCCGGGACGATCTCGACCGCTCGGCAAAGCGCGTCGGCCGGTTCGCCGTCCAAAAAGCGGCCGCCGGAAAGACAGATGTCGGGGAGGAGAACCCGGGCGTCCACCGAGACCCCGCGCAGGCGAGCGTCGACGTCGGCAAAGGTGAGCAGGCCCGTCACGCCGATGTTGCCGCCGAAAAAGGCGTTGTCGACTACGGCCAACTCGACGTCTTCGTAACCGAAGTCGTCGAGCACCGGTCGAAGCACCGAAGCGCCGAATCGTCCGGTCACGACCACGACGTCCGCAGCTGTGCGTCGCACGTCAGGCGGTTTCATCGCCCGCCCCATCGTCCGCGGGGCGCGATAGCCCGCGGCCGGGGCGCCGTCGACCGAGGCGAAGAACCCGCCGTGGCGACCGCTCGGGCGGGTTGTACGCGCGCCGAAGTCACGTCGGAACGCGGCCGCCATGCCGATGCCGTTTTCGAGTTGCGGAAAGCCTTCGTACGCGTCGGCGTCCGGGAAGGGACGGTGCGCGAGGAGGTAGTACTCGTCGGCACAGAAGGTGAGTCGCCGGCCGAGCAGCGCCGTGAATCTCTGCTGCCACGACTCGACCCGCTCGACGAGGTCGACTGCTTCCGCGGTCGTGTGCGGCCGCATCTCTTTTTCGTGGCTGTAGCGGCTCACCCCGAGCGGCACGACGCCGACGGAGGCGAGCTCGGGGAAGCGCTCGAGCACCCCCGCCATCGTGTCGTCCAAAACCGCGCCGTCGTTCACCCCCGGGCAGACGACGACCTGGCCATGGACCTCGATGCCCTCGCCGAGCAGCGCCTGCAGCCAGCGGAGGCTCGTCGCACCGCGGCGGTTGCGCAAGAGGGCCGACCGCACCTCCGGGTCGGTGGCGTGGATCGAGACGTAGAGCGGCGAGAGTCGCTCGGTGACTACGCGTTCGAAGTCGAGCTCGGTGAAGCGGGTGAGCGTCGTGAAGTTGCCGTAGAGGAAAGAGAGCCGGTAGTCGTCGTCCTTCACGTAGAGGCTCTTCCGCATCCCCTTTGGCAGCTGGTAGATGAAGCAGAAGGCGCAGTGGTTGTCGCACGTGCGGACTCGGTCAAAGAGCGCCGACGAGACCTCGACTCCGAGGGGTTCCCCGGCCGCCTTCTCGCAGGAGAGCTCGAACTCGAGGCCACCGCGGCGGAGGCCGAGCTCGGGTGCTGAGTCGTTCGTCGCGATCCAAAAGCCGATGACGTCGTTCGGCACTTCGCCGTTCACCGCGACGATCTCGTCGCCGACGAGGACCCCGGCAGCTGCCGCGGGCGATCCGGGCGCGACGGCGACAACCTGCGGATTTCTCACTGTCCAAGGCTACCGACCCCCCGCCGGTAGCCTTTGTGAGGTGGCCGTCGACAAAGTCCTGCTCGCCGCGCCGCGGGGCTTCTGCGCCGGAGTCGAGATGGCGATCAAGGCGCTCGCCTGGATGGTGCGCGTCTTTGAACCGCCCGTCTACTGCTACCACGAGATCGTCCACAACCGGCTGGTCGTCGAGGAGTTCTCCCGGCAGGGCGTGATCTTCGTCGACGACGTTTCGGAAGTGCCTTCGGGCGCGCCGGTGATGCTCTCCGCGCACGGCTCCGCCCCGCAGGTAGAAAACGCTGCCTCGGCACAGGGGCGGATCGCGGTGAACGCCGTCTGTCCACTCGTGACGAAGGTGCACCACGAGTTGAAGGTGCGGGCGAAAAAGGGTTACACGGTGATCTACGTCGGCCATGCCGGCCACGAAGAGGCGATCGGCACGATGGCGGTCGCCCCGGAAGCGGTGCGGCTCGTCGAGACCGAGGGCGATCTCGAGCGCCTCGGCCCGATCGACACCCCGGTCGCGCTCTTGGCGCAGACCACGCTTCCCCACGACGAGTGGTCGGGCATCGCCGAACAGGCGAAGGCGCACTACCCCGAACTGTGGATGCCGGGACGATCGGACCTTTGCTACGCGACGACGAACCGGCAGGCCGCGTTGAAGCAGATCGCGCACCGCTGCGACGCCGTCGTCGTCATCGGCTCACAGAATTCCTCGAACACCGTTTCGCTCACCCACGTCGCGAAGGCCGCCGGTGCCCCCCGCGTGCTGCGGGTGAACTCAGCCGACGAGCTCCCCGACGACCTCACCGGCACCGTCGGTGTCACCGCCGGAGCGTCCGCCCCCGAGTGGCTCGTCGACGAGGTGCTCGCACGCCTGGCGCCGGCAAACGGCGTCGCGGTCGAGCGCGCCGTCGACGAGGAGGAGTACTTCCCACCACCGCCCGAGCTGCGCGACATGCTGCGGGCGGTGTGGATCGCGGCATCGGTCGCCCACGGACGCGAAGCAACGGGGGTGCCGCCGTCCGCCGAGGATCGTGACGTGCTCGCCGTCGACATGCTCGTTCCGGTCGGCGCGGCCTGAAGGCACCATCGCGATGAACGCAAGAGACGCGCGCCGACGTCGCGCCACTGACGACCTGATCGACGGCGTCGCGCTGAAAGAGTTCGAGTCGTACCACGGTGCAGCCGACTTCGCGCCGGTCGTGGTCGTCATCGCCGCGTACCACGAGCGCGACAACATCGGCGGAGTCGTCGAGTCGATGCCGGGAGAGCTCTGCGGACTTCCCGTCTCGGTCCTCGTCGTCGTCGACGGCGAAGAGGACGGCACCGCGGAGGTTGTCCGCAAGCTCGGACAGTTCTGCGTGATCGCGCCGGTGAATCGCGGTCAGGGGGCGGCGTTGCGACTCGGCTATCACCTCGCTCGTCAGGGAGGCGCCCGCTATCTCATCACCGCCGACGCCGACGGCCAGTCCGATCCCGACGACTTGGCCGTCGTCGTGCAGCCGATCGTCGACGGTGACGCCGATTTCGTCTCGGGGTCGCGCACGTTGGGAAGGAGCGAATCGAAGGACGCGGTCCGCAGTGCAGGGATCCGATTCTTCTCCGTACTCATCTCGTTGCTCACCGGGACGAAGGTCACCGACACCGCGAACCCGATCCGCGCCATGAGCGCCGACCTCCCCGACCGGCTCGCCTTGGACGAGCCGCAATACCAGTCGTCCGAGCTGTTGATCGGCGCGATCTTCAACGGCGCCCGCTACGCCGAGCGACCGGTGACGATGCGGGCGCGGAACTCGGGCGCGTCGAAGAAGGGACACAACCTCGTCTACGGCTGGCGCTTCACCCGCGTCGTTTTCCGGACCTGGTGGCGCGAGCGGCATCGCGCCGGCGTCGGGGGCTGAATCAGGCGGGGTTCTGCCGGAAGTCCGCCCAGGTCTTTCCGAGCCCGTTGCGCAGGTCGACCTGCGGGGCGAACCCGAGCGCACGCGCCTTTGCCGTGTTGACGACGACCGCCGGCATCTCTCCGGGTTTTGCCGGCACCTCTTCCCGAGGGATGTCGACGCCGGTCACCTCACAGGCCGTCTTCCACAACTCGTTCATCGACACCGACGTGCCGGCCCCGATCGTGAGCGTCTGCGCGGTGTCGAGCCCGAGCCCGAGCTCGATCGCCGCCACGGCGTCGGTGACATAGACGTAGTCGCGCCTTTGCTCGCCGTCGCCGTAGACCGAGATCGGCGATCCCGACAGCGCACAGCGCATCAGCCGGGCGACGACGCTGTCTTTTGACTGCATGCCTTCGCCGTAGATGTTCGTGAAGCGCAAGGCAACGGTCCTCATCTGGTAGCTCGCCGCATAGGCGGAAAAGAGCATCTCGGCGGCGGCCTTCGTCGCGCCGTAGGGAGTGAGCGGTCGGGGCAGCACGGTCTCGTCGATCGTGCCCGAGACGACGCCCGCGACGGCGTTCGTCGACGCGAATACGAGTCGCTCGACGCCGAGCACGCGGCAGCGCTCGAGGATCAGCTCGGTCGCGCCGACGTTCGTCTCGAACACCGCGTGCGGGTCCTTCGCGGACAACAGCACCGACGTGATCGCCGCAAGGTGCACGACGGCGTCGGTCCCCTCCTCGATCGCCGCGTCGACGATCTTCTCCTCGCGCAGGTCGCCTTCGACGCAGGCGACAGCCGGGTCAGGAAAGGGGTTCTTGTCGGCGACGACCACGTCGTCACCGCGCGCCGCGAGTCGCCGCACGGCGTGACGGCCGACGAAGCCGGATCCCCCGGTGACGACGATGCGCACGAGTCGCTCCTTTGCTCAGTTCGGCGAACGGGGCGAGACCCTACCGCGGCGCTTCACCCGGGCCTCGTCGCTCGCCTTTTGGATAGCCACGACGAGCTCCTCGGTGAGCGCGTGCACCGCGGCACGCGGCACTCGGCCGCGGCCCTCGGCGGCGCGGCGCTCGACGCCCGCCATCAGCGGGTCGCCGACGACGATGCCGAGCGGCGTCGGGTGGATGAGCTTGTGGCCAATCGGCAGCGCCTCGTCGGTGCCGGCCAGCCCGACCGGCACGATCGGCACCCCGGCGCGCAGCGCCAGGTACGCCGCGCCTTCGCGCACCTCGCCGACCGTCGGACCGGTAAGGCGCGTCCCCTCGGGGAAGAGCACGAGCGGCTCACCCGCCAAGAGCACCTCGAGCGAGCGGTCGAAGGCCTTGCGATCCGTCGCCTCGCGGTGCACCGGGAAAGCGCCGAGCGTCTCGATCAGCCACGAGAACGGACGGTTGACGAAGATCCCCGCCTTCGCCATGTAGCGCAGCCGGCGTCGGGTGATGCGCGCCGCGATGAGAAAGTCGATGTCCGAGCGGTGCAACGGGGCGATGATGTACGCGCCCCTCCTTGGGACCTTTCTCCTCCCGTGCACCTTCCCCGGCAAAAGCAAATCGCTCAAGCCGACGGCCACCACCCGGCACACCGCGTAGAACCAGATCTGCGCGCGCGACGGCGGCCGGATCGGGCGCTCGGCCGGGTCGCTGCGCGGACGCTCGTCGGTGCTCGGCACTTCTCGTCGCTTTGTGAGCGCGGCGACGATCTCGTCGACGATCTCTGCGACGCTGCGCTCGCTCGAGTCGATGACGAGCGCGCCGTCCGCGGCGACGAGCGGGGAAACCGCCCGCGTCGAGTCCTTCTCATCGCGCGCGTCGATGGCGGCGCGCACGTCGGCGACGTCACCGCTCGTGTCGCCCAGGTCGCGGGCGCGCCGTTCTGCCGCGCACCTTGGGGTGCGCGGTGAGGAAGACCTTCAGGTCCGCGTCGGGCACGACGACCGAACCGATGTCACGACCTTCGATGACGCCCTCGCGGCGGCGTTGCACCCAATCGCGCTGGCGCGCGACGAGCTCGGTGCGCACGCCAGGGTGCGCGGAGACGGCGCTCACCGCCGCGTCGACTTCCGGTGAGCGGATGGCGTCGGTGACGTCGACCCCGTCGACGATGACGCGCCCGTCGAGCTCGATCGAGAGGGCCTGCGCGAGCAGCGCGAGGCGATCGCCGTCATCGATCGCGATGCCTCTTTGCAATGCGGCGAGTGTGACAGCGCGGTACATCGCGCCGGTGTCGAGGCGTTCGAGTCCGAGCCTTTCAGCGAGCGCCTGCGCGACGGTTGATTTCCCCGCGCCACCGGGACCGTCGATCGCGATCACGGCCACGACAGCCTCCGCAACTCCGAAGCGAACCCCGGCCAGCTGACGTCGGCAGCGTCGAAGTCGTCGACGCGAACCGATGCCTTCGTACGCAGCGCCGCGATCGCAAGCGCCATCGCCACCCGGTGGTCACCGCGTGACGAGGCACGGCCCTGCGGTTCGAACTGTCCTCCTTCGATGACGAAGCCGTCCGGTCGCTCGGCGATGTGCGCGCCAAGGGCCGCGAGCGCCTCGGTCATTGTCGCGATCCGATCGCTCTCTTTCACGCGCAACTCGGAGGCGCCTTCGATCTCCGTCGTCCCCGTGGCGAAGCACGCCGCGACGACGAGCGCCGGAAGCTCGTCGATAAGATCGGCGATCTCGTCCGCGGTGATCGTCGTCGCCTTCAACTCCGCTCCCGAGCACAAAAGGTCGGCGCGCGGGATCTCGGACTCGTCGATCGGCTGGACCTCGATCCTCGCCCCCATGCGTCGCAGGACGCCGACGAAGCCGAGTCGCTCCTTGCCCGCGTAGACGTGTTCGACGCGCACCTCGCTGCCGGGGAGCAACGCCGCCCCGACACAGAGGAACGCCGCCTGCGAGGGATCGCCGGGGACGGTGAGCTCGAACGGCTCGGGTTCGGAGCGTCGGACCATCGCGACATAGCGGCCGTCGCGCTCCGTCGTCGAGATCTCAGCGCCGCAGCGGGCAAAGAGCTCTTCGGTATGACGGCGCGTCGCGTGCGACTCGATGACGCTCGTCTCGCCGTCGGCGTCGAGGCCGGCAAAGAGCAGCGCTCCTTTCACCTGCGCGGAGGGGATCTGCTGGTCGTGCGAGATCCCCCGCAGCGCGGCGGGACGAATCTTCAACGGAGCGCGCTCACCGTCCTCGCTGGAGATGTCCGCACCCATCTTCTGCAGCGGCTCGACGACGCGGCGCATCGGGCGTCGCCGCAGCGACCCGTCACCGTCGAGCTCGGTCGCAAACGGCAACGTCGCGCAGACACCCGCCAAGAGCCGCATCCCCGTCCCCGAGTTGCCGAGGTCCAGGGCGTGGCGCGCAGCGCGCAACCGTTGCCGCCCGCCGATCACCGCATCCTCGTCAAAGGCGGCACCCAAGGCGGCGAGGGCGAGGCGCGTGTGGCGCACGTCCTCGCCGAGGTTGAGACCGCGCACCTCGGATCGACCGTTCGCCGAGCGCGGCGCAGATGAGCGCACGATGCGAGATCGACTTGTCGCCGGGCACGCGCGCGACGCCGCGCAGCGTCGTCGCGCCGGAGAACTCAGTTCCGCTCATCGGCGAACGACGGCGAGATGCCGCTCGCCGCGCGCCGCGTCGCGCAGGGCAACTAGCTCGTCGGTGCGAAGGCGGCGATACTCGCCGGGCTTCAATCGCGGGTCGCGCAACGGCCCGATGCGCGTCCTGATCAATCGGCGCACCGGGTACCCGACCGCGTCGCACATCTTTCGCACCTGGCGGTTGCGGCCCTCGTGGATCGCGATGCGCAGAACGCCGGGGGCGCGTCTCGAGACCGACGCCGGGTGGGTGATCACTCCGTCTTCGATCTCGACGCCGTCCCGCAGCCGTCGGACCGCCTCGCGTGACGGATCCCCTTCGACCTCGCAGAGGTACTCCTTTTCGACGCCGTGGCGCGGATGGGCGAGCAGCTGCGCGAGCTCGCCGTCGTTCGTGCAGATGATCAGGCCTTCGGTGTCCCGATCGAGCCGGCCGACGGGAAAAACCCTCGGCGTCTTTGGCAAAAGGTCGAGGATCGTCGCCCGCCCCTCGGGGTCGTGCGCCGTCGTCACCACACCGCGGGGTTTGTTGACCAGGTACGCGACGAGATCGGGCAGGATCCCGACGGGGACACCGTCGACCTCGACGCGATCGACGCCGGGCAACACGCGGCGCCCGAGCGCGGCGGGCGCGCCGTTCACCCGCACCCGCCCCGCCGAGATCAGCTCCTCGGCTGAGCGGCGCGACCCGTACCCGGCGCGGGCGAGGATCTTCTGCAGACGGATTCCCGCCTCGTCTTTTGTGCTCACTCCCCCGGATCTGAGCGCAGGACGCGCTCGAGACCCTCGACCACCTCCGCGTCCGGGACGAAGTGCTCGAGCGGTGGCAGGTCGGCGAGCGAGTCGATCCCGAGCCGCTCCAAGAAGAACGGCGTCGTCCCGAACAGCACGGCCTGGCCGGGGCCCGAGTCATGGCCGACCGGCGCGACGTAGCCCCGCTCGACCAAGACACGCATCACGCCTTCGGGGTTGACGCCGCGGATCGCGCCGATCTGGCCGCGCGAGATCGGCTGTTTGTAGGCGACGATGGCGAGCGTCTCCAACGCGGCGGGCGAGAGCCGGCGCGGCGCGTCGTCCAGGATGAACCGCTCGACGTAGTTGCGGTAGGCGGGATGGCTCTGGATGCGGTACCCGCCGGCGACGCGCACGAGCTCGAAACCGCGCTCTTCGGTCTCGTAGTCACGCGCCAGGCCCCGACAGAGATCGTCGACGCGTTCGGGCGCCACCTCCAACAGCTCGGCGAGCAGCTGGGTCGTGACGGGCTCCATCGCGACGGTGAGCACCGCTTCGATCGCCGCGATCTGCTCGCGGGCGTCGTCGTCGAAGCTGCTCATCAGTTCACCCCCGCCGGCGCGCCGTAGTCGTCGATGTCCTCGCCCAGCTGCGCGGCATCTCCCGATCCGCCGATCCACGTCACCGTCAAGGTCCCAAAGGTGGTCAGCTGTTCGAGGTCTACGAGCGCCCGCTTGTAGAGCTCGAGGATTGCCAGGAACGACGCGACGACGTGCGCCCGCGACGGCAGGTGTTCAGTGAGTTCGCGGAAGGTCACCGCACCCCTGTGCTGCAGCTCATCGACGAGCAACTCGATCGTCTCGGCAACGCTCACCTCGTCGACGAGCACGTGGGTGTCTTCGATGTGCGGAATCGGCCGCTCGGCAAGGGCGCGCTGGGCGATGCGCCGCAGCCGCTCGGCGTCCACTCCTTCCAAGAGGTCGGGAACGACGTCGCCGAAGCGCTCGTCGGCGCCGAGACGGCGGGGCATCGAACGCTGGGCGCGTGCCTCCATCTGCTGCAGCTCGGCCGCCGCCTGGGCGAACGTGCGGCACTCGACGAGCCGGGCGAGCAGGTAGTCGCGCGCCTCGTAAAGCGCGAGCTCGTCCTCGTCGTCGTAGTCGCCGGCCACCGGCAGGAGCCGCCGGCACTTCAGCTCGACGAGGGTGGCGGCGATCAAGAGGAACTCGGTCGAGATCTCCAAGTCGAGCGTCTCGGCGCGCACCATCTCGGCGACGAAGGCGTCGACGACGTCGGCGAGGCGTACCTCGTACAGGTCGACCTCCTGGGCGGAGATCAGCTGGAAGAGCAGGCTGAACGGCCCGTCGAAGACGTCGAGGTGGACCTCGTAGGTCATGGCGAGCACGCTATCGGGCGAGGACTTCTTCCTGGTGAACCGACGGGGCGCGAAAAGCGCCTCGTCTATCGTCGCTGCATGGCTCGGGTCCTCTCGGGGGTGTCACCTTCCGGCGCGCTGCACGTCGGCAACTACCTCGGCGCCTTCCGCCAGTGGGTGAAGGACCAGTACAGCGACGACGCGTACTTCTGCGTCGTCGACCTGCACGCGATGACGACGGAGATCGCACCGGCGGACCTCCATCGCCGTTCGCTCGAAACGGCGATGGGGTTCTTGGCGATCGGCCTTGACCCCGAGGTCTGCACGATCTTCCTGCAAAGCCACGTCCCCGAGCACACCGAGTTGTCGTGGATCCTCGAATGCTCGACCGGCTTCGGCGAGCTGCGGCGGATGACCCAGTTCAAGGAGAAGGCCCAGCACCACGAGGCGATCCGCGTCGGGCTGTTCACCTACCCCGTGCTGATGGCAGCCGACGTCTTGCTCTACGACACCGACAAGGTGCCGGTCGGCGACGACCAGCGCCAGCACCTCGAGCTCACCCGGGACCTGGCCCTGCGGTTCAACGCCACCTACGGCGAGACCTTCGTCGTGCCGGAAGCCCAGGTCCCGAGGGTCGGCGCGCGGGTGATGGACCTGCAGCACCCCGACCAGAAGATGTCGAAGAGCACCTCGGCGCCATCGGGGCTGATCTCCTTGGACGACCCGCCCGAAGAGATCCGCAAGAAGATCCGCCGAGCCGTCACCGACACCGAGACCGAGGTGCGCTGCGACCGTGAAAAGAAGCCCGGCGTCGCCAACCTTTTGGAGCTCCTCGCGGCGGCGACGGGCGAGGACCCGAACCGCGTCGCCGAGCGCTACTCGAGCTACGGCGCGCTGAAGAACGACACCGCCGAGGCGCTCGTCGAGCTTTTGCGGCCGGTGCGCGAGCGGCTCTCGGAGTTGGCCGCCGATCCGGGCGCCGTCAGCACCGTGCTCGGCGCAGGGGCCTTCCGGGCCCGCGAAGTCTCCTCGAAAACGCTCGAGCGTGCCCGCACCGCGGTCGGCCTCGTCGAGCGGGGCGAGCTGATCTAACCACCGGAGCTTCGTTCGGCCGTCAACGCGAGCCGACGACGGCGAAGATGATCACCGCCGCGGCGTTGAACATCGCGTGCGTGAGCGTCGACGTCCCGAGTCGGCCCGTCAGGTGGCGGACGACGCCGAAGACGATCCCTCCCGCTCCGACCGTCAGCGCCAAGAGCAAGCCGGCGACGCCGGGATCGTTCGCGATGTGCACTGCGCCGAAGACGATCGCCGTGGCGACGATCCCAAACCCGACGCCCAGGCGCTCGACCAACTGACCCTGGAGGAGCCCGCGGAAAAAGAGTTCCTCGATCAACGGCGCGCCCACGCAGGTGAACACGACGAGCACGAACCATCCCCAGGTCCCGAGGTTCGTGATCGCATAGAGCGATTTGTCGGGGTTGCCCACCTTCTGTGCGACGTGGACGAACGGCACCAGCACGACCGCGGCGACGCAGCGGGCGACGATCGCGGCGACGAACGCGATCCACAGGTCCTCGCGCTTGAAGCGCCAGCGGAAGTCTGCGCGGACCCTCCCCGTCCCGTACCGGCGACTCGAGAGCACGCAGGTCGCGTACAGCCCGACCCACAGCCCCACCTCGGAAAGGACGAGGCGGACGAGGGCGTTCGCGTGGTGGTGCGAGGCGAGCAGCGGCACGAGGAACAAAAGCGACAGACCGAAGGAGACGACGAGGCCGCCGAGCGAAAAGGCGAGTGATCCGAACGAGGCCCGCCACACCCCTTCGGGAACCCGATCGTCCGAGAGGCGGTCGACCGAGACGACGTCGCTTCGATGGCCGGCCGAAAAAACCTGGTCGGTCCAGATGTCACCGTTGAAGTAGCGGCACGCGGCTCGACCAAAGGGGTCCCGGTGCCAGCCCGCCGCCAACTCGGCTCGCCCGGGTGAGACCAGCCGCTCTCGCCGCGGCCGCTGGCGCGTCCCGCAGGTGGGACAGAACGTCGCGTCGGCGCTGAGCGGCGCGCCACAACGGCGGCAGCGCCGCGGCCGTCGCACCGCTACTTGAGGCGGATCATCACCGAGCGCGCCGCCTTGTCGGCGAGCGTCTGGCGGCGGCTGTCCCAGAGCGGAAAGAGGTCGTTCAAAAGACCGGGAATGACGAACGCGAGGTAAAGGCCCGTGCGCACGAACCACCGCAGCACCCCGCGCCAAAAGCCGATCACGGCGCCGGTATCGACGTCGCGCACGGCGATGCCCGGCGCGCGATTGCCGACCGTCTGGCCATTGCCGGTCCCGTTCAGGATCGCGAAGTACAGACCGGACACGAGCACCGACAGCGTGTACACCACCGTTCTCGCCGATCCGGTGAGCGATTTCACGGTGCTCGCCGTCCCGTTCGTGACGACGGTGTGCGGGTGGCCGAAGGCGGCCGCGAGGATGAGGTTCACGACGACGACCGGGACGCCGATCACGAGTCCGTCGAGCACCAGGGCGCCGACGCGCTGCCACCAGCTCGCGAGCGGCGCGCCGATGGGTGCGAACCGATCCCCGGGGCCGGTTCGCAGGTTCTGCCAATCAGAAGGCGGCGGGGCGGTCTCTGGGTGGGTGGGCATCTGCCACCCGTATCCGGGCGGTGGTGCCGGCGGCGACGAAGGTGGCGGCGGCGGTTGGGGTTGCCCGGACGTCGCCGCGCCAGCGGGCACCGACCAACCCGCCGGAACCGAAGGCGGCATCTCGGCGGGTTCGGGCGCTGCGGATTGCTCGCTCGACGAAAGCGGCGCACCGCACTTTTCGCAAAAGCGCGCCCCGGCGTCGACCTTGGAGCCGCATTTCGGACAGAACACCTCGATCACCTCTCTCGGCGATCGCAGCGAGCGTCGTTCACCCGCATTCGCAGACTACCGATGCACGCGCGGCGAAAAAGGGACCGTCTGTTGATCAGACGAGCTCGACCGGTCCGATGCCGATGATTCGGCCCCACCAGGCCGTCCCGAAGTTGAACAAGCGATCCAACGCCGTCGGATCGAACAGCACGAGAAAGATCACGAGGAAGATCGACAGCATTCGCAGCCGGTAGTACTGCGGCAGAACGCTCGACGGAAGCAGGCGCTCGACCACCGCCGACCCGTCGAGCGGCGGGATCGGGATCAAGTTGAACACCGCGATGATCACGTTCACGATCCCGAACAAGAACAAGAACTCGTAGCCGAGCGGCCACGACGTGATGGGGGTGTTGTACGGCAGATGGATGACGGTGTTGAAGCCGATGAATCGGAAGGCGAACCCAGCGATCAGCGCGAGGAGGACGTTCGTCACCGGTCCGGCGAGGCCGACCAAGACGGCGTCGTTGCGCGGGTGGCGCAGCTTGCCGACGTTCACGGGTACCGGCTTTGCCCAACCGAATGCCGAATGTGTCGTCACGATCAGCAAGATCGGCAAGAGGACTGTCCCGATCGGGTCGATGTGCTTGATCGGGTTGAGCGTGAGTCGTCCGGCACGTTTCGCCGTGTCGTCACCGAGCCAGTTGGCGACGACGCCGTGGCTCACCTCGTGCAGGATCACCGTCGGGATGAGCGCGACGAAAAAAAGCAGCTCTTCGCTGTGCAGCGAGTGGTGCTTCTCGAGCTCGTAGATGATCACGGCGAGCACCGCGATGATGCCGACCGTCCACGGCCCGTAACGGTGGAAGCGCTGTGCGCGCCCCCCTCCTCGGTTTCGGTCACGAATGAAGCGTCAGCGGCGATTCGTCGCGCAGTCGATGCAGGTGCGAACGGCCGGCTTCGCCTCGAGGCGCGCCGGCGAGATCTGGTTGCCGCACTTCTCGCAGATGCCGTACGTACCCTCTTCGACCTTCGTGAGGGCACGCTCGACCTCCGAGAGCGCGTTGCGCAGCTCGGCAACGAGCGCCTCGTTCTCGCCGCGCTCGGCCGTCACCTGGCTCGAGTCGGCGAAGTTCGAGTCGTAGTTCAGCCCGCTCCCCGAGCCCGGCGCGAAGCCGAGCTCGTCGAGCTGGCGCGCGAGCGAATCGCGCTCCTCCTCGAGCAGTTCTCGGTAATCCACAGCCGGGGCCTCGTTCGCCATGGCGACAGACTACTTTCTGGCCGCTGCGGTCATATCGCCAGTTCCCGGCGAAAAATCTCCTGCTCAGTGGCGAGATCCGCCCCCCCGGCGACGGGCGCGCGGGTGCGCCTGGGTGTAGGCACGCAAAAGGTGATCCTGGGAGACCTTCGTGTACACCTGGGTCGTCGTGATCGAGGCGTGGCCCAACAGCTCCTGGACGATGCGGATGTCCGCTCCGTGGTCGAGCAGGTGGGTGGCAAAGGAGTGGCGGAGCACGTGCGGCGTCACCTTGGACGACAGCCCGACGCGTGTGGCGTGGGCGTGCACAACTCGCCAGACCGCCTGGCGCCCCATCCGCCGCCCCCGCGCCGACAAGAAAAGCGCATCGTGGTCGTCGCGACGCGCCGTTCGCTGCCGCACGAGCTGTGGCCGCCCTCCACTCGCCAGCCACGCCGACAGGGCGCCCAGCGCGAACGAGCCGACCGGGACGATCCGCTCCTTGTTCCCCTTTCCGAGGACGCGACAAAGCCGCGCCCTTTCGTCGATCGACGAGAGCGACAGCGACGAGAGTTCCGAGATCCGCATCCCCGTCGCGTAGAGCAGCTCGAGGATCGCCCGGTCGCGGCGCGCGATCGCATCGTCGCCCATCGGCGAGGACAGCAAGGCCCGCACCTCGTCCTCACTCAACGCCTTTGGCACCCCGGACGGCACGCGAGGTCCAGCGATATCGGCGGTCGGGTCGCTTGTCGCGCCCCGCTCGTCGGCGAGGAACCGGTGCAGACCGCGCACCGCGGCGAGCGCGCGGGCACGGCTCGAAGGGGCGAGGTGCCCGCGGCTGAGATCGGCGAGGTACTCCTCGATCACCTCGGGACGCACCTCGAACAGTGTGAGGTCCTTTGTCTTCACGAAGCGCTCGTACCGCAACAGGTCACGCCGGTATGACGTGATCGAGTTGTGCGAGCGGCCCCGCTCGACCGCGAGGTACGAGAGGAACTCCTCGGCGTCGAGCGACAGCGCCGACGCGCCCAGGTCGAGCGTCTTCGCAGCGATCAGGGAGACGCCCTGCGCCAAAGCGCGCGCTCGGCGAGCGCCATTGCGATGATCGTCTTCGCGTCGACGAGCTCGCCGGTCTCGACGAGCGACCAGAGGCGCGAGAGTGGCACGTTCTCGACGGTCATGAAGTGTTCCTCCACGCCCTGGGTGTCACGTTCGACGCCCGTCAGGTCCTCGGCGAGGAAGCAGAACGTGTGCTCATCGGTGAATCCCGGCGAGTTATCGAACTCTCCGAGCAGCGTCCATTGCGCGGCGCTGCGGCCGACCTCCTCGGCGAGCTCACGGCGCGCGCACTCCTCGGGCGGCTCGCCAGGGACGTCGAGCTTGCCGGCGGGAACCTCGAGGATCGCCCTGCGCAACGGCGCGCGGTACTGACGGATCATCACGACGTCGTCGCCTTCCATCCCCACGATGGCGACCGCGCCCGGGTGGCGGACGATCTGGCGCTCGTAGGACTGGCCGTCGGGAGCGGTGATCTCGTCTGAGACGACCGAGAAGAACGACGCCTGGTAGAGCTCCTTCTCCGCGGTGATCACAAAGCCGCCGTCAGGACGCGGCATCGAGTCCGATCTCGAACAGGTGCGGGTTGCGCGAGCGCGCCCGGTCGACCGCCGCGGCGATGAACTCGCGGAAGAGCGGGTGCGGGCGGTCGGGGCGGCTCTTGAACTCCGGGTGGGCCTGGGTGCCGATGTAGTACGGATGGCCGGGCAACTCGATGAACTCGACGAGGCGGTTGTCTGGCGAAAAACCGGAAAGCGAAAGCCCGGCGTCCTCCAGGCGCTTGCGGTAGTGGTTGTTCACTTCGTAGCGGTGGCGGTGGCGTTCGCTCACCGAGGACTCGCCGTAGATCTTCGCCACCTGCGAACCGTCCTCGAGCCGGGCGACGTAGGCGCCGAGGCGCATCGTGCCGCCGAGGTTCTCGACGTCGGCTTGTTCGTCCATCAGGTCGATCACCGGGTGCGGCGTCGAAGGATCGAACTCGCTCGAGTTCGCGCCCACAAGGCCAGCGACGTTGCGGGCGTACTCGACGACCATCACCTGCAAACCGAGGCAGAGCCCGAGGCAGGGGAGGTCGTGTTCCCTCGCGTAGGTGGCGGCGGCGATCTTGCCCTCGATGCCGCGTTCGCCGAAGCCACCCGGGATGACGATGCCGTCGAGGCTCGCGAGATCGGCCTCGGTGGTCGCCGGGCTGACGCTCTCGGCCTGCACCCATTCGATCTCGACGCCCGTCTCGTTGAAGAAGCCGCCGTGGCGGAGCGACTCGGTGACCGAGAGGTAGGCGTCGGGCAGGTTCACGTACTTGCCGATCACCCCGATGCGCACGGCGTCGGAGGCGAGCTCGCCGCGCTCGACGATGAGCTGCCACGCCGACAGGTCGATCGCCTCGTCGGAGTCGTCGAGGCCGAGCGTGCGGCAGACGATCTGGTCGAAGCCTTCGTCGTGGAGGAGGAGCGGGATCTCGTAGATGTTGCGGGCATCGACGGCGGAGACGACCGCCTCGATCGGCACGTCGCACAAAAGCGAGATCTTCCGTTTCAACGCGTCGTTCAACTCGTGGTCGGAGCGGCAGACGATGACGTCGGGCTGGATGCCGCGGGAGCGCAGCTCGGTCACCGAGTGCTGGGTGGGCTTCGTCTTCAGCTCGCCCGACGGCGCGAGGTACGGGACGAGGGTGAGGTGCACGTAACAGACGTTGTCTCGCCCGACGTCGTGGCGGAACTGCCGGATCGCTTCCAGGTACGGGACGATCTCGATGTCACCGACCGTCCCGCCGATCTCGGTGATGACGACGTCGACATCGTCGGTTGCGAGCCGCTTCACGCGTGCTTTGATCTCGTCGGTGATGTGCGGGATCACCTGGACGGTCTTTCCGAGGAAGTCGCCGCGGCGCTCTTTTTGAATGACCGTCGAGTAGATCTGGCCGGTCGTCGCGTTCGACGTGCGCAACAGCGCCTCGTCGATGAACCGCTCGTAGTGGCCGAGGTCGAGGTCGGTCTCGCCCCCGTCGTCGGTGACGAAGACTTCGCCGTGCTCGAAGGGGTTCATCGTCCCCGGGTCGAAGTTGATGTACGGGTCGAGCTTGCACATCGTCACGCGCAAGCCCCGGGACTTTAGGAGTCGACCGAGTGAAGAGGACGCGAGTCCCTTCCCGAGGGAGCTCGACACCCCCCCGGTCACGAACACGAACTTCGCCACGCCGTCCCCTCCGGTGATTGGCCCTTTCCAAGCTAACGGAATGCTGTGCGCGCGCCGCGGACCGGCGGAACAACGGCGCGTTCAGCGACCGGCGCCGACGCGTTCGAGCAGCTCCGCGGCGTGTTCGCGCGCCGTTCGCGAATCGGGGTGCCCCGAGAGCATCCGTGAGAGCTCGACCACGCGTTCGTCGTCGCGCACCTGGCGCACCGTCGCGACCGAGCGACCCTTCACCTCACGTTTTTCGACAACGAGCTGGTGGTGCGCGTGCGCGGCAACCTGGGCGAGGTGGGTGACGACGAGCACCTGGTGGTCCTTGCCGAGCTCGGCGAGGGCGCGCCCGACGGCGAGCGCGGCTTCGCCGCCAACGCCGGCGTCGACCTCGTCGAAGACGAGCGTCGGCGGCGCCGCGGTGAGCACGAGCCGCAGGGCGAGCATCGCCCGGGCGAGCTCGCCGCCCGAGGCCACCTTTCCGAGCGGCAGCGTCGCCTCGCCGCGATTCGCGCCGAGTCGGAACTCGACGTCGTCGCCGATGCCGTCTGCGCCCACGACGACGTCGAGACGGGCGTTGCGCATCCCGAGGTCGCGCAGGCGTGCTTCCACCGCCTCGGCGAGGACACCGGCGGCCTTGCGCCGCCCGTCACCGACGACCCGCTCCGCTGAGACGAGCTCGGCGCGCACCTCCTCGCGCCGGCGCAGCAGGTCGGCGCGCCGCTCGTCGGTCGATTCGATCTCCGCGATGCGGGCCGCGATCTCCCCGCCGGCGCGCAGCACGTCGCCCAAGTCCGCACCGTGTTTTCTCGCCAGGTCGTGCAGGAGCTGACGCCGGACCCGCACCGCTTCCAGGCGTTCGGGGTCCTCTTCGAACCGCTCTCCTGCCGCGGCGCAGCTCGTCGGCGAGGTCGTCGAGCTCGGCGATCGCGGCGCGCATTCGTGCCGCGGGATCCGCCACGGCGTCGAACCGCTCGAGCTGAGCACGCGCCTCGCCGAGTCGGTCGAGGACCCCCGGACGGTCGTCACCGTGCAGGACCGCATAGCCAAAGACGACGGTTTCTTTGAGCGCCGCCGCGGAGCGCAGTACGTCTTCTTCTGCCGCGAGGCGCTCGTCCTCGTCGGCCGACGCGATTTCGGCGCGGGCGATCTCGTCTCGTTCGAAGCCCAACAGGTCGAGCTCGCGCTGGCGCTGGCGGTCGTCGCCGCCGAGCGCCGCGATCTCCTCGTCGAGCTCGGAAAGCGTCCGCCCCAGGGCGCGCACCTCCTCGAGGTCGATCCCGGCGAAGCGGTCGAGGGCAGCGCGCTGGACCGCCGAGCGCAGAAGCGACTGGTGCGTGTGCTGACCGTGCAGGTCGACGAGGTCGCGCCCGCGCGCTTCGAGCGATGTGACCGCCGCCATCTTGTCGTCGATCTCGGCGCGCGACCGTCCCGCCCGGGGCACGATGCGCCGCAGCACGACCTCGCCATCCAAGGTGAAGCGTCCCTCGACGGTCGCCTCGGACGCGGCCGAGCGGACGATGACCGGATCGGCGCGCCCGCCGACGAGCAGCTCGAGCGCCTCGACCACGAGGGTCTTGCCGGCGCCGGTCTCACCGGTGATCGCCGTCAGTCCGGGCGAAAAGACGATGTCGACGTCCTCGATCACCCCGAGCTCGCGGACGCGCAGCTCCTCGAGCACGTCTAACGATCGGCGAGGCCGAACTTCTCGCGCAAGATCGCGTGGAAGTCGGGTGCGGCAAAGCGCACGATCTGTGCGGTCTCCTCCGCGCACTCGACGATGACCGCGTCCTCGGGCCCGATCGGACCTTTCGCCATCCCGTCGACGACGACGACCGCTGACGGGGGTCCTTCGCCGACCTCGAGGCGCACCGACTCGCTCGGGTCGAGCACGAGCGATCGATCAAAGAGCATGTGCGGGGAGATCGGCGTGACGATCAACGCCGCGAGCTGTGGCGAGACGATCGGGCCGCGCAGCGAGAGGTTGTAGGCGGTCGAGCCCGTCGGCGTCGCGACAAGCACCCCATCTGAGAGGTACGAGAGGAACGGTCGCTTCGAGATGGCGACGTTGACGCGCAACGTCCGCCCGGCCGAGTTGCGCTCGATCGCGGCCTCATTGACCGCGAGATGCCGCTCACTCGCTCCGGACGCGCGCTCGACTCGGACGTCGAGCACCATGCGCTCATCGATCGCGACATCGCCGTCGACGAACTGGCCGAACGCCGTCTCCATCTGATCCGGCTCGACCTGCGTCAAGTACCCGAAGGATCCCAGGTTGACGCCAATCACCGGCACGCGCCGGTTCATCGCGAAGTGGATCGTCCGCAGCATCGTCCCGTCGCCTCCGAGACTCACCGCGCAGAGGAGCGCGCTCTGGTCGTCTGGCGCATTCCAGACATCGTCGATCTCGACGACCTCGTAGCCGCGCGCCTCCCACCACGCCCGCACACGCCGCGCGAGCGGGGCGGCCTCCGGCTGGTCGACGTGGACGACGAGCGCCACCTTCGTCGTGTGAGCGTCCATCACCTCATCCTCGCGGCCTTCTCAGCCGGGGACAATCACGTCGGCGGGGTGACGGTCGATAGCTAAGGATCTAGGCGGACGGGCGACGGGAAGTGGTCTTTTTCACCCCTGCACGCTTTGCCGACGTCTTTTTCGCGCCGACGGTTTTCGCGACCGCCTTCTTCGCCGCGGCCTTCGTCGCGGGGACCTTTTTCACCGCTTTCTTCACGGCCTTCCGTACAGACTCCGCGGCTGGGCGCGTCGACTTCTCGGCCGTCTCGGCATGGCTGCGGCGCCCGGGTCCGAAGTACTCGCCGACAAGACCGACGAAGCGCTCGAAGAATTCGCCGATCTCCTCGCGCCGGCCGGGCGAGAACGACTCGAACTCCTTGCGGACCTCGGTACGAACGAGGTCGCTGAGGCGATCCACGCTGCGCCGTGACCGGGCGCGGATCTCTTCGATGACGTCCTCGACGCGTTCTCTGTTCTTGCCGTCACCGCCGCGGAGAAACTCGGTGACGACCTGCTCGAGTTCGGCGCGGGTCATGCCCGAGAACGGCGAACGCGACTCCAAGTAGCGGCGGACCGAGTCCTTCATCGATTCCCGGCCCCAGCCTGGCTGCGGGTTTTCGGTCATGACATCAGGCTAATGCCGCGTCCTGGGCTTCAACCGGCCGCGTCGCCGCGGTGTGCGACGAAGGTTTCGACGAGCGACGCCAGATCGTCCGCGTCGTAGGCGGGCGCCACCGTGTTGTGCGCCTTCTGTTCAGACGTGATGCCGGTGTGCACGAGTCCGAACGCCGCGCCGAGCGCACGAGCAAAGGCTCCGTCGGTCGAGGGACGGTCGCCGACGACGAGATCGACCTGGCCGAGGAGGTCGCGCACGAGCGCAGCTGCGGGCTCGTGCGGCTTGCCGGCGATGACCGGCTCGCGACCGCCCGCCGTCGCGACCGCGGCGAGGATCGCTCCCCCGCCTGGGATCTCGCCTTCGGATGTCGGATAGGTGGCGTCGGCGTTCGTGCCGATGAGTCGCGCCCCGGCGAGGAGCGCCGCCTGGGCCTCGGCGAGGCGTCGGTAGTCGAAGTCGGGATCGAGGCCGACGACGACGGCGTCGAATCCCGACTCCGTGCGGTCGCCGTCGGCACACACCACGTGCGCGCCGATTGCCTCGAGCGCCTCGACGCACCCGGGCCCGCCGACGACGAGGACGCGCTCTCCCGGTCGTACGAGCGTTGCGGCGGCCTTCGCAGAGGACAGCACGTCGGATTCGGAGGCATCGATAGCCTGACGCGCGAGCTTGTCGAGGAGTGTCCCCGTGGTGACAAAAGAGTTGTTCGTGAAGAACGCGACGCGCGTGCGCGCTTCTCGCAGCTCTCTGATCGCCTCGGACGCTCCGGGGATCGGCACGTCGCCCCGCCAGACGACACCGTCGAGATCGACGACGACAGCGCGCGCTTCGTTCACCGGGTCATCTTCGCACCGAGTCGTCGGGAACTCCGCCCCCACGCCACGCATCAAGGGTTAGCTCGCCGTGCCGCGCCTCGAGCCGTTCGGCGGGCTGCGTTACGACCCCACCCGGGTCGTCATCGATGACGTCATCGCGCCGCCCTACGACGTCGTCGACGAATCAGAGCGGGCCAGACTCGCGGCGCGCAGTCGTTACAACTCGGTGCTGATCGAGCTTCCCATCGCCGACCAATCGCACGGTCTCGACCGCTACCGGCACGCGGCGGCGCTCCTCGACGCCTGGGAGCGCGACAAGATCCTCGTACGCGACGAGCGCGAGTCCTTCTACGCGTACCGGATGACCTTTCGGGACGACGACGGGGCCGAACGATCGACGACTGGCGTGATCGGCGCCCTCGGGCTCGACGACGACGGTGGCGAGGTGCTCCCCCATGAGGCCACGGTTTCCCAGTTCAACAAGGACCGCCTCGACCTGCTCCGCGCCTGCCAGGTGAACGTCTCGCCGATCTGGTGTCTTTCGCTCGCCGCGGGACTGTCGAAGTCGATCGCCTCGGCGATCGAGATCGCCACCGACCATCTGCGAGCGACCGATGACGACCGGGTCGTTCACGAGATCTGGCGGATCGAGGATCCCGACGCGATCGCGGAGATCGCGTCACGAGTCCACCCGGATCCCTTCGTCATCGCCGACGGGCACCACCGCTTCGAGACCGCGTCCCGTTACCGCAAGGAGCGGCGCGAGTTCAACGGCGACAAGCCCGGCGACTTCGACTACCTGATGTCGCTCGTCGTCGAGCTGCGACCCGACGAGCTCGACGTCTGGCCGATCCACCGCGTCATCTCCGGGCTGCCGCACGGGACCGACGTCGCGCAGGCGATTGGAAGCGCGCTTCGCGTCCACGAGATCCACGGCACCGTGCGGGGTCTTTTGCAGGAGATGACGACGCACAACGCGCTCGGGTTGGTGACGGCGAGCAAGCATTTTCTCATCGAGCCGCTCCCCTCCGCTCCGCGGGACGGCATCGACGCGCTCGACACGCGCCGGCTCGACGACATCGTCGATTCGCTGCCGGCTCACGAGATCGCCTTCGAGCACCGTGTCGACGCCGCGCTCGACGCCGTGAGGTCAGGGCGAGCCGACGCCGCCATCCTCGTGAAGCCGGCGTCGATCCCCCAGATTTCCGAGGCGGCGCGTCACAAGACGACGATGCCGCCGAAGACGACGTTCTTCCGACCGAAACCGCGAACAGGTTTCGTCTTCCGTTCCGTCGAATGCTGAACGGTGCGTTCTCTCGTTAGGTCCAACGCCAGCCGTTCGTGACGGCACGAAACACCGATTAGCCCGGCGCTCAACTCCTCGGGTCAGTCGACCGTCCAGGTGACCCCGGACCGCAACAATCCCGCGAGGTCACCTTCGCCTTTTCTCTTCGTCACGTCTTCGATCTGACCACGCGCGAGATCGCCGTACTCGGGGCGGTCGATCGCCCGGAAGACCCCGATCGGCGTCGGTTCGAAGGGTCCTCTCGCGAGTCGCGACAACATGAAGGCGAGACCGGCGTTCGCGCGCGCTTCGTCATGCACCAAGAGCGCGTCCTCGCCCACATCGGCGACAGCGACGATCTCGAGCGAACCGTCCGGCCGGAGGACGACACCGCGCTCTCCTTCTGCGCCGAAGCGGATCGGCTGTCCGTGTTCGAGGGGGATCAGCATGTCGGCACGGACATCCTTGCCGGTGATCTTCTCGAACGCGCCGTCATTGAAGACGTTGCAGTTCTGATAGATCTCGACGAACGCCGAGCCGCGGTGCTCGTGGGCGCGCCGGAACATCTCCATCATGTGCTTGCGGTCCATGTCGTGCGTGCGGGCGACGAAGGACGCCTCGGCACCGATGGCGAGCGAGATCGGGTTGAACGGCTGGTCGAGCGAGCCGAACGGAGTCGACTTCGTCACCTTGCCGAGCTCGGAGGTCGGTGAGAACTGCCCCTTCGTGAGACCGTAGATCTCGTTGTTGAACACCAGGATTTTGATGTTCACGTTGCGTCGCAGCGCGTGGATGAGGTGATTGCCCCCGATCGAGAGAGCATCGCCATCGCCGGAGATAACCCAGACGTCGAGGTCGGGCCGCGTGACGGCGAGCCCCGTCGCGATCGCTGGCGCGCGTCCGTGGATCGAGTGCAGCCCGTAGGTGTTCATGTAATACGGAAAGCGCGCCGCACAGCCGATGCCTGAGACGAACACGGTGTTCTCGCGCTTCACGCCCAACTCGGGCAACAAGAACTGCATCGCGGCGAGGATCGAGTAGTCCCCGCAACCGGGGCACCACCTCACCTCCTGGTCGCTCGTCCAGTCCTTCCTGCTCGAGGCGGGTGCCGCGACGTCGGTCATCTCGCCACCTCCTCCGTCACCTCGGATGCGCCCAACAGATCGACGATCGCCCGCTCCACCTCGGCGATGCGGAACGGCGTGCCCTGCATCTTCGAAAGCGTCACCGCGTCCACGAGGAACTGCGCCCGCACCAACTGCGCGAGCTGACCGAGGTTGTTCTCGGGGATGAGAACGCGTCGGTAATGGGCGACCACCTCGCCGAGGTTCGCCGGGAACGGGTTCAGGTACATGAGATGCGCCTGCGCGACCTTCAAACCCCGCCCCCGCACGCGCTGCACCGCAGCGAGGCTCGCGCCATAGGTCGAGCCCCATCCGAGCACCAACAGCTCGGCGCCGTCGGGGTCGTCCACTTCGACGGGCGGGATGTCGAGCGCGATACCGGCGACCTTCTGTGCGCGCAGGTGGACCATACGTTCGTGGTTCTCCGGGTCGTAGGAGACGTTTCCCGACCCGTCGGCTTTCTCGATGCCGCCGACGCGGTGCTCGAGGCCGGGTGTGCCCGGGATCGCCCACTGGCGCGCGAGCGTCTGCGGATCGCGCACATACGGCCAGAACGAGCCGTTGCCCTCCTCGTCGACATGATTCGGCTCGGTGGCGAACTCGACCGAGATCTCCGAAAGCGCGTGCACGTCCGGCAGCTGCCACGGCTCCGAGCTGTTCGCGAGGTAGCCGTCGGAGAGCAGGATCACCGGCGTGCGGTACTTGAGCGCGATGCGCGCCGCTTCGATCGCCGCTTCGAAGCAATGCGCTGGGGTGCGCGCGGCGACGATCGGCAGCGGTGCCTCGCCGTGGCGCCCGTACATCGCAAGCAGGAGGTCCGCTTGTTCCGACTTCGTCGGCAGCCCCGTTGATGGGCCGCCGCGTTGCACGTCGATGAGGACGAGCGGGAGTTCCAGCGAGATCGCGAGCCCGAGTGTCTCGGATTTGAGATCGACGCCGGGGCCGCTCGTCGTTGTCACCCCGAGCGCGCCGCCGAACGCCGCGCCGAGCGCAGCGCCGATGCCGGCGATCTCGTCTTCTGCTTGGAAGGTGACGGCGCCGAACTGCTTCTGCTTCGCGAGCTCGTGCAAAAGGTCCGACGCGGGCGTAATCGGGTACGCGCCGAGGAAGAGCTTCAACCCCGAGAGCTTCGACGCGGCGAGCAAGCCCCAGGCGGTCGCGGTGTTGCCGGTGACGTTCGTGTACTCGCCCGGTCCGAGCCGGAAGGCGGGCACCTCGTACGACGCGTCGAACAGCTCCGTCGTCTCGCCGAAATTGAAACCCGCCTTGTACGCGAGCGTGTTCGCCTCGACGACCTGCGGGCGTCCGGCGTAGCGCTGCGCGATCCAGGCGAGCGTCGTCTCGGTCGGCCGCCCGTACAGCCAGGAGATGACGCCGAGCGCGAAGAAGTTCTTGCTGCGCTCCGCGTCGCGGGGTTTCGCGCCGGTCGGTTTGCACGCCTCGATCGTGAGCGAGGTCATCGGAATCTCGTACACCCGGAATCCGGAGAGACTGCCGTCTTCCAGCGGGTTCGACGCGTAGCCCGCCTTCTCGAAGGCGCGCTGGTCGAAGGCGTCGACGTTCACGATGACCGTGCCCGACTGGGCGAGCTCTGAGATGTTCGCCCGCAACGCGGCTGGGTTCATCGCGACGAGCACGGTCGGCTCGTCTCCCGGAGTCATCACGTCGTGGTCGGCGATCTGCACTTGGAAGGCAGAGACCCCGGGCAGGGTCCCCGCCGGCGCGCGGATCTCGGCCGGGAAGTTCGGAAGGGTCGCGAGATCGTTGCCGAAGAGGGCGCTCTCAGTCGTGAAGCGGTCGCCGGTCACCTGCATGCCGTCGCCAGAGTCGCCGGCAAATCGGATGACGACGCTGTCGAGTTTCTCGAGCTTGTGGCCTGGCGACCGTTCGACGGTGCTACTCAACGGCTGCCCCTTCAAAGATCGTGAAATTGCATTCTACCTGGGCACGCCCGGGGGTCGATGAGGGCCGAACGGCCCTACGCGACCGTGATCGAGTCGTTCAAAAAAACGTCTTGGACAGCATGAATGATTTCGACGCCCTCTTCGAACGGCCGCTGGAAGGCCTTGCGTCCGATGATCATCCCGGTGCCCCCCGCTCGCTTGTTGATCACCGCCGTGCGCACCGCCTGGGCGAAGTCGCTCGCCCCCTCGGACTCGCCCCCCGAGTTGATGAGGCCAATGCGACCCATGTAGCAGTTAACGACCTGCCAACGGGTGAGGTCGATTGGATGGTCCGTCGTGAGCTCCGAGTAGACGAGCGGGTCCGTGCGGCCGAACCTCAACGCCGTGAATCCGCCGTTGTTCACCGGTTGCTTCTGCTTGATCAGGTCGGCCTCGAGCGTCACGCCGAGCTGGTTCGCCTGGCCGGTGAGGTCCGCCGAGAGGTCGTAGTCCACCTCCGGGGTCTTGAAGGCTGAGTTGCGCAGGTAGCACCACAACACCGTGAACAGCCCGTGACGGTGCGCTTCGGCGAACATCTCACCGACCTCGCGGATCTGGCGCGTCGATTCCTCGGACCCGAAGTAAATCGTCGCCCCGACGCCCATCGCGCCGAGGTCGACGGCCTGGCGGACCGTGGCGAAGGGTACTTGGTCGTATTTCGACGGGTACGTGAGCAGCTCGTTGTGATTGAGCTTCAGGATCATCGGGATCTTGTGCGCGTACCGGCGCGACACGATGCCGAGGCCGCCGAGCGTCGTCGCGACGGCGTTGCAGTCCGCGGCGATCGCGAGCTCGACGATCCGTAGCGGATCGAAGTACTCCGGGTTCTTCGCGAAGCTCGCCGCCGCCGAGTGCTCGATGCCCTGGTCCACAGGAAAGATGGAGAGGTAACCGGTTCCTCCGAGACGACCGTGCCGGTACACCGCGGAGAGGTTGCGCAAGGTTGCGATCGGACGGTCGCTGTCGATGAAAACGCGGTCGATGAAATCGGGACCCGGGAGGATGAGCTTGTCCCGCTCGATCGTCTTCGAGGTGTGATTGAGCAGGCTGTCCGCTTCGTCTCCGAGCAGTGACCGGACGTCAACTCCCACCTGCGACCTCCTTGAGTTCGCGCACTCCCACGTTCGCGGCCGAGCCTATCTGCGTGGTTTCGTGACTCTCCGACGGCTCTCCGCGCTGAGCGCGGAGAGCCGCTCGACCGCGTCGGACGTCTCAGGATCGGCATCCACGACCCGCTGGAACATCTCCCGTGCCCTCGGCACATCGCCAGTTCGTTCGTAGAGATCGCCAAGCAGGTACCACTGGCGGATGTGGCGCTCATGCGGTTTTGTGACCTTGCGCAGGGTCGCCGGCCCAAGTAGTGCTATCGCGTCCTTCACCAGGCCGCGATCGGCAAGCGAACCGGCCATCACGATCCGGCCTTCGGCCAAAACGTCACTCGAGGTTCCCGAGCGGCGAATCTCCGACCAGATCTCTGCGACTCGATCGTGATGACCGAGCGCGCGTTCGGCGTCGGCGATCACCGGGTGTTGATCGACCGAGCCCGTCAGCTCCGAGAACGCCCGCAGCTCGCGCAGCGACTCCTTCCAGCGACCGATCCGGTAGAAGGTCAGACCGCGCAGCTCCCGAACGGCAGCGACGTTCGTTGCTTCTGTAGGGAGGGAGCGGAGAATGCGCAGCGCGTCCTGATAGCGATCGCGTTCGTATGCGGCGGCCGCTTCGCCGATTCGTCGCTCGATCTGCGCTCGCAGGCGCCCGGACGCCGACGTCGCGATATCGCCGCGGACTTCGGTTGGTGTCCGATGTCCTCGGCGAACACCAACTCGGCGGCTGGAGGGTGGCCGCGGCCCTTGCCGTTCTTCGGGACGCTCACGAGTGCGGTCGTGGGACCCCAGGACTTGGTAACGAGCGCTCGCACGTTGGGGCGCCGCGGGACGATCGCCGTCGCCACCATCACGCGGTGGCGCGGGTCGCGCGCGCCGTTGCGGCTCCGGCGGTGCCTCCACGAGTCGGAACGCGCCCCTTCGGGCGACGCTCCCCCAATCGGCACGACCAGGCTCCGACGCGGCTCGGTCAGTGCTCGTGCGCCGACTGAGGCGACTCGAGTCGCGCGGTGGCCTCGAGCGGCGGCTCGGTAGTGAACCGCGGACGGACGTTCTGTCCTCGACTTCGCGCTCCGAGGGGCGGAACGATCGTTTCCCCGTGCGATCGCGAGGCGTCGCTGTCGAGCGGCGACCACCGCCGCTTCGTCTATCACGACCGTCACCAAGGTCTCGGCGTCCGCGCTCACCCTTGCGCGCGATCCGAGAACGCTGTGCAAACCCGCGATCCGCTCCCCTCTCGTTCCGCTCGTCTCTCGCCGTCCGATCGCCGCGCGCGTCGCGTCCGTAAGCGGCGGACCGCCCAGAAGTCCGGGAGGAACGCGAACCGCGCGCGCTCGAGCTCGCTGAGTCTCTGATTCGACGAGGTGCTTGGGATCTCGTCGATTTTTTTGCCGGTACCGAAACCCCGCGCGGCTCTTTCGAATGCTGAAGGCCGCGAGCCGCCTTCGAGCCGCGTTGAAGAGGTTTTCGCGGCGACGCCGCACGAGACGGTTGCGCGCGATTTGCCATAAGTCGAACCTACCGGAGCGCGCATCGGCGGCGTCTTTTCGAAATCTGTGACGCGGAAACATGGCGGATCAGACACGCGAAAGAGCCTCCGCACCGAAACCTGGGTTTCCTCGTGCGGAGGCTCGTTCTGCGAAAAATTCCGGCGGCGACCTACTCTCCCGGGGGGTCTCCCCCCAAGTACCATCGGCGCGGGCAGGCTTAACTTCCGTGTTCGGGATGGGAACGGGTGTTTCCCTGCCGCTATGGCCACCGGAAACCTTGGCTCAAGAGCGACATGTCAAGTTGCACAACTTGTCGCTCAAGGCGCGCATAACGCGACCCTTTGAGCCTTCCATAGCGAGCACGAGCGAGAGTCCAAGCCCTCGGCCGATTAGTACCGGTCGGCTGAACACGTCACCGTGCGTACACCTCCGGCCTATCAACGTGGTGGTCTGACCACGGGCCTTACCAGGTTGACCCTGTGGGAGATCTCATCTTGGAACGAGCTTCGCGCTTAGATGCTTTCAGCGCTTATCCCACCCGCAGGTCGCAAACCAGCCGTGCCCTTGGCAGGACAACTGGCACACGAGAGCTGCGTCCGTCCCGGTCCTCTCGTACTAGGGACAGCCTTCCTCAGATCTCCTACGGCTGCATCGGATAGGGACCGAACTGTCTCGCGACGTTCTAAACCCAGCTCGCGTACCGCTTTAATGGGCGAACAGCCCAACCCTTGGGACCGGCTTCAGCCCCAGGATGCGACGAGCCGACATCGAGGTGCCAAACCTTCCCGTCGATATGGACTCTTGGGGAAGATGAGCCTGTTATCCCCGGGGTACCTTTTATCCGTTGAGCGACGGCGCTTCCACAAGCAACCGCCGGATCACTATGCCCTGCTTTCGCACCTGCTCGACTTGTGGGTCTCGCAGTCAAGCTCCCTTTTGCCATTGCACTCGACGGCTGATTGCCAACCAGCCTGAGGGAACCTTTGGGCGCCTCCGTTACCTTTTAGGCACTCTGTTAGCGCGGCAATTTGAATTGCCACCTCGAGGTCATTTCTGCCTCGATCTGCATGTCGCCATGCAGGTCAGACCATCCCATCACCCGTTGCCGCGCAACGGGGCTCTCGTTGTGGTCGTTGGGGTAGGTGACTTCTAGCCACCCAACCTGCTGATTGTCCGCACCGGTCAGATTTTCACTTGCCACGCTCCGAACCCTAGGAAAAGGGTGTTACGCGACGAGTACTGCCGGATACTCGGAGGTCCCAGCATACGCCGAGAGTTTTATTTCACGTGGTTGCCCACGATTCGCCCCATTTAATTAAGGCGACCGCCCCAGTCAAACTGCCCGCCTGACGCTGTTCCTGATCCGGGTCACGGACCGAGGTTAGAGTCCCAGAACGAACAGGGTGGTATTTCAACGTTGCCTCCACTCTGGCTAGCGCCAAAGCTTCCAAGGCTCCCACCTATCCTACACAATCCGTCCCAAAACCCAACATCAAGTTGCAGTAAAGGTCCACGGGGTCTTTCCGTCCTGATGCAGCTAACGAGCATCTTTACTCGTACTTCAATTTCGCCGGGTCTGTGGTTGAGACAGTAGGGAAGTCGTTGCGCCATTCGTGCAGGTCGGAACTTACCCGACAAGGAATTTCGCTTAGCCTGTTACGAACATAATCAGCAATCCTTCTGCAGATCACGTGGATCGGTCATTTCTGCCGACCTCCCTACGTCGCCGCAGGGATCGGACCATCTCTTCATCTCAAGTTTTCACATGAGATGGTCGGCGTATGGTCTCTGAGGATTCTCATCAATTTGACGAGTCTTTCCTGCTGATTGACCGCACCTCTCACATTGTTACGCCTCGCTCTATAGAGCGCTTCGTAGCGGAGGATTCTCCGGTTTTTCCAGCAAATAGCCGACTGCTCATCGCATCGTCACCGATGCGAGGGGCAGCACCTCTATGCCTGCTTAGAGGTATTCCACCTTAGGACCGTTATAGTTACGGCCGCCGTTTACCGGGGCTTAGGTTCAGAGCTTCGTCCCGAAGGACTAACCCCTCCCCGTAACCTTCCGGCACCGGGCAGGCGTCACAGCGTATACATCGTCTTAGGACTTCGCACGCTGCTGTGTTTTTATTAAACAGTCGCTTCCCCCAACTCTCTGCGGCCTCTTCAAGCTCAGGGCGCGAAGCCCTTTCACCCTACTGAGGCCCCCCTTCTCCCGAAGTTACGGGGGCATTTTGCCGAGTTCCTTAACCACAGTTCTCCCGATCGCCTTGGTATTCTCTACCTGCCCACCTGAGTCGGTTTGGGGTACGGGCACCATGTCAGCTCGCTAGAGGCTTTTCTTGGCAGCATGGACTTGATGACTTCGCCTGGAGCGGCTCGGGATCACGTCTCAGAGATGCGGGACCCGGATTTGCCTAGGTCCCCTCCTACACGCTTCCCCCAGGACAACCAACGCCTGGGCTCACCTATCCTCCTGCGTCCCCTCATCGCTTTCCTCTTCAGGGTCGGTCGGTTCGACCCGAAGGTCAGCCCCTTAGTACCCCTGATTTGGAATGGGCGCGGACACGGTGGTACTGGAATATCAACCAGTTGTGCATCGACTACGCCTTTCGGCCTCGCCTTAGCTCCCGACTGACCCTGGGCGGATTAGCCTTCCCCAGGAACCCTTGGGCTTACGGCGGAGGGGTTTCTCACCCCTCTCTCGCTACTCATGCCAGCATTCTCACTCGACTGCGCTCCACGACGGTTCACACCCCCGCTTCACAGCACAATCGACGCTCCCCTACCACTCCCGCATACGCGGGAATCCGCAGCTTCGGCTCTTGACTTAAGCCCCGTTACATTGTCCGCGCGGGGCCACTCGACCAGTGAGCTATTACGCACTCTTTAAAGGGTGGCTGCTTCTGAGCCAACCTCCTGGCTGTTTCTGCGTCCCCACATCGTTTTCCACTTAGTCAAGAATTTGGGGCCTTAGCTGGCGATCTGGGCTGTTTCCCTTTCGACCAACGAAGCTCATCCCCCGTGGTCTCACTGCCAGACTTAGAGCACCGGCATTCGGAGTTTGATTGGGGTCGGCAAGCTTGTAGGCCCCCTAACCCATTCAGTGCTCTACCTCCGGTGCTAAACATCTGACGCTGCACCTAAATGCATTTCGGGGAGAACCAGCTATCACCGGGTTTGATTGGCCTTTCACCCCTTGCCACAGGTCATCCCCCATGTTTTCAACCATGGTGGGTTCGGCCCTCCACGAGGTCTTACCCCCGCTTCAGCCTGCCCATGGCAAGATCACCCGGCTTCGGGTCTACCGCATGCGACTGAACGCCCTAGTTCAGACTCGCTTTCGCTCCGGCTACCCCATTCGGGTTAACCTCGCCACACACGGTAACTCGCTGGCTCATTCTTCAAAAGGCACGCCATCACGGCCGATATTCGTAAATATCGACGACGCTCTGACTGTTTGTAAGCCAACGGTTTCAGGTACTATTTCACTCCCCTCCCGGGGTGCTTTTCACCTTTCCCTCACGGTACTAGTTCGCTATCGGTCGCCTGAGAGTACTTAGCCTTTCGAGGTGGTCCTCGTAGATTCGCGCCGGCTTTCCCAGATCCGGCGCTACTCGGGAGAACCGCAACGGAGATCACTCGCCTTTCGTGTACGGGGCTGTTACCCCCTATGGCGTGCCGTTCCAGAACACTTCCACTAGACGGTGATTTTGTAACTCCGCGAGAGGTCTGGTGCCCTCTCTAGCGATTTCCCACAACCCCGACCCAGCAACGCCACCAGGCTTGACACTGGACCGGTTTAGGCTCATCCCTTTTCGCTCGCCGCTACTTGGGGAGTCGCATTTTGCTTTCTTCTCCTCGGGGTACTCAGATGTTTCATTCCCCCCGGTTCCCTCCGCTGGCCCTATGCATTCAGACCAGGGTGACACCCCATTACGGGTGACGGGTTTCCCCATTCGGACATCCACGGATCGAAGCTTGGTCGGCAGCTCCCCGTGGCTTTTCGCAGCCTCCCACGTCCTTCATCGGCTTCAGGCGCCAAGGCATCCACCGTTGGCTCTTTGTAGCTTGGAGAATTTTCAGATGCTCGTGCTCGCTATGGAGTTCTCAAAGGGCACCGACGCGACGGCGTCGCTCCCTGAGAGCGGAACAGGAACAGCCCCACGGTTCACCCAGAGCTCCTCGAGCGGGATTCCCGATGCCGGAGCGTCGGACGTTCTACCGAACGAGGGATGAATGAACCGCCGAATAACCAGTGATCGACTGGGAGTGTGCGGACCCTTGAACGAATGTGAATTCGTCAAAGAACCGTCCGTGACTCCTTAGAAAGGAGGTGATCCAGCCGCACCTTCCGGTACGGCTACCTTGTTACGACTTAACCCCAATCACCGACCCCACCTTCGACGGCTCCCTCCAAATGGTTGGGTAACCGGCTTCGGGTGTTGCCGACTTTCGTGGTTTGACGGGCGGTGTGTACAAGGCCCGGGAACGTATTCACCCCGGCGTTGCTGATCCGGGATTACTAGCGACTCCGACTTCATGGAGTCGAGTTGCAGACTCCAATCCGAACTGAGACCGGCTTTATGGGATTCGCTCACTCTCGCGAGATAGCAGCCCTTTGTACCGGCCATTGTAGCATGTGTGCAGCCCTGGACGTAAGGGGCATGAGGACTTGACGTCATCCCCACCTTCCTCCGAGTTGACCCCGGCAGTCTCCTACGAGTCCCCGGCATTATCCGCTGGCAACATAGGACAAGGGTTGCGCTCGTTGCGGGACTTAACCCAACATCTCACGACACGAGCTGACGACAGCCATGCACCACCTGTGTGGGACCCGAAGGTCAGCGTGTCTCCACGCCTTAACCCACATGTCAAGCCCAGGTAAGGTTCTTCGCGTTGCGTCGAATTAAGCCACATGCTCCGCCGCTTGTGCGGGCCCCCGTCAATTCCTTTGAGTTTTAGCCTTGCGGCCGTACTCCCCAGGCGGGGCACTTAATGCGTTAGCTGCGGCACGGAAACCGTCGATAGGCCCCCACACCTAGTGCCCAACGTTTACGGCGTGGACTACCAGGGTATCTAATCCTGTTCGCTCCCCACGCTTTCGCTCCTCAGCGTCAGTACCGGCCCAGACCACCGCCTTCGCTACTGGTGTTCTTCCTGATATCTGCGCATTTCACCGCTACACCAGGAGTTCCATGGTCCCCTACCGGACTCCAGCCATGGCAGTATCAGGTGGCGTCCCCAGGTTGAGCCTGAGGGTTTCACACCCGACTTACCAAGCCGCCTACGAGCTCTTTACGCCCAATAAATCCGGACAACGCTCGCCCCCTACGTATCACCGCGGCTGCTGGCACGTAGTTGGCCGGGGCTTCTTCTGTGGGTACCGTCATTTTCGTTCCCACTGAAAGGAGTTTACAACCCGAAGGCCTTCATCCCCCACGCGGCGTTGCTGCGTCAGGCTTTCGCCCATTGCGCAAGATTCCCTACTGCTGCCTCCCGTAGGAGTCTGGGCCGTGTCTCAGTCCCAGTGTGGCTGATCGTCCTCTCAGACCAGCTACCCGTCGTCGCCTTGGTGGGCCGTTACCGCACCAACAAGCTGATAGGTCGCGAGCCCCACCCGAAGCGGAATCCTTTCCTCATGTGCTCATGCGGGCTCATGGGGACATCCGGTATTAGCATCGGTTTCCCGGTGTTATCCCGGTCTTCGGGGTAGGTTGCTCACGTGTTACGCACCCGTTCGCCACTCGGTCTTCATCGGTGTTGCCACCGAATGGACCTCGTTCGACTTGCATGTATTAGGCACGCCGCCAGCGTTCGTCCTGAGCCAGGATCAAACTCTCCATCGAGATCTCATATCGATCGATAAACGGTCGATATTTCGATCCTAGAGAGCCGGCCCGAAAACGGAAAATGTCTCCGAACCGACTGGCACCAAAACGGACGTTGTCCGTGTTCAGTGCAATTGACTTCGTGCCCACGCGACCTTGCGGCCGTGCGAGCACCGCACTGGCTTTTGGCTGTTCCTATTCCGTTCTCAAGGAGCGACGACGGGGCACACTTCCTTGCGGAAGGAGGTGCCCGCGTGCGCTGAAGGCGCCGATCGACCCCTGAGGGGAGACGGCTATCAGCGATTCCGAA
Source organism: uncultured Acidimicrobiaceae bacterium (assembly GCA_963838845.1). Taxonomy (GTDB): domain Bacteria; phylum Actinomycetota; class Acidimicrobiia; order Acidimicrobiales; family Bog-793; genus CAVRXQ01. The sequence goes on along the minus strand of CAWISR010000002.1, from coordinate 814,126 downwards.
GGGCGCAATGCTACTTCGGAGTGGCGCGGACCGAAATCTCGGTTCCGAGCAGGGGTTACCTTAGCACCACTTGATCAACCGTCAATCAGACGCGGTGCGGGTCGCGACGCATTCTCGTCGCCGGGAACGACGAATCTCCACGGATAGCCAACGGCGTCTCCGTACCGGTCCGAGATCCCGATCCTGGTCGTGACCAGCGGTTTTCTTGGGGGCGGAATGCCGTCTGATACGAGACGAATCCCTTCAGCGCCGGACACGAGGTCCGCTCCGTCCATCTTGCGATCGATTCCGAGCGCCTGACACAGGCGCGCAGGCCCCGCGCAGAGATCGCGATCGCGTCGCGCACCGGGGCGCCTCGATCGCATCAGTTCCAAGCCGGAAACGGGTGCGAGCGCCCGGAGCAGCACGGCGCCGGCGACACCTTCCTCTCGGCAGACGATGTTCGAGCAGTAGTGCATTCCATAGGTGAAATAGACGTAGAGATGACCCGGCGGACCGAACATCGTCGCGTTGCGAGGGGTCTTGCCCCGGTAGGCGTGACTCGCCGCATCGCGCTCCCCCGCGTACGCCTCGACCTCGACGATGCGACCGACGACGCGGTCAGCGACGAGGAGCAGGTTCAGCACTCGCGGCGCGACCTCGATCGGGTCGCCGCCGAAAAATGGGCGTTCGACGGGCGCCCACTCGCGCCTCCCTTCAGTCGGCAGCGACCGAGAGTCCTTCACGACGCGATTTAATCGCCCCAGCAAATCGATCGAGGTCCTCTGAGACTTTCGATAACGAGATCCGTGGTTCGACGCCGAAGACGACGGCAGCTTCAGCACCGAGGTCGTCGGATTCGAGCACGAGCGTCGGAAGTGGTTGCTCCTCGGTCGATCGCCTCACGAGCTCGGCGACCTTGCCGTGCGCCTCGCGAAACGGCACGCCCCTCATAACCATCCACTCGGCGAGTTCCACGGCGCGTACGTTTGGGTCGCTCGCGGCGACGCGCATGGCATCGATGTCGAAGCCAATCGTTGCCACGACTCCGCGCACTGCGTCGAGCGCGAGTTCGATCTGCGTGAAGGAATCGAAGAGCGGTTCCTTGTCCTCTTGGAGGTCACGGTTATAAGCGAACGGCAGGCCCTTCAATATCGCAAGGAAACCAGTCACGTGCCCGATAAGGCGTCCGCTTTTCGCTCGGGCGAGCTCTGCCACGTCAGGATTCTTTTTCTGGGGGAGCATCGAACTTCCCGTCGCCCAGGCGTCGTCGAGCACGTAGAAACCGAATTCGCTCGTCGAATAGATCGTGATCTCTTCGCCGAGACGCGACAGATGCACCCCGAGCAGCGTGAGAACGAAGAGCGTTTCGGCGACGAAGTCGCGGTCCGCGACCGCGTCAATCGGGTTCTCGAAGGCTTCTGCAAATCCGAGGTCTCGCGCTGTCTCGACCGGATCGATCGCGATCGCGGAGCCGCCAACCGCGCCCGCCCCGAGCGGCGAGACCTCGACGCGTCGACGGGCGTCGAGCAATCGGTCAACGTCGCGCAGCAGCGACCAACCGTGCGCGCTGAGCTGCCAGGCGAGGGGCACTCGTTGCGCACGCTGAAGATGCGTGTACGCGGGGATCTCGGCGCCCCCGACCGAACGCGCCCGATCGAGCAACACCTCGCAGAGGCGAAGCACCCCGTCCGTGGTCGTCGTGACCTTGCGCCTCGTGTACAAGCGGAGTGCCGTCGCGACCTGGTCGTTGCGACTCCTGCCGGTGTGGAGACGTGCACCGAGCTCACCCGTGAGTTCGGTCACCCTCCGCTCGAGCGCCGTGTGGACGTCTTCGTCGCCCTCGACAAACGCGAAGGTGTCAGTCTCGAACTCGCGTCCCACCGTCGAGAGCGCCTCGATCAGGGACCCGACCTCAATCGGCGTGAGGATCTTCGCCCGTCCGAGCGCTCGCACGTGCGCCTTCGATCCCTCGACGTCGTCGAGGCCGAGGACCTTGTCGACCGAAAGGCTCTCGGTGAACCTCATCATCTCGGGAGCCGGAGCGGCTCGCATGCGCCGCGACCAGAGGGTCACCAGTGAAGACCTATTGCTCGTCGGAGGCGGCGGTCGAGGCCTGAACTTGGCGATTCGCCCAAGTCTTTATTCCGAGCCCATAGAGCCTGACGAACCCCTCAGCATCTTCGTGTTGAAACGCGTCCGCTGCGTCATAGGTCGCTAGGCCGTAGTCGTAAAGGCCGTAGGGACTGCGCCGACCGAGCACGGTCGCCGCCCCTCCCGGGGTGAATTGGATGCGAACTTCCCCGGTCACGTGCTGCTGGGTCGCGGAAACGAACGCGCTCATCGCCTCGCGGAGCGGTGAGAACCACATCCCGTCGTAGACGAGCTCCGCGAACTTCGGTTCGAGACGCGACTTCTCGTGCGCGACCTCCCTCTCAAGCGTGATTCCTTCGAGATCGATGTGCGCGATGATCAGCGCAAGCGCGGCCGCGCACTCGTAGATCTCGCGACTCTTGATTCCGACGCGCCGGTTCTCGACCATGTCGATCCGTCCGAACCTCCGCGCGCCCGCCGTGTGGTCGAGGTCCCGGATTAGATCGACGAGCGGCGTCGCGCGGCCGTCGAGCGTCATAGGCACACCGGTTTGGAAGCCGATGACGACCTCGGCCTGGTCGGTTGCCTTCTCCACCGTTCGTTCGTAAACGTCTTCGGGTGGAGCGACCCAGGGATCCTCGATCGCGCCGCATTCGATCGTTCGACCCCACAGGTTCTCGTCGACCGAATAGATGCGCTCCTTCGAGGCGGTGATCGGGATTCCGAACTTTTGGGCGTAGTCGACTGTGTCCTCGCGGGTCATCTTCCACACGCGCACCGGAGCGACGATCTCGAGATCTGGCGCGAGCGCTCGCGTGCCGACCTCGAATCGGACCTGATCATTACCCTTGCCCGTGCAGCCGTGCGCAACCGCGGCCGCGCCATGGAGTCGGGCGGCTTCGACGAGGTGGCGGACGATGACCGGCCGCGCGAGCGCCGAGACGAGCGGGTACCGCCCTTCGTACAGGGCATTCGCCTGGAGGGCGGGAACGACGAAGTCGTGCGCGAACTCATCGCGAGCGTCGACGACGATGGCGTCGACCGCCCCGGCGGCGAGGGCGCGCTGACGGATCGCCACGAAGTCGCCACCCTGTCCGACGTCGACGGTGACGGCGACGACGTCGTAACCGAGTTCGGCGTGCAGCCAATGCACCGCTACCGAGGTGTCGAGTCCCCCCGAGTACGCGAGCACGACGCGTTTTGACATCTGTGATCTCTCCCCTATTGCGGTTGACCGGACATCTCGGCGAGCTGCTTCGCGAGCGTCTCGCCGCCGGTCGACTCGTCGGCGATCACGAGCACCGTGTCGTCGCCCGCCACCGTACCGACGACGCCTTCGACGCGGGTGCGGTCGATCGCCGACGCCACTACGTGCGCAGATCCCGGTGGCGTGCGGATCACGACGAGGTTCGCCGAAGAGGCAACGTCGACGACCCATTCGCCAAGGACGCGCCGCAGGTGGTCGACCGGCGCGGCCGGCGCCTGTTCGAGCTCGGCGATCGCGTAGACGGGGCGCGTCGAACCGGGGAGGCGGACCTTCACCGCGGCGAGTTCCTCCAGATCCCGCGAGACCGTCGCCTGGGTCGCGTCGACGCCGCGCTCGGCGAGCAGGTCGACGAGCTGGGGCTGGTTCGTCACCGGGAATTCCAAGAGCAGCTGTGCGACGAGGTGTTGGCGGCGGTTCTTCGGGATGCGGCTCATCACGCCCCTCTGAGCAGGTACGAGAGCACCCCGCGTGCGGCTTCGAGGCGGTTGCGCGCTTGTCGCCACACGCGGCTGTGGGGTCCGTCGAGCACCGACGTCGTGATCTCGTCGCCCCGGTGCGCGGGGAGGCAATGAAGCACGATCGCCCGCGGGGCGGCGCGGGCGAGGAGCTCGTCATCGATCGTGAACCCGACGAACGCCTTGCGCTTGTCGTCGGCGCCTTCTTGGCCCATCGAGACCCAGACGTCGGCGTACAACACGTCAGCGCCGTCTGCCGCCTCGGCGGGGGTGCTCGCGACAACAACCCTGCCCTCGAGTCCTTTCGTCGCGTTCTCCACCTCGTCGCTCGGGCCGAACCCCGGCGGGCTCGCGATGACGAATTCGCCGCCGAGGGCCGCGACGGCAAATGCGAGCGACCGACAGACGTTGTTCGCGTCGCCGATGTAGGCAACCTTCTTCCCGGACACGGTGCCAAACTCGTCGGAAATCGTCTTCACATCCGCGATCGCCTGCGTCGGGTGCTCGACATCAGACAGAAGGTTGATGATCGGAATGTCCGTGTCCGCCAGAGCGAGAGCCATCCGCTCGAGTGTCGAATGACGTGCGGCCCGAACGCACAGCGCGGCGTGGTAGCAGGCGAGTGTCCGTGCGACGTCTTCGGCCGACTCGCGGATGTCGATTCCGACCTCGTCCTTCATGATCGACACCGGGTGTCCACCGAGTGCCACGACGGCCATCTCCGTCGCGTTGCGGGTGCGATTCGATGGGTGCTCAAACACGAGCGCCACACCACGCCCCAACAGCACGGGATCGGGATCGCTCTCCTTCGAGAACTCGAGCACCTCCTCGAGTGCGGCGGGGGAAAGATCGCTCACACGCAGCAGATTCATCGCACGCTCCTTGCGCAACGGAAGTACCTCACGACGCGGCTCCAATCGCTCTGTTGAGACGATCGACTCCTTCGTCGATCTCGTCATCGGAGACGATGAGCGGCGGGCAAAGGCGGATCGCCGACGGTGCCGGGTCGTTCACCACCAGTCCGAACTCAAGCGCCTTCTCCGCGACGCTCCAGGCGTCGATCCCCTGCGCAAGCGAAAGACCGATGAGCAACCCCGCACCCCGCACCTCGGTGACGCCCTTTAGGCAACGCAGCCCCTCGGCGAGGCGCTCGCCGGCCTGACGCGCCTTGGTTGGCGCATCGATCTTGATCATCGTCTCGAGCGTCGCCCTCGCGGCCGCCATGGCGAGGGGTTGACCGCCGAACGTCGAGCCGTGGTCGCCCGGTTGGAACGTCGCGGCCACGTCGTTGCGAGCCCAGCACGCGCCGACCGGAACACCGTTGCCGAGCGCCTTCGCCATCGTCACGACGTCGGGCACAATGCCTTCGTCTTGGAACGCGAACCACCGTCCGGTGCGCGCCAGGCCGGTCTGGATTTCGTCGACGATCAATAACAACCCGAGCTCGTCGCAGATCGCGCGGACCCGCGCGAGGTAGCCCTTCGGTGGTGTGATCACCCCTGCCTCGCCGAGAATCGGCTCGAGCATCACACCGGCCGTCTCGAGTCCGACGGCAGCGCGGATCACCTCGGGATCGCCGTAGTCGACGTGGTGGAAGCCGTCCGGCAGCGGCGCGAACGGCGCCTGTTTCTTCGGCTGTCCCGTGGCGGCGACGGTCGCCAGCGTGCGGCCGTGGAACGCCTCGTTGGCGGTGATAATCCCGAAGCGACCTTCGGGCGTGGCGCGGCGCGGCGAGCTTGATCGCGCACTCGTTCGCCTCGGCGCCGGAATTCGCGAAGAAGACCTTTCCCCCAAGCGGCTCGCCGTCTCCGAGGAGGGTGTCGAGGATCGTCGCGACCTCCTCGTTGAGCCCGTTCGCGAAGAGGTTCGAGACGTGCACGAGCGTCCCCGCCTGGGTGCAGATCGCGTCGCGCACGATCGGGTGGGCATGTCCGAGCGAGGTCACCGCGATCCCTGAGAGGAAGTCGAGATAACGCTTGCCGTCCGCGTCGATCAGCCACGCGCCCGATCCAGAGACGAAGCGAACCTTCGGCTCGCGGTACGTCGGCATCAACGCGCTCATGAGGTCACCATCGTCCCCACGCCCGACTCCGTAAAGAGCTCGAGCAGCAGCGCGTGCGGGACCCGGCCGTCCAGCACGTGGGCCGCAGCGACCCCACCGCGGACGGCGTCGATACACGCTCGCGCCTTTGGTGCCATGCCACCCGAGATCGTTCCGTCGTCGATCAGGGTTTGCAGCCCGTCCGCAGTCGTGCTCGACAACACCGACGACGCATCGTGCGGATCCCGACGCACGCCGTTCACATCGGTGAGGTAGATGAGCTTGCGGGCATGCAACGCCACCGCGACCGCGCTCGCGACGGCATCCGCGTTCACGTTGTACGCCTGGCCTTTGTCCCCCGAGGCGATCGTTGCGACCACCGGAACCACGCCTTCGTGGAGGAGATGGCGCAGGAGCTCCGGATCGACGGACGAGACGTCTCCGACGAAACCGAGCTCCGGGTCACGCTCGATGGCGCGGATGAAGCCGGCGTCTTCACCCGACAGGCCGACGGCGACCGGCGCCTGGACGTTCAGTGCGCCGACGATGTCGCGGTTCACCTTGCCGACGAGCACCATGCGGGCGATGTCGAGTGTCTCCGCGTCCGTCACTCGCAGCCCGGCGCGAAACTCCGGGCTCTTGCCGAGTCGCTCCATCAGCGAGCTGATCTGCGGCCCGCCGCCGTGGACGACGACGGGCAGCATGCCGACGCTGCGAGCGAGCACGACGTCTTGCGCGAAACCTTCGAGCATCGGGGTCGCCACGGCGCCGGGGACGAGCGCGCTCCCCCCGAGCTTCACGACCACGACCGAGCCGGCGAACTTCCGAATGAACGGGATGGCCTCGACGAGGACCGACGCGGTCGTCGAGGGCTCGTGGCTCGCCGGGGTCACGGGACCACCGGCAACAAGTCGAGTCCGGACGCCTCGTCGATCCCGCAGGCGATGTTCGCCGCTTGGATCGCCTGTCCGGCACCGCCTTTTGTGAGGTTGTCGATCGCGCAGAGGGCGATGACGTGGCCGGTGCGCGGCGACGAGCGCACCGTGAGCTTCGCGATATTCGAGCCGTAGGTCTCGCGCGTCCCGGGAGAGTGCTCGACGACTTCCACGAAGCGTTCGTTGCGGTATCGATCGGCGACGATCGAAAGCAGCTCCTCTGTCGGTCGCGACGTCTTTGCCCGCGCGTATGTGGTGACGAGGATGCCGCGCGTCATCGGCGCGAGGTGTGGCGTGAACAAGACCTCGGCCCCGGTGACCTGTCCCATCTCCGGCGTGTGGCGGTGGTCGACGAGCCCGTACGCCGCGAAGTTCTCGTTCACCCCCACGAAGTGCGTCGTCGCCGTCGGCTCACGGCCAGCGCCCGACACACCGCTCGCGGCGTCGACGATCACACCGCCCGGCTCGACGAGCCCCGCCTCGAGCAGCGGCACGAGCGCGAGCGCTGTCGCTGTGACGTAGCAGCCCGGCGCGGCGACGAGCGAGGCGCCAAAGAGTGCGGCACGGTTCAGCTCCGGGAGGCCGTAGACCGCCTTCGCCAATAGCGCTTCGTGGCGATGGGTGAAGCCGTACCACTGCTCGTATGCGCTTGCGTCGCGCAGACGGAAGTCCGCGCCGAGATCGACGACCCGAGTCGCACCCACCAGCTCCGCGACGACGTCCTGGGAACGACCGGAAGGAAGCGCGACGAAGACGACGTCGGCGCGCGACGCCGCCTCGGGCGACAAGGCCTCGACGACGAGTTCCGGATAATCCTTTTCGAGGCCGGGATGGAGCACCGCGACACGCTCGCCCGCCGTGCGGTCGCCTTGCGCGAGGACGACCTCGAACGCCGGGTGCCGGGCCAACAGGCGCAGGAGCTCGCCTCCGAGATAGCCCGAAGCGCCGATCACGGCCGTCTTCACGGTATGACTATACGCCTAACTGCATGACCATACGCCAAGACGGCCGCCCGGAAGGCGCCCTACCAGTCGTCTTGCCAGTCGTACGGGCCGTCGGACGAACGCGAAGGTTCGGGCGCCGCGGCCTTCGCCGCCCGGATGAAGGCGCGCACCTTGCGCGGATCCTTGCGGCCAGCCGTCTCGACCGTCGCCGACGCGTCCACCCCCCAGGGCCGCACCCGGCCGATGGCCGTAGCGACGTTGTCGGCGTCGATCGCGCCACCGATCATCAGCCGCGTCCCGCTCGGGACGCGCTCTGCGAGCCGCCAGTCAAAGACGCGCTCGGGCATCTGCGGGGGGACCTCGACGTAGATCGCGTCGGCGCGGTACGCGCGCACGTCGTCGAGCGCGGCGGAGTTGGCGGCGAACGCCTTGATCACAAGGGGAATCTTCCGGGCGACGAAGGCGACGTCCTCCGGGCTCTCGTGGCCGGATAGCTGCGCGGCGCGCAGCCCCGCTTGGAAGATGACGTCGACGACACGCTGGGCCGCCGCGTCGCGGAACACCCCGACGGTGATGACCGACGGGTCGAGGCGTCGCGCGATGTCCCGGGCGGCGCCGATCGCCACCTGACGCGGCGAGGGGGCAAAGACGAAGCCGACCGCGTCCGCTCCCATCGCCACGGCCAGGTTGGCGTCGTCCTCGTGGGTGATGCCGCAGATCTTCACGATCACGGTCCGCTCCGTTCGGTCGTCACCCGGCGAGGCCCAAACCGGCCCGCGATACCGGCCGGCCGCCCACGCCGACGGGCCGCACCTGGCGGCGGGAAAAGGCCCCTGCCAGGCGCTTTGTCACCGCCACAGCGTATCGGTCACGTCTTTTGAATCTTCTTGCCGGAAGTTGTGGCAACCGAAATGCCACGTCGGCACCTCCGGCGCGTCATGCTTTCGGCATGACGGACGTCATGCGCGCCGAAAGAGACGACGCCAACAAGACGGTGGTGCTCGTCGAGGACGACCACCACATCGCCGACCTCGTCGACTTGTACCTGCGCAAGGCGGGATACCGGGTGCTGCAGGCATCCGACGCGACCCGCGGCCGCGAACTCATCGCCAACGAGCGCCCACAACTCGTCCTCGTCGACATCGGACTCCCAGGACCGATCGACGGCGTCGAACTGTGTCGGGAGATCCGCAAGACGAGCGACGTCCCCGTCGTCTTCCTCACGGCGCGCGACGACGAAGTCGACCGGGTTCTCGGCCTCGAGCTCGGCGCCGACGACTACATCACGAAGCCGTTCTCACCACGCGAGCTCGTCGCGCGCGTTCGCGCCATCCTGAGGCGCGCCGAAGGTCCGAAGCGCCCGCATTCGACGCCGATCACCGTCGGGGACATAACCGTCGATGCGGCACGTCGCGAGGTGACGACGAAACGGGACGGCCCGGTCGCCCTTACGGCGCGCGAGTTCGACTTGTTGTTGCACTTCGCCGAGAATCAGCGCATCGTCTTCACCCGCCGCCAACTCCTCGACTCCGTGTGGGGGTCGGGCTGGATCGGCGACGAGCGCACGGTCGACGTGCACGTGCGCCAACTGCGCCGCAAGCTCGGCGACGCGCTTCCCCTTGAAACGATCTGGGGTGTCGGCTACCGCTTCGACTGACGGGTCCCGACGCGCGCGGCGCGGCTCGTTCCTCACGATCGGGACGAGGATCACCCTCGCGTTCGTCGTCATCTTGGCGGTCGCGCTGACCTTCGCCGGTTTTGTGAGCTTTGCGCTCGTGCGCAACGCGGACACCGCTAACGCCCGCAACCTCGTCCTCGCGGAGACCGAGAACCTTGCCCGCAGTACCGAGGCGCTCTCGCACCGGGGCCAAAGCGAAACGAAGATCTTCTCCGAACTCCTGCCCTTGGTCGCCACCGTCGCCGGCATCAAGCAGGCGGCGATCATCGAGGCGTCGCCACCGTCGATGCTCGTCTCGGCGGAACCGCCGCTCGACGTCGGACCGGGTGCCCTCGATACGAGAAAGGTCGCGCACGACGTCGCCACCTCCGGGGTCTACCAGGGAGTCGCCTTCGCGGCGGTGCCGCTGTTCACCGTGCCGGCGTCGAAGCCCCAGCATGAGATCGTCGTCGCGCTCTTTCGTCGCGTCTTGTGGGGACGACGTCGGCGAGCGTCTCGTACTTCCTCTTGGCGGGGGGCATCTCGCTCGTCGCCGCCGCGGTCGCCGCGGCGATCATCACCCGCCGGGTGAGTCGACGCGTCGTTGACGCCGCCGTGGCGGCGCGACGGATCGCCGCCGGTGATCTCTCGACGAGACTCGATCCGGCGCGTAGCGACATCGGCGAGCTTGAGACGCTGCGCATCTCCCTCAACCAGATGGCGGCGCGCCTCGAACAGCTCCGTGACCTCGACCGTCAGTTCCTGTTGTCGGTCTCGCACGACCTCCGCACCCCGTTGACGTCGATCCTTGGTTACGCCGAGGCGATCGTCGAAGGTGAGGTCGAGGACCCGACCCGCGCCGCGCGCGTCGTCGTCGGTGAGGCGAACCGCCTCGAGCGGCTCATCGGCGACCTCCTCGACCTCGCGCGCCTCGACGCGCACCAGTTCGCGCTGAATCTCGACACGATCGACGCTTCCGTCACGGTCTCGCAGGTCGTCGCGTCGATGCGCTACACGGCGGAGGCTGTCGGAGTGACCCTCCTCGTCGCCACGGACGAACCGGCGCCGATGGTCGGCGACCGCGATCGCATCGCGCAGATCATCTCGAACCTCATCGAGAACGCGTTGCGCTTCGCGCACGAACGAGTCGAGGTGAGCTGCGGGATGGCGCCGGACGGATACGTCGTGTTCACCGTCGTCGACGACGGCCCGGGCGTCGCCGAGGAGGACCGGCCGCGGATCTTCGACCGCCACTACTCCTCGCTGGGGCGTCCCGGCCGCTCGGCGGGCACCGGTCTCGGGTTGACGATCGTGAAGGAGCTCGTCGCTCAGATGGGCGGGACGATCGACGTGACCTCGCCGGTCGACGACGGCCACGGGTCGCGATTCACGGTGCGGTTGCCGAGCGACGCTCGCCGGACCAGGAGGGCGTCGACCCCCTCACTCGCGATACAGCGGGAGCGCTGAGGCCACGGCCGCAAACGCGCCCGCAGCGGTCACGACCTCGAGGCCGACCGGCACCGCGACATCGCGTTTCAGGTACGCGAGCGCAACCGTCCCCCGCACCCGCGGCGAGTACGCCGCCGACGTCACCCGCCCGACCTCGTCACCCTGCAAGTGCAATGCGTCGCCTGGCGAGACCGACGCGCCGTCGACGACGAGGCCGACGAGGCGACGCGGGACCTTGCCGCCGCGCGCGTCGATGCGGGCGACGAGCTCCTGGCCGGTGTAGCAACCCTTGTCGAAGCTCACCGTGCGATCGACGATCCCCGCTTCTTGCGGGATCGTCTTTTCCGTGAGCTCCGCGCCCAGGCGCGGGATCCCCGCTTCGATGCGCGCCGCTTCAAAGCCTTCGTCCGTGCCGATCGGCACGTCATCGGGCAGCGCGATCTCGGTGCCGACGAGGTCGACGCCCGTATAGCCCGGGTAGTCGACCGTGATCGCGACGACGTCTGGCTCGACGGCGCCGATCGCGACCGTCGGGCCGCGTAGCACGGCGCGCTCCCAGGCCTCCAGGGAAAGGTCGGCCTTCACGCGGATCTTGAACCGCCGCAGCCGGTCGTAGAGCGCTTCGCCGAACCCGACCGCCGAGACGACGATCGCCTCGTCATCCGCGAGCCGGGCCAGCCACACGAAGCCGTCGAGCTTTCCCTGCGGGGAGAGCACCAAGGTCTCGACGGCGCCGCCCGGCGCGAGTCCGGTGAGGTCCTGGGAGACCTGTCCTTGCAGGTAGCTCAGCGCGTCGGGACCGCTCACGCGGACGACGTCGATCGGTTCTTCGTAGCCGACCTTGTCGGTACGGATCGCGGCGTACGTCGCGTCGCGATCAAGCACGGTGATCATCTCCAAACCGTCGTCTCCCTGCGGTGGCGCACCGTCGCGGCGACCGGCGTCACAGGTACAGGCCGGTCCCCCCGTCAAGGCGCTCCGTCGCGATCGCCTGGACGTCGCGTTCACGCAGGATCAGGTACTCCTCGCCCTGCACCTCGACCTCGAAGGTGTCCTCCCGGTTGAAGAGCACCTTGTCCCCGGGTTTCGCGGTGCGGACGTTCGGCCCGACCGCCATCACCTCGGCCCAGGTCAGGCGCTTCGTGAGCTGCGCGGTCGCCGGGATCAAGATCCCGGCACGCGAGCGCCGCTCGCCTTCTGGATCCGGGAGCTGAACAAGAATCCGGTCGTTCACCATCGTCACCGGCTGCTTCACCGATGAGGACTCCGACATTTCCCGGAGCTTTCGCGGGTTGGCGGGCACGCACAGACGGTACCGCCCCCACCTCCCGTCCGAGCACCGGCTCACCACCGGCCGGTCGAGGAGCCGGTCGAGGGCCTGTCGGTGATACTGAGTCGCTCAGTCAGAAGGTGCGAAGGAGGACGGTGACAGTCGAGCGCTCGGAACTCTCGTCGATGTCGAAGACGATCGAAGACCTCGCAAAACGCGTCGCGTCGATGGGTGACGCGGCGCACGCGGCGCACGACGACGCCACCGCTCACGAGCTCTACGCGATCGAACGCTCGCTCATCGGGACGACGCGGCGGATCGCCCGCCTGATCGAACCGCACCGCTCGTAGCCTTCGCCCTCTTCGCCTTCGCGGGCGCAGTGTCGAAGGTGAAGGCGCTTGGGCAGACGTCATTCAGCACGCAATCCGCGCACCGCGGCTTTCTCGCCGTGCAGACGCGCCTGCCATGGAGAATCAGCCGCAGGCTGAACACCCCCCACTCGTTTTCCGGCAAGAGCGCGTCGACGTCTTTTTCGATGACGACGGGATCGGAAGAAGCACTGAGGTGCAGACGCCGCGCCAGCCGGGCGACATGGGTGTCGACGGGCAGGCCCGGCAGGCCGAAGGCGACGGAACGCACGACGTTCGCCGTCTTGCGGCCCACGCCCGGCAGCGTGACGAGGTCCTCGAGCGCGGTCGGAACCTCGCCGTCGAAGCGTTCGACGAGACCAGACGCCATGCCGACGAGGCTCTTCGACTTGGCGCGGAAGAACCCCGTCGAGCAAATGATTTCCTCGAGATCCGACAGGTCGGCGCCGGCGAGGTCCTCCGGGCTCTTATAGCGCGCGAACAGCGCCGGGGTGACGAGGTTCACCCGTTCGTCGGTCGTCTGAGCCGAGAGGATCGTGGCGACGAGCATCTGAAACGGGTTCTTGTGGCTGAGCGCGGTGAGTTCGTCCGCGCTTCCCGGGTAGCTCACAGCAAGTCGATCGGCAACGATGCGCGCCCGCGCCTTTTTGCTCAGCTTGCGCGTCACGGCCCCCGACGGTACCGGACAGCTCGCCCACCACCGAGCGGCACGGCCCTCGTCGTTACGCTCGGTCGGTGCGACGCAGATGATGACGAACCAATGAGCCGCTACGACTACGACCGCGACGGGCTGGCGGCCCTGCTCCCTGACCTGCCGCGTTTTCGCCTTGAGCAGATCCGGCACGCGTTCCTGACCCGTTTCGCCGAGCCCGGGGAGATCCACGAGCTCCCCGTCGCGCTACGGCAGAGGCTCGACGATCTCGAGGAGCTCGCGCCGGCGTTTCGCGTCGCGCGCGACCTCACGGCCGATGACGGCACGACCCGCAAGTGGCTCCTTGGGCTGCCCGATGGCGCGCGGATCGAGACCGTCCTCATGCACCACGAGCGTCACTCGACCGCCTGCATCTCCTCCCAGGCGGGATGCGCGATGGCATGCACCTTCTGCGCGACGGGCGACGCCGGCTTCACCCGCCATCTCTCAGTCGGCGAGATCGTCGAGCAGGTGGCGCTGGCGGGACGCGCGGCGCTTGAGTTCGGAAGGCGCCTCGACCACGTCGTCTTCATGGGAATGGGTGAGCCGCTCGCGAACTTCGTCAATGTCGAGAAGGCGACACGCCACATCGTCGATGAGATCGGGCTCGCCGCGCGACATGTCACGGTCTCAACCGTCGGCGTCGTCCCCGGGATAAGAAGGCTCGCCCGCTTCGACCGACAGGTGAACCTGGCAGTGTCATTGCACGCGGCCAACGACGCGTTGCGCGACACGCTCGTTCCGCTCAACCGTCGCTATCCGATCGACGCGCTCGTCGCCGTCTGCCACGAGTACCTGGAGGCGACCCGCCGAAGGATCTCGCTCGAGTGGGCGCTCATCGATGGCGTGAACGACGCGAAGAAAGACGCGACGGAGCTAGCGCAGATCGCCCGCGACCTGCGGGCGCACGTAAACCTCATCCCGCTCAACCCGACCGAAGGCGGTCTTTCCCGCGGGCTGCGCGGCAGCGCGCCGCGGCGCGTCCGGTCATTCCGCGACGCGCTCTTGGCAGCGGGCGTCAACGTCACCGTGCGGCGCACCCGTGGGCGTGAGATCGCGGCCGCGTGTGGCCAGCTCGCCGGTGCCGTGGAGCCCGTCGCGACCGGCGTCGGCCGTTCCGTGCGCGCCGGCTGACAGACTGTGCCGATGCCGTCGACGCTTTCGCACGTGAGGTGGTGGCCCTCCAGCCAGCCCCAGACGCTGCAGATCGCGACCGCCTTGTTGTACTGGAACGCGATCTTGGGCCTGATCGCCGGGCTCTCCGTCGGCGGACTCGGCCGTCTGTCTTTGCTGCTCATCGCCGCCGACGTCGCGGGCGCGTTGGGGATCTCGAACGCGAAGAAGTGGGGCTACTACGTCGCGATCCTGGCCGCCATCTTGCCGCTCATCCTGATCATCGTCTTGAGCAGCATCTTCGCTGCCAACATCCTCTCGTTGCTCTTCCAGATCGCGCTCGTCGCCTTGCTGCTGCACCCCCACAGCCGCAGCTACGCGCGGATCTGGTACCGCTGATCAACCCCGCTTTTTCATCGGTCGCTCGCCGCGTGACGAAGAATCCGACGGAACTCCCCCACGGGGACGAGAAGACGTCGGTCGTGCGGGCGATGTTCGACACGATCGCCCCGCGCTACGACCTCCTCAACCGCCTCATCGCCTTCGGCCTCGATCAGGTCTGGCGGGGGCGCACGATCCGTTCCTTGGACCTCGCGCCCTCGTCGTTCGTCGTCGATCTCGCCTGCGGGACCGGTGACCTCATCCGACTCGCGGAGCGCGAGCGCTACCGGGTGATCGGGATCGACTTCGCGCTGAACATGTTGCGCGCGACGCACGGCATCTCCTCTCCGCTCGTCGAGGCGGACGCGGCGCGCCTGCCGTTGGCCGACGGCTCGGTCGACGGGATCGTCTCGGGGTTCGCGCTGCGCAACTTCACCGACCTGACCGCAGTGCTGGCAGAGGTGGCGCGCGTGCTGCGACCGGTGGGCCGCGTCGCCCTCTTGGAGGTCGACGAGCCGGACAATCCGCTCCTTCGCCTCGGGCATCGGCTCTGGTTCCGCTACTTCGTGCCGAACATCGGCGCGGCGCTCTCGGACGCCGAGGCGTACCGCTACTTGCCGCGTTCTTTTGCGTACCTCCCCCCGCCACCCGAACTGAAACTGCTGCTCGAAAAGGTCGGCTTCGAAGACGTGGAGCGCTTCCGCCTCCACGGTGGAATCGCGCAGTTGATCTGCGCGACCCGCGCCGGCGGCAAGCCCTTCCCGATCGTGTCCCGGCCGGTGACGAGGAAAGAGGCGGCCACGTGACAACCGTGCGCCTTGTCGATCCGGATGGCCGAGCGATCGATCCCGGGACCTTGCGGGCGTGGACGATCACGATCGACGCGCGACTAGGGGCGCGCATCCGGCACCTCGCGCAGGCGGGCGGTCTCGTCGTCGAATCGCCCAGCGAATCCCGCTACGGCATCGGCACCGTGGCACGCCTGCGCGCACCCGACGGCTTCGCCGACCCGTCCCGCGCCAACGAGGTCATCGAGCGGCTTGCGGCGATACCGACCGAAGGCGTCGCGACACCGGTTGGGTTCGCGACAATCGCCTTTCGTGCCGAGGAGCCCGCCGAGCTCATCGTTCCTGCCGTCACCCTCGTCATTCGCGACGGCAAAGAGGTCGCGACGCTCGTCTCGGCGGGAAGGGACGCCACCCTCGATGAGCTGCTCGAAGCGAGCGGCCCGCTTGTCGACGAGGCCCCCGGACCCGATGCCTTCCAGGTGACCTATCCCGAATCCCGCGACGGCTACCTGCGCCGGGTGCGTGAAGCGACGGCGACGATCGCCGCCGGCGCGTTCGAAAAGGTCGTCCTCGCCCGCAACTGCATCGTCACGGCCAACGCTCCGTACCGTCAGGACGCCCTCGTCGCGGCGATCCGGGAGGCCCAGCCGAAGACGACCGTGTTCGCAATCGACGGTTTCCTCGGCGCCTCTCCCGAACTTTTGATCTCGCGCCGCGGGGTACGCGTCGCGTCGACCCCGCTCGCCGGAACGGTGCCGCACCTTTCCGATCCGAAAAAGAACGCGGCGACGATCGCGACGCTGTTCTCCTCGAAAAAAGAGGGCTTCGAACACCGCGTCGTGGTCGAAGAGATCGAAAAAATCCTCACATCGTGCGGCGTGAACCTCGAGGTCGCGTCGCAACCCGAGCCGCTCGAGCTCGCGACCGTGACGCATCTCGCGACCCGCATCACAGGGACGCTCACCGACGGGCCCGAAGGGAAGCGACCGAGCGCGCTCGAACTCGCGCTGGCGCTCCACCCTACGCCGGCGATCGGCGGTTCGCCGCGTGATGCCGCTCTTTCCTACCTGTCGCGCACCGAACCCTTTCCGCGCGGCCGCTACGGCGGCCCGATCGGTTATGTCGACGCGAACGGCGACGGCGAATGGTGGATCGGCATCCGCTCGACGACGGTGCGCGCCAACGAGGCGGTGCTCTGCGCCGGCGGCGGCATCGTCGCCGGATCCGATCCCTCCGCCGAGTTCTCAGAGACCGAAGCGAAGTTCGCCTCGCTGCTGCCGATCCTCACCTCCGCCTCCGCGGACCTCAGACGGCGGCAGCCTCGAACTGGTCCTCTTCGGTCGAGCCGGTGAGGGCGAGCGTTGAAGACGCACCCTTGGTGAGCGTCGTCATCACGTCGTCGAAGTACCCTGCGCCGACCTCGCGCTGGTGGCGGGTCGCCGAGTAGCCCTCGCTCTCGAGCGCGAACTCCTTTTCCTGCAGCTCGACGTACGCGCTCATCCCGCGTCGCGCATAGCCGTGCGCGAGCTCGAACATCGACGCGTTCAGCGCATGCCAGCCGGCGAGTGTCACGAACTGGAACCGGTAGCCCATCGCCCCGAGCTCGCGCTGGAACTTCGCGATCGTCGCGTCGTCGAGGTTCCGCTTCCAGTTGAACGACGGCGAGCAGTTGTAGGCGAGGATCTTGTCGGGGTACGAGTCCCTCACCGCCTCGGCAAACACCCGCGCCTCTTCAAGGTCCGGCGTAGGCGTCTCGCACCAAATCAGATCGGCATGCGGCGCGTAGGCGATCGCCCGTGCCACCGCCGCGTCCATTCCGTTGCGCACAACGTAGAAGCCCTCCGCCGTGCGGTCGCCCGTGAGGAACGGCCGGTCGCGTTCGTCGACATCGCTCGTGAGCAAGGACGCGCCGAGCGAGTCGGTGCGCGCGACGATCAGCGATGGCACGCCCATCACGTCGGCGGCGAGCCGCGCCGCCTCGAGGGTGCGGATGTGCTGCCCGGTCGGAACGAGCACCTTGCCGCCCATGTGCCCGCACTTCTTCTCCGACGACAGCTGATCCTCGAAGTGGACGCCGGCCGCGCCCGCCTCGATCATCTGCTTCATGAGCTCGAAGACGTTCAGCGCGCCGCCGAACCCGGCCTCCGCGTCGGCAACGATCGGCACCAGCCAGTCGGTGAGTTGCTCGCCTTTGTGTTCGGACCACTCGATCTCATCGGCGCGCCGCAGCGCGTTGTTGATCCGTCGCACGACCGCCGGCACGCTGTTCGACGCGTACAGGCTCTGGTCCGGGTAGACGTGCTCGGAGAGGTTCGCGTCCGCCGCCACCTGCCAGCCCGACAGGTAGATCGCCTTCAGCCCCGCCTTCACCATCTCGACGGCCTGACCGCCGCTCAGCGCCCCGAGCGCGTGCACGTACTCCCCGGTGTGCAAGAGCCGCCAGAGATCGGCGGCGCCCTTTTCGGCGATCGAGTACGCCACGGCGATCGAGCCGCGCAGGCGGACGACGTCGGCCGCTTCGTAGGAGCGGTCGACCCCCGACCAGCGGGGATCGCGTGCCCACTGCCGTTCGAGCTCGGCCACTCGGTCGTCGAAGCGCAGCGTCGTTGGCTGGTCGATTCGGCGCATCGTCATTGCCGGTCCGTCCTTTCGTGTCATGTGCGGAATGCGCCCGCGCTCACGCCAGCTGCTCGTAGGCGGGCAGGGTCAGGAAGTCGATGAACGCCTCGGAGAGCGCGACCTGCTCGAAGAGCGACCGCGCGGTGGCGACCGTCGCCGCGTCGACGCCGTCGTCGATGGCGCGACGGGCGCAGGCGTCCAAGAGACGCTCGACGAGCGCCGCGCTGACCGGCGTCCTGTCGGCGAGCACGACGTCGTGGTGGACCCACTGCCAGATCTGCGCCCGCGAGATCTCGGCCGTCGCCGCGTCCTCCATCAGGTCGTCGATCGCCGCGGCACCGGTCCCCTGCAACCAGGAGGCGAGGTAGCGCAGCCCGACCGAGACGTTCGTCTCGAGTCCGGCGATCGTCACCCCGTCCGCCGGCCGGCTCACCGAGAGCAGGTCCGCGGCGGTGACCGAGACGTCCTCACGAAGGCGCTCGAGCTGGTTTGGGCGCTCCCCGAACACCGCGTCGAACTCCGCCAGCGCGGTGGGGACGAGGTCGGGGTGCGCGACCCACGTGCCGTCGAAGCCGTCAGCCGCCTCGCGGCGCTTGTCGTCTGCGACCTTTTCCAGCGCGCGCGCCGTGACATCGGGCTTTTTCCGATTCGGGATGAACGCCGCCATGCCGCCGATCGCGTGCGCGCCGCGGCCGTGGCACGTTCTCACGAGCAACTCGGTGTAGGACCGCATGAACGGCACGGTCATCGTCACGAGCGCGCGATCCGGCAGCACGAACGCCGGATCGGCGTGGAAGCGCTTCGCGACCGAGAAGATGTAGTCCCACCTGCCGGCGTTCAGCCCGCAGATGTGGTCTTGGAGTTCGTAAAGAATCTCGTCCATCTCGAACGCCGCGGTGATCGTCTCGATGAGCACGGTGACACGCACCGCACCGCGGGAAAGACCGAGTTCGTCCTCACAGTGCGCGAGCACCGCCGCCCACAGTCGCGCCTCTTCGTGCGACTCGAGCTTCGGCAGGTAGAAGTACGGCCCGAAGCCGCGCAGCATCGACTCGTTCGCGTTGTGAAACAGGTACAGGCCGGCGTCGAAGAGGCTCGCCGACACCGGCGCACCGTCGACAGCGAAGTGCTTCTCGAACAGGTGCCATCCCCGTGGACGAACGAGCAACGTCGCCGGGTTCGGTCCGAGCGTGTACGTGCGCTCGGGGGTCTCGAGTTCGATCGTCCCCCGCACGGCGTCGCCGAGGTTGTGCTGACCCTCGATGACGTTCTCCCAGGTCGGCGAGTTCGCGTCCTCGAAGTCGGCCATGAAGACCTTCGCACCGGAGTTCAGTGCGTTGATCATCATCTTGCGGTCGACGGGACCGGTGATCTCGACGCGCCGGTCGATGAGCGGTTTCGGCGCTTCCGGCACCCGCCACGCTCCCGAGCGGACCGCCGCCGTCTCCTTGCGGAAATCGGGCCGCTCGCCGGCATCAAATCGTCCCTGGCGGGCGCGGCGAGCCGCGAGCAGTTCTTGACGCCTCCAGTCAAACTTGTTGTGCAGTGCGGCGATGAACGCCTGTGCGTCGGGCGTCAGCACCTCGTCGACGTGGGGCGGAGGGGCGGCGCTCACGATCGTCATCGCACCCATGACGACGATTATGCGAAATTCGGCGATTCCTCACTCTGAAATTTCACCCATACTTACAATACTGTGAATTTCTGGGATACTTCACGGGTGGATGCGATGATTCTCGACCCGCTCGTCTTCGGGGAGCGCCTCCGCCATTTCCGGCGCCGCCGGGACCTCACGCTGAACGAACTCGGAACACTCGTCGGGCGACAGGCCTCCTACCTGTCCCAGATCGAGAACGGCCAGCGCGAGCCGCGGCTGTCGCTCGTGAACGACCTCGCCCGCGCCCTCGGGTGTACAGCCGCCGACCTCCTCGACCCCGAACCACCAAACCACCGCGCTGAGCTGCGGGTCGCGCTCGCCCGCATTCAAGAGGACCCCCGCTACGAGAGCCTGCGCCTCCCCTACCTCCGTCCGAGCGCTGGTCTCGACGACGTGGCGATCGAGCACGTCCTCGCGCTGTTCGAACGGGTGAAGGCGTTGTCCGCTCCCGGCGAACGAACGCCCAACGCGCTCGGCGCTCGTGCCGCGAACGCGCGCGTGCGCATCGAGATGCGCGACGCGAACAACTACTTCTCCGACATCGAGAAGGCCGCGGCGAGCGCTTTACGTGCGTCGGGGTACACCGGGCCAGGGGCCGTCTCGGAGCGCCTGTTGACCGACATCGCCTCCTACTATGGCTTCGAGATCGCGCGGGTGATGGACATGCCGACCTCGACGAGGTCGATCTGCGATTTGAAGCGTCGCGTCATCTTCGTTCCGCAACGGAACACGACCGGCGGCACGCGCTCTGCACGTTCGGTGATCGCACAGACGCTCGGACACTTCGCGCTCGGACACCGAGACGCGGCCGACTTCGAGGAGTATGTGCGCCAGCGAGTCGCGGCGAACTATTTCGCGGGCGCGCTTTTGGCCCCGGAGGTGAGCGTCGTGAAGCTCCTCACAGAGTCGAAGGCCGCCGAGGACATCTCGGTCGAGGACGTGAACGAGCTCTTCTACGTCTCCTACGAGATGGCGGCGCACCGGATCACGAACCTCATCACGCACCATCTGGCGATCCCGGTCCACTTCATCCGTTCCGACCGCGACGGTCGGGTCTGGAAGGCCTACGAGAACGACGGCATCCCGCTGCCTTCCGCGCCCGACGGAACGGTCGAGGGACAGCAGACGTGCCGCTGGTGGGGTGCGCGCCAGGCGTTCGACTCCGAGGACGCGTACGCGCTGCACTACCAGTACACCGAGACGACGTCGGGGACGTTCTGGTGCGCAACGCACATCGAGATCGCCAACGACTTCGGGGACGCGATCACGGTCGGCACGACCGACGAGCACGCCCGGTTCTTCCGCGGCTCGGAAACGACGAGAAGGGCACGGTCGCGCTGTCCGGATCCTCGCTGCTGCACGGAGCCGCCCGCCGACCGACGGCGCAGGTGGGACGGTGCCGCCGTGGCATCGGCACGTGACCGCAGCCAGTTCGTCTCGGGGCTCCCCACGGACACCGTCGTCTTCTCCGCCCACCCAGGCGTCGATCTGTTCGAGGTGTACGCCTTTTTGGATCGTCACCAGGCGAGCTGACCCGGTCCTTAGCTGACGAAGTCTTCGTGTCTCCGCAGCACGCAGAACTCGTTCCCCTCGGGGTCGGCGAGCACGACCCACGTCACGTTCCCCTGTCCGATGTTGACTCGGCGCGCGCCGAGCGCGAGCAACCGGACGACCTCCTCGTACTGATCGACGGGATTCAAGTCGATGTGCAGCCGGTTCTTTTCCGTTTTCTCGTCGTCGACCGGAACGAAGCAGATCCCGGGGTAGGCATCGTCGCCCTTCGCGATCACGACTTCTTCGTCCTCTTCGAGCATCACCCGGTACCCGAGGGCGTCGGCCCAGAAACGGGCGAGCGCACGCGGGTCGTGGGCGTCGATCACCATCTGATACCACTCAACGGCCATCGGTAAGCCCCCTCTATTTCGCCCGCAGAGTTTCGTGCGCGGCGCGAGACGCGTGCAAGCGACGCGACCCGCGTGAAAGTATCAGCGCCTTGCGCGTGCGCCTTGAGTGATCGCCACGATTCCGAATGTCCTCGTGTTCGTCATCTCGCAGCGCTGGTTCAAAGGCGGCGTCTCTCTCGGCGCGGAATTCGCTGAGCACGCGCTCGCCGGGCGCGCCGCAGCGAGTCAGACCGGGACGTCGTCGACGACTGGGCCGGCGATCCCTTCGCTCCGCCGCTTGACGACGAGCTCGCGTACCGCGACCTGAATCGAACCCGCAGCCGGTACCGCCAAGATCGCACCAGCGATGGCACCGAACGTCGAGCCCAAGATGTTGCCAGTCTCCGCTCCGACCAGCACCGCCAGCAGCACCCACAACGGCGACAGCCGGACGGTGCGCGAGACGATCAACGGGTAAAGGACGTGGTTCTCGACCTGCTGGTAGACGAGAAAGACGACGACGACCACGATTCCGGCGGGGATCGAGTGCAAGAACGCGACGAACACCGTCGGCACGCCGGCGAGCAACCCCCCGACCATCGGCAGGAAGTCGACGAGCCCGACCCACACGGCGAACACGGTGGCGAAGGGCACCCCGGTAATCTCGAGAGCCGCGAAGACGACGATGCCCGCGATGACCGATGTCGCGAAGTCGCCGATCATGAAGCCGGTCACCTCACCCGCCATCGCGTCGACGATCCTCCGGACACGAGCGGCGTGGTCGGGGTTCATCGCGTCAAGCGCAGCGTCGAGGCTGGCGGGTCCTTCCAAGAGCACGAAGAACGAGATGAACGCGATCGTGACGAGGCCCGCGACACCGGAGACGACGGTCTTGCCGACGGCGAAGGCCGGCTTCGACAGCTTGGTCAGCGCGCTTTCGAGCGACGGGACGTGTTTGCGTACCCACTTCTCGAGATGCAATTTCACGATCAGATGGCCGATGACGCCCTTGCCCTTTTTCGCCTGGCTCACGAGCTTCGGCAGATCGTGCGCGAAGCGGGTCGCGTTCGAGATCAGCGGGTGGAAGACGAGGTACCCGAACGCGAACGCCAACAGCACGAGGATGAGGTAGACGATGCCGACCGCGTAGCCACGGCGCATGCCACGCCGTGCCAGCATGCGGACGAACGGGTTGAGCAGCGCGGCGATGAAGATCCCTATCGCGACGAGCAGCAACGTCGCGCGCAGGCGCCAAGCCAATAGCACAAGCAGGACGACGACGATCCCGGCGAGCAGCACAAGGACCGACGAGCGCAGGATGAAGTACTCCGTCGCCCGATCTGACTCGCTTGACCGGCGGAATCCGAGCGGGTTGCGTTCGACACCCCTTTGGGCGGGCCGATCGCTCACGCAGTCAAGTCAACTCGACGGCGTCAAGTCAACCGCGGCAATCGCGCGCTCGGCGGCGATTCGGGAGAACCGAGCCTTGTCGCGCACACGAAACCTCTATTCAGCGGCGCGACGTGAAAGCATGGACAGATGTCGACGGAGTCTCCCGAGCAGCCGCGACCGCAGTCGCGCTGGAGACGTTGGCGATCCCGCGTCCCCGCGCCGCTTCGCCATGGCATCGTGCTCTTCCTCGCGGTGCTCGTCATCGAGTACCTCGTCGTCCCGGAGCTCATCGGCGCAAGTCACAACCTCGCGCTACTGAAGCGACTGAACATCGGATGGTTGATCGCGGGAATCGTGTTCGAGGCCGCATCGCTCTTCGCCTACGCGTTACTCACCCGCACCGTGTTGCCGCACAACCGGCCGACCATCTCTCGGATCTTTCGCATCGATTTGTCGACGACGGCCGTCGCGCACTTGGTGCCCGGCGGATCCGCGGCTTCGGCTGGCCTCGGTTACCGCCTGCTCACAGCCGAAGGCGTCGCCGGAACAGACGCCGGCTTCACGATGGCGACCCAAGGCATCGGCTCCGCGGTGGTGCTGAACGTGATGCTCTGGCTCGCCCTCGTCATCTCGATCCCGTTCGCCGGATTCCACCCGATCTACATCGTCGTCGCGCTGCTCGGCATGATCGCGTTGGCCGGGTTCGCAACGCTCATCTACACCTTCACCCGGGGGGAGGACGCCGCCAAGCGGTTCGTCCACCGCATCGAGCGCATCCTGCCGCGCGTGAAGCCCGACCAGATCGAATCGGTCTTGAGGCGCATCGACGAATCGTTGCGGCGCCTTGGGCAGAACCGCGAACGACGACGCAGCGCGCTCGTCTGGGCGATCTCGAACTGGCTGCTCGATGCTGCGTCGCTGTGGTCGTTCCTCGCCGCGCTCGGCAAGTACGTCAACCCCGTCGAGCTCTTCGCCGCGTACGGGATCGCGAACGTCCTCGCGGTGATTCCGATCACCCCGGGAGGGCTCGGCTTCGTCGAGGCCTCGCTGCCGCTTGTGCTCACGAGCTTCGGCGTCGTGAAGAACGTCTCGCTGCTCGGTGTGCTCGGTTGGCGGCTCGTGAACTTCTGGTTGCCGATCCCGGTCGGCGCGATCTCCTACGTGTCGCTGCGGGTTCCAAAGGGCCACGGCCTGCGCGGCTCGCGCAAAGCGCTGTCCGACTTCGTCGAGCGGATCCCGCCGCCTGAGCCGGGCAGGGGCGGGCGGCGCTCAGCCAAAGCCTGAATCGTTCGCGCTGTCCTTCTGGTACGCGGCGCCGGATGTCGGCGCGGCGGTGACCGCAAGGTCTACGCCGAAGATCCGCTCGAACAGTTCCTGTTTGCGTCGCGCACTCCACAGCTCGAGACCGGCGTCGGCGCGGGTGGCAGCGGAGATCGTGAGCGTGCGGGCAGGCCCGAGGGGCGAAACTTCGATCGCCCGCACAAGTCCGCGATGCGACGCATCGAGCGCGTCGGCGAGACGCAGGATCGCGATGAGCTCGACGGCGCGCGCCGCGTCGTCCTCGGAAAGCTCCCCGAACGCCTCGAAGCTCGGCTTCGGCGTGCCGCGGACGTGGAAGCGTCCGATCGACGCGAGGATGCGGACCTCGCTCGGGGAAAACCCGCGCAAGCCGCCGTTCTCGATCAGATACGCCGTATGCCGGTCGTGGCCTTCGTGCGAGATGTGCTCACCGATGTCGTGGAGGTAGGCCGCGAACTCGAGCAACTCGCGCTCATCGGCGCCGCGGGCATGGAGGAATCTCGTCGCGTCGAACAGCTGCGTCGCGAGCAACGCGACCTGACGGGCGTGCGGCTGACGCCAGTTCGATCTGCGGCAAAGCGAGAGCACGGACCAGCGCCGCAGCGCCCTCGGGTCGCCGAGCAGCTCGACGGGATCGTGGGCGCCGATCGCGTCGAGGACGATCCCCTCGCGAAGCGCCCATTCGCTCGCCGTCAACTCGCCGAAGCCGGTCTCGTTCAACAGGTACTCCAGGACAACGGCGCCAGCGGGGAGCTGCTCGGCTCGACGCGGATCTGAGCCAGGAAGCTTCGCCCGTTCCGCAGCGCGCAACTTGAAGACCTCCTCGGCGAGCTCCTCGAACACCTCCCGCTCGACGCTCAGCTGGTTCACGATCTCGTTGACCGTCCCGTCCTCTCGCGCTGCCGCCATCCGCACGAGCGCGAGGAAGGTTCCCGAGGAGACGATGAACTGCTTCGGTCCGCGCGCGACGATCTCGTCGATCACGGGATCGAGCGTCTCTGCGACGATGCGCCGGAGGCGCCGGAGGTCCGACTCCTTCAACGGGTCATTTTCGATCGCGGCGGTGAGTCGTCCGACGCCGATCGGCACGCTGGCCGCGTAGAAGATCTCTGCGCGGTCGCCGACAATCAGCTCGAGACTCCCGCCGCCGAGATCTGCCACCAGCGCCGGACCCGGGTCGATCAGCACGCTCGAGCGCACCGCAGTGAAGATGAGCTCGGCCTCACGCGTCCCGTCGACGACTTTGATCTCGATGCCCGTCTCCGACCTCACCCGTTCGACGAACTCGGTACCGTCGCTCGCCTCACGGATCGCCGCAGTGCCGAGCGCGATCACCTCGTCGGCCTTCGATGCCTGCGCCATCTGGATGAAGCGTTTGATCACCTCGAGCGCCTCGGTCATCGCCGGTTCGCCGAGCGCGCCGGTCTTCGCGACGCGATCGCCGAGCCGCAGGGTCTCTCTTTCTCGAACGAGCGGGAGGAACGTGCCGTCGAGGCGAGCTTCGACGACGATCATGTGGAACGAATTGCTCCCGAGGTCGAGCGCCGCGATGCGCACGATCGGTTCAGGCCGCTCCGTCTGGGCCGCGTCGGCGTCGCGAGCGCTCGCGCGCGAGCTCCTCGAACCGGCGCTGCGCGTGGATGCCGCGCACCTGCTGGACACGCCGCCAGTCGCCGCCTGGGTCGAGCGTCCACGAAGACGTGTCATCTAGCCGATCGAGCGTCAAGATGTCCTCGAGGCGCGCACAGAGGTCTGCGTCACGAACCGGCACAACCGCTTCGATGCGGTGATCGAGGTTGCGCTCCATCAGGTCGGCCGAGCCGATGAAGTACGTCGCCCTGTTGCCCATCGTCTTCGGTTGCTCACTTTTGCGTACGACCGTCTTCGCGAGCACCTCGCGGCCGGGAACACCGAAGCGGTAGATGCGCGAGTGCTCGAGGTACTCACTGACGATCGACTTCACCGTGATGTTGTCCGAGAGTCCTGGCACCTGCGGACGGATGCAACACACGCCGCGCACGATCAGGTCGACACGACAGCCGGCCTGCGACGCCTCGTAGAGCGCGTCGATCACCTCGGGATCGGTGAGCCCGTTCACCTTGATGTTGATCCGCCCGTTCACCCCGGCGTCGCGCTCCCGGGCGATCGACGCGAGCACCCAGGGGCGAAAGCCGGTCGGCGAAAGGATGAGCGAACTCGTCTCCACCTGGCGCGAGAACCCGGTTAAGTGGTTGAACAGGTTGGTCAGGTCCTCGCCGAGCGTTACGTCGCTGCTCAGCAAGCCAAGGTCCTCGTAGATGCGGGCCGTCTCGGAGTTGTAGTTCCCGGTCCCGATGTGGCAGTAGCGACGGATCCCGTCGTCTTCCCTGCGGACGACGAGCGCGGTTTTCGAGTGGGTCTTCAATCCGACGACGCCGTAGATGACATGGACGCCAGCTTCCTCGAGGCGTCGTGCCCAGGTGATGTTGCGCCGCTCGTCGAAGCGCGCCTTCAACTCGACGAGCGCGACGACCTGCTTTCCCTCCTCTGCGGCGGAGGCAAGCGCGGAGACGAATGACGCCTCGCCCGAGGTCCGGTACAGCGTCTGTTTGATCGCCAAGACGTCGGGATCCGCGGCCGCCTGGGAGATGAACGCTTCGACCGACGACGCGAACGAGTCATATGGGTGGTGGACGAGGACGTCGTGCTCGCGGATCACCGCGAACAGATCTGCCGGTTCGCCGGTCTCGCGGGTGAGTCGCGCCGGGGTGCGCGGCGTGAACGCCGGCTCGGAGAGGTCGGGGCGGTCCGAGGTCGAGATCGCCCAGAGGTCCGTGAGGTCCAACATCGCCGGGATGCGGTAGACGTCGCGCTCGGAAAGTTCGAGCTCGGACAAAAGGAACGAGATCACGTCCGGCGTCATGTCGGTCGCGACCTCGAGGCGCACCGCCCGGCCGAAGCGCCGGCGGCGGAGTTCGACCTCGACCGCTTCGAGCAGGTCCTCGTCCTCGGAGTCGTCGAGGTCCAAGTCCGCGTTGCGCGTCACACGGAACGTGAAGCACGAACCGATCCGCATGCCGGGGAACAGGTCGGTGAGATTCGCGGCGATGACTTGCTCGATCGGAACGAGGCGATCGCCGCGGCCGAGCGTGACGAACCTCGGCAGGACCGGGTGCGTCGGCACCTTGATGCGGGCGAAGCGGCTCTCGCCCTTCTCGGGATCCTCGATCGTCACCGCGAGGTTGAGCGACAGCGACGAGATGTAGGGGAAGGGGTGCCCGGGGTCGACGGCGAGCGGGGTGAGGACGGGGAAGATCTCTTCGTCGAAGACCTTCCGCAGGGCCTCCAGGTCTGCACCGGACAGATCGGCGTAATCGGCGATGACGATGCCCGCCTCGGCGAGCTGGGGTCGGACCTCGTCGATGAAGATCCGGCTCTGGCGCTCGACGAGCGCGCTCACGCGCTCGCGCACCTCGGCGAAGGTCTCGAGCACGGTGCGTCCGTCAGGGAACGCCTCCCGCACCCCGACGGCGAGCTGGTCCTTCAGCCCGGCCACGCGTACCTGGAAGAACTCGTCCAGGCCCGAGGAGAAGATGGCGAGGAACTTCGCCCGCGACAAGAGCGGCGACTGCTTCTCGTCGGCGAGCTCGAGGACGCGGTCGGCGAAGTCGAGCCACGAGAGCTCCCGGTTGATGAACCGATCCGGCCCGAAGCTCTCCGGCGTCTTGTGGACGGGCTCGACGAACTCGCCGGTTGCGACTTCCTCGGCGATCTCGAGCTCTGGCCTTGCCGTCACACGCCCCACGCTACCGGCGCCACCGCACCGTGAGAGAGGCCTTTCCTCCAGTACGTTGGACGCGTGAGCGCCGTCGCCGTGCTGCGCCGCCGGTCATCGCGCCGCAGAACCGAAGCGGGATTGCTCGTCGTCGGCGCGGTCGTCGTTCTGTTCGCGACCATGCTCGAGTCGCTCGCGCTGACCGGCGCGCTCCCGGACCACGTCGTCGAGTTCATCGTCATCCTCGCTTTGATCGCGATCGGCGTCCAGGTCGTGAACCGGATCTACGCGCCGAACGCCGACCCGGTGATCATGCCGGTCGTCTTGTTGCTGAACGGGATGGGTTACGTCTTCATCGAGCGCGGTGATCAGAGCCAAGCCGGCCAGCAGCTCGCCTGGACGCTGATCGGACTGTTCATCTACACGGCGGTGCTCGCGTCGGTTCGCTACAGCCGCGACCTCGATCGCTACCGCTACCTGATCCTGGCGGCGGCGTTTTTGCTTTTGATCGCCCCGCTGCTTCCCGGCATCGGCTTGAAGGTCAACGGCGCCAGGTTGTGGGTCCATGCGGCTTCGTTCGAATTCCAGCCGGTAGAGATCGCGAAGCTGCTCTTGGTGATCTTCTTCGCCTCCTATTTCATCGACAAACGCGAGCTGCTCACGGTGCCGACGCGGCGCATCGGCAACCGGTTGCTGCTCGACCTGCGCGCCTTCGGCCCGATCGCGATCGCCGCGGTGACGGCGCTCCTGATCATCTTGTTGGAAGACGACATCGGTTTCTCGCTGATTCTCTTCCTCGTCTTTTTGACGATGATCTGGATGGCGACGGGCCGCTGGTCCTACATCGTGATCGGCCTCGCCGGTTTCGCGCTCGTCGCTTTCCTGGCGAGTCACATCCTCACCCAGGTGAACGAGCGCTTCACCGACTGGCTCAACCCGTGGCCCTACTTCCACAACATCGGCTATCAACCGATCCAGGGCGAGCTCGCCTTCGCGCGTGGCGGGCTCTTCGGCACCGGCATCGGCTTCGGCTCCGCGCAGAGAGTGCTGCCGGTTTCGTCGAGTGACTACATCTTCGCTATCGTCGGCGAGGAGATGGGTCTCGTCGGAGCCCTCGGCATCGTCGCTTGCTTCGCGGTCTTGGCCGGCGCTGGGCTGCGCGCCGCGCGGCGCGCCCGCTCGGAATTCTCGCGGCTGTGCGCGGCGGGACTCACGGCGACGCTCGGATTGCAGGCCTTCCTCATCATGGCGGGGGACACGCGGCTTTTGCCCTTGACGGGCGTCACGCTCCCCTTCGTCTCCTACGGAGGTTCATCGCTCGTCGCGAACTACGCCTTGGTGGCCATCTTGATGCGGATCTCGAACGAGGGGAATCAGCGCGCCTCGTCGCCGACCGTCCCGACCGCGTCGAGGACGGCCGAAGAGGTGACGATCGGCGCGGGCGGCCGCTGACGGAGCGCCATCGCGACGGCGTCTGACGGTCGGCAGACGATCGTCTGTTGGCCGTTCGCGCCGCCCGAGACGACGATCTCGGCGTAGAACGCGCCGCCCTCAACGGCCGTGATGCGGGCGACCGCGACCGAGGCGCCGAGCGCGGTGAGCGCCTCGGTGAAGAGTTCGTGGGTGAGCGGCTTCGGCGTCGTCACGCCGTGCAGCGCATTCGCGATCGAGATGCCTTCGGCGCTGCCAATCGGGATCGCCACCGTCCGCGCCGGCGCATCGGCCGTCTGCAGCACGAGCACGGGATTCGGGTTCGGCAGCCGGACAACCACGTCGACGACTTCGACGGGGACGAACGCCCCGAACTCAGCCGTCGTGATCTCGGCTTCAGGTGCGCCCTCCTTGCCGATCCCAGCGACCGGCACGTCCGCGTCGGTGTTCTCCGCCACCTTTGCCCGCGGTGCCCGCTTCTTTTTCGCGGCGGCGGTGGGCGCCGGCGCGGTTGCCCCCTCGTCGCTCATCGGGAGCGCGAGCGGCGCATCTCGACGTTCAACACGAGACCGATCGCACAGAAAAAGGCCACGAGCGCCGAGCCGCCGTAGGAGATGAACGGGAGCGGGATGCCGGTGATCGGCATGATGCCGGACGACATCCCGACGTTCTCGAAGACCGAGAAGACGACGAAGGCGAGGATGCCGGCGCAGATGAGGCGGCCGAGCTCGTCACGGGCGGTCTGCACAGCGCGGAAGACCCGGAACGCGACCAGCCCGTACAGGGCGAGGACGACCGCCGAGCCAATGAAGCCGAGTTGCTCGCCGATCGCCGAGAAGATGAAGTCGGCGTACTGGATCGGGACGTATCCGAGGTCCGTCTGCACGCCCTTGAACAGGCCGGTTCCCGTGAGACCTCCGGAGCCGATCGCCGTTTTCGACTGGATGACGTTGTAGTCGAGACCCTGGGGGTCAGTGTTCTGGTGCAGGAACGCCGTCAAGCGGTCGAGCTGGTAGGTGCTCATCAAGTGGGAGAACACCGCGATTGCGAATCCCAACACCGCGATCGCGACCAGCGCGACGAGAAACCGCATGCGCACACCGCCGAAGTACAACATCACGAAGAGCACGACCCCGAGCAGGATCGCGGTACCGAGGTCGGGTTGCTTCACGACGAGCAGCGTCGGAACCCCGGTCATCGCGCACAGCGCCACGATCCGCCGTATGCCGAGCTCGCGGCGGTGCCGCGCGAGGTAGAGCCCGACAGCGCAGATCACGGCGAGAACCCCGAACTCCGAAGGCTGGAACTGCACACCGGCAAGGGAGATCCAGCGCTGTGAGCCGTTCTGGCTGTGCCCGACGGCGATGACGCCGGCGAGCGCGACGATGACGATGCCGTAGATGTAGTACCCGAGATCCTCGAGTCGCCGGTAGTCGACCGTCGCGCAGACGATCATCGCGATGAACCCGACGATCGCGTAGGCGATCTGGCGCTTCAAGAAGTAGTTCGGCTCGGCCGGGTAGATCCCCTTCGACGCCGAATAGACCATGACGAACCCGATCACCGTCAAAGCGAGCGTCGCGACGATGAGAGCGAAGTCGACCTGGCGCAACACAACCAGGATCGCCGGCGTTGTCTTACGCCGGAGCCGTGGCGAGCGATCGAGAACGTGTGCCGCCACGACCAGACACGTTACTGAAGAGGCCGTCGCCCGAGATTCCGCTTCGTCTCAGTTCGGATAGCTCAGTTGGCCGCGCGACCGGCCGGGGTCTTGCGCACGGCCTCCCACATCTCTGCGAGCGGCGCCGGAGAGCCCGTAAAGAGCTCGACCTGCCGGGCGGCCTGGTGCACGAGCATCCCGAGACCGTTGCGGACCACCGCGCCTCGTGCCGCGCAGGCATCAAGAAAGGCCGAACGGACCGGGTGGTAGTTCACGTCAACGACGACTTGCCGGGATCTGATCGTCGAAGACAGCGCCGACGCGAACGCGGCGAGCTCGCCATCACCTCCGGGGGCCGGTGGTCTCGCTGCGTAGATGACGAGATCGAGCCCACCGAGTTCGTCTCCGCTCCCGACATGCGCCGTCCTCGGCGCGAGTGTCGCGGCAGCAAAGGCCCGCTCAGGCGAGCGGTTGACGATGACGATCTCGCGCGCTCCGTGTTGATCGAGCGCGCGCACGATCGCGCGGGCGGTCGCCCCGGCACCCACGACGCCGCAACGCCGGCTCTTCGCTTCGAAATCGAGCGCTTGCCGCACGTCGTCGAGGAGTCCTTCGCCGTCGGTGTTGTAGGCCTGCGGCCCTTGCACGCCAAAGACGACGGTGTTCGCTGCACCGATCGCATCAACGTCGGCAAAATCGGGACAGGCGCGCGCGGCTTCGAACTTGATCGGTGTCGTCACCGACAGCCCGGCGTAGTTCGCCAATTCCGCTTCGCGGATCGCGGCCAGGGCACCACCCGATCGGACGTCGAACGCGCCGTAACGCCAGTCGAGACCGAGCGCGGCGTACGCCGCGTCGTGGATCGGTGGCGAAAGCGAGTGGCCGACTGGGTGACCAATCACCGCCGCCCGAAAACGAACGACATCGGCACCGAGCACGCTCGCTTGCGTCATCGGCCGTCATCGCCTCGGTCGGAATCGAGATAGGACTGCAACACGATCGCCGCGGCATCGGCGTCGACAGGCGCGTGCCGGGAACCGAGTCGAGCCGACGCCCGCCGTCCTGCGGGTCCGCGCGCTTCGCGCCGGAGCCTCGTCGCCTCGACGCTCGAGAGGCGTTCGTCAACGAGCACAACCGGCACCGAGATGAGCCCGCGCAGCTGCTCGACCTCACGTTCGACCTTCTTGGCCGCGGGTCCGCGCGCCCCGTCGAGCGAGACCGGCAGTCCGACCACGACCTCGCTCGATTTTGTCTCATCGACGAGTGCGGCGATGCGGGCGAGATCTTCCTTTGCGTCACCAGTTCGCTGCAGGACCTCGCGCGGCATGGCGATTGCCCGTGAGGAATCCGAGAGGGCGACTCCGATGCGCACCGAGCCGAGATCGAGCCCGAGCACTCGTCCCCGACTCGCCCCCGTCCCCTCCGAAGAGCCGTCGGGCACGTCTGTGCCTCAGGTGCGCCCGATGCGGGCGCGCAGCTCCGCGTCGGCGGCATCGATCGCGGCGACGTCGCGGCCGCCCGCGGTGGCGAACTCCTTCGACCCGCCGCCGCCCCCGCCGACGAGGCGAGCGGCACTCGACGCGACCTCGCGCGCGTCGAGTCCGCTGTCCGGGATTGTCGCGACGACGATCGAGACACGGTCGGTGTCGGGTGCTCCGATCAAGGCGACGGTCGAAACATCGAGAGCACGGATCGCCAAGGCGAGCTCGCGCAGCTCCGCGGGATCGACGCCGTCGCGCCGGGCGACGAGAACGCCCGACTGCGCCTGCGTGGCGAGGGTCCGCGCCTCGTCGTGCAGCGCGGAGCTT
The DNA here is from genome assembly GCA_963838845.1 of uncultured Acidimicrobiaceae bacterium. Taxonomy (GTDB): domain Bacteria; phylum Actinomycetota; class Acidimicrobiia; order Acidimicrobiales; family Bog-793; genus CAVRXQ01. The sequence continues at coordinate 781,191 of CAWISR010000002.1, read as the reverse complement.
CGCCGCCGGCGCAGTTCGTCCTCGAGACCGCGCTCACGCTCGACGAGTCGCTCGACGGCCTCCGCGACGTCGAACGGCACGGTGTGCAGCGTCGTCGCGGCACGGGTGAGCGTCTCTGTCATCTCGCGGATGTCCTCGATCGAGCGCGTCCCGGTCGTCGCCTCGATACGACGAGTGTTCGCCCCGATCGAGCTCTCCGAGAGGATGCGGAACGGTCCTATAGAGCCGAGAGCGGCGACGTGGGTTCCACCGCACAGCTCGAGCGACGCTGGACCCGCCTCGACGACGCGGACGGTCTCTCCATATTTCTCGCCGAAGAACGCCACCGCGCCGAGATGATCTGCCTCTTCGCGCGACGTCTGGTACGTCGCGACGACGTCGTTGTCGAGGATCTGCTCTGAGACGATCCGCTCGACCTCTTCGAGCTCGTCCTCCGTGAGCGCCGAGAAGTGGCTGAAGTCGAAGCGCAGTCGATCGGCAGCGACGAGTGAGCCTTGCTGCTTGACGTGCTCGCCAAGAACCTGGCGTAAAGCGGCGTGCAGGAGGTGGGTGGCGGTGTGGTTGCGCCGGATCGCCTCCCGACGCTCGACATCGATCGCCGCGACGGCACGCTCGTGTTCGTGAACCGACCCTTGCACGAGGTAGCCGGTGTGCACGCTCACGCCGTCGGCGGAGGTCGTGTCGAGGACACGCACGACGCCGCTCGGGGTGCGGATCGTCCCGGTGTCGCCGACCTGACCGCCGCCCTCGGCGTAAAACGGCGTGCGGTCGAGGACGACGTCGACGAGCCGAGCGCCTTCAGGAGCACGTTCGCCGTCGACGTTCTCGAACTCCCGGGCGTCGTCTCGTGTCGCGACCGCGAGGACTTCGGCATCCGTGGCGTCCTGTCCGTAGCCGACGAACTCTGTCGGTCCGGTTTCGAGCAGGACGTCGCGCCAACGTCCCTCGGCTCCGAAGTGTTGAAGCGCCCGGTGGGCGACCGCCCGTCCACGCTGCCGCTGTTCTTCCATGTGGGCGTCGAATTCCACGCGGTCCACTTCGACGCCGCGCGACCTCGCCACCTCGACGGTGAGATCGATCGGGAAGCCATACGTGTCGTGCAGCTTGAAGGCGGCACCGCCCGAAAGGGTGCGGATCCCCCCGCCCAGCTCCGCTTCGAGGAGCTGGAACCCGGCGCGCAGGTTGCGACGGAAGGCCTCCTCTTCATGCGCGACGACGGTGCGGACGAGCTCCGCGTCGCGCATGAGCCGCGGGTAGGCGTTTCCGAGCGTCGCCGAAACCGCGTCGGCAATCGAAGGAAGGATGACCTCGGTCGACCCGAGCTGGTGTGCGCGCAGCGCGGCGCGGCGGATCATCCGACGCAGCACATACCCCCGTCCCTCGTTCGAAGGAACGATCCCGTCGGCAACCAAGAACGCCGCAGAGCGCGTGTGGTCGGCGAGGATCTTCAACGCGACGTCGGTTTGGTGGTCCCTTCCGAGGGGCGCCTTCGTCGCCGACGCCGCTTGCTCGACGATCGGCTTGAAGACGTCGGTCTCGAACACCGACTCGACGCCTTGCAAGAGGGTGAGGATCCGCTCGAAGCCAGCCCCGGTGTCGATGTTCTTCTTCGGAAGGTCCTCCATCGTCCCGTCCGCGGCGCGGTCGAACTGCATGAAGACGAGATTCCAGATCTCGCTGTAGCGATCGGAGTCGTCGTTCGCCGGACCGCCGCCCGGACCGAAGTGCTCGCCGCGATCGAAATAGATCTCCGAGCACGGCCCACACGGGCCGATCTCCCCCATCTCCCAGAAATTGTCGGCGCCCATTTTCTGGATGCGGCTTGGGGGAACCTGCGCGGTTTCCTCCCAGATCCCGGCCGAGTCCTCGTCGGTCTCGTAGATCGTGATCCACAGCCGGTCCGCTTCGAAACCGAGGACCTCGGTGACGAACTCCCACGCGAGCGGGATCGCCCGTTCCTTGAAATAGTCGCCGAAGCTGAAGTTGCCGAGCATCTCGAACAACGTGGTGTGCCGCGCCGTCGTCCCGATGATCTCGATGTCGTTCGTGCGAAAGCACGGCTGAATCGTCGTCGCTCGGGGCACGGGCGGCATCTGCTCACCCGTGAAGTACGGCTTGAACTGCACCATGCCCGCGATCGTGAACATCACCGTGGGATCGACAGGCACAAGGCTCGCTGCGGGGAGCGCGACGTGGTCGCGTTCGACGAAATAGCTCGTGAACGCTTCGCGCAACTGGTCGCCGTCCATCCTCATCCGGTCACCGTGTCCGAATCCGTCCCGTCCTTCACCATTTTCTGGCGCTCCCACCACTTGGCGAGCCGCTCCGCGATCTCGCGCTCAAAGCCGCGTGCGGACGGCTCGTAGTAGCGGCGTCCGGCGAGCTCGTCGGGCAGGTACGTCGCTTCGACGAAGCCTCGCGGATCGTCGTGAGGATACCGGTAACCGCTGCCGTGGCCGAGGGCCGCCGCGCCCTGATACCCCGTTCCCCGGAGTCGCGCCGGAACCGACGCGAGCGGACCGCGTTCGACGTCGGCCATCGCGTTCCAGATCGCAACAGCGGCTCTATTCGACTTCGGCGCCGTCGCGAGATAGACGACGGCCTCCGCGAGGTTGAGCGCCGCTTCGGGGAGGCCAACGCGATCGAGCGCGGCGGCGGCCGCCTCCGCGACGACGAGGGCGTTCGGATCGGCGAGGCCGACGTCCTCGCTCGCCAAGATCACGAGTCGCCGGGCGACGAAGCGGGGATCCTCTCCGGCGACGACGAGACGGGCGAGCCAGTAGATCCCGGCGTCGGGATCCGATCCCCGAATCGATTTGATCAGCGCGCTCGCGACGTCATAGTGCTCGTCACGGCCGTGCCGGATCGCCCGCGTCGTCCTCGCCGCTTCGACGTCGGCACGCCCGATCGCGACGTTGCCGTGGTCGCGAGCGCGCGCGACGGCGATCGCGACCTCGAGGGTCGACAGCAGGGCCCGCGCGTCGCCGTCGGCCAGGTCGACGCCGGCACCGATCGCCTCGTCGTCAATCGCCGCGTGCTCGCGTTCGGCGGCGCGCCGGGCCAGGAGCGCGAGGTCGTCATTGCCGATCGGCTCGAAGCGCCACAGCGTCGAACGGGAAAGCAAAGGCGAGGTGAGCGAGAAGAACGGGTTCTCGGTCGTCGCCCCGATCAAAACGATCAGGCCCACTTCGACGCCTGGCAAGAACGCGTCCTGCTGCGCGCGGTTGAAGCGGTGGATCTCGTCGAGGAACAAGATCGTCTGGCGTCCGCTCGTCCCGAGCTCACGCCGCGACTCCTCGATGATCCCGCGTACCTCGGCGACGCCGCTCGAGACCGCGGACAACGTCACGAAACGCTTCGCCGAAAGTTGGGCGACGAGCCGGGCGAGGGTCGTCTTCCCCGAGCCCGCGGGACCGAAGAAGATCGCGGACGAGAGCGAATCCGTCTCGATGAGCGCCCGCAGCGTCGCCCCTTTGCCGAGCAGATGGGGTTGGCCGACGAATTCGTCGAGGCTCTTTGGCCGCATGCGCTCGGCGAGCGGGGCGCAGCGCTCGAGCTCGTCCGCCGCGGCGGCGTCGAAGAGGTCCGGTTCGGTCCGCTTGCGCATCGGCCGGTTCAGCCGGCGGGCGCTTTGGGCGGAGAGGTGCCGGGGGGTGCGGGTTTCGCGTCGATGCGGACGCCAATCTCCGCGAGGCGCTCGGGAGGAAGCGGCAACGGCCCACCCGTCATCAGATCGGCACCTGACTGGGTCTTCGGGAACGCGATCACCTCGCGGATGCTCTCCTCGCCGACGAGGACCGCGACGAGACGGTCGATACCGACGGCGAAGCCGCCGTGCGGCGGGCCGCCGTAGCGGTACGCGTCGAGGAGGAAGCCGAAGCGTGCCTCGGCGACTTCGGGGGTGATCCCCAAGGCGTCGAAGATCCGACGCTGCAGCGCCGGGTCGGTGACGCGGATGCTCCCCGATCCGAGCTCCCAGCCGTTCACGACGAGGTCGTACGAGTGGGCTCGCACCGAGAACGGGTCGTCCGTTATTCGCTCGAGGTCTTCGACGTAGGGCATCGTGAACGGGTGGTGCGCGGCGGCGGGGTTGCCGTCCTCGTCGACGCCGTCGAAGAGCGGGAAGTCGACGACCCAGCAGTACCGCAACGGTCCTTCGCCGATCGGCGGCCGGCCGAGGTCGAGACGCAGCTGACCGAGCACCTCGGCAGCCCGACGGCGCTCGTCGGCGACGACGAGGACGAGCGCGCCGGCGGACGCGCCGGTCGCGGCGAGGACGCCTTTGCGCTCGTCGTCGGTGAGGAACCTGTCGATCGGCGACTCGATCGACGGTGGCTCCCCGTGGACGCGCATCCAGACGAGCCCTCCCGCCCCAAGCGTCTTCGCGCGCTCGATGAGCCCGTCGAGCCGCGCCCTTGAGAACGCGCCGCCGCCGTCAACGACAATCGCCCGCACCGCCTCGCGCTGGAAGGCCTTGAACTCGGTCACCGCGAAGACCTCGCTGAGATCGGAGATCTCCATCCCGAAGCGCAGATCGGGCTTGTCCGACCCGTAGCGGTCGATCGCCTCCGACCACGTCATCGTCGTGAACGCGCCGGGACGCGTCCCCGTCACGACCTCGGTCGCGTCGCTGATCGCCTCGGTCACGAAGCTGAGGACGTCGTCCTGGGAGACGAAGCTCGCTTCGACGTCGAGCTGGGTGAACTCGAATTGCCGATCGGCGCGGGGATCCTCGTCGCGCATGCAACGCGCGATCTGGTAGTAGCGGTCGACGCCACCGATCATCAAGAGTTGCTTCGCGATCTGCGGGCTCTGTGGCAGAGCGTAGAACGAGCCCTTCTGTAGTCGCGAAGGGACGGCGAACTCCCGCGCGCCTTCGGGGGTCGGCGTCCATAAGAGCGGCGTCTCGATCTCCACGAAGCCCTGGCGATCCATCGCGCGCCGTATTGCCGCGTTCACGGCGGCCCGCACCCGCAGGTTCTTCTGCATCCGATCGGTGCGCAGATCCAGGTAGCGGTAGCGCAGCCGCAGCGCCTCATCGACCTCGGCGCGCTCATCGAGCTGGAACGGTGGCGTCTCGGATGCGGCGAGCACCTCGACTTCGCAGTCGGCAACTTCGATCTCACCCGTCGCAAGCTGCGGGTTCACGGTCCCCTCTGGGCGTTCCCTGACGATGCCGACGACGCGCAGCACGTACTCGGGCCTGATCGCGTGCGCGCCATCGACGACGCACTGGACGATGCCCGTGTGGTCGCGCAGGTCGACGAACGCAAGATGCTCCCCGTGCTCGCGCCGCCGCGCGACCCAACCGCATAGCGCGACCTCGGCCCCGACGTCGTCACGGCACAGCGTCCCGCAGTAGCGCGTCCGCATGCCGCGAGCCTCGTGTCTCACGATCTCCACTCCTCAATGACCTGCGCAAGCGAGTCGAGCGAGATCGTCTCCTGTTTTCCGGCGTCGTCGCCGCGCAACACCCGCAAGGTGACGGTCCCGTCGCGCTCCTCGTCGGCGCCGAAGATCGCGGCGAGCGTGGCACCCGAGCGGTCCGCCAGCCGGAGCTGGGCCTTCATCGACCGGCCGTCGTAGGCGCGATCGGTGGAGTACCCGACTTGTCTGAGCGCGCGCGAGACGTCGCGCGCCAGCCGTCCCCCCGTCACGTCGACGACGTAGACGTTTGGCGCGGTGGCCACGTCTTTCAGCGCGCCCTCGGCGTCGCAGGCGAGAAGGACGCGCTCGACACCGCTGCCAAATCCGATTCCGCCGACGTCGGGACCACCGAGCATCGCGGACAGCTTGTCGTAGCGACCTCCACCGACGACGACGTTCTGCGCAGCATCGAGCGACTCGGCCGCGAACTCGAACGTCGTGCGCGTGTAATAGTCAAGTCCTCTCACGAGGAAGTCGTCCTGCCGCCACGCGATCCCCGCCGCGTCGAGTCCCTCGGTGACGCGCGTGAAGTGCTCACGACACGGCGCGCACCAATATTGCGAAAGCCTTGGCGCGCCCACTCGGACGCGGATGCACTCTGGCTTCTTGCAGTCGAGGACGCGCAACGGGTTGAGGCGAAAGCGCGTGCGATGTTCATCGCAAAGTTCGGACTCGTGGGCCGCCAGGTACTCGACGAGCGCTTCGCGATAAACGGGCATACAGGTGTCATCGCCGAGCGAGTTCACGCCGAGCGCGATGCGGGAAAGTCCGAGCACGGCCAGGTAGTCGTGCCCGAGCGCGATCACCTCGACGTCGACATCGGGGTCTTCTGTCCCGATCACCTCTACGCCGAGCTGGTGGTGCTGGCGGTAGCGGCCGGCCTGGGGACGCTCGTAGCGGAAGATGGGCGTCAGATACCAGGTCTTCCACGGCACGGGCGGGTTGTGCTCGATGAACGCCCGAACGACCGAGGCCGTGCCTTCGGGTCGGAGCGCCAGGTGACGGCCGCCCTTGTCGTCGAACTCGTACATCTCTTTCGCGACGACCTCGCTCGACTCGCCAGAGCTGCGGCGGAACACCTCGACGTCCTCGAACATCGGCGAGTTCAACAGACCGAACCGGCCACGTCGGCAGAGCAGCGCGAAGCGCGCGACGCAGGATTCGGCGCGGGCGCTTGCTGGGGGTAAGAGGTCGTGGGTCCCCGTCGGCGCCTTGAAGGCGCTCACCGGTTCTGGGCGCGCGCCGTCTTGTTCTTGCCGGGCAACAACCTGAAGGCGTCGTAGACACCCTCGACGCGGCGCAGCAACGCGAGCACGGCCCCCAGATGCTCGGTGTCGACGAGCTCGCACTCAAAGCGCATGTGGGTCACCCTATCTGGCGTGCTCTCTGCGGACACCGAGATGATGCCGACGTTCTGCTCGCCGAGCGCGCGGGCGACGTCAGCGAGCAGTTGCGTACGATCCAGCGCTTCGACGGCGATCGAGGCCGTGTGACGCCCGGTCTGCGCTTGATCCCACTCGACTTCGATCAGGCGCTCTCGCGCCGCGCTGTCGAGCGTGATCGCGTTCACGCAGTCGGCGCGGTGCACCGACACGCCACGCCCGCGGGTGACGAAACCCACGATGCGGTCCCCCGGCACCGGCGTGCAACACGAGGACAACCGCACCATGACGTCGTCAAGTCCTTCGACGAAGACCCCGACGCTCTTTCGTGACGACGGGCGGCGGGTCTGCAACACCGTCGTCGGCAATTGCTCTTCGGACTCGGACAAGATGTCACGACGCAGCCGCGAGACCGCCGCGCGACCGGAGATGTGCGCCTCGCCGATCGACGCGTAGAAAGCATCGAGGTCCGCGAATCCGAACGCCTTCGCAAGTTCCTCGATCGAGCCGGAGGCATAGAGGCGCTGGATCGGCAGCCCCTCACGACGCAGCGCCTTCGTGAGCTCCTCGCGGCCGTTGTCGATCGCATCCTCACGCCGTTCACGCGAGAACCACTGGCGGATCTTGTTGCGGGCGCGGGGCGACGCGACGATCTTCAACCAGTCCTTCGACGGTCCGGCGGATGCGAGCTTCGACGTGAGGATCTCGACGGCGTCGCCGGATTGCAGCTTCGCGTCGAGCGCCGCCAGACGACCGTTCACGCGCGCGCCGATGCAGCGGTGACCGACCTCGGTGTGGATCGAATACGCGAAGTCGACCGGCGTCGCGCCCGTCGGCAACGTCACGATCTCGCCCTTCGGGGTGAACACGTAGACCTCGTCCTGCTCCAAGTCGAGCTTCAAGGTCTCCAAGAACTCGATCGGATCGGGGGTCTCGCGTTCCCAGTCAACGAGACGCTGGAGCCATTCGATCTCGGCGAGTTGCGTCCCTGTCCGGTGGCCACCTTCTTTGTACCCCCAGTGCGCGGCGATGCCATGCTCCCCCCGCAGGTGCATCGCCGTCGTGCGGATCTGGATCTCGAGCGCCTTGCCGCCGGGACCGATGACCGTCGTGTGCAACGACTGGTACAGGTTGAACTTCGGCGAGTTGACGTAGTCCTTGAAGCGACCCTGAACCGGCGGCCAGGCGGCGTGGACCGCACCGAGCGCCGCCCAGCAGTCCTTTTCCGAATCGACGATGATCCGAATGCCGACGAGGTCATTGATCTCGTCGAACTCCTTGCTCCGCACGACCATCTTCTCGTAGATGCTCCACAAGTGCTTCGGTCGCCCGGTGACGGTCGCTTGGATGCCGAGCGCTGAAAGGCGCGTCTTCAACATCTCGACGACTTCGGCGACCTGTTGTTCCCGGCTCGGCGCGCGCGTCGCGACCATCTGCGCGATCTCGTCGTACACCTTCGGCTGGAGAACTCGGAAGGAGAGGTCCTCGAGCTGCCACTTGATCTGCTGGATCCCGAGGCGGTGCGCCAACGGCGCGTAGACGTCCAAGGTCTGCTGCGCCGTCCGGCGCTGCTTCCACTCCGGCATGACGTCGATCGTCCGCATGTTGTGCAAACGGTCGGCCAGCTTGATAACAAGGACCCGCCAGTCCTTTGCCATCGCGATGACCATCTTGCGGATCGTGGCCGCCTGCTGAGCCTCTTTCGTCGAAAAGTTCAGCCGGTCGAGCTTCGTCACCCCGTCGACGATCTGCGCGATGACGGTCCCGAAGGACGATGCGATCTCCTCGATCGAGACGGGCGTGTCCTCGACGACGTCGTGTAAGAGCGCGGCGGCGACGCTCGTCTCGTCGAGACCGAGTTCGGCGACGATCGTCGCGACGGCGATCGTGTGGGTGATGTACGGCTCGCCCGAAAGCCGCGTCTGACCCTCGTGCGCCCGCAGCGCGAACTCAAAGGCGCGGCGCACGACGGCGGTGTCGGCGTCGGGATGCAGCGACCGCAGCGTGTCGAGCAGCGCTTCGACCGAGACCGCTTCCGCCGGTTCCTCGTCGGGCGCGATCACCGCGGTCGGCGCGTCCAGGTGGTAGCGGGCAGGCGGGATCACCCGGTCCATGACACAGGCTACCGTCGTGACCTGGTCGTACCGATGGGCGCTGCCCGCCGAGATACCCGAATGACTGCCTGATGACCTCCGTCGATCCGTCGCTGCTCGACAAGCCACCGGAGTCGAACGGCCGCGCCGCCGTCTTCGCCGGCGGGCGTCCAAAACTCGGACCCGCCCTCGTCGTCGTCGCCCTCGCGGTCGGGATCTCCGGCGCCGGGGCGATCTTCGCCCTCGTCGGCTCGAACGGCCCGCCCGCGCCGGCCGTCCACCCGGGGGTCGCCGTCGGCCACTCGGGGCTCGCGGTCGCCTCCGCGACGCGCGACTTCAAGGCGGTGACGAATGGCGGCGAGCCACCGGCCGACGTGCTGTCGGCGATCGTCATTCCGGCCGGGTCGCGCCTCACGGACGCGACGCGCGTCGGCGGGGGCGTCGAGCTCTACGACTCCCAAGTGATGATCCGCGTCGACGCGAAACCGTCGCGAGTGATCGCGTTCTACGATGACGAGCTGCGCGCCCTCGGGTGGACCGACCGCAGCGCGTCCGCGACGGCGGGCAACGGGACCGAGCTGCTCGCCGAGCATGCGAGCGCCGACGGTTACTACTGGGAGCTCGGCGTCGTCGTGAACCGGGCGACGACCTCCCTCAGCCCCGCGCTCGGCGGCGCGAGCGTCGCGCCAGCGAGCTCCGTCGAGCTCAGGCTGTTCGAGGTCGACGACGCGGAGTAGTCCGGCTTGGCGACCGACGCCTCGATCCCATCGAGCAGGTACGAAAAGACGAACAGGTTTGCCGGGTAAATGAGATAACCGAAGCGCGTCGCCGGCAAGAGCGCGGTCGCGAGCAAAAGCGCCCACGCCGTGAAGCGCGCCACCTGCGCCGGGGTGCGCGGCGTGAAGCGCTTCAGTCCACACGCGATGAGGACGAGCCCGACGGCGAGGAGCGCGAAGGTGATGGCGCGCCGGTCATGCGGGAAGATCGAGACGAGCACCTCGCCGATTAGCGGGCTCGCGGCGGGTGAATGCACCTTCGCGATCCCGAGTGGGAACTTCACGACGTTCACGAAGAACGCCGCGGGGTTCGGCAGCGCCCCGACGGCGACGATCGGCACGACGACCACCGCCGCGGAGAGCGCATAGCGGATCCCGGCGGGGCGACCCTCTCGGTCGCGGGCGACGAGCACGACCAACAACAGCACCGGCCAAGCAGTGAATTTCAGCGTCGCCGCGCACCCGAGCACGAGTCCGCACAAAACCGGCCGTCGCGTCGCCGCGAAGACGAGGCCGAGCAAGATCAGCGCGATCACCGGCATGTCGTCCCCGCCGGTCACCATCGGCAGCGCGCCCGAAGGCAAGATGACGAGGAATTGCAGGACGCGTCCTCTTCGACCGACGCTCGCGTCCTTCTTCGCGAGCGCGATCGCGGCGATCGCCAGGGTGAACAGCGTGAGGGATGCTCGCGCATCGCCGAGCTCTTTCGGAAGCGACGTCGCGTTGAGCAAACCGAACGGCACCATCCCCGGCAGGTAGGGGTAGTACGACTCGGCGTCGATTCCCTTCGCATCGCTCGACGGCGAGATCCCGACCGTCGTCGGGTGGCTCAGATACGGGTTCGCACCGGCGGCGAGGCGGTCCCCCGCCCGCTCGAGCACGGCGACCTCGGCCTGCGCGTGTTGACCGGGGACTGCCTCGGCGCGCCAGACCAGCTCCGACACGAGCGGCGCGGCGACCGCCCCCGCGAAAACGCCCAGCACGACGAGCCGGCGCAGCTGACCGACCCGAGCGCCGGACAGCCGGTCACGTCGCGAGGCAACCAACGCCGCGCTGCAGACGAGGAAACCGAGCCCGTAGGCGACGGCGGCCATCTCTCCCCAGTCGCGATAGTCGGCCGAGACCGCCACCAGCGCGGTGACGAGAGCGAACACGATCGACCCGCCGTAGAGAAAAGCGTCCTTGCCAACGGCGGGGGCTACGAGCGCGCGATCGGCAAACCTCCGAAGGACGCTGGCCATCTCGGCGATCGTACCTTTCGGCCTCTCATGAGCCCGAGAACGAGAAGATTCCTTTACGTTCGCGCGAGCGCGTCATCGATTCGGCTGCGGGGTGAAGCGCAGGTACGACTTCACCGTCCGGAAGCCCTTTGGGAACTTCTCTTTCGCGTCCTCGTCGGAGATCGCCGGTGCGATGATCACCTCTTCGCCGTCGTTCCAGTTCACCGGCGTCGAGACCTGGTAGTTCGCCGTGAGCTGCAGCGAATCGAGCACGCGCAGGATCTCGTTGAAGTTCCTCCCGGTGCTCGCCGGGTAGGTGATCATCAGCTTGATCTTCTTGTCTGGGCCGATAATGAACACCGATCGCACCGTCAAGGTGTCGCTCGCGTTCGGGTGAATCATCCCGTACGTGTCGGCAATCGCGTGGTCCGGATCGCCGAGGAGCGGGTAGTTCAGTGACTGGCCGGTCGCGTCCTTGATGTCGCCCTTCCACTCGTTATGGGAGGAGACGGGGTCGACGGAAAGCCCGAGGACCTTCGTGTTCCTCTTCGCGAACTCGTCCTTCAGTTTCGCGACCTCGCCGAGCTCGGTCGTGCACACCGGGGTGAAGTCCTTCGGATGCGAAAACAGGATCCCCCAGCCGTCGCCGAGATACTCGTAGAGGTTGATCTCACCTTCGGTCGAGTCCGCCGTGAAATCCGGCGCGGTGTCGCCAAGTTGCAGGGCCATCGGGTCTCCTTCAGCGATTCCTGGCGGCTTCGCACCGTCTCCAGGATTTTCGCGAGCATAACGGCGCGTCTTCGATTGTCGACCAATTCGGTCGGATTTCTAGATCGTCTGCTCCGTGTCCTTGGCGTGCTCGCGTCGGCGGCGCCAGACGACGAAGACGATGAGTGCGACCGCGGCGAGCCCGAGGATCGAGCTCGAGACGTAGGTCCCGTAGGTGATGACCTTCGCGTACGCCTTGCCGACCGCGAAACCGGCGAAGGTGTAGCCGAGGCCCCAGATGAGCCCTCCGCTCGCGTTCGCAACGAGGAACCGCCGATACGGCATGCCGGAGATGCCGGCGACGCCGGGAACGAGCGCCCGGAATACCGCGACGAATCGCCCGAGAAACACCCCGACCGCGCCGCGCTTTTGGATCAGCAGCCGCGTGCGCTCGACACTACGGCGGCCCCGGAGCGGGCGATGCCGCAACAGCCACGGCCCGAAGAGGCGACCGACCTCGTAGCCGACGGTGTCGCCGGCGATCGCGCAACCGACGGCGATCACGCACATGCCTGCGAGGCTCACGTGGTGTTCCGACGCGAGCACCCCGCCAAGGATCACCGCGGTTTCGCCCGGCAGGACGAAACCGAGCAGCAACGCCGCCTCGCCGAAGCACAACGCCGCGACGAGCGCGTACGCCGGTGCGCCACCGAGCGACAGCAGCGGACCGAGGAGCGAACTCACCGACGGTCCGCACCGGGCATCGGCGCATCGTACGAGGTGACCCCATCCGGGTTCTCCTCCGCGACCGGGTGGTGCCGGCGGAGAACACGCCGACTGGGACCGACCGTGGGGCGCTGGCAACCGCCCGCGCGCGCCCGACGACCATTTGGCGCGAAATTGCACACCGATGCCTTCGCGACAACTTCGCCTCGACCGAACCCGCGCTTTGAGCGGGGAATTTGGTGGGCGGAGAGGACTTTGCTTCGGGTTGTGCCAATATTTTGAACACGGAAATACTGGCAAAGGAGGGACCGACGATGACTACTGGTGGTGAGCTTCACGTCATCGACGGCAGGCGGGCGCGCGGTCAGCGCACCCGACTGAAGGTCATCGAGGCCCTGCTCGAACTCGTCTCAGAAGGCGTGGTGCGACCCACCGCCCAGGAGATCGCCGGGCGAGCCGGGGTGGCGTTGCGCACCGTGTACCACCACTTCGAAGACGTCGAGGCGCTGCGACGGCTCGCCCTCGATCTCGACATGCAGCGACACTTCGAGATCCTCACGCCGATTGACACGAACCTCCCACTCGACGAGCGCATCGTGAGACTTGCTCAGCAGTGCCGCGATTTGTTCGAGGCCGTCACCCCGATTCGCCGCGCGACGCTCTTCGATCAGCACTCCTCGCCCGACATGGCAAAGGGCGTCACAAACGCGACGCGAGCGCGCAGCGAGCACGTTGGCAGGGTGTTCGCTCCCGAGTTCGCGCGCTTTGGCGAGGAGGAGCGGGCGATCGTCGACACCGTGAACCTGATCACGTCGTGGGTCAGCTGGGAGTACGTCCGGACGATGCTGCATCGCTCGGCGTCCGAGGCCGAAGAGACGCTGGTCGGTGCGTTACAGGCGCTGTTTTCGACACGGGCGCAAACGGCGGCCAACGCACGCGTCGGCGCGAGCGACGATTTCGCCACATCTCGATAACGTGCGAGGCGACCCCTCGCCGATCGCCAAGAGGTTGCCATGACACCTGACGAACTCGAAGCGCTCGCGAACCTCGCCCGCCAGCTCCGGGTCGACTCGATCCGGTGCACGACCGCAGTCGGAGCGGGACACCCGACGTCCTCGCTCTCGGCGGCCGACCTGCTCGCGGTGTTGGTGACGCGGCACTTGCACTACGACTGGTCCGAACCGAAGCGACCCGAGAACGACCACCTCATCTTCTCGAAGGGCCATGCCTCGCCGCTGCTCTACTCGGTGTTCCGGGCGGTCGGTGTCGTGAGCGAGGACGAGTTGATGCAGACCTATCGCCGCTTCGGCGCGCGCCTGCAGGGCCACCCGACCCCGGTGCTGCCCTGGGTCGACCTCGCCACCGGTTCGCTCGGCGTCGGCGTCGCCGCCGCGGTCGGCGTTGCGATCGCCGGTAGGTACTTGGACGAACTCGCCTACCGCGTCTTCGTGCTCTGCGGGGACTCCGAGCTCGCCGAGGGATCGGTGTGGGAGGCATTCGACAAGGCTGCCTACTACGAGTTATCGAACTTCACCGCGATCGTCGACGTGAACCGGCTCGGACAGCGAGGCCCGACCGAGCTCGGCTGGGATCTCGACGCGTACGCGGCGCGGGTGTCCGCGTTCGGATGCCACCCGGTCGTGATCGACGGCCACGATCTCGGGCAGATCGACGCCGCGTTCTCCGAGGCGCGATCGACCCCGCGCCCGAGCGTCATCCTCGCCCGCACGATCAAAGGCAAGGGCGTCCCCGAGATCGAGGACAAGAACGGCTGGCACGGTGTTGCGCTTCCTGCGGAGATGGCGGAGCGCGCCATCGCGGCACTCGGCGGTCCGACCTCGATCATCGTCACCTCACCGAAGCCCGATGTCGGAAGACCGGCGATCACGCCGAACCCGCAAGCGAGGATCGAACGTCCGCATTACTCGCCCGGCGACAAGGTCGCGACGCGCGTCGCCTACGGCGACGCCCTCGTCGCACTCTCGGCGCGGCCAGAGGTCATCGTGCTCGACGCCGAGGTCGGCAACTCGACCCACTCGGAAGCGTTCGAGAAGGTCGCGCCCGACCGCTACTTCGAGGCGTTCATCTCCGAGCAACTGATGGTCGGTGCCGCCTGCGGACTCGCGGTGCGCCACTACGCGCCGTTCGCCGCGACCTTCGGCGCGTTCTTCTCCCGCGCCTATGACTTCATCCGCATGGCAGGGATTTCGGAGGTCGCAATTCATCTGTCGGGTTCGCACTCCGGCGTCGAGATTGGCTCCGACGGTCCGTCGCAGATGGCGCTCGAGGACCTCGCGGAAATGCGCGCCGTGAACGACTCGACGGTGCTCTACCCCTCGGACGCGCCCTCGACGGTCGCGCTCGTCCTGCAGACGGCGGACCGCCCGGGGGTCTCCTACGTCCGAACGACGCGTGGGGCGTACCCGGTGCTCTACTCCGAGAACGAGGAGTTCCCGATCGGTGGGGCAAAAGTGCTCCGTTCGGGTCCCGCCGATGTCGTCACCCTCGTCGGCGCCGGCGTCACCGTCCACGAGAGCCTCACCGCGTCCGACCTGCTCGCCGCGGAGGGCATCGCGGTGCGCGTCATCGACTGTTATTCGGTGAAACCGATCGACCAGGCGACGCTCGTTGGGGCGTGCCAGGCGACCGCCGGGCGGATCATCGTCACCGAGGACCACTATCCCGCCGGCGGGCTCGGCGAGGCCGTGCTCAGCGCGCTCATCGACGCCCGGGTGAACCCGCGCTTCACCCACCTCGCCGTCGCCGGGCTTTCCCAATCTGGGACCCCGGCGGAGCTCCTCGACGCCGCCGGCATCTCCGCTGACCACATCGCGAAAGCAGCCCGCGCCCTCCTCGGCGACTAACGCGCCGCTCGTCGCGGCGGAGCCGGCGACCGATGCGCGCCGCGCGACGAGCACGCGCCGTGTACTCGTCGCGCTCGCGGTCGGCGGTGTCATCGCCGCTTTCGCGACCGCGATCACGCTCGCGTTCGAAACGAAGTCGCCGAACGCGTCGGTCACGTCGCCGTCGGTCGCCGGTCGTCCGGTCGGCGCACCGTTACCGGTCGATTTCCGCCTCGCGCGACTCGGCGGCGGCAACGATGTCGACCTTTCGAGGCTCGTCTCGGGCCGCGTCGCGGTGGTGAACGTCTTTGCCTCGTGGTGCCCCTCGTGCCAGAAAGAGCTCTCCGCGTTCGGATCGATCTCGGTGGCGTTCGCGGACAGGGTTGCGTTCGTCGGCGTGGACACGAGCGAGAGCGACCCCCGCTTATCAGAGCGGCTGCTCGCAAACGCGCACGCCCACTACCCCGTCGGGCTCGACACGCCGGATCTCGCCGTCGCCGACGACTGGGGGGTGGAAAGCCTGCCGGTCACCTTCTTTCTGCGACGGGACAGCACGATCGCGGCAGAGCACCTCGGCGCGGAGAGCACGGGCTCGCTCCGAAAAGAGCTAGAGCAGTTGTTGAACACCACTCGTTAGGCAAAGGCAGGAATTCCCGCACGCATCAGCCGATTTGGAGGACGGCCGCGCCGCGCACGCGGTCGTTCGCGAGGTCGATGAGCGCCTTGTCGGCATCCGCGAAGTGGTACGGGGTCGTGATCACGCGGATCCCGATCGCCGCCGCGATCGCCAGAAACTCCTCGCCGTCGGCACGGGTGTTCGCCGTCACGCTCCGGAGGTTCTTTTCGTAGAACAGCTCCGACTCATAGTGCAGCGCGGGGATGTCCGACAGGTAGATCCCGGCGACCGAGAGGGTGCCGTTGCGTTCGAGAGCACGCATCGCCGGGGGCACGAGGGTTCCGACTGGCGCGAACAGAATCGCGGCGTCGAGCGGCTCTGGCGGCGGGTCGTCGGACCCTTGGGCAGACGAGGCGCCGAGCTCGAGCGCGAGATCACGGGCCTCGAAATCGCGTGTCATCACGTGCACCCTGGCGCCTTGCGCCAGCGCGACCTGCGCGGCGAGGTGCGCCGAGGCACCAAAGCCGTAGATGCCGAGCCGTCCCCCGGCTGGGAGCGCGGCGCGCTTCAACGCGCGATAGCCGATGATCCCGGCACAAAGGAGCGGAGCGGCTTCGCTGTCGCCGAATCGCTTTGGGATCGCGTAGGCGAACGCTTCTGGCACGACGGCGAATTGTGCATACCCGCCGTCCGCGTCCCACCCGGTGAAGTGCTGTTCGAGGCAGAGGTTCTCCATGCCACGGAGACAGAAATGACAGGTCCCGTCCGTGTGGCGGAGCCACGCGATCCCGACGCGGTCGCCAACCGAAAAGCGCGTCGCGCCGTCGCCGAGACGTTCGACGGTTCCGACGACCTCGTGCCCGGGAACCACGCCGCGGCGCCTTGGTGGAAGGTCGCCCTCGGCGAGGTGAAGGTCGGTGCGGCACACCCCGCAGACGTGCACCTTGACGAGCACCTCGCCGGGTCCGGGCTCGGGATCTGCGAGCTCGACGAATTTGAGCGGGCCCCCTTCAACCGGACCCGGCTGATCGACGATCCAGGCGCGCACGATACGAGTCTTTCACCAGGAGCTTTGTTGTCCACCCGACGAGCGAGCGCGGGTGCAACACTCGAATCCCGAAATGGCACGTCGCGATCGGCGAAGGCGCTGATGACCACCCCACCATCCGCTGGCACATCCCCGAGCCAGCGCGGCGCGCCGGCACCCGCCCCCGCGCCCCGGCGACCGGGCCCGCGTTCGCGGCTCGCCATGGCGCTGTTCGCGACGGTATACGGCGCGATCGCGATCGGCGCGCTCGCCGTCGGCTCGATCCTTGGCAAGGTCCACGGCACGAGGCTCGAGCCGAAGGTCGTCTTATGGGTATCGGCCGCGGTCTTCGTCGTTTTCGGTGTCGCCACGACGCGACAGCTCGCGCGCTGGGCCGAACACATCGTCGACCTCCGGTCGCGCACCGGCGCCGGCCGAGCCTTTCGCGTCGTCGTCGCCGTCGTCGGGTACACCGTCGTCGTCTTCGCGACCCTGGGCCTCATCTCCGTGCCGCTCTCTCACGTCGCGGTCGGCGGTGCGATCGTCGGGGTCGTGCTCGGCATCGCTGCCCAGCAGGCGCTCGGCAACCTCTTCGCCGGCATCGTGCTGTTGATGGCGCGCCCGTTCCGCCACGGCGACCACATCCGCGTCCGCTCGGGCGCACTTGGGGGAGAGTTCGACGGCATCGTACGGGCGATGAACCTCACCTACGTGCTGGTTCGGACCGAACAGGGACTGCTGCACGTTCCGAACTCGTCGATGCTCGCCGCCGCCGTCGGCCCGTGGAAGAAGCCCCCGGCGACGCCGCCGACGCCGGCGCAGTCATCGGTCACCGCCGTCTTGCCACAGGTCACCGTTCAAGAATCGCCAGCGGCTGACGGACCCGAAGGCCGGTCGTAACGAGCCGCGCGGTCACGGTGGCGGCCGACAGGTTGCGGCTCCTCGCGAACAGGGGCCAGAAGTGCTCCCACGCCGAAAGTCGCCCCTTTGTCCGCCCTAGCTTCGCGGCGAACTCTCCGGGTCGCTTCGCCCGCGGCGAACGCGACGGTTCACGTCGATGCGCGCCGTTCCTCCGAATTCGATGATGCGGCACGGGATCGGCGCGTCCTCCGTGAGGTGATAGCTCGCGCAGATGCGGTGGTAGCCGTCGGCGATCGTAAGCGGCGCGTCGTGTTGGACTTCACCGGCGACGAGCAGAACTGGTGCGAGCTTCCTGCCCTTCGAGACCTTTTTCAGATCCTTCGCCACGTGGACGTTTTCGGGCGGCAACAGCTCGAGGCGACTCGCCCGCAGGAGGTCCTTCGCGAGGTACCGGACGATCTCGGCCTTCTGCAACATCTCAACCGCGTCCTTCGCGCGCTCCTTGCTCATGACAAGGCTGAGATAGTTGAGCGCTGCCGGATAGTCCTGCTCATCCGGCTCTTCCTTCCAGCGTTCCTTGCCTGTCACGGACTCTCCCCTTTGAGAAAACGGCCTTGTCGCGTGTCCAGCGCTCCGTCGTGCAACAGTCTGACGTCCTTGCTTTTTGCACGGTAGTTGACACTTGACGATGGCGCTGCTTCCATTCTCGCTAGCGCGCGAGAAGTCGTGCGCCGTCAGCGATGTCGGCGACCTGGTGTGACGGCGGAGCAGGGGGCTCCGTCGTCACACCAGGAGACGCGTTCTCAAGTCGCCGGGGGCGCTGGCCGAGCGCCGGGGGGACTCGGCAGGGGGAAACGCGGTGGCCGTCAGCGACGAAGCGATGCCGCGAGCCGTCGGGGCGATCGATCCCGACGTCGCACAACTCCATCAACTGGGCTACGCCCAGGAGCTGCGACGGCGGATGGGAGGCTTTTCGAACTTCGCCATCTCGTTCACGATCATCTCGATCCTCTCGGGATGCCTCACGCTGTACGGCTACGGGCTCACCACCGGCGGTCCCGTCACGATGGTGTGGGGCTGGCTATTGGTCGGGGTGATGACGACCGTCGTCGGCCTCGGCATGGCCGAGGTGTGTTCGGCGTACCCGACGGCGGGAGGCCTCTACTACTGGGCGGCGAAACTCGCCAAGAGAAACGGTGCCGCCTGGAGCTGGTTCACGGGCTGGTTCAACATGCTCGGCCAGGTCGCGATCACCGCCGGTATCGACTTCGGGATGGCGCTGTTCCTCACCGCCCTGTTGAACCTCACGACTGGTTTCACCGCCACCCGCGACCACACCGTCTGGGTCTACGCCGGCATCCTGCTCGCGCACGGACTTTTGAACACCTTCGGCATTCGCGTCGTCGCGTTCTTGTCCGACGTGAGCGTCTGGTGGCACGTCCTCGGCGTCACCGTGATCGCGCTCGTGCTGCTGATCGTCCCCACACACCACGCCTCAGCGAGCTTCTTATTCACCCACTTCGTGAACAAGACCGGGTTCTCCTCCGGCATCTACGTCTTCCTCATCGGGTTGTTGATGGCGCAGTACACCTTCACCGGATACGACGCCTCGGCGCACGTAACCGAAGAGACGAGGGGTGCATCGACGGCGGGGCCAAAGGGCATCGTCAACTCGATCATCGTCTCGTTGGTCGCCGGCTTCGTCCTGATCCTCGGGATCACCTACGCGATCACCAACGACTACACCAAGGCGCTCACCTCGCCGACCGGGGTTCCGCCGGCGCAGATCTTCATCGACGCGATCGGCCGCCACGGCGGCGAGCTGTTGTTGCTGATTGCGGTCGTCGCCCAGTTCTACTGCGGCATGGCGTCGGTCACCGCGAACTCGCGGATGATCTACGCCTTCAGTCGCGACGGCGCGGTGCCCGGTCACCGCTTCTGGCACCGGGTCAACCCCCGCACCCGCACGCCCACGAACTCGATCTGGTTCGCGGTCGTATTTTCCTTCCTTCTCGCACTCCCCTACATCTGGAGTCCCGTCGCCTACTTCGCGGTCACCTCGATCGCGACGATCGGTCTCTACATCGCGTACGTGATCCCGACGCTGTTGCGCAGACTGAAGGGCGATGAATTCCAAAAAGGACCGTGGCACCTCGGGAAGTGGAGCCCGCTCATCGGCTGGCTCGGCGTCGCTTGGGTATTCGTGATCACGATCCTTTTCATGCTCCCTGAGACCGGCCCGTTCCGCTCTATCTCTTGGAGTACTTTCAACTACGCGCCGATCGCCGTCGGTGTCGTCCTTGCCTACTCGGGGATCTTCTGGCTCGTGAGCGCCCGGAAGTGGTTCAAGGGTCCGAGAGCCCAAGGTGACGAGGCCGCACTCGAGGCGATCGAGGCGGAGTTCACCCACATCCAAACGGAGCTGCAAGAGGTCGATTGACAACAACACCATCGTCGCTTCGCCCTGCCGGCTGGCTCTCGCTCGACGACCTCGCGATCGAGGTCAAGTCCGGCAGGATCGACACGGTCCTCATCGGCATGACCGACATGCAGGGTCGCCTACAGGGAAAGCGCACCGACGCGCACTACTTCTTGGAAGAAATCGTCCCGAACGCGGCTGAGGGCTGCAACTACCTCTTGGCGGTCGACGTCGACATGAATACCGTCGGCGGTTACGCGCTCGCTTCCTGGGACCTCGGCTACGGCGACTTCGTCTTGCGTCCCGATCTGTCAACGCTGCGGCGGGTGCCGTGGCACGAGGGAACGGCGTTCTGCGTCGCCGACGTCGTGACCGCCGACGGCACGGAGGTCGCGCCCAGCCCGCGGCAGGTGCTCCGAAGGCAGCTGCAGCGGCTTACGGATCTCAACTTCCGCGCCTACGTCGGCACCGAGCTCGAGTTCATCGTTTTCAAGGAGACCTACGAAGAGGCGTGGTCCGCCGCCTACCGGAACCTCACGCCGGCGAATTTGTACAACGTCGACTACTCGCTGCTCGGAACCGGCCGGATCGAGCCGCTGCTGCGCCGGATCCGCCTCGAGATGTCCGCTGCCGGCATGCTCGTCGAGTCGGCAAAGGGCGAGTGCAACTACGGCCAGCACGAGATCGCGTTCAGGTATCTCGAGGCGCTCGCGAAGGCTGACGAGCACAGCCTGTTCAAGACGGGTGCAAAAGAGATCGCCTCCCAAGAGGGGCACAGCCTGACCTTCATGGCGAAGTTCAACGAGCGCGAGGGCAACTCGTGCCACATCCACTTCTCGTTGCGCGATCTCGCCGACAAGCCCGTCTTCCCGCACTCTTCCGGCCACGGGCACTCCGCCGTCTTCGACCAGGCGCTTGCCGGGATGATCTCCACAATGCAGGACCTGACGCTGTTCCTCGCGCCGAACATCAACAGCTACAAGCGGTATGTCGCGGGCTCTTTCGCGCCGACCGCGATCGCGTGGGGTCACGACAACCGCACCTGCGCGTTCAGGATCGTCGGGCACGGCGACGCGCTGCGCATCGAGTGTCGGGTTCCGGGAGGCGACGTCAACCCGTATCTCGCTATTGCGGCTCTCGTGGCGGGGGCGATCCACGGCATCGAAGGCGAGCTCCCCCTGGAACCAGAGTTCACCGGGAACGCGTATGTATCGGACAAGCCGCGCGTGCCCTCGACGATGCGCGAGGCGGCAACGAGGTTCTCTGAGAGCGCTTCCGTCCGGGCGGCGTTCGGTGACGACGTCGTCGAGCACTACGCGAACTTCGCCCGAGTCGAGCTCTCCGCCTACGACGCGGTCGTCACGGACTGGGAGCGGTTCCGGGGCTTCGAGCGGCTTTGAGCGGGACCTTCACGGTCGTCAACCCGTCGACCGAAAAGCCGATCGCTGCGATTCCGCAGCTGAGCGCCGCAGAAGCCGACGCGGCGATCGCCCGCGCCCACGGGGCATTCCCCGCCTGGCGAGCAGTCGCCCCCGCCGACCGGGCGCGCATTTTGCGCCGGTTTGCCGAGCGCATCGACGCCGCCCGCGAAGACCTCGCCGCGCTCGAGGTGCAAAACGCCGGTCACACGATCTCGAACGCGCGCTGGGAGGCAGCAACCGTCCGCGACGTCGTCACCTATTACGCGGCGGCGCCGGAACGGCATTCGGGTCGACAGATTCCCGTCTCAGGCGGTGTCGACATCACGTTCCACGAGCCGCTGGGCGTCGTCGGCGTCATCGTGCCGTGGAACTTCCCGATGCTCATTGCGTCCTGGGGCTTCGCGCCGGCGCTCGCAGCAGGCAACGCCGTCGTCGTGAAACCCGCCGAGCTCACACCGCTCAGCGCGCTGAAACTCGTCGAGCTCGCCCGCGAAGCGGGCATCCCAGCAGACGTCTTCCAAGTCGTCACCGGCCCCGGCCGCGAAGTCGGCTGGCGATTCGTCGCCAACCCGCTCGTGCGCAAGATCTGCTTCACCGGCTCGACCGAGGTCGGCAAAAAGATCATGGCCGGCTGTGCCGAACAGGTGAAACGGGTCACGCTCGAACTCGGTGGCAAGTCTGCAAACATCGTCTTCGACGACGCCGACCTCGAGCAGGCCGCGAAGAGCGCTCCGTATGCGGTGTTTGACAACGCCGGTCAGGACTGCTGCGCGCGCTCGCGGATCCTCGTGCAGGCATCCGTGTACGAGCGATTCATGGAGCTCTTCGAACCGGCGGTGAAGGCGGTACGGGTGCTCGAGCCGTCCGACGAGCAGAGCGAGATGGGTCCGCTCATCTCGGCTTCGCACCGAGTGACCGTCGCCTCGTACGTCACCGACGAGACGCCGGTCGCCTTCCGCGGCAGCGCGCCGCAGGGACCGGGGTTCTGGTACCCACCGACCGTTCTCGCGCCGATCGCCGAGGACGCGCGACAGCTGCGAGAAGAGATCTTCGGGCCGGTCGTCGGGTTGGTGACCTTCCGCGACGAGGCCGATGCGATCCGCATCGCAAACAACACCGAGTTCGGTCTGTCCGGTTCGATCTGGACCCGCGACGTCGGACGCGCGATACGTGTCGCCCGCGGCGTCGAATCGGGCAACCTCGCGGTGAACTCCCATTCCTCGGTGCGCTACTCGACGCCTTTCGGTGGTTTCAAGCAGTCCGGGATCGGCCGCGAGCTCGGCCCGGACGTGCTCGAGGCGTTCAGCGACGTGAAAAACGTCTTCATCTCGACGACCGAGTAGCCGGTCGCGCGACTCGGCGCGCAAGCCTGGCCGATAAGAACGAAGGAGCACGCCGTGACAGGACGCCTCGAAGGAAAAGTCGCCGTGATCACCGGGGCGGCGAGCGGAATCGGGAAGGCGAGCGCGAGGAGATTCGCCGCCGAAGGCGCGCAGGTCGTCGTCGCCGATCTCAGCGACGAACAGGGATCGCAGCTCGCGGAAGAGATCGGCGGGTTGTACGTCCACGCCGACGTGACGAATCCCGACGACGTCGCCGCGATGTACGACGCCGCGATCGCGCGGTTCGGGACGCTCGACGTCTGTTTCAACAACGCCGGCATCTCGCCCCCAGACGACGACTCGATCCTCACGACGGGGATCGACGCCTGGCGGCGGGTGCAGGAGGTCAACCTCACGAGCGTCTACTGGTGCTGCAAATTCGGCATCGAGAGGTTGTTGGCCAACAGGGGTGGATCGGTCGTCAACACCGCGTCGTTCGTCGCGGTCCTGGGCGCCGCGACCTCCCAGATCTCGTACACCGCGTCGAAAGGCGGCGTGCTCGCGATGTCGCGCGAACTCGGCGTGCAATTTGCGCGACAAGGCGTTCGTGTGAACGCACTCTGCCCCGGACCCGTGAACACGCCCCTTTTACAGGAGCTCTTCGCGAAGGACCCGGAGCGCGCCCGCCGGCGCCTCGTCCACGTCCCGATGGGGAGGTTCGCCGAGCCAGAAGAGATTGCCGCCGCTGCCTGCTTCCTCGCATCCGACGACGCGTCGTTCATCACCGCGACGTCGTTCATGGTCGACGGCGGCGTCCACGCCGCGTATGTCACGCCGGAGTGACGGCAGAATGTCGAACGTGCGCCCCGTCATCGGCATCACCGCCTACGAAGAAGACGCGCGCTGGGGACCGTGGTCAGAACGCGCCGTTCTCGTGCCCTCGACGTATGTCCACGCCGTCGAGCGTGCGGGCGGGGCGCCGATGGTGCTGCCGATCCAGGCGGCGGGAATCGACGCCTTGATCGGGCGCGTCGACGCGCTCGTGCTTTCGGGCGGACCCGACGTCGACCCGAGCCGCTACGAAGCGGAACCGCACGAGCACACCCAGACACCACGTCCGGAACGCGACGCATTCGAGCTGGCGCTCGTCGCGGCCGCCGATGGGTCGCAAACCCCGATGCTCGCCATCTGTCGAGGGCTACAAGTGTTGAACGTCGCCCGCGGCGGGACGCTCCACCAGCACCTCCCAGACATCGTCGGCCACACCGGTCACTCGCCGAAGGCCGGTGAGTACGCCTGGCACGACGTCGAGGTCGTTGGGAACAGCCATCTCGCCAAAATCGTCACCGGCCACGAGGTGCTGACGGCGAGCCACCACCACCAGGCGATCGCACAACTCGGCAAGGGTCTGCGTGTCGTCGCGCACGCGGACGACGGCACGATCGAGGCTGTCGAGGACCCCAACCTCGACTACTTGATCGGTGTCCAGTGGCACCCAGAAGTCGGCGAGGATCTGTCGCTTTTCGCCGCGCTCGTCGCGTCTGCAGAGCGCCAGGCGCGCGTCGGAGCGTGATGCTGTGACTCAACGAAATGTTGCATTAATTTGCATATTGGGTGACGATTCACGGTAAAATTCCGAGATCAGCCGCGCGCGACTCGCCGAGACATCCCCGAAGCGCATGAACGACGCGGAATACCTCGCATTGCTCGAACGCTGGACGGCTCTTCGGGGCTTCCTCCGCGACCGTGACCACGCCGCGATCGACGCCGGTGTCACCCCGATCCAGCATGAACTCCTGGTTGCGGTGCGCGGTCACCCCGACCGGCGAGGCCCGACCGTCGGTGACGTCGCGCACTACCTCGGTCTGCGCCACAACAGCACCGTCGGGCTCGTCGACCGGGCGGCGACGGCCGGGCTCGTTACCCGACGCATCGACGACGAGGACCGGCGGGTCGTGCGGTTGCGCCTCACCCCCTCCGGCCGCAACGTGCTCGCTGAGCTCGCCACGCAGCACCGCGGTGAGCTCGCTCGCCTCGACAGCATCGCCCGCGTCATCGAGAAGGCGAGCGCGAGATCGGAAAAGCCGTCAACTGACCACCGCGGCGAATCGAACGGTCGCCGGCGATAGCTTCGTCCCACGCGACGCGTCGCGTGGAGACCGACTCGATGCATACGCCTGACGACGAGTTCAGCAAGCTTGAAGACGACGCCGGCGACCCGGCGTGCTGGCTGAACCTCTGCTGTCCGGAATGCGGCGCGATGCGCGAGGCGACGGGGACCGCGCACCTGGAATGGTGCTCGTTGCGTGAATCCGACGATGCACGCGATCGCTTACGTCCGAGGAGCGATTAGAAGGTCGCCGGCCCCTGCTCGCGGGCGCGGCCGACCGCGTCGAGCGCGTCGCGCAGCTTCGTCAGCCACTCCTCTTGGTTGCGGCCGACGAGTTCGACGCACCACGCCAGCGCCTCTGAACGGCTGCGGGCGACTCCCGCGTCGACGAGGGTGTCGAGAATCCGGCGATGCCGCATCCCGAGCCGGGTCATGAACGGCACGCTCGCCGTCGTGAAGAGTTCGGTCGTGTCTCCGACCTTCGCCCCCCACGACACCGCGCGCCCGAGCCGTTCCTCGGCGCGGCTCGCGATCTCGATGCGCCGCTCGCGGGTGTCGCGACGGAACGTGTCGATGCGCGCCGATTCCGCCACCGCCTTCTGGTCTGACGCCGCGGCGAGGTCGCCAGCCTCGAGGGTGCCAACGACGAGGACCTCGTAATCGTCAATCTCGATGTCTGGCTCGCCGACGTACCAGCCGTCGACGAGCGAACCCTTGAACCACGCCTCGATCTCGGCGCGATCCTCGAGCTGTTGTCTGGGGCCGGGAGCGCCTATCGAATCCCCCCCGGAAGCCCCGCCTACCGCGTGGACCCCGAGGCCCTTCCTGCCAATGGTGATTTCTCATGATTACAACATTACATCATTACAAAGCGGTCGTGCGCGCGGCATCTTCGCAGGCCCCCGACCAGGAAAAAGGGTTACGGTGGGGACTGGCAAACCAATCGCACCAGGGGGTCGTAAATGAGTCTGCCGACGAACGCCGAGCTGCAGCGGGCGGCGCGCCGCCATCTGTGGATGCACTTCACGAGGCTCGGCGCGTACGAGGACAAGGAAATCCCGATCATGGTGCGAGGCGAAGGCCCCTACGTCTGGGACCAACACGGCAAGCGCTACCTGGACGGGCTGTCCGGGCTCTTCACCGTCAACGTGGGCCA
Organism: uncultured Acidimicrobiaceae bacterium; assembly: GCA_963838845.1. Lineage (GTDB taxonomy): Bacteria > Actinomycetota > Acidimicrobiia > Acidimicrobiales > Bog-793 > CAVRXQ01. The sequence goes on along the minus strand of CAWISR010000002.1, from coordinate 755,084 downwards.
CGGCCGCTCGGAGCTCGCGGCAGGCGGGGACGAAGCAGGCGGAAGACCTCGGCTACTTCCCACTCTGGACCTACGCCCACCCCGCGGCGATCGAGCTCGCCGAGCGCATTGCCGCGCTCACGCCCGGGGACCTGAACCGCGTCTTTTTCACAACCGGCGGTTCCGAGGCGGTCGAGTCGGCGTGGAAGCTCGCCCGGCAGTACTTCAAGGCCATCGGCCAGCCCGAACGCACGAAGGCGGTCAGCCGATTCATCTCGTACCACGGCACGACGATGGGCGCGCTGTCCCTCACCGGCCTTCCTTCGATCAAAACGCCGTTCGAGCCACTCGTCCCCGGGGCGATCAAGGCTCCGAACACGAACTTCTACCGCGCCCCCGAACACGGCGACGACGAAGAGGCGTTTGGCGCTTGGGCGGCGGACGAGATCGAGCGTGCGATCGTGCGCGAGGGCCCGGAGACGGTTGCGATGGTGATCTTGGAGCCGGTGCAGAACTCCGGCGGATGCTTCACCCCACCGCCGGGGTACTTCCCGCGCGTCCGCGAGATCTGCGACCGCTACGGCGTCCTGCTCGTCTCGGACGAAGTGATCTGCGCCTGGGGTCGCCTCGGCTACTACTTCGGCGCCGAACGCTACGGCTTCCAGCCCGACCTCGTCACGATCGCGAAGGGACTCACGAGCGGCTACGCGCCGCTCGGAGCCCTGATCGCGAGCGATCGCATGATCGAGCCGTTCCTTTCTGGCACCGCCAGCTTCCTCCACGGCATCACTTTCGCCGGTCATCCGGTTTCGAGCGCGGTCGCAATCGCCAACCTCGACGTGTTCGCGCGTGAAGACCTTTGTGCACACGTACGGGAGAACGAAGCCGGCTTTCGAGGGGTGCTCGAGTCGCTGTACGACCTTCCGATTGTCGGGGACGTGCGCGGTGCTGGCTATTTCTGGGGAATCGAGCTCGTGAAGGACAAGGCGACGAAGGCGACCTTCGACGACGACGAGTCGGAGCGGCTCTTGCGGGGGTTCCTCTCGCCGACGCTTTTCGAAAAAGGGCTGATCTGCCGCGCCGACGACCGAGGCGACCCCGTGATCCAGCTCGCTCCCCCACTCGTCTGTGGCTCCGAGCAGTTCCAAGAGATGGGCGACATCCTGCGCTCGACCCTCGCGGAGGCCTGGGCGCAGCTCTGAGTCCCCGAGTCCTCGCGCGATGAAGAACTACGCCGGGCTGTCGTTCTGGTTCGACACGCTCCCAGAGCCCGTCGACGCCCGCCAACCGCTCGATCGCGACCTCGACGTCGACGTCGCGATCGTCGGCGGCGGGTACACGGCGTTGTGGTCTGCGCACTACCTGCGGAACACCGACCCGAGCCTTTCGGTGGCGATCCTCGAGCGCGAGGTCTGCGGTTTCGGCGCCTCCGGCCGGAACGGCGGCTGGTGCTCAGGAAAGCTCGCTGCGTCGTGGCCGCGTATCGCGAAGGCCTCGGGGAACGACGCAACGACGCGTCTGCGCAGGGCGATGGAGGCCACCGTCGACGAGGTCGCCACGGTGGCGACGAAAGAGGGCATCGACTGCGACTTCGCCAAGGGCGGGACGATCGACCTGGCGCGCAACGAGGTCCAGCTCGCCCGGGCGCGCTCCGAGGTGGGCGCCGCTCGGGCTGTCGGCGTCGGTGAAGAGGACCTCGCGCTTTTGGGCGAAAAGGATGCCCGCGCGATCCTCGACGCGACGAACGTCCTCGGCGCGACGTACACGCCGCACTGCGCTTCGTTGCATCCGGCACGCCTCGCGCGCGGGCTCGCCGACGCCGTCGAACGGGGCGGGGCGAGGATCTTCGAACAGACGACGGTCGACGAGTTCGCACCACACGTGCTGCGCTGCGGGCCACGCACCGTGAAGGCGAAGTGGGTTGTGCGCGCCACCGAGGGGTACACGGCGGCGCTGCTGGGTGCCGCTCGGGCGATGATGCCCATCTACTCGCTCATGGTCGCAACCGAACCGATCCCCCAGTCCTTCTGGGACGGAATCGGGCTCGCGCGACGCGAGACCTTTAGCGACTACCGGCACCTTTTCATCTACGGACAGCGAACCAAAGACGGCCGCCTCGCGTTCGGCGGCCGAGGCGCGCCCTACCACTACGGGTCGCGTATCGCTCCCGAGTTCGACCGAGACGACGACGTCCACGCGGCACTGCGTCGTTCGATCGTCGAACTGTTTCCCCAACTGGGTGACGTCGCCATCACCCACCGCTGGGGCGGACCGATCGGCGTACCGCGCGACTGGTACCCCTCGGTGACCTTCGATCCGAGGTCGGGTCTCGTCTCGGCCGGCGGTTACGTCGGGTACGGCGTCGCGGCGACCAATCTCGCCGGCCGCACGATCGCCGACCTCATCTGCGGTCGCGACAGCGAGCTCACGCGGTTTCCCTGGGTCAACCACCGATCGCGCGCCTGGGAGCCGGAGCCCTTCCGTTACATCGGCGTCAACCTGGGCATCGCCGCGATGCGCGCCGGTGACCGCGTCGAGGAACGCAGCGGCCGCCGTTCGCGGCGCGCCGCGTACGTCGAGCACGTGCTCCAGTCATGACGACGGGCCGGTAGGACACAGACGGTGATCAGCGCTCGTAGACGATAAAGCTGCGGTGAGCGACCGTGTCGTAGAGCGAACGCGCCGGCCCATTGAACTCCTGGGTGTGCCAATACACGTTCGTTGAGCCGCGGCGGTCGGCCTCCTCGTACACCGCTTCGATCAACCGTCGACCGACGTCGCGGCCACGACCGCCCGGCGCGACGAACAGATCCTCCAAGTAGCAGTATGTCGTCAAGGACCACGTCGACGGGTGAAAGACCAGGTGCGCGAGACCGATCGGGTCGTCGTTCCCGTCGGCGGCGACAAGTCCCAACACGTCGCCGCTCCCTTCGCAGAGCCGCTTGAAGGTCGCCGCCGTCACCTCCTCGGCGACGCTCTCGCGATAGAAGCGGAGGTACGCACCCCAAAGAGCGCGCCAGCGAACCTCGTCACGTGGTTCGAGTCGGCGGATCAAAATGTCGCCGCGGTCCACGCAGAAAGCATGCCAGGCGAATCCCGACGGGTCCGAGTGACGATGGCGAGTTGGCTGCCGCAATTTCGAACAGCACCGGTGGGTACCTCGAAACGAAATTGCAATCTCTCCTCGCGGCCCCTCGTAGACCGGCCGACTGGTGCGCCTTGAGGGCGCTACCCCAGCGTGCAGCGCCATTGCAGTATGCGTTGACTACAGAACACGGCAAAATTTCGGGGAGACAATTCCTCATCCCGGAGATACCATGACGCGGCACGTACAACCGTGCTGGTGACCAAAGAGGGAGTCAGCGTGCGAACGAGTGGCTCTTCAGAGGAGATGAGTCCGCCGGACAGGGAACGCCCGAGCTAACGCTCGGGCTTTTGTGTCTGAGGCGCGAGACCGCCGGACGGCCAACTGGCGCGAGCGCGACGTGGCTCGCCGAGACACACCCCGTTCATACCGAGGAACGCGGCTAACGCCCATGACACCCCTTGAGGCGGCGCATCGACGCCGACGATCCCGAGAGGGTTCGGAGCTTTCTCGGGGTCGAGAGAAATAGACACGAGCCGATCGCAGCGGTCGGCTCGTGTCGCGTTTCGGGCGCAGCTCAATGGCTGTCCGAGAGGGTCGCCAGCTCGTATCGTCGGGGTATCGCTTCAACGATGAAAGCCCTGTACGCGCTGCGGCATGCGAAATCGAGTTGGAGTGACCCGACGCTGGAAGATTTCGATCGGCCGCTCGCGCCCCGTGGGATGAAGGCGGCACGGAAGGTTGCCCGCGTATTGGACGGGGTTCGTCCTCCGCCGGAGATCGTCTTGTGCTCGAGCGCCGTGCGCGCCGCACAGACCTGCGAGATCATCACCGCGCACCTCGGCTACGCAGTCTCGACCACCTTCCTCGACGACCTTTACGGCGCGGGTGCGACGACTTTGCTGAATCACTTGCGCGACGTCCCGCCGACTGTCGGCGCGGTGCTGCTCATCGGACACAACCCGGGGATGCAAGAGCTCGTCGTCGCGCTCACCGAGAACGACGGCGGTGACGCCGCGACACAGGTGCGCGCGAGTTTCCCGACGGCGGCGCTCGCGGTGCTTCGGATCGGCGACGAATGGGAGAACACCGGTCCCGAGCACACAACGCTCGAGCGCCTCGTCTTGCCCCGAACACTCGAACGTCGCTGATCGTGGCGCTTCAGGCGTCGCGCGTTTGCATCCTCCACGCGCCAATCCCGGTCCAACCCACGATCCAGCCGACGATGACGGTGACCATCGCCCATGTCGGCATGGGCGGGATACCGAGAGCGCCGCGCCCGCCAAAGATGATCTTTCGTGGACCTCCTCCGTTGTTGACCCCGGCCGCAAGACCAGCCGGTCGCAGCTGGGTCAATGGGATGCCGACGATGAGCCGCTGGCCATTGATGAAGTACGGGATCACATGCGCCGCGAGCAGCGGGGTCACGATGATCTGCAGAGCGACGATCAGGATCACCGAGACGGTGCGTTGCCCGGTGAGCGACCCGAGCCCCAATCCGAAGACGAAACCCACGCCGACCTCGAGCTCCAACCACAGGCCGATCTTCACCATTTGATTGATCGCCGGATTCGACTGAGAGGTTTCCGTGTTTGTGTAATCCGAGTAGTCGTTGCCGACGTTGTGCTCCACGTTGGAACGGATGCCTGCGAACTGCGACGGCGCCCCGTTGCCGTTGCCGAACGCGCCTGACGCCTGACCGGGGTGATCGAGGAGCCACGTCTCGAACTGACGCTCGCTCAGGTGCATCGGTATCGAGACGCCGGCCACGTTGACCGACTTCGGCTGGGCAGAGCCCGCATAGCTCGTCACGAGGCAGTTCATCGTGAACCCGAGCGCGACGAGCGGAAGCAAAATCGACAAGCCCGCCGGGATTCGCGAGAGATAGAGCGCGACGCGCGATCGACCCGTGATCACGAGCTGGCGGAAGACTCCTTCGCCGAGGTCGGTCGCCCCGAGGGTCGCGCCAACGGCGGCGGCGATGATGAAGCCGAACTCGGCCATCGGGTCTGTCAGCCCTTCAAAGATGCCAGGGCTGCCTGCCGGTCCGTACGCCTTCGGATCGAAGGCGTGGAACAGCAACCGGAGCCCGAGAACGAGGACCGGGAGCGCGAGCGAGAACACCACCACGGCGATCATCAGTCCGCGGCGTCGGCGCAGATCACGTCGCTTCGTCGAGATCATCGCCCACGAGGGAACCCACGCCACGAGTCGTTCCGAGGTTCGGCGTCGCTCCCGGGGGCTCGGCGCGGGTGCGCCGTCGAAGGATGCCATCGGGGTCACCGTTGTCGCAGGGCCGCTCATTCGGATCCTCCAAGTCGGCTCGTCACCGACAAGAACCAGTCTTCGAGTGAGGCGCGGACTTCCCGCAGGCCGTAGACCGAGATGCCCGCTTGCACAAGCAGGCGATTGATCTCGGCAACCGACTCCTTCGATGCCCCGTTGGGAAGTGTCACGACGACCTGCGAGCCGTCGAGCGCGGTACGTGCCGCGAGGGTCGATCGGCCGATGACTTGCACCGCTGCCTGCGGGTCGGCCGCGTCGATGCGAACCTCGGTCGTGCCAGCGCCACGAATGAGCGAGTCGATCGGACCCTGGCGGATCACGCGGCCGCGATCGACGATCGCAACGGCGTCGCACGTCCGCTCGACCTCGTCGAGCAAGTGGGACGACAACATCACGGTGCGTCCCTCATCGACGAGGCCGCGGATCATCGACCGCATCTCCTGCATCCCGGCGGGATCGAGTCCGTTCATCGGCTCGTCGAGGATGAGGAGTTGCGGGTCGCCTAACAGGCACGCGGCGACGCCGAGCCGCTGGCGCATGCCCATCGAATAGGACCCGACCTGCTGGTCAGCCCGTTCGGAAAGCCCGACACGCGCGAGCGCCGGTCCGATCCGCTTGTCCGCGCCGTTTCCCCGCGCCGCGGCGAGTTCGGCGAGATTCTCGTTGCCGGTGAGGTGGGCATGGAATCCCGGTGAGTCGACGATCGCACCGACCCGGTTGAGTGCTTCACGCCGTTCGCGCGGCACCGGGTATCCGAGAAGGGACATCGTGCCGCCGTCGGCCCTCGTGAGGCCGAGCAGCGTGCGAATGAGGGTCGTTTTGCCGGCGCCGTTCGGTCCGAGGTACCCGAAGGCCGACCCACGCGGGACGAGCAGCTCGACCTCGTCGACGGCGATCGTGTCGCCGAACTTCTTCGTCAATCCGTGCGTCTCGACGGCCCAGGTCCCATCGTCCCCGAGCGGTGTCACCGAGGCGCGAGGACTTCGTGACGCCCCGTCCTCCGCGACGCCATCGGCACTACCTTGCCCGAGCGCCGATGCAACGGCCTCTCGCTGAGGCGATGTGGTCGGTTCAGTCGTGGCCGAGGAGTGACTCACGGATGCGATCGTCGTCTGTTCCTCCGTCGCTTCCGTCGCATTCCCCGCCGACGACGGCTCGGGACGCTCCAACTGCGAGCGTTGTGATCCGTGCTCGCCAGGTGTTTGCCGACGCTCGGAACGTCGCATCAAACCGAAAATCACGGCCCCGACGACGATGATGATGAGCACGATCGGGCCGATGCCCACGTGCACATGGCCGCTGGCCATCACTTTGAGTCCGAGGCTTTCTCGGAAGCTAGCCAAGGTACGCTCCCTGCTCCCGGGGCAGTGGGATGTTCTCATCGGCTGGCATCGGGAACATTTTGAACCAAGCGAGCCGAACTTTCGTCGTTCTCGAGGCTCGAATTCGGGTCATCCTTGCGAACGAGCCCAGAGGCGGAAGGCCGATTAGGTGGCCGACACGAGCGTGGATTCGTAGGCAAGGACGACGAGTTCGGCGCGATCGCGGGGCTCCTCCGAGCTTCGAAAGCGCCCGGCTGACGTGCGTCTTCACTGTTGGGAGGCTGACGTGGAGCGCGGAAGCGATCTTGGCGTTCGAAGACCCGTGAGCGACGAGCGCATCACTTCGCGCTCGCGATCGGTGAGTTCGTCGATCTCTTTTGCGAGGTCTGACGCTGCGGGATCGGGGGCGCATTTCGGCCTGGCATCCAGGGTTCATTCGCGACGCGCCGTCACTTTCGTGGTCAGAGCTGGTGAAATGGACCCGATGCGCGGAAGTCGGCAATGACCGTGTATCACGCGCGCCGGCGAGTTCGCCCGTCTTGGTGGATCGTGGCGGTGATCCTCGCGCTCGTTGCGGGAGGAGTCGCGGGAGCGCTGATCACGACATCCGCGAGCCACTCGGTCCCTCCAAACCGCGCCAACGTCGCTCGCACGACCAAGAACAGGAGGGGTCGCGAGTCGGCGACGCCCGAGCTCTCGGTTGTCGCGGTCTCACCATCCGCGAACGCGAGCGATGTCTCCGGCACCGCCGCCGTGAGCGTCACGTTCTCCTCACCGATCTCACCGAACGTCCCGCAACCGACGCTCACTCCCCCGACACCGGGTTCCTGGCACGCCTCCGGGGACGTGCTCACCTTCACCCCGTCTGGTGCGTTCATTCCCTCGAGCCACGTCACGCTCACGATCCCTGGAGGGAGCTCGGGCGTTCGCGCGACCGATGGCGGGGAGCTTGCCGGAAGCGTCGTCGAGCAGTTCCGTGTCACGGAGGGCTCGGTCCTCCGACTCCAACAGCTCTTGTCACTGCTCGATTACTCGCCGCTCTCGTGGACACCAGCGAGTGCCGCGATCGCGCCGAGTGATACGTCGGCACAGCTGGCGGCGCTCTTTTCCCCACCTCAAGGCACCTTCACGTGGATCGATCGCGGCTGGCCGGGTCAGCTCCGCCGGCTCTGGAAAGAGTCGTCGTACAACGTTTTCACCAAAGGGCTCGTGATGTCGTTCGAAGCGGACCACGGCCTCGACCCGAACGGAAGCCTCGGACCCGCACTGTGGAAAAACCTCCTCCAGGCGGTGGCGACGAACACCGCCAACACAGGCGGTTACAACTACGCGCTCGCGAACAAAAAGGCACCCGAGACCTTCACGGTGTGGCACGACGGACGAGTTGTTCTCCGCAGCGAGATGAACACCGGAATCGCCGGCTCGCCGACGCCGGATGGAAACTTCCCCGTCTTCACGCGTCTTCGCAAGCAGGTGATGCGAGGCACGAATCCAGATGGCGCGAAGTATGCCGACCCGGTGCTGTTCATCGCGTATTTCCACAACAACGACGCGGTGCACTACATGGACCGTGCGGACTACGGGATACCGCAGAGCCTCGGATGCGTCGAGCTCCCCCTCGCTTCGGCCGCGATCGCGTGGCCGTACCTCGCGTACGGCACGCTCGTGACCGTGGTGCACTAGAAGGCTGATCACGACCGTCCGCGCACCGTCGCGCTGGCGAGCATCGCCTAAGGTCGGGATCCTCAGTCCCCATCCAACCCCCCGCCCAGAAAGCCCCGTTTTGGATCGATTCTTCGACGCGCTCGGACTCTTTGTCGTCCGATTCCGCTACCCCGTCGTCCTCGCTTGGATCGTTCTCGTCGTCATCGCGAGCCGCGTCCTGCCCTCGCTCGGCAGCGAAGTCAACAACGACAACAGCCAGTTCCTCCCGTCGACCGCTCCGAGCTCGCAAGCGGCGGACCTCGCCGCTCCGATCTTCGGTAATCCGAACACGACGAGCGACATCACCGTCGTCGCCGCGGTCTCGAACGGAAAGCTGGACACGGCGGATCAGGCTGCAATCGCCCGCGAGGCGGTCCTGCTCCGGCGCGTTCCCCGGATTGAGTCGGTGCGGATCGGAGGGATTTCGAGTGACGGAGGTGCGGCGGAACTCGTCGCCGACGTCCACGTGAATCAGGCGGATATCACCCGCCAGAAGACGATCGTCGCCGATGTGATCTCGACCTTCCACGAGACGCGCGCGCCATCCGGACTCGCCCTCAACGTCGCGGGATCGATCGCCACCAATGTCGCGAATCAGGCAAGCTCAAACAAGACCGGCAACCGCACCCAATCGTTCACCTTCCTCTTCATCGTCGTTCTGCTGCTCCTCGTCTTCCGCTCCGTGCTCGCGCCGATCATCACGTTGCTACCACCAGCGTTCGCCCTGTTGGTGTCCGACAGGTTCATCGGTGGCCTCGGCGCACACGGATTGAAGATCTCTGAGATCACCCAGCTGCTGCTCATCGTGCTGCTGATCGGGGCGGGCACGGATTATGGTCTTTTCCTCGTCTTCCGCGTTCGAGAAGAAATCCGCCGGGGCATGGGCGCGCACGACGCCGTCCGGCACGCGCTCGTCCGCGTTGGCGAGTCGATCAGTGCGTCGGCGGGGACGGTCATCTTCGCTCTGCTGAGCCTGCTGTTCGCGAGCTTTGGGATCTACCACGACCTCGGGATCCCGCTCGCGCTCGGCATCGCCGTAATGCTCCTCGCTGGCCTCACTCTTCTGCCGGCGCTCCTCTCGATCTTCGGCAAAGCGGCGTTTTGGCCGTCGCGCCTCGACGCCGGCTCGGACCGGGTCGGCGTGTGGGGAAGGGTCGCGTCTCGCCTCGTTCAGCGCCCGGCCATCACGCTTGCAAGCGGCGTCGTCATCTTCGGCGCGTTGGCGGCGGCACTCGTCGGATACCACTCCGGTGGATTCGGTGGCGCGCTCAACGCGCCCAGCGGTTCGAACGCGGCAAAGGGCAACGCCCTGGTCGCAAGACACTTCCCGCAGGCCAGCACGAATCCTGCGAACCTCGTCTTTCGCTATCGGGAGCCGATCTGGAACACCCCGCAGTCCGTCGCGACCGCGTCTTCGGTGCTGCGTTCTTCAGGAGCGTTCACACAGTTCGAGGGACCCTTCAATCCGAACGGAACAACGCTCACCGCGAGCGAGTACCAGCGTCTCCACGCGGAGCTCGGACCACCTTCGTCGCTGCCGGCGATTTCCGATCCTGCAGATGGCGTGACCAAGGCGATGTACGACGCGTACCGCGCGTCACAGCTTTTCGTGTCGAAGAACGGGCGGACGATCCAGTTCGAGGCGACGCTCCGCGCCGGTGCGCAGCAGACGACAGCGGCGTTGAATGCGACTCCGGCGATTCGCTCCCTCGTCGCCTTGGCTGCGCGCCGCTCCGGCGCGATCGCAAGTGGAGTCGCGGGTGAGGCGGCAGCGCTCTACGACGTATCGAGCACTTCGAACCATGACCTTTTCCGGGTGATACCGATCGCCATCATCGCCATCGCGATCCTGCTTGCGCTCGTCCTGCGCAGCGCAGTCGCGCCGCTGTATTTGATCTTGAGCGTCGCAATCTCATATCTCGCGGCGCTCGGCCTGGCAACGCTCGTCTTCATCGAGTTGGGCGGATCGGGAGGTCTCACGTTCATCTTGCCCTTCTTGATGTTCGTGTTCCTTCTCGCGCTCGGCGAGGATTACAACATCCTCGTCATGACGCGCATCCGTGAGGAGGCGCGTCGTCTGCCGCTACGTGACGCGGTTGTCCGAGCGATCGGAATGTCGGGTCCGACCGTCACCGCCGCCGGCATCGTGCTTGCGGGATCGTTCGCGGTACTCGCGATCGTCGCTGGCTCCGCGCCGGGAGCGGCGCAGATCCGTGACATCGGATTCGGTCTGGCGATCGGCATCTTGATGGACACGTTCCTTGTTCGGACGTTGCTCGTTCCGTCGGTCGTCGCGCTGCTCGGACGATGGAACTGGTGGCCGGGACGGCTGGGGAGGGTGAAGGGCGCGCAGTAATCCGGCCCGAAGTTCGGACCCCACAGGCGTTCTTTCCGCGGCGGGGCCGACGGCGCGGTCGCCGAACTGCCGCCTCTGTCAACCACATCTCGGCGACCGACTGGCTGGCATCGGCGGCGGCCCTGAGCGGCATAACATTGCCATCACATTGCACTTTGCCACCACCTGCAACAACAACCGCTACGATCGGGGGATCTGTGATGCGCGCTATCGCTGACCTGCGCACAGGACTCCTCCTTCAGGGCCGATACCGCCTCGAATCTGAGCTCGGCGTCGGCTCGTCGGCGCGCGTCTATCTCGCGGAGGACATCCGCCTTCACCGCCCGGTGGCCGTGAAGTTCCTTCATCCCGCCCTCTCAAATGACGAGACCTTCGTACGCCGTTTCCGACTCGAGGCGCGCGCCGCCGCGTCCCTCAATCACCCGAACATCGTCCACGTCTACGACTGGGGAAGTGAGGAGGAAGGCTTCTACGTCGTCCTCGAGTACCTCGCGGGAGGGAGCCTGCGGGACCTCCTCGCGCGCAGCGGCACGATCTCCGTCGCGCAGGTCGCGTCGATCGGCGTTTCGATCGCCCAGGCGCTCGCGTTCGCACATGACCGTGGCATCGTCCACCGCGACATCAAGCCCGCGAATCTTCTATTCGACGAGTCGGCGAACGCGCATATCGCGGACTTCGGACTCGCGAAGGCGCTCTCGGAGGCGTCTTGGACCGAACCGAATGGTCTCGTGCTCGGCACGGCGCGTTATGCGTCACCCGAGCAGGCGCTCGGTCAGTTCCTCGACGATCGCTCCGATGTGTACTCGCTCGGACTCGTCTTGTACGAGGCGGTGACTGGACGGTCGCCGTTCGCTGGTGACTCGCTGCACGCCGTCCTGATCGCGCGCGTTGGCTACGAACTTCCCCCCACGCCGGAGCTCGGACCACTTGAGCCTGTCATCGCGGCGGCAACGCAGCCAGACCGGTCGGTACGCATCAGCGCCGCTGACCTCGCGTGGCGACTGACCGGAGTCCTGAGCGAGCTCGATGCACCTGAGCCGTTGGTCGTCGACACCGGATCGAACGCGAGGATCTTCGATCATGACGATACCGTCTCGTCATCAAGCCGCGTCCACGAGCACGGAATCGATCTCGACGACGTGACGATTCTCGACGCGCGAAAGACGACCTCGGCGTCCGACGCGAATGGTCCGCGACGACCGACACAGGGAGTTCGCCGTCGACGACTGGCACGCCTCGTCTCTCTTGGTGTCGCCATTGCCGCGGTCGCCGCGGTTGGCACCATCGCCGTCGCCCGTTACGTCGTCTTCTCGCACATCGTCCCGAACGTCGTTCACGACCAGCTCGCGGCGGCGCGGCACAATCTCTCGGCTCATGGACTGCGCTTGCACGTCGCCTCGCGAGTCCTCTCCGCAACCGCGCCGATCGGCGTGATCACAGAAGAGACCCCGCGTCCAGGCATCCGAGAACGTGCCGGCGCAACGGTCGACGTCGTGGTGAGCCGCGGACCTGCCACCGTCGCTATTCCGCAACTGCTCGGGGAGTCGAAAGCCACAGCGGTGAACCGGCTCATGAACGACCACCTCGTCGCCGTCGTTTCGAGCGCGTACAACGAGTCGGTGCCCGTCGGAAAGGTCGCGACGGCTTCCCCATCCACCGGCACCGCGCGTTACGGGTCGAAGGTCGACCTGTCGATCTCGCTCGGCCCGTCCCCCCGCACAATCCCCCAGTTCGCGTCGGCGTCCTACTCCGACGCGAGCGCGCGGCTCACCGCCTTGAAGCTCGTCCCAGTCGAACGTCTCGCGTACTCGAACACCGTGGCCTCAGGAATCGTGGTCTCGACGAGCCCGTCCGAAGGCGCGACCGGAGTCAAGGTCGGGACCCAGATCTCCGTGTTCGTGTCTCGCGGTCCACGACTCGTCGCCGTGCCACCGGTCGCGAATCTGCCGATCGACTCCGCAATCATCGCGCTGCGCCGGGTGGGCCTCGTCGTGAACGAACAGATCGGCCCGCCGTTCTCGACGAAGGCGACGACGACGAATCCCGGTCCTGGAACCGAAGTGCGACCCGGGACCCCGGTGACGCTCTATGTCGCCTAGTCGACGCGTCGATCCGCACCCGTCGGGACCGAATCCCGTCACGACGGGCGCGCATTCCCGGCGAGAACTCGGAACGATTGGGCCAACCGCGCCGCGACATTTGAAGGCGAAAGAGCCACGGCGCCGACTCGAGGTGCGGAGGGGAAGAGTCATCGTGACCTCAGGGGTGCTCGCTGCTGCGCTCATCGCGATCGTGAGCTACCTCGCCGCGTCGTCCGGAGGGACGCGTCCTTCGAAAGACGCCGCCGGCCGTTCTCACTCGCCAGCGAACGTGACGACGACGCTGCCGGAGGTGACGAGCACGCGGCCCGTCACCTCGACGACACGTCCGGCCGTCACCTCGACGACACGTCCGGTCTCGACGACGACTTCGTCCCAACCGACGTCGACGACTACCACCTCGACGACGCCGCCCGCGCGGGTGGCCACTGACCCGCCGTCCGACGTACTCGTCGAGGTCTTGAACGGCGTCGGCACTCCAAACGTCGCGCGCGAGGTTGCAAGAGCGCTGCACCGGATTGGCTTCGCCATCAATGGTGTTGGAAACGCCGCCGCTTTCGACCACGCACGCAACCTGATCGAGTACGGACCGAACTCCCTCTCCGCCGCGGAAACCGTCGCCGCGCACGTGAGCGGAGTTCCCCAGTACCGCGAATATTCGGCGCTGCAGGCGAACGAAGTCTGGATCATCCTCGGTGCGACGTACAACGGCGTGACGCCCTAGCGACAGCCGGCAGGCGCTCGACCACCCAAAGAGCTGTCATTCGCAGTACTCAGCTGGACTACGAAGGACGACGACCGGTCACCGGCTGATTGCGTTCACCACATCGCAGGAACGTGTTCGGCCCAAGGCCGAGCACGTTCGAGTTCGGCGGCGAGTGCGAGCAGCTCGTACTCGCCCGCCGGGCGACCGATCAGCTGGACCCCGATCGGCAATCCTTCTTCCGTCCAATAAAGCGGCAGCGAGATCGCTGGTTGGCCGGTGAGATTCGCCGGCGCGGTGAAGGGGGTGAAGCGTTTCTGTGCCTGAAAGTCGCCGTCAGGATCGTCGTCATCGCGGATCGCGCCGACGAAGGCGGGCTTCTGCGCCAAGGTCGGCGTGGCGACCACATCGAAGAGCGACATTGCGATAATCGCCTGCCTCGCCGCAGCTTGGACGGTTGCGAGCGCGGTCACGTATCGCGTCGCCTCTGTTGATTTGCCGCGTTCGCGAAGCCAGCGCGTGAGCGGCCGAAGCTCTTCCTCTTTCTCGGGCGGCACCGGGATCGAAGCCGCTCCGACCGACCAGATCAACTCGAATTCCGGAACGAGTGAACTCGCGAACAGTTTCGGGCACTCCCGCACCTCGTGACCGAGCTCCTCGAACAGCGACACCGCAGCCGCGAACGCGTCATCGCATTCCGCATCGAGCTGCGCATCGGCGATCACCGGCTCCTTCGTGAGTCCGATTCGCAAACGTGGCGGCGGCCTTTCCGTCGAGGCGAGGAACGTCTCTCCGTCGGGAAGCGGCGGTGCCCAGTACGGATCGCCGGGCATCGGCCCCGCCATGACGTCGAGCAACGCTGCCGCATCGGCGACCGTTCGCGCGAGCGGGCCGTTCACGGCGAGCCCCGAGCTGTCGGCAATGACCGGTCCGCCGCTCACCCGCCCCCGCGAGGTCTTCAGGCCGACCAAGCCACAGACACTCGCCGGGATGCGGATCGATCCGGCGCCGTCGCTTCCCTGCGCAACCGGGGCGAGTCCGGCCGATACCGCAGCACCTGCGCCTCCGCTCGAGCCCCCGGCCGAGCGCCTCGGGTCGAACGGCGTGCGAGCCGGCGGCGCGACGTCGGGTTCTGTGTAACAGGTGAGACCGAACTCGGGGGTGTTGGTCTTCCCGAGGCTGACGAGACCCGCGCCGAGTATGCGAGAGACGACGTTGTCGTCGATCGGCGCGACGAAGTCGCCCGCCACCGAACTACCGAAATGCGTCGGCACCCCGGCGATGAGGTTCAGGTCCTTGATCGCCACCGGCACACCGAACAGTGGTGAGGCCGCCGCGTCGGTCCCGACGTGGCGTTCAGCTTCCTTCGCCCCGTCGATGGCACGATCCGCGGTTACCGTGACGAACGCGCCGAGATCCGTGTTGAAATCCTCGATCCGCGAGAGGTAGTGCTCGACGAGTTCGAGCGGACGAATCTCGCGCCGCCGGACCGCCGCGGCTTGATCGAGGGCTGTCAGGTGATGGGCTTCGGTGATGATTCGCACGCTACCGAACGTGAGGAGGAAAGCGCCGAGTGCGAGATTCGCCGGAAAGGTGCCGGTTCATCCTCAGCGAGTGCGTTCTCGCTTCCTTGTCGGGCACGAGGCGGGTACGAAGAAAGCATGCGAAACCACGGGGAGTTCGCACGCGCCCTTGCCGATCGACCGCGCGCCCCGTAACCTGTGGCCGTGGCTAACGCGGCGCATGCGACCTGGTCTTGGCGAGTCGAGCGGCGCGGGAGCCCGCCGTCGTCCTAGACGCGCACCTCTCGACCGCTCGACCGGCTCCGCAAGGGGCCGTTTTTTTATGCCCTTATGACAACAGAAATCTCAACCGATCTCATCACTCCTCTCGGGGCGTACCTGCGCCTCGGTGACGCGCGCGCCGACCGCGCCGCGTTCCTCTTCGAGTCTGTCGAACGCGGACGTCTCGGCCGGTACTCGTTCGTGGGATGCGGCAAACGCCTCGTCGACTGGAACGGAGCTACGGGCGGCGGCGATCCGGTTTTCGGCTTCCTCGGATATGACGCGATCGCCGACTTCGAACCGAGCGTCCCACTGCCCGCTGACGGACCGGAGACCCCGCCGAGCAGGTTCGTCGTTCCCGACGTGCTCGTGCGCTTCGATCACGCCCGCGGCGTCGCCAACGTGCTGCGCGGAGATCCGTCTGACGTCGCCGAGCGATTCGCATCGTCGATCCCCGAACGGCCGCCGAGCAGGCATGCCGCCGGACCGCTCACGCGCTACCCGGGACGAGACGAGCATCTCGCGCGCGTCGAGCAGGCAAAGAAGTACATCCGTGAAGGTGACGTCTACCAGGTTGTCATCTCCCAACGCGCGGAACGCCCGACCTCCGCCTCCCCGATCGACCTCTATCGATCGCTCCGGCGGGTCAATCCCTCGCCATACCTGTTCCTCATCGAGTTCGGCGATTTCGCTCTCGTCGGCAGCTCACCAGAGACGATCGTGAAATGCGAGGGTGCCCGCGCCGCGGTGAACCCAATCGCCGGCACGGTCGCGTCCGGCGTCGACGACACCGCCGCCTTGCTTTCTTCCGAAAAGGACCGAGCCGAGCACGTCATGCTCGTCGACCTCGGTCGCAATGACCTCTCGCGCGTCTGTGTCCCGGGAACGGTGCACCTCGAGAGGTTCATGGAACCCGAGCGATACTCGCACGTCACTCACCTCGTCTCCGAAGTCGCCGGTGAGCTCGAGGAAGGCTGCGCTCCGTTCGCCCTCGCGCAAGCGTGCTTCCCCGCCGGCACCGTCTCGGGAGCACCGAAGATTCGCGCGATGCAGATCATCTCGGAGCTCGAGGGTTACCGCCGCGGTATCTACGCCGGCGCCGTTGGGTACGTCTTCCCCGACGACGGGGCCCTCGATATGTGCATCGCGATCCGTACCGCGATCGTCCGCCACGGGGTCGCGTACCTGCAGGCTGGGGGCGGGATTGTCGCCGACAGCGACCCTTCCGCCGAACACGAGGAATGCCTCAACAAATTGCGCGCGCTCGAGGAAGCGATCGCGCTCGCCGAAGAGGCACCGCCGCGATGATGCTCCTCCTCGACAACTACGACTCGTTTACCTTCAACCTCGCGCACCTGTTCGGCGCGCTCGGAACGGCGGTATCCGTCGTGCGCAGCGACGAGATCGACGTCTGCGGCGTCGACGCGTTCGCGCCGGACTTCCTCGTCATCTCACCCGGCCCAGGCCGCCCGTCCGATCACCCCGATGTCGTAAACCTCATCCGGCACGTCAGCTCGCGCACGCCAACGCTCGGCGTCTGCCTCGGTCACCAGATGATCGTCGAGGCTTTCGGCGGCAAGATCGGCTACGCCCGCGAGCTCATTCACGGAAAGGCACGCCCGATCCGCCACGACGGGGCCGGCCTGTTCGATCGGGTACCCGATCCCCTCGTCGCCGGCCGCTACCACTCCCTCGCCGCGACCGATCTGCCGCCGTCGCTCGAGGAGACCGCGCACGCCGACGACGGTGAAGTGATGGCCGTGCGGCATCGTGAGCTCCCGATCGTCGGCGTGCAGTTCCACCCCGAATCGGTGCTGACGCCGGACGGATCGGTGATCGCCGCAAACTTCCTCAAAGGAAACCTCTGATGCGAGTCATCATCGAGCGCCTTCTCGAACGAAGAGACCTTTCCCTCGCCGAGGCGCAGGAAGCGATGCGCACGATCATGGCCGGCGAAGCGACCGAGTCCCAGATCGCCGCGTTTCTCATTGCGCTACGCGCCAAGGGTGAGACCGCTGACGAGATCGCTGGCTGCGCGCTCGCGATGCGAGACCACGCCGTCCCGGTGCGCCCCAAACGTCCCGACCTCGTCGACACGGCCGGGACGGGAGGCGACGGCGCAGGCACGATCAACATCTCGACCGCCGCCGCCTTGCTCGCCGCCGCGGCGGGCGCGGGAGTAGCGAAGCACGGAAACCGCGCCGTGTCCTCGGCGTGCGGATCGGCAGACGTGCTCGAGGCGCTCGGATTCGAGATCGGACAACCGACGCACCTCGTCGAACAGTCGATTGACGAGCTCGGCTTCGGCTTCCTGTTCGCGCCGTCGCACCACCCCGCGATGCGCCACGCCTCGTCGGTGCGCCGCGACCTCGCGACCCGGACGGTCTTCAACGTGCTCGGCCCGCTGACGAACCCGGCTGGCGCCCGCGCGCAGGTCATCGGCGTCTATTCGAGCCACCTCGTGCGCACCATCGCGGAGGTACTCGTCCAACTCGGGTCGCGCCATGCCTTCGTCGTGCACGGAGCGGGCGGAATCGACGAGTTTTCTCCAGTCGGAGAGAATCTCGTCGCCGAGGTCGCGAACGGCGCCGTTCGTGACCGTGTCGTCGCGCCCGAAGACCTCGGGATCGCCCGCGGTGCGCTCGGGACCCTCGCCGGCGGGAGCCCCGCCGAAAACGCCAGCGCGATCCGTCGCGTGTTCGCCGGTGAACGGTCACCGCGGCGCGAGGCGATCCTCTTCAACGCCGCCGCCGCGATCGCGGCCGCCAACGAGTCGAGCGATCTCCGCCACGGCCTCGAGCTCGCGCGGCGCGCGATCGACAGCGGCGCAGCGAGCGACCGACTCGACGAACTCATCGCGTTCTCGAAGGCTGGGGCGATGGCATGAGATTCGCCGACGCCCTCAGAAGTCAGGGGCTCTCGATCATCGCCGAGGTGAAGCGGAGATCACCGTCGGCAGGCGACCTCCGCCCGGATGCTAATCCCGCGCTCCTCGCGAAACAGTTCGCCGATGCCGGCGCGGCGGCGGTCTCGATCCTCGTCGATGGCCGCTTCGATGGTTCGCTCGCTGACTTGTCGGCAGCTCGCGCGGCCACCCACGCGCCACTGCTCGCGAAAGGGTTCTTCTCCACGCGCGCTCACCTCGCGGAGGTTCGCAACGCGGGTGCGGACGCGGCGCTGTTGATCCTGCGCGACCTCGACGACGACCAGGCAGCCGACCTCCTCACATATGCCGAATCCCTCAGTCTTGACGCGCTCGTCGAGGCTCATGACGCGGTCGAGCTCGAGCGCGCGACCGCGATCGGCGCGCCGGTGATCGGTGTCAATGCGAGGGACCTCGTCAGCTTCGCTATCGACCGACGTACCCAGCTCGCGCTCGTCAGCCGTGCACCGAGGGATCGCATCGTTATCGCCGAAAGCGGCATCGAGACGCGTGCCCAAGCCGCCGCCGCCGAGCTCGCCGGCGCCGACGCGGTGCTCATCGGCTCGGCGCTGATGCGTGCGTCCGACCCGGCCGCGCGGTTGCGCGACCTCGGCTCCCGCCCGCTTGTGAAGGTATGCGGCCTCACGCGCCAAGAAGACGTCAACGCCGCGGTCCAAGCCGGCGCCGACCTCGTCGGGTTCGTGTTCGCGAAGGGGAGCCCGCGGCGCGCCGAGCGGCTACTCGACGTCCCCCCGACGGTGCTCTCCGTCGCCGTATTCGTCGGTGAAGCCCAGCCAACGGACGCCGATCTCGTCCAGCTGTACCGAGAAGAAAGCGGCGCCCCGCGTGGCCGCCAGGCGGTGCTGCTGCGCGAGGGCGAACCCGTCGCCCGGGTCGTCGACCAACCGTGGAACGGCAGGGATCCCGCCCACCTGCAGAACGCGGCGCTCCTCGACGGACGGGTGATGCTCGCCGGGGGCCTCGGACCCGACAACGTGAGGGCGGCGATCGCCACGGTGCGACCGTGGGCCGTCGATGCGTCCTCAGCACTCGAGTCTGCCCCGGGGATCAAAGATCACGAACGCGTGCGGGCGTTCATCGCCGCGGCTCGCTCATGAGCGGCGACTTCGGTGCGTTCGGTGGGCGGTACGTGCCCGAGACGCTGATTCCCGCCCTCGACGAGCTCGAAGCGGGTTGGCAGAAGGTGCGCGAGGATCCCGAGTTTCGCCGCGAGCTCGAGAACCTGCTCACGAACTACGCCGGCCGACCAACCCCGCTCACGCTCGCCGAACGCTTCGACTCACGCGCGCGGCTCTATCTGAAGCGTGAGGACCTCCTCCACACGGGGGCGCACAAGTTGAACAACGCGCTCGGTCAGGTGTTACTGGCGCGTTTTCTCGGCAAGCATCGCATCGTCGCCGAGACCGGCGCCGGCCAGCACGGCGTCGCGGTCGCCACCGTCTGTGCGCGGTTCGGACTCGAGTGCGTCGTCTATATGGGTGAGGAGGACATCCGCCGCCAGCAGCCCAACGTCGAGCGGATGGGTCTGCTCGGCGCCGACGTGCGGCCGGTCGCCTTCGGCACGCGCACGTTGAAAGAGGCGGTGAGCGAGGCGATCCGCGACTGGATCACGAACGTCGACACCACCCACTACCTGATCGGCTCGTGCGTCGGTCCGGCGCCGTATCCCGAGATCGTCGCTGCGCTGCAGTCGGTGATCGGCATCGAGGCGCGCAGCCAGATCCTCGCCGCCGAAGGACGGCTTCCCGACGCCGTCATCGCCTGTGTCGGCGGCGGATCAAACGCGATCGGCATCTTCCGCGGATTCCTCGCCGACCAGTCGGTGCGCTTGATCGGCGTCGAGGCCGAAGGTGCCGCATCGATCGGCAAGGGTCGCCCGGGGGTGCTCCACGGCGCGCGCTCGTCGATCCTCGCCGACGCCGACGGCCAGATCGAGGACGCGCGTTCGATCTCGGCGGGCCTCGACTATCCGGGGGTCGGCCCCGAGCACGCCCACCTCGCAGCGACTGGCCGCGCCGAGTACCTGAGCGCGAGCGACGCCGAGGCGCTCGCCGCGTTCGGTCATCTCGCCCGATCGGAAGGCATCATCCCGGCGCTCGAGCCCGCCCACGCGCTCGCGCGGGCGCGCGAACTCGAAGTGGACCTCGCCGTCGTCTGCCTCTCTGGGCGCGGGGACAAGGACCTGAAGGAGGTGCTCGCCCACCTTGGCAGCCAGTGATCGCACAGCTCGGGAGCGCAAGCGCCTCGTCATCTACCTGATGGCGGGCGACGCCACTCCCGACTTCGCCGCCGCCGCGGTGGAGGGTGGAGCCGACGTCGTCGAGATCGGCTTTCCGTTCTCCGACCCGCTCGCCGACGGACCGGTGATCCGCCGCGCTGCCGAGCGCGCCCTCGCCGAGGGGATGCGAACGAACCGCTGCCTCGACGTGCTCACCCGGGCGCGGGAGCGCTGTCCCGAGACACCCCTCGTTCCGATGACGTACTCGTCGCTCTTCGAGGCGTACGGCTGGGAGCAACTCGCCGACGCGATGCGCGCCGCCGGCGCGACGAGCGTCATCGTCGCCGACCTCCCTGCCGGCGAGCGACCCGAACTGCAAAGGATCCAACTCGTCGCGCCGACGACCCATGACGATCGGATCCGCCTCGCCGCGTCCGAGACGGACGGCTGGCTTTATCTCGTCACCCTGACCGGCGTCACCGGTGCGCGCGGCAGCCTTCCGCCGGAACTGCCGGAGTTCGCCGCACGGGTCCGGCGGGCCACGACGGTTCCCGTCTACGCGGGATTCGGCATCGCGACGCCCGCGCAGGCGCAGTCGGTCGCCGCGCTCGCCGATGGCGTCGTCGTCGGTTCACGCGCGATCGAAGTCGCCGAGGGCGGCCCGGGTGCGCTACGCGAATTCGTCCACTCGTTGCGTTTGGCGCTCGATGCCATCCTTCCGACGCCGTCGGGCGCGACGACCGACGAAGCGCGACGCATTGACGTCGCCGCCGAACTCACCGTATTCGGAGGAGCAGGTGGCGACTGAGTCGAAAGAGACGCTGGCGTCGCGCACGCGGTCACCGCTGCGGAACCGCCGCATCGCGTCGATCAGTCCGCTCGTCTCGCCCGAGGCGGTCCTCGCGCAACTCCCCCTCGACGACGCACTCGAAGACGTCGTCATCTTCGGGCGCGAGTCGATCGCCGGGATCATCGACGGTCTCGACGACCGGCTCTGCGTCATCGTCGGACCGTGCTCGGTCCACGACCCCGTCGCCGCACTCGAGTACGCGAACCATCTGAGAGATCTTGCCGACGTCTTGCAAGAGCAGCTTTTCATCGTCATGCGCGTCTACTTCGAAAAAGCGCGCACGAGCTTCGGTTGGCGAGGGCTCATCAACGACCCCGGCCTCGACGGCACGAACCGGGTGAACGACGGCATCGTCGCCGCCCGACGTCTTCTCGTGGACATCTTGTCGCTCGGCGTCCCGATCGCGTGCGAGTTCCTGGACCCGATCACGCCGCCGTACGTCGCGGACACGGTCAGCTGGGCGGCGATCGGAGCACGCACGACCCAGAGCCCAATCCACCGCAACATGGCGAGCGGTCTGTCGATGCCGGTCGGATTCAAGAATCCGACCGACGGACACGTCCAATCCGCCGTCGAATCGGTGGCCGTCGCGGCGCGACCGCAGGTCTTTCCCGCGATCACCGACGACGGACGACCGGCGGTCATCAGAACTCGGGGCAATCCCGATGGCCACGTCGTGCTACGCGGGACGTCTTCCGGTCCGAACTTCGACGAAGCTAGCGTCGCCGACACACTGGAGCGCTTGCGGCTTCACGGGCTCCCACCACGCGTGATCGTCGATGCGAGCCACGCGAACAGCGGCAAAGATCACGAACGTCAGCTCGCGATCGTCGCGGACCTGGCGCGACGCATCGGCAAGGGCGAACGCGGCATCGCCGGCGTGATGCTCGAGAGCTTCCTCGTCGCCGGGCGGCAGGAGCTCCACCTCGGTCACGCGGACAGCCTCGTGTACGGCCAGAGCATCACCGACGCCTGCTTGAGCTGGGAGATGACGGAGGGCGCGCTCAGGTCGCTGGCCGAGGCGATCACGACCCGCCGGGCGCTCGTGGAACCGGCGACTCAACCGCCCGCGACCGCGGGAACGATGGAAAGCGTCTGACCGTCGACGACGACGGCATCGAGACCACCGAGCAGTCGGGCATCTTCGTCGTCGACGAAGAGCATCACGAATCGCCGCAGCTTTTCGTTCTCGTCGAGGATCCGCGCCTTTAGGCCGGGATGTGCCGACTCGAGCGACGCGATCACGTCGCGGAGCGCGCCCGGCTGAGCGGTCACCTCGCGCGCCTCCCCTGTGAGCTGGCGCAGCTGGGTCGGAACCCGCACCGTGACGCTCACGCCGCCACCAACTCGTCGAGCGCATCGAGCGCCGCGTCGAGCGAAGGTCGAATGGTCGTCGTCGTCGCGACGTGACGCTCGAGGGCCTCCACGGTCTTCAACCCGTTCCCGGTCACGTAGGCAACGACGGTCTCGTCTGGGCGCACGAAGCCCCGAGCCGCCAGCTTGGCGAGCGTCGCGATCGTCACGCCGCCGGCGGTCTCCGCGAAGACCCCTTCGGTGCGCGCGAGGAGCCGGATGCCGTCGATGATCTCGTCGTCGGTCGCCGCCTCCACCGCACCACCGGTGCGACGGACGATCTCGAGTGCACGCCAGCCGTCGGCGGGGTTCCCGATCGCGAGCGACTTCGCGATCGTGTGCGGCCGCACTGGAAGCACCTCGTCGGCGCCGTTCGCGAACGCTGCGGCGACGGGAGAACACCCCGCGGCCTGTGCGCCCGAGATGCGCACGTTTCCGTCCTCGACGAGGCCGACGGCGACGAGCTCGCGGAACCCCTTGTCGATCCGCGTCAGCTGGCAACCCGAGGCGACCGGCACGATCACATGGTCCGGCGAGGTCCAGCCGAGCTGCTCTGCCACCTCGAACGCGAGCGTCTTCGAGCCCTCCGCGTAGTACGGCCGCACGTTCACGTTGACGAACGCCCACGCGGGACGCTCGCTCGCGAGCTCGGCACAGAGCCGGTTGACATCGTCGTAATTGCCGTCGACCGCGATCACCTTGCCGCCGAACACCGCGGTAGTGAGGACCTTCACCGCCTCGAGGTCGGTTGGGATGAAGACGATCGATTCCATGCCCGCGAAGGCCGCATGGGCGGCGACGGAGTTCGCGAGGTTTCCCGTCGAAGCGCACGCTGCAACCTCGAGACCGAGCTCACGCGCCTTGGTCAAGGCGACCGACACGACGCGGTCCTTGAACGAGCCCGTCGGATTCCGGGTGTCGTCTTTGATCCACAGGTTGCGCAATCCGAGCTGCGCGCCCAGCCGTTCGGCGCGGATGAGCGGCGTGTACCCCGCACCAAGGCTGATCGGCGTGGGGGTGTCGACGGGCAGCAGACCCGAGTAGCGCCATAAGTTCGCCGGACCAGCTGCGATCGACGCCTTCGTCACCGAGTGGCGCGCCTGCGCGTAGTCGTAGCCGACCTCGAGCGGGCCGAAACACGCGTCGCAGAACGATTGTGCAAGTGCGGGGTATCTCTGCGCGCAGCTGTGACAGTACAAACCTGTGACGAAGCTCACTGGTCCTCCTCATCGGTCGGGCATTGGCACCATGAATCCGGAGGTTTCCGGACTTCTGGTTGCCGCGGCGTCTAGGGGCCCGTCCCTCAGCCGCTCTGGATGATGGCGATCGTCAGTGTAAACGAATCCTCAGGACCCGTTCAGCTCCGCCGGTTAGATCTCGAACGGCGCTCACTACCCGCTTTGTGTCACCGACTTCCCCGGTCCGGGCGGCCCGTTGCACGCCCTGGCGGCCTTCGCGTACAGATGCGAGGTCATGTCGATCGGGGTCGTGGGAGACAGCCAGCCTCCCTTTTCGCCTCCCTTGGGATCGGGGAAGTTCGAAATCCCGTGCGCCCGCATGCAGTCGGTGATCTTCAACAACATCGCGTCGTACGCCGCCCATTGCGCCTGCGTCCAAGGCGCCATGCCCGCCGCCTTCGCGAGGTATGAGCAGTCCTTCGTCGCCGTCAGGAACGCATGCGAGTTCTGATCGATGTTCCTCAGGTTGGTCCCCGCGTAGCCGCCGTCCGATTCCGGGTCCGGGAAGGCCGGCACGCCGTTCTTTCGCATGCAGACGCTGTACTTGAGCTGCGCCCTCTGCAGCGCCGGTGACGGCGGTGGGCCGCTGTTGCCTGCGGGCGCGCTCGCTGGCGACGAGCTCGACGTCGAAGACCCGACGCTCGCGACTCCCGACGGTGATCCATCGCCGCACGCCGCGAACAGAAAAATCACCGCCGCGAGCGCGATGCCGGTTGCAACGACCGGCCGCTTCGTTACGCCCCGGATCCTTCCGGAAATCCGCATCAACGACACCGTCCGCGTTCCACCAATGTTCGTTGTACCTCGCAACGGGTTGCTCCGTGGTTACAGCCGCGCGCGCCGTCCCACGCGGGAGTTTCATTTGACGAAGCCTCTTCAGTCTGGGAGAGTCGTGCCGTGGAGAGAGCGCCTTTTTCCAGCTCGACCCTGCTTCTCACCTGACGGCGAGCGCTCGTTCGCGCTCGCCGAACCTCCTGGCCGATCGGCCAGGAGGTTTTTTGTTCCCGAGGCGCACGAGGGCAATCAAGAGAAAGGAAGCCATGCCACCCCCGAACGTGACGCCGAAGAAGATGCCGTTCGAGAAGTACCGGCCCTACGAACCCGTGGATTTCCCTGAACGCTCCTGGCCGGACTCGGTGATCACCCAAGCCCCGATCTGGTGTTCCGTCGATCTGCGCGACGGCAACCAGGCGCTGATCGACCCGATGGACCCCGAACGCAAGCGGCGGATGTTCGACGCGCTCGTCCGCGTCGGGATGAAAGAGATCGAGGTCGGTTTCCCCGCCGCGTCGAGCCCGGACTTCGAGTTCATCCGCCAACTGATCGACGAAGACCTCATTCCGCACGACGTGACGATCCAGGTCCTCACCCAGTGCCGTCCGGAGCTCATCGAGCGAACCTTCGAGTCGCTCGCCGGGGCCCAGAGCGCGATCGTTCACTTCTACAACTCGACGTCGGTGTGCCAGCGTCGCGTCGTCTTCGGGCTCGACAAGGGCGGCATCACCCAGATCGCCGTCAACGCCGCTCGGCTCTGCCGTGACCTCGAGCCCTCGGTTGCGGGGACGACGATCCGCTACGAGTACAGCCCGGAATCTTTCACCGGAACGGAGATCGACTACGCGATCGAGATCTGCGACGCCGTGCTCGAGGTCGTCGACCCGACGCCAGACCGGCCGCTGATCCTCAACCTTCCCTCGACGGTCGAGATGTCGACGCCGAACGTCTACGCCGATCTCATCGAGACCTTCCATCGCAATATCGACCGGCGGGACTCGATCGTGCTCAGCGTCCACAACCACAACGACCGCGGGACGGCCGTCGCCGCCTCGGAGTTCGGGATGATGGCCGGCGCCGAGCGGGTTGAGGGGTGCCTGTTCGGAAATGGTGAGAGGACCGGCAACGTCGACCTCGTGACGCTGGCGCTGAACCTTTTCAGTCAGGGCGTCGACCCTCGACTCGATCTGAGCGACATCGACGATCTCCGCCGGGTCGTCGAGTACTGCAACCGGCTCCCGGTCCACCATCGCCACCCCTACGTCGGCGAATTCGTCTACACCGCCTTCTCGGGCTCACACCAGGACGCGATCAAGAAGGGCATGGACGCACTCGGAGCGAACTACGAGCGCTGGGACGTCCCGTACCTCCCGATTGACCCACACCATGTCGGGCGGACCTACGAGTCCGTGATCCGGGTGAACTCGCAGTCGGGCAAGGGCGGCGTCGCCTACGTGATGGAGAACGAGCACGGGATGATCCTGCCGCGGCGACTGCAGATCGAGTTCTCTCGGGTGATCCAGACCGTCACCGAGGACACCGGCACCGAGATCACCCCGAAGGAGATGTGGGAGGTCTTCACCGCCCGGTATCTCGAGCAGCCCGCCGGCTTCGAGCTCGCGCACCACGACGTCTCGCTGAGCGAGGCGGCCGACAAGGTGACGGTTGAACTGCGCGCCGGCGCCGAGACCGTGACCGTCGCCGGAGAAGGGAACGGACCGATCTCCGCGTTCGTCGCCGGAATCGCGGCTGCGCTCGCGATCGAACTCGACGTTCTCGACTACTCCGAGCACGCGCTCAGCACCGGCGCGAACGCCCAGGCCGTCGCCTACGTCGAAGCCCGGGATCGTTCTGCACGCACGTGTTGGGGCGTCGGCATCGATGAGAGCATCGTCGCCGCGAGCTTGAAGGCGGTCGTCTCAGCGCTCAACGGATTGCAAGCCCGGAGCTGATCCGAGTTGCCAGCTCAGCTGCGCGAGGTGAGCGACGGCAGGTAGGCGGGCCGTGAGCGTTCGAAGCGGGCGATTGCCTCTTCGTGCTCCAGGGTGATCCCGATGTCGTCGAGGCCGCGTAGCAGTCGTTCGCGTGCCTCGTCATCGAGCGCGAAGGGAGCTTCGAAACCGATCTCGCTCGCACTCACGACACGCCGGTCGACGTGGACGGTGACGGAAAGGCGCGGGTTCGCGACCGCCGCGTCCAAGAGAACTCGCGCGGCGTCCGCCGCAACCGTCGCCGGCACGAGTCCCGACCTCGTCGCGTTGTTTCGGAAGATGTCGCCGAAGCGCTCGCTCACGACGGCCCTGAAGCCGTAGTCGACGAGCGCCCATACGGCGTGTTCTCGAGAGGACCCGATGCCGAAGTTGGAACCGGCAACAAGAACCGTCGCTCCGGCGTAGTTCTCGTCGTTGAGCACGAATTCAGGGTCTTTCCGCCACTCGGAGAACAGGCCGTCACCGAAGCCGGTCCGCTCGATGCGCTTCAGCCACTCGCTCGGGATGATCTGATCGGTGTCGACGTCGGCGCGGTCGAGCGGCACCGCGGTACCGGTGACAACGAGAACCGGATCCACCGAATCTCCCGGTCCTCAGTCGAGTGTCGCCGGAGACGCGAAGTGACCGACGATCGCCGTCGCCGCCGCGACGGCGGGAGACACGAGATGGGTCCGACCGCCGGTTCCCTGCCGTCCCTCGAAGTTCCGATTCGACGTCGACGCGCACCGCTCGCCGGGAGCCAGGCGATCGGGATTCATGCCGAGACACATCGAGCACCCGGCCTCGCGCCACTCGAAGCCCGCTCGCTTGAACGTGACATCGAGCCCGATCGCCTCGGCCTCCCGCTTCACTTTCTGGGATCCCGGAACGACGAGCGCCCGCACCCCTCTTGCGACCCTGTGCCCCTCGACGACTGAGGCCGCCGCCTTCAAGTCCTCGATCCTGCTGTTCGTGCACGAGCCGATGAACACCGTGTCGACCGGGATCTCCCGCATCAAGGTGCCCGGCTCGAGTCCCATGTACTCGAGCGCGCGCTCAGCGGCGCGCTGTTCTTCGGCGTTAGCGAACGACGCTGGATCGGGAACGCGTCCGTCGATCGTCGTCACTTGACCGGGGTTCGTGCCCCACGTGACGTGCGGTTGGATGAGAGCTCCGTCGATTTCGACCACGGCGTCGAAATTCGCCCCGGAATCCGTTGCAAGTCCGAGCCAGTCTTCGAGCGCGAGCTCGAATGCCCTACCCTCGGGGACGAACGGCCGACCTTTGAGATAGGCGAAGGTGACGTCGTCTGGAGCGATCATGCCGGCGCGCGCACCGGCTTCGATCGACATATTGCAGACCGTCATCCGGCCTTCCATCGACAGCGAGCGAATGACACCGCCGCGGTACTCGATCACGTAACCGATCCCGCCGCCGGTTCCAATTCGACCAACAATCTCAAGCACGACGTCCTTCGCGCTCACCGCTTGCGAGAGTTCGCCGTTGACCTCGATCGCCATCGTCTTCGGGCGGCTCTGTCGCAAGGTCTGGGTGGCGAGCACGTGCTCGACTTCCGACGTGCCGATTCCGAATGCGAGCGCACCGAAAGCACCGTGCGTCGAGGTGTGGCTGTCGCCGCAGACGATCGTCATCCCGGGCTGGGTGAGACCGAGTTCAGGACCGATGACATGGACAATTCCCTGATTCGTATTGCCGAGCGGATACTCCGTCACGCCAAACTCGGCGCAGTTTTGCGACAGTGCCTCGACCTGTCGGCGCGAAGTTGGATCGGCGATCGGCTTGTCGATGTCGATCGTTGGAACGTTGTGATCGGCGGTCGCGACCGTGAGGTCGGGACGACGGAGCCGTCGGCCCGCGAGACGAAGAGCTTCGAACGCCTGGGGGGACGTCACTTCGTGCACGAGGTGAAGATCGATGTAGAGCAGGTCCGTTGAGGACGTCGTCGCCCCGTCGACGACGACGTGCCGCTGCCAGATCTTCTCCGCCAGGGTGGAGGGCATCTGGACCTTTATCCCGTTGAAGCGACGACGGCGAGACGGGGCCCCGTGAATGAGACGGCGCGCGATGCAATTCGCATTACGAGCATCGTCCGAGAGTAACGCAGCCGTCGGCGGTGTCGAATCCGAGAAGGGTCACGTCGATTGGAGGGAATGGTGGTGGGACGCTCGTCCAGCTTCATAGAGCCCTGTCCCCTATCGCTCGTCATCGGACATGGAGGCCAGAGATTGACTCCAGGTTTTCGTAACAGCGCGAGCTCGGTGACCGTCTCCTCGGCGTTCGGCGTTGCGCTCCAGCAACGATCCTGACCGCTCCGCCACATCCGGACGAGATACGGGCAACGTTGCGAGGCGAATGCCAATTGACAAAAGAGCTGTTCATTGCGAAACTTCTCCAATGTTCTCGCTGACGACACACCTCCTCATTACCTGAAACGCGCATCCCCGCAGGGAGCGCGTCGTCAACCGTCCACAAAGTGGGCGGTTTTTTTGTCGCCAAACTCCCCAGCGGAATCGCAACGCGAATCAGACCAATCGCAACGAAAGAAGAGACGGTTGACAGAACACCGGATCGCCGTGATCGGTGGTGACGGGATCGGACCCGAAGTCCTCGAAGAGGCGCTGCGGGTGGTGGCGGCTTCAGACGTCGACCTCGAGACGACCGGGTTCTCGCTCGGCGCCGACCACTACCTCGCGACCGGCGAGGTGCTGTCCGACGAGACGCTCGCCAAGTTGTCGAGGTTCGACGCGATCCTCCTCGGGGCCGTCGGACCACCTCTTGGCTCTCGCGACGTCCCCCCAGGGCTACTCGAACGCGGCTTGCTCCTTCGATTGCGCTTCGCGCTCGATCTGTACATCAACCTCCGCCCGTTCAACGGTGTCCCGGGGGCCATCGCCGAGAACGCCGACTTCGTCGTGGTTCGGGAGAACACCGAAGGTCCCTACGCCGGGGAGGGTGGCCAGCTGCGGCGCG
Source organism: uncultured Acidimicrobiaceae bacterium (assembly GCA_963838845.1). Classification (GTDB taxonomy): domain Bacteria; phylum Actinomycetota; class Acidimicrobiia; order Acidimicrobiales; family Bog-793; genus CAVRXQ01. The sequence continues at coordinate 725,428 of CAWISR010000002.1, read as the reverse complement.
GGAGCAATCAGGAAGTCGCGACTCAGGGTTCGGTCAACACGCGCTTCGGCGTCGAGCGGTGTGTCCGCTTCGCGTTCGAACTCGCGGAGAGCCGACCCCGGCGATCGGTGACACTCGTCCACAAAACGAACGTGCTCACCTTCGCCGGTGACTTGTGGCAGCGGACGTTTGACGAGGTTGCCACCGAACATCCGAATGTCGAGACGGGGTATCACCACGTCGACGCGGCGTCGATCTACCTCGCGACTGACGCCAATCGATACGACGTCATCGTCACCGACAACCTCTTCGGAGACATCCTGACGGACCTCGCCGGTGCGGTGACCGGAGGGATCGGACTCGCGGCGTCGGCAAATCTCAACCCGAACCGCACCGGGCCGTCGATGTTCGAGCCAGTCCACGGCGCGGCACACGACATCGCGGGCACGAAGACAGCGAATCCCATCGCGGCGATCAGGAGCGCGGCGATGATGCTCGACCATCTCGGCGAGCAGGCCGCTGCATCGCGAATGGTGAAGGCTGTACTGGACGTCCAGCACGAGCTCGGCAGATCCCTCTCGGCGTACGACACGAGCCGCATCAGCGACGAAGTGATCGGACGGCTCTGACCGTGTCCGCGCACCTCGACCTGACCGCCGTCGCGGACTTCAGCGCCCTGCCGTCTCGCGTCGACATCTACGACACGACGCTGCGTGACGGCTCGCAACAGGAGCGCATCTCGTTGACCGTCGACGACAAGCTCCGAGTCGCCCGCCAGCTCGACCATCTCGGCGTCGCATACATCGAGGGTGGCTGGCCAGGCGCTAATCCGAAGGATGAACAGTTCTTCGAGCGGGCACGCGACGAACTTGTGTTAGAGAGAGCGCAGCTCGTCGCGTTCGGCTCGACGCGCCGGGCGAACACCGCGGCGTCCGACGACTCCGCCTTCCTCCGACTGCTGCAAGCGGGCACCGACGTCGTCTGTATCGTCGCCAAAGCCGCGGCGAGCCACGTGCGTGACACCCTGCGCACGACGTCCGAGGAGGCGATCGCAATGGTCACCGACTCGGTGCAGGTGCTGCGTGATCACGGAGTTCGGGTCTTTCTCGACGCGGAGCACTTCTTCGACGGCTTCGGGGAGGACCGCGACTTCTCGCTGAGGCTCCTTTCGGCAGCCGAGCTAGCCGGTGCTGAGGCGCTCGTTTTGTGCGACACCAACGGCGGCATGCTCCCCGGTCCAGCGTCCCGTGTCGTCTCCGACGTGCGATCGAGGACGTCGTGTGTGATTGGCGTCCACTTCCACAACGACAGCGGTTGCGCGGTGGCGAACAGCCTCGCTGCGGTGGAGGCGGGCGCGACGCACGTCCAGGGTTGCATCAACGGATACGGCGAGAGGGCCGGCAATGCCGACCTTTGCGCCGCGATCCCCAATCTCACGTTGAAGTTGGGGATCGAGACGATCCCGAGGGATCGCATGAAGCTCATCACCCCTGTCGCCCGGCACGTCTCCGAGCTCGTCAACATCAACCTGGATCCGCAGAAGCCGTACGTCGGGTCGGCCGCGTTCGCCCACAAGGCGGGGCTGCACACCTCGGCGAACGCCCGCCGCGCCGGCGCGTACGAGCACATCGAGCCCGACGCGGTCGGCAACGGCAGCCGAGTCGTCGTCAGTGAGCTCAGCGGGCGCGCAACGATCGAGGCGCGGGCAAAGGAGCTCGGCGTGACGCTCGACTCCGCCGCGCTCGAAAGGATCCTTCACGCGCTGAAGACCCTCGAGTTCGCCGGCTACCACTTCGAAGTCGCCGACGGATCGCTCGAGCTGTTGATGCGCGCCGCGGCCGACGGATCCCCCGCCAGCCACCGCCCTTTTGAGATCGAGTCGTTTCGCGTCATCACCGACTGGGTTACGACGAACGCGGCGAGCGGTGAGACAAACGAAGATGTCCGCGATCTCGTGCACCCCTGGGGCACATCCGGACGGCTGATGACCGAGGCGACGGTGAAAGTCCGCGTCGGCGACGACCGGGTTGTCTCGACGGCCGAGGGCAATGGGCCGGTGCACGCGCTCGACGCGGCGATCCGCCAGGCGATCGGGCGACATTTCCCCCAACTCTCGGCAATCCACCTCACCGACTACCGGGTACGCGTGCTCGACTCGCACCGCGGCACGGGAGCGATCACCCGTGTGCTCATCGACACCGCCGGTCCGGACGACACGTGGTCGACGATGGGAGTCTCGGAGAACATCATCGAAGCGTCGTGGCAAGCGCTCATCGATTCGCTCGTCTACGCCCTCACGCGCACGAGCCGACCGAGTCTTGCCGAGCTCGCTGAGGACTGAAACGCTCTCCTCCAGGCGCCTACAATCCGATGAGAACACTGCCTGGCGCGTTCGACCTTGTGTCTGGTAACTTTCCCAACGTGCGTTGGTATTCGTATTTCGTCGAGCCGGCTTCGGTCGGGTTTCGGAGCGGAACCACGCGCTAACCGCACCCAGTATCGAGGACCGGCTCAGAGGCAAAGGCGATCCGCCTTTGCCTTTTGTATTTCTCAGGTGAGCCGGTAGGCATCGATCGATCGGCTCACGAAAGGAGGACTTCGTGGCGCCGACCGATCGGCTGAGCGACCGACACATCGTCAGCGTGCGCCGACTCGTCGCGCCGTCGACACTTCGATACGAACTCCCGCTCACGACCGAGCAGCAGGATGTCGTGCACACCGGACGTCTCGATGCGGCATCGATCTTGCGTGGCGAAGATGACCGTCTCCTCGTGATCGTCGGACCGTGTTCGGTCCACGATCCGTTGTCCGCCCTCGACTACGCGCGTCATCTCCGCGGGCTGATCACCGAGGTGTGTGCCGAGCTCGTTCTCATCATGCGGGTGTACTTCGAAAAGCCGCGCAGCGCACTCGGTTGGAAGGGGCTGATCAACGACCCGGGACTCGACGGGACGAACAACGTGAACGACGGCCTCTTCACGGCCCGGTCCCTGCTTTTGGAGATCTTGTCGCTCGGAGTTCCGGTCGCGTGCGAGTTCCTCGAGCCGATCACGCCGCAATACATCGCGGACACGGTGAGCTGGGGGGCGATCGGCGCGCGCACGACACACAGCCAGATCCATCGCCAGCTGGCAAGTGGATTGTCGATGCCGGTCGGCTTCAAGAACTCGACTGAAGGCGATGTTCAAGGCGCCGTTGACGCGGTCCTCGTCGCGTCGCGAAGTCAGGTGTTCCCAGGCGTCACGTACGAAGGCGTCGGCGCGATCTTCACGACCGCCGGCAACCCCGACTGCCACGTCGTTCTGCGTGGCAGCACCGCCGGACCGAACTACAGCACGGATCAGGTCACCAACGCTCTCGAGCGCCTCGAGGGTGCTGGGCTGGCGCCGCGTCTCGTCATCGACGCGAGCCATGGCAACAGTGGCAAGGACCATCGACGACAGCCCGACGTCGCGTCCGAGATTGCGGCTCGTTTCGCCGACGGTGAGCGCGGCATCGCCGGCGTGATGCTCGAGAGCTTCCTCGTCGAAGGTCGTCAGGAACTCACACTCGGCCATGCAAGCGATCTCCTTTATGGCCAGAGCATCACCGATTCGTGCATGGGGTGGCAGACGACGGTCGACGTTGTGCGCGATCTCGCTCAGGCCGCGGTCGAGCGCCGCGTACCGCGGCTCGCGGCTCGACGCCTCAGCATTCGGTCTCGACGACCGGGTGATCGAAGGGCAGCGGCCACCGGCCGGGAAACCCGGCCGGTGGCCGCTTCCGCTCGAGTGGTGCCGGTGGACGCAAGGATCGACGATCTCCGTCGGGCTCTCGACGCGATCGATGGCGCAATCGTCCAGCTCCTCGCCCAACGGCGCTCCGCCGTGGCCGAGATCGCCTCGGCCAAGGGCCGCGGCGCGCTCATCATCCGCGATCTCGAACGGGAACGGCACGTGCTCGAGCAGGTGGAAAGCGCCGCTGACCGCCTCGGGGTTTCCCGCGAACTCGTGCGATCGATCTTCACCGCAATCCTTGAGGACTCGGTCGCATTCCAGACCGAGCTCATCTCCCCACAGAGCCCTAAACGACCGGCGCGCTCGGTCGCACCTTCGGGCTAAGTCGTTCCGGAGAAGAGCGACGAGCTCCTCAGGATGGCAAAGCGCGTCCAGTTGTCAGGGTCGTCTTCGATCGATCGGGCGAGGACGACGAGGCCGTACAGATCGCCGGCGCGGGCGGAGGCGATCGCCGCCACGTCGGGCGATGCGTCCTCGGCGACGCGATGCGCCGCCGAGGACGTGGAGTCCGCTTCCTCGATCGTCACGCCCGGTAGTCGAGCCCGAAGGAAGTGAAAGCACTGCGCCGTCGCCGGCGGAAAGGATACGACGCGTCGGATCGCGTCGGCCTCGGTGCCGTCAACGGCGAGCAGGTCGAGGTGCACAGCGAGCGTGAACTCGCTCTCGACCACGATCTGCGGGAACCGTTCGAGTGTCTGTGCGGTCGATCTGATCCGGCCGGCGATGGCATTCTCTGTCGGTACCACGGCCTTGTCGGCACCACCCTCGGCGAGCTCCCGCACGACGGCGGCGATGGACGACATCGGCACGAGCTCCGCCGATTCGAAGGCGAGGTGCGAACGCACCGCCTCTTCGCTGAAACTCCCCGGCGGACCGAGGTAGGCGATCTTCAGGGGACGATCCTGGAGCTAAGAACCGCCGGAGACATCCTCGAGGCGCTGAGATCCTGAAGAGATGAACGGCATCATCGATCGCAACTGCGCCCCCACCTTCTCGATCGGGTGGGCCGCACCGGCTTCGCGCAGCTTGGCGAAACGCGGCTGTCCGTCCTTGTTCTCTTGGATCCACTCGGCCGCGAAGGAGCCGTCCCGGATCTCTTCGAGGACCCGGCGCATCTCTTCGCGAACCGCATCAGAAATGATGCGTGGCCCGCGCGTGAGATCCCCGTACTCGGCCGTCGTCGAGATCGAGTAGCGCATACCAGTGATGCCCTGTTCGTACATGAGGTCGACGATCAGCTTCATCTCGTGCAGGCATTCGAAGTAGGCGGATTCGGGCGAATACCCGGCCGCGACGAGCGTTTCGAATCCCGCCGTAACAAGGGCGGTGAGTCCTCCACAGAGGACGACCTGCTCCCCGAACAGGTCGGTTTCGGTTTCCTCGTCGAAAGTCGTCTCGAGCACCCCCGCGCGCGTCGCCCCGAGCGCGTCGGCATAAGCGAGGGCGAGACCCATCGCGACCCCGGAACGATCGGCGGCCACGGCGATCAGCGAGGGCACGCCGCCACCTTGGGTGTACGTCCGGCGCACGAGGTGTCCGGGACCCTTCGGCGCGCACATGAACACGTCGACGCCGAGCGGCGGTTCGATCGTCTTGAAACGGATATTGAATCCGTGCGCGAACCCGAGCGCATCTCCAGGAACGAGGTTCGGCGCGATCGACGACTCGTAGACCGAGGGCTGCTCGGTGTCAGGTAGGAGCACAACGACGACGCTCGCCTCTCTCGTCGCGGTCGCGATATCGGTCACGCGCAGGCCCGCCGCCTCTGCCTTCGCTCGCGACGACGAGTCCTCGCGCAATCCGACGCGCACGTCGATGCCAGAGTCGCGCAGGTTCAGCGAGTGGGCATGGCCTTGGGAGCCATAACCGATGATCGCCACCGGACGATCGGCGATCAGGTTCCGGTCGGCGTCTTTTTCGTAGTACATCGTCGTCATCGTTGAACCCCGTCTCGTTTGTCTGTCGAACAGTTGGCAGATCCTTCCCTCATGGCGGCGGAACGATCGCGATGCGGCCCGTCCGTTGGAATTCGATGATGCCGAACGGGCCGAGCGCCTTAATCAGGGCGTCGAGCTGCTCGGGGTGCGCGACGATTTCGGCCAGCACCGCATCGTCACGCTCTTCGATGATCAAGGCGTCGTAGCTTTCGAGCGCCACCGCCAGATCCCCGGCAGCATCTTTTTTCACGCTGACGAGGGCGAGCTCGGCTTCGTGGGCGGTCCCCGGCTCGATTTCGCTGATCGCGACCACGTTGACGAGCTTGTCCAGCTGCGCACGGATTTGCTCGAGCGGCGCCGAATCGCCGTCGACGACGATCGAGATGCGCGAGTACCGCTCGTCGTCGGTCGGCGCGACCGCGAGCGACACGATGTTGAACCCCCTGCGGGCGAATAACCCGGCGACGCGCACGAGGACCCGCGCCTTGTTCTCGACCGTGATCGAGAACAGATGGTGCGGAAGGGTCGAGACCCTCATCATCTTCTGAGCCCCGGGTGCACGACGATGTCGTCGTTCGACGCGCCGGCAGCGACCATCGGATAGACGTGCTCGTTCGGATCGGTGCGGAAGTCGATAACGACGGGCCGGTCGTCGATGGCGTTCGCCTTGTCGATCGTCGGGCGGACGTCCTCCGCCCCCATCACTCGGAATCCGACGCAGCCCATCGCCTCGGCCCAGCGCACGTAGTCGGGCACATCCGGCGAGAGGTACACCGAGGAGTACCGCTCGTCGTAGAACATGTGCTGCCACTGGCGGACCATGCCGAGGTAGGCGTTATTCAGAATCGCGATTTTCACCGGGATCCGCTCCGTCGACGCGGTGATCAATTCCTGCGCGGTCATCTGGAAGCATCCGTCACCGTCAACCGCCCACACCATCTGCTCCGGCCGGCCGACCTTCGCCCCGATCGCCGCGGGAATCGCGAAGCCCATCGTGCCAAGGCCTCCCGAGTTCACCCACGTGCGCGGATGATCAAAACGCCAGTGCTGCGCCGCCCACATCTGATGCTGGCCAACACCCGAGACGAGGATCGTGTCGTCGGGGGTCGCCGCGCGCAGCTGTTCGATGACGAACTGCGGCTTCAGCGATTGCGGTGATTCATCGCTCTCGTAGTGCAGCGGGTACACCTCGCGCCAGGCGTCGATCTCTCTCCACCACGGTTCTATGCGCTGTACATCGCAAGCACCCTCGGCGGCCTCGGCGTCGAGACGACGGACGAGCGCCTCTATGCCAGCTCGGCAGTCGGCGGCGATCGCCACGTCCGGTCGGCGTACCTTGCCGATCTCCGCGCGGTCGACATCGAGGTGGACAACCTTCGCCTGGGGAGCAAACGCGGAGACCTTGCCGGTCACCCGGTCGTCAAAGCGCGAGCCGAGCGCGACGAGCAGATCGGCGCGTTGCATCGCCGTGACTGCGGCGTAGGTCCCATGCATCCCTGGGAGGCCGAGACAGCGCGGATCGCTGTCAGGGAAGGCGCCACGAGCCATCAGCGTCGTCACGACCGGAAATCCGGTTCTTTCGACGAGTTCGGCGAGCACCGCGGAAGCGTCGGCCTTCAGCACGCCACCGCCGACGTACAGCACCGGCCTGGACGCCTGGCGCATCAGCGCGACCGCCGCGGCGATCGCGGCGGGGTCGGGTGCACCGACCAACCGGTAACCAGGAAGCTCGATCTCCACCGCGTCGTTCCAAGTGGTCGTCGCCTGTGCGACGTCCTTCGGTACATCGATCACGACCGGCCCCGGACGCCCCGTCGTTGCGACGTAGAACGCCTCTTTCACGGTCCTCCTGATGTCTGCCGGATCGGTGATCAACCAGTTGTGCTTCGTGATGCTCGTCGTGATCCCGGTCGTGTCGACCTCTTGGAAGGCGTCCGTCCCGATCGCCGAGGTCGAGACCTGACCCGTGACGACGACGAGTGGCACGGAATCGAGGAAGGCGTCCGCGATCGGCGTCACGATGTTCGTCGCGCCCGGGCCGCTCGTCACCATCGCGACGCCGGCGCGCCCGGTCACGAGCGCATAACCCTCCGCCGCGTGCCCCGCACCTTGTTCGTGGCGCACGAGGATGTGGCGGATCGACGAGTCGAGGATCGGGTCGTACACCGGCAAGATCGCGCCGCCGGGCAGGCCGAAAACGACCTCGACGCCCTCGGCCTCGAGGCTCTTCACAAGTGCCTGTGCCCCGGTCAGTTCCACCAATGTCTCCTCACCGACGACTGCGCCCGCTCCGCCTCCCTACGCCCCGGGAACAAAACGACCTCCCTTTCGGGAGGTCGTAAGCACGCGTGCGGCTTTGCCGGACGCGTGCTACGTGATGACTACGAGAAGAGCGATCGCGAACATTGCCACGAATAATGGCAGGTGCGAAGCGATTTCACAAGTTTGATTCATGGCTCGGTGACCGCGCCACGTTCTGCTCCCGAGACCAAACGGGCGAACTTCGCGAGCGCGCCGGTCCGGTAGCGCGGCTCAGGCGGTTTCCAATTCGCTCGTCGACGCTCGAGCTCGGCACCGTCGACGCGCAACTCGACGGAGTTTTGGCTGGCGTCGATCGCGATGCGGTCGCCGTCGCGAACGAGCGCGATCGGTCCACCGACCGCTGCTTCGGGCGCGACATGGCCGATGCAAAAGCCGCGCGTTCCGCCTGAGAACCGGCCGTCGGTCACGAGCGCGTAGTCCTCGCCTCGACCCGATCCGCTCAGCGCGCCGGTGACGGCGAGCATCTCGGGCATCCCGGGGGCGCCCTTTGGACCCTCGTAGCGGATCACGATCACGGCGCCCGAGTCGACCTCTCCCTCGAGGATCGCCCGCATCGCGAGCTCCTCGGAATCGAACACCCGAGCCGGACCTTCGAAGCGCTCGAGACTCGATCCGGCGATCTTCACCACCGCGCCGAGCGGCGCGAGAGATCCCCGCAGGATCACGGTTCCGCCCCGGGAATGGATCGGTGCGCCGATCGGGTGCACGACAGTGCCGTCTGGGGTCGGTGGGGCGAGCCGGTAAAGGTTCTCGCTCACCGTTTGACCGGTGACCGTCATTGCGTCACCGTGCAGCAGTCCCGCCTCGAGGAGTTCTCGCATCACGACCGGCACGCCCCCGATCGCGTCGAGATCGCTCATGTGGAAGCGGCCGCCGGGTTTCATATCGGCGATATGCGGCGTTCGCTTTCCGATCGCTTCGAAGTCGTCGATCGATAGCTCCACGCGGGCCTCGTTCGCTATGGCCAGGAGGTGCAACACGGCGTTCGTCGAGCCGCCGACTGCCATCGACACGGCGATCGCGTTCTCGAAGGCAGCCCGGGTGAGGACCGATCGCGATCGAAGTCCGAGTTCCAAAAGACGCACGACCGCGCGTCCCGATTCGTAGGCGATCTCGTCGCGGCGGGGATCGACTGCCGGCGGTGACGACCCCCCGGGGAGTGACATCCCGATCGCCTCGCCGATCGTCGCCATCGTGTTGGCGGTGAACATTCCCGCGCACGCGCCTTCTGTCGGGCAGGCCCGACGTTCGATCTCAAGCAGCTCTTCCTCGTCCAAACGACCCGCCGCACGGGCGCCGATCGCTTCGAAGACGCTCGTGATGTCGATCGCCCGCCCCTTGTGGTGACCCGGCAGGATCGTTCCGGCGTAGACGAACACGCTCGGAAGGTCGAGGCGCGCCGCGGCCATGAGCATCGCCGGCAACGATTTGTCGCAACCGGCGAGCCCGACGAAGGCGTCGAAGCGCTCGGCGATCATCACGGTTTCGACGGAATCGGTGATGACCTCTCGGCTCACGAGCGAGGCACGCATCCCTTCGGTGCCCATCGCGATGCCGTCTGAGACCGTGATCGAGCCGAATTCGAGGGGGAAACCGCCGGCGTCGTGAACGCCGTCCTTCGCTCGTTTCGCGAGTCGGGCGAGCGGCAGATTGCACGGCGTCACTTCGTTCCACGTCGACGCCACGCCCACCTGAGGCTTCGCGAAATCCTCGTCGCCCATCCCGACAGCCCGCAACATCGCCCGCGCACCCGCGCGGCGGTCTCCTTCGGTGACGTCCTGGCTATGGATCTTCAAGCTGCGCGGCCTGTTGGACATGGCCTTACAGACTATGAAGGCCCGAGGCGACGAGAACCCGCCTGGCCTCGGCGCCCCTCTCGGCGAGGTTCATCAGCGCTCGGGGCCGACGACGCGAATGAGCGATCCGATTCGCTTGACAGCTGGGATCTCCTTCAGTTCTGCGAGCGTCGACTGGACATCCTTTTCGAGCGCGAGGTGCGTGACGAAGACGAGGCGCGCGACCGGTTCCGCGCCGACCTGCTCCATCGACTGGATCGACACTGAGTGTTCGCCGAACACGCGGGCTACGGCGGCGAGCACGCCCGGTCGATCGGCGACGTCCATTGCCAGGTAGTACTGCGAGCGCAACGCCTCGATCGGGCGGATACGCGTGCGATGACGCTTCGGCATGTGCACCGGGCGCGCTCCGATGAGGCTGCGTCCCGCTTCCAGCACGTCGCCCAAGACCGCGCTCGAGGTCGGCTTCCCCCCGCACCGCGGCCGAAGAGCATGATCTCGCCACACGAGTCACCCTCGACATACACCGCGTTGAACGGACCGTGGATGGAAGCAAGCGGGTGATCCACGGGGATCATCGCCGGGTGGACGCGGACGTCAATGAGCGCCTCCGCGCCGTTTCCTTCGTCGAGGCTCTCAGCGATCGCGAGAAGCTTCACTTCGTAGCCGAGGCGGTGGGCAAATTCGATATCCGTCACCTCGAGCGCGTCGATCCCTTCCCGGTAGACGTCGTCCGCGACGACATCGGCATTGAACGCGATCCCCGCCAAGATGGCGGCCTTCGCTCGCGCGTCGTACCCCTCGACGTCGGCGCTCGGGTCGCGCTCGGCGTAGCCGAGCCTCTGGGCTTCGTGCAGCGCGTCGAGGTAGGGGACATTCTCCTCACTCATCCGCCACAAGATGAAGTTCGTCGTTCCGTTCACGATTCCGACGATGCGCCGGATCCGCTCGGCGGCGAGCGAGATGTGGAGCGCGCGCAGCAGCGGAATCGCTCCTCCGACGGATCCTTCGAACAACAACTCGGATCCTGTCGCCTCTGCGGCCGCGAACAGCTCCGCACCGAAGTTCGCGATGAGCTCTTTGTTGGCAGTGACGACCGGTTTCCCCGCCTTGAGCGCTTCGAGGATGACCGTGCGCGCTGGCTCGATGCCGCCGATCAGCTCGACGACGACGTCGACGTTCGGATCCGCGGCGACCGAGTGCACATCTTCGGTGAGGCGACCGGGGTCGACCGACACCGGTCGCTTACTTTCAACGTCTCGGACGGCGACTTTGACAACCTCAAGGCGCAAACCGCTCCGCCTGGCGATCCCTTCTGCATCGCGCTCCACGAGGTCGATGAACTCGCCCCCGACGTTCCCGCATCCGAGCACGCCGAGTCGGACGACGTCGCCCTTGTTCGCTATGTCGTTCGCCTCGACCATTTAATAACGCTACTCATGCCGTGCCGAAACGCCGGAAGGGTGGCCACTCGGGCCAGATCCTCCGGCTCCTCGCCCTACGCGGCTTGCGAACGTTTCAGGCCTTGCTTGCGTGCATAGACCGCGCACACGAGGACGGCGACCATCGCTGCAGGGAGTATCCCGAGCGACCCGTAGCCGAGCGATTGGCCGAGCGCGCCGCCCGCGATTGGGGCGACCAAATAACCGATCATCGCCATCTGCGACCAGACCACCATCGCGCTGATGATTCGCTCGCCCGGCACCGCTTCGAGCAGAAGACCGGTCGCGCCCGTCTGTCCGATCCCAATTCCCGCCCCGAGGATCGCGAGCGCAACCAACCAAGTGGCGACGATGTTCGTCGCTCCCGCGATCTCGACTCCGATGATGAGTAGCGCGACGCCGATCGCTGTGGCTCGTCCGGGGGCGAGCCGAGCGGCGCCGACCGAGCCGCACCCCACGACGACGGCCAGTCCGACGTAGGCGCCGCCGATCTCGGACTGTGAGAGGAGCGAGGAAAAGTGCAGCGGCAGCGCGCCATCGACAAGCCCGGTTCCAAGGATCGCGACGGTGATCGCTATCGCGGCCACCCAAAAGCCCAGTCGTCGAAGTTCGGTCCGGTCGGTCCGAAACGCTCGACGCGCCGGGGCGACCGGCAGAAGGACGGAAAGAACTGCGCCGAACACGACGAGCCCGAGGTACGTGACGAATGGACCGCGAATCCCGCCGATGGCACCGAGTCCTGGTCCAACGAGAGCCCCGACCGAGTACGCCGCGAAGATCCGACTCATGCAGAGGTACTCCTCGCCCGGCCAGCGCTCGAGCGTGCTGAACACGATGCCGAGCCAAAGCCCTCCGGAACCGAAGCCCATCAGTGCCCTGGTCGCGAGATACATCGGGATAGACCCCGACACGATGAAACCAACGGTGCTGCCCGCCACCACTGCGAGTGCCGCGAGGAGCGTCGTCCGAGTCCCGAATCGACGCACGCAGCTTCCGCTCGCCACGAATCCAGCGAGCATGCCGACCGGAAAACTGGCAACAACGACGCCCGCTACGACCGGGCTCGCCCGCGTTGAGCGAGCAAGAGCAGGCAAGACTGGTCCGATGATGCTGTATCCAGCAGAATCAACCACAGCGAGCGCGAGCAGGATGATGTAGGCGACGGACGCGCGGCCAACACTCCGACCGGGCTGCTCCGAAACCCCGTATGTCCGAGCCGGCGCGGAGTTGTCGGCTGCACTGCCGATTCCAGCCGTCATGTCAAACGCCGCACCGCGTCGTCAAGATGGATCCCCCGGGCTTCAGACGCTACCTGGAGAAGGTTCGGCTGCAGGCGACGAGCAATCAAACAAGGAGACAGCGGGCGACTGCTGCGTGGTTGGATGTCCTCCTCACATCGAACGACCGGCCGCGTTAACCTCAGCACGCATGCGACCCTCACGAATCGATGTATCGGTTGACTCCGTCTTGCAGGACCGTCGACTGCTGACGCACCCCTTCTACCGGCGATGGGAAGCCGGAGGTGTGTCCAAGCGCGAGCTCGCGTCCTACGCCGCGCAGTACCGCCATTTCGAGCAGTACTTGCCCCACTTCCTCGCCGAACTCGTGTCTGCGCTGCCAGTTGGGCCCGCCCGGACGCTCGTGCAGGCGAATCTCGACGACGAACTTGGCGATCCGGTTCCCCATACCGATCTGTTCGAGGAGTTCGCGACCGCTGTAGGCGCCACCACTGAGGAAGCGTCCCCGGCGATGGCGGAACTCCTCGCGACATACGACCAGCTGCTCGACAACGATCCCGAATCAGCTCTCGCCGGTTTCCTCGCCTACGAATCGCAAGCGGCGGAAGTTGCGAGCAACAAGGCAGGAACGCTCCGCGAGCACTACGGAATCAATGGTCGTGGTGCCGCGTTCTGGGAGCACCACGCGCGCGTCGATGTCGAGCACCGCCAATGGACACGCGACGCCCTCGCGTTATCGACTTCAGACACCCATCGAATCGAGAGCTCGTTGCGGAGCGCCGCTGACGCGTGGTGGGCATTTCTTGACGAACGCGAGGTGCTCGCGACCGCAGCTTGACATACCCGCAGCGTCATTCGATTTCGCCCTGAATCGGCGTCGTTACTCGCCCTCGACGTTCGAGGGTGAATCCACGTCAAGTGCGGTGTCGCCGGTCTCGATCTCCGCCCACAAGGTCTTGCAAGCCCGCCAGGCATTCCCGTTCGGATCAACGACTAGCCCGATCGGACGGCCACACGAACAGAATTCAGTGAGATCCTGGTACGGCGTCAGATACGGCACACGCACGTGCTCCACGCGCAGAGGATAAGCCCATCGGTTGGTGGGTGGAGACGAGTCGGATTGGCAGCGGCATCGAATCCCTCCTCGCCCTTGTCACGCACCGTCTGTGGAGCCGCGGCACGCCGCGGGCAACGAACGACGCGCCGACTTGATTACGTCCGCGGAACGAACGCTGCCGTGGAAACCCGGATTCTGCAGCAGGCAGAATCGGCGGGACGGCACCCACCGTCACTTCCAACGCCGACGCGTTCCCACCAACTGCTGGCCGTATCCAACGACTGAAACCGAGGACATGACGAGCTGGTACATGACAACGAAAAGAAAGAACCCGAGACCATTTCGACGGACCCGCAATCCGAGCGGTTCGAATACCTGGCGACGCTGAAAACGGAACAGCAGGCCGTACACCGCGAGCGTGACGGGGAGCACCGCGACCGTGACCGGCCCAACAATCCAAAAGATCCCAAAGCACGCGAGCAAGAGTCCCGGGATCCACACGAGGACGTAGGTGCAGTCGAGCAGCGGTATCAATAGATCGATGGCGGTCAGTATCTTGGCGAACCCGCGCTGCTGGCGCCAGGGCGGCACGGTACGGAGGCCTTCGAGCATGCCACGCGCCCAGCGCGCCCGCTGTCTCGCGAAATGGTGCATTGTCTCTGGAGCAGACGTGAAGGCGACCGCCAGCGGTTCGTAGTAGATGCGAGCACCTGAGCGCATCAGCTGCCAAGTGAGGACGATGTCCTCACCGATCGCGTCAGGCCAACCGCCTACCCTTCGAACTTCCTTCGTGCGGTACAGACTGAATGCTCCCTGAGCGACGAGGGTCGTCTGGAAGAGTCCCTGCATCCGTTTCACCGAGGCGATGCCCAAGAAGTAGTCCCACTCCTGCAAACGCGTCCAAAGGTTCCGACGACTGTTTCGAACCAAAACACACCCGGCAACGGCAGTGACCGAGGGCATGGACGACTCCAGCCGGCTAACCAAAAGACGCAGGGCAGACCGGTGCAGCAAGGTGTCCGCGTCGACGGTTACGACGAGGTTGGTTCGCACCGACCGGAGTCCTCGGTTCAACGCGTGGGACTTTCCCAGCCTTGATTCCGAGACAATCCGCAGGTTCAACCCAGCGTCCATTCCAACCTTGCGAGCCATCTCCACCGTGGCGTCCGTCGATCCGTTGTCGACGAGCACCACACTCATGCGCCCGTCGTAGTCCTGATTCGCCAGATAGCGAAGGGTCTCTCCGATTCCCACCTCTTCGTTCCGCGCAGCGATCAACACAGTGATCGGATTGCTGGGATGGAGGATCTTGAACGGTGGTTGGCGATCGAGAAGAAGGCTCGCAGCCAGCATGGCGACGACGAATCCGGGAACGAACGCCAACAGCGTCACAACGAGGAGTGCAGGCACATACGAGATGATCCGGGCCAACTCGTGAATCCACGGACGCGAAATCCATATGGAACCGCCGAGCCAGAGCGATGCGAAGAAAGCCGCGAGTGCAAACTTCCACTGAGGACCCAGATAGAAGCGCCTGGCCCTGATGGACGGCTGCGAGGTCTCAGCGTCGTAGCCACGCTGCATTCCCCCAGACAGCTCCTCACCCTCGAGCAAGTCGATCGGAAGCGCAACGTCTGGTTCTTTCTGAGCAAGAACCACACTTAGCTAGACGACCGCTGGCCTGCGGTTATGGAGTCCACAGCCGAAAGAGGGGACCTTCGTCCCGTCGACGCAGCGCAGGTCAAAACGATGATTACCGGGTAGCCAGCTCCCGCATCCTTTCGCGCCTAGATCAGGCGGGCGGAGCGCAGTCTCAAATACCTCTCAACTTGTCGGCGTGATCTTGGACAACCCCGACGGACGATCGGGATCGAGCCCACGCGCCATCGCAAGCTGGAAAGCGAGCTGTTGACCACGCACCGTCGCGGCAATCGGTTGAAACACCTCGGGAAGCGATTCGGGAAGCCGGAGTGGACTTCGACAAGTCGCGGATAGGACTCAGAGGGAAACCTCCACCCTTGGTCGTCATTGAGGTGAAGGTGCAGCACATTGAGTTTCAGCGCTGCGATCTCGTCGACGAAGCGGAAGAGGGAGGCGATCGGGATGAAGTGCCGAGCGACGTCAAGCATCACGCCGCGCCACGAATGGCGCGGCGCGTCCACGATCTCGACCGCCGGGACCACCCATGGCCGGCTCACCGGACCGAGCGCGAAGGCATCGGCGGGTAATAGCTGGCGAAGGGTCTGGACGCCGAAAATGAATCCGGCTTCGTCGTTCGCCCTGATCACGACTCCACGATCATCGATCTCCAGCCGGTATGCCTCGGCTTGGCGCAGTGCACTCTCCGACTCGAGACGGATCGCGGCGTCTGCGCCGCCGTCCGCGAACGCGAATCCGGCGACCGAACCGAACTGCTCACGGAGAAGTCGACGGGCACGCTCCGCTGTCGCCGACGTCGTGCCGACGGAAGACGGTTCATCGAGGACGAATTCGCCGACGCGGCGCGCGACCGAAACCGGGAGCGGCACGCATCCGATTGCAAGATCATCATCAGAACGCGTCAAGCGCAAGAGACCGCCGACTCGTCGAGGAAGCGCCCTTCGACCATCACCGACACGATCTGGAGCGAGTCGTCGAGGAGGACGAGATCGGCCCGCCGCCCCGGTGCGATTGTCCCGCACTCGTCTTCGAGGCCGAGGAGCTTGGCCGGACGAGACGACGCTGCGTTCACGGCGTCGAGCAGTGAGACGCCGGCTTTTTCGGTGGCATATCGAACGATCGAAGAGAGCGTCGCGGTGCTCCCTGCGATCGACCCTGTTTCCCGGACGCGGGCCACGCCGTCCGATATTTCGACGGCAACTGAGCCGAGCCGGGTGTTGCCGTCCGCGATTCCCGCCGCGGCAGTCGCGTCGCTAACAAAGACCATCCGTTCGCCGAGGACATCTCCGGTCAACCGGACGACTGCCGGGTCGAGATGGACCCCGTCCGCGATGACCTCTGCCGAGACCTCACGCCGCAAAAGCGCCGCGATGATGACACCGGGGTCGCGCTGGCGCATCGGTCGCATCGCGTTCCACAGATGGGTGGCCAAGCTGGCGCCCGCGTCGAACGCCGCGTTCGCGGCGTCGATGGTTGCGTCGGTATGGCCGATCGCGCAGATCGCGCCCGCGTCGCGCACGAGTGGGACCAGCGCTAAGGCACCGGGAAGCTCTGGCGCGATCGTGACCATCCGAACGGCACCCCTCCCCGCTTCGAGCAGCCGCGAGAGCACGCCGGCATCGGGTGCGAGAAAATGCTGGGCATCTTGCGCGCCACTGCGCAGGGGCGAAAGAAATGGTCCTTCGAGGTGCACGCCGGCAATGACCCGTTGCTCGACAGCCGACGCGAGGCGCGAAAGAGCATTGCAGAGTTCGTCAACGGGCGCGCTGACAAGGCTCGCCAGGCTGCGCGTCGTCCCCCGAGATCGGTGGTACGCGCGCGCTCTTTCGATTCCAGGTAGTTCTTCATCGAGAAAGCTCGCGCCTCCACCACCGTGTACGTGCATCTCGACGAACCCCGGTGCGATAGTCATTCCCGTGCAGTCGACCGCCTCCGCGTCGAGTGGCAGCGAGGGTTCGCCGCGACCGACCTCTTCGATGACTCCGCGAGCCGCGCGAACCCAACCGCCCTCCACGACGTCGTTCTCGAGGACAATCCGGGCGCCCAAGAGCAACATCGGGATCAGCCGCTGTTCGAGACGACTTCAGTCACGTTCTCATCCCCCGGGCTCGCCGACGCCGGGCCAGGAACAACGTCGCGATGCATGAGGTCCAATGGCACAACGGCAGGAAGCGCGTAGAGGACTGACGCTGCCACGAGTCCACTGGGCACCGTTCTCCGGTTCGTCGAAAAAGCCTGCGGCCACGTCGCACACGTCTGGGCGACGAGCTATCGCGCCTCGATGTAGTTCACGAGCGCCTCGCGATCTTGCTCAAGTTCCTCCATACGAGTCTTGACGACGTCGCCGATGCTGACAATGCCGACGAGAACACCTTGATCGACAACTGGAACATGTCTAATGCGATGGTTCGTCATCGTCGCCATGAGCGAATCGACAGTGTCGGCAGGCGAGCTCGTGTGAACGTCACCGGTCATGATCGCTCGCACTGGCTCATTTAGAATCGCCGCACCGAATTCGTTCAATGCGCGCACCACGTCTCTCTCGGAAGCGATTCCCTCCACCGTGCGCCCATCGCTCGATATCACGACCGCACCGATCTTCCGTCGAGTCAGTTCGCCGACAAGTTCACTCACCCGCGCATCAGGCGCGATCGACACAACGATTGCGCCCTTCGTTTCGAGCAATTTTGAAATTCGCAAGGTGTCTTCCTTCATGCCGGATGGGGGTTAAACCGATCCGAATCATAATGATGCGTGCCTGGTCAGCCCTCTGATAGTCGCATTCAGAATGGATTCTTCGGCCAGACCATGACTCAGACCATGCTCCGTCCGACCAGGCTTCGACCTCGTCGCCCTCAATCCTGTCGAAGCGATAATCGAGGTGGCGGCACGGCGGCGCGGTTGGACCCGATGACACCGAGGACAGATCTGACAATGGTTTGAGCGTCGTTGCAAGGCCAAATCTGCCTTTCGACCTCCCCGAAGAGTGCCGTAAGAACGTATGTGGGACGTTCTCCCTTGCAACCTCGCCGCGGGCTTCGACTGAGCTGGCCGACACCTTCCTCACCAGCAGCGATACGTCAGGCGTCGTTCCTCTTCGCAGCGGCAGGATGTGTCGGCATCGTGAACGATGTCGTCCCCGGCAGCGTCGAATGGGGTCGTCCATGGTCAGCAATCCTCGACGCCATCACCATCGCGATTGGAGTCATCGCGTGGAGGTTGCGAGACCGCGTGTCGCTCCTCCGTCCTGTCGCGTACGCGCTGGCGCTCATCGCGCTCTCGATCGTCTCGCTCAACAACGTCGTCGGGGCGCTCCCGCCGGCGACGCTTGGGATCTGGTTCGTACTGATCTACGTGTGCATCGGCGCGTGGTTCCCGCCGGGCACCGCGTTGCTCTCGTCCCCGCTCGTGGTCCTTTCGTACGTGCTACCACTCCTGTTTGGCGCCCCTCGTTCGCACGATGATCTGCTGGCAGCGGCTCTCGTCGTCCCAATCGGGGTGCTTTCGGGTGAGCTCGTCGCCGCCAATTCGGCGTCGCTTCGTGCTGCCCAAGAAGCCCAAGCACAGCTGCTCGAGGAGCTCAGCAGGGAGTCGACAACCGACCCTTTGACAAGGATCGGCAACCGCCGTCTCGGCGAGACCCTCCTGGAATCATTGGCGCCAGGAGACACGCTCGCGGTTCTCGATCTCGACTGTCTGAAGGTCGTGAATGACACCTTCGGGCACCGGAGGGGTGACGACGAGCTCAGAAACCTCGGCCAGCACCTCCGCGAGAATCTGCGCGAACACGACGCCGTCGCAAGGTTCGGTGGCGACGAGTTCATCCTCGTGATGCGAAAGGCCGGGACGGAAGGGCTCGAAGTCGTCGATCGCCTGGTCGCTGAGTGGAGACGCACGAATCCACGTGCGACGTTAAGCGCCGGTGTCGCAGTCCACGTCGCTGGCGTCGTGCCGGAACTCACGTATGCCGATGCCGACGACGCCCTCTACGCAGCAAAACGCGAAGGCGGCGGACGATGCTCGCTGGCGACTACAAGGTCTGCCGACCAAGCAGCTGCTCAGGCCGTTCGCAGGCGCATGCCACCCACATCAGTTGAGGCCGACGTCGGCTGACCCGTTTGCCGCGAGCGTCCGACCTGCTTGAAAGGCGCCATCGGTCGGACCAGTTCTTGTGGCGGTTCCGTTCCGAATCAACAAGACCGTGCGGGCAAACCCGGTTGGAACAGGTGAAGCGTGCTCGATTGCGTTCGTCATCGGCGCGGAAACGCGCATCTTCACCTCGAGTTGGCTAGCCACGGATCTCGGGAGACGAACGGTCATCCCTCGCTGACTCACTCCAATATTTCGAGGCTTGGTGGCGATACCATCAGGCCGTTCGATCTCACCGGTTGCGCGGGCCAGACAGTGACCCGCTGACTGGGTCGGCGCAAACGCCCGCTCAGCGCTTCAAGGTTCCGAGCGACAGAGAGGATTGGCCATGAGGCTCCTGGACTCGATCCCCCATTGGCGAACCCCCGTCGGGCGCAGGCACCGTTTCGCACCCCTCGTAATCGCAATCGTCCTGGTCGCAGCACTCTGCTCTGCGGCATCGGCAACCGCTCTTGCCATACCCAAGTCGTCACCCAGCGGCACGGTGACCTTCGCGCTACAGCCGACCGACGAGTTCAGCTGGATGCTGCCTCTCGAGAACTCCGACAACGAGGAACCGTGGGAGTTGAGCACTGACGAGAACCTTTGGCTGCCGCTCTACTTTCCAGGTGACGGGAGCAAACCGGTTATCAACTACGCCCTCAGTATCGGCAACCCGCCCGTGTATTCCGATCATGACCAGACGATCACCATCACCTTGAAGCATTTCAAATGGTCGAACGGTCAACCGGTGACGACGCGTGACATCGAGTTCTTCTTTGACCTCTACAGAGCGGGCGAGTCGAAAATCGGTACCTACGTCCCGGGCGAGTTCCCCGGAAACATCGCGAGTATCGACTACCCGAGCTCGACAATGTTTGTGATCCACCTGAAGCGCCCGTTCAGCGAACAGTGGTACACCGACAACCAGCTGATCAACATCGTCCCGATGCCGCAGAAGACATGGGATGTCGAGAGCAGCGACGGCAAGGTTTCCAACTACGACCTCACCCCGACCGGGGCCGCCAAGGTCTTCAACTTCCTCTACGGACAGTCCGAGAAGCTCTCGACCTACGCGAGCAACCCGCTCTGGAAGGTCGTCGACGGTCCATTCACGGTAACCAGCTACGACTCAGTGAGCGGGCGAACCGAGTTGACAGCGAACCCCGCCTACGACGGGCCGGACAAGTCCCGCCTGTCGCACGTGATTATCGAGTCGTTTCCGTCCGCCGCCGCCGAGGTCGACGCCCTGCGCTCAGGTGAGATCAACTACGGGTACATCCCCTACAGCGACTACGGCCTGGTCCCTTACTTCGAGAGCCACGGTTACACCGTCGCGCCGTGGGCGCCCGACTACGAGGAGTCCGTCGAGCTCGGCTGGACGAGTCCGACGTACGGACCGTTCATCCGCCAGCTCTATATCCGCGAAGCACTGCAGCACCTCATCAACGAGCCGCTCTATTTGAAGACGACGCTCGATGGCATCGGTCAGCTCACTTACGGTCCGGTGCCGAACGTTCCCGGGTCTCCCTACGTGAGCCCGCAAGAGCGCACCGACCCGTACCCCTTCTCGATCTCGCAGGCACGCTCGTTACTCACCGGACACGGCTGGAAGATGGGGTCGGGCGGTTTCATGGTCTGTGCGCGCCCCGGCACCGCCGACAACGAGTGCGGAAAGGGAATCGCGAAGGGTCGGGTTTTGTCCTTAAGGATGGACTTCACGATCACCGACCTCGTCAACTTGTCGGCGCAGGCGCTGTACTTCCAGACGGCGGCAAAGCAAGCCGGCATCGACGTGGATCTGCACCCCGAGCAGGCGACGACGATGTACTCGGTCGATGGGGTCTGCCCGCCCGGTCCGTGCAATTTCGCGATGGCGCTCTATCCGCTCTGGTTCACCAACTACGGCGACTTGGCGATCTTGCCGACTCTCGAGCAAGAGTTCGCCAAAGGCAACTACTACGGTGGCGGCTTCTACTCACCGACCGCACAGGCGTTGATCACCTCTGCCGAGGAACACTCGGGGCTCAGTTACCTCTTCACGCTGGAGAACTGGATCGCGAAGGACGAGGCCGCCCTTTGGTGGACAACTGGCGACAACCAAATCTCGGTCGTCTCGAACAAGCTCCAGGGATGGTCGCCACAGCTTCCATTCGGGAACATTCTTCCGAACGAGTGGTACTTCAAGTCGTAGACACCTTGGTTAGCAGCGAGTCCGCGCGCGGGGCTGATCACGGGCCAGCCGGACGACACGACCACGTCTCGCGGGATGCCGGCAGTCGACACCGGTCGAGACGTCGAGGAGGATCGGCCTGACCGGTTACTACGTGCGCCGCCTGGTGCAGGCGGTGGTTGTCATGTTCATCGTGTCGATCATCGTTTTCGTGCTCCTCCACTTGCTTCCCGGTGGGTTGGTTCGCGCCCAACTCGGCCCCCGGGCGACCGCGTACGCCGTTCGTCAGTTCACTATCCAACAGGGACTCAACAAACCGCTCTTCGTCCAGTTCGGGATCTGGCTCTGGCACGCCCTCGAAGGCAACCTGGGCTTTTCGTACAAGCAGAACCAGACGGTGGCATCACTGCTCGCCGCCTACCTGCCACGAACGCTGCTCCTCGTTGGCTCTTCGATGCTGATTGCGTTGGCGATTGCAGTGCCGATGGGACTGATCCAGGGTCTCCGCCGAAATCGCGTCGACGATCACGGCATCACCGCCATCATGCTCGTGTTCTACACAACACCGACCTTCCTCATGGGAAGCGTGCTCATCGTTGTTTTGAGCATCTGGACCGACTTCGCACCATCCAACGCCTCGAGCTACGGCACCGGAGCTTGGACCGATTTCAAGGACCTGATCCTGCCGGTACTCACCCTCGTCCTCGGCAACATCGCCTACTTCAGCCGATACATGCGGGCGGCGACGATCGACGCGTTGCTCGCCGATTACGTGCGTACCGCGAGGGCCACGGGAGCGTCACAGCGCCGCATCCTCATCCGCCACGTCCTCCGCAACGCGTTCTCGTCGACGTTGACCCTGATCGGCCTCGCGGTGCCGTACGTCTTCTCAGGTTCGCTGATCATCGAGGCGCTGTTCGACTTTCCCGGCGTCGGTCTGCTGTTTTGGAACGCTGCGCAGAACCGCGATTACCCCGTGCTACTTGGGGTCGTCCTCGTGATCACGCTCGCGACGGTGATCGGCAATCTCCTCGCCGACATCGGCTATGCCATCCTCGACCCGAGGGTGCGACTGAAGTGACCTTCGAAGCGATCCCAAATCCGTCGCGGCCCGTCGCGACGGGAGCGCTTCCGATCGCGGCGCCGTCGCCGTCGGGGGATGCTCCGTTTGCCGTGGCGAAGGCGTACTGGCGACAATCGCTCGCCGCGTTCGCCGAGAGCAAGTCTGGGATTGCGGGTCTCGTCGTGCTCGTCGTGATCGTGCTGTTCAGCTGGCTCGGGCCGGTCTTCTACCACACGAATCAGGTCGCAGCGAATCTCCTTTTGGAAAACCAGGCGCCGTCAGCACAGCACCTGCTTGGCATGACGCCCGATGGCCGCGACGAACTTGGTGCGTTGATGGTCGGCGGACAGAGCACCCTCGAAGTCGGGTTCGCCGTCGGCGTGCTTTCCACGCTGTTCGGACTCGTCTGGGGCGCGATCGCGGGGTACGTGGGTGGATTCATCGACTCGTTCATGATGCGAATCGTCGACGCGCTGCTGTCGATCCCCTTCCTTTTCTTCGTCGTCCTTCTCGCATCGATGGTTACGCCATCCTTGCTGTTGATCATCGTTGTCATCTGCGCAGTGAGCTGGCTGTCAACAGCTCGTCTCGCTCGCGGAGAAACGTTGACCCTACGAACTCACGAATACGTCGCGGCCTCTCGCGTCTTCGGAGCGCGTTCGCAATTCATTCTCCGGCGCCACGTCGCTCCCAATCTGCTCGGCGTCGTCGTCGTGAATGGCACGTTGAAGGTCGCGGACGCGATTTCGCTCTTCGCATACATCAGCTTCCTCGGCCTCGGTGTTCCACCGCCCGCCACCAATTGGGGAAACATCCTCACCGACGGAATCACGAACCTCTTCGACGGCTACTGGTGGCAGCTCTGGCCGGCGGCCGTTCTGTTCGTCGCCACCGTCGTCGCGGCAAACCTCGTGGGCGACGCGTTGAGCGACGTGTTCGAGCCTCGTCTCACCAGACGCTGATCGCCGCGGACCACGTACGTGAGGCCTTGCACCGGCGAGGCATTGCGCGACGACTCACCGTAAGCCCGCCTCCATGACCAGCGCGTCGAGGCCGCGGAGCAGACTCTCCGATCCGACCGAGAGGCCGATTCGGATAAAGCCGTTCCACCTCGGGCCAAAGACCGAGCCTGGCAGCACCAAAAAATTGTGCTCGTTCGTCAACGTCGCGCACAGTTCCGTCACCGAAGACGGGTCGTCGACATGAACCTCGATCCAGCCGCAATATCCGCCCGCGGGTGGAGCCCAGCTCAGCGCACCGCGAGAGTCTCGAATGAAGCGATCGACCGCGACCCGCGCGGTACGCGCCACATTGACGGCGGAGTCGAGGAGGGCGCCCCTGACCGAAAGAGCGAGTTCGGCAAGGCGCTCACTCACGATCGAGTTGCTATTCGACGTGTAGTCGCGGGTGTTCAGCGCGCGTTCGATCACCGCCTTGTCTCGGCAAGCCAGCCAACCGATCCGCAGACCGCCGAGGCCCCATGCCTTCGTCATATCGCCGACCGAAATCGCGTCCGGTTTCAGATCTAGCGGCGACCGCAGGCGGGCGCCGTCGAGGGCGACAAACCGGAAAACGTCGTCACTCCAGATTCGGCAGCTCGTGCGCTCCGAGATCTCGACGAGCGCTTGCAGCGCCTGCTCGCTCGCCACGCCACGTCCCGTCGGATTGTTGTACGGGTTGATGATCATCAGCTCTGCACGGTGTGAGCGCACGAGGTCTTCGAGGTTCGCGAAGTCGTAGTCGTACCCGTCCGCGGCACGGAGCTCGTAGCGCACCACCTCCGCGCCGAGCAACTCGATAAGCGGCTCGTAAATCCCGTAAAGCGGATGCTCGACGACCACCCGTGTACCTGAATCGATGACTGCTTCGAGTGTGAGGAGGATTGCTTCGGTTGCGCCCGAGGTAACAACGACATGCTCGGAGTCGAGATCCTCATACAGTGCGGCGACAGCTTGGCGCGTCGAGGATGCGCCCGCGGTTTGCGAGTAGTCGAGCGACAGCTCGCTGACGTCGGCAAACGACGCTCCCGCGAGATTGAGAAGTTCGCCGACCGTCGGGGAGATCGGATTGCTCGGCGACAGGTTCACCATGCCAGGCCGGAACGCAAAACTCCGAAACCACTCTTCGAGTTCGAAGCACCGAAGTGGAGACCGCTTCATCGTTCACCTCGAAACGCGGGACCTCGCGCCAAAGGACGCGGCCCCGTCAGTCGTCGAATGCACATTGTCTACGACCCATCACGAAGGAGGTGACGATTCAGTGCCAATGACCCATCCTTTCGGTCCGATCACGCCAGCGGTCGCGAAAGGCCCCCCCCCCCGGTGCCCCGTCGCGTAACCACGGCGGGCGTGCATCCACTATCGAATCTCGCTCGGTCAGGTTCTGACCGTGGGGAGAAAAGAGCTGGATCGGCTGAGTCTTAGTGACCTGACGCCGATCGCGCCGCCGTCACTCGTAATGGAAAGTGAGCGCGTTCGAGCGTCCCGATTCGGTCTGTAGTCGCACGTTGACGGAACCCTTCAACCCGGCTGGCACCGTCACGAGGCAACGCTGTTCACTTGGGCAACGCGTCGGCGCAGGGCGGGAGTCGAACGTCGCCACGATCGTGCCGTTGGCACTCGTGATTCCCATCCCGCTGAGTATCAGCGTCTGGCCAGCGGCTCCCGTGTCTGGCTCCAACGACGAAAGCACTGGTCCTTTGATCGAGCTCGCCGGGCTCGTCGTCGTGGTCGTGCTCCTTCTCGTGGGGACTGTCGTCGGGCCGGTCCTCGTCGTGGTTGACGATCGGCGCGTCGACTGACCACGCCCGGGGGGTGCCGCCGCGACGTGCTTGGGCTTTGTGGGTCCAGAGTTTGAAAGTGTGACACCGACGACGACGCCGGCCAGGGCCACGACGGCGATGGCGATCAGGAACCGAGACGAGCGGCGTGATCGGACATCGAGTCGTGGTCGCCGCCGTGGCACCACGGCGAGAGCCGAGTGTTCGCGGCTGTCAGTCGACGTTGCAGCGCTCGATGACTCGGCGCGGGACTTCGCGGGCTCGTCGACGCCCGACCGGTGCATGGTCTCGCTGATCTCACCGAGCGTCTCCATCGCTTTGTGGTAGCGATCGATCGAGCGTCGCGATCTGAGCGGGCGACGCCCGGCACTCGCGAGAACCAGAGCTAGGGCTGCGAGAAATCCGTAGAGGGCGGCCAAGGTGCCTCCGGCACCGTTACGACGTTCTCCTGCTTGTGCCTTGACAGCATTGAAGCGCGCCACGCTGGGATCCACTAGCGCGGGCAGTGAATAGACGCCGAACGTCAGGTGCGCCCGGACACGCGGATCGCGCCGGAGAAGTCGGCCCAGACGGGCAAAGAAGTCATGGGGACCAATTCGACGGACGCGCCCGTACGCGGCGCATCGATGACGCGGCCGTCGCCGACGTAGACGGCGACATGGTCAGCCGGTCCCCTTCCACCGGGGCCAGCGAAAAAGAGCAGATCGCCGGGCTTGAGCTCGTTGAGCGCTATGGGCGTCCCGGCGTGCTGCTGATCGGCTGCGTCGCGGGGGAGGTCGAGGCCATAGCGGGCGTAGAGCGCATAGACGAGGCCCGAGCAGTCGAAACCGAATCCGCTCGTCCCGCCCCACAAATAGGGCACGTCGAGGAACTCGCGCGCCGCTTTCACGATCGCCGCGCCGGAGACCGGACCGTCGCGCACGGGGTCGAGCGCGGGGTCCCTGATCGCTGCCGACGCGCCGCCAGGGAGACCGACGAGGGTATAGCTCGATACCGACCCGACGACCGGCAACTCGGTGTCGAAGCTGACGAGAAACCGTCGTCCGCCGACCACGCCGTCGGCGACGGTGTAGAGCCAGGTTCGTGGTACGCCGACGATGACCTCGCGCGACGCCGTGGGCGGTGCAACGGCAGTCAGCTGCACCCTCGGCACCCAGCCGACAATGCCGTTCGGGTACTTCGAGCCGATCTGGTCAGGAACCTCGACCCTGGTCCAGGTCCCTCGGTGCCCGGTGACGATAACTTTCGCCCCGAGCAGGACCTGGGTGTTGATGCGGCTGTCGAGACCAAGCCGCTCGGAAATGTTCAGCGTGTTGAGCCAGTCCTCGATCTGCGCCGGATCGCCGACCGCCGGCGCGTCGATGGGGCGAGCGCTCGACGGCTTGTCCCACACCGTCGCCACCGAGACACGGACCCACTCGGGCGCCGACGCGGCCGACGCGAAGGAGGCGGAGGACGCGAGGGCGACCGAAGGGAAGAGCACGAGGCCGAGAAGCAATCGCCGAGCTGAGATGCCACATGATGCCCGCCCCGCGCTCACGCGGCGCCGCGGCCATGCCGTGCGACAGGGTTCTGGCGTCGTTAAGCCGGCGCTGGCGGCACGCGGCCGATCTGGGTGTCGGTGCCGATCTCGATCACCGCGTGTGCTCTGGGTTGCAGCCAGCGGAGCACCTGAAGGAGATCGGGTATTCGCAACGCGACGCAGCCCTCGGTCGGTCCATCGATCCAGGCGTGCAGGAAGATCCCCGAGCCTGGCGCCTCTGCACCCGAGATCGTCGGATCGACGTTGTACTCGATCACGGCGAAGAAGGGATAGGCCCTCGTCTCGGTCCACAACGCCTCCGACCACGCCGCAAACGGCGGTGTGGAGGCGCAGGGAACATGGACAAACTCGTTGTACTGGGGACTGTAAGGGTCCTCGTCCCACCAGTCGCCGCAGACGAGCCGACGGTATGCCTCGTGAAGGCCCCTGGGATTCGGTTTGTTCCCATAGATCGTGAGTCCGATGGCGTACACGCCGGTCGGAGTCGCGTGATCACCCTCCCGCCGGACGTTCAGAAGCTCACCGGAACCCACCTCGGCCTGCCAGACCGGGAACACCGGTTGCCACGGCGCGGCTGCGCTCGCCCGCTCGAAGGTCTGAAAACGTGCGAGGTAGTCGGGTGGGTCGTAGCTCGGGTTCGATACGACGACGAGCTGACGCGCCGACGCGGGGATCGAGAAGCGGGCGGTGACGGACCGCGAAGCTTCGGCGGCTGTCGGGCCGGCCCAAGACGCTGCCGCAACAGCGATCAGCGCAACGGCGATCGACCTCGCGTGAGAGTGATGGCGGCAGAATGCCGAGAGCCGACGCCTTCGTCTTCGAGAGATCACGGCGCAGCACTCAGGGAACAGCAAGCCTCGGAGGCCCGGCTTTGAGCCTCTCCTTCACCTGCTGCATCCGTTCTGGTGTGCCGTGTGGCATCTCCCAACGTGTTTCGAGCCACCACGTGCAACCGGCCCTCATCCACGGGTCAACCCGTGCACCCGCACTGATCGAGTTGTCCGCTGGCGTCTCGCCTTGCGCCACGACATCGATTCGCGTTCCGCCGCGCTGATCCAACCACGCCCGGACCGCATGGGCATGCTCCGGCTGTGCGTCGTCGCCGAGACCCTCGTACTGAGGCACCACGCCGTCGCAACGAAGCGCTCGAATCATCGACTTCGGTCGCGGCCACACGCCAACCACCCAAATCGGGATTCGAGACCGTAAGGGCGCGCCCATCGATGTCAGCTCGTCAAGCTCGCCTGCCTCGTAGATGTAATGGTGGCCTCGATAGCCCTTGCCGCCTTCCCAGAGGGTCCGGATCAGGTCGATGCCTTCATCGAGGCGTTCAGCTCGGCCCCGGAGATCGGTCACCTCGCCGGTAAGGGGCAGGTCGTCTGTGATCGCGCCGAGCCCGACGGTGAGGACCACGCGGCCGCCCGAGAGTTGGTCGACCGTGGCCACCTGGCTGGCAACCTTCCACGGGCGACGCCACGGAAGCGGGGTGAGCAATGTCCCGATCGTCACCCGTTTTGTCCGGACCGCAATCGCGGCGAGCAGCGACCAAGCATCGACGCCGTAGGCCGCCTCCCAGACGAAGACACCGTCCCAACCTGATTCTTCTGCGAGCAGCGCCTGCTCGAGCTGTTCGGTGGAGCTGCCGCCGGGAAGGATCATGCCGTAGCGCATCTCGTTCTTCCTCCTGGCATGGCGAGATATCGCGAACTTCGCTCTTTGATTCGGTCATTGTTTCGAAGATCCAACCGGACGCTACGGCGGTGTCGGGTCGGGCGAAAGGCGGTGGTCCAACACCAACTAGCGCGGGATGAATGCGAGGTAGTCATGAACCGATCGCACCGCCGCGGAACCTTCGCCCACGGCGGCGGCGACACGCTTCGTCGATCCCGACCGAACGTCGCCGACGGCGAACAGACCCGGGAAACTCGTCTCAAATGGCAACGGGTCGCGGCCGATGCCGTGCCAGCGAGGGTCAAGATCGTCTTTCGTCAACGAACGGTCGGTGAGGACGAACCCGCGGCTGTCGAGCGCCGCACAGCCGGAGAGCCAAGTCGACTGCGGGTCCGCCCCGATGAACGAAAAGAGGGCCGCGCACGCCAACTTCGACTCGCCACTAGTTGAGGCGACCCTCACGCTGCGCAACGTCTCGTCACCCTCAAGTCCGACGATTCTCGATTCGGTGAGAATTTCTATCTTGGGGTGGTTGTCCAATCGGTCGATCAGGTAGCGAGACATCTTGGCGTTGAGATCGTTGCCCCTGATCATGACGGTCACCGCACTCCCCTGGTCGGCGAGGAACACCGCCGCCTGACCGGCCGAGTTGCCACCGCCCGCCACTACCACCGGGCTCCCCGCACACTGGCGCGCTTCCAGATCGGTCGCCGCGTAGTACACGCCGCGGCTTTCGAATTCGTCGAGCCGAGCGACGTCGAGCCGTCGGTAACGTGCGCCGGTCGCCACAATGACCGCCCGTCCGGCGACGTGGGTGCCATCGGTGAGCTCGACGACTAGGTGTCCAGCTTCTTCTTTCAAAGAGATCGCCCCGCACGGAGCGCTCAAACTGGCTCCGAACTTCTCGGCTTGGACGAGCCCACGCTGGATGAGATCGCCGCCGGAGATCCCCGTCGCGAAACCGAAGTAGTTCTCGATCCTCGAACTCGTCCCGGCTTGGCCGCCGGGCGCGACGATGTCGACCCCGAGCGTCCGAAGTCCCTCGGAGGCGCCGTACACCGCTGCGGCCAATCCCGCCGGTCCGCCGCCGACGATGACGAGGTCGAAACAGCGTTCGGGCAGACGGTCAAGCGTGAGTCCGAGATACTCGGCAAGGATGCCTGGACTCGGTTGGCGAAGCACCGTCCCCGGTGCGATGACCACCGGAAGATCGGAGGGTTTGATGCCGAACTCTCGAAGGGGTACCTCGACTTGCTCGTCAACCTCGGGATCGAGCCACTCGTGCGGTACCCGGCTTCGGGACAGGAACTCCCGGATGCGCGCCGATTCGGGCGAAAAGCGCGAGCCAATGACGCGGATGGCGACGGCTGCTCCGGTCATGAGCAACGCGCGCCGCGCCATGAAAGCGGCGAGGATCTTGTCGCTGAGATCCGGCTCGGTTGCGATCACCCTGCGCAGCACCTCGGCGGGGACGGCGAGCACTTCGCCGGACTCGGTCATCCGCGCCGAGACGATTACGCGGAGGCCGGTCAACAAGTTCAGCTCGCCAAGGAATCGGCCCGGACCGTGGCGCACGAGGAACCGCTCCTCGCCGTCGGCGTCAACGAAGACCTCGACTTCCCCGGAGAGCACGACGAAGAAGTCGTAGGCGCTGTCGCCAGCGCGATACAGGTATTCGCCGACCTCGACGCGACGGCGTGTGCCCGAGGCATCGAACACTGCCAGTTCAGCGGCGTCGAGTGTCACAGTCGCTGGATCGTCAATCATGGCGAGACCCCGGCCACGAATTGCGCGATCGCGATCTGGAACCGTTGGATCTACTGGCGCGAACGTGGTTGGCGCTGACGATTCCTGGCCACGCCAGGCCGACCAGACAATTGACGGCGGATCTCGTCAAGGGCCGCCGCTCAACGAGAAGACCGATCCACAACACCGGATGGAGGACGTCGAAACCCCTTCGATCGAGTCACGGCATAGCGAGACTACGGGTCTCTCCCGGATGAGCCGCCACCGCCCG
The DNA here is from genome assembly GCA_963838845.1 of uncultured Acidimicrobiaceae bacterium. Taxonomy (GTDB): domain Bacteria; phylum Actinomycetota; class Acidimicrobiia; order Acidimicrobiales; family Bog-793; genus CAVRXQ01. Next base: position 694,848 of record CAWISR010000002.1, on the reverse strand, counting down.
AGCCAACGTCAAGAGCGATCGGGCGGGATGAATCGAGCGCGCTCGTCCTCGGCTGCCAGGCGAAATTGGCAACCCTGCAGATGGTCGTTGACTACACCGAGCGCTTGCATCGTGGCGTAGACGGTGGTCGGGCCCACGAAGACGTAGCCGAGGCGGCGCAGGTCCGCCGAAAGGGACGTCGACTGAGGAGTCGACGATGGGAGATCGCTCAAGCGTTGCGGCTCCCGCACAGAAGTCGGTTGATAGTGCCAAACATGGGCGGCGAGTGAGTCGCCCCGGTCGTGAAGCGCGAGCGTCGCGCGAGCGTTGGTGATCGCCGCGGCGATCTTCCCCCGGTGGCGCACGATCCGCGGGTCGGCAACGAGCCGTTCGACGTCGGCTTCGTTAAAGCTCGCGACGACAACAGGATCGAACGACGCGAACGCTTCGCGAAAACCTTCTCGCTTGCGCAGAATCGTCAGCCACGACAGCCCAGCCTGGAATCCTTCGAGGCACAGCTTCTCGTAGACCCGGTCCTCGTCGCCGACTGGTCGAGCCCATTCGGCGTCGTGATAGGCGCGGTACTCCGCTGACGACGCAGCCCACGAACAGCGTGACAAGCCGTCTTCGCCGACAACGACGTCCGCATCGCTCATGGCGCGCATCCTCTCTCGGCCGACTCGCGTCGGGCAAACGGCGCGCGCTGGGCAACCTGCTGCGCTCGCCTCTCCCGGTCGCCCGCGAACCCAGAAAACATCGTGACCGACATCGCGTTCCTCGCCAGCGCCAACGCCAGCTTCGTGCACGGCGCGGTGACCGCCCCCGATCGAGGGCCGCCCAGTGAACCGACAAAGTGCGACGGCGTCGTGATGGCAGGCTTGCTAAAGGTCTTGGCTTTTGCCCAGGGACACGGCCTGCAAGGTGCCGAGATCGCCTGCTACGCGGGGCCAACCAAGGCCGAAGGTCTGATGATGAATGATTAGGTCCTTCGACCGGAGACCACGATGAATGATGAACAGTTCCAAAAGATGAAGGTCGGGCGGGGCTTCATTGCCGCCTTGGATCAAAGCGGTGGCAGCACCCCCAAGGCGCTCAAGGCCTACGGCATCGATGAGGACCAGTATTCCGGCGACGACGAGATGTTCGCGTTGATACACGCCATGCGGAGCCGGATCATCGAGAGTCCTGCCTTCCGCGGCGATCGCATCCTCGCGGCGATCTTGTTCGAAGACACCATGGATCGGGAGATCGCTGGCAGGAGCACGGTGTCCTACCTGTGGGATGTGAAGGAGATCGTCCCGTTTTTGAAAGTTGACGTGGGACTGGCTGCTGAGGACAAAGGCGTCCAGCAGATGAAGCCAATCCCCGCACTCGCCGCCTTGCTGTCGCGCGCCGAGCAGAACGGCGTCTTCGGCACGAAGGCGCGCTCATTCATCAAGATCGCCAACCCAGCAGGCATCGAGGCAATCGTAAGTCAGCAATTCGACATCGCGAACGAGATCTTGGCTGCCGGACTGGTGCCGATTATCGAACCCGAAGTCGACATTCATAGCCCTGAAAAGGCGAAGGCGGAGGCGGTCTTGAAGGCGAACATCGCGGCACGACTGGGCGAACTCAAACCCGACCAATACGTGATATTGAAGTTGTCGCTGCCCGAAATTGACGACTTCTACGCCGAATTCGTGCGCCACCCGAACGTACTGCGCGTGGTCGCGCTGTCCGGCGGATACAGCAGGGCAAAGGCAGACGATCGCCTGGCCACCAACCACGGCGTGATCGCCAGCTTCTCCCGTGCGCTGACCGAGGGTCTCTCGGTACGCCAGAGCGATAACGAGTTCGCCGCCACCCTCAAGCAGTCAATCGAAAGCATCTTCCAAGCGTCGGTCACTTAGATACTTGATCAGGTTCGTCCTGTCCGAGATCCCGTAGTTCGGGCAGAAGATTGCCGAAACGGGTCTCACAGTACCGGGTCCGCTCTCGAAGCCTAGAGATCATTAGCGTACGTGGGCGCTTACAAAGGAGGGCAAACCCATGAGTTCTGATGGCACCGTGCTCACTGACACCCGCGACATGTTCGCGATTCATGACGCATTCAGGCGCTCGCTCGGCGACGCACCCGGTCAACTCTCGGACGTGACCGATGGGGATGTCGAACGCGCCCGGGAGCTCGCCGATTACCTCGCTGAGGTGCTGTGGCTCCTGCATGCTCACCACGAAGGCGAGGACGTGCTCCTATATCCCCTTCTTTTGGAGCGAGCGCCCGAATATCACGAGCTCTTCTCGCGTATGGACGCGCAGCACGTCGCGGTCGGGGCAAGCGTCGAGGCAACCGAGCGCGCCGCTGAACGATTCGGCACGACCGGTTCGGTTGCAGACGGCCGAGCGCTCGCGGCGGCGTGCGATGCGCTCGGCGAGAAGCTCGCGGAGCACCTCTCCGAGGAAGAGGTGGAAGTACTGCCAGTTGCGGGGCGCTGTGTGACACCCGAGGAATGGGGGGCGTTGCCGGCCCACGTACTCTCGCTCTATCCCGGCAAGAGATTGTGGCTGCCGTTCGGACTCGTCCTTGAAGCAATGCCCGACGACATGCGAGAAAGCACACTGGCTCACGTTCCCCCTCCCCTGTCCGGCATGTGGTACGGCGGCGGCGCTGACGCCTTCGCGAAAGAGATGGCATCCATCCGGGGTACGAGGACCTAAGCCTTCTGACGGCGGGTCCGTCGTTTCCCGCGTCGACGAGTCCCGACTCTTCTTATCCGCAACCGACCAGCGAGACAGTCGAAGCAACCGGATAAACGACGAGAAAGAGCACCGAGCTCAAAGTCACCGCGTGTTGAGTTGTCGAGTGTTCTCCTCCGGCACTGCAGCTTCGTAGTGGCGTCGCGAAAGTGTGGATTGTCCTCGCCGATGCCCCGCGCGGCTGAGGAAGTATGCCGGTACACCGAGGAGCATGCCTGAGAGCTCGTGCCAGACCAGCCGCGTCCGAAAGCGCGCCGGCGTATCGGCGTCCGCGCGAAGCCGGTGACGAAGCACCCTGGACAACGCGCGTGGAGTGTTCGCGAGAATGTCGAAAAGGCGTCCGGGTTCGTCCCAGATGATGGCGGTCAACATCGCGACGAGACCGACTCCCCAGGAGCGCACCTGTCGTACAAGCTCCGGGTGCGTCCGACGATGTATATGGAACGAGAGAGCACTCGGCTCGTACCGGATGCACATTCCAGCCGCAAACGCGTTGGCGCAGAACTTGAGATCTTCTCCACCACCGGTGCAAGTACCCGCCCCAAGGTTCACGTCGAACACTCCGGTATCAAGAAATGCGCTCGCTCGTATCGCGATGTTTCCTCCAGAGTTGCGAACAGCGGCGCTGTACAGAGAGAGATCCTCTCGAACGGCTCCTCCCAAGTCCTCAGAGAGAACACGACGGACGCGCCCGGCTCGACATCGATGGTTACTGCGAACGGGCACATACACGAGCGACTCGAAACCGTGACCAAACCCACCCGCGTATTCCTCAAACCAGACCTGTGATTGCGCCTCAAGTTCCTTCGGCAGCACGAGGCCAGTGACCATGTTCAACGTCGAATCGATCGCCAGCGGAGTCATGAGTGCGCGCAACCATCCCCGATCGACGACGATGTCGTCATCGGTGAATGCGATCACTTCGCCGTGAGCCGACAAAATGCCCCGATTCTTGGCTGATGAGATGCCGCGCTTGACCTCGTGAACGATTCGGACGCGCGGAACCTCTCGAATGGAGGTCAACGACGGACCTTCCAACTGCGGACGAGATCGATTGTCGACGATGACGATTTCGTAGTCCGGATAATCCTGATCGTTAAGTGCGTCCACGGATCGCTTGAGTTCCTCGATGCGACTACATGTGGTGGGTATGACTACCGACGCGAACGGAAGGTGCAAGCCAAACGGCACTACGTCAGCGAGTCTCAGTTTTGCGCGAATCGGTTCCGATGACAGATGTTCGCGGATGAGTCGGCCGACTGAGGAGGATGACACCTTTTTCCCATCAAGGGCGATCACGAGCTTGCCGAGGGGTCGCCCACCGACTCGAAAGAAAATCCACGCAGCGTGGTAGCTACCGCCGTCGGGACGGCCGGGCGTGATCTCCGGTGGTGCCTCTTCGTCGGCAAGGACGACCTTGATCGGATAACGAGCGGCCTCGCGCCGAACTACCTTCATTTGAATCAGGCCCTACAGAACAAAGCACGAGCGATGGCCCGAGCTCCGCGGCTTGGACAAAACGGCCGATTCGCAAATTGGTCCGCGTCAGACATTCCGCTTCGCTCCCGCGCAGGGGTCATGACAGCCAGCGCGCTGGTCGATGGACTTACTAACGACTTCTAGCTACGCAATTTGCAGGCACACTTCAAAAGCGCGCGCTAAGTGCACGCCCCAACACTTCGCGAGAACGCGTTCGGGGCGGTAGATCATCCACTGGCCCCGGCCTCAGCGTGCCGTTCAAGTAGAAGCTCGACGAAGTCGAGAAACCTCTTATAGACGCTGCAACGAGCGGCTTCTGAAGGGGCCGGGTCCCTACGGCACCCGGCCCCTCGCTACCCCACCCGCACGACGATGGATTTGCTGCGGGAAAGATAGAAACCGGACGCTTCGTATTTCGCGAGGAGCCGGTGACTCCCGAAGCCGAGTCGGGATGAATTCACTGAGCAAACGGCGACGCCATCGACAAGTGCGGCCGAACAGATCGTCTTTCCCGCGACACTGACCTCTACCCTCCCCAAGACGGCGCCCATCTTGCCGAAGAGGTGGATGTGCAGGTGCACCTGCGTACCGGAGCGCGTGGTCGACAGGTGAGCCTTCAGGATCTCTTTCGGCAGCGGCTTGGCGATCCACTGCGCGTACAGCGAGATGGCGCCGTTGACCGCGATGATCTGGCCGTCGGTGTACGCCGTGCCTGAGCCGTTCGCCGCGGTATTCCAGCCGGTGAAGGTGTGGCCCGTGAAGGTGAAAGCGTTCGCCGTCAGGGCCTTCGCCACGCCGGTGGTGTAGGACTCGGCGCCCATCGCCCCGCTGCCGCCGTTGGCGTTGAAGCTCACGTCCTCGCTGTTCGCACTCCACTGCGCGTAGAGAGTGGCGTTGGAGTTGAAGGGGTACGTCGCACCGTCGGTGTAGGCGGTACCCGCGTCGTTCGCCGCGGTATTCCAGCCGGTGAAGGTGTAGCCGGTGAAGGTGAAGGCGTTGGCCGTCAGGACGTTCGCCACGCCGGCGGCGTAGGACTCGGCGCTCATCGTCCCGCTGCCGCCGTTTGCATCAAAGGTGACGGTATAGACGACGTCGTCGTCGACGAATGACTGGATGGTCCCGGAGCCGTCTTTGTAAAAGCCGCCCGCGGCGCAGTATCCGTCCGAGACGCACGAGACCGAATTTGTCTCCCCGTCACCGCCCGCGTTGAGCGATCCGGCGAACTCGCTCGGCGTTCCCCAGGTGCCGTCGACCTCGTCGACGACGAAGGCCTGATAGTTCCCGGAACCGTCCTCGTAGTATCCGCCGGCAGCGCAGATGCCGGCGGACGTGCACGAGACCGAATTGATCCAGGCGTCGCCGTCGGTGTTGAGCGATCCGGCGACCTCGCTCCCGGACCCCCAGATGCCGCCGAGCTCGTCGACGACGAAGGCCTGAGAGACCCCGGAACTTTCTTTGTATCGCCCGCCCGCCGCGCAGTTGCCGTCCGAGGTACACGACACCGCAAAGACTCTCGCCAAGCCGCCGGTGTTCAGCAACCCGGCGACCTCGCTCCCCATCCCCCACGTACCGGCGTCCTCGTCGACGACGAATGCCTGATAGTTCCCCGAGCCGTCTTTGTACCGCCCACCGGAGGCGCAGTTGCCGACGGAGGAGCACGAGATCGAAAAAACCTGCGCGCTACCGCCCGTGTTGAGCGATCCGGCGACCTCGCTCGCGGCTCCCCACGTACCGCCGACCTCGTCGACGACGAAGGCCTGATAGTTCCCCGAGCCGTCTTTGTACCGCCCACCGGCTGCGCAGTTTCCGTCCGAGGGACACGAGACCGAATTGAGATCCGCGTCACCACCGGCGTTGAGCGATCCGGCGACCTCGCTCGGCGCCCCCCAGACACCGGCGACCTCGTCGACGACGAACACCTGATATTTCCCGAAGCTGTCTTCGTACCGTCCACCGGCGGCGCAGTTTCCGTCCGAGGGACACGAGACCGAATTGACCCACGCGTGACCGCCGGTGTTGAGAGATCCGGCGACCTCGCTCGACGAGCCCCAGGTGCCGCCGACCTCGGCGACGACGAAGTTCTGAAAGTTCCCGGAACCGTCTTTGTATCGCCCACCGGCGGCGCAGTTTCGATCCGAGGAGCACGACACCGAATTGACCCACGCGTTACCACCGGCGTTGAGCGATCCCGCGACCTCGTTCGGCGTTCCCCACGCGCCGCCGACCTCGTCGACGACGAAAGCCTGGGTCCTCCCGGAGCTGTCTGCGTAGTACCCACCGGCGGCGCAGTTTCCGTCCGAGGAGCACGACACCGAATTGATCACCGCGTCACCGCCGGCGTTGAGCGAACCTGCGATCTCGCTCGGCGTTCCCCAGACGATGTCGGCGCCTGCTGGTGCCGCAGAGGAGACGGCCACAGCCGCAGACGCACCGACGGCAAGCAACGCGACTAGCAGCCGAGAGATGACCCGGCGCATCACTGCCCCCCCATCAACAACGAAGTCAAATCCACCGTCCGCACACCGATTTCGGGAGTCAGATGCGGACTAGCGAACAGATGTGCCCAGCGGTCGCGATCGCCTGGAGCGCGATCGCTCAGCGGCATCCTAAATCGGGGAATGTTGGGTCGATGGCTGCGCTTCCCTCGCCCGGACCCTCGCTTCGCTCCCAGCCGGACGTCGGCGCAAACCCGCAGTGCTGCGGCACAACGCTGTTCTTGTCGGGCAAGCTGACGTAATCACGCCCTGCCGCATTCTCAGAGCGACCGTCGCCGCAGCTGCCGGTCTCGCGGTCGTGGTTGGCGGCGTCGGCGCCTCGACCACCTCCTTGACCGCCCAGCGAACCTTCAAGTGGGTCGATCAGCAGGTCAGCTTCATCGCCGGCGGGATCGTGATCGACGGCACGTTGCGCCATCCAGCGGGCGACGCGGCGGACGTACCGGGGGTACTCCTGATCGCCGGAAGCGGACCGACCGATCGCAACGGCAACAGCCCGCTCGAAAACGGTGCGGTCGACACGCTGAAAACGCTCGCTGATTGGCTGTCGGCGGACGGTGTGGCGAGTCTCCGCTACGACAAGCTCGGAAGCGGGAGCACCGGCATTGGCCCTTATGCGGCGGATCCGGCGTCGATCGGCATCGGGCCATTTGAACAGGAGTCGCAAGCCGCGCTCACCTTCCTGGCGCGCCAGAAGGGAATCGACGACCGAAGGCTCGCCGTCTTCGGTCACAGCGAAGGCGCGTTATTCGCGCTCCTATTGGCGACCGGACACGCCGGCGTCGGCCCGCACATCTCCGCCCTCGGTTTGTTCGAGCCGCTCAGCCTCCGCTACCTCGATCTGATCCGCGTTCAGGTCGAGGCTGACGTAGCGTCCCTGCTCGCCAGAGGCGCGATCAGCGGTGCCATCGCCCGCCGCGTCGACGAAAAGCTCGTCGCAGCGATCGCCGAGCTTCGCGCGACCGGACACGTTCCTTCAGGACTCCCCTTTGGCCTCGGGAGCATCCTCAATCCCTCGACGTCGCGCTTTTTAAGCGAGGCGGACCGCTACGACCCCGCCACGCTCGCGGCCGCGCTGCCGGCCGGGATCCCGGTCCTGGTCTCTTGCAGCAACGTCGACCGACAGGTCTCGTGCGCGGAAGTGGACCATCTGATCGGTGGATTGACCAAGGCGGATGCAGCGACCGACTTCGTGCATCTGAACGGTGTCGATCACGTCCTCAAGGTCGATCCGACCGGCTCGCCGTCCAACTACACGGCGGCGTTGCCGTTCTCTCCGCAGCTCGAGTCGGCGTTGCGTAGGTTCGTGAGCAAATACCTGTTTTGAGTGCGCTACGACCCGAACCGACGCGTCGTCTGCATCGCGGGCGGCTCCGCGTCGCGCAGATCGATCGAGTCGGAGGAGGGACGCGCTCGTTGTGCTGTCAAGCGCCCGAGCCGAAATCGATCGGAGCAGGGTCAATCCGATCATCAGTTCCGCGCCATCTCTCTGCGCTTGGCTCTGACAAATCAGCGCATCGTTCGCAAGTCGGTACTCCAAAATATTGCGTCCTTTTCTTTCACCTGCCGACCCAGACCGATCAGCAAGTCGGTCACCGCAGCGAAGCGTTCTTCCGAGCGCGCCGCTTGTCAGAGAAAGAGTCAACCGTCGATCAATCGCAAAGCCAAGCGGCGGCCCCGGCCCTGTCTCACTGCCAGTTCGATCCACAGTTGAAAGAGAGCATCGAGGAGCGCTTCTTTGTCTTCGCCCACGTAGACGGGGTGGAGTCCGACGCCTTCGATGATCTCCTCGGTCGTGGCGCGATCGTCCCTCGGGGCTGAGAAGAACATGTCCGCGGGTCCGTCGGCGAACGCGGGCTTGGCAAGGTTCTCGCCGCCGAGGGTGTTAAACGCTCTCGCGTAGCGCACGGTGAGAGGGAGTGCTGCTCGTGCGTTCGTAACCGGCGCGCCCATTTGGTTCGTGGCGTCGACAACGAGCTTTCCCGCAAGAGCGTTGGCGTATTCCGTGGCCAGGTCGGTCACCGCTGACCCAGGAACGGCCAAGATCACAACCCCGGAGCTGGCGATCGCCTCCCCGACCGAGGTGACTCTCGCAGTTGTATTCGCGGCAACTTCGTCGCCCTCTTTCCGGGAGCCGAACGTGACCTGATGCCCAGCGCTGCTCAGGGCACGACCCAAGATGCCGCCAACAAATCCGGTTCCGATAACCGAGATTTCCATCAGCTACCTCCACAAAGTTCGTCGGCGCGGCCATCACCGCCTTTTGGGCGACGCTAACTGCGATGACAGAGATCATTCCTTCGGCAGCTCGTTGGCCGCCGGACCTCCCCACGCGTCGTCCGGCTGTGCGAGGTTCTCCCGATCGCTGGAAGGGCCGATAGCTTTTCGGGCTCCAGCTTGCGCGGGAGTTGCCGACGGGGGCTCCGCGTCAGAGTGTGCCCGCGCGGTCCGTTTCCTCGAGCTCCTCCTTGATGGAGATCAGCTCGACTAGTCCACGTCGAAGGCCCCGGAACTCTTCGGGTGACAGGCGCTCAGCGAGCGCGACATCGACGGCTTCGACACCCCCTCGCACTGCCAACGCGGCGGCGCGACCTCGCTCGGTCAGTTCAAGCGTCATCCTTCGGCGGTCCGACGGATCAATCTGTCTCGTCAGGTAGCCACGAACGACGAGGGTGTCCACGAGCTGGCTTGCGGCCTGCTTGGAGACCCCAAGTTCATGGATCAGCTGCGACGCTGCAACCTGGTGGTGCGCCATGCCGCCAAGAACGTAGGACCCATTTGCAGGGAGATCCTCGAAATCTCCTCCCCGCAGTTCATTGCGGATCGCGAGAGCGAAGGCGCCCCGCGCGTGGCGAAGGAGCGCAGGAATCGGAATCCCAGGAGCGGTGCCGTCCTGTTCAGCCACGAGGTTAACTAATACATCCTCATATCTTGACAGTCAAGAGAATTGATGAACTCGGTCCCCTTCTGCGACTCGTCGGCTTATGGGATTGTCTTACTTGCAAAGCCGATCGAGTGGTCCGTGACCTGCGACCCAGAGCGCAAAGTTGTGGCACGGTCGGGAATAGGTTTGCGGAGTGCGCGCACTCCGGCTCGTAACCGAGCGCTTGGAGCTGAAGCCCCTGCCTGCATCGGCAGCCCGCGCTTTGCCCGAGGATCGGGACGGAGCGTCTCGCGACCTTGGTGCACGGATCCCTGCAGAGTGGCCGCATCCCGATCTTCTCGGTGTGCTCCGTCGCCAGGCTGCCGCATCGAGGAACGCGGAGTGCTTTGGCGTCTGGGTAATCATCGAGCGCGACAGTGGAAGCGTCGTCGGGGACATCGGCTTCCACGGCCCGCCAGATGACGCTGGCACGATCGAGGTCGGCTACAGCGTGATCCCCGACAGTCGCCGTCGCGGATACGCGACCGAAGCGGCCAGCGCCCTCGTTGTGTGGGCACTTTCCCAGCCGAGCGTCCATCTCATCGTCGCGGGCTGCGACCCAAACAACGTGCCCTCCATCAGAACGCTCGAACGGGTTGGTTTCCGCCGGACTGGCGAAGCGAACGGCGAGATCAGATGGCGTTACGTAGCCAACTCAACCAGGTGTGATCAGGACGACGATGCCGACGCGGAGAGTTCCCGATCTGCCAGCTCCGATATTCGAACTCGCAGCGAGCCACGCGGGGACGGCGCCCATTGCTTGATCCGCTTCATCTGCGGCGTCGTCATCCGTTTGAATGCGTCGGCGGCGGCGGGGGTGATGGCGGTGCCCCGCAGATTTTGGCGGCAGCCGAGTAATCGGGTTGGTTCATGATCGACGGCTTCAAGGCCATGGCCCCCCGTTTCCTTGCGTGCTCGGATCGGGGAAGTTCGCCACGCCGTGGGCACGCATGCACTCGGAGATCTTCAAGTCTCTGAGGGCGTGCGAGTCGAGCGCGGTCGCCTATGGCTTCGTCAACACCCGGGCGGTGATCGCGAAGTACGTGGAGCGGGACACCGAGGTGGTCAGCCCGTTCATTGCCTTCGTATTTGCACGACTTGACGCTCAGTGATGAGCCCGGCCCGCTGCTCGAGCTCGCGCAGCGAATCCGCTGCCCGGATCTACCTCTCCACGAGGTGCCTGCTTGAGATTTCCGACAGACGCGACGGTTGATTTCGTCGTGTTCGTAGGTCGCGCTGGCTCGCTATGCCGGACACGGGCGAAGCCACAAGATTGACACGGTCCGATCCATCGTGCGACCTTGCGGAGACTCGGAGGGATATTGATACGAGTCAAGTGTGCGGCTACCCACCTCGACTTCGTCTCTTCTACTCGTCACACTCGCGGTGAAACACAAGGATGGTGGACCGAAATCTCTGGTTGAGCGAAACCGAGGTGAGTTTGATGGACGAGTTCGAGATCGTTGTCGACATTGATCGGCCGGTGCGAGACGTCTTCGCCGCGCTCGTGAACTTCGACCGGGTTCCGGACTGGAACTCGGGAGTGACCGAGGTGAAAAAGGCGAATGATGACCCGCTCGAAGTCGGCAGCACGGTCGTCTATTTCGGCAGGTTCCTCGGCCGTAGCTTTGAATCTCCTTCGGAGTGCACCGAGTACATCCGCGAAAAGAAGTTCTCCGCCAAGTCGACCTCTGGACCATTCCATCTCGAGATCGAGAACACCCTGGAGCCTGTCGAAGGTGGCACGAGGATGACCTCCACGTTCCGCGGAGAGAGCCGCGGTTTTTTTAAGCTCGCAGAGCCGGTCGTCATTCGACTCGCGAAGCACCATTTCGAGAGTTCCACAGAAAACTTCAAGGCGTTGCTAGAGGCGGGCGCGCTCTGAGCGGTCGGTGGCGCGTCAGAATTGACGCGCACGTCGGTTGCACGAAGCGACGCGCCGGTACCGGTGGAGTGCCCAGGAACAGTGGTGACGACGTTCGCGAGACCGAGCGCGCCGGGTGCTCGCGAAGTGGCGGGGTGCGAGCTCCGCAACTCAGCACCTGCAAACCGCATCAGTGTGATGTCAGTGCCGCTGCTCGTAGGTGATGAGCTGGACGTACTCGTCCTCCGACCGCTGACGGAACTCATTAGTAGACCGCGACTGCGACGTGAGCCTTGGTGGCAGCCCGTTAATCCCAACCCGATTCCCGCTGAGGAGTGGTCGGGCATCTAACCCACTGAAACGGTACCTTTCACGGTGGCATGGGTATTAGCAGGAAGCGAAATAGTGCCAGAAATCGTCGTTCCTCCGACGGTTCCTTGAATTGAGAGGATCCCACTGTCATTTGATTTGAGAGTCAACAGTGCCGTTCCGTGGAGAGCCTCCGTGCCCATTGTGCCGGTGACGTTGAATGACAAATGGCCAGCGACAAGGCTTCCCGAACACACGGCCCTAAACGTCTGATTTCCCACGGTGCCACTAGCCACAAAAGTGTCGACGAATGGTTCGGGCTGGACCGAATCTCCCTCGACACGGGTATTCCCCAGTGTCCCGTGAAACCTCGCCCCACTTCCGTCTGCGGCCCAGGCGATCATGACCGGATGAACTCCCTTTGCCAGCGGTAACGATCCCTTGTTCTTCGTCGTCGTCAAAGCAACGACCGTCGCAGCGGCAGCGCCCCCAACCAAACAAATCGCCAAAGACGCCCGGATCGGAGTCACTTTCATGACGTCGCTCCCACCAGGCCAGACAACAAGAAGTTGTCCAGATCTCGCTAGTGATATCTACGGACCAGTCAACCCGAGTCTTTAGAGAACCCCAGCGTTTGCGGCGCTTAATGGATTACAGGACACTGACGAGCAACAAAACCACAAGCGATAGCACGATAATTACGACGAGGACTGCACGCCACGGATGGCGGCGTCGAGGAAGGTCCTCGTCATCATCGCCCCAGTCCCAAAGATCCGGATCGTTCGGGTCCGGAGGTGCGGGACCTACGGGAGTTGGCACCAACAGAGACTACGTTTTGCGCAAGTCGAGGTGATCAGCTCCGCAATTTAAATCTCGCTCGATTACAACGTCACCCGGTAGAGCTTCACAGAGTTGACCGCCCGCTCGACACCGACGAGAAGATATCTGACTGGAAGTTGCAGGAAGGGCACCTATGGCTCGAGCGATCATCTTCGACGTGGGAGGCGTCCTTCTCGTTCCTAATCGAAAGGTGATCGCGGCCGCACTCGCCGACAGCCACATCGTCATCAACGATTCTCGCCTTGACGGAGCCCACTATTACGCCATTAATGCATTCGACGATCCTCGCCCGACGGATTTCTTGCCGGCGTACGCGGGCGGTTATCTCCGTTCGCTTGGTGTCTCACGGGCGATGTTCAATACCGCGATGGACGCATTCGAGTCGCTTGCGAAGTTGCCGGCGATCGAGCTCTGGTCAGAACAGGTGCCGTTTGCCCTCGAGACCCTCTCGTCGCTCCGATCAGCCGAAGTCTCGGTGGCCATTGTCAGCAACGCTGACGGAACTGTCGAGGCGAGCCTCAAGCGGCAGGGACTGTGCCAGGTCGGAGAAGGTCCTCTGACGTCGGTTGAAGCCATCGTCGACTCGGCGGTCGTCGGTTGGTCGAAACCGGACGCCCGCATTTTTGGGCCAGCGTTGGATGCTCTCGGGGTCAAAGCCGAAGAGTCCGTCTACCTTGGTGACAGTGAGAAGATCGATGTGAGGGCTGCGCTCAACGCCGGAGTCGCTCCGCTCCATTTCGATCCCTATTCGCTGTGCCGCAATCCGACAGCCCACCGCCACATTGCATCTCTCAGTGACGTTGGTCTGTTCGTGAGGTGATTCGAGCGCCGCGATGGCGAGTGGGCGTTTCCTTTGGAGCAACCGTGGACTGCTAATCGCCGGAAACTCGGCGCTGCCGGGTCACGCTGCAGGCGGCCGACCCCGCTTGGGCAAAGGCCCGGCCCTCTTCGGCATTCGCCCGGCGTCTGAAAGGGCTCGGCGCAGCAGCATCTCGATATGGGCATTGATACTGCGGAACTCATCAGCAGCCCAACGGGTTAGAGCATCGTGGACCGCGGGATCCATCCGCACCAGTACCTGCTTGCGATCACTCACAACTCACGAATAGAGCGTGCCGGTGTTGACGACCGGCGAAGCCGGTTGGTCACTGCAAAGGACGACCATGAGATTGCTCACCATCGTCGCCTCACGCTCTTCGTCGAGCGAAACGACCCCGCGCGCTCGCATCCGTTCGAGCGCCTCCTCAACCATACCGACCGCGCCGTCGACGATGCGCGAGCGAGCCGCGACTACCGCGTTCGCCTGCTGTCGGCGCAGCATGGCTTGAGCGATCTCCGGTGCGTAGGCAAGGTGGCTGATGCGCACCTCGACAATCTCCACTCCGGCGATCGCGACACGCTCGGACATCTCCACGGCGAGCTCGCCTGCGACGATGTCGGACGAGCCGCGCAGCGACAGCCCCTCGTCTAAGGGGTGGTCGTAGGGATGTGTGGTCGCAACATGACGCAACGCCGACTCCGCCTGTACTCGCACGAAGTTGCGATAGTCATCGACGGCGTAGACCGCGCGCGAGGTGTCGGATACCTGCCAAACGACGATGGCGGCGATCTCGACCGGGTTGCCGTCGGCATCGTTTACCTTCAAGTGGTTCGTCTCGAAGTTCCTCACTCGAATGCTCACGTTCCGACGGTCGGAGAGGGGCAGGATCCACCACAGGCCGGGACGGCGCACGGTGCCGACGTAACGGCCAAAGAACCGCACAACCCTCGTCTGCCCGGGCTGCACGATCGTCAGTGACGCCAAGATGACGACGCCTGCCACGATCGGCACGACGATGACGCCTTTGACGGAACTGTGGTCGAGGAAGACTGCCCCCACAATGCAGGCGGCGACAACGAGGACGCCGAACCAGCCGCTGATAGCCCACGCTTGGCGTTCGTGGATCTCGACGCGGCTTGCCAAGTGACCGACCGGAACCGGTTGGTCGTCAGTGTGCGACTGCGGTTGGGCAGATTGGCTCATGACTTCTCCCGAGCAAGTAAAGTGATATTAATAGATATCACTTTTTTCGGAATTGCGCAAGGGTCCTCTGAGTAACGCGCGTGTGCAACGATCCGCGGCGGAGATATCCCTTTCTTAGCTTTCGCCGCGGGCGTACCTATTCGGGATGCCGGAGAGAATGTTCGTGACGAGGAGTCACCTCCCGACGGACATCGGGGTGGGTACTTATTGCGACGGGACCCCTTTAGCCGAGGAATCTCAAGACGAACAGACCGATCCGAGTCGGCTTCTTCGCTCGAACAGCGGCCTTTGCCTCGGCTTCGTGTCCGCCCGTGACGTGGTAATTCCGCGTTGAGTAGCCCCGACGGTAGTTGCGCCCGAACACATCAAGAGCGTAATTCGCTACTCCTCACGACCAACTCTTACTTCGATCCATTTAAACCCGGTGGCGTGTCGCCGACCCGGCGATCCGGGACGCTCGCTTCGGCAAGGCGTTCGGATTATTGGGACACTTGCGCGTCTACGGTGCTTCACTTCCGCAGAGGTTCGGGCTGAAGGCAAGCTTCAATATCTCCGGGTATTCGAAAACTCGCACGAGTCATTCTCGTGCTCCCTGTGAGAGAGTGCCACGATGATGGAACACGCGCCATCGGCGCGCTTTCGACACGTCGAGGTTGCCAAGTACCAAACAGGACACGCGCAACAAGTCGCAGAGCTCGAATCGGCCGTGTTGCCTGTCTCGCCGGGAACGCTTGATTATCAACTGGCCCTGCCATCGCGGTTTGCCTTGACCGAGATCGGGCAAGACAACGGTCGAGTTGTCTGCTTTCTCGATTCGCGCGCCGAGGAGTCGGATCTCTTCTCGCTGCGAATCAGCGTCGCTCCCGATGCTCGCCAGCAGGGTCTCGGAGGGTATTTGTTCGAGCGCGCGATGAGGTTCGCGAGGGAGTGCGATCCGCGCCCGAAGGTGCGAGGGAGATTGAACGACGCGGACGTCTCGTCTCTCGAATGGGCGAGGCGGAGAGGTTTCGAAGAGTTTGCACATCGGACAGGGATGGCGCGAGATCTGCAAGAGGACGCTGACGAGCTCGAGCAGGCGGCGACTGAAACATGCCAGCGAATTGGCGTTGACGTCGTGAGTTGGCCGTCGAGTCCGATGGCAGGCGACTGGGACTCACTCGCCGGGCTAGCGGCAAGGTGCATCAGCGGGACCAAGGACTCAGCCGCCAGTGGAGGTCTTTCCGCCGGATTCGTCCGATTTCTCGCCCCGAATCCAGCCGGCGTTCTGATCGCGTCGCGTGATGGCGCGCCGGCCGGCTTGGCGAGCATCTCCTGCGAACGAGACGGGACCTGGAATACCTGGTTCACGGGCATCGTCCCCGAATCGCGGGGAATAGGACTTGCTCGGGCCTTGAAGCTCACGACGATGGCGCTCGCTCGGCGGCAAGGCGGCCGTCGGATCACCGGATTCAACGACGTCAAAAACGCGCCGATCCTTCATCTCAACGAGTCGCTCGGCTTTGAGCGGTGTCACGGCTTCCGGTTGGTCGAGAACGCGCCGACCTCGGGAAATTAGGCGCTTATTTCGTTGAGGAGCGGCCTAAGACCGCGCGCAGACCCGGCGGAATGGGTCACCTCGCCGTAGTTCGTCGGCGCGCATTATGGGGCAAGTTGACCGAAGCGCTGCCCACGTGAAGGTGCGTTTGCCGGACCTGCTTGCTCTTGCGGGTGTTGGTCCAAGCGAGATCGCGCGTTCACGTACGACCGTTATGGGCATCTCTTTCCGGAGGCCGACAGATGGCAGTGGCCAAGCTCGACGCGATCCGCATCCCCTGGGCTCGCGCCGAGGTTCGGTTAGCTGGCGCTGCTGGCGTTGGCCTCTGTTAGCCCGACGTAATGGGCACTCGCGTAGACCCCTCAGCGGCACGCGGACAACCTTCACTAATGAACCCATGAGCCTCGGTAAGTACGGCACTGAGGGGTGCCTGTCAGGTCTTTCTCGTCTGGCTGCCGGGATTTGGACCCGGGACCTCTTGACCCCCAGTTGCGCTCGCTGAATCGCCCACGTGTCCGTTACCCAGCGACCGCGAACAGACGCCACTTACCGGGCACGCCTTTCAGCTCGCGGACGCCGCGGTCGGTGAACGAGAGGCTCGAGCCGGCGACGAGATCGCGCACAGTTCCTGAGACGAGGACCTCTCCGGGTCCGGCGGCGGCGCTGACTCGCGCGGCGACGTGTACCGCGATCCCGGCGAGATCGTCGCCGATGACTTGACATTCGCCGGTGTGCAAACCTGATCGGATTCGAATCCCGGCAGCGTCGAGCGCGTCGCGAATGGTGCACGCGCACCGGATCGCTTGCGCCGGCGAGTCGAAGGCGGCGAGGAATCCATCACCAGTCGTGTTCACCTCACGGCCGTGCCAATGGTCGAGCTCGCGTCGTATGACGGTGTTGTGTCGATCGAGGACGTCTCGCCAGGCCTGGTCACCGACTTTGGAGAGCTGCTCGGTCGAGCTCACGATGTCAGTGAACAGCAGCGTCGCAAGGACAGAGGGAACATCACAACGGCTCAGCATTTCTGTTGCCCGCTCCGAGAGGACTCGCGCACCGACGCGACTCGAGATCGTGATCGCTTTTGTCGTGGCCGAGCGAGCCGCGTCGATCTCGTTCATGCGCCACTCGGTTGTAGCAAGGCCGAGGAGCGATTGCACCTGCCGGACCGGACACGGCATCGCCCCGTACGCGGTCGCTGCTTCGAGAAACTTGCCGCGAGCCGACGGCAAGTCCCCGATGGCTGAGCTGTGCTCGGCGCGCACGAAGGCGAGAGCCGCCTCGTTGTGCGGATGGGGATCGACATCGGTGAGGGAGCTGACCAACTTGTCCCAGCGCGCGAGTTCGTCGAGTCGATTTGCCTCGGCGAGCGCGGAGGCGAAATCCGGCGAGAACGACCAGTGGCTCCCACCACCCCGGCTCGTCGTCGTCTGGGTGAGGACATCCCAGAACATCGGCGCGGCGATCTCCAACCCTTGGGAGATCACCGCGTGTCGCGCCCGAGCGGCGAGGGCCGGCACCAAGCGCTGCGATTCGCCGGTGCGTTCGGCGATTGACCAGAGCTCCTCTGCGATCTCACCAGCGTCGTTGTCGCCACGTTGTTCTGCGACCTCGTGGAGTGACGTCAAGGCCACGATGCTCGTCACGATCCCACCGGATTGCCTGAATGGGTCTGCCAGCTCCACCGCCTTGTCGAACTCCCCGCACAACGCGAGGAGCCACGCATAACCCGCCTCTGCGTACACCTCCCGCCCCAAGTAGGCGGGATGGGTCTTCGCGAGCTCGATGGCGTGTTCGAACGCTTGACGAGAGTCGGCGAACCTGCCACACCACATTCCGATGTAACCGGCATTACTGGTGCAGGTGATCTCAGAGTCGAGATCGCCGCCTTGGCGAGCAGCTTTCACGGCGGCGCGATAAGAGTCTTCGAACTCCGTGCCGAACAACGAGAGCATCATCCGGGTTCCGTGCGCGTTGGAGAGCGCGTTGTAGTTGCTTGCGCGGGTCGCGAGCTCGATCGTCTTTGGAAGTAAATCAGCCGCGTCCTCCTGGCGGTCCGCCAACGCAAGCAAACGAGCAAGGCGGGCCAGGTTCAGTGCTTCCTCGTTGTCGTCCCGTCCTTCCACGAGCTCGGCGGCCTCCCGCGCGAGCAACAGCGCACGTGGCGAGTCACCTGCCACCCATGCGTCGATGTCGAGTACGCGGATTGCGCGTGCCTCGGCGATCCGATCCGACCGCTCGCGAGCAAGGTTGCGTGCTTCGGTAGCGAACGCGACCGACATCCTCCGATTGAACGCCGCGCTCAACGCTGTCGCTGCTTCGACGAGCAGCTCGAGCCGTTCGTCGCCATCCTTCGTGACGAAGCGCAGCGTCCTTTCGTATCGCCTCCCAGCTTCTTCGAATGCAAGACTCGCCGCCGCACGGCGCGCCGCACGCAAGCCAAACTCGACCGCTTCCTCACGTTCGCCGGCTTCCGCATAATGGTCGGCAAGCTCCGAGGCAACTGCGTCCAGGTCGGTGGCGTGCACCGTCGCGATTGCGTCGGCGAGGCGATGGTGGGCGCGTTGGCGACTCGGCCCCACTATCTCGTCGCCCAATGCTTCGCGGGTGAGCGCGTGCCGAAACGCGTATCGGCCCTCGGCGCGATCCCGGTGTTCAGCGAGCAGCTGCAACCGGATTCCCTCTTGGACGACATCGTCGATGCTCGCGGCGTCCATGCGCGTCACTTCGGCGAGCACGGGAACATCGAGCTCCTCGCCGGCGAGCGCGGCGAGTTCGAGAACCTCCATGGCCGATGCATCGAGATCGCGTGTCCGGGCAAGCAGGGTGTCGCGAACGCTGAGGGGCATTTCGATCTCGGCGAGTTCCTTGCGGCTCCAGTCGCCTTCCTCTCGGTAGATGTCACCCCGCTCGACGAGCACTTTGACGAGCTCTTCGACAAAGAACGGATTGCCGCCGGTGCGCCCGACGACGGCGTCGACGAACTCGTCACCGACGGTGGTGTCCTCGAAGATCGCGCTCACCATCTCGCGGACCTCTTCGCGACCGAGGGGCGAAAGGCGGATCTCCTCGAAAAGCCGATCGCGGGCGAGTTCTCCGAGCACGGAGGTGAGCGGGTGGCGGCGATGGAGTTCGTCCGAGCGGTACGTGCCCACGATCCACAGCGGTAGGTCGGCGAGCTCGCGCGCCAGGTACAAGAGCAAGCGGAGCGAGTCGGAGTCTGCCCAATGGAGGTCTTCGATGAGGAGGAGGCCGCCGTTTGGTGCGGCCAAGCGCTTGAACAGTTGCCACACACCGGCGAAGAGGTCCTCCTGACCGGGCAACTCATCGGGTAGCGCGACCAGTCGCGCCGTCTCGGGGAGGAGCGCGGCGGCGATGCGCGGGGAACCCTCGAAGAGCGTGATGAGATCGTTCTCGTCGAGCACCCGGGTTCTGCGCCGTAGGGCGGTCACGAACGGCGCAAAGGGAACCTTGGTCTCGATCGAGCACTGTCCGACCAGCACGGAGAGGCCGCGTCCGTTCGCCAGGCGCACGGCCTCCGCAGCGAACCGCGACTTGCCAACGCCAGCCTCCCCGGCGATGAGCGTTGCCGTCCGTCGGTTCGCGGACGCGGTCAGCCTCGCGACTTCCGGAGCTCTTCCGACCTGGATCGGACAGACTGCGGTGTACGAGTTCATCGCGAAATCCAGCGTTCGAGCGCGCACTGCACCTGCGACCCAACCGTGGAGCGGATCAAGTCGTCGCGCGCTGGGACGGGAGGCTGACAGTGTGCTCGTGGCACGGCTGAAAATCTACCTCCGGCTCTTGGAAACTCCTCTGTTGTCGAGTCTTGGCGGGTCGCAGGGTTCTCGAATGCGACCCTCTCGGTGCTTGATTCGAATCATCGAGCGAGAACGTTCTACGAACGCGTCGGGTGGTACGCCGACGGGTCGACGAAGAACGACGACTCTCACGGGTTCCTACTCAGCGAAGTTCGCACCGGTATCGGACCGTCTGACTGGGTGGAAGGTCGGTCACTCACCCGGCGATATGTGGCGCTTTCGGCCCACCCAATGCAGGCGCGCTAATGGGACACGCGAGCCAATCGCAGCGGTTGACTCTTGCAGCACGCTCTTCTAGCGTTCTCTAGATGAGTAGAGAAGTACTAGGGCAGTCGATCAGCTTTCAGCTGAACCCGAACTCCGGAGTGCCCGCGTACTTGCAGCTGGCACAACAGGTCAAGCAAGCCATCCGGATGGGGATGTTGGAAGTTGGCGACAAACTGCCGACGGTGAAAGAGGTCGTGGCCGAGGTGGCCATCAACCCGAACACCGTGATGAAGGCCTACTGGCAGCTCGAACACGAAGGCCTCGTGGAAGGCCGCCAAGGAGTGGGCACGTTCGTCTCTCGCCGTCCTTCCGGCCCGCCTCCCGACACCCAGGCGCGGTTGGCCCGAAGGCTCGAACGGTGGGTGCAGTCGGCGCGGGATGAGGGTCTGGACGACGAGTCCATAGAGGCGATGCTGCGCGCAACGCTGTCCAGCTCGCGGGTTGAGAGAACAGCGTGAACACGCACGACGCACCGGCGATCCACACGACTGGATTGGGCAAGCGCTACGGCTCCAATTGGGCACTCCAGAACTTCTCGGTGTCGGTAGCGCGTGGTCATGTGACGGCATTGGTCGGGCCGAATGGCGCGGGCAAGACGACCTTGCTCAAGCTCCTCGTCGGTCTGTCTGACCCGAGTGCAGGTGAAGCCGAGGTACTCGGCCGAGTACCCGAACAGAGCGAGGAGTTTTTGGCAAGCATCGGCTACCTCGCCCAAGATGTGCCCCTCTACAAGCGGCTCAGCGCCGACGACCACTTCGAGATCGGCAGGCACCTCAATCGCAACTGGGATGCCGCTACCGCCCGAGCGCGAACTCAGCGCGTTGAGGATCCCCTTGGACCGGCCAGTTGCCACACTCTCAGGTGGCGAGCGGGCCCAAGTCGGCCTGAGTCTCGTCTTGGCTAAGCGTCCCCAGCTCCTGCTGCTCGACGAACCGATGGCCGCGTTGGACCCGCTGGCCCGCCGCGCGTTCTTGGCGTCGCTCACCGCGGCGGTCGCCGAGGAGAATCTCTCAGTCGTTGTGTCGTCGCACCTGCTCCACGACCTCGAGCGTGTCTGCGATTACTTGATCCTCCTAAGCACTTCGCGAACCCAGCTGTGCGGCGACATCGGTGAGCTCCTCGACGAACACCGGACCCTGGTCGGTCCGCGCCGGGGTCTGCACGAGCTCGAACCCCGCCTCGCCGTCGTCAAGGCGACCCAAACGACCAAACAGACGCGCCTTCTAGTGCGCACACACGGTCCGGTCCTCGACCCGTCCTGGGAGGTGTCCGAGGTGGGATTGGAGGACATCGTGCTGGCCTACATGGAACAAGAGGAAGCGCTGTCGGAAGGTCAGCTTGTCGAGCTCGGGCGTGCGCGATGACCTACTTGATGTGGCGCCTCCATCGAGGTCAGCTGCTCATCGCCGGAGGGTCCCTGATCGCTCTCACGGCCGCGCTGTTGCTCATTCCGAAAGCCGACACCCACGCCATCCAGGCGATCGACCTTGCCACGATCGTCGTGCCGCTTCTCCTCGGACTGTTCTGGGGTGCGCCAACGCTTGCCAAGGAGTTCGAGGACGGAACGAACGGCCTCGCCTGGACCCAATGCGTCACGCGACGTCGCTGGTTGAGCAGCAATCTGTTTTGGACGATCCTCGCCGCCGCCGCATGGGGTGCAGCGGTGACCGCGGTGGTCACCTGGTGGAGTCTCTCTAAGGTTTCACTCGGTCTCTCCCGCCTAGCGCCCGGTCCGTTCGATATCCAAGGGATCGTTCCGGTGGCGTATTCGGTCTTTGCCGTCGTGCTCGGCATCGTCGTGGGTTCGATGATTCGACGAGTGTTACCCGCCATGGCGACAACCTTGGCAATGTTCGCCGCCGTGCGCATCGTGATCGCCGTCGTTGTCCGTCCGCATTACATGAGCCCGTTATCAAGACCGGCTTCTGTAAGCATGAATGCGCCGGCTGGCGCTTGGTTGCTTTCGATCAATAGGCGCGGCTTGCTCATATACCAGCCAGCCGATCGATTCTGGGTTTTCCAGGGAATCGAGACCGGGGTATTCGTTGTGTTGGCTTTAGCCCTCGTCGCACTGGCCTACCGAATGGTGGTTACCCGTGACGCCTGAGCGACGCACCAGCCCTCGCTGCATCCGGCATGTCGTAACGATCTGGCTCGCGCTCGTGGGCGTCGGGGTGCTGTTCGCCGCCTGCGGAGGGTCGTCCACACCGGGAGTCGCGAACGCTGGCCCGCCGACCACCACAAGTTCGCCGTCTTCGATGTCGGAAAATGCGCAGTTCGCACGGTTCGGCTCCTGCATGCGTTCGCACGACGAGCCTCAGTTTCAGAACCCGACCGCGAACGGCGACACGTTCGGGTTCACGGTGTCGCCCAGTCTCGGGATCGGTACTCCGCGATACGCGAATGCTGTAACCGCGTGTCAGCGATATCTTTCCTTTGCCGCTCAGAACTTCATATCCCCAGATCTCCCGCCCGGGGAGCAGCGGATCACCCAGGCCGACGAGGTTGAGTACTTGAAGGCTGTAGCGTGCATGCACTCCCACGGCTTCCCAAGCATTCCCGATCCGACGTTCACCGTCGGTGGCGGCGTCCACATCGCGGTGCCAAAGAGCATCGACACGAACTCGCCGATCTTTCAACGGGCGCTTTCGACTTGTCGGAAGCTGATTCCTAAGGGGTTGCCATACAGCCACTGATGCCCCGCGAAGCTAGGTGCTCGCGCGAGGAGCATCAAGGCGGAGACCCGGTCGAGCCAATCAGTCAACGTTCGGTGGGAGCCGCCCGCCGCGGTGGCAATGAGGACGATGGCGGCGATGAACCACATCGTCAGCGCCTCGGCAATCCACTCCTGGGCGATGACCAATCGGTTGTCCGCCGAGGTGTCGCTGTAGCCGTGCACGACTCGTGCCGTGGGCAAGACGTGTGCAACGCCCCATAGTGCGATGACCGCAGCACCGACATAGGCAAGCACAGCGCTCATGCCACGAGCATCGGACTGTCGGAGCCCTCTGGACAGGACCAAACGACCTCACGTCCGGCAACAGAGCGCGTCTTCAAAGGGTTGCTTCGCGCCTGTCGCTGGCAGCTCGGAGCGACCCATCACTTGATAACGGTCGTCTGCTTCGACGGGTTGGGTGTCCCAGAATGGCGAGCCCAGCGACGTTTTCCGCGTCCCCTACCGCCGCGTCAGTGACGCGAGGACACGCTGCCGATCGGAACTCCGCGTTTTAATAGAACTGGATGAAACGCGACACCGAGGTTCCGGTGCTGCTAAGCGAGCGAGCCGACTCAATCTCGCTATGGCCTGCAAGAATCCGTGCGGGATACCCGTGAGCGCGCCGACGGACGCGTGATTAGAGAGATCCGTCGAAACCAGCTCTCCACTAAGTCGCTCGTTGTCTTTGACCACCCATGAAGAGACGCGCCGCTCGTACGCGCCAAACCCTCGGTTAGCGCGTCCTCTTTCGACGGTTGCGGAGTGATCGGTACTCAGCCCACCGCTCGCCACTTCAACTGGACACGGCTTCCGCATCGCTGGGCCGGAGCTTGGAGATCAGCCGCCGGTAGCGAACTTGGATATCGTCACGATCGCTCGGTTCTGACACTGACTCATCCGCGCTGCGCTTGATCGCCTCAGCCTGGCGAAGGAGGACGTCGCGTTGGACAGATGAGGTGGTTTCATCAGCGATCGTGGCGAGTGCGTCGACCATTCGGATTATCACTGCAGGCATGCCGCGTGCTGCCTGGCGGACCTTGTCGAATGCTCGGTTGACCATCCGCGCATAGGACGGATCCTTCTCGATCAACCGGATGCGCCCCTCGCGGTCTCGATAGACGCCTTCTACAAGCGTTCGGGTCGAGACGCGGCTGAGTCCGGCGGAAAGCCAGTCGATGCAAGTGAGCGCCGTAAAGGTGTCGTTGACCGCAGGTGACAGAGCGCGAATCGCGATCTCGACCAACTGGTCGATGGCGAAGACGGGGTCCTGCATCAGAGTCCGATGTGGGCCGGTCACGTGTGCCTTGCCGAGAGCACTCGCGACCTGGCCAGCGGCACCTCGGGGCCACACAGTTGCCAGAGGTCGGCCGGCGACAACAAAGTGACCCGGGCGGTGCTCGAGGCGGATGACTGAGTCGGTTCGAGACGCAATATCGACCAGCTGCGCGTAGCTGACGAATTGGAGATACCCGCTCACGTTTGCGGCAACAGGTGCGCCGCGCTCTTCGATCAGACTCTGAAGCTCCGAAAGTGACTTCCCGATTCCTTCAGGCGTGGGCCGCTCTTCGTGAACGACGGTTGGGAATTCGGCGTCGATTGCGCGCAAAAGATCGCGGGCAATGCCGGCAATCACCTCCGGGAGTTGGATGGACTTCGCTATGTGGTGGATGAAGTAGATGAGCACCGCGAGGTCTACAAGCAGGAGCGCCTCGGAGATCGTGATCGAGAGATGCGGTACGAATGTCCCGTGCGAGTCCTTCGTTATCGCGACGAGTGTCAGGACCGAGTAGACGAATGTGGAAACGAAGACACCAAGGGTGACCTGATTGCCGAAGTCACGGACGAAGTTCCGCATCATCCGTGGGCCGAACTGCTGCGAGGCGAGCGTGAGCGACACGATTGTGATCGAGAACACCACGCCAACAACGGTGATAACAGCCGCCGCGATCGCGACAAGTATCTCGCGACCCGCATCCGCACTGCCCGTGACGATCCAAAACGGGAGGCTCAGGTGCTTGTGGTAGACGGCCCAATCAATCTCGAGACTGAGAAGGAAAAGGAGACCGGCGACCAGCACGAGAACGGTTGGTACAAGCCAGAAGGTGGTGCGAAGTGCTTCCCACCGCCAGCTCGGTAGCCGCTGCCGTCCGCTTCGCCCGCGTGCCCCGGGGGACATCGCGGTCGAGCGCTCAGGATCGGTCATCGGGCTCGGTCAGATCAGGAACCTCAGACGCCGACTCTTCGGCACGGCCCAGCGAATTCGCACGGCAACCCACCTCGTCGGGCGCGACTTCGTTCCGACGCGCCCACCAGTCCATCATCCTGATTGCCCCGACCATCACGATGGCGACAAAAGCGAGCGTCGCGCCCACAACGATCGCGGTATTGGTGTTCACGACCCAAGAGCCCGGCGATGTCTTAGAGCCATCGGCAGGTCGGTGGCGAGAGGATGCATCGCGAGCCCCCGGTAGTCCTACCGCGACAGTCGTCAGCGTCCACCACAGGGGTACGAACGAAATCCCTTAGACGCGTCGCGGGGGAAAAGGCGCAATGCGCGCAGCTGGTACGTACCGCCGTCACTGGTCGGACCTCTTCTGCCGACCAGGCTTCCCGGCGCACCTAAGTTAACGAGAGAGTACCAGGCAAGGCGTTCCCGTTGAATGGAATAGCCACTAGAGCTGTGACCGCGAATCGCCCGATCATCCGGGTAGTTGGGTAAAGCTGCGACCGCGTCAGACGTCCCCAAATGTTCAGGCGGTGTGGAGCAAGGGGTATCCCATACCGCCGGGTCGGTGACGGTGTCAGCGATTGTCCTCGACGAGGGAACGGCCCCACTAGGAGCCTGCTGAACAAACGCCATTCGCGGGCCTTCATCGAGGCGTAGCGTTCGCCCGGGCCCTCGGGGAGATGACCGACCGAAGAGCGACGCCGAACTGGAGATCGCCGGTGCGCGCTGGGCGATCGACGTGATGACCCTTCCTCGTCGCCTGACGTTGCTGCCCCGGATTGCCGCGCCTCTGACCATGCGACCAGGGATGCGAATTCGGCGCGATCGGGCGCCCGCCCGGTTCACTCGACCGGGCTGGGGGCGCACGTTTTGGACCTGCGTCGTCCTGGTCGGATCAACCTTCGCTCCCCTCGGCTCGCGGGCATCTGGCGGCGCGATTTCCACGATGATCCAACCGGGCGTCCAGAGCACGCTAAATGCCGTGTCCTGCCTCCGCGACGGATGGTGCACGGCAGTCGGCTATTCCGGTGACGACACGTTGATCGAGTCCTTTAGCGGGACTCGCTGGACGACCGTGCACAGCCCGTACCGAGGAGTGAACAGCGGGCTCGACGGCGTGTCGTGCGTCTCGAAGAAATGGTGTGTGGCGGTCGGCTACTCCTTTACAGACAGTGTCGTCGCTCAGCCGCTCATCGAGTCGTGGAACGGACATCGCTGGACGGTCGCGTCGGGCCCGAGACTTGGAGCGCAGGCCGGCAGCTTCGCCTCTGTTACCTGCCCGTCGGCGCGGTGGTGCACGGCCGTTGGCGAAAGTGATGGAGGGACCCTCGTCGAGACGTTCGCCGGTGCCTCTTGGTCGCTCACCCCAACGCCGGTGCTTGGCCCCGCTCTTAGCTCCTTGAACGGAGTCGCCTGCGCGTCGCCGACCTCGTGCGAAGCCGTCGGCAACGACGGCAGCGCCACCCTCGCCGAACGCTGGGGCGGCAGGTCGTGGTCCGTTCAGTCGACACCGACACCGGCGAGCTACGGCGGCCTCGACGGTGTGTCATGTCCCGAGCCGGACAGGTGCACGGCGGTCGGGTATTACAGCGCCGGCACGGGCAGCGGCGCCAGCATCCTCCCGCGAACATTGGTCGAGTTGTTCAACGGCGCCACTTGGGCGGTGACGACGAGCCCGAGCCCCGAGGTCGCCTACCTCGAAGGCGTGTCCTGCAGTTCGACCCGTTCGTGTCAAGCCGTCGGTTACTACCGCGGCCGTGCGGCTCTCGACTTCGCCCTCGTCGAGTCGTACGTCGGCTCGAGCTGGTCGATCACGCCGGTACCGAGCCCTCCGGTCGGCTTTCTCTACGCCGTGTCCTGCGCCTCGTCCAGCTCATGCAAGGCGGTCGGTCAGCATTCGGATACCTCAGCCGACACCCTTGTCGAATCGTGGAACGGCCACGCCTGGACCGCCTCGAGGCTCCCCGCTTTGAATTGATGGCACCCGTCGCCGATCAAGCCATCTTGGCAACATTCGGGACGGTCGCCAAAACGGTCGATGTAGAACAGAGTTCGGGCCGGGTGTCGTCAAGGGCTTCGACTGAGCTGGTGCGCTCACTGCATAAATCGACGTCTTGCCGTCGGGATTGAGCCAATGAATTGAGGGCGAACGCTTCGGGGGAGAGTGTGAAGTGGGTGCCACATAACGCTCGCCCACGATCGACAAAGAGGCTGTCACGGATCGCTGGGACAGTGAGACGCGAATTTCTCAATGCGGTGCGGCAGGAGGCTGGATCGGCCGGTCTAGGGTTGAGGCTCCATTCGAACTTGTACTCGTCACGGCCAGTTCCAGGCAGAACGGTCGAAACATTGGTGCAAATACGTGAATTACCCTCCAGGCGCTAACGCACCTTTTTGTCGCCGAGTTGGTTGAATTCGGCTACACAGTTCCTTCCGTTCTCTTTGGCTTGGTACATTGCCTTGTCGGCATCGCGGATCAGCGTTTCGGGGCTGTCTGCCGAGGTCTGAGACAAGCGGATTCCGATGCTTGCCCGCACCTGCACGTCACTCCCGTTGGCGGTGACGGGCGGCGCGAGCGCTGCGGCAATTCGCCCTGCAATCTCCCGCGCCTCGGCGTGATTGCGGACGTTCGCACAGCAGACGAATTCATCGCCGCCGAAGCGGGAAAGTGTGTCCTCTGCTCGGAGCACCGATTGCAATCGCCGTGCAACCTCGACGAGGACGGCATCTCCAGTCAGATGCCCGAAGGTGTTGTTCACGGTATTGAAGTGGTCGAGGTCGCAAAACAGCACGGCCGTTGTGAAGTCAATCCGAGAGGTGCGAGCAAGCGCGTGGTCGAGGCGGTCAGCAAACAGGGCCCTGTTGGGTAGGCCCGTCAGGCCGTCGTGGAGAGCTAGCCGCCTGAGCTCATTTTCGGCTTGCGTCCGTGCCTGTTCGGCGACCTTCAGATCCGTGACGTCGCGTACAAGAAGACAGACCCTGGTGGCTGCCATCTCGCGTCGAACCTTGATCGGGGCGAGCCTTGCCTGAAACCAGCGCGTGCCGGTCGGAACCCGGAGCGAGTACTCCCAGACTTCGGGCGAACCCTTGTCGAGGACGCGTCCGATGATCCGTACAAGAGCTTCGCCGAGGTCCTCGCCGATAACCTCCCGGACGCTTCGGCCCATCAGCTCGCCCCGCGGCCTGGCGAGCAGATGGTCACTCGCGGTCCAGACACCCAGGTACACACCGTCACGATCGAGTTCGAAGACGATGTCGTCCAGTGACGAAAGCAGGGCTTCTCGGCGAGCCTCGCTCTCCTCCAGCGGCTCTATGACTTCGTATTCGCCTCCCGGCGTCGCCAAGTTGCCGCGGTCGCCGTGATCAGACATCGCAACAGCCTCCGCCCTTCAATGTAGTAATCAATTGCCAGCTACCTGCAACAACTTCGAGTCTGGGGATCGGCGCCATCGATTTCAGCATCTAGCCGAAGCATTGGAAAAACTTGTTGTCCGACGCAGGGTCGTGTCTGTCGGCGGAGGTGCTTGCCATGGAGGTGCAGTTCGTCACCAGTGTTGCCCCCATCGTTCGCGAAAGTGATGCCGCTAAAGCCTTTTACCGCGATGCACTAGCGCTGTCATTGGAAGGCGATCAGGGAGACTACGTCCTCACCGGTTGGCGGGTGTCAAGCATTTCGGGCTGTGACCACTCGAGAAAGCCGCCGAAGCATGCTTCGGGACAAGCGAGTAGCCGCCAGACTTCCCGGTGCCGCAGGCGAGTATCGAGTTCGAAGTTGCCGACGTCGCGGCAGCAGCTGAGGAGTTGGAGCGCAACAGTTACCGACTAATCACGGCGCGAAGACGGAGCCTCGGTCTCAGGTAACCGCACTGCTGTTGAGCCCAGAGGGACTTCTCGTCGCGGTGTGCTACACGCCGTGTTCCATGAATCGAGTCAGGGCACGGGCGACGTCTCCAAGACTTGACGATCGCGTCCAAACAATCGCGTATGTCCCAATAGGTTCGCGCGACTGTGATTGCCGACGCGCCACTTAACGCCGGCACTGGAGCCGCTAACTCATCGTCAAATTCGCCTTGGTTTAAGAGGTGACAGAGCCGAACCCTCGTACCCACGGGCCGGCTCGCGAGGCGCCAAACGGGCTTAAACCGTCTTTCCCGTTGGACCAGATCCGTGGAACTTGCTCGCGTCTTCGGATTCTCCGCTTGATACCACCGAGTGCGCAGAAGTCCGAGCCGTTGTTTAGCAATCGTTTAGCGTGATCTTCGACGGCGCGGCGGACAACCTTTGTCGTCACCCCGTTGAGCTGGGAGTTTTTGGTGTCGGAGGGCCGACTTCCACAATCTGCGACTGGCGAATCGCTCCTTGGTCAGCCAACTAACCGGCGATCACTGACACCCCTGGCGTAGACCGTCAGCGCATTAGGGGACGCGTGGAACGGCGAATCGACGAGCCGCCTGTGCGTAGAAACGAGTGAGTATCAAGCGTCGTTTGGTCTTCAGGCATGAGACCGAGGGTCATTGCGTCGTCGATTAGCTCCTCCGGGCTCTTCGGCCACCACGGTGGCGAGACAGAGTCCTCGATCTCGGCGGGATCAACCGGCCGATGCTCGTTTGAGGATTTGTAGACGGCAAAGGCAAGTTGAAGTGCCTTGAGGGCCGTCGCAGGAGCAAGCTCAACCGCTGTCCCGGAAAGCAATCCGTCGACGAAGGCAGCCGCGGCACGCTGGAAGCTCAGCTCGTAGCGATCATCGAGGTCTCTAAACAAGCTCGTCGTCTTCCCACTCCTCAACACGATGGGAGGCAGGTCGTGCAGCCGACCAGACAGTCGGGTCACCCAGATGAACCCCGTAGTTCCCTGGATTTCGAAGAACTCGTCCGCTCCGTACCAGTCACTTTCAATAAACATCCCCGGCGCATGCGACACCTCCAGCATCCCGAGCAGGTCGTCTCGCGCGTATTCGATCAAGGCCACCATCGGGGCCTCGAAGAACAGTCTTCCCTTGCGCACGACCGCCTGAACGCTTTTGATCTCCTCGTCGACCAGCCAGAGAGCCATGGCGTACTTGTGCATCACGTCGTCGAAGAGGTGTCCGCCGGGACTCCGGGCGTCGAAGCGCCAGATGTACCCCTCGGGGTCTTGGGTGGCTTGGAACTCCGACTCGGTGTCACCGACCACGGTCTTGATCCTGAGGACCGTCGGTGTTCCGATGGCTCCGTCAGCAACTAACTGCCTGGCTTGCTCCAACGGCGGGTAATAGCAGCAGTTCTCGGTGACGCGGAAAGTCACCTGAGCTTCGGCACACGCTCTCACGATCCGACGAGCGTCGACTACCGAGGTGGCAATGGGTTTCTGGCACGAGACGTGCTTACCTGCCTGGGCCGCCGCGATGACGTGCTCGGCGTGCAGATAGGTGGGGGTGAGGATCTCCACGGCGTCTATCTCGTCGTCTGAGAGCAGGTCGTCTAGTAACCCGTAAACGCGCGGCACGCCCCACTTCGTCGCGAGAACCTGTGCCCGTTCAAGCCGAGAGTCGCACAGTGCGACAACGTCGCATCTGGGATGGTCTAGGTATCCGGGGACGTTTAGTTGGCTCACGTTGCCGACCCCGACGATGCCTAGACGCACCTTTTCCACGTAGCCCTCTCTCTATTGACGGCCACTGCGGGAGGCCGGCCAATCGTAGACAAGCGCTCATCAAAACGGCGGGGATTGGTCCGCCGCTCAAGATTGGGCATCTCCGGAAAGTGCCGCCGCGCGACGCGCGCCAAGCCGGCGGTTGGGGGCATGCGATGCGAGACCTCGCTGAACATTTGGAGACGCGGCTCAGAAAGGCAAAGATGGCACCATGCTCGACCACCTCTCGATTCAGTGCGCCGATCCTGCGTCGAGCGCGACTTTCTACGACGCCGTCCTCGCTCCGCTCGGCGGTAAACGAGTGATGGACTTCGGACAGGTCATCGGCTTCGGCGTCGCGCCCAAGCCGGAGTTCTGGATCGGACCTCGGGCGACGGGCGAAGGGTTTCGAGAGTGCCACATCGCATTTGTCGCGCCCAATCGGGCTGCCGTACGTGCATTCTTCGAAGCAGCGATCCGAATGGGAGCGAGCACGCTCAACGAGCCCAGGTTATGGCCGGAGTACCACCCCAACTACTACGGCGCTTTCGTTCGTGACCCTGATGGCAACAACGTCGAGGCGGTCTGTCACCTGCCGGAGTAGTCCCATTCGCGGAAACCAGAGGGCGAGAACTGTTGCACACCCGGCGAACTGGGGCACCTCCCCGACAGCACTGACGCGCCATCGAACTCTGAATGGCTCACCCGGTCAATGGTTGGCGTTACCTGCTTCAACAAGGTCTGCGGCTACGGCGGTAGCCCAGCGGTGGACATGCGCAGGGTCCCTCCAGTCACCTGCATTCTTCTTGGCCATGGCACTGGCCGGGAATCCTTTCGCATCGGTTTCAAGGCGGCCTCCAAACGTGGCGTGCCCTCTCGCGTGGATCTTCGATATCGCCGCGGCGACCTGCTTGACCGGAGGAATATCCCCTTGAGTGGCGGAGTCATCGAGGGGGCCGCTACTCACTAGCCACACGGGTCGCTCGTGCAACGCCACCGCGTGCTTACGCACGAAGCGGCGCGCGTCACGATGCCAGCGGAAGGCGTAAAGCGCGCCTGCTACCACCACGGCGTCAAAGTCGTCGATGGCCTTCACCTCACGCGCAGGCTTCACGACGGTGTCGAAGCCCTGAGCTCACCAGAGAGGCGTTGAAGCTGTATCAACCGGTGGCCAGGAGAAGATCCAATACGAATGGAGCTCTTTTAGTCGAGCGACCTGGCTGCCGAGATAGCTCGTTGTCTTGAGAGCTACGTCCGTGGGAAGCACCATGATCCCGCCCCACGCATCCTCGCTCACAAGATCGCTAGGCGGCGGGTACTCGGTCGAGTCATCTTCCGGCAGTGCAAAGCACCACGGCGCCAAATATTGGCGCGGTATGCGGAAGTCACCGGGAGGTAGAACCAGGAGATCGTCCGAATTCACCTACCGAGCTTAAGACCTGACAGCGCGTAAGCCCTGGAGATGCAGTTTGCGGGTGCTGTGTTACAGGGAGCGCACCCGCCTCTTCGCGAGCGTCCATAAACGGCACTTTGTGGCGACGCTTTCGGAACTCCTAAGGCGCGTGTTATGGGGCAGCCGCGCAGCGTATTCATGCCTCCTTCTTTTCTGTATACGCGGACCTGCGGGGCGGAATCTCCGCCACCTCGCTGGTCCGACGAATGTGTGCGGTTTGCGATGCTCGGGAAGCGTGTCGAGGGCCGACGCAAGTCCAGGGACAGTGCCAAGCGGGCGTTCAGGCGATCGCACCCGGCCGACGCGCCGTTGACCGGGTGCGACATCACACTTCGTCGACGCCAACAGGAGCAGTTCGGTCCGCGGTTCACCGCTAGAACCACAATTTGCCAACGTGTGCGTTGCCGCAGGCTTGCACGGAAAGCCCGCTGGCTGGGCGTCGTGGCAAGATCGCGTGCCCCGTCCTTCTTCTTGCCCGGCAAAGCATGTGCGTGCTGTGCTCGTCCGGCCCCTTGTCTGCCGGGAGACGTGACAGCTGGCGCGCCATCGACTCACGGCCGGTGGCACCGAAAACCCACAAGCAACGGGACATCCTCGATCGCCGCGCATGACGCTCGACTTCGCGCGGATCGGCGGATTGACGGAGTACCCGTCACGTTAAACGCGATGCAATGCACGAAAGGTTGGACGCGCGAGCCGCGACGTGGTTCCATCGTTAAAGGCGTAGCCTGGCGCGTCACCCATGTAACGGCACGTTGAGGCGATCCGTCTGCGCTCCCTTGAGCGACGCGTGATGGGCGACCTCGGGCTGGTGCTGTTACCTCACCGTGTTCGCTTGGACATCGGTATCGATGGGGGGCCCTCTCAGATCTTGGTAACCGAGGGGCAACTCCAGCTGCCTGCCGCCGTGCCGGTACCCCGGCTGGTGGCACCGATAGAGCCGGGCTGGTTTGACCAGGTCACTTTGTACTTGAACGAGCCGGTCTTTCCCCCGATGGTGATCGTCCCCGAGGTCGCCACGAAGCCGAACCCTGTCGTGTAGGAGTCGAGCAATGCCCCCTGTGTCGTAGCGATGTGGCTTTGGGTGAACGTCCCGCTGCCCTTCTCCGTGGCGGTGAAGGTCCACTTGGTCGAACTGAGACCAGACAGCTTGCCGGCGTAGTAGAGCCTGACGACGTCTCTTGGATTGGGTTCGTGGGTACTCTTCGATATGTCGATTAGCTCCACGCAATTCTTCGCGGGGTCCTCAAGCTTTAGGGTGCCGGCGTACTTGCCGGTCACGACGATGGTGTTCGTCGCGACGTGTGGCGCGAGCGCCGCCGACCTCGCGGCAAGAGCGGCGTGCTCGGCAACAAGGCCGCCGGGGGCGACAACGAGCGCGACACCAAGCAGCAACGACATCGGCCCAGCACCCGGCCAGCTCGGGAGCGTCATTCGGCGCAGGATCTGTCGCATCTTGTCCCCAGTTCGTCGATGCCGACGCCTCCCTCTCCTACCTCCAGCTTCTCCATCTGACCTGGGAACCCGGAAGGACCCGTGCGTCCGGTGGGAACGGAGAGGCGACTTCGGCTACCGCCTTGTCACTCAGGATGCCGACCTTATCCTTCCTAATCCTCGGCTACCTGTCCGAAGGTTGTGCGACCCCCCATTTGTCTCGGACCGTCGGCCTGCTGCCCACGGATAGCCCATTGCCAGCGCAACTCCGAGCGACGCCGAGCGACGAGCAAGTAGCGCGCATCGTTGCCTCTTCCGCCCTGATGCTTCGCGATTTTTGGCGCTCATAATGAGTATTCGCGACCGTCCCCGAGTTCGACTCTAGAGAGGATCAGTGCCCTCAAGGATCGAGAGTTACGCCATCATCGGCGACACCAAAACTGTCGCCCTCGTCGACCTCACCGGATCGATCGACTGGTGGTGCGCGCCGCGAATCGACTCCGGCGCCGCCTTCGCGGCAATGCTCGGCGACGCGGGCAACGGACGGTGGCTGATCGCTCCGAAGGGCGAAGTGACCAAGGTCACCCGCCACTACGAACCGGACACCTTGATTCTCGAGACGATCTTCGAGACGGCGACGGGCTCGGTGTCGGTATGTGACTTCATGCCGCCGAAGGACGGTGACTCGACGATTCACCGCATCGTCGAGGGTCGTGGTGGCACCGTCGAGATCCAGATAGAGCTGATTGTGCGTTACGACAGGCGAAGTCGTCGATGCTCCTATTGAGCGACAAACCGAACTCGTCTTGGAGCAAATGAAGCTCTGCGTCGAGACTGCCGGATCAACGTTGGACAAGGTGCTTAAGTGCAATGTCTATTGCACATCGGTCGATGAATTCGCCACAGTCAACTCCATCTACGTCCGTTACTTTCCAACAGACCCGCCAGCTCGCATTTTCGTGAACGTACCGGCATGGCCCGGAAGGTTCGACATCGAGATTGACTGCATTGCGACCGTTTAGCAACGGGAGAAAGTAAAAGAGAAGGCCTATCCAGGCTCAGACCTTCGGGCCTGGTGGGATTCGCGCGTCGGGGCCGAAAGTAATGGAAGCGGTATATCTGCCAATTAAGCAGTGTCACCCGCGCCGCGAGTGTGCCCACCAACGGCACGTTGGGGACACTGACTGCGATGAGTGAAGCCCCGTTGGTGGTAGGACGCCGCGTCATCGTCACTGGGCTGGCCGGGTCCGGGAAGAGCATCTTCTCGCTCGCGCTCGCTGCCAAGACCGGATTGCCGGTCATTCATCTCGACCTCGACTTCTGGAAGCCCGGCTGGGTTGCACCGTCGGAGACCGAGTGGCGCGAGAAGCAATGTGGCGTGCTCGCCGGCGACGCGTGGATCGCCGACGGCAACTACCACGAGACACTCGATCTCCGGCTCGAACGCGCGGACACCGTTGTGTTTCTCGACATGCCCTGGTGGCTTTGCACAGGACGCGCGTTCCTGCGCGGCTTCCGAATGCCGGGCGAGTTGCCCGAAGGGTGCGACTATTCGGCCTGGCTGCGGTTGCGCGATGAGTGGCGTTTGGCCGTCCGCATCTGGCGGAAGCGCCGCTCAGAACCGGAGCGCGAACGCGAGATCATTGCGCAGCATGGGCAGCATGTGGCCCTTCACGTGCTCAGATCCAAGCGGGCGGTAAGGGAATTCCTCGACGGTCTGGGCGCCGACCACGTGGAAGCCGACGACGGTTGATCGGACGCCGGGTGACTCGCCCATAACGCCGGGTCTGTGGCGTAAATGAACGGCAGTCGCACTGGCGATTGGAGGTGTCAGCGGAACGCGCGGTGTCAGCGATCTGTACGGTCCTTGCGCACTTTCCGCGAGATGGTCCCGGAACGAACCGGCCGCGACATTCTCTGTGCCCCCGAAGTACGGAGCGAATTTGGTGCCCACCACGGAGCAGGTTGGCCCCTCTGTGCGCGACGCCCACTCGGGTGGTGCAGTGTGAGACCGCCTCGAACGTGAATTGACGTAACTTTCTACGACGCCGACTGCAAAGGGCGTGGTCGCCGGCAGTGCCCCGTTGCGAAGGTATAGGACGGGATGTGGCTCGCAGCAGCGATCGACTTCTGGCAGCGCTAACCCGGCTCCGAACCTGGGAGGTCGAGCACACGCACCGGAAGGTCGCGATTCAGAACCGAGCCGTTGCCGAGCTGCCCGTACGCGTTCGCGCCCCACGCCCACAACTCGCCGTCCTTTTGGAGCGCGTAGGCCATATCACCGCCTCCGACCACCTTCGCGACGTCGGTGAGCCCTTTGACTCGGACCGGGAGGCTGCGTTGTGAAGTCGCGCCGTCCCCCAACTGGCCAAAGTCGCCGCGACCCCACGCCCAAATTTCGCCACCGCGGAGCAGGGCGTAGCCCGAACACGATCCCGCCGCGATGGCGATGACGTGGCTGAGACCCTTCACCCGGACGGGCATGTCCTCGTCAAGGCGGACGACACCGTTGCCGAGCTCGCCGAACTCGTCGTCGCCCCATGCCCACACGCTCCCATCGCGTCGTAGCGCGTAGCCCGAGTCCCCACCCGCGGCAATCGCGACCACGCCGCTCAGGTCGGGGACCCTTTGGGGGACGTCCGATCCGAGGCACGCATCCTGGCGACGAGCGCCAGTCGAGACGCACGCGCCACCACCGAGTTGACCGAGGGAGTTGTCACCCCATGCCCACACGGTTCCGTTCTTGAGCAGCGCGTAGGCGTCAGCAGAACCGCCGGCGATGGCGACGACATCTCTCAAGCGCGCGAGTTCGTGCGGGGCGGTGGACTCGGGTTGTTTTGAACCTGTGCCGAGCTGTCCAAAGCTGTTGTCACCCCATGCCCACGCGGTCCCGTCGCCGCGGATCGCGTACACGGAGAACGCGCCCGCTGAGACGTAAGAGACTGCGGTCAAATGCTTGACGAGGCGAGGCATTTGGCGAGCGGTGAACCGTTCATCGGCGAGTTCGCCCATGCTGTCGTCTCCCCACGCGAAGACGGTGCCGTCCCTTCTCAACGCGTAGGCGCTGTTTCCACCGCCTGCAGCGAACGTCGCTCGGGTGACAAGGTCGACCTCGACGGGCACGGTGCGCGATGTCCACGGCCCCGTGTCTCCGATCTGGCCTTCGAGGTCGTCCCCCCAGGCCCACACTCGGCCGTTCGTGAGGACCGCATAACCGGTGTACCCACCCGCGGCGACTTGCCGGATCGACGCGCCGTGACCGACCGGCGCGCGTGTTTGGTCCATATCCAGCTCAGCCTTAACTGCCGTGCCGGATCCCAACAGGACCGTCGCGACGAGCAGCTGGCCGAGAACGCCAGACCGCACAGTGCATGCTTACTCTCAATTAGCGTTGCGCTCTTGACCAGCTAGATAGGCATATGTTGTCAGCTCAACGAGTGCGGCGTTTGAGGCGGAACTCTTTTCGCGACTGTCCCGGTTCGGCACATGGGGGATACCCGGCGGCGCTACATCGAGCGCGCGTTTCGGGACACTCACCAACGCGTTGCAGTTCAGAAACCTAGAAGCAGGTGTTATTCCGCGACGTTGAGGATGCCCAAATCTGCCGAATCGTTCCTCGAGTGGTCCGTTCGAGAATGCGGTTCTGACATCCGGAGTGAATGATCGACGCGACGAAGTAGACGTCCCCATTGGAACCCACCGTGGGGGCGCCGATGTCCGCAATCGGAGGAATGTGCAGCGCGCTCAGGAGTTCTTCGTTCGTGAGCAGCGGGACCAGGAGACTGCTGGTCACTCGCACGAGGTCGCCGTCGAAGGTGGCAACCACCTCCCCGTCGCCCACGGCGAAGTCCAGTTCCTGACTATCGGGGTAGGCGGTCCGTCCGCCGTCGCTTTGAACGATCAGAAGCTCGTTTGGATGGCCGCCACCACTCATGCACCCAAAGGCCTGAAAGCCCTGTCCCGGGACGCCGCTTCCGCAATCGACCGATGCGACCGCCGGAACGGGATTCGATGTGTCTTTGATGAAGAGACCGGACGAGGTCAAGAGCAGATTCGGACCGAATCTCTGGTCGTGGCTGCAGTTGACGAACAGGTTGGCGTCCACAGCCAACGCACCCGCCGGCGACAGTGAGAGGGATGCGCCGTAGAAGAGAGCGGATTCTGCAGGGATCGATTGGACTGCTCCGGATGGACAACTCGGATGGAGGCCGGCAATCGTGCGAATCGTCCCCGCAGGCGTGATCTCTCGGATCACAGTGTTGAGCATTCCGCCACTCGAACTGGTCGGCCCCAGGTAGCGGCCAGCCTGGGTGAAGTAGAGCGTCCGGTTGGGCGCAATCACGAGACTGGTGGGAGAGTCGACCTCGGCGCGGTCGGCAGGACCACCGTCACCGGTGAACCCGGCCACGCCGGTCCCGGCGACGACCCGAAACCCTCCCGACGGCATCCACTCGAGAATTTCGTTTCGACCTCTATCGCCTATGTAGAGGTCGCCGTCGCGCGAGACCGCCAAGGCGATTGGCTGATCCGGCGTCACCTTGCCAGTGCCGGATGCCGGTGAAAGGCCAAGAATCATGCCGACTGCCGTCGCGCTGGTGAGCGCCACTACAACGGCCGTAATCCATCGCACGTGGACAGTCTTGCGCCCAAAAACGTTCACCAGTTGACGGCGCGAACGTGCCCCCGACCGCCGGTTAGTCGGCTGACCAAGGAGCGACTCGCCAGTCGCAGATTGTGGAGGTCGGCCCTCCGACACGAAACCCGGCGGGCAACGCTTCGAGGCGCTGTCGGTCAATCCAATGACATCACTGTCATGTGAGACTGCCATCGGCCATTTTCATAAACGCACAAGTGGATCGGATTGATGATGACCCAACATTTCGCTTACGCGATCGACAACCGCTACCTGCCAGTGCTGCTGCCCTTCGGTCTGCGACGCGCAAAGGATGGCGCCACGCTCACTGACGAAGGCTCCTTCGTGGCGACCTTCGGCTTTTTCAAGCTTGCAACGCCGCTCTCGAACATCACCGGCGCGCACATCACTCGGAACTACCGCTGGTGGACTGCGTTCGGAGTCCGCGGGTCACGTGCTGACGACGGGTTGAGCTTTGGAACGAACCACGACGGAGGCGTCTGCATCCACTTCGCCGAAAAGGTGCCGTCACCACTTCGCCGAAGCGGTCACTCCGCGCTCACCGTGACCGTCGCCGACCTGGAGGGACTGACGACCGCCTTAGGCGGTGACCACGCTGAACCACCCGACTCATCCTCAGTTGACCCACGCATCGCCTGAATTGGCGAGGTACTTCACCTGCACCTTCTCGCCCGCCCCGGTCACGAGGTCATATCCCTTCCGGGTCCTGGATGTGGCGAGCTCCCCACCGAGGAGCGCGTGGGCGAGCGCCTCCGCGAACTCGGCCAGCGGGATCGCGGTTCGAAAACAAGGCGATGATCGAAGAATCCCGATCGGAAGGCAGTCCTTCTTCGCTCGGCGCCCGTATCCCTTATGACCGAACGAATTCCATTTCGAGGAGGAAACTTGTCGTATTCGATGACCGATGCTCCCGCTCCAGATCACGGGCGAAGGCCACGGCGATTGTGGCCAGTGTTCGCCGCCTCGGCGCTCACTCTCGCGACGGCGGGGTTCGCGATCGGCGCTAGCACCGCTGGTGCCGTCGGCGCCAATGCGGCTCGACCGCTGGTCCTTACCGACCACGCGGCCAAACCGGTGATCGTTGCTTCGGCGCGTCGCGGCAAGCTCGGCGTCATTCTCGAGACGAGCAAGGGATTCACCCTTTACCATTACGCGCTCGACACATCGAAGAAGTCCGCTTGTACAGGTGGTTGCGCGCAGGCGTGGCCTCCGCTCGTCCTGCCGAAGGGCGTGACCAAGGCGACGGCGGGGACCGGTGTTTCTCAGGCCCTCCTCGGAACCGTGAAGCGCGCAGGCGGGGTTCTCCAAGTGACCTACCGAGGCGAGCCGCTTTACACCTTCGGCGGTGACACGAAGGCTGGAGAGACTTCAGGCCAGGGAGTCGGCAATTTTCACGTCGTCACCGTCAAGGCCGCGGCGACCCCCGCCTCAACCCCATCGACCTCGGCCGGCTACTGATCGGCCACCGCGCCACGCGCCCGGATCCACGTGAGCCCTTGATGACGCCAAGCCACCGGGACGAGTCCACTTCTGGGCCTTCCGACGAGGCTCTCCTCGCCGGGATGGCAAGCGGCGACGACTGGGCGGCCACCGCCTTTGTCCGCCGCTACCAGGGCCGGGTCTACGGACTTGCACTCCGCATGCTCGGCGACGCCCAAGCAGCAGAGGACATCGCTCAAGAGGCTTTGACGCGTGCGTGGAAGCACGCGCCAGTGTTCGACGCCCGACGCGGCGCAGTCTCGACGTGGGTGCTGACGATCACCCGCAACCTCGCGATCGACGCGCTTCGAGTGCGGCGGGCGTTTCCGACCAAAGACGACGAGCTGGTGCTACTCGTCGAGTCGGCCAGCGACGAAGGAGGAGCGATCGAAGCGGTCGGAACGAACCAGTCGGTCCGACAGGCTCTCGCGACGATTCCGTTTGACCAGCGCCGCGCGGTCGTGCTCGCCGGACTCTATGGATTCACCGCCA
This sequence comes from uncultured Acidimicrobiaceae bacterium, assembly GCA_963838845.1. Lineage (GTDB taxonomy): Bacteria > Actinomycetota > Acidimicrobiia > Acidimicrobiales > Bog-793 > CAVRXQ01. Next base: position 654,516 of record CAWISR010000002.1, on the reverse strand, counting down.
ACGAGGTTGCCTCTGCCGAGCAGATTCCCCTCGGCACGGCAAAGACCCGGATCCGGACCGGGTTGATGAAATTCCACGACGCATTCGTGAACAAAGAGGAGGAGTTGCGGTGACGATCGACAGCTCGGATTGCCAAAGATTCGACGACGACGTCGCCGCGCTCGCACTCGGAACGATCACCGGCCGACAGCGCGCCGATGTCATCGACCACGTCGAGAGCTGCCGATCGTGCGAGGCGTTGCTCGAGGCGCTGTCGGCGACGAGCGACCACCTCCTCGAACTCGCTCCGGTTGTGGAACCACCAGTCGGCTTCGAAGTACGCGTCCTCGACCGAATTCACGAGACCCAGCGCGCCCGGGTGTTTCGGTCGAGACGACGCGTCGCACTACTCGCGGTAGCCGCCATCGCAATTGCGGTTCTCGGCTTCACGGCCGGTGACCTGTTCGGGAACGGGTCCCCCTCGCATGTGAACTTCTCTGCGAACAGTGTCCTCGAAAGTCGCGGTCGTACGGTCGGCGAGCTCTCGGTACGATCGGGAAGTCCGGCTCGCCTCGTCGTCAAGATCACTCATCTCAATCGGAGTGGACCGGTCGTCTGCCGCGTTACCGACGAGGACGGCCGCTCCGTCACGCTCGGAATCTTCTGGCTCTACGACGGCTCGGGGAGCTGGACGGTCACGATGCCGTTCCCGGCCCGCGAGCTCCGATCGGCGACGATCTCGACCGAGAGTGGCGTGCGGCTCGCGAGCGCACGGCTCGATTGATCAAAGAAGCTCCGCGGCCGCCGGCCTCGTCGCACTGGCCTACCGGATGGTTGTTACCCGTGACGCGTGAGCGACGCGCGAGCTGTCTGTGCCAGAGTCATGACGCGCCACATAACAATGCCGAAACTGACGATTGGTGGAGTGGCTGGCGCACACGGTATCGGCGGTCGGTGTCGGAGCACCGTTGCGCTGTCAGGACGACCTCACGTTTTGTGCCGGCCGCGGATCTCGGTTGAATACTCGGGAAAGTAGCGGCCGATCACGTCCAAGCTGAAACGACTGAGAATTGAGGTCGGGGGCTCACGCTCGAGAAGAAAAGCAAACGATTCGCGTACCAGCTCCGCCTCGGCCGCATCGCCCCAGCCCAACTCATCCGCCATGCCCGCGGGCACTTACACAGTGTGGGTGGTACTCCCGCGAGGACCTCGGACCTCTACCCGAAAGCTGCCCTCGCTCTGTGGGGTTACCAAGACCTCGGTGCCGCTGGTCACGAAGCGTGTGCCTCGACGCAATGCACGCCCGACGGCCCGACTGGATGCGGTGACTGCCGGACAATCTCGCATAGGTCCGGAGTGTACGAAAAGGGTGCCTCAGTCGCCTTTTTCGGTGGTTCATTTTCGGACGGGTTTTGGGACGGTAGATCGGCCCGATTCGGCTGGTCGTCGAGGATGGGCGAAAACCGACCGTTTTCCGGACTGAACCCCAGTCGCGCCTAGGACACGGTTGACACCCCGGCATGATCGCATCGTGGCCCGGGGCTCCGTGACTCGGAAGCACCCACTCGCGTAGTCGCGCACATTGCGGAGTGACGCACACGCAACATCGTCGGGTTCGCCGGAGTTCTGTTTCATGTAGATTTTCCCAACCGGGGGCACAAGTGTCCGCGCTGAGGCGGAGACGCGCACACCGGCGACCGCTTCGACCACGCGAGACCCACCGTGAGCGAGGGCACACACCCCAAAGGCCTCTACGACCCCCGCTTCGAGCATGACTCGTGCGGAGTCGGATTCGTCGCCAACGTGCAACGTGGCGCGAGCCACGAGGTGGTCGAACTCGGCCTGACGGCGCTCGAGAATCTCGCCCACCGCGGCGCGTTCGGTGCTGACCCAGAGACCGGTGACGGCGCCGGAATCCTCGTCCAGATGCCGGACGAGTTCTTTCGGTCGATTCTCTCCTGTCCACTGCCACCGCTCGGCTCCTACGCGAGCGGCATGGCCTACCTGCCGCGTGACGTACCGCGTGCCGACGAACGCAAGGCCGAGCTCGCCAACCTCGCGGGACAAGAGGGCCTGCGCGTCCTCGCATGGCGCGAGGTTCCCGTCGATCTCTCCGTCGTCGGCTCGGCCGCGCGCGCCGTTGCGCCGAGCTTCTGGCAGGCCGTGCTCGCCGCCGATGCCGACGGACCGTCACCCGAACAACGTGGACTCGAGCTCGAGCGGGCGGTCTACGTCCTCCGCAAGCGCTTCGAACACGCACACCCGGACTGCTATTTCCCGTCACTCTCGACGCGGACCTTCGTCTACAAAGGCATGCTCGCCACCGAACAGCTGCGTCGGTTCTACCCGGATCTCTCGGACGAGCGCCTCGTGAGTGCGCTTGCCCTCTTCCATTCGCGCTTTTCGACGAACACCTTCCCGTCCTGGCCGCTCGCCCACCCCTACCGGATGATCGCCCACAACGGCGAGATCAACACGGTCCAGGGCAACCGCAACTTCATGCGGGCCAGGGAAGCGCTCTTGGCAAGCGATCTCATCCCTGGCGATCTCGGCCGGATCTTCCCGATCATCGCTCCGGGTTCGAGCGACTCTGCGTCCTTCGACGAAGTCGCCGAACTCCTCCATCTCGGCGGCCGCTCGTTACCGCACGCGCTGTTAATGATGATCCCGGAAGCTTGGGAGAACGACGAGGAGCTGGATCCGCGACTTCGGTCCTTCTACCGCTACCACGGTTGCTTGATGGAACCGTGGGACGGACCCGCCGCGATCGCCTTCACCGATGGCAAGCTCATCGGCGCGCTGCTCGATCGCAACGGTCTGCGCCCAGCGCGCTACTGGGTGACGAACGACGGCTTCGTGGTGCTCACTTCGGAAGTTGGTGTCCTTGACCTGCCCGCCGAGCGCATCGTGCGCAAGGGCCGACTCTCGCCGGGCCGGATGTTCCTCGTAGACACGGCCAAAGGACGCATCGTCGAAGACGCAGAGATCAAGGCACTCCTGGCGGAGGAACACCCTTACGAACTGTGGCTGAACGAGAACCTCATCAACATCGCCGATTTGCCTCCGCGACACCGACTCGTCCCGCCACACGAAGCGCTGGTGCGCGAGCAGCGTCTATTCGGGCTCACCGAAGAGGAGAACCGTCTGATCCTCGCGCCGATGGCGATGAACGGTGTCGAACCGACCGGGTCGATGGGCTCGGACACGCCCATTGCGCCATTGTCGGACCGGTCGCGACTGTTGTTCGACTATTTCTTCCAGCTCTTCTCGCAGGTGACCAACCCGCCACTCGACGCGATCCGCGAGGAGCTCGTCACCTCGTTGAAGGCCTCAGTTGGCCGTGAGCGCAACTTGCTGGAACCGATTCCTGAGTCGGCACGTCAAATTGAACTCGAGTTCCCGATCATCGACAAAGATGACCTCGCGAAGCTCGTCCACGTCAACGAGCACGGAGAGACGCCGGGTCTTCGCTCGTTCGTCGTCCGCGGCCTGTACCCCGTCGACGGCGGCGCGCCGGCGCTCGCCGAATGCCTCGAACGGATTCGAGCCGACGTCCTCGAGGCAATCGCCGAAGGGGCGAACATCGTCGTCCTCTCCGATCGTGGAGCGACAGAAGAGCTCGCCCCCATCCCCTCGCTGCTCCTCGTTTCGGCGGTCCACCACCATCTTGTGAAGGAAAAGGCGCGCAGCCGAACGGGGCTCGTCGTCGAAGCTGGCGATGCCCGCGAGGTGCACCACATGGCGCTGCTCGTGAGCTACGGCGCCGCCGCCGTCAATCCATACCTCGCTGTCGACTCGGTCCTCAGTCTCGTTCGCGAGGGCGCGATCGCAATCTCAGAAGAGGACGCAGTGCACAACTTGATCAAGGCGTTTGGCAAGGGCGTCTTGAAGGTGATGTCGAAGATGGGCATCTCGACGATCACCTCGTACACCGGCGCGCAGGTCTTCGAGGCGGTCGGACTCGATCACAAAGTGATCGATCGCTACTTTGCCGGGACGACGAGCAAGCTCGGTGGCGTCGGCCTCGACGTGCTCGCCGAAGAGGTGGCATGGCGCCACCATCTCGCCTTCGAGACGAGATCGGGTGAGATCGCGCATCGAGAACTCGAAGTCGGCGGCGAGTACCAGTGGCGGCGCGAAGGTGAGTACCACCTCTTCAATCCCCGCACGGTGTTCAAGCTGCAACACGCGACGCGTGCGAAGCGCTACGAGGTCTTCAAGGAGTACACGCGGCTCGTCGACGATCAGTCCGAGCGACTCGGGACGCTGCGCGGACTGTTGAGGCTGCACACCGGTCCGGACGCGTTGCAGCCGCCCGTGCCGCTCGATGAGGTCGAGCCTGTCGAGTCGATCGTGAAGCGCTTTGCGACTGGCGCGATGTCCTACGGCTCGATCTCGGCGGAAGCCCACGAGACCCTGGCCGTCGCGATGAATCGCTTGGGCGGTCGGTCGAACTCCGGTGAGGGTGGCGAAGACCCGGCGCGCTACGTTCCCGATCCGAACGGCGACTCACGCCGGAGCGCGATCAAACAAGTCGCGTCGGCGCGCTTCGGGGTGACGAGCGAGTACCTCGTCAACGCGACGGATCTGCAAATCAAGATCGCGCAAGGTGCGAAGCCGGGCGAAGGCGGCCAGCTCCCCGGCGCGAAGGTCTACCCCTGGATCGCGAAGACGCGCTATTCGACGCCGGGCGTCGGGTTGATCTCGCCGCCTCCCCATCACGACATCTACTCGATCGAGGATCTCGCCCAGCTGATCCACGACCTCAAGTCGGCGAACGATCTCGCCCGCATCCATGTGAAGCTCGTCGCGGAGGTCGGCGTCGGCACCGTGGCGGCTGGGGTAGCGAAGGCGCATGCGGACGTCGTGCTCATCTCCGGCGGTGACGGTGGGACCGGTGCCGCCCCGCTCACGTCGATCAAGCACGCCGGCGTGCCGTGGGAGCTCGGACTCGCCGAGACACAGCAGACGCTGATCCGCAATGCGCTGCGCGACCGGATCGTTGTCCAGGTCGACGGCCAGATGAAGACCGGACGCGATGTGATCGTCGCCGCATTGCTCGGGGCCGAAGAGTTCGGATTTGCCACAGCGCCGCTCGTCGTTTCGGGATGCGTCATGATGCGTGTCTGTCATCTCGACACGTGCCCGGTCGGTATCGCGACGCAGAATCCGGAGTTGCGCGGACGCTTCAGTGGACGGCCAGAGTTCGTCGAGACGTTCTTCACCTACATCGCCGAAGAGGTACGCGAGTACCTGGCGGCGATCGGTTTTCACCGCCTGGTCGACGCCGTCGGCCACATCGAATGCCTCGATGTCGAGCTCGCCGTGCGCCACTGGAAAGCGCAGGGGCTCGATCTCCGACCATTGCTCGTCCGTGTCGAGCCGGACCACGGTGCGACCGATCTCCACCAGACGAAGTCGCAGGATCACGGCCTCGGGGTCGCACTCGACCACGCGCTCATCGAACTCGCCAAACCTGCGCTCGAACGGGGCGAAACGGTCATGATCTCGCTGAAGACGCGCAACGTCGACCGCTCGGTCGGAACGATGCTCGGGGCCGAGGTGACGCGAAGACGTGGAGCTGCGGGGTTGCCGCGCGACACGATCACGATCGCGCTCGAGGGCTCGGGGGGACAAAGCTTCGGCGCGTTCTTGCCGTCGGGTGTGACGATCGTGTTGACGGGTGACACGAACGACTACCTCGCGAAGGGCTTGAGCGGCGGAGTCGTCGTCGTCCGGCCGCCGGAAGGTGCTGGCTATGTTGCCGAGGACAACGTGATCGCCGGGAATGTCTGCGCCTACGGCGCGACTGACGGCGAGCTGTACGTCTCAGGGCTTGTCGGTGAGCGATTCTGCGTCCGCAATTCCGGTGCGACGGCGGTCGTGGAGGGTGTCGGCCATCACGGCTGTGAGTACATGACCGGCGGGAAGGTCATCGTCCTCGGAACGATCGGTCGGAACTTCGGCGCCGGCATGTCAGGAGGACTCGCCTTCGTCTACGACCCGAACGATGAATACGGCCGCCGGATCAATCGGGAGATGGTCGAGGTCGAACCGATCGACGCTGAGGATCGATCATTCCTCACCGAGACGATCGAACGGCACCGACAGCTCACGGGCTCGGTACTCGCGGCGCGCATCCTCGCCGGTGCGCCATCGTCTTTTGGGAGCTTCAAGAAGATCATGCCGCGTGATTATCGGCGAGTACTCGACGCCACTCGCGACGCGATCGCGCGCGGTGAGTCGGTCGACGATGCGATCATGGCAGCGGCGCATGGCTGACCCGCGCGGTTTCCTCAAATTCGGCCGTGAAGACGCGCAGCGTCGACCGATCGCGGAGCGGGTCCGCGACTGGCACGAGGTCTACCTCCCATTTCCAGCCGAAGCCTTACGCCGCCAAGCCTCGCGGTGCATGAGCTGCGGGATCCCCTTCTGCCACGAAGGTTGTCCGCTCGGCAATCTCATCCCCGAGTGGAACGACCTCGTTTCCTCTGAGAAGTGGCATCTCGCGGCCGAGCGCCTACACGCGACGAACAATTTCCCCGAGTTCACGGGCAGACTGTGTCCCGCCCCCTGCGAAGGCTCGTGCGTGCTCGGTCTCACAGAAACCGCGGTGGCGATCAAACAGGTCGAACTCGAGATCGCAGAGTTCGCAGCACTCGACTTGAAACCGGCGACCATTGGTCCGTTGACGAACCGAAAAGTCGCCGTCGTCGGATCTGGACCCTCCGGTCTCGCCGCCGCCCAGCAGCTCACCCACGCGGGTCATTCGGTGACGGTCTTTGAGCGAAGCGAGCGCGTCGGTGGTCTCATCCGCTACGGCGTGCCCGAATTCAAGCTCGAAAAGCGGGTGATCGATCGGCGAGTCTCACAGATGCTCGCGGAGGGCACTCGCTTTGAGACCGGAGTCTCAATCGGCACGACCTCACACGAAGGGCAGCAATCTGCAGAACACCCCACGATCTCCGCCGAGCGACTCGTCGCTGACCACGACGCCGTTGTCCTCGCGATCGGAGCGTCGCGACCGAGGGACCTCGCAATCCTGCGAAGAGAGCTCGCCGGCATCCACTTCGCTATGGAGTACTTGAAGGGCGCGAATCTCGTCTGTGAGGGGGTGCTCGACTGCACACCGATCGACGCCGCCGGCAAGCGCGTCGTCATTCTCGGTGGCGGCGACACCGGGGCGGACTGCCTCGGCACAGTGCATCGCCAAGGCGCGGCGTCTGTGTCCCAACTCGAGATCCTTCCCGAACCGCCGCTCGCGCGTACGGACGATAATCCCTGGCCCACCTGGCCGCGGATCATGCGCAGCTCGGCCGCGCATGAAGAAGGGGGCGAGCGCTGGTACTCGGTGGCGACTTCGTCCTTCGTCGACAACGGTGGTGGAGGTGTCGCCGCGATATCGGTCGAAAAGGTTGAGCTCTGCGGCGGACGATTCGAACCAATACCCGACACTCGCATTGAGATCGAAACCGACCTCGTTCTCCTCGCTCTCGGCTTCCTTGGACCCGAACTGAACGGTGTCGTTGGCGAGCTCGATCTCGCGCTCGATGACCGGCAGAACGTCGCTGTCGGTTCGGACTTCATGACGAGCCGAGAAGGGGTGTTCGCGTGCGGTGATATGGCGCGGGGGCAGAGCCTGATCGTTTGGGCAATCGCTGAAGGCCGCTCAGCGGCAGCGGCGGTCGACCGCTATCTCATGGCGTCGACCCACCTCCACGCGCCGCTACGCCCGGGCGCGGCGGCGATCTCCTAGGCCGCTTTCGGTCGCCTGGCAGCATTCGCGTTCGCCTGTCATTGACGGGTTGAGCGATGAGGGCGATCAGAGCTTCGTGAGCGTACGTCGCGACCTGCTCGAACTCCTGGGGGCGACGCAGGTCACAGCGCCGTGTACAGGGTTCGAGTCGGGACTCCGATTGCTCAGCAAGACACGGCACCTCTACCCCTCAATCGCACAACACCACCACGGAAGTTTCGGGCCTGCTCCCCTCTATCAGCGCTGCTCCAACTCGGCCGGAGTCTGATGGCGCAGTGAATGGGCAGCCTGATCAGAGCACGACGTGAGGACGCTCGCCGCCCCTCGAGCTGGAAGCCCGGGCAGTCACGTGCCCGCAAACAAGTTTCCGCTATTCAACCCGACCTTGAATGTCACCGCTCTTCGTCGCTCGCTGGGACCTTGCCGCGCAGCAGACGCCGAAGAAGTCGCACTCCCCCGCCGTGCCCCCGACCGGCATGTCTGAAGGAGCGGGGCCGTGTCAATCCTCGCGACAGGCGGTTCTTCCTGCTCGATGCTCTGGGACTCGACGACACAACCTGAGTGAAGGCGCGCGCCATCGAGGCGTCGGGGTCAAGGTGGAGCGCCCGTAGCAATGCGAGGACGAACGACCTTGACGCCGGCGCCGAGTGGCGCAGGATGTCTCCGGTTGTGGTCGGCGGTCGCTAAGCGCCGTTGGGTTCGCACCAAGTTCTCTCGCGTCAGAGATCGTGAGAGCGGCAAGCTCGGTTGCCGAGGCATGTCTTCGCTGAGTCGCTCAGCATGGTGTGTTCCGGCCGCGAACGGGCGGGCTCAATCACTTTGCCGGCTGCGCCACTCCTTTGAGTGGGAGCCCTGCCGATCGTCGAGCTCGCGCCCGTTCGCGTCCGAGCGTCACGCCGCCTTGGGGCTCTTGAGACAGCGGATCTCTCCGTCTCTGAGCCCGTAGTAGACGAGCGTGAGGACCTTGCGGGCGATGGCGACAGTCGCCTTTTTCTTGCCGCGCCGGTCGGCGATCGACTGGAAGGCGGCTTCGAAGATGCCGGCGTGGTAGCGGGCGACGGTCTCGACTGCTGCCCAGCGCACGAGGCGCGAGCCTTGTTTCGTGATCTGACCGCGATGGACCTTGGTGTCGGACTCGCGATGAATCGGCGTGAGCCCCGCCCACGAACAGAGTGCCTCTGGTGAGGGAAAGCGCGAGACGTCGCCGATCTCGGCGACGAAGATCGCCGCCATCACTTCGCCGACGCCATAGATCGCCTGCACGGCGTTGTAACCGGGATCGTGGCGCAACAACAAATGCGTCTGGCGGTCGATCTCGAGGATCTCGCGGTTGAAGAAACAGACGAGGTCGCGCAGCACCTCGATGCGGTGCGAATAGGCGCGAGGGATCTCGAGCGAGTCGAACTGGGCGGCACCGCCGACGCCCCACATGTCGTTGCGAACGGGCAGCACACCGTTCTTCGCGAGGACGGCGTGTGCCTGAGCCTTCACGCCCGTGCGCATCGACGAGAGCTTGTTGCGGAATCTGACGAGCTCTCTCAGCTCACGGAGCTCCGGTGGCGCGATCCACGCCTCGGCAAGACGGCCGAGGCGCAACAGGTCGGCGAGGTCGTGCGCGTCGCGCTCGTCGTTCTTCACGCGGCGGTGTCCCCAGTCGTTTCCCTTCGGGTTGGCGAGGTGGACGACATAACCGAGACCCTCGAGCAGGTCCGCCGCCCAATACCAGCCGTAGGTGGCTTCGAGGATCACGTCGCTTCCAGCCGGCGCCGCCAACACCGCGGCGGCGAACTCACCGGGATCGTTGTCGATGCGCACGCTCGAGAGCTGCTCTCCGCCTGCGTCCATGCGCACGATCACCGAACGGCGGCGGTGCAGGTCGATGCCGACGTACTCTCGTTCCATCGGGGCCTCCCTTGTCGTGGGACTGGTGTGAGAAACCCCAGTTTCGCCATTGAGACTGGAACTCTCACGGGGAGCGGAGGCCCCGCTCCTTCATCGCATCACTTTGATGACGCGTGACTCGTCGTCATTAATGCATGTTCTGGGGTACTTCTCGCGATACCGATCGCCGATTCCGCGCTTGTCGAGATTCGCTCCAGAGGCCATTCCGAGGAACATTCTGTACGCCCCGGCCACGGCAGCGATCTGGGGCAACGAAGCGCGCGTCTGTATTCATCAGGCCGGTGTCGTGGTGATGTTTCCGAAACGACACACACCCGGCTTTTTCGTGACATCTGATTCAGCGATGAATCAGCCCCGCTCCCCACGTACTTGCCCGCTCAAGTTCGTCGACTCGTAGTGGTCCTTTGGACTTCTCGACGATGAATCCGGTTGGCTTGGCGATGATCTTGTAGCCGTGTCGGCGCAACCGGCGCGAAATGCCCGGGGCCGCGGATCCTGAAAGCGGCAAGCCGAAATCGGTGTCGAACGCCGCCGCTTGGCGTCCAGGGGTTGCCGTCGGCAGAGCATCGAGCAGTTCACGCACGCCGGATGCCTGCGTGAACTGTTTGCGGCTTCGGCGTGACGGCATACGCCGAAAGTGGGTAGGAGCACCAACGACGAGCAAGTCGAGATCTTCCATGTCGTCAGGTGTTGCCTCGCTTGCCTGAACTACAGCTACCCGCAATTCGGGGTCTGAAACGCGTAGGCCTTCACCAACCGCTTCTGCAATCGCCCGAGTGTTGCCGAACATGCTCTCGTAAACAACCGCAACACGCACCATGGTGGACTCCTCCTCAGACGATCATCCGCCCGTGGTCCAGTTCGGCCAGGGCCGTTGGCCCTTGAAACAGCACTCCGAGCCGGGACTGCATCACGCGGTTCGCCCAATCGGTGTGAACAAGCCGGCGTTTCGTGACGGTCACTGCGACGAGTAGCGTCGAACCGCACGAAGAGGCCGGAGCCCAAGAATGGGGCAAACGGCTGGCGGGCGTGAGTTCTATCGCATGACGCCACCAATGCGGACGGTTCGGGACGACCACTCACGTCCAAGGAGGCGTGATGGCCGAGGTAATGATCCCCACCACGGGTGAGCTGCCGTCCTACCTGGCGACGCCTGTAGGCCAGGGCCCCTGGCCGGGTGTCGTCGCATCCACGACGCGATGGGGATGAGCCAGGACCTACGGAACCAGGCTGACTGGCTTGCAGGCGAAGGGTACCTCGCTGTCGCGCCGGACCTTTTCTCTGGAAGAGGGATGGTGGCCTGCATGATCTCGGTCATGCGCGACGTACGCGCCGGGCGGGGAAAGTCGTTCGACGACATCGAAGCGGCGCGCGTCTGGCTGGCGGCCCGGGAGGGCTGCACGGGCAGGATCGGCGTAATCGGCTACTGCATGGGAGGCGGGTTCGCCTTGCTGCTCGCCGCCGATCGTGGATTCACGGTGTCGAGCGTCAACTACGGCACCGCTCCGAAGGACGCCTACACGGCGAGCTTCCTGAGACGAGCTTGCCCGATTGTCGGAAGCTACGGCAGCAGGGATCGCACATTGCGAGGGGCCGCCGATCGCCTTGAGCGGGCATTGACGGCCGTCGGGGTCGAACACGATGTCAAGGAGTACCCGGAGGCTGGGCACTCCTTTCTCAATGACCATGAAGGAGCTGGAGACAAGAATCCATTTCCGTTCTCCGTCCTGGAGCCGGTCTTCGGGATCCTTTCGCCAGGATCGGGCTACCACGAGGGATCCGCGCGAGATGCACGGCGGCGCATCCTCGCCTTTTTCGACGCGCATTTGAAGCCTTAGAGGGGCGAGACCGCCTGATCCTGGCGGTTCCAAGCCCCTGGTGAAAGACCTATCCCATATTGTGCGGCCGACTTCAATGTCGTACGCGTCACCGAACGCCGGGCTGGTGAGGCACCCGAAGTCTGGCGGCCATAATCGTGTACCTGCACCAACCAATGCGTGGCACCTCCCTCCCGCGAAATTGTTGGGTTGCTGTGCTGTTCGCATCCATCTGCAGAATTGGAAGCTCCATGTCCACAGATCTTGCTGATCACCCCCAATCGCCGAATGGCCGCGCTGATCGCGCTCAGGTGATCGGTCTCGGTCTCATCGGCAGCTCCGTCGCCCTTGCGCTACGCGCGACTGGTTGGCACGTGAGCGGAATCGACACGGACGCGGCGCGCATGTCCCGGGCCGTTGAGCTCGGCGTCATTGACGAGGTCGCGAACGACCCCTCCGCGTTGCTCGCCTTTGTCGCGACGCCCGTCGCGTCGATCGGAAAGGTGGCTACGGCGTTGTTGCGCGAACGCGAGGGTGACTCGAGCTTCGTCGTGACTGACGTCGGCGGCGTGAAGAGCGAGGTAGTCGCAGCGGTCGAAGACCCGCGCTTCGTTGGTGGCCACCCGATGGCGGGATCGGAGCAGGAGGGCCCGGACGGAGCGAACCGGGACATATTCCTCGGTGCCACGTGGGTGCTGACCCCGACGGAGGCGACGGACAACGACGCGTATGAGCGCGTCCGGGAAGTGGTGACGTCCTTTGGAGCCGACGTCGTAGAGCTCGCGCCGACGCGCCACGACTCCCTCGTCGCGATCGTCTCGCACCTTCCACGCCTCATCGCTGCCAACCTGATGGTGCTCGCGGCCGACGCTTCCGAAGAAAACGCGGTGGTGCTCCGCCTCGCTGCGGGCGGCTTCCGGGACATGACCCGCATCGCGGCTGGTAACCCGGCGATCTGGCCGGACATCTTCCGAGACAATGCGGCTGCAGTCATCGAAGCGCTCGACGACTTGCGCGAGCGTCTCGACGAGGCCCGCAGGATTCTCGTCGACCAGGACCGTAGTGCGCTCGTGGGGTTGCTCGATCACGCTCGCGCGGCGCGCCGCAACCTCCCCCCGCGTATTCCACGACCCGAGTCCGTTGTCGAGTGCCGAGTACCGGTTCTGGACCGTCCCGGAGCGCTCGCCGAGGTCACGACGATTCTCGCCGAGCGGGGCGTGAACATCTACGACCTCGAGGTCGCGCACTCGGCCGAGGGCGAACGAGGCGTGCTCGTGCTCGCGATCGACGCTGAGGCCATTGATGTCGTGCGCGCAGCGCTCGTGGGTCGCGGCTACCGCGCAGCCGTCTCGTTAGCTCGGAGCCCTGGCGAGCCGTCCCCCACAACCAGCGGCTGAGTCGGCGATCGGAACTTGGCCACCAATACACGCGCTCCGATCCAGACTGACCCAAAACATTCAGAGGAGGCACGGTTCCGAACTATCCCGTATCGCCGGCTGGGAGACGGAGCCTGCCTCCCCGACCCGCTTCGAGTCGGCCGGGACTTAGAGGGACTCGATCAGCTTGTCTGTCTCGGCCTCATCGAAGGCTCGTAGCGTTTGGGTCGAGAGGTTCCCCTGCATGACGACCAGGAGAGCGAACTTCGCCGCCGCCTCGCCGAGAACGTGCGGATGGGAACACAACAGGCCGTTCGTCAGGGCAAGTGGGTGAACCGCCCGAAGACCGGCTACGACCTCGTGAGCGGCGAGCTCGTCCCGAATCATGACGCCGCCTTCGCCGATGCGAGCGCGGCGCGATCTCTTCGGTCTTGTCGTAGATGCGAGCGCTGAAGCCGCAGGGTGGGCGCTCGGACGGCCAGCGCCCGGCGGAGGCGCTGGCAGATCTGGGTCGGCGTCGAAAGATGCTCCTCGAGCTGTGCTACGCCGGTCAGATAAGCGGCGAACTATTCGGCGAGCAAGAGCGTGAGATCGCCGAAGCGATCGGAGCTGTGCGCATGCGAGCAGGTCGAGAAAGGGCCGAAGAGTTCGAGAAGGACGAGATAGCCCGTCGCTATGCGGAGCTTGTGACGACTCTTCGGGATCTCGACATCGACCGGCTGTGGTCCGCCGCGACCGACCATGAGCGTCGAACGCTCGTCGAGGAGTTGATCGAACGGGTCGAGGTGCATCCGGACCACTTAGAGGTGATCATCTTCGGAGCTCCGAGACTAAACGTCAGCCTCGATGAGGCCGGATTGGGCAACCAGTCGCAGAATGTGGGTGTCGGAGGGGGGACGCGCTCGTTCTGCAACCAAGCACTGGCGGCTGGATATCTAAATGCGAGAAGTGACTCCGACCGGCACTTCTGCCACGCGACCGCGCCTCCTACGGGCGGCGCATTATGTGACACCTTCGGCAATGCAGGTCGCCGAGTCTGGCATGAGCCGAGGGACGGCTCGTAGGCGTTGACGTGACCGCGGCGCAACCGCTTTAGGTGTACAAGGTGAGAGAGGAAGGAAATTGCGAGCCTTCCGGGAGCCGACGGTGATGCGATCCGCCAAGAGAGCGAAGCTGCGTGTCACTGGGGTCGGGCTCGCGCTTACCGCCGTGGTGGTGCTCTTCGCCGCCTGTGGCGGCGCGTCGGGACCGGGCGTGGCGAGCATCGGATCGACGACAACAACCGCGGCGGCGCCGGCGTCGGGCGGAGGGAGCACCGGGAGCGAAGCCGCGCTGCTGAAGTACTCCGAATGCATGCGCGCGCACGGCGTGCCGAACTTCCCAGACCCGAGCGCCAACGGGAGCTTCCAGCTGGCCGCCGGAATCGACCCCGCGTCGCCCGCGTTCAAGGCGGCGCAAGCGAAGTGTCAGAAGCTCGTGCCCGGCGGCGGCCTCCCTATCCTCGGCTCGACGACGCACCCCTCCGCAGAGGCGCTGGCGCAGATGGTGAAGGTTTCGCAGTGCGTGCGCTCGCACGGCGTGCCGAACTTCCCAGACCCCACGACCTCATTCCCATCGAACCTTGCCCGCGTTCAACAGATATCTGATCGCGGCGGAGTGATCTTTGTGTTCCCACGCTCGCTCGACATGCGGTCACCGGCGTTCACGCGGGCCGCCGCAGCGTGCGGGTTCAAGCTGACCAACCACTAAGGCGTGCAGGAGCCTGGAGCCCTAACGTGCATCACCCGCAGCGGTCGGGATGGCGAGAATCCATCGCGTCCCATAATCGCGCCCTTACTGGCCGTTTGAAGGTGCCCACAAACGCCGGGTCGGCAGCACGTGTCGGAGCGGGTGTACGACTTCAGGACATAGGTCGCGGGTGTCGGAGGAGGGACGCGCTCGTTCTGCTACCAAGCACTGGCGTCTCGCCCTCTGACACTGAGGACCATCTCTGATCGACACTTAGGGGCGGTCGCACTCACCGGACTGTGAGAATGGCTCTCGTGAGCCAGCCCCTCTCGGCGGACGAAAAGCGCGTAATCCTCCGAATCCTTGACGCTGATTTCGCTGGTGCGGCGATACTGCGGCAACAAATCGAGGAGGGGCCGCTCGTAACTCGCCGTTGGATCGAAGGTTTGCCGAGTGTCGACATCATGGTCGGTGAGACGAGTCCGGCGGTACCTGGTCGAGTGAGATCACCGATCACAAGAACCGTGATTGATGATTCGGGCGTTGCAATCGGGTTTGTGATGCTTTGGGTCGAAGAAGGTCGAATATCGGCGTTGGAATACGCCTGGGTGACCGACGATCCACCAACGGTCTTGCCGCCCAACGAGTGGATCCGTACTGAGCCTGGTTGATTTCCTACGTGGGTCAGGAGTGCAGTGGATGCCATTCCCCCGTAGCACCGCACGCGCAAACTGCACGGGTCTGTGTGTCGGAGGGCCGACGTCAACAATCCCCGACTGGCGGCTTGAGTGCTGGGGAGCGCCCTAACTGGCGAACTGTGCTGGTGAGCATCCGTTCATAAACCCGGCGGGTCTGGGCAAAAATTACGACCGCGTCCCGGCTTCCTGGCGCTGAGGTTCACCGGTAATCGTTCGCCGCGACGACGCTTGCTCTTCGATGCGAATGTGCGATCGATGACCGTTTCGACTGTGCATACGCTGTCTTGTCCGCTTGTGGCTGCGACGTCGCCTCCAGATCAACAAAATCATCAGCGCGACGATTGCTGCCGGAAGAGCCGACCAATACGGACTAACGAGGATCACGGTCTTCGCGATCGCGACCTCGGCAGTGCGCCGATTCGTTGCGCTGTACACGAAGGTGGCATGAACGGTGTACCAGCCGAGCCCTAGCCACGATGAGACGTGGACCGGGATCGTGCGGTAGGTACCAGGGGGAGCGAGCTCTGGAGGCAGCTCGACGGCACGCGGGTGGGGACTAACGAAGCCTGAATATTCGATCGTCGAGGTGAACTCTGCGGCAGCGGCGCCGACGCTCTTCACGCGGATGCTGCCCGAGACTCCGCTCGAGAACGCGAAATTCGGCAACCCAACGAAGCTGGCGGTCAACTTCCGTTGTCGCGGCCCAGGCACGTCGAGGACGACGAACGCGCCGACATCGTTGAGGACTCGAACGTTTCCCGAGGTGACCACCGGGCTGACGAGGAAGCCGACGAAGTAGTCGTTCGGTGCGAGCCGCGACGGAGCGCGAACGGTGATTCGCACGGTGCGCTCCTGGCCCACCGCGAGCAGCAGACGAGCCGGCGTCACGGAAGTGCGTTCCCCGAAGGTCGCGTCCGGTCGTATGCCGAGCATCTCATGCCCGTTGTTTTCGAGCCGAACGGAGCGCTCGACGACCGTGACGGCGAGGGAGTGGGAGCTGTCGTTTCGCACCTTCAGCTGAAAATCAGTGACCTTCCCTGGGCGGATCGGGATCGGTGCCGCGGGGAACGTCACCGAGATGCCGTTCCCCTTGCTCGCGCCCGCCACCTGTCCGATGCCGAAGACGATGGCGAAAGTAACGACGAGGAGGGTCAACTGCGCAATGTGGCGCTTAACAGCCATCGCCTTTGTCGACCTCCTCGTCGAACCCGCGCCGGACCGCGCGAGTCCGTACCTCTGATGCGAGTAGAGATCCGCGATTAGTAGTTGGGCGTGACCACGTAGGTGATCGTGTCGGAGTACGTGCCCTCCGGCACGGTGTAATCAACGGAGACCTCATTCGTGAGTGTCAAGGTGTCCGCTGTCGCTCCCGTCTGTTTCGTCGCCGTCACGAACGTGGCCGCGCTCGACGGATAGCCGACGAAGTTGCCCGACGTCGCGAGGCCGCTGGCGAGCGCCGCGCCAGACCCGCCCGGGGCGCTGATCGTGGCGCTCACCCCCCATCCTGAAGAGGGGAACGTCGACACGCCGACGGTCGGTCCGGAAGAGACGGCTGGAATCGTGTACGCAGGCGACGTGCGTGAAAGGCCGGTGTCCGAAGCGGAAAGCGTGTAGCCGGAGGCGGCATTCGTCTGCACCGTGAGCACGACTGCCTGGTTCTGGGTCGAAGCGGCCGGGTCCACGGCGAGAGAAAACGATGACGTGTTGTTCGTGAACGTCAGCGTCTGACCAACCGAGACGGAAACGCTCGTCGAAGAGGCCCCGAAGGTCACCGAACCGGACGTTCCACTGTCGATCGTCGCCGGAGTCGAGTTCAGGGTCGTCACCGTCGAGGTGGAGCTGCCGGCAGTCGAGGTGTTCGTCAGCCCCGTAAACGAGATATAGAGCGAGATCCCAGCCGGAACTGAGACGGCCGAGGTCACGGTGTAGGTGAGCGTCGTGCCAGCAAGCGACGCCGTACCGGCACCCAACCCGTAGACGGAGCCGACTCCGGGAGTCCCTCCGGTGCCTGATGGCACGGTCATCGTCACGGACTTGATCGTCCCAGTGGTGGCGGTTTTCATCCCGAACTGATATGTGACGCCGGTTTTGCCGGTCTGGGAGTTCGTCACCGTCCAGGTCACCGAGGACAGGGTGCCCGCGGAGGCCGGCGCGGCGATCGCGAGCTCCGTGACGCCAAGAGCGAGCGCCGCTGCCGCTCCAAGCAGGAGCGACGTGAGCAGGCGTCGTGAAGCCGATCTCCCCCGGCCCGACCCGTGCCGGATTCTTAGGCATCTCATTAGCAACGTTAGCCTCACATCCCTCTGTATTTGTGCCTGACGTGCAACTAACGGCGACACCAGGGGCCGTGTTGAGCAATTTGCGCTAGGCAACCGGCGAAAGCGCGTATTCCGCCACGAAGATTCCGGATCGGGCGCGCGCCGTATTACGACGAAATTCGGCAAGGAGCTCGCCGAGCTGCTGGAGAATTGGACCGGTCATGGCCCGGCAGTCCTTCCATGATGAACAGCCCTACCGGGACCCGCTCATCCGTCTCGCGGACTAGCTCGAAGGTGTCGTTAGTAGGCACTCGCGAAGGCGCGGGTGCGCTCCCTGTATCACAGCACCCGCAAACAGCAGTGTTCTGTGTAGCTACGGTCCGAGTCCAACGATTTCCGATGAGCGGACTGCTCCTAGGTCAGCCCCCTAACCGGTGCGGGCTCAGCCGGTCATCGCAACAGCGACGGCGAACGCCTGAGATGGTGTCATCCAACCGAGGGTCTGTCGAGGTCTCGTGTTGAGTGATCGAGCGATCGCGTCGAGTTCTCGTTGGCTGCACTGCGAAAGGTCCGACGACTTCGGCAGGTACTGACGCAGGAGGCCGTTTGTGTTCTCGTTCGAGCCGCGCTGCCACGGGCTCTTCGGGTCGCAGAAGTAGATCTGCACGCCGGTGTCGACGGTGAACTGGACGTGCTCGGCCATCTCCTTGCCTTGGTCCCAGGTGATCGAGCGCCGAAGCTGTGCGGGCAAAGTGAGGATGCGCTTTGTCATCGCTCTCCGGACTGCCTCGGCCCCGATCCCGTTCGGGAGTTTGAGCAAGATCACGTAGCGGCTCTTTCGCTCGACCAAGGTGCCGATGGCGGTCATCTTCTTGCCGAAGATGAGGTCCCCCTCCCAGTGCCCGGGCACCGCCCGGTCGGAAACCTCGGCCGGGCGCTCGGAGATCATCACCATGTTGCGGAGCTGGCCCTGGCCGACATTGCCCTTCGTGTAGGCCTTCGCCCTCCTCATCGCCCGCCCGGTCCGCAGACAGGAGTGCAGCTCTTTGCGCAGCGCTCCACGGCCTTGGACGAACAGCGACTGATAGATCGTCTCGTGCGACACCCGCATCTCCGGGTCGTTTGGATACGAGAGAGCCAACCACGCCGAGATCTGCTGGGGAGACCAGCGCGCCTCGAGCTTTCGCTCGACTATCGCCCGGAGCCGCCGGCAGCGGGCGAGCTTCGTGTGTTTTGGCCGAAGCGCACGTCGACGAGCGCCACGATCCGCGACGAGCGCTCGATACCTCTTCCGCCCGCCGTTGGCGTTCACCTCTCGGCACACCGTCGACGGCGTCCGATCGATCCCTCTTGCGATCGAGCGGATCGAGCTTCCAGCAGCGAGGCCGCGGGAGATCTCCTCCCGCTCTTCGAGCGAGAGCCTGAGCTCCGAGCGCGTTCGCTCGCGCGGACGATGCCCGCCGGCGTCGGCGATGAACTTGCGGAGCGACGAGTTCTGCCTGCCGAGATGGTTGGCGATCCGCTTCACGGGCACGCCGGCCTCGCGCATCTGCCAGATCGTCGCCCTGTCTGCTTCCGTGAACCTCCGCACGGAACACCTCCTTGAGCGACGGCTCAGTGTCCGCCTATCAAGAAGTCGTTGCGATGATCAGTTGAGGGCGCAGGCATTTCGGGACAGAGCAGTCCCGTCATGCGGTGAGCGGTAGGGGGCGGTCCTGCTCGCGTGAGCGGCGACAGACACGCGAAAGCCCACGCGTGTTGTCGATCGCAGCTCAGCCACCTCCCAACGAGTTGAGCGATGCGCACGCCTTCTGCGCGGCCTGGAACTGGGGCGATTTCGGATTGGCCCCGGACAGCTGGATTACAAATGCCCTGCTGCTGGAGATGATCTTTGGATCGGCGAAGTTCGGCAGACCGTGGGTGCGCATGCAATGCGCCCACTTCAACAGCTTGGTCGTTTCGGTTGCGGTCTGGGCGGCGGTCGGCATCCCTCCGTTGTCCGGCAGCAGGTGTTCACAGGTGCGGTTCGCCGATGAGAACTGCGGTGAGTCGGAATCGGCCTTCGAGTTGAATTGCATGCCGCGGCTGCTCTTTATCGGGTCGGGGAAGTTCGGCACGCCGTGGGTGCGCATGCACTCGGCATACGACAGCGAGTAGTCGTACTCCTGGTTGATGCCCGCGAAAGGCGATGGGTTGGCCGAGCCGGGCGCGATGGTGGTCGTCGTCGTTGAGCCAATGCTCGCCACGCCCGGACCGGCCGTGCCTCCGCAGGCGGCAAAGAGCACCGCCGCGGCGGCAAGCGCCAGCCTGACCCCAATTACACGCTGATTCGTACTTTTGGAGGATCGCATCACTCTCGGTCCTGGAACCCTCGCTCTCATCGACGAGATACGCCGAAAGCGGTTGCGCCGCGGTTACAAGACCGCCTAGCTGGCGTTCCGTTGAGGCGAAGTGGAACAGAACGTAGCGACAGTGAGTGGCACCCAGAGCGTCACATCCGATGATTGGTGTCTTCGACGAGTGCCCCAGAACGCGACGGCCCCAGCGATACCTGCCCTCGCCCCGAAGTGCCGTTAGTGGGCACGAGTCGACTCTCGACCGTAGCGAGGAAGGAGGGTCGGTCAAGGCCGACTAGCGGTCGCCCGTAGGGGAAGCCTTGACGGGCGCGGTCAGTACCTGCCGCAACCTGGAGTATGAGCCGGCGTCGCCGGCTCTTGGTTGCACTCCCCTGGTCTTGACCACCCTCGCGGGAGGTGCTACTCGCTAGGATGCGAGTATGGATCGAGACTTTCGTTCGGCTCCAATGGAAACCCCGGAGGGCAAAGGGCTTGCGAAGCGAGCATGGGAGGCCTACGTCGCAGGGGTGAAGAAGACGATCTATCCGTCCGTCGCGCCGTTCATCGAGCCTGCCCTGCAGCCGGTAGCACGCCAAATGGTCGAGGACTTGGTCGGGTTCTGGGTGATGTGGCACCTCTACGGCGGCTTCGAGGGGCTCGAACGATTCGGGATGCACAAGGCGACCATCTGGCGGAAGGTGAAACGGTTTCGGATCGCAACCGGGATGCACCCCGACGAGTTCGAGTTTCCAGGAGTCACGGTCGATCCGAAGGCGTACTGGTCGGCGTCGGGTCTGAAGGTGGGCCGCAAGCCGTAGTCGCAGACTTGCGAGTGACACGGATGTAATTTACACTCGCAAATGTGCAACTGGAGTCCACCGCGAAGCTCGTCGAACTCGCATCGGGGATCGACGCCCTCTACCTGACGGGTTGGGCTGAACTCTCACCGCTTCTCTGCGAACAGCTCTATGAGGGGCGGGAAGCTGCGAAGGCATCCGGTGAGGCTCAGCCGTTCCTCTTTGGCGGTACGCAATTTGAGGTCGCGCCGCACGGTCTTCGTCGCTACCGCTATCTGCTGCGGCATCCGTCATGTGGGCTGCTTGGGCTGAGTCCGAGTGGCAACCTTCCTGCGGTCTATATCCAGCCGCGCGCTGAGTTTCTCCACGGCGTCGGCGCGCTTGAGGCCGCTCGTTGGTTTGAGAACGTCGTCGTCGATCGGTGCGGTGCGGTTGAACTGCGCGTCAGTCGCGTCGATCTGCACGCGGATTTTCATGGCTGGGATCTGGAAGGAAACGACCGTGACCGGTTCGTTTGTCGAGCGAGGGCGCGCACGACCTACGAAGACGATGGGCGGTGGACCGGGTTCGCGTTTGGCCTGCGAAAGAGCGGGACGTTTAGTGCGCGCATCTACGACAAGACCGAGGAGATCGCCCATAGCCGCGCCGGTTACTGGGAGGACATCTGGGGCTCTCGGTACGAGCGAGGCAAAGCTGTGGTGCGCGTCGAGTTCGAAATCGCCCGCGGTGGGTTGCGAGAGTTCGGGCTCAGGACACCAGAAGAGGTTGTCGAGGCGTCGGGTTCGCTCTGGGTCCACCTGACCGGCAACTGGCTCTCGTTCCGGGTACCGGGCATTGATGCGACGAAATCTCGGTGGGCTGTTGCTCCAGAGTGGGACGAGGTGCGCCGTGCGCGGATCGCCGACACCGCTCACGGTCTTGAGCGGATGCTCGCCGGACGTAACCGCGCAACGCTGCAGGGCCTTGCTCCGGGACTCGTTGGGTACCTCAGAAGCTTCGCTGCGCTCCTCGGAACGTCGGATATCGATGACACGTGCGCGGTCTTGCCGACGTTGCTGCAGCGCTACGGGGCTCAGACCGGTCGGTCATTCGCTGACCGAGTCACAGAGAAAGCTAAGAGAATCCAGCTCCCGTGAGCGCTCGGCCCGACTACGGACGCGTTGCGTCGGTCGTGATTAGGGTCGCTCTGCGACTGAGCACTGAAGGGACAAAGGAAGGTGGCGGCGATGCTGACGGTGGCGTACTGCCGAGTGTCGACGGAAGAACAGGCGGCGGAAGGGTTCTCGATCGAAGGCCAGGCGGAGAAGCTCCGCGCGTACGCGAAGCTTCATGACCTCGGCGAGGTCATGGTGATCGCCGACCCTGGGAAGTCGGGCAAGGACCTCAATCGGCCGGGGCTGCAACAGCTGTTGGCGATGGTCGACGCAGACCACGTGACGAACGTCTTGCTTTGGCGTCTCGATCGGCTGTCGCGCAACCTCGGTGACCTGATCGACCTCGCCGACCGTTGCGGTCAACACAACGTCGCGCTGCACTCGTTCACCGAGAAGATCGACCTCTCTTCTGCAACCGGGCGGATGTTCTACAACATCATCGGCACCTTCGCTCAGTTCTACCGAGAACAGCTTGCCGAGAACGTGCGCATGGGGACGCAACAGGCCGTGCGTGAGGGCAAGTGGGTGAACCGCCCGAAGACCGGTTACGACCTCGTCAATGGCGAACTCGTCGCGAACGGCGACGCAGTGCGGGTCCGGGAGATCTTTCGTCTGCGTGCGGAAGGTTCGAGCTATCGGGATATCTCCGAGGAAACGGGGATCAACTATTCGACCGTCGCTTCGATCCTCCAGTCGCGCGTTTACCTGGGCGAGGTCCAGTTGAACGGCGAATGGTTCCCGGGTCGACACGAGGCACTCGTTTCGGAGGCCGAGTTCGCAGCTGCCAATCGGGGGCATGTTCGCGGGAGGCGACGGGGCTCGGATCTTCTCAGTGGTCGCGTCTTTTGTGGCCTCTGTTCCAAGCGCATGGCGATCGGAACAAATGGCGAGGGTCGGGAGCTGTACCGCTGCTGGCATCGGGGGCGGGGGTGTGTGCAACCGAGTCGAACGAATCGCGGGCTGCATCGTGCGGCGCTGCTCGGGTTGCGTCTGTTGGCGCACGATCGCGAGCTGCAGGACGCCATTCAGAGGGAGCTGGTCCGGACGCAGCGCCCGCACCCTCGGGGCGGGCGCTCGGACGGCCAGCGCCCCGCGGAGGCGCTGGCAGCCCTCGATCGTCGTCGAAGGAAGCTCCTCGAGCTCTACTACGCCGATCAGATCAGTGGCGAGCTGTTCGGCGAACAAGAACGCGAGATTGCGGACGGCATCGAGGCTGTTCGTCTCATGGCGAGCCGGGAAAAGGTCGTCGAGCGCGAGAAGGACGAGATCGCTCGTCGCTACGAGGAGCTTGTCTTAACGCTGCGGGATCTCGATATCGACAGGCTGTGGTCTGCTGCGACCGATGTGGAGCGCCGGACACTCGTCGAGGAGTTGGTTGAGCGGGTCGAGGTGCATCCGGACCACCTTGAGGTGGTGATCTTCGGGGCTCCCAGACTGAACGTCAGGCTCGACGAGGTTGGGTTGGGTAACCAGTCGCAGAATGTGGGTGTCGGAGGGGGGACTCGCGACAACTCCGCACGCGGTGGGTTTGAGCTAGTGGTTGCCGAGCTGTGGCTACCAGCCGCGTAGCGGCGAGACGTGCCCCCGACCGGCACTTCGATGTCACTCTTAGCCACCTTCCAGACGCGCGTTAGGTGGCAGTTAACGAGAATCGCCCATAACGACCGCCGCAATGCGTCAGATTGCTCGCATTCTGCCGAGCGCCAAGTCGAATCCCTGTTCAGCACTGAGCCTTCTGCCCTCGGCATAGGCGCGTTCGAACTCCGCATCACCGAGGTGTGCGCGCACCTCGTTGATGCTGATCTCTTGGTCGTGCGCCTCGTGTCCTTGCCACACCGCACCCATCTGGTCCATGAATGCCTGCGCGACACCGTGAAGCAGGGTGGCCCGGTGCCAGTCGCCCGAGTCAACTGCGTCACAGGCGAGCCAAAGGTCCGCGGAGGCAATCCCGGAACGGTCTCCGGCTCGCCGACTGATGCGCAACCCATCCCGGAATCTGGAGCGAGCACCGTCGCGGTCGCCCTCTTCACACAGCACCCGGCCCAGGTTGAGGATCGGCTGATAGTGGTTTACGTACCCGATCGCATCACTGACTCGAACCGCCTCTTCAAGGTGTGATCGCGCAGCAGGGATGTTTCCCAACTCCAGCGCGTAGACACCAGCATTGTTCTCTATATGTGCGATGCAGAACTGATCGCCGGAGCGATCGGCGCACGAGATGGCCTCGGTGAACAACTCTTCGGTGCGGGCTGGGTCGTCGATCCTGCTGCTGCAGAGGAGGGACATCCTCAGGCTGTTGGCCAACAAGACCTCGTCGCTGAGCACCCTGGCGCGCTCGACAGCCTCTTTCCCGAATGGAAACCCTCTCTCAGGGTCGCCGGCGAAGTAACACTTCGAGCAGAGATAACTAAGCGACCAGATGAGTAATCGGTCGTCATCGAGCTGGCGGGCTATCTCGACCGCCCGTTCACCGGCCAACAGTGCCTTTCTGATATCGCTGGAGAGAAACGCGACGGTGGTCAGGGCCGCGGCGAACAGCTTGCGGTCCACTTGGGCTTCCGGACGTTCGAGCACGGACGTGAGAAGCCTGACCGCTTCCTCGTTTCGCTCACGCACCCGCCAATAGCGCTGCAGCGCCACGCCGAAGCGGAGCACCCGCTCGGTCCCGTCGCGTTCGGCCGTCGCGTGTTCCAGCGCGCGTTGGAGGTTCGCCTGGTCGGCGTCGAGTCGTGCGAACCACCGGCCCTGGTCGGGTCCGAAGAGGTGCGGTGTGGCGAGTTCGGCGAGCGACAGGTAGTACGCGGCGTGTGCCGCGCCGATGGCGGCCGCCTCGATCTCGTCCGATTCGACGAGGCGTTCGGCTGCGAACTGTCGGATCGTTTCGAGGAGCCGGTAGCGGGCCCTTCCTCTGCTCGGCTCTGTGACGACGAGGCTCTTGTCGACGAGTGACCCCAACAAGTCGTCGACGTCGATCTCCTCGATGTCTTGCAGGCAACAGACCTCCTCGGCGGCCTCCAAGTCAAAGCTCTCGGCAAACACCGAAAGGCGACGAAGGAGGGACTGCTCGGGGCCGTTGAGAAGCGAATAGGACCACTCGACCGTTGCCCGCAGCGTCTGTTGGCGCGGCATTGCGCTTCGGCTGCCCCCGGTCAACAGGCGAAAGCGCTGGTCGAGTCGGTCGTTGAGGCTTTCGAGTGACATCGACCGCAACCGGGCGGCGGCGAGCTCGATGGCGAGCGGCATCCCGTCCAGTCGCCGACAGATCGAAGCGACGAGCGGGCTCGTCTCTTCGTCGAGGGTGCACTCGGCGCCTTGTGCCCTCGCCCGATCAACGAACAGCGCGACTGCGTCGGAACCCTCGGTCACGAACGTGTCGCCGTCATCGGAATTGGGCAGCGACAGCGAAGGCACGCGGTAGATGGTCTCGCCACCAATGCCAAGCGGTTCACGGCTCGTCGCCATCAGGTGGACTCTTGGGCACCTCGCCAAGATGGCGTTGGCGACTGCGGCGCACGCCCCGATCAGGTGCTCGCAGTTGTCGAGCACGATGAGCACGTATTGGAGCTCGAGGGCGTCGACCAGGGTATCGAGCACCGGCCGACCGGCTCGGCTCGTGATTCCGATCACCTCGCTGATCGCCGACGGGACGGCACCTTGTTCTGAGACCGAGGCGAGCTCGACGAGCCAGACCCCGTCGCCGGACCCGTCGAGCAGTTCCGCCGCCACCTGCAGAGCGAGCCGGGTCTTGCCCGACCCCCCGGCGCCAGTGAGGGTGATGAGCCGAGCGGACTCGACAAGACGCCGGACCTCGGCCACTTCGACATCCCGCCCGACAAAGCTCGCCGGCTGCGCAGGCAGGTTGTTTGGCAGCGCCGGGTTGTCGAGCGAGCGCAGCGGCGGGAAATCGACCTCGAGTCCTTCGCCTTCTAACTGGAAGATCTGCTCTGGGCGGCCGAGATCCTTCAGACGATGAAGACCGAGATCGCGGAGGGACCCGCCCGAAGGGAGGGTGTCGCGCAGTAGGGCGGCTGCGGCTGCCGAGCAAAGGATCTGGCCACCGTGACCGACGGCCGCCACCCGGGCGGCGCGATGAACCTCGAGTCCGACGAGACCGGTCGTCGTCTCTTCGGCCTCGCCCGAGTGGATGCCCATCCGCACGCGGACTTGCTCGCCTCCTGACCACCGGTGGGATGAAAGCGCCCGCTGCAGCTCGACGGCGGCCGATACACAGGCGCTCGGCGAGGTGAACACGGCGAAGAAGCTGTCTCCTTGCGTGCTGACCTCCTTGCCGTCGTGCGCGGCGAGACAGGACCGAATGAGGGAGTGGTGCTCGGCGAGGACAGTGACGTAGACGTCGTGTCCGAGAAGCTGCAGCAGCTCCGTCGAGCCCTCGATGTCGGTGAAGAGGAAGGTGAACGTCTCCGTGCACAAAAGCGTAAGAGGTCAACCGGATCGCTGCCGCCGGCGTAGTTCAAGGGCGATCGACTCGACACGGCTCTTGGCGGACTGTCCCATACCGACGCCGGTGAGGGTTCAGTCGGGTGCCGCATACCGCCGGATATGTGGGTCACGGTCGGGCGATTCTATTTACATTGACCTGGCAAAAAGTGTCGGAGGGGGGACTTGAACCCCCACGCCCTTGCGGGCACCAGCCCCTCAAGCTGGCGCGTCTGCCTATTCCGCCACTCCGACAATTTGGGACTGCTACGCGCCGAGAGGCTATCGCCTCGAGATCTCGTCTCCGAGGTGCTCATCCCGCAGGCACGGCGGTCGTCGTTGTTGTGGGCGGGGGGTTGAGCTGGATTCCCCACTGCTCCGCGTTCCACATCGGGCCCGCCCATGTTGCGGAGAAACTCACGTTGACGAGGTCGTCCCGGGAGACGAGCACGGTCTGTGTCTGGAAGAGCGGCAACGCCACCATGTCGTTCCAAAGCTGGCTGTCGATCTCGTTGTACAGGTTCGACGCCGTAAGGAAATTGAGCTGGGATATCGCCCGGGCGAAGAGGGCCGTGACGACGGGGTCGTCGAACCCGAGCACATCACGGGTCACGACGCCAGCAGCGCTCGCGGAAGGTTCGATTTCAGAGCCCGAGCCGTAAAGCGAATTCGTCACCGTCGCGGGTACGGCCAACCCCGTTGTCCCAAACGTCAGGCTCGGCGTCGGACCGGCAGGGTCGATGTACAGGCCTTCGTTCGTCGACGGATACCGGGACAATAAGTATGGCGCGAGCGCGAGCTGGTACTCGCCTCGCGGCAGAACCTCATCCAAAAGTGTCGACAGGGCGACGTTGTGAATGTGGAGTGCGATCCCTGCGACAAGCAATTGCGCCTGCAACTCGTCTTCGAGACGTGTGATCAATGGGTTTCCCGCCACCCCGGTGAGGGTGAACGACAGCGTGCTTCCCGACGGTGACACGACGAGGCCGTTGCCGTTCACCGAATACCCCGCCGACTGCAGCAGTTGAGTCGCAATGGTGAGGTCCGAACCCTTGTACGGTCCGTCGTCCCGTCGATGGCCAGGAACACCCTCGCCATACAGGTGGTTCGACGACGCGAATGCGCCGGCACTCAGCAGACCCGCGGAGTCCGAGACGAGCTCGGCGCGATTGATGAGGTTCGCCAGCGCGAGACGGACGTCGAGCGACGAGGCCACCGGGTCGGCGAGATTGAAATCGAGCTGCCAGAGGATGGGCGACAGTTCAGTGGTCGCGTCGAGGTCGTCGCTGCCGAGCACCGTCGAGGTCACCGCTGGTCCCGGATCGAGTTCGGCGACATCCACGCGTCCAGCCATAAGGTCGGCCAAGGTCGCCGCCTCGTTCGGTTCCACTTTGAAAACGATCTCCGACAGACGCGCCGGCCGACCCCAATACGTTGGATTGCGCGAGAGGACAAGCTCGACGCCCGGAGTGACCTTCGACACGATGTACGGACCGCCGGAAACGAGGTGCGTGGGATCCGGACCGGCGAACGCCGATGTCCATCCGTAACGCTCGGCGATGTGCGCGGGAACGAGATTCGCGAACAGTGCCTGCCAGTCCGAGTAAGACGTCCTGAAGACGACCGTCACCGTGTCGTGCTTGGTCGCGCGAATCGAGCCGATCGCCTCGTATCCGGCGAGGGGGAACGATGCCGGAAGCAGCGGCCCTTCGGCAATGGACTCGTGCCAGTCGTAAACGAAGTCGGCGGCCGAAATTGGAACCCCGTCGGACCAGCGCGCCCCTTTCGCCAGCGTGTACTCCACCATCTCCGGCTTGATGCCGACGAGCTCGGCTGCGGTGATGAGCCCCGGGCCGGTTTCGACGCGATTCCCCGAGGCAACGACGAACGGCTGCGGCCAGACCTGCTCCATCACCATCTGGGTGACGGCGTTCGATCCCGCTGGCGTCGACGGGTTGAATTCCGTCGGCAGGTTCGGCACCGCGACGGTCACGACGCCGCCGCGCTCAAGGGTGATCGTGCCGTTCGGCGGACTCGTCGAAGTGGTGCTGCTCCGCGCTGCACCGCTCGCGACGCTCCCGCACGCGGCGAGAGCGAGAACGAGAAGAGCTGCAGCTGCGGCCGGCTTTAGCCCCACCTGAGGCCGATGATCACCGTCGCGAAAGCGAAGATCACAGCGACCGTGATTGTCAGGCGGTCGAGGTTCTTCTCCGCGACGGTCGACCCGGCCGCCGCCGATCCCACCGTCGAGCCGAACATGTCGGAGAGTCCACCCCCGCGCCCGGAGTGCAACAAGATGAGCAGGATCAGCGCGAACGAGGCGACAGCCTCGATCCCGACGACGACGTCGGTCAGCACGTACGGAGTCCTCCTCGATCCGCCAAAAGCAGCGCCCGGCAGGCTACCAGCCAGCTGAGCTGGTCATCGACGCGGGCTGCGTCTACGAACCGGCCCGAACGATCGAAAAGAACTTCTGGGCGTCGAGGCTCGCACCGCCGACCAGAAAGCCGTCGACGTCCTCACCGGAGATGAGTTCAGGGGCGCTCTCCGGGGTCACCGACCCGCCGTACTGGATGCGAATCGCCGGGGCCGCCGACTTCGCGAAGCCGGCGATCTCCTCGCGAACAAAGCCGCACATCTCTTGGGCGTCCTTCGCGCTGGCGGTCTCTCCCGTGCCGATCGCCCAGATCGGCTCGTACGCGACGACGCAGCCCGCGACGACGTCGGGCTTCATCCCCCCGAATGCGGCAGCGACCTGCCGTCGGACCTTCGCCTCGGCATCGCCGGCGCCGCGCTCATCGAGCGTCTCACCGAGACAGACGATCGGTCGCATCCCGTGACGCAGGACTGCCTCCACCTTCTTGCGCACGATCTCGTCGGTCTCGCCGAAGAGTTGGCGGCGCTCGGAGTGCCCGCAAATGACGAATCGCACGTTGAGTCGAGCAAGCATCTCGGGGCTCACCTCGCCGGTGTACGCCCCGCGATCTTCAAAGTGACAGTTCTGCGCGCCGAGCGCGACAGGAACGTGGTCGGTCTCGAGCGCAGTCTGCACAGTCCGCAGCGACGTGAACGGCGGGTGAATGCTGACCTCGCGTCCAGCGGGAATCGCGCCCTGCAGCAAGAGCGCTGCGAGTTCTTGAACCAGCTTCAACGCCTCGAAGTGGTTCTCATTCATCTTCCAGTTGCCGCTGATCAGCGCGCCACGCTCAGGCGTCACGCGCGACCCCCGTCGCTCGGGGCGTTCGGTGCCGATCGGAGCGCTGCGAGTCCCGGGAGGTCGCCGAACTCCAAGAGCTCGAGAGCGGCGCCACCGCCCGTCGACACGAAGTCGATCTTGTCCTCAAGTCCGAAGCCGTCGATCGCGGCAACGACATCACCCCCACCGACCACCGTGAATCCGCCAGCCGACGCGAGCGACTCGGCAAGCGCACGTGTGCCCGCTGCGAACCTCGCGTCTTCGAAGAGTCCGACCGGCCCATTCCAAAACACCGTGCCCGCCCGGTCAATCACGTCCGCGTACGCGCGGCGGGTCTCCTCGCCGATATCGACTCCCTCCCAGTCGTCCGGGATGCCGCCGGAAAACGTTTCGATCGAGTCGAGATCGCTCGTCACGCCGCCTCCGGGGCGGAGAGTACCTCCGGGTCCGATGGCGACGACGTCGGTCGGCAGCCGGATATCAAAAGAACCTGACAACAATGCCTTGCACTCTTCGAGCTTCGTCGCATCGAACAACGACTTACCGATGGACTCCCCCCGCGCCGCTAAGAACGTGTACGACATCCCGCCGCCGACGAGCACTGTGTCCGCGTGCTGAGCGAGGGACCGGACGACGCCGAGCTTGTCGGCAACTTTTGCACCTCCAAGAATCGCGACGAACGGACGCCTCGGCGACTCCAGCAAGCCACCGATGACTTCGGCCTCGCGCGCGAGCAGCCTCCCTGCCGCTGACGGAAGGCGAGTCGGCGGTCCGACGATCGAGGCGTGCGCCCGGTGCGAAGACCCGAACGCGTCATTTACGTACAGGTCCTGGCCCGCAACGAGGCGGTCGACGAATGCCGGATCGTTCGCTTCCTCACCGGGGTCGAAACGCAGGTTCTCCATGAGCGAGACCTGCGGGAGGATCTCGGCGAGGCGCTCACGAACCGGTGCGACATCGAAGGCGGGATCGGGCTCGCCCTTCGGGCGGCCGAGATGGGTGGCGCACGTCACCTTCGCGCCACGCTCAACGAGCCAGCGAAGCGTCGGCATCGCGCTCTTGATCCGGAAGTCGTCAGCGACGACGCGTCGTCCGTCGACCTCTCTGATCGGCACGTTGAAGTCGACGCGAACGAGGACCGATCTCCCCTCGACTTCTGGAAGGTCCTCGAGGAGCGGAAGGCGAGTTGTCACGCCGCGCCGACGATTGCGGCGAGGTCGACGAGGCGATGCGAGTACCCCCACTCGTTGTCGTACCACCCGAAGACCTTGGCGAGCGTCTTGCCGCCGTCGAGCGGCAGCGTCATCGTCAGCCCGGCGTCGAACGTGCAAGACGCGGGCGAGCCGACGACGTCCGAGGAGACGATCGGGTCCTCGTTGTACACGAGGACCTTCGAAAGTGACCCCGATCCGGCCGCCTGCTTAAACGCGGCATTGATCCCAGCGGCGTCGGTCTCCGCGTTGAGGATGCCAACCCAGTCGGTGATCGATCCGACGGGGAGGGGGACACGAAGGGAGGTTCCGTCGAGGCGGCCTTTCATGTTCTCCATGACGAGACTCGTGGCGCGCGCCGCACCGGTCGTCGTCGGGACGATGTTCACGGCCGCCGCTCGCGCCCGGTGCAGGTTCTCGCGAGCCAAATCAAGGAGCGCCTGGTCGTTCGTGTAGGCGTGCACCGTTGTCATCAGGCCTTTATCGATGCCGAACGCGTCGTCGAGAACCTTCATCATCGGAACGAAGCAATTCGTAGTGCAGGACGCATTCGAAACGACGATGTGACGCTGTGGGTCAAAGGTTGAGTCGTTCACGCCGATGACGAAGGTTGCATCGGCATCGGAAGAAGGTGCCGAGATGATGACTCGCTTCGCACCACCTTGGAGGTGGGCCGCCGCCGCGTCGCGCTCGGTGAAGCGGCCCGTCGATTCGATGACGATGTCGGCGTCGACCGCGGACCACTTGAGCTGCGCCGGATCCTTCTCGGCAAAGACCGTGATCGTCTCGCCGTCGACGACGAGGTCGCTCCCTTTCACTTCGACGGTGCCCGGGAAGCGCCGGTATGTCGAGTCGTAGCGGAGCAGATGCGCGTTGACCTCCGGCGAGAGGAGATCGTTGACCGCCACGATCTCGATGTTCGCCGAAGACTCACGAGCGGCGCGGAGGAAGTTCCTCCCGATCCTCCCGAATCCATTGATGCCGACCCGAACCGTCATCAGTTCACCGACCTTCCTCTCGAACGGGGACAGAATTCCGCGTCGCGACTCGCCGTGTCGCCGACGAGCGGCGCGAGACAGGACCAGGTTCGCTGCCCGTCACGTCTTGTCCCAGAGGCTAATGGCCGGGTCGGCTTGATTCGGAAGCTCCGAAGGGTGACCACCCTCGGCACGCCAGGTCTTCGCCGCCGCCGCCGAAGGCGACCGGTGGGCGATCAGCATCGTGCGCCGAGAGGCGCGCCACGTCGCGCGGGCCGTCGCGTCTGTCGTCGCGGTCGTCGACCCCGATCTCGTCATCCTCGGGGGTGGAATCGGCCGAGCTCCGGGATTCGCCGGGGCCGTCGCCTCGGAGCTCGCCTCCATCTCCCCGACGGTTCCGGAACTGCAGTCGTCCGTGCTTGGCGACGACGCGGTCGTCGGTGACGCGGTTGCATCCGCGGTCGAGCACGCCTGGCAGCGCGTGCTCTCTCGGTCCTAACGCGTCACGTGACCGACGCCGGCGTTTTGGTGGTCATTGCTCGTCGGCCTCGCTAACCCGTGCCGCGGTGACGAGGGCGGCCGCAAGCAGCCTCGCGTCGTGAGCAAGTCCGTCAGAGCGAGCCACGGGCTGCGCGACCACACGCACGCCCTCTGGCATTGTCCCGAGGGCGATCTGTTCGGGATCACAGATGATCACATCAGGCTCGATCCCGTGCCGTGCCAGCGCAATGACGTGCGCGGCCGCGTCAAAGCCGGTCGTCTCCGGGACCTGCTCGTGGAGGTTGCAGACGTAAACCCGCCGGGCCGCGGAGCGAGCCAACGCCGCACTGATCGGACCTGGCGCCAGCGCGGCAAGGACGCTCGTGAAAAGCGATCCCGGACCGATGACGATCTCGTCCGCATTCCCGATCGCTTCGATCGCCGCAGGCGGCACCGGCGCGTCCTCAGGAATGAGCGAGACGGAGGTCACGCCCTCGGTCATCTTGATCCGCGCCTGGCCTTGCATCTCCGAGCCGTGGGCCGTCGCCTTCAGCACGACGGGGATGTCGGTCGCGGGCACGACGCTGCCGACGGTCTGCAGGATCGCGCAACACTCCGCCACGCCCAATGCGAAGTCACCGCTCGTCGCGGCGAGCGCGGCGAGGAGGACGTTTCCGAAGGCGTGCCCTCCGAGCTCGCCGGCGTCGAAGCGGTATTCGAGCGCGTCACCGAGTGCGGACCGTCCGGGCAGCAACGCACCGATGCAGCGCCGGATATCGCCCGGAGCGGGAATCCCGAACGCCTCTCGGAGACGGCCGCTCGAGCCGCCGTCGTCGGCAACCGAGACAATCGCCGTGATGCTGCTCGCGTACTCGCGCAATGCACGGAGCGTGCGCGCGAGTCCGTGACCTCCGCCGATTGCGACCACGTTCGGTCCGTCGCTGCGGAGTTCCGCGTGTGTCGCGGCAGCGGCCGAATCGCTCGGGCTCACCGGGTGATGTCGCGGTGGTGCACTGCCGGCTCGTACCCATCCTTGCGGAGGCGCGTCACGAGCTCTTCGGCGAGGACAACGGAACGATGTCGGCCGCCGGTGCAGCCGATCGCGATCGAGAGATACGACTTACCCTCCCGCGCGTAGTACGGGAGCAAGAAACTCAACATCGACTCGATTCGATCGAGGAACTCGATCGCCTCGGGAGAAGAGAGGACGTAGTCGCGCACGTCCGCGTCGAGACCGCTGTGCGGCCGAAGTTCGTCGACCCAGTGCGGGTTCGGCAGGAACCGCACGTCGAAGACGAGATCGGCGTCGAGCGGAAGGCCGTTCTTGAACCCGAACGAGACCACCGAGGTCTCCAACTCGCCCGTCGCCATCCGACCGGCGTAGAGCTCGACGAGACGCGCCCGCAGTTCGTGGACGTTGGTTTCGGTCGTGTCGATCACGGCGTCGGCTTCGAAACGGAGCGGCGCGAGGAGCTCGCGTTCGGACTCGATCGAGTCGAGCACGCCTTCTGCCCCGAGCGGGTGCCGACGGCGCGTGCCGGAGAACCGTCGGACGAGGACGTCATCCGCGGCGTCGAGGAAAAGGACCCGAACCCGCGCTCCCGAGGCGCGCAGCTCCTCGATCGCCGGGACGATCTCGCTCAGCGACTCCGGGCCGCCGCGGCCGACGACGAAGCAGAAGCGGTCGAAATCGCCTCCACGCTGGCCGCCGAGCTCGGCGACCCTGCCGATCAATGCCCCCGGAAGGTTGTCGATGACGAACCAGCCGAGATCCTCGAGGGTGGCGGCGGCAGTCGAACGCCCGGCGCCCGACATCCCGGCGACGATCAGGTACTCAGCCATCGCGACGCGACCTCCGCCACGATCTTCGCATCCCAAGTGGGCGCCCTGGGGTCTCTCGGGACCAAGGTGCCGTAGCCCCACACCCGAGGCTCCATCGAGTCAACGATCCTCCGATGAGGAAAGGCGCGCGAATCGCATCGCGCGAAAGCCGCGGGATCGTCACCTCGAAATCGGGATCAGTTGACCCGTCGAGAAGGTCACGACGCGGCGCCGGCTCGATGAGCCGCGTGAGGACGAGGCCGGCGTCGATCGCCGGGTTGATGTACCGGGACAGCGGGCGATGACTGAAGCCGAGGGTCACCGCCGAGTCGACGTTCTCGACCACCCATTGTTCTTTGAGATACGGGCCGACCCGCCAGTAGCGCTCGTCAAGGATCTGGTCGTCGACGAATCCGCTTCCCGGACCCTGGAACGCGGGGTGGTTCACGACGAGGAGGAACCGCCCGCCAGGGGCGAGCACGCGCGCCGCCTCGGCGAGCACGACGTCGGCGTCGAGGGCGTGTTCGATGACGAGGCAGCAGACCGCGCCGTCGACGCTGCCCGACGCGAGCGGCAGCCTCTCGCCGAGTGCCTGGACGTAGGCGATGGCGAGTCGGGGTACGCCCAGCGCGTTCTTCAGCTGCGCACCCGATGGATCGACGCCGACGACCGCGGCGTCACCGTCGGCCAAACGGCGAGCGACCTGCCCTTCCCCGCAGCCGATGTCGACGATTCGCCGGCAACCCGAAAGCTCCGAAGCGACGAGCGGCAGGATCTCGACTTCGTACTCCTGGTCGGCGCCGTCGGTGAAGGTCTCTTTCCACCATGTGGCGTTGGCGTCCCAGACCTCGGCCGACGCCGACTCCGGGCCGACGGCGTCGCGCCGCGCCATGCTCACGCCGACTGCGCCTCGGGATCGGAGCGACCGAGCTCGGGTGCGTCGGGATGAAGACCGTCGAACACCGCGTCCGCAACGGCGTCGGGGAGCCAGCTCAGCCCGCGCAGTGTGTCACGCGAAGCCGCACGCAGTGCGCGCATCGACCCGAACTCCGAAAGGAGGCGGCGGCGCCGGCCAGCGCCGAGGCCGGCGATGCGCGCCAGCGGATCCGGTCGCATTCGCCGTGCGCGGACCTCGCGGTGGTACCCGATGGCGAACCGGTGCGCCTCGTCACGCAACTCCTCGAGCAGATAGATCGCCTCGGAATCGCGCGGAATACGGATCGGCTCCGAACGACCGGGGACGAACACCTCCTCGAACTGCTTGGCGAGCGCCGCGACCTCGACGCGGTCGCTGAGCCCGAGCTCCTCGAGCACGCGCACCCCGACGCTCAACTGTCCCTTCCCACCGTCGAGCAGCAATAACTGCGGCGGATACGCGAATCGGCGCGGTCGGCGCGCGCCGGCACCGTTCGACGGGCGGGGTTGAGGATCAGAAAGCCGGCGGAGTCGACGCTCGAGCACCTCTGCCATCGCGGCGTAGTCATCGTTCCCCGCTACGGCGCGCACCTTGAAGCGCCGGTAGTCGCTGCGCTTCATCAGGCCGTCTTCCATCACGACCATCGACCCGACGTAGTCGCTGCCTTGCAGGTGGCTCATGTCGTAGCACTCGATCCGCAGCGGCGACTCCCGCAACCCGAGGTACTCCCGTAGCTGCTCGAGGGCGCGCGCCCGGCTCGAGAGATCGGTCGCCCGCCGTGTGCGGTGGCGGGCGAGCTGTTCGCGGGCATTGTTTTCGGCAACGCGGACCAAGGCGCGCTTTCGCCCACGTTGGGGGACCCTGATCGCGACCGGCCCGTCGCGCCGCTGCGAAAGCCAGGCGGTGTACGTCTCGGCGTCGGTCGGGAGCGTCGGCACGAGGATCTCACGCGCCACACCCAACGGGGTCTCCGCGTAGTGCTGCTCGAGCACGCGCTGGAGGAGATCGGACTCCGAGAGCGGCTCGACCTTTTCCACGATGAAGCCGTTCCGTCCGACGAGCAACCCGTGGCGGACGTGAAGGACCTGCACCGCCGACTCGAGCTCCGCGTCGGCGACTCCGAAGACATCCAGGTTGTCGCCCGAAGCAGCGACGACGTCCTGGCGCTCACTCGCCAGTCGTGCCGATTCGAGCTGGTCGCGCAGGCGTGCCGCGAGCTCGAACTCCTCTCGTCCGGCGGCCGTTTGCATCTCGGACTCGAGGCGCGAGAGGACGGCCTTCGTGTCGCCTTCGAGGAAGCGCATCAAGTCGTCGAGGTACTCGCCGTACGTCGCCCGATCGACGGCGCCGACACAGGGTCCGGAGCACCGTTCGATGTGGAACAAGAGGCACGGGCGGCCGAGGCGGACGTGACGGCCGAACTTCGCGTTCGAGCAGCTGCGGATCGGGAATGAGCGCAGCAGAGAATCGAGGGTCTCGCGCAGCGCGTAGGCGTGCGCGTAGGGGCCGAAGTATCGAGAGCCCTTGCGCTTCGCGCCCCGCACGACCATCGCCCGGGGCCACTCCTCGTCCATCGTGATCGCGAGGTACGGGTAACTCTTGTCGTCGACGAGACGGATGTTGAAGCGCGGCCGGTGCTCTTTGATGAGGTTGTACTCGAGCATGATCGCTTCGACGTCGGAGCGGACCTGGATCCACTCGACCGAGGCGGCCCGCTCGAGCATCTGCTGGGTCCGCAGCGGCAGACCGGCCGGGTCGCCGAAATAAGTGGCGAGGCGGCTGCGCAACGAGCGCGCCTTGCCGACGTAGATCACGCGTCCGTCCCGGTCCTTGAACTGGTAGGAGCCGGGCGCCTCGGGGACATCTTTTGGCCGCTCGAGCACTAATCTTGAGGCTACGCCGGCCTGGTATTCCGGCAGACATAGAGCTTCGTGGCCGACAACCCCGCGGATGGGCGACCAGGCTGTCCCCGCCGGCCAGACGCGGAGCAAGACGATCAAGAAAGAGGCCCATGTTCCGCCTCCAGACGCCGCTGCCCGGGCGGTACACCGACGCGACGGACGACGAGCTCGAAGCAATGATCGGCGCGGCGCGCGCCGAACTCGGTGAACGGGTCGTCATCCTCGGCCACCACTACCAGCGCGACGAGGTGATGCGCTGGGCGGATGCACGTGGCGACTCCTTCGGGCTCTCGCGCTTTGCCGCCGATCAAGAGCGCGCCGAGTTCGTCGTGTTCTGCGGCGTGACCTTCATGGCTGAGGCGGCCGATGTCCTGACCGGGCCGAACCAGCAGGTGCTCCTGCCCGACCTGAACGCCGGCTGTTCGATGGCCGACATGGCCGACCTCGACGAGGTCGAACAGGCCTGGGCGGAGCTCGGCAAGATCACCGACCTCGGTGCGGTCACCCCGGTCACGTACATGAACTCGTCGGCGGCGCTGAAGGCCTTCGTCGGCGACCGCGGCGGGACGGTGTGCACGTCTTCGAACGCCGACGCGGCGGTCCGTTGGGCGCTCGGCGTCGGAACGGACGTCCCGAGCGGTAGGCGGCTCGTTGACCTCGTCCGGGTGAGTGCCCGCAAGGTGCTCTTCTTCCCCGACCAGCACCTCGGACGCAACACCGCGTACGCGCTCGGATTCGAGGCGTCAGATATGGCGGTCTGGGATCCGAGGCATGACCTCGGCGGACTCGACGAACTCGTCGTGAAAGAGTCGACCTTTTTGTTGTGGAAGGGCCACTGCTCGGTGCACCAGCGGTTCAAGACGAGCCACGTCGAGGCTTTCCGTGCCGCGCACCCGGAAGGGGTCGTCGTCGTGCACCCAGAGTGCGCGCACGAGGTCGTCCTGCTCGCCGACGCAGTTGGATCGACCGACGCGATCATCCGTTACGTCGGCGCAGCGTCGAAGGGCGCGCACATCGGCGTCGGCACCGAGATCCACCTCGTGCACCGGCTCGCGAACGAGCATCCCGACAAGACGATCGTCTCGCTCGACCCGCTCGTCTGTCCATGCTCGACGATGTTCCGCATCGACCCCCAGCACCTCGCTTGGGTGCTCGAGGGCCTCGTCGAGGGCGAAGTGCGCAACCGTGTCGTTGTCGACGAAGAGACCGCCGCTTCGGCGCGCCTCGCGCTCGAACGAATGCTGGCGATCGTCTGACGCCGCCGAGATAACGCGCCGCACACGGGCGCGACACGACGTGCTTTCTTCCGGCGCCCCGCGCCGCTGATCACTTCGCGGTTGCGTTTCGGACCTTGATGCTTGACAGCCCCGGGCGGATCTGTATCCTTGTACTATCATGTTAGATAAAGAGTCTGGCTCAGCCGAAGACGGTCCGGCAACCCGAGCAGCAGGATCGCCGATCGAGTTCAGGCTCGACGCATCCTCGGGGGTTCCCACCTACCTACAGCTCGTCCAGCAGGTTGAGCACGCGCTGCGGCTCGGGTACCTAAAACCCGGC
The DNA here is from genome assembly GCA_963838845.1 of uncultured Acidimicrobiaceae bacterium. GTDB lineage: Bacteria > Actinomycetota > Acidimicrobiia > Acidimicrobiales > Bog-793 > CAVRXQ01. The sequence goes on along the minus strand of CAWISR010000002.1, from coordinate 616,219 downwards.
GACCAGCTACCGAAGGTGAGGGAAGTCGTCGCCTCCCTGACAATCAACCCGAACACGGTGTTGAAGGCTTACCGCGAACTCGAGACGAAGGGCCTGGCCGCCGGTCGGCCCGGGCAGGGCACATTCATCGAGGCGACGCTCAACCAGGTCGCGCTGCCCGAGCTGACCGGGCTGCGCCGCTCACTGCTCGATTGGCTGACCGCTGCCGACACTGCGGGACTGGACGAGGACGGGATCGTGGCGTTGTTCGCCAATGTGTTGCGGGATTTTCGTGATCGCCGCGGTGCCTCCGGCGATGGTGGCGCGGCGAGCGAGGAATCGGAGGACGTCGCATGAACATCATCGAAACCTGCGACCTTGGCAAGCGCTACGGCGGCGGCTGGGCACTCCGCGACTGCTCGCTGGCGGTCCCCGCCGGGCACCTGGCCGCGCTGGTTCGGACCGAACGGCGCGGGCAAGACCACCCTCATGAACCTGGCGGTTGGTCTCGCGGCGCCGACCGCGGGCATCGTCAACGTCCTCGGCGGCATGCCTGCCGGATCACCGGACGCGCTCGACGGCATCGCCTTCGTCGCACAAGACGCGCCGTTGTACAAGAACCTGTCTGCCGGGGACATGCTGCACCTCACCCGGAATCTGAATCGACGCTTCGACGAGCGCCACGCGCGGACACGGCTGACCGAGCTCGACATCCCGCTGAAGAAGAAGGCAGGCAAGCTTTCCGGCGGTCAGCAGGCGCAGCTCGCGCTCACCCTGGCGCTGGCGCGACGACCGCGATTTCTCGTCCTCGACGAACCGCTCGCGATGCTCGACCCGCTCGCCCGCCAGGACTTCATGGCGACGGTGCTGACAGCCATGGCGGACGGCGTGTCGGTTCTGCTCTCCTCGCACGCGCTCGCTGAGCTAGAGCGGGTCGCCGATTACCTGATCGTGCTGTCCCGCGGCCAGCTGCAGGTGGCCGGCGAGGTCGATGACCTGCTCGCGACCCACCACGTACTGACCGGGCCAGCCGCCGAGACGGACAGGTACGCCCGGCAGTTCAGGGTCATCCAGGCGCAACGCGCCGAGACGCAGGCCCACCTGCTCGTAAGGACCGGCGGGACGACCGACACGATGCCGCTGAACTGGGAATCTCACCCCATCACGCTGCAAGAACTCGTCATGGCCTACTTGCGCGCGCCGGTCGGCGACCAACGGAGCGGCCCTTCACTGGTTCAGGACAACAAGCGAAGAAAGGTCGCGCGATGAGGGTGATAACGATGACCGCGCAGCCAGGCCAGGACACCGCCCCGCGATCCCTGCCGTGGCGACGAATGGTTTGGGTCACCTGGCGCCAGCACCGGACCACGCTGATCAGCGTGCCGGCGGTGCTCGGCGCGATCGCCCTGTTTCTGCTGATCGCGGGTCTGAAGATCCACCACGACTACGCGGCCCTGGTCGCCTGCCACCCGGTGAGCTCGAACGCCTGCGGGAATCTGAACCGCAAGTTCAACAGCACCGACTGGTCGTTTGGGAACGCGCTCAACATTTTTGTGAACCTCGCGCCGGCGGTGATTGGGGCGTTCGCCGGCGCCCCGGTGTTGGCCCGGGAGCTCGAGACCGGCACTTATCGGTTTGCATGGACACAGGGCTTCGGCCGGGAGCGGTGGACAATCGCCAAGCTCGCGCTGGTCGCTGTCACGCTCGCCGCGGCAGCCGCGGCGTTCAGTCAGGTATTCGCCTGGTTCTTCCAACCGTTCCTCAAGCAAGAGGACATGACCGTGATGGCGACGACCGTGTTCGATACGCGCCCGGTCGCGTTCGCCGCCTGGACACTCGTCAGCTTCGCCATCGGTGCGCTCGCCGGCATGCTCATTCGCCGGATCGTGCCGGCGATGGCCGTCGCCCTCGGCGTCTATACCGCGGTTGCCCTCATGGCGTGGCGACTCGTAGGGACACAGCTCAAGCCGGTGAGCCGGTTCTGGCCTCGGCAGTTCATCGAGGGCGGCGCGCTACTCGCGCTCTCGGTGCTGTTCATCGCCGCGACCGTCTGGCTGGTCCGCCGCCGCGCCGCCTGAATGACCGGCACCCCCGCCGGCAGCGAACACTGCCTCCGATCGCAGCGGTGTCGATAGGCAGATCGAGGCGGGAACGCTTACGCGCACGCACACAAATGAAACGGCGTTCGGTCGCGAACCGCGCCGCCTCTACGCGGGGATAGCGGCTTTGGCGCGCTTTTGCGAAGTTCTTCTCACGCCACGAGCGAGCAGCGGTTTGAGGTAGCGCCCCGTGTAGCTCACCGTCATCGACGCGATCTTCTCGGGTTCGCCTTCGGCGACCACTCGTCCCCCGCCGCTCCCGCCTTCGGGGCCGAGGTCGATGATCCAGTCGGCGGACTTCACGACATCGAGGTTGTGCTCGATCACGACGACGGTGTTGCCCTGATCGACGAGGCGCTGCAGGACGCCGAGCAGCTTGCGGACATCGTCGAAGTGGAGCCCGGTCGTCGGCTCGTCGAGGATGTAGAAGGTGCGGCCCGTCGAACGCTTCGAAAGTTCCGAAGCGAGCTTCACCCGCTGTGCCTCGCCACCCGACAACGTCGGCGCCGGTTGCCCGAGGCGGATGTAACCGAGTCCAACGTCGGTGAGCGTCTGCAGGTGACGCGCGATCACCGGTTGCGCGGCGAAGAACTCGCTCGCCTCCTCGCAGGACATGTCGAGCACATCGGCAATCGACTTGCCGCGCCAGAGCACCTCGAGCGTGTCGCGGTTGTAGCGCGCGCCTTTGCAGATCTCGCACGGCACATAGACGTCCGGAAGGAAATGCATCTCGATGCGGATTGTCCCGTCTCCGGAGCACGCCTCGCAGCGACCCCCCGGGACGTTGAATGAGAAGCGCCCGGGTTGGTAGCCGCGCAGCTTCGCCTCGGGAGTCTGGCTGAACAGTCGCCGGATGTGGTCGAAGACTCCCGTGTACGTCGCCGCGTTCGACCTCGGCGTCCGTCCGATCGGCGACTGGTCGATGTCGATCACCTTGTCGATGAGCTCGGCACCCTCGATCGCGCGGTGCCGACCGGGAACCGTCTTCGTTCTGTAAATCGCCTGCGCGAGCGCGCGATGGACGATGTCGTTGACGAGAGTCGACTTCCCCGAACCTGACACCCCTGTCACCGCGACGAAACAGCCGAGCGGGAAGTCGACGTCGATGTGCTGAAGGTTGTGCTCGTACGCGTCGCGCACGATGAGGTGACCGTTCGACGTCGGACGACGAACCTTCGGAACATCGATTTGCGCGGCGCCGGAGAGGTACTTGCCCGTGATCGAGCGCGGCTCCTTCGTGAGCCCGGAGACCGCTCCCGAATAGATGATCTCGCCGCCGTGCTCGCCCGCCCCCGGTCCGATATCGACGACATGATCGGCGACGCGGATCGTCTCCTCGTCGTGTTCGACAACGATCACCGTGTTGCCGAGATCGCGCAGGCGCTCGAGCGTCTCGATCAATCTCCGGTTATCGCGCTGGTGGAGACCGATCGACGGCTCATCCAAGACGTAGAGGACGCCGACGAGCCCGCTGCCGATCTGGCTCGCGAGGCGGATGCGCTGCGCTTCTCCTCCGGCGAGCGTCGCTGACGAACGATCGAGTGTCAGGTAGTCGAGGCCGACGTCGACGAGGAACTGGACGCGGGCGCGGATCTCCTTCAGCAGTCGCTCGGCAATCATCGCCTCGCGTCCGGAAAGCTCGAGCGCGGTGAGGATCTTCAGCGTCTCACCGATCGGCTTCGCGGAGAGCTCGGCGATATTCATTCCGTCGACGGTGACCGCGAGAGACTCCGGCTTCAGCCGCGTCCCGCCACATGCCCCGCACGGGACCTCGCGCATGTATCCCTCGATCTGTTCGCGGTGCCAATCCGATTCCGCCTCCGCGTGTCTCCGCTGCAACCAGGGGATGGCCCCTTCGTACGTCGTCTTGTACGAACGTTGCGTGCCGTATCTGTTGCGGTACGTGACGTGGACCCGGCGATCACCCGCGCCGTACAACAGCAGCTTCTTCTGCGTCTTCGTGAGCTTCGCCCACGGCTTGGTGAGATCGATGTCGAACTCCTCGCCGACTGCGCGCAGGACGCGGGCGAAGTACTCCGTTCTGGCAGGTGCCCATGGCGCGATCGCCCCGTGGTCAATCGAGAGCTCCGGATTCGGAACGACGAGGTCGGGGTCGACTTCGTAGCGCGTGCCGAGGCCCAGGCAGACGGGGCACGCCCCGTACGGCGAGTTGAAAGAGAAATTGCGCGGCGCAGGATCGTCGAAGGACGTCCCGTCGAAGGTGCAAGCGAGGTGCTGCGAAAAGGTGAGAATCTCGTCGGTGTCGAGGAGGTGGATCTCGGCGATCCCCTCCCCCAGTCGCAAAGCCGTTTCGATCGAGTCGGTGAGCCGGCGCTCGATCCCCGGGCGGTGCACGAGACGGTCGACGACGACCTCGATCGTGTGCTGCTCGTAACGCGCGAGCGAGCGCTTCTGCCGCTCGGCGAGTTCGACGAGCTCGCCGTCGATGCGGGCTCGGGCAAAGCCCTGGCGGGCGAGGTCGTCCAGCAGCGCGTCGTACTCGCCCTTGCGGCCCCGCACGACCGGAGCGAGGACGTGGAAGCGGCTCCCGTCGGGGAGGTCCATCACCCGATCGACGATCTGCTGCGGGCTCTGGCGCGAAACGACCCGCCCACATTTCGGACAATGCGGCAAGCCGATGCGCGCGAACAGCAGGCGGAGGTAGTCGTAGACCTCCGTCACCGTGCCAACCGTCGAGCGCGGGTTGCGCGAGGCGGACTTCTGGTCGATCGAGATCGCCGGGGAGAGACCCTCGATGAAGTCGACATCGGGTTTGTCCATCTGGCCGAGGAACTGCCGCGCGTAGGAGGAGAGCGACTCGACATAGCGCCGCTGGCCCTCGGCGTAGATCGTGTCGAAGGCGAGCGAGGACTTGCCCGATCCCGAAAGGCCCGTGAAGACGATCAGCCGCTCTCTGGGCAGCTCGAGCGAGATGTTCTTCAAGTTGTGCTCGCGCGCGCCGCGAATCACCAAAGAATCGGACATCTCGGCGAGGATACCGGCGGGCTGTCGCGGAGCCGATGCCCGCAGTGCCGTTCGAGCCTGGTGTCCTCACCGAAGCCGTCGAGGGCGCCGTCAAACCTCAATTTGGGGGCCGGAGGGGGCGGCTCCTTCTGGCGGGTCCCCAAGCTGCCGGCCGGCGAGGCCGCCCCGGGTCGCCGGCGACGGCTTCCGGTCAAACTAACTTCCGACCGAACCGGACACCCCGGTCACGGTCGAGCGCCCGCCGCGGAAAGTTTCAGGGGCCGAAAGGCAGCGCAAGGACGAGGTCGACGTTGCGGTCGGCCGGGCCCCCCGCGCGGGGCGTATCCATGCCCGCCCAAGGGACATTCGCAGCGAGCTCGCGGTGCAACGCCGCGAGCTGCTCGAGACCGCGGGCGCGTTCGGGGTCGGGTGCCGAGTCGTGGTCGACCATGGTCGCAAGCACCGAGAGCGACCCGTTGTCACCGACGACGAGTTCGACGACGCGTGCCTGGCACGGCCAGTCGGCCATCGCCGCCGTCGAAACCTCCCAGAACCCAGCCTTCTCATCGCGGGGACTCGGCCAGAACACGACGGCGTTCAGATGGCGGTGGCCGTTCAGCCACAAGACGACGTTTGGGAAGCGGTGCAGGACAGACCGCACCTCCTCGGCAAGCACGCGTGGCTGGTCGTCCTCGGCGCCCGCCGGGTCCTGGCGGGCGTTCGTCAGCGTCGCAAGACCGTGGTGCGAAGCAAGCACGACGAGACGGTCCGGATTGCCCGTTCTCACTTCACGACCGTCCGCGGCGAGATAGCGCGAGTGGACTTCGGCGAGACACTCTTCGAGCCAGGCGAGCTGCCGCCGGCCGAGGCTGCCGTGGTGGTAGCCGTCGAGGTTCGTCGTGTCGAGGAGCACGACTCGGATCGCCTCCCCCACGTCATGCGCGGCATAGGCCGTCTCGTCGCGCACGTTCGCCTCGCTGTACCCGTGACCGACCGGGTCGCCGGCCGCGCGCAGGTGGGCGGCAACGAATTCGCCGCGGCCGACGAGTCGCCGGGCCGGATCGGCCGTCACGGTTCGCGCCGCGCCGGTGAGGAAGCGTTCGGGATGTGAGACCAATTCGGCTTCCCGCGAAAGCAAATCCGGACCCTCTGGCGGTTCGATCGCCTTCCGCTCCCCGACGACGGTGGCCCGGTACCCATCGGTGGCGATGGCGGTGCCGAGCACGAGGCCGTCGTGGTTGCCGAAGCACGAGAGCCACGGGACGGTCAAGCCGCTCGCCTTGAATGGCGACATCGCCCGCTCGAGCAGCCCGGGGTGCTCGGGATATCCGAACTCCGTTTTGAAGTCGTCGTCGGCACCCGGATCGGGGTGCCAGTAAAGGCGGTTCGGCCATCCGGCCGCCTGCACGCCCTCGTATCCGGGAGCGCCCGATCCCGGGTTCACCTCGCCGCCGCCGAGGATCGAAAGGAACATCGCGAGCTCGTTCGCCTGCGAGTTGTCGATGCTGTCGCCGGTGGCGAGCGCGAGGCCGAGCGGGGCGCCCGTCTCCGGGCCGTCGCCGAGTCGATTGACGGTGCGGATCATCATCTCCGCGGCGTGCGCGACGAGCGACTCCTGCGGCCGTTGCGCCGGCACGAACGTCCCGGCGCCTTTCCGCCCGATGAGCGCTTGGAAGAACTCGAAACGCCCCGGCGACTGCACGTCGGTGAGCTGAAAGTCGGTGAAGTGAACGAGACGAAGGACGCTGCGCGCACCCGGACCGAGCGCGCTGCCAAGTCGGAGGGGGTCGCAGACGAGCCGCGGCTCGCCCGCACCGACGGCGAGCCGCCGGTAGGAGCGGACGCGTCCGGCGCGGACCGCCTCGCCCGCAATCAAGGTGCGTTCGAGCGTCGTCGGCACCGGTTCTGGACGAGCGGGCAACGGCGGGCGCTTTCAGCCGCGACTTGCGGTGGCGGTCGCCATTTCGGCCTGGGCGCGCCCATCGTCGGGAGCTGACTCGGCCGCGCGCCGCGCCGTCACCGAGCGCCGATAGGCGTCGACTGCACGCGTTGTGTCCTCGGTGTTCCATCCGAGCACCGGCGCCAGCACGTCGGCGATGGCGGCGGCGGCCGTCGCGCCGCGGTCGGGATACTCGATCGCGATCCGGATCCGGCGTTCGAGCACGTCGGCAAGCCCGAGCGCGCCTTCGTGCGAGCAGGCATAACGCGCTTCGGCGAGAAGGTAATCCTCGGCGCCGGGAATTGGCTGCACTAGCGCCGCGTCTCCGGCGACCAGGGCGATCACCTCGGATGCGAGCGCGCCGTAGCGCGCCCGGAGGTGCTCGACGATCTCGTCCGCAAGACCGGCGCGCCGGCCGAGACTGGCCATGTCCTCATGTTCGTCGCCGCCGGCACCAAGCAGCGGGATCGTCGCCGTCTTGCTCGCGGGCAATCCACGGCCGACGTCGCGGAGCGCGAGATCGACGGCGTCAGCGGCCATCACCCGGTACGTCGTGTACTTGCCTCCGGCGACGACGGTGAGTCCAGGGCGCGGCCGGACAACGACGTGCTCACGGCCAAGCTCGGAGGTCGAGGCTGCCCGCCCCGCGAGCAGCGGACGCAGCCCGGCGTAGGTAGCGACGATGTCGCTCGCTGAGACGGAGACGGCGAGTTCGGCGTTCAGCCGATCGAGCAAGTAGTGGACGTCGGCCGCTGTCGCCACGGGCTCGTGCGATTCGAGCGTCCACTCCGTGTCGGTTGTTCCGACGATCCAGTGTCGGCCCCAAGGGATGACCAACAAGACGCTCTTCCCGGCACGGACGATGAGGCCCATCGACAGCGGGAGGCGCTCTTGCGGCAGGACGAGGTGCACGCCTTTCGACGCGCGGACCTGCAATCCATCGGAGACGCCAGCCGCAATTTGCAACGGCGTGGTCCAGACGCCACCCGCGCAGACAACGCTCTTCGCGCGCACTTCGAGATCGGTACCGCTTTCCTCGTCGCGTGCGACGACGCCCCGGACGCCGCCCTTGTCACTGAGGAATCCGGTGACACGGGCCCTCGTCGCCACCAGCGCCCCGTACGCGGCGGCGGTCCGCACGACTTCGAGCGCGAAGCGGGCGTCGTCAACCTCGGCGTCGTAGTAGGTGAGCCCGCCGCGCAGCCCGGCGTCGCGCAGCCCTGGTGCCGCGGCGAGCACTTCCCGACGATCAAGATGGCGATGCGGAACAATTCGGGCATCACCTTGGCTACGCAAGACCCCGGCGAGTGCGTCGTACACGTGGAGGCCGGTTCCGACGTACGCCCGCTCCCAGGCACGATGGCGCAGCGGGAACAGGAAGGGCACCGGACGGACGAGGTGCGGAGCGAGCCGCTCGAGCAGCAGCGCCCGTTCGCGAAGCGCCTCGCGCACCAACCCAAAGCGGAGTTGCTCCAGGTAGCGGAGCCCGCCGTGGATGAGCTTGCTCGAACGACTCGACGTGCCCGCGGCCCAGTCGTCGGCCTCCAAGAGCGCTACCGAGCAACCGCGCGTCACGGCGTCGAGAGCCACGCCGGCGCCGGTGATGCCCCCGCCGACGACGACGATGTCAACGGTCGTCTCGGCGATCGCGTCGAGGCTCTCGCGGCGTCGCTCTGGGGACAGGACCGCGCGCCCGGTTTCCGGGAGTGTCTCTTTCAATCGGCGCCTTGGCGTTCGACGACGAACAAGACGTCGCCGAGGAGTTCGACCGCGACGCGCGTCCCGGGGGGGAAGCTGAACGCCTCGGCGGCCGGCAACGTCGAAGTGACCTCGACGCCGCCGGGAAGCGTCGCGACGGCGCGCACCACTGCGCCGAGGAACGAGGCCCGGGCGACGACCCCCGGTCCGTCGGCTTGGGCGCGAAAGCGCACGCTCTCGGGTCGGACGAGGACGTCGACCTTCGTCCCGGCCGCGAGAGCGCCGGCGCGCCCGGGCGGGACCGCGAGCTGCGTGCCGAAAACCGCGACGGTGCCCGGAGCGAGCACCTCGCCCGGCAGGCGGCTCACCGAACCGACGAACCCGGCAACGAAATTCGTTGCGGGGCTGGAGTAGACCTGGGCCGGCGCGCCGAGCTGCTCGAGGGACCCGGATCGCATCACCCCGACGCGGTCGGCGATCGACAGCGCCTCTTCCTGGTCGTGGGTGACGAACAGTGTCGTCATGCCGAGGTCGAGCTGGATTCGCCGGATCTCGTCGCGCAGTTGCGCGCGCACCTTTGCGTCGAGGGCAGACAGGGGTTCGTCGAGCAACAGCAATCGGGGCGCGATGCACAGCGCACGCGCCAGCGCAACCCGCTGTTGCTGCCCGCCAGAAAGTTCATGGGGAAACCGCTCGGCCATCTGGCCGAGGCCGACGAGGTCGAGGAGTTCTCCGGCACGCTTGCGCCGTTGCGCCGCGGGTGTGCGTCGGACCTCCAATCCGAACGCGACGTTCTCAAGCGCCGTCATGTTCGGAAAGAGGCTGTACGCCTGGAAGACCATGCCTATGTGGCGCCGGTGCGTCGGCGTGTGCGTGATGTCCTCCCCGCCGACGAGCACTCGACCCGCATCGAGCTGTTCGAGTCCCGCAACGGCCCGCAACACGGTCGTCTTCCCGCAGCCCGACGGACCGAGCAGCGCGACGAGCTCGCCCGGAGCGATCGTCAGGGAGAATTGATCGAGCGCGTTCACCTTGCCGAACGTACGCCGGCAGTCGACGAGCTCGAGGCTGACCGCGCCGCGGCCAAAGCTGGCAATTTCCGTCGACGACGGCGAGACCGGGGTCGCTGGCCGAATGGTTTCCGACGACGTCACGCCGACGAGCTTTCGATCGGAATCTCAGCCGCGAGCTCCGCGTCCTCGATCTCGTCGACGAGTTCGACGCCGAAGCCTGGCCGCGGCCGCCTGCGGCGGCCGGCACCGGCCAGCGCAAGAACGACGAGCACAACCCAGGTGAACAAAAGCGCAGTGATCGACAGCGCCACAGCGACGTAGGGGTTGTTGCCCTCGACGCTCACGAGCCAGACCGGGAACGTCGAGAAGCCCATGATGCTCGCGATTGCGAATTCACCAAGCGAGAGGGCGACCGTCAAGAACGCCGCCGCCAGAATTCCCGAACGTAAATTCGGTAGGAGGACACGAAAGAACAGCTTGCGCCATCCAGCGCCCATCGCGCGGCCAGCGTCGACGAGTGTGTGGAGGTCGATCGCCCGAACGCCGGCGTCGATCGCGCGATACGAAAAGGGCATGGCGAGGACGACGTAAACGAGCGCCAGGATCAACGGGGTGGTAATGATCCAATTCGGAAAGTTCCGGTAGGCACCCAAGACGCCGAGAACGATGACGACCGAAGGAACGCCCAGGGGCAGAAGACTGATCGCATCGAGCACGGGACGAATCTTCGGGTGGCGGAGGTTGACGAAGATCACGGTCGGGACGAGGAGAACGAGGGTGATCGCCATCGCCCCGAGCGCGACCTTCGTCGAGACCAGCAGGCTCGAGCCCAGGCCGGGCTCGTGGATCGCCTGGTCGTACGCCGTAAACGAGAGCTTTCCTCGGTACCCGTCTTCGAGCGTGAACTGGACCGACGCCGCGACAGGGATGAGGACGTAGAAGCCGAGAATCGTCATGGCGATCCAGCGGAACGTGCGGCCCGTCTTCACCGTAACCACCGCGAGGTGCGGCGCTGGACGACGACGTACATCGTGCCGGCGACGGCGACGATGACGATCATGCCGAGGCCGAGCGCGTCACCGAGGTTCGCCTGGTTCGAGACCACGTTCCCGGCCAGGATTGCGCCTATCTCGATCGGGACGAGCGGAATCGATCCCGTCGTCAGCGCGTCCGCCGTCGCGTACGCGGCGAAGGCGTCCATAAACAAGACCATCAGCGTCGCGATGAAAGGCGGCGTGAGAACAGGGAGTCCGACCTTCTGCCAGTAGTGACGGCTGCTCGCGCCGAGCGTCGAAGCCGCCTCCCGCCATTCCCGCCGGAGTGCCTCGACGGGCGGAAGCATGAGAAGGATGACGAGCGGCAAAAGGAAGTACAGATAGACGATCACGAGCCCCGTGAACGAGAAGAGCGAGAATCCGTGGTTGTAGGGGTTGAACCCGATATCGGCGAGAACGCGGGTCGCGATGCCGGCATTACCGATCGTGGCGATGAACGCGAAGGCGAGCGGTACACCACCAGTGTTCGCGAGCACTCCGCAACCGGTCGTCACGAGTCGCCGCACGATCGGGCTCGGCGAACTGACGAGCGCGACGGTGCCAACGAGGCCAAGCACCGCGGCCACCACGGCAGAGATCGCCGACAGCTCAAGGCTGATCCCGTACGAGTGCAACCACGGCTGGTTGCCCGATAGGACGGTCGAGATCGTCGAGAACGACAGGTTGCCGGCGTTGTTACGGAATGCCTCAACCATGACCGCCGCTGCAGGCACGATGAGGAAGACGGCGACGTAGGCAATAAAGGGGAAGACGCCGATCACCGACAGAGATCGGCGGAGGCGCGCGCCGGGGCCCGCGCGCTTCGCGCGGGCCCCGTTCGCGACGCTCACATCACTCGCTTTGCAGCGGGTTGTCGTTTAGCCGACGGCGGACGACCAATCAGCGACGACCAAGTTCTTCGCCGTCGTCGCTTGCTGAACGGTCGCGATCTCCGGCGCCTTCTTCAACTTCGGGATCGTGGCCTCGGCAGCGGCGTTCACCGTGTGGTCCTTCTCCATCGTGGTGATCGTCGCCGGGACAGCTCCACCTTCGAGCCAGAGGTTCTGTCCGACCGGGGAGAACATGTACTCGATGAAGAGGCGCGCCGCCGCCGGGTGCGGCGCGTACTTGCTGATCGCCATCGCGTAGTACGACGCGTATGGCGTCCCACTCGGAATCACGATCTTCCAGTCGATTCCGACCGACTTCAGCTCCTGCTTCCAGGAGAGCTCGTTGTACGTCCAGTCGATCGTCGCGAGCACGGTCTTGTCGGCCATCGGCGCGTCACCCGCTCCACCCGCTTCCACGGGGTTGTAGTTGCCAGCCTGGGCGAGCTGCTTGAAGAACGCGATGCCGGGAGCGATGTTGGTGAGCGACCCGCCTTCGTCGAGCGCGGCGGCATAGACCGCGGAGAATCCGGCATTCGACGACGTCGGGTTGTTGCTCAGTCCCACCGCGTTCTTGAACGCTGGATTGAGCAGGCTGCTGAAGCCGGTAACCGGAGCGCTAACGGAGCTCGCGTTGTAACCAATCGAGATCACGCCGCTGTAGTCGTACTGCCAGTACCCCTCAGAGCTCTTCCAACTGGCCGGGATGTCATTCCATTCGAGGGACTTGTACTTGGCGAAGATCGGCCCCTTGAACACCCCGGGCTCGCCGTGGACGCCATCGATCGCGAACGCCGGCCCGACATCGACGACATCCGGCTCGTTTCCCTTGCCCTTGTCCAGGGTGATCTCTTGCAGTTCTTCAGCGCTCGTTCCATTCGGGTTGAAGTCGTTGACGTGGATGCCATAGGTCTTCGCGAAGTCCTTGATGATGTTGCCGTAGTTCGCCCACGTTGTCGGGTCAGCCGTGAGGTTCAAGACGTGCTCGGCCTTCGCGGCAGCGACGAGAGCCTTCATCCCGCCACACGAACTGACCGACGTCGCCGTCGCCCAGCACGACATCGACGAAGCTCCTGCCTGGCCGCTGGCGCCTGCCCAAACCGCAACACCCGTGAGCGTGGTGAACGCTGCAGCTGCGGTCGCAATTCGACGCCATCGGGTTCCTAGCCGTTTGGGCATGAAATCCCCCCTATCGTTCGGCGAGCACGTCGTCAGACGGCTCACAATTTGTGCTAGGTATATCACCTCGGTCGGATCGGGATACCCGACCGGAAATGAACAGAACGCGACTTTTGGCGAAGTCGTCGGGCGGCCGGACCAGGATTGCCGCAAGTCGCACGTACGCCGTCCGCCGCGGTGGTGCTTTCTCTCACTCGTTCGTTCCGAACCGATCCGGTCGCCCGCCTGCGCGCCACGCCACGCGATTCGCCATCTCACTTCCCCTCGGTGGCTGCGTCCCGCGGTGTCGACTTCGTGAAGATCGAAAGCCCGCTTCCGCGCTTGACGAGCGCGTCCGAAAACGTGTCCGTGGCTTCCCCGAGCCGGAGACCGACGATGTCGAGTCTGCGAAGCAGCTCCCGTCGCTTCAGCACCTCTGGGGTGACCTCTTCAGTGAGTAATGCGGCGACTTCCTCTTCGAATCTGCGGCGAGCCCGGTTGGCGTCGCGTTTCGCGGCGAGCAGATAGGGCGTCGGCTCGCCGGCACGTAGGGAGATGGCGCCGACCGCGGCGCGGAGAGACTCGACGCCGCGCCCGATCGTCTCGAGAAGCGACGTAAATGGATGCCCATCGCGCGGCGCGTAGAGCGACCATTCGCGGATGAAGTCGCGGAGATTGTCCAGCACGTCGTCGATAGCGCGCGATAGCCGGAAGAGATCCTCCCGGTCGAGGGGCGTGACGAGGGTTTGCGAAAGCTCGGCGACAAGTTGCTGGCGCAAGCGATCCCCTCGGTGCTCGACCTGCTCAATCGCCGGCTCGACTTCAGTTGCCGACGCCTCGTCCTCGACGAGACGCCGAGCGAGCGCGACGCCTTCGAGGACAACGTCGAGGTGGTCGACGAGAGTCGCGACCAATGCCTTCGCCGAATCGCCCGCGACATCGCGCGCGAACGCGCGCAGTTGAGTGAATCGGTGCCGGCTGCTCAACGCCAGACCTTCGTGAGCAGACCAAGCGCTGCGCCGACGAGTGCGGCACTTGGAAGCGTTACTCCCCACACGACGGCGATCGCGACCACCTCCTCGAGACGGATCCTCGATGGAGCGAGCCGAGCCGACGCGCCGAGGAGTCCGGCGGTCAACGCGGTCGTCGTCGGAACAGGGATGCCGACGGCCGAGCCGGCGAGCACAACGGCGGAAGAGGCGAACGCGGCCGACAGGGAGTCCGCGGGCCCCGCGCGCACCGTCTTTTGGGTGAGTCGCGTGGAGAGTCGTCGCAGCGCGAGGAGCGATCCGACGGCAAAACAGAGCCCGATAACGATCTGATTTGGGAGATGGACGCGGACCGGATTGAGGCTCGCCCCGGTCGCGATCGCCATGAATGCGACGAGCTTTTCGGCGTCGTTGGCCGCGTAGGCGGTCGATTGGAGGGCAAATCCGACACGTTGCACGAGCCGAGCACTCCGTGCGCCACCACCGCCGTATAGAGCGCGCGCCGCGGCGGCGATCGCGAAAGCGACAGCAGCGGCGGCGAGAGGGCCGAGCAGTCCGGCCGCCAGAACAAGGGCGATCGTTGACCACGTAAGCGGCAGTCGGGCGCCGATGCCCGCGCCGATGATTCCCCCGGTGAGCGCCAACGTCAGGCTTGTGGGCAGCCCACGCCTCGAGACGACGAAGACCACGAGCAGGGCGGCGCTGACCGCGGCGAGGAATGCCCAGTCGCCACCGCGGGTTTCAAAAGACACCAGGCCGTGGGCGATGGTGGTCGCCACTCCCGACCCGAAGAACGCGGGCACCAGCACCACAGCGGTTGCAAGCCCCGAGAAGGCGAAGAGGATCGGCACCGCTCCGGTCCTCGTGCCGACGGCGACGATGGTTCCACCGTCGTTGACCCCGCTCAACAGCGAGAAAGCGATCGCGGCACCCAGCAGCGCAGCCTGAATCCCCGTGGCGGCCCCTCCTAGATCGCCGCACGGTTGTGCGAGCGGCGGTAAACCGGAGGTTAACGGAAGATGACTGAAAAGTGAATTGTTGGCAAACAATCGGTAACGTCAGCGTTTGTCACGCAATTTTGAGGCGTGAGACCTCGGGTTCAACCCCTCCCGGCGAGGCCCGCCTGTAACTCCTCGCGCGTTGGCAGTTCGCAGCCCTCGGCGAGGTCCGCCGCTTCGCGAACCCGCGCATCTTCGGGGTCGGTGAGATTGATCGCGACGAGCGCGGCCGCCGACCAGGCCGCCGCCGCCGCCAGGTAGGCGGCTGAAGCGGCATCGCCGCGCAGATTCCGATTCCCCGACCGAGCGAGATCGCAAGCGAGCTCATTCACTCGCCGGGCGGTGGCCGTGATCTCGAGGGGGATCTCCGAAGCTCCCGCGAGTGCCGCCTCGATCAAACCGGCTCGGCCCGGGTCGTCTTTCGGTCGGCCCCGCGCCCGGAGCAGCGCGGTGTAGCTCTCCGCATCGGCGGTAGCGAGCTCGGCTGCGCTCCCCGCCAGCCTCCGTGCTTCGGACGCGATCGAAGCCTCATCGAGGTCAGCGTCACCGGAAAACGCGGCGGCCATCACGACGAGCGCGGCGGCCATCGCGACGGTGATGGCCGCGACGGCCCCGCCGCCCGGCGTCGGCTCCACGCTCGCGACCGCGTCGAGGAACGCCGCGACAGGCGCAGCAAGGTAGCCGTCGGGCTCAAGCACCTCAGAAGAGGCCGACGATTTCGCCGTTCTCGTCGATGTCGATCTTCGAAGCCTGCGGGCTCGCGCCGAGCCCGGGCATCGTGCGCATGTCGCCGCAGATCGGGTAGACGAACCCGGCCCCGACGTTCGCCCGCACCTCACGCACCGGAAGCCGCCACCCGGTCGGCGCGCCGAGGAGCCGTGGGTCCGACGAGAGCGACAAGTGGGTCTTCGCCACGCACACCGGCAGGTTGCCGTAGCCGTTGCGCTCGTAGTTGTCGATCTGCGCCGACGCGGCCGGCAGATAGTCGACGCCGTCGGCGCCATAGACCTTCGTCGCGACCGTCTCGATCTTCTCGCGAAGCGATGCCGATTCCGGGTAGAGGAAGCGGAATTCGCTCTTTTCGGATGCTGCCTCGGCGACCACCTCGGCGAGCTCGACCGCCCCTCGTCCGCCGTCGACGAAGTTCGTACACACCGCGGCGCGCGCGCCGCTCTCTGCGGCGATCTTGCGCACCGCATCGAGCTCGGTGGAGAAGTCGCCCGGGAACGCGTTCACCGCGACGACCGGCGACACTCCGTGTATCGCAATGTTCTCAATCTGCTTTCGGAGGTTCTCACCGCCCTCGAAGACCTCGTCCGGGTTCTCTTCCAAGATCGCCGGAGGAAGCGGCTTGCCGGCGACGACGCGGTGCTTCCCCGAGTGGACCTTCAATGCCCGCACCGTCGCGACGAGGACCGCCGCGTCCGGGTGCAATCCCGAGACCCTGCATTTGATGTTGAAGAACCGCTCGGCACCCATGTCGGCACCGAATCCCGCCTCGGTGAGGAGGAAGTCGCCGGTGCCGATCCCGATCAAGTCGGCGACGACGCTCGAGTTTCCCGTCGCGATGTTCCCGAAGGGACCCGCATGGACGAGCACCGGGGTGTTTTCGAGCGTCTGCATCAGGTTCGGCTTGATCGCCTCGCGCATGATCACGGCCATCGCGCCGGCCACCTGGAGTTGCTCTGCGGTCACCGGTTCGTCGTCGATCGTGTAGCCAACGACGATCCGCCCCAAACGAGCACGCAGATCCGAAAGCGAAGTGGAGAGCGCGAGGATCGCCATCACTTCCGACGCGGCGGTGATGTCAAAGCCCGTCTGTCGTGGAATGCCGTCTTGGGATCCACCGAGGCCCACGACGATGTTGCGCAGGGCTCGATCGTTAACGTCGAGGACGCGCCGCCAGGTGATCTTGTGCTGCTCGATGGCGAGCGGATTCTTCTGGAACAACGAGTTGTCGAGCATCGCGGAGCACATGTTGTGCGCCGCGGTCACCGCGTGCATGTCCCCGGTCAGGTGGAGATTGAACAGCTCCATCGGTACGACCTGGGAGTAGCCGCCACCGGCTGCGCCGCCTTTGATCCCGAAGGTCGGCCCCATCGAGGGCTGGCGGATCGCGATCGTCGCCTTCTTGCCGATATGGCGGAAGGCCTGGCCGAGGCCGACGGTCGTCGTCGTCTTTCCCTCGCCGAGCGGCGTGGGCGTGATCCCAGAGACGACGACGTACTTCGCCCGCGGCGCCGTCTTCAGCTCGTCGATCGCCGAGAGCTTCACCTTCGCGACGTCTCGTCCGTAGAACTCGAGCAGGTCGGATGGAATCCCCATCTCATCCGCGATTCCCTCGAGCGGCTTCAGCGACGCTTGGCGCGCGATTTCCAGGTCACTCGGCATGCTCATTTCTTCGTCCTCCGGTCGTTTCGGTCGAGATCCATCGTCGTGGTCAATCCCCGAGTTCGCTACGGCGTTTAGTCACATATTCATCGAGCTCGGAGCGAACCGAGTCGTCAAGGGCCGGAGGCTCGAACTCGTCGAGCACCTTCGTGTAAATGTCGCGAGCGCGAGCGGCTGCATCCTTCGCCCCGAGCTTCACCCACCGCTCGTAGTTCGCCGACGAGCTGAGCATCGGGCGGTAGAAGCAGTCACGGAAACGCTCCATCGTGTGCGCGGCGCCAAGGAAGTGTCCACCGTGACCGACTTCGACGTGCGCACCGAATGCCAGCGACTCGTCGTCGAAGGTGAGCGGAGTGAACATCTCCCGCATCATCTTCAAAAGCTCGACGTCGATGATGAACTTCTCGTAGCAACTGACGAGGCCGCCCTCGAGCCAACCCGCCGAGTGCATTACCCAGTTCGTCCCAGCGAGGAACGTCGGCAACAATGTCGTCGTCGCTTCGTATGCCGCCTGTGCATCGGCGGTCTGGCTCGACGTCAAACAGCCACCGGTTCGGAAGGGCAGGCCGTAATGCCTGGCGATCTGGGCCGTCGCGAGCAGGCCGACCGCTGACTCGGGCGTCCCAAACTGCGGCGATCCCGACTGCATGTCGATGTTCGAGAGGAACGATCCGAAGACGACCGGGCAGCCAGGTCGGATCAACTGCGCAAGCGCGATCGCGGTGAACGCTTCCGCCATCTGCTGGGCGAGCGTCGCCGGGATCGAGACCGGCGACATCGCCCCCATCAGGAGAAACGGCGTCAGGACCGTCGCCTGGGCGGCGCGGTTGTACTCGAACTGCGCGTCGAGCATTCGGCGGTCCCAACGCAGCGGCGAATTGCAGTTGATCAACGCCAGCATGACCGGAGACTGTTCGATCGCGTCGCGGCCGCCGAAGACGATCTCGGCCATCCGGATCGAGTCGAGCGCGTTCGGACCCGAGACGACGTTGCCCATGTAGATCTTGTCGGTGAGCGTCTGGAGCGCGAACAACATGTCGAGGTGCCGTGAATCGAGCGGAACGTCGTTCGGTTCGCAGATCACGCCGCCCGCGGAGTCGAGCTCCGAAAAGTGCTGCGACAGCATCGTG
Source organism: uncultured Acidimicrobiaceae bacterium (assembly GCA_963838845.1). Lineage (GTDB taxonomy): Bacteria > Actinomycetota > Acidimicrobiia > Acidimicrobiales > Bog-793 > CAVRXQ01. The sequence goes on along the minus strand of CAWISR010000002.1, from coordinate 597,940 downwards.
AGACGCCGGAAGTCGTCCATCGTCGCTTCACGTCGCGTGTCCACCTCGCGCACGAACGGCGACCCGTAGACCGCGCTGAACACCATGTGGTCGCCGCCGATGTGCACGGAATGATCGGGATTGCGCGCCTTCACATCGAACTCTCGTGGTGGCTTCGCGAGCTGTTCGACCACGAACTCCGGATCGAATTTGACGACGCCGTCGTCGTCGATCTTCTGGCCGGCGGCGAGAAAGAGCTCGATCGCCTCCGGATGGTCGAATTGCACCCCGACCTCGGTGACGATGCGCCGCCACCCCCGGTCCAAGACGGCGAGCGCGTCCGGGGAGAGGATCTCGTAGCGGGGCATCCTGTTTCGGAACATCTGGCCTCTCCCCCGGGCCGGTCGGCGGCGCTCGCCAGCCGACGCCCGTGCAGCTAAAATCACATTGTAAAACAAGGTTTCCGCCTTGTGGAACTTCGATCGGCGAAAGGACCCTCCTTGCGATCCCCCGCCGGAACTCAAGCGGTCGACCGGGCTACTGACCTGCTCGTCCAGGTCGTCAATTCTCCCGAACCGGTCGCCTTCTCGACGCTCGCCGAGCGCACCGGGTTGCCGAAGAGCACCGTCTCCCGGCTGATGTCCGCCCTCGAGCGCCACGGACTCGTCGATCGCGCCCCGGGCCGCAGCTACCGGCCCGGAGAGGTCTTCGTCGGCTACGCCCGCTCGCGATCATTCGAACGCGACATCACCGAGGTCGCTCGTCCCTTCCTCGTGCGCCTCGGCGAGGAAACCGGCGAAACGATCAACCTCGGCATCGCCACCGCCGGGATGGTGAAGCAGGTCGCCCAGGTCGACAGTCGCTATCTCATCGGCGTGACGAATTGGCTGAACCTGCCGGTTCCGCTGCACTGCTCGGCGCTCGGCAAGGTGCTGCTCGCCTACGGCGCTGCCGAACTCCCCCAGGGCCCGCTCGAGCGCCGCACGGAAACGACGATCACCGACCGCGAAGCCCTCATTCGCGAGCTCGTTTCGGTCCGTCGGCTCGGCTACGCGACCACCGATGGCGAACTCGAGCCGGGGCTCGTCGCGATCGCGGCGCCGGTTCGGTCGGCGGATCGGGTCGTCGCCGCCGTGTCGGTGTCCGGCCCGTCATCGCGGTTCACCCGATCGGCGGTGCGCGACGCCGTCAGGCGCTGCGTGACGCAATCCGACGCGCTCTCGCGCGCCCTCGCCGGGCACGGCAACCAAGCGTCATCTCCGAAAGAAGGTGCGGCGTGAACGAAGCGGAGCTGTTGAAGACGCTCTACGACGAGACGCTCGTCGGCAACGCCCCGCGCGTCCTCGAGCTCACCGAGGAGGGTCTTTCGACCGGGCTCGCGCCCGAGACCTTGCTCTTCGACGCGCTCATCCCCTCTCTGGAAGAGGTCGGGGCGCGTTTTGAGCGCGGCGACTTCTTCGTGCCGGAGATGTTGATCGCCGGCAAGGCGATGGCCGGCGCCCTCGAGCGCCTCCGCCCTCTTCTGTCGCAGACCGACGCCGCCGGGCTCGGCACGTTCGTCATGGGCACGGTGAAAGGCGACGTGCACGACATCGGGAAGAACCTCGTCAACATCATGTTGGAGGGCGCCGGTTTCCGGGTAATCGACCTCGGCGTCCAGGTCGCGCCGGAGCGCTTCATCGAAGCCATCCGGGAGCACCAGCCCGACATCGTCGGGTTCTCGGCTTTTCTGACGACGACGATGCCGATGTTCAAGGCGAACATCAACGCCCTCGAAAAGGCGGGGCTGCGCGATCAGGTGATCGTGATGGTCGGGGGCGCGCCGGTCACCCAGGAGTACGCCGACGCCGTCGGCGCGGACGGGTACGCCTCGGACGCGTCGGCTGCGGTGGCGAAGGCGAAGGAGCTGATGAACAAGCAGCGTCAGCTGACCTCCGCATAGGCGAGCGATGTCGTCGAGCCCGTCGCACACCGTCTTGAGGTCGGCGTCGCGCGAGGTTGTCATCGGCGGCGACCAGCCTTTCTGCATCATCGGCGAGCGGATCAATCCCACCGGACGCTCGATTTTCCAAGAACAGCTGCGCGCCGACGATCTCTCGCGGATCGAGATCGACGTCGCCCAGCAGGTCGAAGGCGGCGCAATGGTGCTCGACGTCAATATGGGCGTCCCGCTCGCAGACGAGGCTGACCTTCTCGAGCGCGCCGTGAAGCTCATCCAGAACCTGACGGATCTTCCGCTCTGCATCGACTCGTCGGTCGTCGAGGCGCTCGAAGCCGGCTTGGCGGCGTACGAAGGCAAGGCGCTCGTGAACTCGGTGACCGCCGAGGACGAACGCCTCGAAGCGATCTTGCCGATCGTGAAGCGCCATGGCGCGGCCGTGATCGGATTGCCGAACGACGAACACGAGATCCCTGACGACCCGCGCCGGCGCGTCGAGCTCGCCGGCAAATTGATTGACGTCGCGACTTCGAGGTACGGGATCCCGATCGAAGACATCCTCATCGATCCGCTCGCGATGCCGGTCGGGGCCGATTCCACGCTCGCCCAGAAGACGCTCGAAACGATCGCCATGTTGCGCGAACGCTTCGGCGTGAACATGACGCTGGGCGCATCGAACGTCTCGTTCGGCATGCCCGATCGCCCGACGATCGGCGCCACCTTCCTCCCGATGGCGATCTCGAACGGCTTGACGAGTGCCATCATGGACGCCCGCAACCCGCAGATCGTGCGCGCGGTCAAGGCCGCCGACCTCCTCGTCGGTAACGACGAGTGGGGCGCGAACTGGATCGCGGCCTATCGCGCTCAGTCGCGAGGCTGAGCCGATGTCAGAGCGCGCCGCCGCGGCGCGAAGCGACGACGATCACCTCGGGGCCATGACATTCGCCCAGGGACCGACCGCCGATGGCACGCCGCGTGGGCGGGTGCGGATCCGGTTCGCGCCGAGCGGCCGCGACGTCCATGTCCCTGCCGGGGTCGCGCTCTTCGACGCGGCGAGCTGGAACGGAATCGCGATCGACTCGACGTGCGGCGGTCACGGCACCTGCAAGAAGTGCAAGGTGCGCGTGATCGGAACGGCGAATCCCCCCGCTCCGCTCGATCTGCACGCGTTCAGCGAGGAGGAGCTCGCCGCGGGGTGGCGGCTTGCGTGCCGCACACTCGCGACCACCGACGTTGACGTCGAAGTCCCGCCGCTCACGACGCGACCGAAGGCGGCGACGGTCGGCGTGGGACGCCAGGTGATTCTGCGGCCCGCCGTGCAAAAGCGCTTCGTCGAACTATCCGAACCGTCGCTCGCCGACCAGACTCCAGACGTCGACCGGTTGCTCCGAGAGCTCGATGACCTCGAATTGCGCGTCGATCTGCGGGCGCTTCAGTCGATCGGCAGAGCATTGCGTTCGAGCGACAACAAGGTGACCGCGGTCGTGGTCGACGACGTGCTCATCGACGTCGAGCCCGGCGACACGACGGACGCGATCTACGGTCTCGCGTTCGATCTCGGGACGACGACGGTCGTCGCCACCTTGCTCGACCTGTCGACCGGCACGCCGGCGGCGGCGCGCTCGACACTCAACCGCCAACAGCCGTTCGGCGCCGACGTCATCACGCGGATCAGCGCGGTGATGACTGGTTCCGATGCACTCAGAAAGCTCCGCTCGCTCGCGCACGAGACGCTCGCCGATCTCACGCGCCAGGTCTGCGAGGAGGCCGGTGTCGATCCGGCGAACGTCTACGAGGTCGCCCTGGCCGGCAACGCGACGATGACCCACCTCGTGCTCGGCGTCGACCCCGAGCCGCTCGGCGTGGCGCCGTTCATCCTCTCGACGCGAACGTTTCCCGAGATCCTCGCGTCGGACCTGGGAGTGCCGGTGCATCCGCGCGCCCGCGCGGTGGTCTTCCCGTCGCTCGGCGCCTACGTCGGTGGCGACATCATCTCCGGGCTCCTCGCGTCGGGCATGGACCGCGACCAGCGGATCCGGTTGTTCATCGATGTCGGCACGAACTGTGAGATCGTCGTCGGGAACCGCGATCGATTGATCGGCACCGCCGCGCCCGCCGGTCCGGCGTTCGAAGGGGCCGCCATCCGCTGCGGCATGCGCGCCGAGGCGGGGGCGATCGAGGGCGTCTCGATCACCCTCGAGGCCGTCGAGCTGCGCGTCATCGGCGACGTCGCGCCGCTCGGCCTGTGCGGTTCAGGCCTCGTCGACGCGATCGCCGAGTTGCTGAAAGTCGGTCTCCTCGACTGCTCCGGGCGCTTCATCAAAGAAGCAGAGGCACGCCTCGTCGCGCCGAAGATCGCCGAGCGCCTATCGATGATCGGCGATGAGCGGGTGTTCATCCTGAGCGAGGGACACGAGCGCGGTGGCCGGCGCGTCTTTCTCACCCAGCGCGACGTGCGCGAGTTGCAGTTCGCAAAGGCCGCCATCGCGACAGGGTGGAGCCTCCTGCTGACGACGGCGGGGCTCTCGGCTTCGGACGTCCAGCAAGTCCTCCTCGCCGGGTCGTTCGGCTCGTACCTGTCGCCGGCGAGCGCAGTGCGGATCGGTCTTGTGCCGTCGGTCTCGGTGCTGCGCGTCGTGAGCGCCGGCAATGTCGCCGGCGAAGGCGCCAAGATGGCGCTCCTTTCCGTCCGTGAACGCGCCGGCGCCGTTGCTCTCATCGAGGAGGTGGAATACGTCGAACTCTCCGATCGCGCCGATTTCAACGACCGCTTCGTCGAACAGCTCTCGTTCCCTGGCTGAGCCGGTCGCCAAAGGGACCCGTGCCTGCGAGAGGACCGGGGTGATCGCTTGCGGAGCGCTCGCGGGGCGCGTGCGGGCGATCGCCGCTGCACGCGACTGGCCGATCGACGTCTACCCGCTGCCCGCGACGCTGCACAACCGCCCAGGGCGCATCGCCGACGAAGTCCTCGAGCTCGCGGTCACGTTACGGGCGCGCCACCGCGTCGTTGCCGTCGCCTACGCCGACTGCGGAACCTACGGCGCGCTCGACGACGTCTGTCGAAACCTCGGGCTTGCACGTCTTCCCGGCGAGACTTGCTACGACGTCATCGCCGGGCGCTCGACGATGGAACGGTTGTTCACCGATGAGCCGGGAACGTACGTGCTCACCGACTTCCTCGTGAAGAGCTTCCACGCGACCGTGTGGAAAGGTCTCGGTCTCGACCGCCACCCGGAACTGCGCGACGACTACTTCGGCAACTACCGCCGGGTCGTCTGGCTCGCCGAACGACGCAGCGCCACGCTCGATCAGCTTGCCTGTGACGCCGCGACGGCGCTCGGGTTGCCGCTTGAGATCGTCGACGTCGGCGAGGACCGCCTCGAGAGCGCGCTCGCAATGCTGATCGCGGACGCGGCCTGAACGTGGCTCGCAAACTCGACTCGCTCGCCGGGCTGATCGAGAACGCCCGTTTCGAGGTGATCCCGACACGGTCGATCGAAGAGAAAGTCGTGCGCGACGTACCGACGAGCCGCGTCCTGGCCGTCACGGCGTCGTCGTCTCGAGGTCTCGAGACGACGATCGACCTCACCGAGCGTCTCGTCGCCGACGGCTACCACGTCGTCCCGCACCTGTCGGCGCGCCTTGTCGTCGACGACCAGCATTTGAAAGAGGTCGTCGATCGGCTCGTCGTGATCGGCGTCGACGACGTCTTCGTGCCGGCGGGTGACGCCGATCCCCCGGTCGGCAAATTCGACAGCGCGCTCAGCCTCCTCACCGAGCTCGACAACCTCGGCCATCCCTTCGCGCGCGTCGGGATCACCGGTTACCCCGAGAACCATCCGAAGATCGTCGACGACGTCACGATCCAAGCGATGTGGGACAAGCGCCGATATGCGAACTACATCGTGAGCAATCTCTGCTTCGACCCCGGCGTCTACCGCAACTGGGTCCGGCGCGTGCGCGCACGCGGAGTCGACCTTCCGATCGTGATGGGTCTCGCCGGGCCGGTCGATCGGGCGAAGCTCCTTTCCGTCGCAGCGCAGGTCGGAACGGCGTCGGCGACGCGGATGCTGCGCCAGCACGGCCGGTGGTTCTTCCGTTTCTTCACCCCGGGTGCGTACAACCCATCGCGTTTTTTGACAAAGCTCGCGCCCACGTTGAACGACCCCGCTTCACGCGTAACCGGTCTGCACGTCTTTACGTTCAACCAGATCGACAAGACCGAGGCGTGGCGCGACGCGCTTCTTCCTGAGCGCGAAGCTTGAGATCACCGATCGCCGAGATCCGATGGGTGCCGCGTCGATTCTCAGCTTTCGCCGAAATTGATCACGACGGTCTTCAGCTCGGTGAAGCGCTCCATCGCATAGCGTCCACCGACGCGGCCGATTCCGCTCTTTGAACCGGACCGGCCACCGAACGGCAGGTGGGATTCCCAGTAGTTCGTACCTTCGTTCACGTTCACCCAGCCAGTGCGAATCGCTTCGGCGAAACGAAGTCCACGCGCGAGGTCGCCGGTGAACACCGCAGACAAGAGTCCGTACTCCCAGTGGTTGACGAGGTCGATCGCTTCACGCTCGCTTTCGATCACGGCAACGGGCGCGACCGGACCGAAGGTCTCCTCCCGGGCGATCGTCATCGCGAGGTCGATACCGTCGATCACCGTCGGCTCGAAGTAGAGGTCGCTGCCGAATCCGTTCGCCCTCTGTCCACCGGTGACTAGGGACGCGCCTTTGCCGATTGCCTCTTTGACGTGCGCCTCGGTCTTCGCGACAACGCTCGGATTGTTCAGCGGACCCATCGTCGTCTCGTCGTCAAAGGGGTCACCGAGGCGGATCTTTCGAGAGACCGCTGCGGACAACTTCGCCACGTACTCGTCGTGGACGTCCGCCGCGACGAGGATCAGTTCCCCCGCGGTGCAACTCTGGCCGGCGTTCAAGAAGCACGCGGTGAGCGTCGCGTCGACGGCGGCGTCGAGGTCGGCGTCTTCGAGGATGACGAGAGGGCCGTTGCCCCCCATCTCGAGCACGAGCTCCTTGCCTGCCGCGCGCTGCGCGATCGAGATCCCGGTCGCCGTCGAACCGACGAAGCCGACGGCGTGCGTCCCGGGGTTGGCGGCGATCTCGTCGCCGACGACCGGCCCCGGCCCGGTGACCAGGTTGAGGACGCCCGGCGGCAAGTCCGCCTCCGCGATCGCGTCGGCGAGGGCCACCGCGCAAACGCTCGTCGAGGGCGCCGGGGCCCACACGACGGTGTTCCCCGCGGCGAGCGCCGGCGCGAGGATCTCCGCCGGCATCGTGTACGGCCAGTTCCAGGGGCTGATCACGCCGACGACCCCGCGAGGGACCCGGTAGAGCAGGACGCGCTTTTTCGCGTCGATCGACGGCGGCAGCGATCCTTCGATGCGCGTCGCGTCCTCGCCGGCCATCTCGAAGTACGTGATCAGCTCCGCGACCTCGTCGTCGGACTCGGCGCGGAGCGGCTTTCCCTGGTCGAGGGTCAGCACGCGGGCGAGCTCGTCCCTTCGCGAATCGATGCCGCGGGCGATGCGCCGCATCGCCGCTCGCCGATCGAAGGCCGAAAGGCGCGCCCAGCGCTCCGAAGCCGTGTTCGCCGCCGCGATCGCGCGCTGCGCGTCGGCGCGCGTCCCCTCGGGAAGGGTGCCGATCGTCTCACCCGACGACGGGCTCGTCGCGGGGAAACGGGCTCCCGACTCCGATACGACCCATTCGCCGCCGATGAACATCGAGTAATCGGTCATCGCACGTCTTTTCGACCGAACGGCACCGGGTGCATCACGACGGCGCCTCGGCGGGCTCGGGGCGCGGTCTGTTCTTGTCCTCGCGATAGCGGTAGAAGGCAGTCGGCTCGGGGCCGAGTTGGTCGTTGCCGAGGATCATGTCGGCGCCGCGTTCGGCGATCATCACGACGGGCGCGTTGATGTTCGCGTTCGTGACCGTCGGCATCACCGAGGCGTCGACGACGCGCAAGCCCTCGAGACCGAGCACGCGCAGCGAGTCGGGGTCGACGACGGCGGCGTCGTCGATTCCCATTCGACAGGTGCACGAAGGGTGGAGCGCCGTCTCGGTGTCGTGCGCCACCCACGCGAGGATCTCGTCGTCGGACTGGACGTTGGGTCCCGGGGAGACCTCGCCGCCGTCGAACGGCGAAAAGGCGGGCTGCGACAGGATCCGGCGCGCGGTCCGGATCGCCTCGACCCACTCGCGCCGGTCCGTCTCGGTCGAGAGGTAGTTGAAGACCAGGGCGGGCTTCTGGCGGGGATCGTTCGAGCGAATCTTCACCGTGCCGCGGGAGTCGGAGTACATCGGGCCGATGTGGACCTGGTAGCCGTGCTCGCCCGCCGGTTGGGAGCCGTCGTAGCGCACGGCGATCGGCAGGAAGTGGAACATCAGGTTCGGGTAGTCGACGATGTCGTTCGAGCGGGCGAATCCGCCCCCTTCGAAGTGGTTCGTCGCCCCGAGCCCCCTTCGGAACAACAGCCATTCGAGGCCGATCTTCGGCCGGTTCCGCAATAACAGCCCGGGTGCCACCGAGACCGGCTGGGTGCACTTGTGCTGGACGTACACCTCGATGTGGTCTTGGAGGTTCTCTCCGACACCGGGGAGGCTCACGACGGGTTCGATGCCGAGCGCCCTGAGCTCGCCGGCGTTGCCGACTCCCGACAGCTGCAGGAGCGCCGGTGAGAGGAACGCGCCGGCGGCGAGGATCACCTCACCGGCGCGCACCCGGCGGAGCGGTCCGAGACCGCGGCGGTACTCGACACCGACGGCGCGCGGCCCGTCAAAGAGGATGCGCGTCACCGTCGCCAAAGTCTTGACGTGCAGGTTCGGACGACCCATCACGGGATGGAGGTAGGCGCGCGATGGCCCGAGCCGCCTCCCCCGGTGGACGTTCCGGTCGAACGGTGCAAAGCCTTCCTGGCGGTAGCCGTTGACGTCGTCGGTCAACTGTTCGCCCGCCTGCTGCACGGCTTCGAAGAAGGCCGTGAACAGCGGGCTCGATGCTGGGCCGCGTTCTAAGACGAGCGGGCCGTCGTGGCCGTGGAACGGATCGTCCGGCTCGGCGGCGAGGCAGTTCTCCATCCGCTTGAAGTACGGCAGGCAGTGCGCGTAGTCCCACTGCGCCATCCCCGGATCGGCGGCCCACTTCTCGTAGTCGAGGGGGTTGCCGCGCTGGAAGATCATCCCGTTGATGCTCCCCGAGCCGCCGAGCACCTTTCCGCGGGCGTGGTACACGCGCCGGCCGCCGAGGTGCGGTTCGGGCTCGGATTCGAACTTCCAGTCGTAGAGCCGATTGCCGATCGGCATCGTCAACGCGGCGGGCATCGAGATCAGCGGGTCCCAGACGTAGTCCATCCGTCCGGCTTCGAGGAGCAGCACCGTGCGCGACGAGTCGGCGCTCAGGCGGTTGCCGAGCACGCTCCCGGCCGAGCCACCGCCGACGATGACGAAGTCGTAGGTCATCTGCGTCCTCGATCGGTCAGAGAAACCCCTTCGAGTGGCGAGACGCGGCGCGTAACTTCGAGCACCATCGCGCTCACCTGCCGGGCCGTTCACGGATCGCGGCGATCAGCGCCGGAACGACTTCGCTGACGTCGCCGATCACCGCGTAGTCCGCTCGGCGCATGATCGGCGCCTCGCCGTCGGTGTTGATCGCGACGACGGTCTTCGCGCCCCGGCACCCGGCGAGGTGCTGGATCGCGCCGCTGATCCCGCAGGCGAGGTAGAGGTTCGGCGCGATCTTCGACCCCGTCTGACCCACCTGCTGGGAGTGCGGACGCCATCCGTTGCTCGTCACGACGCGCGAGACACCGACGACTCCGCCCAACAACGCGGCGAGCTCCTCGAGCGGCGCGAAGCCCTCCGCGCTGCCGACGCCGCGCCCGCCGCCGATGACGACGCGCGCCTCGCCGAGCGACGTCGAACCCGGCGGACGCGCCTCGGTCCCGGTCACCGCGACGACGAACGCCGCGTCGTCGAGCGTCGGTTCCCACACCGTTTCGGTCACCTCGCCCACCTCGTCGAGCGGTTCGTCGGGCGCCGCGTCGGGCACGACGGTGACGAGCGCCGGACGACCTTCGAGCTCGGCATCTTCCAACAAGGTCCCGGCCCACCGGTAGCGGGTGAGGGTGACGCCGCCGGGTTCGGCGCGCGCGAACGACAGGCAGTTGGCGGCGACGGGCTGCTCGCTGAGCGCACCGGCGTGGGCGAGGACCTCGTTGCCGCGATCGGTCGCCGCGGCGACGACGGCGGAGGCGTCTTCACGTTCGCCGAGTTCCAGGAGCGATCGCGCCCACGCGGCCGGCGTGTACGCCGCCAGCCGCGGCGACGACGCGACGTGCGCTTCGCCCACCCCGTAGCGGGCGAGATCCTCGGCCGCGAGCCGCGAAACCTCGCCGACCAACATCGCGCGCAGCGGGGTGGCCAACGCCTCGGCGAGCGAACGGGCAAACGTGAGCGCCCGCTTCGACGCCGGGAGCACGCCGGACGCGTCGTGTTCGACGAGGCAAACGACGCTCACGTCAACACCCCGAGCTCTTCCAAGAGCGCGACGAGCTTCGGAACGGCCTCGGTGCCGTTGCCGAGCACGTCGGCGCCCCGACGGGTCTCCGCCGGTAGGCGCAATGCGAGCGTGCGCAACCCCTCTTCGGTCCACTCGACGGGGACGCGATCGACCGTCGCTCTCTTCGACCGCATCAGCGCCGGCAACGACGGATAGCGCGGCAGGTTGATCCCCTCTTTGACGCTGACGACGGCCGGCAAAGCGATCTCGAACGACTCCTGGGCTCCGAGATACTCCCTGCGGACGGTGATCCGCCCGTTGCCGATCTCAAGGGCCTTCGCGCCGGTGACGACCGGCAACGAGAGGTGGTAGGCGACGCGCACACCGACCTGGTAGTTGCCGGCATCCGCCGATTCGTTCCCGAACAGCACGAGGTCGAAGGGCCCGCGTTCACTCGCGAGCCGTGCGATGGCGGCGGCGGTCGCGATCGGTCCCCATTCACGTCCGTCGGTCTCGAGCAGCATCGCCTCGTTCGCGCCCAACGCGAGCGCGTTGCGCAACTGTTCGACCGCCTGATCTGGCCCGAGTGTCGCGACCATCACGCTGCCGCCCTCGCGCTCGACGATCCGCACCGCCTCTTCGATCGCGCACTCCTCGTGGGGACTGATCGTGAACCCGAGGAAGCTCGTGTCGATCTCCCGTCCGTCCGCCGTCAGCGTGACGCGCCCGCCGACATCGGGGACGCGCTTGATGCAGACGAGAATGTTCATCGGGCGAGACTCGCGACCGGCTCGAACGCGTGCAGGCGCATCTTCAACTTCGGACGCGCTCGGAATCGGAATCGAAAAGTGGTCGGCTCCCGACTGTCGCCACGGTCACCGGCAGGCGCTGCCCCATGTACTCGACGGCGTAGCCCGCACCTTCGACGGCGAGTTCGGTTGGAAGGTAGGCGAGCAGGATGTGCTTGCCGACCGAGGGACCCGATCCGGCGCTCGTCACATACGAACCGCGCCCCAGCGAATCGACAAGGCGCCCACCGTCTCTTTCGAGGATCGGCTCGCCGCCGAGCGGGAAACGCTCCCGACCGTCCGAGGCACGGTGATCGTCAATGGTGAGGGTGCACAACAGCGCCGCCGGCGGAGCCTCACGGTGCGCGAGGTGGGCGGCTTTGCCCACGAAGTCCGCTTCTTTCACCTTCGGCCGTTGCATGCCAGCTTCGACGACGTCGAAGTCCGCGGTGAGCTCGGCGCCGTAGGCGCGATAGGCCTTTTCGAGCCTCCCGGTGACGAGGTAGACGCCGAGGCCCACAGGCGCGACGCCGAGGGACCGTCCCGCTTCAAAGAGCACGTCCCAGACTCGGGCACCCTGCTCCATCGGGATGTGCAGCTCCCAGCCGAGCTCCCCGACGTACGAAATGCGCGAGGCGAGCACCGCGACGCCGTCGATCTCGATGCTCCGACACGTCGCGAAGGGAAAACCCTCATGCGAGACGTCGTCGGCGGTCGTCTGAGCAAGCACCCGGCGGGCGTTCGGGCCCCAGAGGCCGAGCGTCGACCACGCCGAGGTGACGTCGAAGACCTGCGCATCGCCGACGAGGTGCCGTTGGAACCAGCGGCGATCCATGTTCCCGGTTGTCCCGCCGGTCACGACGCGAAAGCGCTCCTCGCCGAGGCGCATGATCGTCAAGTCGGCGACGAACGTGCCGCGCTCGTTGAGGATCGGTGTGTAGACGACACGACCGACCGGTGCGTCCATCTGTGCGAGCGCCGTTCGCTGCACGCTCTCGAACGCGCCGGGGCCGACGATCTCGAACATCGCGAAGGCCGAGAGGTCAACCACGCCACAGCCGTCGCGCATCGCGAGGTGCTCGGCGCTGATGATCGGCGACCACCAACGCGACTCCCACTCCGCCTCGCGGCGCGCGACCTTTTCGGAATAGCGCTCGAGGAGCGTCTCGTTCGTCGCGTACCAGTACGGGCGTTCCCACCCAGCCGTCTCGTAAAACCTCGCGCCGAGTGCGCTCTCACGCTCGTAGAAGGGCGAGACGCGCACCGGACGGTCGGATTCCCACTGCTCCATCGGGTGGACGATCCCGTAGATCTTGTTGAAGCCCTCCGCTGCCCGGGCGGCCACGTGGGCACGCGTCTTCTGCGCGTCGTAGAAGCGGGCGATGTCCGCCTCGTGGATGTCGATCTCCGGCGTGTGGCCGCTCATCCACTCGGCGACGGCCCGCGCGATCCCGGGACCTTCTTTGATCCAGCTCGCCGCGACCGACCACAGCCCGTTGGTCTCCGGGCACTCGCCCAACACGGGATGCCCGTCGGGGGTCATCGAGATCAAGCCGTTGATCGCGTGCCGCACACCGACGCGCTCGTCGTCGAGCACGTCGGGCATCAGCTCGAGCGCCTCGGCGAGCTGGGGGTCGAAGTCCTCCTGGGTGAACGGGAGCTCGGTCGGCGAAAGCGCCGCCTTCTCGATCGGTGGGATGTCGTCGGGTTCGACGAGGATCGGGCGGTGCGCGTAGGAGCCGACTTCCAGGTCCGCACCGTGCTGACGTTCGTACATCAACGGGTCCATGTCCCGCACGATCGGGAACTCGATCTCGCCCGAGGTCTCAGAGAACATCGGGATCGGTCCGACGCTGATCATCTGGTGCACGGTCGGTACGAGTGGGATGCGCGCCCCGGCCATCCGCGCGATGCGCGGGCTCCACACCCCACAGCAGATGGCGACGTAATCCGTCTCGATCTCGCCACGGCTCGTCCGGACGGTCCGCACCCGGTTCGACGTCTCGTCGACGTCGATGGCGAGCACTTCGGTGTTCGCCTGGACGGTAAGCGACCCGTCCGCGACGGCCTGATCGCGGACCAACGTCCCGGCGCGCAGCGAGTCGACGACGCCCACCGTCGGGAGGTAGAGCGCGCCGATGATCACCTTTTCGTTCAGGTACGGGACGAGCTCACGCGCCCGCGTCGGCGTCACAAGCTCGGCGGGGATCCCCCACGCCTTCGCCGCCGCGAGGCGGCGCCGGAGCTCTTCCATGCGCTCGTCTGTGCGCGCGACCTCGAGCCCACCGCTTTCGACGAACACCCCGAGCTGCTTGTACTGCGCCGAGGAGTCGGCCGTCAGCTCCATCATCATCTTCGAGTACTCAATCGGGTAGACGAAGTTCGACGCGTGACCGGTCGATCCACCGGGATTCGGCATCGGTCCCTTGTCGATGAGGAGAATGTCCCGCCAGCCGAGCTTCGCGAGATGGTGCGCGAGGAAGTTGCCGACGATGCCGGCACCGATGACGACGACGCTCGCACGTTCAGTTGGCATTCAGATCCTTCGTCGAGGCGAACAAGCTCACCGCTGGTCACGATACGAGTCAGACGGCGCCACGAGCGCGGCGCATATCGACGAATCCGCGCCGTGCGACTCACCTCGTGACGCGACGTACGCGCCACGCGTCGCCGAACGACGACGGTGGCGCGTACCGCGCGAATTGTTCAGATGCGATGACCTTTCCTGTCGATCACGTTCCTGGAACCGGCGCCAGCGTCTTCGTGTACGGCCCGCTCAACCACGACGAGACGAGTGACTTGTGGGTGTCGACGAACAGCTTCGCCGCCGCGCTCGGGCTCATGCCTTTCACCGCGATGTCGTAGCCGACCGCGTTCTGATCGGCGGAGGTCCAGTTGAAGCGCTTGATGAAGTCGGCCACCTTCGGCGCGATCTTCGGCAGCTGTGCGCTCATCGCCTTGTACAGGTAGTACGGCGGATACGCGCAGTTGATCTTCGCCGCCGGCAGCTTCGCGCATGCCTGGGTGAACGTCGGCAGCTGGATCTGAGAGAAGCTGTACAACGCGTTGATGTACTGCGGCGTGTACCAGTAGAAGAGCACGTTGCCGTGAGCCTTGTAGATGCGCTCGATCTCGGCGAGCTGGGACGCCTCGGTCCCGGCGTAGACGACCTTCAGGTCGAGGCCGAGTGTGCTGATGAGAGCGGCGTCGTTCGTCACGTAGCTCGGCGACCCGTCGAGGAACTCACCCTTCGGCGTCGTCTGCGGGGTGACGAACAGCTTCCAATCCTTCTTCAGCCCCTGCCAGGTCTTCAGCTCGGGGTGGGACTTCAAGAGATACGTCGGGATATACCAGCCGATGTTGCCGTCCGGTCCCTCGAGCCCGGCGTCGATCACCTCGTGGTTGCCCTTCACGTACTGCGCGTAGAGGTTCGAGTGGCCCCAGACCTCGAGCACCGCCGAGACCGATCCCTTCGCCATCGCCGGCCAGGTCGGGATCTCGTCGATCGTCAGCAGATTCACCGGATACCCGAGATCCTTTTCGATGACGTACTGCGCGACGTCGTTGTTCGAGGCTGACCCCTGCCACGAGTTCGTCGCGAGCGTGATCGTCGGCTTCGAGCTCGCCGAAGCGGAGGTGACCGCCACCCCGCCGAGCGCGAGCCCGATCGACGCCGCCGCCAAGGCGACGAGCGCCTTCTTTGCGGACCAGGTCCGCAGCCATGGTTTTCCTCTCACGGTGTTGCTCCTTTCGTTTCCCCTTGCTCGTTTTCGAGAACTGTTCGGCCCGACGCCGTCATGCGCCCGCGCCTTCGGCGACCGGACCGCCGGGGCCTTGGCCCGCGCCCTGGGTGAGGCGGTCGAAGACGATCCCCATCAGGACGATCCCGAGCCCGGCGGCGAGCCCGAGGCCGAACTCGTCGCGGTCGAGCCCGACGACGACGTCGTAGCCGAGACCACCGGCGCCGACGAGCCCGGCGACGATCACTTCGGCGAGCACGAGCATGATCGTCTGGTTGACGGCGAGCAGCATCGCCGGGCGCGCCGCGGGGAGCTCGACCTTCCACAGCGTCTGCAGGCGGGTCGAACCGAACGCTTCGCCAGCCTCGATGATGTCGTGACGGACGCCGCGCAGCCCGAGGATCGTCAAGCGGATCGTCGCCGGCACCGCGTAGACGAAGGAGGCGATGACGCCGGCGACCGGCCCGACGCTGAAGAAGACCACGACGGGGATGAGGTAGACGAAGGCCGGCATCGTCTGCAGCGTGTCGAGCATCGGACGCAATGCGTGGTTCAGCCACGGCCACCAGTACGCGAGCACTCCGATCGGGAATCCGACGAGCAGGCACAGCCCGAGCGCGACCACGACCTGACTGAGCGTCGACGCGGCGTCCGTCCAGACACCGAGCAGCCCGACGCCGACGAGGCAGATCGCCAACTGCGCACCCCTGCGCACACCGCCGACCAGGACGCCGGCGGCACCGGTGGCAAAGACGGCGAGCCACCACGGGATGGCGCTGAAAAAGCTCGTGAACGGGTTGAGGATCGACAGCGTGAGGAAGTTCGAGAGGTTCTCGGTGCCACCGACCACCGGCACGCTCGAGTAGTGGAAGAGGTGCGACTCGAGCCAGGTGAGGCCGGTATTCACCGGCCCGCTGATCGAGAACGACCAGCTCTGGGGGAAGTCGCGGACGCCGAGGGCGAAGTGGGTGATGAACACGAGGGCGACGCCGGCGCCGACGCCCGAAAGCATCAGCGGCCGACGATGCCGTTCGAAGAAGCCCGGCTTCGCCGGCACCGCGTCGTGCGCGTGGCCGATGCGATCGCCGTAGGCGGAGACGATCCGGTCGAGCAGCATCGCCATCGCCACGATGGCGATACCCGGCGTGAACGCCTGTCCGAGGTTCTGGATCGTCAGCGCGGCGAGCACCGGGTCTCCGAGGCCGCCCGAACCGATCAACGAGGCGAGGACCACGATCGAAAGCGCCATCATGATCACCTGGTTGATCCCGAGCAGGATTGGCCGCAGGGCAAGCGGCAGTTGCACTTTCGTCAGAAGCTGGCGTCGGGTCGAGCCGAACGACACGCCCGCCTCCATCACGTCTGATCGAACCGAACGGATCCCAAGCGACGTCAGCCGGATCACCGGCGGCGCCGCGTAGATCACCGTGGCGATCACACCGGCGGGATTGCCGATCCCGAGCAGGATGACAACGGGGATGAGATAGACGTACGCCGGCAGCATCTGCGCGGCGTCGAGCATCGGTCGCAGGGTGCGATCGACCCGGTCGTACAGCCCGGCCACGATCCCGAGCGGGATGCCGATCACCAGCGCGACGAGGATCGAGACGGTCATCAACGCAAGCGTCGCCATGCTGTCCGCCCACAGCCCGAGGAGTCCGAAACCCGCGACGACGATCGACGCGAACACCGCCGTGCGGACTTTTCCGGCGCCGAGCGCCGCGAGCACGAACACGGCGAGCACCCCGGGCCAACCGATGAACGTGAAGACGCTCACGAGCGCGTTGACGATGTGTCCGAGTCCGTCGCCGATCGGCGTGACGAAATCGGTGAACACCGGCGCACTCCCCTGGTGGGCCGTGATCCAGTTGTCGACGCTCGTGAACGCGTTCTGCGAACCCGGGACCCATCCGGCGGGAAAGCCCGCGGCGGTGCCGCTTGCCGCCGCGCCGGCCGCCATCCCGACCCCGGCGAGCGCGATGCCCGGCCATGGTGGACGGAGCGCCACCCGCCAGTTCAGCTCGCCGATGCTGCTTCGACGGGGAAGCGCCAGCGCCACGATTGCTCTCAGGCTCGAACGGCGAGCATCGAGTCGGGATGCGGCGGCCCGGTGACGACCGCTTGGAGGACCGTCGCGCGGTCAATCGTGCCGACCATGTTTCCCGAGGCATCGACGACGCCGACGATCTCGTCGCGTTCGGCGAGGAATCCCAAGACGTCCTCGAGCTTCGTCGATTCCGCGACGGAACGCTCCGGGGTCTTGCCGGGGACGACCGGACGCATCACCCACGCCGCGGTGAGGATCTTCGCTCTCGGCACGTCCTGGGTGAAGGCGGCGACGTAGTCGTCGACGGGGTGACCGACGACTTCTTCGGGAGTGCCGAGTTGCACGAAGGCGCCGTCGCGCATGATCGCGATGCGGTCACCGAGCTTCAGCGCCTCGTCGAGGTCGTGCGTCACGAAGATCACCGTCTTGTGCATCTGTTGCTGGAGCCGGACGAGCTCATCCTGCATGCCTCGTCGGATGAGCGGGTCGAGCGCCGAGAACGCCTCGTCGAAGATCAGCACCTCGGGATCGTTGGCGAGCGCGCGAGCAAGGCCGACGCGTTGCTGCATCCCGCCGCTGAGTTGATTCGGGTACGAGCGGTCCAAGCCGGCGAGGCCGACAACACCGAGGAGCTCGCGGGCGCGTTCGTGCCGTTGGCCCTTGTCGACGCCGCGCACCTCGAGTCCGTAGGCGACGTTGTCGAGGACGTTCCGATGTGGGAGGAGCGCGAAGTGCTGGAACACCATGCTGACCTTCGTTCTCCGCATGTCACGAAGACCTCTTGAATCAGCTTTGACCACGCTGCTGCCGCACAGGTCAATGTCGCCGGTCGTGACCTGAATCAATCGCGTGATGCAACGGGTGAGCGTCGACTTGCCGCTCCCCGAAAGACCCATGACGACGAAGACTTCGCCCTCTGGAATGTCGAAGGAAACATCGCGTACCGCGACCGTGCAGCCTTCGGCCTCCATGAGCTCGGCGCGACTCAGCTCGGCCTTCTCGCTGCCGGGAATCTTCTCGCCGCCGCGACCGAAGACCTTCCAGACGTTGCGGCAGGACACTTGGACCGGACGGTCCGTCACCTGGTCCGGAATGTCCCCCGCCCCATTCGATGCAACTCCCCCCACCGCCCACACCTTACGCAGTTCGGAGCAGGTCGGGGGCTAGATCGCGCGCTTCGCCGCCGCCGAAATGCAACCGGGGATGCGGTTTCTGCGCCGCGATTTCACAATGTGGATCAGACGACCGGCAAGCGTCAGGGGCACGCTCTCTGTGGTCGTCGCGATCGCAAACCGCTGCCGAGTCGCTGAGGCGGAGCGAGCCGGCCCCACGACCATCGTCACAACCCATCGGTGCTTGCCGTTCCGCGGAGCCTTTGGAAATCGTGATGCTCGAAAAGCGAGAGCGTCAGCCGACTTCCGCGAGCTCGCGATTCAGCCGACGGATCTCGTCTCGCAGACGCGCCGCGTATTCGAATCGGAGCTCGGCCGCGGCTTGTCGCATCTCTCCCTCCAACGTCCCGATCAACCGCTCGAGCTCGACGGCCGGAAGCTCTGCCGAGTGCTCGACTACCTCCCCCGCCGCACGCTGCGCGGCGCGCCGTCCTGCTCGCCGCGAACGTTCCGACCCGACAGCGAATGGAACGGGCGAGGTGTCCGGCTGGAATCCGCTCGCCGCGCGGAACTGGGCGACGAGATCGGTGACCGCCTTGCGAATCGTCTGCGGGTCGATGCCGTGCTGCGCGTTGTACGCCCGTTGCAGCTCACGACGCCGCTCGGTCTCCGCCATCGCCTGACGCATCGAGTCGGTGATGACGTCCGCGTAGAGCACGACACGCCCTGCGACGTTGCGAGCTGCGCGGCCGATCGTCTGGATCAGCGAGGTGGAAGACCGGAGGAATCCCTCTTTGTCGGCGTCCAAGATGGCGACGAGCGACACCTCTGGCAGGTCGAGTCCTTCGCGCAGCAGGTTGATGCCGACCAGCACGTCGAACTCCCCGAGGCGTAGGTCGCGAACGATCTCGATGCGCTCGAGCGTCTCCACGTTCGAGTGCAGGTAGCGAACACGCAGCCCGGACTCCAAGAGGTAGTCGGTGAGGTCCTCGGCCATCTTCTTCGTGAGCGTCGTGACAAGGGCGCGCTCGCCACGTTTCACGACCGTGTCGATCTCTGCGATGAGGTCGTCGATCTGCCGCTTCGTCGGCTTCACGATGACTTCGGGATCGACGAGACCGGTCGGGCGGACGATCTGCTCGACGACGGCGTCGGAGACCTCGATTTCGTACTGAGAAGGCGTCGCCGACATGAAAACGCACTGGTTGATGCGCGATTCGAGTTCTTCGAAACGCAGCGGGCGGTTGTCGAGCGCGGAAGGGAGCCGGAAGCCGTGCTCGACGAGGACCTCTTTGCGCGAGCGGTCACCGAAGAACTGGCCGTGCAACTGCGGGACGGTGACGTGGCTCTCATCAACGATGAAGAGCCAGTCCTTGGGGAAGAAGTCGAGCAGCGTGTACGGCTGCTGTCCCGGCTCACGCCCGTCGAGGTGGCGGCTGTAGTTCTCGATCCCTGAGCACGTGCCGACCTCGGCGAGCATCTCCAAGTCGTGCTCGGTGCGCATCTTCAGCCTCTGCACCTCGAGCAGCTTCCCTTGAGATTCGAACTCCCGCAGCCGCCCGCGCAGTTCGTCTTCGATCGACACGATCGCGGCGCGCATCTTGTCGTCGCCGGCAACGTAGTGCGTGGCGGGAAAGACGACGAGCTCGTCGAGCTCGCCGAGGATCTCACCGGTGAGCTCATCAAAGCGGGTGATCCGTTCGACCTCGTCACCGAAGAGCTCGACACGGACGGAGAACTCCTCGTAGGCGGGGTGGATTTCCACCGTGTCTCCGCGCACGCGGAATCGACCGCGCACGAGGTTCTGGTCGTTGCGGTCGTAGTGCATGTCGACGAGTTGGCGGAGCATCTTGCGCTGGTCGTGGGTCTCTCCCGGACGCAGCACAAGCAGCTTGCCTTCGTACTCTTCGGGTGAGCCGAGTCCGTAGATCGCCGAGACGGAGGCGACGACGATGACGTCGCGTCGAGTGAGCAAGCTGGCAGTCGTCGAGTGACGCAGCCGGTCGATCTCGTCGTTGATCGACGAGTCCTTCTCGATGTAGGTGTCAGTCGCGGGCATGTACGCCTCGGGCTGGTAGTAGTCGTAGTACGAGACGAAGTACTCGACGCGATTGTCGGGAAAGAACGAGCGGAACTCACCGGCGAGCTGCGCGGCGAGCGACTTGTTCGGCGCGATGACGAGCGTCGGGCGCTGCACCTGCTCGATCACCCAGGCGATCGTGGCGCTCTTGCCGCTTCCTGTCGTTCCGAGCAGCGTCTGGAACCGGTGACCCGCGTCGATCGACGCCACGAGCTCGGCGATCGCCTTCGGCTGGTCGCCGGCCGGCGAAAACTCCGAGACAACGTGGAACTCAGGCACGGGCCGAGCGTACCGATGCCCTGTTCGCCATAAGGCGGGCGCAAACTTGCAGGTCCTTCGGCACTAGAAGCGACAGGACGCCGGCCGTATTTTGCGGAGCAAAGGCGCAGCCAGGTGCGTGCGCCAGGACGAGAAGGGGCCCCGACATGGCCGGATCCGAGTACCGCGGAACCTTGGTCAAGGGCGCGCCGCATCGCGGCCGTTCCGCGGACGAATTGCTCGCGCTCACCCTCGCCGAGGCGTCAGTCGAAGTCGACGACCTCTGCGCGGAACACGGGATCACGCCGGAGCTCCTCGAAACCCGGCAAGCGATCGAGTCTGCGGCCGCCGCGCTAGCAGATTTCATCGACGGAGAGCACGCCGTCCTCGACGAGCAGGAGGAAAGCGCCTCCTGACGGCGAGCTTCGTCCCGGCCGATCAGTGACTTTGGTCTGAGCGCCTCGCTCCCGCCGTTGCTCAGGGGAGCATGTGGCCGGAGAGCGTGAGCGCACTCGCGACGACGAATACCGCCGACTCAGCGGCGATGAACATGCCGAGCCGCGCCGCGGTGAGCCTGCGCGCCCAAACGATCACCGCCGGAACGGCGATCAACAGCAGGCGCGCGTTCGGCGGTGTCATCACCGACCAAACCGTCAACACGGCGATGCCGATCACCCAACCGAGTGCCCCCGCCGAGAGCTCTTTTCGCACCCGATAGAGGGCGACGAGGGAGACGGCCATGAACACCGCGCCGGCGATCCCGTTCCACAGATTCCAGCTCGGCAGGTACGGCAACACCTTCCCGGGCGAGGCGATGAGGTGGTGGACGATCGGCAGACCGAAGATCCCGAGCGGTTCGTTCTGCTGGTACCAGCCGTAGTGCTGTGCGTTGAGCGTGGCGAACGGCGACCCCGTCCACACCCACAAGAAAATCGCGAACCCGCCGATCCCAAAAGTGGAGAGCATCGGCGCGAACACGCTGCGGCGTGCGCTCGGGTCGCGCCATCCCCGGGCGCGGAGCTCGCGGATCGCCACGAACGCGAGGGCGGGGATGATCGCGAGCGCGGCCGGTTCGACCGCCGTCGCAAACCCGGCGAGCGCGCCGGCGACGATCCATCGCTTGTGGGAGACGGCAATTAGGCACCCGACAACGAGGGGGATCGTGAGGCACTCGGAATAGACCATCGAAAAGACGACCGAACCCGGGAATAGCACGAAGACGATCGCCGCTCGCCGGCCGACCTCTTGTCCCCACCACCTCGTCGCCAGCCGTTCGACGAGCAAAGTGGCGGCGAGCCCACCGGCGAAGGAGACGATCAACGAAACGAGCGGTACCGAGGCGAGCGTCAGCCAATCGACCGCACGCACGACCATCGGATAGAGCGGCAGAAAACCGAGCGTCGACTGTCCATGGGTGACGTGCGTCGGGTAGCCGTGCTCGATGAGGCGTAGGTACCAGCCGCCGTCGAAACCCGTGAGTTCGGCGGTGATCGAGTGGTGGCCGTCGAGTGCGATGAGGCCGGCGAGGAGCAGCAGCACGGCGCGGGTCGCGAGATAGGCGACGGTCGGCCAGAGCCACGGCCACGCCGGGACGACTTCAGGGGTGACCTTGGTCGATGGTGTCGGCGCGAGCGTCTTGCGGCGATCCGCGACGAAGACATCGACGCTCGAGGCGCGCGCACCAAGCGTGTGGTCCGCGATCGGTTCGCTCACCGGACCGAGCGCTCTAGTTCAGCGCCTGCCTCATCGGCACGCACCTCCGCGATCCCCAACGCCGGCACCGGTCGGTGCCGACGGCACTCCGCGCCCCAGTCGCAGACCCGCCTTATGGCGGTGCCATCAGCTCGGCGGCCCCCCGGGGTTCAGATCGAGCGGTGCCGATCCTGGCCCGAGGTGAACGATCCACTGCCAGACACTGTCGACCATATCGGCGAGTTCACCAGGCGTGCCGGAATTTTCGATGATGACGTCGGCGACTGCAAACCGCGCGGTGCGATCCGCCTGGGCGGCCATGCGCGCCTTCGCCGACGCCTCGTCCATCCCCCGCTCGGCCACCAGGCGTTCGAGGGCGACGGGTTCGGGAGTGTCGACGACGACGACGATGTCGAGCCCGTAGCGGCGCCGGGCATCGGTCTCGACGAGCAGCGGGATGTCGACGACGACGTCCGCGTCCTCATTTCGCGCCCGGGCGAGCTCGTCGGAGATCACCGCACCGACCGCGGGATGGACGATCGCCTCGAGGTCGCGGCGCTCGCTCACGTCAGCAAAGACGAGCTCGCCGAGAGCCGCCCGGTCGATCGCCCCGTTCGCGTCGACGATCGCCCGACCGAACCGGTCGACGACGGCATCGAAGACGGCGGAGCCCGGCGAGAGCACCTTGCGAGCGATCGCGTCGGCGTCGATGACGCGCATCCCGTGCCGGGCAAAGAGCTGCGCGACCGTCGACTTTCCGGCGCCAATGCCCCCGGTCAGCCCGATCGCTTTCATGGACGCCGCCTGGACCGCGGGCGTGGAGCGACCTCGCTGGACGGCTCGATCAGCCGCCGCTCGCTTCGGAATTGTCGGAGTCCGCGGTGTCTTCTGCGGGTTCCGCTGGCTGAGCGGTGTCGGCTGGGTGTTCGCCGACGAACTCGTCCGCCCAGGCGGCCTGCCCCTCGGTCTCCGGGGTGAATTCGCCCGCGGCGTAGGCGCCGATGTAATTGCCTTCGGCGTCGTAGGCGTGCTCGCCGAACGCCTCGCGATACTCCTCGGCGACCTCGCCACCTTCTGCCGCCTGGCTGATCGAGAGCGAGATCCGCCGCCGCTGCAGGTCGATGTCGATGATCTTCACCCACAGCTCTTCTCCGACGGTGACCACCTGCTCGGGGAGCTCGACGTGGTGCGCCGCCATCTCCGAGATGTGGACGAGACCCTCGATGCCGTCACCGACCTGGACGAACGCGCCGAAGGGCACGAGCTTTGTGATGCGGCCGTAAACGAGCTCGCCGACCTTGTGCGCCGCGGCGAACTCCTGCCAGGGGTCAGACTGGGTCGCTTTCAGCGAGAGCGAGATCCGCTCTTTTTCGAGATCGACGTCGAGCACCTGCACCGTCACCTCGTCGCCGACCGACACCACCGAAGACGGATGGTCGACGTGCTTCCACGACAACTCGGAGACGTGGATCAGCCCGTCCATACCACCCAGGTCGACGAAGGCGCCGAAGTTCACGACGGACGAGACCGTGCCCTTGCGGATCTCGCCGGGCTTCAGGTTCTCCAAGAATTCGCTGCGCTGCTCCTTCTGCGTCTCCTCGAGCCAGGCGCGCCGTGACAAGACGACGTTGTTGCGGTTCTTGTCGAGCTCGATGATCTTCGCCTCGAGGGCGCGACCGAGGTACGGCTGCAGGTCGCGAACGCGGCGCAGCTCGACGAGGGACGCCGGCAGAAAGCCGCGCAGTCCGATGTCCAAGATGAGGCCGCCCTTGACGACTTCGATGACGGGACCTCGCACGACGCCGCCGGAGTCCTTGATCTGTTCGATCGAGCCCCATGCCCGCTCGTACTGGGCGCGCTTTTTCGAGAGGATGAGGCGGCCCTCTTTGTCCTCTTTCTGGAGGACGAGCGCTTCGATCTCCTCACCGAGCTTCACGACCTCATGGGCGTCGACGTCGTGGCGGATCGAGAGCTCACGCACGGGGATGACGCCCTCGGACTTGTACCCGATGTCGAGCAGCACCTCGTCGTTGTCGACCTTCACGACCGTGCCCTTCACGATGTCGCCTTCGTCGAAGGCGACGAGGGTCTGATCGATCGCCTCGTCGAAGCTGACCGGGCCGAGGTCGTCCTCGGTGATCGTGTTGTACGTGTAGCCGTTCTCGCTCGGCTTCGGGGTCTCGGCCGCGGGTTCGGGTGTTGCCTCGGTGGCGGCGGGCTCGACCGCTTCGGTCGTGTCGGCGTCGATTGTCGCCGCCGGCGCCTCGCCGCTCGTCTCGTCGGGCATCTAGATAGTGGCCTTTGTATTGATCGGGCCGCCCCGCCTCGCGCACTGCGCGCCGCGAGTCGGCGAAAAGTGGACTTGGTCGCCCGGAGTTTTACCGGCGCAGGAGGCGCTGGTCGGGCGTAATCAATGTTACACGGAGTGGTCGACCGCCGTTCCGCCGGCTACCCGCACCGCCGTCCCGCGTCCGACGCCGGTGGCGCGCCGTGACGCCGCGGCGACGCCCGCCGCCGAAGCGGCTGAGACAGCCATGCCGGTCCGAACTCGAACGCGGCGATCGAGGCGATCCCCGTTGGCATGACGAAGGCGGACGCACCGGCGGGAAGGTCCCGCACGATCGGTGTCCATGAAAGCGCCGACCGACGCCCACCGGGACCGGTTCGGCATCCCGGCGCTACTTCGCGTCAGCCCAGCTCTTCCCCCACGAGAGATGGACCTCAAGCGGCACTTTCAGCGGGTAGGCCTGCTCCATCGCCTCGCGCACGATCTTTTCCGTTTCGTCGTGCTCCGAGTCCGGTGTCTCGACAAGGACCTCGTCGTGGACCTGCAGTACGAGGCGGGAGCCGAGCTTCGCCTGCTCGAAGGCGTCGTCGATACGCACGAGGGCGATCTTGAAGATGTCCGCGCCAAGACCCTGGATGCCGGCGTTCATCGCCTGTCGTTCGGCGGCCTGGCGAACCCTGAAGTTGTCGGACATCAGCTCGGGCAGATATCGCCGTCGGCCGAGCTCGGTCTCGGTGTACCCCTTCGCCCGCGCCTCTTGCACCGAACGCTCCATGTACGCCCTCACCGCCGGGAAGGCAGCGAAGTACGAATCGAGGATCGCAGACGCCTCGTTGATGTCGACGCCGAGGCGTTGGGAGAGGCCGTAGGCCTCCATCCCGTAGGCGAGCCCGTAGGAGACCATCTTCGACTTCGAGCGTTGCGCGAGGGTCACGTCCTTCGGGTCGACGCCGAAGATGCGCGCCGCCGTGGTCGCGTGGATGTCGCGGCGCTCGGCGAACGCGGCGACGAGACCTGGGTCGCCGGCAAGGTGGGCGATCACCCGCAACTCGATCTGGTTGTAGTCCGCAATAAGAAAGGTCGTCCCTTTGGCCGGGACGAACGCCTCTCGGATGCGCCGACCTTCCTCGGAGCGGATCGGGATGTTATGCAGGTTCGGGCGGTCCGACGACAACCGGCCGGTGCGTGCGACGGTCTGGTTGAACGAAGCGTGGATGCGCCCGTCGGCGCCGACCTCGGCGAGCAGGCCGTCCCCGTAGGTCGAACGGAGCTTTTCGACCTCGCGGTAGCGGAGCAAGGCATCGACGATCGGGTGCGCGTCGCGCAGCCTCTCGAGCGTCTGCGCGTCAGTCGAATACCCGGTCTTCGTCTTCTTGCCCGGCGTGAGCTGCAGTTTCTCGTATAAGACGTGACGCAGCTGGGTCGACGAATTGACGTTGAAGTCCTCGCCGGCGAGTTCGTGGATCGTCGATTCGAGAGCGTTCGCCTCGGAAGTCAATTCGGTATTGGTCGCCCGCAGTCGGTCGACGTCGACGCCGATCCCGGCAACCTCCATCTTCGCGAGGACCCGGATCAATGGGCGCTCGATGTCGTCGTAGAGCTCGAGCTCGCCCGCTTTTTCGAGTTCGTCGGCGAGCATGCCCGCTAAGACGCGCGCCACGTCGGCGCGCCGGGCGACTCCGTCGAACGATCCTCCCGCCTCTTCACCGCCGAGGAGATCGAAATCGAGCTGCCCCAACTCAGCTCCCTCCGGCGCGACAAGTCCATGCCTTTGCGCGAGGTCGTGGAGCGATGCCGAACCTTGGGCGGGATCGAGGAGATAGGCGGCGACGTTCGTATCGAGGTCGACGCCGGTGACGTCGGAACCTTCGCTGAGGAATTCCCGCACCAGCTCCTTCAGCCCGTGCCCGGCAAGTCTCGGTGCGGCGGGCTTGCCCGACACCGCGAAGGCCCTCGCCACGGCGGCGTCGTGCGCGCGCTCCCCCGCTGCGACCACGACCGGACCTTCGTCGGGGGACGCGAACGCGATCGCGGCGAGGGCGGAGCGACCGGGAACGCCCTCCCAGTCGACGTCGATCCCGACGCGTCCCTTCGTCTTCAGTGCACCGCCGAGGACGCGGGCAAGTTCGTCCTTCGACTGGGGGACCGTGACTGGACGCACAGTTGGCTCATCGACGACGGGCGTCGGCCGCTCCCCGAGTCCTGCTTTGCCGAGCACCTCGAAGAGGCGCTCCTTCAGCGTCCGCATCTCCAAGAAGTCGAAGAGGCGCTCGAGCTCTTCGCGATCCGGCGCGAGCGCGCCGACGCCTTCGGCGATCGGCACGTCACGCATGAGCGGAATCGCGCGCAGGTTCGTCCGAACCTGTTCCTCCGCGTCGGCGAGCGCTGCCCGCAGCTTCGGCGTGTTCTCGTCGAGGTGCGCAAAAAGCGTGTCGATGTCGTGGTACGTCGAAACGAGCTTCGCGGCGGTCTTGTCGCCGACGCCCGGGACGCCGGGCAGATTGTCCGACGTGTCACCCCGCAGTGCGGCGAGGAGCGGGTACTCGCTCGGTGGCACGCCCGTCCGATCGATGATCCCCGCCTCGTCATACAGCACGTAGTCGGTCACGCCTCGACGGATGTACAGCACGCGGATGTGCGGATCCTCGACGAGCTGAAAGACATCACGGTCGCCGGTGACGATCACGACGTCATCGCCCGCGTCACGAGAGCGGGTTGCGAGCGTGGCCAAGATATCGTCGGCTTCGTAGCCGATCGCGTCGAGCGCCGGAATGCCGAGTGCGACGACGAACTGGCGGATCAGCTCGATCTGTTCGAGCAGCGGTTCGGGGGTCGGCGGACGTCCGGCCTTGTACTGGCTCACGAACTCGTCACGGAAGGTCGGCTCGCGTCGATCGAAGGCGACCGAGACCCCGTCCGGCGAGAAGTCGGCGAGCATCCGCGTGACCATCGACACGAACCCATAGACGGCCTGGGTCTCCTGGCCGGACGAGGTGCTCATACCGGCGTCTTTCAATGCGAACCAGGACCGGAACGCGAGGTTGTGTCCGTCCAACAGGAGATAGTCCGCCACTGCCTTCGATCGTAGGTCGGAGGCAGCCGCGCGCCACCGTGGCTCCTGAGTGATCCTGCGCCGAAAGACCAAATTCCAGGGCACCGGTACCATCGAGGTGATGTCGGTCGGATTTCACCCGCCACTCGAGGAGTACCTCGAAACGGTGCTCGCGCTCGAGGAAGAGGATGTGCCTGTCATCCAGGCGCGACTCGTCGAACGACTCGGTCACACCCCCCAGGCGGTATCGGAGATGATCCGCCGTCTGAGCGACGAGGGCTACGTTTCCCGCTCGGGTCGGGGCCTCACCCTCACCGACAAGGGCCGTAGCCGCGCCGAAAGCGTGGTACGCAAGCACCGCCTCGCCGAGCGGTTCCTCGTCGACATCGTCAAGTTGCCATGGGAAAAGGCGCACAACGAAGCCGGTCGCTGGGAGCACGTCATCTCCGACGACGTCGAAGCACGCTTCAACGAGCTTCTCGGGTATCCCACGACTTGCCCCCACGGCAATCCGATCCCGGGAGCAAAGCGCGACCCGACGCCGCAGTATCCGATGACGGAGATCTCAGAGGGCGCAGAGTTCACCCTCGCCCGGATCACCGAGCAGCTCGAAGTCAACCACGAGGCGCTCATATACCTCAGTGAGCACGGCCTGACACCCGGCTGCAAAGCACGAGTGAGGTCGCGCGCTCCCGACGGCACGCTGACCCTCGAGATCGACGACGACACGTCAACCCTTACCACCGTTGCGATCGGTCCGCGTATGGGGCGGCAACTCTACGTCACCACTCGCTAAGAAGGACAACGAGCGCACCTCGGCTCGGTGATTCGTCGCGCATTCACAACGGTCGCGGTACTTGGCAGTGGCTACCCGGTCCGGGCACGACTCGGCACTTCGATGCAGGTCTCGCGGGCCGCGACCTTCAGCTGACGAGCTTCCCGATCAACTCATCTTGCGTTCGCTCAAGCTTCGCAATCTCGTCGCGGAGATTGTCGCGGGCGCGCACAATGTGTTCTGCGTGTCGGCGCGCTTCATCCCATTGGTGATCCGCGAATGCTGTCTCTGCGACGACCGCTCGTACTTTCGCCTCCTCGGCCTGATCCGCCAGTTCGACGAGCTGTTCCTCGATCACTCCGAGCTCGGCTCGCAACCTCTGCAGACGATCGTTGATATCGAACAGTCGGCGCTCGATCCGTCGCCTCGGGTCAATGAATGACGCCCGCACGTACAAAGCCTATGAGGAGACGAATCGCTGCGACCTCGCGGTCAAGGACTCGACGATGTCCTCTCGCAGGTCGACGCCGATGCCGGGGCGGGAGGGAACGGGCAACATTCCCTGGACGAGGGCGTGCGGCGGTGTGATGTCCTGTTCGAAGTAACGCTCGCTCGGCCCGAGGTCTCCGCCGAGGTCGAAGCCGTTGAGCGCCCCGACCACGATAGACGCGGCACGGCCGAGACCCGCTTCGAATAGCCCGCCGATCGCGCAAGGCACGGAAGCGCCGAGGCACTGATCGCGCGCGACAAGTGAAGCGAAGATGCCCCCGAGTCGCGCCGGCTTCACACAGACGCCCGAGCACGCTCCAGCGTCGAGCGCTCGACCCAGGTCCTCCAGGTTGCCGATCGACTCGTCGAGAAGGATCGGCGTTTTCAGCTCCCGGACCAATTGGGCGTGACCGCCGATCTCACCTCGTTCGAGAGGTTGTTCGATCGCCGCGATCCCGAGTTCATCGAGGGCGAGCAGCGCGGTTCTGTGACTCGGGTCGCTGAGCGAGTACGACTCGTTCGCGTCGACGATGAGGTCGACGTCGGGAAAGGCCTCGCGGACGATCCGCACGGGAACGACATCGGCATCCGGCGCGATCTTCAGCTTCACCCGACGGATGCCCGCCGCGAACGCTTCGTTCACCCCGTCGACGACGTCACGAACGGGCGCGATTCCGACCGTCGCCCCGGCGGGAATCGCGACGCGTGAGACTTCAAGGTACGACGCGAGCGATTTCCCGCTCTCGCGCAGCGCCCCATCGAGAAGAGCCATCTCGATTGCGGCGATCGCCATTGGGGCCGCGATGCTCGTCGACAGGTCAGCGATCAGCTGATCCACCGATGCGAACTCGGCGTTGCCGGTCAGCAGCTTCGGAATGATCTCTGTCGCGAGCACCTTTTCGGCAGTGTCGACCGACTCACCCGCGTACTTCGTCGATTCGAGCGCTTCACACTCGCCATCGCCGATCCCGAGGTCGGTGGTGGCGCGAACGAGTAGGAGCGGCCGACGAACGTGCCGTTCGGCCGCTGTCACGACGGGGTGGACGAGGGACATTTCGAGGCGGCGGAGCTCGATTTCGATCAATCGCACGGCACCGTCCTAACGCATCGGAATTAGGTGATGTCGGCGTCAACTGAAGCTGGTGTCCTCGTCGAAGCGTTCGCCGATGCGAAAGGACGCACCGCCGTGATGACGAGCACAACGGATGCGGCGACGTTGAGGCAACCGGCGATACGGAGGAAAGGACTGAACCTACGCATCTCCCTCATCGTCGCGCCGATTGAGACCGACTGGTTGAAGCATCCAGTACGCGAGCACCGTCCAGATCGCGACGAGTGCGAGCCAAATCAAGAGGCGCCCCCACGGGGGGATCACGCCATGCCGAAGGAGGTAGAGCGGCGCGTAGCCGGTCCAACCCCGAAGGAATGCCGGTCCAGTCTGGATGTGGGTGAGGAAACGGCCGAGGAACGCAAGACCAAGGCCGAATCCGATCAAAAGAACGATGCGTTGGGGAAGCGAGATCCGCGGAGGTGTCGACGTGTCGTGATTATGACAGTCAGCCACCAAGATTCAAACGACGGCCGCGATCCGTGTCGACGCGAGTCAACCGGTGAGGAAGCTGAAGCGCACCCGTCGTCTCGGATTGTCGCCGTTCGAGTCGACGAGGACGAGGCTTTGCCAGGTTCCGAGGAGCGGGACACCGTCCTTGACCGGGATCGTCATCGACGGAGCAATGAAGCAGGGCAGAACGTGGTCACGGCCGTGTCCCGGCGAACCGTGCCGGTGACGGTACGGGGCGCCCACCGGAAACAGCCGATCCACCGCCTCCGAGAAGTCCTTCTCGGACGCCGCGCCCGTCTCCATCAACGCCAGACCCGCGGTCGCGTGCGGGACGAAGACATTCACCAAGCCGTCACCGCGGCCATGACAAAACCGCGCGAGACGGTCCGTCACGTCAGTGACGAGTACGCCGTCGGTGCTGATCTCTTCCTCGGTGCTCTCCATTGCATTCCTCCTCGCCCATCTCGAGGGACGTCACTTTTCGTCGGCAAATACGATCCCTCCGTGACCGACCACCACGCAGACACGGCAACTGGGGTTCTTGATCCGGTGCTCCTCGACAAACTCGCAACCCAGGAACTGCGCGAATCCCGGGTCGAGATCTACGACCGACCGATCGGCGTGTGTTTGCTCTACCGCAACCCAAACACCGGTGCCGAGCACTACCTGATCCGCTACCCCGCCGGCTTGCAGGCGAGAAGGCACCGGCACACCGCGGCCCACACCTTCATCGTGCTCGAGGGGAAACTGGAAGCGAACGGCGAGCTACTCGGGCCAGGCTCCTACGCTCACTTTCCCGCCGGCACGGTGATGCACCACGCGCCATCCGGCGACGAGGACTGCCTCTTCGTCGCGATCTTCGACGGGCCTCAAGACGTCGAGGCGGTGGCGACGGATTCGAGTGAACGTTGAGGTTCAGCCAATGTTCGGAGCCCGGAGTGGGATCCGAACTCCCATTGGAGCCGTCCGGCGTGGTCCTTGCTTTCCGCAAGCGTCCTGGTTGCGGCTCCATCAGTCCCTTTTTTGTGACGACAATCTGATGGCGTGTCCACATCAATCCGCGAGCATCTGTGACCGTTCGTGATCGCGGCACACGCGATTTCTCGGGTCGATATTGATCGGCAGACTGACCCGACGATCGGGCACGCGTTCCATCCCGCAGCGTTCGCGGCATTATGGGACGCGTCTTCGACTCCCGATCCGTCGAGCGGAGCGAGTCTTGAACACTTCCTCCTCAGCGCAGGATTGGATGTTCGGGCTGTCGCGGGTGGACTGCGCAAAGTGTGTATGACCGTGGGAGGCGGCTCCTGAGCCTCAACAGGCGCATACGCGGTTCGACCGCCACGGAGGTCCGTTTGCACGTAATTACAATCGCAATAGTTCGAGTCATGTTGCGCGTTGATGCCGGCGCTCGTTGGGGATTAGCCCGTGAATAAAGCCAGCGGGAGTCGGGCGATCAAGTGGCAAGTCCTCTGGCGCGGGCTGCGATGGCGGTTCGGGTCCGCGGCGATGCTCTTCGTCGTGGCGACGTTGGCAATCGCCGGTGCAGCGATCGGCCCGATGTTCCTCCAGTCAGCGGACAGCTCAGCGTTATCTGGCGTGCTCGCCTCGGCACCCGCGGGAGAATCGAACCTCGTCATCGTCAACGACATCCTCAACACGGAGGCTCGCGTCGCCGCCGCATCGGACGCCGCCGTCAAGATCGCCGGCCACGGTCTGCTCGGAAACCCGATCCTCACGACCGACCTCGGAGTCAATCTCACAGCCAACAAAGGACAGCCCTACGCCGCCGATCTCGTCGGGCGCACCGGGGTCTGCCACCACCTGCACTTCGTCGCGGGACGCTGCCCGAACGGAGGACTTGAGGTCGCGTTGAGCGATCGCTCTGCCTCCTTTATTCATCGCACGATCGGCGAAACGATTCCCATAAAGACTACGGCTGAGGCGTTGTTCAATACTCCCCAAGGCACGACCGGGTTAAAGGGACCGACGAAAACGACAACCGCGGTCATCGTCGGCATCTACCAGCCGCCCTCATCGGTCGACACCGTGTATTGGGCAGGAGGCGATTACTTCCCGTACGGAACGGGGTCTTCTGCGGCGCCGACCCTCGACGCAATCATCGCGACCACTCCGACTGTCCTCAGGATCGCAGGAACGAAATTCGTGTACAGGCGGACCGTGCTAACGAACAGTGCATTCACATTCTCGTCGTCGATTCCCTGGAACATGGCAAGCGTGGTGCGGAATCGAGGCGTGATCCCGGGCGTGATTGCCTCGATCCGCTCGAAGCTGTTCCACGATTACGCGCTGCAGGTCTCGACGAGTCTGCCGTCGGAGATGACTGCAGCGAGCAACGACGACGGCACCATCCTGCCGATCATCTTGTCGATCGACCTGCAGGTCGTCCTGCTCGCGCTCTTGGTCCTCTACGTGCTCGGGCGATCGAGCGCGAACGCGCGTCGACTCGAGGCGGACTTCGCCCGGCGGCGCGGGTTCCCGCGCTCCACGCTGCTCGCGCTGGCGGTGAGCGAGCCGATCGCCCTTGCGACCGCTGCGCTTCCCGTCGGGGTGCTCGTTGCCTGGCTGGTATTGAGAGACATCGGCAGCTCCTTCTTCGCGGCGGGAACCTCGGTCACGCTCACCTGGCCCTCGGTCGCCGCGGGCGTCGGAGGTTACGTCGCGGCGGTGCTCGCCGCGACGCTTGCGTCTTATTCGTTGTGGCGGCGCTCCGAGACGCAGTCTTCTTCGCGTTCGCGCCAATGTCGCCGCGATCGCGCTGGACGCCGCCGGAGTCGCGCTAGCCCTCGCCGGGCTGATCGCCGTGACAACGAGCGGCGCATTGAACGGGTCGCACACCAGTCCGCTCGCCGCGATCGCTCCTGGTCTGCTTGCTCTCGGTGCGGCGATCATCGGCCTGAGACTCTTTGGCTTCATCTTTTCCCTCGCCGTGCGAGCGACGAGAGGTTCACGGAAGGTCGCATGGTTCCTTGCCTTCCGACAGGTCGCGCGACGCCCGGAGATGCTGCGGCGGCTCCTGCCGCTCACCGCGGCCGTCGGCGTCGTGCTGTTTGCGATCGGGGCGTACGCCTTAGCCGCTGAGAACCGATCCTCAGCGGCATCCTTCGAGACCGGTGCGGATCGCGTCGTCATCGTGACGCCACCAAAGGGGGCCGACTTCGTCTCAGATGTGCGCAAGGCCGATCCGTCGAAGCACCAGGCGATGGCCGTCGTGTTGTCGTCAGCGCCGAGCGGCGAGCTTTTGGCGGTCGACTCGACCCGTCTCGCGGCCGTCGCGGCCTGGCCCTCAAGGCTCTCGCGAGCATCGCTTCGCGCCATCGCCCGCGAACTCAATCCGCCGACGCATGCTGCCGTCACGTTCTCCGGTTCCGCGCTCCGATTGCGGATCTACGTTTCGCCGAACACAGCGCCATTGACCGTCGGCCTCTCGCTCTACGACCCGACATACGAAGTCGTCGATACCTACGAAGTGACGGTCCGCGCCGGATTGCGCGACTACGTCGTCCCTCTCGAGGGCGCGTGCTCAAGCGCGTGCCGACTCGTGAGCCTGAACCCCGGATTCCCCACGGCGATCGTGACGAGCAGCCGTCCGATCACGTTCACGATCGGACAGATCTCGGTGAGAGACCCGGGCGCCTGGCGACCGGTTCGCTTCGGGGAAGGGGTTCCCGGGTCGTGGCGCACGGAGACTTCCGGGTTCTCGATCGATTCGTCGAAACCTTCGGGGGTTAGCTTCATCATTCCCGAGGTCGACCTCGGAGCTGGAGGCATCGTTGCCGCGCCTGCCGACGTGCCGGCGTTGTTCCCGGCGGTCGTGACCGACGAACTCGCCTCGGTGAGTGCCCCACAGCCGCCGAACAACAGGATCCCCTATGAAGACCTCGACGGCACGTCGATCAACCTGCGAGAGGTCGCCCAAGTCCCGGCGCTGCCGAACGTAGGACAAGACGCGGCGCTGATGGACCTCACGCTCGCCGATCGGGCGCTGACCCAGCAGGCCTTGTACACGACCGACGAGGTGTGGCTCACCGCGGATGCCAGCCCGAGAATTCTCGACCGACTCCGTCGCGACGGCTACACGATCGGGCGAACGACGACTGCCCCGGCGCGCGCGGCGACCCTCGGCCGCACCGGCATTGCCAGTTCGTACGACCTGGCTCTTGTCGTCACCCCGATCGCCGCTTTGCTCGCCGTCGGCGCGGTGATCTTCGCGACGAGCGCCGAGGGTCGCCGGCGGCGCGGCGAGATCACATCGCTCGCCAATGCCAGCATCAGACGCTCGACGATCGGCCGGTCGCTCGTGCTCGAAAACGCCCTCATCTTGACGGTCGCGCTCGTGATCGGCGGGGCGATCGGTTTCGGGGCCGACCAACTGGCGCTGCCATCGCTGCCGCAATTCATCGCCGGCTCGCGGGGCTTCCCGGTAGTGCACGCGATCCCGGTCGGGACCCTGTTCGCCGCCCTGGGAGCGTTCGCCGGAGTCCTCGCACTCGGGGCCGTCGTCATGAGCTGGCTCATGCTCGCGGCGGCCCTCGGCTCGCGGCGGACAAGACGATGACCCTTTCGGCAGAGCGCGCGGCGAATGAGCTCGGAGTCGATGTCCGGCTCGCCGGGGTCGTTCACCTGTACCCATCGCCTGAAGGTGACGTCGTCGCGTTACGCGGCGTCGACCTAGACATCGAAGCAGGAGAGGCGATCGCGCTCCTGGGTCCATCGGGCGCGGGCAAGTCGACGATGCTCTCGCTCCTCGCGGGCGAGTTCAAAGCATCCGCCGGCATTGTCCGCGTCGGACCGAACGAACTCGGGAAGATGAGTGCCGAGGCGGTCGCGCGTCTGCGGTCCCGCGAGATCTCGCTCGTGGTGCAGGGCGCGGCGGCCAACTTGCTCCCCTATGTGACATCGGTCCAAAACGTGTCGTTCGCGCAATACGGTGCGCGCGAAGCGCGGCGCGCGAATCGATCACGATGCCGATGAGCTGCTCGCGATGTTCTCCATGGAGAGCATCGCAGACGTGCGCGCCGAGCAACTCTCGGCGGGCGAACTGCAAAGGCTTGCCCTCGTAA
Organism: uncultured Acidimicrobiaceae bacterium; assembly: GCA_963838845.1. Classification (GTDB taxonomy): domain Bacteria; phylum Actinomycetota; class Acidimicrobiia; order Acidimicrobiales; family Bog-793; genus CAVRXQ01. The sequence continues at coordinate 562,537 of CAWISR010000002.1, read as the reverse complement.
GCGGTGTTGCGATGAGCCCAAGACTTCTCCTCGTTGACGAGCCGACGAGCCAGCTAGACCCGGCTAGCCGCGATGTCGTCATCGACACGCTCGTTCGCATCCACGACGAACTGGGGATGACCCTCGTCGTCGTCACCCATGAAGCGGAGGTCGCGACGCGATTCCCCCGGACCCTCACGATTCTCGACGGCCGGATCGGGGCGGAGGGCCGCCACGGGAGGGACTACGCATTGATCGGGCGCGACGGCACGTTGCGGCTCACCGATGACGCGCTCGAACTCCTTCCACCGGGCAGTCTCGTCCGCGTCGTGCGCCGAGAGGACAGCGTGGAGCTGCGTCTCACCGATGAGAGCGCGAGGTGAGCACGGCTTCAGGATTCGAACTCTGTGGGGTCGGATTCGACGGTCCTGCGGGACCGCTCTTCGACGGCATCGATCTCACTGTCCAGCCGGGCACGCTCGCCGTCGTTTCGGGACCGTCCGGCTCTGGCAAGTCCGTGCTGGCCGGCATATTCGCTGGTGTGCTGAGACCAGCGCGCGGAGAGGCGCTCCTCGACGGCATCGAGATCGCGCACTCCGGCAACACGACGGTCCAGATCGCCTACGCGCCACAAGAAGACGTCCTCGTCGGAACGTTGACCGCAGAAGAGACCGTCGGCCTGCCTCTCCAGGAACTCGGAATTGAGAAGGCTTGGGTGCATGAGCGCGCAGGGCAATGGCTCGACGTGTTCGGTCTCGCACCGCTCGCCGATCGTCTGGTCGTCGAGCTATCCGGCGGCCAACGGCAGCGCATTGTCATCGCCCGGGCGTTCGCCCTCGAAGCACACGCGTTCGTCCTCGACGAGCCGGCCGCCGGCCTCGATGCTGACAACCGGTTGCGCGTGTGCGAGGTGATCTTCGAGGCGCGAGTCCGAGGGGCGAGCATCTTCTGCGTTTCACACGCAGCAGAACTCGTCGAACGGGCGGACGCGCGTTACGCGCTCGTTCCAGACGGACCCCGGGGGTCGGTGCTTCTTTCTTCCTGACGTCGCCGTGACAGGCGGCGCTCGACTCGCGTAATCATGCGATACGCCGCTTCGGCCCTGAGCGTCACACTCAGTTCAACGCCGCCCTCTTGTGACCAAGCTGTGACCACCGGGACCGGTTCGCCGCCTCCTCAACTCTCTGACACGCAAAGACAGTGTGCCCGGAGTGGGATTCGAACTCCCGCTGGAGCCGTCCGGCGTGGTCCTTGCTTTCCGCAAGCGTCCTGGTTGCGGCTCCATCAGTCCTTTTTTATGACGACAATCTGATGGCCTGTCCCCATCAGTCCGCAAGCATCTGTGACCGCTTCGTGACCGCGGCCACACGCGATTCGTCGAATCGATATTCATCGGGAGTCTGTTCTCGCGCTTCACTGACCTGATGCGGGGGTCGACACGATCGTCTCTCCACCGGCGTTGCTCAAGTCGATCATCGAGCAGGAGCTCCCGCACACCTGAATCCAGGGGAAACGCCAGGATCTCCCTTCACGGCCAGCCCAATTGGCGGGTCGTTCAGCCCTTGGCGGGCGATCGGCGGTCATCCATGCTGGCGCGATGAGCTACTGGCAGGCCACCTACGGCCGGGCTACCAGCGAAGACTGCCGAGTCCGCTCAACGGACGCCAATCTCGTTGGGGAATCTCACGACTCGCCAGAGGTCTCACGGTGAGCGCTTCGTCCCGCGACATGGCGACCGTGACGCAGCATCCGCCGAGCAAACCGATCATCGTGGTCGGTGTGGATGGCTCATCCGAGAGCTTGGAGGCGCTTCGCTGGGCGACACGGTACGCCTCGCTTTGCGACGGCGAGGTGCACGCAGTGATCGCATGGGAGCACCAGTTCGGTTTCGGCTTCTTCCCTGGGGGCGCTGCTGATCTCGAGAACGAGGCGCGTCGTACCCTTGAACGAAGTGTCCGCAGAGTTCTTGATCCCGCACGCGCAGCCGGGGTCGTGATGAAAGTGATTCACGGTCATCCAACAGAGGTGCTCGTCAATGAGTCGCGCACCGCACATCTCCTCGTCGTTGGGCACCGAGGTTACGGGGGATTCGCCGGACTGTTGCTCGGTTCGGTGGGCGAGAACTGCGTTCGCCATGCCAAATGCTCAGTCCTCGTCGCGCGAGAAGAAAGCTAGCGCGGCAGTGCCCCTGGGGACGGGCTCGGCTAGCGGGTACCGTCGCCGCAACGATCCGCGCAATGGGAGATTCACTCTGCAGCAGGGAGCGATCAAGGAAGTAGATCCACCCGAGGTTGCGATCGACCCCTCAGAGAACGAGGGTTTACATCGTGACACCGCCCCGCCGCGACGGGCGTCAGCGCGAATCAGAAACAGGCGGACTGAACACGCGGACGCTCGAACAGCAAGCGTGTTCAGCGTCGAAAGAAGACGGACGCGCATGAACGGTAGCGCCAGACCGTTCGCCAGTCTTTCTGCGCGATCGACCGTTCGTGGATGCTTCCCTCACCTGATGAGGGGCAACGGGCGCAAGAAGGAGAGTGAATCCGCTTGGCGACTTTAGGGGAAATTCTCCGCCGGTTCCGGTTCCATGGCGTCCCGGGAGCGCCCGTTACCTTCGCGGTGCCCGCGAACCGTTCGGCTGAACTGGACGCAGAGCTGCAGCCAGTCCTGGCACTGCTCGACGACGATCAAAAGCAGGTTGAGGATCTTCTCGCTCGTGCCAAACGCGACGCCGACCGCCGAAGGGCGTCTGGCATCGACAAAGCACGTCGGATCGTCGCCGACGCTCGAGCGCTCAAGGACTCGACGCGTGCGGAGGCGGCGACGGAAGTACTCACGCGTGCTGCCCTCGAGCGCGCCGCACTGCTCGCCGCCGCCGAACGCGAAGTCGATCGGGTGGAGCGCGCTGCGGCTGAGCGGACGCCTGCGCTGGTCGACGACGTCGTCCGCAAAGTCCTTGCCCTTGGGACGCTTGACCGATGAGTACTGGATGGGTGGCGGCGATGGTTCGCGGACGGGGACTTGCGTTGCGCCAGATTGGACGTGATGAGGCCCGTGAAGTGGCGCATTGCACATCCCTCTCAAGCGCCATCGCCAAGCTCGCGTCGACCGCTTATGGACGCGAGCTCCGGAACGACATGGATCTCGCGTCTGCGCAACACGCCGTCTCGGCCACCGTTCTGTGGCATCTGCGAGTCCTGGCCGGTTGGGGCCCGCCCCTCGGCGCGCGACCGCTGCGCGTTTTAGCTGCTGGGTTCGAACTCTCCAACATCGTCGGCAAGTTGGCGACACTTCGCGGCGAGACGGCTACCCGACCGTACGCACTCGGGTCTCTCGCACTGTCGTCTACGGCGATCTTGGCGGCGCGCACCGCGGCGGAGGTTCGTTCCGACTTGCGCTCGTCGCCGTGGGGGGATCCCGGCAGTGACGATCCCGCTGTGATCCGGCTCGCGCTCCAGCTCGCCTGGGCTCGCCTCGTCCTCGAAGGCGCGCCCGAAGCGGGCGACTGGGCGACTTCGGACGCCGCTCTCGTGCTCGCGCGGGTGCTGGCGGTTGGCGCGCTGTCGTCTCTGAGTCCATCCGCGCGTCGCGACGCATGCCGCGTGCTCGGCCCGAACTGGCAACGGGCGACGGCACTGAGCGAGCTGCCCCAGCACTTGCCCCGCGTGGCCGCTCGTGTCCTTCGGGGAGCTGAGGCGCCCGAGGACCTGTGGCGAGCGGAGGTGTCGCGTTGGGCGTTTGTTGAGTCGAGCGCCACCGCGCTCGCGGCACGCACACCGCCCGACGCTGCATGTGCCATCGGCGTGGCAGGACTCCTCGCCACAGACGCCTTCAGGGCTCGCGCTGCGCTCGCGCTCGCGGCGAACGGTGGCGGGGATCTCTTGGGGGTACTCGATGCCCTGGCGTGACGTCTTCGAACCCGTCCCGATGAGCCGCGTCTCGATCGTCGCGCCAACGGACCGGCTGCGAGCAGTGCTCGTGGCGGTTGCCGACGCGGGCGTCGTCGAGCTTGAGCACGTCGTCGGCGAAGAGCGCGGCCCCGCGACCGACGCGCTTGAGCGAGTCAGCCAGCTGAGCGCGACGACTCCTGGAGGGGAGACAGCCGAAACAGCGCGCGTTGACGTCGAGCCTCCCGACCTCGCCACTCTCGAGCGGGCCGGCCGATTTTCGGAACTGGTCGGCGAGGCAGAGCTCGAGCAGGCAGGAGCGACCGCCCGACGGCGCGGCGACGTCGCCGCCCTCGCCGGGTGGACCCCGACGGCGTCCGTCGACGCACTGGCGGATCGTCTCGCACCACTCGGGGGTGCAGTCGTCCCGCTGCCGGTCCCGCGCGGCACCGTCCCGCCGACGCTCGTCGGGACCCGAGGAACGACGGGAGCTTTTCAGCCGCTCGTCGACACCTACGCCACGGTGCCTTACGCGGACTTCAATCCGGCGCTGCTCGCAGGCTTCGCTTATGTCGTGATGTTCGGAATGATGTTCGGCGACGTCGGACATGGCGCGTTGCTCGTGGCAGGCGGCTTGCTCCTGAGGTCCGGGCGCCCGAAAGCGCTTGCCCGTATCCGACACCTTGCGCCGTTCGTGATCGGTGCGGGAGTCGCGAGTGCGCTCTTCGGTCTGGCGTTCGGCGAGATGTTCGGTCCGACCCACGTCGTTCCCACGCTGTGGATCGACCCTCTCGACCACCCAACGACCCTGCTCGCGGTGGCCGTGGTCGCCGGTGCGGGATTGCTCACCATTTCCTACGCGCTCGGGACCATCAACCGTTCGCGAGAGGGCGGGGCGGCACGGGCCTTCGTCGCCACCTCCGGGATCGCCGGGATCTTGCTCTACTTTGGCCTCGCCGTCGGAGGCCTCGGCTGGTACCGCCACTCCGTCGCTCTGCTCGGCGCTGGCGGCTCGGTCGCGGCTGTCGGCCTCGTGCTTGGCTATCTCGGATACCACGCCGAGACCTCGGGACACTTTGGTGGGGCAGCACAAGCCGGGATCGAGGTGTTCGATGCCGTGCTGCGGATCGGCACCAACACGTTCTCGTTCGCACGTCTCGCCGCCTTTGGGCTCACCCACGCCGCATTGTGCGGACTCGTTTGGTCCGCAACGACGGGGTTGTGGCATCGGGGGCCGACGCTTTGGTGGGCCGCCGTAGCGATATTCCTGGTCGGGAACGCTGTCGCCTTCACCCTCGAAGGCCTGGTAGCGGGGATCCAGGCCCTGCGGCTCGAGTACTACGAACTATTCAGCCGGGTCTTCGTCGCCGAAGGACGACCGTTCCGGCCTTGGCACATCCCGATCTGGCTCGCAAAGGAGACTCCATGCTCACCTGGTTGATCGGCTTTCCCGTTCTCGTCGCAACCGCCGCTGGCATCGGAGCCCAGCTCCGCCGCCGCCCGCGTCCGGCGCTTCGCGTCCTGAAGTACCTGAACGCGCTCTTTCTCGTCGTTGCCGGCGCCCTCGTCATACTTGCCGTCTTCGCTGGCCCGAGCTCCGCAGCTACGGCGGTGTCGGGCAGCGTCGCGTCATATCGTGGCCAGGCCCTCATTGGCGCAGCGATCGCGGTCGCCGGTTCGTCGATCGGCGCCAGCATTGGCGTCGCCTACACCGGATCAGCGGCGCTCGCCGCGATGAGCGAGCGGCCCGAGATGTTCGGTCGAGCGATGGTGATCGTCGGCCTCGCCGAAGGCATCGCGATTTACGGTCTTGTCATCGCCATCATCTTGATCGGGAAGGCCTAGACGTTGGGATCGTTCGTCGTGATCGGCGAGGAGTCGCGAGTGCGCGGGTTCGCCCTCGGCGGCGCCACCGTCATCGCAGCCGAGGAAGCCAACGACGTGTGCCGGGCCGTTGGCGGCCTCGGTGACGATGTTGCGGTGGTGGTGCTCACCGCTCACGCGGCCGCGGCGCTCGGCGACGAGATGACGCCACGCGGCACGGTGCTGACCGTCGTGATGCCGCCGTGACCGGGCGAGCGGTTGCCGTCGCGACGAATTCTCGGCGGCGTCACGGTTTCGCGCCCGACACCATCACGATGCGGGCCGCGCTCGCTCCGGTCGCTGACGCGCTGTACGCGCGAGCGCGTGCACGCGCCCGCGAGGATCTCGTGCGTTCGGAAGAGGACGCTCGGGTGGAGGTGATGAGGGCTGGCGAGCAGGCGGCGCGCCTGCTTTCTGATGCGAAAGCCGAAGGCCTCGCGGCTGCAGAGCGCTCCGCGTCAACGCAACTCGCTTTCGCTCGACGGGCAGCACGCGCGATGGTTCTCGCAGCGCATCGGCGCGCTTACGACGAGTTGAGATCTGCAGCTCTCGACGAGCTCTTGGCGCGCTCGACGACACGAGAGGGGCGCGTGCTCGCCGAGCGGATGAGGGCTTTGGTGAGCGAGCGCGTCGGCGGTGCCGCGCCGATCCGCGTGGTCGAGGCGGGCGCGTTCGAGTTGACCGCCGAGTCCGGGAACCGGCTCGCTTCGATGGAACCATCGGAGTTGATCGACGAAGTGCTCGCGTCACGGGCCGACGAGATCAACGCTCTGTGGAGATGACCGACCGCTCCGTGTCCAACGGAACCGTAAGGGCGGCGGCGGGCGGACGCGTCGTGCGGGTGAACGGCCCCCTCGTCGAGCTCGAGGGGCTCGATCGCGTCGCGATGCTCGACGTCGTCGAAGTCGGCCCGTCCGCCCTCGCCGGCGAGGTTGTATCGATCCGCCACGGCCTCGTGACCGCGCAGGTCTACGAGTACACGGGCGGCCTCCGAGTTGGCGACCCGGCCACCGGCCGTGGTCGGCCGCTGTCGGCGCGCCTCGGCCCCGGGCTGCTCGGGGCGATCTTTGATGGCCTGCTCCGCCCCCTTTCTTCCGCGTCGACGTGGCTCGCACCGGGTTCGTTCCAGGCGAGCGTGACGACGGGGCGCTGGCGCTTCGAGCCGCGAGCGGCAGTTGGTGCGAACGTGCGTCCGGGAACGCTTCTCGGCACGGTCCCGACGCTGTCTCGTCTCGACCACCGCGTACTCGTGCCGAGCGGCACTGCCGGCTCTCTCGAGTGGATCGCAGACTCGGGCGAGGTTGACGAGGACGAACCGGTCGCTATCGTCGCGGGGTCCGAGCTCGCGCTCGCCGAATTCTGGCCCGTTCGCTCGCCTCGCCCAGTCGAAGAACGACTCGAGCTCTCGGCACCGCTGCTCACAGGACAGCGAGTCATCGACCTCCTCTACCCGATCGCGAAGGGCGCGACCGCGGGGGTCCCCGGCGGTTTCGGCACGGGCAAGACGATGCTGCTTCAACAGCTCGTCAAGTGGTGCTCGGCAGACGTCGTCGTCTTTGTCGGCTGCGGAGAGCGCGGGAACGAGCTCGCCGACGTGCTCGCCGACCTCGTTGCCCTCGCTGACCCAAGGACCGGGCGCAGCCTGCTCGAGCGCACCGTGGTGATTGCCAACACCTCCAACATGCCGGTGATGGCTCGAGAAGCGAGCATCTACACGGGCATGACCGTCGCGGAGTACTACCGAGATATGGGCTACGACGTGGTGTTGCTCGCCGACTCGACGTCGCGCTGGGCCGAGGCGCTGCGCGAGTTCTCTTCACGGAGCGGGGAGCTGCCCGCAGAGGAAGGGTATCCGGCCGGGCTCGCCTCGGCGCTGGCCGCCTTCTACGAGCGCGCCGGCCATGTCAGGACCCTCGGAGGAAATGAGGGGTCGATCACCGCGATCGGCGCGGTGTCCCCGCCTGGCGGGGACATGACCGAGCCTGTCACCTCGCATACCGAGCAGTTCGTCCGATGCCTGTGGTCGCTCGATCGCAATCTCGCGTACGCACGCCACTACCCAGCGGTCACCTGGACGAGGTCGTTCTCGCGCGACGCGCCGATCGTCGGCGCCTGGCACGAGTCGGCGGGCAGACCCGGTTGGGGGCGCGGCCGTGCGCGGGCAATCGCCCTCCTCACCGAAGCCGACCGGCTGGCCCCGATGGCGGAGCTGGTTGGCCTGCAGGCCCTTCCGCCCCCCGAACGCGTCATGGTCCTGGGCGGTCGACTGTTGCGCGATGCGGTGCTGCAGCAGAACGCGCTCAGCGAAAACGACGCGACCTGCACACCGGCCAAGCAGACGGCCCTCCTCGAGATGGTGCTCGCCGTCTATGACCGGTGCGTGGCGCTCGTCGGCCGTGGTGTTCCTGTTGCAGCGATCGAGCAAGCGGATCTCTCCGGAGTCGCTCGGGTACGTGACGAGGTGAAACCCGACGACGTTGCCGGAGTGCTGGCGCGCGTTGACGAGACACTGGCAACGCTTGAGGCCCTGGCGTGACGAGCGAGGTGCCACGAGTGCCCCCGATTCCCCTTGCCTACCGCGGCGCTGGTCAGGCGGAAGGTCCGTTGCTCGTCGTCGAGGGGGTCGAAGGTGTCGGATTCGACGAGCTCTGTGGAGTCCGTCTCCCTTCGGGAGAGATCCGCCAAGGAATCGTGCTCGAGGTCCATCGGGACATAGCCGTCGTCGAAGTTCTTCAGGGCACGGCAGGGATCGAACCGGCGACCGTCTCTGTCGCCTTCGAAGGTCGCCCGTTGGAGATTCCCCTCGGTGACGAGTGGCTTGGGCGCGTTTGGAATGGTATGGGCCAGCCCCTCGACGGTGGACCGCCAATGCTCGCCGAGTTGCACCGCCCGGTGGAGGGTTCGCCGCTGAACCCGACTGTCCGCGACGTTCCGAGCGACCCGATCCTCACGGGATTGTCGGGCATTGATGCCCTGACGACGCTTGTGCGCGGACAGAAGTTGCCGGTGTTCTCCTGCGCTGGCCTGCCGCACCTCGAGCTCGCGGTCCAGATCGCCGCGCAGTCGAACGTCGTCGGCGAGCCGTTCAAGGTCATCGTCGTCGCGATGGGGCTGACCCACAGCGACGCCGACTTCATACGTGACGGGCTCGAAGCGCGCGCTTCGGCAGGCGATCTCGCACTCTTGTTGGACCTCGCAGACGATCCAATCGTTCAGCGGGTGCTGGCACCGCGTCTCGCTCTCACGGTCGCGGAGTATCTCGCCTTCGATCGAGGCGAACATGTCCTCGTCGTCCTCGCCGACATGACGAACTACTGCGAGGCGGTGCGCGAAGTCTCTGCTACCCGGGGCGAGATCCCTGGACGACGGGCATACCCCGGGTACCTCTACAGCGACCTTGCCTCGCTCTACGAGCGATGCGGCCGCGTACGCGGTCGGTCCGGGTCGCTCACTCAAGTTCCTGTTCTCACGATGCCGGCGGGCGACATCACCCACCCAGTGGCCGACCTAACCGGGTACATCACCGAGGGACAGATTGTCTTGTCGCCCGAACTTCACGGCCAGGGGGTCTACCCTCCGATCGACGTCCTCAGTTCGCTGTCGCGCCTCATGCGCAAAGGCACCGGCGAAGGTCGCACGAGGGCCGACCATCCAGCTATCGCCGCACAGCTAGTCGCCGCGCTGGCGAGAGCTCACGAGGTCCGAGATCTCGCCGAGCTGATCGGGGGTGGAGCTTTGACCGAAACGGACCGCCGCTACCTCAGCTTCGCCGATGCGTTCAACTCGGTGTTGATCAACCAGCGGAGCGACGAATCACGCGGCCTTGAGGAGACCCTCTCCGCGCCTGGCGGGTCGCTTCCGAACTCCCAAGGCAAGAACTCAACATGGTTTCGCCTGCTGAGGTTGGCGCGTACTACACCGACCGCTCGAACGCTCGGAGCTCCGACGCGTCGGGCGACGAGATCGCTGCGGGTCGCGACCGTGGCTGAGCGAGTACCTCCCGGTCGTGCGGGCCGACAGTGGCTCCGTAAGCGGTTGGAAGCCACACGGCACGGCGCGGAGCTGCTCGACCGCAAGCGGCAACTCATGCATCGGGAGCTCACCCGCCTCGCGTCGGCACGAGAAACCACCGCGCGCGCCTTTCAGTCCGCTTGCGCCGAGGCAGAACGCTGGGGACTGCGAGCGTGCGTCGTCGGCGGAGCGTCAGACGTCGCGCTCGCGGCGGCAGTGGTGGCTGGACGAGCTCGGGTCGATGTTCCGTTCCGGAACACGATGGGGGTCGTTCACCCCGACGAACCCCACTGCGCCGCAGCCGTGCTCCCGGCCACCGACGCTGCGGCCGCCAACGCCGCGGTCGCCCCGGCTGCAGCTGCCTACCGTCGAGCCCTCGAGGCAGCTGCTGTTCACGCTGCAGCGGACGCCTCGTTCCGCGTGATCACTGCCGAGCTCCACGCGACCGAGCGTCGCCTGCGGGCCATCGAGCACCATCGAATCCCTGCCCTGGAGGATGCGCTACGCAACTTGGAACTGCGACTTGAGGAGCTGGAGCGGGAAGAGCGTGTGGTGACGCGCTGGGCCAAAGATCACGGCCGGGCGCATCGCCCTTAGACGGGATTCGTCATCGCGGTAATTAGAGCGCGGGCCGATATGCGATTGCGCAGCGACGAAGCTCGCCCGATACTGGCGCGGGGGTGACGGTCATGCTCAGGGTGCTTTGGGCGGCCACCTCGCCCATACCGACGCCATCGGTTGAGCGGGGGGTCGTTCCCGTCCCCACGGGACCCGAAAGCGGCTGTGAGTTCGGCGGATTCGCCGGAGTAATGGAGGTCGCTCCGGCGACGGCGGTTGAGCTCGTCGGTCGCGTGCGAGGGCGGTGTCGTGATGTCGAATGACGCGCGTGGCTGGCATTGTCACGCGCTAGTTGTCCTGTGAGAGGGGTGCGAGGCGAAATGGCGACGACACCGCTTCGACGTGAGCGTTCCACGACATCCCTCGAAGCGATCGCGCCGGACAGCTGGCGCGTCGCACCGACTGCTGCCAGGGAACTGCTCGCCCTCGCGGGTGACCACGAAAAGAAGCTTTCGAGTGTTCAGCGGTGTGCACTTGTCCCTCTCGAACTGAAGTTGATCGAAACAGATGCCGCGGGCGAACTGAGCGCGGTTGACACGGTCCGCTCGTTTCGTGCAGCGCTCCGTACCGCTTCTTTGTGAAGCACCGATGCGTCGACGCGAGTTTTCCCGACGGAGGCCTTCGATCAATCGAAGGTTCCCTCGATCGCGGGGTGTCGCTGGAGTGCGGGACGATTCTCCTCGCAGTGATCTTGTGACGAGACGCTCACTCGGTACCGGGGTAATTGTCCCAATCCTCTTGTTGAGCCTCCTAGTGCCAGGACTCCACGCGGCTCATTTGGGCGCTGCCGTTGGTGTTCGTTCGCACGGCGCGCGGGCGCGCAAGCGCTCGGCGGGCGCGCTCGGAGGAACGTCGTTGTGCCCGACGCCTCCGAGCGGTTTGCTCTCTCAAGCTCCTGCCATAACAAGTGGTGGGAAGACCGTCGCACTGACCTTCGACGACGGGCCGGGACCGAGCACGGTCGGCATTCTCTCGATCCTTGAGGCCTTCGGCGTGCAGGCGACGTTCTTCAACATCGGCGTCCAGGAGGAGGAATGGCCCGACGACGTTCGGGCCGAAGCGGCGGCTGGCTTTTTGATCGGCGATCACACCTGGAATCACCCGGACATGGCGACACTTTCTTCTCAAGTCCAGGCATCCGAGCTTGATGAGGAGATCGCTGAGCAGCAGTCGCAGTCGGGGACCTCGCCGTGTGTGTTTCGACCCCCGTACGGCGATTACGACGCGACAACCCTTGAACTCGCGAGCGAGCGTCACATGGCGGTGTGGCTGTGGAACGTCGACACCGAAGATTGGGAGGCTCAAGGGTCCTCATCGCAGTATTGGGTCGATCGCATCATCTCCCTCGCCGAGTCCGAGGGCGGTGCGCTCAGCCACCCAGTGGTGCTGATGCACAACCAGGCGATTCTGATGCCGGCGACCGTCGCCGCCCTTCCAACCGTCATCCGGTTTTTCCAAAGCCACGGGTACACCTTCGTCAATCTTCTTGGTCAGAGTGGACCGCCAATGTCATGTGGGAGCCAACCGGCTACCCAAGCCGGCGCGTTCGTCGAGCCCGGCACCCGATTGGTTCCTGGCTCGACGGTCGCATCGCCGGGAGACGAGTTCTTTCTCGTCATGCAAACAGACGGCAACCTCGTCATGGAAACTTCGAGTGGACGGCCGCTGTGGGAGAGCGGGACCGCAGGCCACCGAGGCGCGTTCGCGGCCATGCAGGCAGACGGCAACTTCGTCATCTACTCAGCGAACGGTCGGACGCTCTGGTCAAGCGGGACCGAGGGTCACGCGGGAGCGCGGTTGTCTGTGCAAACCGACGGCGACGTGATCCTCGAACATGGAACCGAGCCACTTTGGTGTTCCGGTTCGAAGGACAACCGGCTATTCGCCGACGAGCGGCTAGAGACCGGGTGGTCTCTCGAGTCACCGTCGTGGCTTTCGCATCTCGTCATGCAACAAGACGGCAACCTCGTGCTTTATTCGATCGGCGGCGAGGTGCTGTGGTCGAGCCGAACTGCCGGCAACTCGGGCGCGTCAGCAGTCATGCAAAGAGATGGAAACCTCGTGATCCGGTCCGGGACCGGACACGTCGTCTGGGCGAGTGGGACGAGTGGACACGCGGGCGCTTCGCTCGAACTGACCGACAATGGTCAAATGGTCGTCGCTTCGTCCACCGGAGTGTTGCTCTTTTCGAAGGGCTAAGGAGCTGTGCGGTACGTGCCGAACGCGCGCCCCGAGAGCAGAACGAGCGTGCTCGACAACTTCGGGCGTTCAGAACGTGATCACCTTGTCGGCCTACTCGGACCATTCGGCGAGCTGGTCGAGTGTGGAACGGAACGCCTCCGTGACGAGGAACTCGCTCCCTGTGCCCCTCGCATCCAAACAGGTCCCGCGACAAGCCACTTCTCCGCCACGTCGCGACACGACCTCGATCTTGCGATCCAGCCGCTAGCAGCCGTCCGGAACCTTCTGGCCCGCCATGGCACAGGTCACCGCGTCGCCCATCGGAAAGACCCGAACCTCGTTGCCTTCTCGTTTGGACAACGCGCCGGCGATGCGAAGTCGGTTGTACGAGCGTTCGGTGCCATGAGCGGGGTCGTTCCGCACGAGGAGCACCTTGCCTTCTGAACGGGTCCCGACTCGGGTCGTGGCTGCGGCGCGACTCGTCACGCAGCTCGGTGGTCGGTTCTCGAGCGAGCTCGGTATCGACGTGGACGGAGGGGCCGGACAAGTCGAAAAATGGTTCCTTGCTTCGACGTTGTTCGGCACGAGGATTTCAGCGCAAATTGCGATGAACACGTATCGCTCTTTGGTCGAAGGTGGGGTCGCGACGATTCACGACGCCTCCGAGCGCAGCTGGGACGATCTCGTCGTGCTCCTCGACTCCGGTGGATACGCCCGCTATGACTTCAGCACTGCGACGCGCCTCCTCGAACTGGCGACTGCGGTCGCGGACCGCTACCCGAAGGGCATCGCCGAATTGAGTTCGCTCGCCGATCCGAGCGGTCTCGAAGCCGAGCTTGATCGCCTTCCGGGTTGGGGATCGGTCACCGTTCGAGTGTTCCTGCGCGAACTGCGCGGGGTATGGTCCGGGGCTCGACCGCCACTCGACCAGCGAGCCGCGGTCACGGCGGCGCATCTCGGCTTGACGAAGGCAAAGAGGCCGATGACGATCCAAGCGCTCGCCAACTTGGCTCGCGAAGCCGGCATCGACGTGCGCGACCTTGAGTCGGCACTCGTCCGTGCCGGTCTTCGACGTGCGCGATGAGTCGCTCGCCCATCGCCTCGACGTCGACGCGAGCGCGACGATGCGACGAGCTTGTCCAGCTCGCCGCCGTGAGTCCGGCTACTTCAACAGCCGGCCGGACAGTCGTCGCCAGCAGCACCGTCGATCCGTGAGTTCGGGCTGCGCGAGGGCACTGCCCGCGACGGGCTCTGAGCCACAAACCGATCTGGAAGAGTTTCGGTCCTCTGACCCTGGAGGGTGACCCCGTTTTCCGAGATCATCGATCCGGAGGGAAAACCGAGATGGCAATTCTGATGTGGGTATTGGTCGGTGCGGGTCTAGCCGTCCTCGCCCTCCTGGCTGTCGTGTTCTCGCGTCGCCGAGCAGCTCTGGACGCCTCCGCCTCGCTCACCGAGCCCCGATCGATGGTGCATGTGATCGGCAACGAAGACGAGTTGCGCGAGGCGTTGAACCGAGCTGCGCATCTCGAGCGAGAAGCTGCTGAAATCGCGCTTGGCCGTGCTGTGCAGTATGAGGAGATGCTCCCGTCAGCACCGATCGCCGATCTCGCCAGCGCCCACGCGAAGGCCGAGAACGTCGACGAGCAAGCTCACGCGGCGTGACCTGCGGCGGCTGGCCGATCCGTCACGAAGGCGGGGCCAAGGTCTGGCAAGGAGTCTTTGCTCGCGTCCGTGATCCCTTGATCGAGCGTGCGATGATCGGCTCTGGCGGAGCGCTTCTCGCGAGAACGTAAATGTGAGGGACCAGATGGTCTTTGCAAACCGTGCCGACGCGGGGCAGCAACTTGCCGCCCTATTGCAGCATTGGCGCGGCGCCGATCGGGTCGTTGTGCTCGGCCTGCCCCGCGGAGGCGTACCCGTCGCCTACGAGATTGCGAAGTCGCTCGGCGCTCCGCTCGACGTTCTCGTGGTGCGCAAGCTCGGCGTGCCCTTCCAGCGAGAGCTGGGCGTGGGTGCGATCGGCGAGGGCGGCGTGCGCGTCGTGAACGATGAAGTCGCCCGAAGCGCTCGTGTGTCGGAGCACGAGCTTGCCGAAGTGGAGTCGCTCGAGCGGGCGGAGCTGCAACGCCGAGAGCGCCGTTATCGGGGGGAGCGGCCCCGGGTAGCGCTGGCAGGCCAAACCGTGATCATCGTCGACGACGGCATCGCGACCGGTTCGACCGCGCGAGCCGCCTGCCAGGTCGCCCGCGCCCAGGGAGCAACGCGCGTGGTCCTCGCGGTTCCGGTGGCACCTTCAGACTGGAAAGCGCGGATCGACGGCGACGCCGACGAGCTCGTTTGCGTGGAGACGCCCGAGTTCTTCTTGGCGATCGGTCAGTTCTACGTCGATTTTGCCCAGACGTCCGACGACGAGGTCATCGCTTTGCTCGAACAGCCAACCCGGCGTGCACCGACGTCTGGCACATCGGCCGCGAGGGCTGATGACCCGCCTGCACGCGACGAGGACGTCGAGGTGTGGTCCGGTGCGGTGCGATTGGTGGGTCACGTGACCCTGCCCGAAGGCGCCCCCGGCGTTGTGGTCTTCGCGCACGGCAGCGGGAGCGGCCGCTTCAGCCCCCGCAATCGCTTCGTCGCAACGATCTTGAACGAGGGGGGACTTGGCACACTTCTGTTCGATCTTTTGACTCTCGAAGAAGAGTTCGACCGTTCGAACGTGTTTGACGTTCCGCTCCTTGCCGGGCGCCTCAACGACATCGCTAAATGGCTGCGTTCCGAGAGCGATAGCGAACGGATTTCGATTGGCTACTTCGGCGCCAGCACCGGCGCGGGAGCAGCCTTGTGGGCGGCGGCCGAGCCTGGCGCCGAGGTGGCGGCCGTCGTCTCTCGGGGCGGCCGTCCAGATCTCGCCGGCTCTCGCCTCGCAGACGTCGAGGCACCCACGTTGCTCATTGTCGGTGGCGCGGACCCCGTTGTGCTCGAGCTCAATCGAGATGCCCAAGCGCGACTGCGCTGCGAGAACCGCCTCGCCGTAGTGCCGGGAGCCACCCACCTCTTTGAGGAGCCGGGCACGCTTCGGGTCGCTGCCGAGCTAGCCCGGGACTGGTTCATCGCCTACCTGAGGGGCCGAGCGCAGCCGGTGGTATGAGCGATGAAGCTCGCGCTCGCCGGCGACACGATGCTCGGCCGATTGGTCGCGAAGCGTCTGGCCGACGTCGGTCCAGAGGGGCTCTTTTCACCAGAGGTCGTCGCGGCCACCCACGAGGCCGATCTGTTCGTCCTCAATCTTGAGTGCGTGATCTCTGAGCGGGGACGACCGTGGCGCGAACCGGGGAAGCCGTTTTTCTTCCGGGCACCCCCCCTCGCCACGGAGGCGTTGCAGCTCCTCGGTGTCGGCTGCGTCACCCTCGCAAACAACCACGCGCTCGACTTTGGCCGAGACGCGTTGCGAGACACGTTCCGCTACCTCTCCGAAGCCGGGATCGCCTTGATCGGTGCGGGAAATGATGAGCGATCGGCGCGCGCTCCCGTGGTACTCGAACGAGCTGGCACGCGCGTGGGCCTCGTTGGGGTGACCGATCATCCCCCCAGCTATGCGGCGACACGGGCACTCCCGGGCGTCGCGTACGCCGATCCTCGGCACGGGGCACCTCGGTGGTTACTCGACACGATTGGCGGCCTCGACGCGGACGTCGTCGTCGTCTCGCCGCACTGGGGGCCGAATATGACGAGCGAGCCGGTCGCCCGCGTGAGAGAGGCGGCCGCCGCGTTTCGTGGTGCAGGCGCGACCCTTGTAGCCGGCCACTCTGCTCACGTGTTCCACGGCATAGCCGACCGGATCATCTACGACCTCGGCGACTTCATCGACGATTACGCGACCGACGCCGACTTGCGAAATGACCTTGGTCTGCTTTTTCTCGTCACGTTCGAAGGCGCGATCCCAACACGCATCGAAGCCGTTCCGCTTGCGCTCGACTTCTGTTACACGCGCCTCGCGCTGGGCGACGAGACGACATGGATCACCCGACGCTTCACGCGCTCGTGTGCGGCTTTTGGAACCGAGGTCACAGAACGTGCCGGTCGACTCGTGGTCGAACTTCGAAGTGACCAACTCCGATAGAGAACACCGCGACTGCATCTGCGTTTTCGCTCCACTAGCGACCGCGTTGTTCGGTTTGTTTGAGCAGCCGAGCGACATGGCCGACGGTCAGCCCTTCAGCACCCCAATCGGGCGAAGGCGCGCGACACGGCGCGCGAGACCCGCGCGCTCGCATGTGGTGACCACCTCATCGATGTCCTTATAGGCGAGCGGAGCTTCCTCGGTGAGCCCACGTGCCGAGCGGGCGCGAACAGCGATGTGCGCTTCCTCGAGCTCGCGTCGCAGCGCGTCGCTGCGCACGGCCCTTGCTGCAGCGTGGCGGCTCATCGCACGCCCGGCGCCGTGGCACGCGGACGAGAAGGCGCCGCCCGGATCGACGCCCGTGAGCACGTATGAGGCGCTTCCCATCGAGCCGGGAACGAGCACCGGCTGGCCATGCTGGCGTAACTCCTCAGGAAGGTCCGGGTGGCCAGGCGGAAGGGCCAGGGTGGCGCCCTTGCGGTGTACGCAGAGGAGGAGGCGTTCCCCATCGAGCTCGTGGTGTTCGAGCTTCGCGAGGTTGTGCGAGACGTCGTAGCAAAGTGCGAGCGCGTCGGTGCCGATCGCAACCCGGAAGGCGCGGCGAACGGCCTCGGTGAGTGCCTGGCGGTTAGCCCGGCCATAGTTCGCAGCAGCGGCCATCGCCCCAAGGTAGGCGCGGCCCTCTCGCGATTCGACCGGTACGCAAGCGAGCTGGCGGTCGGGCACCGAGATGCCGAAGCGCGCCATCGCGCCGATCATCGAGCGGACGTGGTCGGAACAGATCTGGTGGCCAAGTCCTCGCGATCCGCAGTGGATCATGACGCAGACCTGTGAAGAAAACAGCCCGAAGGCCGCCGCCGCACGCTCGTCGAAGATCTCATCGACGAACTGAACCTCGAGGAAGTGATTGCCCGAGCCGAGGCTGCCGACCTGGTGCAGCCCACGCTCGATCGCTCGCTCGCTGACTTCGGCGACATCCGCCCCAGAGAGCACGCCGCCGTCTTCACACCGTCGCAGGTCCTCCTCGTTGCCGAGACCTGCGTGGACAGCCGCCCGCGCTCCTTCCCGGAGGACGGGCTCAAGGTCTCGGGCGCTGTTGAGGTGCCAGACTGCGCCGCGCCCGAGTCCCCTCGGCACCGACGTGTCGAGAGCGTCCATCAGCGCCCCGAGGCGCGGCGCAGTCTCGTCGCGGCCGAGCGGTGTCTCGAGTAGGCGTACTCCGCAGGAGATATCGAAGCCGACACCGCCAGGTGAGATGACGCCGCCGGCGGCGACGTCGGTGGCGGCGACACCCCCGATCGGGAAGCCATAGCCCGAGTGGACGTCGGGCATCGCGAACGCGCCAGCGACGACGCCGGGCAGGCTGGCGACGTTCATCAGCTGGCGCGCGGCTTCGGCTTCGACTTTGTCCAGCAGCGCCGGTGACGCGAACAAGATGGCCGGTACGCGCATCGCGCCGATCGGGTCGATGCGCCAGGTAGCGTCCCCAATTCTTCTGTATGAGGGAAACGATTCTGCTTGTGGCTGGCGCTCACGCGACGCAGCGGCTTCGCTCACGAGTCGACGAACCTGTGACATCACTGTCCTCCGTTCTCGCGGGAGTCACCCTCGGTCAGCTGATGTCGGGGAGGTGGTCGATTCGAGCCCCGTAGTAGGTAGTGAGGTAGGCGAGCGCTCGATCCTGACGCTGCGCGATCGGCTCGTTCGAGCCAGGCTCGAATACGGTCGTCGCCTCGGGACAAACGGTGAGTTCGTAGCCGAGCCGGAACGCGTCATAGCTCGAGTGGCGGATGCAGCAGTCGGTGTGCTGACCGACGACGACAAGACGACCGACGTCTCGAGAGCGCAAGGCGGCGTCAAGCTCGGTCTCGGTGAACGCTGAATAGAACCGTTTTGGAACGACGACGTCGTCGGGACGCGGGCGGAGCGAGTCCACGACTTCGGAACCCGGTGTCCCCGCCATCGCGTGTGGCGGGAAGACCCGTAGCTCGATGTCAGTGGGGAGATGGGCGTCGTTGGCGTAGACGACGACCCAGTCGTCGGCTGAGCGCCCGTTGTCGACGAGAGCCGAGATCGGCTCGATGATCGCTTTCGCTGCCGGGTTGGCAAGAGATCCGTCGACGAAGTCGTTGAGCATGTCGACTACGAGAAGCGCTGTACGCATTTCACTGCCTCCCTACTCGGACCACGAAGGACCTCGGGAGATACCGATAGCGTCTCAGGTCGAACGCCATGCGAGTAGCGCCGATTGTCCTTTTCCGGCGGCGCGTTCTTGTTCACACGTCGATCAAGACGTGGCACCGCCAAGTTCCATCGCCACAGTTCATCGACAGGTTGTGGTACGAGACACCTTTCGGTAACGGGCCGACAATCTCGGCGCGGCTCGCTGGGATGACCTCCATGTCGCCGGCCACCCCACCATCCTCGGTGTCGGCGAGATGAAACCGAATCGGGACGACCGAGAAGACATCCACGGCGTAGATGACCTCCTCGAGCAGTTGGACGAGAGCGTCTTCTCCGACTCCTTCGGTCGCGGTAAGCGGCAGGGTTCTCGACGAAGGCTCTTCTTGAACCTCGGCAAATTCTTCGACTAGGGCCTGGAGCGCTTCGCCGATGCAACCGACCGGATTGGGTGCCCACGCTTCAATGACGCAGTCCGCGGTGTGCGGAACGAGTCGGTGGCCTGACTCCTGCTGTTGCCGTCGCTCCTGCGCGCCCATCACGGCAGCACCGTCGCGCGGCGGGACAGAAAACGGAAGGGCCAAAAGGCTCGGAGGCGGAACAACCGCCCGGGATTGACGTTGAGTTGGGTCGCCACCCCGGGAAAGGGACGTAGTCAGAGGGGTCGGCTTGCCATCAACGTCGGCCGATCGGTTCCCAGCGGAAGGTGGGAATGGCCACCAGGATTGCGGCAACGCCCCAGACCACGAGCACGCCAACATTGCCGGCCGTCACCCCACTCGAGTTCTTCGTCGTGAAGGCGGCCCGCAGCCCGTTCGCGAGGTGTTCGAGGGGGAACGCTTTGCCCACGTCGAACAGCCAAGCGGGCATGAGGTTCATCGGCACGAAGACGCCGGAGATGAATGACAGGATCACGACGAGAAAAGGTCCGAGCACCGCGGCCAAATCGGTGGTGGAGCTCACCCGGGCTAGGGCCAGCCCGAGCGACGCCATCACCGCCGAGCCGAGAACCGCGTACACGATGATGCCGACAACGGCGTCAGCCGAGATGCGTACGCGATAGAAGACAACGCCGACGAGGACGAGGACGACAACCGTGCAGCAGACGACGACGATTGTTCGGGCGATCTCCGCTGCAAGGTAGACCCAGCGCGGCATGGGGGTGCCACGGAAGCGTTTCAACAATCCCGCCTCCCGATCGGCGACGATGGTCGCGCTTAGTGAGCTGAGGCCTGTCCAGGCGATCTGATAGCCGACCATCGCCGGTGTGTAGTAGAGCGCCGCTGTCTTCGCGCCGACGAAGCCCGCCAGATGATGGAAGATCGTGTTCAGGATGACGAGCAGGAACAGCGGCATGACGACAGTGAAAACGACAGCTCGCGGGTTTCTGAGGAACCCGATCAACGAGTAGCGGGTCTGGAGCGCGCTCAGCGCGACGTCATTCACCGGTCACCATCAATCTCGAAGTTCTGTCGGCGCCGTTTGGCGCCGTCGCCAACTGCACAAAGACGTCGTCGAGGCTCGGTTGGGTCACTTTCAGGTTCGCGAGTTCAACCTGCTCGCTTTCGGCCCAGGCAAGCACCACCGCTAAATCACGCTGCACTGCAAGGCTTTCGAACGACACCAATCCCTCATCACAACGGACTCCATCGATCTGCCTAGCCAGCTGGTCGAACGGAACTTCGGGAGGAAGCTCGAACGAGATCTGCGAGGCGGCCCCGAGAAGCCGGCTGAGCTGATCAGGGCTGCCTTCGACGACCACTGAGCCTGCGCGCAAGATGACGATGTAGTCGGAGAGGTGCTGCGCCTCGTCCATGTAGTGCGTGGTCAAGAAGATCGTCTTTCCTGCGGCGCGCAGGCCCTCGATCGTCGCCCACATTTCGCGGCGCGCCGCCGGGTCGAGCCCCGTTGTCGGCTCGTCGAGGAAGAGAATCTCCGGGTCCCCGACGAGTCCGAGCGCAACGTCAACCTTGCGCTTCTGTCCTCCCGATAGACGTCCGATGCGCTCTTCGGCGTGTTCGGAAAGGCCCGACGCGCTGAGGACACGATCGATGCAGGTCGGGGCGATGAAGTAGCGAGCGAACATTGTCACCGTCTCCCGCACGCTGTAGACGGGGTTGAGCGTCGAGTCCTGCAGCACGAGCCCGATGCGGTTGCGCCAAGACCGATCGGCGTGTCTCGGATCGACGCCGAGAACCCTTACTTG
The DNA here is from genome assembly GCA_963838845.1 of uncultured Acidimicrobiaceae bacterium. Taxonomy (GTDB): domain Bacteria; phylum Actinomycetota; class Acidimicrobiia; order Acidimicrobiales; family Bog-793; genus CAVRXQ01. The sequence continues at coordinate 541,491 of CAWISR010000002.1, read as the reverse complement.
CCCCGAATCGCGGTCGCGGTAACCCTCGAGGATCTCGATCGTTGTGGTCTTGCCTGCGCCGTTCACGCCGAGGAAACCGAAGACCTGGCCAGCTCGCACGCTGAAGCTGACGCCATGGACGCGTTCAAGCCCGCCATAGGACTTGCGCAGGTTGCTGACTTCGATGACTGTCTTCATCGCGCATCTGCGTCGCGAAAGTTCCGTCGCGCGAACAGCCGTCGATTCTCGAACACTCCTTCGCCTTCCTGGCGGATGTCTCAGACCGCCCAGGTCATTGTCCAACGCGAGCTGGTCATTTCCCCAGGGTCAGAAGTCATCGGGTGACTTCGTCTCCTGGACGAGGACCGCTCGGTTGCGACGGAGATCGAAGCGCACGGGGTCTTCCGCGGCGACGATCGCGATCGTCATGATCGTCGTCGGGGCTCTGGTGGACCAACGGGTCTCGGGTTCGCGTCCTGCGCGTCTCAGAGTCCCAAGTTCGCCGGAGGGACTGAAGTCCCAAGACGTAACCCCGTACTGGGCGTAATTTGCTCCCGCGGACCTCGGAGGCGTTGGCAAAGCCTCATGAGTGCGTCCGCGGGAGGCAACATGATCGAAGTCGGGTCTCGAGTCGTCGTCGAGTCGGAAAAGGTAGGCACGTCGTCGCGCTCAGGCGTCGTGCTCGCGGTCGAAGGCGACCTCGTTAGGGTGCGTTGGGACAACGAGGAAGAGACAACCTTCCTGCCTGCTGCGGGATCGTTGCGCGTCGTTCCCGAAGCGCACGGAACAGCGGGCGCTTCACAGAGCTAACCGTGTGATAGAGCGCGAAGGGCTGCGCCTAGGTTTCGGATTCGCGGTAGGCCGCGTGGAGCCGGTGGGCAGCGGTCGTGTCGCAGCCGCCTACGACCGATCGTTCGACGACGCGTGGCCTCCAAAGACCTTGGTCGGACCTGGGTACCGCAACTCCGGCACATCACGAGACCGGTGGGTGGCTCGATCGACATGGCGCACCGATGGCAAGTGATCCTCACCGTGCCGACAGGTGGCTCAGTCGTAGTCACAGCTCCTTCGTGGCCTTAACGACCAGCCGATCCAAGACTGCTCCGATCGCGAGCATGTCAACGAGTTTGTGTCGAAATCGTGACCGAGATCACGTGTGGCGCGTGCTGACGGTGAATCCTGGCTCACTTGATCAGGGACTTCAAAGAAAGCCAACTGTGCCCGGAGTGGGATTCGAACCCACACGCCCTTGCGGACAATGGCTTTTGAGGCCATCACGTCTACCATTCCGTCATCCGGGCTCGACATCACGGTAGTGCGCTCGAAATTTGGCCATCGTCGCCTGGCGATCAACCGATCCGAGGTCAACCCGTCGCGGCAGCCTCAAGTTCCGCGAGGTCGAGCTTGACCATTTTCAACATCGCTTGGAGCACGCGATTCGCCCGCTCTTGGTCAGGATCGCTGAGTAACTCGCCGAGACGGTTCGGCACCACCTGCCAAGAAAGACCGAAACGATCCGTGAGCCAGCCGCACTGGACGGGCTGCCCACCTTCGAGGGGCCGACCCCAGTAGTAATCGACCTCCTCCTGGCTCTCGCAGCCGATCAGGAAGGAGACCGCTGGCGTGAAATGAAAGTCGGATTCCCCGTTCAGCGCGACGAACGGGTTGCCGTCGAGCTCAAATGCGACGGTGAGCGTCGTACCCTCGCTCTCCGGCAAACCCGGCCCGTAAGTGGTCGAAGTGATCCGCCGCGAATTCGGGAAGATCGAGAGGTAATGGTCGACCGCCTCGTCGGCGTTGCCGTGGAACCAGAGGAACGGTGTGATCGGTGGCATCGCCGCACCGTACGCGACATCTCGCCGGGATGCCGAGCGGAAGACAAGGGACGTCGGAGGATCGGACGACGCTTACGCATTTGCGGTCGCCTCGACGCGTTGACCACGATTCGACGATGAACTCCCCCGCAGCGACTCGAGTTGCCTGATCGCCGAACGGCGCGAGTCGCCGTCGGACCCGATTCGGCCGAGTGGGCAATCGCGGCGATCGAGGCCGGCGGGGGCGAACCGACGGAAATCTCCGACACGCCGAATGCCCTCGTTTGGGCCGACTTCTCCTCTCGTCGCGCCTTGGAACTGAAGGAGCTGTTGGATGCGCAACCGTCGATCGAATGGGTGCAACTCCCTTTCGCCGGCGTCGAGGGTTTCGTCGAGGCAGGTGTCGTCGACGCCGGTCATGTTTGGACCTCGGCGAAGGCTCTCTACTCCGAGCCCGTCGCCGAGCACGCGCTTGCACTCACGCTTGCATGCCTGCGCGACCTCCCTGAACGCGTCCGCGCAACCTCGTGGGGACCACCTGCCGCGACCACCTTGTACGACCAGCCGGTGACGATCGTCGGTGCAGGCGGCATCACCGAGGCGCTGATCGGATTGCTGCAACCGTTCCGCGCCGAGATCACCGTTGTTCGCCATCGCCCGCAACCACTCCTGGGCGCGCACCGCACGGTCAGCACCGACGGACTCTTCGACGCGCTGTCGAGCGCGCTCGTGGTCGTGCTCGCCCTCGCCGTCACCCCGGCGACAAAGCGCTTGATCGGCGCGGACGCGCTGGCGGCGATGCGGAGGGACAGCGTGCTCGTAAACGTCGCCCGCGGCGCTCTCGTCGACACCGACGCGCTCGTCGCCGCGTTGCAGTCCGGCACGATCGCCTGGGCGGCCCTCGACGTCACCGACCCGGAGCCGCTCCCAGATGGGCACCCGCTCTGGACGCTTCCGAACTGCCTCATCACCCCGCATACCGCCGACACCGTCGAGATGACCGCGGCCCTGCTCGCCGCCCGGATCACGGCGAACGTCCGCCACTTCCGGCGCGGCGAGCCGCTCGAGGGGCTCATGGACCTCGATCTCGGCTACTGAGGGGGCATCGGGTGCGTTCGAGCGCTGTTTTCCGTACTGTTGACGAAACGTAACCAACGGCTGACCACCGGGGTCCAACTCCTCGGCGCCGCGACCGTCGCCACGATCTCGCAGCCAAAGGGGGCCATTTCTTGCTGGCGTTCACGTTTCCTGGCCAAGGCTCCCAACGGCCAGGCATGGGCGCACCCTGGTCGGAGCACCCGTCGTTCGAGCTCGTCGACCAGGCGAGCGAAGTCGTAAAGCGTGACGTCCGGCGCCTCCTCCTCGAGTCCGACGAGGCGACCCTGCGGAACACGGCCAACGCCCAACTCGCGACCTTCGTCACGAGCTGCGTCATCCTCGACGCGGCCGAACGGGTCGGCATCGAGCCCGCCTTCTGCGCCGGCCACAGCCTCGGTGAGTACACCGCGCTCGTCGCGACCGGTGCCCTCTCCTACGAGGACGGCTGCCACCTCGTCGCGGAACGGGGTGCCGCGATGGCCGATGCCGCCGAGCACAACCCGGGGACGATGGTCGCCGTACTCGGCCTCGACGACGACACGGCCGAGGCCGTCTGCGCGCTCGCCGAAGGCGACGTGTGGGTGGCGAACTACAACGCTCCGGGCCAGGTCGTGATCGCCGGCGATCGCGAGGCGCTCGAGCGCGCCATCGAGCTCGCGAAGCAGCGTGGCGCGAAGCGCGTCCTTTCCTTCCCGGTCGGCGGTGCCTTCCACACGCCGCTCATGGCGCCGGCGCGCGACCGGCTGCGGAAGGCGCTCGATTCGGTGACGTTCCATAAGTCCGAACCCGAGGTCGTCGCCAACGTGGACGCGCGAGCCCACGCCGACGGCGAGGAGTTCCCGCGGCTGCTCTCCGCGCAGCTCACCGCGCCGGTCCGTTGGCGCCAGGGTCTGACGACGCTCTTCGATGCCGGCGCACGCACCTTTGTCGAACTCGGTCCGGGTGGCGTGCTCACCGGCCTCGTAAAGCGCGCCCTCGCCGAGGACGACGTGACGTCGTGGTCGGTGGCGACGCCGGGCGAACTCGAGTCACTCGTCGCCGCGCTGGTCGCCGCAGCCGCGCCGCCTCCGGTCCATGAGGAAGCGGAGCGTTACGAGATCTTCGAGCGGATGGTCGTTTCGCCGGGCACCGGTCGGTTCCGCCCCGTCGAGGCGTACGCTCATGCGGCGCCCAAGCTGAGCGCGGACGATGACGAGAATGACCCGCTGCACATCGTCGTCGGCGACCTCATCGGCTGGGCAGGCGAGACCGAGATCCGTTCGGCATTCGCCGGCCGTCTCGCCGGCTTGTTGGTGCTGCCGGGCGAGCGCGTCGTGCACGGACAGCCCGTCGCGTGGTTGCGCGCGGCGGTTGGCGCAGAGGAGGAGATCTGATGGGAGCGGCGATCACCGGTTGGGGCTCGGCTCTCCCCGAGAAAGTCCTCACGAACGCCTGGTTCGAAGAGCGGCTCGACACGACCGACCAATGGATCGTCGAACGCACGGGCATCCGCGAGAGGCGCGTCGGCGGGACGACGATCGGACTCGCCGTTGACGCCGGTTCGGCGGCGCTGAGGCGCGCCGGGCTCGAGGGATCAGACATCGACCTGCTGATCCTCGCGACGACGACCCCGGACCAGACGATTCCCGCCGCTTCCTCGGTCGTGCACAACGAGCTCGGCTGTGTCGGCGGTGCCTTCGACCTCAACGCGGCGTGCGCGGGATTCTCCTATGCGCTGACCATGGCGGACGCGATGATCCGCTTCGGCGTCAAGCGGGTCCTCGTCATCGGCTCGGACACGTTGTCGCGCGTCACGGACTTCGAAGACCGCGCGACGGCCATCCTTTTCGGTGACGCGGCAGGCGCCGTCGTCGTCGAGTCCGGCGCGGACGACGAGCTCGTCTTGGCGTATGACCTCGGTGCCGACGGAAGCGCCGCGCCGCTGCTCTACGCGGAGCTCGGCTGCCCGATCCGGATGGACGGGCGCGAGGTCTACCGCCGCGCGGTGCGCGCCGAGGTCGACTCGATCACGAAGGTCCTCGACCGCGCCGGCGTCAGCCCACAAGACCTCGCGCTGTTCGTCCCCCATCAGGCGAACAAACGCATCATCGAAGCCGTGAACGATCGCCTGAAGATCTCGAGCGAGCGCACCGCGTACGTCCTCGATCGGACGGGCAACACATCCGCCGCGTCGATTCCGCTCGCCCTCGCCGAAGCGGCCGACGAGGGGCGCCTGCACGAAGGCGACCTCGTCTTGTTGTCGGGGTTCGGCGCCGGCATGACGTGGGCGTCGGTGGTCATCCGGTGGGGGCGCCGGGGCGTCGGATGAGCCGGGTGGCGTTCGTCACCGGCGGCTCGCGCGGCATCGGACTCGCGAGCGCGCGCCGCCTCCAACACCACGGTGTCCGCGTCGCCGTCGGCTATCGCAACGCGCCGCCTTCGGATCTCGGCGGCGGGACGACGACACCGCTGTATCCCGTCCAGTGCGAAGTCACCGACGGCGCATCGGTTGACGCGGCGTTCGCCAAGGTGGAGGCGGAACTCGGGTCAATCGAGATCCTCGTCTGCTCCGCCGGGATCACCGACGACGGGCTCATCATGCGCATGTCAGAGGAGCGCTTCGCGCGGGTCATCGACACGGATCTCACGGCGTGCTTCCGCGCGACAAGGCGCGCGCTCCCACAGATGGTGAAGGCGCGCTTTGGGCGGATCGTCTACCTGTCGTCGGTGGTGGCGCTGATGGGCAACCCCGGTCAGGCGAACTACGCGGCGGCAAAAGCCGGGCTGATCGGCCTCGCACGCTCGGTGGCCCGCGAGGTGGCGAGCCGCTCGGTGACGGCCAACGTCGTCGCACCCGGGCTCGTCCAGACCGACATGCTCGCCGCGGTGCACGACGCCCAGGTGGAGTCGCTCGTCACCCGGGTCCCGCTCGGACGGGTCGCAGAGCCCGACGAGGTCGCGGCGGTTGTCGCCTTTCTGTGCTCGGACGACGCCTCGTACGTCACCGGCGCCGTCTTCGCCGTCGACGGTGGCTTGGGCATGGGTCTTTGAGGCGCGGAATGGGCGGACGTCCTAACTATCGTCAATGGGGTCCGCTGGGGACAGAAGCCGACCGGGTATCGACGAAGAATCCGACGAGGAGCGAAGCGTGAGCGACGACGCGACATTCGAGAAGTTCAGGAACTGCGCCGTTGAGGTGCTGCAGGTGCCGGCAGAGAAGGTCGTCCCCGAGGCGAGTTTCGCCAATGACCTCGACGCCGACAGCCTCGACCTCGTCGAGTTCGTGATGGCGCTCGAGGAGACGTTCAACATCACCGTCGACGAATCCGAGCTCGATGGGGTCGAGACCGTCGGCCAGGCGTACGACCTCGTGGTGAACAAGCTCTGATGCACGATTGGGTGCCGCGCCGCGTCGTCGTCACCGGCCTCGGCGCCGTGGCGAGCTGCGGCATCGGCAAGGACGCCTTCTTCGAGGGGCTGAATGGGCCGCACGCCACCGACCCGCGTCGCGTCGAGGACTTCGACCCCGCGGTCTGGTTCGACGCGAAAGAGGCGCGTCATCTCGACCGCTTCGCGCAGATGGCGATCGCCGCGGCCCAGCAAGCGGTCGACGACGCCGGACCGACGGACGCCGACCCGATCCGGTCCGGAGTCGTCTTCGGAACGGGAGTGGGCGGGCTCGCCACATTGCAGGGTCAGATCCAGGTTTCGATCAACAAGGGCGCGCGCTGGGTCTCCCCTCGGCTCGTGCCGATGATCATGGGCAATGCCGGAGCAGCCGGGATCTCGATGCGTTTCGGGTTCCGCGGGCCGTGCGAGACGATCGTCACCGCGTGCGCGGCAGGCACGCAGTCGATCGGCTATGCGATGTGGCTCGTCCGCACCGGCCGCTGCGACGCCGTGATCACCGGCGGTTCCGAAGCCGCGGCGACGCCCGTCGATGGGATGGCACCGATCGGAATCGCCGCCTTCTCGAACATGACGGCGCTCTCGACGTCTGGGAACTCGCGACCCTTCGACCGTCGCCGCGACGGTTTCGTCATCGGCGAAGGTGCGGGCGCGTTGGTGATCGAAGAGCTCGAGCACGCGAAGGCACGCGGTGCGCGTATCTATGCGGAACTGCTGGGATCCGCGTCGACCGCCGACGCGTACCACATCACGGCGCCCGCTCCCGGGGGGACCGGCGCGATCAACTGCATGGAGCTCGCCCTCGAAGACGCCGGCCTCACGCCACGAGATGTCGCGCACATCAACGCGCACGGGACATCGACGCCGCTCAACGATCTCGCCGAAGCCGAAGCGATCGAGAAGGTCTTCGGTCGGCCGGGCCCGCCCGTCACCTCGATCAAAGGCGTCCTCGGGCATTCGCTCGGGGCGGCCGGCGCGCTGGAGGCCGTCGCCTCGGTGATGACCATCGACCGCGGCGAGATCCCGCCCACCGCAGGGCTCGAGGAACTCGACCCGGAGATCCATCTCGACATCGTCACCGGCCGCCCCCGGCCGTTTACGCCCGGACCGGTGCTCTCGAACAGCTTCGGTTTCGGTGGACACAACGGCTGCCTCGTGTTCGGCCCGCTCAGCTCCTGACCTCCCCCTCGGCACCGGCCGACCTCTCGGTCGGTGCGTTCTCGGACGACGCGCCGTGGCTTGTCGAGCGTGACGAGCTTCCCTGGCTGATCGGCCTCGATCTCGTCCGTCGTGCAACGCGCGACGAGGTGCCGGAGCTGTTGCGCCGCCGCCACCTGCCGCCTCTGCGCCGCATCGTGCGCGTCTCGACGACGATCGGCTGGGCGATCGCGCTGTGGTACCTGCGCGACCGTCATCGCGGGAAGTCCGCGTCGCGCGCTGGGCTCTCCCGCCGGCTGCGGCTCGCCTTCCAACGCCTCGGCCCGACGTACATCAAGCTCGGCCAGATCCTCTCGTCGGGCGAAGGGATCTTCCCGCCCGAGCTGGTCGGCGAATTCAAGCTGTTACGTGACCGCGTCCCCGCAGAGTCGTTCGCCGACGTGCGCGAGGTCGTGGAGACCGATTTCGGCCGCCCGCTCGCAGAGATCTTCTCGGAGTTCTCGACAGAGCCCGTCGCCGCGGCATCGATCGCGCAGGTGCACCGGGCGCGTCTCGTCTCCGGCGAAGAAGTCGTCGTGAAGGTCCAGCGACCGCGTGTCTCGGCGCTCGTCCACCACGACCTCGCGGTGATGAGCTACATCGCCCCGTACTTGGTCGGCCGAATCCCCGTCGCCGTGTTGGCGAATCCGCCCGCGCTCATCGAGCTGTTCGCGGAGACGATCGTCGAGGAGCTCGACTTCCGCCTCGAGTCCGAGAACATGCTCGACATCGCCGAGGTCCTCGCGACGACCGACCAGCGCGCGATCGTCGTCCCGCGCCCCCATCCGCGGCTGATCACGCGCCGGGTGATCGTCATGGAGCGACTCGATGGCTTCGCCTGGGACGATGTCGCATCGATGCACGCCGCGGGAATCGACACCGAAAAGGTTCTGCACGCGGCGGTCGTATCGCTGCTCGAAGGGGCGATGCTCTTCGGCGTCTTCCACGGTGACCTGCACGGCGGCAATCTGTTCGTGCGCGAGGATGGGCGCGTCGCGCTCTTGGACTACGGCATCACCGGCCGTCTCGACGAGCCGCACCGCATCGCCTTCTTGCGCCTCGTGATGGCCGGAACCATGAACAACGTCCGCTCGCAGGTGGAAGCGCTGCGCGACCTCGGCGCGTTGCCGAAGGACGCCGATATCGACAAGGTGATCATCGACCTGGGCCTCGAAGGACCCCCTCAAGACGTCGTCGAAATGTCCGCCGAAGAGCTCACGCGCCAACTGCGCGAGATCACGAAACACCTCTTGTCCTATGGGGCGAAGATGCCGAAGGAGTTGATGCTCTTTGTGAAGGACATCCTCTTCGTCGACGGTGCCGTCGCCACCTTCGCCCCCGACGTCGACCTCTTGGGGGAAATCGTCGTCATCGCGACGTACTTTGCGCAGCGCTACGGGGGCCGGATCGCGACAGAAATCGGGATCGATCCCCGAACGACCGGCGTCGACTTGACCGGCGTCCGCGCGATGTACGGCGTCTCTGCCGACACCGAACGATTGAGCTACCGCGAATTGCAGGCCCGTCGCGAACAGGTGCGGGAGAAATTCACCCGCGAGCACCGCGAACGGCGCTAACGGCGTCAGACAAAGGGATCAGCGCGACTCAACAAGAGTGGACAACCGATCACCGCCACCACGGCATCTTCGCGATGTCGGCGACGCGCCCAACCGGCTCGGCAAGCGCCTCGAGCTCGTCGTAGACGTCGTCGAGGTGTTCGCCCACCCATCGCCCGTAGCCCGTGTCGGCGCCATCGGTTGCGATCACGCCTACCAGGCCGGCGAGTTCCTGCGCAGCGGTGGCGGGGCGATTCGCGAGCCTCGACGCGTAGGCATCGCAGAGTCCGGCGAGGCGGACCGACCGTCCGAGCAGGAGCGTCGAGTCCTCGTGTGAAACCGTCGGGTGGTGGATCGCGACCGCAAGTGAACGCGCCGTCGAGCGCAACCGACCCACGCCAGAGACGAGTCGCCAGGCCTCATCCCTCGGAACGCGTCGCGGACCCTGTTCGGCCATGACGGCGCGCATGGCGTCACTGAGCCGGATGTCCGAGCGCGTCGCATAGGCACCGGCATCAGGCGGTGAGGTCCTCAGTCCGAGCGCCCACGCGGTCGCCTGCACGAGGAAAAGGCCGTCGTAGTGCAACGCATCGGCGAGATCGTCCCGTACCACGCGCGACGCTCCCCGGGGCCAAAAGAGCACTCCGGCGACGACGCTCACGCCGACACCGATCGCAATGTCCTCGACACGCACGACACCGATCATCCACCCGACAGGAGCGATGAGGTTGTACACGACGGTCAACATGATCGTGAACCCCGCCTGTCCGACGGCGAATGGCGCCGTTCCGGGTGCGTACGTCGCCACCACGACGACGACGGGGAAGATTGCCCAAAGCGCGTCGGTGTTGCTCCCGATACCCACCAAGATCGCCGCACCGATGGCGAATCCAACCGCCGTTCCAAGCATCGCCTTCCAGGCGCTTACCCCGATCGACACGGCGCTCGTGCGAAGGACCGAAAGGGTGCCAAGCACAACCCAGAAGCCGTGCTGGACATTCGTCAAATCGGCGATCGCGACGGCTGCGGCGACTGCGATTGCGCCTCTCACCGCGTTCAAGAACGTCGTCGACGCGAGCCCGGAATGAATCCGCAGCCCCGCGTAGATCGCTGAAAGGCGCGCCGACCTGTGCCTGCCGCCTGGCGGCACGGCTGCTCCGATCCCTTCAGCTTCACCTTCGACGACGGCCGCGAGCGACCTTCGTCGGACGATCGTGAGCGCGTCGAGCGCCGCGGTCCGCGCGGCGATCGCGATCATGCGAGCGTGGTAGGCGAGCTGGATCGGCTGCTGCGTGCCTTCGGGGGGCGTCGCGGGCGACGGCATCTTTTCGTCGCGTTCGGCCATCGCGGCCTCGAGTTCGGCGAGCGGAGGATCGGCGTTCTCGCCGGCCAAGAGTCGGCCGGCGTCGCTCAGCACCCTCGCCGACGTCGCTAACAGCAAGAGATCCGTCTCGTCGAACGCCGAGCAGTCCAGCTTGTCTTTCGCGATGTCGTCGATCAGAGTAACGACCCACTGCACCGTCTCAGCGAGATCCGCGATCGCCTGGTCGGTGGCGCCTACCCCGATCGGACGTGCTGGTGCACGGCGATTGTCTTCGACGAACTCGTCGCGGACGCGCCTTGCGGCATTGAGGTCGCTCTCGTATCCCCGACGTGACCCGAGGTCATCGAGCACGGCCGATAGCGCCGCGAGCGCATGCGCAGCGTCTGTCCGCAGCCGGTTACCGGCAGGTCTCGGCGACAACGCCAAGACGGCAATCGTCGCGGCTGCCATTGCGAGCCACCAGCCGGCGATGCGCCACGGCACGTCGGCGATCGTCGCTCCAGGAGTCGCCGCGGGGAGGATGAATGCCACCAGCACGCCGGTCGTTCCGGAGGCGACGTTCGTCCCGAAGATGCCGGCCATGATCACGACGAAGACGACCACCAGCGCGATCGGGGACGCCAGCGCTGCCGACGAGCTGACAGCCGTGCCGATCGCGATCATCGCCGTGCCAGCGACGCCGAAAACGAGGTATGCGATCAGTTTCTCGCGCCTCGAACCGACGAAGTCCACGATCACGAGGGCCGCGAAACTGCCGAAGATGGCGAACAGCGGGATCTGACTGTTGTGGATCACCTGGGTGACGATCGCGAACAGCGGTGGGATGACGACCACGGAGCGCAGGGCGCGATAGGCCGCGGGCACCGACCATTTCGGACGGAGTCCGGCGAGCGCCGTGCGCAATCGCTCGGGCGACGACCGTGGGGACGGCACGACCGTGGTTGCGGCCATGTCGTGTTCTACCGCAGCGGCTCAGGTCTTCGCGCGTCACGACTTCATCGCTTGGAGCTGTTTCGTGATCTCCGAGAGGGCGGCGTCCTGGGCGAGGAGATGGTGCTGGATCTGACGCGCCTCGTAGAGCACCGCCTCGGCGTCCTTGTAGGTGTTCTCTGAGCGCTTGTCGGACGCAGCAGAGAGGATGTTCTGGCCGACCATGATGATCGACAACAGCACCAACTGGAGGAAGGTCTGAGAGATCCACGAGACGAGGACGACCGCCGAATGCGATTTGATCGCCTCGGGCAGGCTCACGAGCGCGAGCGCCATGAACAGGTACGCGCACCACATCGAGCCGACACCGTCGGTGACTTCACTGCAACCCAGGCGTTGAAACGCGCGGCAGCGCTGTCGCGAGGTAATTGATCGCGCACGCGGATCGGATGTGTAACCCCGGAGAGCATTCGCTTCGTGCGTTCGTGCGGCGGGTACAACGTTGTGGAGCTTGTGTCGGTCATTCTGTCCCCCTGTTTCTCGGCTCAGCGCGGCGCGTGGATCTGTATCCGCAGTTGACGGCCGGCACGAGTCTCGCCGACAACGTCACCTGACCGTACGATCAGCCCATGGCCGGCGAGGAACGGAGCACTGCCACCTCGGCGCAGAAGGTCTGGCACGCGCTCATCGGCCAGCCGCTGCGGCTCTCGCAGATCGCAAAGGAACGGATCACACCCGTCGAGGGGCTCTCGGCGCTCTCGCTCGACGCGCTGACGTCGGTCGCTTACGGGCCGGAGGCGATCATCGTCGTCCTCGCGCTCGCGGGCGTCGGTGCGCTCCACCTCGTCTGGCCGATCACGATCGTGATCGTCGTCCTGTTGGCGATTCTCGTCGTCTCGTACCGCCAGGTGATCGATGCCTACCCCTCAGGTGGCGGCGCCTACGCGGTGTCGCGGGCGAACCTCGGCAAATGGCCGAGCTTGCTTGCCGGCGCCTCGCTGATCGTCGACTACACGCTCACCGTCTCGGTTTCGATCGCGGCCGGCGTCGGCGCGTTGACGTCCGCCTACCCTTCGTTGCAAGCGGCAACGGTGCCAATCTGCCTCGGGATCCTTGCGGTGATCGCCCTCATGAACATCCGCGGGCTCGGCGAGACGGCACGCGCATTTCTCTTGCCGACGATCCTTTTCATCGTCGGGATCTTCGTTGTAATCCTCGTCGGGCTGATCCATCCCCTCGATCGCCACGGCCCGCTTCCCGGACATTCGCTCCTCGGGTCGCACACGGTCGAGGTGGTGAGCGTCCTCCTCGTGTTGAAGGCGTTCTCCGCCGGCTGCTCCGCGCTCACCGGGGTCGAGGCGATCGCCAACGGCGTGCCGCTGTTCAAAGAACCCCGCGTCGCGCGCGCGAAGCGCACCGAGCTGCTACTCGGCACGATCCTCGGCGCGATGCTGCTCGGCCTCGCCTGGCTGGCGAAGATCTGGAAGATCGGCCCGCGGTCCGGCCAGACCGTGCTGAGCCAGATCATGGCGACAGCGCTCGGACGTCACTGGGCGTACTTCGCGATTTCGCTCACCGTCACGATCGTGCTCTCCCTCGCCGCCAACACCTCGTTCGGCGGGCTACCGGTGTTGTCGAGCCTGCTCGCCAGGGACAATTACCTCCCCCACATCTTCCAGCTACGCGGCGACCGCCAGACGTTCGCCAACGGCATCTGGGCGCTTGCCTTGATGTCGGGGGTTCTCCTCATCGCCGTGAACGGGGTCACCGACCGCCTGATCCCGCTCTTCGCGATCGGGGTGTTTACCGGATTCACCCTCGCCCAATCCGGTCTCGTCCTCCACTGGCTGCGGACACGCGCAGGCGGGTGGCGAAGGCGATTGGCCGTGAACGCGCTCGGCGCGGTGTTCACGGGCGTCGCGACGGCGGTCTTCCTCATCACGAAGTTCACCTCGGGTGCCTGGGTCGTGGTGGTGGCGGTGCCCCTCTTCATGTTCTTGTTCGTCCGGATCAACAAGTACTACGGCGCCATCGGAAAAAGCCTTGCCCTCGGGAGTACCCCGCGACCGCCGCGAGGGCGTCACTCCCTCGTCATCGTCCCCATCGCGTATGTGAGCAGACTCGCCGAGCACGCGATGAGCGACGCCCTGAGCATCGGAGACGACGTCATCGCCGTCACCGTGGTCATGAAGGGCGAAGAGGACCAGAACCCTGCGGTGATGCGCGAGACGTGGGACCGTTGGAATTGCGGCATCCCGCTGCTCATCTTGGAAACCGAGTACGCGTCGGTCACCGAGCCGATCCTCGAGCTGATCGACAACCTCTCAGAGACCCGAGACGAGCAGATCGTCGTGCTGATCCCGGACATCCTGCCGGCGAAATCCCGATACGCACTCCTCCACAACCACATCGACTTCGTGCTGTCGAACGCGTTGCGCCAGCGCGACGACATCGTCACTGCGCGCTGTCGCATCTCGGTGGCAGAACTCGAGGCTGAGGGCACGGGCGACGGGGTGGTGCAGGTGCCCGCCCAAGGCAGCGACGAGGTCAACCCGGGCTCGTAGTCGGCAGCGCGATCGTCACACGAAGCGTCGGCGCAACACGGGCCAGCCCTTCCGCCAGCTCACGTACGCAAGCGCGAGCGCGGCGAGCGCGGCGAGGACCGCGAACGCGATGTCGCCGAGGACCGAGACGAAGTCCTTCGCCGCGTCGACGAAGCTCGAGGTGGCGACGTGCCATGCGCGCGCGAAACCCGAACTCGCTGCCTTGCTGTGCGCCACGGTCGGGACCGCGAGGTGCACCGTGAGAGCAGAGAACGCCACCTGCTGTGAAAGGACGCGCTGTTGGCCCTGGATCTGCTGGATCTCGGACTGGACAAACTCGATCTGGTTCTCGACCTGGAGCAGATCCGAGACCTTCGCCGACTTCGACAACAACACCTCGAGCTGAGTGCGCTCATCTTCGAGCGCGGTGAGACGAGCACCGAGATCGACCACCTGTCCGGTGACGTCCTGGTCAGAGGTGGAGAGCGATCGCAGCGCTCCGGCAGAACGGGCGCGGTCGATGAACGGCTGGAACGACGAGGCCGGCACGTCAAGGACGAGCGTGCCGCCGACATGGCGACCGGACTCGACGACGTCGGACTGGCCGACGAAGCCGCCGTAGGTCGCAACGAGCGATTCGAGGTGGTCGACTGCTGACGAAAGGTCGCCAGGACGGACCGAAAGATGCAGCGCCCCGGTCGCGATGATGTCGCGCTCGAGCGGCTTCACCGGTGAGTTCTGCGCGCTGGCGTGTGCCGGAGCAGTCGCGCGCGGTCCGAGCGGCGCAGCCGTCGATCGAAGTCCATTCGGCGCGGACGCGCTGTTTGCGAACGGCGCCGCCACCGGGGACGCGGTGGTGCCACCGGTGCTGAGCAGGATGCCGATCAGCGCGGCCACCGCGGCGATTCCGGAGCCGGCGAACGCCCATTCCCGGCGTCGCATCGGGGTCCACTGGCGCCGAACCGTGGGCGTTGCTCCCAAGCGGGCGGCTGTCCGAATCGTGGACGGGCCGTCTTTCGGAACCGGCACCGCTTCGCCCGCTTTTCGCAACAGCTCGCTGAGTTCGTTTTCAGTGATCATTTGGAATCCTCGATCGGCTCGACGAGGTGATGAAGCGATGGATCGCCGCTGAGCAACCGGCGGGCGTCGTGCAGGCGGGACTTCACCGTTCCGGCGCGCCGGTGGATCGCAAGCGCGATCTCTTTCTCCGAGAGGCCGGCGTAGTAGCGGAGCACAACGGGAATGCGCAGCTGCTCGGGGAGACGTTCAAGCGCCTCGCGCACCGTGCGTGCCGTCTCGTCAGCGACTGCGACATCGTCGGGCTGCCGCCCCAGGTCGGCGACGTCGGCTTCGTGCGGCCCGCGATCACGAAAGCGCTTCGCGCGCTGTTCCTTTCGGGCGTGCGAGTAGCAGGAGTTCATCACGACGCGAAAGAGCCACGGCCGGGCGGCATCGCCGCTCGGCATCGCGGCACGAAAGCGCCACATCCGCAAGAAGGCCTCCTGCACCGCCTCCTCGGCGTCGGACGCACTCCCGAGTACGAGGCACGCCGAGCGGTAGGCGGGGGCGTACCACTCCGCCATCCACCGGTCGAGCTCGGCGTCGCCGTCAGGTATCTGGTCACTCATCACGCCGCGCCCGTCGTTCGGTCCACGCCATATCAACGCCAAAGCGGCCCAACCGGTTCGATCCCACCGGTGAGCTGGAACGCCTCGAAGTCACCCTGGCCGATCGCGCGCTCAGGTGTCGCTTCGGATGCCGGTCCGACAAATTCGTCGCCGGTGCCGACGACCTTTGTGCAAAGAGGCGATATTTCTATCGTCTCACGGGATAGGTTCGGCGAGTGCTCACGGAAAACGATTGCCCGGCGATGACGCGTGGCCTTGGAGCCGCACCGCCCGCGTGACGCTCGAGTTCTCAGGTCTTTGCCGGCGATACGGCGACGTCGTCGCGCTCGATGACCTGACCTTCTCGGTACCGAGCGGGCAGGTCTTCGGCTTCCTCGGTCCGAACGGCTCCGGCAAGACGACGGCGATGCGTGCTGTGTTCGGCCTCGTGGAACTCGACGCGGGAGTCGTCTCCTTCGACGGATCCCCCGTGAACGAGAGGACGCGACGGCGCTTCGGGTACATGCCCGAAGAGCGCGGGCTCTACCCGGCGATGCTCGTCCACGAGCAACTCGAGTATCTCTGCGAACTCCACGGTGTCGCCCCCCGCGACGCGCGGGCCGCGACGACGCGCTGGCTCGAGGCGCTCGGGGTGGGGGCACGGGCGAACGACAAGCTCAGCGCGCTCTCGCTCGGCAACCAACAGCGCGTCCAGCTCGCAGCGGCGCTCGTCCACGAGCCCGAGATGCTCGTCCTCGACGAGCCGCTCTCCGGACTCGATCCGGTCGGTATCGACGAGGTCTCGGGAATCCTCGCGAAACAGGCGTTGGAAGGTCGCGGGGTGCTCTTTTCGAGCCATCAGCTCGACCTCGTCGAAGACATCTGCGATGCGGTCGCGATCATCGACCACGGGCATGCCGTCGCTGTGGGACCGCTCGAGCAGCTCCGTCGACAGGGGGCACGGCGACTCGTCGTGAAGGTCGACGGCGATTCTGACGCGAACTGGGCCCGCGCACTTCCGGGCGTGACGGTGTCACGCGTGGACGCCGGCGAGGCGCGCCTCGTGCTCGCCGACGCGACCGACAGCCAGGTCGTCCTCGCCGCGGCGATGGCCGCCGGTCCTGTCGAGAAGTTCGACTTCGAGGAACGACGACTCACCGAGGTCTTCCGGGAGGCAGTCGCGTGAAGGCCGAGATCATCATCCCGATCATCGCGGTGTTTATCGGCTTGCGGATTTTCATGCGGCGACGCCGAGCGAACGGACCGCGTCTTCGCGAGCGATCCCTCGGCGACATTTCTCTCGTCGCCCGGCGTGAGATTCACGAAAGGGTGAAAACGCGCGCCTTTCGCGTCGCGACCCTGATCGTCCTTTTGGTCGTGGCGGCCGGGATCATCATCCCCGTTTTGCGCAAGGGACACGAATCGACGGTTCAGGTCGGTGTGGTCGGCGCGACGAGCGCAGCGTTGCGCACGACGGCACGCGCAGCGGCAGTGTCCGCTGGCGCCAAGGTGCAGATCGAGAAGGACGCGAGCCTTGCGATCGCCGTCGAGAAGCTGCGAGCCGGCACGATCGACCTCATCGTCGATCACGATGCACACCTGTACGTGGCGCGAGCACTGCAGCCAAGCGACAGTGGGCCCGTCGCCACCGTCGCGGAGACCATTGCGAGCACGCTCGGTCTCGAGGCGGCGCTCGTCCGCGCCGGGCTCTCCGCCAGCACGGCCGCGAGGTTCGCCCGCCCGGCTCCGCTGCCGATCAGCGGACTGAAGCCCGCGAGCAACGCCCGCAAAACAACGTCGACGGCGGCAGCGATCTACGTCCTCATCTTGATGTACATCCTGCTCACCCAGTACGGGACGTGGATCCTCATGGGGATCTTGGAAGAGAAATCGAACCGCATCGTCGAGGTGCTCCTCGCGGCGGTGAGTCCGCGGCGTCTCCTCATCGGCAAGGTCGGCGGTATCGGTCTTGTCGCCCTCGCGCAGGCAGCCGCCATCGTCGGTTTCGCCCTCATCCTCGCCGCAGCGACCGGTTCGGAGCTTTTGAAAGGGACTGCTCCCTCCGGGGTCATCGTCGGGCTCGTTTGGCTGCTCCTCGGCTACGCCTTTTATTGCTGGGTGTACGCCGCGGCGGGCTCGATGCTCGAGCGGCAAGACCAGCTGCAGGCGATCGCGCTCCCGGTGCAGCTGCCGATTCTTTTCGGCTACATCGTCGCCTTGACTTCGATCGGGTCTTCGACGCCTTCACTGCTCATCACAGTCCTCGCCTACTTGCCTCCGACGGCGCCCTTTGGGATGACGGTGCTCGTTGCCGACAGTGCGGTGGCGTGGTGGCAGGTGGTGATTTCCGCTGTGATCTCGATCAGCGCCACCGTTCTTATGGCGCGCTTCGCGGGATCCATCTTCCGAAGGGCGATTCTCAATCCGAGTCGGCAGCTCAAACTCGCCGACTTGCGGCGATTGATCGGCTTGCCAGCGAGAGCCTGATCGCGCCGACTCCTGAGATCAGCCGCTCTCCTCGCCGTCCACCGACGAACGTGTGAAACCACGCGCCCCCGTCAGGCGCGCCGCGATCGCCACGGGGATCGCGGTCAAGGCCAAAACGAAGGTTACGACGACGTTCACCTCGGGGAGTTGCTGACCGAGACGGATTGCTCCGAACACCCACAGCGGCAGCGTGTTCTGCGCGCCGGCAGTGAACGTCGTCACGATGACCTCGTCGAAGGAGAGCGCGAAGGCCAAAAGCGCGCCCGAGATCAGTGCCGTCGACAGCGTCGGCAGCATCACGAGGCGGAAGGTCTGCAATCCGTTCGCGCCTAGATCCATCGACGCCTCGGACAGGGAAGCCGACGCGCGGCGCAACCGGGCAAGGACGTTGTTGTAGACGACGACGATGCAAAACGTCGCGTGGCCGATGACGATCGTATAGAGCGAGAGCTCGATGCCGGCGAAGTTGAAAGCCGATTTGAGCGCGATCCCAGTGATAATCCCCGGCAGGGCGAGCGGAAGGACGAGGAGAAGCGACACGGTCTCGCGTCCAAAGAAGCGGAAGCGGTGAACCCCAAACGCCGCCGCCGAACCAAGGACGAGCGCGATGCCGGTCGCGAAGAGGGCCGCCTTCACCGATAGCCACAGCGCCGAACGGACGAGAGAGTCGTGCCAGGCGATGGAGAACCACTTCGTGCTGAAGGCGTGGATCGGCCAGATGAGGATGTTCGACTTGCTGAATGCGAACAGGACGATCGTCGCGATCGGGACGAACAAGAACAAGAGCACGCCAACGACCCAAAGCCGCAGCACCAAGCGCGTGAGACGGCTCTCCATCAGAAGGCCTCGAAAGCGCCGAGGAAACGGGCGATCGTGAGGTAGACGATCATGATCACGATCGGGACGAAGGCGAGCGCAGCCGCGAAGGGAAGGTTGTTGGCGAGGCCGATGTTCGAATAGATGACGTTGCCGAT
Source organism: uncultured Acidimicrobiaceae bacterium (assembly GCA_963838845.1). GTDB lineage: Bacteria > Actinomycetota > Acidimicrobiia > Acidimicrobiales > Bog-793 > CAVRXQ01. The sequence continues at coordinate 522,595 of CAWISR010000002.1, read as the reverse complement.
GAAGTTCGAGCTCGCTCCGCCGATTAGCAGCGGCGTGATGTAGTCACCAAGGGTGAGCGAGAACGTGAAGATCGAACCTGCGACCACTCCAGGCAGCGCCAGCGGAAGGATCACGCCGAACAACGTTCTGAAATTGCGCGCGCCAAGATCCGACGACGCCTCGATGTAAGAGTCAGGGATCCGCTCGAGCGCGCCGTAGACGGGAAGGATCATGAACGGGAGCCAGATGTACGAAAAGACAACCCACATCGCGACGTTCGTATAGGCGATATTGGGCGAACCGAGCCCGAGATGCTGGAACGTCCAGGTCAGGGTCCCGCCCTTTTGCAAGATGACGATCCAGGAGTACACGCGGGCGAGGTAGCTCGCCCACAGCGGAAGCACGACGAGGGTAAAGAGAATCTTGCGTGTCCTCGTCGAGGCAACTCGAGTCATGTAGTAGGCGAACGGCAGCGCCAACACCGCGTCGGTGACCGTGACGATCGCCGCCATGGCGAGCGTCCGGCCAATGATCGTGAGGTACGTCGAAGTGAAAATCTCGCGGAAGTTCGAGAACGTCCACGAGTGGACGAGATTGTTCGTGAACGGGTTGACGGTCCAAAGCGCCGTAACGAGCATCGCGACGAGCGACGCCAAGTAGACGACGAGGAACCACAAAAGCGGCGGCGAAAGGGTGAGGAGAGCCCGCGCCCACGCGCGGCGCCACAGCGCCGCGGAGACGCGGGTCGTCTCCGACTCAGAGCGCCCGAGGGCGCTCGCCACCGCCATCGACAGCGAGCGGTGCTATCCGGTGATCTGGGTCCAGGCGCTGACCCAGTCCTGGAACGGGACGCAATCGTTCTTGCCGTTGTCGCAGGTGGCAAGCGGGGTCTTCCAGAACTTGAGGGTCGCGAAATAGGACTCGGCGGCGTTGGCGTGGTACGCCGCGCAACCCCCCTTTTGCAGCTGGTTCATGATCGGGCAGGCGAGCTTGTTCGCCGGCGTCTCACCGAACGAGAGGGCCTGCTCGGCCTGGACCCTCGGCGTCGAGACCCATTTCATCCACATGTAGGCACAGTTCGGGTGCGGCGCCTTGGTCGCCAGCATCCACGTGTCTGCCCAGCCGGTGGCGCCTTCCTTCGGGATCGTCTCGGCGACCTTGTACCCCGAGGCCTGGAGCGTGTTCGTCTGGTACGGCCAAGCCGCGCCGGCGACGACCGACCCGCTCGAAAATAGCGAGATCTCCTGTGAAGCTAGATCCCAGTACTTCTTGATCAGAGGGTGCTCGGCCTTCAAGAGAGCGACCGTCGCGTTGAACTGCTTCTGGGTGAGCTCGTAGGGATCGGTGATCCCGAGCGACTTGTCGTGGTACGAGAGGTACAAAGCGGCATCCGCGATCTGGATCGGGTTGTTCGGGACGGTGATCTCACCTGCGTACTCCTTCGAGTAGATAACCGACCACGACGTCGGCGCCGACTTGAAGACCTTCGTGCTGTACAAGAGCACGTTCGGTCCAAACTGCAACGAAACGCCATAGTGGACGCCGTTGATCGTGTTGAAGACCGGGCTCTGCAGCCAGGCGTGGAAGTTCTTCCAATCCGGGATGAGTTTGATGTTCACCGGGCGCACGTCACCTGCGTAGATGAGCCTCAGGTCGGCATCCCCCGACGCGGAGACGAGGTCGTACTGGCCGCCGCCGCCGTTCGCCATCAGCGAGACCATGTCGCTCGACGTGTTCGGATAGACGGCGCTCACCTGACAGCCGGTCGCCTTCTCGAACGGCTTCACCCACTCGGGCATCGCGTAGCCCGCCCAAGCAATCAAGTTGAGCCGACCCTCGCCCTTGCCGATCGTCTTCTGGACCGGGTAGTGAGCGGTCGGCGGCACGAGGCCACCGTTCGCCGAGTTGGCCTTCGTCGCCCCGGCCGTGAACGTCGACCCGTAGATCGCGACGAGCAGCGCCCCCATGAGGGCAAATCCCGCCGATGCGGGCCGCCACCACTTGCGTCTTGACTTCATGACTATTGATTCTCCTCTCCCTTATCCGCTCCCTCGCCCCCCACGGACGCGGGCTCGATTGCGTAGGCGTGCTCGGGGAGCCACGCCACACGGGCGTTGCGACCGACCAGCTCGAGCGCCTCGGCGGCCGCGGTTTCGAGGTTCTGGCGGATGGCGACGATCGCCCCGCCGGCGTCGAGCGCGACTCGGTAGCGGGTCACCATCCCGAGGTAGGTGACTTCTTCGATGCGTCCTTCCTCGACGTGAGCTTCGAAGGGCACCGCCTCGCCGGTTTCGAGGAGACGGACCTTCTCGGGTCGGACCGTGTAACGTCGCCCGTCGCGCTCGACGACGTTCGACACCCCGATGAACCCGGCGACGAACTCTGTCTCGGGGTGCTCGTACAAGGTGAACGGCGCACCTAGCTGTTCGATGCGGCCGCGATTGAAAACCGCGATGCGGTCGCTCATCGTCAATGCCTCTTCTTGGTCGTGCGTGACGTAGACGAACGTGATTCCGACTTCGCGCTGGATCCTTTTCAGTTCGAGCTGCATCTCCTGTCGGAGCTTCAAGTCGAGCGCGCCAAGGGGCTCGTCGAGCAGGAGCACCTCCGGCTCATTCACGATCGCGCGGGCAAGCGCGACGCGCTGACGCTGCCCTCCAGAGAGCTGAACCGGCTTGCGCTCGCCGAGCCCGGTCAGGCGCACCATCTTCAACGCGTCCTCTGCTCGCGCGCGACGGACGGCGCGGGGAACCCTGCGCACGCGCAGACCGTACTCAACGTTCTCACGGACGTTCATGTGCGGGAAAAGCGCATAGTCCTGAAAAACCGTATTGACGTCGCGAAGGTATGGGGGATCTCGCGTCACGTCCTTCCCCGCGAGCTCCACAACCCCGGCATCGGGACGCTCGAAGCCCGCGATGACGCGTAGCAATGTCGTCTTCCCGGATCCAGAAGGCCCGAGCATCGTGAAAAACTCGCCCTCGAAGATGTCGAGGTCGACGCCGGCCACGGCCTCGACCGACCCAAACGACTTCCGAACCCGTGACAGCCGCACAGCGACGGGACGGGCAACATCAGATTCGGCGGCGAACGCGGACACCGGTTGCTGCAGCGTTTCCACTCCCATCGTCGTGCGCCGACCGCCCAATCGCCCTGCTCAGGAGCGCGGATTTCTCGACAGAACCGTCACCGTAATGATGTGGTTATATCACCGCAATTTCCGCTTCTTTTGAAGGACGTGTCAACCAGCGCGAGTTAGGCGAGGAGGTCGTGCACCGCGTCGGCGAGCACGTCAAGGCCACGACCGAGCAGCTCATCCGAGATGACGAACGGTGGCAACAGCCGGATGACGTTCCCCCAAGTGCCACACGTCAACACGACGACCCCACTCGCGTGACACGCTGCAGCGATCTTCTTTGCGAGCTCCGCATCAGGCTCCAAGGTGCCGGGACGGACGAGTTCGATGGCGAACATCGCGCCGCGTCCCCGCACGTCGCCAACTTCGGGATGGAGCGCTCGTAGCTGGGAAAGACGGTCAATCAGCACATCGCCGATGTGGGCCGTCCGGGCGACGAGGTCGCCTTCCCGCATCGCCGCGATCGCTCCGAGCGCGGCCGCGCAGGCGACCGGGTTGCCGCCGTAGGTGCCACCGAGCCCGCCCGAATGGACACTGTTCATCACTTCGGCGCGGCCGGTAACGCCCGCGAGCGGCATCCCACCGGCGAGCCCCTTCGCCGTGGTGACGAGGTCGGGAACGATCCCTTCGTGTTCCGACGCGAACCACTTTCCCGTTCGGCCGAAACCGGACTGGATCTCGTCCGCGATGAACAGCGCTCCGTTCTTCGCGCACCATTCGACGAGCGTCGGCAGGAAGCCCTCCGCCGGGACGATGAAGCCGCCCTCACCTTGGATCGGCTCGATCAGAACGGCGGCGACATGCGAGGCGCCGACCTGGGTCTCGAATTCGTCGATCGCGCGCCACGCTGCCTCTTCGCCGGTCATCTTCTCGGGATCGCGGAACGGGTACGACATCGGGACGCGATATGTCTCAGGCGCGAACGGTCCGAATCCGTCCTTGTATGGCTTGACCTTCGCGGTGAGCGCCATCGTGAGATTCGTACGGCCGTGGTACGCGTGGTCGAAGACAACGACCGCCGGACGACCGGTCGCGTAGCGCGCGATCTTCACAGCGTTCTCGACCGCCTCCGCCCCGGAGTTGAGCAGCGCGGAGCGCTTGTCGTGTTCGCCAGGCGTGAGCGAATTCAGCTGCTCGCAAACGGCGACATAGCCCTCATACGGGGCGACCATGAAACACGTGTGGGTGAAACGGTCGACCTGTTCGGACACCGCTCGGACGAGGCGAGGACTGCGATGGCCGATCCCGGTGACCGCGATGCCCGAACCCAAATCGATGAACTCGTTGCCGTCGACGTCGACGAGGATCGCACCTTCCCCCCGGTCGGCGTAGAACGAGAGTACGGACGACACACCGCTCGCGACGGCGTTCGCGCGCCGTTTGGCGAGGTCCTCCGATCGTGGTCCTGGGATCGTCGCCATCACTGTTCCTTTCCGTCTGAGCGGTCGTAAACCCGACACTACCGAGCGCCTGCGCCGCGGACCCGTTCGATCCGGCCCAGGTCACAGCGCGAAACCTGGCGGTTGTGGCGGTGGCGCGCGACAATCTCGCACCAAGCAGGCGGAATCTCGCACCCACATCGAACCGGGGGGGTAGATGATGGCGGACACCGCGATGACGGACACCGCGCAGCGGACCGACGCACGAACGCAGGTCGCGGCGGACAACGAGCAGCTCGAGAAACTCGGTTACAAGCCCGAGCTCAACCGCGTCCTCTCGCTCTTCCAGAACTTCGGCGTCGCCTTCTGTTACCTCTCCCCGATGGTCGGCATCTACTCGCTCTTCGTGCTCGGCATCGGTTCGGCCGGCCCTCGGTACCTGTGGCTGATGCCAATCGTCGTCGTCGGCCAGCTATTCGTGGCGCTCGTCATGGCGGAGCTCGGGAGCCACTATCCGATCGCCGGCGCCCTGTTCCAGTGGGGCAAGCATCTCTTGGGAGAGGGGTACGGCTGGTGGGTCGGCTGGATCTACGGCTGGGCGCTGTTGATCACCATCGCCTCGGTCGACACCGGGATCGCTCCCTACGTCACGGCGATACTCAACAACTGGTTCGGCACGAAGTTCGATGCTGCTGCGCCGAACACGATCCTCGTAGTGACCCTGATCCTGATCGCCATCCAAACCGTCTTCAACGTGTTCGGAGTGAAGTTGCTCGGCAGGATCTCGGTCATCGGTGTCTGGGTCGAGGTCCTCGGGACCTTCGGAATCGCGATCCTTCTCGGAATCAAGGGATTCCATCACGGTCTCGGCTATCTCTTCACCACACAGGGCACACAACGCATCGCGTCGAACCCCTTCGGGGTGGGCTTCGGAAACAACTGGTGGCTCGGCGCGGCGCTCGTCGCGATCCTCGCCCACGTCTACATCTTCTACGGATTCGAATCCGCCGGTGACATCGCCGAAGAGGTCGTTGGTGCCTCCCGCAGGGTACCGAAGGCGATCGTGTCCTCGTTGCTCGTCGGCGGGATCGCGAGCTTCATCCTCGTCGCGGCGCTTGACCTTTCGATACCGAAGGGTCACAAGGGCTTTCTCGCCGCCGTCACCGGTGGCGTTCCGTACATCGTCAACACGGCCGTGAACAACAGCGGACTCACCGACTTCATCCTCCTCCTCATTTGCTTCGCGTTCTTCAGCTGTGGGACAGCGGTGCAAGGCGCGGGAGCACGACTCGCGTTCTCCTACGCGCGCGACCGCGCCATCCCAGGTGCCGGAGTGATCCGCCGGGTGTCGCACAAGCGTGAAACCCCAGTGGCGGCGATCCTGCTCGGCGCGATCGTGGCGGCCTTGTTCACGTTGCTCGTCCACGTGAACCCCTCGAAGCCAATTCACATCTTGTGGTTCACGTACCCGGAGCACGTCAACGCGCTGTACGCGCTCGTCTCGTTCGGCGTTTCGGGCATCTACCTCTCGTTCTTGATGATCACCTTCGGCTCGCTCGTCGCGAGGCTCCGTGGATGGAAGGCGCAGGGTTCGTTCCGACTGGGGAGATGGGGGTACCCGGTGACGATCCTCGGCGTGATCTACGGGGCGGCGATGCTCGTCAACATCATCTACCCGAGCGGATTGACAAGTGGGCGCGGCGCGTTGTTCAACTACGACTGGATCACCTTCGTCGTCGTCTTGGTCATCGTGATCATCGGCGGGATCTACTTCGTCCTTTCGCGGCCACAGAAGCGGATCCGTTCCTCGGAATCCACAGAACGCGCCAAGGCGGCCGCCCTGCTCCAGGGCGCCGACGAATAGACATCGGTCCGCGCGCTGGGTGCTCCACCCGGGCGCGGACGGGCTACTCCCCCATGAAGTGCATCACGCGCTTGACGCGCGTGTAGCCCTCGAAGCCTTAGACCGAGAGGTCCTTGCGATAGCCCGAATGCTTGAAGCCGCCGGGAAGTACGACTGCTCGGCCCCTCGCGGAATGAGCAAGTGATGGTCGATCGGGCGCGAGTCGTCGTCATCGGTGGCGGAGTCGGGGGCTGTTCGATCCTCTACTGGCTCGCCCGCCTTGGCTGGACCGACTCTGTGCTCGTCGAGCGAGCGCAGTTGACGAGCGGCTCGACGTTTCACTCCGCCGGCCTCGTCGGCCAGCTGCGGGGATCACTCAGCTTGACGCGGATGATGATGAATTCGGTCGAGCTCTACCGCGAGCTGCGCGACGAAGTCGAGCTCGAAACTGGATGGCGGGAGGTCGGTTCGCTTCGACTCGCCTCTTCTTCCGAACGTATGGAGGAACTCGAGCGTCAGGCGGCGTGGGCGGAGACCTTCGGCCTGCCCTTGCACCTGATTTCGACAAGAGAAGCAGCGGAGCTGTTCCCGCCGATGTCGACCGACGGGGTGCACGGCGCGGCCTTGCTTCCGAGCGACGGTTACGTCGACCCGAGCCAGCTGACGATGGCGCTCGCCAAAGGCGCACGTCAGCGCGGGGCGCGCGTCGAGACCGACACCCGCGTCGTCGGCATCGACGTCGTCGACGGGCGAGTCCGCGCCGTCGAAACCGATGGCGGACGCATCGAGTGTGAGGTCGTCGTGAACGCGGGCGGGATCTACGCCTCGGAGATCGGCCGCCTCGCGGGTGTCAACGTCCCGGTCGTGCCGATGCAGCACCAGTACCTCATCACCAAACCCTCGGACCTTCCCCGCGAGATGCCGACCCTGCGCGACCCGTCGCTTCTCGTCTACTTCCGCGGCGAAAGCGGCGGGCTCGTCGCCGGCGGATACGAGCGCAACCCAGCGGCGTGGCATCTCGGGGCGATCCCAGCCGATTTCAACAACAAGCTCCTCCCGCCGAACTCCGAGCGTTTCGAACCCCTCTTCAAGGCCGCCGTCGTCCGCGTGCCAGATCTCGCCGACGCCGAGGTCGTGCGACTGGTGAACGGGCCGGAAGCATTCACCCCGGACGGCGAATTCATCCTCGGGCCTTCTCGTGTCCGAGGCTTTTTCGTCGCGGCGGGCTTTTGCGCGCACGGCATCGCCGGTGCCGGTGGCATGGGCAAGATCGTCGCAGAATGGATCGCCGAAGGTCAGCCTGACCTCGACACCTGGGAGATGGACTCGCGTCGCTTCGGCCCGCAGTACGCAAGCCGCGAGTACGCGCTCACGCGGACGAGCGAGATCTACGCGACGTACTACGACGTGAAGTACCCGGGTCACGAACGCACGGCCGGGCGCCCGCTGCGCGTTCCGCCGACCTACGAACGCCTCCGCGCGCTCGGAGCGAGCTTCGGCGAGAAGGCCGGCTGGGAACGGGTGAACTGGTTCGAGTCGAACGCGTCATCGGGCGACGAATCGCTCCGTCCGTCCGGTTGGGCGGGTCAGCTGTGGTCGCCGGCGATCGGCGCCGAGCATCGCGCCTGCAGGGAAACCGCCGCCCTCTTCGACGAGACGTCGTTCTCAAAGATCGAGGTTTCCGGGGTCGGCGCGGCCGAATTTCTCGAGCAGCTCTGCGCGAATCGGGTGGCGCGAGCTCTCGGCACGACCACGTACACCCAGCTCTGCAACCCGCGAGGTGGGGTCGAATGCGACCTCACGGTCACGCGCCTCGGCGAGGAGCGCTTCCGCATCATCACCGGGACCGCGTTTGGGAACCACGATCTCGCCTGGCTCCGAGCCCATCTCCCCGACGACGGAGCGGTGAACGTCGAAGACGTCACGTCGAAGTACGCCTGCCTCGCGCTGTGGGGACCGCTGGCACGCGAGATCCTCCAAGCGCGCACCGATACGGATCTGTCGAACGAGTCGTTCCCGTACCTCACGGCGCAGGAGATCAACGTCGGACCGGTTCCTTGCCTCGCGATGCGGGTGACCTTCGTCGGTGAGCTCGGCTGGGAGCTCCATTGCCCCGCGGAGTTCGGGCTCCTTTTGTGGGACACCCTCAGCGAAGCCGGAACGCCCAACGGCCTCGTCGCCGGCGGCTACAAGGCGATCGATTCACTCCGACTCGAAAAGGGCTACCGCGTGTGGGCGAGCGACGTCACCTCGGCGGACACACCGTTTGAGGCCGGGCTGGGATTTACCGTGCGGATGGACAAGGGACCGTTCATCGGACGAGACGCGCTCGAGAAGGCGAATCCGCCACTTAGGCGGCTTGTCTGCCTGGTGCTCGACGACGCGCGAACGATCGCGCTCGGATCAGAGCCCGTGCGCGTCGACGGACGCCCGGTCGGCCGAGTGACGAGCGGCGGCTACGGCTACACCGTCCAGCGCTCGATCGCCTACGCCTACCTACCGACCGAGGCAACCGAGCCAGGCTCACGTGTGGAGGTCGGTGTCTTCGGACGCTCCGTCGGTGCGGAGGTCGTCGAAGCGCCACTGTTCGACCCGAAGAACGCCCGCGTCCGTGCGTGACTAGCCCGACTTCACGGAACCCCGGCTCGCGGCGGAACTAACGCGCCGCGGCAGCCGTCGCCAGCTCGTTGATGTCGAGACCGTCGAGCAGCACCTCGAAACGCTCGCTCCGATCGATCGCGTACCGGGTGAAGTCGAAATCGAGATCGGAGATCGCAAGTTGAGCGACTCCCCACATCGCCTCGCGGAGCTCCGATACGAGCTTCATGAGCGCCAACGCGGCAAGAAAAGACTCGCTGACCCGACCGAAATAGTGGTGCAACACGACCTTGTCGAGCTCAGCGCCGAGTTCGTTGTTCACGGAGAAATTCGCCAAGTCGAAGAACGGGTCAGCCATCCCCGCATACTCCCAGTCGAGGATCCGGACCGAGCCATCGTGAAGCAAGTTCGCATTGAGAAGATCGTTGTGTCCAAGAACCATGGGACGAAAAGGTCGAATCACTTCGATCTGATCGAGCACGGCGCTCGCCAGCGGATAGTCGAACGGCTCGTCAACTCCCCGCGTCGACGCAAGTTCGTGGTAGCCGCGGATCACGGCGAAGTGATCGAAGGTCGCCGAGATCCTGCCGGCGGCGTGCACGTCACGGAGCCTCGTGATGACTTCGCCGAGCGTCGGCTCGGTCGCGAGCTCTTCTTTGGTCACCACGCGAGCATCGAGGAAGCGCGTCACCATGCACCCCGACTCCTCGTCAACCGCGATGACCTCCGGCGCGACCCCGATTCGCGCCGCGAGGCGGTTGGCGGCAACCTCAGTCGTTCGATCGATACCGAGGAGTTCGGTGTCCTTCCCCGGGATTCTGAGCACAAGCGGCTCGTCTTCGATCACGATCTTGTAGTTGGCGTTCGTGATCCCACCGGCGAGTGGTTCGATTGCCGTCGCGCTCACGCCGAAGAGCCGCTCGACCATCTCGTCGACCGCCGGGGGCATGGCAGGTTACTCGCCCATGAAGTGCATCACGTGCTTGATGCGGGTGTAGTCCTCGAAGCCGTAGACCGAGAGGTCCTTGCCGTAACCCGAGTGCTTGAAGCCGCCGTGCGGCATCTCGGCGACAATTGGGATGTGGGTGTTCACCCATACGGCGCCGAAATCCAACGCCTTCGTCATGCGCATCGCCCGTCCGTGGTCCTTGGTCCAGACGCTCGCCGCCAACCCGTACTCGACGCCGTTCGCCCAGGCGATCGCCTGCTCCTCGTCGGTGAAGGGCTGCACCGTGACGACCGGGCCGAAGATCTCGTTCTGGATCATCTCGTCGTCCTGACGGAGGTTGTCGACGACCGTTGGCGAGAAGAAGTAACCACGATCACCAAGGCGCGTACCGCCGATTTTCACCTCGGCATGGCCCGGCACGCGCTCGAAGAAACCGGACACTCGCGCCAACTGGTTCTCGTTGTTCAACGGACCGTAGAAGGCGTCTTCGTCGTCGGGACCGGCAGTCTTTGTTTCCTTCGCCTTTTCGACGAGCGCCGCGACGAACTCGTCGTGGATGCGCCCCCCGGTGAGCACTCGGGTCGCCGCGGTGCAGTCCTGACCAGCGTTGAAGTATCCGCCGATCTGCACACCGGACGCCGCCGCCTCGATGTCGGCGTCGTCGAAGATGACAACCGGCGCCTTGCCGCCGAGCTCGAGGTGGACGCGCTTCAAGCCGTCAGCGGCCGCGGCGGCCACCTCCTTGCCAGCGCGCACCGAGCCGGTGATCGAAACCATCTGCGGCGTCGGGTGCGAGACCAACAGCCGCCCGCTGTCGCGATCGCCGCAGACGACGTTGAAGACTCCCGGCGGCAGGTACTCCGCCATCAGCTCGGCGAGGAAGAGCGTCGATGCCGGCGTCGTGTCCGAAGGCTTCAACACCATCGTGTTGCCGGCGGCGAGAGCCGGCGCGAACTTCCAGACCGCCATCATCGACGGGTAGTTCCACGGCGTGACCGCCGCGCAGACACCGACCGGTTCACGACGGATATACGAGGTGTGGTTCGCCATGTACTCACCCGCCGAGCGGCCCTCCGGGGTGCGCGCGGCCGCGGCGAAGAAACGGATCTGGTCGACCATCGGCGGGACCTCTTCGGAAAGCGTCAGCCCGATCGGCTTTCCCGTGTTCTCCGCCTCGATCCGCACGAGCTCGTCGGCGTGGCTTCCCAACGAGTCGGCGATCCGCAACAGCGCCAGGCTGCGCTCCGACGGCGTCGCGTCGCGCCAGCCAGGAAAGGCCTCCCTGGCAGACTCGAAAGCCTCGTCGATGTCGGCTTGACCCGAAAGGGGTGCGCGGGCATAGACCTCTCCCGTCGAGGGGTTGATGATGTCGGTGGTTTCGCCCGATTTCGCGGGCACCTTCTTGCCGCCGACGAAGTTCTCGAGCTCGACGATCCTGGATGATGTCGCAGATGGAGTCACAGCAACCTCCCTGGTCAGGCGGAGCATATCCCTCGGGTTCGCGCGAGGAACCTGGCGTGCCCAAAGCGTCGCGCGCGGTCCTCGCGCCAGGCAGGCGCGTCGCGGTGACAGGAGCCACGGGATTCATCGGTTCGGCGATCGTGCGCGCCCTGGCGTCAAAGGGCGTCGAGATCGTCGCGGTCTGTGAGCCGGGCGCCGACAACGTCAACCTCGACGGCCTCGACGTCACCCGGCGCATCGCCGACATTCGGGACCAGCACGCCGTGACGACGGCGATCGAGGGGGCACACGTCGTGTTCCACACCGCGGCGCTCTACCGCTTTTGGACGAAGAACCCACAGGACTTCTACGCGATCAACGTCGAGGGCACGCGCCACGTGCTCGAAGCGGCGCGGAGCGCGAACAGCGAGCTCGTCGTGTACACGAGCTCCGCGGGCGTCCTCGGGCTCGACCAGGTGCGAGCACGCGGGCCGGCGGCGGAGGATTCCTACCCGCGCGTTGATCACCTCTTCGGCAAGTACAAGCAGACGAAGTACGTCGCCGAACACGAAGCTCTGCGTGCCTGTGCAAAAGGCGTCCCCGTCGTCCTCGTCCTTCCGACAACACCGCTCGGCCCGGGTGACCGGGGACCGACGCCGACGGGGCGCATCGTCGTCGACTTCCTGAACGGCCGCATGCCGGGCTGGTACGACACGACCCTCAACGTCGTCGACGTCGACGACGTCGCCACCGGTCACCTCCTCGCCGCGGAACGCGGCGGCATCGGCCACAGCTACCTGCTCGGTGGCGAGGATCTCACCCTGCGGTCGCTCCTTTTCACCCTCGCCGCACTAAGCGGGCTTCCGCCGCCGCGCTTCGAGGTGCCAAGGGCGCTCGCACTCGGCGCCGCCGTGATCTCCGAACTCGTGGAGGGCCGGTTGCTGCGGCGTCCGCCGCGGATCCCGCTCGAGGGCGCGCGCATGGCGGCGACGACGATGGCCTTCGACGACTCCTTGGCGCGCGCCGAGCTCGGTTACACCTCGCGACCGGCTCGCGAGGCGATCGAGCGTTCGGTCTGCTACTTCGTCGACGCGGGCTACGTCCGGCCGGATCGCCTGGCGAGGTTGCGCATCGCTCCCACGCCGCGTTGAGCGCCGACCGATCCTCGGGTAATCCTGAGGTGGGTGAAAGACCAAGGCCTGGCGAGAGGACGGGTTCCATGAGCCGCCGATGAGCGCCGCCAAGCGTCAACTGCAGACGTACCGGAAAAAGCGGGACGCGTCGCGAACCCCGGAGCCGATGGGTGACACACCGCCGCGCCCAACTCGAGCGAGGCGGAAGCGACCATTTTTCGTGATCCAAGAGCATCATGCGCGTGCGCTCCACTGGGACTTCCGCCTCGAGCACGACGGCGTCCTCGCGTCGTGGGCGATCCCGAAGGGCCTTCCGCCCGATCCCGCGACGAACCACCTCGCGGTGCACGTCGAGGACCACCCGATCGAGTACGCCGACTTCCAGGGCGACATCCCGAAGGGCGAGTACGGAGGTGGAACCGTCAGCCTGTGGGACCGAGGACCCTACGACCTCGAGAAGTGGGACGAGCGGGAGGTGAAGGTCGTCCTCCACGGTCGACGTGCGAAGGGCCGCTACGTCCTTTTTGCCACCGGCGGGAAGAACTGGATGATCCACCGCATGGATCCACCCGATGCGGGTTACGAACCGATGCCGAAGTCCATCAAGCCGATGCTGGCGCTCGCCGGTCGGCTCCCGGCCGATGAAAAAGGCTGGGCGTTCGAATTCAAGTGGGACGGCGTTCGAGCGATCGTCTTCGTCGACGGTGGCCGGGTGCGAGCGTTGAGTCGCAACGACAAGGACCTCACCGAGTCATTTCCTGAGCTGCGAGCCGTCGGTGACTTCCTCGGATCCCGCGAGGCGATCCTCGATGGCGAGATCGTCGCCTTCGACGATGCTGGTCGCCCCGATTTCGGTCGACTGCAACAGCGGCTTCACCTCACCGGCGAGGGGCGCGTCAAAGCTCGCGCCCGCGAATTCGCCGCCTCGTTCCTGGCGTTCGATCTGCTTTATCTCGAAGGCCGGCTCCTTTTGAGCGAGCCGTACGACGAGCGGCGGCGACTCCTCGAGTCGCTCAAACTCGCCGGCGACTCCTTCGCCACCCCGCGGGCCTACACCGACGGGGAGGGATCCGAGGTCTTCGCCACCGCCAAGGAGCGGGGTCTCGAAGGCGTCGTCGCCAAGCGGCGCAGCTCGCCGTACCGACCCGGTCAACGCAGCCACGACTGGATCAAGGTGAAGAACATCCGCACCCAGGAGGTGGTCCTCGGAGGATGGACCGAGGGAAAGGGCTCGAGACAAGGGGACCTCGGGGCGTTGTTGCTGGGCATGCCCGCGGGCGACCGGTTGAAGTACGTCGGCAAGGTGGGGACCGGGTTCGACGAGCGTGAGCGACGACAGCTCCTCGCGGACCTCTCCCCGCTCAGCGTCGACGAAGCGCCCTTCACGACGAAGATCCCCCCGGCCGACGCCGCAGTCGCCCACTACGTGCGTCCCGAACTGGTCGGAGAAGTCCAGTTCAGCGAGTGGACCCGCGACGGGCACCTCCGCCAGCCGTCGTGGCGAGGAGTGCGCCCGGACAAATCTCCAAGCGAGGTTGTCCGTGAGTAGCAAGCGAACCGAAATCGAGGTCGACGGGCGCCGACTGTCACTCTCCAATCTCGACAAGGTGCTTTTCCCAAAGGTCGGGTTCACCAAGGGCGCCCTCATCGACTACTACGTGCGCGTCGCGCCGACGATGCTCCCCCACGTCTTCGACCGGGCAGTCACGCTGCGCAGATTCCCGGACGGCGTCGACGGGCAATCGTTCTTCGAAAAGCACGTCCCTTCGCACAAACCGTCGTGGGTCCACACAGCACACGTCGACCTTGATCGCTCGAATCGCAACGCCAAGCGGGCGGCAGACGTCGAATACGCCTTGGTCTGCGACCTTCCGACACTCGTGTGGGCCGCGAACCTCGCGACGATCGAGTTCCATGTGCCGTTGTGGCGGGTGACTCCCGGCAGAACGGCACCTGTTTCGACGGACTTCCTCGTCTTCGACCTCGACCCCGGGCCCGGAACCTCGATCGTCGAATGCTGCACGGTTGCCCCCTGGATCAAGGCGGCACTGAAAGCGGACGGCTTGACGAACTGTCACCCGAAGACGAGCGGGCAGAAGGGGCTGCAGCTGTACGCGCTTTTGCCAAAAGGAACGTCGTGGGAGGCAGCTCGGGACAAGGCGCACGATCTCGCGCGCGCAGTCGAAGGTGACCATTCCGACCTCGTTGTGACGAACATGCGGAAGGATCTCCGCGAGGGCCACGTGCTCATCGACTGGAGCCAGAACCACCCTGCAAAGACGACGGTCGCCGCCTACTCCGTTCGCGCGCGGGACGAGCCAACGGTTTCGACGCCAGTCACGTGGAACGAAGTCGCCGGCTGCGCGAAGTCAGGCGAACCCGACCGGCTGCGCTTCACGACTTCAGCTGTCCTCGAACGCATCGCCAAGCGAGGCGACTTGTTCTCCGATCTCGTCGCCCGATAAGCGAGGCGACTCCTCGGTCAGGAGGCCCGTCGCCTCCTCCGCCTGTTCGCGGCCAAGTCGGTGAGCGCGTCGACGAGCTCGGGCTTCGTCATTCGCGAGCGCCCCTCGAGTTCGAGCTCAGCCGCACGCTCGAGCAATTCGGCTTTCGTCATCCCTTCGAACTGCTGCTGGACATTCGCGGCCTTCGACGGTCGCGACGGCACCTGCTTCGCTTCTTGCTCGCTCGCGGCCGCCGATTCCTTGGCACGGGCCACAGAAGCCTCGAGCGCCGACATCAGATCGATGACGTTCGTCTTCGGTGGCGCCTCGTGGTGGATCACGACCTCCCGACCCTTGCGCTTCTCATCGATGAGAGCCTCGACGCGGTCGCGATAGGTGTTCTTGTACTTCTCGGGCGTCCACTTCGTGCTCAGCGAGTTGACCAGTTGTTTGGCGATGTCGAGCTCGCGGCCTTTGAAGTCGGCGTTCTCCGGCAAGCTGTCGAGTTCGGATTTTGCGTCACGGATCTCATCGCTGAAATACATCGTCTCGATGATCAACACGTCGTCGCCCGGCCGTACCGCGACGAGGTACTCCTTGTCACGGAGGACGAATGAGGCGATACCGACTTTGGTCGTCTCACCCATCGCCTGACGCAACAGCGCGTACGCACGATCCGAGCCCTTGCCTCGCGGCGCCAGGTAATAGGTCTGTCGGAAGTACATCGGGTCGATCTCGTCGAGATCGACGAAATCGATGATCTCGATCACCTCCGAGCGGCCCGGAGCGGCTTCCTTGAGCTCGTCCTTGCTCAGCACGATGTACTCGTCGGGAGCGATCTCGTAACCGCTCACGATGTCGTCGCTTGCGACCTCTTCGCCCGTCTGCTCGTCAACCTTCTTGTAACGGATTCGGTGCGAGGTTCCCTTATGAAGTTGGTTGAAGTGCAGCGTCTGGTCGCGTGTCGCCGGGTACAAGCCGACTGGAACGTTCACGAGGCCGAAGCTGAGAAAGCCTGACCAAACCGAACGAGCCATCTTCACTCCTATCCGTGTGTCGCCAGTGAGGTCGCCGATCAGCGCAGTGTCCCGTCGCGGAGCACACCGGGGCAGCTCAGTAGTCCAAAAGGATCAGTAAGGATACGCCGTCCCTTCCGCTCGAACAATCGGCTGATGTCCGGGCGTCGCTCTCTCGAACGCGATCCTCGAGGTCAAAGGCCTCATCGGCGCGCGACCTAGCGTGACGCGCATGGAGAACTCCGGGTTGAATTCGGTCCAGTCGAACGCCCGACTCATCGATCTCAGCCACAACATTTCGGATCGAATGGTGACGTATCCAGGATTGCCTGGACCCGTTATCGAGGCGCACCTCGGTTTCGACGAGTCGCACGACCGTTATGCGCCCGGAACCGAGTTCGCCATCGGCCGAATCTCACTCGTCGGCAACACCGGGACGTACCTCGACACGCCAGCCCATCGCTACCGCGACGGCTATGACCTCGCTGCGCTACCGCTCGAGCGATGCGCCGACCTTCCGCTCGTCGTCGTCGACGCGCAAGGCGCCATTAGCGAGGAGGCCCTCAACGTGGGCGAATCGCTTGTGGGAGCGGCGGTGCTGTTCCGCACCGGCTGGGATGCACATTGGCAGACCGAGCTCTACGGAGATGCGTCGCACCCGCACTTGACGGAGGGATGCGCCATCGCCCTCGTTGAGCGTCGCGTTGCGCTCGTCGGCATCGACTCTGTGAACATCGACGCGACGACAACGGGCGAGCGCCCGGCACATTCGACACTGCTCCGGGCGGGCATCCCGATCGTCGAGCACCTCACACGGCTCGGCCTGCTGTCAACCGACTGCCGATTCTTCGCCGTGCCGCCGGCGGTCAACGGGATAGCCACCTTCCCCGTACGGGCGTTCGCGATCGTCGGCTGATGCCATCGGCGAACAGCGCCGTTCCGGGCTCGCGTCATCGGCCTTCCGGCGGGCGCCGAGAATTCGGTGTCGTTGTTTTCCCCCGCTCATCGGTCTTTCTGAGTGACGGCTCTGAATCGACCACGGCGCGCCACAAGGCGCGATCGATTACCAGGGAGAGGGATAACCGAGCTCGGCTCTTCCCACCCGGATGCCGGGTCATCCAGTCGCCGGGGCGGCGCTCTTCGCGTCGGGGTGGTCGGTACGCGTCGTCGCGGCACGCGGGGGTGCGAGCGGCATCGCGTCTCCGCGCGCCGGCTCGGGCACCGGCTTGCCGACGATCTGGTAGACGACCGAGCCGTCCACGGTTTCGTTCGCGACGAGGAGGTCGGCGAGCTTGTGCAGCTCGTCGCGATGCGCTTTCAACAAGTCGACGGCGCGTTGTTCAGCCTCGCGTAGCAGGCGCGACACTTCCTTGTCGATCTCGGCTTGCGTCGACTCGGCAAACGGACGGGTCGTGAAGGCCTCGCCTCCTCCCCCGAGGAACGCCGAACCGCCGGAGGGATAGCCGACAGGGCCGAGCTTCGGTGACAAGCCGAACTCGCGCACCATCCGTATTGCGAGATCCGTCGCCGAGGCGAGGTCGTTCGAGGCGCCGGTCGACCCCTGTCCGAATTCGACGAGCTCGGCGGCCCGACCACCAAGCCGCACCGCCAACGTCGCGTGCAGGTAGTCCTCGTTATAGAGATGACGTTCGACGAGCGGCAACTGCTCGGTTACCCCGAGCGCTTGTCCCGCCGGAAGGATGGTGATCTTGGCGACCGGCTCGGCGTCGTCTTGCAGCGCCGCGACGAGCGCGTGTCCCGACTCGTGCACCGCAACGGAGCGCTTCTCTTCTGGCAAGAGCACGTTCGACCCCTCGTGTCGGCCGAGGATGATGCGGTCGCGCGCCTCGTCGAAGTCCTGCGCGGTGATTATTTCGCGATTCCCGCGCACGGCGACGATCGCCGCCTCGTTGACGAGGTTGGCGAGGTCGGCTCCCGAGAACCCCGGTGTGCCGCGCGCCACCACTTCGAGGTCGACGCTCGGGTCCAGGTGTTTGTCGCGTGCGTGCACCTTCAGAATTGCCGCGCGCTCGGGAAGCGTCGGAAGTGGGATCGTCACCTGACGGTCGAATCTGCCGGGACGGAGCAGCGCCGGGTCGAGCACCTCCGGCCGGTTCGTCGCGGCGAGCACGACGATGCCGGTGTCCGGTTCGAATCCGTCCATCTCCGCCAAGAGCTGATTGAGCGTCTGCTCGCGCTCGTCGTTCGAGACGATCGCCCCCGCACCGCCGCGGCGCTGGCCGATGCCATCGATCTCGTCGACGAAGATGATCGCCGGTGCCCGTTTGCGTGCCTCGGAGAAGAGATCACGAACGCGTGCCGCGCCGACACCGACGTATAGCTCGACGAAGCTCGACCCAGTCACCGAAAAGAACGGGACGCTCGCTTCCCCAGCGACGGCACGGGCGAGCAAGGTCTTCCCAGTGCCCGGGGGACCTACCATCAGCACGCCGCGCGGCGCCATCGCGCCGGCGGCCGCGTATCGCAGGGGGTGGCGCAGAAAGTCGACGACTTCGCGGATCTCGAGTTTCGCACCCTCGTAGCCGGCGACGTCGGCGAAGGTCGTCTTCGGCCGCTCCTCGTCGAAGACCTTCGCCTTCGAACGACCGACTCCGAGGGCTCCCTGCAGCTGGCCGCCTGCGCGTTTCGAGAATCGCCACCAGATGAAGCCGATGATGATGAACGGCAGCAGCAAGATCACCCACGTCAACACCTCGGCGCCGAAGGACGTGCTCGGTGCCTTGGAAGTGATCTGCACCCCTGACGCTTCGAGCCGCGTGAGTAACGGCGAGCCTGCTTGGGGTGGGATGACGACGGTGTAGCTCTTCCCGTCCGTGAGCGTCCCCGAGGCGCTGCCGGTCGTCTGCGGGATAACCACGGTCTTCACCTTGTGGGCCGAGACGTCGGAGAGAAAGCGCGAGTACGTGAGGGTCACAGGCCCTGGGCCAACGCGCGTGGCGGGAAGGATAAAGAAAAGGACGAGGAACGCGGCGAGCGCGATCAGCCACAGGTAATGCCGCCAAGCCGGGGGCGGAGGCGGCGCCGTCGGCGTCCCCTTGTTTCCCTGAGGCGGAGAATTAGCTGGTCTTGTCATCGATCCTCCCCCGTCGCCTTCGCCGGCGGCGCGTGGCTGCCCGGCCAGCAACCTCAGTTTGTCCCGAAAGCCGCGCCGCCGTCGCATCGACGATTCCGTCGGTCAATTTCATGCGAAATGAGGTTTGGACGAGCGGCGTGGGGACTCTTTTTCTCCAGAGTCGCCCCGGTCTCCCCAGGACCTGGTCTTCCCGGACAAGCCGCGCCAGTGTTTTGGCTCGCTGGCAAGGATCTCTTTCCATCTGCTTCACCATTGCGGTAAGCCGAACGGCACATGCCGGCGCGAACGACCCGATCAGATCTGTCGACGAAAGCGAGCTTCGAGCGCGACGTACGCACACTGGAGCGGGAGGCACGCGCGATCGAGCCGCGGACGTGGTTCCGCCGAGTTGCGCAAGTCGGGCTGCTGGCACGGGCGGTGATCTACCTCGTCCTTGCCGGGCTGGCCCTCGAGCTCGCGACGAGGGGCCGGTCCTTCGTGCCGGCGGACACTGACGGCGCGTTCGTGGCGATCGCGCGCCAGCGGGGCGGTCCGTTTCTGCTCGTGGTGCTCGCCTCCGGTTGCGTCGCGTACGCCGCCTGGCGGCTCGTACAGGCGATCGCCGGTGGAGCCGTCAACGATCGGAGCTCACGCTGGACACGCGTCGGACGCGCCGCGAGTGGTCTGCTCTACCTCCTCCTCAGTGCCGAAGCGCTCGAGCTCAGGGCAGGCACGTCGACGGGAAGCATCTCGTCGCGCCCAGAGCCTCTGGTCGCCCGAGTGCTTTCGTGGCCGGCCGGTCCGGAAGTCATCGGTTTCGTTGCGCTCGCGATCGCGACAAGTGGCGTTGCGCTCGGTGTTTGGGGAGTCGTCCACGATTACCGAAAGGTCATCGACGCGCCGCGGCTCGGGCGATATTTCGGCCTCGCGCGAGCGTCCGGCGCCACGGGCGACTGCACGCGGGTACTTCTCCTTTTGATCGTGGCGGCCTATCTGTTCTTCGCCGCGGTCACCGATAACCCATCGCGATCGATGGGACTCGGAGAGGCGCTGAAATCGCTGGTGCACGAACCCCTCGGACCCGAACTGCTCGGCGTGATCGGGGCTGGACTCGCGGCTTTCTCGGGATACTCGGTGATCGAGGCTGTGTTCCGTCGATCGGCCGCCTAGCGATCGCCATGCCGGGTCGCCGACGACCGGTACTGCAGAGCTAGCGGTTGCTCGCGGCCGCCTTTTCCACGGCCGAGGAAACCGCCGGGACGACGGCGGGATTGAACACGGTCGGGATGATGTAGGCGGGCGAGAGTTCCTCATTGCTTACGACCGCCGCGAGCGCTCGACCGGCGGAGAGCTCCATCTCCTCGGTGATCTTGTGTGCGCCGACGTTGAGGAGTCCGCGGAAAAGTCCCGGGAAGACGAGCACGTTGTTGATCTGATTCGGCTCGTCACTGCGCCCAGTGGCGACGACCGCCGCGTGGCGACGGGCGACGTGACTGTCGACCTCGGGGACGGGGTTCGCGAGGGCGAAGACGATCGCGTCGCTCGCCATCGACGCCACCTCTTCTTCGGAGACGAGATTCGGACCCGAGACGCCGATGAACACGTCGGCACCGCGCATCGCCACGGCGAGATCGCCTGTGAGGTTGGACGAGTTCGTCTCCTCGGCGATCGCACGTCGCACCTCGTCGAGGCCCGGCGTGTCCTTCGTCATGATCCCGTGACGACCGACCGGCGTGATGTCACCGACGCCTTCGGCGAGAAGGAGCCTCGTGATCGCGACACCCGCTGCGCCGATGCCCAGGATGACGACGCGAAGGTCCTTCAACTTCTTGTTCACGACACGCAGTGCGTTCTGCAACGCGGCGAAGACAACGATCGCGGTCCCGTGCTGGTCATCGTGGAAAACCGGGATGTCAAGCGACTTGCGAAGCCGCGCCTCGACCTCGAAACAGCGCGGGGCGGCGATGTCTTCGAGATTGATTCCACCGTAGACGGGGGCGATCACTTCGACGACGCGGACGATCTCGTCGGTGTCCTGTGTCGCGAGGCAGACAGGCCAGGCGTCGACGTCGGCGAACCGCTTGAACAAGAGTGCCTTGCCTTCCATGACGGGAAGCGCCGCTTCCGGTCCGATGTTGCCCAGTCCGAGCACCGCAGATCCGTCGGTAACGACGGCAACGGTGTTCCGCTTGATCGTCAGATTGCGCGCCGCCGTGTGGTCCTTCGCGATCGCGAGCGAAACACGAGCAACCCCGGGCGTATACGCCATGGAGAGGTCGTCCCGTGTCCGCAAGGGGACCCTTGGGGTCACGGAAAGCACCCCTCCGAGGTGCATGAGCAAAGTCCGATCGCTCATCGCCCGCACGTGCGCACCTTCGACGGCGTCGACCGCGTCGTGCAGGCGCTGCGCGTGCTCGTCGTTGACGGCGTTGCACGTGAGATCGATGACGAATCCACCTCCGCCCGGCTCGACCACGTCGAGCGCGGTGACGACCCCGCCCGCGTCGCCGACCGCCGTCGTGATCGCCCCGATGAGTCGCGGGTCGTCGAGGTCGACTCGCATCGTCACCGAGAACGAAGCGCTCGGGTACATAAAACTGACCTTTCTCTCGGTCTCTTTCCCGAGCGTACGGGGAGCGACGCACATCCGGTCAAAGGCGAACGGCCGCCGGTGCGGCGTCTTCGCACGTCCGGTGACGTTCGGCCCTTCCCGGCTCCGAGCGCCAGGTGTGGCATGGAGTTGTGGGCGGCGCGTCGGCGCCGGCTGGAGCCCGTCGAGTCGCGGAGGCGATGGCGATGACCGGAGCAACAGAGATCCAACAGACGTTTGGCAGGGCGCTCCTCACCCGATCCGAGTCGAATAAAGACGTCGCGTTCACAAACGACGAACGCGACGCTCTTGGCCTGCGCGGCCTGCTCCCGTGGCGCGTGACGTCGATCGAGGAACAGATGTCCCTCGAGCTCGAGCACCTGCGCCGCAAGGGCGACGACATCGAGCGGTACATCGGGCTCGCGGCGTTGCGCGACCGAAACGAGACGCTGTTCTTCCGCCTGCTCGTCGAGCATCTCGAGGAGCTGGCGCCGATCGTCTACACCCCCACGGTCGGTCGGGCGTGTCGTGAGTTCAGCCACGTGATGCGGCGCCCGCGTGGGTTGTGGATCACGCCCGAGGACATCGAACACATCCCAGAGCTGCTCCGCAACAGCGGCCAAGACGACGTCCGGCTCATCGTCGCGACCGACAACGAGCGGATCCTCGGTCTCGGCGATCAGGGAGCGGGGGGCATGGGGATCCCGATCGGCAAGCTCGCGCTCTACACCGCCGGTGCCGGTGTCCACCCGAACCTCACGCTGCCGATATCGCTCGACTGCGGGACGGACAACGAGGACCTTCGTGACGACCCGCTCTACCTCGGGTATCCGAAACCGCGGCTGCGCGGCGCCGCCTACGACGAGTTCATCGAGGCCTTCGTGGAGGCGGTCATCGAGGTCTACCCGCACGCGCTGTTGCAGTGGGAGGACTTCAAGCAGCAGAACGCCTTCCGGCTCCTCAATCGCTACCGCGACCGGCTCGCGAGCTTCAACGACGACATCGAGGGTACCGCCGCGGTCGTCCTCGGTGGAATCCTCGCCGCGCTCCGCCACAGTGGCGAGAGGCTCTTAGACCAGCGGCTCGTCTTCCTCGGTGCCGGCGCCGCCTGCATCGGCATCGCCAGGCTGGTGCGCGACGCCATGGTCGAAGACGGAATTTCGTCCGAATCGGCATGCGAGGCGATCGTGCTGATCGATTCGCACGGTCCGGTCACCCTCGAGCGCGGCGACCTCGACGAGTTCAAGCGCGAGTTCGCGATCTCGAGGGCGCGAGCGACGGCTCTCGGAATCCAGCTCGGCGGCTCGTACGAGCTCGACGACGTCGTCGCGCGACTGCGGCCGACAATCCTCATCGGCGCGACCGGAGTCCCCGGCTCGTTCACCGAGAGTGCCCTGCGAGCGATGTCACAGAGCGTGGACAACCCGATCGTCTTCGCGCTTTCGAACCCGACCGCGAACTGTGAAGCGACCGCTGAGCAGATTCTCGAGTGGACCGAGGGGCGCGCGCTCGTCGCGACAGGCAGCCCCTTTGAGCCCGTCGAGATCGACGGGCGGACGCGTATCGTCGGCCAGGCGAACAACGTCTTCGTGTTCCCGGGCATCGGTCTCGGGGCGATCGTGGCCCGGACGCGGGAGATAACGGGCGACATGTTTCTCACCGCGGCGAAGACGCTCTCCCTCACGGTCACCGACGACCGCCTCGAGGCGGGCGCCATTTATCCGCCGCTCGACAATCTGCGAACGATCTCCCGGCGTATCGCCGTCGCCGTTGCCGAGCGCGCCCGCGACGCCGGACGGGCGCGGATCGTCGGCGACAGCGAAATCGAACAGAACGTCAACGCGCAGATGTGGTTCCCCGACTACGAACGCGACATCACGGGGTCGCTCAATCGCTGAGCAACGCTCCGGGTTTCCGTCCCTCGGTGCGCGTCGCCGTGAACGGCCGGGCTGATACACCCCGGCGCTACGGTGCGCGCATCGAAGGTCGTCTCGACACCTTCCTCGATCCGTCGGATTCGGAGAAAGAAAGACCCGTTGCGACGATGCTCCGATCGAAGGGCGGTCGTCGTGCTCCTCGCGGCGTTGCCCTACTTCCTGTCCACGAAGAACTCGCATCGCGACACGGCGAGAACTTCTCGGTGGCGCTGCTCGTCGGGGAGATTGCAGGGGAAGCCGATGCTCTCCTTTCTCGATCGCGCGATCTCGAAGACGAGGCGCGCCTCGAGCGGATCGCGGAGGCGCTCGAACTCGTCATCTCCGACTCCCGCGTCGACGCGCCGCCACTGCTCGAAGGCTTCCTCTCGGCGCTCGCCCCGGGCGCGCGCGCCCGGATCGACGCCTACCTCAGGCCGGCTTCACAGCGCCTTGCGCAACGCATGGCGACGCAGGATACCGAGAACGAACGCCCGCTCAGCCGCGCAGCGACGCCCCGACTTCGGCCTCGACCGCGGCGATACAGCGGGCGCGCGCCGCGGCGACGTCGTCGTCTGTGAGCGTGCGGTCGATCGCCGAGAACCGGATCCGGAACGCGACGCTCCGGTTCCCTTCCGCAAGGCCCTTGCCGCGGTACACGTCGACGAGCTCGATCCGCTCGAACCACTCCCCGGCGGCGAGCCGCAGCACCTCGCCGACCCGTTCGACAGAGACGTCATCGCCGACGGCGAAGGACAGGTCGATGTCGCTCGACGGGAAGCGGCTCACCGGGTGCACCCGCTCGGGCCGCCGTCCGAGCAGGAGGAAGCGCTCGAGGTCGACGGACAGCCAGCCGACGCGCCGCCCCGAGACCCCGAGGTCTTCGAGCACGCCGGGATCGACCTCACCGACCACTCCGATCACCTCGTCGCCGCTGGCGCCGCCGAACACCGTCGAAAGCCGGGTCGGGTGCATGCCGAACGCCACCGGATCCTCGGGATTGGGTGGCGGACTCCCCTCTTTGAGATGAACCTGAGCGGCATCGATGCGCAGTCCGTCTTCGAGCACACGGAGGCATTCGATGGCGGCTTTGGCGTCGTCGCCATCGCGAGCGAGCAGCACGCCGAGGTGCTCACGCTCAACCGGCGCGCCGTCATCCGATCGCGGATGGCGGAAGACCTTTCCGACCTCGAAGAACCGCACCGACGCGTTGCGCGTCGCGACATTGCGGCGGAGCGCGTCGAGCAGTCCGGCGAGCAAGTTCGTGCGCAGCGCCGACTCCTCTCGCACAACCGGATTCACGAGCGTCAGCGGCCGCAGCCCCTCTCCACCGATGACGTCTCGTTCGGGATCGACGATCGCTCGCGTCCACGCCTCTTCGGCGCCGAAGTCGACGAGCATCCGCATCACGCGCCGCCGATCCTTTTGGTACGTGGTGAGCGAGCCGACGCGCGGAGCCCGTGGAAGCGTCGGGACGATGCGCTCGTAGCCGTAGTGACGGGCGATCTCCTCGATGACGTCGACTTCCCGGCCGACGTCGGGACGGAACGAGGGCGCCGACACGGCGAGGCCCTTCGGGGCCTTGCCGGAGGAAAAGCCGATCGGTTCGAGGAGCGAACGGATCGCCGCCCGGTCGAGCTCGGTACCGAGGAGGTCGTTCACCCGGTTGGTGCGCACGTAGATCGACGGTGAGGACGGCGGTGAGCCCACCGCGTCGGCGATCCCGCGGGCCACGATCGGCGGCGCGACGCCGTGCTCGACGTGGGCGGCAACGATCAGCTGGGCCACCCTGCTCGCCGCAGGGCTCAGTCCCGCCGGGTCGATCCCGCGCCAAAAGCGCGTCGACGCCTCGGATCGCACGTCTTGACGCAACGACGTCGCGCCCACGAACGCCGAGGCGAAATCGGCCGACTCGATGACGACGTTCGACGTCGAATCGGAGATCTCGCTCGACGCTCCACCCATGATCCCCGCGAGCCCCACCGCGACGTCGTTCGCGTCGCAGATCAAAAGGTCCTCGACCGGCTTCGTCTCTCCCCGTCGGTTGCGGTACGACCCGAGGGTCCGCGCGACGCCGTCCAGGGTGACGAGCCGTTCGCCGTCGTGCGCGAGTCGGACTCGGAACCCTCCTCCACCGAGCCGGTCGAGGTCGTAGGGGTGGGTCGGTTGACCGCGTTCGAGCATCGTGTAGTTCGACGCATCGACGACGGCGTTGATCGGCCGCATCCCCGAAAGGATCAATCGGCGTTGCACGTCGCGTGGCGCTGGCAACGTGGTCACCCCGGTGATCACGCGCGCCACGAACCGGCGACAGGCATCGGGCGCGGCGATCGCGATCGAGACGAGGCGGTTTGCCTGCAAGCCGGTCTCTTCGACCCCGACGGGCGGAACGGAAAAGCCGATTCGCCGGTGCGCGGCGACGTCGCGGGCGATGCCGATCATCGACAACGCGTCGGGACGGTTCGGCTCGATGTCGAGATCGAAGACGACGTCTCTTTCGAGGCCGAGGTAGTCGACGAGCGGCGCGCCGAGCGGGAGCACGGTTGGGCCATCGCGGCCCTTCGGCGGAGAGAAGAGGACGAAGATGCCGCTCGAGTCGCTGCTCAAACCGAGCTCGCGCCCGGAACAGATCATTCCTTCCGAGGTGACGCCGCGCATCTCCTTGCGGCCGATCTGCACGTCTCCAAGGAGGCGCGCGCCGATCGTGGCGAAGGGAACGTAATCGCCGACCTCGAAGTTGAACGCTCCGCAAACCACGGTCGTCGGCGGGCCGCCGGCGTCGACGACGACCTTTTGGATGCGGTCGGCGTCGGGGATCGCGTCGATCTCCATGACGCGGGCGACGACGACGCCCGGGAGTTCGGCGTCGACGGTGTCGACGTGCTCAACGTTCATTCCGAGCATGCTGAGCTCGTCGGCAAAGGCGCGAATTCCCGCCGCGTCGCGCGGATCGAGGTCGATCGGCACGAACTCCTTCAGCCACGAAAGCGGCACCCGCACGGTGTCGGACCTTTCCTCTCAGAACTGCCGCAGGAAGCGGACGTCGTTCTCGACGAAGGTCCGCAAGTCGTCGACGTCGTGTCGCATCATCGCGATGCGATCGATCCCGAACCCGAACGCGAAACCGGACCACACCTCGGGATCGACGCCGGTCGCCTCGAAGACCGCCGGATGGACGAGCCCGCAGCCGCCGAGTTCGAGCCAACCCACTCCCCCACAGGTACGACAGCCGCGTCCGCCGCAGATCGTGCACGAAAAGTCGAATTCCGCAGACGGCTCGGTGAAGGGGAAGAAACCCGGCCGCAGCCGAGCCCGCACGCCCTTGCCGAAGATCGCCGCGACGAAGGTGTCGATCGTCCCGGCGAGGTCGCCGAAGGTGATCCCCTTGTCGACGACGAGCGCCTCGAGCTGGTTGAAGTACGGCAGGTGGGTCGCGTCCGGGGTGTCGCGCCGGTAGCAGCGGCCGGGGGCGACCGCGTAGATCGGCAGATCGCCGCGCTCCAAAAGGTGGATCTGGACGGGCGAGGTGTGGGTGCGCAAGAGCACCGAATCGTCCTCGCCGAGATCGACGTAGAAGCTGTCGTGCGACGAGCGGACCGGATGGCCCGGACCCATGTTCAGCGCCGTGAAGTTGTACCAGTCGGTCTCGACCTCGGGACCCTCGGCGACCTCGTAGCCCATGCCGACGAAGAGGTCTTCGAGATCCCACCGCAGCGACGTCACCGGGTGGAGGTGCCCCGGCCCGGGCCGAGGAAGGACCTCACTCAGGTCGAGGCGGTCCGCCTCGAGCGTCAGCGCACGCTCGGACTGCGCGAGTTCGGCCCGGCGCTCGGCAACGGTCTGCGCGAGGCGTTCCCTGGCCGTGTTCAGCGCGGCGCCGAAACGCCGGCGGTCCTCCTCGTCGAACGAACCGAGGTCGCGCTTCCAGCGTGAGAGCTGTGAACGCTTGCCCAAAAAGCGCGTTTCGGCCAGGTCGAGCTCACCGACCGTCGGCGCGGCAGTGATCGCCTCACGGGCTTCCACGAAGTCCCGATCGAGCGCCGACATCGTCAGCGTCTTTGTGCGCGCTCGCTCCTGCTCGGGCTCGGTCGACATCGGTCGGCTCATCGTAGGGCGCCTTGTGCTGCCAGTTTCTTTTGGATGACGCGCTCGTAGCAGATGACAGCCGCCGCGGTGGCGACGTTGAGTGACTCCGTCGAACCGCCCATCGGGATGGTCACGACCTCGTCAACGAGCGCACGGAGGTTTTCGGGGAGACCCGACGCCTCGTTGCCGAGCACGACGGCGACCTTTTTTCGATAGTCGACCTCGTCGTGCGCGGTGCCGCCTTGCGCGGCCGCCGCGATCGTGCGGAAACCAACGACGCGCAACTCGGCAAGCGCCGGCTCGGGTTCCTCACCGTCGGCGATGCGCAACGCAAAACACGATCCCGCCGAGGCTCGCACGGCTTTCGGGTTCTGCCAGTCGACACAGCCGACGCAGCAGATCACCGCGCCGATGCCAGTCGCGTCGGCGACCCGCAAGATGGCACCGAGATTGCCCGGGTCGCGCACGTCGACGAGCACGAGCACGGCGTCGCCGTCGATCGTCGCGTCGATGCCGCGCTCGATCGTCCGCACCGTCGCGATGAGCGGTTGCGGCGTCTGCGCGTCGGCGACGGAGTCGATCACCCCGGGCGCGAGTTGGAAGGTCTCGATTCCGAGGTCCGACGCCCGTTCGAGCACGGCATGCGCCATCGGGCTGCGCTCTGCGCGTGGCGCCGCATAGATCGCCGCGATCTCCGCGCCCGCATCGAGCGCGGCGGCGATCACCTTCGGTCCCTCGGCGACGAGCACGCCTTCGCGGCGGCGCTCGGCTCGTTTTTCAACGAGCCGACGCAGTCGCCGCACCTCGGCGTGGTGCGGCCCGAGCGCGGCTTCGTTCAGGAAGCCGCCCGCTCGCCCTCGGCGTCCGACGCGCCGTCTTGTTCGAGGTGACGGCGTGCGATTGCGACGAGCTTTCCGAAGGTGTCGGCGTCGCGCACCGCGAGATCGGCGAGGACCTTGCGGTCGACCGCCACCTCGGCGCGATGCAGCCCGGCGATGAGGCGCGAATAGCTCATCCCCTCGGCGCGGGCCGCGGCGTTGATGCGCTGGATCCACAGCTTGCGGAACTCGCCCTTGCGCGCCCGACGGTCCCGGTACGCGTACTGCATCGAGTGCATGACCTGCTCGTTCGCAGAGCGAAACGAACGCGACTTGTTGCCGTAGTAGCCCCGCGCCTGGCGGAGGACCGCCTTATGACTCTTCTTCGCGTGGACGGCGCGCTTGATCCTCGCCATCGTGCTCCTTTCTGATGCTCGAACACCCCGGGGCGAACGAACGCGTCCCGGGCCTGGCGTCAGATCCCGAGGATCCTCCGCACGCTCTTGCGGTCGGCTGCCGACACCTCGGTGTCGCGCCCGAGTCGGCGCGTGCGCACCGACGACTTCTTCTCCAAAAGGTGCGACCGGTTCGCCTTCCGGCGCATGATCTTGCCCGTCCCGGTGACCTTGAAGCGCGCCGCGGCGCCTCGATCAGTTTTCATCTTCGGCATCGCTTTTCCCATCTGCCCTTCCGGCGGGGGCGTCCCCGCCGACCCGCTCACTCGGTCCCGTTCGTCTCCGCCGCGTCCTGTGTCGCCGCACGCGCCGCCTGGGACTGACGGGCCCGTTTGTCGGGCGCGAGAACCATCACCATGTTCCGGCCGTCGAGTCGTGCCTCGGCCTCGACCTTGCCACTGCCCTCCGTCGCTTCGGCGATCCGGTCGAGGATCTTGCGCCCGAGCTCGGGGTGGTAGACCTCGCGGCCACGGAACATGATCGTGATCTTCACCTTGTGCCCGTCGGCGAGGAACTTCGCCACGCGACGGGTCTTGGTGTCGAAGTCACCTTGCCCGATCTTGGGGCGGTACTTCATCTCTTTGATCCCGACGTTCGTCGACCGGCGCCGTGACTCCTTCTGGCGCTGCGCCTCGTCGAATTTGAACTTCCCGTAATCCATGATCCGGCAGACGGGAGGATCCGCGAGGGGTGCCACCTCAACGAGATCGAGGTCCAAGTCTCGGGCGATCGCAAGTGCCTCAGGAAGCAGCTTGATCCCGAGCTGCTGACCATCCGGATCGACGAGGCGAACCTCGCGCGCCCGGATCTGTTCGTTCATGCGCGGCTCGTTGATGGTGGGTGCTGTCGAGATCGGGCATCACTCCTTCCGGTTGCGCGGCCCGTGCCGCAGAGGGGAAGCGATGCCGAGGGCAGGACCCGAACCTGATGCACACTTCGGGACCGACCCGGTCACGGTGATCAGGTGGGAGCCGCGTCCTGCGACCCCGCTTACCCGTTGAGTTTCCTCCTAGGGTAGCAATGTGTCGAGTCTTTGGACACCAGAAGGCGAGTACCGCGTCTCGGAGCAGACCGACGATGCCGCCGATCTCCCGCCGCCGGGCGAAGACCACGCCGATTCGCCGCCCGACGAGGCCGACGTCGAGGCTCTGCGCGACGAATTGCTCGCCGCCCCGGTCGAGGACATCGTGGCGAACCACTGCTTCGGGCTCTTCGAGCTCGCCGCGTTGCACCTCGGCGCACGCCCTCCGAACCTCGAAAAGGCCAGGCTGGCGATCGACGGCTTGGGAGGCGTCGTCGACACCCTCGGGGACCGCCTCGGCGCCCATTCCGACACGCTGAAGGACGCGCTCTCGAGCATCCGGCTCGCTTTCGTCGAGATCTCGAAGCCGCGCGACGGCGAAGGCACCGCAGCGCCGAACGACGAGGACGCGTCGGGAACCTGACCGTTCAGCGCGGCGTGACCTCGGCCGCTTCGATGCGCCCACGGGGCGCGAACACGAGGACGAAGTGGACCCGTGTGCCCGGAAGGATCGTGCGCGTGCCGTCGGCGATCGTCGTCGCGTGGAACGGGAAGGTCGCGCCATCGTCGGACTCGACCTCGCCGAGGCCGACCTCCTCGTCGTAGACGCGGACGACTCCGGACCGAACCACGTGGCGCGACGTCGCGGTGGGTTTCACGCGTCCTCCGCCGACCCCAATGCCTGCTCGACGATTCGGCGAAGTTCGCGCACGGCGTCGGACGGGCTCGGCTCCCCGTAGACCGCCGTGCCGGCAACAAAGACCCGCGCCCCGCGCAGGCGGTCGTCGCCACCGTCTGGTCGTCAATCCCGCCGTCGACCTCGATGACGACGCCGAGGTCGCGACGACGGATCGCCGCGTACGCCCGTTCGATCTTCGGCAAGACCGCGTCGATGAATCCCTGTCCCCCGAAGCCCGGGTAGACGGTCATCAACAACAGCAGGTCGATCGATTCGAGGTACGGCTCCGCCGCCTCGAAGCTGGTATCGGGGTTCAGCGCGAGACCGACGGCGAGATCGTGGGCGCGCATCTCTTCGATGACATCTTTTATCGAACCGACCTCGGCGTGCATCGTCGTGAGGTTCGCTCCCGCCCTCGCGAAGGCGTGGATGAAGTCACCGGGATTCGTGATCATCAAGTGGCAGTCGAAGTACGCGCGGGAGTGGGCGCGCAACGACGCGACGACGGGAGGACCGATGGTGAGGTTCGGGACGAAATGGCCGTCCATCACGTCGATGTGCAACCAGTCGGTCTCCGAGGCGACGGCACGCGCCGCTCCCGCGAGCTCGGCGAAGTCCGACGCGAGCAGCGAGGGGTTCACCTTGAACCGCTCATCGCCGAGGATCGTCCCTGTCACCCGCCCCCCTCGATTCGTTCGCCCGCCACCGGACGACGGTCCGCAGCCCCCCCGAGCACCTCATCGGCGACGAGCCGCACGCCCGCGGCCCACGCACGAAAGTCGAGTGTCGCGCGTCCTTCGGACTGCACGGCGACGAGCTCGAGTGCACCCTTTCCGCACTGCACGAGGTCACCGACGACCACACCGGGCCGCTCGGCGACACGCGCCTCGGGACGCGCGTGCGCTTTCCGGACGATCAGCCGTCGCCTTCGAAACGTCGTCCAGGCGCCTCCCAGGCGCACGACACGGGCGAGCTCGTCGGCCGACCGGGAGAAATCGAGGTGGAGCTCTTCCTTCGTGACCTTGTTCGCGAACGTCGCCTCGCCCGACTGAGCGACCGGCTCGGGGAGATGCGGCCGCTCGAGCAGCTCGAGCAGCATCGCGGTGCCGATCTCGCCGATGCGTCGCTCGAGCTCGTCGGCCGTCTCTTCCTCACCGATGCGCACCTCCCGACGCGCGTAGAGCGGACCGGTGTCGAGGCCCGCTTCGATCGCCATCAGAGACACGCCCGTCGTCGCGTCGCCGGCGAGGATCGCCCGTTCGACCGGTGCCGCGCCGCGCCAGCGCGGCAGCAACGAGAAGTGGATGTTGATGAACGGCACCACCGAGAAAACCGCGGCGGGGATCAGCCGTCCGTAGGCGACGACGACGCCGAGTTCGGCGCCCGAGGTGGCGACGGCCCCGATGTCGGTCGTCACGGGCAGGTTGCGGGCGAGCGCGACCGCCTTCACCGGTGAAGGAGAGGGCGCCGCGCCACGCCCGCGACGCCGATCGGACCGCGTCACGCAACAGCGGATGTCGTGTCCGGCGTCGACGAGCGCCTCGAGCGTTCTCGCCGCGACCTCGGGCGTGCCGGCGAACGCTAGTCGCCGTGCCGTCGGATCAGGAATCGGCGACCTGCGCGGTCGACAAGTCCCGGGTGCGCAGCACGCGCATCGCTTCTTTGTGCTGCGCGTCGTTCAGCCGTTCGAGCAGCAGCTTGCCGTCCAGGTGGTCGACCTCGTGGAGGAAACACCGCGCGAGAAGGTCTTCCGCCTCGATCTCGAGAGCGTTGCCGTCGAGGTCGATCCCAACGAGGCGCACCTTGTGCGGCCGGACGATGTCAAAGTGCTGATCCGGGACCGAGAGGCACCCCTCGAGGTACGTCCATTCGCCCGAGGTCTCGACGATCTGCGGGTTGATGACGACACCCGGCCCCTCGCCGACGTCGTAGACGAAGAAACGGCGCTGAACGCCGACCTGGTTGGCGGCGAGTCCCACACCCGGTGCGTCGTACATCGTCTCGAACATGTCGGCGGTCAGCTGGCGCAACGCGTCGTCGATCTCGGTGACGTCGACCGTCGGATGGCGCAAGACGGGGTCGCCGAAGAGACGGATCGGGATGAGGGCCACGAGACGAGGCTACCGGTCGGGATTCGCGCGAAATAAGAGAGTGAGCGGTGGCCGCCAGAAAGCGCAGCGCCGCCGGGCCGACCGGCGGAATCGCTCCCGACGCCACGGTGACGGTGACGATCGCGTCCTCGTCTGACGCAGGCGCCGCGACAACGACAGCCACGTCCACGGTTCCATCGGCGGTGACGAGTTCCGCGCCGTAGGTGCCGGCCGGCGGGACCAAGAGCTCGCGGGCCACGACCACCCGCAGTCGGTCGCCGCCCAAGAGCACGCCGCGAACCTCGTACGGCCGGCCGAGGAGCTGCGCGGCGTCGGAGAGCCGCCCCTCGCCGATCAGCTCGCGGATGTGCGTCGAAGAGACGATTCCACCGGTCTCGTCCCCGACGAGGTCCAAGGTCACGACCGAGAACCCGAGCTTCTCCCCCATCTGCTGGAGCATCGCCGCGTCGCCCCGCGCCCGATGGCCGAATCGGAAAGCCGCACCGACGACGACGACGGCGACCCCCAACTCACCGACGAGGAAGTCCTCGATGAAGCTCTCCGGTTCCTGGTGGGACCGGGCGGCGTCGAACTCCAAGACGACGACGTCGTCGGCGCCGAGCGAGCGCAAGAGCTCGATCTTCTGTTCCTGCGTCGTAAGCAGCTTCGGCGTCGCTTCGGGCCGGATCGTCGCGAACGGATGGCGATCGAAGGTCACGACGACGTCGCGCAGCCCTTGCTCGTCGGCGAGGCGACGCGTCGTCGAGACGAGCAGCTGATGGCCGACGTGCACGCCGTCGAAGGTCCCGATCGTCGCGGCAGTCCGCGCTCGCTCTCCCGGCACGTCCACCGACGGTGTCATCGTGTCGTCACGCTAATGGTGGACGCGATGGCGTCATTGGTTCGCGGCGAAGACGACGAGGGGCTTCGAGCGCTCGGCGCTCACCGGCGCGTAGACCCCCAACAAGGCGTCGTTCTCGTCGTAGATCGCGGACGGGCCATCGCCGACGGTACCGATCCGACGGCGCTCGAGCACGCGGCCGTGGCGCACCATCGCAGCGACGTCCGCGTCGACGACGCCCTTTGCGAGGTGAGCGACGAGCTCGTTCGGCGGACGCAGCGCGGCGGCGGTGACGTCCTCCGGCGCCACGGCACCGGCGAGGTCAAGATGTCCGACCGACAACCGACGCAGCGCGCGCAGGTGCGCACCACCGCCCAACGACGTACCGAGATCGGCGGCGAGTGCGCGCACGTACGTCCCCGATGAACAGACGACATCGACTCGAAACACGAGAGGATCGGCCGTCTCCTCCACGTCGTAGCGGAGCACTTCGACCGTGCGCGGCGCTCGTTCGACCTCGATTCCCTGGCGGGCGAGCGCGTGCAGCCGGCGGCCGCCGACCTTCAAGGCCGAGACCATCGGTGGAATCTGCTCGATCGATCCGGTGAACGCCGTGGCGGCGGCGCGCACGTCGTCGAGGGTCACCCCGTCCATGTCGAACTCCGCGACGACTTCGCCTTCGTCGTCGAGTGTCGACGTCGCGACGCCGAGCACGACCTCGCCGACGTAGCGCTTCTCCAACTCGGACGCGAACCGCAAGAGCCTCGTAGCGCGACCGACGCCCAAGACAAGCACGCCGGTTGCCGCGGGATCGAGCGTGCCGGCGTGGCCGATCCGACGCTCACCAAGGAGCTGGCGCGATCTCGCGACGACGTCGTGCGACGTCCATCCCGAGGGTTTGTCGACGACGACGACGCCGTCGAGGGGGACGTGCTCGGTCAGGGCGCGTCCTCGTCAAACATCGTCGTCGGCCGAACGCGGCGCAGTGCGTCCTCGATGCGATTCCCCGTCGCGACAGCCGGGTCCGCTTCGAAACGCAGTGCCGGCGTTCGTTTCATGCGGATCTCCGAACCGAGGCAGCGCTGCAGGTGGCGCCGGTGCTCCTCGAGCGCGTCGGCGGCGCCCTCGGGTAGCGAGGCGAAAAAGACGACCGCGTGGCGGAGGTCCTCCTCGCAGATCACGCCCGTCACGGTCAACAGGGCGAGCCGATCATCGGAATCGGCGAGCCGCTCGATCTCGTCGGCGAGCACCTGGTGGACGAGGCGGTTCACCCGCGCGAGCCGCGGGTAGGGACGCTCGGGGGCGTGGCGGTGATGGTGCGTCGCTCGTCGGCTCATGTCGGCCTCCAGCGTTTCGCGGTCAGCCGGGGCCCCCGGTCAGCTCCGGGGGATCTCCCGCTCTTCGTAGGTCTCGATGATGTCGCCTGAGTGGAGATCCTGGAAATCGGTCAGTCCGATGCCACATTCGAAGCCGGACTGGACCTCGCGCACGTCGTCTTTGAAGCGGCGCAACGAGCTGATCGCGCCCTTCCAGATGACGACCCCGTCGCGCAGGAACCGAACCTTCGAGCCGCGGGTGATGACGCCCGACTGGACGTAACAGCCGGCGATCGCTCCGACGCGCGGCACGCGGAAGATCTCGCGCACTTCTGCCTCGCCGGTCACGACCTCTTCGAAGATCGGTGCCAACATGCCAACCATCGCCGCTTCGATGTCCTCGACGAGCTTGTAGATGATCTCGTAGGTCCGGATCTCGACGTCGTGCGCCTCGGCGAGCTCGCGGGCGCGTCGGTCCGGTCGGACGTTGAAGCCGATGATCGTCGCCTTCGACGCCACGGCCAACTGGACGTCGTACTCGGTGATCGCACCGAC
The DNA here is from genome assembly GCA_963838845.1 of uncultured Acidimicrobiaceae bacterium. Classification (GTDB taxonomy): domain Bacteria; phylum Actinomycetota; class Acidimicrobiia; order Acidimicrobiales; family Bog-793; genus CAVRXQ01. The sequence continues at coordinate 487,240 of CAWISR010000002.1, read as the reverse complement.
AGCGCGGTGCACGAACGCGATCTTCACGTCGTCGCGCTCGAGTCGACGCAGGCTCTCGGTGACGGCTTCGAGCGAACCCTGCACGTCGGCCTTCAGCACGACGTTCAGCGTCGCCGCTTCGCCGCGCTGGATCTGTTCGAAGATGTCCTCGAGCCTCGCCCCCGATTGCGCCGCGCTCGGCGTCGGCGCGTACCCCGCCGAACGTTGCCGTTGGGCGCGCGCCTCGCCGATCGCGCGCGCGACGGAGAGATCCAGCGTGGCGCGCAGCTCGTCGCCCGCGTTCGGTGGCTCGGAAAGACCGAGCACCTGCACCGGCATCGATGGCAGCGCCTCTTTCACTTGATCGCCGCGGTCGTCGAGCAGCGCTCGCGCCTTGCCCCATGCCGCGCCGGCGACGATCGTGTCCGCGACGCGCAGCGTGCCGGACTGGACGATCAACGTCGCCACAGGCCCGCGACCGACGTCGAGGTTCGCCTCCAAAACGACGCCGCGCGCCGGCCCCTCGGGGCTCGCTCGCAACTCGAGTACCTCGGCAAGGACCGAGATCTGGTCGAGCAGGTCGTCGACCCCCATCCCCGTCAGCGCTGAGACCTGCACGGTGATGGTGTCGCCGCCCCACGCCTCGGGCACGAGTCCCTGCTCGGAGAGCTGCTGCAGGACGCGGTTCGTGTCGACACCTTCTTTATCCATCTTGTTGATGGCGACGATGATCGGCACCCCGGCCGCCTTCGCGTGGTTGATCGCCTCGATCGTCTGGGGCATGACGCCGTCATCTGCGGCGACGACCAAGACGACGAGGTCGGTGACCTGCGCGCCGCGGGCGCGCATCGCCGTGAACGCCTCGTGGCCGGGCGTGTCGATGAAGGTGATGTGCTGGCCGTTCCGTTCGACCTGGTACGCGCCGATGTGCTGGGTGATGCCACCCGCTTCGGACTCGACGACGTGCGCGGATCGGATCTTGTCGAGCAGCAGCGTCTTTCCGTGGTCGACGTGTCCCATCACCGTCACGATCGGCGGACGCGGCCGCAGGAGCGACGGGTCGACCTCGGAGTCGTCGGCGAAAAAACGCGCCTGCAACTCCGCTTCTTGCTCCTCGCCCGCGTCGACGAGGGTCACCTGCGCACCGATCTCGGCAGCAAACAGCTCGATCATGTCGTCGGTAAGCGATTGCGTCGCGGTGACGACCTCGCCTTGCAGGAACAGAAAGCGGATCACATCGCCTGCGGAACGGTTGAGCTTCGGGCCGAGATCCTGGGGCGTGCTGCCGCGCTCGACGATCACCTCGTGATCCGGCACGGGCGCGTTCGACGGGACGTACTGGGCGACCTGGATCGGCTCGAGCTCTTCGATGTTGCGCCGGCGGCGCTGACGACGATGCGGGGCGCGGCCGCGCCCACCCGGGCCGCCGCGACCGCCGGGCGCGCCTCCGGGGCCACCCGGGCCACCCGGACGCCCGCCGCCGAAGCCTCCGCCCGGTCGTCCGCCGCCGCCGCCGAAGCCTCCGCCCGGTCGTCCGCCTCCGCCGCCGAAGCCGCCTGAGCGTGGGGTTCCCCCCGGCGCGGAGCGCTGACCGAATCCCCCGCCCCGTGGCGCACCAGAAGGCGCCGGCCGCCCCGGCGAACCGGACGGTCGGCCCATTCCGGGCGGCGGCGGGATCGGCCGTCCGCTCGGGCCGCGCGGTCCTGGCGGCGGCGGGATCGGCCTTCCGCTCGGGCTCGTGAGCGGCGGACGCGGCGGTCCGGACGGGGGCGCACCGGCGGGTCGGGCGGGAGCCGGCCGAGGCGGCGCCGGGGGCTGGGGCCGGACCGGCGCCGGGCGCTGTGCCATCTGGGCAGCCGTCTCGCCGAGCTCCGAGGCGGGTCGGCTGCGCACGACCCGGTGGATCTCCGGGGCGGGTTCCGGTTCGGCGACGCGCCTTGGCGGGGCAGGACGCTCCGGCTCGGGTGCCGGCGTCGGTGTCTCGGGCGCGGTCGCCCGGATGAGGCCTTCACGCTCTGCCTTGCGGCGGACGCGATCGGCCTGGGCGTCTTCGATCGACGACGAGTGGCTTTTCACCCCGATGCCGAGCGACAACGCGAGGTCGAGCGCCTCTTTGTTCGTCAATCCGAGCTCTCGAGCGAGCTCATAGACGCGGATATTCCTCGCCAACTTCGAATGACTCCTCAGGTCTCCTCACGCTCCGGACGGCACGAACCGGACGAAGCGTGCAGCTACTCCATCCTCCCACACCTCGGACCAGGTCGTTTGAGGTGAGCGAGGCAGACGCGTGGAGCGACCGCGCGCAGCGTGGTGCTACCCGGCTTCCCCTTCCGCCTGGGCGCTCTCCTGCGCCGGCTCGGCCGGTGCCTCGTCGCCGGGCGCGGGCACGGCCGTCTCCGGCTCGGCTGCTGACTCCGCCGAACCGTCTCCCTGAGCGGCGCCGCCTTGTTCCCACTCGGCGACCGAGACGGGGGCGCCGCCGCCGGCTGGCTGGAATACCATCTCGCCCGACTCGTTCTCGATCCACTCGCCCTCGGCCCAATCGACGCCGGGGACGCCGGACTCCTCCTCGGCCAGCTGGGTCTCGCTCTTGATATCGATCCGCCAGCCCGTGAGCCGCGCCGCGAGGCGGGCGTTCTGGCCCTCCTTGCCGATAGCGAGCGACAACTGGAAGTCGTGAACGATCACCGTGGCCGTCCCGGTCGTCTCGTCGAGTCGCACCTCTTTCACCCGCGCCGGCTGGAGCGCGCGGGCGACGAATTCGGCGGGATCGTCTGAATAGGGGACGATGTCGACCTTTTCACCACGCAGCTCGTTCGTCACCATGCGGACGCGCGCGCCGCGCGCGCCGACGCAGGCGCCGACCGGGTCGACGTTCGGGTCGTTCGACCAGACGGCGATCTTCGTTCGGTGTCCGGGCTCGCGGGCGCACGCCTTGATCTCGACGACGCCGTTCGAGATCTCTGGCACCTCGAGCTCGAACAGACGCTTGATGAGTCCGGGGTGGCTACGAGAGACGACGATCTGGGGCCCCTTGGCGGTCTTGCGCACCTCGACGATGTACGCCTTCAGGCGCGCGCCGTGGTCGTAGCGCTCGTAGGGGACTTGCTCGGCCTGCGGCAGCAACGCCTCGACCTTGCCGAGGTCCAGCAGCGTGTAGCGGTTGTCGGACTGCTGGATGATCCCGGTGACGATGTCGCCCTCGCGACCCGCGTACTCCTCGTACTTCAAGTCGCGCTCGGCCTCTCGGATGCGCTGCAGGATGACCTGCTTCGCCGCTTGCGCGGCGATGCGCCCGAAGTCGTCCGGCGTGTCGTCCCACTCGCGGACGACATTGCCGTCCTCATCGAGCTCTTGTCCGTAGACGCGGATCTCCCCGGAGTCCGAGTCGATCGTCACGAAGGCTTCCTCGGCCGAATCGGGCAGCCTTTTGTAGGCCGCGACGAGCGCGTTCGCGAGCGCCTCCAGCAAGGTGTCAACCGAGATGCCCTTGTCGCGCGCGATCTGCTGCAGCGCGTCGAGGAATTCGAAGTTCGTCGTGCTCATCGCGCCGCTCCCGCGTCCTGTTCCTGGCCGGCGCCGCGCTTTGCGCTCTTCAGCGCTGCCTTCCAGTCAAAGACCGTGTGCGCCCGATCCACGTCCGCATAGGCGAATCGCCGCGTCGCGCCGTCTGCGAGCACAAGCGAAAATCCCTCCTCGTCGGCGCTCACGAGCGCGCCTTCGGCGCGGCGGTCCCCCGCCGCGGTGGCGACGGTGCGCACCGCCACCTGCTGTCCGACCGCGCGCACAAAGTGCGCGGCGCGCCGCAGCCGACGCTCGAGACCAGGGCTCGAGACCTCGAGTTCGTAGCGGTGACTCGGGGCGAGCCCCGGTTCATCGTCGAGCAAGCCAGAGACGGCCGCCGAGACCTGGGAGAGTCGGTCGAGGTCGATCGGCTCGGCGCAGTCGACGACGACACGCAACGTGCCGCCGGAGCGCTCGATGTCGATGACCTCGAGTCCGAAGGCGCCGACGACCGGCGTGAGGGCGCGCTCGAGCGCGTCGGGAACCCCCGACGTCATCTCGGACCCGACGCCGTTGCTCACTTCCGTCAACTCCCGCTCCCCCGCTCTTGCTGGCACTCGAGTCGTCCGCGGGCAAGAAAAGAAGAACGTGGGCGGAAAGCCCACGTTCACAACCTGCCCTCCGTTCGACAAACCGCTGGTGGAGTATACCTTCGAAGTCCTCAGATTCCGACGGCGTTTCGCGGGCGCGACGAGCCTGATCGCGCCCGGGTCGCGGTCACTTCGACTCCGTCGATCGAGTTCCTTCGCCGGAGCCGCTCAACGATCGGCGAGCGGAAAGGCGATGTCACAGACTGGGTCGTCCTCGCCGAGATCATCCGGCTCCACCCAGTACACCTCCCGGCAGGAGAGCCGGCTGTTCGAGCGGTTCTTCACTTCGGGCGAGCAGGCGACGGCGTCATAGGCGGCGAGGATCGCCGGGTACGCCCATTGGGCCTTGGTGATCGTCGTGTACGCCTCGTCGTGCTCCGGCTCCGTGCGGATTCCGACGGCGTCGCTTGGCACCATGCTTTCTGGGCAGCCGACGACGGCTTCGAGCAGGCCATCGCTTTCGGGGCTGATCTCGCTGTGGAAGATCAGCTGGAACGGCCAGCTCGGCGCGATGCCGTCGAGGTGCCGACGGAACGCGGCCTTTGCTTCGCGAACGAAGCCGTCGGTCTCCTGCGCGAACACGCGCCGTTGCATCGACATGACTCGGCGGGCGGGGACATGTCGAGTTTGGACCGGGAACATTGGGTCGACTCCTTCTCTCAACGACATTTGGATGTGGCGGATCAGCAACCTGCGATCGGCGTGGCGACGGTCGAGGTCGGAGAGGAGAGACTCGAGGCGGCGCACCGCAGCCTGCGCGTCCACCGCCGCGTCCTCGACCACCAGCTCAACCTCGGCGAGGCCGAGGCCGGCTCCGCGTAACAGCCCGATCAGCTGTCCCGCGCGGACCTGGTCGATGCGGTAGCGGCGGTAGCCGCTGATCGGATCGGTGCTCGCCGGTCGGAGCAGCCCGATGCGGTCGTAGATCCGAAGCGCCTTCGGGGTGAGGCGCGAACGGCGAGCGAACTCCCCGATCGACAGCAGCCCCGCCTGGTCGTCATTCGCCACGGCCCGATCCTGGCGCCTGACCCACGGGGAAGGTCAAGGCCATCTCGCGGCTCACTGCGCCGCGGCGAGGTCGCCTTGGCTGTTCCGCAGAAAAGGCCGACTCTCACCCTCTGCGGCGAGGCAACTACGGACAGTAGCGAGAACGGGAACACCTGGACTAGATATCTGTCTTGCTCGGACATTCCGGCTGGGTCGGCGGGCTCGGGTCGTTCCGAGGACCCGGAGGCGAAAGGGGGAACTCCGGTGGACGGAGTGGACGTATTCGATCGAGTGGAGGATCGCCTCCCGCCGATTCCCGACGACTTCGCAACGCGCCCGGCTCCCCCGGGGATTGAACTCATCCCCGACAAGACCGTGCCGCCGATCGAAGACGAAGTCGCGTACGCGGCCGCGACGATCGTGATGCTGGAATCGAGCGAACGGCCCGTCCTCTACACCGTCGACAGCGACGACGTGACGTGCGCGGCGGAGGTGCCGTTCATCGCAACCTCGTCGGGAATCGCAACGCCGCGGTTGATCGCGACGACGCCCTTATCGGAGAAGTGGGACGAGGTTCCCCGTCACGACGCCCGTCTCGGACTCGTCGGTGTTCCCTCCCAAAACACGACCGCGACGGTGATCGATGTGTTCGCCGCGGTCGTGACCTCGATCGTCGGGCCCGGCGAGCGCGCCGTCGAGTTGGCCTTCGCGCTCTTGGGCAGCTTCGCCCGCCGACGTGATCGCGAGGTCGACGTGGTGGTTGTCGGCACCGTCCGCAACGAGCGGTTCGTACGCGTCGATTCGATCGCCGAGGCATGTTCTCTCGTCAGTCGCTCCGCTCGCCCACTCGTCATCTTCGTCGCCGGCGAGCTGACGACGAACGACGCGTTCGAACGTCTCATCATCGCGACGCGACGCCATGGATCAGCGGGCATCGTGACGACCGGGGCGCACCCTGATGCCCGCGTCGTCCTCGTCGCAGGCGAACTTGGACGCTCCGCTGTTCTGCTGCGCGCTGTCACGCCGAAGGCGGCACGCGCCGTCGAAGCCAACGCCACGCACGCGGACAACGTGTCGACGTCGAAGCATTCACCGGCACCGGTCGAAGTCGCGATCTTGGGACCCGTCGAGATTCGCAGGACCGAAGAGCCACTCGGGGGACATCCCCTCCTCACCGAGCTCGTCGTCTACCTCGCGATGCACCAAGAGGGGGCGACCACCTCGGCATGGGAAACAGCGATCTGGCCAGAGCGCCGGATGCCGCAACAGACGATCGCGAACCGCCTCTCCGAGGCGCGCCGCGCGCTCGGCAACGCCGCAGACGGGCGTCCGCGGCTGCGCAAAGTCGATGAACGCCACCTCGTCTTCGATGTGACGACCGACTGGGACGAGTTCTCATCGCTCGCGGACAAAGACGACGTCGCGTCGTGGCGCGGGGCGCTCGAGCTCGTGCGAGGCCGCCCGTTTGGCGACCTCCAGCAGGGGCAGTGGGCGCTCCTCGAAGGTTTCTCTGCCGAGATCGAGCACGCGATTTCGTCGCTCGCACTCCGCTACGGAGGCCACGCACTCCGATGCGGCGACCCCGACGGCGCGACGTGGGCGGCGCATCGAGGACTGCGAGCAACCCCGTGGGACGAGCGCCTGTACCGGCTGCTGATGCGGGCGGCGGACGCGAACGGCGATCGCGCCGGCGTCGAGCAAACTCTCCGTCACCTCGCGCTCGTGCTCGAGATCGACGGGGATCCGCTCCGCGGCGTCCACCCCGAGACCGTGCGCCTGTATGAGCGGCTTTTGGGAAGGACGGAGGTGCCGTTCACGAACACCTTCGCGTAGCGTCGGCCGCTAACTCTCCGACTGCCCCTCGTCACGCTCGTCTCGCGCCGAACGTTCTTCGAGCGCCCGAAGGATCGGCAGCGCCCGACGGTCCTTCGGCCGGTTTGCGGTTTCTTTTGACTCGATGACGTCACGAAGCGCCGCCAACGGAACGTCGACGTCGTGCAATCTCACAACGAGTGCGTGTGACGCCAAGGACTCGTAGGTGGTGCTGGCGGGGCGGCGGACGATATCCAGCTCGCCGAGGCAGGTGATCAAATTCAGAACCGACGTCGCTGCGAGGGTCTTCACACTGCGCGAGAAGGCGAGCCCTTCCGGGATTCCATCGACGCGCACGCGCGCCCCGAGGTCGGTCAACGCGTGAGCCAGGCGCGCCAGGTTCTCCCTCGATGGTTCCGGCGTGACGTCGACGTCGACCGTCGGCAGCGGGCTCCCGTGCGCGGTCGCCGCGAAGCCACCGATGACGACGTACGCCACGCCGTGGCGGTTGAGGGTCTCGAGGATCGCGACGGGGTCGTACGCGTCAAGCATCTCCGCCGTTTCGAGTCGCGCGTGTGGCATCCCGCAGCTCGTCGGCGGTCCTGCGCAGCGTCACGAGCCGGTCAATCCGTTGCTCAGGACTGAGGCGGAGGTTGACTTCGAGAAGGCTCAAGTCGTGCGGATCGGGTAGCGGTTCGATCTCCAGCACGAGTTCGTAACCTCCCGCCCGCACCAACCTGGCGAGCGTCTCGAGAGAAGGACGCTCCCGCCCCCGCTCGATGCGTGAAATGAGCGGCTGGCGGACCTGGGCCGCAGCCGCGAGCTGACTCTGGGTAAGCGCCGCTTCCCTCCGTACCCGCGACAAGACCGATCCCGCTCGTGACATTCCAGGGATTATAACTGAACAGTTATCGCGCGAACCGGCGTACGGCCTGCGTTTTCGAGGTCAGCCGACGATCCGTGCGATTCCCCGTGCTCCCCTTGTCGCGCGACGCAGCGCCAGTCGCGCGAGCCAGGGCGTGAACCGCAACGGGCCAGAGCACTCGAGGCCGACGGCCACCGTCAGGCGCGAGCAGCCGGCGCCGAGAGGGACGATCCTCCAGTCCGTCACAACCGACTTCAGCCCGGGCACGTTCGACGACACTCCGGCAAAGACGATGCGGCAGGGTTCCTCGTAGAGCAGCACCCGCTCATCGACACGTGCGCCGCGAAACCAAACTGATCGCGTCGAACCTTCGCCCCCGACGCCATTCGTGAGCCGAACGCTTCGCACGCCCGAATACCAAACGGGCCAGCTCACGTCATCCGAAAGAACGGAGAACACCGACTCGGGAGGAGCCTCTACGTCGAAGGCGTGCTCGACCCGCAGGGGAGCGTCCGCGATCCATTCGGACGTCCGCTCCTCAATCGCAAACGCCACGCCGATTTCCTAGTCGCGGATCCTCCCCATCTGGCTGCTGGCAGATGACGATTCGGTGCCAAAAATGTCACGTGACAGCGCTTAAAGAGGTCAGAGGAGGACCTCGGCGAGCTGCGCGTACTCGTTAAGGGGAAAGCGCCCGGCGTCCGCTGCGAAAACCTGGAGACAGACGTGGTCGGCGCCGAGCGAGAAGTGCTCTCCCACCCGATGCGCCACCGTCTGCGCGTCCCCCATGAAGACGAGTCGGTCTGCGGTCGACGCTGGGCCTGGCGGCTCAAGGTCGTCTTCGCTGAAGCCGAGCCTGCGGAGATTCGATGTGTAGTTCGGCAAGGCCAAATAGACCTTCAAGTACTCACGGGCGACTCGCAAGGCCGTTTCTCGATCGCGCTCGACGACGACCGCCTGCTCGGGTACGAGCAACGGACCTTTGCCGAGGATCTTGCGCGCGAACTCGGTGTGTTCGACCGGTACGAAATATGGATGGGCGCCGAGCGAGCGCTCTGCGCCGAGGCGGAGCATGCGCGGCCCGAGCGCGGCGAGAATGCGCCGGTCGGCCGGGACGGGCCGTGGACCTTGGTCGAGCGCATCGAGGTAATCGACCATGTGGCTGTACGGACGGTCGTAGACAACCCCCGTTCGCTCGACGAACGGCGCGTGGCTCGCGCCGAGCCCGAGAAGGAAGCGACCCGGATACGCCTTTTCGAACTCGGCGAAGGCATCCTTTGCGACATCGGGCGACGTGTGCCAGATACTCGCGATCCCGCTCGCGATCGTCATCGTCTTCGTCGCGTCGAGCAGAGGTTCGAACAAGCCCTGGATTGGCCCCTTGTACCCCCCCGAAAGCCACAACGTCCCGAATCCCAAGGATTCGAGTTCCGCCGCGACGTCTCGGGCTTCGGCGACGCGGTCGCGGTCGCGCCATGGACCGCCTGCCCAGACGCCGATCCTTCCGAGTTCCATAGTGATCGACGGTACCAGCGCGCATCTTCCCCTGACGGGTGGACGTCGAATCCACCCCCTGATCAAACTCCAGGTGGACGCCCAAATCAGCCGCGCTCGGAACAATCGACCCATGACACTTACCGATTACTCCATCGACATCGCGTTGATCGAACCGGTGGACGGCGCGAGCCGCCGTCGGTAGTGTCCGGCGCACTCGCGGACGGTGGAGACGATCGGGGGTGACGAATTGGGCATCGTCGACGGGAAGAAGTTCCTGATCACAGGCGTTCTTACGCCTGACTCGCTCGCCTTCGGCGCGGCGCGACTCGCCCAGCTCGAGGGGGCGGACGTGGTTCTCACCGGATTCGGCCGGGCGATGTCGCTCACCGAACGCACCGCGCGCAAGCTTCCCGAACCGACCGAGATCTTTGAGCTCGACGTCACGAACCGCGAGCACCCGCGTCGGGTTGCAGAAGCGGTCGCTGAACGCTTTGGTCAACTCGATGGCATCTTGCATTCGATCGCATTCGCGCCAGAAAGTGCGATCGGGCACGGGATGTTTGAAGCGAGCTGGCCCGAGGTCGCGACCGCGATCGAAGTGTCCGTGTATTCACTCCGCGTGCTGGCCGGAGGATTCATCTCTCTTCTGGAAGCCGCACCGTCGGCCTCGATCGTGGGACTCGATTTCGACGCGCAGTACGCGTGGCCCGGGTACGACTGGATGGGTGTTGCGAAGGCTGCACTCGAGTCGCTGACGCGTTATCTCGCGCGCGACCTCGGACCGAAACAGATTCGCGTCAACCTCGTCGCTGCTGGACCGATCAGAACCGTTGCTGCAAAATCGATCCCGAGATTCTCGGAGTTCGAAGAGGCCTGGACCGATCGAGCGCCGCTTGGTTGGAGTGTCTCGGAGGACAGCGACGCGGTCGCGAAGGCCTGCGTCGCACTCTTATCGGATTGGTTTCCAAGGACGACCGGAGAGATCGTGCACGTTGACGGCGGCTACCACGCCGTTGGCGCCTGAAGACGACATCCTTTCCCACAAGTAATCGAGGAGATTCCCAGTAGGGTGAATTCGCCGGCGGCGTGGCCGAGTGGCTCAGGCAAGGGCCTGCAAAGCCCTCTACAGCGGTTCGATTCCGCTCGCCGCCTCCAGCGATTTTCCTCTATCGTGGCAGGTCAGGGCCGGTTTTCGACTTGTCCGTCAGGGACCGTGGCTGACCGATCGAGACCCCTGGAACCCCCTGTTCCGCTCCCTGTGTGCTCCCAGCACGCTCCCAGGGGAGCCAACGAGGGAGGTTCCAGTGGCGTACATCGAAAGGCGCAACGGGCGATACCGGGCGCGTTACCGAGACAGTCTCGGCAAACAACGCAGCAAAACGTTCACACGGAAAGACGATGCTCATCGGTTTCTGCGAGAAGTGCAGGTCGATATCGAACGGGGCAACTGGCTCGATCCACGCGGAGCCAACATCACCGTCAAGCAGTGGTCCGAAGAGTTCCTGTCTCTTGCTCGACGGCTAGAGATCACAACGCAGCAGACATACCGCAGAGACCTAGACCGTTATATCCTCCCCCGCTTTGGTACTTACCGAATCGGAAACCTGCCCGCTGCTGAAATCGAGGCTTGGTTGCTCGATGAGATCGATGCCGGTTTGTCGTCGAGTTCCGTTCATCGCCATTACCGCACCTTGCGAAGAATGCTGCAAGTGGCGGTCGAAAAGGAGAAGATCCCCTCAAACCCATGCGACCGGGTACAAGCTCCTCGGGTAGCCACGAGGGAAATGAATTTCCTCTCGTGGAACGAGGTAGCGCTCCTCGCAGAGGCACATCCCGACCGATACCGGACCCTGATCTATCTGGCGGTGGACACCGGCATGCGTTGGAGCGAACTCATCGGCTTGCGTCGAAATGCAGTTGAGCTCCGAGAACGAAAGATCCGGGTCACCGAGCAGCTGATTCGTCTCGGAGCTGGTCAGTGGCTACGCAAGAAGCCGAAGACCAAAAGCTCGGTCCGATCGATAACGATCGCCACCTTCACAGCATCGTCCCTCGCAGATCATCTGGAACGGTTCTCGCAGCAGGGCTCCGATGGACTGGTCTTCGCCAACGTTGCCGGTAATCCGCTCATCGCATCGAGCTTTCAGACCCACTACTTCGGCCCGGCACTCCAGCAGGCAGGGATAACGTGCCGCTTTCACGACCTGCGTCACACGAGCGTCGCTCTCGCTATCGCCTCAGGCGCACATCCGAAAGCAATACAAATGCGGATGGGACACTCGTCGATCAGCGTGACACTCGATCGCTATGGGCACCTATTCCCAGAACTTGACGAGGCGATTGCTGCGTCCTTTGACGAGCGCTTGGCCGAAGCTCATGCTGGTCGATCTGGCCAGGTTGTCCATGCGACGTTCGGCGTTCAATGACGAGCTCTGGATGTGATTCAGTTCAAGCTCCTTGCATGGGGATTATCCGATTACGGATTACGTCAAGGATCTGTGGCGCTTGCCTGAGGCTCCAAATCGACGACGGCGTTAAAGGATGGGGAGGTCGATTATGAGAGATTCCCCGAACGCATCCCATAACCGCTCCTGCTCGGTGTCGTCCCGACACGTGATACGCGTATCCGGATGCGAAGAGAGACGCACAGGTCAACGATTACCTCCGGTTCACCATACGAAACATCGATCGGTTTCAGCCGTGCCGTTCGTGTTGGTAATCGGGTCGTTGATTCCGGGACAGCACCGATTTGGCCGTCGGGCGAGTGTCCTTACGATGTCGAGGAGCAAAACACGACGGTGTTTCGAAATCATCAACGACGCTCTTGTGCAGCTTGGGCCGAATTCAGTGACGTCGTTCGTACCCGGATGTATTTGACGTCAGCCGCTGATGCCGGTGCCGTCGGACGGGTGCACGGCGAGATCTTCAAAGAGATCCGACCAGCGGCGAGCATGGTCGTCGTTGCGGCGCTGCTCGACCCTCGTCGCATCGTTCATTCGCAGCGTTCCACCCGGCGCTTTTCAAGCACTCCCGCTGCTGGGCGTGCTCACGTCAGTCGCGCAATCGCCAGTGCCGTCGCAAGCAGGACTATGGCACCGGCCATCGCTCGCAGCGCCCTTTCCAGCGGGATGAGCAAGGTTCGCCGGTCGAGCGCGATCGACGTTCCGCTCGTCAGCTCGACGCTCCCTTCGACCGCGGAGGCCCTCCGGCGCAGCAGTCGTGCCGGCGTGCTGAGCATCCGCTGGACGACGGAAAAGGCCAGCGCGGCGAGCGCGGCGAGCACGGCCGCGGCGGTGAGTCGGTCGGTCTGAGCGACGTAGGCGGTGAGGACTGGAAAGGCACCCCAGGCGATACCAAACGTCAGGTCGTTGTGCAGGACGCCGCCCATCAGTTCTGAGCAGTAGCCGACGACGAGAACCGGCCCGATTACGAGGAACGGCACGAGAACCCACCCGACCTTGATGACTCCGGCGATACCGAGGGCAACCGCGCCGGCAAGAGCGACCGCCGCGACGCCACCTAGCACCCAGTCGGGGATACCCGTCCTCAACGGACGTCCCTTCAGCTCGTCGAGGGCGTGGGCCGCCAACCCGACGGCCAGAAAGAACGCCAGCACCGTGGCAACGAGCTTGGTGGCGTTCACCAGCGGCGCGAGCGAAGCGCCGATGACGACGTACGCGAGGTGCCATGCGGTATAGGGAGGATGTAGAAGCGTCCACCAATCCCCCCAGGACCCCGAACGCGCCGCGTAGAAGGCGGGGCGCGTCTCTTCGGTTTCTGACCCCGGTTGCTCGTCCGCGCCTTCGAAACGCCTCGCGGGCACCCTGTCTTCATTCACCAGCGCGCCGCCCCCACATGACCAATCCACCGCCAAGGCTCATCACCTTCCAGCCGACGTCCTCGAATCCCGCTCGGCGCCAGCTGTCAACGGCCCAGGACACCGGGTAGCGCTCGTCGTGCGCGGAGATGCTCGGACCGAGGAAGCGCCCCACCCGGAACCAGGCGCGACCGCCGGTGATCCACCCTGCAAAGGGGAGCAGCCATCTCGTGTATCCCCACCACCAGAACCGCCAGAACATGTTCGGTGGACGAAGGAACTCGACACTCGCCATCACCCCACCGGGCTGCACGACCCGGGCGAGCTCGTCGAGGGTGTGCTGCGGATCACCGACGTAACGAAGGAGGTAGGTGAAGGTAAGAGCATCGAATGTTCCGTCCGGAAACGGGAGGCTGTCGGCATGTCCGGACACGAAGCAAGCACGGCCCGCGCGGTCTTCCGTTCGCGACTTCCGAGTTGCCTCGGTCAACATTTCTTCTGAAAGATCGAGACCGACGACCCGACAACCCGTCCGATGCAGCAGGTCGAAGGACACCTTGCCGGTTCCTGAAGCGACGTCCAGCACGACCTTGGGTCGTGCCGCCTCGATGCGGTCGACCATCGCTTGACGCCAGCGGCGGTCTTGGCCGAACGACAACAGCTCGGAGAGTTTGTCGTACCGGGGACCCAGCGGCGCGAACAGCGCCGGCGCGACTCCGCTTCGATCTGAGGCAGTAGAGGTCGACTTCATCGGCACCGTGATGCCGAGCCGCCGAGAATCGCCTTCATGTAGGCGTCATGTTCGCGGACCATCGTTAACTCGATCGTCTGTCTAGAGAGGCACGATGGAACACATCCTGGCAACTTGGGGCTATCTCGCGCTCTTCGGCATCGCGGCGCTCGCGGCGCTCGGCATACCAGTTGGCTCCGAGATCGCCATCGGTTACGCCGGGGTGCTCGCCAGCGGCCAAGTGGTCACCGGTCACCACGACCGCCTTCAGCTGCTGCTCGTCATCCTCTTTGCAGCCATCGGTGAGGTCACGGGATCGTCCATCGGGTACGCGATCGGGCGCTACGAAGGTCGCAATCTCGTCGATCGGGTCGGCAAGTACGTCCTTCTCACCCATAAGGACCTCGATCGCGCCGAGGGATGGTTCGCTCGCCGAGGAGAACCGCTGGTCTTCTTCGGTCGCTTCATACCGTTCGTACGGTCGTTCATCTCGATCGCTGCGGGGATCGGCGAGATGTCGCTCGCGAAATTCGTGACCTTTACCCTGGCCGCCTGCACCATCTGGTGCGGAGGGCTCGCGAGCATCGGATTCGCGCTCGGTTCGAGCTGGCACCGCATCGTCACGGACTTCAGTTACGTCGGCTATCTCGCCGCCGGAGTGGTCGTCGTCATCGGGAGTGTGTTCATCGTCCACCGACTACGACAGCTCAAGCTCGAGCGCATCGCTTTGCAGGATGAGCTGGGCTGAGGCTGCGACACTATTTGTTGTTATGCGGGTTCTTGTAGCCGAGGATGATGCCAGCCTGCGGGACGTGCTCGAACGTGGGCTTCGCGAAGCCGGCTACGTCGTCGATGCCGTTACGAACGGCGAGGATGCCCGCCAGTACCTACGCGCCTATGAATACTGTGTGGGTGTTCTCGACTGGCGCATGCCGGGAGCTTCCGGACTCGAGATCATCATTTGGGCACGCCGGCAGGGTATCCGCACTCCGTTCCTCATGCTCACGGCAAAAGATGCCCCTCCTGACCGCATCCGGGCCCTCGACGAGGGCGCAGATGACTACCTGATCAAGCCGTTCGACTACGGCGAACTGCTGGCCCGCCTTCGCGCCTTGCTCCGCCGACCAAGCGGCGACCGCAATCCTCTCCTCCGGTGTGGATCGCTCAGTATTGACCCAGCCACCCGAGAGGTGCTCGTGGGCGGTGCACCCGCGGAGCTCACTCCCCGGGAGTTCGCCATCATCGAGCTGCTCCTCAGAAGAAGTCCGGCGGTCGTTCAACGCAGCACGATCGCGCTCCAAGCATGGCCCGAAGAGGCCGACGCCGTCGGCTCGAACACGATCGACGTACACATCGCCCGTCTTCGAGCCAAGCTCGCCCGCTGCGACGCGAGGATCGAGACGCTGCGGGGCGCGGGATACCGCTTGGTGGCTTCATGAACGCAGAGAAGCTCGGATCTGGCGTTTCGAGCGGACGCGTTCGCCTCCACGCCCGACGTGTCGCGTTCAGCGCGACCGTGCTCGCCCTCGTCGTCTACCTCTTGGCCTGTACGGTTGCCGACCTCGTCGTCGTTGATCACCTCTACACCTCGATCGACGCTCGCCTAGCAGGGCGCCTGGTTTCGCTCACCCATGGGTTCCCGAAGCAGCTAAGTCCGGGGAGTCCGGTCACCACCGCAGTGCCGAGCTCGGCGGGTGACTTCGATGACGCGCCGATCCTCGCCTGGTTCGTGCCAGCCGGTGCGACGAAAGCCAATCGGCTCAGCGCCGGTGCCCCCTCGCTTCCCGTGGCCGATTTGCGGGCCGGTGAACCCGTGAACGCAGGGTTCGGGGGTCGAACATTTCGACTCGAGGGGGTCGAGATTCCGAGCGGCCGGATCGTGGTCGCCACGAGCACCGAGGAAGTCGGAAGCGTGCGCTCGACGCTCCTGCTCGTCGAGGGGGTACTCGCGCCGATCATCCTGCTCAGTTTGTTCCTCGCAGCAACGATCATCGGTCGGCGTGCCGCGACGCCGATCGAGCGGGCGCGCCTTCGCCAGCTCGAGTTCACCGCAGATGCTTCACACGAGTTGCGCACGCCGCTCAGCGTGATTGAGGCGGAAGTCGGTCTCGCGCTCAGCTCCGATCGGACAGCTTCCGCCTATCGGATCGCGCTGGAACGGGTCGCGGATGAGTCCAAAAGGTTGCGCAGCATCGTCGATGACCTGTTGTGGTTGGCGCGTCTCGATGCACTTCCCGTGAGTCCGCCGCAGGAGCCGGTCGACGTGGCGAACATCTCGAGGGCGTGTTCAGAGCGTTTCGGCGCCCTCGCTTCTCGCCAGAGGCTCACCATCTCGTTCGCTGAGTCGGGTGAGCTCGCTCCGATCGTCGTCGCTCCCGCGGACTGGCTCGATCGCCTCGTCTCGGTTCTTCTCGACAACGCCTGTCGGTACACCAACCCGGACGGACGCGTCGAAGTGTCGGTCGCCTCGACGGAGAATCGCGTGACGGTCACCGTCGACGACAGCGGTCCTGGGATCGCCGAGGAGGAGCGCCAGCACATCCTGTTGCGGTTTCACCGCGCGAGTACCGTCCCTGGAGGTGCCGGCCTCGGCCTCTCAATCGCGAACGCGGTCGTCAAAGCGACCGGCGGCACATTGAGCGTGGCCACTGCGCGCTTCGGAGGCGCACATATCGAAGTCTCGTGGCCGCGATTTCGAGCAGAAGACGGGATCGATACGCCGATCCTCCAAGAAGGCACTCAGCTGCCTTCGGCGCGCCCTTTCATTGATGATGGCCCATCTGACACACCCATCAGTGCACCTCTCGCCAAATGAGACGGAGATTCGTTGGAGTAGTTGTACAAACGCGACGACACGTCAGATTCACATTTACGAGGGATTGACGCGTTGGAAGTACCAAGTAAGAAATCACCCGTTATTTACTCGTCAGTGCCAACGTAGTTCCCGATTGTTCGCGCACGTTGCCGAATCGCCCCCTACGTCGCGACAGGATCTGGGCCGGCACCTGTGCACGAGCGCCTCACCGCGTGACGCTCCGCTGAGCGATCTTTTTATTGTCCGACCCGTCGAGTTCCAGGAGGCGCAGGATCGCTTTCACTTAGGGCACGGTCGTCAGCTTCATGTTTGCGTAAGGTCCGGCTCCTACCCTCGACCTCACGATCGTGGCATCGCCGCGGTTCGATACCGACAGACCGAGGAGGAGGATGGCAAGCGGACGTGAATCTTCGCGCCGTGCGCATCGCGGCTTTCCTGCTCCAGTGCCTACTGGCCACGAGACCCGATCCGGAGAGGTCCGGCGGTGAATACGCGCAAGAACACGGCGATCGTCGACCGTAATCGCCTCAGCTCGAACCGGGCGCGAGCACCACTTGCGCTCACGGTCCTCGTCGCAATTGTCGGCGTCGCCCTCGGAGCCCGTGGATGGTCGGTTCGTGGATCAGGCGTGGTGACGGGCGCCCTGTCCGTCAGCGGGAACAACTACCAGTCCTCCGACGCGCAACAATCGGCCGCGAAGCGTCCAGTTCGCGCTCATCACAATCCGCCGGCACACCACGGTACGGCGAGTACAAGTCAGCGCCCGAATTCGACGTCAACATCGTCGTCGCCACCGAAGACGCGAGGACCGGTCCTGTCGAGCAGCCCATATGCACCGTACGCTTACGAGATCTACCCGTCGAAGGAGACGGCGTCGGCACAGCTGGCGCTCTCCGGTTTTAAGTATTCGATCCACCATCGCGGCTCCGAGATCTCGATCAATCTCGTCGCATCCGGAAGCGGGCAGTCAGCGCTGCAGAAGGTTTACCCCTCGAGCGACAAGCTCTACTTCGTCGACACCACCTTGGGTGACGACTCGGGCGGCTCTGACTACAGCTACGGCGACGACGGGCTGATCGCGACCGACTCGTCGGGCCATATCGTCCAGTGAGCTTCGACAACTGAGCGGGAAGCGATGAGTAGAGGAAGACGAGCGCGACGCCGGACGGACCGCCGACCGCGAGCCGCAGCGACCACCGCGATCGCGTCACAGCTTGACGTCTCCGAGGATTCGAGCAATGCCGGCCTCGGGCGGCACGTCGCAGGTGGCGCGCCCTTGGAACTCGAGGACGTCGTCAAAAAGGCGGCCCTCACATTTGGCGATTGGGCGCCCACTCTTGGTCGGGTACTGCTCGGCCTGGTGCTCGCGTGGTTCGGGTACCACGAACTCGTCCAGCCCGGCGTGTGGACCGGGTACGTGCCGATCCTCTCACCCCGGTCGAACCTGAGCGTGGCGCTCGTCCTCATCCACGGCTGGGTGTTGTTCGTGTTGGCCGCGGCGCTCATCTTCGGCTTTGCGCTGCGGGTGTCAGCCGGGATCGCAGCGGTTTTGCTCTTCGAAATTGTCGTCTCGCTTATCGCATCTGGTGGTCTGTCCGATCTCGTGCTGCGGGACGTCGGCGTGCTCGGCCTCGCGCTGATTCTCGTCGGGAGTACGCGCCAACGGCTCGTCCTCGGACACTGAGCACGGGCGCCTACATGGCGAAGGCGTCGCGCTCGATCCCTCTGGGGATCAATGGCGTCGTTCATGTGCCCGTAAGGCTCGACCTTTACCGTTCCTGCTGTGAGAGACGCGGGGCACCGACGGTCATCGCTACCCCGCGGTCTGCTCTAACCGCAGCACGGAAGTAGATGCTCGACGAGACCCATCACGCCACGAACGGCACGACGGGTGTCACGGGAACTGCGGCCGGCTTCCTCAACACCGCGGACGGCTTCGAGCGCCTCGCGTCCGATGGTGTCACGCCGACGCACACCGCGACTGGATGACGCCGGTCGTCGTGGCGAAGCCTGTTCATCCCGGGGCGAGCTCGGCAATGCCCGCACGCGCTCGAAGGCAACGCAATCATGAGTAGTGCCCTTGGACGTAGGAGACGCTCGACTCACCCAAGGCTTCAGGCAGATGCTGGTGACACATCTGCCTCGGCACTATTCGCCCGGAGGTCCGCGCGTCGAGCGCAGCGACGCGAGACGCGAAAGCAATGGCGAAGGAGACATCGCCGCCCCTTGCTCGCAGCGGCCGTTCTCGTCCTAATTCCAGTCGTCTGGCTCGCGGTCTCTTATGCGAGCTGGATGCTGGCGCCAACGAGCGAGTCTTTCGGCGCGCGCAGCGCCGAGTGGGTAAGGAGCCTTCCAGGCGGAAACTTCATCGTCGACAAGGCCGAGCATTACTACTACGGCTCGAAGGCGCCGAAGCCGGGCGGCCCGCAACTTAAGAGACTTCCCTCGGTCGGGCTCTCCGATCCGACCATCGGTCAAGCGCATCGGGTGACCACAACAACGCCGTCGACGCAGAGGGCGCCCTGGCCGCCGCCAATCAAGCCGGTCTTCTCACACCCGCTTCCTGGTGAAGGAATCTGGAAGCCGACCGGGCCGCCCGTCGACGGTGGCCCACCGGTGCTCGTCACGACCTACCGGCCGGAGCTCGAATACCCGCAGATCGTCGCTTACGTCGCCTGGTTTGACCATTCGCGCACCGCGCTCGCGTACTACCCGGGTCGCTACGAGCCGCCGCACGCTGCCGTAAGAGGACCGATGATGGTCCCGAACGACCAGCGCTACCGACTGCTCGCAATCTTCAATGCCGGCTTCATCTACTCAGACGGCACCAATGGGTCCGCCGACAACGGCCTTGTGAACGAACCGCTCACCGACGGTAACGCCACGCTGATTGGCTACCGCAACGGCACCGTCGCGATCGTGAAGTGGAGTGCTGGTTCGCACCTCGGGCCGAACGTCGCGTGGGCGCGCCAGAGCCTCGCTCCGATTGTCTGGAACGGACAGCTAAACCCGACGCTCAACACCAACCCCAACAGCCCGCAGTGGGGCTACACGTTGGGCGGCGTCACGCAGGTCTGGCGTACCGGCGTCGGCATCGACCGTCACGGGAACCTCATCTTTATCGTCGCGAACGACCAGACCGTGATCTCACTCGCGCAGATCCTGCAACATGTGGGCGCGGTGGACGCGATGGAGTTCGACATCAACCCCTATTGGCACACCCTCATTACGTACACCCATGCGCACGGTCTCACCCCGACCATGGTCGAACCCCAGCCCAATCAGTCCCCCGACAGATACCTCGTTCCCGATGATCGCGACTTCTTCGCCGTCTACCGGCGCCTACCCGGCCCGATCACCGTTCCGTTCAACTAAGGGAACTTGGGCGTTCGGCGAGACAACTTTCCGGCACCGATGCCCGAGCATGTTCCAATGTTCCTGGAAGATTCGATGAAGAGCCGGAGCCATCGACGTACCGTCGGCCGCAATGTCCAATTCGCTGTGCCTAGGAGGCGTGCTGGGGGGCTAGGTTTCGCCCGGGTGCCCCTCCGTCGAAATCGCGAACACCACATACGACGTCCCTTCGACTGGGGTGCGTTGGGTCGCGTCGCCTATTCGCATCGAGAGCGCTTTCGGCGTCGCGCTCTTCCGGTCCGGCTCGGTTTGCTTTGCGCGATTGCTTTTCTCGTCACCGACATCTTGCCGGCATCGGCCACGCCAGCCACTGCGCGCCGGCCATCGAGTGCTCCAGCACCGACAGAGATCCATTGCGGCTTTGTCGATTCATCGCGGTCAGTACCCGATTATGCGAACCAACCACCATCTGTTGCCGCGAAGGTCCGTTCACTGCCGACCACGATCTGGCTCCCAACTTCCAGCGCGCCCGTCCGCCCTCGGCCGCTCGTTCTCTTCGCTGCCGGTTACGACTCCTACCCCGGCGTATATGCACCGCTCTTAACAGCGTGGGCAAAAGCGGGCTTTGTCGTCGCCGCTCCGACGTTCCCCGACGAAAACCCAGCGGAGGTTGTTGCCCAGGGCACCAACACCGAGGGCGATCTCGCGAACGAGCCGGCCGACCTCGCCTACGTTGGGCACGCGCTGGAACAAGCATCAGCGCATCGCAGCGGGTTGTGCCCGGGAGTATTCGGGGTGATCGATCCGCACGTGCTCGTCGTCGCCGGACACTCAGACGGCGCGACCGCGGCCGCGCTCTTCGCCTTCGGGACCGGATCGGATCCACAAAGCGTTCCAGAGTCAACCCTCCGCGCAGGCTTTTCGCTTCGCGGAGCACTGATCTTCTCGGGTGCCGAAGATGGACTCGGCCCATACGGCGCTCCCGATCCAAGCCTCCCGCTGCTCATCGTGCAAAGCGCCGGCGATCATTGCAACCCCGAGCGAGATGCCGTCGTCCTCTATCAAGCGATCCGCGTAGACGAGCGCTTCTTCTTGCTCTTGCGGACCGCACAACACCGATCGCCCTTTGACGGCACGGACGAGCAGGCACTCACCCTCGTAACCGCCACTTCGATTCGATTCCTCCGGCTGTCGGTTCGAAACGCGCGCATCGGAGCCGGCTTCGTAGCGTACGGCGATCGCGATCCGGCGGTCGGGGCCATGTATACCGTCCCGCCGGTCACACCTGTTCTTCCAGAGAATTGTGGTCCGACCTGAAGCTGACCCTAGGACGTGGCGCAACAACGATGGGCGGTTTACCTCGCTTTGTCAGGGTCACCACATCAGAGTCCGTTCGCTGCCGATAGTCGATATTTACGAGAGCAATCTCGCCCGAAGAGGCATTGAAACAGGTCCTTGATCGAGACGCCGTTGCGCTTTGGTACGCCGAAGCCGTCGAAGCTCGGCGGGAAACCGCCGACATACTCGACGAGTTGCGAATTCGAACAGGAACAATGTTGTCTGTCGTGGCAATCACGACGGCGCTGTTTGCAGCTTTGATCAGCGAATCACATCAGCAAATCTCCAAACATCCGGTTGAGCTTGCCGCACTCTCACTGTTCCTGCTCAGCTTCGTGTTGCTGGGAATCGTGTTTAGTCCGTTATTGCGGTGGCATTTCTATTCTCGGCCAGGCAAAGTGCGGCGCATGACGACGTGCGAACCTCGCATGAACGCAGATGAGGTGCGAGCGAAGCTTGCACGACAGATTCCTAAGGAAATCAACCGGGACAGCTACAAGATCTATGTACTTCAATGGGTTTTCATTGCAGCACTCGTGTCGTTCGGAGCTGAGATCGCCTGTTGGACCATCGGAGTGATCTGATCACTCTGGATGGCGGCGGTGATCGTTTGAAGTTCTGCGTTATGAATCGACCACGAACGGGACGTGCAAGCTTTTAGCCGCTCGTTTCTTGGCGTGTTCTCCTCTGCGGTCGTAACGAGCAGTCGTCGCCACATTTGCGTGGCCCACAAAACGCTGCACGATCGAGATGTCGATACCTGCGCCCAAAGGATCTGAAA
The DNA here is from genome assembly GCA_963838845.1 of uncultured Acidimicrobiaceae bacterium. Lineage (GTDB taxonomy): Bacteria > Actinomycetota > Acidimicrobiia > Acidimicrobiales > Bog-793 > CAVRXQ01. The sequence goes on along the minus strand of CAWISR010000002.1, from coordinate 465,111 downwards.
CGCACGAACGCCGCAAGTCGTGAGGGCTGAACTCTTTCACTTTCGCCTTTTGTGCCCGAGATCGAAGGATTGCGTAAGCAGCCTGATCGCTCATCGATCGGAGGCGGCTGATGGGCCAGAAGAACAAAGGCGGAATGGGGTGTCCCGTCTTCGTACACAAAGCTCCGAATCATGTCGTTCGTGGGATGAATAGGCTCGCCTTGATTCGTGTGACGGTAAAACAAAATCCCCCGGCCCCATTACGAGACCGGGGGATTTCGGTTAAGAAGCTGTCTGAACGTCAGCCGGTGATGTTACCGCTCGATGCTTGTGGAGTAGCGATCGAATCGATCCACGAGCCGTTGTGCTGCGTCGTGTACCGGAAGTCGAAGTTACCGACTCCGCTGTACGTGCCGCCAGGGAAGAACGCTGCCACGAATGCGGCATTACCAGCCTCGGCAGATGACGAGTTTGTCGTAGTCGCATTGCATGCGACGCACGTGGCATCAGGATTGAACTCCACCGGTCCGCTGATCGTAAAGGATTCAGTGCCGACGTAGTTACCTTTCACGCCACCTGTCTCTGTCGCCCCGCAAGGCGAAGCGTTCGGTTGAGGATTACCAGCGATCGTGACAAATGTTCCAGTAAAGCTTTCGTCAACGAGATAGCTGCCGTCCGCTTGCGGGATAACAACGAATGTGCGTGAGTACCTGTCGTTCGCCCAAGCATTCGTGTAACTGGTGCAGTAGCCAGAGTCTGGCCCGCTGTTGTTGTCGAAAGTGTAGACCCACGGATAGCTCAATCCTGCGCCGTTGTGCTGCTCGCCGTTGTCCTGCTTACCGTGGTGGTGGTCGCCATTGTGGGTACCCCGATCGGACGCAAGTGCTGTACTCGGGATGGCGACCAGTCCGGTTATAAGTACTGCAGCGGCGATGAGTAACCCCTTCCGCAATGACGCAGGTCGCTCCTTTAGGTTTTGCGCTCCAGTTCGTATTTTGAAGTGTTGCGCTGAACGTATGCCCATTGTCCGATTCCTTCTCTCTCGTTGGTAGCCCCAACTCGTTGGAGTTTGACGTCGTCGTTGTGGGAAGAGAAAGAAAAAGGTTGGAATTAGCTCGAAAGAGCTAACTCAAGCTGAGCAAATCGAACTACGAGATCTCGTTTCCATCGATCAGATGAACAGGACGAAGACACCGGAACCGATCATGGATAAATCCGGGGCTAGTCGTCGGATAGGTCCGATCACGTGTCAACCACGAACGGGATGTGAGCGATTTCGCCGCTCGTTTCTTGGCGTGCTCACCTCGACGGTCGTAACGGGCAGTTGTCGTCACATTGGCGTGACCGACGAACTGCTGCACAACCGAGATGTCGATACCTGGGTCTAAAAGATCTGACACTCACGAACGCCGCAGATCGCGCGGACTGAACGGCTCACTTTCGTTGTTGTTCGCACGCGTTTCAAAATGGCGATCTATCTCGGTGCTTGCCGTGCCCGCGTGAGTGATCACTCGATCACCGTCGATTACCTCGCAGACGCCGCGGAGGGACCGTTGATCCGCTTCGCGACCGACACGACGGGAGTTACCGAGCTTCGGGATCTCTGTGCGCGGCTCGCCCACGATGAATACACCGCGACTCTGAGATCAGCGAAGCTGATCGGCTTCTCCGCACTCCAATTTCGGCGAGGAATACACGGAGCCTTGCACTGGGCCGCGCCGTCCGAATTGATATTCGATGGCGATCGCGAGCAGTGGGAAACCAGATCACGATTACTCGACCCACTGACGGGCAAAACAGGTTTCCAATTTCTTGATTACGACGCGACCGGCGAGATCGAGATCGTCGTAACTACGTCTCCGAATGGTTCGTTCTAAACGATCATGCAGTTTGCGGATGCTGTGTTATAGGGAGCGCACCCGCGCAATCCCGCCACTTCCCACCACGGCCACTGTGAGCCCGTACGATGCGCGGTTGAACATTTAGGGACACCCAACGAAGGCGCACTCGGCGTGGGAGCGGTCTTCATGAGGGTTCGGAGGGCCGACGTCCACATTCTGCGACTGGAGGCTTCAGCGTTGGCGAGCCGAGTGACCGGCGTCTTCGGGACCGAGGTGCATTTCCAGATCGAACCTGCGCCCCTCACAACCTTGCCACTGCCTTGCTGACCAGATTCTCGAACTTGCTGACGTTCGGCGTGCCGAAGTTCCCTTCGAAGAGGAGCATCACGATGGAACCTTTTCGGACGATCACGTCGTCTTCAACGCGTTCCGTTCCTTCCTCGTTAAAGATCGCGTTGAAGGCGCTTGACTCGTCTCCGAACCTCGGAAATGACATCGACCTGACCGATCCGGTCACCTTCCTGCCATCCAAGGTGCCGCTTATCTTCCTGCAGGAGGCCAGTTTCGACACAGCCTGCGAGTACGCGACTCTTGACGATCCGGCGTAAGTAGCCAGCTCCTCTCCAATGACGGAAAGGCCGCCCTTGTAGAGAAACTCGATCTTCACGTCCGCAGTTCGCGGGATTTCCTTCAATTCGAGTCCGCCCTGATAACAGCCGACGCCTTTGGCCACCACCGGTACAACTGCCCACCCGCTTGGCAGTTGCTCGATTCTGAGTAGCCGCGCTTTGAGGTTCGGCGCCTTCGCGTTCGCGACAGCAGGCGAGGCGGACACCAACAGAACGATTACGACAACCGCGGAAAGTAGAAGGCGCTTCATTGACCGAGGGACTTCTTATCGGCCGAATAGAGGAAGAGGAACCCGCCCACGACAAAAGTGGCGAAATGGATCGTGCGGGTTCTTCGGCAGCGGTAAACGGTCGATGGCTCTCGGGACACGACGCAAATTGACTAGTGGCGGCGAGTCGCGACGAACACCGGAATTTGACGATCGGTTTCCGCCTGATACTCGGCGTACGGCGGATAAGCGTTGACCGCTCGGTCCCACCATGTGTCCTTCTCCGCGCCAACCGCCTCGTGCACCGATGCCGGGAATGGCTCTGGGCCGTCCTGGATCATGACGTTGTCGGGATCAGATTTCAGGTTGTAATACCAGACCGGATGTTTGAGTGACCCGCCCTTTGAGGCAACGAGGGCGTAATCGCCGTTGTCCTCTACTTGCATGAGGGGAACCTTTCGAATCTTCCCGCTCTTGTTGCCGCGCATCGTGACGATGATGACTGGGAGGCCGGTGTCCCGAAGCGTGTTCGCTTGTGCTCCGCCGGAGCGCTCGTACAGCTCGACCTGTTCGCGGACCCAATCGGCGGGACTTGGTTCGTATTCTCCGCTAAGAGTCACGATTTGATCCTAAGGAATAAGTGCTGTCCTCGATCGCCGGGTCCGTAGCGGCACGACGCCCGCTCAGTTATCGTGAGATTCATGAGCATTTTTCACCGCAGACGTCGCGATGCTCATGCAAACCACGCACTCTCCGAATTAGAGCAAATCGAATCAAATCCCGAACTACGTGCCGCCGAGGCTGCGGTGAATCGGCTTCCTCCTCCGCCGCCATCGACGACTCCATTTTTCGATGTTGTCGCGGGCTCACGTCCCCGGCTCGTCAGCTTCCCTGAGGAAGAGGAGTCGTCCGAGCAGACTTAACGGGCGCCCATAGTCGCACCCTCGGAATCTGTCCCCGAAACCAAAGAGGACTTTCCTCGACGCGCCATCCTTGGCGTACCGTCCTTGTCGTAATCATCGTGATCTCGCTCGTACTTTTGTTGCTCGTCAGCGTCTTGTAATCGATGTGGTCGCTGTCGCATCGCGTCTCATGGCCATGATCACAGCGGTGTTGTTGGCGTTATGTTCGCGCCCTCTCGCAATGCCACTCACATCCTGTTGTCTGCGCCGCCTCGTAGTCGTGTTGCGGATTCCAGGAAGTCATTTAGGGCGGCGAGCGACGGAATTGAAGCTCGGGCATTACGAGTGGCCACTAGCTGAATTTCATCACTGAGAAATCGGAGAGTCTCAATCGACGGATCCGACTGCACGTAGTTCGCCCACGAGTAGGTGACGGCAGAAGCGGTGACGGTGAGACAGTCTGCTGTTGCGCCTGCGATCTCTCCGAGGTCAAACGGCTTGCTTCCGTGGTGGATCGAGCCTTGCTCGTCATAGAGGAGCCGACCACCGAGAGCGTCAGCATGCGTGTGATGATTAGCGAATTGGCGCAGGGTCGTAAAGCGTTTGGACTCCGTGAGACTTTCGAGGTCACTAAAGCTAGGAGAAAGCTTGTTAAGTCGACGTCCTGTGAGAACCGCCGCCCACCCGTAATTCCCCGCAAAAGCATCTCCATAGCGACGCACGAGCCTGTTGCACTCTCGAACTGCGAGAGTGTGTGATCGATGTCCCACCTCGGTGTCGGGAAATAGCCGGTTCCCTTCTTTGGCGAGGAAGACGAAGCGGTGGTTCTCGAAACGACCTGCGACCTGACGGCCGCCGACTCGGAGAACTTCAGCTGTGACCGCCAGCTCGTAAAGGGTCCTCCATCGTGCCTCTGCACCATTAGGAAACCCTGATCGCATCAGGGCCAATACTTCGTGGCCGACACTCGTTGCTCGTGAGGCGACGTCGACGAATTGCTGCGGCGACGGTGCTGGGTACCTTCTCACGATGCGTAGGACCGCCGAGCGTCGATATGACGAAATGCAAGTATGCGAGAGCAATGTCGACCCATGAGAAGCTGGCATTCCAGACGTCCTGAATCTGCTGCTCAAATGCATCTCGATAATTCCGCATCGCAAGCGCCACATCAACGAGAGAGCCCTCGTTCTCGTAGAGAGCCGCCTCTGCACGATCAGCCGGATCGTCTTGTGGCTCAGTGCTTTTGATCGAAATCGAGTTGACAATCGTTGCGAAGGCTGAGTCAAAAGCCTGCGTAGGGTCCTTAGGTGGGGTTGTCACATCCCGCAGCTTGCCTCACGGAACCTGACACTGGAGTTAATCGTTGACGATGAAGGGGTGGTATCGGTTGTGATCCTGTGTTTGTTCCCTCGCCGTCGTGATGACTTCGAAGTCCAACTCGATTTGCAGGTTCTGAATGCGAAGAGCACATTCGGTGGTCGAATCGATGCGCTTCGTGAATGCTTCATTTGAATCGGGACTTGCCCCGGTTCGCATTCTTCCCTCATCTTCAAAATTGCCGATGCGCTCGCATACTCGCGGGATCATCGTTGATGAAGAGCAACGTTCAATTGAGGTCCTTCATCGATCAACGAGATTTCTGTGCAGGAGTAGAGATGAGGAAATTCCTCGTAGGACTCGTCATCGTGGGCATGACGTTGATGCTTGCCGTAACGACAGCGGGAGCCTCGACAAACGTGTCGAGTGAACAGGCGAAGATCAATGCGAACGTCCCCGGCTTGCACTGGCGGTCCATAACTGATGGCGGCGCCCACGCAATGTACGGGACGTGCGCCAGGAACTACGAAGGCATGGCCTGGGAGGCGCTCGCAGCGCCAAAAGGGATCTCGTTGAGGTACTTGCACATCGACAACGCTTCATCGAGCCAACTTCAGTTCGCTGGGGCCACGATGATCCTGCTCGCTGATTACTACATCGGCGGAAGGGCCGGGATGTGGACGAATAACGTCTTCACTTCCGGTGCGCCTGGGAAACACACAAAGAATTTCGGCAACGGCTGGGATGAGGAACTGAACGTCGTCAACTCGAACAGCGGTACGGTCGAGCTGTATCTGATCAGGAGTTAGTTGAGCGCCTTTGCTCCGGAGGGCCTTCCCTCCCAAGCATCCATCAGAGCGACGGCAAGATGATTAAAGATGCAGTTTGCAAGGGTGCTGTGTTACAGGGAGCGCACCCGCCGCCTTCCGCAAAAGAACGATGCGAGAGGTACTAGGGCTTGGCGGCTCGGCCGTTCGTCCGACTGACAACGTCTGAAAAATGGAGTCCGCGGAAGAACCAGGTTCGGTGAACCTCCACAGTGAAGCCTGCGGCATTCAATGCCTTAACGAAACTATTCAGTCCGAATGCCCAGGTAGACGCACCCACCGCGACACTTCCATCGTCGATGATTGCAGCTACGTTGAACCAAAAGGGAATAAGGCGTGCGCGATAGATGTGGACGACTGACCCCGCGTGCGTCACACTTGCGATCCCCGAGACTCGCTTCGCAATGGGCCCAAGCTCACAGACCAACGAGTTCGGTACGACGTGTAAATGGCCCCCTCCACTGACGCCGGGCGCGGTAACCCCAACGGTGAACGTGCGCGTGCGCCGGAGATCGGCCATCCCACGAGATTCGAAACTTTCAGCCATCACCCGCGCCCCGTGAATCTACGCGTTCAGCGGGTAGTGAGGAGGCGGTATCGGCGTGACGCCTCTCCCCTGGTCCTGTCGCGACCGAACGCATATTCCAGGGTTTCGCGTAGAACTCAGTGGACCTTGGAGGCTGAATATCGATCAGCCGCGCGCCAGCGAGGCCACTCCAACTTCCTCGAGCTGACCAGAGTTGAAGTTCGCCACGAGTACCGATCGACCGCTTGGCGCGATGGCCATGTCGCGAGGGAAGTACCCAGATTCGATGTGGCCGAGCACGGCTGGACGATGGGCGAGGGCAGCAGTCGTGTTTACGACCAAGAGGTTGGCGTGCGCACCGGCGACGTTAAAGCGATTCGAGTCGGCCACGACAACCGTCGCGCCGTTGTTCACGACAGCGAGGCCGACCGGTGCCTCGCCGACCCTCACGTCCGCAACGAGCGACTGCGCGGGATCGGTGAGCAGCCGAGCGGCAGAGAACCCGAGGAGGGCGTCGCTTGCCCGCGCGGTCACCCAGACGACGGTTCCGTTGGGACTCACCGCGACGCGCACCGGCTCGCATCCGGCATCGACAGTCGCGACGACCGAGCGCGCCGGGTCGGACTCGGCACGCGCGACGTCGATCACGCGAAGCGAGAGCCACCACCCTCACTCGTCGAGTACAGCCACTTGCCGTCGGGCGAGAAGGCGAGCCCCACCGGTGCGAGACCGACAGGGATCTTGCCGACATAGTCGCCGTTCAGCGCAGTCGCGGTCTCGTGCAGCCGGAAGACGGCGATAGCAGCAGAGTCTTCGAGCGAAACGAAAGCGGCGCTCCCGTCGGGCGTGACGGCCACCTCGATCGCGCCGGCTCCCGGCACACTAAGCGATGCTGGAGAAGCCGAGCCGTGGAGAGAGGTCGGCAGAATCGCTACAGCATTTCCCTGAGCAACAAGCACGTATTTTCCGTCCGGAGTTATTGCATCGCCCTCGCCACCCGCCCCGATCTCACCAACGAGGCGCGGTGGCGTCGATGCGAGGGAGAACGCCTCCGTCGCGGCGCCAGTAGAGACGAATGCTTCCTCGGACGTTCTCGCAACGGCGACACCGAACGGAGCGCCGCCGGTCGTCACAAAGTGGGGTTGAACCGAGTTGATGACCGATCCGTCGTTGACCGCAGTGGTGCAGCGAGGCTGCGCTACCGAAGTCAGAACCGGTGGTCTCGTCGCGCCCGCCTCGGCGGCAACCCCCATCGCAACGGCACCAACGACAGCCATAGAAAGGAGGACGAAGACACGCGTGGGGCGATCATTTCACCGCGAATTGGCACCTTCTGGTCGACAGTCAGAGCAAGCTGGACGGTCGTTAGACCGCTGTAAAGCTGATGCCGTAGGGCGCAACTGGCTGGCGACGTGCGCAGAGCCGGCGGTTGGGGGCACTTCGAAGCCAGCCTCCGCGTGAATGTTTGGGGTCACTGACAGAGAACGCGCCACCCCCGACTTTGGGGGTGGCGCGTACAAAGACGTCAGACGGTCGTGAGGAAGAACTCCATGTCGAAGGCCTCCAGGCCCTCGAGCAGGAAGTATCCGAGCTCCGCCAGCTTGACCCGCGCCCTGAAGGCGTTCTCTGGGGTCGCGTACTCGGCCACGGCAATGAAGTCATAGTGGCCGACGGTCGCCCACACCGACTCGACCTTGCCGCCGTATTGCTCGGCGACTCCGGTCATCTTGATGAGAATGTCCTTGGCCTCGGGCAAGTGCTCGCGGCCCTTCGGTGTCAGGTTCAGCAACGTGATGTATTTCATGGCTGCATCCTTTCGCTGACTCTCGAGCAACTCGGTGTCGGCGACAGGAGGGCTAGGGGGTCTGCGACATCACTGTACTCTAGTTAGGAATAACTAGCAAGTTGCTTCTAGAAATATTTTGCTACACTTCGTCGCATGGCGGAGTGGAGCTTCCTCACCAACCATGCCCGAGCCCTCGTCTGCATCGCCCACGACCCCGGGGTGCGTTTGCGCGACATCGCCACGACGGTCGGCATCACCGAGCGCAGCGCCTTCGGAATCGTCACCGACCTCATCGCATCCGGTTACGTCGTCAAGGACAAAGAGGGGCGTCGCAACCGCTACTCCATCCAGATCGAATTGCCCCTCGGAGAACCTATCGGTCGAGAACGAACGATCGGTGAGGTGTTGGAGATCTTGGTCGAAACGAACGCCTCTAACGGACCTGGAGGAAGCCCCCGATGACGAAATACGGGCAGAAGCGTGCGCGTTTAATCGAGTTCTATTAAACGCGAAGTCTGACGATTGCGCGTTGACGGACACTTAGCGCGGCCAGATGACCGAGTCGTTGCATTGAGTTACGTCGCTAACGCAGAATCGCTTAGAATTGGAGGTCTCGAGTGAGGCGTTTCGTTGTTCTCGCTGTTCTGGCAGCGACGTTGGCAGCGTGCGGAAGTGCGACCGCGGGCCGGACTTCATCGTCTTCCTCCCCGCAAGAAGTCAAGGATCTTTCGGTCACAAGCACGGTCCGCGCCGAGCTGTTGAAAGCCGGGGCGGCCCTCGACGGGCTTCCGGCGTCGGCCTTCAAGGGACTCGTGGCCGATGAGACGTACTACGCCTACGACCCCGCAACCACTACGTACTGGGCGGGCGCGGCGCTCGTTCCGAGCAGCAAGTCGCTTCGGGCTCAGATCTCGGTCCAAGATGACGGCAGCTACCTTCTCTTCAACCGCAGAGCCGGGAAGCCTTGGAGAGCAGATGACGTCGGTCTGACTGGGATCGCCGGGACGAAATGCCCGGTCCGTCTGCCCGCTCCGGTCCTCGCAGTCTGGAACTGGGCGCCCGGCACTTGTCGGCCTAGAAACTCCTAGTCAAAGAATGATTGGCCCGGGAACTTCTAGCCCTCACTCCTCGACAGCGCGCCACAGATACGGTGAATGAGCTTCAGAACCCGAAATGGCAGAGCGTCTTTGCGTCGCTCCAGGCGAACCACGGCCCGAGCCTTCCTCCAGGCTTCGCCGGTACGCGGGCGTCCAGATGTTCGTATGCGAGCGGGCCACCGGTTGTGCAGTGCCCCAGATCGGAAGCGCGCAGCTCGATATTCACAAGGCCGGGGTAATAGCCACCCGTCGGTTTGAAGATGTAGGTCTTCCCGTTGCCATAAGCCTCCGTTTTCCCCCAATGCCTCCAGGTAATCGCCTTCACCAATCCGCTTGGGTCGCCGCCGTTGAAGATCTCGCGCGGTCTGTACGTTCCCCAGCCGACGCCGCTCGGACCCGCGAACGCTTTGGATCCAAGCACGGGCGAGGATGCGTTGGCGGCGACCGCTCCCGCGATCCCCACTCCGAGGGCAATCCCAGAGATCGCTGCCACCACAGCGATTACGAGACCCCGCACCGTGACAACGCTATCCCGACGTGTCCGTCGGGAACCCTCGAACAGATCGTCGTACCGCCAGATCGAACTCGCCGCGAGAGCGCCCGGCCAGTGCCGTGGCTATTTCCGTCGCCTTGCATCGTGCGGATATTCGGTGCTGACAACACTCATCGCGCTCTCTTTGAATGACGGCGTTGGCAATTCAGGGCGCGACAGGGGCTCGCACCCTGAGCGCTTGTTCGCGCACGTCGATGTTCAATGAACGGCTCATGCCAATGACTTCGCCGTCCACCTCGCAGCAGAGTTCGGTCTCCGCCCTGACTTCCACGTGACGGGCCTGGTAATGCTCGACGCCATCCTCGCCAAAGGGATATTCATCGCTCGCATACAGCCTCGTATTGCCAGCCTCGGAGTAAGCGCGCTCTTCGAGCAGGCGACCAGCAAGCCGCGTCCAGCCCCACAGACCGTCGACGGCGAGCACCCCCACGTCGAGGAGCCCGTCGTCGAGCTGTGCTCCGGGAAGTAGCTCGAATCCTCCCGGCAAGATCCCGACGTTGCCGACGACAACAGAATGTGCCGTCCTGTACATCGGCTCTCCATCGTCGAGGCGGATCTCGAAGTGGTGTGGCGCAGCATGCAGCTGGGAGAGCCCGCCGATGGCATAACCAATCCAACCAAGGTGCCGTTTGAAGAGCGCCGGTGTGGCTTGGATGACCGCCGCGTCCGATCCCATGCCTGCCATCGCAAGCGAGATCCGACCATTCACCACCGCCACGTCGACCCTGCGCTCATGATTGCCAAAACCGACCGCTAGGGCATCGTCTATCCCGAAAGGCAGGTCCAAGGAGTGGGCGATCAGGTTGGCGGCTCCCCTCGGCACGATGGCGAGAGCAGCACCGCTTTCGTGGATTGCCTGCACACAGACGTGGACAGTGCCGTCGCCACCGACGGCAACGACGAGTTCGGCTTCATTCTCAGCAACGCACTCTTCGAGCGCAGCTTCCCTTTCTATCGAGACGCTCGCGTCGGAGACACGCTCGAAGAAGACGGGCCTCAGACCATGGGATGTGGCAACGGTCTCGCACCGCATTTCGAGGAGGTCCAATCGTCGCGTTGTCGCCCGATTGGTCACGAAGACGACAGAATTCAACGACGAATACTACGTTATGAGTACCTCGCGTGACCTGAGAAGTTAGGGACTACGCCACCTGCGAGCGGACATATCGGCGGCAGTGCTCGTCGGGGATCTCGCTTAATACTGAACAATTGCGCCCGGCTTGTCGAAAGCCGCGAGGATTAACGCCGTGGCCGACGACTCCGTTCCAACGGGAAGCGCCGATGGGAAGTGCAGCTGGTGTGGCCGGTCGCAAGAGCAGGTCAAACAGACGATCGCCGCACGAGGTGTCCAGATTTGCGGCGACTGCGTGGATCTCTGCGTCGACGTCATCTGGGAGGAACTAAAGACTTCGGACGCGCCCGAACGTACTGGCGCTCAAAAACTGACGAAAGAGCGGGCCCTCGGAATAGCAGCAAGCCGGAAATTGGTTTCTCGTTATATATGCGCGCTCAAGCAGATTCGGGAGCGAACCGAGCAGTTGCTTGCGGCTCCGCTCGCTCCGCTCGGTGCAACCTCGTCGTCGGATACTACCTCAGGACTCGGCGTAATAGTGCAGATATACGCGCTTTAGTAAACGCGGCTTTCGGCGCTTCGCATTAATCGGGGAATTACACCGAGACTTACATCTCCTCAACCCGGAGCACGTCGGGGTTGCGGAACTTCGGATCCCCGGATGTGATTTTCTCCAAACGCGCCGCGAACTCGGCCGTCCGGGGGTCGTTCGAGTTGGCCATGGCTTCCTCGTAGGAGGGGAATTCCACGATGCTGACGTAATGACCGGGGTTGTCACGATCTGCGCACAAAGTGGACCGCGAAGCCGTTCGCCAATCCTTGGACTCCGCTATCCACTGGTCGACCTCAGCCGAGAATGCGTCGATGTCGTCGGTCTTGAACTCAATGAACTGAAGGAACCGCATGGCTGCCTCCGGCGCTAGATGGGTCAGACCGAACGGTAGTGAAAGTCAGGCGTCGCTGCTCAGGGACGAATCGAGATGGGGCTCCACCCTTTCCGCTCGGCGCTCATAATCGGGTTCTATTGCGGCGCGTCCATCAGCGCTGTTCCCAACCGTCACTGACCCCGTACTTTCGATAATCAGGGGTCCTAGATGCTAAGAGTGCTGCTTCTGCACATCCCAGGCGTGATGGATGGGATCGTGGATCATGTAACGGGCGATGGTGCCAACGCTGAAGGACGCCCCGTCACTTCGACGGCCAGCTCGAAGCCAGGACGAACCTGACACTCCGTCGAGCGTTGACGCCAACGACTCGGCAGCAAAGGCGAGCTCAGCAGCGACCACCTCGGGAGCTTGTTGCTCGTAGGAATGAACCATTGCGGCGGCGTCCTGGTCCCAATTCTCAAACAGAGGGTCGTCTTCGGTCAGCATGCGTTGGATCCGTGTTCTGTAAATCCGATAGACGTCGCGCACGTGACATGTGTACTCGAGAGTCGACCACGTTGACTCGTTGGGACGACCAGCTCGAATGGTGCCATTGCGCCGAAATCGTTCCCATACCTGCGCGTCGTCTCGAATTAGACCAGCGACATCTTCAGCTTCGCATTTGCTTGCGTCAAAGCCACACTCCGGACAGGCTCGCTCGAGGACCCATGTCCAGTCCTTCGTGTCGGGAACAATCACACGAGGCAGCCTACGACTACTGACTCTGTCGAAGAGAGTTCGAATGGGCTACTTAACCCGCCGACGGACCCCACGTTGGGCTGGTTACGCAATTTAATTCTGTCCGGGCGATGTGGTGTTTCGTAAACCCACGACTCAACTTAGCTTTGGGCCGACGGATCACAGCCTCTTACGCGATTTCCCGAATGTCACAAAAGTGATGCGATGAAGGAGCGGGGCCTCCGCTCCCCGTGAGAGTTCCAGTCTCAATGGCGAAACTGGGGTTTCTCACACCAGTCCCACGACAAGGGAGGCCCCGATGGAACGAGAGTACGTCGGCATCGACCTGCACCGCCGCCGTTCGGTGATCGTGCGCATGGACGCAGGCGGAGAGCAGCTCTCGAGCGTGCGCATCGACAACGATCCCGGTGAGTTCGCCGCCGCGGTGTTGGCGGCGCCGGCTGGAAGCGACGTGATCCTCGAAGCCACCTACGGCTGGTATTGGGCGGCGGACCTGCTCGAGGGTCTCGGTTATGTCGTCCACCTCGCCAACCCGAAGGGAAACGACTGGGGACACCGCCGCGTGAAGAACGACGAGCGCGACGCGCACGACCTCGCCGACCTGTTGCGCCTCGGCCGTCTTGCCGAGGCGTGGATCGCGCCACCGGAGCTCCGTGAGCTGAGAGAGCTCGTCAGATTCCGCAACAAGCTCTCGTCGATGCGCACGGGCGTGAAGGCTCAGGCACACGCCGTCCTCGCGAAGAACGGTGTGCTGCCCGTTCGCAACGACATGTGGGGCGTCGGCGGTGCCGCCCAGTTCGACTCGCTCGAGATCCCTCGCGCCTATTCGCACCGCATCGAGGTGCTGCGCGACCTCGTCTGTTTCTTCAACCGCGAGATCCTCGAGATCGACCGCCAGACGCATTTGTTGTTGCGCCACGATCCCGGTTACAACGCCGTGCAGGCGATCTATGGCGTCGGCGAAGTGATGGCGGCGATCTTCGTCGCCGAGATCGGCGACGTCTCGCGCTTTCCCTCACCAGAGGCACTCTGTTCGTGGGCGGGGCTCACGCCGATTCATCGCGAGTCCGACACCAAGGTCCGTCGCGGTCAGATCACGAAACAAGGCTCGCGCCTCGTGCGCTGGGCAGCAGTCGAGACCGTCGCCCGCTACCACGCCGGCATCTTCGAAGCCGCCTTCCAGTCGATCGCCGACCGGCGCGGCAAGAAAAAGGCGACTGTCGCCATCGCCCGCAAGGTCCTCACGCTCGTCTACTACGGGCTCAGAGACGGAGAGATCCGCTGTCTCAAGAGCCCCAAGGCGGCGTGACGCTCGGACGCGAACGGGCGCGAGCTCGACGATCGGCAGGGCTCCCACTCAAAGGAGTGGCGCAGCCGGCAAAGTGATTGAGCCCGCCCGTTCGCGGCCGGAACACACCATGCTGAGCGACTCAGCGAAGACATGCCTCGGCAACCGAGCTTGCCGCTCTCACGATCTCTGACGCGAGAGAACTTGGTGCGAACCCAACGGCGCTTAGCGACCGCCGACCACAACCGGAGACATCCTGCGCCACTCAGCGCCGGCGTCAAGGTCGTTCGTCCTCGCATTGCTACGGGCGCTCCACCTTGACCCCGACGCCTCGATGGCGCGCGCCTTCACTCAGGTTGTGTCGTCGAGTCCCAGAGCATCGAGCAGGAAGAACCGCCTGTCGCGAGGATTGACACGGCCCCGCTCCTTCAGACATGCCGGTCGGGGACGCACGCTTAATAGTGAGAAGTAACACGCGTGTCGCTTAACTTTCTCCCGGAACGGATGTTCGGCTACCTACCGAACGGCTGTACGATGCGTATCGAGTCCACCTCGAACTTCAGCGTCGCCGCTTTCGACGGCAAGATCGGCGGTTTCGATGTGCCCAGCGACTCGTTCTGAGGAGGTCGCGGGCGCGCAAGCCACTGGCACTCCGACTCTCGATCACCTCACAACTCGTCAATGCTCCAGATGTCAGGAGACCTCCGACCTGGGTTCGTCATTCGAAGCCGCCAGCTTGTCGAAATGGTGGCTGTGTAAACTGTGCTGGGAGATTCTCATTTCGAACGACCCCCGCCAGATTGCGGCGCGGGGATTGGACGCGGGGAGGGTGCGTCTCACCCCGTCGTACTCGAAGTGAACGTTGCGCGGTTGAGACGAAGTTGCCAACGCGTCGTCAAAACTGAGCATGCGCGAGGGCAGTGCAGCGAGAGCGCCACATGGCGTGGCACACTCCATGTTGGTCGCAACGTTTATGTCGTGGATTCTTGTGATCGACATCGGTCAGCGCTTATCGACGCCGAACCGCTCGATGGAAACTCGGAGAAGCTCGTTGAGTACCACGCGTGACCTGAAAAGCTTGCTCGAGCGACTTCGTCCCACTCGAGAGCTACCTCAAAATCCAAGTGGGTGGTGGCAGGATGCCAAAGGTGTGGCGCAACAGCCCGGGTCGTATCAAGACGCGTCGCTACGCGTGAATCCCGATGGGGCGCCACTTACGCCATCTCCCTTAAAACGTCGACAATCCCGACGTCGCACAAACGATTGGACAGCCTGATGCAGTAATCGTGCGCGTCTTAATCGAGTTCTATTACTAACCCTCGCCTCCATATTCGGACTCGTCGAGTGTCCAGTTCTCGGGCTTCTCGACCCGCTTAATGGCTGGCTCGATGTCAGCGTAAGACCCTCCCTCCTGATCTTGAATGCTCGCAGCCACGCGGGCAACGAAGGAGCGCACGGTCGAGGCGGCGACATGACGCATGAGGGCGTGGTCGAGACGAACCCCGAGTTCGCCGAACGGTGGCACGTACGAGGCCGAAAGGGTGATCCGGCAGTGATCCGGACCAAGAGGGGCAACCTCCACGTCGCCCTCGAGCGACGGGATCATCGAATGAAGACCGATGACCTCCCAAGCGAGTGGAACGATGAGCGCGTCGCCACGGTCCCAAGCTGGTCGAAGGACCACTCTCACCGGGCGGGTCACCCGACCACCTGCCCACGTCGGTCCAATCCGCATGCGAAGAGAGATCCGCATACGAAGAGACTCGCCATCTTCTTCGGCTGCGCTCGCGAGCGGCGTGAGCCAGCTGCCGTCTCCAAGAAATCGTTCCTGAACCTGTTCGAATGGGCGTGCTAGGTCGACGAAGTCCTGGATAAAGATGCGCTCTCCGCGCGGCTTATCCCCACGGTCCCCCGTGACCATCTGGCAATGGTGGGCGCCTCACCCGAGTCGGGACAGGGTCGAAGGTCCCCAGGCGGACATCGCAGTAATCCAGTTCTATTACGGCGCTCTGACGGCGCTTCATGCGCTTCAGAAGTTCAGCGCGTTCGCTACGGGCCCGTATAGCTAACGCTGAAGCCGTCGCCTTCAGGAGCGAATGGCGTCGACAGAACTACTCCGTTCTGTTCGATTGCCCAGGCGTCTCCGGCGAGAGTTGGGGTATTTAAGTCGGAGTGCAAGTTCGAGAACGTCACCGTTCCGTAGTTCGCGAAGGGAACCATCGGGCTCCCGTAGTCCTCGACAATCCACTCTGCCGTGGTGCCGCCAGAGTACGAGAGGCCCACCGTCGATCCTTGCTGAGTGAATGAGTTCGATCCGATCGAGGTCACGCCGTAGCCCTCTTCGGTCACCATCACCCCTTCGATGCCGGTAGTGAGGTCCTCAAGAACCGTTTCCCATTGACCGCAGTACGTCGTGCAGTTCGATTCGATTTGGTACACGTACGCGGTCATCTGATCTCCGGTCGAGACCGTGAACGACGAGAACTCCGTTGCACCTGTACCTGAGGTCGGGTACAGCTCCCACCATCCGTAGTTCTCCTGGCTCCCGCTCACGCACTCGCTGACGACGCCGGTCTGCAAGAGAAGGCCGCTTGCAGCGCCACCACCAGCGCCGGTCCCAACCCATTGGGAAGCACCGGCGTTTGGCGTATCGGGGCAATTAAGTGCCGGGACAGTCCACGTTCCGTCTGCTTCAGTGACGATCGCTCCCTCGTTCGTCACGTAACCCGACCAGTTCGGATCCGTGACGTATGGAGCTCCAGCCTGTGTGATCGTCACGGACGAGCTTGCTGACAGACCATTCGCGTTGGTGGCGGTGAACGTGAAGGCCCAGCTCCGCGTCGAAGTTGACGCGTTGCTCGACTGGGGTGCCGAATACGTCCCTGTGCAATTGACCGTGGCCGGGTTCACGCCGGACCAGAAAGTAGGTGAGGAGGACAGCGAACAATTCGACGCGTCTGTCGAGGAGTACGAGAGGGTGAACGATCCGCCCGTGTACGACAGAAACGTCGTGTCCGAGTTCAGAGATGCTGTCAGTACGATCTCATTGCCTAGCTGGTTGAGCGACAGATACTTCACGACCGAACCGAAGCGCCCTCGTGCGCGCACCCAAAATCGCCAGGGCTGAGCCGACGCGCTTGAGTTCGCGGGGAACGTCTCGTCGACTCGCGCCACGCCCCCGGAACAGTGTTCGTAAAGCGGCTTGGCTTCTCCTCCTCCGAATTCACACGAAACCGCCCGAAGGACTCGCGCCGTGAGAACCACCGTCCCGCCCGAGGCGGGAACTGACGACTGGCCTGCTCGGAACCACGCCAAATCGGGCCTACGCACTATTCGATGGTGGACGGCTCCGCCAGCCGGACCGCAGAGCGCGAAAACCGCGACGTAACCAACCATTCCTAGACCCGCGCAAAGGAGGAACTTCCTCATCTTGCTGGACTAACGACTGCTCACCACACGCAGTTGAGGAGAAGGAAGTTGTCTGGCGCGAGTGATTTCATTGCTCGCATGCTAGAGGTTGGCCGAACCCCGATAACAGTGCGCAGCAGGTGCTCCGTCTCACTGAGTACTCGTGTTCAATTTCGCCCGACCGTCGAAAGCGGCAAGGATTAACGGCCGTGATCCTTGGCGACCCGAACGCGCAGTGCTCCTTCTGCGGCAAGACTCGGAAGTAGGCAAGCGCCAACTCATCGCAACGGATCGAACGGCAACAGTGCTTGTGACCGGCTACCTGTTGCAATCTGTTGCGCCAGAAGCTTCCCCGACGCCGGTCCAAGAGTCATGCCCCACATTCCATGTCCTCCAGCGACAAAGACGTTTGACAAACGCGTTGCTCCGATTACGGGTAGCCCATCCGGGGTGATGGGTCGTGGCCCAACCCACTCACCTTCGGCGATTGGTAGTTTCTTTCCATGGGCGGCACTCGAAGCTGTCGCGCGGGCGCTCGGCCGACCCGCTTACTCCCGAAGACGAACCGGGAGTGCGAAATGACGACGCGGACGAACAAGCGGGCGCAGATGACCGGACGGATTGCCGCGGCTGCACTGTGCGTGTCAGTGACCGGGTACCTCGCAGTTGGCACGGCAGCCGCGTCGAAGACCCCGGCCAAAGGCTCACCGGTCAATACCTTCACGATCTCAGGAGCCGGGCACGGCACCCTTCACTTCGGTCACTCCGTTACAGCGGGATGCGTCGATATCGGCGGCTCGACGAGTGTCAGCGACCTTGTCGGGCCGATCTCGGGTTTCACGAAGAACGTCACTTACTGGAATCTCGATGTGATCGAGAACAACAGGGGCACATTCAAGATCACGGGGAGCCCCATCAAGCAACCACATGTCGTCTTTGATCCGGAACCGCTGGGCAAGACGAGCGCGAAGTGGGACTTCACCGCGACGACTGGCACCGTCACGATCGCGGCCAAGACCGATTCCATCAGCGCGTCGATGCGCGATGTCGCCGGGCAGACGGTCAAGATCTCCGGCAGTTGGACGTGCAAGGCCTTGTAGCGTCGATTCGAGCTCGGTGTGGCGGAACAGTAACTGATCGACGCACGCCTCGATCAAACCGTTTAATCCAGTTCAATTAAACGCGACAATCCCCGAGCAGCGGTTTGAATCAGTGAACCGTCGTAGCGCCGTCACCAATCCGGCGTTTGTGGGCGCGCTCGGAGCCGGATGCCAGCGCGCATTATGGGACGCGCCTCGCAGTTCCGATCAGATCGGACAGTCCCGGTCGCGGTCAGCGCAGCGGCGCGACGAGCTGATCAATCAGTGTGTCGCGTAGCCATTCGGCGTATTGGGCCGGGTCCCATTCGAGGACCGTGCGGAGAAGCAGGAAGACGTCGATGCTGCCGACTGCCCACGCCGTGTCGGCGCTGCGGTCGTGATCGTTGCGTAGGTGTTGTTCGGGAACCATGCGGATCAGGGTTCGGAAGGTTTCGTGGCGTCGACGGTGGGCCGCCACGAGATTGGCGGCGGCCTTCGGGTCGACGGCGGCGGCCTCGCGGTAGGTGATCCAGACGGGTGCGAGACGTTCCATGGTTGTTGCGATCAAGCCGGCGAACATCTCGATCTGTCGTGCCGGGTCGGGTTCGGCGGCGACGGTGGCGTATACGGGCCGGTCGACGAGCATGACCTCTTGGCTGTCGCCCGCGACCGCGAGGTCGGTGACTAGGTGGAGCAGATCGGCTTTGCTTTGCCCGGCCGTGTAGACCGATTGCAGCGCGACGCCCGCTTCGCGGGCGATGTCAGCCATCGTCGTGGCGACGTAGCCGCGCTCGAGAAACAGTTCGCGGGCGGCGTTGACGACGCGGCGGCGGGTCTCGGAGCGTTCCTCGGTCGCGCGCTCGCGGCGGCGGCGGGCGTCGTATGGGCGTTTTGCCAGGGCCATGGCCTTGACATTAGAGGATACATCTGCGCAGAATCTCCATCTAGGCTAAACAACCGACCAGGGAGAGCACCATGCAGACCACGTCCAACACCACCATCACCCTCGGCGGGATCGACGTCCGATTCCTCGTCGAGGCGCAGGATTCCGACGGAGCCGCGACCGTCTTCGAATGCGCAGTCCGAGGCGGAGCCCAGGTTCCCCCGCCCCACAGCCATGACGCGTTCGACGAGACCGTCTATGGACTCGAAGGCGTCCTCACCTTCACCATTGACGACCACTCGCGCGAGATCGGCCCCGGCGACGCGGTCTGCATCCGACGAGGCCAAGTCCACCAGTTCGTCAACACCGGAACGGTCGACGCCAAGTTTCTTTCGGTGGCCACTCCGGGCGTCTTCGGGCCCGAGTACTTCACCGAGATCCGCGACGTCCTGACCGCCACCCCCTACGGCCCGCCCGACGTTGCCGCGCTGCTCGAAGTGATGCGCCGCCACGGCCTCACGCCCGCCTAGCCGTCGTGCACACATGGGACGTCGCCACCGCGCTCGGAGCCGATGCGACGATCGATCCGGCCGTGGCAGCGATGCTCGACAACTTCTACCGTCCAATCTCCCTCGACCTCTATCGCGCCCACGGAGCGTTCGGCGCCGAGGTCCCCATCGACTCGAGCGCGCCGCCCACCGATCGACTCCTCGCCAAGCTCGGCCGACAGCCCGTGAGGCCGTGATGCGGATTCAGGAACTCGGTCACGTCGTTGTCAAAGTGCGCGATGCGCAACGCGCCGAACACTTCTACGGCAAGACACTGGGGATCCCCATTGCCGGCCGCACGGCCCACCCGGTACCAATGGTCTTCTTCACCCTCGGTCACCATCACGACTTCGCGGTCATGGAACTCGGCAAGAACGGACCCTCTTCCGATCGCAACACCGCCGGCCTCGCCCACGTCGCGTTCAAAGTCGGTGACTCGCTCGACGAGTTCGACGCCACCAAAAGCGAGCTCGAAGCCGCCGGCGTCGTCATCTTGTTCGAGCTGCGCCACGCCAACACCAAAGGAATGCACATGCACGATCCCGACGGAAACGAAGTCGAGCTGTTCGTCGACATCGCACCTGGAGAACCAACCCAACGCTGACCCGGCGTCAGACTCGTCAGAGGCCGCACCCTCTTGGGTGAGAGATGAGACGGCCGATTAACCGAAGCGGTGGTAGCGCATAACTGCCGATCCCCGCACCTCGACCCCCCACCCGAATCTGAGCCTCGATCGACGCCGGATTCGGCGATCTGCACTCTGGTAAGTAGCCCATAACGCCGCCGCAACGATTAACCCGTGCGTGGCATAAGTGATGCGATGAAGGAGCGGGGCCTCCGCTCCCCGTGAGAGTTCCAGTCTCAATGGCGAAACTGGGGTTTCTCACACCAGTCCCACGACAAGGGAGGCCCCGATGGAACGAGAGTACGTCGGCATCGACCTGCACCGCCGCCGTTCGGTGATCGTGCGCATGGACGCAGGCGGAGAGCAGCTCTCGAGCGTGCGCATCGACAACGATCCCGGTGAGTTCGCCGCCGCGGTGTTGGCGGCGCCGGCTGGAAGCGACGTGATCCTCGAAGCCACCTACGGCTGGTATTGGGCGGCGGACCTGCTCGAGGGTCTCGGTTATGTCGTCCACCTCGCCAACCCGAAGGGAAACGACTGGGGACACCGCCGCGTGAAGAACGACGAGCGCGACGCGCACGACCTCGCCGACCTGTTGCGCCTCGGCCGTCTTGCCGAGGCGTGGATCGCGCCACCGGAGCTCCGTGAGCTGAGAGAGCTCGTCAGATTCCGCAACAAGCTCTCGTCGATGCGCACGGGCGTGAAGGCTCAGGCACACGCCGTCCTCGCGAAGAACGGTGTGCTGCCCGTTCGCAACGACATGTGGGGCGTCGGCGGTGCCGCCCAGTTCGACTCGCTCGAGATCCCTCGCGCCTATTCGCACCGCATCGAGGTGCTGCGCGACCTCGTCTGTTTCTTCAACCGCGAGATCCTCGAGATCGACCGCCAGACGCATTTGTTGTTGCGCCACGATCCCGGTTACAACGCCGTGCAGGCGATCTATGGCGTCGGCGAAGTGATGGCGGCGATCTTCGTCGCCGAGATCGGCGACGTCTCGCGCTTTCCCTCACCAGAGGCACTCTGTTCGTGGGCGGGGCTCACGCCGATTCATCGCGAGTCCGACACCAAGGTCCGTCGCGGTCAGATCACGAAACAAGGCTCGCGCCTCGTGCGCTGGGCAGCAGTCGAGACCGTCGCCCGCTACCACGCCGGCATCTTCGAAGCCGCCTTCCAGTCGATCGCCGACCGGCGCGGCAAGAAAAAGGCGACTGTCGCCATCGCCCGCAAGGTCCTCACGCTCGTCTACTACGGGCTCAGAGACGGAGAGATCCGCTGTCTCAAGAGCCCCAAGGCGGCGTGACGCTCGGACGCGAACGGGCGCGAGCTCGACGATCGGCAGGGCTCCCACTCAAAGGAGTGGCGCAGCCGGCAAAGTGATTGAGCCCGCCCGTTCGCGGCCGGAACACACCATGCTGAGCGACTCAGCGAAGACATGCCTCGGCAACCGAGCTTGCCGCTCTCACGATCTCTGACGCGAGAGAACTTGGTGCGAACCCAACGGCGCTTAGCGACCGCCGACCACAACCGGAGACATCCTGCGCCACTCGGCGCCGGCGTCAAGGTCGTTCGTCCTCGCATTGCTACGGGCGCTCCACCTTGACCCCGACGCCTCGATGGCGCGCGCCTTCACTCAGGTTGTGTCGTCGAGTCCCAGAGCATCGAGCAGGAAGAACCGCCTGTCGCGAGGATTGACACGGCCCCGCTCCTTCAGACATGCCGGTCGGGGACGCTCACGAAGGTGACGCTGCGTAATTGTGCAGAAATACGGTGCTGATAGCTCTCATCGTCGTGCTCTCGTCACGCGTGACTCAGCCGACGATCGTCCCGTACATGTCGTTGAGCGGGTACGAGAGCAATTCGAGTCGTTCGCCATCTGGTCCGGGAAAGTAGACCGATGAACCGTCCACGATGAGGGTCTCGATTCCTGCCGCTTCCAGCTTGGCCACGAGCCGGTTCCATTGCTCGGGAGTAACGGAAATCGCGATGTGATGGAGGCCGCCGAGCACTTCGCGGTAGTCCCCGAGGTCAAGACCGGGGAAATCGAAGTACGCCAGATAGTTGCCGTGTCCCACATCGAAGAAGAAGTGGGTGGATCCGCGATAGTCCCGGTTCTCGAAGACTTCGACCAGGGGAAACTCGAGAAGCTCCTGGTAGAAGATGATGGTCCGTTCGACATCGCTGCAGAGCAAGGCGAAGTGGTGCAGACCTCGGGCCGACGAGACCGGTCGTGCGTCCAGCGGTCGGAGGTAGCGGGCCTTCAAGGACTCCCACTCCGCGCGCCGGTCGACATCGCTCCCGTGCTCGGTCATTGGCGGCTCATCGCGATGCCTTGCACTGTATCCACGAAGCACCTTGGGAAGCGTCGAAACGAACGAGCGTCGACTGAGTATTTGAGTTCAAGTAATCGTGCTGAGGTTCCGGCAAACGTCGTCTATTGGATCCGAGGATCGGGGCGGCAAATCAAGCCGGTGATCGAACCTTCGTCCACCGTGCTCCGCCGTCGGTGGTTCGAAGGACTATCGAACCGTTTGGCATGTAGTAAGTGCCCCACCCAACGCTTCCCGAGACGAACTGGAGGGTGGGCAGGTTTAGGTGGGGGTTGGCCGCCGGAGGGATAGGCCAGTTGGGATTGATGACCGTCCACGTGCGACCTCCCGTGTTGGTGGACTCGATGCGCCGGTCATCAGCGAGGCGCCATTGAAGGGGGTTGATCACGTCGGCATCCCAGGGTTGGAGCTTTCCTGGCGGCGCGACCGCCCGCCAAGTGACACCGCGGTTCTCACTGCGATACATGATGACGTCGTTGTTGACCAACATGACGCCGGCGCCGAGGACGCCGGAGAGCCTCGGTGGGACGACTGAGATCTCGGCATCCGCCATTGACGGCGGAATCCCGCTGATCGTGCGAGCTGTCCAATAGGCACCGGCATCGGTCGTCTCGTACACGCGGCTGATATAGCCCGAGCAGGTGAGTCCCGCCCACCCCACGGTCTCGCTCGTGAAACTGATCGGCTTTTCGCAACCGAACGGGAGGGCTCCTTTGGTCGACGAGCTCGGCTCGGTGGCACTCACCCGCTGCCAGTGCAGGCCCCCGTCGTTGGTCCGGTAGAGGACGACGCTTTCGGAGCCGGCCGCCGCGCCGGTCACTTCGCACCAACCGTGTGTTGGGTCGACGAACTGGAGAGGAACGCACGTTTTGGGCAACCGGGCGAGGGTGGCCCACATCCTTCCGCCGTCAGTCGTGGCGACGAGCCATCCATCTGCGGACGTCCACGCCCGTTTCGCACCGACGAATAGGACTTGGGGAGTCGCGGCACCGGCTGCCACGTTGGCGCCGGTGACCAGAGCCTTTAGCTGTCGCGGGGTGACGTCGTTCCAGCTCGCCGCCCCATTCGTGGTGCGCAGCACGCGCTCACCGCCCTCGACGCTGTCGACGACGGCCCACGCCGTTTCCGAATCGACGGGCGAAAGATAGGCGAGCGTGCCCGACGAAGACGGCCTCGCGTCCGAACGAGTGACCGAAGAAGGCTTTCTCGTTGCCGCCACGCTTGTTGATTGTCCCCATGCCGCCAGCAAGGCGACGGATACGAGAAGGACGCGTCCACCGTGCGCGGCTGAGAAAGGACGCCGCGGTCTCGCCGATCGCACGACAAAGTTTCGCACTAGCTCGGGGCGATCGGCAGGTCCCGATCAGACTGCTTAATTCAGTTCAAGTAACGCGGAGTTCCGCGCCCGGACGTTGATCCGCAGCGTTTCTCGGCGTCACTGACGTGAGTTGGCAGGACAGGTCTTCTGTGAGGTTCGCTCGGATCTCTCGCGTAACGTCAGGATGCCGATATGGATGCGCTCAGTCATTGGACCGACGGAGCCGTGCTTGTACGAGAAGAGCGCATCATCTCCATTGGTAGCCGCGCAAAGCGGAACAAGTGATGCCTGGCTTGCTAATCGCCCGCCCCGCATCAAGGGCAGCTCGTGGATCGCGTCAGCACGAACCGACGGCAAAACTCGATCATGCAAATCGCGATTTGGTCCCGCGGAACTCCCGTGCTGAGATGAGCACGCTCAAGACGCCGCTCGGCTGGAAACGCTTAGCCGTGACAGCCATCAGCATCCTTCGAGAGCCTCCGTTTCCTCGGCGGCGTCCTCGGAGTCGTCAATGGTCCCCGACAGGTGTGTGGAACACCTGTCGGGGACGGTACCACGCGTCGCAACTCCACGTTTATTTGAACCCGCCTAATTGGGTTGAACTATCCGCGCACGACGCGGCTGGGACCCCTCGGCGTCGCCGACGTTCTCGGACTCGACGACGTAGATTCGCGCGCGTGCCCGATGATCGGCGCCTGCTGGCCGCCGTCATGCTCACGGACATGGTCGGCTACTCAGCCCTCACCCAGCGCGACGAGCGACTCGCCCTCGACCTCGTGCGCGAGCAGGAGGAGATCCTTCGGCCGCTCGTCTCGGCATTCGGGGGGCGCGTCGTCAAGTCGCTCGGCGACGGCCTGCTCGTCGAGTTCGCCAGCGCTCTCGACGCCGTGAGCTGCGCGCTCAAGATCCAGCAAGCGATCCAGGCCCGTAACGCCGCCTTGCCCGGCGAAGAGATCGTGCTGCGTATCGGTGTCCACCTCGGCGATGTCGTGCATCGCGACGACGACGTCTTCGGCGACGCCGTCAACATCGTCGCCCGTATCGAGGCGCACGCGGAGGCTGGCGGCATCTGCGCCACCCGCCACATCTACGACCAGGTACGCGACAAGCTGCCTGCCTCCTTCCGCGCCATGGGCGCCCCGAGACTGAAGAACATCGAGCAACCGATCGAGCTCTACTCGATCGCCCCGCTGCCAGCAGGCACCGACGAGACCGCCGACGTCGCCGGCAGGCGCGGCGCGGCTAACGCGGCCAGAGACGATCGTCTGCGGCGCGTCGTCGTGTTGCCTTTTGCCAGCATGAGTGCCGACCCCGACGACGACTACTTCGCCGACGGGATGACCGAGGAGCTGATCGAGAAGCTCGCCCACGTCGCGGGGCTGCGTGTGATCGCCCGAACGACGGCGATGCACTACAAGGGCAGCCACGACACCGCCCGCCAGATCGGACACGCCCTCGACGTCGGGATGGTGCTCGAGGCGAGCGTGCGCAAGGCCGCCAAGCGCGTGCGCATCACCGCCCAACTGATCGAAGCGAGCTCCGAGGAGCACCTCTGGGCTGGGCGCTACGACCGCGAACTCGACGACGTCTTCGCCGTCCAGGACGAGATCGCTGAGCAGATCGCGCACGCAATCTCGGTGCACCTTTCTGCACGCGGGGGCACCATCGAGCTCACGCCGGCTCAGCCGCAACCGGACACGAGCGACATGGACGCCTACACGGACTTCCTGCAGGCCCGCAAGCTGCTCAACGACAAGGCCTCGGATGCGACGATCCGCCGCGCCCTTGCCCTCTTCGAGCGGGCCGTCGTTCGCGACCCTGGCTTCGCCCGCGCCCGCGTCGGCATCGCCGACTGTTACGGGTGGCTTGCCTCGGAGGGATCGCTGCCGCTGCACGATTCGCAACGGCGGGCGCGTGAGGAGCTGGCGCGAGCGCTTTCCGCCAACGACGCGCTCGCCGAGGCCCACGCTTCGCTCTCTCTCCTGATGCTCGGCGACGAGGACTACGCCGGAGCCAATCGGGAAGCCCGCCGCGCGATCGAGCTCAATCCCAGCAGCTCCGAGCCGTACCGCACCCTTGCGCAGCTCGCCGCCGGAAGCGGTGACATCGACGAGACGGTGCGGCTGCTCGAGGAGGCGCGCAACGTCGACCCGCTAAACATCAACGTCCTCGCCTTCTTGGGGCGCGCCTACTTCTACGCCGGGCGCGTTGCCGACGCCATTGCTCATTGGGACGCGACGGAGCCGCTCGTCGCATTTCGCACCAATCAGCACCGTACGGAGTACCACCTCGGGCGCGGTGACTACGAGGCCGCCGAGCAAAGCTTGCGCGAGATGGAGCGCTTACGCCCCGGCAACGGCTGGTCGCTCGCGTTCCGCGGATTCCTGGCGGCACGACAGGGAGACGCCGAGACCGCCAGGCGCTGCATCGAAGCCCTCGCCGAGCTCGACCCCGACGGCGCGGCCAGCGGGTTCCTTGCCGGCTTCGTGTACTTCGCCTTGGGCGACCTCGACAACTTCTGGGAGCGCATGGAGCGCGAGGACTGGGCGATCCCGGTGCTGGAGATGCTCTACTCACCGCTGTTCGCCTCCGTCCGGGACCAGCCCCGCTTCCATCGGTTTCAAGAGAAGTGGTGCAGCGAAGTGCGCAACGCTGTGCGGTCGCCTGGCGTCGGACCCGCGCGCCCGACTAGTGCGTTTACTCCCGGGCCGGGCGGCGTGCGCGCTTGTTGACTGCCGAGACGACAGCCCGCAACCCACTCCATGGTGATGCTCGGTCGATCCCGACCCCCCGACGCGGCGTCTCGGAGAGGGTGGTCGGTGTCGACGTAGACGACGGAGAGGCAGGCGCCGCCGATGTGACCTTGAACCTCCAGTTCTTGTAACGCCACCGTCCCGGCGTTATGAGCTACCCCGAGAGTCGGGTGGCGCTGAGTGATATGGGACGGCCGTTCGGTTCCGTGAATCGGTCACGCTCGCGGATCTATCGACCGGTTCGGTGGGTGCCGGTCAGATTTCGCGCGTTCGCCCCGAGAGCGAACCAGATTCGTTTAGCGACTCGCGACGCGACACCTATTGTCGCCGCGTGGAGTGCCAGGAGTATGACGTCCTCGTCGTCGGCAGCGGCTTCGGCGGAAGCACGGCGGCCCTTCGTCTGACCGAGAAGGGCTATCGAGTAGCGGTGCTCGAATCGGGGCGCCGCTTCAATGAGGCGACGCTGCCGAAAACATCGTGGCGGCTGCGCTCGTTCTTCTGGGCACCCAAGCTCGGGCTACTCGGCATCCAACGGGTGTCGCTGCTGAACAACGTGATGGTTCTCTCTGGTGCTGGTGTCGGCGGAGGATCACTGGTCTACGCCAACACGCTCTATGAACCCTTCCCGTCCTTCTACACCGATGTTCAGTGGGGTCACATCACCGACTGGCGCGCCGAGCTCGCACCGTTTTACGACCAAGCAATGCGCATGCTCGGCGTGGTACCAAACCCGACCATGACGCCGGCCGATGACGTGATGTTCGCGGTCGCCGAGGAGATGGGAGTCGCCGAAACGTTTACTCCTGCCCCGGTGGGCGTGTTCTTTGGCGAGCCTGGCGTCGAAGTCGACGACCCTTTCTTCGGTGGCGCCGGCCCAGCCCGCAAAGGATGCACCAAGTGCGGTGAGTGCATGACCGGCTGTCGCCACGACGCGAAGAACACGCTTCTCAAGAACTATCTCTACCTCGCCGAACGCGGAGGTGCCGAGGTGTACCCGCTCACGACGGTCACCAGCATCCGGCCGCGGGCTGACGGTCGCTACGAGGTCACGGCCGAACGCACAACTGGGTGGGTACGTAAGCGCCGCAGCACGTTCATCGCCCCGCATGTCGTACTGGCAGCAGGGACGATGGGCACCCAGAAGCTTCTGCACTCCATGCGCGACGTAGGGAACCTGCCCAATCTTTCTCACAGGCTCGGTGAGCTCACTCGCACAAACTCCGAAGCAATTCTTGGGGCGCGCACATTTCGGCGCAATGTCGATTTCACTCGAGGCGTAGCCATCACATCGTCGTTCTATCCCGACGATCAAACTCACATTGAACCCGTGCGCTATGGGCGAGGCAGCAATTCCATGGGTTTGTTGTCCACAGCGCTTGTTGATGGCGGCGGGCGATCGCGACTGCTCAGTTGGGCGCTCGAAATAACGCGTCATCCGGTGACGATGACGCGCAACCTCAATATGCATCGGTGGTCAGAGCAGACCATCGTCGCCCTCGTCATGCAAACACGCGACAACTCCATTACCTGTTACACGAAACCAGGACTGTTCGGTCCACGGCTGACCTCGAAGCAAGGGCACGGTGACCCCAACCCGACATGGATCCCCGTTGGACACGACGCTGTGCGACGCATTGCCAAACGCATCGGCGGGTTTCCCGCCGGAGGATGGAACGACATCTTCAATATCCCGATGACGGCACACTTCCTCGGCGGTGCTGTAATCGGCGATTCGCCTGAGAGCGGAGTGATCGATCCGTACCACCGGGTCTACGGCTACCCCGGTCTCCACGTCGTGGACGGTGCCGCGATCTCTGCCAACCTCGGTGTCAATCCAGCACTCACAATCACTGCGCAAGCAGAACGGGCAATGGCGATGTGGCCCAATCGCGGCGAACCGGACCAACGAGCCCCGCTCGGCACGCCCTACTTGCGGATCGACCCGATAGCACCCCGCAGCCCAATCGTCCCTGCTGGGGCTTCCGCCGCACTGCGCCTTAGCTCGGCTCCCCCGTGCATCTAGAGGCGCCTCTGCGAGCATTCGTTCACGGTTTCCGTGGGCTGTTTGTACTTGTTGTCCCCTCGACAGTCATGCTGATCCGCCACCTCGTGAAGGGAAAGGTTGGGTACCACGGTGAGGGCTGAAGCTTTTTCGACCGCTTTGATGATGGTCCAGCTCTGCTTTCACACCCCGACGATGGGCTCGCCGAGCGCCCGTACGAGGGCGGCGTCGATCGGCTCGACGGGGAGCGGCGCGGTTGGGAGCGCGCGGCAACTGCCTCCCCGATCGCGCTCTTGCCGCATTTCGGAATAGTGGGCCCTCGGGAGCGTCCCAGGGAGGGAACGACACCTGTGGTCCAGAGACCTACCAGCGCGGCCGGATCTCACCCTCAACCCCGGCTCTTCGGTGCGGGCTTACCCCCGAGGACCCGAGCCAGACGCTACGCAACCCTCGCTTAGCCCGAAAGGGCTTTGTCCAATTGCTAGTGGGGATCGGCGAATCGATTGGCCAAACGGTTTTCGAGGCCACAGGCCGTCGTTCTGGATCTCCGGCAATCTGGCGAGCTTCGTCTTCGTGGGGTCTTGGCCGAACCTCGTAACCGTCCTGCAACCGCGTTGGGAGTACCAAGAGGCCGCTTTAGGGGCATCAATGACCACACGTGCTTGGCGGGCCGGGGCGATCGGGACGGCGCTGGTCGCGGTCGGCGAGCTAGTCGCGGCCTGCGGAAGGACTTCTGGTCCGGGCGTTGCGGTTGTCGAACGCCTGAACAGCCACCGTGCGGGTCTCGGTCCGTAAGGCTGGGCAGCTCTCAGCTCGTGACCTTGGAGACCGGCGCTTCGATAAGCGGTCCGACCACCCCCGCTAGGGCTTGTCCGGAGGTTGCGGGCGACCGGCGACCGGCGCCCCTTGGGTTAGGACGAAGCGGGAGGGGATGGCTCAGTTCACTCGCGACGCTGAGCTGGGGCGCAGCTGAGGGGCGGCAGACCAGCCGATCCTCTGCCTTACATTGACAGATCTCGATGAAGAGCGTACTTTCTACATCGATGAACCTGAATGAATGCTTGGCGAGCGCGCAAACTGAGGGATCAATCGCGGACGCCCTGCTTCAGGAGGTCTCGCTGTCACCGGTCGCTTGCTGCACCCCTGTGACCGCCCGTGAGATCACGCGGGGACAGACCAAGACGCTGGCCTCCATCTTCAAGGCCCTGGCCGATCCGAACCGGATACGGATCGTGAACCTGCTCGTCAACGCCTCCGAGCCAGTGTGTGTTTGCGAGTTCATGTCCCATCTTGGGCTCGCTCAAGGGACGGTGAGCTTCCATCTGAAGAAGCTGGTGGCCGTCGGGCTGCTGGAGCGACAACAGCGCGGAACGTGGGCCTACTACTCGCTCGAGCGTGAGCGTTTGGGTCGGCTTGCTTCGGTATTCGATGCACAGGAGGTTGTGAGGTGACCAACGACACAGAGCTTCGTGAGGACGTTCGACGCCGCTACGCCGAGGCAGCGCGCATGGTGACCTCGGGCGCGGGAGCGGCAAACGATTGCTGCCATGCCGGTTCTACCTGCGCCGAGGAGGGTCATCTGACAGGCCCCACCTTCTACGAGACGCTCGCCGACGAAGGATTGCCGGAAGCGGCAGTCCTCGCAAGCCTTGGATGCGGCAACCCGACAGCCGTGGCCGACCTGAATGCCGGGGAGACCGTGCTCGACCTCGGATCCGGTGGGGGCATCGATGTACTGCTCTCAGCAAGGCGTGTTGGAGCGACCGGCAAGGTCTACGGGCTCGACATGACCGAGGAAATGCTTGCTCTCGCGATCAAGAATCGCGACGCAGCCGGGTTCACGAACGTCGAGTTCCTCAAGGGGTTCATCGAGCAGGTGCCGCTTCCGGCAAACTCCATTGATGTCATCGTCTCGAACTGCGTCATCAACCTTTCGACCGACAAGCCTCAGGTCTTCGCCGAGATGTATCGCGTACTCCGTCCGGGTGGGCGCATCGGTATTAGCGACGTCGTTGCCGATAACAACCTCACACCTGCGGAGCGAGCCGAACGGGGAACGTACGTCGGCTGCATCGCGGGCGCGCTCTCGTTCGAAGAGTACGAGGCAGGACTTCGAGCTGCAGGATTAGAGGATGTGAGCATCACGCCGACAGCCGAGTACCTCGCGGGCATGCATTCCGCGATCATCAAGGCGACCAAGCCATCCGTAGTGGGCGCCGCGGCAGTGGCATCGCACGAGGTCCCAGTAGATCCGACGTCGTGCTGCTGACGACGCGCAGCTGTCGTCGCTGCTGAGTTAGGGCCGTGTGACCGACTTGAGAGCGGCGGCGTAATCCTCAGCAACGGAGACTGATGGCATGAGCGCAGTTCTCGCTTACGTTGCTGCCGGAGTGGTCGCGCTGTGGGGTGTCGCTCACATCCTGCCCACAGCGCGAGTCGTCAGGGGTTTCAACGACACCTCGCATGACAACCGGCTCGTCATCACCCAGGAGTGGATCGCTGAAGCGATGACCATGTGGTTCATCGCCGCACTCGTGGTGATTGCTTCAGCCGTGAGCGGTTCCCATAGTGCATTGACTGACTGGGTGGACCGGGCGTCGGCCACGATGCTCTTCGCAGTCGCCCTACTGACGGCGTCGACAGGAGCGCGCACGCGCGTCATCTTCTTCAAGATCTGCCCGGTCTTGCTCAGTATCACAGCGGCTTTGCTCATTGCTGCGAGTTTGCTCTGAGCAGAAGGGCCAGACTCCTTAGCTTGTTCCTCGAAGGTCGAGACTCCCCAGTGGCCGCCTAACCGGCGCTTGGTGACGCTTTCACGTCCTAACCCTGGCGCGCGTTATGGGGCGCGAGTCGAACTCCAGATCCGTCGATAGGAGCGACGAACGGCGGTGGTTGGTAGCGCAGCTGCCAGTGCATAAGAGGTTGTTCTGGTTCCTCGACCGGCATCCTCAAGTCGTCGGCTTGTGCGCGGAACTGGCGTCAACTCTCGCGCCCGCAGGCGGTTCAGGCGAATAACGGAGCGAGGTCTCAACCGTTCTCAGCAGGCACTCGTCCGCTAGCCGGCCGCGGCTAAGGGCGCGCCTCGCCCGAATGCTCCGGACGGGAACAGCTGCTGGCAGGTTTTCTGTGCCCGCTGGTACTGAGGCGCGTTCGGGTCGACGCCCCGCAGACTGAAGGTGATGCCACCGCCCTTGGAGGTCGGGTCGGGGAACTTGGGCACACCGTGGGAACGCATGCACGCCGCAAACTTGAGCGCCTGTTCGAGGAGCTTCGCCTGCTCCGCCGGTGACAGCGCGCCCCCCTTAGGGAGGAGATACTGGCAGGCCTTCTGCGCCCGCTGGTACTGGGACGAGTTGAGGTCGATACCTCTCACCGTGAAGACTCCGTTGCCGTTCGGATCGGGGAAGTTGGGCTCGCCGTGCCGGCGCATGCAACCCGCGAACTTGAGCTCCTGCGTGTAACTGGCGCCCACGAACTTGAAAACGCCGCCCCTGTTCCTCCTCCGTCGGCCCCGGCTGGGACACCCCATGCGGCGATGAGGAGGACAGAGCCGGCGAAGAGGGCCGCTGTGAGGCCGGCTTTCCGTGCTGTCGACTGGGCCATATCTCGAATTGTGCTACCTGGCGGGTAACACCGAGGTCACAATTCTCGACTCCAGTTGAACGGGCTGCGTCGGCAGGGTCTGCGCCGTAGCTTCGATCGGCGCCGCAGCCAATCCACTCAGATCAATCGTTCTCGGGCTCCGAGGCTGCGGCGTCAGAAAGCGCATACTCGGCGATACGCGCGTTCACGAGCGTCACGTAATGCGCGCCAATTTTCGCGGACTAGCTCGAAGGTGCCGAACGGCGACGCACTCTCCCGGCGTTCGGGGTCACCCAGGTCTCCTCGACGCTCACGACTCGATTGGCGGCGCGCCCTGGTTCGGGGCTGGCCGGGTTCCCTTGGGCACGTAGTCGAAGAACCGGTGAGTCATGCCGTTGCCGGTCCACTCGGCTCGCAGGCGGGTACGACGCTCGAGCCGACGCATCGCTGACAACAGTTCGCGGTTGAGCTCACGGGGGTCCGTACCTCGCATCGAAGCCTCGACGCGGAAGCCTTCGGGAGTTCGCGTAATCGTGCCACCGACGAGCCGACCCAGCATCGGGCCGATCTTGTCCGGACTGTCCGTGCTGATATCAGCTGTGAGGTGAAATCGAACTTCGGCCACTTTGGCACTAACCATAGGAGCGCCAGGTCCTGGCGATTAGGGACGCTTCCGGCGCGCTCCGTCCAACGCGACCCTGTGAGACTGCGCGCGGCCCCCGCGCCAATAGGTCAAACGCAGCGAACTAGTCGCCCGTCGTCTCGTAGTCCTTGACCCGTGCCCGCATCAACTGCCTGAGGAGATTGATCGGTAGCGGTCGGTCATAGGGGAGCTTGACGAAGCCTTCACCGGCCTCGTAGCCGGCGGCTTCGACTGCGGCCTTTTGAGTGGCAAAGAACGATGGAGAGAACCGCAGCGAACAGTGGTTCTTAAAATTCTGCAGCATCCAGAGGTTCGCCTTTTCCCCTCGGACGTACATGGGTAGGTTCCACTTGAGTTCCTCCCGCGCCTTCGGGTCGACGTTTCGGCTCAGCTCCCTCAGGGTCTCGAGATGCGGCCGCTGCACGTCGCTCAGCTTCGCGAAGTAATCATCGACGTTCGTTCTCTTCGGCATCGGCATGGCATCAGCTCTCCTTCTCGACACCCACGTCTCTCGGGGGAAATCATTGACTAGGAAGCCCAGCAAGCGTTCGATCCGAATGCGCCCGACGTGCGCCCGTCGATGCGCCTCGCTCCCGGCGTACTGGGGCATGGCGTCAGCCTGCGATGCTCGCGGATAGGGGATACCCATCGGCTGTTCCTGGCAGCGCTCGATGGGTACTCGAGATCCTGGCGGTGCCGGGCGGACCAATGACCGTTGTCGCGCAACCGTGACTCCTGCACAATCCTGGTATGGATGAGCCGCCGGAGCTGCAGCAGAACGAACACTGGAGGATGGCCGTCTGGGCCCTCCGAGTGGGCTACCTCGGGCTGGCCGTCGCCATTGCGGGCCTCATCGTGATGCTGTCGGGATTCACGCCATGGGTCCTGGCCGTCGGAGTGATCATCTGGCTAGCGGCCGCCGCCGTCACGTTGACCGGTTTTTTCTTGGCCCGGCATGAGCTTTCCGAGTCGCGACCCGGGTACTGGTCGATGCGGTTCATGCTCATCCACGACACCGTCCACGCCCGGTCGTCGGCCCAGCCATCGGGGGCGCACGCCGATTGAGGAAGTCGGTGTCCAGCCCACCAGCCGCGGGCACACCAGCCGGGGCATCAGTGCTCATGCCGAACCCCTGCCATCACCGATGCCGGGGCCGCCATCGCCGGTCAGGGCCACGAAGGCCTCTTCCATCCCATGGGCGGTGATCTCTAGGTCCCGAGCCGCAGTGGTGGTCAACAATTGACGGGCCACCGAGTCCGAATCAGCCGATTGGATGAGCACGGTGTCGCCCCGCACCTCCACGCTGTCGACGCCCGGGATCGCCCGCAAGGAGGCTTGATCGGCTCCGGGCAACGTGGCTCGGAGAGTCCGGCCCGAGCCCAGGCCCTTCACCTGAGCGGCCGTTCCGTCCGCCACGATCTCCCCTTTGCTGATGAGCACGACCCGGTCGGCGTACGCATCGGCCTCCTCCAAGTAGTGGGTGGCGAACACGATGGTGCGCCCCGCTCCGCGTCATGTCGGATGGCTGACCAGAACTCACGCCGGCCTTCCACGTCCATGCCCTGGGTGGGCTCGTCGAGAATCAGCAGTTCCGGGTCTGGAATGAGGGCGAGGGCGAAGCGCAACCGCTGCTGCTCACCGCCCGAGCACTTCATGACCCGGCGGTCGGCAATGGCCGTGATGCCCGCTCGGTCCAGCGCCTCAGCTACCGGCCGGCTCTCGGCGAACAGCTTGGAGACGTAGAACACGGTCTCCCCTACGGTGAGGTCCTTGAGCAAGCCCCCCGGTCTGCATGACCGCCGAGATCAATCCCTTGGTAATCGCCTGGCGTGGCGTCATGCCGTAGACGGTCACCTTGCCGGAGGTGGGTCGAGAAAGGCCGAGAATGATGTCGATGGTTGACGTCTTTCCCGCCCCGTTCGGTCCGAGGTACGCCATCACTTCGCCCGCCCGGATCTGCAGGTTTATGCCCCGGATAGCTTGAACGGTGCCAAAGGACTTGTGCACATCTCGCAGGTCCACCGCCAGGGGAAGGACTGAGGCATGAGGTCCGCTCTGGGCGTCAATCGGCGGCACCTCGTCAACCGTCATCTAGCCACCTTTGCCCTCCGTTGCAGTCCCTTGGCTTCGCTTGCGTGCTGATGAGAGCGGTCTCGGTGGACTCAGACGATGGCCTGGGCGCTTCCTAACGCTCTGCAAAGGCAA
This sequence comes from uncultured Acidimicrobiaceae bacterium, assembly GCA_963838845.1. Lineage (GTDB taxonomy): Bacteria > Actinomycetota > Acidimicrobiia > Acidimicrobiales > Bog-793 > CAVRXQ01. Next base: position 430,087 of record CAWISR010000002.1, on the reverse strand, counting down.
CCGAGCGACTCGCCACCCAGATTGGGTTTCAAGTACCGGAGTTGCAGCGCCCTCCTTGGCCAGTCTGCGCGCCGAAATGTGATGCGATGAAGGAGCGGGGCCTCCGCTCCCCGTGAGAGTTCCAGTCTCAATGGCGAAACTGGGGTTTCTCACACCAGTCCCACGACAAGGGAGGCCCCGATGGAACGAGAGTACGTCGGCATCGACCTGCACCGCCGCCGTTCGGTGATCGTGCGCATGGACGCAGGCGGAGAGCAGCTCTCGAGCGTGCGCATCGACAACGATCCCGGTGAGTTCGCCGCCGCGGTGTTGGCGGCGCCGGCTGGAAGCGACGTGATCCTCGAAGCCACCTACGGCTGGTATTGGGCGGCGGACCTGCTCGAGGGTCTCGGTTATGTCGTCCACCTCGCCAACCCGAAGGGAAACGACTGGGGACACCGCCGCGTGAAGAACGACGAGCGCGACGCGCACGACCTCGCCGACCTGTTGCGCCTCGGCCGTCTTGCCGAGGCGTGGATCGCGCCACCGGAGCTCCGTGAGCTGAGAGAGCTCGTCAGATTCCGCAACAAGCTCTCGTCGATGCGCACGGGCGTGAAGGCTCAGGCACACGCCGTCCTCGCGAAGAACGGTGTGCTGCCCGTTCGCAACGACATGTGGGGCGTCGGCGGTGCCGCCCAGTTCGACTCGCTCGAGATCCCTCGCGCCTATTCGCACCGCATCGAGGTGCTGCGCGACCTCGTCTGTTTCTTCAACCGCGAGATCCTCGAGATCGACCGCCAGACGCATTTGTTGTTGCGCCACGATCCCGGTTACAACGCCGTGCAGGCGATCTATGGCGTCGGCGAAGTGATGGCGGCGATCTTCGTCGCCGAGATCGGCGACGTCTCGCGCTTTCCCTCACCAGAGGCACTCTGTTCGTGGGCGGGGCTCACGCCGATTCATCGCGAGTCCGACACCAAGGTCCGTCGCGGTCAGATCACGAAACAAGGCTCGCGCCTCGTGCGCTGGGCAGCAGTCGAGACCGTCGCCCGCTACCACGCCGGCATCTTCGAAGCCGCCTTCCAGTCGATCGCCGACCGGCGCGGCAAGAAAAAGGCGACTGTCGCCATCGCCCGCAAGGTCCTCACGCTCGTCTACTACGGGCTCAGAGACGGAGAGATCCGCTGTCTCAAGAGCCCCAAGGCGGCGTGACGCTCGGACGCGAACGGGCGCGAGCTCGACGATCGGCAGGGCTCCCACTCAAAGGAGTGGCGCAGCCGGCAAAGTGATTGAGCCCGCCCGTTCGCGGCCGGAACACACCATGCTGAGCGACTCAGCGAAGACATGCCTCGGCAACCGAGCTTGCCGCTCTCACGATCTCTGACGCGAGAGAACTTGGTGCGAACCCAACGGCGCTTAGCGACCGCCGACCACAACCGGAGACATCCTGCGCCACTCAGCGCCGGCGTCAAGGTCGTTCGTCCTCGCATTGCTACGGGCGCTCCACCTTGACCCCGACGCCTCGATGGCGCGCGCCTTCACTCAGGTTGTGTCGTCGAGTCCCAGAGCATCGAGCAGGAAGAACCGCCTGTCGCGAGGATTGACACGGCCCCGCTCCTTCAGACATGCCGATCGACCACATATAGCGATCGACCACATATAGATGGTGGGCACGTCCTGCGAGCCTGAAAGCAGGAGAGCGTACGACCACCTTGATCCCGTCTTGGGGAGATTAACTACAGATTTCTACGGGCTGACCGAAGTCATGCGCGCTTAGGACCCCGCTTCTGGAGTTTGACCTACACACGGGATTATTCGAGTTCGGCTATACCGAGCTCTTGACGAGTCAAACCGACGCGGAGACCGGCCGCGCGCCCGAGTGGGTTCTGCGTCACGCAACGCGGCGATGAGCGGCGCCGTCCGGCTTGCACTCGGGACCGCCCGAGATGTCACGGTCTTCGACACCGCGACCGAGGTTGTCACCTGCCGGGCGGCTAGCACAGACCTCGCGGAGACCTACCGTCGACGGGTGGGATGGGACCCGCGGGAAGAGGAGGTCGAGCACTCGTTCTTGATCGCCACGCCGACGACGGCCCGAGCGTGGAGAAGCGTCCCTGAGCTCGAGGGGCGAACCATATTGCGGAACGGTCTGTGGCTCGACGCGTAATGGTGCAGATCTATCCACTCGCCTAGCGAGTGGATAGATCTAGGTCCCGACCCTCTGCGCTGAGTCGGCGTCCAAATAGAAGGGAAAAACCGATGTTTGAAACCGAGATTCGCGTTGAAACTCCCGACGGCGTGATGACGACTTTCGTTGCTCACCCCGAGACCAAAGGTCCTCTCCCTGTCGCTGTGCTCTTCATGGATGGAGTCGGCTACCGCGACCAAATAAAGGAGAATGCCCGTCGTTTCGCCGCTGAGCGCTACTACGTCGTCGCGCCGGATCTCTTCTACCGATCGGGCGAAAAGCTGTCGTTCGAATTCGGCCACATGACCGACCCGGCCTATCGGGAGCGGTTGATGGACGTCGTCGCGACCGTCACACCAGCGCGGGCAGTTACCGACATCGAGGCGGTCTTCGCCGTCATCGCCGCCGATCCGGCCGCCGCAGGCGGCCCGAAGGTCTCAGTCGGGTACTGCATGGGCGCCAGGCTTGCGCTCCACGCAGCGGCTGCGAAGCCCGACGAGTTCGTCGCCGTCGCCGGCATCCACCCGGGAGCGCTCGTCACCGACGCGCCCGACTCGCCCCACCTCGAACTCGCCGATGTGAGAGCGGAGGTCTACTTCGCCTTCGCCGAAAACGACCAATCGGCGACCCCCGAAAATGTCGATCGATTCTGCGACGAGCTAGCGCGACACGGCGTGAAGGGGGTGGTCGAGCGGCTCCCGGCCACGAGTCACGGCTTTGCGATGGCCGACCTGCCCGTCTTCGACCATTCGGCTGCCGAACGGCATTTCGAGCGCACGCTCGACCTCTGGCGCCGAAACCTCACCCAGGAGCCGATCAGTGCCTGAACAGGATCTACACGATCACTAACGTGCCGAACCCTCAACACCTCAACGGAAACGTCACGGTGGTCCATCGCTGATGACGACAAGACCTCGTAGTTCAATCGAGTTCGATTAAACGCGAGTGCCGGTTGTTACTCACCGAGAGGATCGTCGATAAGACGCCCATAAATCTGGATGGCAAGGGGCAAGGGTCCAAGGTCACCGAAATGACATCGAACATTTCGTGACCGAGAGATGTTGCGATCACAGGTCGACGCCTTTTGGGGACCTCCGGCACTTGGACGCGTCCTCCTCATGCCCCATCTTGATTCGAGGGTGAGTCATCTGTGAGCACAATTGTCGTCGGTTTCATCTTTGGGACCGAAGCACGCGCCGCACTTGATCGCGCGGTCACCGAGGCGTGTTTGCGCAACGCGCGTCTCGTTGTCGTTCACTCAGGCAAGGGCGGCTTGGAGGAGAGTGACGAGGAGGTACGAGCGTATTCCGAGGCGTTAGAAGGCATCGATGACGAATTGGCGGCTGCAGGCGTCGACCACGAGGTGGAAGAGTTCGTCCTCGGACACGAACCCGCAGAGGACATCGTTCGGATCGCTCGCGAGAGGGATGCCGAAATGATCATCATCGGCCTGCGCCGGCGCTCGAAAGTCGGAAAGCTCGTGCTTGGTTCGGCCGCTCAGGACATATTGCTTCAGGCGGACTGCCCGGTGCTGGCCGTCAAACCGATGTCAAAATCCATTTGAGCTGAGGGCACTTAAGCGGGATCGGAAGCGATCGCAGGAAGGCATGGGTCACAGGCATGCCGTTCGCTTCGCCGGCGACTCTGACGCCACAACTTCAAATCGTTCGGCCTACGTCGGCCAGGGGCGAAGGTCATTCGCGGACTGCGCGGCTACCGAAGCCGACAACGGGCGACACGCCATGGTGAGGGTCGTGAACATCTCGAGTGAGACTGCTGAGCCAATTGACTACGTAGGCGGTTGGTTCAACCGCCGAAGCAAACGGCCTAATCAGACGTTGTGGAGACACTCCGGCTTAACCGGTAGAGGCTCGGCCGCTCGGGAACAGCAGGCGTCGTGAGTCGTTCGCGAGGTGGTACCAGACACCCTCCTCGGTGACCTGGGCTGGGGTCAGTCCGACGGTGTTCTCCCAAACCATCTCCGAACCCTCCGAGAAACGACCGTTATCCGAGGTACGCTCAACTTCGGGCGGCCGCAAGTCGTCAAGATGTATGACGATGGAAGGTCGCACCTTTGGCAATATCCGGCTCCGGCCAAGCAAACCCGATGTCTCGTGCGCGTCCGGGCCTACCGGCGGTGCGCCTATCTCCATCGGATGGGAAGGCTCCGGTTCTCCATATGCCGTCGCCGCGCGCTGCGCTTCGGCACGCGATGCCTGTGGTCTTCGAGGCAGTCATTGCACCCGTGATCATCTTCTACGTTGCGCTGATGATCGGGGGCTTTCGAGCGGCACTCCTAGCAGCGCTCGGATGGTCCACCCTCGCGGTGGCGCGCAGGATCAAGAGGGGGGATCGAATCTCTACCTTGTTGATCCTCGACGTCGCGCTATTGACCGTCAGAACCGTGATCGCGTTCATTACGCACAGCGCACTGCTGTATTTCATCCAGCCGATCTCGTGGGGAGTATTTATCTCCTTGGTGCTCATCGGATCGGCAGTCATGCGTCGACCATTTACGCAACGCTTCGCTCACGATTTTTGTCCACTTGACCCGGAACTGCTCGCCCGACCCCGCGTGCAACAGTTCTTCGTTCGAGTGTCACTGCTGTGGGCAGCTGTCCTCATGACAAACGCCGGTCTTGTGCTTTGGGTACTTCTGACGTCATCCCTCCGAGCTTTTGTTCTTGAACGAACAGGAATTTCCTGGGCACTCACTGCCGGAGCTATCGCGTGCTCCATCTTTGGCTTCACCTTTACGATGCGCCGAGACGGCGTCCAGATCCAGTGGGGCGACTAGATGGGTGCGCCTTAGAGCATGCCGGAAGTGCCGAACGGCGACGCAGTCCCATTCGTTGGCGGCACATCGCGTCGTTCACCCCGTGAACGTTTGGGATCAGGTGTGGACGAGCGTATTGACAGATCCGAAACACGTAGGGGTTCGCGTCGCAGCGACGTATCCCCCGGTCTCCGACTCCCTCTTACCCGGTGTTGAGGTGGCAGCAAAGAACGCCCTCGAAACGACCACGAGGGATGAAAGGTGAATTTCAAGAACCCGCGAACGATGGACGGTCCACAGCAGGCCGGCGCAATCAGCTCTGCGATGGAGTCCTTCGTTGCGTCTTGGCCGAGGATCGAGCCGGACTCCTCGGTCGTGCTGTGTTTTGCACGTTCGCGTTCTGGCGCGAGACCGACCGACTTCGATTCTTTCGGGCGCGTCGTCTCGCCGTCGGAACGGGCGGGCGTCTTTGCGCTTGATCCTTGGACCTCTCGATCGGCTGAGGTCTGTCAGAGCAGGGCAAGTTCGCATCGGGAGAACCGATTCCTATCGGGAGGCTCAGGATCCGTTGGAGCTTTTTCGTCTCGGCCTCTTGATCCGCGCCGACAAGCGATATGACCTTGCCATGCCCGCCAGCACGACCGGTCCGACCCGACCGGTGGACGTAAGTGCTCTCGTCTCCAGGTGGATCGAAGTGGACCACGCAAGCGACATCATCCACGTGGATACCCCGTGCCGCGACGTCGGTGCCGACGAGCACCTGCGCCTTTCCAGCTTGGAAAAGCGCAAGTGCACGTTCGCGTTGAGCCTGCGACCGGTTGCCATGGATCGCGACCGCGTCGATTCCTGACTGGGTGAGCTGGTGTACTAGCCGATCCGCTCCGTGCTTGGTTCGGCAGAACGCGATCGTCGAGCCGTGCGCCGCTGCGATGCATGCGGTCAGGGTTGCCCGGGCGTGGCGTTCAACCTTCCAGAAGTGGTGGCTGCGGGTGCCTTTCGCGTCCGTGGTGGCGTTCAGCACATGGCGGCGAGGCGATCGCTGGTGGTCCTTGATCAGGCGGTGGACGTCACCTTGGAGGGTTGCAGAGTAAAGAAGCGTCTGATGCTCATTCCGGACTTTGGCGAGGATGGTCCGAACGTCGGGCATGAATCCCATATCGGCCATGCGGTCGGCCTCGTCGATTACCACCATCTCGACGTCTCCGAGTCGGATCGCTCCTCGTTGCAAGAGGTCGAGCAGACGTCCTGGACAGGCGACAGCAATGTCGACTCCCCTCTGGAGCGCACCGAGCTGCTCGCCGAAACCGACTCCTCCATAGAAGGTGGCGACGCGTAGGTGATAGGTCTGACCGAGAAGGGCGAGTTCGACGGCAATCTGCGCCGCGAGTTCGCGAGTCGGAGCGAGGACGAGCGCCCGCGGCCGGCGGGGGCGTGCCCTCTCGACTCGAACGACGAGGGGGATTCCATACGCCAAGGTCTTACCTGAGCCGGTGGGAGCCTCCGCGCAGACGTCGTGACCGGCGAGGGATTCCTCGATCGTTGCAAGCTGAATCGGATATGGCTCAGCAAAGCCGCGCTCCACTAGGTCAGCGGCGAGGTCGTGAGGGACGCCGAGCGCGCTAAAGGTTTTAGGCAAGAGATGTCTCCGACTGAATTAGACGCGTGAGCGCCGAATGGTGGGCGCGACGGTCCCGTTCATACATCCGATGGTTTCGGCCGTGTGCCGAGTCTGCGTCGCAGCAGCGGACATCGGTAGCTAGGAGACGTTCGATCCGGCCCGTCAACGCGTACGTTTGCGGTCAGATAATCCGAACTTCGCGGTTGCTAACCGTCACAGACTACCAGGTCGAAGTTTGCTTCCCCGCGGTCAGACACTGAGCCATTGACCCCAAGGCGTCGATCGGCGCGCCCATCAACCGCGATCGCGACAGCCGCAGCACGATTACTGGGAACGCGTTATGCAGGATCGCGGCGGCCATCATTCCCGTACGGCTCCTCGGACGCAGCTCGAGGCGGCGGAGTCGACGCGAGCGCTTGCGCCAGACCGATGACGCCATTCAGCAGCACGAGCAACGCGATCAGCTGGCCTTGTCGTACGTCGCTTTGGCGAGCGCGAGGGTCGCGAACACCTGCGCTCGTTCGGTGTGATACCGACTCTCCGTTGAGTGCCCAGTCGACGTTTCGGCCGCGACGAGCTCCCGCTCCGCCTCCTCTATGTATTCGACCACGCTCTTGACGGGCATCGGCCTCCTCCTTTCGCTCAATCGCTCTTTGCGGCGAGAATATGACCGGACGGCGCGCCCAGCGTTTGTCGGCCGAGTCGCTACATCCTCATTGACTCGACGACCGAGGCGAGTGGGCGAGATGTGGAAAGTAGGTCAGCGCGAGACATTCTCTCTTTTAATTGGACAGGATTACCGCGGTGGCTGACAGGATCTGCATATGACCGGGTATGTGGCGCTGCTGAAAGGTGTCAACGTCGGTCGCAGCAAACGTATCGCGATGTCCGACCTGCGGTCGCTGCTCGCCGATCTCGGGTACGCGGATGTCGCGACCTACCTGGCGAGCGGCAACGCAATCTTCAACACGTCCAGCGCCAGGCCCGTGGCGTCGCTGGCCGCCGACATAGAGGAGCGAATCACAGCGGAGCTCGCGATGGCAGTCCGCGTGATCGTCAGGACCGCTGGCGAGCTCGCTGCCGTGATCGCTCGTAACCCGCTCGCCGCGGAACCCGAGAACCCATCCCGCTTTTTCGTGGGGTTCCTCGAGCGCGACGCCCGGTCCTTCGGTCGTCCGCTCCGTCGAGCGCGAGCTGCGGGTGAGCGCTCCGGATGGGGATGCGATCTGGTTGACCGGCGCCGAGGCGTTCCTCTGGTGCCCTGGTGGTTTCTCGCTGCTGGACCACGCCGCCGCGATCGAAAAACGGCTCGGCGTGGCGGTAACGACCCGCACGTGGAACACGATCACCAAGCTCGGGCAAATAGCCGCCGGCTAACTGTGATTCCCGTCAGCGCTGTTGACGCAAACGCTGGATCGGCGTGAGCCCTCCGATTGCCGTATGAGGTCGCTCGGCATTGTAGGAATCGACCCATCGGGGGAGCTCCGCTGATCGCTCGGCATTCGAGGTGAAGAGCCGTTCGTAGGCGAACTCCTCGAGCAACGTCCGGTTGAACCGCTCCGCTTTGCCGTTCGTCTGTGGTCGATACCTCTTCGCCTACGAGTTCGCGGATGGTGATGAGGCATCGGGTGGGAGACCAGCGGCAGCGAGCCCGGCATGGGTCGTGAGCGCGGTGACGTTTTGATGTACCTCAATGATGAGGGCGGCGTTCTTGGCGACCTGGGTAGTGAGCGTGTGGATCTCGTTCGTGATCTCGGTGTTCTCGTTGATCAGCGCAACGAGCTTGGCCTCCGTGGCCTCGATCTGCGCCTCCTGCGTATCTATTTTGTCCAGTAGCGCGGTCAACGCATTCTGTGCTCGGTTGGCCGCGGTGGCGACGAGGAAACCAATGAACAGCTCGGCGACCGTGGTGATCAGGTTGAGCGGGAAGTTGTAACCCTGGCTCGTGAACCAGTGCGGGAGCCAGCTCCCGCTCGACAGCTTGTGACCCCCCAGAGCAAAGATCAGCGTCCACGTGACGACCAGGACGAGCCAAAACGCGATGTTGAGCGGCCGCCCCATCGCCTCCGACACCCAGTCGGCGAACCGGTCGAAAGTGGTCGGGCTCTTCACCGCGTCCTTCATTGCCTGCGTCGTCGTCCCGAGTCCTGACGATCGCCTGGGCGCTGGACGCGGCACCGGTCGCTCGGTGGTGTCTTCCGTCACCGCCATAGCGCTCGCCTCCTTGACTCGATCGGCGCGGATTTTATGAGAGACGAAGAGACGCTACGGGGATGATGCTGAATGGGATGAGTGTGTTCTTTGGAGTTGACCCATCATCGTCGACAGGGTGCCCCGTAAGATTCTGCGCCAGCGCAGCCCCGAGCTGTCCCACACCGTCGGGGCCGAGCGGCACTTTCAGCCGACCCCTCGCCTCGAACTGCTCGCTCTCTTCAATTCCGGCAAACGAGAGATGGGAATCGTTCAGAACAGCGTCGTTTTGTCGACGCCGTGAGTTCCTTCGACAGAAGGTTTCGGCGTCAGCTACACGGGCTCCTGACGAATGCTGTCCTTGTCAGCTGCCTCGACCAATCTGCGGTCGTGAACCGGTTCCCAGCTGTGGTGCCTCACGATTCCGCAGTGCCGTTCGAACGAGGCCTGCAGACACCGCGGCTAGTGCAGAGGTGATTAGCGGTGCAACGATTCGGAGCACCGTGCGAATCACTGCTGTTTGAGTGTTTCGATTTCGTCGGACTACAACCTGTTCAACGATCTGCCATGCGGCGTAACCGTTGATTTCGCCGTCTGAGCTTGAAATCCGCCATCGAGATCGGCCGTTGATCATCCGAATTGCCATGTTCACCCCGTAATCGGTTTCGATCGATAGATCAAGCGGACTTCTTCTTGTCAGTCTTCGGGATGATCGTCAGTGATCCCGCAGCGGGGACGAACGAGGACTCGGTTCCGTCGTCCCATTTCACTCGCACGAGCGAACCCTGGGTAGCGGTGACCACGCCCGACCTGGGCGGAGTTCCGACCTTTTCGGATTCGACGACGATGCGGTCCTTGATCTTCACCATTTCAACCTCCTGGATGATGCCGATTGGCGACGGCTCTTCCGATCCCATGGGGATGGCAATTCAATACACCACCGAACGCTTAATTACCCGGCCGCTTGCCTTTGAGCCGCCATGGGCCGCGTTCGCGAGCAGCGGGCACACGCCCAGTGCTTTAGCTACTGCGCAGCCCGATCCCCCTGCGCTATACCCGCTCGGCAGTGCCAGTCGCCCAGCCTCCCACGGTGCGGAGTCTCCTCTCTTCAACCGATGGAGGCTCCCCCCTAAACCCTGCGCCAAAATCCTCATGGCGGAGTTTGGTTAACACCCCTCGACATTTGTACGGATCTCCTCGGCGGTAGGGGGCACCCCTGCACGTTCACGACGCGAGTTATGGGACACTCACCGCTCGCAGATCCGTCGTTCGGCGCAGCGTTGAAAAAATGGTCGCCAATCTGTCGATTCCGAGCTGCTTCATTCGACTGCATAAGTGGAGCGCACGAAAATGACGGAACGCCCGAGTCCGCTCCAGCCCGGGTGACGCTCGAAAGGACGACGCAGATGCGATTCATGATGTTCATGATCCCGAACATCGACGAAAAGGACTGGATGCCGGACCCCGAAGCGGTGGCGTCGATGACCGCCTACAACGAGGAGCTGACGAAAGCCGGCGTGCTTCTTTCTCTCGATGGCCTTCATCCCAGCTCGAAAGGCGCTCGCATATCCGGTGGCGGAGGCAAGGTCACCGTCATCGACGGCCCATTCACCGAGGCAAAGGAGATCATTGGCGGCTACTGGTTGATCGAGGTCGCTTCAAAAGACGAGGCGATCGAATGGGCGCGGCGCTGCCCGGCCATCCAGGGACCGGCGACAACCTCGGACTACAGCGGCCCGGTGCCAGTGATCGAGATTCGGCAGGTCTTCGAGATGTCCGATTTCCCAGATGAAGTCCGGCAAGCAGTCGGACAGGACTGAGTGCGGCGCATGGCATGAACCAAACACGCGGCACCGAGGATGGTGCGCGATCGATCGAGGCGGTGTGGCGGGTCGAGTCGGCCCGCGTCGTCGCTGCGCTCGGCCGCATCGCCGGCGACCTCGGTGCCGCAGAAGATCTCGCCCACGACGCACTGGTCGCCGCGCTTGAACAGTGGCCCACGACGGGGATACCTACGAGCCCGTTCTCCTGGCTCGTAACGGTTGGCCGGCGACGCTTCATTGACGGGCTTCGCCACTCGGCGCGTGCCGACTCCCGGGAGCGGATGCTGCTCCGGCAGGCCGAAGTGGAAGAGGCACGGACCGGCGAGGAGCTCGAGTCCATTGCTACGGAGCCCGATGAGGACCTGCTCCGACTCATGTTTTCCTGCTGTCACCCCGCACTATCGAATGAGGCGCAAGTCGCTCTCACGCTCAAATTGCTCGGTGGTTTGTCGGTCGAGCAGATCGCCCATGCCACCTTTGAGCGCGAGTCCACCGTGGCGCAGCGAATCGTGCGGGCAAAACGTTCCCTTGCCGCTGCCAGTATCGGTTTCGAGCTGCCGCCCGCCGTCGAGCTACGGGCGAGGGTTGACTCCATGCTTGGCGTGCTTTATCTGATCTTCAACGAGGGCTACGTCGCGACGAGCGGGAGTGCCTGGACCGAACCGACACTGTGCCGGGAGGCCGTCCGGCTCGGACGCGTGCTCGCCGAGCTCTTGCCCGACATCGAAGAAGTCCACGGGCTTGTCGCGCTGATGGAACTCCAGTCTTCGCGTCTTCGCGCCCGCATCGGTCCAGACGGCGATGCCATACTCCTCGCCGACCAGGACCGCAGTCTCTGGGACCGCCTCCTCATCCGGCGTGGACTCGTCGCGCTCGACCGCGCCTCGCGTCTCGGTCGAGGCCTCGGGCCGTACGGCCTCCAAGCCGCGATCGCCGCCTGCCACGCGACCGCGCCAGCGGTGGAGATGACCGACTGGGTTCGCGTCGCCGCGCTCTACGACGCGCTCGGCGAGCTTGCCCCGTCACCGGTTGTCGAACTCAATCGGGCGGTGGCAGTCTCTATGGCCTACGGCCCTGAGGCCGGGCTCGCGGTGCTTGACACGGCCGCCGAGCATCCGGCGCTATCGAGCTACCACCTTTGTCTCTCGGTGCGCGGTGATTTGCTCGAGCGCCTCGGTCGGTTCGCCGATGCCGAGGCCGCGTTTCGCAAGGCGGCGGAGATGACTACCAACGAGCGCGAGCAGCTGCTGCTGCTCAGCCGTGCCAACAATGCGGCAAGCCGACTCCCTCGCCAGTGCTCGTAGGCGCCGACGCTCGCGCCGAACGTGAGCGTGCATCCGGCGGTGACGGCCGGAGCGTCGGCACCCCAACCGTCTATCTAGCGAGTCCGGCGCTACAGCCACCGTGCGGGTCTCAGTCCCTCTGGCTGGGCGGCTCTCAGCTCGTAACCTTGGAGTAGGAGATCGTTGAGGCGACCGGCGGTGCGCTCACGGCGACGCGCTCGCCCCATTTGGAGAACACGAGTGTCTCCTTGGCGCCGCCCGAGGCGGTCGTGGTCTCCTCGACCGGCAGGGTCGCCCCAGTGGCCAGGACGGTGAGCGTGATCGACAGCTTCGGCGTGGAGCTGGTGGCCGCGGTCGTCCACTTGAGAACGTAGAGGTGAACGCCATCGGTGACTGTTGTGGACAAGCTCGTACCCTTAGCCTTCGGGAGCACGCCCGCGACCGAGGAGATCGTGGCGCCGGACTTGAGGTCCGAGTACTGGCTCGTGCCGGACTTCAAGGACGCCCAGTCCTTGCCGATCTTCTTCGCCTCTGCTGCGCTCAGCCCGAAGATCGTGGTCAGCCCCGCTGAGTTCCCGGTGAAGTAGGCGTAGGTGGGGGTCACCTTGACCGACGCGCTCGCCTTTCCCTCCGTGATGGTCTCGACGCCGCTGTTCGCCCCCAAGTCGGCGACCCACTTCTCGGTGCTCGCGGACGAGCTGGAGTTCGTAGTGACTACCAGGTGGACGCCGGTCTGCTTGGCGATTGCCGCCTTCGCGGCCGTCAGTACGGAGCTCGTGGTCGCGGCTGCAGACGCCACCACGCCGAGAGCGACGGTAGGCACCACGAGTGTGATTGCCGCGAGAAAAAGGAGGAGAAGAATCCGTCGTCGCCACACGCGACCCACCGGCGACAACCTAATCGCGCAAGCTGGGAATCAGCTGAATGGAACGCACTTGAGGCGCTAACGGTGGACTTTCTTCCGCTTGATTCGAAGATTCCCGCGTCGCTGCGACTTGGAGGTCACAAATCTCGCGGGGCATGCTGCTCGAAGTGACTGGGGCCGCAGTTTCGTCACGATGGACGACTCGTGGTGCTCTCAGGGTTCCCGAGATCACCGTCTATTTCTGGGTCATCAAGGCTTTGTCGACCGCCATGGGCGAGGCAACGTCGGACTTCCTGGTCCATCGGTTGGGCCCCGTTCCCGCTGTCCTTCTCGGGTTCGCTGGATTCGGGCTAGCGCTGGCGCTGCAGTTCACGAGGCATCGCTATCTGGCCTGGTCCTACTGGCTCGCGGTGGTCGGAGTGGGCGTCTTCGGAACGATGGCCGCTGACGTGCTCCACGTCGGGCTTCACGTGCCCTACATCGCCTCCTCGATCTTGTATGTGATCGTCCTTGCTGCGGTCTTCCTCGTCTGGCAACGGACAGAGAAAACGCTTTCCATCCACACCATCGACACACCGCGGCGCGAGGCCTTCTATTGGGCGGCGGTCGCCTCGACGTTCGCGATGGGTACCGCCTTGGGAGACCTCACCGCTTCGACGTTCCACCTCGGCTACGGCGACTCCACCCTGCTCTTTGCCGGGATCATCTTGATCCCCGTCATCGGCTACCGCTGGTTCGGGTGGAACGCGATCTTCGCCTTCTGGTTTGCCTATGTCGTGACCCGTCCTGTCGGCGCGTCGTTTGCCGACTGGGTTGGTAAGCCCACCATCAGCAGTGGTCTCGGATGGGGCGACGGACGGATCGCCTTGGTGCTCACGGCCGTCATCTTCTGCCTGGTCAGTTTCCTCTCGGTCACTCACCGAGACGTCCAGTCTGAGCGAGAGAAGCCGCGCGCGGCGCAATGAGTTACGTGTCGATCTCTCCGTTGGCGGAAGGTTTGTGCGAGACGATGAAACGAGGTCATCTCACAGCAAGATGAGTATCTGGAATCGGTTGGAAGCGGCGAGGTCGATGACTCACACGATGCTTGGCGCGTGAGAGATAACGCGCTCCGCTCGGTGCGCGACCATCCCGAGACGAGCGAGCCTTACATTCTGATCAGGGGCGGATGTGTCCCGAACATGATGTCCAGGTATCGCTCGATGGCGGCGTTTCGTAACGCTTTCACGACCTCATGGTGACGCGCATTATGGGGCGCGCGTAGCGCTCCCGAGCCGTCGAATCTGGCGCGCGGCGAGCCATAGCTCTGTCGCCGCGACGACGCAGATCGATTATTCGGCGCGGCGGAGCGCGCTAGGCCGTCCACTGCGCTTCGTGTAAGGCTCCGGTTCGTGGGATCCTCCGCACAAAGCGTCAAGGCTCTTGACGCGTCGACCTGGCCCGCTTTTGCCGCGCTCGTCGAGCGCAACAACGGAGTCTTTGGCGGCTGCTGGTGCATAGGATTCCATGCCGAGGGAGTTGCCAGGGACAATCCGGCCCTCAACCGAGAGCGGAAGCATGAGCGCGTCCGCGCCGGAACCGCGCATGCCGCGCTTGTCTTCGACCGAGACGAATGCATCGGGTGGTGTCAGTTCGGCAGGCCCGACGAAGTACCACGGATCAAGAACCGGGCCGCATACGAGAAGGACCGGACCACGCCGCCGGACTGGCGAATCGCCTGTTGCTTCGTTGGGAAGGGGCACCGGCGCCAGGGTGTGGCCGCTGCGGCTCTGGCTGGTGCGCTCGACCTGATCGCCGACCTCGGAGGGGGAAGAGTTGAGGGTTATCCGGAGGACGCCGGCTCGGTGCCTGCCGGTTTCCTCTTCAACGGGGCGCTATCGACCTATGAGCAACTGGGGTTCGCTCGGGACCGCAAGATCGGCAAGCACCGCTGGGTCGTAACCAAGGTGGTGGAGGCCAAGAAGCAACGTCGACGGGGTTCTGGGTGATGATGTGCTGAGTCAGTTTGCTCTGAACACCATCGACTTCGCGATGGCGCTCCGTCTATCACTGAACGGAGGCAACAGATGGCTCTAGAAGATTTTCCGGCGCCGACCGAGGGTTTCGTCCTCACCCACTTTCTCGTGGTGTCCGACCAAGACCGATCACGGGAGTTCTATCGGTCGTTGTTCGGCGGGCGCGTCGTTCGCGAGCGCGATCCGGTGATCCTGAAAGTCGCGAACTCATGGTTGATCCTGAACCTTGGCGGTGGTCCAACAGACGACAAGCCAGGAGTCATTTTGACAACTCCCCAGGACCCGAACGAGACGAGTGCATTCCTCAACGTCCGAGTCGCGGACATCCACAAGGCTTACGCAGAGTGGTCGGCCAAGGGGGCGTCGTTCCTCACGGAGCCGAAGGATCACGGAGTCGAGATCCGTGCCTATATCCGCGACCCCGACGGCCACCTGATCGAGGTCGGCCAAGCGACCGGTGTTCTCCGTTGACGACACGCGGTCTGATCAGAAACACCGGGTCGGTGACGCACCAGAACGCGACTCGCGTTTACCACTGACGTATCACGAGTCGGTGATTTTCACCTCTGTAAGGTGCCTAATGTCGAGATCGCCGAGGCCACCAGGTTTCCGCGAAAAATCGGTGAAGACTCCCCCGCCTGTGACTGAGGCAAAGTGGGAGGCTGCGATGCCCGGACGTCGGCAGACGACACGAGGGACCCGAATGCCTCTCCGATCAATCGCTGCCTCGTTTGGCGTCGTGGGACTCTTGGGATGGGTGGCCGTTGTCGGTCCCGCCAACGCCGCTCTCGCAAGCAGCGAATCGGTGGCTCACGCGACCACTGTCCCATTCGGCCGGAGCGCGCCAACCTGCTTGAAGGTCCTTCCAATTTCATTGTTGAAGACCTATGTGGGTAGCGTCCTCTACTTAGAGGAGCAATCGCCGAAAAGGGACTCCGCGGAGGGCATCCAACAATGCTTCTTCTCCAAGAAGTGCCCCGCCTGTTCCACTGGTCGCGTATTTGGCTACGTCAGTGTGACTCTGAATAACAACGAACCATTGGCGTTGTTCAAGCAAGATCTCGCTTCGTACCACCTGAAGCTCAAATCGCTGCGTGGATTCGGCTCCTTCGCCGAAGAGACTCAAACCGGCATCGACATCGACAACACGGTGATTCTTGGGCGGCACGCGGACGTGTTTGTGTATTTTCGCGGCTGGACGGTCTCAGTCGAAGGCTTTCCATCCCTTGCAAGAATTGAAGCTCTGACGAGGGCGCTGCTGGCGAGATTGCCGACGGTCGCTCCACCCTCCTAAAGGCAGGGTCAGTAGCAGCGTCCGGACATGGCCTCAATTACGCGCGCGGTGGCGCGGTGGGTGGCGGGCTAGTCAGCCGACCGGTGTTCTGTGGGACTCCCCCAAATCAGAGTTCAGTTCCGCTTTCAACCTCATAGAGCGTGCCGCGTCGACCCGTCAGGAGAGGCGCGCTGATTTCTACGAACAGTCCGAGATGGGGTGAGGCAAAGTGAGCGTCCAGAGCGCTCTGGTCGCGCCAAGGTTCGACAAAGACGAACTTTCCCACCTGTTCGGTGTCTTCATAGAACCGATACTCAAGGCATCCGTCCTCTCGGCGGGTCGCCGCCGCGCAAGTGGCAGCGGCCTCGATCAACTTCTCGCGATTTGGAGCCGAACACTCGATGAAGGCCGTCAGCAAAAGCACGGTTTCTAGGTTATGTACGTCTCCTCACTCATGAGTGAGGAGACGTACCCACCATTGACTGCCCACATCGACAGGTAGTCGAGCACAGCCAGCCCCCTCCGTTCGACCGAGCGGAACCGCTCGGATCCTTCTTGTGGAGAAATCCGTACACAACTCGCGCTCGGGGTCACCGATCGGCGAAAAAGTGGCGCTCGGTGAAACCTCAAGTCGGTAATTTTCACGTCCATAACAGGCCTGGTGTGGAGATCGCCGAGACGCGGCGATAGAAATGACGGCACAGACAGACCGAGATTGAGGAGGCCTATGACTAGGGAGAACTCGCAGCGGCATCAGGTGCCTGTCGACATCCGCCAGCTGACGTGGGCCAGCGTTCTGATCGGCGTGGGGGCGGTTCTCTGGCTTGCCGGCGTATCGCTTGGGAGTGCCGCTGTGGTCCGTGCGGCGAAACATTGGATCCGCCAGCTTGATCAACCCCCAAGGGAGCTGGCCAAGATGAATTGGGAGCGATTCAAGAGCGCCAAAACGGCTGGGACTGAGGCATGGAGAATCGGTTCAAGTGCCAGGTTGTCTGCCGTCAGCAACTCGTAACGGGCCTCGACTCGTTCTCCTAGCCCTGGAGATCGAATCTCGTCCCATCGCGCACTTAAGGTGCTGTTGAACTCGCAACCGCGAGGGTCAGCCACCTGGCCTTGATTTCAAAGCACGCTGAAGCACTCTTCGTGCAACACGACTGTTGTCCCCGTTGCCACGTATCTCTACCCCACTACCTACGTTCGTAATACCAACCGCGTCGGTCACATACCCGCTCACTATGTTGGACTCGCAAAGCACGTTCGTCGACGCCGCGGTGGAGGTGGCGCCGAGTTCAATCCCGTAGAGCATGTGGTGCGCGCCACGTGTATCGACGCAGATGTTGTCGGAAAGTTGCAAACCACTAGACCCTGCGACGTTGATTCCTCCGGGACGTATGTTCCCCGACCCCGTGTTGAAACTGGCACTGTTGGACGCGTTGGGATTGATGATCACGTTTCGACAAACTTTGTCGCGCTTGGTCTGTGCGGTTGCGCCCATATTGCCGTTGACGATGAGAATGCCGTAGTCCAACGCGTTAACGACGTAGTTGTCGTCGATCTGGTTCGCACCACCAGGTTGAGCTGGCGTGTTGTAGGAGTAGGCCAACTCGATGGCGCCGCCGCCCTCCAGCCGATTGTGCCTCGCAAAACAGGCGTAGGGCTGAGTAATTGTCGCTGGGCTGTATCCCCCGTCGCTTTCGATAACGATGCCGCCAGAGCCAAGAAACGTGACATTCTCGATTCCTGACTGAGTCATTCCCTCGAAGTAGAAGTTTGAGTTGGAAGCATTCACGCCGCCGGACAAGATGACGTCGTCGCCGATGACATTGTCAAAGCAATTGCTTGTGAGCGTGGAATCCCAGAAGTGACTGCGGATGCGAACGCTCTGACCACCACCTCCGCCGATGTTGTCGTTGTTGCCCCCATAAGACGACCGACAGCGAGCGACCGTCGAGTCAACGGCAGCCGTGCCCACCCAAAGCCCGAAATAGTTCGGGTCGTAAAACCAGACACGGTCAACATGCCATCGTGTGCCGAGCGACAACAGACCGCACTCGTTAGCCGGATTACTGCCATTGCGTTTCGCGCCGTCGATCCTCAAGTGCGCGACCACTACGTCAGGGTTCGTGCCGCTAAAGATGTAGTTGAAGCTGAAGTTCGGAAAATCGCTGGGCAGCGCGGTGATCGTAGAGACCTTCATCCCGGCGCCGATGTGCGATACACGGCTTGAAGGCACGATCGGCTGGGAAGTCCGATATGTTCCCGGTCCGTAGTAGACAATTCCGCCATCATGGGCAGCCGCCGCTGCGTCCGCGCGCATGATGGCGGCATGGTCGTCTCTGATCCCGTCCGCGTGTGCTCCGAACTGCTGGGGAGTGAACATCAAACTCGGATCAGAGGCTCTCAACGCCCCTTCGCCGCGAAAAGGTCCTCGGTCCGTGGCGCGTCTAACACCGAACGCGCCGGCGACCCCAAAGGCAATAACGCCACCGAGGAATTGGCGCCGGTCCATCGTTCTGGCCATCACGCCGCCAGCAGCTGTTCGAGGGTGGCTTCCAAACCCGCCTTGGCGGCGGCATCGATTTGGGCGGAGTTTGCGCCGAACCCGGAACGCCGCCAGAGCAGCACCACGTCCGCGCGCCGAGTACTCATCAGTCCTGGTCCGCCCTCGGGAACCAGCCGTCGTCCGATGTCATCGATGCCAACGTCCTGGTCCTTGGCTGCACGCCCACATGGCTGGGTGCGATGCCCTGATCAGCGAATGCTGATTACCACTCTACGTTTCAATATCACCACTTAGAGTGACTATACGGCCGCCGGGCGGTGCGCCTTTAAGTGTTTGCCGGCGTCGGTCCATGATGAGTTTCCGTGCGACTTGAAACCCGAGCGGAGAGAGAGAAATGCGTGTGACCGGCATCGTGGCAAGTCTTCGTGTCGCCAGCCTCAACGTGGCAAAGGGCTTCCACCAGGGCTACCTGGGGTTGAGCGACGCATCCGAAGACCCCGACGCTCAACCAATTCACTCGTCGTCGGCCACGATTAACCAATAGAGAAACCGCTGCGGCGCCAGCGCGAACAGCGGTACGCCGCGCCGATCGTCGATCATCGACTCCCCCGAGCTTGGCGACTCGATCCGCGAAGGGTTGTTTCTACGGCTTCAGCGTTACCGGCTGCCCGTCACGCCGTGGGAGAAGTCGAGGACGCTGTCGTAGTTGTCAGGAGGTTTCGGACAAACATGTTGGTCAGCATCTTGTTCTGTCACTTCCGGGGTGCGGGAGGAGCCGATGAAGCACGTGCCGAATTCGGCGTGCTCCGACCGAACCAAGGGCAGGGCGGATTCCGTGAGCGGCGTGAGAATGGCTTGTGGCTCGATGCCGTCATCAGGAGCGATCGGAGCCACGTCTCCTCCCGTCTTACTTTCCAATTGCGACAATCTCTGAGCGCAGCCTCGCATTCACTTGCCGCTCACTGCTCGTCTGCTCCTTCTCGTGCTCCTCGCCGAATCATCAGGCCGCTCTAAAGTTCCACGCAACCACGATTCGAGGATCTCGGTAATGACGACGTGATCGGGTGCCATGACCGGCACCCCCGATGCCCTTATAGCAAGGCGAGCGGCGTCCTGCGGATCAGCTCGGCGTAGCCCAAAAAGGAAGATCTCCTTGGAGACGCGAGAGAGGGAGCGCCGCAGCGTAGTCTCGTCCGCCGAAGCGGTAACTGCGCAGTTGAGGTCTGTCAACACATCGTCAACCGATGTACTCGAACCAAGCAATGGGACACCGTCAACCGAGTTAGCAAGCGGTGCGACTCCAAAGGCCTTCGGTGCCTCAAGCGCGTTAATCAACGGAGAGACGTTGCCCGCAGTCAGCGGATCATATGTGGCAGGGTGGATCTGCTCCTCATATCCTGGCTCGAAGCCAACTATCTCAATTGGCGAAGTACTGCCGTTGCATTTGACCACGTCCCGGGCGAGATCACAAAGACTTATCGGTGGCCACCCAAGATTCCGTAACGCTACGATGCCCGCTGACGAGCCGAACGGAGCGATCGACCCAACGATCAGCAGCTGTGCACATTCGAGTGCCGATTGCACGTAAAACCTGACGTCGGCGCCGTGAAGCCGGACGGGCTGACCGTTCTGTGACCACCGTTGCAACCGCGAGAACACAATCGAATTGTCGACGACGTGCGTAAACCGTGCGCACGTCGCCGCGATCCCAAACTGTTCGGCAGCCCGAGCGACGACGTACTCGGCGACGCTCTTCGTCGCCGCGTAAACGTCAGAGCCGAAATAACGGACGACCTTGCCGGTCGACGCAGTCGAGACTAGAGGGACTTCTATATCCGCAGCGGCTTTCATCACCGAGATGGTTCCACCAATGTTTGTCGAGATCGTGTCGAAAACTGCTTGCTCGGCGAGTCCCGGATCTCGTTGGGCGGCAAGGTGAACCAGAAATTGTGGACGGTGCTCACCAAGGATTGACCTCATTGAATCCAGATCGCGCACGTCTGAACAGACATAGGTGACGCCGGGTACGCGAAGCGAATCAAGTGGCGGCCGGCGCGCAATGCTGACGAGTCGAGCTTCACAGATTCTCTTGAGTTGTGAGAGGAGGATGCGTCCGATGCATCCAGTTCCTCCGGTGACGACGATCCTCTCGCAGTCAGGCGCGATGGAATAATCCTCGATGCTTCGCGAGCGCGTTTCGAGAAACCGGGTGAACTCATTGCCGAGCGGATCGGTACGCGAGACTGAATCTGCGCGCTGGACTCCGATGATCATGCTAACCAGTGAACCCGTGGTTCGGAGTGAGCCGGAAGTATCTAGCGACCGCAGTCCCGAGCATGAGCGCAATCATTATTGCGCTCTGGTGACGTATCTCACTACGGAACGAATTTCAAAGCGGCACGCGCCGAGAGCGGCGGGGAGCGCCTTGATCGCGAGAAAGGCAAGCGATGCCACGCGCAGACCGGGTGTCCCTCTTCTAAACCCGAGACGGTGACCTTTGGAAAGGACCAATTGCGTGGCCAGCCGCGATTTTCGAAGCTCCGCGATCGTCTCGCCGTAGCGATAGTTCTTCTGCCAAACCTCATGAATCGACTCGGGTTCCTGATGCCACACTGCCGAGCGCACGTACTCAACTCTTGAACTGAATGTTCGTGCAGCCTTGTAGATCATCGCGTGATCCAAGCCAACTACAAACTCGTCGGCAGCCGTTGGAATTATTTCGAGAGCATCCATCAATAAGGTTTTCGCAAATACCCTCGGAAGGATCACTCCCCGGTCAGGATCCAGATGATCCGACACGTTCATCTCGATTAGCCGCTTATCAGCATCCGACAGACGCTGAAATATCGTTCTCGGCCATGCGACGCGCTCGCCAAGAGCGTACATGTCGCACCGCCCACTCAGAATTTCATTAACTGGCCCATCAAGTACTCTCGGCGCGAGAATTTGATCAGAATCAAGCAAAACGACGACCGGCGCGGTCGCAAGTTCTGCCGCCAGACGACGCGCACGCAACAGAGGGTGATTGCCTTCCACAACGACGGCTCCACACGCGCGCGCGATGTCGACTGTGCAATCGACTGAGCCACCATCGACGACAATGAGTTCCACAGATCTCGTCGTTGAAGCTCGGGCCGACGTGATTGCGCCTGCGATATTTTTCGCCGAATTTCTGGTCGGAATCGTTATTGAAACGTCAACGGTCAACGTACGTGCCGATCTCGACTTCACTGGATGAGCACTCACGTTTAATCTGGCAGCCGACCGTGAGTACACACAGCTTGCGTATGGTCAAGCTGATCCGCGTGCTGTCGTTCGCACCGCCACTCCCCCGTTAGATCGCCGGAACCGCAGCGCATAAGGCGGCACCAGCTTTCGCGACAGCTCCTTTTCAACGAAGACGGCATCATGCCCGCTCTTTCGCCGGACAAAGGAGGGCGTTGGTGTAATCCTCGTTTTCGACCGAACGAATCCAGTCCGCGAACATACTGATGGGAAGAAATACAGATTCATCCCCCGCGCGGAGCAGCTCCTCCTCGGGAGCAAAGCTGGCAAAGTTCTCGGTCACGGAGTAAATGAAGGTGTCCTGTCCGCCATGCAGCTCGAGTCCGCAGGGCCAAATTTCGAGCCAAAGCGGAACGCCATTCGACCACAAGGTACGTCCAGATTCGATTACGGAACGTTCAGTACCCTGAACATCAGCCCATACAAAGCATGTCGTGCCAGGATCAATCCCATATTCCGATGCGATGTCATCCAATCTTCGACCCTCTACAGAGACCAGGTCCGTTTTGCGAAACCCTAAATGCTCGAAACCAAATCTCGCGGAGCCCGTGGCTATCTCGCTCAATCCAGAGCCTCGAGAAGTTGCCATTTGAACTGAACCCGGGTGCTCAACGATGGCGGCTTGAACAAGGTGAACGCGATCGGATAATCCGTTTCTAATGACGTTTTCGCGCAGTAGGTTAAACGTCCGTCCGACGGGCTCGATAGACAGCACTCGAAAGCCCTGTACTGCAAGTGGCACTGTGGTTGTACCGACATTCGCGCCAACGTCGAGGATATTAGGAAACCGATCGGTGGGCCTCCAGGCGCTTGCCCACCTCAAGAGAGCGGCTAACTGCCGCGCTTCGTAAGACCCCTCGGCGAAAAGCTCCCAACCCACTCCGTCGCCTACGTCAGTAGACCACGCGAGTCCACCTCGAGTGAAGGTCAGGACTACGTCGTGATCACAGTCGGCAAGCACTTCAGCAACAAGGCGCCGGAACTGAGCGGAGTCTGGCTGCGCCGAAGAAAGCAGCAACCTCGCTAGCCGCGCTCGACGTGCGACACCGGGCCAACGTCGTGAAGCGAGGCGGGCGAGACGAACTGTGCGGCGCCCGAGCGTCAGGTGATTCGCAGTGCTCTCAGCACGCGTCATCGCGAGATCCTCGCCTCGGCAAAGGGATTCTCCCGATCCCGTGCGCTTGACTTCGTCGATGGCAGATTGGGCGGATCGCGATTGGGTCGCCGAGCTTGGTCCCTGACCAACCAGACGATTGTCGAGGATTGACGCTCATGATTTCCCGCTGTCAGCTTCACGACGGCTGTCGGCTCCAACGAAGCCGAATCCGGGCGCTCGGCGGATGAACATTGCCATGCCTAGATCATGGTCTTTGCGGCCTCGAGTGTTCTCATGCCAATCCACTTCGAACCCGAACGACGTGAGTCGCCGGTGGATCTCTGCCCACCCTCCTCGCCCCGCGACCGGGTGATATTCGAGCAGGATCGCCTCGACTGCCTCCCAGTCGGAATCCGACGTCGCATCAAGAATCTCGTACTCCGCACCCTCACAGTCCATCTTGATGAGGGTCCGACAAAATGACTGTGCGCGACGAAGCTCCTCGCGAAAGCTCAGTACCTCGACCTCGGTCCCGGTTCCCGTCACGTCCCAGCTCAACATCGACCGGCAGGACTCGGCTTCTCCTACGAGCCTTGCAACTCCCGCTCTCCCACCAACAGCCGCCTCGATGACCTTGGCCCTGATTCGGTTGAACCGAAGGTTGTCCCGCAGGTAACGCGCCGATCCTGCATTCGGCTCGTAGGAGACAAGTTCTGCATTAGGAAAGCACCTGCCAAGGAAGACCGACGCCGCGCCAACGTGCGCGCCGACGTCCATGATGAGATCCGGCCCGCGACCGGAGATCCGACTGAAGCTCGCAAGGTGATAGTCGTCGGTAACCATCACCTCGAAAATCGGCGAACTGGCATCAGGTCTCGCTGGTGCGATCATCTTGACGCCACTTCGAAAGTCGAAGAAGAGGTCTCCCGTGTAGATCGAGGATTTCGACAGCTCGTAGCGTGCCAACACCGAAGGCCAATTTCGTACCGTCCGAGCTGTACACCTGATGTAGAAGAGCTTTGACTTGATCCGCGTCGCACGGCTCGAAAATGTTCCACTGCGGGAAGTCCGCTGGTCGTCGACAAGAGCAAGCTTGGTAGAGGATGGCGGTGTCCAAGTTGCGCTAAAGATCGCGGGCCGAATCCTGTGCCGGATGGATGCCCTTGCCGACGCAAGGCCGTAGGCTCCGGCCCACATCGGATGACGGAGTGCCACTCTCCCTCCAGCGCGAACCTTATTCTTCGTTGATTCAGAAGGTTCGCTCGTCTCGACCCGAGCAGCGACAAACTTGAAGGTCTGCAGGTAGAAGTCCTCGGACCTACCAGCTGGAGTGGCAAGGACGCGGGCACCTTCGACTGTTCGGGCAGGAATTGCGGCACGGCGCACGTATCGCGCCAGTTGGAAATCGTCGCTGATCTCGCCACTACGCCAAGTGAACGCCTTGAGTGCGCCAACTCGATACGCGAATAGGCGTCCGTAGGCACGTGGCACTGTCAGTCCCACCAGACGAGCAAGTTCGGTGACCGCCTCCATCTGGAACGCGGAAGCCCAATGACCAAAGCGGGTGTTGTCGGCCTCATCAAGCCCCCAGGTAACAGCGCAACGATCCTTGTCGCTGAGCGGGGCGACCAGTGAAGTCAATGAGCTTGACTTCACTGCGCAATCGGCGTCGACAACGATGACAACATCGTCGACCCGACCGCCCTCCAACAATTGATCGTGATATGAGCCGAGGTTGGTCGGTTTGCCGGATCTCCAGCGATTTCGTATGACGCGGAGCGGTATGTCAGGATGACTGAAGCCCCACTCATCAGCCAGTTCTGGCGTACCGTCGGCGCTAGCGTCGTCTAACACCGCCCATTCCTGCCAGAAAAATCCAGACGGAAGTGGTGCCCTCGCCGCAGCATCTAGACAGCGCACGATCCGAGCCGCTTCGTTGTACGCCGGAATTACCAGTCGGCAAACCTTGGCGTCACTTGCCGGACTCAATCTTCATTCCCTCCTTTCTTCATCAGTTGTCGTCGTTTAGCCCGAAGATGAAAGCGCCTGGGATGCAACCAGACGACATCACAGCGCACTCGGCACGCGGATAAACGCGCACGAGCCGTCCCGACGCACGCGGAGTGGAATTCGGCGCTCGCGCAAGAAATCGTGAACCGCCTCGGCGCAACCTCGCCAGTCGTAGTAGTCGTCGAGAATGACGAAACCACCCGGAGCCACGACACCGAACATGAGCGACAAGCAGGTCCGGACGCTGTCGTACCAATCGCAATCGATCCGCAGAATGGAAACCTCACCAACCTCGCCAAGCAGTTTCGGAAGGGAATCCTGGAACCAGCCCTTCACGATGCGCACGCGCTTCGTAAGGCCGAGGTCCTTCGCCGCAGCGCGGACGTCCGCCTCGTCAACCTGGCAGTTGTCGAAATGCGTCCGAGGACTCCGCCCCCGCGCCCACGATCGAGCCCGCCTCCCGTCACGGACCGTCGGCGAGGGCAGACCCTCGAAAGAGTCGAACATCCACACCGTTCGGTCGCCGACGCCAGCCGTCTCAGCCCGCAACGCCATTAAGAAGCTGGCGCCACCGCGCCACACGCCGCATTCGACGAAATTCCCGGGGACTCCCTCTTTGATCACCACATCGACGTGCGTCAATAGAGATACGAGGCGGTCAGTGGGAAGCAACGTAAGTGATGAGATCCGGCGCAGGAGCTGTTCGTCGGCGACGCACAACCCGCTAGTGCTCGGCCGGTGTAGAGCTCTTAGGTGCCCGACACGCCCGACCGACCGACGCGCTTCCATCCCGACTCTGGAAGGCGTTCGGCGAGGATCCTTGGCGCTGACGTTCATACGAACCCTTATTCCCTTCCGACGGGCCGGTGATAGGCGACCGCGCCTCGCCAAAGCGCGTGATGTCGTCCCGAACACCTGCCGCTGGTGTCCGAACGTCGGGACAGACGATCCAAAGAAGACGGGCCGCGCTCGGCCCGTCTGGCAAGCTTCGGGAAAATCCGGGCACGAAGACACAGCACCACTAGCACCTTCACTTTCGGCTAATCAAACCGGAAGGCGTCCCGGGGACGTGGCTCGCTCGCGAGATGCGCTTCCGTCGTGTCGTCTGGTCGCTGGAGGATTGTGTCCATGTGGTCGCCTCGGGCACCGTGATGACGATTCCTTCAAAGAGTCCCACGACGAACTCCCGAAGCAACCGCCTACGGCGAGGGCCTCGGGCAATGTGATAGCCGTAGATCGCCAACGACGCCGGGAAGTTAAACGCCCAGTAAGCCAGCGCGTGACCCACCGAGGGCCGGATCATACGGCGGGCAACGATCCGGCTCCGCGACTGGTCGCGAACCGTCGCAATGTCGAGATGCGTCAATAGGCCCGCCGCCCGGTCATTGTCGTGTACGACGACTGCGGACGCGAGACATCCAGCCTTGAAACCCCGCTGGCGTATCGCGAAACACATTCCCCATTCGGACCAGTTGTGAGGAAGGAAGCGCGCCACCTCGGCAAGAGCAGCCTCCGAGTGCTCGGCACGGATCGCGAACGCGTTCGGCGTCATGTCGACCGGCAGGACCACGTTCGGTTGCCGCAAGTGTCGGACCATCAGTCCCCGGTCGATTGCCCGAGCGCGACCTGAGTAAGTGACTCGAACCCCCCGATGCCACACGATCTCCGGGTTTGTTGCTGCGACCGTAACGGCTGCGATCACAGCGAAGTCGGGGTGAGCTTGCATGGCATCGACTAGCAACTCGAGACATCGGGACGCGACGATGTTGTCATCGTCCAGGCAGAACACGATCGAACCCGATGCATGCCGGGCTCCGAGCGCGCGGCTCCCGTGGCACCAGCTTTGACCTTCAGTCTCGATCACGAGGACCGACGGTTGCGACCTTCGCAAGAGCTCGGGAGTCCCATCGGTGCATTTGTCCGCCACCACGATCACCTCGAGGTCGTGATTATGGTGACCCGCTGCTCGAACCGATTCGACACAACGCAACACCAGTTCGGCGCGATTGTGAGTTGGGACCACGACCGAGAGAATCGGGCGCGCGCCCACGCCATCGCCATGGAACCTTGCATCAGTCCTGGACGTCCCTTCTGGGCCAAGAGCACGTTGAATCGATCCGGAAGCCGATGGATGCACGACCTCACGCATTCCCGCGACGGAGGCTTCCGTCCCTCGAACATCGGTCATCAGATTCGGACCTTCCCGCGCCGTCTCGAGATCATGGCGACCAAGCCGACGATGATGAGCAACACGACAACCAATGACGCCACAAGACTCGCCAGCTCACCGGCGGTTACGAATGGTTCCGGCTCGAACGAAAGGCGCGGCGCCCTTCCCCCTCTCGCGGTGAGCCAGCCCGAAAGCACACCGTCAACCGTCACCGGCGTACCGCTCAAGGATCGCCAACCGCTGTCGGCACCCATGCCTGCCACCCAAAGGTGCTCGTCGGGTCGCCGTTCGGATCCTCCGACTCCGACGACGTCAAGAGTCGGAGGATCGGCGAGCAAACGCCGGACGGATACCGACGTGAACTCGGCAACCGTCCGCTCGCCAGCGACATAGGTAGGCGCATAGAGGAAGAGCGAGGCGTGTTGTCCGGAAGGGACCTCGGCCACAGCTCGATAACTCATCCATTTCGTTGAGGTCGGCAAAGCGGGAAGTGAGGCACAGCGCCGAGCCGGGAGCTCCCAAAGGCACAGTTCGGGGCCGGCGCCGGACAACCCGCGGGCGTCGAGCGAGATGAACACTGGACCGGTTGTCGCCACCGGCCGACTTACACAGGCTCTGTCCCCGAGTGCCGACAGCTCGATGACCGGCCCTCGACCCGGACTGGAGACAAGACGCGCGTGTAGGGCGGCGCTGTTCGGATTGAAGGCGGCGCAATCCTGGACGGTGCCCCAACCGCCGTCAGCTTTCGAGGTCGCTCGGAGCACCGAGGGACCGAGGCGTATGGTGAACCGAAGTAGGTTGCCCGCTTTGCGTCGTACTTCGACGCCGGCGATTGTCTCCTTGCCGCGGTTTAGGCGTTCGAGCGCCGGATGGCGAGGATAGAGCTTCGCCACGCTCAACATTTTCGCCTGAGGGACGCGGAACTCCTCTACCAGAGTTCGTTGCGTCATCGTCCATCGAGTGATCGCTGGCAGCTGAACGAGGAACGGCGCGCGCACGGCCGGGCTCGTGACCAACGCGCTTCCATTGGGGAGCAAGGCGAGCGCTGCAAGATCCGGCGACCGTTGCGGTGTGAAGACCGACGCCTCCTTGGAAAGCGATGGGGGCAGCGAGGTATTGCTCATATACAGCCGGAGTGGGCCAGCGCTGGAGGCGAGGTGCATCTCTGGGTCTTCGTGAAGGGCGCGAACGAGACGCGCGGGAGACGTGATGTGACGCCCGGGAAAGGAGGAATCGATATCGCCGCGCACGAGCACGTAACGAACCCGCAGCGCGGCCAGAGTCATCTCAACTTCGCGCCACTGTCGATAGAGGAGTGAGCTCGAAACTAGTTGGACATCTGAGTAGAGCGCGCTCGCCGCCGGCGTGTAACCCTGTACCGCTGGATCGAGGACAGAGCGGCGAATGAGGTCCACAATGAAGCCGTCGTTGCCGTAGTACCCCCATTTGTAAGGCATTTGGTAGAAGTCGTCCGTGGGCAGCACGAGCACCGCTCCCGCCTGCTTCAAGTGATTGACAACCGAAGCCATTTGCGTCCAGTACTTCGGTAGCTCCACATGGTCCGAGGGAAAAACGCCGCGCGACGACGGAACGATCTGACCGGTGAGCAAGGGGTATCCGGGGGCGACGATCAAGGCGGCAAATGCAGCACCGGCCGTCGCCTTGCGCAGTCGAGAGTTAGTCAGGAAGTCGACGAACGCTGCCGCCCTCACGCCTCTGGCCAGGGCGTCGACACCGATGGCAATCAGAGCCGCGTAGCAAAGAGCGACGACAAGAAGGAAGCGCCCGGGTTCGCGAAGGAGCCATCCGAACGGGAGCGAATAAAGGCGATCGAAAAGCACCGAACCGGGAGGGTTCGTTCCTGTGCTGAGCGCGATCAGCAGGAGAGAACAGCAGGCGATAAGTGCCACCAGCAGAAGGCGCTTGTTGGCAATTCTGTCTCCGCCGCGTGATGAGGGCAGCAGCAGCGCCGCAAACGCCGCGATGGGAGGCAGGAAGCGGAGCAGGACAAGCGGAAAGGCGCTGTAACTCGGTGCGAACGGGTAGTAGTAATTGTAAATCCACCCCCAGTCCGTGTTGAGCCAGAAGGCGTTGGCGGTCGTTGCCCGCTGCTCGGTCCACGTCCACGAACTGAGCGATGCCAACGTGTTCACCGGCGCCACGTGAGCCTGGAGGAAGGCTGGGACGATCCAGTACGCACTGCAAATGACGAGAAGGATTCCTCCTGAAAGCGCCACTAGAGCCGCACGCTTTGCTCCGTCGCGACCACCGAGGAGCGCCGCCAGCAGCACGGTCACGATGACGGCGGCGATCACCGGAAGAACAAGCGGAGGGTTCTGATACGCGTAGCCGACCAACGGAGCGCTGCAGGCAAATAGCGCGACCGTCGCCCAGATTGGGAGGCGGCGCCGAGTGGCCGCGAGGATAAGAGCCGGAAGAGCGGGGAATAGCACAAGTGCCGCCAAATAGACGGTGTTCGGGGCCACCGCACTGACGACGTGCGCGTTCAACACATAGGCCAAGGCGCCAACGGCGGAAGCTCCGGGCCCACACCCGAGCAGGCGCAGCAGGTACAGCGCGGCGAGGGCCGCGCTCACCACGAGAAGGGTTATCCAGACCCGCTGGGCTAGAACCGCGGATCCGCCGATGCGAGTGACGACCCACAGCACTCCTGCCCAAGGCAGCTGGACCTCGTTGTTCGCCGGTCCTCCGAGGTTCGAACCTGACCAGCCATACGGAACGAAGAGGTGACTGAGCCACGCGGTACCTTCAGGTGGAGCTATGTCTCCACCGGCAATCGCTCCGCCCGGGACGAACCAGCTCTGACAAACGACCGTCGCGGCACCCGCGACGAACAGCGTCGTCCTCCTCCATGCGCTTCGAGTCCCTCGAAGCGGGAGCCACGAGCCGCGCTCCCGTCTTTTCCTCCACGTTTCGACGAAAAGCAATATTGATGCGGCACCAAGTGCGAAAAGAGCGACGTTCGCGAGCCGCTCCGAGAGCCACGCGTATGGGGTGGTTGCCGCCGTCCCGGCGAGCGCGACGATGCCAATCGCCGCCAGAGTCCATCGAACCAGTGCGAAGCCGCGCAGTCCTAATACTCGGTCTCGACGCAGAGCCGGATGTCGCCGCATACGGCGCGAGTGCTGGCGCCAATAAGACGACGATGCGAGCCACGGATCCGAGAGGCGTTTCGACCGAGGGGCAGCGAACTTTTCGTCAAGTGCAGGATGGGACAGGAACCCGGAGGTTTGGAGCGAAGCGCCCTCGGCCCCGCCCACGGCGACAAAGAGTCGCCGTGCGACCTCTGGCCAAGGAACGACTCCTCCGGGATGGACGGTCTGGGCTTCGCCCTTCACGAGTGCCGGAAGGCGTCGGACGAGCTCGTCACCTAGCTCTTCTACGCTCGGAGCGACGAGGTAACCGCCAGACGCAGTGATCGAGTCGATCAAACCTGGAACTGCGTAGCCGATCGCCGGCGTGCCGACCGCCGCGGCCTCCGTGACCGTCAGACCCCAGCCCTCTCGAACCGACGTCGCCATGACGGCGTGGGAGCGACCAAGCAGTTCGAGCTTCTTGTCGTCGTCGACGCGGCCGAAGAATTGAACATCGGGAGGCGACGAGCGCGCGAGCGCCGCCTGCAAGGGGCCCGCGCCGATGACCCAAAGTTTGGCGTCGGGCAGCGAAGCTTTGACGAGGGCAAATGCACGGACTGCGTGATCAGGTCGTTTGTTCGCGGCAAGCCGTCCCACCCAACAGACGGTCGGCTGTTCCTCTTTCTGGTAGCGGCTAAGCGTCGGAGCCCGGAAGCCTTCCGGCACCACCATGACATCTCGTATGCCGATTTCGTGCAACGACTTCTTGGTCGACTCCGAGACGGCGAGGACCCGCGCGCTGCGGATGGAGCGAAGCCAATGTCGCTCGAGAAAATAGCGTCCCGCGAGCGCCATCGGTAGCGGCATCTCGTACAACCAAATTTCTCTTGCCAACTGGTGCACCACGCAGATACTCGGTGCATCCTTCACCCACCTTGCGCAGCCGAACGGACGCGTGCTGACCTCGTCGATGACGAGATCGAAGCGGCCGCGCCCTTCGCGGCGGTAAAAGCTGCGCGCGGCCCGGTAAACCCCGAATCTGCTGCCACGTCGGAGATAACGCACCCCGTCGACCACCTCTGAAGACGGTCGGCCCACAACCTCGGCACAAAACACGGTGACCGCGTGGCCGGACTCGACGAGAGCTTTTGCGACCTCGTGAGTCCATACTTCGGCGCCCCCTGCCGCCGGATGAGCGAGGTCACGCCAGTTGCAGAACAGGATCCGCAGACGACGTGGAGGATTTGCGCTTTCAACTCTGTTTGTTGCCGCCTCGAGAACCGATCGCTGCTTCGTTCGCTGAAGTGTGTTCGTGTACTGGTGCGAGACATAAAGGCGCCAACTCAGGACGAACACCCGAGCCGCCATCGCGATCGCGATTCTTGGTGAAATCGTGGTTCTCAGTCGATCGCTAATCCGAATGGGCAACTCGGCGATCTTCGAATAGCCAAGCTGACGCGCGAGCGCAAGGAGCTCCAGATCGAGAAGGAAACCTTTCTCCTGAAGAACTGGCAGTGTCCGTAGCAGAAGCTCTCGTCGGATGAGCTTCAAACCGGCTTGAGTGTCGGTGACATCGATGCGTGTCAGCACTCGGACAAAAACTTGGAAGATTAGGGAGTAGACGCGCCGAACGAGGGAAGCGTTGATGTCTGAGCCTGGATGCCATTTACTTCCGATGGCCATGTCGGGACCCTCGTCGATAATCAACGAGATGAAGCGCTCAAGCTCCCCCGCCGGAATGTCGCCGTCTCCGTCGATGAAACCCAGGTAGCGGCCGCGTCCCCGGATGAAGCCTGTCCGAAGCGCTGCTCCTTTTCCACGATTCGTCCGAAGACGAACCACGCTGAGCTCCGTTCCCAGGTCCTCGAGGCGGTAGTCGCTCCCATCGCGCGTCCCGTCGGACACCGCGATCACCTCGAATGAAAGCGAGCTCCTGCGGAGCACTTCGAGGAGAGCTTCGACGTGCTGACCCAAACGATGGCCCGGGTTGTAATAGGGAATCACGAGCGACAGGTCGAGCTCGTTAGGAAGCGGTAAGTCGAACTCGTTAGTTTTCGCGAGCGGCCAACTCGGTTCAGCTGCACCAGGTCGGGAATGCGCCCTCGTACGTCTCGTCGCTGGAGCCACAGCAACAAGCGTCGCCATGACGACGACGGTGAATCCTGCTGCGGCGAGCATTGACCAAGCGAGGACGAGCGGGCGGGGTCGGTAAAGCTCGGCCTCAACAATCACAACGGTTAGCGAAATCCAGGGAATCACTGCCGCAAATGGCCGCCGAGCGATGACGTAGTACACAAGGATGCTTCCGACACCGAGAACGGCAGACTCGATGCACAAGATGCCGAATCCCGTGAATCCTTCGAAGCGCGATCCGAACAGCAACTCGATCACGATGTGGTGTGCGCGCCAAAGCACACTCGCCGTCACAAGCCCGATAGCACCCGCCAAAGCGCACGACACAACCAGATCACGTCGGGCGGTCGCTCGCTTCTCGTTGACGAACCGTGGGAAAACGATGGTGCCGAGGGCACCGGAGGCAAGCATGGCAATGTGCGCTGCTGTCGCTGCGGCGGCGTAGCGACCCGAGAGGACCGAACCGTAGAGGTGACGCGCGAGCACAGTGTCGACCCCGACGAGTGCCGCGATACCGCTCAATGCGACGAGCGACCACGTTAAGGCACCCGCCGAGACACGAAGCTGGGGACGGCGAACCCGAAGATCCGAGCGCAACGACCAGGCAACGACGCCGAATGTCACCACTCCTGCCGCACTTGTCGCGATCAACGCACCCTCGATGCCGGGGGCAAGACGACCTAACACGTAACCAAGCGCGAGACGGACGACTGCGCCGGCGAGAACCGCGACCGCACAGATGGTGAAACGGAGTTGGCCGATCAGCACTCCCCCAAACGCACTAGCTGCGAGCGCGGTGACGAACCATGTCGACGCGACGGCCAGGGGAAGAATCGACCCGAGCTTGAGATAACTCGCGAGCAACGGAGAGACAAGAATTAGCGCCCCGGCGACGGCGGTTCCGACGACTAGGGCTCGTTGCAGAAGCTTGCGGACACCGACTCGTTGTCCGTTATGTGCGACGAACGCTTGGACGGCGGCGGTCTGAAGCGCAAGGAGCGGTACCGAAACGATGGTGACGATGTTGAGAAGCGCCGAAAGGGCTCCATAGCGTGCGGGACCCACCTGATGGCTAACGACGGCATGGAACAAGAAGTTCCCTACGTTCGCCAACGCCGTGGCCGCGAGGTAGACGAGGCCTCCTTTGCTGACGACGCTTCCCCGCAACGTTCCGCCGCGCTGCGAACTCATTTGCCTTCGCTAGCTAGCTGTCAAAGCAAACGTGGCCGGCGGGATGGTCTTTGATGCGCGCCCTCACGGCGAATCCCAACAGTTTGGGACGCGATCGGAGTTGTACGCGCTGAGTTCGCCGTGAAGCGATATAGCAAGCGTCTGGTCAACGGCGCTGAGTGCGTAAGTGTCAGGACCACTATACGAAGACGCTGTTAATAGATTTGTCGCGCTGTTGATCGTGCCATTGGTCACGATGCACATAGAGCTACCGTGTGCCACATTCAATTCTGCGGCTATCAGCATTCCTGCCATACATTCAAGCGCGCCGACGTCCCCACAATCCAACTCTTCTAAAACATCGTGAGCTTCCGTGAACGTGGTGACTGTGTAGTTTCCGAGATCTTGAGGCAAGAGAGCTGTAGTCGCCTCGCGGTGGGTCTTCCAGTAACCGGGCGAAAGCGCCGGTATCGGGAAATAGCTCGAATCAAAACTCGAAGCACTCGATCTCGAAGCATTCGATAACGAGTTCGATCGAGCCGGAACCGTGAAACTCAGAGTCAACCCCAGCGCAAGCGCGACGCCGAGTCCCAGAATTACGAGTCTCCGGCCGAGGCCATGAAATTTCAACCAACGAGTCACACAGATCTCCTCTTCGATTTTCCCCGTTTCTTCGGACCAGTTGGCTGAAAATGATTCGGGCGGTTCACATCCGTTTGCGTGTCCGACCTGCAGGATTCGGCGCGGGTTTAGATCGTGCGCGTTAGAGCGTCAAGGGTGATAAGTGATATAGGCGAAAAATCGGTCAGCCGCGCACACATTAGAAGTTCAAAAATTCGCGTGCGGAACTCACGTGTTCACGGTTCGTGGATCAATCACCACGCATCGCGCGTTCGAACCCAGCATCAAATGCGCGGACGCGCCGTCATCGGTCCATACGGTGCTGGCCCAAAACGGGGCCGATCGCGTAGGGGTATTGACGCAAACTCGGTCGCATCTGTCCTCTCCTTGCATCGGCGAACCCTGCAAGGTGGACACGAGAAGGCGATGCGTCCCTCACTCACGTTTGCACGGCAACACGGCGCTTAGGTGCTCGCGAGAACACGGTTCGAGCAATTCGGATCTCTTGTCCCCGCACGACACCGTTTCAGTACGTGCCCCCGCGTCGCTCTCGATTCCGCCAATGAGAGAGCTTCGCTCGGCAAAACGCGAGCGAGCCGGAAGCGCCGACCATGAGCGATTCGCATTGGGCGCAAACGACCTATTTCAGTTGCGTGCCGAAGGTACTTGAATAAAGGACGTAGATTTTTGCAGCGCGAAACGAGGGGGGCGACGATGAACAGAAACGCATCGGTGCGATGGTCTCGCAGAATCGTCCCGACGATCGCCGCATCGGGGATCCTGACCCTCATCTTCGGTTACGCCCTCCCCACAGCGACGGCTTCGGGCGCGGACATGGCGAGAGCCTCAGTATCGGCTCACTCGTCGAAGCCAAAGCCGCCGAGCACCAAACAAATCGAGACCGAGTTGAACAAACTCGCGTCCTCAGCGGGCAGTGAGTCGAAGGCGACGTTCAACCTCACGTACGAGTACAAGAACGCCACCTCGACTGGCTCGGTGACGCTCAAGCAGATGGGCTTGGACGAGGTATTCGTCATCGGCACCGGTGAGATCCTCTACAACGGAAAAAAGACGTACTACTGCACGCTCTCGACCGCGGTAAAGACGTGCATCTCCTACGGGTCGGCGACGGCGAGCCCGCTCGGAGCGACGATGGGAATCTACGAAAGCGGCGTCTACGTCAAGGCGATGCAGACCTGGGAATCCCTCGTCGCCTCTCGCGTCGCCGGATACCACGCGTCGTTCTCGAGCAAGACGATCGCCGGCCAGCCGTCGACGTGCATCACCTGGACCTACAAGGGGAACAGCGAGACGTACTGCGTGACCGACCGCGGTGTGCTCGGGTCCGTCAGCGAAACGACGGGGAAGGGAGCGACCTTCAGCTTCACCCTGACGAACTACTCGTCGAAGGTCTCGTCGTCGACGTTCCAGCTTCCGGCGGGCGCCAAGATCGTCTCGGTCCCGTAATCGACAACCTCCGAAGCGGACACCTTTCGACGCAACGATTGGACCGTCCGCCGGAATTCATCGGGTCAACGCTGCGTCGCATCGCTGAACGCAACGACCGCTTCCGGCTCGTCCACTCGCTCCCGGCGATCGGGCGGCGGCAGAACATGGCTCCCGTTTCGGGTTCGTCGGTGGAGCGGTCGTCGGGGCGGCCTCGAGATCCAGCGCGGGGCGATCCAATTGACCCTGCCGAACATCGCGACGAGCGCCGGCACGAGCAGTGATCGGATCACCGTCGCATCGAGCAGGATCCCAAAACCCAGCCCCGTCGCAAGGACCTTGATGTCGGTGATCGGCGCACTGGAGAGCGAGGCGAACGCGAGGAACAAGATGAGCGCCGCGCTCGTCACGAGCCGCCCTGTCCGGCCGATTCCCGTGACGACGGCCGCATTCGTCGACCCGGTGGCGTCGTACTCCTCGCGCACTCGCGTGAGGATGAAAACCTCGTAGTCCATCGAAAGCCCGTACAAGAAGGCGAACACGAGCACCGGTATCCAGAACGTGATCGCTCCGGTTTTCGCGATCGAAAAGACCGCCTTCGACCCCCACCCCCACTGCCAGAACGCGGTCATCGCGCCGAAGGTCGCGCCGAGTGAGACCAGGTTCAGCACGACGGCCTTCAGCGGCAGCACGAGCGAACGGAACGCCCGCGCCAAAAGCAAGAAGGAGAGGACGACGATGACGACGATGACCTGTGGCAGGTGCTTGTAGACGCCGTTGATGAAGTCGATCTGGGTCGGTCCCGTGCCCGCAACGCCGATGATGCGCGGATCGGCCTGCGCCGCCGCCTTGACGACGCGCACTGCGGCGAGCGACGCCGAGTTCACCGTTTCGGCCGACGGGACGACGACGACGATCGACGTGCCGTCACGATTCAGGACCGCCGGCTGCGCGACGGCGCTCGCGACACCTTTCACGTCTGCGAGGCTCGCGGCGACCGCCGGCGACGCGTTCCCGTGCACGAGCACCTCCATCGGGGTGAGGACACCCTCGGGAACTCCGTCACTGACGAGCGTGTGAAGCGTCTCGTATGCCGGACCGGTTTGCGCGAGCGAGTTCGTCGAAGTGAGACCGACATTGATTCGGAAGAACGGCACGATCAAAAGCCCAAGGATCGCGATCGCGATTCCGGCCGCCAAGAAACGACGACGGACGACCCACGCCGCCCAACGCGACCAGAACTTGCTCGCCGTGCGTTCATGGCGGATCCGTGGCCAGTCCGCTCGCGGCCCGATGCTGCCGAGAAGAGCAGGGAGCAACGTCGTCGCGGCGAGCACGGATACGAGCGGGATCAACGCGCCGCCGTAACCCATCGAACGTAGGAAGGGGACGGGCAACGCGACGAGGGAGACGAGCCCGATGGCGACGGTGACACCGCTGAAGACGACCGCTCTCCCCGCGGACTGCATCGCCGCAACAACCGCGGCGTGATTGTCCAGGCCGTGGGCGCGCTCCTCGCGCCAGCGCGTGACGATCAAGAGCGAATAGTCGATTGCGACGCCGAGGCCGATCAGTGCGACGAGGTACTCGACGATGAACGAGATGTTCGTGATGTAGGTCAAGCCCAACAACGCGAGGTACGAGGTCAGGATCGTCACCGCGGCGATGAAAAGGGGCAACAGCGCGAGGAATGAAGCGAAGACGAAGGCGAGCACGGCGAGTGCCCCGAAGCCGCCGATCATCGTCTCGACGAAGACGCCTGGTCCTTTCGCGTCGTCCCCACTCGAGAGGGCGTCGTAGCTCGTGATCCCCGGCGTCGAACCCGTCGGCGCGATGGACGGAAGAAGAGACTGCGCCCGGGTCTCGTACGGATCGCCGAAGCCCTGCGCGGCCGTCGCCGGCGGCACGAAGACGAGCGCGTAATACGTGTGGCCACCACCGGTCACCCACCTCGGGCTCGACACGACGCGCACGGCAGGGATATCGGCCTGCAGGCTCCGGTAGGCGGGTGCGGCCCGCGCATAGGTCGTGTTCGCGAAGGTGACGACGAGCGCCTGCTGTTCGGTGCCGTTGCCGTACGCCGCCTGGATCTTCTTCTCGGTGATGTACCCGGACTGGCCGGGCAGCGAGAAGTCAGCGGTCAGGCGCTTGATCGTGTGCTCGGTGATCGCCCCACCGACGGCGAACAACACGAACCAAACGAGGACGACGATCCTTTTGTGCCGCAGGACGAACGCGGTTGTGCGGCCCATCGCCCCCCTCGTCGCAGTGTTCCTCGCCGATCCGTGACCGCGTGACTAATCTCACGCTGTGTGCAATATTGAGCAACCGCTTTAGTTTCCCACGCCACGCCGTCGCGAGAATCGCCTGACGAACTTTCCGGCGAGGGCCACGTGATCTCGCCCGGCCCTCTCAAACGTCCGCGTCACACCTCGGCGCAGCACATGGCGCGAGCGTCAGGTATACGTCCCGATGGCCAGGCGCTCAACGCCGACGTCGCGCTTCCACGATCGCTCGTAGATCGCCCGCAGGTACGGCTCCAAAACAAGGTTCGCCTGCTCAACCGCCTCGTGTTCGCGCAGGAACACCGGCGTCGCGGCGCGAATCTCCGCGAGCAGGGCCGGTTCATCGATCGTCAGGCAGATCCCGTCGCGAACAACCGTCCGGCCGTCGACGACCACCTCGCGAATGGAATCGCCGTCTGCGCAGTAGACGAGCTGGCGGACGATGTCATTCTCCGGTGTGAACGCCAGCGCGTCGCGGTCGTAGAAGACGAGGTCGGCCTTGAATCCCGGCGCGATCTGGCCGGTCGTCGCCGCAAGGCGCGCCGAGCGAGCACCGCCGCGCGTCGCGGCAAAGAGCACCTCGTCTGCGGTCGGGCCGCGTTCGAACCTCGGTGAGGTCACCTTGTGGATCAGCGCCGCCGTCTTCATGACGTCGCTCATCCGCAACGAGTCGTTGCTCGACGCGCCGTCGGTGCCGAGCCCGATGTTCACCTGCGCGTTGTGGAGATCCCGCCATGCGAGCAGACCCGAGTCGAGCTTCAGGTTCGAGACTGGATTGTGGGCGATCGACGCGCCGGCATCGGAAAGGCGAGCGATGTCGTCGAGGGTGAGCCAGATGCCGTGCCCGAGCGTCACCCGGTCGGAGAGTGCGCCGATCTCTGCCATGTGCGCGACGAGCGTCGAGCCGTAGAACTCCTGGCCCGTCACCGCCTGAACGCGCGTCTCGAGAACGTGGATGTGGTACGTGGCGTCCCACTCCGCGGCGAGCTCGTGCGCGGCGACGAGCAGGTCATCGGTGCAGCGCTGCGGGCCGGAGGGCGCGATCACGTACCGCAGCCGGCCCGACCGGCCGTGGTAACGGTGGAACGCCTCGCGGCAGAACTCGATGTACTCCTCGGTCGAGGGCACGGGTCCTGCGCGCAGCTTCTCCAACAGATCGTCGGGCAGCACCTCGTCGACGAACGGCAGCGTGTCGATGAACGGCTTGTTCACGATGTGGCCCGAACAGTTCGCGCGGATGCCGCACTGTTCGTACGTGGACATCACGGCGTCGAGCGCCTCGAGGCTCTGCCCCGGCATCTCGATCACGTCGTCGAGCAGGCACGTGACGCCGTTCTTCATCGACTCGAGCGCGACGAGGAGCGTGCGCAGACGGATGAGCTCGGTCGGCATCGGCTCGAGCCCGATCAGCGGGTACGAACGCAGCATCCACAGCTCGAGCGGCAGGTTGTCGTAGCGACCCTTGAAGAAGGCCTCCCAGGAATGGACGTGGGCGTTCACGTACCCCGGTACGACAACGAGCCGATCCGCCTCGACGACGCGGTCGAAGGCTTCCTCGCCGTTCGCGCCGAACCGCTCGCGCACCTCGGTGATGCGGTCGTCCTCGACGATGAGATCGGCGCGAAACGGCCGGGAGGCGTGGTCGTCGTCCATCGCGACAACGTTGACGCCATGCCAGCAGCTGCGCACCTAGCCGACCTCGTGACCCATTGCGAGCTGCGTTTCGGGCGTACCGGCCGCCGCTGTGGCCGACTCGCTTCCGAGGTTCGGCCGCAAGGGCCTCGTCCTTGCGAGCGTGTTCGTCGTCACCGCCGCCTCCTGGTGTTTCCACGCGGCCGCTCGCGGGCGCTCGCGTGCCGACCCTCATCCCCCGCTCCGGGGCTGGCGACTTCGTACGGGTCTTCTGTCAGAAGGCCGCGGCCTCGGATGGTCGACCATATCTAGTTGTGGACGGTGGAGGAAGGATGCGAGCCGCGACGACCCGGTGCATCGCTCGTCGCGCGTCCGGGAACACCAGGTCGCGGGGCGCGTCGCGATCGCCCGCGGCGACCTTCGGCTACCGTCTCGCTCGGTCATCGGCGTCTCGGCATTCGGCGCTCATCGCGTCGTCAACCCCCGGCGTCGGTGAGGTCGGACGCGCAGTGCAGGCAGCGCGTCGCCGCGACCGGGAGATCGCTGGACAGGCAGAAGGGGCACGTCTTCGTCGGCGGCGGCTCGCCGAAGACCGTCGTCCCCTTCCGCCGCATCACCGCGCGATACGGCACGACGATCGCGAAGTAGACGACGGCGATGAGGACGATGAAATAGACGACAGCGGCGATGAAGGCGCCGAGGTCGATCCGTTGGCCCTTGAGCGTCCAGCCGAGGCCGCTCGACGCCGAGCCGTTGCTCGCCGCCGCATCGATCAGCGGTTTGAGCACGCTCGTGGTGAAGGCCTCAACGAGCCCACTGAACGCCAAGGCGATGATCAGTCCGATGGCGACGACGATGACGTCCCCGCGCAGCAAGAAGTTGCGAAAACCCTTCAGCACGCCTCCTCCTTCTTCGTCGGTTGGGAAAGTCTGACGTCGGCGCCGGCGCCGCGCCGACCCGGGACCGGGCGCGAGTTCGCAGCGGCGCTTTCTCGGACAGATAATGAATGCCGACACGGGCCCCATCCAGCCTGGAGGTCGAGACCGATGCCC
The DNA here is from genome assembly GCA_963838845.1 of uncultured Acidimicrobiaceae bacterium. Classification (GTDB taxonomy): domain Bacteria; phylum Actinomycetota; class Acidimicrobiia; order Acidimicrobiales; family Bog-793; genus CAVRXQ01. Next base: position 389,579 of record CAWISR010000002.1, on the reverse strand, counting down.
GCGCCCGACGAGCCGACAGCTGGCCGAACGAGGACCCGAGCAGGCGCGACGGTCGCCGCGCCGCTCCTCGAGGCCCTGTTCGGCAGCCCGATTCCGGTCCGGATCGAGTTCTTCGACAAAAGCGCGATCGGGCCCGCTGATGCGGCGACCGTCCTCCACGTCCGATCACCGAACGCGATCCGCCGCATCCTTTTTTCTCCGGGCGAGATCGGCATCGCCCGGGCGTTCGTCGCCGGCGACCTCGACGTCACCGGTGACCTCGCCGCCTGCATGCGCGCCCTCGGTGACACCGCCGACCGGGCGCGACCACATTTCAGCCCGAAGGTCGTGGCGGCGGGATTTCTCGCGGCGGCGCGCCTCGGCGCGCTCGGAATGCCCCCGCGACCGCCCGATGAAGAGCTCCACCCGCTCGGCCAGAGGCACTCGCGTCGGCGCGACGCGCAGGTCGTCCGTCATCACTACGACGTGGGCAACGACTTCTATCGGCTCGTGCTCGGACCGACCCTCGTCTACTCGTGTGCGCGCTTCGTCGACGACGCAATGGATCTCGACGATGCCCAGCGCGCCAAGCTCGACCTCACGTGCCGAAAGCTCGGGCTTGCCGAACGACCGGGACAGCGGCTGCTCGACGTGGGCTGTGGATGGGGTTCGATGGTCCTCCACGCCGCGGAGCACTACGGCGCCCGCGCGGTCGGCATCACGCTCAGCCCGGAACAGGCGGAGTTCGCGCGCGATCGCGTGAAAGAGGCGCGCCTCGACGACCGGATCGATATCCGAGTGCAGGACTACCGAGATCTGAAGGGCGAGAGTTTCGACGCGATCTCCTCGATCGGAATGTTCGAACACGTCGGCTCGCAGAAGATGGCCGAGTACTTCCGGGTGCTGTACGGCCTGCTCGATGAAAAGGGAAGGCTCTTGAACCACGCGATCGCGAAGCCGGGAAGTTCGCGCCTCACCCCGAGCTCGTTCATGGGCCGCTACGTCTTCCCGGACGGCGAGCTCATCGACGTCGGGGAGTCGACGCTGGCGATGGAACGCGCCGGGTTCGAGGTGCGCGACGTGGAGGCACTGCGCGAGCACTACGCGCGGACGCTGCGCTGCTGGGTCGCGAACCTCGAAGAGAACTGGGACCGCGCCGTCGCGCTCGTCGGGGTGCAAAGGGCGCGTGTCTGGCGCCTCTACATGTCGGCGTCCGAGAACCGTTTCCTCGACGGACGGCTCGGCGTCTTCCAGACCCTCGGGGTGAAACGTGACGATGACGGTCGCTCGGGGATGCCGCCGACGAGATCAGACTGGAAGTGAGCGACTCCTTCCGGGCACAGAACGTTCCGCTGACCTCAGAGCTTGTACCCGATCGCCCGCAATAATGCCTTTCGCTCGACGACGTCGTCTGCCGTCTCGACGCCGAGCGGGGTCTCGCCGTCGATGACGCCGAGCACGCCGCGGCCGAGTGACGACTCGGCGACCACGACCTCGACGGGGTTCGCGGTTGCGCAGAAGATCGAACAGACTTCGGGTACCGCGTTGATCGCCCGCAGCACGCTCACGGGAAAGCCGTCTTTCAGAAAGATCACGAAGCTGTGACCCGCACCGATCGCCTCGGCGTTCCGCGTCGCGAGGGCGACGAGCTCGCCGTCATTCCCCGAGAAGCGCACGAGTCGCTTCCCGGACGCCTCGCAGAAAGCGATGCCGAAGTGCAACACGGGGCTCGATGCGGCGAGCGCCTCGTGAAGATCCTCGACGGTCTTGATGAAATGGGACTGGCCGACGATGACGTTCAGGCCGCCCGGGTTCTCGATCGGGACGACGGAGAGCTCGAGTCCGTTCATGGGCGCACCACCTCCGTGAAGTGCCAATCGCGACGGCCCAATCTCGTCGCTTCTCGCACGTAAATCCAATTGATTTGTGGCAGGCTGACTGACCTTCGTCCGTGAAAGGCTCGATCCCCATGGCGGACGCGAGCGAGGTGGGAGATGACGGACCGTCGTCGCGCAACGGCACCGACGACAGTTCGCGCCACGACTTCGGTCCGGACCGGGCGCTCGTGAGCATCGGCGTCGACAACGGCCATCGCCCGTTGCGCTACGTCGACCGTGCCGACGCGGGACGCCGGCTCGCCACCGCGCTGCGCCAGTACGCGAAGCCGGACGTCGTCGTCGCCGGCCTGCCGCGCGGCGGCGTCGTCGTCGCGTTCGAGGTCGCCGAGTCGCTCGGTCTCCCGCTCGAGGTGATCGTCGCCCGCAAGATCGGCGCGCCCTTGCAACGCGAGCTCGCGGTCGGTGCGGTCGCCGAGCACGACGTGCGGGTCGTGAACGCCTATGTGCAGAAGCTCGCCGGCATGAGCGACGAGGCGGTCGCGAGGGAGGCCGACCGTGAGCTCGCCGAGGTCGAACGGCGCGCCTCGCTCTACCGGGAAGGACGGGCGCCGATCCCCTTCGACGGCAAGACGGTGATCATCGTCGACGACGGCGTCGCGACGGGATCGACGTGTCAGGCGGCGTGCGAGTCGGCGCGACGCGCCCTCGCGGCGCGTGTCGTCCTCGCGCTTCCGGTCGGCGCGGAGGAGTCGATCCAAGAGCTCGCCCGCATCGCCGACGGTGTCGTCTGTCTCGAGGCACCCGCCGGCTTCTCCTCGGTCGGCGAGTTCTACATCAGCTTCGTGCAGACGACCGACGCCGAGGTCGTCGCGCTCTTGGCGCGCGCCGCGGCGCCTGACGAAGCGGGGAACGGGTCTTCGACCTAGCAATGGGGCGCGAAAAAGGCCCGACGCTCAACGTCGGGCCCTTTCCGCTGCTGTCGCTGGGGGGTCTAGCAGGCTTTCAACGTTCGACGATCACCACCTGGCCGGTCTCCGAAGTGAGGTTCAAGCGCTCGAGCCGGCCGACGATGCCGTAGGTGCCCGGCACGAGGGTCTCCGGGGCGATCGTGGCGAGGGCGACCGGGACGACGATCGCCGCAGCGGGCGGCACGAGGATCGAGCGGGACAGCACGCGGTCGAGCGGCGTCCTGAAATCGGCGCGCGAGGCGAGCAGACGGCGGTTCGACGGCAGGTCGATCAGCCAGGCGACGACGGTGAGCGGCTCCTTGTAGTCGGCGAGCCATGGCTCGGTGCCGTGGTTGCGCACCTTCGCGAAGAGCTGCGGCGGACGGCCGCGGACGATGATCTGTTCGCTCGGCCAGACGAGTTCGAGGTCGCTCGTCGGCGCAGTGCCGATGGCGTGCGGGAAGAGGTTGCGCTCGGCCCCCGCGGCGCGCCACACACCACCTTCGAGTCTCACCGAAGCGACCGCCCACTCGCCGACCGCGCCCGGCTCGGGCGCGGCGTAGACGCGGGCCGTCGCGTCCTCGTGGATGAGCCGCCAGCCGTTCGGTGGCAGGAACCGCCAGGCGTCGAGCGCCTCGCGGCCGTAGAAGGTGCCGCCCTTGGCGAGGATCTCGTCGATGCTCGTGCCGTCCCGGGCCAACAGGGCGGCGTCGAAGGTCCACTCCGAGAGCTCGACGCTCTGCGCGAGCGACGGGAGGGTCTCGATGAGTTCGCTCGGCGGCCCCGTCTCTTCCTCGGTTACCTGGGGCATGTCACTCAGTGTGGCAGGCTCACCACTCTGGGTCAACATGTCATTGGTCACTTCGTGCACTTTCATTCCTCGCGATGTACTGGACCTTCCACCTAACGACTCCCCACCACCCGGCATGAAGGTGCTGACACGGATAGTGGCAAGTGACGTGAGTGCGTCAGTCCACTTGCTCAGCGGAAGTTCCTCGCCTTCGCGCCCTCGGCGGGCAGCTCGAGAACCTCGAGACGCTCGGCGACGACCGAGCGCGCCAGGCCGGAACCTTCGAGGCGGCCCCGGACGATGAGCGCCGGGGCGGAGGTCGCGCTGCCGCGGTAACGGGTCCACAGCCCGGGCGAGCAGATGACGTTGACCACCCCGGTCTCGTCTTCCAGGTTCAAAAAGATCGTGCCGCCCGCCGTCGAGGGGCGCTGGCGATGGGTGACGATGCCGGCAACGAGGATCCGGCGCGCCTCGCATCCCGCCAGCGCCGCCGCCGGGACGACGCCGCGGTGATCGAGGAAGGCCCGCGCCGGGGCGACCGGGTGGTCCGAAGTCGAGACCCCCGTTGCCCAGAGGTCCGCCGCGAGTTCGTCGACGGCCGACATCTCTGGGAGCAGGGGGGCGGACGCCCCGGGCACCATGCCCGGCAACCGCTCCGGGCCGCCACCGGCGAGCGCACCCGCTGCCCAGAGCGCCGCCCGGCGCGCCCTTTTGCCTTGTTTCGGCGCCGCACCGGCGACGGGCGGCAGGTCATCGAGCGCGCCGGCCGTCGCGAGGGATTCGAGCTCGGCCCGGTTCGGCCCGGCGCGGCGGGCGAGATCGTCGATGCTCTCGTACGGCGCCCGATCGGCGATCGTCTCGGCGCGCGCATCGCCGATCCCGCGCACCTGGGAAAGGCCGAGGCGGACGGCGGCGCCGCCGATGCTCGCGTCGTCGGCGACGAGGGTCGACTCGGCGCCGCTTTCGTTCACCTGCGGGCGCAGCGTGACGACGCCGTGGCGGCGGGCGTCTTGGACGAGGCTCTCTGGTGACCAGAACCCCATCGGCTGGGAGTTCAACAGCGCGGCAGAGGAAGGCCTGGGGGTAGTGGAGCTTGAACCACGCCGACGAATAGACGAGGTAGGCAAAAGAGACCGAGTGCGACTCGGGGAAGCCGAAGTTCGCGAACGCGGCGAGCTGGGCGTAGATCGCGTCGGCGACCTCGCCCGTGATCCCCCGCTCCTCCATCCCCCGGTACAGCCGGCCGCTCAGCCGCTCCATGCGCTGCGCGGAGCGCTTCGAGCCCATCGCCTGGCGGAGCTCGTCGGCGTCGGCCGGTGAAAAGCCCGCCACGTCGATCGCGATCTGCATCAGCTGTTCTTGGAAAAGCGGCACCCCGAGGGTCTTTTCGAGCGCCCCCTGCATCAGCGGGTGGAGGTAGGTGACCGCTTCTTCCCCCGTGCGGCGGCGCAGGTAGGGATGGACCGAGCCGCCCTGGATCGGGCCGGGGCGGATGAGGGCGACCTCGACGACCAAGTCGTAGAAGACCTTCGGCGCAAGGCGCGGCAGGGTCGCCATCTGGGCGCGGCTCTCGACTTGGAAGACCCCGATCGAGTCCGCCTGCGAGAGCATCTCGTAGACCGCGTCTTCCTGGGGGATCGTCGCCAGGTCGACAGTCACGCTGAAGAACGACGCGACGAGGTCGACCATGCGATGGATCGCCTCCAGCATCCCGAGCCCGAGGAGGTCGAACTTCACGAGCCCGGCCGCCGCACAGTCCTCCTTGTCCCACTGCAGCACCGAGCGCCCGTCGCGCCGCGCCCACTCGACCGGGCAGACGGCGATGACCGGTCGGTCACAGATCACCATCCCCCCCGAGTGGATGCCGAGGTGCCGTGGCATCCCCTCCAGCGCCCCGGCGAGCTGCGCGACGTCGGTCGGGAGACCGAGGTCCTCTGCCGTCGCCTCGGGGCGGGCGCCTTTGCGGCGCGGCTCGGCGATGCTCGCGACGAACGAGTCACCGAGGCGATCCGACCACTTGTCGGGCGCGCCCGGAGGGTACCCGAGGGCGCGCGCCGCGTCGCGCACCGCGGAGCGCGGCCGGTAGGTGATGACGTTCGCCACCTGCGCCGCGTGCTCACGCCCGTAGCGCGCGTAGACGTAGGCGATCACCTCGTCGCGCCGTCCCGACTCGATGTCCAAGTCGATGTCGGGTGGTCCGTCACGCGCCGGTGACAAGAAGCGCTCGAACAACAGCCCGAGCGCCACCGCGTCGGCGTTCGTGATCCCGAGCGCATAACAGACCGCCGAGTTCGCGGCCGAGCCGCGACCTTGGCAGAAGATGTTCGATCTGCGGCAGAACTCGACGATGTCCCAGACGACGAGGAAGTAGCCGGGGAAGCCGAGTGCCTCGATGATCCCGAGCTCGCGATCGATCGCCGACCACGCGCCGGGGACCCGCTCTGTCGCCGCGCCGCCCGTAGCGGTGAGTCGCACCCTCGTATGAGAGCGCGCGCAAATAACTCGCTTCATCTGACCCGTCGGGTACCGGGTACGGCGGGAGTTCCGGTGCCACGAGGCGCAGGTCGAACGCGCAGGCGCGACCGATCTCGGCAGCGAGCTCGACGGCGCCGGGATAACGCGCGAAGCGCCGTTGCTGTTCGAGCCCCGAGCGCAAGGGCGCCGACGCCCACGCCGGAAGGTAGCCGTCGACCGCGTCGAGACTCGATCGGGCGCGCACCGCAGCGAGCGCGGTCGCGAGCGGGTACGCGGACGGCGTCGCGTAGTGGACATTGCCCGTCGCGACGAGACCGACTCCGGCGCGCACCGCGAGCTTGGCGAGCGCGTCGTTGCGCGCGTCGTCGAGCGGTGTGTCGTGGTCGGTGAGCTCGACGAGCACGCGTTCGGAGCCGAACGCCTCGACAAGGCGTGCAAGCTCGCGGGCCGCTGCGGCAGGCCCGTCCGCGACGAGCGCCTGTGGCACCGCGCCGTGGCGGCACCCGGTGAGGACGAACCAGTGTCCGTCGTGCGCTTTCGCCAAGGCGTCGAGCGAGTAGGCGAGGCGGCCCTTTTCGCCCCCTAAAAGCTGGGCGCGGGCGATCGCCATCGAAAGGCGCGGCATAGCCGTCTGGGTCCGCGGCGAGAACGACGAGGTGCGTTGCCTGCGGGTCGATCACCCCGGCGCGCGCCTCGGTTCGGCGCTCCGGGCCGGCCGGCAGCGACAGCTCGGCGCCGAAAACGGTCGGGAGACCGACTTCCCGCGCCGCTTCGGCGAAGCGAACGACCCCGTAGCAGCCGTCGTGATCGGTGAGCGCGAGCGCCTCGATGCCGAGCCGCGCCGCTTCTAAGGCGAGGTCCTCGGGGCTCGAAGCGCCGTCCAAGAAGCTGAAATTCGAGTGGCAGTGCAGCTCGGCGTAGGCGATCCCGCCCGGCGGTTCGGCGCGGAGAACCGGCGGCAGCTCGAGCTCGTGACCGCTGATCGCGGGTGCGACCCCGGCGAGCAGCTGGTCGGATCGCCGCGCCGGGAGCCGCCCCGAGAGGCGACGCTCGAGTTCGGACCAAGGGATGATCGGGTTGAACGAACTGATTTCTTCGAGAATACGAACATATGTTCGATTCTTCCAGACCGTCTCAACAGGTCATTTGTCTCCAGGTCTCAGTCGACTGGCGTGTGCGGCGAGAAGCCAGGGCGCAGCACCGCGCCGAGTCTCCGCTTCGAGACCCGACGCGGCCTCGATGAGGACCGACTCGGACCACGCCCGCCCGAGCAGCGACAGCCCGACCGGCAGACCCGAGACCGTGCCGATCGGGACGGTGATCGAGGGGTATCCGGCGACCGCCGCGATCGAGTATCCGGCACCGAGAAAGCTGTCGCCGTTCACGTGGTCGATCAGCCATGCCGGGCCGGTCGTCAAGACGGCGAGCGCGTCGAGATGCTCGCTGCCGAGCGCAAGGTCGATCCCCTGCGCGCGGGACTGCTCGACGCAGCGCTCCCGCGCCAGTTTGTACTCCGAGTCCGCGAGCGAACCGGTGCGCGCCGAACGCTCGAGGAGGTCTTGACCGAACAGCGAAAGCTCCGCCTCGGCGAACTCCAAGTTGAACGCGATGACCTCGTCGAGCGAACGCGGACCCGACCCCGACGCCCCGGCACGTGCCGAAAGGTAACGGTCGATCCCGTCGTGGAACTCGTAGAGCAGCACCGTGAGCTCGTCCTCCGACGTACGCAACGGCGCGGCACCGGGGACCGTCACGGGATCGACGACCGTCGCACCAGCCTCTCGCATCGCCTCGAGCGCACGCGCGAAGCACTCGTCCGCGCGCGGGTGGTAGCCGGAGAAGCCGTCTCGAGGAACGCCGATGCGCTTGCCGTCGAGGCCGTCGCGTCGACAGGACGGCGCGTAGTCCGTGACAAGGCCCTCGGGACGCGACCGGAGCGCGGAGTCGTCTCCACCGAACCCAGCGATCACCGACAACAACGCCGCGGCGTCGGCGACCGAGCGCGCCATCGGCCCTGCGGTGTCCTGGCTCTCGGCGATCGGGACGATGCCGCGGCGACTAACGAGGCCGACGGTCGGCTTGATCCCAACGATGCCGCAAACCGCGGACGGGCTGAGGATCGAGCCGTCGGTCTCCGTTGCGATCGCGATCGGCGACAGCCCTGCGGCGACGGCGACCGCCGATCCGGACGACGACCCGCTCGGCGACCGCTCGAGAGCGAAGGGGTTGTGGGTCTGGCCGCCCATCGCGCTCCACCCAGAGGTCGATTTCTCCGAACGGAAGTTCGCCCACTCCGAAAGGTTCGTCTTCCCGAGAACGACCATGCCGGCGGCGCGCAGCGATGCCACCACGTCGGCGTCGCTGAAGGGCGGGCAAGACAACGCGAGCGACCCCGCGCTCGACCCAAGCCCCGCCGTGTCGAGGTTGTCCTTGACGACGATCGGGATGCCGTGCAGGGATGAGCGCGTCGCGCCCGACTGGCGCTCGCGATCGCGCGCCTGAGCCGACTCGATGGCCTCGGGGGCGATCGCGAGGATGGAGTGCAACGCCGGACCTGTCCCGTCGATCGCGTCGATGCGCGCGATGAGCGCCTGGGTGAGCTCGGCGCTCGTCGTTTGGCCGGCTTCGAGCGCGCGCTTCAGCGTTGCGAGATCCGCGTAGGCGTACTCTGCGCTTTTCTTGTGGGAATCACTCATGTCGTCTGATTCGTCTGTTCACAGTCCGAGTCTTGCCGATCGGTCTCGGTAAGCGATCGGTTCATCCTCAACGGCTGAGAACGTTCGGTTTTTTTGTCGATAACCCAGAGCCGAAGAGGTGACGGGACCAGGGGCGCACGCACGCCCCACGTTCTCGCTCAGTCGTATGTGCCTTCGATCGTCCACGTGCCGCGCTCGAGCGCAAGCAGGTGTGCTTCACCGGTCGCGGTCACGACCTGGAACCGGGCGCGACGGCGTCGCGCCCGGCGGTCCCACCAGCGCTCGTCGACCGGCCAGGGACCCGCCCATCCGACGAGCGGTACCGCCACGTCCTTGCCGACGACAAGGCGCGCCGGCGTGCCCGTCAGTTGCCCGCGACCGTCGACGCCGATGTGCTTTTCGTGCGTGTCGAAAAGCTCTGCTGCGGGCGGATCCGTCCAGACGACGGTCGGATTCGGGGGCGGCAGCCGTCCGGGCCAGGGGCTTGCCGCGTCCTTCACTGCGGGGAGTGGGTCGCCGGCGGGGACGAAGCTGGCCCGCTCTTTCGGCCCGCGCCCGCCAACGAGCACGGGGAAGACAACGCCTTCTGCTCCGAGCATGCTCTGGACACGAGCGAGCGCACGAGCGGCGCGTTCGGGGTCACCGCGACGACCCCACAGCTCGAGCTGCCGACCGACATCGGGGATCACCTCGATCGGATCGAGACGGAGCCGGACGACTCCTCCGCCGTCGTCCCCGTCATCGCAGACCGCGCCGCTCGCCTGGGAGATCCACGCCTCCATCTGGAGACGGAGTCGCTCCGCGACGAGCGCCGGGTGCACGGCGGCATCGTTCACCCAGCGACGAACGAGCCGCTCGCCTCCGGAAAGTTCGACTTCGATCTCGACGAGGGTGCAGGCGAGCCCGGCTTCGCTGAGGTTGGCGGCGAGTCGTTCGGCGAGCTCTCGCACGCAGAAGGCGGCGGCGTCGACAGCGGACGCGGGCTCGTCGAGCACGGTTTCGACCGCCCGCGACTCCGTCCGCGCACGCAACCCGCTCGGTGCGCCGTCTGCTGCGCGAGCGAGCCGCTGGGCGCGCGCCCCGTCGTGACCGAAGCGCGCGAGCACATCGTTCTCGTCGAGCGCGGCGAACGCGCCGAGTGTCGTCACCCCGAGCCGGGCGAGCAGATCGGCGAGCTCGGGACGATCGAGGCATCCGACGCTGAATGACGACAAGAACGCGGTGGCCTTGTTCGCTTCGACGATCTCTCCAACGTGTGCGGCGATGGTCGCGGCGAATCGACCGTCGGCGACACCGATCCGCCACCACGAGCCGGTGAGCGGCGCGGCGGGAGTCCGCTCCATCTGTGTGCCGACGCGACCTCCGAGCGCGTCGAGCGCCGCGGCAACGGACGCGGCGAGCGACTCCTCGCCGCCGAAGTAGCGCGCCGGACCGCGGACGGCAAACCCCGCCCATCCGGGACGTTCGACGACGACCGGGGCACCGAAACCCGCGAGCTGGGCGACGACGATCTCAAACGCGCGCAACTCGGACCCGGGGTCCTCGCCGCGTACGACGAGATCCGGGCAGCACGACACCGCTTCGCGCTGACGCTGAGCCGTGCGCACGCCGTATGCGCGTGCCGCTTGTGACGCCGCGACGACCTTGCCGTTCGCGACGACGGCCACGAGATCCTCGGGACCGAAACCCGCCGCGGTGACCGGCCAGTCCGGGCAGACGACGACGAGCATCCGCTCGGGCGACGGAGCACGCCTCGCGCTCACCGCACGACAACCTCTTTTTGTCCCACCGGTGGCAGAAACGGCTCGGCGATCTCTTCGAACACCGGGGTGCCATCAGCCTCGAACCCAAACGACGCGTACACCGTGCGCGGCGTGGCGGAGCGACGGGTCGCGACGACGTCGATGCGGCGGTACGCCAGTCGCCCCGTCCCGAAGCCGAGCCCACCGAAGGCGCTCCCGGCGACCTCGATGCGCACATCGACCCCGTCGGGCACCGGCCGATGAAAAGGTGCGACGGCACGCGAACCGGAGAGCACGACGAGGACGGAGCGGCGTTCGCGCGCCCTCGCCGCAAGACGACGGAACTCGGGTGCCGAGACGCCGGTCGGGGCGAGAACGACGTCGCAGCCGTCCAAGAGCGCGGCGATGACCGGGGCGAGCTTGCGTCCCGCACGGGGGACGAGGGCGAGACGGTCGAGCGCCACGCCGAGCTCCGCCACCGCGACGACCCCGAGATCGACCATCTCGACCGCGGCGCACCACGCCCCCTCGGTGCTCGCCGCGGCGAGGAGGGAGCAGGCGAGCGCCGTCGCACCGGGGCCGCCGGTCGTCGAGATCGCGACCGTGCTCCCCCTCCTCAGCCCTGGGGTTCCGAGCAATTCGGTGAAGGCGGGCGTCACCGGTAACAGCTCGTCCCGGGCGAGAACGGTCGGGCGCAGCCGGTCGGCGAGCAGGCGGGGCGGGACGGCGCGGGCGGGCGCGGAGGAGCTGACGCTCATCCGCGGAGCATATCGAACGTATGTTCGATGCCGCCAGGAGACTGGCGGTCGCCGGCTACCCCTCGGCGTCCGCGATCGGCGCGATCAGCCCGGAGTCGTTATTGGCGACGCTGCCCACCCGGCGGTCAACCGCCACGAAGGACAGCGTTCCCGCGTCAGCGGGGCGCAACAGCGCCTTGAGCTCGTCGCGATCTCCCGCCGAGGGATCGATCCACCGCTCGAGCACGTCCTGTTCCAAGATCGCCGGCATCCGATCGTGGACCGTTGCGACCTCTTTATTCGCGTCGGTCGTGATGATCGTGCACGACCGAAGCCAGTGCCGGTCTTCATCTTTTCCCGACCGGTCACGCCAGACCGACCACAATCCCGCGAACGCCATCGGTTCGTGATCGGCGCGCGTGAAGTAGAAGGGTTGGCGCTTGCCGCGTTCATCCTTGCGCCACTCATAGAAACCGTCGGCGACGACGGCGAGTCGCCGCTTCTCGAAAGCGTCGCGGTACGCCGGCTTCGACGCGAGGGATTCTGCACGTGCGTTGAACGTCCGGCTGCCGACCGTCAGATCCTTCGCCCACCACGGGATGAGTCCCCAACGGAACTCGTCGAGCACCCGTCCTTTCGAATCCTCCTCCAAGAGTCCGAGAACCGAATCCGTCGGAGCGACGTTGTAGCTCGACTGGTACTCCGCACCCACACCCGGGGCGAGGCTCGCTTCGAAAAAGCTCACCAGCTCATCGATCGGGGTCGCGAGGACATACCGACCACACATCTTTGGACCCCGGAAGGATCAGGCGCGCGAACGGCGCAGAAAAAAACGCGCCACAAAGTAGACGACGGCGACGACGATCGCGAGCTCGAGGACCCTGAAGACGACGGCGACGACCCCCGAGAGCACGACGAACGCGATGACGACGAGCGCCACGAAGGCGACGACGCCGGCGGCGTGGTGAGGACGAATGCCGTTCTTGCGCTCGGTCGGTTGGATCATCTAGGGATCCCTTCTCTGTCGATACACGATTCTACCGGTGTGTTGGCAGGATCCCGGCGCTGACGACGGGAAATTGTGCCTTCAAGCTGCGCAAACGCCATCCTCGAGTTGCCCAGAATCTCGCGAGCGCGCCGTTAGGCTGGGTCTTTCGAGATTCGACGCGACGCCGTCCTCGCGATCAGAGGAGGTACCAAACATATGGTGCGGATCCCGAACTCACGAGGGACCCGAGCTGGCGTTTTGGTCGGGCTGTCCATTCTCGTGATGGCCGGATCGCTGCTGGTCACGTCATGCTCGAGCGGCGCCTCGACGGCCACCCACACCCGAAAGAGCGGCAATTCGACCGCCACCGCGAAGATCAGCGCGAACTGGACGGCCTTTTTTAAAGGCTCGACGCCGGCGACAACGAAGGTCACGCTATTGCAGAACGGATCCGAGTTCGCCGCGTTCCTCAAGTCCCAGTCGAAGACTTCGACCGGCGAGGCGGTGTCGGTCAAGGTCACGAAGGTGAAGATCACCTCGAAGGCGTCGGCGACCGTGACCTACACGATCTATCTCGGCAAGACGCCGGAGCTCCCGGGCGCGTCTGGCAAGGCGGTCTTCCAGAACGGCAAATGGAAGGTCAGCGACGCGAGCTTCTGCGCGCTGTTGTCCTTGCAGGGCACGGCTTCGCAGGTGAAGGCCTGCGCGAAGTCCTGATTTCCTGACGCCCGCCCGTCGGGCGGTTGTCAGGCAACCGTGATGCCCCAGCGCGCCTCGACGCGCTCGCCCGGCCCAACGACGAGGATCCCGTCGCCGCTCGCGAGCGCGTTCGGCGGCGCCGTCATCGGCTCGAGCGCGAGCGCGCGACGGCGGTCTGCCACGGCGAGCGTGTCCGCGGTGAAGCACATCACGTACGTGAAACCCTCGTCGCCCCACACGATGACCGGCGGCCGCTCGCCGTCGGGCCAAAAATGCGCCCGCCATCGACCATCGCCGTCGCGTCGCAGTTCGGTGAACGCGTCATCCATCACGAAACCCTCGAGGGGCTGACCTTTCGCGATCGAGGCGAATGTCGAAGAACCAACCGGTTCGCTACCGATCGGCAACATGCGCTCATTGGCGACGATGTGTCGTGCGGCAGGTATCGCAACCCGCGAAGCGTCGACGCCCCGAGGACCGGCGGCGAGATAGGGGTGGAACCCGATCGCGAACGGCGCCGTCACATCGTCAAGGTTTTCGAAGGTCGTCGAAACGGTGAGCGATCCCGGCTCGACGGTGTAGGTGACGTCGAGCCGCCACCACCAGGGATACGCGGGCTGTGGCCCGAGACGAAGCGAGCAACGAACCGACGTTTCGTCAACCGGTTCGATCTTGAACGGCAACCAGCGCACGATGCCGTGGATCGCGTTGTCTCGCTCCGGCTCGTCGAGCGGCGCCTTCGCCTGGCGGGACCCGAAGGCGTAGGTCCCGTCCGCGAGGCGATTCGGCCACGGCGCGAGCACCTGTCCACGTCCGTACGAAGACATCTCGCCGTCGCCGAACCCCCAGACGATCGCCTGGCCGTCGACCGAAAATGCTCGCAGCGTCGCTCCGATCTCCGTGATCGTCGCGCTCGTCGAATCGGCGGCAATCACGAATTGTTCGCCAGCTGGCGGCGGCACGTCGGTATGGTACCGACGACGCCGCAAACTCTTCGTCGTCGGAGGAACGACTCGTGCACCTGCTCGTGACGAACGACGACGGCGTCTTCGCGCCGGGCATCGCCGCCCTTGTTGTGGCGCTCGCCGAAGCAGGACACCAAATCGACGTCGTCGCGCCGCTCGAGGATCAAAGCGGCTCGAGCGCCGCGACGGGTGTTCAACCACAAGGCTCCGCCGACGCGTTGGCGCTCGAGGCCGTCGAGCTCGAACGGGCGACGGGGGTGCGCGCCTTCGGGGTCAATTCCCTCCCGGCAACGTGCGTCGCGATCGCGCTCGGCGGCGCGCTCGGACCGCCGGCTGACCTCGTCGTATCCGGCATCAACCGCGGCCGCAACATCGGACGGCTGATCCTTCACTCCGGCACGGTCGGCGCCGCCTTCACGGCGGCAAAGACCGGGCGCTCTGCCCTCGCGATCAGCATCAAGTACGACGGCAAATCAGCTCCGGTGCACTACGCGACGGCGGCGCGGATCGCCGTCGCGCTCATCGACCCGCTCGCGTCGATGACTCCCGGCAGCGTCCTCAACTGCAATGTGCCGAACCGACCCCTCGACGAGCTGCGCGGGGTGCGGCGTGCGCTCTTGAGCGAGTCGGACATCTACCACTCGACGAGCGTCGACTCTGGAAGGATCCGCGTCTCGCTCGGCTACCGCGGCCGTACGACGCGTCCAGACGACGACGAGGCGCTCTCGAGCGCGGGCTTCGTCACCGTCACGGCGCTGATGCCCCCGAAAGAGGACCCCGAACCGAAGACGACGACGCTCATCGACGAGATTGCGGACGACCTCGACGGCCGTTTCGGCTCAGAACGCCGAACTTGACCGATCCGCTCGCAACGGTTCAAAGAAGCGCCGGGGTGGGACCTCGAACACCTGGTGGCCGTCTGACAAGGGTTTTTGCGCTCACTCGTCACGTTCGGTGAACGCTCGATAACCTGTCCCCTTCTGCGACAAACGGGGTGACCGGCGCGCGTGCCGTTGCCCCGCCGGGCGTTCGCCGGAGCGAGACCCGTACAAAACCACTGAGCGAACGCGCGCGGGCGGTGCGACAGAACGTGCCTCCCCGACTGATCAAAGGAGCGGCGAGAGAACCAAGCGAAGGGCACGGCCAGCCTGCACCTCGCACGGGCGAACTTCGCCCCGATCCGTATTCGTCCTGCCGACATCGGATCACGAGTCGAATGCAGTAAGGCGGTCGGCCCGCATCCGACCCACCTGGACCAGGGAGAGTTCACCGATCCAAGGAGGCCCTCGATGCGACCGCACCCAATGCTTGCGATCACTTCGGCCACAGTCATTCTGGGCGCCGCCGGCGCAATCGGCGTCACCCACTCGAGCGGTCCGTCCACACCGCTCGTGAGAGCTACGAGACATATCGAGCACCCGCGCCTCACCGCGCGGGTCCGACAGGCGCTACCCGTGCTGCCTCGCGCGGCGACGGCGATCGTTGCCGGTATCTACCGCACGACGCCGCTGCCCTACCTTTTCGCGCATCGCCAGCACGCGCTGCGGCCCGAGGCGGTGGCGTCGATCGCCGTCCCCGCCAGTCCTTCGTCTGCGGCAACACCGTCGCAGTGGCTCGCGCTGCGATTGTGCGAGTCGGACGACAACTACACCGAAGACTCCGGCAACGGGTACTACGGCGCGTATCAGTTCGCCGCGTCGACGTGGTGGGGACTTGGATTTGCCGGATTGCCGAGCGAGGCCAGCCCGGCGATGCAAAACGCCGCCGCCGCGAAACTGCAACGCCTCGACGGCTGGTCGGCCTGGCCCGTGTGCTCGGTCACCGTGGGGTTATGACGAGTGGCGCGCCGCCAAGCGTCTCGACGCGGCACGCCGAAGTCCACGGGACGAAACCAACCGAAGACGTTGGCGCGGGATGCGGTGCTCGCAGTCGGAGGCAGCTTTCGCACACACCGCATCGGTAGATTGCCGCCGACATGGAGCGCAGGAATAACCGGCTCGCCGATCGCCCGCTGAACCGTCCGGCCGCCTCGCGACTTCCTCTCGACACACCCGGTCGTGAGGCGATCCTCGCGGCCCACGAAGCGGCGCTCGTCTCTGGCGACCCGGGCTACACCGACCCGGTGTCGGGACTCTTCGTGTTCTCGGCCGGCTACCTCGCCGCTCGCGAATATTGCTGCTCACAAGGGTGCCGGCACTGCCCGTACGTCGAAGACGACTGAGGTGGCCACGCCGAGGCCACGTGCCTGGATGAGCTGGTCAACGGGTAAGGACAGCACGCTCGCGCTGCATCGCGCCCGCTCGGACGCCTCTCTTGATGTCGTCGGGCTGCTGACGACGGTCAACTCCACGGCCGATCGGGTGGCGATGCACGCGGTCCGTCGCGGCTTGCTCGAGGCCCAGGCAGAAGCGCTCGGCCTCCCCTTGCACGTCGTCGACCTTCCCTGGCCGTGTCCGAACGCGACCTATGAGGCGCTCATGTCATCCGCGGTCCAAAGCGCTGTGCATCAGGGCGTCGAGCGCCTCGTCTTCGGAGACATCTTCCTCACCGACATCCGCGAGTACCGCGAGTCGATGCTCGAGGGGACCAGCCTCTCACCGCAGTTCCCGCTGTGGCAGCGGCGGACCGACGAACTCGCGGCCGAAATGATCGCCGCTGGGATCCGGGCGATCGTCACCTGCGTCGACCCGACGCAGGCTCCCCCAGCGATCGCCGGTCGCTTCTACGACGCCCAACTCCTGCGTGAGCTCCCCAAGGGAGTCGACCCATGCGGAGAGAACGGCGAGTTTCACACCTTCGTCGTCGATGGTCCGGGATTTGCATTTCCGCTCGAGGTCCGAGTTGGCGAAGTCGTCGAGCGCGACGGTTTCGTCTTCGCCGACGTCGTGCCGACGTAGGACGCGAGATCGGATCGGATGGGAAGCACGTCGGGATGACAGATGCCCGCGAGCGCTTCGACACCGTCGACGAGTCGTGGACCGGGCCGCACGAACGAGGAGTCCGCGTCGACAGCCCACACGCGACAGTCGGCTGGCAACGTTCCCGACAAGATCAGATTGGCGGCCAGTTCCTCCGCGTCATCGAGGTGATATCCGCAAGGAGCGACGACGCAGATATCCGGCGAGACCCGCTCGACGACAGCCCAATCGATGCGCTGTGAGGGACGGCCCGACTCCCCGAGAACGGACGCGCCGCCCGCTCTTTCGACCATGTCGGGAATCCAATGACCAGCGTTAAACGGCGGATCGGTCCACTCAAGGACCGCCACCCGCGGGCGCGGGCGCCCGGCGATGGCGTTTTCCAGATCTCTGAGCCGGTTGTCGAGCGCGTCCACGAGCTCGCGGGCGGCGTCATGTCTTCCGACAGCGTCGCCGATCGTGACAATCGACCCGAGAACGTCGTCAAGGCGCTGCGGGTTGACCGTCAGCACCGCGCTGTGACAACCGAGGTGCGCCAACGCGTCGTCGACCGTCTTCACGTCGACCGCGCAGACCGCACACAGGTCTTGTGTCACCAGCAGATCCGGATCGAGTTCGCGAAGCGCCTCCTCGTCGAGTCGATACAGCTCCTGGCCCTCAGCGATCTTCGCGTTGACTTCGGCGTCGATCTCGCCCGGTGTGGATCCGCCGAGTAGTGCCGTCGTCGAGACGACGCGCCGCGTGCGCGCTTCGTGCGGATAGTCGCACTCGAATGTGACTCCGACGACGCTTTCGCCCGCGCCGATGGCGAAGAGGATCTCGGTCGTCGATGGCAGCAACGAAACGACGCGCACGGAGCGCAAGTTATCGGCGCGAACCGCCGCGGCGCTGAGCGACGGAAGGCGTGCACGCGGGGGTCCGCGGACCGGTTATGCGTCGATCCCGCACGGTCCCACCAGCAGCCGTCCACGCCGGTAAGGTCAGTTTCGGCCGAAGTCCGCACACCTGATGTCGAGGGAGCACGATGAACGATGGCTCGTGAATCAGCGGGGACCCCGACCGAGACCGCGCTGACCTTCGACGACGTTCTGCTTGTCCCCCAGGACTCCGACGTCTTGCCACACGAGGCCGACACGACGACGCGGCTTTGCGACCGCCTTGAGCTGCACATCCCGCTCGTCTCGGCCGCCATGGACACCGTCACCGAATCCCGGATGGCGGTCGCGTTGGCCCGTCTCGGTGGCCTTGGCACCATCCACCGCAACATGTCCGCGGAGCGCCAGGCCGAAGAGGTCGACAGGGTGAAGCGCTCGGAAGCCGGCATGGTCCAGAACCCGGTGAAGATCGGCCCGGACCGTCCCGTCGCCGAGGCGCTCGAGCTGATGCGGCACTTCCACATCTCGGGCGTCCCGGTCGTCGATGCCGACGACCGCCTCGTCGGCATCGTCACGAATCGTGACCTGCGTTTCCACGAAGACCCGCGCGTCGCGGTCTCGACCGTCATGACCTCTGACGGTCTCATCACGGCGCCGGTCGGCACCGACCTCCAGAAGGCGCGCCGCATCCTCCAAGACGCGAAGGTCGAGAAACTGCCGATCGTCGATGCCGATGGGCGACTCCGCGGTCTCATCACCGTGAAGGACATCACGAAACAAGAGGCGTTCCCCGCCGCGAGCAAGGACCCAGACGGCCGACTGCGCGTCGCGGCGGCCGTCGGAGTCGGCGCTGAGGGCTACGGGCGGGCGAAGGCCCTCATCGACGCCGAGGTAGACGTGATCTGCGTGGACACCGCACACGGCCACTCGCGTCGGGTGATCGAAACGGTCGCCGAGCTGCGGGAGAACTGGCGAACCGGCATCATCATCGCCGGCAACGTCGCGACCGGCGAGGCGACGCGCGCGCTCGCCGAAGCGGGCGCGGACGTCGTCAAGGTCGGTGTCGGTCCCGGGGCGATCTGCACGACGCGCGTCGTCACCGGCATCGGGGTTCCGCAATGGACCGCGGTCCGCGAATGCACGGACGAGGCGCGCCGGCACGGGGTCGGAATCCTCGCCGATGGCGGGATCCGTTTCTCGGGGGACATCGCCAAGGCGATCGGTGCCGGGGCACAGGCCGTGATGTTGGGCGCGCTGTTCGCCGGCGTCGAGGAGAGTCCCGGCGAGATCACGATGATCGGCAACCGGCCGATGAAGCGCTACCGCGGCATGGGGAGCCTCTCGGCGATGACGACGCGCTCGTATTCAAAGGATCGCTACGCGCAAGAAACCGTCATCGATCCGGACAAGGTCGTCCCCGAAGGCGTCGAAGGAGCGGTTCCGTATCGCGGGCCACTCAACGAGGTGGTTCACCAGCTCGTCGGTGGTCTTCGCCAGGCGATGGGCTACGTCGGGGCGCGCACGATCCCGCAATTCCACGAACGTGCGCAGTTCATTCGGGTGAGCGAGGGCGCGTATCGTGAGAACCACCCTCACGATCTGTACGGCGTCCTCGACGCGCCGAACTACCTCGGCAGCGACTCCTAGTTCACCGAAAGAACCGAACGCGCCGCTCGGCGACGACACACTCCGACGTTTCGCGCTCTTCTGAACCGTCAAAACCGCCGATTGGCGGGCTCCAGACTCCGGTAACCCGGATCCTCACGTTTCATCGTTCGACCACAGCGGCGCGGAGGTTGCAAGCCCCATGTCGACGTGAATGTCGCGGGGCACTTTGAGCTGGTCGTGAAATCCATGGTTGACGCGACGTCGGCGTGATGTCATAATGACGTCACTCCGACAGCGAATCGACGTCATACGAGGTCTGAACACCATGAATCCCCTGCTCATCGAGTCTCTCGCCCGCCAGAAGACGACGCCACCGGCGACGGCGCGCCGCCTGCCGCCGCGATCTCCTGCGCGTCGGTCGTGGGTGAACCGATTCGGGGAGGTGCTGATCGGCCTCGGCACGAAGCTCGCGTTTGCCCGCTTCGACCCCTCGCTCGTCGGCGCGCAGGAGTCGTGGTGACCAGGCACCCCGATCAGAGCGTGTGGCGATGAGGATCTCGAACATCGTCGCTGCGGTGCGCGATGACCTGATCAGCGTCGCATCTCTCGGAGACGACGCAACCGCACTCGTCGCCGAGCGCCTCGCCGACGCCATGGTGCGACCCGTGACCGCGACCCTGCTCGAGCTCCTCGGACAGATCGCCGCGGAACTCGACGAGCGACTCCCCCACGGGCGCGTCGAGGTCCGCCTCGCCGGACAAGACGCTGAGCTCATCTACGTCGACGACCCGGATGGGTCGGTGGAGGAACAAGGGGACGACACCGCGGCGCGCATCACGTTGCGCCTTCCCGAGCAGCTGAAGGCGCGCGTCGAACAGGCCGCCCAGCGCGAAGGCATCTCGGTCAACAGCTACATCGTGCGCGCCCTCAGCCAGCGTTCGCGGCCATCAACGCCGGTCGTCGGTCGTCGCCTCACCGGCTACGGACGCGGCTGAGGGCGCGAAGACATCAGAAGATGAAAGGAGCAAGGTCATGCGCCAGGAACGATTCACGACGACGGGCAAGGTACGCCTGCACGTCGAGGACCCGTCGGGAGCGGTCGAGGTGAGCACCCACGATGAGCCCGAGACGGTGGTCGAGCTCACGATGCGCCGAGCTGGCGTGGACGAATCGGTCCTCGACGAGGCGCGCGTCGAATCGATCGCCCGCGACGGCGGCCACGATGTCCACGTCGAGATCAGCGGCCATCGTGGCGGGCTCGGATCGCTGTTGCGTTGGTTGATCTCGACCGGCGGCGTCGACGTCGCGGTGCGCGCTCCGCACGGAACCGATCTCGACATCAAGACCGCGTCCGCGAGCGTCGTCGCGCACGGACAGTTCTTCGACGCTTCCATCAAGACGGCGTCGGGGTCGATCCGACTCGACGACGCCGCCGGCGAGGTCCACATCCACACCGCCAGCGGCAGCACAGAATGCCGATCGCTTCACCGAGAGTCCTCGATCGACTCGGCGTCAGGCTCGGTGCGCGTCGGTTCGGTGTCGGCCGAATCCGAGATCAAGACCGCGAGCGGACGCGTCGACGTCGACGACGTCCGCGCCCGGCTCGAGGTGCGGTCCGCATCGGGTTCGGTCGAAATCGGCACCGTTGCCGGCGACCTCAAGGTCGACACGGCGTCCGGGCGCCTGCACGTCGGTTGTTTGATCTCGGGTGACGCGACGCTGAGGACCGCGAGCGGTTCGGTCCTGGCCGGCATCGCCCCGGGCACCGCGCTCCACGTCGACGCCGAAGCGATCTCGGGAGCGCTCGAGTCCGAGATCGCCCTCGACGATGAGCCCGACCCTTCCGGAGGATCAGGACCCGAGCTCGTGCTGAGGATCCGCTCGGTGAGCGGGCGCGTGCGCATCGTGCGGGCGGAAGCCGCACACGCCGCCTGACGGTTAGAGCCGCAGCGGTCTGATCTCCGCGAGCAGCTGTCTCGGATCGCTCCAGTCGGCGCCCTCGACGTCGACATAGAGCTCGATCTCGTTGCCGTCTGGGTCTTCGATGTACACGCTGTGCGTGATCGTGTGGTCCGACGCCCCGACGACGGTCGCCCCCGCCGCCCGGAGCCGATCGAGTGCCGCGCGCAGGTCCTCGTCGGTGTCACCGACCTTCAGGCCGAAGTGGTACAGACCGATGTGACGACCTCTCGGTGGGCCAGGCGCGTCCTCACCGACCTCGATGAGCAACAACTCGTGGTGGGTGCGGCCGCTGCTGAACATCGCAACTGGGAACCGCATCGGGGACTCCACGTCCGAGCCGGTTCCGACGACCTGATGCCAGCCGAGCACATCCCGGTAGAACGCGGCGGATCGATCGAGGTTCCTCACGTACAAGACGAGGTGCCCGAGCTCCTTCACGGTCATTGGCGTCTCTCCTTCCCAGCACCGACGCGACGTCTCGCGTCTTCGACGAGCAACGCGTGCACGCGGGGATCCGACACGAGCTCGGGATGGAACGCGACCACCGTCACGTTCTGCCAACGACACCCGACAGGACGCGACCTGCCGTCGGACATCGTCATCTCGGCGAGCACCTCGACGCCGTCACCGACGGATTCCACGAACGGCGCGCGGATGAACACGGCGTGGATCAGGCCGCCCTCCGCCGATCTGAACTCGAGTTCGGACTCGAAGGACTCCGCCTGACGGCCGAAGGCGTTGCGACGCACCGCGATGTCGATCGCACCAAAGCTCCACTGGTCCGGGCGGCCGTCGAGGACCTCGCGCGCGAGCAGGATCATCCCGGCACAGGTGCCGAGCACCGGCAAGCCGTCCGCCAGGCGTTTGGCGATCGGTTCACGCAGCTGCGCGCCTTCGATAAGCAACTGCAACGCGGTTGACTCGCCACCGGGCAGCACGAGACCGTCGATCCCGTCGAGATCGGAGGGCGTGCGCACCTCTCTCACTTCGACGCCGAGCAACTCGAGGAGCTTCGCGTGCGCCTCGACGTCGCCTTGCAGCGCGAGGACACCGATCACCAACGGGATTCCGCCCGTCGCGCGTTCTCGCCGGGCTGTGGCCCCGGCGGCCGCCGTTTCGGTCACCAGCCGCGTTCTGAGAGCCTCGTCTCGAGCGTGGCGATCTCCGCACCGACCATCGGCGCGCCGAGGCCGCGTGACACCTTCGCCAGGATTCCCGGGTCGTTGAAGTGCGACGTTGCTTCGACGATCGCCCGTGCGCGTGCGGGCGGGTCCTCGCTCTTGAAGATCCCCGATCCGACGAACACCGCCTCCGCACCGAGTTGCATGACGAGCGCGGCGTCGGCGGGCGTCGCGATTCCACCCGCGCAGAAGAGTGGCACCGGCAAACGCCCCGTCTCGGCGATCTCCTCGACGAGTGTGATGGGGGCTTGCAGCGACTTCGCCCACGCGTACCGCTCCTGCGCGGAGGCGGTCGTGATCTTGGCGATATCGCCGAGGATCGAACGAAGATGGCGGACGGCTTCGACGATGTTGCCTGTTCCCGCCTCCCCCTTCGACCGGATCAGCGCCGCGCCCTCGGAGATGCGACGGAGTGCCTCACCGAGATTCGTGGCGCCACAGACGAACGGGATCTGGAACGCCCACTTGTCGATGTGATGCGCTTCGTCCGCAGGAGTGAGCACCTCGCTCTCGTCGATGTAGTCGACCTTCAGCGCTTGGAGAATCTGCGCCTCGGCGAAGTGGCCGATCCGCACCTTCGCCATTACCGGGATCGTGACGGCCCGCTGGATCGCGTCGATCAGCGCCGGGTCGCTCATGCGCGCCACGCCGCCCTCGCGACGGATGTCCGCCGGCACCCGCTCGAGCGCCATGACCGACACCGCGCCGGCGTCTTCGGCGATTTTCGCGTGCTCCGGGGTGACGACGTCCATGATCACCCCGCCCCGCAGCATCTCGGCGAGGCCTCGCTTCACCCGGTCGGTACCGGTCAGCCGACCTTTCGAACCGTTGTCTCCCAGCTCTTCGTGCGATGCCATACTCCCAATCTACCTGGGCAAGCGACGAATTCCGCTGGGCGAGACCTCCCGATTCACGCCGCCTCGAGCCCGAGTTCGCTCGCGGGTTGCTCGCGCCGTGCCCGTCCGGGCAACGCCGCCGCCACGATCGCGCCGACCGCAACGACGCCGATGCCGACCCGCATCGCCGGAAGCAAACCGGCCATGTACGAGAGCCGGCTCGCATAGCTGCCGAAGCCGGAGAAAACGGCGGCGAGCACGGAGATGCCGAACACGCCACCGAGCTCGCGGATGGCGTTGTTCGTTCCCGAGGCCACCCCTTCGGCGATCCTCGGTACCGACGACAGCAGCACCGATGCGACCGGAACGAAAAAGAGCGACATCCCGAGCCCCGAAAGCACGAACGCCGGCACCACGTCGGCATACGGCGTGCCGGGGGCGATGACGACCGCGATCCAGCCGAGCCCGACCGCCTGCAAGAACAGGCCGAGGGTGATCAGCGCGCGGCCGCCGATGCGCTCGACGAGTGGTCCGGTGATCGGCGCGACGAGGACTGGCATCGCCGTCCACGGCAAGGTCCGGACACCGGCTTGCAGCGGCGAGAGCCCTTGAACCGTCTGCAGGAACTGCGACAGGAAGAAGATCGAGCCGAACATCCCAAAGCTCATGAACAGCGCGACGCCGTTCACCACCGAGAACCCGCGGCTGCGGAACAGCGACAGCGGCAACATCGCGTGGTCCGAGCGCGACTCGTGGACGAGGAACCCAACGAGTGCCACGACGCCGACCGCGAACCCAGCCAGGATCTGCGCACTTGCCCAACCGACGTCTCCGCCACGCACCAGCCCGAAGACGATCCCGAACAGGCCGATGCTCGCAAGCACGACGCCCGCGCCGTCGAGACGGCGTGCCTCACCGTGCGACTCCGCGAGCCGTGTGCGCGCCAGTGGCAGCAAGGCAAGGCCGATCGGGACGTTCAACCAGAAGATCCACTGCCACGACAAACCTTCGACGACCGCGCCTCCCACCAGCGGTCCGACCGCGACCGCCAGGCCGCCGATCGCGCCCCAGATGCCGAGCGCGACGTTGCGACGCTCGGGTGGGACCGCCGCCGAGAGCAGCGTCAGCGAGAGCGGGATCAACATCGCGCCCCCGCACCCTGCACCGCGCGAGCGGCGACCAACACGTTGATGTTCGGCGCGAGGGCCGCCGCCGCGGACGCGGCGGTGAAGATCGCGACTCCGACGACGAACATCCGTCGGCGGCCGAAACGATCACCGAGCGCTGCGCCAGTCAGCAAGAGCACGGCGAACGTGAGCGTGTACGCGTTCACCGTCCATTCGAGCCCGGCGAGCCCGGCATGGAGGCTCTTGCGAATCACCGGCAGCGCGAAGGTGACGACGAGGTTGTCGAGCGATCCCATGAACAGTGCGGCGCCGGTGATGGCGATCGCCCACGGGATCGACGCGGAACGCCGCTTTTGTGCGGCGATGACGGGCTGGGTGGTCGAAGCGGGCATCGGAAACTCCTCCCTAATTAGCTATTGAGTAATCACTAATTTTCAGGGGCGTGCGAAACGACGAGAGGTCGTGCACGGAGATCACGTCCGCTGGGTGCCGAGCGACGCGACGAAGGCGGCGCGTTCTGGCTCGAAGCGCCAATCGCCCCACAGCTCGTCGAGCGAGCCGAGATCGAGGGCGGTGACGACGTTGCAGAGCATTCCCATCGCGAAGAACTCACGGAGCTGCTCGGGGCCGAGCCCCGTGCGCTCGGCGACGAACTCGACGATCTCGCGAAAGCGCTCCGACGTGAAGGCGCGGATCTCGGGATCGCCGGCGGCGGCATAGCCCTGGAGTTGGATGAGCAACAGGTCACGATCGGTGATCAGCGGCGCGTACGCGGTTCCCATCGCCTCCAACGCCGCCTCGCCTTCCAGCCCCTCGCTCGCCTGTTCGAACGTCCGCAGGATCGCCTGACAGCCGAGGGCGACCGACTCCAAGAAGAGCTGCTTTTTCGTGCCGAACAGCCGGAAGAGATACGGCTGGGAGATCCCGGCGACCTCGGCGATCGCATCGGTCGAGGTCCCTCCGTAACCGTTACGGGCAAAAGCCTTCAGGGCAACGGCGAGGACGGCGCGCTTGCGCTCGTCGGCGGTCATCCGCAGACCGCTTCGCGTCGTCGTTCCCCGTGTTGCGCTCACAAACCGCAAGTTAGTGAGTACTCACAACTTTGTCAACCCCCGCCCGGGAAGATTCAGAGCGTGGCGAGAACGGCGTCGGCGCCGCTCACCGACACCCCTGGCTCGGTCTCGACGCCGAGGTACGAGACGACCCCGTCCTCGAGCACCATCGCGTAGCGCTGCGAGCGCATCCCGAGCCCGGCCGCCGTCTTGTCCGACTCGAGCCCGAGCGCCCGCGTGAACTCCCCGTTGCCGTCGGCGAGCATCATCACGGCCTCCCCGGCGCCTTGCGCGATGCCCCAGGCGCCCATGACGTAGGCGTCGTTCACCGAAACGCAGGCGATGAGGTCGACGCCCTTCGCCTTCAGATCCTCCGCCCCCACGATGAAACCGGGCAGGTGGAAGTCCGAGCAGGTCGGGGTGAACGCGCCGGGCAATCCGAAGACAACGACCTTGCCGTGGCCGAGCACGTCGAGGCTGCGCAACGTCTCGGGCTCACGCTTGCCCATCCGTCGCAGCTCGACGTCGGGGATCTTGTCGCCAACGGCAATGGTCATCGCGACCTCCTCGTTCCGTTCCACCAACACAAGATACGCGGCGGTCACGATCCCAGGTGCCGGGCTTTCTCAGGCTCGCTAGAGAATTTTTATCAAGCTAACCTGATATTCGAAGGAGAGAGAGGACCCATTGCTCGCTGGTTTCGTCATCTTCCTCCGGGAAGGCACCGAGGCAAGCATCATCGTCGCCGTCCTCCTTTCGTACCTCGACCGTGCCGGTCATCGTCGTGATTTCAAGGCGATCTTTTTAGGCGCCGGCATCGCCGGCTTCCTCGCCGCCGCCGGCGGAGTCGCCGCCTACCTCACGATCCGCACCTACGCCGGATCGCGGGTGCAAACGATCTTCGAGACGGCGACGTACGGTGTCGCCGTCGTCGTCCTCACGTATATGACGTTCTGGATGCGCGCCCATGCGAAGACGATCTCGAAGGAGCTCGCCGCCAAAGCGGAGTCAGCGATCGGCAACAGGGAGAAGTGGGGCCTTGGGCTCCTCGCCTTCCAGGCCGTCGGACGCGAAGGGCTGGAGACCGCGGTGTTCACGCTCGCGATCGTCTTCGCAGCCGGTGCCGCGCAGACGCTGCTCGGTGGGCTTTTTGGACTGATCGGGGCCCTCGGGGTGGCGTACGCGATATTCCGAGCGGGAAAGCGACTCAACCTCTCCGCCTTCTTCACGACGGTCGGGACGCTGCTCATCGTCTTTGCGGCCGGGCTCGTCGCCGACATCGTCGAGAACCTGCAAGGACTCGGTTGGGTCCACGCGTTGAGCGGTCAACTCTGGAACACGACGGGCTTCATGTCCGAAGGCTCGGCACTCGGAGACGTCTTCCACTCGCTGTTCGGGTACGCGGACCGACCGACAGCCCTCCAGGCACTCTGTTACCTCGTCTACGTCGCGAGTGCGGTCGGCATCTACATCGCCCTCAATCGGCGCGCGAGCGCGCGGGGAGTGCGGATCCGTCAGAAGCGAAGCGGGCTCGACACCTCGCCTTCGTAAGTCCTGCCGATGGGCGTGATTGCGGACCGGTGGCAGCTAGGTCACAATGTCCTCGCCGCAAGCAGAAACCCCGAGGTGGACCCCGGCGGCGGTCGCCGGGGCTGAAAAGGGAAGCCGGTGTGATTCCGGCACGGTCGCGCCACTGTGACCGGGGAGCGATCCCGAACGTGGCCACTGGGACTTCGTCCTGGGAAGGCACGGGAGAGCGTCGATCCGGAAGTCAGGAGACCTGCCTCGGGACAGGAGATGTCGAGCCTCGCGTCAAGGTGTACGGAAGGGCGAGCGGCGCTGGGATCACCAGCGAGTGCCCACTCGAAAGCCGGACGTGAGGCCGACCAATCGGCCGCGCGTTCGGCCAGAAGGGGTGGGACATGTCCCGACGCATCACATTCATTCGATTCGCGCGCGTACGAAGCGCGCCCCTTCGTATCGGGGCTCAGTTTCGCGTCGTGACGCCGCTCATCGTTCTAGTCACCGTGGTCGCGGTCTCGGCGACGAGTTCGATCGCTTCAGCGACACGTTCGCCTCATGCATACCCGTCACGCATCATTTCGCTCTCGCCGACGGCGACGGAGATGCTCTTTGCGATCGGTGCCGGCCACCAAGTCGTCGCCGTCGACGAGGACTCCGACTATCCGAAGGACGCGCCGCGTACTTCGCTTTCTGGACTCGAGCCGAACGTCGAGGCGATCGCCAAATACCGTCCGCAGCTCGTCGTGATCTCGTACAACCCGAGCAACTTCGAAAAGACGATGGAGAGGCTCGGCGTCAAGGTGTTGCTGCAGGACGCGCCTTCGAACCTCGCCGGCGCGTACGCGCAGATCGAGCAGCTCGGCCGGGTGACCGGTCGCGTCACAGCCGCAGACGCACTGGACGCTCGTATGCAGCGGCAAATTCACGCCGCGTTGCGCTCGGCGCCGCATTTTTCAAAGGCGCCGACTTTCTTCTACGAGCTCGACCAAGGCGGGTACTCGGTGACCTCGACCACCTTCGTCGGGAAGCTGCTCACGATGTTCGGTTTGCACGACATCGCCGACGCGGCAAAGGGGTCCTCGGATGGGTATCCCGACCTCTCGACGGAGTACATCGTGAAGTCGAACCCGAACCTCATTTTCTTGGCCGACACGATCTGTTGTCACCAGTCGCTCTCGACGGTCGCCAAACGCCCAGGGTATGGCGCGTTGACAGCCGTGAAGGACGGTGACGTATTCGGGTTGAACGACGACATCGCGTCGCGCTGGGGACCACGCGTCGTCGTGCTCGCGCAGGACATCGAGAAGGACCTGTGGCTGTACGAGCGCCGGCGAGCGAGCTGATGACCGCCGTCGTGACGGAACGCGCGCACACGAGGCGCGCGTTCCGTCGCGACCTCGCGTTCTACGTCGGTGCGATTGTCTTCGTCCTTGGCGCGGCGACCCTCGCGATCCTGATCGGACCGGCTGATCTCTCACCGGCAACGGTGTTCGAGGTCCTCGCCGGGAAACTCCTCGTCGGCGTGCACCCTCACATCTCGGCGCTCGACACCGGCATCGTCTGGCAGCTGCGCGCGCCGCGCGTCGTCCTCGCGGCGCTCGTCGGGGCGACGCTCGCGATCGCTGGGGCCTCGTACCAGGGCGTCTTCCAGAATCCGCTCGCCGATCCGTACCTGCTCGGCGTCGCGGCGGGCGCAGGGCTCGGCGCGACCCTCGCGGTCGCGGTCGTGCACGACTCGAGTTCGTGGGCGATCGATCCGATCCCGCTCGCCGCGTTCGCCGGCGCGATCGTCTCGGTGGGCCTCACCTATGTGCTCGGACGCTCCGGCCAGCGACTACGGACGACGACGAGCCTGATCCTCGCCGGGGTCGCGGTGGGGTCCTTCCTCACCGCGATCCAGACATATGAACAGCAACGCAACACGAAAACGCTCCTCGAGGTGTACTCGTGGATCTTGGGCGGACTCGGTGGCGCGGACTGGCAGGAGGTGCTGCTTGTCCTCCCCTACGTCGTCGTGTGCGTCATCGTGCTGCTCGCGTCCCGACGATTGCTCGACGTGATGGCGGTCGGGGACGAGG
Source organism: uncultured Acidimicrobiaceae bacterium (assembly GCA_963838845.1). Lineage (GTDB taxonomy): Bacteria > Actinomycetota > Acidimicrobiia > Acidimicrobiales > Bog-793 > CAVRXQ01. Next base: position 360,562 of record CAWISR010000002.1, on the reverse strand, counting down.
AAGCCGACAGCCTCGGGGTGCGCGCGACACGCGTCCGGGGCCTCGTCGTCGTGGCGGCGACGCTCGCAACCGCCGCCGTCGTCGCGGTGAGCGGACTCGTCGGCTTCGTCGGCATCATCGTGCCCCACACGATCCGACTCCTGGTCGGACCGAGCTACCGGCGGATCCTGCCGCTTTCCATCTTCGTCGGTGCGGCGTTCCTGATCCTCGCCGACTTGGTCGCCCGAACGGCGATCTCCCCCGGCGAAGTCCCCTTGGGCGTCGTCACGGCGTTCGTCGGCGCGCCGTTCTTCCTCCTCGTCCTCCGCCAGTCGAGACGCGTGGCATGAAGGTCGCGATCTCCGAACTTGCCGTCAATTTCGACGGCACCTCGGCACTCTCCCGCGTTTCTATCGATGTCGACCACGGAAGCTGGCTCGGGCTCATCGGGCCAAACGGCAGCGGAAAGACGACCCTTTTACGATCGATCGCGGGACTCGTCGCGTTCGAGGGAGGGATCACCTTCGACGGCTCACGCGTCTTTTCTGCGCACCGCCGGCGTGTCGCGCGCACCGTCGCCTATGTACCACAGCGCCCGGTGCTCCCGGCTCAGATGACGGTCTCTGAGTACGTGCTGCTCGGGCGGACCCCACACATCTCCTTCTTCGGTTCGGAGAGTCATCACGATCGTGTCGTCGCCTCGGAGGTGATCGAGCGATTGGAACTCGGCGAGTTCTCGCACCGCCCACTCGCATCATTATCTGGCGGCGAGATGCAACGCGCCGTGTTGGCGAGGGCACTCGCCCAGCAGGCGCCGCTGCTGTTGTTGGACGAACCGACGGCGGCGCTCGACATCGGCCACGGACAGAAGGTGCTCGAGCTCGTCGACACGTTGCGCGCAGAACGCGACCTCACGGTTATCGCTTCGATGCATGACCTCACGCTCGCCGGTCACTTCGCCGACCGGCTCGCGCTTGTCGCGAGGGGTCGCCTCGTGGCGATCGGCCCGATTCGCGAAGTCCTCACTGAACGCGTCCTCGCCCGTCACTACGGCGCCGAGCTTCGCGTCATCGAAGACGGTGCGGGCGGGGTCGCGGTGTTGCCGCGACGGAGAACGCCCCGAAACGGCGCGGCGCTGGACACGGCATGACCGAGCGATCGGACAATTCTCGAGGAGCGGGCGGGCGAGAACCAGAGCGGCGCAAGCAGTACTCGGTCTGGCCGGGCGAGAGCGGAGTCGACGCCTGGGACGTCGATCGATTGATTGAGCTCAGCGCGGACCTCCCCGTCGAGGAGGTCGACGTCGCCAAGATCGGCGCGATCGACACCGACTACTGGTTCGACACGTCAGGTGACGAACCCACTGTCCGCGGCGTCGTCGAACACGCGCGCAGGATCAATGACGTGGATCTTGCCCGTCCGATCATCCTCGGAGCAGACGGGCGCGTAATGGACGGGATGCACCGCGTCGCGAAGGCGATCCTCGAAGGAAACGCGACAATCAAGGCGGTTCGCTTTCTCAAGGAGCCGGATCCCGACTACCGCGACTGCAAGCCGAACGAGCTGCCCTACTAGGCGAGCGATCGGCGAAGCGGCTACCCCCGTCGTTCCGAACGAGCGAACTGAGCAGCCCGATGCCGGATCCGAGAGTCGGTCAGCGGATCAGCCCTTGACGTAAGACCGTTTCTCAGCGACTCTGCCGTCGCGGACCTTGAAGATGTCGACGCCACGGATGTGACCGCCGTCCCAGCTGTACCGCCAGAGTTGAATGACGCGGTCCCCGCTCGCGAAGGTCTCCTCGGCCTGAAACTGCGATGACCGGTCGTCGAAGATCGGTCGCCAAGCGTCACGAATCGCGAGGGGCCCAACGTGCAGCAGGCCGTCAGGCGCGGGTCCGGTGGCGTCGAAGACGCAGTCGTCGGTAACGAGGGCTAACGCGGCGTCGAGGTCGTGGTCGCTCCACGCTCTCCCGAATGCCTCGACAATTGCCACCGGATCTGCGGTCCGGGCCGTTTCGTTGGTCATCCGGTCCTCAGCATGTACTCGCTACCCGAAGGATGTAAACGCCGCCTTCGCGCGGGCGTTACCGACGACCGCAACATGAGAATCACGCACGGCATTCGAGCTGCTGGGAGGGTCGGCCGTTCAATCTCTTTGCCCACCTGCGGTCAGACCCTCGGCGCCGGAGACGCGCGTGAGTCGCGACTGATCTTCGTCCCGCTGGCATCGTGACCAGGATTCCTGGAGGAACAGTGGTGTTCTGGGAGGATCGCGACGAGATGCCTGCCTCACGCGCTGCTTCGGGCGAAAGGTGACTTCTTCGGTGCCGAAGGCGATCCTCACCGAAGGGCTGACGAAGCGCTACGGCGAGACGCTCGCTCTCGACCAGCTGGCACTCAGCGTTGAACCCGGTGAGGTCTACGGCTACCTCGGGCCGAACGGCGCAGGGAAGACGACGACGATTCGCCTCTTGCTCGGCATCCATCGACCGAGCGGCGGTCGCTCGGAGCTCTTCGGCATCGATTCGTGGGCGGATCCCGTCGAGGCGCACCGCCGAGTCGCGTACGTCGCCGGAGAGCCCACGCTTTGGCCATCGCTCACGAGCGCGGAGACCTTCGAATACCTCGCCCGACTCCGCGGAGGTACCGACGTCGCGTACCGCAACGAACTCGTCGAACGATTCCAGCTCGACACGAAAAAGAGGGTCCGCGCGCTGTCGAAGGGGAATCGCCAGAAGGTTCAACTCGTTGCCGCGCTCTCGACTCGAGCCGACCTTCTGCTGCTCGACGAGCCGACTTCTGGTCTCGATCCGCTCATGGGACTCGTTTTTCGAGAATGCATTCGGGAGGCGAAGTTTCGCGGACAGGCCGTGTTCTTGTCGTCGCACATCCTGAGCGAGGTCGAAGAGGTGTCCGACCGCGTCGGGATCTTGAAGGAGGGTCGGCTCATCGACGAAGGAACACTCGCCGAACTGCGTCATCTGACGGCTCAGACGGTCGAAGTCACCTTTGCGGGTCCGGTCCCCGACCTCCCGGACCTTGCCGGGGTGACCGCAGAACGCGTCGGCGCGAACGCGCTGCGGTTCGAGGTCTCAGGCGGAGTCGGACCGTTGATCAACGCGCTCGCGGATCACGAGGTTGCGTCGCTCACGAGTCGCGAACCGTCGCTCGAGGAGATCTTCCTCCACCACTACGGCGAGATATCGAGTGGTAACGACTAACACCGAGGTGCGGCCGCCTCCGCTCCCGGGCTCGAGCCGACTCCGTCGACTTGGTTCCGTGTATGCCGTCGCGGTTCGCGCATTTCGCGATGGCCGCGTCCGCACGCTCGGTTTCATGTACCTGTACGCCCTGTACTCCTACATCCAGCCGGTCGGCTACCGCCACGCCTATCCGACGCGTTCGAGCCGGCTTGCGTTCGCGCAGAGCTTTGGAAGCAACAAGGGTCTCCGCATCTTCTACGGCGAGCCCCACGATCTCTTGTCGGTCAGCGGCTACGCGGCCTGGCGCGTCGGTGGCACCCTGGCGATCGCCTCCGCAGTCTTTGGCGTCCTCGCCGCCGTTCGCGCAATCCGCACGGAAGAGGAAACCGGACGGACAGACATCGTGCTCTCGGGTCTCATCGACCGCCGTGGCGTCTACCTCGCGGCTGCCTCGGCGATCGGGTGCGCGGCACTCGTCCTGTGGATCGCCGAGTTCGCGGGCTTCGTCGTCGGCGGTCTTCCTGTTGGCGGATCCGCCTACCTCGCGCTGGCGACTGCCTCGGTCGTTCCCGTATTCGCCGCAATCGGCGCAGTCGCGAGTGAAATCGCGCCGACTCGTCGCACCGCGCTCGAGATCGGCAGCGGATGTGTCGCGGTGTTCCTCGTCCTTCGCGTCGTCGCCGACACGACGAACGGAACAGGGTGGCTCCGCTGGTTGACTCCGCTCGGATGGGCCGAAGAGCTCCGGCCCTTCGCTGGGAGCCGGCCTGTCGTGCTGCTGTTGCCGGCGGCGACAACGCTCGCGCTGCTGGTTGGCTCGGTGATCATTGGCAGGAACCGCGACGTCGGGAGCGGACTGATCGTCGCTCACGACCGTGCCGAGCCCCGACTCGGCCTCCTCTCGTCGCCCCTCGCCGAGGCGTTGCGCAACGAACGCGGCTCGCTTCTCGTTTGGGCGGGCTGTGTCGGGGCGTTCGGGTTCATCCTCGGGGTGATCTCCGAGAGCGTCTCGATGGCCGGGATCCCGAAGGCCTTCGAGCGCGAGATCGCCAAGCTCGGATCGGGGTCAATTGTCACGCCAACGGGTTATCTCTCCTTCGCCTTCTTCTTTTTCATCCTGGCGATCAGCCTTTTTGGCTGTGCTCAGATCGCCGCGGCAAGACGCGAAGAGGCGGAGGGAAGGCTCGAGACCTTGCTCGCCCTCGCCGTCGGACGCATCCGATGGTTGGACGGAAGGATCCTGCTCGCGGCGACGGGAATCGCGGCGATCGCGATGGTCTCCGGCCTTCTCACATGGACGGGCGCGACCTCGGTGGGCGTCCATGTCTCGCTGGCGCGAATGCTCGAGGCGGGAGCGAATTGCATCCCCGTCGCGCTCTTCTACCTCGGAGTCGCCGTCCTCGCGTACGCGGTGGCGCCGCGGATGAGTGCTGCGATCTCGTATGGGATCGTGCTCGTCACGTTCCTTTGGCAGGCGGTCGGCGCGCTCCTCGGTGCTCCGCGCTGGGCCGTCGATCTCACACCCTTCGCGCACGTCGGCCTTGTGCCAACACAGGCGTTCCGCGCAGCCGATGCCGCCGTCATGATCGGGATTGGTCTTGTCGCCACCGTCGTCGCGCTCGTCTGGTTCCGTCAGCGGGACCTTCTCGGGGCGTAGAAACACGCCGAGTCGCAGGTCGGCTAAGCCCGCTGCATCTTCGGGCGACGGGCCAGTCCGCTCACCGAGTCCGGCCCGGGCACCTCACGTGCCCGGGCCGGTTCTCCACCGTGGCCGACCGGGCTCTTCGACGACGTGTACTTCCCGGTCGATCGACGACTACTTCTTCGCGAGCTTTGCCTCCAGGTCGAGCACGCGCTTCGTCGTCTTCAGCACGGTGTCTGGGTTGAGGCTCATCGAGTCGATGCCGATCTCGACGAGGTACTCAGCCATCTCGGGGTAGTCCGACGGCGCCTGGCCGCAGAGTCCCGAGTGGATCTTGTTCCGCTTGCATCCTTCGACGGCGAGCTTCAACATCGCCTTCACGCCCGGGTCGCGCTCGTCATAGTCGAACGCGACCATCGACGAGTCGCGGTCGACCCCGAGCGTCAGCTGGGTGAGGTCGTTCGACCCGATCGAGAAGCCATCGAACAGCTTCGAGAACTCGTCGATCAGCACGACGTTGTTGGGGATCTCGCACATCGCGTAGACCTCCAGGCCGTTCTCACCTCGGCGCAGCCCGAACTCCGCCATCTGGTCGAGGACCTGTTGGGCCTCCTCGACGCGCCGGACGAAGGGGATCATCAAGACGACGTTGGTGAGTCCCATCTCTTCGCGGACCCGCTTCATCGCCCTGCACTCGAGCTCGAAGCCCTCGACGTAATCCGGGTGCGCGTAGCGCGACGCGCCACGCCAGCCGAGCATCGGGTTGTCCTCCTTGGGCTCGAAGGCGTCACCACCGAGCAGGCTCGCGTACTCGTTCGTCTTGAAGTCCGACATCCGCACGACGACCGGCTTCGGCCAGAAGGCCGCGGCAATCGTGCCGATGCCCTCGGAAAGGCGCTCGACGAAGAACGTCGCGCCGTCGGGGTAGCACCAGATGAGTTTCTCGATCGCGGCACGGGCGTCGGGGTCGGTCACCTTCTCGGGGTGCAAGAGCGCGAGAGGGTGCGCCCGGATCGACTCCGAGACGATGAACTCCATCCGCGCGAGCCCGACCCCGTCGTTCGGCAAGAACGACGTCGTGAACGCGAGGTCGGGGTTGCCGAGGTTGATCATGATCTTCGTCTTCGGCTTCGGCATCCCTTCGACGTCAGTCTTTTCGACGTGGAAGGCGACCTCGCCGCGATAGACGCGTCCAGTGTCGCCCTCGGCGCACGAGACCGTCACCACGCCGGCGTCGGCGAGCTTTGTCGTCGCGTCACCCGTGCCGACGACCGCGGGGATACCGAGCTCACGGGCGACGATCGCCGCGTGGCAGGTCCGCCCGCCGCGATTCGTGACGATCGCCGCGGCGGTCTTCATCACCGGCTCCCAGTCGGGCGTCGTCGTGTCCGAAACGAGCACCTCACCGGGCCGGAAGTCGCTCAGGTGGGCAACGTCCGCGATCACCCGCGCTGATCCCGAGGCGATCTTCTGACCGACTGAGCGCCCTTCGGTAATGACGTCGCCCTGCGCGTCGAGGATGTAGGTCTCAAGCAACGTCGCCCGCTTCTGCGAAGCGACCGTCTCGGGACGTGCCTGGACGATGTAGACGAGGTTGTCGAGACCGTCCTTCGCCCATTCGATATCCATCGGCGCGTCGTAATGCTCTTCGATCGCGATCGCGCACTTCGCGAGTTCCAGCACGTCCTCGTCGGTGATGCAGAAACGCTCGCGATCAGAGCGCGGCGTCGGGATGTTGCGCGTCGTCTGCTTCGCACCGCCCTCGGAAAAGACCATCTTCACCGCTTTGTCACCGAGCACCCGCCGCAACACCGCGCGGTGCCCTTGACCGAAGGTCGGCTTGTGGACGTAGAACTCGTCGGGATCGACGGCACCCTGGACGACGTTCTCCCCGAGCCCGTACGCGCCGGTGACGAAGACGACGTCGCGGAAACCGGATTCGGTATCGAGCGAGAAGATCACGCCCGACGCGGCGAGGTCCGAACGCACCATCTTCATCACGCCGATCGAGAGCGCCACCTTGAAGTGGTCGAAGCCCTGGTCGACCCGGTAGTGGATCGCCCGGTCGGTGAACATGCTCGCGAAACACCTCCGGCAGGCGTCGAGCAGGTGATCTTCGCCTCTGATGTTCAGAAACGTCTCCTGCTGGCCGGCGAAGCTCGCGGTCGGCAGATCCTCAGCCGTCGCCGACGACCGGACGGCGACGCTCAGGTCCTCGCCGTACTCGACTTGCAGCTTCCGATACGCCTCGATGATCTCCTCGGCGAGGTCCTTCGGGATCCCCGCGCCGTAGACGATGTCGCGTGCCCGCTGGGCTCGCCGGGCGAGATCGGACACGTCCGAAGGATCGAGACCATCGAGCGCGAGCTGCAAGGGCCGCCAGGCGTCCGCCTCGTCGAGCATGTGGCGATACGCGTCGGCCGTGATCGCGAAGCCGTGCGGCACACGCACGCCGGCGTCTGAGAGCTGCTGGTACATCTCACCGAGCGAGGCGTTCTTGCCGCCGACGGAGGCGACGTCGCCGATGCCAAACTCCTCGAAGAACTGCACATACGTGAACCCGTCCATCGCTACTCCTTTTCGCGAATGGAGACGGCAGGCGTCCGAGCCTCGAGCCCGCGAGCGCTAAGTCGTCGATTTCGCATCGTCAGAACCAGTGTCCGCCGAGGAAACCCCACAAAGAAGGGACCAAGGTCACGCGGGGAGGGCAAACCGCCGTCCCCGAGCGGGCTTGCGCGAGCTCACAGCCGGGAGAACTCAGGAGACCCGGATCACCTGCAGCGTGTCGGCAACCGAGACCTCGGCGAGTGGCGAGCCCGCCAGGGCGACGACGATGTCCCCCTTCTTCGCCGCACCGATCGCGACCGCCGCGGTGACGCCCTGGCGGATGACGTCGTCGGTCGTCGCCGTTTCCGATGCGACGGTCGCTTCGACGCCCCAGCTCACGGCGAGCTGTCGACGGACGCGGTCGGTCGTCGTCACCGCGACGATCGGCATCTTCGGACGGAACCGGGAAATGGCACGCGCCGTCGCGCCGGAACGCGTGCAGGCGACGATCGCCACCGCGTCGAGCTCCAACGCCGCCCGCCACGCCGCGCCGGTGATCGCCGCGGTGATGTGCGCCGGCGAGCTGGGCGGTCCGGCGATCTCCTGAGGAGCAAGATTCCTTCCCCAGCCGACGTAGTTGAAATCCTCCTCGGCGCGCAGCACGATCCGCGCCATCGTCTCGACAACGCGCACCGGGTCCTTTCCGATCGCGGTCTCTCCAGAGAGCATCACCGCACTCGTCCCGTCCAAGACCGCGTTCGCCACGTCGGTTACCTCTGCTCGGGTCGGAAGTGGCGCTTCGATCATCGACTCGAGCATCTGGGTGGCCGTGATCACGGGCAGGCCGAGGCGCACCCCGGTGCGGATGATGAGCTTCTGTAGGTGCGGGACATCCTCGAGGTGGACGCGCATTCCAAGATCGCCCCGGGCGACCATCACCGCATCGGATTCCCGAAGCACCGCCTCGAGGTGCTCAATGGCGTCCGGAGTCTCGATCTTCGAGACGAGCATCGCGTCGTCGCCATTCAGCGCCTGCCGGGCGCGCCGCATGTCATCCGGTCCGCGGACAAACGACACCGCGATCATCTCGACGCCCTCTTTCACGAGCACGCCGATGCGTTCGAGATCCTCGTCGGTCGGGGTGTCCAGGCTCAGCCGGTGCGAGGGAACGGTCACCCCGGGACGACCCTGCAATCTCCCACCACCGACCGCGACGGTGACCACCGCCCCGTTCTTGCGCCCCTGAACGAGCAGCACGACGCCGCCGTCGCCGATCGCGACGCGGTCGCCCTCGGCCAGATCCGAAACCGCTTCGTCGAGTCCGACCCCGATTTGCGTCGCGTCGCTCGTCGTCGCCACCGAGCCCGGCGCGAGCAGGATCTCGCTTCCGGCGGAGATTTCGACACCACCGACGGGAAACGGTGTCGCGCGGATTTTCGGGCCCGGGAGGTCGGCGAGTACCGCCACGCCGGGCGCAAACTCTCGAACTCGACGGATCCGTTCGATTGCCGCCGACGTCGGGCCGTGGGCAAGCGAAACCCGGGCGACGTCCATTCCCGCTCCGTCGAGGCTCTTCAGCGTTTCGGCGTCGTCGGAGGCCGGTCCGATCGTCGCGACGATGCGCGTTCTTCTGCGGGCGGGACGAGCGCGCGCCGACGGTTCAGGCCCCGGGCTCATGTGCACAGTCTCGCCGAGTTTCGGGGACAATTGGCGCAAAGCCCGGCGAGTGGGCGCGTCAGCTTGCCTGGCTCACCGAGCTCATGTTGAAGTCCGCGACACGAAGCGGCGGCATTGCGGTTCGGTTTGCCCACTCGTGCCACTCACGCGACAGGGCGCGTTCGGTGCGTCCGGCCTCGATCGTCCGGCCGAGCATGTCGAGTGGGCTCTCGTTAAATCGGAAGTTGTTCACGGCGCCGACGATCTCTCCCTTCTCGACGAGGTAGACGCCGTCGCGGGTGAGCCCGGTCACGAGCAGGTTCGAACGGTCGACTTCGCGGATGTACCACAGGCACGTGAGGAGCAGGCCGCGCTCGGTGCGTGAGACGAGATCGTCGAGGGACGCCTCGGCACCGGGAAGGTTCAAGATCGTGTTGTCGACCGCCGGTGCGAACGCGACGTTCGAGCGGCGCGCCCCGGCGCGGTGGTAGCGCAGGTGCTCGAGTGAGCCGTCCTGCAGCCAGTCCACCCTGTCGAAGCGCACGCCGTTGTCAAAGACCGATGTGTCGGGCCCCGAAGAGGTCGCAATGACGAAGTCCGGGCACTCAAGACGCGGCGCGCGCGGATCGCCGTAGAGATCGAAGGGCACCTCGGTGAGCCGCTCACCGACGCGCGTGCCACCGGATTGTCCCGAAAAGACCGTGCCCCCGTCTTCGGCTTCACGACCGCTCGCCGCGAACTCGAACTCCAAGACGAGATCGGCGACGGCGTCGCCGGGCAGGATCACCTCGTAGCGGCCCGCGGGAAGGTCGACCTTGCGCTTTGCGACCGCAAGCCGTCCGGAGAGCTTCGCGTCGAGAGCGGAAAGCGCGACGTCGGCGTAATCGGGCGTGCCGATCCCCGCCCATGTCGACGCGGACCCGTCCGCGGTTCGCTCGACGAGTTCGAATGATCCCGTCGGTTGCACGAAACGTCGGCGCGTCCCGGCGGACGAGCCGAGCGAGATCGTGCGCACCTCGTGGATGGCGAACCCCGAGATCACCCGACCGCCGACGCGCGCCGCCTGGAAGGCATCGGCGAGTTCGGCGAGCACCGACGAGAAAATCGAAAGGTCCGTCTCACCCACCGCGCCCGCGAAGTCGGCGTCTTCTCCGCCGTTCTCGAGCGGCGACGCGTCGTCCGCCGGCTGCGCGTCTCGAGCATCATTCTCGGCCTGCGCGACGAGAGCTTCGATTTCGCCCGCGCCGCTCGTCGAGGCGACACCGACTCGTGAATCCTCCCCTTCGCCGCGCATCGCGACGACGCTCACGCGCCGATCGCGGCGTACGCCGTTCGTCGTCGTCGTGTTGTTCGCGAACCGGACGTTCGCGTCGACGACGTCCTCGACGATGACGACGCAGCCATCCGACGACGAGGCGCCGAGCGCGCGCTCGACGAGCTCTGTCGCGGGGGCGAGTCCTGTGGGTCCGGTCATCGCCCGGCCTCCGATCGGGTGTTCAAGATGCGCACGCCCTCGAAGACGGCGCTCGGGCAGCCGTGGCTCACCGGCGCGACCTGGCCGGGCTGGCCCTTGCCGCAGTTGAACGCGCCGCAGAGCAGGTAGGTCGACTCCCCGCCGAGGGCGGCGAGCGAACCCCAGAAGTCCGTCGTCGTCGCCTGATACGCGACGTCACGGAGCTGACCGGTGATGCGGCCGTTCTCGATCTTGAAAAAGCGCTGGCCGGTGAACTGGAAGTTGTACCGCTGCATGTCGATCGACCAGCTCTTGTCGCCGACGATGTAGATCCCGCGCTCGACCGACGAGATGAGCTCCTCGGTCGAGGGCCCGGAGGCGGCAGACGGTCGCAAAGAGACGTTCGCCATCCGCTGCAGCGGCACGTTCAACGGCGAATCCGCGTACGCGCAGCCGTTCGAACGTGGGAACCCTTGGCGTTTCGCGATCCTGCGGTCGAGCTGGTAACCGACGAGAACGCCGGATTTGACCAGGTCGAAGCTTTGCGCTGCGACGCCTTCGTCGTCGTACGCGACAGAGGCGAGCCCGTACGGCGCGATGCGGTCGCCGGTGATGTTCATCAGCTCCGAGCCGTATTTGAGCGAGCCCAACTTGTCGAACGTCGCGAACGACGTCCCCGCGTACGCCGCTTCGTAACCGAGTGCGCGGTCGAGCTCGGTCGCGTGGCCGACCGACTCGTGAATCGTGAGCCAAAGGTTCGTCGGGTCGATCACGAGGTCGTACGCGCCGGGCTCGACCGATGGTGCCCGCAACTTCTCCGCCAGATACCCGGGGATGCGGTTGAGTTCGGTTTCAAAGTCCCAGCCGTCGCCGTCCAAATACTCGTAGCCGCGCCCGACCGGTGGCGAGACGGTGCGCATCGTCTCGAACCCGGTCTGCTCGTCACCGACCGCGAGCGCCTCGATGCTCGGATGGACGCGGACGCGTCTTTGGGTCGAGACGGTGTTCTCGGTGTCGGCGTAGTACTTGTCCTCGGCGACCGCCATCAGCGTCGCCGTGACGTGGTCGACGCCATCGGCGGCGAGGAGGTCGGCGCTCCACGACTCGAGGCAGGCAACCTTGTCCGCGAGCGGCACCGCGGTCGGATCGATCTTGTGGGGCGCGACCCACGTCGAAGAACCGTGCGAAGGCTCGTCCGCGAGCTCGAATCGTTCGCCCCCCGCGAGCGCCGTGACGCGTGCCGCTTCAACGGCGGCGTCACCGAGTCCTTTCGCGTCGTCAGGACTCAACGCGACCGTCGCCGCGAAACCGATCGAGCCGTCTTTGATCACCCGCAAACCCATGCCGACCGAGCGATCGTCGACGGTCCCCTCGACACGCGCATCTCGCAACGCGACGATCTGGGTACGTAGCTGCTCGACACGCAACTCCGCCCGATCGCATCCGAGCTCGCTCGCGCGCGACAGCGCGGCGGACCGCAGTGCGTCGAGCGGTAACGGCGCGAATTCATCGTTGTTGGACACGACACCTCCGGGATCGAACCGAGACCAGTCGACCCTATTCCAACTCTCGTCTAGAGGACGACCCCTCCACCACCGCCGTCGCTCGCGATCGGAAGTCCGGCGTCCTGCCAGGCGAGCATGCCGCCAACGAGGTTGACCGCGTCAAATCCGGACGCGTTCAGGGCACTCGCCGCGACCGACGACCGATTGCCGGTGCGACAGACGACGACGATCGTGGCATCGCACGACAGCTCACCGAGACGCTCGCCAAGTTCCCCGAGGGGAATCGTCACCGCCGATTCGGCATGGCCGGAGGCGGTTTCCTCTGGCTCCCGCACGTCGAGCAGCACGCCGCCATCGCGCAACAGCGCGGTGGCCTCCACGACGCCGACCTCGCGCGGCGGCCGGGAGGACGTGTCACCGCTCAAGCGCGCGTCTCCATCGAGCCGCATGTTACGGGTCTTCGCGTCGAGCGGGCGGCGGACACTCGTTCCCCCGGAACGCCTCGATAGCGTCGACGCGATGGACGATGACGTCTTGACCGCGCCCGGCTGGCGGGTGAAGGCCGCTTCGGCCGTCGTGCGGGCGGCGTCCCGGGCGTCGCGCGCGACGGGGATCGGCGCGGGATCGACCATCGGCGGGCGGATCGGGCTCCTCTTCACCCCCGACCTGCTCGCCCGCCTTGGTGCGGGCCGCACCGTGATCCTCGTCACCGGGACAAACGGCAAGACGACGACGACCCGACTGATCGGCGAGGCGCTCGGCAGCGACCGCATCGCCACGAATTCCGCCGGCGCGAACCTGCCCGCGGGACTCGTCGCCGCGCTCGCCGACGCCGCTCCCGGAGCGCCGGCGGTCCTCGAGGTCGACGAGCGCTACCTCGGCGTCGCCGAAGCCGCGCTGAATCCCGCTGTCGTCGTCGCGTTGAACGTGTCGCGCGACCAACTCGATCGCATGAGCGAGGTCCGCATGGTCGCGCAGCGCTGGCTTGAAGTCCTCAGTCGGACCGTCGCCACCGTGGTCGCGAACGCCGACGACCCCCTCGTCGTCTTCGCGGCTCGCGACGCACGAAAGGTCGTGTGGGTCGCGGCGGGCGGCGTCTGGCACGACGACGCTTACCACTGCCCGATCTGCGACTCGCGGCTGCACTTCGCGTCCGAGGAACCGAGCGCGAGTTCCGAGGGGTGGTGGTGCGAATGTGGCTTCCGGCGTCCGCGACCGGATGCCGTCGTCGACGACGATCGTCTCGTGCTCTCAGATGGCACGTCGTACGAGATCTCGCTCTCGCTCCCGGGCCGTTTCAACCTCGCCAACGCCGCGCTCGCCGCGCTCGCCGCAAACGCGCTCGGCGTCGACATCGCGGACGCGCTCGCGGCGGAAAAGGTCATCGACACCGTCGCGGATCGCTATGCGACCGTGCGCCGCGGTGGCGCCGCCGTCCGTTTGCTGCTCGCCAAGAACCCCGCCGGCTGGGCGGAACTGGTCGCACTCTTGGAAGCAGGCGACGAGCCGCTCGTCGTCGGAATCAACGCCCGCCTCGCCGACGGCCGCGATCCCTCGTGGCTCTGGGACGTCGAGTTCGAACGGCTGCAACCGCGTTTTGTCGTCGCGACCGGCGAGCGCCACCTCGACCTCGCGGTCCGTCTGCGTCACGCCGAGCTTTCGCACGCGAGCGTCGCCGACCAGATCGACGCGCTGCGGGTCGCCGGCGAGGGCGAGGTGGACTACGTCGGCAACTACACGGCGTTCCAGGATCTCCGGCGTGACCTCCGACGCGCACCGCGGCCCGGGGGCGCAAAAGTGCTCGCCGCGGTGCGCGAGGCGACCTCGGTGCGGATGCGGCGGCATGGTGACTCGGCGCTGTCGGTGGTCGTCGTCCACCCGGACCTGCTCGGCACGTACGGCGACGCCGGAAACGGGCGCGTGCTCGCGAACCGGGCGCGCTGGCGCGGAATCTCAGCCGAGCTCGTCCTCGCGAGATCCGACGAGCCGCTCCCCGAAGGCGGAGACCTCTACCTCTTGGGCGGCGGCGAGGACGGGCCGCAGGTGCACTCGGCGAGGGTGCTGGCGGAAGGATCCCTGCAGCGCGCTGTCGATCGGGGCGCGACGGTGCTCGCGGTGTGTGCCGGCTTCCAGATACTCGGCACCTCCTTCCCCGGCGCAAAAGGGGTGACCCGCGGCGTCGGCTTGATCGACGCCGAGACGCTGCACACGAACGAGCGCCGGGCGGTCGGTGAGGTGGTCACTGATGTCGACGCGGAAGCGTCCTGGCCGATGGGGCCGGGTCGCCTGACCGGCTTCGAGAACCACCAGGCCCGCACGCGCCTCGGTGTCGCGGCGCGCCCACTCGGCGCGGTTCGCTCCGGCGTCGGCAACGGCTTTGGGCGCGTCGACGGCGCCGTGCAGGGACGGGTGTTCGCCACTTACCTGCACGGACCGGTGCTGGCGAGGAACCCGGCCTTCGCCGACTTGCTGCTGTCGCTCGCCACGGGATCGTCGCTCTCGCCGCTCGACGACGAAGAGGAGGAGGCGCTGCGGCGGGCGCGTCTTTCGAGGGCGCGGCTCAAGGCGTAGGCGTCGACTCCCCGCCGGGTCGCGGCCGAAAGCGCGTGTCGGAGTGGATCTCGCCGGTCGGCTCGCGGTGCGGCGGACGCTCCGGTGGAGCGAGCGAGGCGGGAAGGTGCTTGCGCGGCCCCGTCCACGGCGCGTGCGGGGTGACGAGGAAGTCGGCGAAGCGGTAGCCGAGGGCCTCGTAGTTCACCCGCCAGCCGTGGAAGTGAGGCCATGCGTCGCTCGCCTCGCGCTCGATCGGGAATCCGACGTCGCGGAGCTGTTCGACCGCCTGCGCGAAGTCGTCGAAGGTGAGATCGATCGGGTCGTCGGGTTTCGGGTCGATGTTGAAGGACCACCCGAGCGTCTTCGCGATGCGGCGGAGCGCGCTGAACCCCATGCGCAAACACAGCCGCGCCTCGCTCGGCGCCTGGGTCGGCGCGAGCGAAAGATGCAGCGCGCAGGCGTCCATCACCGCTAACAGAGAGAGCATCCAGGAGAACCCCGGCCGCGGCGAACGGAACAGGTTCAGCACCGGGTAGGTGCTATGGCTTTCCGCCACGTCGGCCGACCACAGCTCCCATTCCTTGTAGAAATCGGGCAGCGCGTCGCGGGTCCCGACGAGTTCGGCGCGGATCAGGACCTCCGGCCCCCACGCCGGAACGCCGGCGCGGGCCTCCATCATCGTCACGAGCGACTCGCGCCGAGAGAAACTCTGGTAGATGACGGGCAGGTAGCCGATTTGGATCGCGATCGAGACCGCGCCGCTCACCGCCGCGAAGACGATCAGGTATTCGTTCGTATGCCTCGTGAAGTCGGCGATCCCGACGATGAACAGCGCCGCCGCCGACTCGCGGATGGCGAGCGAGAAGCTGTGCGCCCAGGGGATCAACGCCAGCGCGTAGCCGAACATGAAGGCGGTGAGAAACGAGAGCAGTTGCACGACGAGCGCGATCGCGCCCGCCGCGGCGAGCAGGCCGTCTTTGTTGCGGAACTTCCGAAAGAGGTGGCTTCCCCAGACGAACAACCGGTAGACGGTGAAGATCAACCGAGACGGCAGGCGCTGGAAGAGGGAGCGTCCGCGCGGGACCACGAAGACGGCGATCACCCCGCCCCAGGTGATGACGATGAGGAGGATGCCGAGGACGAACGCCGCGACGTGCACGACGCATCATCGCGGATCGACCACGTGATTGGCCCTTTGATACCGACGGTAGGGCTGGGGCCCGCCGCCACCGGGCCCCAGCCCTACCGCGAACCAAGGGCCGCAGCACCGAAGCGTGTCGGCCCTTCCCAGCAAGCCGGACGGGACCGGAGGCGCAAGCCGTCCGAATGCGTCGTCCGGTCCCAAGTCAGATGCCCAGGATCTGACCCGGCTCACTGTTTCTTTCGCCCATCCTCGCTGGTCGGTATGTGGAGCCGGGGAAGTGCCGATGAGGAAAGTATGAGGGCGGCTCGGCCCGGGACACCCGGCCCGAGCCGCCGCGACGGTTCTCCGCCTACGATCTCTGGCAATCCGGACCTCTCGGCGGACGGACGCGCGTGGAACCTTTGCGGTTGGTCGACATCTGGCAGGAGGCGGACGGAACCCCGGTTCGCACCGTCTCCGACCTGCTCACCGACGCCCTTGCCGCGGCGGCGCGGGGCTTCGTCGCCCGCGAACAGATGCTGTCGGGACGGCGCGACGAGGAGGATCTCCACCAGGCACGCGTGGCGCTGCGGCGCATCCGCTCGTACTTGCGCACCTTCCATAGCGTCGTCGACCCGGTCTGGGCGAGCGCGGTGCGCGCCGAGCTCGGTTGGTACGGGGGGCTACTCGGTGACGTCCGCAACTTCGACGTCATGGAAGGCCGCATCGCCGAGCTGGCGAACAAGAGCGAGGACCTCGTCGGCTACAAGGAGCTCCTCGCGGCCCTCGACGCCGGGCGAGTCGAGGCGCTCGAAAGACTTTCCGAGTCGCACGAACTCCCCCGCTACCAGTCGGTGCTCCGGCACATCATTTCCCTCGCCAACCGGGACGTTCGACTCGGGGTCATAGCCTCCGAGGAGGCCGCCTCAGCGTGCCGACGGATCATGCGGCGGCCGTATCGCTCGGTGCGCGACGCGGCGAAGATCGCCCGGCGCACCCCGAGCGAAACCCTGCTGCACGTGCTGCGGATCCGCTCGAAAGAGCTCCGCTACGCGTCCGAGGTCACCGCAGAGATCTTCGGCAAGCCGGCGTCCCGTTTGGCGCGCGCCGCGCAACGCGTCCAGGACCGCCTCGGCGAGCACCGCGACGCCCTCGCCACCGCCGCGTTCGCCAGGCACGCTGCGATCGAACACCCGGTCGGTGCCTACGCCGCCGGGCAGCTCGCCACCGTGGAACGCATCGCCGCAGAACACGGCCTCGAAGGCCTCGGTGTCGACCTGAAGCAGCTCCGGCAGCGTTGGCGCGACTTCGAGCGCGCCGCTTCAACGAGGCGCTGAGACCGCGCCACGGCTACCGAGCGCGGCGGTCGCGTTCGTGGAGGCGCGTCGCGAAGATGGCGGCCTCGGTGCGCCGCTGCATACCGAGCTTCGACAAGATGTTCGAGACGTAGTTCTTCACGGTCTTTTCCGCGAGGTACAGCGCGGCACCGATCTCGCGGTTCGTCTTTCCCTCGGCGACCAGGTCGAGCACCTTGCGCTCGCGCTCGGTGAGACGGGCCAAGAGCGCGTCTTCCGGAGCACCGCTGCGCAAACGGTCGATGAACTGTTGGGCGAGCGTCGGGTCGAGCAACGACTCGCCGCGCGCCGCCCGCTTCACGCTGTCGACGATCTCCCGTCCGCGGATTTCCTTCAGGAGATAGCCCGCGGCACCGGCCATCACGGAGTCGAACAACGCCTCGTCGTCGGCGTAGGAGGTGAGCATCAAACAGGCGATGTCCGGATGCGCCGAGCGGATGTCACGACAGACCGAGATGCCGTCCGCCTCGCTGTCGCGAAGGCGCACATCCAAGATCGCGACGTTCGGCTGCACGGCGGGGATGCGGGCGAGCGCCTCCTCTCCGGTCGACGCCTCACCGACGACGGTGATCTCGTCGTCGGATTCGAGCAGGTCGCGAAGACCGGCGCGTACGACCTCGTGGTCGTCCAACAAGAAGACGTTGATCATGTGGCTCCAGTCTTACCGATCGCGTCTCAAGCTCCTGCCATCGGTGGGGCGTCCGGCGACGACGGGTCGGTCGGCGCTGCGGCGGTCACCGCTTCGTTGACGCTCGAGTAGTTCTGGCCGCCGATGATGGCGAGGACTCCTGCCCGTTCGAGCTCGGCCTCGACGTGCGGCTCAAGCCGGGCGAAGCGGATCGTGATCCCGGCAGAGGTTAGTTGGCGCGCCACCAACAGCAGCGCACGGCTTCCCGTGTAGTCGATGTCGGAAATGCCGGCGGCGTCGACGACGAGCGCCTTGACGCCGGTCCCGGGGCGGGCGACGGACAGCACCTGTGACGCCACACTGTCGGCATTCGCAAACCAGATCGGTGCGGCGAGGAAGTAGACGAGCACTCCTGGGACGCTCTCGAAGTGCAATTGCGGGTTGGCGAGCACCCAGCTCGACGTCCCAGGCAAGCGGCCGAGCTGCCAGGCGCGCGCTGTCGCCGTTCGCTTCACCCGGTCCGCGAGCGCAAGAACGACGGCGAGGCCCATGCCAATTTCGACGTTCACGAGCGCGACGACGCCGAGCGTGATGAAGGCGAGACCGAACTCGATTCGGTCGAAGCGATAGATCGTGCGCAGCTCGGAAAACTTGACGAGCCGCGCGCCGATGAGCGTCAAGATCGCGCCGAGCGTCGCGTGGGGCACGTCGTCGAGCAGGCCGGCGGCCACCGCCGCCAAGACGAGCACGATCGCCGCCGCGGAGAGGCTCGAGAGCTGGGTCCGACCGCCGGCGTCGGCAACGATCGCGGTGCGCGGTGGGCTCGCGTCGACGGCGAACGATCCGGTGAACCCGGTGAGCAGCGATCCGGTGCCGATGCCGACGAGGTCGTCGGAGAATGTGCTCCCGCTCACCGCCGAGGTGCCGATCCCCCGAACGGTGGCGGCGGACTGCGCGAGGACGACGAGTGAGATCGCGACGGCGGGCAAGATGAGTCGCCGGAATGCTCCGAAGCTCGACGCGGGCACGGCAAAGTGCGGCAGCCCGCTCGGCACCGTGCCAAGCACCGCGAGTCCGTGTGCCTTCAGTCCGAAGATCGCAACGACGGCCGTGGAGCCAACGAGCGCAATCAACGCGCCGGGAAACCTCTTGTTCCACCGATCCGTCGCGCCGACCCCGACGAGCACGACCGCGGCGATGCCGATCGCCCAGCCGTTGCCGCGATTGAGTGACTTCAGTGTGTCGTAGGCGATCTCGACCTGACCCGGGTGCCCGGCGATTTCCACACCGAACATTGCGGGAAGTTGCTTCAAGATGATCGCGATACCGACACCGGCGAGAAAACCTGTCACAACGGGGCGCGACAAGATGTCGGCAAGCCATGCCATGCGGGCAATCCCGACGAAGGCGACGAGAAGCCCGACCATCAGCGCAAGCAGCGAGGCGTCGGCGCGATACGTCGCCGTACCCGACGCGACGATCGACGTCACGCTCGCCGCGATCACGGGCGCGATCGTCGAGTCTCCGCCCACCGACAGCGTCCCCGTTCGCCCGAAGACCGCGATCGCGAGCGATCCGAAGATGAACGCCGCCAACCCGGCAGTGGTCGGCATTCCCGCGAGACGCGCCGTCGCAATCTGCTCCGGGACGGCGATCGCCGCCAGGAGCAGCCCGGCGAGCAGGTCCGGGCCGAGCGCGCTCTTCTGATAGCCACGGATTGTCGGGAGGAAAACGCCGGCGAATCGCTCGCGTCGCCCGGCGCGCCCGGATACCGGTGTCAATGCAGCCGCCGTTCAGTGATCCGTGGGCGCGTCCGCACCACAACACAAACCTCTACGTCGCCAAGGCTGATGCTGACTATCACGTTTTCGAACGAAGGCTTCGTATCGACAAAGCGTAGGTCAGCCCCTATCGCGTCGGCCTGGATCGCTTCTGTACTCATCGGTCGACCGCCTGATCGGCGTCGCACTCAAGATCGTGGTGATGTCCGGATTACCGTGCCAACTGTGGATACGACACCCCCGTATCGATACGAACCGTCGCGCCCGCGTTCGAGTTTCGCGATCCGTTCAGCGCGATGACGGATCAGCGACCAGTAATCCTCGTCGGCGAGGACGCGCTCGAACTCCTCGGCGCGTACGTCTCAAGCCGCGGATGGACACGGACTCTCGTCGTCATGGACGTAAACACCGCAGATGTCGCGGGATCGCGTGTCGTCGCGCAGCTCGCGTCGAAGGCAAACGGCGTCTCGACTTTCTGTTTTGTCGAGCGAAGCGGACTCCTCGCGAGCGAGTCGAGCGTCGCTCGCGTCGAAGAAGCGCTCGTCTCGTCTGGATCGGATGCACTCGTCGTCGTGGGCTCTGGGGTGCTCACCGATATCACCCGCTACGTCGCGAGTCGCGCTGGTCGCGAGTTCCTGAGCGTGCCGACGGCGGCATCCCAAGACGGCTACGCCTCGGGCGTCGCCGCGATGGAGTTCAGGGGGATGAAGAGGACCTTCCCAGCCGTCGCACCGGTCGCGATCTTCGTCGAACCGTCGACGGTCGCTGCAGCGCCACTTGACATGACCCGATCGGGCCTCGGCGACCTGCTCGCGAAGGCGACGTCACGCATCGACTGGCTCGCCTCGCACGCGCTCTGGGGCGAGGCCTACTTTCCTGACGTCGAGGACAAAGTCACGAGCGCCCTCGTCGAGGCCGCGAACAACGTCGACGCGATCCTCGAAGGCTCCGCGGAATCTGTCGCTTCGCTCTTGCGCGGCCTCATCGATTCGGGCATCGCAATGGCGATCGTCGGCAGCTCTCGGCCAGCAAGCGGGGCGGAACACCACATCTCGCACTTCTTCGACCTCCTCGCGGCACAGGGCCTGCGGCCGCACGCTCCACACGGCCTGCAAGTCGGCTACGCCTCCCACTTCGCGATGGCGTTGCAACGCTTCGCATTCAGCGGCGAAGTTGTACAGATCACCTTTCCCGACGAGCCTCGAGGGCGCGACGAGGCGCGGGCGTGGTTCGCCGGTGACGACGACGAGTTCCGCTCCGTCCTCGACGACAAGCGTCGTTTCCATTCGGACCACGCGTCGGCGTGGCCGACGACGGAATCCGCGTGGCACGGGGCCGAGGTTCGCCTCACCGAGGCGATGGAGAACTTTCCGCTCGTCGAGCGTGCACTTTTCGCCGCAGGGATCCCGCGTACACCAGGCTTCCTAAATGTCGACGACACCTTGTTGCGCGCCGCGTTGCGCTACGCGAACCGCCTGCGTGCCCGCTACACAGTGCTTGACTTCTTGGAGGGCCAGGGTCTGCTCGACACGGCGATCGACGTCGTTCTCGGAACGCCGACCCACAAATAGGCCGCGCACGCGCCCGAAGTCGCCGGACGGTCACCCCTGTTGGCCGTAGTACGCGCCGGGCCCGTGCTTGCGTTCGAAGTGGCGATTCCGCAGCGAGCGTGAAAGCGGCGCGACGTCCGACCGGAGCGCGACGGTCAACGCCGCGATGCGCGCTACCTCCTCGAGCGTGACGGCACGCTCGAGCGCCTGTCCGACTGTCGTCCCCCAGACGAACGGTCCGTGGTGTGCAACGAGCGCCGCCGGGACCTCGTCGATGCCGTGGTCATCGATCACCTCCCGCAGGACGACACCGGTGTTCTCCTCGTACGCGCCGGCGACCTCCTCGTCGGTGAGCGGACGCGTGACCGGTATCGCGCCTGGGGCTAGGTCGGCATGCGTGGTGCCGAGGATCGGGATCTCCCGGTCGGCCTGTGCCCACGCCGTCGCCCAGGTGGAGTGGGTGTGGACGATGCCGCCGATCTCGGGGACCTCGCGGTAGAGGTAGACGTGGGTCGGGGTGTCCGTCGAGGGACGGTGCGACCCTTCGACGACCTTCCCGGAGAGGTCGACGACGACGAGGTCGTCGGCCCTCATCGCCTCGTAGGCAACGCCGCTCGGCTTGATCGCGACGAACCCGCCTTCCCGATCGACCGCGCTCGCGTTCCCCCAGGTCAAGGTCACGAGGCCGTGGCGAACGAGCGCGCGGTTCGCGTCGAGGACCGCCTCCAAAAGGGATTCGCTGACGAGCATCCGACCTCGCTCAGATCTCGACGAAGTCGATGTCGAGCAGTTCAGCGAGGGTCCGCCAGCGATCGACGTGGTCGCCGAGATTGGTCACGAAATGGTGCGTCCCGCCGGTACGCAACCACCCGTCGAGGTACGCCCGCATCCCGACCTTCGGACGGAAGTGGAAGTACGGCATCTGCACGAGCGGCAGCTCGGGCGTGTCGAGGACCTCGCCGAGCGCGACGGCGAGGCGGTAGTACTCGCCGTCGAGAGCGACGAGCGTGGCGGTCGTCGCCGGGCCGGGCAGGGCGGAGAAGACGACGGTCGGCGGATTGCCGAGGCCGCCGATCCCGAGCGGCCGGTCGATGAGGCGAACCGGTCGGTCATGGCGCGCGATCTTCCAGTTGCCCTCGCCCATGTGGCTGATGAGCACCGAATCGAGCGAGTAGTCCATCGCGTACATCTCGCTGAAGTGCGCGTCGCCAATCAGCGTGTGGCTCGCGCAGACGAGCGACGCGGCGTTCGTGTCGCCCTCGGCGCCGTAGCCGTACCCGTCCGCCATGAGATCCGACGCCGCAAGAAGCGGTAGCTGTTCGAAACGACCGTCCCTGCCGACGGGTTCGAAGTGCACAGACAATCCGTCATATCCCCGCTCGTCGAGGATCGCCCGCAGCGCGAGCTCGAAGCGGATCGCGTACTCGTGGCTCTCGCGCGAAAGGTTCGGGTCGATCGTGAACCACTCGGCGTGATTGCGCCGAACTGACTCGACGGCGTCCGCTTCGATCGTCTGCATCAGCCGGTAGACGTCACCGAGGTTCTCGTTCACCACCATTGGTCCGATCTTTCGCAACAGCGCCGCCGCGTCGTAGACGATGTCCTCCATGCCGTTCATTTGGTAGCCGAAGAGGGCGATCTTCGTCCGGCGCAGCTTTGTGACCGTCTGTGCCGCCCGCGCCCAGGATTCGAACGACGCGAGGAACTCCTCAGAACGCCAGTCGTCTGTGATCACCGTGTACGGCAACCCGGCACGCAGCATCGCGTTCGACTGGTCCTGGGCACCGTGGATGCCCTGGTTGTACGTGAGGTCGTCCATCGTCCACGCCGCGGTGACAGTCGGCTCGGGTTGGACGTTGGCGAGCAGCACAGGCAACGGGTTCTCGAGCAAGGCGCGCACGGTGCGCATCGCCGGTCCGTAGGTGAGCATGACGATCACGATCCCGTCGAGGTCGTGGCCGACGAGATCCTTCACGATCTCCTCGACATCGTCGCGGTTTCTCGCCGGTCGGGTGAAGACGACGTCGGCGACGGGCACGAGCCGTGCGCACAGCTCGCGCGCGAACTCGGCTTGGTGCTCGGTAATGCGCGGGATCATTTCGTCGTAGAGCTCCTGCATGATCCCGAGCATTCCGATACGCGGACGCTGAATCGTCACCACTTCCGGCCTCCTTCATCGAGCGCGCCGCAGCGCACCTCAGTGCAACGACTCCGATCATCTCCGCGCGCGCCGCAAGCCGCGACAAGGGCCAGAAGACCACTTCCATCGCTGACGCGTCCCGCCCTCACGTTCGTGTCGCGAGCGCTTCACGGCGGATCCGCTTCAGCTCGTGCAACCGATCGACGTGCTCGCGGCCGAAGTCCTCGTGGAGTTCGCGGAAGACGGCGTAGATCGCGTCGTACGTCGGACCGTCCGCGGCTCTCGGCTCGTACTGGCGAGCTGCCGCAGGCCGCAGCTCCTCGATGGCGCGGCCGATGTCGTCGAAACCCCCGCGCTCGGAGCCGGCAGCGAGGGCACCAAAGAGCGCCGAGCCTCGGGCCGGGATCTCGCTCGAGGCGGTGATCGTCACCGGCAGTCCGCTGACATCGGCAAGGAGCTGCATCATCAACTCGCTCCGTTCGGCGATCCCACCGCAGGCGACGATCTCGTCGAAGCGGAGCGCGTGATCGCCGAAGTTTTCGATGATGCGCCTCGTCCCGAACGCGACGGACTCGAGCAGTGCGCGGTAGAACTCGGGCGGCGTCGTCGCGAGCGTGAGCCCCGCGACGACGCCAGAGAGATCGGCGTCGCCGAGGATCGTTCGGTTGCCGTTCCACCAGTCGAGGGCGACGAGTCCGCTCGCGCCCGGGACAAGCCTTGCCGCTTCTTTCTCAAGATCGCCGAACCAGTCATCACCCTCGTGCGCCGCGAGCCCCAAGAGACGCCCGCCGAACCATGCGAACATGTCACCGACCGCGGCCTGACCTGCCTCGTAGCCGAAGTATCCCGGCACGATGCCGTCTTCCATCACTCCGGTGATACCGGGCATCTCGATGCCGCGCCGATCGATGACGAGGTCGCAGATCGAGGTGCCGACGACCATGACGAAGCTGCCCGGCCGGTCAACGCCGATGCCGGGCATCGAGACGAACGAGTCGACGTTGCCGACGGCGATCGCGCACTGGGGCGTGAGACCGAGGCGCTCGGCCATTTTCGCTCGCAACGTCCCGGCGCGGTGTCCCGGCGGATAGAAGGCCGTGCCGAGCTTTCCGGTGAGGTCGGGGATTCCGGGGTACGCGGCGGCAAAGTAGTCGTGCGAGGGGATGCCGTCGCGCGCCGACCAACACGCCTTGTACCCCGCGGTGCAGCTCGCGCGCACGAGCTCCCCGGTGAGCTGCCAGACGATCCAGTCCGTCGCCTCCACGGACCTGTCCATCGCGTCGAAGACGTCCCGATCGACGAGCCACGTCTCGATGAGCTTTGGGAAGTACCACTCCGACGAGAGCCGCCCCCCGTAGCGGTCGAGGAAGCGCTCGCCACGCTCGACAGCAACGGCGTTCAGCCTGTCGGCGACGGGCTGCGCGGAGTGGTGCTTCCACAGCTTCACCCAGGCAAACGGGTGGTCGCGCCAACGCTCGATCTGACAGAGCGGCGAGCCGTCCTCGGTCACCGGCAGCACGGTGCAGGCAGTGACGTCGACGCCGAGGCCGATCACCTCCTCTGCGCGCGCATCTGCTTCGCGCATCGCCTCGGGAACGCCTCGCGCCAGCACATCGAGGTAGTCGTTTGGGTCCTGGAGCGCGGTGTCAGGTGCCAGCTCGGCGCCGTTCGAAGGCAGGCGCTCGTCGATGACGCCGTGCGGATAGGCGACCGCTCGCACCGCGACCTCCTCGCCGCTTGCGAGGTCGAGCACGAGGACGCGGCCCGACTCGGTCCCGAAGTCGACCCCGATCGCGAGCCGCCGGCGTGGAGTCGTCATCGGCGCGCCACCCCTTGGACGGGTTGGCGAAGGGTCAGCTCTGCCGCCTCGGCGTAGCGGGCGCGGACGTACTCGGCGGGTTCCGCCTCGTAGGTGGTCGCCGCGCCGATCGGCCACGCCGGCGGATCGGCGCCGCCGACGAGCGCCCAGGCAGCCTGGCGCGCCGCTCCGAGCGCGACGTACTCGCGGGGAGGCGGGACGACGACGGGCCGAGCGAAGATCGAGGGCGCGAGCCTTCGCACCGCCTCCGAGCGCGCCGCGCCGCCAACGAGGATCACCCGCTCCGCACGCACGCCCTGGCCGACGACGGCGTCGAATCCTGCGGCGACCCCACAGAGCACGCCTTCGACCGCCGCACGGGCGAGATTTGCCGGCGTCCAGTTCTCGAGACGCAGACCATGCACCGCGCCGGTCGCGAACGGCCGGTTCGGTGTGCGCTCGCCTTCGAAGTACGGGACGACGACGAGTCCGCCCGCTCCGACCGGTGCCCCGAGCGCGAGCGCCGACAGTCCGTCGTCGTCGACGCCAAGTAGCCGCGCGGTCGCGTCGAGGACGCGCGCCGCGTTCAACGTGGCGGTGAGCGGCAGGAAGCGACCGGTCGCGTCGGCGAAGCCGGCGACGGTGCCCGACGCGTCCGCCGTCGGGTGGTCGCTCACGGCAAAGGCCGTCCCCGACGTTCCGATCGAGACGACGACGTCGCCGACGACCGCGCCGATCCCTAACGCCGCGGCGGCGTTGTCGCCGGTACCGCAGCCGAGCAACGCCCCTTTCGCTCCCTGACCAGCAGGCTCGGCCGGGCGGCGCACCGAAGGCAGATAGGTCTTGCGACCGAAGGCGTGCGCGAGGAGGTCGATTCGGTACTCCCCCGTCGCCGGCGAGAAGTATCCGGTGCCGCTCGCGTCGCCGCGGTCGGTCGCGAGCCCGTCAAGCTCGATGCGGTCACCGAGGCGCCAGGTGAGCCAGTCGTGCGGGAGGCAGACCGCCGCGGTCGCCGCGGCGTGGTCGGGTTCGTGCTCCGCAAGCCAGCGCAGCTTCGTCACTGTGAACGACGCGACCGGGACGCTGCCGACCGCCTCCGCCCAAAAGCGCGCGCCATCTTGAGGACCGCCGAACTCCTCGATGAGTGCGGCGGCTTGTGGAGCAGAGCGGACGTCGTTCCAGAGCACGGCCGGCCGAACGACGTGTCCTGCGTCGTCGATGCAGACCATGCCGTGCTGTTGGGCGCCGATCGCGAGAGCGGCGACGTCGTCGATGCCGCCGGCGCGCGCGCTCGCCAACTCGAACGCGGCGAGCCAGTCAGCGGGATCGACCTCGGTGCCGACGGGGTGCGGCGCGGATCCCGAACGGATGATGGCGCCTGATGTTCGCGTCACAGACGACGACCTTGCATGACTGCGTCGACGAATCGACACCGGCGACGAGCGTCATCGCCGCGCCTTTTCGGCCGCCACGTCGTCGACGCCGTCGGTCAGCGGGCGCCGAGGAGGTGTTCGATCGCCAGCTGGTCGAGTTCGACGATCCCGTAGCCGCGCCGGGCCGAGGCGTCGACGTCGAAGCGCTCGTAAGAGTCGGGATCGGCCCGGAACTCCGCCGCGCTCTCGTTCTTTGCGAGCGTCGGAACCGAAAGCTCGTCGACCTTGCTGTTGGCGAGGGCCGCTTGCACTTCGGGATCGGCCCGGAACGACGCCGCGCGCTCTTTCAGCAGAAGGTAGGTGCGCATGTTCGACGCCGCCGACGCCCACACACCGGTCATGTCTTCTGTCCGCAGTGGCTTGAAGTCGAAATGGCGCGGACCGTCGTACGCGGGTCCGCCCGCACGCGCGCCGAATTCGAGCAGGTCGACCAAGAAGAACGCGCTAATCAAGTCGCCGTGACCGAAGACGAGGTCCTGGTCGAACTTGATACCGCGCTGTCCGTTCAAGTCGATGTGGAAGAGCTTTTTATGCCAGAGCGCCTGCGAGATGGTGTGGGTGAAGTTCAGCCCGGCCATCTGCTCGTGTCCGACCTCGGGGTTCACGCCAACCTTGTCGGCGTACTCAAGGGTCGAGATGAACGCGAGCGCGCTCCCGACTGTCGGCAGCAAGATGTCACCGCGCGGCTCGTTCGGCTTCGGCTCGAGGGCGAAGCGAATCGCATAGCCCTGGTCGATGACGTACTGCGCGAGAAAGTCGATCCCCTCGCGATAGCGGTCGAGCGCGGCGCGCACGTCCTTCGCGGCGTCGGACTCCGAACCCTCACGCCCCCCCCAGAACACGTACGTCGGCGCGCCGAGCTCGGCCGCCAGGTCCAAATTGCGCATCACCTTCCGCAACGCGTACCGCCGCACACCGCGGTCGTTGGCGGTGAACGCACCTTCTTTGAACATCGGGTGGAAAAAGAGGTTCGTCGTCATCATCGAGACGACGAGTCCTGCCTCGTCGACCGCGCGACGGAAGCGCTTGATCAGCCGCTCGCGCTCGGCGTCCTCGCTGCCAAAGGGGATGAGGTCGTCGTCGTGGAACGAGACGGCCCACGTGCCGAGTTCGGCGAGGTGGCCGACCGATTCCACCGGGTCGAGGGGCGGACGCGTCGCCTCACCGAAGGTGTCGCGCGCCTGCCATCCAACCGTCCATAGTCCGAAGGAGAACTTGTCGTCTTTTCGCGGTTCGACCATCAGCGGTTCGCCTCTCATTCCGCCATTCCGGCACGTGTTGCGTACCGGAATGGTGCTCGACGTTGCTCGCGCTTGGGCCCACGCGCGTTTCCGTGTGCGTGGCGCGCGGCGCTCACTGGTGCTCCCGTTTCTGGAGAAGCAGGGACTCGTCGCCGGCGCTCAACCTTTCGGCGGCGGTGTTCGCCTGATGCCAGTACGGGTAAATCAGTGGCAGCGCGCTCACCTCGTCGAGGCGGGTGCGCTCGGCGTCGGACAAGGGCGCGTCGACGCAGCCCAAGTTCTCGACGAGTTGCCCCTCGTTGCGGGCGCCGATGATCACCGAGGTGACGGCGGGTCGACCGACCATGTACGCGAGCGCGGTCTGCGCGGGCGACGCGCCGCGCGTTTCGGCGACGTCGACGAGGACATCGACGATGCGGTACATCCGCTCCCGGTCGTACACAGGTGGCTCTCCCCACGGGGTCGTCTGGCGCGAACCCGCCGGTGGGTCAACGCCGCGGCGGTACTTTCCCGACAGCAGTCCGCCGGCGAGCGGGCTCCAGACAAGGACGCCGAAGTCCTCGTCGATCGAGAGCGGGATGAGCTCGTACTCCGCGTCCCGATCGAGCAGCGAGTAGTAGATCTGCTGGGTCACGTAGCGCTGCAACCCGAGACGCTCGGAGATCCCGAGCGCCTTCATCAGCTGCCACGCCGAGTGGTTGGAGCAGCCAATGTAGCGCACCTTGCCCTGATGGACGAGCGTGTCGAGCGTGTCGAGCGTCTCTTCCATCGGCGTCACGCCGTCGCGCTCGTGCACCTGGTAGAGGTCGATGTAGTCGGTGCCGAGCCGGCGCAGGCTCGCCTCGCACACGCTGATGAGATAGCGCCGCGACAATCCGCCGTCGTTCTTGCCGCTCCCCATCTCGAAGCGCGCCTTTGTCGCAAGGACGATCTCGTCGCGACGACCCTTGATCGCCTGGCCGACGATCTCTTCGGAGCGACCTTCGGAGTAGATGTCGGCGGTGTCAATCAAGTTCACCCCGGAATCGAGCGCCCGTTCGACGATGCGTCGGGCGTCGTCCACCTCGGTCTCGCCGACGTACGCGAACTTCCCCCGCCCCCCGAACGTCATCGTGCCCAGGGCGAGGGCGGATACCCGAAGCCCGGTATGCCCGAGTTGGCGGTACTCCACGTCGGCACCTCCTAGTCGCCGCGACTGCCATCTGTTCCAAGAGATTCCGCAGTCGGGTGCGACGCCGCTTCGGCACCGGCACCTTGGCGAATCAGGTCTGCAACGCCTCTTCCCCCATCTTGATCCGCCGGCGGTACTCCGAGACCATGAGCTCGGTCATTTCTTCCATCGACGTGTCCTTGACAAGAACGTCGTGGGTGATGCGCCCCTCCTGGAGGACGTTCAGCCGGTCACAGAGCTCAAACAGGTGCGTGTAGTTGTGGTCGATGACGATCATCGAGACGTGGCTGTTGCGCGAGAGGTCATGGACGAGATCGATGACGAGTGCAGACTCCTTCGCACCCATCGCGGCGAGCGGCTCGTCGAGGAGCAGGATCCTCGAACGCTCAAGCGTCGCGCGCGCGAGCGCGACCGCCTGACGCTGACCGCCGGACATGTTCTCGATGAGCGAGTCGACGCTCGGGATGTTCACGTTGAGGTTCTTGAGGTACTGCCGTGCCATCTTGCGCATCTTGCCATTCGAGAGCCACCGCAACGGACCGAAACGGGTGACCTCGCGATTCAAGAAGAGGTTCTGGTAGACGTTCAGCGCGGGGACGAGCGCGAGGTCCTGGTAGACGGTCTCGATTCCGTGTCGGCGGGCGTCCTTCACCGAGTGGAAGTCGACATCGCGTCCTTCGAGGAAGATGTGTCCTGCATCTTGGCGTTGGAATCCACAGAGGATCTTCACGAATGTGCTCTTGCCACTGCCGTTGTCGCCGACGAGGCCGAGGACTTCGCCCCGGCGCAACGTGGTGTCGACGCCCTTCAGCACCTCGAGCGGACCAAAGCTCTTTTTGATCCCTTCGGTGGACAAGATGACGTCGTCGGACGTGGACGGCTGCGCTGCCACGGCCATCGCGGCGGGCACCGGACCGGCTGTTGCGCCCGTTTCGGCCCCGTCGGGCGAAAAAGGTGTGTCCGCGACCCCGGCGTTCGTCACGTCGCTCTCCTCGACCCGAGCGACAGCCGACCGAGTTGGACGTTCACTGCCATCGCGACGAGGATCACCGCGCCTTCGACGAGGATGAACCAGTTGGCGCTGACCCCGATCAGGTTGAAGCCGTCCTCGAGGACGCCGAGGACGATTGCGCCTAGGAGGGTGCCGAGCACCGTCGCCCTGCCACCCGTGGAGAGCTGTGCCACCGATGACACACGCCGTGACGCCGCTCAACATCTCGTTCAGCCCGGGCGAGGCCGGGTCGAGGCTGCCGATCCGGATCGCATCGATGATGCCGATGAACGCCGCGGCCAAAGCGAGGATGACGAAGCACCACACCTTGACCTGTCGGACCCGCACGCCCGCCTCGGCGGCACCGAGTGAGTTGCCGCCGGTCGCCGTGACGTGCAGACCGAAGACGGTCCCTTTCAAAAGCGCCCAGATCACAACGCAGATGCCGAGGCCCCACAGGCCCTCGGCCCAGTTCGAGATGCCGAAGATGCCACCGAATCTCCCGGTCGTTCCGACCATGTCGGTCGTGATGTCACTGGAGACGACCAGGACGTAGCCGGCGAGCAGGAAGTTCGTCGCCAAAGTGGCAACGAACGACGGCACCCGCAGCCAGACGACGACGAGGCCGTTGAACGCCCCGATCGCGGCGGATATGGCGAGCGCGAGGACGATCGCCCAACCGAGTCCCAGGCCGTTGTGCTTGAGGAGCACGACGAACCACGGTGCAGTGAGGAAAACCTGTCCCGAGGAGAGGTCGATCTCGGCCAGATCGAGCAGCAGTGTCTCACCGGCGCCGATGACGGCGATTGGCGCGGTGTACTGCGCCATCGTTACGAGGTTCGTGTACGAGACGAAGGCTGAGTTGCGGGTCGCGAAATAGACGATGAGGACGACGCAGACGACGAGGATCGTCGCTTCCGGTCGTCCAAGCAAAAAGTTGCCGACGCGACGTGCTGGCCC
Organism: uncultured Acidimicrobiaceae bacterium; assembly: GCA_963838845.1. Lineage (GTDB taxonomy): Bacteria > Actinomycetota > Acidimicrobiia > Acidimicrobiales > Bog-793 > CAVRXQ01. The sequence goes on along the minus strand of CAWISR010000002.1, from coordinate 329,854 downwards.
GGGCCCCGATGACTCCGGGGCTGGGGCCAGCGCCACCTCCTCTTGTTCAGAAGCGGTTGTCGTCGCCACTCAGTCAGTTGAAGCTACTTGGCGTTTAGTACTTGATCGTCGTCGGGGGCTTGTAGGCCGTCTCCGTCGTCGACGAGCCCTCGAAACGCGTCGGGTGGGTGAAGTACGGCTTGACGTTGGCAGCCGTCACGAAACCGAGCCCGGTGTCCGTGTTGCACGGCTTCATCAGACCAGCCGAGATGTTGTAGAGGAACAGCTGGATGGTCGGGATAAAGCCCTGCAGGTAAGCCTGTTGGTCGATCGTGAACACGAGGTTGCCGTCATTCACGCCTTGCAGCGTCGGGATCTGGACGTCCCAGCCCGAGCCGCCGGTGATGCCGTGCAGCTTGTTGTTCGCGATGCAGATGGCGATGGCAGCTGAGTCACCGCTGTCGACGCCATACAAGAACTTCACGTCCTTGTGGCCTTCCCACCACGCTTGCACCGCGGTGATCTCGGCCGGCTCAAGGGCCCCGCCGGCGATCGTCGCGGTGGTCAAACCAGCCTTGTGGAAGGTCGGCAGGGCGCCGTTAATCCGGGGCTGGATGTTGCCAGTACCCGGGGTCGCGATGACCATGCCGACCAGGTCACCCTTCTTCACCAACGGCGATTTCACGATCATCTCAGCGGCCGCGGCACCAGCGGTCAGGTTGTTCTGGCCGATGTAGCACATCCGGTTGTTGAGTGGCTCGTCGGCGTTGTAGGCGACGACGGGGATGCCGTTGTGCAGCGCGCGGTCGACCGGGCTGTTGAACGCCGTTGGGTCGATGAGCGTCGTCGCGATGCCGTTCACCTTGCCCGCGATCGCGATATCGATATCGTTGACCATGTCCGAGACCGCTGAAACCGTCGAACCGGTCCACACCGGCACTGGGATACCGAGGATGTGTGCCGCGTCCGCCAAGCCGTACTGGGTAGGGGTGAAGAAGGCGTTCGTCGTCACGTGGTTCACGAATGTGAACTTGTACGCGGGATGCGACGCGAACAACGGATGCGATTCGTCACGGAAGGTCTGTGCCCCCGCACCCCGTTCGCTCAACACGTCGATCAGACCACCGAGGAACGGCACGGATGCCGCGGTAATGCCGACGTTCCGCAAGAACCGCCGCCGCGATATCTCGTATTTCTTCGGATTCACCTCATAGGGTTCTTGTTTCCCCACGGGACCTCCCTTTTTTGTGTGTACCGAGAGCCGGTACAAGCCTGCAACCCTCCCGAGCCAACGACGTCAGCTCACTCGAGGTCCGGGCTCTTTTGGCGACATGCGACGTCCAGCCGTCTTCGCGCTCGCCGAGGCTCCAGCGAAGGGCCGAAGGTCCGACGTCTTGAGTGAGGGTGCGCGACACGTCGTGGGCAGCCGCAATTCAGCTCCTCCTTCCCCCCTGTTGACCTAGACGGTCAAAATGTGACGCTACTGACACATTCCCGTTTCATCAAGGGACATTTGGCCTATTGCGACAGGGCACTGAACAGCGCCGTTGTCGACGCCGAAGACGGTCCATGACGAATACGCGCCGAAACCGTCACAATCCGCCCGCGCGACGCGCGGGCCACGATCCGCTTAGGCCGAGCCGACCGGGCAGGCGATTCCGGTTCCGCCAAGCCCGCAGTAGCCGTTTGGGTTCTTCTCGAGGTACTGCTGGTGGTAGTCCTCGGCGTAATAGAACGGTCCCGCGTCTGTGATCTCGGTCGCCGGCTCGCGATAGCCCTTCTCCGTCAGCGCCTTCGCGTAGGCGTCGCTGGCTTCGAGCGCCTCTTCGCGCTGGCGGCTCGAGAACGTGAAGATCGCCGAGCGGTACTGGGTGCCGATGTCGTTGCCCTGCCGCATGTACTGAGTCGGGTCGTGGGCTTCGAAAAACCGCGCCACGAGCTCCTGGTAGCTGACCTTTTCCGGGTCGAAGACGACGAGGACCGCCTCCGCGTGTCCGGTCTTTCCGCTGCAGACCTCCTCGTAGGTCGGGTTTGGCGTGTACCCGCCCGAGTACCCGACTGCGGTGGTGTACACCCCGGGGATCCGCCAGAAGAAGCGCTCAGCCCCCCAGAAGCAACCGAGCGCGAACACTGCCCGCTCGAGGCCCTCGCGGAAAGGCGGTCCGATCGGCGTGCCCAACACAAGGTGGGTGCCGGGCGTCATGATCGGCGTCGGCCGACCGGCGAGCGCGCGCTGAGGATCGATCATCTCGAGCTTCGAAGAAGAAAACAGGCCCATAGCCAAAGGCTACGGGCGCCGGCCGCCGGCGACGCCTCAGATCGTCGGCTTCATCGCCGCGCGACGGCGGAGCACCCGCATGTAGGCGTCCGGGCCGGACGCCCGTGGCGCGAAGCGCACCTTCCAGTCGAGCGCCACCGCCCCACTCGGCGAGACGGTGATCGGGTTCAAGTCGAGCTCGACGACCTCGGGCACCGACTCGGCGATCGCTCCCACCCGCTCGATGGCGTCGCAGAGCGCGTCGACGTCGACCGGCGCGGCGCCCCGATAGCCGCGGAAGAGTGGCGCCGCGTGGATCGAGTCGATCAGTCGTCGCGCGTCGCCGACCTGAAGCGGCGGGACGGCGAAGGCGTGGTCGCCCAAGAGGTCGGTCGCCACTCCTCCGAGCCCGAACATGATCAGCGGACCGAAGGTCGCGTCCGCCGTGAGGCCGATGATCGCCTCGATGCCCGGACGGGCCATCGTCTGGACGACGACTCCGTCGAGCGCGGCGCCGAGACGCGTCGCCATGTCGGCATAGGCGCGCTCGACAGCTTCGGGCGACTCGAGACCGAGGGCCACGGCTCCGGCCTCGGTCTTGTGGACGATCGCCCCGCCGGCCGCCTTCAATGCGACGGGGAAGCCGATCTTGCTCGCCGCGGCGACGGCTTCTCCGGGTCCGTTCGCCTGCACCGTTTCGATGACCTCGACACCGAACGCGTTCAGCAGTCGCGCCGCATCACCCGCATCGAGCCATCCGCCGTCCGGGTGCTCGATGAGCGCGCGATCGACGATGGCGCGCGCCTCGGCGATGTGGACGCCATCGGGCTTCGCGGCGATCGGCTCCTCCGCTCGCCGCCAGGTGGCGTAGCGCGCCGCATTCTCGATGGCGCTCGCCGCCCGCTCTGGCGAGGGAAGGACGACGACGTTGCGCTCGCGGGCACCGACGATCTCGTCGGCGGAGGACTCGCCGAACACGCACGCGACAACGGGTTTCACCGCGCCGGATGCGATCTCGCAGAGCGCGTCGAGCACTTCGCCACGCGGGGCCTGAGCGAGTGGAGTGACGACGGCGAGCACCGCGTCGACGTCGGGGTCGCCGAGAACTGTGCGCAAGGTCCGCGCGAGCGTCTCGGCGCCACCGTCCGCCGTGACGTCGATGGGGTTCTCGACGGCCGCTGCGGGGCTGACGAACGCGCGCAGCGCATCTTGTGTCGACTGTGCGAGCTCCGACACCTCGAGCCCGGCGCTGCTGCACGCGTCCGCTGCCAGGATGAGTGGCCCGCCAGAGTTACCGATCAGGGCGATGCGCCGACCCGCCGGCAAAATCCCGGGGGTGAAAGTCGCGACCATGTCCAACAGCTCGTCGAGGTGCGAGACCGCGACGACACCGGCGGCGGACAGCAAGGCGTCGGAGGCGACCGCCGGGGTCGCCGCCGCGGCGGTGTGCGAACGGGCGCCCCGCGCGCCGGCAACGGTCCGACCCGCTTTCAATGCGACGATCGGCTTTTTGCGACCGACGCGGCTCGCGACGCGGAGGAACTTGCGCGGGTTCCCGAACGACTCGAGGTACATCGCGATGACGTCGGTACCCGGATCGTCCTCCCAGAAGCAAAGGCAGTCGTTCCCACTCACGTCGAGCTTGTTGCCGACCGAGACGAAGCTCGAGATCCCAAGTCCGACACGCGCCGCCTCCTCGAGCAGGACGACGCCGACCGCGCCGGATTGCGAGAACAGGCCGAGCCGGCCGGGCGCCGGCGGAACCGGCGAGAACGTCGCGTTCGCTCTGATCTTCGGATCCGTCGAGCTCACACCGAGACAATTCGGGCCGACGATGCGCATCCCCGCCGACCGAGCGATCGACAACAACTCTGCTTCTGCCACCGCGCCGTCTGATCCCGTTTCGGCGAACCCGGCGGTGATGATGACGAGTGATCGAACCTTGGCCTCGGCGCACTCGCGAGCGACTTCGAGCACCGCCGAGGCAGGAACACAGATCACCGCGACGTCGACCGAAGTGGGAATTTCGGTGATCTTCGGATAGGCGTGGACACCACAGACCGAGATCGCCTTCGGGTTCACCGGGAACACCGTTCCGGTGAAGTCGCCGGAGAGAAGAGCCCTGAGAATCTGGTGACCGATGCCGCCCGGTGTGCGGCCCGCGCCGACGACGGCGATCGCTTGCGGCCGGAGGAAGCTCGCCACGCTCGCCGCGGCGGCGACGCGTTCGCGCTGTTCGCGACGCGCCAGGTACTCCGGAGTCGGCTCGAGGTCGAGACGGACCCGGACCGTCCCTGCGATATTCCGGCTCACTTCGTTCATGCCGGCGTCGGCGAAGACGGCGATCATCGGCGCATTCTCGGGAAGTGTCTCTGCGACGAAATGGGTGATCCCGCGTTCGCGCGCGTAGCCCGCGAGGCTTTCGAGCAAAAGCGTCCCCACACCTTGGCCCTGGAATGCGTCAGCGACGACGAAGGCGACCTCCGCGGCGGTGTCGTCCTCGGTGAGGTCGTAACGGGCGAGGCCCACTAGCTCTGAGCGCACGAAGGCGACGAGCGCCATGCGCTCGACGTAGTCGACGTTCACCGTACGTTCGAGATCGCGCTCGGACAGTTCGGCGATCGCGCCGAAAAAACGCAGGTGCATGCTCTCTCGCGAAAGCCCACGATGGAGCTCCTGCACCGCGGGCCCATCGGAGGGACGGACCGGGCGGATGTGCACCGCCCTGCCATCGATCAACAGCGAGTCCATCTCCCAAGCCGCGAGCACGCTCTCGGGGATCGCTCGCGTGTCAGTCGTCGTCATCGAGCCTCCTGCCTTCGCCCTCCTGCATCGTGGCGTGCGAAGGGATCTGGCTGGAAGAGGAACAAGTCCCAGGTCCAGCCGATTCTGCCCACTATCGTCGCACCACAGAGCGCCCGGACACGGCGCGCCCCATCGCGTGGAGAACCGACCGAAAAGCACCTCGAGCTGGGCCGGCAACTGGCTGACCCGCGCGGTTGCGTCCGAAGGTTCGCCGTGGGCGCTCGACAGGTCGTCGACTCTCGGCGTGCTCTACGTCGTCGGCGCCATCATCACGGGCGTGCTCGTCGCCACCCCGGGAATCGGTTCGGCAGACGAAACCGTGATGCTCGTGACCTCCGGGGTCGCGCTTGTGGGCGGCGGCGCGTTGTGGCGGTATCGACCACCACTCGACCAACCAACCGTCGTCGTGGCGATCCTCCTCGGGACGACCTGGATGGGCGCCGACGCGTTTGCGCTCTCGTCTGGCGGGCTCTTGCTGTCGATCTGGTTCGCACCGGCGGCGTTCGCGCTCGTCACGATCGCGCCCGCGGTCGCCGCGGCCATGTACGCGATCGCGGTCCCCGGCATCATCCTCGCGTCGACCGGCGAGCTCACGGCACACACCGGCGCGGGCAGCGCCGCGAGGCAGTGGGTCATCGTCGCGGCCGTCATCATCCTCGCCTCGGGTGCGGTCTTCGTATTGAGCCGGCGAACGGTCGAGCGGGATCGCACTCTCGCCTCCATCACTTCACAACTCGCGGTCGGCATCGCGGTCATCGGTGACGAACGCCGTTTCCTCGCGGTGAACCCGGTGCTCCGCCAGATGCTCGGCGGCAGCAGTGACGCGATCGTCGGCACGCAAGTCGAGTCGTTCACCTCGTCTGATCGCGCGCCGGAGGTTCGCCGGGCACTCGATGCGCTGCTGGCGGGATCCGTCCGTTCCTCGGCCTTCGACCTTCATATCCGACGCGCCGAGGGCGAAGTGCTCTTGGCGCTCGTGTACGCCGCGACGATCGAGTCAACGCCGCGCCAGGGTCGCTTCGTCGTCGCGCTCGTGTACGACCTCTCCGAACGGCGACGCATCGACGAACAGCGCGCGGAGCTTGCGTCACTTTTGCTGAGGGCCCAAGAGGACGAGAGGCGTCGCATCGCGGGCGAGGTGCACGATGATCCGCTGCAGGCGCTCATCGCGCTCTCACTCGAACTCCAAATTCTCGAACGAAAGACGACAGAGCAACCCTTCTTGGAGGCGATCGCGGACTTGAGGGGATCGACCAAGAAAGCGATCGAGCAGCTGCGCGGTCTGCTGTTCGAACTCCACCCCCCGGCGCTCGAACTCGGCGACCTGAGCGAGTCGATCCGGGAGCTCATCCGGCGCTACGAGGCCTCCGGCGGACCGAAGGTGACCTTCGACGGCGCGATCGAGACCGAGCCCAACCCCGAAGAAGCCGTCGTGCTGTTCCGCATTACCGCGGAGGCGCTCACGAACGTCCGCAAGCACGCCAACGCAACGAGCGTTTCGATCTCGCTTGCCGACTCCCAGGGGGGGATCACGCTTTCGGTAGCGGACGACGGCGTCGGAATCGTCGGCGACGCGAACGTCGTCGTCCCGGGACATTTCGGTGTCGGGTCCATGCGCGCCCGGGCGGCGCGCGCCGGTGGGAGTCTCGAGATCAGCTCGCGGCCAGGCCGGGGAACGACGGTGCTCGCCTGGATTCCCCGCCAGGAGAACTGACGAACTCTCTATGCCCCAGCCGCCTCGACGAGCGCGGCGGCACTGCGGATCGCCGCCAGCAGCTCTTCGACCGGCGCTTCCTTGTTGACGAAGGCGACGGCTCCCGCAGTGTCCATCGAACCGACCGTCGCCTGGTCATTGAACGCCGAGAGCGCAACCACCTTCGTCGGCAGCTCGCGGGCGCGGATTTCCAATGCCGCAACCGGCCCGCCTCCGAGCGGCATGCGCACGTCCAAGACCGCGACGTCAGGAAGCTCTTCGATGCAAGCAAGCAGGGCCTCTTCGGCGTTAGAGCCGGTCCCGACGACTTCGATGTCCGCCTGCTCGTTGAACAGCTTCGAGAGCGCGCGCACGATCATCGGCTGATCGTCCGCTACGACGACGCGGATTCGCCTTTCCGTAGTCCCTCCCGAATCAGGCTTGGCGCTGCCAGGAGATGATCCCGTCGCGCGCCGCGACGGCGACGGCTTCGAGTTTGGAGTGTGCACCGAGCTTGCCCAAGATGTTCCGGACGTGGTTACGCACCGTGTGCTCCGACAAAAACAGCGCAGAAGAAATCCCCTCTGTCGACATGCCCTTCGCCAGCATGCCGAGGATCTCGAGTTCGCGTGGCGTGAGGTCCCCGTGCTTGCCCTTCGGGGCACGCTTCAGGCGATCGACGAGGCCGACTAAGACGTCGGTCGGGACGAGCGACTCCCCTCTTGCTGCGGCGCGCACCGCCTGGACGACCTCGTCGCCGGTGCGGTCCTTTGGCAGAAAGCCGGAGCATCCTGCCTCGATCGAGCGCGCCAGCAGCTCGTCGCCGCCGGCCGCGGACAGCATGACGACCCTCGTCGAAGGTGAACGCCGCAGGACCTCCTCTGCCGCTGAGGCGCCGTCGCCATCGGGCAGTCGATAGTCGAGCAGCAAGACGTCAGGGTGAAACAAGTCGACGAGGTCGAGGGCTTCGGAGACCGATGCCGCCGTGCCGACGACGTCAATATCCGTCTCGTCGCTGAGCAGGGTCCTCAACCCGTCGGCGACCATCGCATGATCGTCGACGACGCCGACGCGAACAGGTCGATCCTCATCCGGCGCCCGGACCTGCAACTCCTCCAAATGCATCACCACGATGACCAAACGGCAGAATCGACCTGGGCGTGAAGCACCAACGTTCGCCCGCCCCCCGGATCAGTGGCCGATGCCGAGGTTGTGTTACCGCTCGCCCACCCGGAAGAAGTTTTCCCGGTAAAAGCGCAGCTCCTCGACGCTTTCGCGCACGTCATCGAGGGCTCGATGGGCGCCGGCCTTCACCGGCTTTCGCCCGTAGAGGGCGGGCGACCACCGTTTGCAGAGCTCCTTCACCGTCGAAACGTCGATCGAGCGGTAGTGGAAGTACGCCTCGAGGTCAGGCAGTTGCGCGGCGAGGAACCTCCGGTCAACTCCGATCGAATTGCCGCACAACGGCGCCCGGCCCGGCTTTGGGATGTGGCTTTGAAGGAACTCGATCGTCGCGGCACCGAGGTCCGCGACCGAAAGCGTCGACGCCTCGACCTTGGCGAGCAGTCCGGACTCGGTGTGCATCTTCCTCACGACGTCGTCCATCTCTTCGAGATGCTCGGCTGACGCGGCAGCAACGAGGTCAGGCCCTTCGGCGACGACCTCCAAATCGTCGGTCGTCACGAGCGTCGCGATCTCGATGATCACGTTGACCAGGGGGTCGAGCCCGGTCATTTCGAGGTCCATCCAGGCGAGCACAGTGACCGAGGGTACCGGTCAGACGTGTTGTCAGCGACGACCAAGAAGTCAACGGGATACGGTGCGCCGAGTGGTCGATGTTCCCGCTGCCCGTTTGGACGAAGGCGTCCTTCCCGCGTACGCGCATGCTGGCGACGCGGGCGCCGACCTCGTCGCCAACGCCGACGTCGTGTTAGGGGCAGGAGGTGGGCGCGCGCTCATTCCGACGGGAGTCGCGGTCGCGATCCCCGATGGATATGCCGGTCTTGTCCTCGCGCGCAGCGGCCTCGCGGTGCACCACGGTGTGACGTGTCTCAATGCGCCAGGATTGATCGACTCCGGCTATCGCGGTGAGCTTCAGGTTGTTCTCATCAATACCGACTCAGAGAACGACTACGTCGTTCGGCGAGGTGATCGGGTCGCGCAGCTCGTCATCGTGCCAATCGCAACGGGACGGTTTCTCGATTCGAAGGAATTGCCGGCGTCGTCCCGAGGCGAGGGAGGTTTCGGGCACTCAGGCCGCTGAGCTGCCGCCTTCTGGATCGTCGCTGATCCCGACGCGAGGACATTGGTAACATTGGTTTCGACGCGGACGTGGCTCAGTTGGTAGAGCATCACCTTGCCAAGGTGAGGGTCGCGGGTTCGAGTCCCGTCGTCCGCTCGAAGAAACCCCAGCTCAGGCGCCTAATTTCGGCTCCACTGAAGCGTCGATTTGTGGATAACGGTCCTTCGTGCCCCAACAGTGACCCAAACGACTCGCCGAGGCAAGCGCTAATCAGCAGACGCCGATCGATTTGGCATGCCGAATGGTGAATCGGTTTCATCGTCTCCTCATCGTGCTTGCCGCACTGGTCTTGTCGGGCGTTTGCTGCCAGGTCGCGAATGCTTCGAGTTCTGATGCGGCTGTGCTTGGTTCAAACCAACCCAACGCACTTGTGACTGTTGCTCCGAAACAACCCGGCGACCTCGCCGTCGGACCGAATGGCGATCTGTACATCGCCGATATTGGACGACAACAGATTCTTCGGCGAATGCAAAATGGGCGCTTTGAAATTGTCGCCGGAACGGGCATCGCTGGCGATTCCGGCGATGGAGGTCGGGCGACTCAAGCGGAACTCGACAATCCTGGAAGCCTGGCGATCGCTCCGAACGGAACTATCTCCTTCACCCAGTCAGGCAGGACCAAGGTTTCCGGGGGAATGTTGAACTCCCTAGTTCGTTAAATCGCACCGAACGGCGTGATCACGACGATCATCGGCCAGGACCCGGACTGTGGTGTCGTGCCGTCGAACTCGATTTCGGTGCCTGCGAAATCTGCGGAGTTCAACGGCGCATGGCTCTCGATCGGGAGCGGCGGCCAGCTCGACGTCGCAACGACGGTGTGCCCGAACATCCTCCACCTCGGGAGCTTCCTTCAGTTGACCTCATCCGGGAATCTCGTCCAAACCCCGGCCGACTCGATTCCGAAGACATCGGACTGCGGCAACGAAGTCGCCGGACCTGGATTCATCGTCTTCGGGTGCTTGTCCGGCTTCGGACGTGGCCCACGGCTGATGGTTGTCCGATCCAACGGCAGTACCGCCAACTATCCGGACACCGTGTCACAACCCAACCTCATGGCAACCTCCAACGGGACAGTGGTCGCTATCCACAACCGAGCGGTCGTTCGTGTCGGGGTCAACAGGCTCGAAACGATTGCAACTCCGCGTCAGATAATCGACCTCGTTCCAGGGGCAATCGGTGTCATGGGGGACAATGGAATCGCGATTGACCGTCACGGGATCGTTTATGCCAATCAGGATTTCTTGGTCGCCCATCGAGGTTGCACCGATGTCATCTTCAAGATCGATCCGAGCGGGCGCATACGAACACTGTGGCGCTCCGTTTTTACTCGTCTCTGCGGTTAGGCAGCACGTGTCGGCGGATCGACGTCAACAATGTCCGACTGGCGGCTTGATCCGTGGGCAGGGAGCTATCCGGCGTAGTGGGATGCCCTAAGAACCACTCGATGATTCGACTAGGGCGCGCCGCCGGTGTCGACGGGGTGGGAGCATGACGATTGTGATCAAGCTCGGCGCGGTCTTGTTGGCGGTCGCGCTCATCGTGGTGCCAGGCGCTTTGATTGCCTCGGCTGCATCGACGTCAACTCGGGCACATTTGCCTACCTCTGGCCGGTCGACGCACAGACCGCGTGGTTGGTGGTCGACACTGTCGAAGGTGGGGAACGCGTGCTGCGGACAACCGACGGGGCGGCAAGCTGGCGCGACGTAACGCCCCACCAGGTGTTGGACCTCGTCAACACGACCAACGTCAACAATGGTGCCGCGACACCCAAGGTTGTCTTTCTCGGCACCGAAAGGGCGTGGACAATACGGCAGGGATTCTGGTTGCCACAAATGATGGCGGCAGGACCTGGCACGACGTCGGCCACATCCCCGTGGGCTGTGTCCCCCTCCAGTTCGTCGACCCCAGCCACGGGTGGTGCGCCACCTCCGGCGTGGCGGCCGGATCGGAGGGCGTTGGGATTTACCGGACCGTCGATGGCGGCCTGCACTGGCAAGAGGTTTCGGTCACCGCGCCAACCAAGGCGACGCCGGGCAGCCTGCCATTCGTCTGCGAGAAGGCGATCAGTTTCACGAGCCCGTCCGTCGGCTGGGCAGGGCTGACCTGCGGAAATCTCGCCCGTCTCTACGAGACGACCGACGGGGGCGCTCGCTGGTTCGCTAAGACGATTGCCGCGATGCCGTCGTCGCTTGCTCACGCGCAGATCTCCGACGCCCCGCCGGTGCTCACTGGTGAACTCGGTGCCGGCGTCATCACGGTTGGCGCGGGTGTCATCCTCTACCGCAGCGAGAACGGAGGCACGTCCTGGCAGGCGGTTGTGCCACCAGGCTGACTCCAGCCTTGGCATCCCGACCTCATCAACGCGTTTCAGTGGCGGCTGGCTAACGACCAGCGCTTGCTCGCGACCGACGACGGTGGGCGAACATGGGAGGCGATCAGGCCGCGCGGGCTGATTCCTTCTATCGTTCAGTTCGTCACGTCGGAAATCGGATGGGGTCAGCATTTCGACTCAGCGACCGACACGACTGCCTTGCTGCGGAGCACCGACGGCGAAACCAGCTGGAGCAAAGTCGGGTACTGACTTTGCAGGCCCAAATAGAGACATCCGGTCTGTGCGAGCGGGTGCGCTCCCCGTAACACAGCACCCGCAACGTCGCTACGTAATCGCAGTGATTGAACCCGGTAACGCGGCGTACTGACGCGCGGAGATGGCTTGGAGAGCATTCGGCGCAAGGGAATCTGACATAACGAGCACCGCGAGGTTCGCCTTGGAGAACGTGAGCGCTCGCGTTCTCATACCTCCTGTTGACCCCGCGCAAGTGACTTCGTGAGCATTCGGGACCGGTCGATACAGGATGTCTGACGCAGGCGGGGTAGCACCACAAAAGGAACGGGCTGCCGAACTGTCGAGAGTTGGCATACCCCCGAGGAGTACATCCTGCTTCGATCGAGTTACTTGAAGGCCGATGATGAAAACGACGAGAACGTCACGCGGTGCGGACGGGTTACCCCAGCCCTCAACCGCCGTTTTCACCTCTATGTGATATTCGCGTCCAATGGGAGATTCGATCCCTTGAATAACGCTATTGAAAAGTGTGAGTTCGCGGGAAGGTAACGAAACCCATCCTGAGAGCGGGTTCTTTACGATGAAGGCGTCGAGTTTGGTGTTACCGGCGGCCATTGCCGACGGGACAGACCCAAACGCCAGCAGACATGCAACTGCACCGACAGCGACCAAGACAGCCCGACTTCTGTGCCGCAAAGACCGAGACAACGACCCTCCGTACTCGCCCGCTGATTCGGAACGGAAGCGAACAGCGAGCTTTGGGTGTGACCTTTCCTCTCACGTCGTCTTACGACACTGAGAGCCGCGACGTTGATTTGTCCTGCATGAGCGGTCGCATCGCCCAAACTCGCCTCAGGCCACTCGGTCTGGCGGCCGTTTGATAATGGATCGAACCGACCTCTGGGAGATGCTGTGCCGACGTGTCCCGATTGCGGTGCCGCCATCGAGAGTCTGGATGAGCCATGTCCAAACAGTACTCAGCAACCGCCAGCACCGATGCCTCCCCACCAGCTCTCGAAAACGTTCGAGTATCGGTGGCGACCATTTCATTACCGGCCAGATGAGATCGCCCCTGGGTTTCGGATTTGGCTTCACTCGAAATGACGGCATCGATACCAAATCGCCGTGGATCGTGCTCGAACGTTCTACGTGATCACAACGCCACTCGGTAGAGCGTCACAGAGTTGACGTCTTGTCCGCCGCCGACAAGGAGATACAGCGAACCGTCGCAGAATGATGTTCGGCCGAGAGTATTGATACGGCGGCGAAGGAATCGTTGCGATTTTCGTTTCATTTCCGGTCGCCGGGTCGAGCTGAGTCAAACAATCAGCTCACCCGAGAGTACGTAAACTGCCGACCGTCGAGGATTACGAAGGGAACGAGGGTTCTCACTCGCCGAGGAGGATGGGATGAGCTTAGGGGGCAACGAGCGAATTGAATTGGCCGGTGAAGCGCACGAACTCGAAAATGAGGCTGCTGACGAGCCTGCCAACATTGCTCGTGAAGAAGCGCTCTTTGAAGTCCGAGAGGAGCGGGCCGACGAAGAGGCCATTCGGGGAGAAAAGATGACGATGTGGAACGCTCTCAAGAGGCTCGTTAGAGGACGCTCGGATCGCCAATAACTGAAATCGGCCGATGCTGTGTGCGCTGCTGCTCGGTGAAGATGCGGCGATGCACGATTGAAGCCGGTGCTGTCAACGATCTCCGACTGGCGGTTGGTGGCTTGGAGAGAATCGTTGAGCTGACGCCGAAGGGCGAGGCCCATCTGATTTGGAAGTCGAAACGGCTTATTTGAAGTTGCCGCGGACGATCACTCAAGTACTTGGACCAGTTTCGAGGGCATGGCTGAGATTCCCCGCAATCGCAATGGTTCTGCCGTTTTCCGTCCGTCGAGACAAACCCCCTCGCCACGCTTTAAGGACCAAACCGTTTGGCAAGTCGTTTCGCCCGACGTGACGGCCCTCTTCGGCCGCGAGGAGAACCGGGGTACGGCGACCCCCACTCGCAATCCTCAATCTGGATAGACGTAATGCCGTTTGTGACGACTAGTCCAGTGCAAAAGAAGTGAAGGGCCGCTGGGCCGATTAGAGGATGAGGTCACGACCGATTTAGTGCGATCGAGATCCGCTTACGACAAGACGTAATCCATTGAGGAGGATTGAATGAAACGAATCCGTTTGCTGACGGCCGTATTTGTGGCAGTGGCACTAACGGGATTGGGCGTCGGCGTTGCATCGGCGTCGACGACGCATCGTGGAACGACTCACAGATCCACATCGCATAAAACGGATCGCGGACCACGAGGGCCTCGTGGTCGGCGCGGACCGAGAGGTCCCCAGGGTCTCCAGGGATTGCAAGGAGCTACGGGCCCGGCGGGTTCTCCTGGCAACACGACGTTCACCAACTACCACGCGACGATTGCGACCGCGGGGGCGAGCAGCTCTAGCCCGAACACGGTGACGCTGTTCACCGACGGACCTTTCACCGTGACGGGTGAGTGCTACATCACGACGGGGAGCACCGTCGAAGCGGCTACGTACGTTCAAACCAGCTCGAACGGCGCTTCACTGAATGATTACGAAGACGACGTGTACGACGCGAACTCCTTCAATGTCTCTACGGGTGCCGTAAATGTCGGAGAGGATACGGAGGGAACTATCGGCTCTCCTGAGTTCTACGGACCGTACGACGGATCGACGGCGATGGAGTCGCCAGACGGCAGCCTCTTTATCAATTTGTTTGCCGGCAACGCCGTCTACGTCACGTCGGGCTCGTCCACTCCGGCTTGCACGTTCTTCGGCTTCTACGACTCGTATTGATCTGACACTTCAGCTCGAACCACTGCCCTCGGAAAAATTCCGGGGGCAGTGGCGTCGAGCGTCTATATCTGCACAAATAATTGCCGGTGCGTTCGGTAACGTGCTCCGTTTGGTGCTGCGTGGCCTGGGTGCGTGCCACCCGGGTGCGGGGCTCGTCGAGACCATCCGGGCAGCGACTCGCAGCCGTGCAGCTCTACTTCTTGGCGGTCAAGGGTAACGCGTGAAGCAGGTGCGTCGAATCGGTCGTCTGCATCCGCGTAGTCGAAGCCGTCGTGGTGCCTGTGCCCGGAGCGCAAACGACAAAGACCGCGTAGTCAAATTCAGTGCCGGTGCCGTTGGCGACGGCGATGTGGACATCAACCCACCACTCGGTAGTCGACACAGCGCCGGTATCGTCGCCCGGATAGCTGTCAATCACCGTGTTAGCTGTGTTGTTGTGCAGTTCCGCGCCGCCCCCGGTCAAGACGTAGCCCGCCGGACAGAACGCATCGCCGCCGTAATAGCCAGGCGTGTCCGACGTGGTGAAGCTGCTGTCGTCTCGATGAGCCCATGAGGCGGGTGCGCCGTTGATTCAGCCACGCGAGCCGGTAGTCCAACGACAACGGCCGCTGATGCCATGGCGGCGATCGTCACTCCGATGCGCAGGAAAACGCTAATTCCCAAGCTCACTGAGCGAACATTAAGTGACGAAACTCAGTTTCAACCCATCTGCGCTGCCGTTTGACACGATTGCACGTTGAGTGAGACTTCCATTCGGGCCGTTGTCGCGATGGCCAATGCTCCAGGGATCACCGGTGATCGTGACGGCTTCGAAGCGTTCGATTCGTTCACCGCCCAGTCGGGCCCGATTTCGAGATCGCTTGTTGGAATCGACCCTCCTATGCCTTAACGCCCTCGTCGATTTGGGTCCCTCCGCAAGTGCCAAACACCGTCGACACAATCCGTAATCGGATAGCCCAGCGCCACTCCTGGACGATTACTGCTTCGCCCGCAATTTCGATCGCTTCAGCTGCTCTTGTGGAGAAGAACGGACGCGCTGGAAGGTGGGGATGGTCATGACGAGATCGCTGCCCACGCCGTCAGCCCACCGCGACTATTCCGCCGGCGCTACCGACCTTCCCGAGGTTGCTCTGGCACGCCTTCTGCGCCTGCTGGAACAGCGGGTTGTTCGGGTTCAAGTTGCTGCCCGCGCGTGAGCGGATCGATTGTTTGATCCCGCCGCCCGGCGTGGCCGTCGGGTCCGGATACTCCGTGATGCCATGGCTACGCATGCAGGTGGCGAACTTCAGCGCGTTCGCCAGCATCTTTGCCTGCTGCGCCGAGGACGGCGGCTTTCCGCTCGGCCCCGTTATGTACTTACCGCACGCCTTCTGCGCGTTCTGGAAGGCCGAGGAGCTGGGGTTGATGCCGCTCACGCTGATCTGGCCCTGACCGTTCGGGTCGGGGAATTTCGGGAAGCCGTGGGAGCGCATGCAGGCGGAGAACTGCAATGTCGCCCCGCCCATGCCGATCGTGCTGCCGCTCGCCCCGGCCGTCCCGCTGGCCCCGCTTCCCACGGAGGACTTGCTCGTGCCCGTCGTCTTCGGCGAGCTGGTGGAGGTGCCGCGCTTCACGCTCGCGACGCTCGGTCCCGACGCGCCGCCACAGGCAGCAGCGAGAAGACCAACGGCCACAAGAGCCGCGGCCGCCATTCCCGCGCGCGTTGGTCGCGTCATTGCTCGTATTTGTACTTCGAGACCGGTTACACGCTCGTTGCAGAGGCTCCTCGCCGGTGCCGTGGGGTAATTCGTCAGAACTAGCGGGAAAGCGAAAAACGGCGCCGAGCGGAAACCCGACGCCGTTCGCGCCCCTAAGCGCAGATCGCGTAAGCCGTGAAGCTCACAGTAGTGGTGGTGTCGTTGTAGACGACGCTGGACCAGGCTTGAGCAACAGAGCTCGAAATTGAGTCCGGGTATGTGAAATCGATGTAGTTCAGGCTGGACGTTGTATCGCTACTCGTCGCCCCACCGCCGACTGCTCTTTCGCCGGACGGACACGTTGCCGTCAAAGTGGTTGTGGCCGTTGCGGACGAGGCCACGCTCATGGTCGTCGAAACGACAGTCGCATCAGCAAGAGCGTTCTGTCCCGCCGGTCCCGTCGCTCCCGTCAGTCCCTGCAGACCCATCCGACCCCGCGGACCTCGTGGTCCCCGTGGTCCGCGGACGATAACGACCTTCTTCGCGGTCGGGTGGTGCGGGGTCTTCGCGGCCGACGCCGGGAGCTCGACCGCGAGCAGACCCCCAGCGAGGCTGAGCACGAGTGCGGTGCATAGAGCGATGCGCTTCACTTGCAACTCCTTTCACTAAGTGAGGCTGAAGCGTAGATGGGGCGCAAAGCGGTGACTCGCCGAGGGACGCCAGGCGGTCCCGAGCCGCTACGAGCACGTATACACAAGGCAAAGAGGATTCTGCGTACGCGAACCGAAATCGATCTGGCGAACAACTGACCTCGGACCCGGGAAATCCGCAGATCGTTGAGGGCCTAGCTCGGATGCGCATTACTCGTAGCGACTCCGCAGTCGCGACCGCTCCTGTAGGTCAGCTCCTCACGGCGTCCGCGAAGCGCTGGAGCTCGAGGGTCCAACCGTCGGGGGAACCGACCGCGTCGCGCATCTGCTCCCAGCCTTCGCCATGGCGATCGAGGTGGCGGTGCTCGAGTTCGACGCGCGTCCGACCTGGACCCTCGGGATGGAAGCGCACCTCGATCTCGCTCGTTCGCTTCGGATCGGGCTCGATCTGCCACTGCACGTTGATGTCCCAGCTGATGACGAGCCGGCGTGGCGGTTCGAAGGCGAGCACCCGAGCCCAGCGGCACTCGCTCCCGTCTTCCCCGCGGTCGTAGACGTGGCCGCCGACGCGCGGCTCAAAGACCATCTCGGAAAGCGTGGACTCAAGGATGTGATGCTCGAGTGGCCACCAGGTCCCGATTCCCTCGGTGAAGACGAAAAAGGCACGCTCGATCGGGGCCTCGACCACGATCGAGGAACGGACAGTGCTCTCCTGAACCTCGAAGCTCAACTTCGGTTCCCATCTTCGTTTTCGACGGCCTGTTTGAACGCCGTCAGGCTGAGATTCCAAAAGCGGTCCATATACGAGCGAAGCTCGACGATGCCTTCGGGGTTCAGCGCGTAGAGACGGCGATTCCCCTTCGCACGATCGACCACGAGGCCGGCGCCCTTCAGCACCTTGAGGTGCTGACTAACGGCCGGCCGCGACACCGGCAGACCGCGGGCGATCTCGACGACGGGCTGTGGGCCTCCTTCGAGCCGCGAGACGATGACGCGTCGCGTCCGGTCGCCGAGGGCGTCGAGGACGGCGTCGACGTTGTCCACCGATAGTAAGCCTTGACTTACCGTACGTCTGGACTTACGCTCCATGTCCAAACGGTAGCAGAGCGTCCTCGCGGCATCGCTCGACGCGAACGACGACTGATCGAAGAGGAGGAGACGGCCATGGCAAAGCCGGTTGTCGGATGGTTCGAGGTGACGGGCAAGGACGGCGAAGCCCTGCAGCGCTTCTACGGAGACCTGTTCGACTGGGAGGTGCAAGACACGGGCGGCACTCCGAGCTACGGCCTCGTGTCAGCCGGAGTGAAGGGCATCGGCGGCGGCATCGGCGCGAGCTACGACGGCGGCCCGGGCCAGGTGACCTTCTACGTCGAGGTCGACGACCCGGCCGCCTACCTCGCAAAGGCCGAAAGTCTCGGTGGGCGCACCGTTTCCCCGCCGGCGGAGATCGCCGAATTCGGCCTCACGTACGCCTTTTTCGCCGACCCCGAAGGACACGTCGTCGGGCTGTCAAAAGGAGCGGTGCGGTAGGAGGGAGACGGCTGGCCAACGGAGGGCAGAGATGAAGAACTGGTTCTACGCCTTGATCCCGCCCAGGCCAACGTTCCCGGACGACATGAAGGAGCCGGAGGCCGAGATCATGCGGGAACACGTCGCCTACTGGATCGGAAACGTCAACGCGGGCAAGGCAGTGCTGTTCGGGCCGGTACGCCATCCGAGGGCAGATTTCGGCGGTCTCGGGGTGCTGGCCCTCGACGATGACGAGGATCCGAACAGCTACGGCCGATCCGACCCGGCGATACGAGCCGATGTCGGGTTCTCGTTCGAGTGCCTGTTCATGCCGCAGCTCGTTCAGCGCACGTAGGCGCGGTGCCGATAGCACGGCCCGGCGAGTTGGCAGGACAACCACGGTTCGGTGCATTCCGCCAAGAAAGAGAACGGCGAAGGGAGACGCCGCGCACGGACTGCAAGGTCTGCGAGAAACCCCAAAGGTGCGCCGCGACCGTTACGCCCCGACGCTTTCGAGCCGCTTCGCCGCCGTGGCGGCAAGCGCGGGGACGATCTGTTCGAACCTCGCGGCGCGCGCGTCCTCCGCCGGTAGCTCGCCGCGGATGAACCGCCCGTAGATCGCCTCGCAGAACACCGTTGCCTTCCACAACGCGAGCGCTTCGAACCACGGCAAATCGTCCAGCTGAATTCCACTCCGTTCGGCATAGCGCGCGACAAGTTCTTCGCGCTTTGGGAACCCAGGCGATGCCGTGACCGGAGAGGTGCCGAGGGGGCTCGGGGCGCCTCCGGGTTCCGAGTACGTCGCGAGGAGATAGCCGACGTCGGCACGAGGATCGCCGATCGCGCCCATCTCCCAGTCCAAGACGGCGACGATCCGCTCGGGCCGGTCGGGAGCGAGAATCATGTTCCCGAGCCGGTAATCGCCGTGCACGACGACGGGGCGGAGCGGCGTGGGAAGCGACGTGTAGAGCCGCTCTCCGACCTGTTCGACGAGCGGTAGCGGTCTCGTGGCGTTGACCTCCCACAGCCCCGAGAAGCGGCGTACCTGACGTTCGAGATAGCTCCCCGGCCGGACGAGTGACACCAGCGCCGGTGACGAGACGTCTGCGGCGTGGATCTCGATGAGAACGTCGACGAGATCCGCGCCCAAGCGACCACGGGCGGCCTCATCGTCGAGTCCCTGAGGAAGCACGCTCGTGACAACGAACCCTTCGATGAAGTCGGCCACGTAGAACGGCACGCCGAGCAACGAGGGGTCTTCGCATACCGCGCGGATGCGCGGCACGCGGATGCCGAGCGGTTCCAAGGCCCGTTGCAGTCGCGCTTCGCGCACGACGTCGTGCGCGGTGGGAGGGAGCGGCGGACGCGGCGGGCGGCGGAGAACGTAACGGCCGTCCCCGCGCTCAACAAGGAAGGAGAAGTTCGACCCACCCCCTTCGCCGATACGCGAGACGCGAACCGGCCCCGAGCCGAGGCCGTGGTCGTCAAGGAAATCCCGAAGAACCTCGAGCACGATGAGGGGCGCGCGTTCACAGCGCGCCGCTTCGGCAACGGTGTCGACGACCTCGGGCGCGCTCGAGTCCACGTTCAAATGCGCGGCGCGAAGGCGTCGATCGCCGCTGAAAGCTCGGCTCGGGACGCGATCGGAGTCACGACCGCCGTGGTGATGCCGACATCGGCGAAGGCGCGCAGTCGTGCGCGTTGCTCTTCGAACGAACCCAAAAGAAAGATCTCCCGGACGAGTTCGTCCGGCACACGTTCGAACGCTCCGGCGCGGTCGCCCGTCTGCCAAGCGGCGACGACGGGTTCGAGCGATTCTCCCCACCCAAGCCAGCGAAAGAACTCCGTGTACACCGGGACGGTCGCGTACGCGACGAGAGTCCGTTTCGCGACAACAAGCGTCTCGTCGATCGGCCCAGCCAAGGAGAAGAAGCGGCAGGCGAGCTCTTTGTCGGGCGATGCGAACGTCTTCACGACTGTCGCCGCGCTCGACAGTGGCAAGAAGTTGGTGAATGCCCCGTCGGCCAGCTCCGCCGCAAGCTTCAGCATCCGCGGCCGCAGCGCGGCGATCACGATCGGCACCGGTCGCTCGGGGGGTCGGGGCAGATGGAACCCCCCGTCGCCCCGTTCGCCGTCGAGCACCCGCCTCAGGTACACGACTGTGTCGCGCATTTTCTCGAGCGGGCGGTCAAAGGCGATGCGGTTCCAGTGTTCCACGATGACGTTCGACGAGGTGCCGAGGCCCAACACGAAGCGACCACCGCTCAACTGGTCGAGAGCCGCGGCGGTCTGGGCGAGCAGCGCCCGCCCGCGCGTGAAGACGTTCAGCACGCCGCTCGCAACGCGAAGGCGCGCGCTGTTCTGCGCGGCGACCACCAGCGGGGTCACGCCGTCGAGATTGACGGATTCCTCCGACCACACGCTGTCGAAGCCAGCAGCGTCAGCCTGCCGGACAAGATCAGGGAGCTCGGAGAGAGGGACGCCCCCAAACGGGATCGTGAGGCCGATTCGCACCGTCGCTTACTGTAAGCCGCGTGTTCCCGACAACCGCCATCGTCACCGGCGGCGCGTCTGGCATCGGAGCCGCCGTTGCGACCGCGTTGCGAGACGAAGGGTGCGCGGTGCGCGTGCTCGACCTCGCTGACGGATTCGACGTCGCCGATCCGCGCGCCTGGGATGAGGTCGGACCGGCTGAGTTCGCGTGCCTAAACGCCGGAGTGACCACCGGCGAAGGCGACATCGCGAAGCTCACCGATGACGCGTACCGGCGCATCCTCGGTGCGAACGTGAACGGCGTCGTGTACGGAACGCGCCGGATGACACAGGTGATGCCGCCTGGCGGGGCCATCGTCGCCACCGCGTCGCTCGCCGGCCTGACGCCCCTTGCGACGGACCCCATCTATTCGCTCACCAAGCACGCAGTGGTCGGGTTCGTCCGCAGCGTCGCGCCGTCGCTCGAGGTACGCGGAATCCGGATCTGCGCCGTGGCGCCGGGGATCGTCGACACCCCGCTCATCGCGGCGACGCGCGCCGAGCTCGCGCGCGCCAACTTCCCGCTGCTCGAGGCGCTCGACGTCGCCCGGGCCGTGTTGCTCCTGGCGCGCAACGGGCAAGCGGGCGAGGTATGGGCGTTGCAACCCGGCAGAGAGCCCGAGCGATTCCGCTTCCCGAACGTCCCGGGGGCACGCGACGCGAGCGGGCGGAGCGCCGGGCGCCCCCCGGCGCACGGGTGAGGACGGCCGGCGTGACGTCGACGTACAGGAAGGACGAGCAGGAGTGCCAGCTCTCGAGCAGCCGGAGGCCGGCTACGAGAAGCCGAAGCGCCCCTCGGCGGCGAACGCCTTCAGGATCCGACGCGCGACGACCATTTTGTGGACCTCGTCCGGGCCGTCGTAGATGTGGGCGCCACGGGCGATCGCGTACATGTGCGAGAGCGGCGAGCGGTCGGTGAGCCCGAGACCGCCGTGAACCTGCACGGCGTGGTCGATCACATTCGAGAGCGCGTTCGCTGCGTAGAACTTCACGAGCGAGATCTCGACGCGGGCATCGATTCCCGCGTCGATCTTGCGCGCCGCGTCGAGCGTGAGCAGCCGGCACGCCTGGATCTCGGCCGCTGACTCTGCGATCCAGTTCTGAACGGTCTGCTTGTCAGCGAGCGGCCCCCCGAACGCGACGCGTTCGAGCGCGCGCCCACACATCAGCTCGAAGGCACGCTCCATCTGTCCGAGCCATCGCATCACGTGGTGGATCCGTCCAGGCCCAAGACGCGCCTGCGCGATCGCGAAGCCCTCGCCTCGTCCGCCGAGCAGGTTCTCTGCCGGAACGCGGACCGCGTGGTAGCGCACCTCGCAATGCGTCGACCAGCCTCGCCCGCGATGGCCGAGCACCGGTACCGCTTCGATCTCGACGCCGCCCGCGTCGGCGGGCACGATGATCTGGCTCATCCTTCGGTGCTCGTCGGCGTCGGGGTCCGTGACCGCCATCACGATCCCAAACGCCGCGCCTTCGGCTGCGGTCGAGAACCACTTCGTCCCGTCGATCACCCATTCGCCCGAATCGAGCACGGCGCGCGTGCGCAACCCCGTCGGGTCGGCGCCCGAGACGTCCGGCTCGGTCATCGAGAAAAAGGAGCGCGCGTCTCCCTCGACGAGGGGCTTTAGGTAGCGGCGCTTCTGGTCGTCGGTGCCGTAGAGAGAGAGGATCTCGCCGTTGCCGGCGTCTGGCGCCTGGCAGTTGAAGATGTACTGCGCCCAAATCACCCGACCGATCTCTTCGTTCAACGTCGCGTAGGCAAGGAAGCCCGACCCCGTACCCCCCGCTTCGGGAGGAAGGTGCGGAGCCCACAGTCCCTCTCGCTTCGCCTGGGTGCGCAAACTCGCCAGCAGCTCGTCCGCGGCATCGTCCTCGCGCGAAAGAGCTTCCTCGTTCGGATAGACGTGCTCGTCCATGAAGGCGCGATATCGCGCTCGCAGGGCCGAGTATTCCTCGGGGACCACGGACCCGAAGACCGTCAATTGAGTACCCTCGGTCGCCAATGCGCGTTCAAGATCTGTTCAGTCTGTCGGGTCAGACGGCGATCGTCACCGGCGGAGGAAGCGGGATCGGCCGCCAGATGGCCGAGGCGCTCGCCGAGCTCGGGTCGAACGTCGTCATCTGCGCGAGAAAGCTCGACCGTTGCGAGCGGGCCGCGACCGAGCTCTCGAAGCTCGGCGTCCGCACCCTCGCCCTCTCTTGCGATGTTCGCAAACCCGAAGACGTCGACGCGCTCGTCACGCGGACGATCGCCACATTCGGACAGATCGACGTGCTCGTGAACGACGCCGGTACCACCTGGGGCGCCCCGGCGGAGGACACGCCGCGCGACGGCTGGCAGAAAGTGATCGACGTCAACTTGAGCGGACTCTTTTTCGTCTCCCAAGCCGTGGCCCGGACGATGTTCGATCACGGAGGCGGCGTCATCGTCAACATCGCCTCGGTCGCTGCCCTGCACGGTTCGCGCGCCGGCGAGATGGACGCCGTCGCCTACTCGGCGAGCAAAGGTGGCGTCATCGCGCTGACCCGAGACCTCGCCTGGAAGTGGGCGCCGCGGAGCGTCCGGGTGAACGCCATCGCGCCGGGATGGTTTCCCTCCGACATGTCGAAGGTGCTGCTCGACCGCTTCGGGGCGGGCTTCGCCGACCGCATCCCGCTCGGGCGCTTCGGCGGACCAGACGACCTGAAAGGCGCAATCGCCTATCTCGCCTCCCCGGCGAGCGCGTACGTCACCGGGCAAACCCTCGTCGTGGACGGCGGACAGTCGGCCTAGGCGTCGCAAGCGATCGCCCGGAATTCGATCACGCGAGACGCTCGACGATCATCGCCATCCCCTGGCCGCCGCCGACGCACATCGTCTCCAGTCCGATCGTCTTGTCGAGCGTCTCGAGGTCGTTCAACAACGTCGCCATGATCCGCGCCCCGGTCATCCCGAATGGATGCCCGAGAGCGATCGCGCCGCCGTGGGGATTCAGCTGATCGCCGAAGGGATCGATGCCGAGTTCCCAGCAGACGGGGAGCACCTGCGCGGCGAACGCCTCGTTGAGCTCGATCACATCGATGTCGTCGATCGTCATCTTCGCCCGATCGAGCACCTTGTGCACCGCCTCGATCGGACCCACGCCCATCGTCTCGGGCGCGACACCAGACACCGACGACGCGATGATGCGGGCGCGCGCCTTGATGCCGAGCTCTCGGGCGCGCGCGTCGCTCATCACGAGCGCCGCGGCGGCGCCGTCGTTGAGCGGGCAGGAATTGCCAGCGGTGACCGAACCGCCTGGCTTGAAGGCCGGCTCGAGGGTGGCGAGCTTTTCGAGCGTCGATTCGCGCCGCGGACCGTCGTCTTTCCCCACCCCGTCCCAGGCGACGATCTCGCGGTCGAAGATCCCCTTTTCCTGCGCTGCGACCGCTCGCTCTTGTGAGCGCTGCGCGAACCGGTCCATGTCCTCGCGCGCGACCTTCCACTGTTCGGCGACGTTTTCCGCGGTCAGGCCCATCGGGATATAGACGTTGGCGATCGAGCGTTCATCGCCGATCAGCTTCGGGTGCAGCTCGTCGAAGCTCTCGGGACGCCCGTTCACCTGCGTCACCGACTCGACGCCCGCGGCCACGAACGCGTCCCCCTCCCCCGCCCGGACGGCGTGGAACGCCATCCGGATCGTCTGGAGGCTCGACGCGCAAAAGCGGTTCACGGTCGTGCCGGGCACCGTGTTCGGCAACCCCGCCAGCAACGACGCCCGTCGAGCGAGGTTCATTCCCTGGCGCTTTTCGGGGAAGCCGCAACCGACCATCACGTCGACGATCTCCGCCGGATCGAGGCTCGGCGCGCGGGCGACAACCTCGGCGATCGCGAACGCGACGAGATCGTCAGGGCGCGCGTCGACGAGCGAGCCCTTGTTCGCACGCCCGATCGGGGTGCGAACTGCGTCGACGATGACCGCCTCAGGCATCGAGCGCACCGAACGTCATGAAGACCACCTCACCGACGACGGCCGGTTTTTGCTGGCCGTCGATCTCGACCTCGATTCCGACGTGGTAGACGACACCGAGACCCTTGCGCTCGGAGCCGAGCAGTTTCGCGTGGAGACGGATGCGCGATCCGACCGCCACGGGCGAGGTGAAGCGGATCTTCTCAGTGCCGTAGTTCACGCCCATCTGTGCGTCGCTGATCGCCATGATCTCGTGCAGCATGAGCGGCACGAGGGCGAGCGAAAGGTAGCCGTGCGCGACGGTCGTCCCGAAGGGGCCCTTGGCCGCCTTTTCGGGATCGACATGGATCCACTGGTGGTCATCGGTTGCATCGGCGAACAGGTCGATGCGCGCCTGGTCGATCTCGTGCCAGGGGCTCGTGCCGAGCTCGCGCTCTTTAGAGTCGGCGAGCTCTTCGAGGGTCATCTTCGTCGTCATGTCCTTGCCCCTTGGTCGGTGAGGATTTGGCGCAGCGCCCTGCGGTCGGCCTTGCCGACCGGCGTCAGCGGCAGAGCAGAAAGAACGTGAATCTCGCGAGGGTACTTGTAGGCGGCAAGGTGCTCGCGGGCGTAGACGACAAGCTCGTCAGCTGAAAGGGTCGCCTCCTCGCGCAACGTCACGAACGCCACCACCTCCTCGCCGTGCAAGGGATCGGGCCTGCCGATGACGCACGCCGCCGTGACGTCGGGATGTTCGACGAGCACCTCCTCGACGTCGCGCGGAAAAACGTTCAGCCCGCCCCGCAAGATGAGGTCCTTTTTCCGATCAAGGATTGAAAGGTATCCGGCGTCGTCGAGGCGCCCGATGTCGCCGGTCCGCAGCCAGCCGTCCGCAAGGGCGTTCTTCGTGAGCTGCGGCTCGTTCCAGTAGCCGCGCATCACGTGCGCCGATCGCACGCAGATCTCCCCCGCCTCACCGACCTCGACCTCGCGCCCGTCGTCGTCGAGGAGTCGCAGCTGGGTGCCGGGGACGGGCGGTCCGACCGTGCCGAGGCGGACCTTTCCGGGCGGATTCGTCGCGCAGAGCGCCGCGGTTTCGGTGAGCCCGTAACCCTCGCGGACCTCGACGCCGGGAACGCGCGCCATGAATGCCCGCGCCGCCAGCGGATCGAGCGGCGCGGCGCCCGACACGACCGCGGAGAGCGCCGAAAGGTCGAATCGCTCGAGCGGCTCTTGCAACAGTCGATACAGCATCGAGGGGACGACGGCCGAGATCTGTACGCGGTGGCGCTCACAGAGCGCCAACCAGCTGGGCGCGTCGAACCAGCGCATCAGCACCGACTCCGGCCGCTCCTTCGCGTGACGCGAGACGGCGAGCACGAGCAAGCCGTACGAGTGCGAGAGCGGCAGGCAGGTGAGCCCTCGCGTCACCCCGGGCACGTACCCGACGGACTGGCCCTGCCGGCCGGCCTCCCACAAGTTGGCGTGGCTCAGCATCACCCCCTTCGCGCTCCCGGTCGTGCCCCCCGTGTAGACGAGGGCGGCGAGGTCGTCGTCCGAGCGGGCCACGATCGAAGCGGCGTCCGCTGCCTCGAGCGCCCTCAGCTCCTCTCCCGCCGATACGACGAAACGCACCCCCGCCACGTCAGCTGCGGCTGCGTCCACCGTGGCGCGCAGCGCCTTCGAGGTGACCACCGCCGATGCTTGCGAAGCGACGACGATGCGGCGCAGCTCGACCGCGTTCAGGAGGAAGATCACCGGGACGATCACGCCACCGGCGCGCAAGACCGCGTCGTAGACCACCGGAACTTCGGGGAGGTTCTCCATCATCACGACGACGCGTTCGCCAGCCTTGAGGCCCCGCTCAATGAGCCCGGCCGCCAACTTCGTCGCGCGCGAAGAGCTCAGCGGAATTCGACCAGCTGTCCTCGAAGAAGACCGCCGGGAAGTCGCCCCAGCGCTCGTGTGCCTCCTCGGCGAGACGAGCGAGGTTGCGCGAGCCGACGGCGCTCACAGGGTCCTGATCGACCGCCCGCCGGCGCGCTGCATCGACCCGATCATCCCCTCCGGCGCCACGCCGTCGGGATACCGCTTCAAGAGCTCGTCCAACAATGCATCCGGGTCCCAACCCGAGTCGGAATAGAACAGCTCGCCCGACTCCCATCCCCGCAACGCGTTTACGGCGCCCCCTTGGACGAGGAACACCTGTCCCGTGATGTGTTGCGCCTCGTCCGCGCAAAGCGCGACGACGATCGGCGAGTTGTGCGCCGGGTCGAGCAGATCGAATCCCTCCGGCACGGGGAGCTCGCCATAGGCAGCCTCCGTCATTCGCGTGCGCGCGTTCGGCGCCAAGCAGTTCACGGTGACCCCGTAACGCGCGAGTTCTTGCGCGGCGATCAGCGTGAACCCGGCGATCCCCGCCTTGGCGGCGCCGTAGTTCGCCTGCCCGACGTTGCCGAACACGCCAGAAGGGCTGGCGGTGTTGATCACCCGTGCCCGTACGTCCTCGCCGCTTTTCGAGCGTTCCCGCCAGTGTGCCGCCGCGTGGTGCGTCGGAGCGAAGTGCCCTTTCAGGTGCACCGCGATGACCGCATCCCATTCAGCCTCGTCCATGTTGACGAGCATCCGGTCTCGCAGGATCCCGGCGTTGTTCACGAGGATGTCGAGCCGACCGAATCGCTCGATCGGGTCGTCGATCATCCGTTTCGCGCCTGCAAAGTCAGCGACGTTCTCCCCGTTGGCAACCGCCATCCCGCCGGATTGTTCGATCTCTTTCACAACGTCGCTGGCGGGCGACGAGTCGGCGCCGACGCCTGCGAGGTCGGTGCCGAGGTCGTTTACGACGACCTTCGCCCCAGCCTTCGCGAGCGCGAGCGCATGTTCCCGGCCGATCCCGCGGCCCGCGCCGGTGACGATCGCAACCTTGCCGTCGAGTAAAGGCATCGTGGTCCCCTCGTGCAACGGATCACGCGCAGGTTACCGTTCTTGCCGGTGTTCGAGCTCAGCGCCGACCAGATGCAGCTGCGCTCCGCGGCGCGCGAGTTCGCCGCCCGCGAGATCGTCCCCCACGCGCGCGATTGGGATCGCGCCGAGCAGCTCGATTCGTCTCTGGTGCAGCGGCTCGCGCAGGTCGGCTTTCTCGGCGCGACGTGGTCCGACGAATTGGGAGGAAGCGGGCTCGACACGGTCTCGTACACCTTGATCGTCGAAGAACTCGGCAAGGCGGACTCATCGGTGCGCGGCATCGTCTCGGTGAACGTCGGGCTCGTCGGAAAGACGATCGACCGCTTCGGATCAGATGCCCAGCGTCGCGAGTGGCTGCCTCTGCTCGCGAGCGGCGAGGCGCTCGGCTGCTTTGCGCTCACCGAGCCGGGTTGCGGGTCCGACGCTGCAGCGCTGGTGACGCGCGCGACGCGCGATGGCGATGACTGGGTGCTCAGCGGTTCGAAGACGTTCATCACCCTCGGATCGTGGGCCGCGGTCGCGCTCGTGTTCGCGCGCACAAGCGGCGAGGGTGCACGCGGGATCACCTGTTTTCTCGTCCCGACGACAGCCAAAGGCTTCAGCACCCATCCGATCAAGGGAAAACTCGGCCTTCGTGCACAGGACACCGCCGAGCTCGCGTTCGACGACGTCCGGGTGCCCGACGAGTGTCGGCTCGGTGATCTCGACCACGGCTTCAAAGTCGCGATGAGCGCCCTCGACACCGGACGAATATCGCTTGCCGCCGGTTGCGTCGGCATCGCCCAAGGCTGCCTGGAAGCGAGCGTGGCGCACGCCAAAGAACGCCGCGCCTTCGGGCGGCCGATTGGCGGGTTCCAGCTGATCCAGGAGCTCATCGCCCAAATGGCCGTGGACGTCGAAGCCGCCCGCCTCCTCACATGGCGCGCCGCATCGGCCGCCGACGCCGGGAAGAACCACACGCTGGAGTCCTCGATCGCGAAGCTCTACGCGAGCGAGACAGCGGTACGCGCTGCAAACGACGCGGTGCAGATCTTCGGCGGCTACGGATTCATCGACGAATACCCGGTCGGCAAGTATCTGCGCGACGCTCGCGTCTCGACGCTGTACGAGGGGACGAGCCAGATCCAAAAGCTGATCATCGGGCGAGCGCTGACCGGCGAGAACGCCTTCAACTGAGATGGACCGCGGCCTCGTCGCCACCGCGCCGGACGAATACGGGGTCGTCGCGATCGAGGTTCCCCGACCGGCAGCCGGAGAGGCACGGGTGCGGATCGAGGCGTGCGGCGTCTGCCGCAGCGACCTCCACGTCTTGGAGACCGGCTGGGCACACCGTTTCCCCGTCCTCCTCGGCCACGAAAGCGCCGGGGTGGTGGAAGAGGTGGGCGGCAAGGTCGATCACCTCGCGCCGGGCGATCGGGTGATCCTTGGCTGGCGGACGCCGTGCGGACAATGCCGCTCCTGCGCGCGCGGCGATCCGCGACATTGCCGACGGCCCGCCACCGCACGATCACGGCCTTTGGGGGAGGACGGACGCGAACTCTCGTTGATGCTCGGACTCGGGAGCCTCGCCAGCCGCATCGTCGTCGACGCCGCGTCCGCGGTTCCCTACCCGGATGGCCTCGCGCCGACCGAGGCGTGTTTGATCGGCTGCTGCGCGGCGACCGGGATCGGCTCGGTCCTCGAGACGGCACGGCTCGCTCCCGCGACGCGCGTCGCGGTGATCGGCTGCGGCGCCGTCGGTCTGTGCGCCGTCCAGGGAGCGCGCCTCGCCGGTGCCGCCGAGATCTACGCGGTCGACATCGACTCTTCCCGAGCCGAGGCGGCACTGCGCTTCGGGGCGACGAACGTCGGTCACGGCGAGGGGCTCGACGCGGTATTCGACATCGTCGGCACTGCGGCGACCTTCGCCGACGGGATCGAGATGCTCGGATCGGGCGGCACCTACGTGTTGGTCGGCGTGCCGAGGCCCGCGCCTGCCACCTTCGAGCTGCAGCGGTTCTTCGACCGGCGGCTGCGCGTTCTCGTCTCGCACGGGGGGGACCACCTGCCGGCCGAGGACTTTCCGCGCCTCGCAACGCGAGCGCTCGCCGGCGAGATCGACCTCAAAGGACTGGGGTCGAAGCAGATCGCGCTCGACGACCTCCCGAGCGCCTTCGCCGACATGCGAGCCGGTCGCGTCGTTCGCTCGATAGTGACGAGCTTCTGAGGCCGCGTAGGCTTCCGACATGGATCTCCGTGACAACCCGGAGGAGGCGGCCTTTCGCGCCGAGGTGCGAACCTGGCTGCAGGCGAACCTGCCCGCCGACGCCGGCGTCGAGTGGAGCCGGAGGATGCACGCTGCCGGATACGCCGGCGCGACCTGGCCGGTCGAGTACGGAGGCGGCGGCCTTTCCTACGGCCACCAGGCGATCATTCTCGAGGAGTTCGCCCGCGCCGAAGCACCGAACCACATCAATCCGATCGGGCTCGGCATGGCCGGGCCGACGATCATGTTTCACGGCGCCGACGAGCAGAAAAAGCGCTACCTGCCGCGGATCCTCTCGGCCGAGGAGATCTGGTGCCAGGGCTTTTCCGAGCCGGGTGCCGGGTCCGACCTCGCCTCGGTCCGCACGCGGATCGAGGTCGAAAACGGGGGCTTCCTCGTCAACGGACAGAAGGTCTGGTCGTCGTTTGCGCACTTCGCCGACTACTGCATCCTGCTCGGACGGAGCGACCCCGATTCCGAGCGCCAAGCCGGGCTCACCTATGTAATTGTCGACATGCACTCGCCCGGAGTCGAAGTGCGCCCCTTGCGTCAGATCACCGGCGAGAGCGAGTTCAACGAGATCTTCTTCACCGACGTCTCTGTTCCTGGCGAAAACCTCCTCGGCGAGATCGGCGGCGGCTGGCAGGTCGCGATGACGACGCTTTTGCACGAGCGCGGGACGCTCGGCATCGCGCTCACCGGCGTGCTCGACGCCCAGGTCCGTCGCCTCATCAGCCTCGCCCGCGAACGCGCAGCGGACGACCCGTTCGTCCGCGACCGCGTCGCAACCGAGTGGATCGAGCTGCAGGCCCTGAAGTTCACCAATTACCGCTCGCTCACCACGCTCGCGAAGACCGGCATCCCGGGGCCGGAAGGATCGGTTTCGAAACTGCACTGGTCCGAACAGAACCAGCGGCTCACGAAGCTCGCGATGGAGATCCTCGGTGGCGACGACGACGGCTACTGGGGATACCAGCAGTTGCGCAGCCGTGGCAACACGATCGAAGCGGGGACGAGCGAGATCCTGCGGAGCATCATCGCCGAGCGAGTGCTCGGGCTGCCGAGATCCCGCTGATGCAGTTCGCGCTCACCGACGAGCAGGAGATGTTGCGCCGCGAAGCGCGTCGTTATTTGGCCGAGCGGTACCCCGAAACGAACGAATGGGACAGCTCCGATTGGCCCGAGCTCGCGAAGCTCGGTTGGACGGGGATTTCGGTGCCCGAGGCCCTGGGCGGCACGGGACTCGGCCTGCTCGACGAGGCCGTCTTGTTCGAAGAGTGCGGTCGGGCCTGTTACCCGGGCCCGTTCGTCACGACGGTCGGCCTCGCGCTGCCGGCCCTCGATCCCGAGCGCCAAACGCGCCTCGCGGCCGGAGAGGCCACCTTCAGCGTCACATTCGACGGCATCGCCGCTCCCGATCGAGACCTCGTCGACGAGGTGATCACCGTCACCGACCCCGCAGTCGCCGAGCGCGTGCGCTTGCGCGGATTTTGCGCTCTTTCCCTCGAGTCGGTTGGCATCGCACAGCGCGCGCTCGAGATCGGCGTCGAGCACGCGCGTTCGCGCGAGCAGTTCGGTAGGCCGATCGGGGTATACCAGGCGGTGTCTCACAAGCTCGCCGACACCTACGTCGAGACCGAACTCGCCCGCTCACTCGCCTACTGGGCCGCATGGAGCGTGAGCGAGGCTGACAAAGACGCTCGGGTCGCCGCGTCGTCGGCGAAGGCGTACGCGGGCGATGCCGCGGTGGCGGCGTGCGAACGATCGATCCAGGTTCTCGGTGGAATCGGGATGACCTGGGAGCACGTTTTGCACCGCTACTACAAGCGCGCGCTGTGGATCCAGGCCTTCGGCGGGCACGCGCAGCGCCAGCGGGCATTCGTCGCGGGCACGCTGCTCGACTGAGTTCCAGAGGGGCCGGTAGCGGTGCGGGTTCCGAGCGAGGGACCAGAACTGGGCGATCGGGACAAGATGCCCGCATCGGCGGACATTCTCGGACGGGCGGCGCGCCCACGCGCAAGGAGGTGCCGACGTTGGACGGACAGATGATGGACTTCCAACTCACGCTGCCTCCGCTGCTCCGGCGCGCCGAGCAGTACTTCGGCGATCGGGAGATCGTCACGCGGCTCCCCGACAAGAGCTTCCATCGCTACTCCTACCGCGACATGACGAGGCGCGCGAAGCAGCTGGCCGTCGCGCTCCGGCAGCTCGGCCTGGAACGCGGCGATCGCGTCGCGACGCTCTGCTGGAATCACTACCAGCACATGGAGGCCTATTTCGGCATCCCCTGCGGCGGCTTCGTGCTCCACACCGTGAACTTGCGTCTGCACCCCTCCGACGTCGCCTACATCGCCAATCACGCGGGTGACCGCGCGCTGATCGTCGACGCGAGCGTGATGCCGCTGTACGAAGCGATTCGCGACCAGACGCATTTCGAACACGTTTTCGTCGTTGAGGACTCGTACGAAGACCTGCTCGCCTCCGCGGACCCCGACGACTGGGAAGACCCGCAGCTCGACGAGCGCGAAGCAGCAGCGATGTGCTTCACGAGCGGGACGACCGGGCGTCCGAAAGGCGTCGTCTACTCGCATCGCTCGACCGTGCTCCACGCGTTCGGGGTGAAGTCGATCGCCCCCATGGGATTCGCCATCCAAGAGAGCGACGCGATCTTGCCGGTCGTTCCGATGTTCCACGTGAACGCCTGGGGCTACCCCTACGTGGCGGCGATGATCGGTGCGAAGCTCGTCTTCCCCGGGCCGTACGTCGACCCGGAGAGCCTGCTCGACGACTTCGCCGAAGAGCGCGTCACCTTCACCGCCGGCGTGCCGACGATTTGGCTGCGGGTGCTCCAAATGCTCGATGACAACCCGGGCCGCTGGGACCTGTCCGCGCTGCGCGCCATGCTCGTCGGCGGCGCGTCGGTGCCGAGGGCAATGATCAGCGCGTTCAAGGAACGCCACGGCTTGAACGTCATCCAGGGTTGGGGCATGACCGAGACGTCGCCTGTCGCCTCGACGACCGACTATGTCGGCGATCTACGGGACGCGGACCCGGAGACGAAATACGACTTCGCGGCGATGGCCGGCCTGCCGCTGCCCTTCGTCGAGGTCCGCGTCCGTGACGGCGACGACGAGGTTCCCTGGGACGGAGAGACGATGGGCGAGCTCGAAGTCCGCGGGCCGTGGATCGCCGCGTCGTATTACGAGAGCCCCGAGGGCGAGATTCGCTGGACCAAGGACGGATGGTTCAAGACCGGCGACATCGTCACCATTCATCCGCGTGGATTCATCCAGATCAAGGACCGCTCGAAGGACGTCATCAAGTCCGGCGGCGAGTGGATATCTTCGGTGGATCTCGAGAACGCGCTGATGGCGCATCCTGCCGTCGCTGAGGCGGCGGTGATCGCCGTGCCCGACGAGACGTGGCAGGAGCGGCCGCTCGCCGCCGTCGTCTTGAAGCCGAACAGCTCGTGTGACGGCAACGAGTTGCGCACCTTCCTGGCGCCGCAATTCGCGAAGTGGTGCCTACCGGACCGATTCGAGTTCATGGACGAGATTCCGAAGACCGCCGTTGGCAAGTTCAAGAAGACGACGCTGAGAGACATGTTCGCGGGCGAAACACCGACGCCGACGTGATCCATCCGTTGCTTGTGCTCGGGGCGAAATGAGCGCCGCTCTGGTTGAGGTTTCCGCTGGACCGGACGTGTCGCAGTTGTCGATCGCGCAGCTTTCCGTCGAGTTCGGCGGCCTGCGAGCCCTCGACAACGTTTCCATGACGGCGAGCCAAGGAGAAATCGTCGGGCTCATCGGACCGAACGGGGCGGGAAAGACGACGCTGTTCAATGCGATCTGCGGGTTCGTCCACCCGACATCGGGTTCGATCGCCTACAACGGCATCTCGTTGTCGAAACGCCATCCCCACGATCTGTCGAAGCTCGGGATCGCGCGCACGTTGCAAGGTGTCGGTCTGTGTCGCTCGATGACGGTGCTCGAGAACGTGATGCTCGGCGCCCAGGCGCGGCTACACGCCGACTTCGCCTCGGCACTGCTCGGGTTCTGGCGCTCAA
Source organism: uncultured Acidimicrobiaceae bacterium (assembly GCA_963838845.1). Lineage (GTDB taxonomy): Bacteria > Actinomycetota > Acidimicrobiia > Acidimicrobiales > Bog-793 > CAVRXQ01. The sequence goes on along the minus strand of CAWISR010000002.1, from coordinate 295,884 downwards.
GCAGGGAGGAGCGCCGTGTCGCGAAATCTGCTCAGTCCCTTCTCGACGAGCTCGACGTCGGCCGGTACTCGTCGCTCTATGCCGCCACACTCCCCTACGCGATCCAAAAGCGCGTCGCGCTTTGCCGTGCCCTCATCGCCAAACCAACGATGCTCTTGCTCGACGAGCCGGCAAGCGGGCTGTCCGCTCGGGAAATGGACGAACTCGCGTCGCTGATCAAAGGACTCGTCGACAGCATGGGTATCCTGCTCGTCGAGCACCACATGGACCTCGTCACCTCGGTGTGCGACCGGGTCGTCGTCCTCAACTTCGGCCACGTGATCGCCGACGGCACGCCCGAGGAAATACGCGCCGACCCCGAAGTCACCACCGCATATCTGGGAGATGAAGTACGGACCGCCACCGACGAGGCGACCGTCGATGCTTGAGGTCGAGGAGCTGAGCGTCTCGTACGGCGCGATCGCCGCGCTGCGGTCGGTCAGCGTGCGCGCGCCGACCGGCGAGATCACCTCCGTGCTCGGTGCGAACGGGGCGGGTAAGACGACCCTTTTGCGAACGATCAGCGGGCTCGTGAAGCCGCACGCTGGTTCGGTGCGATTCGACGGCGACGAGCTGATCGGCCACCCGGTCGAGTCGGTGGCGCGACGCGGCGTGGCGCACGTTCCCGAAGGGCGCGGTGTCATCGAAGAGCTCACGGTCGAAGAAAACCTGCGCCTCGCGACGTTGTGGTGCCTAAAGTCGCGAGAACGACGCCGCGCGATCGCGCAGACCTACGAGCTCTTCCCGCGACTCGGTGAGTTCCGCCACGGGCGCGCGTCGGCACTGTCGGGTGGCGAGCGTCAGATGCTGGCCCTCGGACGCGCGCTGATCACCAAGCCGAGACTGTTGCTCCTCGACGAGCCGTCCCTTGGCCTCGCGCCACTCGTCGTCCGTCATCTGATGGAGTTGTTGTCGGAGTACACGCACAACTCGGACACGACGGTTGTCCTCGTCGAACAGAACGCGCGCAGCGCCTTGTCGGTATCGAAGACGGCCGTGGTCCTGAGCCTCGGCGAGGTCGTCGCTACCGAGTCGGCCGAAGCGTTGCAGCGGGACGCCGCGCTCCGCCACCACTATCTGGGCTTCTGAGCCGACCGTGAGCCTGTTCCTCGACTACACGCTGAACGGGATCACCCAGGGCATGATCTTCGCCGCGCTGGCGCTGGCGCTCGTCCTCATCTACCGCTCAACCCACATCATCAACTTCGCGCAAGGCGCGATGGGGATGATGACGACCTTCATCGCCTTCAGTCTCCTCAACGACGGTCTTTCGTACTGGTGGGCGTTAGCCGCCGTGCTGGGGATCGGCTTCGTCTTCGGCATCGTCGTCGAACGACTCTTGATCCGTCCTTTGCAGGGCCGTTCGGAGCTCAATCCGGTGATCGTCTCGATCGGGTTGCTCATCGTGCTCGAGGGCATCGCCGGTGCGGTTTACGGCAACTCGTCGCGCGGATTCCCGGCAGCGTTCTCCCAGAGCGGCCTCGTCGTCGGTCACACGCACATTGCCTTTTCACACTTTGACGTCTTCATACTCGTCGCCGTGCTCGTGCTGTTAGCCGCGATGCTCGTGCTCTTCAGAGGGACCGCGCTCGGCCTGCGGATGCGCGCATCGGCATTGGCGCGCGAGACGTCCCGGTTGCTCGGGGTGCGCGTCGGTCTCATGCTCACCCTCGGCTGGGCGCTCGCCGGGATGGCGGGTGCGTTGGCGGGGTTGCTCACCGCACCAACGAGCTCGTTTAGCCCGTACTTCATGGATCTCGACCTGATCTACGCGTTCACCGCCGCAGTGATCGGAGGTCTCGAAAGTCCGGTCGGGGCACTCGTCGGCGGGCTCATCACCGGACTCACGATCTCGTATGTAGGTGGCTATTTGGGATCCGGCCTCGAGCCGCTCGGTGCACTCGTACTGCTCACCGTGGCATTGACGTCGCGCCCGGAAGGCATCTTCGCCCGGCCACCCGCGCGCCAGGTGTGAGATGAGCACCGGGGCGACTGGCGCGGTTGTGTCCGACACGCTGGCGAGCGAACCTCGTCCGCACCGTCACGCGCCACCGGGTTGGGTGCGCGTACCGTCCCAACCGCTCGTGCGCCATCTTTCGCTGGCGGTCGTCGCCGGAGTCATCTTGTACTTCGTCACGAACGCGCTCAGCCCATACAACGACTACTTGGTCGGCGAGATCGCGTTGTACTTCGTCGCCTTGGCCGGACTCAGCCTGCTGACCGGACAGAGCGGCCAGATCTCGATCGGCCACGGCGGCTTCATGGCCGTCGGCGCGTACGCGCTCGCACTGCTGATGACCCACACCCAGATCAACTTCGTCCTCGAGCTCGCCTGCGCGTCCGCGGTGGCCGCGCTGCTGGGCCTCGTCATCGGAATCACAGCGACGCGACTGAAAGGCCCGTACCTCGCCGGCATGACGCTCCTCGTCGCGCTGGCGCTGCCACCGATCGCCGACAAGTGGAACAGCGTCTTCGGTGGCGACCAAGGACTGGCGACGACCGTGCCGGCAGCGCCCGGATCGGTCAACCCCGAAGAGTGGCTCACCTGGATACAGCTTCTTGGCGCCCTGATCACGGCGGTGGTGCTCGCCAATCTCGTGCGCAGCCGCTTTGGCCGTTCGTTTCGCGCCGTACGCGACAACGAGGTGGCCGCCTCGCTCTCGGGCGTGCACGTTGCGCGCACAAAGGTCATCGCCTTCGCCGTCTCCGCCGCGTGCGCTGGCCTTGCTGGCGCGTTCCTCGCGCTCTCAACCGGGGTCGTGAACACGGGCGAGTTCCCGCTCACCTTGTCCATCCAGCTGCTCGCCGCGATGGTGCTCTCGGGAACGGGGAGCCTCATCGGGATGGTGTGGGGTGCGATCCTGCTCGTCTACGTGCCGCAATGGTCGACGTCGATCTCGAGCAACTTCAACCTGGGGACCGGCGCCAACGCGTACCTCGCGACTATCATTTTCGGCGCGGTGCTGATCGTCGTGATGATCGCGACGCCGACGGGCATCCAAGGGGGGCTTCGTTGGTTGTGGCGCCAGGTTGTTACTCCTCTGGCGCGCCGATGGGCGCGGGCGCCCTCCGCACGTCACCTGATTGAGCAGACGTCGACGCGCGCGTGAGCACTCGCTCACGGCGATGAGCACTTAGCGCCAAATGACATAAACAAAGGAGCAACGATGCAACGGAGGGACCACTTTTCTTGGGCCCGTTGGGTACGCGTGCTCACGGCAACTGCGATGGCGGTAGCGCTATCAGCGACGGTGTTCACTTCGGCATCGTCGGCTTCGTCATCGCCCGGCGTCACTGGCAACTCGATCCGCATCGGCGCGACCGTTCCGCTCACCGGTCCGGCCGCACCGGGATACGACGAGATCGCGCCTGCCATGGACGCCGTCTTCGACTGGGTTAACGCGCACGGCGGGATATACGGACGAAAGATCCACTACACGATCCTCGATGACGCGTACAACCCGGCGAATACCGCGACACTGACGCGCAAGCTCGTCTTGGAGGACAACATCCTCGCTGACGTCGGCTCACTGGGGACACCGACGCAATTGGCCGTGCAGTCGTACCTCAACACCGAAAAGGTGCCCCAGCTCTTCGTCGAGTCGGGATGTAACTGCTGGAGCAGCGCGAAGTACCCGCTGAGCTTCGGATGGCAACCGCCCTACACCGTCGAGGGCAAGATCCTCGGCATGTACATCAGGCAGCACTTCGCCGGGAAGAAAGTCGGCTACCTGTACCAAGATGACGAGTTCGGGCAGGACTTCGTCAAGGGTCTCGACATGGAGATCCCCGCGTCATCGATCGTTTCGCAACAGACCTACGACGCCGCGACGTTGTCCGGGATCCTCGCCAACCAAATGGGGGCGCTGAAACAAGCCGGCGCGCAGGTCGTCGCGATGGCAACAATCCCCGCCGCAACGGCGCTCGCCATGCTGCCGGCCGCAGCGATCAACTACTTCCCGCAGTACGTGATCTCGAGCGTCGGCGCCGACGCACCGACGGTCGGCCCGCTGCTTGAGGCGTTCACGAAGGCCGGCGGTGGCACCGCCACCGAAGCGGCCGAGGCGACCGGGCTGTTGAACGGTGTCATCACCGCTTCGTACTTCGCCCCCGAGTCCGACACGTCGAACGCGTGGGTGAAGACGGAAACGACGCTGTTGAAGAAGTACGCGCCGTCTGTGTGGGCGAAATACGGCCTCGACGGGAACACCGGGTACGGGGTCGCGCTCGCGTACACGTTTGTGCAGGCGCTGCAGGCAGCCGGAAAGAACCTGACACGCCAGAGCCTCGTAGCGGCGATCGAGAAGTCCGGGAGCACGTTCATCACGCCCGGTTTCGTTCCGCCCTCGTACTCGAAGACCGTTCACTACGGCCTGCAAGGCGAGGAGGTCACCGAACTCTCCGCGTCGGCGCCGAAGGCGAAGACGCCGAGTGGTGATTGGATCGGCGTCAAGGTGCTCACGAAAGTCGAAGTGACGAACGCCGGCGCCGGACCGATCAAGGTCTACACCGGAAAGGTCTCGACTCCGCCGTCGAGCTTGACAAGCTCGCTCTGATCGGCGCGTCGTTCATTCGTCCGGCACGGGTCGGGCAACGCCGACCCGTGCCGGACTGATCGCACCATCCACCGATCGCAAACACGCCACGCTCATGTCCTTGCGTCTCGGATTCTCGATGGGCTACGCGGCGCCGGGTGTGAACCCGCGCGCCCTCGTCGACTTGGCGGGCGAAGCAGAACGACTCGGATACGACTCGGCTTGGGCCTCCGAGGCTTGGGGAACTGACGCCGTGACGGTGCTCACCTGGGTCGCTGCGACGACTTCGCGGATCAAGGTCGGGTCGGCAGTCCTCCAGATGCCAGCCCGCACCCCGACGAACACGGCGATGACCGCCGCCACGCTCGATCTCATGTCGGACGGGCGGTTTCTGCTTGGGCTCGGAACCTCCGGTCCCCAGGTGGTCGAAGGCTGGCACGGACAGCCGTGGGGCCAGCCGCTCGTCCGCACGCGCGAATACGTCGAGGTCGTCCGGCGCGCGCTGGCGCGCGAGACGGTCGAACTGCGCGGTTCGCAGCTCTCGATCCCCTACGTCGGCCCGGACGCGAGCGGGCTCGGTAAACCGCTCAAGCTGATGATGCGGCCGATTCGCTCCGAAATCCCAATTTACCTGGCGGCGATCGGACCGAAGAACGTCGCGCTCGCGTTCGAGATCGCCGACGGGTGGTTGCCGATCTTCTACTCCCCCGAGCACGCCGCCTCGGTATTCGGCTTCCCTCGCCGCGACGGCTTCGACGTCGCGGCGTCGGTGATGGTCGTAGAAGACGACGACGTGGTTGCGGCGCGCGAGCGTGTTCGTCCGATGCTGGCGCTCTACGTCGGCGGGATGGGGTCGCGCGGCAAGAACTTCTACAACGACCTCGCGTGTCGATACGGCTACGAGTCGGCGGCTCGGCGCATCCAGGATCTCTACCTCTCCGGACGGCACGCGGAGGCTGCCGCCGCTGTTCCGGATGCGCTGATCGACGACGTCGCGCTCGTCGGTCCGCGCGCCCGTATCGCCGAGAGGCTCGAAGCCTGGCGGTCGAGCGATGTCACCACGCTGCTCGTCCAGTCCCACGACCCCGCGGCGATTCGGATGATGGCGGAGCTCGTCTTATGACCGAGCGCGTCGATCACACCCACGTCGAACACGACGCGGTGATGGAGCTGATCCGGCGCGCGGCGAGCCCGGAGGAGTACGACGAGATTCGGACGCTTTGGCGACGGCACTCGATCGCAGAGGACCGCCGTGACCTCGCCGGCCTGATCTCGACACTCACCACCGACTGCGTGTACGAGTTCCCCCAGACCGGACACCGCTGGGAGGGCCACGACGGCGCAACTCGCTTTTACACCGAGCTGCTCGGCGCCTTCCCCGATATCCGCTTCGAGCTGACCGACATCGTCATCGGTCCGCAAGGAGTCTGCGAGGAGGCGCGCGTCACCGGCACGCAGATGGAGGACTGGCTCGGGCAGGCTCCGACGATGACGAAGTCGCAGTGGCGAGTGGTGATCTTTTTCCCGTGGGATCAGTCCCGGCATTTGTTCCGCGGCGAAAAGGTGTACAGCGACGCCCTGCCGACGACACGATCCACTAACGCGGGCAACGCTTCGGACACCGCCCGAACGCCCGGAGGAGAGATGTGACCCTTCCATCCGAGATCGTGAGCCGCGACGCGCTGTACATCGACGGCGACTGGGTGCGACCGACTGCGGACGCGTCGATCGAAGTCGTCAACCCGACCACCGAGGAAGTGATCGCCACCGTCCCCGATGCCTCGTCGGACGACGCCGACAAAGCGGTCTCGGCGGCGCGTCGCGCGTTCAGCGGCTGGTCGCGACTCCCTCGTCAAGAACGCGCCGCCTACCTCTCGGAGATCGCCGTCGGCCTCGCTGAGCGAGCCGACGAGCTCGCCACGCTGATCACGAGCGAGCTCGGCATGCCGCTCGCACTGTCACGCCGCATCCAAGTCGGGCTCCCCGTCAACCAGTTCGCCTCGATGACGTCGTGGATGGACCAGGTCACCTGGGAGGAGGCCATCGGCAACTCGCTCGTCGTGCGCGAGGCGGCCGGCGTCGTCGGGGCGATCACTCCCTGGAACTACCCCCTCCACCAGATCGCCTGCAAGGTCGCCCCCGCATTGGCAGCCGGATGCGCGGTCGTTTTGAAACCAAGCGGCCTCGCGCCGCTGAATGCGTTCATCCTTGCCGACGTCGTCGAAAAAGCAGGATTGCCTCCCGGCGTCTTCAACCTCGTCTCCGGATCGGGCGCCGTCGTCGGCGAGCGCCTCGCGGTCCACCCCGACGTCGACGTGGTCTCGTTCACCGGCTCGACCGCAACCGGCCGACGCGTCGGCGAGCTTGCCGCGGGATCGTTGAAGCGGAGCGCTCTCGAACTCGGCGGCAAATCGCCGAACATCGTCCTCGACGATGCCGATCTCGAAAAGGCGATCCCCGACGCCGTTGGCAAATGCTTCCTCAACTCCGGCCAGACGTGCAGCGCGCTGACGCGACTGATCGTCGCGCGCCATCAGATCGACGAGGTCGAAGACCTCGCCAAAACGGCGGCCGAGACGTCGAGTCCGGGCGACCCGTTCGAGAAGTCGACACGTCTCGGACCACTCGTCAGCGCCGACCAGCGCCAAAAGGTGCGCGGCTATATCGCGCGCGGCCTCAGCGAAGGCGCGCGGCTCATCACCGGCGGCGCCGACGCCCCCGAAGGCCTGACGCGTGGCTACTTCGTGCGCCCGACCGTCTTTTCTCAAGTACACAGCGAGATGTCGATCGCGCAGGACGAGATTTTCGGCCCGGTGCTCGTCATCTTGCCCTACGACGACGAAGCCGACGCCGTGCGAATTGCGAACGACAGCTCCTACGGTCTTGCGGGAGGCGTATGGTCGGCCGACGAGGATCGGGCGAAACGCGTCGCGTTGCAGTTGCGTACCGGCCAGGTCGAGATCAACGGCGGGGCTTTCAATCCGGCAGCGCCGTTCGGCGGCTACAAGCAGTCTGGTCACGGAAGAGAGAACGGCTACCTCGCGATCAGCGAGTTCTTGGAAACGAAAGCGCTCCAGTTGTGAACGTGAACGTGAACGTGAACGCGACGCAGGACGCATCGGCGCCCGAGCCGGCGCCGCTCTCGCTTCCGGCGGCGAACCGGCAGGTCACGCTGGCGGTTCGACCCGACGGCGAGCCGGCGGAATCGAACTTCGCCATCGTCGAGTCGCCGATGCCGCGGCCGGAAGATGGCGAGGTGCTCGTGCGATCGCTGTGGCTCTCGCTCGATCCGTACCAGCGCGGCCGGATGAGCAAGTCGCGGTCCTACTCGCCACCCGTCGGGATCGGTGAGGTGATGTTCGCCCAAGCGATCGGCGAGGTGGTGGAAAGTCGGTCGCCGCGCTTTGCGCCCGGCGAGGTCGTGCTCGGCGCTCTCGGCTGGCAGGAGTTCGCGGCCGCGCCGGCTCACACGCTGCGGCACCTGGACGAGAACGCGGCCCCGATCACCACCGCCCTGCACGTGCTCGGGATCACCGGGCTCACCGCGTACTTCGGGCTGTTCGACATCGGCCGGCCGCGCCCCGGAGACACCGTCGTCGTCTCCGCGGCTGCCGGAGCCGTCGGCCAGGTCGTCGGCCAGCTCGCGAAGCTCACCGGCTGCCGCACCGTCGGGATCGCCGGATCCCAGGCGAAGATCGACGACGTCTTGAATCGGTACCACTACGACGCCGGGGTCGACTACAAGACCGAGGACGTGTCGAAAGCACTGACACGCGAATGCCCCGGAGGCGTCGACGTCTACTTCGACAACGTCGGTGGCCCGGTGTCCGCCGCGGTCCACCGCCACCTCGCGTTCGGTGCGCGGATCGTCGTCTGCGGACAGATCGCCGAGTACAACCAGGTCCCGCCGCGCGGCGGGCCCGACAGCCTGCGCTTTTTGATAATCAACCGGGCACGCATGGAAGGGTTCCTCGTCACCGACTACGCGCCGCGCTACAAAGCGGCGCTGTCGCGCCTTTCACGCTGGTACAGCGAGGGAAAGCTCGCCTACCGTGAGGACATCGTCGTCGGGCTCGAGCAGGCACCGCGCGCGTTCATCGGACTCTTGCGCGGCGAGAACCACGGCAAACTGCTCATCAAAGTCGCCGATCGGTGAGCTTCGAGGGCACGCAGGTCCAAAACGCGATCTATCTCGTGCGGAGATCCGACTGGCCGGTGACTCCCGAGGACTGGGAATCACGCGCGAAAGACGTGCTCGACGAGCGGGCATTCGGCTACATCGCAGGCGGCGCGGGCGCTGAGCTCACGATGCGCGCCAACCGCGACGCGTTCGAGCGACGGCATCTCCTCCCGCACATGCTCGGTGGCAACGCCGAGCGCGACCTAACTGTCGAGGTGCTCGGTACGCGCTCCGCTTTCCCCTTTTTCTCGCGCCGATCGGCGTGCTGAGCATCGCCCACGAAGACGGTGAGCTCGCCGCGGCCAAGGCCGCCGCCGCGGCGAACGTTCCGTTCATCCTTTCGAGCGCGGCGTCGCACTCGATCGAAGAGGTCGCGGCCGCGTCGGGCGTGGCCGCGCGCTGGTTCCAGTTGTACTGGATCAACGACCGGGCGGTCGTCGCGAGCTTCGTCGCGCGGGCCGAGGCCTCCGGATTCTCGGCGATCGTCGTCACCCTCGACACGCCGATCCTCGGTTGGCGCCCGCGTGATCTGAAAAACGGCTACCTGCCGTTCATGGACGCGAAAGGTTGCGCGCAGTTTTTTTCCGACCCCGTGTTCTGTGAAGGTCTCAGGAAGCCTCCGGAACAAGACCCCTACGCGGCGGCGGCGGCGATGCTCGCCAAGTTCCCCAATCTCGGTATCACCTGGGACGATCTCGAATGGCTGCGCCGCGAAGTAAGCGTGCCACTGCTCGTCAAAGGAATCCTGACCGCCGAGGATGCCGAGAAAGCTCTCGACTTCGGTGTGGACGGCATCGTCGTCTCGAACCACGGCGGACGACAGGTCGACGGCGCCATCGGCGCGCTCGACGCCTACGTCGAGGTTCGCGCCGCGCTCGGCGACGACGCCACCGTGCTCGTCGACGGCGGGATCCGCACCGGCGCCGACGTGGTAAAGGCGATGGCGCTCGGTGCAAGCGCCGTCTTGCTCGGCCGGCCGTACGTGTACGGCCTCGCCGTCGGAGGCCAGTTAGGTGTCGAAGCGGTCATCCGTCAGCTCGCCGCAGAGACCGATATCACGTTGGCGCTGGTCGGTGGGCGCTCGGCACGCGAACTCGACCGCACCAGCGTCGACTGAGACCTCGACGTCATGAGCGCGCCGCGAAGCGTCGTGATCACCGGGTCGTCGTCGGGGATCGGCGAGGCTTGCGTGCGCCGACTGGCGTCTTCTGGATGGCGAGTGATCGCCGGCGTGCGTACGGACGCCGACGGCGTTCGCCTCGTCGATCAGACGCCGGGTGACGTCGAGCCGGTGCTCCTCGACGTCACCGAACCGGACCAGATCGCCGACCTCGCCTCACGGTTCGGCAACACACCGCTTTCTGCTCTGGTCAACAACGCCGGAATCGCCGTGTCGATGCCGGTCGAGTTCATCCCGCTCGCCGAATTGCGACGACAACTCGAGGTGAACCTGATCGGGCAGGTGGCGGTGACACAGGCGCTCCTTCCCGGCCTGCGCAACGCGCGCGGCCGGATCGTGAACATCGGATCGATCGCCGGGAAGAGCGCGCTCCCGTTCCTCGGCGCCTACGCGGCGTCGAAGCACGCGCTGGAAGCAATAAGCGACGCCCTGCGCGTCGAGCTCGAACCGTTCGGCGTACATGTGACGGTCGTCGAGCCGGGAACGATCGCCACGCCGATCTGGTCCAAGGGGGCAGAGAACTTCCGACGGATCATGGGCGAGGTGCCCGCCGAGTTCGCTTCCCTCTACGGCACCCGAATGCACGCGTTCCGCACCGCAGCGGGCGCAGCCGGCCGACGCGGCGCTCCCGCCGACGATGTCGCGCAGGTCGTCGAGCGCGCTCTCAATGCAAAGCGCGCACCAACACGTTGCATCGTCGGACGTGATGCGCGCCGACGGGCCCTGATCGAGCGCCTGCCGACCCGGATGCGCGACCGCGTTTACGCGCGCCTGTTACTGCGCGCATGAGGCTCTACACCCACGAGTGGGGCGACCGCGACGCACCTCCGGTCGTCTGCTTGCACGGGGTGGGCGCCCACGGGGAGCGTTTCGCTCGTTTGGCGAGCCAATTACCCGATTTCCGTTTCGTCGCTTTCGATCTGCGCGGTCACGGTCGGTCGCCGTACGAGCCGCCCTGGACGATCGCGACGCATCTCTCCGATGTGCTCGAGAGCACCGAGGCGGCCGGCATCTCCGAGGCGACTTGGCTGGGCCACAGCTTCGGCGGGCGTCTCGTCCTCGAACTCGCCGGGCGCCGTTCTGAGCTGATCGAAAGGCTCATCCTTCTCGACCCCGGGATCCGCCTGAGGCCGGACATCGCGCTCGCCCTCGCCGACGCGGCGCGCATCGAACAGGTCTTTGCCACCGAATCGGACGCCGTTCCGCCGCCGTTCGGCGGCGCGTTGTTCCGGACGCCACCCGAGATGCTCGCCGAGGAGCGTCACCAGCATCTCGAGTCGTCCCCCGCCGGTTACCGGTGGCGCTTCGCACCGAGCGCGGTGGTCGCGATTCTCGGCGAGCTCGCAACCTGGTCGCCGCCTCCCGAAGTGCTCCGCAACCGGGTGCTGATGATCCTCGGATCAGACGAAAGTGTCGTCGGTCCACGCCAGCTGGATCGTTACGGTCGCGCGCTCGGTGAACGACTTCACGTCGTTCGCGTACCGGGCGGCCACGTCGTGCTGTGGGACGCCTTCGAGGAGACCCTCGGCGCCGTGCGCTCTTTCCTCGAGTGGCCGTCCCGGGATTCGGACCGCGCTGCAGAAGTGCGATCGTAGGATCGCGCCCTGTGACTTCTCGCAGACCCGCACGGGAACTGGATCGGTCCGAGATGCCCGCTGTTGACTTCTGGCGCACTCTCGGCTACCGGGGGCTCGAAGGCGAGGCGGAATACACGGTTATCGAATGGGACGCAGACGAGAAATATTCGTTCCCTGACGGCCAGGGTGGACGAATCATCCACGGCGGGTTGGTGGCGACGTTGCTCGACACGGCCATGGGCGGCGCGTGTATTGAGACCTTGGAATCCGGCGAGCGCTTCTTGACCGCCGACTTGCACACAGAGTTCTACCGGCCGGCTCGCCCCGGCACGCTGCGTGCAGTTGCCCGTGTCGTCCGGCGCACGCGCGGTGTCGCATTCTGCGCCGCCGAGGTCACTGACCCCGAGGGAACCGTCGTTGCGAGCGGGCGTTGCACCCAGATCGTGCGGTCGGATTCCGACGGATGAAGGCTCTTCCCCAAGCGATGGCCTAGGAATCGGTCTCGACGCGCTCGTTTGCGCGAGCATCACTTGGTCGGGCTCGCACCAAGTCAAGGCGCACGAAGGAGGCACAGGTATTCCGCTCAGTCTCGAAGAACGTTTCCCTCGGGTGTCTCTCGCCTTCCTGCCTTCACCCATTCACAAGCTGGAGCGTTTGTCGCGCGAGATCGGAGTGGAGGTCTGGGCCAAACGCGACGACGTTTGTTCGGGATTGGCCTTTGGCGGAAACAAGATCCGCAAGCTCGAGTGGCTCGCCGCCGACGCGCTCGCCAAAGGATGCGACACCTTGGTGAGTATCGGCAACATCCAGAGCAACCACACGCGCCAGGTGGCAGCTGTCGCCGCAGTCCTCGGTCTTCGTTGCCGGCTCGTCCAAGAGGAGTGGACCAAGTGGGACGACCCGTCGTACACGAAGGTGGGGAACATCCTTTTGTCCCGCATCCTCGGCGCGGAAACGGTTCTTGAAGGTGAGGGCTATTCGACGGCGGTGAAGGAGACCTGGGCGCGCGCCCTCGAGGAGGTGACGGAGGCCGGGGGCAAACCTTACGCGATCCCCGCCGGTGCCTCCGACCACCCGCTCGGTGGGTTGGGCTACGCCGACTTCACCGACGAGCTCGCCCGACAAGAGGAGCAGTTGGAACTGTTCTTCGACACGGTCGTCACGGCGACGTGTACCGGTTCGACACAGGCGGGAATGGTCGTCGGCTTCAAGGCGCAGGACCGACCGCGCCGCCTCATTGGCATCGACACCGCCGCCGATGCCGAGATGACACGAGCCGCGGTGACAAAGATCGCCCACGCAACCGCGGAACTCGTCGGTTTGTCCTCCGAGATCCGAGACGAAGACGTGGTCATCGATGCGCGCTTTTCTGGTCCCGACTACGGGCTGCCGGACGAGTCGACGATTGCCGCGATCCGTTTGACAGCGCAGCTCGAAGGGATGCTTACCGATCCCGTGTACGAGGGAAAGAGCATGGCTGGGCTGATCGCCATGGCACGCGCCGGCGAATTCCGCCCTCGAAGCCGCGTCCTCTATGTCCATCTCGGCGGTGCTCCGGTGCTGAGCGCCTATCACAACGCATTCGAATAGTCCAAGATTCTCGGTAATTCTTCTGATCGGAGAACTGTCGTTAGGGCAAACGTCCTTATTGGAAACCATTTGCCCGCGTCGACTCCGCCCATCAGTGGTTAGTCAGCGCGAACCCGCACGCTGCCGCCGCTTTGACGAACGCCGGCGACTGGGTGTCGAGCGTGCGCGGGAATAGCAAGATCACTCCGTCGCGATCGGCTATCTCGCCGATGACCGCCGGATTGCGGTTGGACGGAACCGAGGTCCGCGGGTCGGGGAAATCGGAGATGCCGTGGCGACGCATGCATCGTGAGACTTTCAGCATCTGCGCGAGCGCCTGTGCGGTGGGGGGCGCGCCGGAACCGACGCCGCCGCCGGGCATGAGCTTCTCGCACTTCGCTTGAGCCTCGTCGAACGCGGGCGATGAGGGATTGATTCCCGCGCCGAAACGAAAGCCTCCGCCGGCGCTCGGGTCCGGAAAGTTCGGCACCCCGTGGGTCTGCATGCACCGGGAATACTTGAGCTCGTCCTCGTAGAGCGCTGCGCTCGATGACGGCGAGGCGGTGGCCGGTGCCTCCGTGGTCGTGGTCGAGTTCGAACGAGCGCTCGCGACGCCGGGGGACGGGGACCCGCCGCATGCCCCGGCAAGCAACCCGACGCCCACGACCGCGAACGCGAAGGCGCAGCCGCGAACAAGAACCCAGCGCAATCTCGGCTCACCCCTTTCGTCGGCAAGAGAAGGCACGACGGCGCCACCGATCGACCGAAGGCGTCGTCTTAGTGCCGGAATCAATCGCGACGGCTGTCGGCTGCGTGTCATCTGCTTTCCCTCATGGCCGAAGCGCTGTTGGCAGAGGTTGTACGTAAATGGAGGTCACAGCCCGGTCACGATTGTGACCTCGCTGAAACCAGCGACCTGGCATGTTGTGGACGAGACGCAACCGCTGGCGGGTGCCGCCGCAACGGCAAACAACCGCTGCCACGCTTGCGACCGGGAGTAGCGATGAGAGTGCTGGTGGCTGAAGACCACGAGCGGTTGGCTACGGCGGTCGCGAACGGGCTCCGCCGCTACGGGATGGTCGTCGACGTGGCGCGTCTGATCGAAGCCCTCCTCACCCTCGCCAGCAGCGAAAGCGGCCTCGACCAGCGCGAACGTGTCGACCTCTCGGTCATCGCCCGCACAGTCCTGCGCGACGGCCGCGACACCGACCGTCTCGGGCTCCACCTCGACATGGTCATCGCCTCTGCGCCCGTCGATGGAGACCCGCGACTTCTCGAATCCCTCGTTGCCAACCTTGTCGAGAACGCCATCAGGCACAACGTCGCAGGTGGCCAGGTTCATGTATCGACCTACAGCAAAGACGGCAAAGCCGTACTCGCGATCACGAACACCGGCCCCCTCATCGCACCGGCCCAGGTTGATCGCCTCCTCCAGCCTTTTCAGCGACTTGATCCGCGCCGTTCGCATCACAAGGACGGGCACGGCCTTGGCCTGTCGATCGTGCGAGCGATCGCTGTCGCCCACGCCGCCACCTTGTCGATCCGTCCGGGGCCGGAAGGCGGCCTGGCAGTAGTGGTGCGCTTCCCAGCATCGCAATCGCCGGGCTCGACGAGGCAGCCCCGTTACCCGCTCTCCCTTCCGGAAAGCCAGATTGACAGCGCACACACGACGTATCAGGAGACAGTCTCGCCGTGACCGAGGGATAACCCCGCGGCTTTGGTGACACCTCGGTCACAGGTGCTGTGACACGGCTGACACCTACTGCGAAGCCCTATTGACCGCACGTATACACGCAGCGTATGCTCCCGAGTATGAGTGTTCCCATGGCGCTACTCGGGCTCCTCGATCGCGAACCGAGCCACGGCTACGACCTGAAGCGCGACTACGACGCCTACTTCGGCCGGGGCAGGCCGCTGCCGTTTGGCCAGGTGTACGCCACCCTGGCCCGTCTCGCGAGAGACGGGAAGGCGATCGCGGGGGTGGCTGAGCCCGGGGCCGGTCCCGATCGCAAGCGCTACACGATTACCGAGACAGGAAGGAGCGAGGTCGAGGCGTGGCTCGGCAAGCCAATCCCGCCTGATCCATACCTGCAGACCGATCTCTTCGTGAAGGTCGTCCTCTCCCTCATGCTCGGTCGCCCCGCCGAGGAGTACCTCGACATTCAGCGTGCCGCTCACCTCGCTCGGATGCGCGAGCTCACCGAGCTCAAACAACGCGGCAACCTCGTCGACGCCTTGCTCGCCGACCACGGGCTCTTCCACCTGGAAGCCGACCTGCGCTGGATCGACCTCACCGAGGCGCGGCTCGCGGCGCTCGCCGAGGAGGTGGCGTCATGAGTAGCTCGAATGGTTCCTCCGTGGTCCAGATTGGAAGAGTGATCGTCGAGTCGCGCGACCTCGTAATCTCCTTCGGCGAAACTCCGGCGCTTCGCGGCGCAACTCTCTCGGTCGAGCGTGGCGAGATCCTCGCCGTGATGGGCCCGAGCGGCTCGGGCAAGTCGACCTTGCTGCACTGCCTTGCGGGCATCCTCGTCCCACAGTCCGGTGCGGTCTCCTTCGACGGTCAGCGCCTGGACACGATGAGCGAGGAGCAGCGAAGCCGTCTCCGTCGGGACCGTTTCGGCTTCGTCTTCCAGTTCGGCCAGCTCGTACCGGAGCTCACCGCGGAGGAGAACGTCGCGCTGCCGCTGCTTCTCAGCGGAGTCCGCCGCGAGGAGGCCTTGCGCGGCGCGCGGGCCTGGTTCGAACGGCTCGAGCTCGATGGCTTGGAGCGCCATCGCACCGGCGAGATGTCCGGCGGGCAGGCACAGCGGGTCGCGCTGGCGCGCGGTCTCGTCGCCCATCCAGACGTGCTGTTTGCGGACGAACCGACAGGCTCGCTCGACTCGCTCACCGGCGAGCTTGTGATGGGGCTCATGACCGCCACGGCACGCGAAGAAGGGACGACGGTCGTCCTCGTCACGCACGAGCCGCGCGTGGCCGCGTACGCCGACCGCGAGGTCATCGTTCGCGACGGAAGAGTGACCACCACCGTGGCGGTGGCCGGATGATTCGACTCGGCCTGCGCCTGACGCTCGGAAGCGGACGTGAAGCCGCTCTGCGCGTCCTTGTCACCGCGGCAGCCGTCGGCCTCGGCGTCGGCCTGCTGCTGGCCGCCCTTGCCGGGGTCAACGGGCTACGCGCCCAGACCGACCGTGGTGCCTGGCTCGACACCTCGGCACAGGCGTCACGACCGACCCCGGCGTCCGACCGGCTGTGGTGGTTGTCGAGTACCGACCAGTTCGGCAACCAGGCGATCGACCGGATCGACGTTGCCGCCGCCGGGCCAAACGCTCCGGTCCCGCCGGGGCTTCCCCACCTGCCGGGACCGGGTGAGTACTACGCCTCGCCCGCCCTCACGACGCTCATCGCTTCCGAACCGGCGGACCAACTTCGCGACCGGTTCCCCGGGCGAGAGATTGGGACCATCGGCGCCGCGGCGCTTCCGTCCCCGAACTCGCTGATCATCGTCATCGGCCACACCGCGCGCCAGCTGTCGCGGGCACCTGGCGCGGTCGAGGTCGGGGCCATCCAACGCACGCCGGCCAACTGCTACGCCTGCCAGAACGCCGTCGGGAGCGGACCCGTTCTGCAGTTCATTCTGGCCGGCGGAGCCGTCGCCCTCTTGCTGCCAGTGCTGATCTTGATCGCGACCGCGAGCCGGCTGTCGGCCGCGAGGCGTGAGGAGCGCTTCGCCGCGATGCGCCTCGTCGGCGCAACGCCGCGTCAGGTTGCGGTGATCTCCGCGGTGGAGGCCGTGGTTGCGGCGGTTGCGGGCGTTGCAGTCGGCTTCGCACTCTTCTTCGTCTTCCGACCGCTGCTCTACCGCGTCCCGTTCACCGGAGCGCCCCTCGCTGAAGGCGACCTCTCGCTGCGCTGGATCGACATCGTGCTCGCCGTGATCGGCGTCCCAGTCGCCGCTGTCGTGTCCGCGCGCCTCGCGCTTCGCAGGGTCCAGATATCGCCGCTCGCCGTGCACCGCCGAGCGTCATCCCGCCCACCGCGGATCGTGCGGATCATCCCACTGCTCGCAGGCATCGCCCTGCTCGCGTACTTCGACGCGGTCGGCAAGCCGGGCGCCATCGGCGGCCAGCTTCTCGAGCTGCTCGTGGGCTTCGCGTTCCTTGTCGTGGGGCTGGTTCTCGCGGGACCGTGGTTCACGACCGCGGGTTCTCGACTCATGGTGAAGCGGGCCAGTCGCCCCGCGACGCTTATCGCCGGGCGCCGGCTCCTCGACAATCCCAAGGCGGCCTTCCGGTTCATCAGTGGGCTCGTGATCGCCCTCTTCGTTGCGAGCGCCCTGATCGGGGCGCTCAGCTCCATCGCCGCCACTAGCACTTCCGGCGGAGGAAGCGCGGGGAGAGACACGCTTGCCGACCCGTTCTGCAGTTTCTCGACGACGAACTGTCCCGCTTCCGCCGAAGTCCCTTCCGTCTCAAGCCAGGTGCTTGCCGAGCTCCGCGCGACGCCAGGAGTGCGCAGTGTGACGGTGCTGCACCAGAGCCCATCCCAAGCGCAGCAGATGAAATCGTTCGGGGTCGTCGCGTGCGACCAGCTGGCGAAGACTCCCGCGATCGGCAAGTGCGCTCCGGGAGCGACGGTGGCGAGTCTCGGCTACTTCCTTTCGAACCTCCTCGGGCATCACTCGCACGCGTCGTCGACGGTCTGGCCGTCCGCGGACCTATCAGTGGCGAAGGCCGCGCGTCTTCCCGTTGACGCGGTCGTCGTCGCCACCGACGGGTCGTCGAGTTCGATCGAACGGGCACGGACCGCGCTCGAACGGGTCTTTCCCTTCCAGGGAACACCGGTCGCAGTCGAGGCGTTCGATCCGTCGACGGCGCGCCTCCTCGCAATGATCCAGGACATGACCGACGTGATCATCGTGGCGAGCCTCATCATCGCCGCCTGCAGTCTCGCGGTGAACATCGTCGCTGGGTTGGGCGAACGCAAGCGTCCGTTCAGCCTGCTCCGGCTCACTGGTGTCTCCACGGCTCTGTTGCACCGCGTCGTCGCGTTGGAGAGCGCGCTGCCGCTCCTCGTCGTTGCCGCAGTGTCGATCCTGGTCGGCCTCGTGTCGGCCGCCCTCTACCTCCACTCCCAGGTCGGCATCGCGTTCAGCATCCCGGGAATCGCGTACTGGGCGACCGTCCTCGGCGGACTTGCGGCTTCGCTCGCGATCATCGCCTCGACCTTCCCGCTCCTCAACCGGATCACGGGACCCGAGGTCGCCCGCAACGAATGACCCGCGCCGCTACCGAGCCCGCGCTCTGGCACCCGTCTATGTCTGGAAGCGCAAACACCAGGATCAAGCAAGCAGGAACCAACGCGGGGATCGATCGGCTCCCGGCTCGACAGAAAGGTCAGCTCACGGCGTTCATCGTCCTCCGCGGAGGGGCGGATCGGGCGTACACCTGATGCTCAACGGCACCCTTCGCTGTTAGCGGATCCCCGAATCGCAGGAGATATCTGCCCGGGTTGTCCGGCCGGCGCGCACTGTCACCGGCTTGGGGGGACAGCGCGGCCACGAGGAATTCGTGACCGCGACCAAGGTGTAGTCCCCGGGTAACAGGCGGATCACGTATCTCCCGGACGCGTCGCTTCGCGTCGAGTCGACGATCGTCCCCGCCTCAGAACGCACGGCGACAGTGAGTTGCAAAGGGCGCGAACATTTCTCGCTAGGAGATTGCACCGGGCAGGTAGGACTTACGGTCACGAGCCCGTGCACCACGCCGCGGCGAGCAACACTCAAGCGGCCCGCGAGAGCCACGGAATTTCCTTCGGCGGCAAGTACGAGGGAGATAACGACGGCCACGCCCAATGCGAACTTCGTGACCACGTGTCGCCCCGTCTTGCGTCTAGGCGTCATGCTCAGAATTTTACGGACGCGTTGGCGATGATCCCAGTCACCCTCGCTTGACGTCAGTAGCGCGCCTCCGGGCTGATCTCACGTACGAACGCGGCGAACACTCGCGCTCGCGGTGCCGGACGCGGATCGACCCCCTGTCGATTGACAGGGGGTCGATCCTCAGCCGCTCAGCGGTGGAGCGGTTCTGTGTGTGTCAGTGGAACGTCAAGGAATTGACGGACGTTCCCCAGTTCGCCTTTCCGTCTCTTGTTCCGCCGCATGTGCCGAATGCTTGCGCGTTGAACGCGCCGCCCGTGCAGTTCGGATATTGGATGTAGTTCGTGGCGAAGTAGATCGTCCCGGAGCTTCGGTATCCGGATCCGGGAACAAACACCGCCCAGCTGTAGTCGCCCCACCTTGGCCGCGTCGGTCCGGGGTACCCCTGGTATTCGCTGAAGCCGTCCTCAGGTGACTGACCGAGGTCGGCGATGTTCACCTGGGACTCGATCAGGCCGTTCGAGGTACTGGTGAGCAGACCGTACGCGGTGCTCGGGTAAAAGCCCCCGTGGTCAGCCGGATGGGACACGCTGTAATCGTTCGGATTGACCGACGTGGTGGAGTCGCCCACCCCGTCGCCCGAGAGGGTGAAGGTCATGAGCGCGCTCGCACCGTTCGGACTGGAACTCGACTGGTCTGTCGCCGCGATCGCCGGGAACTCCAAGTCCTCGTGCGCAGCCGAAACGTAGCCTTGGCCGGTGAGGCTGAACTGCCCGGTTCGGTCGAAGCTGTTGGTGCCGATCACCCAGTAGGCGGCCCCCTGGTGTATCTCCGAGCTCGTCGACCCGTGACTCGTGAACGCCTGGTTGACCGCGGTGCTCACGGCGCCCCAGAGCTGTCCTTGCGCCTGCGCGGCCTGCGTCATGCCGTCGCCGTTGGTGGCGATGCCGTTCTCGGGGCATGTGGACGGCGGCGTCGTGTCCGTCGGGAGCTGGGCCGCCGCGCAATCGTCGCCGAGCGGAATGGGACCCTGCTTTTGGGCGCCGAGGAAGCCTTCGCCGTAATACTGCTCGACGCCCGAAATGAGCGTCCCTCCAAAGGTGATGTGCCCGCAGGCAGAGCAGTCGGGGCTGTTCAATGCGCTGAGATCGGCCCAGTCGAAGGCGGCGATGCGGGTGTCACTGGCGCCGAAGAAGTCGAGCGAGGCAAGCATGAACCCCTCGCCGCCGCCGTTGTTGTCGTACTGGGATGGATCTGCAGCTTGCGCCGGGATCACCTGGTACCAGCATGCAGCTCCTGCTGGTAGGCCTTGGGCTACGTCGCCGGTGCACGGCCCGTCCGGCGTGGGCAGCAGCCCCATGTTCTCGATCGCGACGTTGACATTCGCAGCTGACGCCCCCTGTTCGAGGGCGGTCTTGTCGAACGCCAATTCTTGTGCTCCGTTGAAGGCGCCACCGCCGAATCCGGTGTCCTTCGGATTAATCGGGAATTCATCGTAAAAGACGAGGAACGCGTCTTGCGTCGTGGCGATCTTCGCGAAGTCGTTCAACAGGTACGGGTAACCGGGCTCTGCCGGGTTGTAGTCCGCGTTGAGGAAATAGACGTTGTAGGGACCAAACGGGTTGTTCCCCGTCGTCACCGCGATGCCCTCCTTGCAGGTGTTCGCAACGGCGGTCGGACCTTCGACGAAGCAACCTGAGAACGGACCGTCGTTGGCCTCGCTCGACGCGGAGACGATCTCCGTGAAGAACCAGTGTCCGCCGTTTTGGTAGTCGTAGGTGCAGGAGATGTCCCCGCCGCTGCTCCAGTTCAGCGGGCTACCGAGTCCCATCATCGTGTCCAACGAGATCACGGACGACACGCGGTGCAGAGCCGTGTCGAAGACGAGGATCTCGCCGATGTTGTTGTCCTCGATGACGTAGCCGTTGCCGGCGCACAGGCCCTGGTCGGCGGGTTCGATGTCGCCGACTTTGGTATTCGTCGACAGCGTGCCGCTGTCGACGGCGTTCAGGCCATTCACGCCGGTCACGCCGGGCGCCGAGTTGCTGATCGTGTCGCAACCCGCACCCGGACAGCTCACCGTCGGGGGCGTCGGGTCAGGTCCATTCGCCCCGGCCTTGCGCGGCGCCGGCACCACATGGGGAACGTCGGCGGTGGAGTTCGCCGCGGCGTTGGCAGACGCGCTGACACTGGTCGCAGACGGCGAACCCGAAGAAGGCGAAATTGCGGGCGTCGGGAACGGACCAGTAAGTAGAGAACAACCGGCATAGTTGCAACCAGTTGCGGCCGAGCCGACAAATGTTGGCGAGCCCTGACCCAGGTTCGAAGTCGTAACACCCGGTGGGTTCAATGCTTTGGGCGCTAAGTGAATGGCGCTGTTCCGTGATGGCGAAGCGGAAGCGCTGACGGAGGCGGCAAAAAGCCCCACCGCGAGCGAAAGCGCTGAAAGCACAGAAACGATGACAGCTCTTCGGTGTCTCACTGCTTCCCCCTTCATAAAGGGGTGTTCGCGCGCCTTCGCACGGCCTGGGCATGCACTTCATGTGGTCTGGCCGGTCGCACCCGAGACGGGACGTGTTGTCGTCCGGCGGAGGGTACCTGGACATTGCATTCCGGTCAACGTGTGCACCGCGTCGTGCGCTTTTCTCCTCGATGCAACGGTGTCTTTACAGGAAGAATGCGAGGGAGCGTTTACAGGAAAGATGCAACGGAGCTTTTACAGGAAAGGGCGGTTCGCATTCTTTGGCCATCGGCCTCCGCGCGTCGCCGTTGTCGCGAAGCCTTTCTGAAGCTGGCTCACCACTTTGCCGCGTACACGAAATCGGCAGCCGGGCGACCGAGCAACTGAACAATCTTCATCGCGACATTCATCCCGGTTGCGTAACGTGCCGTTCGGAGTCCGGTTAGCTGACTCGGCGTACATCCGAGCATGCGAGCGATCTCGAGTCACGTCTTGTCGTGCTCGCGTCGTTGGGAGTCGAGCGCTTCGTAGAGCTTCTTGAGGTTCCATCGAAGGCGCCGATCAGCACCGGCGGGTGGCAGGCCGTCCATCCCTGCGTGTTTGCCAAACCGCGGAGGAAATCCTCGGGCGCGCGGCCTAGCCATCTCAGCATGAACAGGGCGTGTTGGCAGCTTGTGTTCCCGCGTCTGTCCACGTTGATGAGCGTCGACGGAGCGATCGGATGGTCGATTCGCGCGCGATTCAACACGACAGACATCCTCCAGATCTCGTCAGCTACGTCAGACCAGCTCAGTTGGCGAGCAGATCGCGTCGCGTTGAGCGCCTCGAACAACGCGACACCATCGAAGTCGAAGATCTCTGCTCCGGCCACCTCGGCGCAGGATACGCACCCAACGCGTCGAGCGGTTCCGGCTCTTCAAATGACGCCCATAAACGGCGCTGCTTTCGTGGGTTGGAATAGATCGTCTAAAGAACCTTCGTTTTGTTGCCACTAAAAGTGGTGCTTTTACGGCCGTTAGTCACTTAGCGTGCCAGCTAGCTCTCTCAGCGTGGCACCGGGGAAGCAGAGAGGGGCGCCTTCATGGTCGGCGACAGCGAGTATTCGCACGAGGCGACCTCCAACTCGATTGATCCGGTTCCGACCATGAATCGGATCGCCGAGGAGGCACTTCACCTCATCCCGTCGGCAGATGGATCATTCGTCGAGCTCGTCGACGGAGACGAACTCGTCTGTGTGTGTGGAGCAGGCACCCTCGCGAGCGCCACCGGGCTACGACTCGGCGTCGACGAGAGCCTGTCCGGACTCGCCGTGAGCAGCCGCTCGACGCTCCGCTCCGACGATGCCGCGTCGGACCCCCGGGCCGACCGCGAGGCGGCGCACCTCGTTGGGGCTGTCTCGGTGGTCTGTGTGCCACTGCTTCGGCGGGAGACTCACCCGTTGGGCGCGCTCGTGGTGACCTCGTCGTCTCGGGACGCTTTCGACGATCGAAACGTCGCGACCTTGACCGCGCTCGCCGAGCTCATCACCGCGACGATCATGACGGCGTTCGAGCTGAGCAGCATCGCCGACGCGACGCTCGCCCAAATCCACACCGGCCCGACGTCGGACGACAGCCCAGACGTCACCGGGATCACGAGATTCGTCGCGTCCGTACTGAACCCCGGCACCGTCGTCGACGTCGACGCCGAACAGCGCGTCGAGCGAGTGCTCAGTGGAAGCGAGCTCTCCGTTCTTTTCCAGCCGGTGATCGACCTGCGAGCGGGTGAGATGGTCGGTGTCGAAGCGCTTGCTCGCTTCCACCCCCAGCCGTATCGACCGCCGGACGTCTGGTTCGCCGAGGCGCATCGGATCGGACGCGGCATCGAGCTCGAGTGCGCCGCGGTGCGCGAAGCGCTCAGCCACCGCGATCAGCTACCTCCAGACTGCTACCTCGCGGTCAACGTCGGTCCCCAGGCGATCGAGAGTGCAGAATTTTCGGAGACTCTCGGGACGGGCGACGCGCGCCGCGTTGTCCTAGAGCTCACCGAGTACTTCCAAGTCGACGACTACCCCCTGCTCCGCGAAGCGCTGTGGGCGATTCGCGCGCGCGGAGTGTGCCTCGCCATCGACGACACCGGCAGCGGGATTTCTAGTTTCTCCCACATCCTCAAGCTCGCTCCGGACATCGTCAAGATTGACAGGGAGCTCATTCGCCACGTCGACCTTGATCCGGTCCGCCGCAGCCTTGTCGGTGCCCTCGTGACGTTCGCGCCCGAACTTGGCGCCACCGTGGTCGCAGAGGGAATCGAAACGAAAGGTGAACTCGACGCATTGCGACAACTTGGGGTGGACTGCGGCCAGGGTTACCTGCTCGGCCGGCCGGGGCCGCTCGAGTCGCTCGACGCCTATCGGAGGGCCGCGAGCCTGCGTCTGCTCTGAGCGACGAGACACACGGCGGCCAATTCGTCGCCACACGTCGCGGCCGTCGAGAGAAGTTCTCCGATCGGAAACGCGTTCAGAGCGCAGATCGTTGATCTCCGTCCGAGACCGGACCGTCGCTTCGGTGGTCGAGAGCTTTGGCGACCCAGATTCGAGAGTGATTATTATTCTTAGAATCGTTGCGTCTGGTCGCTGCGAAAAGGAGAGAGCGATTCGAGATGTCGAGGCAATTTCGCACAAAAGCCCTGATAGGCGCGGTGATCCCGATAGTCGTCTTCGGTATCGGGTCGACCATCGGTGCGTCCACGACCGGAGCCACGAACCACCGCACCTCGAAGATCCTCGCGGTCGGCGCCGAGAACGAGTACGCGAACGTCATCGAACAGATCGGGGGCAAGTACGTCTCGGTCTCGTCGATCCTGAGCAACCCGAACACCGACCCGCACACGTTCGAATCGAGCCCCAGCGTTGCAAGTGTCGTGAGCGCAGCAGACCTCATCGTGCAGAACGGCGTCGGCTACGACACGTTCATGAACAAGATCGAGTCGGCCTCGCCGAACTCCAAGCGCAAGATCATCGACGTGCAGACCCTCCTCGGACTCCCGAACAGCACGCCGAATCCGCACCTTTGGTACAACCCTGAGACGATGCCGAGGGTCGCTTTGGCGATCGCCTCGGACCTCTCCGAGCTCATCCCCTCTGCGTCGTCGTATTTCCAGTCCAACCTGAAGAGCTTCGACGCGTCGCTCGCTCCTTGGTTGAACGCGATCGTGGCGTTCAGTTCAAGACACGCCGGCACCCGGGTCGCGACCACCGAACCGGTCGCCGACTACATGCTCCAGGCGATCAGTGCCGACAACCTGACCCCGTTTGGCATGCAAGCGGACATCATGAACGGCGTCGATCCGTCTCCCCAGGACATCTCGCTCGAGGAAGGCTTGCTCACCCGCCACAAGGTGAAGGTCTTCGTCTACAACCAGCAGGTCGTCGACGCGCTCACGACGTCGTTCCGTCTGGCCGCGCAAAAAGCGGGGATACCCGTCGTCGGCGTGTACGAGACGATGCCCACCCCGGGCTACGACTACCAGTCTTGGATGCTCGCTGAGGTGCAAGCGATCCAGAAAGCGGTCGTCGACAAGGTCTCGACTGAGCACCTGTGACGAGCCCGCACCCGACGGACACCGCGACAGCTGAAGTCCTGCGCCTCGAGCGGATAGACCTCTGGTTGGCGGGCCGCCGAGTGCTCGACAACGTGTCCTTCGCACTGCAGGCGGGCGAGTTCACCGGATTGATCGGCTCGAACGGCGCCGGCAAGACGACGCTCCTACGGGTGATCCTCGGGCTGCAACGGCAGAGTGCTGGTGCGGTGTTCGTCGAGGGCAAGCCCCGGTCGGGTCGCAACCGCTCGATCGGTTACGTCCCCCAAAAGACGCTGATCGATTCCGACTTCCCGCTTCGCGCCCGGGACCTCGTCGCGCTCGGGATCGACGGCAACGAATTCGGATTCGCGATGGGTTCTGCAAAGCGCCGCGGTTTAGTTGACGGGATGCTCGACGCGGTCGACGCGCGGAGCTTCGCAAACGCGCGCGTCGGAGAGCTCTCCGGGGGCGAGCAGCAGCGGGTGCTCATTGCCCATGCGCTCATCAGCCGTCCGCGGCTCTTGCTCTTGGACGAGCCGCTCGCGAACCTCGACATCCGGAGCGGACAAGAGATCGTCGAATTGCTGCAGCACCTCGCCGGCGAGCAGGGCGTCGCCGTGTTGCTGTCGGCACACGAAATGAATCCACTCCTCCCGGTGATGGATCGGATCGTCTACTTGGCCGGAGGGCGCGCCGCGAGCGGAACGATCGACGAGGTCGTCCGCCCCGATGTCTTGGGCGAGCTCTACGGGCATCACGTCGACGTCCTCAAGGTTCACGGCCGCATCCTCGTGGTCGCCGGTCACGGAAGCGGCGATGAAGAGACGCTCGCTGAGAGCCCGATGCTTCTGCGCGGCTAACGATGGCGCGCGTCCACGACTGGGTATTCGGGCCGGGATTCTTCTCGAGCCAACCCGTCCACACCGCGCTCCTGGTCGGAGCGGTGGTGGCCGTCGTCTCCGCGTTGATCGGCATATTCACGGTCATTCGAGGTCAGTCGTTCGCGGGGCACACGCTCACCGAACTCTCGACGGCCGGTGGCGCGGGGGCGCTCCTCATCGGCCTTAGTCCCCTCACGGGTTTCGTGGCGGGCGGCGTTCTCGGGTCGGGGGCGATGGAAGCGATCGGCATCCGTCGGGCGCGCGGACGCGACCTCGCGACCGGGATCGTGCTCGGCGCGGCGATCGGGGCAGCGGCGTTGTTTCTCTACCTCGACACGACGACCGGCGCGACCACCGGAGCGAGCCAACAGATCCTCTTCGGTTCGATCTTCGTGATCGAAAGCTCGACGGTGCCCTACGTAATCGCGTTCGCGGCACTGGCCCTGGTGCTCACGGCGGTCATGTACCGGCCGCTGTTGCTGAGTTCGGTCAGCGACGACATCGCAAGGGCGCGTGGTGTTCCGGTGCGCCTCGTAGGGGTCCTCTACATGCTGGCGCTCGCACTCGCCGTCGGGCTGTCTTCGCTGGCGATCGGCACGATCCTGTCGACTGCGCTGTTGATCGGTCCGCCGGCCATCGCACTCCGGCTGACGAAGCGCATCGGTCTCGCGATGCTCTTCGCTGCAATGATCGGCGTCGGCGCAACGTGGCTCGGCATTCTGCTCGCGTACGACAGCTACTACTGGGGTGCCGCGCACAACGGCTGGCCGGTCAGCTTTTTCATCGTCGCCATCATCTTCGTGAGCTACCTGGCCTCGGGACTCCGCGACGTCCGTATCGCGCGCCGCGGCGAGAACGTACCGGCACCGCAGACTGGCGGTCTTCGCTGCCGACGAGCCTCGAATCCCGCCCGAAGGGAATGGCTGAGTGTTCAGCACCGGTTTCATGATGAATGCGTGGACGACCTCGACGATCGTCGCCGTCGTTGCCGGTGTCGTCGGCTTCTTCGTCGTACTGCGCGGTTCGGCGTTCGCCGCGCACGCGATCCCAAACGGCGCCTTCGCTGGGGCGGCAGGAGCGAACCTGCTCGGGCTCAATCCGCTCCTCGGACTCGCGGCGTTCGCCCTCTTCGCGGCGCTCGGAATCGGGCAGATGGGTCGGCGCGGTCGGCACGATGTCGTCACCGCGCTCGCTCTCGTGATGATGCTCGCGCTGGGGGCGCTCTTTTTATCGAGGAGCACCGAATACGAGCCGGAGATTTTCTCGTTGCTGTTCGGCGAAGTGCTCGGCGTCAGCACGACCGAGATCCTGCCCGTTGGGCTGCTCGCGATCGCCTGCATCGGCGCCGTTGCTTTCCTCTACCGGCCGCTCATGCTCGCATCGATCGTCCCAGAGATCGCAGAAGCGCGAGGTGTTCGCACCTACCGCATGGAGATGGCGTTCCTCGTCGTCCTCGCGCTTGCCACGGCGATGACCGTGCCCGTCGTCGGAGCGTTGCTCATTTTCAGCCTGATGATCG
The DNA here is from genome assembly GCA_963838845.1 of uncultured Acidimicrobiaceae bacterium. Taxonomy (GTDB): domain Bacteria; phylum Actinomycetota; class Acidimicrobiia; order Acidimicrobiales; family Bog-793; genus CAVRXQ01. The sequence continues at coordinate 268,504 of CAWISR010000002.1, read as the reverse complement.
GTCCGCCCGCCGCCGCCCGCTCGATCACCAACCGACCGCCCGTCGCGATCGGTCTCTCGGTCGTCCTCGCGCTGTTGACGGTGTGGCTCGCGATCGCTTCCTCGTATTGGACGAACTGGCCCGTCGGTTTCTTCGTCGGGATGTACGGCGCCGGTTGTTATGGCGTGGGGCGAGGAGTTGCGTTCTGGCGGCGACGCCACTTCGTTCGACCGTCGACCATCGAACTCGCCGTCGCATAGCGTGCGGCGAGCCGAGGTGACGGGCGAGACGGGAGCCTCCGACGCCAATCGGGTCGGGAACGTCGAAGGCGTTCAGCGAGTTGGGCCCTCAAACCGGGACCCGTGCACCGGGGGTCGTGACTTACATAAACACTCGCTAATATGTTTATGTGATGGTGGAACCGGAGACGGCAGAAGTCGGCGCGAACCGCAACGTTGCTGCGGCGTGCGAGCTGTTCCGAGCCCTCGGAACCCCGAACCGCCTGGCCATTGTCTTGGAGTTGACCGGGGGTGCGCGGTGCGTGCACGAGTTGGTCCAGCAGCTCGGCATTTCTCAAGCGCTGGCCTCGCAACACCTGCGTGTGCTTCGCACGAGCGGGCTGGTCGTCGGAACGCGTCGCGGCAAGGAGATCGCGTACGCGCTCGCCGACGAACATGTCGCGCACATCGCCCAAGACGCCGTCGCCCACGGTCACGAGACGATTGAGCGGCCCTCGTCGGCTAGAGACCAAATCGACCGACTTGTTGCCAAGGAGGAAGCATGATGATCAGCATCGAACACGAGCCGCATCAGGCACACGAGCACGACCACGGACCAGGCTGTGAACACGTCCCAGTCCAACACGACGACCACACCGACTACCTCCACAGCGGTCACGCTCATCACGAACACGATGGGCACTGGGACGAGTGCGCGCCGGAAACCCACGTGATTCACGAAGGCCACGAGCATCGGCACACGAGCGGATGCGGCCACGAAGAGGTGCGCCATGGCGATCACGTCGACTACGTCGATGGTGACCACCGTCACGCGGCGCATGCTGGCCACTGGGACGAGCACTAGGCCAACGCGGGTAGTTCTCGACTCTCATCGGAAGCTGATCGCGTCGCCGCGAGGCACCTCACTCGGCGACTGCGTGCAGTGCTATCGAATTGACAACGGCGATGCGCCGAGCGGTCGATCTCGACTGCCGACGGGGTCGATCGTGACGATCACGGTGATTGCCTTGGTCGCACGTTCCGAGATGCAGTTCACGTACCCAAGCACCGAAGGGTGGTAGCGCCCAGCTGTTGAGTACCGATGGGAGAACCGCCACGTCACGCTCTCCGGCCTGCCCGGGGGGGCGAGGCAGTACTGCGGTACTGCAATTGTTCGGCTCTTTCCGTCCCCGAACTTGACGTCGTAACCGAACGCGCCGAGAGCGTCATTGGTAGCCATCGTCAAGGTGAACCGCACCGGTGACCCTGCGGTGGCTCGCGTCGGTTGCGCCCTGAACGCGATGCTCAGACGCGAATTTCCCCTGCCGAGCTCGTGGATGAAATGTGACGGGGCTGAGGAAACGATGATCGTCGTGCATGGCAGACCGGTCGCGATTTGGAGAGTCTCGGTACCCGACGTCGCGATCGCGAGAAAACAGATCGCGGTCAGGGATGGGAAGTCGCGCACGAGTCGACACAACCTTGCGCGCACCTGTAGATGATCGCGCCGAAGTCGCGACCGTGGTGCTCGCGAGACCTACGGCGACCGCTTCATGATGCGATTCTCAGCCCGACTCAGCCGGCTTGCGCGAGGAGGGAGTCGTCGTGCGAAATCGCTGCCTTGATGCGCCCATGGATGTTGCGCAGTTGGCGGACCTGGGTCGGAGTCAGCGGGTCGAAGATCAGTCGTCGTACCGATCCAACGTGACCAGGGGCGGCCTTCTCCAAACTCCTCAAGCCGACATTGGTGAGCACCGCAAGCGTGCAACGCGCATCATTGGCATCCCTTCGTCGACGGACCAATCCCCTCTCTTCAAGCTTCGTCACCACCTGCGATAGGCGCGGTAATGAACCATTGGTGAGGACAGCAAGCTCGCTCATTCTCACGGAGCGGTTGGGATCGTTGGACAGTGCGGCGAGCACCATGTACTCATAGAAGGTCATTCCGGCATCGCGTTGGAGCTGGGCGTCGAGGGCTCCAGGCAGCGTCAGCAGAACGGAGACCAGCGTGAGCCAGGCCAGTTCCTCTTCTTGACCGAGCCAGCGCGGTTCTTGGGAGGTCGTCATGGGTGATGATACTTCAATGCTTAAGGATTGCATTTTGCCCGCCGACAAATCGAACATCTAAAAAGGAGCTCGCCGTGCCGCCGCTCGATCAGGGTCTTCGATGGCCGTCGTTGAACTACGACGAGTGGAGTGCCACGTGCGACACACTCCACGCCCACACCCAGGTGCTCGGCAAGCTCGCTGCAACTTTGGCGCCCCCCGAACCGCAGCTGCAGCACGCCGCCCTCCACCTATCTGCGCGCGGATGGGAGACCGCATCGCTCCCTGCACCGAACGGGTCCGGAACGTTCGTCGTATCGCTCGACCTCCGCTCACATGAGGCGGTGATCGAACACAGCGACGGCCGGTCACGTCGAGTCCCACTCACGCCGAACCGTTCCGTCGCCGACGTAACTCGCGAGGTGCTCGACGCGACCACAGCGCTCGTCGGTCCCTTGCGCATCAACCCTGCGCCGCAGGAGGTGCCATGGACGACTCCCCTCGACGAAGACCAAGATCACCACTCCTACGACACGGCCCGGGTCACGACCTATTTCGCGGCCGCGACCCAAGCCGCTCGTGCCCTCACCGCGATACGTGCCCCGTATCGCGGTCGATCGAGCCCGGTGAACGCTTGGTGGGGAAGCTTCGACCTCGCGATCAGCCTCTTCTCGGGCCGAGCGGTGGACCCCCCTTCGAATGCCTTCATCGTCCGCAACTCGGCGAACGCGGAGCAGATAGAGGTGGGCTGGTGGCCAGGCGACTCTCGCTACTCCCGCGCCGCGTTCTTCGCTTACGCCTTCCCGGCCCCTGAGAGCTTCCCCGGCGCGGTGGTATCGCCTCCCCCGGCCCGCTGGGATCCGGATCTGGGCGAGTACCTCTTTGATTGGGACGACGTGATCGAGAGCCCCGCCCCGCTCGAGGCCGCCGTCGAGTTCGGGCGCTCCGTGATCACCCACGCTTGCGCCGTTTGCGACTGGGATCCGCTGCTCGCGTCGAGCGCCGAGGGCGAGCTTCGTCCCCTCAGCTGAAGAGCCAGACCTCGCGAACTGCGGGCCTTGCGCTCGAACGGCGCTGGCTCAGAGAGCCATTCCCGTCTCGGTCCAGCGTTGGAACACCTGCACCCGATCAGCAGGCCACGCGCCGTCGCACGGCATCTGGCCATCGGTGAGCGTTCGCAAGATGGCCTGCGCGTTCGTACGCACGTCGTCGTAAGCCCAGAGGTCAAATTGACGGACGCGCATCATCGATTCGCGGTCTCGCTCTCGGAAAAGCGGTTTGATGTCATGTTCGAAGCCGAGCGCGTTCTCAACCGTTGACAATCGACCCCTCCTTCATTTCTCCGCGATTTGCGGCAACGACGCGTGCCGGATCCTCGTCGAGGTTTCAGACTCCGAGCGCACCTGCCGCTCGTTCGTAGTCCGCCGCACCGACCCACACGATCATTCCGAAATGCCCCGACCCGTCACAAACGGCTGCGTCAGCGGTGACGTTCACTCCCGCCGTGGCGAGCTTCGAGAGCGTGCCCTCCACAGCCCCGATCCGATCGTCGCCCTGAATGAGGAAGGCGTGCTTCGCGTCGCTGAGTGTGAGGCCGGATTCTTCTGCTGCGTCACGCAAAGCGGCCGGATCCTCCGGGACGAGATCGATTTGCGTCCGACCCCCGGAGGCGGGAAATCCGAGGACGGCAAGAAGGTTGACGTTCCCCTCCCGCAGCATGGAAAAGACCCGTTCGCCCTCACCCGGCAAGTCGGGGAGGGTCACGTAGTAGTACTCGACGCGTCGCACCGAGTCCGCCATGGTCGTACCTCCTTTTCGATCAGGTGGCCTTGCGCGAACCCTACGCCTCGCCACCAAGGACCGCAGTCCGATGGCCCCGGCGTCGACAACGAAGCTCGGCCTGTTTGTCGACACGTTTGAACATGTCGTTCGCCCCTGGCGCTCGCCATGGAGTCCTCTGCAGACTCGTGCAGGGAACCGGGACTCGAGAATTCGGGTAGCGTCGATTACGTAGGTCGGCGTCCAGCGCACGCCGATTCTTTGCCGTCGTCCACTTGGTCCTTCGGCGAAACCCTTTGCGCACGAAAGGAAGCCCAGTGGCTACAGGCACGGTGAAGTGGTTCAACTCGGACAAAGGTTTCGGGTTCATCGCCCAAGACGACGGGGGGCCGGACGTTTTCGTCCATCACTCCTCGATCGAGGGCACGGGGTATCGCAGCCTCGAGGAGGGTCAGCACGTGCAGTTCGAGACCGCCGAGGGACCCAAGGGACTCCAGGCGAGAGCAGTTCGTCCTGCCTAGGAGCGGAAGGCCCGACTTCCGCCGAGGCTCTCACGACGGTCGATCGAGCGAGCGACCAGCTTCGCCTCGACCGCCGAAACGTCACAGCGACGAGGACGCGCTGGCGCTTCGCTCAACCGGGCTGACCTTCGCGGCGATCGCTTCGCGTCTCGGCCTCAAACGGTCGAAGGACGCGTTCGAGGCGTTCCACCGGGCGCTGAACTCGAGCGCCGAATCCGACAAGCCCGAACTGATCCGACAGGAACTCGAGCGTCTTTCGTCGCTCGAGAGTCGCATCCGAACGCGCGATTCCGCTGCGCCCGAGAAGATGAACCATCGCTTGCAAGCCCTCGAGCAGATGCGCCATCGCCTCAATCCGCACAACGACGGATGATTCCGTGACCGCCGCCGCGGTCCATGTCCCGGCATTGTCCGAGCGGCCGAGGCCGGGCCTCGCGGACGCCAAACCCAAAGAGGAACGGGCCGCGGTGACTTCGCGCCCGAGCCGCGACGCTTAAGCGTCAGCCGCTCGGACCGAATCGCTCGATACGGATCTGCTCCGATCCGATCCCGCAGTCGATGATGATCTCGGTGGCGGCATCGCAGAACGGCGATGATCCACAGAGATACGTCGTCGCGAGCGGATCGACGAGCGGCGCCACATCGTCCCGGCTGATGCGACCGGTCGGTCGACGCGAGTCCGGCGGGCTTTTCCTCGTGTAGATCAGCGTGGCGTCGGGCCCGCGAAGCTCGTTCTTGTAGTAGAGGTCGTCTGGACTGCGGACCGAGACGAGCAGGTGCACGGCCGGGCTGTGTTCAAGACGGCGCGCGAGTCGCAGCATTGCCATCACCGGCACGATCCCCGAACCACCGCCGATCAACAACGCGGGTGTATCTCCACGCCAGACGAACCACCCGCCGATCGGTCCGCGTACATCGACGACGTCGCCGACGGCCACTTCGTCATGGAGAAACATCGACACCTCACCACCCGGAAGACGCTCGATCGTGACGTCGGCACCGTTCGATGAGTCGGGCGCGGACGCGATCGAGTACGCACGCGACGCGGTGTAGCCGTCGGGCGCGGTGAGGCGAACGATCAGGTGCTGGCCTGCGAGATACGGAGTCGGTCGCTCGAAACGGAGCGTGAACGTCTTCGCCGTCGGCGTCTCGGGATGGATGCTCGCAACCGTCGCCGATTGCCATCCACCGCTCGGCGCAGGCAACGATGACGGCTTCTCAATCACCCCAGTAGCGCTGTTCGAGCCAGGGATCTCCGTGATTGTGATAGCCGTTCTGCTCCCAGAATCCCGGCTCGTCGTGATCGAGGAGCCGCAGCCCGCCGACCCACTTCGCGCTCTTCCAGAAATACAGGTGCGGAACCAAAAGCCGCGCCGGGCCGCCATGTTCGGTAGGCAGCGGCCCGCTATCCACTTCCCAGACGACCCATGCTTGGCCGCCCATGACATCACCGAGGGGAAGATTCGTCGTGTAGCCGCTGTGTGAGAACGCGAGCACGTGCGTCGCACCGGTGCTTGGTCCAGCAACGTCCAACAGGGTGTCGACGGAGACCCCGGCAAAACTCATGCCGAGCTTCGACCAGGTCGTCACGCAATGGATGTCGCCCTCGAAGGTGGACCCTGGGAGCGCGTGGATCTCGTCCCAGGTCCAACTCGTCGGGTGTTCCGCGAGCCCTTCGATGGAAAACGTCCACGTCGCAAGGTCGAGGTGCGGCGTCGGCTCAGCGGTGAGGACCGGCCACGTCGCCCCGGTGTCGTACTGACCCGGCGGGAGGCGCGGGTCGCGGTCGGCGCGGCGGCTCGTGAAGCCGCGGGTGATTCTCGTCATACGCTCCGTCCGATCTCGACGACCTTCGCATGAATGTAGAGGGCGAAGCGTCGTCCCGCACGTGCGGGCGCAAAGGTGATCACGTCAGACGCTGATCGGACGCACACGCCTGACGCCCGCGCCGGTTCGCGTCGCGACTTCGCCGCGTCAGCGGAAAAGCTCGACGAAGATCACATCCCCGCGCTGATGCTCGACGCGTCGATTGTCCCCATCTCAAGGGGACCGCGAACCGTAAGCGTGTCGCCGACCTTCAGCTTCGAGAACGCGACGTCTTTGTGATCGAGCTTGATGTGCGTCATGTCGTCGACCTTCACGATGTAGTGATGCGCCCCGACGTCGAGAGTGAGCGTCGATTTCGAGTCGATCTTCGCGAGCTTGCCCATCTTCGTCACGGGCGCCATCGAGCGGTGAATCGCTGCCCCGCCGACGGGCGCCGCCGCGACGCTCGCTGCGCCGGCTCCGACGCCGATCGCCGCGACGACGAGCAGAGGGGTGATCCTGATGTGCCTCATCGCTGTTGTCCTCCCATTTGTCGTCGACCGCTCGCTCGAGCCGTGGTGACGGGTGTCTGGGCGGGTGGGCCGGCGTCGTCAAGCCGATCCGGCGCGTCCTGTCGGGCAAAGGCCCACGCCGGCGCATGCCGCTTCACCCAGCGCATCGTGACCCGACCGGTCACCATCGAGCGGAGGGCGGCCGGGTGCGTCAGTGCGAACAGGATGTGGCCGACGATGAGAGCGGCGAGGAATATCGCGAACCAGTCGTGGACGAATGTGGCGCTCGTACGCCAACTCACCGAGACGAAGTTCCCCCATCGCAGGATGATGCCGGTGAAGAGCAACATCACCAGCAGCGCGCCGACCGCGTAGGTGTTGAGCTTCTGTCCAGGATTGAACTTGCCGAGCGAGTCGTGCCCGCGGCCACCGAAGCTGCGCAGCCACGCAACCTCCCGCTTCGTGAAACGGTTCATCGAAGTGAGATCGCGGCGCAGCGCGCGACCCCACGGTCCAGCGAGCGAGATCAGGAGTGGGACGAACACGCAGACACCGACGTAAACGTGAATGTTCTCGATGAGCAGCCGGCGGCCGACCGCCACACTGAACGCGGGGATGTACAAGATCGCGCCCGTCACGACGAGCACGAGGACGAGCGCGGCGGTCAGCCAGTGCGCGGCGCGCTCGACTCGGTCGAAGCGGACGACCTTTGCCCCGTCGCCTCGCACCTCAGGCGATCGGCGCATCGTGGCGTCCGTTCGAACGGCCGACCCAGGCGTTGACCGCGTAGCCCTGCTGCTCCCAGAATCCCGGGATCGCGAGCGGCACGAGCGAGATCGACTGCAGCCACTTCGCGGACTTGTAGCCGTACATCGGCGCAACGTAGAGACGCACCGGCCCACCGTGCTCGGAAGTGATCGGGCCGCCGAGCATCTCGTAGGCGACGACCACGTCGGTGCGACGCGCTTGGTCGAGGGTGAGGCTCTCGGTGTAAATGCCGTCGTACGACGTGAACTCGACGGCGTGCGCACCTGAGCGCGGCTTCGCGAGGTCGATGAGGTCGGCGAGACGCACCCCTGCCCAGTGGACGTCGGGGACGCGCCAACCGGTCACGCACTGGAAGGGGCGCACGAGCTCGGTGCGCGGCAAAGCGCGGAGATCCTCGACGGAGAGCTCGAGGGGGTGCTCGACGAGGCCCTCGACACGCAGGCGGTAGCGGGACTTCGGGATGTCCGGGAAGGAGCCGGTCACCGTGTACAGCCGGAAGCGGTTCGCGCCGGGGATCAGCGCGCCGAGGCCGGAACCGTTCGCGTTGGTAAACGGGGCGACGATGGCTCCGACGATCCGCTGCAGGGTGTTGCCGAAGACAACGCCGAGCCCGCCGAGCCCGACGATCCCGAGGAACAGCCGCCGTCCGATCGGTTTTCCGACCGCGGGCTGGCCGGGGGATGAGCTCGCGGCGGCGGTGACTGCAGTCGGCACGTCGGCACCATCGGATACGGCGCGATTCGGACCCTCGGGGACGCTCTCTCGAGCCGGGTGATTGCGTGGGGTTCGAGCGCTCATATCAGGTGCAGCCGGACGGCGACTGCCGGCAGCTCTGCGGCCGGCATCTTCGCGACGACAAGCATCGATTCGCCCCTGGGGTCGCGATTCATACAGAACGCGCCGAGACCATCCACCGTCGCGAGCCAGCTGCGCGACGTTGAGCCGCTCTCGAGATCGGACGACGACACCATCGGGAACGGCGTGCTCGCCGTCGCCACCGTGACGACGACGTGATCGACGACGAAGAACCGCACGCGCATCGTTTCGCCGTCGACCGTGATGCGGCGCTGGTCAGGCGCAGCGGACGCAAACGACATCGGCTCGGCGACCGCGGCGACCGCGGCCACTTGCGCCGGCATGCCAGGCGACGACCCGGTCGATACGACAAGGCCAACGGCCAAACCGGCGGCAGCGACCGCGCCGATCGCCGCTGGCAGCAAGCGACGTCGGAGCGCTCCTGAAGATCTGCCGCGCGCGCCGTGAACGTCCCGCGGGGGTGGCGCGTCGCCGGGACGGGCAGTGTCGACGGACGGGTCCGGCGCCATTTCGATGAGCAGTGCGATCCGATCGGAGAGCCCGGCAGGCGCCGGCTCGCGCAGCCGCGCCACGGCGAGGCGAGCCGCCCGGTCATCCTGCACAGATCGCCAACACGCTTCACATCCCAAGAGATGTTCGTCGCACTCGCGTGCCTCGCTCTCCGAGAGCTCGCCCGCCAAGAAGGCGACGAGCCGATCCTCAGAGCACGTCACGGCCGATGCCCCGCCGCGCCAGCAAGACCGCTAGCCGCCGACGTCCGCGGTGGACGCGGGCGAGAACGGTTCCCCGAGGGCAGGCAAGGATTGCGGCGACTTCCGACGCCGAGTGCCCGACGAGATCCATCAGCACGATCGCCAACTTCTGTTCGGGCGGCAGCTCGTTCAGCGCCGCCTCGATCTCGCCTCTCGTGAGCGCCGTGTGTGCTTGGTCGAAGACGTCCTGGCCCGAGGTTCGTTCGTGCTCGACGTGGTCGACGGATATCTCGGCTGGTCGGCGAGCCTTTAGCCGAGCCTCGCTTCGCGCGAGGTTGAGGCAGATCGTGGTCAGCCACGCCTTCGCGTTCTCGATCGAGCCCTCCTCGTAGTGCGCGAAGGCACGGAGGTACGTCTCCTGCACGAGGTCCTCGGCCGACTCCCGATCTCGCGTGAATCGGCGCGCGAGGCGGTAGATCGCGTCGAGGTGCGGCAGTGTCGCGTCGAGGAACGACCGCTGTCGCTCTCCCATTTGCCTCGCTTCTCGGGATCTGACCCAGGTCCACCATCTGAAGGACGCCCGGATGACCGAAATGATTGCATCGGTTCCTCTGGAAATCTCCTCGGAACGATGACCGCCGGGTTCCTGACCAGGCCGGGACGACCCTTGAGGGATCGACGTCGAGGTCAGAACTCGATCGCGCTGAGCACCGCCTCCTCGGTGGCATCGACGACCGCGGGCAACCCGACCTGGCTCACGGCGAGGTCGGGGTCTTTCAAGCCATGCCCCGTGAGGACGCACACGACGCGCGCCCCACGAACGGCCCCTTGTTTGAAGAGTCCGGCCACTGCGGCGGCGGACGCCGCTTCGCAGAACACCCCTTCTTCGCGCGCGAGGAATCCCTGTGCCGTGAGGATCTCGTCGTCGGTCACCGCAATGACGTTGCCTCCCGACTCCACGACGGCCTCGGCCGCTGCCGACCACGATGCGGGATTGCCGATTCGGATCGCGGTCGCCACGGTTTGGGGATTCGCCACCGGATGGCCGAGCACGATTGGGGCGGCACCTGCGGCTTGCGCGCCGAGCAGGCGCGGCAGCGTGGCGGCACGCCCCGCGGCGGCGTATTCACGGAACCCGCGCCAGTAGGCGGTGATGTTTCCGGCGTTGCCGACCGGGATGCAGAGGAGATCGGGTGCGTCCCCCAGCACGTCGACGACCTCGAACGCGCCAGTCTTCTGACCCTCGATGCGGTGTGGATTGATCGAATTCACGATGGAGACGGGATGGTGATCGGGCAGACGTCGAACGATCTCGAGGGCGCGGTCGAAGTTGTCGCGCACCTGCAGGACCTGCGCGCCGCAGAAAAGCGCCTGCGCGAGCTTGCCGAGCGCGACGTTGCCTTCTGGGATGAGCACGAGACAGCGGATTCCGGCCCGAGCGGCGTACGCGGCGGCCGAAGCGGACGTATTCCCGGTTGAAGCGCAGACGATGGCTTCCGCGCCCTCCTCGACGGCCTTTGAAACCGCGACCGTCATGCCGCGATCTTTGAACGATCCGGTTGGGTTTGCTCCTTCGATCTTGAGGTACACCTCAGCCCCGACCCGATCTGAGACGCGCGGGGCCGATAGCAGTGGCGTCCCCCCCTCGCAAAGCGAGACCACCGGCGTCGCCGGAGAGATCGGGAGGTACTGCGCGTAGCGCCCGATGATTCCAGCTGGTTCAGTCATCGCGGTGACCCGGGAACAACCGGGCACGATGTGGTCCTTCCTCCCGCAGCACACGAGTGTCATATCACTCGCGCGTGCCAACGCCGCACGATCGCCTCTACGACGAGCGTTCTCACCTCATACGCGATCGCCGTTGGTAGTCTCACCGAATGTCGGAGGGGAATCGCCGGATCTCTTTTGCTTTCTCGCGCAGGTGATCGACCACATGCGCGCACGCTGTCCCGCGTCGACCGCCAACCTCGGACCGGGTTTCGACGTCCTCGCCATCGCGCTCGCTCTGTACATCGAAGTGAACGTGGAAAGCGCTGAGGAGTTCGAGCTGTCGAGTCTCGGTGAAGGCTCGGAACTTCCCACTGATCGGTCTCACCTCGCCGCGCGTGTCGCTTTCGACGTGCTCGGCCACGACCGGACATCGATCACCGTTCGGTCCGAAATCCCCGTCGGACGCGGTCTCGGCTCGTCGGCGGCACTCGCGGCGGCGACCGCTGCGGCCTGCGGGAGCACTGATCCGTTCTCCGTGGCGGCGAGATTCGACGGACACGCGGAGAACGCTGCCGCATCGGCGTTCGGCGGCTTTGTCGCCGCGACGACGGTCGACGGTCGGGCGTACGCGGAGCGGCTACCGCTCGATCCGGATTTCGTCTTCGCGCTGCTCATCCCAGACCAAGAGTTGCGCACTGAGGAGGCACGGGCCGTGCTGCCGCGTGAGGTTGCCTTCGACGACGCGGTCACGAACCTCGGCCGCATGGGGATCTTGATCGCCGGGCTCGCGCATCGCGACCGCCTGCAACCCTTCGCTGGCGACGACCGCCTGCACCAGGACGCGCGCGCTCCCCTGTTCCCTGCGGCCGAAACGCTGCTAGCCACGATGCGGAATGCCGGGGCGTCCGTTTCATGCTGGTCCGGCGCGGGCCCGAGCCTCCTCGCGATTTGCACCGACGAGGAGATCGCGGAGCACGTCGCATCCGCCGGCAAACGAGCAATGGACGAATCGAATATCCCGGGGCGTGCACTCGTTCTTCGCTCTGATACAAGGGGTGTCACGACGGTCTGAGCGGGTCGCCGACTGACCGGCGGTCGCAGGATCGGCCGCGAAGACCCCTCAGCGTCGAGCCGGACAAAGCGAGCGAGCTCGCGGCTAACGGACCCATCACAGCCTCCCCGACAGGCCTAATTGCCGCTTCATCACTTATTAACAACGGGATTGCAGAATCGCCAGCGAAGGCTCGAACGAGTCCGATTCCGGGGAAATTTGGGGCATCAAGATGAAATCGACTCCGAGATCGCGCAAGGCGGTCGCGGCACTCGCCGTTGTGACCGCCGCGCTCGGTCCCGTCGCGCTCGTCGCCGGTCCGACCGTGGGCGCGGCGACGCAGGTTCGTGCGCCATCGCCACCTACCGCCCTTTCACTGAGGCACGGCGTCTGGGTCGACCGGGCGCGAGTCGACACGATTGGGGCGTCGTCATTCACCCTCCTGACGCGCCGCCGTGAAATCACGGTCAACGTGTCACGTGCGACGGTCTTCCGCGGCGACGGACAGACCGGGGTTTTCGGCGACTTGTCGGTTGACGCGGAGGTGCGGGTTCTCGGCACCTACGGCGATTCGCGCGGAACCTTGGACGCGTCGGTCGTCGACGTCCTGCCCTCGGCCAAGGTCGTCGCCTGGGGCACGCTGCAGTCGATCCGATCCTCGTCCTTCTCGCTCGTTCGCGTTGGCGGCGAATCGTGGACCGTGGACTTCACCGATTCGACCCAGTTCCGTGACGCGGACAACCAGACCTCGCCGGTTGGCGAGACCGCAGCAAGCTCTGCCGGCCTTGCTGTCGGTGATGCGGTACGCGTTTTCGCCACCCGCACAACAACCGCGGGAACACTGAACGCTCTCGTCGTCGTGATCTTGCCACTACCGATCGCCCACGTCGCAGGATTCATCACGTCGATTGGAACCAACAGCTTCACGCTTCTGCGCGGCAAAAACAACGTGACGGTGGACGTCGACGACGCGACGAGATATCGCATCCCGGGCACTCCCCACGCGACCTTTGACGACCTCGCCGTCGGCGATCCGGTATCGGTGATCGGGTCCGCAACGTCGACACTCGGCACGATCGGTGCCGACCTGGTTTCCGTCGTGACGAGGCAGCTGCACCCGATCCTCGGCGAGGTCTCGTCGGTCGGCGCGGGCGAGTTCTCGGTTGTCCATCGGCAGGCGAACCTCAACGTCGACGTCACCCCCGGGACACAGTTCTTCCAGCTGAGCACCGGGGTCGCCTCCTTCTCCAATCTCGCCGCCGGAGACCGGGTGCTGCTCTCGGGGACGCATACGTCGACCGCAGGCACCGTCGACGCCAACTGGGTCGTGATCTTCAATTCGAAGGTGCTCCCGCCCACGTCGTCGAACTAACGCTCTCCCGACCGCCTCGAGGCAACCCGGCGGCCCCACCCAGCTATCCCAGCGCGGGGCCACCGTCGTTGGCGCGGCAGTGCCGGTAGCCTCGGGCGCCGAAGTCGAGTCGGTGGATCCCAAGCGTCAGGGGAACGCTCGCCGGAGGGAGGCGCCAACGATGCGGATCGCGATCGTCGGTACAGGACACATCGGCTCCACCCTCGCCCGGCGGTTCGTCGACGTTGGTCACGACGTCATCATCAGTAACTCCCGCGGGCCCGACTCGCTCTCGGAACTCGCGGCCGAACTCGGCCCCCACGCGACTGCGGCGACGGCGGCGGAGGCAGTGCGTGCCGGCGACCTCATTGTTGTTTCGGTGCCGCTGAGGGCCTTACGCGACGTGCCAACCGACGGGACTGCTGGAAAAGTCGTTGTCGACACGATGAATTACTTCCCCGATCGCGACGGCCGCTTTCCCGAGATCGAGTCCGGTGAGACCGGCTCGAGCGAGCTGCTCGCAGAACACCTCGGTTCGCGACGTGTCGTCAAGGCGTTCAATACGATCGTCTGGGACCGCCTGGGCGATATGGGGAAGCCGCCGGGATCATCGAACCGGATCGCGCTCGCCATCTCCGGAGACGATTCCGAGGCGAAGGCGACCGTGAGCGGCCTCGTCTCCGAGATCGGCTTCGAACCCGTCGACGTCGGTTCCTTGTCAGACGCGGGGCGCAAACAGCAGCCCGGCGGACCGCTGTTCACCGCCGAGCTCTCCCCCGACGAACTCTTGGAAGCGGCACGGCGCTAGAGAGATCGGTTCGATCAGCGACGGGCAGCTCCACGCGTTCGCATTCGGCCCGGTGAATCGCGAGGCTCGCGTCGTGCAGGCTGCGGTTCTCTCGATGGAGCTCTTGATCGACGCGAGCCATTCGCTAAAGGACAAGCGCTCGGTCGTCAAACACCTCGTCGAGGCGGCACGACGTCGGTTCGCGGTCTCTGCGTCCGAGGTTGGCCACCTGAACGAATGGGGGCGTTCGACGATCGGTTTCGCTGCCGTCGCGGCCGACGTCCGTCACGTCGAAGACGTCCTCGACAAGGTCGAACGTTTCGTCTGGTCGCATCCCGAGATCGAGGTGGCGTCGTCGGCGAGGTACTGGATCGACTGCTCGGAGTGAACTATCGGGCGATCGACCGCCGAGGCTTCGTCGACCATCGCCCACCGCGCCGATGCCCAGCGCGAGGGGTATGACGGTTTGCGCGAGTACGACGTCAGTCGGTGAAGGTAAACGCCTTGAAGCGCTCGATCACCGGTGCGAGCACGCTCGGGACGTCAACGTCAACACGGCGGTAGAGCCAGAGCAACAGATCCGATGCCGAGGCGCTAATCGTCGGTTGATCCGCCGAGGCGCCTTCGCTGACGCTCAGCGTCCCTGGGCGCGGGCCGTCCGCGACCGTCCACGACGACCCGCAGTCGGTTGATGCGATCGCGAACGCTCGGCCGATCTCCGCTGGCGCTGGGTCGGCAGGATCGGCCTCGCTCGCGACCGAGAACGTGAGGAACTCCGCAACCGCGTCGTCCGCGAGGTTCGCTTCGAGCGTGAGCGGCTTTCCCGCCGCGTGAGCGGCATCCCAGTGATGCACTGCGGCTTCTTGGCACTGATGACGGGCGACGAACGCGACGTCGCGCTGCGCCGGCGCCCAGGTCCATACCGATGCGTCGTCCGGCGCACGCTCGAGAACCTCGACGAGGTGGTGCGCGCCGGTCCGGAATCGCTCGATGAGCTTGTCGTCGTTCGCGCGTCCCGGGCGGCCGGACTCGTCCGGCGGCGAGCTGAGCCGTTCGTCGACGATCCTCGCCCAGAACCAGTGCACGTCGGTGAGATGCGCGACGAGGTCGGCTACGGTCCAGCCTGGACAGTGCTCGACCACGGCGGCGAGGTTGCCTTCGGCGTCCGAGGCAAAGCCTTCGCTGTGCTCCGTGATCGCTTCGAGGTAATCGAGGTCTTGGGTCGGCACGTCGCGACCGTATTGCACTTCGACGCCCCACGTCTGCTCCACCGGAACCCTTTTCGCTCGCCGTTCAGGAGAGTCGAGGGAGCGCGCGCCCGAGCGCCTCGAGCCTGCCGAGCGAGACGGTCGCGAAGATCTGCACCTGAGTCGTGCCGTCGAGCACGTACAAGAACCGGTCTGGTGCGACGAAGTAGGTGTAGGCCCCGGACCCGATTCCGGCGATCTTGCGGATCGAATGCGTCTTCGCGAGCGACGCTTCGACCGCGACGAACGTCGTTGGCGACGCGGGGAGGTAGTTGATCGTCGCCTCGTTCGCGGCGCGACCGCTGTTGCCGAAATACGAACAGATGAGCGCGCCATGAGGCGATGCCGGACGGTGTGGCGTCACGTGTGCCGCGTCGATCTCGAGCTTCGCATCGACGAGCGCGACCGGCACGACGCCACAGTTCGACGGTGTCGCGCTGACCCGGCTTGCCGTCACGAACGCGGCCGCAAGAAAAAGACCAGGGAGGGAAAGCGAGATCGCAAGTCTTGTCACGAAGCGCGGCATCACTCCTAAAACTACCGCCGACGCGAAAACCAGCCGGCGGGATGCTGATGTCGCCGATCCGGCGATCGCGGACAGATACTGATCCGCGGAGCACCGAGAACCGGCGCAGCTTCTGAACCAACCGGCACGGAGTCTTTTTCAGCCATACCACGACGCGGCTGCGGCCGTCCGCGTTGGTGACGCGTCAGGTCGTGTCCACTCGCTCGACCAGGTCGCGGGCGACTAAGACGCTGCCGATCACGTCGAGTCCGTCGACGGGGATGCGCTCGTAGAGGGCGAGGAGAAGATCCGAAGCGGTTCCCCGAACGGCGACATCGGCGGTGGCGTGGCCACGGTCGATGGTGCCATCCCGCTCGATGAACCATTCTCCGGTGACGTCAGTGGCGTGTAGGTGCACCGAACCCGACAGTGGCTTGCTTTCGTTCACGGCCCAGGGCAGTGAAATGGTAAGGAACTCGTCAATGGAGTCAGACGCCGTCTCGGGATCGATCTGGTCGGGCGCGCTGTCTCTGGCGGCGCTTTGAATGTCCCAACGATGCACGGCTGTTTCCTGCACCTGGTGGCGCCGGATGAAGCCGACCGTGTGGTCCGACGCGTTGAGCGCCCAAGTCCAAACTGGTGCGTCATCGGGCGTCGACTCCAAGATCTTGAGGATCCGATCGAGCTGCGAGCGACCCCATCCGACTACGCCCTCGTAAGTTCGCGGCCGTGTTGGCTTTTTCAGCTCGATCTGTCCGGGATCGGTCGCGCGCATTTCAATGCCGGTGGCCCAGAACCAGTGCACCTCGCCGAGGTGCCACACGAGGTCGACAATCCGCCACCCGGGACAGCACGGCACGCCAAAGGACGGGTCGGCCGCGAGCGCTGTCGCGTAGAAGAGCTCCCCGTCCTGATGAATCGAGCTGACGTAATCCATCTCCCAGGTATACCGCAGGTACGTAAATGAGCTGCGGACGTGCCCGGCGAATTGAATTCACCAGAATTTGCTGTTGCCTTCCGGCGTCTAAGTCAAGCTCCTGAGAAGGCGCAGGCCACCGAGATCGGCGATTGCCGCTCTCGGGCTACGCCTTATGACTGGGCGTCCAGTTCCGCGATGAGCTTCTGGGGCGCGACTACGCGAAACGCTTCTTCGCAGATCGCGGCGAGTTCTCGCCAGTCGGTGTTGCCATCCAAGCGGACTCCAAGCCAGCCGCGTCCTCCTACGTAAGGCGGGCGGAAAAATCGATCGGGCTCGGTCGATACGAGCTCATCCTGCGCGCCGGGCGGAGCAGCGCACCAAAGGTGCGCGAACTCGTGTTCATGGTGACCTTTGGGCCAGAGCATCACGAACTGCTTGCCGGCGAAGAACGCCGGTGCGCCGTGGCTCTGTCGCTCTGTGACCCCCGGCAGCGCCATGCAGATCCTCCGGATCCGCTCCTCGATCTCAGCCTCGGCCATCGCGGCGAACGCTAGTGATCGACGGGGCCAGCGTTCGGTGTCCCCTGAACTCCTCGCGCAGCCGCCAATGATGGGACATGCCTTGGAGGTCCGATCCACGATCTGCTCGCCTACGAACCGCCCTCCATTGAAAGTGGGCCGAGTTGAAAAAAAGCGTTGTGATGGACGTCGTTGGACGAGGCGTCAGGATCCCGTGTTGTCGCTGTAGGGCAGGCCAGCCGGAATCAGCTTCTCGCAGGTCTCCACCGCCCGCCTGAACTGCGCGGAGTTCGGGTCGATGCTTCGTGGGACGTCGAAGTGCACCTCGTTACTCGAGATCGTCGGGTCCGGGAAGTCGGGATAGCCGTGCGAGCGTATGCAGGCGACGCCCTTTGAGTAGTCCGCCTGGTCGGCCGGGGTGATCGTCGGTCCCCCGCCGCCGTTCGGCAGCAGGCTCCGGCAGTGCGCCTGCGCAGGCTGGAAGTGCGGCGAGTTTGCAATCGCCGGCGTGCGGGTGATGCCTACACGGCCATGAGCGTTCGCCACCGGCATGGGGAAGTTCGGGACACCATGGCTGCGCATGCACTGGGAAAAGGCGACCGCAATCTGCCCCTTCGGCGGCAGGCCTGTCCCCTGCGCGGCAGGCGCCGTCGTGATTGTTGTCGTGGACCCGAGGCTCGCCACGCCGGGCGAGGTGCCCCCGCACGCCGCCACGAGGACGCCCACCGCCGAGAGGCCGGACACGAAGAAAAGGCGACGCATCCAGTCCACGCGCCCGAAGCCTCGCGCGCGGGCGCGGGCAAACGGGCATCAGGAAACATGGCAGAAGTGCTGCTCGGTCCCGCCGTTAGGTAGCACGATGAAATAAGTCGCGTTGTAGCGTGACGCGCATGTCCAGGGCAATCAAATTCGGAATGAGCGGCGCCATCATGATCGTGCTCGGACGTATGGCCGCGACGGAGCGATTGCCGCGAAACCTGTTCGCCGGCATTCGCATCCCGTCAACGTTGCGCAGTGATGAGGCGTGGCGCGTCGGGCACCTTGCCGCCGCGTCGGCGCTGACCGTTTCAGGTGTTGGCCCGATTGCAGTAGCGACGATCGCGGGGGTGACAAGACCGGGTCCCCGCGTCCAAGCCGTTCTGTTCCGGATCGGATCTGCATGGTTACTCGGGTGGCTAGGTCGCGCGACCTTCCTGGCGAGCCGGGCAGCGCGGGCGGAAGACGTCAGTTAGATACCGGCTCGGATCCGATGTGAAAAGCATCGCCGATCCGGCGACTTGGACGACCGGAGCCTTGATTGCGGGCTCACGGATTGTCGATGAGCTCGAGCCGAAACACAGGGTGGCTTGATGAGATGCGACGAAGTTCGTCGTCGGGGGAATCGGCGCTGACACCCTCGAAAAAGACACCGACCTCGAACTTCCATCGCTTCAGATAGGCACGCAGGACGTCGAGTTTCTCCTCATCTGCGAACTCGGTTGCGCGAAACCTTTGAACACGTCGCCCCAACTGCAGTTCGCCTTCACCTGCGACGCGAAGATTCCGTACCCACTGTGTGTCACCGCGGGGAGCGACCAAGTACGTCTCACCGGCGAAGTCGAGCAGGTTGACGGGCGTTGCCCGCCATACCCCGCTCTTGCGTCCGCGAACGCGAAGCACGCGTGACCCCCACACGCTGATACCTGCCCGTGTAAGCACAGCTACCGCTCGGTTGAACACGTTGCGGGTGCAGCCTGGAATGCCCCAAAATCAAACTGCTGCCAGTCCTCGACGAGCGCCGAAAGCCACCGGCGGGGCATCCCTAATTCCCAGCCGGTTCCTTCGGGCGAGCTCCACCGTGTGGTCGCAAGGCGTCGGCGGAGGTCTTCGATCACTCGCGTCTCGAGCGTCGGCGACAACTTCTCGAGCCTCACATCCGTCGTCCTCATTGTGAGAGTTTCTCGCGTCGCTGAGATATTCAGCGCCCGCATGTTCGGGCGTTGCCGCCCTACGAACCGGCGATTCCGGATAGTTCGGACACTCGCTGACCCCGAGCGTTCGGGGACGCGCTCTCGTGAGTCAATTGCAATAGTTATGGCGTGGAACAGCGCATCAGTGTGATCACGCTCGGAGTTTCAGATCTCGCCCGAGCTCGGTCCTTTTATGAAGCGCTCGGCTGGTCAGGTGCACAGCAGCCAGATGACGAGGTCTGCTTCTTTCAATCGGGCGGGATGGTCTTTGGCCTGTGGACTGCTCTTGGCGGTCACGGCGCTCCCGGGGTCGAGTTGGCTCACAACGTTCGCTCGCCGGATGAGGTCACCGAGGTACTGAACGAAGCCGAGCGAGCAGGCGGTTCGATCATCCGGCAAGCTGTCGGAGCCGAATGGGGAGGGACATCCGGGTCGTTTGCCGACCCTGACGGATATGTCTGGGAGGTCGCGCACAACCCCGGGTGGAACCTTGAAGCCGACGGGACGATCCGCATCGTTAGCTGAGTCAGCCAGCCGGTCCCCACCATTCCACTAGGACCGAGAGCGACGTACGCGACGTCCTACAGCCGGCGATCAGGGATACCCCGGATAAGCACCGAGAAAAAACTCAAAGTGGGCGATTGCCGACCGAGGATTCGGGCGATGAGATAGCGCTCCTTGGCGGTGTCGACATGTTGTTGGAACCGAGTGACCTTCCCACGAGTAACGCGACTCGTGCGGTGCCGTTGACTGCCTCTCGCGATCACGCCTCCGCAATGGCTGCGATCGATATCAGCAGTCCCGCCGCGTCGATCGGGAGTTTGGCACCCTGCCTGGCGGGAGGATCGGTCGGGAACCACGATTGCCATTCCTCGTTCATGCCCGCGAAGTCCTCCGGATTGCGGAGGATGAACGTGAAGCTGACGACCTTGTCCAGTGAGCTTGCGGCGGCCTCGAGGATCGCTGACACGTTTTTCAAACATTGACGAGTCTGCTCCTGGATAGTGGAGCCAACCAGCTCTCCGGTAGCAGGGTCGAAGGCCGCCTGCCCGGACACAAACACAAGCCCCGAAGCCTTGACTGCTTGGCTGTACACGGGCGAGGTTGGAGCCGACTTGGTCTTCACGATCTTCCTCGCCATCTGCGCTCCTTCGTGCTCGTGTTGGAACCGCGCGTGGAAGTAGCTAAGGCCGTCCCTCGAAGACGAGATTGAACGGTGTCTCAGTGGCGCGCCGGAACGACGAGAAACCCGCCGCTTCGGCTACCTCCCTCAACCTGCCTTCGCCCGCTTGCGCGCCAAGTCCTGCCCCCACCTCCTGAGAGAGCGAAGCAGGCGTGCAGACGAGAGTGGATACCGAATAGAAGACGCGACCGATCGGGTTGAGGTTGTCGGCGATGTCGTCGTTGGCGAATGGTTCAACAAGCAGCCAGTGCCCGTCGGCTTTGAGCGACCGCCGAGCGTAGGTTGCCGCGCCGACCGGGTCGCCCATGTCGTGGAGGCAGTCAAAGTGACAGACCAGATCGAAATCCGTCCCTGGGTACTCCTTGGCATTGGCAACCTCGAAGGTGGTCCGGTCGGACACGCCTGCAGCGGCGGCCATCTCGTTCGCGTGACGGATCGACGGCTCGTGGTAGTCGAATCCCCAAAACCGCGAGTTCGGATACGCCGCCGCCATGATGATCGTTGACGCGCCGTATCCACAGCCCACGTCGGCGGCCGTGGCACCGACCCGCAGTTTCGCGTCAACGCCGTCGAGAGCCGGGATCCAAGACTGGACGAGGTTCGCTGCGTATCCGGGTCGGAAGAATCGCTCCGTGCCTTGGAACAGGTCCGGGTCGTGTTCGTGCCAACCGATGCCGTCGCCGGTGCGAAAGGCGTTCACCGCTTTCGGCACGACGCGCGTCGCTGCGAGCATCCCTTGAAAGCCGCCAACCACGTACGCGGGGCTCGATTCGTCTGCAAACGCGATCGCCTGTTCCTCGTTGAGCACGTAGCGACCATCGCCCGCATAGTCGACGTAACCTGCCGCGGCAAGGCCGCTAGCCCACTCGCGCACATAGCGCGCGGTAGTGCCGGTCTTTTGCGCCAGCTCGGCTGGGCTGAGTGGTCCAGTTCCGACCATCGCCTTGAACAGGCCGAGCTTGTCGCCAATGTTGACGAGTGCAGCCGACAGCACGGACCCGAAGTCCCCGACTGCCTGGTGCACGTAACCCATCAACTTCTCTTCGTTCACGGCCATCTCATTGCACCCCCATTGCAGTTTCAGGGTCGACCGTGAGGGTAGGTCGTTTGCTCGTGGTTTGCTGAGAACTGACCCGGCGGTATGGGGCAACCGACCCAACGCTCACCCACGTCGATATGGGACAGTCCGCCAAGACCTGAGTCGCATCGATCGCCCTTGAACTGCGCCGACGGCAGCGATCCGGTCGGCCTCTTACGCTCTTGCCCACGGAGACACTCACCTTCTTATTCACCGACATCGAAGGCTCGACCGAACTGCTCAGTCGCCTCGGCCAGGACGATTACGCCGCAGCTCTTGCCGATCACCACGCGCTCATCCGGTCGGGTCTCAAAGAGAACGATGGGAAAGAGGTCAACACTCAAGGGGACGGCTTCTTCGCAGTGTTCGCCTCGCCAAGCGCTTGCGTGCGTGCGGCCATCGAGATCCAGCGCGCTCTCGGTGCGCATCGATGGCCAGCAGGCGAGCGGGTTCGCGTGCGGATGGGGGTACACGCCGGCGAGGCCTCGGAGAGGACGACCGGACTTGTTGGTCTCGAAGTTCACCGCGCTGAATCGCGTCGCCGCCATTGCCCACGGAGGACAGATCCTGGTTTCGACCGCGGCGGCCGCGCTCGTGCAGGACTCCTTGCCAGCGGGCGCGACGTTGCGGGACCTCGGATTCCACCGTTTAAAAGACCTCGGCCGGCCAGAGCACATCTTCCAACTCGAAGCCGAAGGTATCGAGGCCGAGTTTTCGCCGCCGCGCTCGCTCGACAACCCGGCACTTCAAAACAATTTGCCGGCACAGTCGGCGCGTTTCATCGGCCGGCAACGTGAATTGGCCGAAGTTCAACGTCTTGTCGAATCTGCTCGCCTCGTCACCCTGACCGGTGCTGGCGGATGCGGAAAAACGCGGCTCGGCCTTCAAGTCGCCGCCGGGATGCTCGATGGTTCCGGTGACGGTGTCTGGCTCGTCGAGCTCGCCGCCGTTTCCGAAGCAGGAGCGGTCGCCTCGACGGTCTGCCGGGCGCTCGGGATTTCGAGCCACCCTGACCGCCCGGCGCTCGAGACTTTGCTCGACGCGCTCGCGCCGCAGAACGTGCTCATCATCCTCGACAACTGCGAACACCTGATTGGTGAATGTGCAAGGGTCGCCGACGCCATCTCGCGGAGGTGTCCTCTGGTCCATCTGATGACGACGAGCCGAGAGCCGCTTGGCATCGGCGGCGAGACGATCTATCGCGTCCCGTCGATGTCGCTGCCATCGACGGAAGACGGGGAAGTCTCAGCAACCGAAACCTCCGATGCAGTAGCGCTCTTTGTCGATCGCGTTATTGCGCAAGGTGTGGACTTCCGTCTCGACGAAAATAACGCGCCGGTCGTCGTCTCGATCTGTCGGCGTCTCGACGGGATGCCGCTCGCCATCGAACTGGCCGCTGCGAGAACGCGGTCACTCTCGCTCGAGAGCGTCAGCGACCGACTCGACCAGCGATTTCGCCTCCTGACAGGGGGAAGCCGAAGCGCGCTGCCGCGACAGCAGACGCTTCGCGCGACGGTCGACTGGTCCTATGCGCTGCTCGGCCGTCCCGAACAAACGGTGCTACGGCGACTGTCCGTGTTCGCAGACGGATTCGACTTGGCGGCCGCCGAGGCAGTCTGCAGTCTCGACGACATCGAAGAGTTGGAAATCGCCAACCATCTGAGCTCGCTGGTCGACAAGAGCCTCGTCGTCGCCGAGCAACGCGACGGAAAGTTGCGGTATCGCCTGCTCGAAACGATCCGTCAATTCAGCGCCGAACATCTCGTCGATTCGAACGAGGGTGAGGCGAATGCCGTCGCAACGGCACACTGCTCGCACTTCCTGTCGCTTGTCGAACTTGCTGCTCCGCACCTCTACGCGCACGAGCAGGTCGAGTGGATTGCACGTCTCGACGTCGATCAAGCGAATATCCGACGCGCTATCGAGGATGCGGCGAACGATCCCAACGAGATCAATCGCCTCCTGCGATTTTGCGTCGCCCTCGCGCGTTACTGGTGGGTGCGCTCGCGTTCCGAAGACGCCGTCGCGATCTGCCTGCCAGCGATGGAGCGGCCGGAAGCTCGAGGGAATCCCGCGCTGTTCGCGTCGGCGATGGCGACCGTCATCGGCGGGGTGCTCGACCACGACGTCAAAAAGGCACTGCAACTCGGTCAACAGGCGCTCGACATTGCGCGCCAACTCGATGACGATCGATTACTCAGCAAGTGTTCACGGGAACTCGGCAGCGCGTGTTTCTTCGCCGGCGAGTTCGAAATGGGATTCCCTCTCGCCGAGAAATGCGTTGAGCGATCCCGACGACTTGGAGACGAAGCCGTCTTGGCCGAAAGCCTGCGGGCCTATCTCTTGTACGAGCGATTTCTCCCGCCGGCAATCTCCGGAGCGCTGTACACCGAAGCGATCGCGTGGACCGAACGGATGGGTGACCGGTTCATGAGGATGACCCTCCACAACAATGCCGGGGTTCGAGCGCTCCGAGAAGGAGACATTCCTGCCGCGAGGTCGCACCTGGAACAAGCAGCGCAGGATCGGGACGTGATCGGAGCGACCATTTCCGATATTGACGCGAACCTCGGCTTTGTGCTTCGCGAAGAGGGCGACTTGGGGCGCGCCTCGTCGATGTTCGAGGAAGCTCTGCGCGTGAGTCGCCGGAATGGAGAACGTCGCGGATTTGCCTATGCGTACCTCGGCCTTGCCTGTTTGGCGGTGGATCGCGGCGACTGGCACCGAGGAGCGATCCTCCACGGTGTCGCGCAGGCATTTCTTGACCAGGTGGGTGATCCGTGGCAAGAGCCCGAGCACCGCTATCGCGAGGTCAGCATCGACGAGGTTCGTTCACGGCTCGGCGACCTGGAGTTTCGGCGCGACTTCGCTGAGGGCGAAGGGCTCAGGTTCGACTCGGCGATTGACCTGGCGCTCGGCCGAGCTCGAGCAATCTGAAGTCGCCTGACACAGCGTGTGCCGCTCGATCCGGCGGTCTGGGGGCACCCTCAGTGCGGCTTGGGCCGCGCAATTATGGGATGGTCTGTCGCCCTTGTCGTCCGGAGCGCCAGGGTGAGTAACGCACATACCGGATGCGGTCAGGCAAAGACGGGTGCTCCGCCAGGTAGGTGAGCCGTCTCACAGTTTGATGCCGCAGACGCATCGCATAGAGCCGCTCAACAATGCCGAGACCTTGACGACTCGATTTTTAGAGGTCCGACCTGGTCACCGCTGCCGGTAAGAGGGCGAAGACACTGTCGTCCGGCTCGCCGCCCGGCGGAGCGCTCCAACCTGACCTCGGCGATGCTCGGCGACTTCCCGAGTGAACCACTGTTCACCCGAGTTGCTTCTCGACAGTTCCGCGCCGTCAGCTAGTAAGGGCTGCGGCTACGTAGGCGAGGCTGATACCGAGAGCGAGGATTGCCGGCGCCGCCTCTTTGATGCCGTCTCCCGTCCTCCGGTGGACGGTCAGGGCCCCGATCAACAGCACTGCCATGCCCGCCGCCGCGGCGATGCCCATTGGTCTCCATGACAGCCCGGCGAGAACCCCGGCGGCGGCCGCCAGCTCGGCGCCGCCGATGAGCCGGTATTGGGTCCACGGGATGTCGAAGTGGCTGGCCGACGCCACCATCTTCGGGTGACTCAGCATCTTTCCGATGGCCGGGACGACGCAGGCGACTGCGAGAAGCAGCGAGAGGGCGATGAACACGGATCCAGCTCCTTTCGGGAGGCTTGGGCCGGCCCTTGACAGACCGACTGACCGACATCATAATCACTCCTGTGATGAGTCATCAAGTCTGTAGGAGTTCATCAACACAGGCGCCGGCTCGTCGCGCCAATCATCTCCACACGAAAGGAAACGCCGTCATGTTTAAGTCACTCAGCACCTCCCTGATCCTTCGGGGCCTGCTCGCCCTCGGCATCGGGGTCGTGGCCCTCGCTTGGCCCGGGGTCACCGTTTTCGCCCTCGTCGTCGTGTTCGCCGTCTACGCCTTCATCGCGGCCGGCCTGCAGGCGATGCAGGCATTCAGCAGCAGAACCGCCGGGCCGGTCTTCGGGCACCTGCTGCTCGGACTGATCGACATCGGCGCCGGCGTGGTCGCCCTGGCCTGGCCGGCGCCCACCGCCCTCGTCCTCGTGTTGGTCGTCGCAAGCTGGGCCATCGTGACCGGCGTGCTCGGAATCGTCGCCGGATTTCGCCGCGGAGAAGAGGCCGGCACCCGGGCCATGTTCGTCCTCGGTGGCTTGGTGTCCGCGGCGTTCGGCGTCGTGCTCTTCGCTCGCCCCGGCATGGGCGCTATTTCCCTTGCCCTCTTGTTCGGCCTGTTCAACTTGATCGCCGGAAGCTCGATGTTCGGCCGCGGCATCGAGTTGCGCAGGACCAACGCAAGGCTGCACTCCCTAACTCCGCCGACCGAGACGAAGGCAGCCGCTTGAACCCATACCGCCCCGAGCCCGGCGGGCGCCAGTCAGGCGCCCGCCGTTGGCCACGTCGGCGAGCAACCACAGTTCTGTAGCATGGAATCAGTAGTGATGCGGCCGCTCAGAAGAGGAGAGAACAATGAACGCGGCAACGACAAACGGGACCGCTCCGGCCAACAGACTCGATCGCCGGAAGGCCCGCACGAGGAAGGCACTCATCGACGCCGCCGTCCTGCTCATCGCCGAGGGCCGGGGAGACCGAGCAAGCATCCAAGAGATCACAGAAGTGGCCGATATCGGCTTTGGGTCCTTCTACAACCACTTCACAAGCAAGGAAGAACTGTTCCAGACAGCCTCGGAAGAGGTGCTCGAACGCTGGGCGCAGATGCTCGACGCCGCCTGCGCCGGTCTCGACGACCCCGCCGAGGTGTTCGCCGTCTCGCTGAGGATCTCCGGCCGTCTCGCCTGGACCCACCCAGAGGTCGCCGGCTTCATCACCGGCGCCGGTCTGGAGCTCCTCGACGCACCGCGAGGGCTCGCACCGCGCGCCCTTCGCGACATACGCGCCGGCCAGGCAACCGGGCGTTTCACCGTGCCTGATGCCGAGATCGCACTCAGCGCCGTTGCCGGTGGTCTCCTCGGCCTGCTTCGTCTCCACGAGCGCCACCCCGAACGGGTGTCCGAAAGCGCCGTCGACGAACTCGTCGAGGCCTGCCTTCGCCTGCTCGGGTTACGAGCCAACGAAGCCCGACGCCTCGCCCGACTCCCTCTACACCAGCGAGACAGCTGGTAGCGCGCTTGTCCTCACCAGAGCTGCCGAGACGCAAAGATCCGCAGCACGTGTTCTCCCCCGTCCTCGCGCCGGGTGAATGGCCGAACGGCCCGCTTGCCACCCGGATGAGAGCCAGCTTCCGAGCGCTTCCTTAAGCGGAGCGAGCTCGTCAGCCGTGCCATCGACGACGTGATTCACGGTGTTAGCCGCGTGCTTGATTGCCTTGCTCAACGCCTTCTCAACGGTTGGCGCTCCGACCACGATCAGGGCAGCTTCGTTGGCGCTCAGCTCGGAAGCAGCTGCCTTGAGTTCCTTTCGCGATGGCGGCCCGAAGCCGAGCTGCTGTGACATGACTCGCACCAACTGTTTATCGAGCCGCTAGACAATGTGCGGCTTTCCGTTCTCATTGTCGACCACGGCCGCGTCGGACGTACCGGTGAGGTCGACTTTTTCAAGCTGTTCCATGGCGTCGAGGTCTGCCCCGGCAGAAGCGATGCATTCATGAACCGCGACGAAAAACGCTAAATCCCGTTCTTTTGCATTTGGAAACCTCCGCGCTGGGCGGGGTGCGAGGAAGGAACCCGGGCGGCGCGTTCGCCGAAGGTCCGTGAGTCTCCGTCTTCTCAGACTCGTCGCCCGAGGGGGGTCCTTCTGCCGTGGGGCTGACGTGATAGCGGCTCCGATAGGCGATATAGGCGAACGGCCCGAGGAGAGTCGGCAGCCAGTAGGAGACGAGTCGGTAGGCCAGCGTGGAAAGAGCTGCGCTTGACGCGGGCACCGCTGCGAGCACGAGCAAACCCGTAAGGCTTCCTTCGACGATCCCGAGGCCGCCAGGCGTCAGAGGCAGCAGGGCCAGTACAGAGGTCGCGGCGTACGCGATGAGGATCAGCCAGGGTTCAGGATTGGCGCGAGTTGCCGCCAGCATGGCGAGCAAACAACCGAAGTCGAGCCCGACTTTTCCAATCGTGAAGAGCAAGGCTTGCCACCACTTTGCTCCAAGGGCGGCCCGAGTGGAGTTCCGCTGTGCTACCAGTCGATCAGCCAAGCCGAAAATCGATTCTCGGTGGCGCAGCAGGCGGTTGTGAACCTGCTCGACAAACCGTCCGACGAGCTGCAGCGGCCAGTTGGTCGTGAAGATGAGGACCGCGGCGACGACCAAGAAGGCGAACATGCCGAGCCCGAGAAAGGCGAGGTGAACGAGACCTCGGCTGATCGGAACCCCCGCGAGGATCGCGGGAAGCGCCAGGATCGGGAGCGCGAACAGGCTCCCCGTCTGGAGCAGCGCGGTGGCGGTGAGGCCTCCGATGGTGGCACCGGCGCCGACGCCCGCTGATGAAAGCATGCGGAACTCGACGGCGGCACCGGTTGCGTCGCTCCCAGGTAGGACGTTGGTAACTGAGTTTCCGACGAGACCGCTGGTGACGACGGCGAAGGTGGCTTTGGTGTGGAGTGCTATGCGCTTCAGCATGAAGGTGCAGGTGAAGGACCCCGCCTCGGCGAGAAGACCGGCCGCCGCCCAAAGCGGCAGCAGCGATGAAAGTCGCGGCCAGGCGGCGAAGACTCGGGCAAGAACCGGGGCAAGGACGTAAATAACGACGCCGCTCACGAAGACGGGCAGGGCTCTTTTTGCGATCGCCCGCCACGTCGGTACCTCGCGTTCGGGCGCGGATGGAACCTTTGACGGTGAGGTGCTGGTCACGAAGCGCCGCGTTGAATCACGACGATGCCTATCCGATCACACGCAAAGCATCGCTCACTCAACCGATGTTTACCGTTGGCGCCCTGCCTCCATCCCGTCCTGAATCGGCAGATGGCGCGAGCGACGTTCACTTGCTCGTTTTCGGCTACAAGCGGGCGGGAAGCGCGATCAGCCGAATCCCAGGAGCGCCGGGAAGCGGCCCCGCAGCCGGAGCCCGCCGGGCCGAGAACTATGCGCCACCCGCAGCTCGCACGAGTGGGACGTACTGGAAAATCGCGGAGGTTCCGTTCCGCTTGAGCCGTTCGACCCTGGGAATCTCCTTGTGCCATAGATATGCCTCCGGCGGGACGGAAGATGTGATCCTCCCGCGAGCGAGGAGGTACCCATGGCAAAGGAAAAGGATCTAGCGATGTATGTCGCTGTCTACGACAGCATCGATTCGGCTGAGGCCGACCTCGACGCCTTCGAGCAACTCCACAAACTCGATCTCATCGGGACGTTCGACGCTGCAATCATCGAGAAGAGGAATGGCAAACCGCACGTCGCCAAGCGGCTGGACCGGCCCATGGTGCACGTCATCCCAGACCAACTCAACTTCGGGCCCCTGTCACGCAAGGAACTGAAAAAGGCGGCCGAAGAGCTTGACGCCGGTGAAGTGAGTCTGATCGTCGTCGGAGAGCCAACACTCGAGAAGGCGTTTGACAAAGCCGTCACACACGCGACAAAGACCGTAAAGCAGGTCTTCGATGCGACAGCCGACGAGCTAGCGAAGGAGCTGAGAGAGACCGCCAGCAGCTAAAGGGTCCAGGGGTTCGTGACTCGGATCGAGCTGTCAGACCGACTTACAAAAGCCAGTATTCGCGCGTCTGTCTGTCGTTCACAAACAGTGTCGAAAACGATGTGAATAAGAAGAACAAGGAGTGAGCATGTTCGCTACGACGTACGGGGTTGGACAGGTCGTCTACACGATTCTCTGGTTCTTCCTCTTGTTCATCGAGGTCTGGCTCTCGATCTCGATCTTCATCGACGTCTTTCGGAGCCACGACCTGAAGGGTTGGCAGAAGGCTCTCTGGATCTTGTTCGTGCTGGTGATTCCGCTGATCGGAATTCTCGTTTACTTCATTGTCCGAGGCGACAAGATGCGCGCACACCAGATCCAGGCTCAACGAGAAGAACAAGCGTTCCGCGACTTTCAGGGCGGATTCGGCGGGAGTTCCCCAGCAAGCGAGCTGTCCCGACTGTCTGAATTGAAACGAGATGGAGTCATCTCCGAGGCGGAGTTCCAAGAGCTGAAATCTCGGATCGTCAAGGGGAACGGCGAGGCGAACTCTCACTAACAGCCCTTGATCGGGTCACGCCTCGAAGGCGCTGCGAAGCCGCCGGTTCGGTCGAGGGTGGCGGCAGGCGGCGCGCTCGTCGTCTTCGCAGCCACCCTCGTCGTCATCGCGCTGACGGCGCGCGAGCTGGTCTACGTGATCGTCTCGCTCATCGCCGGAACGCTCGCCATCTCGGCACTATGTATCGCGGCAACGAATCGCCGCTTTCGCTGGTTCGCCGCGGCAGTCGCCGTCGCCTCCGTCGCTGGCTCGGTCGCCGCGCTCGTCGCCTCGGGACGAGGCATCGTGGCAGTCACCCTCGTCGTCCTGGGACTGCTCGTCACATCGGCGCTCGGGTCGCTCGCACTGCGATGGGAAGTGCACCACGCTCTCGCTGCGCGGTGGCGCGACGTGCCCGCGACGCGTCACGGGGTCGTCCTTCTGAATCCCAAATCCGGTGGCGGCAAGGTCGAGCGTTTCCGCCTCGCGGACGAGGCGCGTCGACGCGGCATCGAAGCAATCTGCCTCGAGGCCTGTGACGACCTTCGCACCCTCGCCGAAGCCGCCGTCGCTCAAGGCGCTGACACGTTGGCGATGGCAGGCGGCGACGGATCCCAGGCAGTCGTGGCGTCGGTTGCAGCCCGCCATGGGTTGCCTTTCGCGTGCGTGCCGGCCGGAACGCGCAATCACTTCGCCCTCGATATCGGAATCGATCCCCGCGATCCGGTGGGTGCGCTCGACGCCTTCGGTCCGGCGCGCGAGACCGTGATCGATCTAGCGGAGGTGAACGGTGAGACCTTCGTCAACAACGTGTCACTCGGCGTCTACGCGGGGATCGTCGCCTCCGACCGCTACCGAGAGGCGAAGCGCCGAACCGTCGCCGAGATGCTGCCGGACCTTTTGGGGCCGGGCGCCCCGCCGTTCGGACTCTCGGTCGACGGCCCCGACAAGCCGATCACGGGTGCACAGATCGTTCAGGTCTCGAACAACCCATACACGCTCTCGAGTTTGGCCGGATTCGGGTCCCGCGCCCGGCTGAACACGGGGGCACTCGGCGTGGCGACTCTTTCGATCACCCGCCCATCCGACGTCAGCGTGCTCGTCGCCCTCGAGACGGCCGGTCATCCTGAACGATTCGACGGATGGCGCGCCTGGACGACCCGCTACGTGAAAGTCGACGGCCCCTCCCCTTTGCACGCCGCCGTCGACGGAGAAGCTCGCACCATGTTATCCCCGCTGTATTTGCGGATTCGGCCGCATGCGCTGCGTGTTCGCATTCCCCACGGGCAATCCGGAGCCTCACCGGCATTCCGACGGGCGCCCGTCTCCGTATCGACGCTCGCGGGACTCTGGCGCGTGGTGCGAGGCAAACCGAGCGGCATCGTGCCAGCATCGAGTTAAGGGCGCGAAGCTGGGAACTCGCTGCGCGTGATGGCCGAGGCTGTTCGATGGGGTGAGCGCGGCGCCCGCATCAACACGATCAGTCCCGGCATCATCTTCACGCCGCTCGCGAGAGACGAGCTCACCGGCCCGCGCGGTGAGGGATACCGACGCATGATCGAACTGTGCCCTACTGGGCGCGGCGGTACCCCAGACGAGGTAGGAACCGTCGGCGCGCTTCTCATGGGCCGAGACGGCGCCTTCATCACGGGCAGCGACGTCCTGATGGACGGCGGAGTTACCGCGTCCTACTTCTATGGCGAACTCGCACCTCAATGAACCGATCTCGTTTACGCGAGCGAAAGGACCATCTCATGGATCACACAACCATCCGCACGACTGGGAACCGGTAGTCATGCGTGCAGCGATCTTCAGCGGGCCTCACTCCATCACGGTCGGCCAACGGCCTGACCCGGTCCTCCACGAGCCGACCGGCGCGATCGTGCGTGTCGTGCTCGGCTGCGTGTGCGGTTCGGACCTCTGGTACTACCGGGGCGAGTCGCCGCACGCAGTTGGGTCGATCGGCCACGAGTTCATCGGCGTCGTCGAGGACATCGGCTCCGAGGTGCACGGCATCGCGAAGGGCGACTTCGTCGTAGCACCGTTCGTGTTCTGCGACATGTCGTGTCCGCACTGCCGGGAGGGGTGACGTCCCATTGCATTGCTGGCGGATCGTTCGGCAATGGCGAAATCGACGGCGGTCAAGGCGAGGCGGTGCGCGTCCCGCTCGCTGGCAGCAGCCT
Source organism: uncultured Acidimicrobiaceae bacterium (assembly GCA_963838845.1). Lineage (GTDB taxonomy): Bacteria > Actinomycetota > Acidimicrobiia > Acidimicrobiales > Bog-793 > CAVRXQ01. Next base: position 236,698 of record CAWISR010000002.1, on the reverse strand, counting down.
TGTCCCGGTGCCCGGGTCACCCTCGGACTATTCCGACGAGACGTTGCGCTCGCTGCTCGCTCTGTCGGATGTGATGTGCACGGGCCATCACGCCGCCATGTGCGGGCGTGTGGACAACGGGGACACGGTTGCAGTCGTGGGCGATGGCGCCGTCGGTCTCTCCGCCGTCCTCGCGTCCAAGCGGCTCGGCGCTGAGCGGATCATCGCTTTGAGCCGGAACCCCGTTCGACAACAAGTCGCCCGCGAGTTCGGTGCCACCGCCGTCCTGTCCGAGCGCGGGGACGACGCCATCGCTGCAGTGCTCGAGCTGACGAACGGCATCGGCGTCGACGCCGCTCTCGAGTGCGTCGGCACCGGCCAGTCGATGGCCACCGCGCTAGGCATCGCCCGACCCGGCTCGACCGTTGGCGTTGTCGGCGCACCGCACGGTGCCGACGTCCCGTTCGAAGCGAACTTCTGGCGCAGCGTCGGCTGGCAAGGCGGCGTCGCACCGGCCGGCGTCTACATCCCCGAGCTGCTCGATGACGTGATCAATGGCGCTATCAACCCCGGCCGCGTCTTCGACTACGAAACTAGCCTCGACGCAATCGCCGACGCCTACGCGGCGATGGATGAGCGACGTGCGATCAAGTCGCTCGTTCGCGTCGGATCGATCTGATGGCCACTTGGACCAACGACGAGCTTGACCGCGTCGGCAACGCCGAGGAGTTGCAACTCTCCTCGTTTCGTAACGACAGAAGCCTGCGCTCCTTCGTGACGATGTGGGTCGTTCGCACCGGCGACCACTTGTGCGTGCGGTCCGCCGGTGGCCCCGACCGTCCCTGGTATCGCCGCGCGAAGGCCAGTGGCACCGGACGCATCTGCGCCGGCGGCACTGAACGCGACGTCACTTTCGCTCCCACCGACCCGGGCATACACACCGCGATCGATGCCGCTTACCACGCCAAGTACGACAGATATGGCGCCTCAATCGTCGGCCACGTCACCGGCCCCGACGCCCAGACCGTCACCATCCGACTCTTGCCGAAGGACCACGACTATCGCCATCAGCGAGGCAGCGCGCAATAACCACGACGAACTGTTTCCGAAGCACTAGCCGAAAACGCGCGACCGCATGAACAAACGGAGCGTGGCAGAAGTGCCGGTCGGTGGCAGTTGCTCCCGGAGGGCTATGGGAGTTAGACACCTGTTTGAGCGCTGTGCTCACCGTCCCAGCGGTGCCGCTGTTCCTATTACCCCAGTTCAGTAGCCATCTAGTGGGCGCTGACGGACTCGAACCGCCGACCTGCTCGTTGTAAGCGAGCTGCTCTGACCACCTGAGCTAAGCGCCCTTTGTTCATTTTCGCATCGCGTCGAACCTGGCGCCGCGTCCCGCAAGTTGACTACGGATGCTCCGTACCGGGTGGTCCGATCGCGTAGACCTCCACGGATCCGCCGCACACCGGGATCGACAGCGTGGCCGCGAGCGTCTGGGTCGCGCCCGGTAGCACCACGTCGACCGACCCGACGGTCGAACATCCGACGCCCCCGACGGGGACGTCGGAGTAGACGACGATGAATTGCGCTTGTCCTCCCTTCGCGACGGACACGGTCGTCGCTGGCGGGCCCGAGTCGATGTCGCTCAGCGAAAGGCGCGGCCCCGCGCCGGGAACGCCCAGCTTCGCGGGTGCAAAGAACGTCACCGTCGGATAACCCTCGAGCGAGCACGCGCTGCCCTGGTTCGTGAGTGTGAGCACCGTGTACGACGTCCCTGCCGCGGTCCCACCGAACGACGCCCCGAACGTGAGCGTGCTCGTCTTGCACGCGGGCGGGACGGTCGTCGTCGGCGGCGATGACGACGAGGTGCTCGGTGACGACGTCGTCGTTGTCGTCGATTGGCTGTGGTGATGGTGGTGTCGACCACCCGAAGCTGAGGGCGTCGACGTGCACGCGGCGAGCACGAGTGCGGCGAGCAAGACCAGAACGGCCACCGGCGCCAGCCCGCGGAGGCTCGCTGCGCGATGAGGGCGAAAACGAGGCAGGACTATGGGAACAGACCTCGCAGACGCGTCGTCTCCGCGACGCGGCTTAGCCCGAGGGCGACCGCGGCATGTCGAAGCGGGACGTTGAGCGCCTCATGCTCGTGCCACGTCGCCTCGAAGGCACGCTCCATCGTCTTGTGGTGGCGCTCGGTGAACAGCTCCTTGTCCCACGCGTATCCCTGGCGGGCCTGAGCCCACTCGAAGTAGGACGCGACAACCCCACCCGCGTTCGCCAGCACGTCCGGGACCACGACCACACCGCTCGCTTCGAGGATCGGATCGGCCTCCGGCGTCGTCGGGCCGTTCGCCGCCTCGACGAGCACGCGTCCCCCGAAGTTCCTCGCGACCTCCGCGGTGACAACGCCATCGAGCGCAGCGGGGACGACGAGCTCGCATTCGATGGCGAACAAGTCCTCGGGGTTTATCGCGTCCGCCGCCTTGAACCCCGCGACAGTGCCGTACTCTGCGAAATGGTTCGCGAGCTCGTCGGGGTCCAGCCCCTCGTCGTTGTGGATCGCGCCTTTGACGTCCGCGACGGCAACCACGCGCGCTCCTGAGCGCGCGAGCAGCTCGACGAGCGGCGCGCCCACCTTCCCATACCCCTGGATGACGGCGCGCGCACCGACGAAGTTCATGCCGAGCTTGCTGAACGTCGCCTTGGCGCACAAAACGACGCCGACTGAGGTCGCGCCGACGTGGCCGACGATCCCTCCGACTTCAACCGGCTTGCCAGTCACAACACCGGGAACGTTGTTGCCGGCCATCATCGTGACCGTGTCCATGATCCACGACATGATCCGCGCGTCGGTGTTCACGTCGGGCGCCGGCACGTCGCGATCCGGACCGAGCAAGCTCGCGATGTCGTACGCGTAGCGCCGCGTCAGCCGCTCGAGCTCGCCATAAGAGAGCGTCCCGGGATCGACGGTCACGCCTCCTTTCGCGCCGCCGAACGGGATATCCGCGACCGCGCACTTGATCGTCATGTCCGCCGCGAGCGCCATCACCTCGAACTGATCGACATCGTGGTGGAAGCGGATACCGCCCTTTCCTGGTCCGCGGGCCGTCGAGTGCTGCACGCGCCAGCCCGTGTACACCTCGATCTCGCCGCTGTCGAGACGGATTGGGATCGCGACTTCCAAGATGCGCTCGGGCTTGATGATCTGCTCGGTGAGACCGCGCTCCAAACCGAGAAGGCTCGCTGCGTCGGAGATCCGTCCGCGGATCGAATTCCACGCCCCCAAACCCACATCGCTCATGAAATCACCCAGCTCCCCCGCGCATCACGGACGGCTCATGGGACCGGAGTGCCGACGGGTGCATCCGTCACGACTCGGCGCTTCGTCAACAGTTCCGCTTCATGCGAGGTGGAGACGAGCGGCGACTGCGCGAGGATGAGCAGCGAAGAGAACATCACTCCGAGGGAAACTCCTTCCACGACCGCACGCGCGCCCGTCGCGTGCACATGGTTACTGAACAACCAGATACCGATGACGATACTCGACAGTGGATTCGCGATGAGGTGAGCCGCCTGCGACGCGGCGACTGGACCGGCTTCGAGCGCGTGCTGGCTGATGACGAGACCGACCAGTCCACTCGCCGCGACGGCATACGCAGCGGGATGGGAGAACACGTACGCAAGTCCGTGCTGCCACTCGTCGGCGACCGTCTTGATGAACGTCGCCGTCAGCGCGAACACGATTCCCGCGCTGACTCCGTAGGCGGCGGCGCGAAACGCCCGCGGACCGTGCCTGGCCGCGACGAGCGTGATGATCACGGCCGCGCCGGCGGTGGCGAGTAAAAGGATCCAGTCCTCGGTGTCAGGCTGACCGCCGCCGCGCCGCGAGTAGCTGAGGCCGAGGAACACCCCAAGCCCGACCGCGGTACCGACCGTTCCCACCCACTCGCGCCATCCGAGGCGTTGGTGGAACCAGGTCCCAAGGATCAGCACCAAGAACACGATCTCGGTCACCATCACGGGCTGAACCGAGGTGAGGTTCCCGAACGCGAGGGCGAGCGCCTGGAAGAGGAACCCGGTCGTGGTCAACGCGAGCCCGACGAACCAGATCGGTCGGTGCATGACCGCCGCCATCAGCCTTTTCGACGTCCGGTTCCCCGACGTCGCCGACTCCACCCCGAGTCGCTGCAGCACCGTCGCCAACGTGTTCGCCACCGCTGCGAACAACGCGAGCAGGATGGACATCGCGACCGTTATACCTGGCCGGGCGGCGCTTCGGCCACGGGATCCATCCACGCGACGTTCCAGCTCCGGCGGTGGATCGATGACAGCCCGATCCGCTTTACGGCCGCCCGATGCGCGGCCGACACGTACCCCTTGTTGTGCTCGAAACCGTATCCGGGATGTTCGATTGCGGCGTCAAGCATCCACTCGTCGCGAGTCACCTTCGCGAGCACCGACGCCGACGCGACAGTCACGCAGAGGGCGTCGCCGTCGACGACACATCGGGCGTTCGTCTCCGTGTAGTCGATCTTGCCATCGATGATCACTGCATCGAAGGGCGTTCGCAGGGACGTGAGCGCGCGCCGCGCCGCAAGTTTGAGTGCTGCTGTCATCCCGAGCGCGTCACAGTCCCAGGCGGTCACATGCCCGAACGCATAGGCGAGCACGGCTTCGGACAGCGGACCGAAAAGTGACGCCCGCTGATTCGGTGTCAGTGCCTTTGAATCGCGCACTCCATCGGGCAGCCGTCGGAGCTCCGACGCGCTGACCGCAACCGCGCCGACGGTCAGCGGGCCAGCCCACGCCCCACGTCCCACCTCGTCCACGCCGACGATGACGCGGCATGTCCCCGAGAGCAGTTCGGTCTCCACCTCGATCGTCGGCACCCGCTGCCGGAGGCTTCCCTCGATCGTCGAGCGCCGAGCGGCTTCGGGTCGAGCCTTCAACGGTCCACACCGAAGACGAGCGGATCGACCTCGGATTTCGGCGCTCGCCGCATGAGGATCGGAATCGCTTCTCGCGGAGATCGGCCACCGTGACAGACCGCGACGACTTGCTCGGTGACGGGGACCTCGACGCCGAGCCGGTTCGCGAGCTCGAGCACCGGTCGACAACTCCGCACACCCTCGGCGATCATGCGCGTCGACGCGGTCGCTTCGGAAAGTGTTTTTCCCTGTCCGAGGGCGACGCCGACCGAGAAGTTCCGGCTCTTCGCGCTGGTGCACGTCGCAACGAGGTCGCCGAGTCCCGCAAGCCCCGCAAAGGTCGGGGGGTCCCCGCCCAGTGCGACGCCGAGGCGTGTGAGCTCGGCGAGCGATCGGGTGATGAGCGCGGCTCGCGTGTTGTCCCCGAGACCGAGGCCGATCGCCATGCCGCTCGCGATCGCCATCACGTTCTTCACGACCCCAGCGATCTCACAGCCGGTGACGTCCGGATTCGTGTAGATGCGGAGCGCGTCGGTCGCGAAGAGTTCGCGCACACTTGCCGCGCGGTCTTCATCGCGGTACGCGATGACCGAGGCCGTCGGTTGGCCGGCACGCACCTCTGCGGCGAGGTTCGGCCCCGTCAGCACGCCGACCGGGCACCCCGGCCAGCACTCGCCGACGACCTCGCTCATACGGGCCATCGTGTGCTCCTCGAGTCCTTTGGTGAGGCTGAGCACGGTTGCGTGCGGGCCGACGAACGGGGCCCCCTCGACGAGCACCTGGCGCAGACCGTGACTCGGGATCGCCAACACAACGAAGTCCGCCGCTTGCAACGCTTCGACGAGCGAAGCCGTGGCGCCGAGGGCCGCGGGGACTTCGAACGATCCGAGGTATGCCGCGTTCGTCCGCTCCCGGCGAAGCTCGTCGGCGACCGCCGTCGATCGCGCCCAGAGCACCGTCGACGTCCGAGGCGCCAACAACGCGGCGACGGTCGTGCCCCACGAACCCGCGCCGAGCACCGCGACGCTCACCGCCTCGCCGCGCTCGAAGCGCGGCGAGGCGGTGAGCACGCGGCAACCCTACTGAGCACGCCCCCGTCTGCCATAGAACCCGATCTCGCCGTCGACGGGAGCCCGACGGCCAGATCGCATCGTGAAGGCCGCCCATAAGCTGCGGTGATGCGAGCCCTGCTCGTTCCCCTGAAGTCCTTCGCCCAGGCAAAAGCGCGCCTTGCCCACTCCCTCGACGACGGTGCCCGCGTCGCACTGATCCAGCGGCTCGCTTCGCACGTGCTCGGCGCCGGCGGATCGCTTCCCGCCTTTGTCGTCTGCGACGACGGCGGCGTCGCCGACTGGTCGATCGGCCGCGGCGCCGAGGCGCTGTACGCGCCCGGCCTGGGACTCAACGGCGCAGTGAGCGCCGGAGTCGAGCTCCTCGCTGGGCTCGGCTTCGATCTCGTCGTCGTCGCGCACGCCGATCTGCCCCTTGTCGAAGGGCTCGACCGCTTCGGCTCGGACGGCGAGGTGACGATCGCCCCTGACCGGCGCGATGACGGCACGAACGTGATCGCGCTGCCGACGGGCGCATCGTTCAAGTTCTCCTACGGCCCCGGGTCCTTCGCCCGGCACCGTCTCGAGGCTGACCGACTCGGATTGCGTGCCACCATCGTTCGTGACCGGAGGTACGCGACCGACATCGACGTGCCCGACGACCTCGCCGAACTCGATGAAACGCTGCTCACTCGGTCCGGAGGCGCCGCCCCGAGAGACAAGACCCGGCGCGATGAGTGAGGTGTTGCAAACCCCGCCATCGCTTCCCGCAGAACCCCGGGCGCCGTCGATCGATCTCGAGGTGCCAAAGGTCGCGCTCGCGATCGGCGCCCACCCGGACGACATCGAGTTCGGATGTGGCGGCACCCTCGCCAAGTGGGCGCGACGCGGCTGTGTAATCCACCACGCCGTGCTCACCGACGGCTCGAAGGGCACGTGGGACCCGGACGAGGACGAAAAAGTGCTCGTCCGCCGGCGCGAAGAAGAGCAGCGGGCCGCGGCGCGGGTTCTCGGCGGATCGGCCCCGGTTACCTTCTTCGGCAGGGTCGATGGCGAGCTCGAAAACGGCGCGCCGGAGCGGCGAGACGTCGTCGAGCTGATTCGCCACCTCAAGCCGGACGTCGTCTTCGGTCACGATCCCTGGCGCCGATACCGCCTCCATCCGGACCATCGTCACGCCGGATTCCTGCTCACCGACGCGGTCGTCGCCGCGCGGGACCCACTGTTTTATAAGGGGCTGCTCGCCGCGCATCGGCCGCAGCTCCTGCTCTTGTGGGAGGCCGACGAGCCCGACCATTTCGAAGACATCGAGGCGAGTTTCGACATAAAGGTCCAAGCCCTGCTCGAGCACCGCTCCCAATGGCGATCAACGATGCAGATTCGCGGTGAGCTGGGCATTTCCGGCGGCGAGGTCGAGGCGTTCCGGCAGCGCGTCCGGCGCTCGGCAAGCGAGAATGGCGAACGAGCGGGCCTCGGATTAGCCGAAGCGTTCCGACGCCTCGCTCCGTAGAAAGCGCTCGTCCCGGGCACCGGTTCCAAGCCGGCGCCCGGGACGAGGGTGGAGCTGTGCCGCCTATGCCGAAGCGGCGACCCGCGCCCGTCGACGCATCGAAGCGCGTGCGGGACGACGACGGCTCGGCGCGCGGCGGGACGCGGTGCGTTTCGCCGGGCGCCGGCGAGTCGTCCGCCGCTTCAGCGGAGCGGTGCGCTTCGCTGGACGACGCTTCGCCGGGGCCTTCTTCGCTGGGCGCCGCTTTGCTGGGCGGCGCTTTGCTGGGGCCTTCTTGGCCGGGCGACGCTTCGCTGGGCGACGCTTCGCCGGGGCCTTCTTCGCTGGGCGCCGCTTTGCTGGGCGGCGCTTTGCTGGTGCCTTCTTGGCCGGGCGACGCTTCGCTGGGCGACGCTTCGCCGGGGCCTTCTTCGCGCCACGCCGCTTTGCTGGGCGACGCTTCGCTGGTGCCTTCTTCGCGGCGCGTTTCTTCGCCGGGCGACGCTTCGCGGGAGCCTTGCGGGCCGCGCGTTTCTTCGCCGGACGCCTCTTCGCCGCAGCCTTCCTTGCCGCCTTCTTCGGAGCAGCCCGCTTGGCCGTCCGCTTCTTTGCGGCTTTCCTCGGCGCAGCCTTCTTGGCTGTGCGTTTCTTCGCTGCTTTCCTCGGAGTCTGCCTTGCGAGCCCTCTTCTTCGGCGCAGGTCCTGCGGGCGCCGGAGCGGGGGAAGGCATGGACAGTTCCGCGCTGGCATTCAGATCCGTCTTCAACTGCGAACCCGGGGAAAAGCCAATACCCCGAGACGCCTTGATCATCACCGTGGCACCCGTTTGCGGGTTGCGCCCGCTACGCGCAAGACGCTGACGCGCCTTGAATGTGCCAAAACCGGTGATACGGATCGGATCACCCGAACGCACGCTCTTCGTGATCTCATACACGAGAGCGTCGAGCGCGGCCTCCGATTGCTGACGGGTCAGTCCCGAGTCGGCACTGATTCTCCCGATCAGTTCGGTTTTGTTCACGGCCACCTCCTGTACATGTGGTGCAGCCGACGCAATAAAAGGCGATTTCACCATGAATTGCAAGCATTTTCGTTTTCGCGCGGTGCATAGACGCGCGTCACACGTCGCGACGACGCTCTGATCACGAATCAATCGCGCACAGTTACGCGCGATTTACCTGTGTAAGGCACCAAAATCGCAATCGCGACGCACATCGCGTCGACGATTGTGTCGAAGTCGTGACCGGTATCGCGAACGGGAGGTGATGCGCGTCAGCATCGCTTTCGCGAAAAATGACGACTCAAGAAGGCGACGACGCGTGGGCGGCCCACAGCAGAGTCCTCGCTGCATCGCGGCGCGCTGGGCACGCGATTTTTCTCGGTGAAACTTGGGGAGAACTTGTGTTCGCGCCGGAGGAAAACGGCGTGCTTGTGCTCGGGCCGCCGCGTTCTGGCAAGACTTTGAGCGTCGTTGTGCCAAATGTCCTCGCGGCTTTCGGCCCAGTGATTGCCGTGTCCACGAAGCGCGACGTCCTCGACGCGACGCTGTCGGCGAGGGCGCGCCTTGGCGAATGTCTCATCTTTGACCCGACTCGATCGGTCGACGAGATTCCCGAGGCACATCGTGTCGGATGGTCGCCATTGCGATCGTCGCGATCCTGGGACGGCGCCGTGCTCACCGCAGAGGCAATGGTGGGCGCGAGCCGTGAGGGACGGAACAGCCCCGACGGGTCACACTGGACCGAGCGTGCGGCAGCGCTGCTGTCCACTCTCTTTCATGCGGCGGCGCTGTCTGACTTCTCGTTCAGCGATGTCGTCTCCGCCGTGAACCGGAGAGAGCCGCAGCGATTCTCGTCGGTGCTGGCGCGTGCCGACGCCGAACAGGCACTCGATCTCCTGAAAGGCTTGACCGAGACCGAAGAGCGCGAACAAAGCGCCATCTGGTCGACGGCCTCGAGCGTGCTCTCCGGGTACCGCACCCGGGCGGCGGTCGAAAGCGCTTCCATGCCGTCGGTCGACGCCGACCGCTTCGTCGCGTCGTGTTCCACCCTCTTTATCGCCGCGCCGGCGGAGCATCAGTTGCATCTCGCGCCGCTTGTCGCGGGCGTGCTGCGCGACATCCGCACAGCTGCGTACCGCCGCTTCGCGAGCACTGCTGTCGCGCCGACGCCGACGCTTTTCGTGCTCGACGAGCTCGCAAATATCGCTCCCTTGCACGACCTGCCAGTCCTCATCGCCGAAGGGGCGAGTCAAGGCGTCGTCACCTTGGCGTGCCTGCAAGACCTCTCCCAGGCGCGGGCGCGCTACGGCGTCGCCGCCGACGGATTCCTCACGCTGTTCGGCACGAAGCTCCTCCTGAGCGGGGTGAGCGACCTGCGGACCCTGGAGGCGCTCTCGGCGCTCTCCGGGCGGCACGATCTGACGACGCTCTCCAGGTCCTCATCGCGCGTTTCGGGTCGGTTCCGCCGCCAGCGCACCGTCACCTCGACGCTGCGCAGCGAGCCGCGCCTCGCCATCGACCACCTGGCACGTCCGCCACGCGGGTCGGCCGTGGCGTTCGTCGGCGCCGAGCCGCGACGGATCGGTCTCACACCTTGCTTCTCCTCGCCGACCTGGTCGAGGATCTGCGCTCACGCGGAACGCGGCGAGACCGGCGCGCACATTCAAGGACGTGTGCTTCACCGTCGCGGCGGGGAGTCTCGCGGTCGTTCCGACCTCTGACGGGTCGTACCGTCTGCGATCGGCCGCGCTTGTCCTAGAGATCCCTGCTCATCTCGCGGCTTCGGGGACGAGCGCCCTGATGCAGATCGCGGGCGAGGCTGCGAGAGCGATCGAGCCGCATCGTTCGATCGAGCTCTTCGCTGCGAGCGATCCAGTCGCCCCGCTCCCTCGAGCCGAGCGGGAACCGCCCGAGTGCTTGGCGAAGGCTCCTCGGCTCTGCGACGCCGAGTGCGAAACGCCGACGATCCCGGCCGGGTTCGATCGGAGCGACGACGACGTGCGTCCGCCGCTCCTCGGGGATCTCGTTGAGCGCCCGGACCAGCACCGTCGCCGGACCGACGGCGAACACCTCGCCGCGCGCCTGTGCGTTGAACATGCGCCCGAGGCGCCCGGATTCGATCGTGCCACCGACGAGATCGGCGATCGACGCCGGCCGGGCGCTCACGATGAGCGGCTCCCGGCCCGACACCCGGGAGACGCCGCGCAGGCGGCGGGTCTCAGCGGCGAGTCGCGTGAGATCCGAGGCGACGACGACGCGTACGCCGTCCACGTCGAAGCGCTCGAGCTGGCCGGGAAAGCCGCTGAGTGAGGGGTCCCGCTCGACAAACGTGCGGTCGGCGCGGCGGTCGAGGAAGACGGCGGCGATGCGACCGCACCGTGCAAACTCGACGAGGTCGGCGGTTCCGCGAATGGGCGCGAAGCCTGGGTCGTCGAGGACGACGAAGCTGCCGTCTCGGAGCGCCGAGGCCGTCCTCAATCCTTCAGGCTCGATGCCGGTCAACGCTTCCAGGTGTGCGGCGCCGACGCGACTCGCGGCGAAGGCGGCGATCGGCCGACCGTCCTCTTGCGCGGCCCTCGCCGCCGCCTGGATGAACTCGTACACCGCGGTCGTGGGCGGGGTGACGACACCGCCGCGCTCGAAGGCCCGCGCCGACCTCGCATCGAGGGTCAGCTCCGATCGGACGAACGCTCGCAATCCGTTGTCCCGCTCACGGACGAGCTCGGCGACTTCCTTCGTCATGTACCGGGCCTCGACCATGCCGGATGGGAATCGACCCGTGCGGGCCCGGTTGAAAAACGCGATGCGCTCGTCTGCAAACACGATCGACGCCGATTCGAGCTCGGCGTCGATCGTCGACTCGACGGTGTCGACCCGCGCCCCTTCGACGAGTCGCGCAGCGGTCGCGCGCACGAGCTCGCTCCTCGTGAACGGTCGGTCGAAGGACGACACCGACGTCTCGACGGCGCGAACAAGCACCGTGTGGTCGTCGTGAGCGATTTCGGCAGTTCTTTTTGCTGGTGTCGACAGCCGCGTCAGCGTCGAACGCGCGACACCGAGGTCGAGGGCGCGTTCGCGCCATTGTCGAACGAGGCTCTCGTAGCTGATGTCGAGCTGTTTTGCCGAACGGGTGCGATCCGCGGCGATCTCCTTCGATCGTCGCGACCACTGACTGATCTCCCGCAGCTCGGCGTCGATCTCGTCCGAACGCTGTGAGAAGCCTCTGAGCGCCGACTTCGGGATGCCGATGAGATCGGCGAAGCCCTCGACTCGACGCTCCCAGGCGATGTCGAGATGGTCCGAGATCTCTCTGCGGAGCGCAGAGCGGTACAGCGATCCGGCGGCACCGGCCTGCGCGTAGAGCGGCCGACCGTCGATCGCCGACCACCGACCCTCGCCATCGGCGCCGAGGTTCGTCACAAGGAGATGGGTGTGGAGGTGCGGGTCGGGAGCGCGGCTCGTCCGGTGGACGAACGCGGCCGCCAACAACCCGGTCGCCTCGACGAGGTTCCCGCGACGGCGGACGAACGCCGCATTGCGCTCGAGAAAACCGAGCGCCCCCTCGACGGCGCGAACGTGCGCTTGGCGCGCGATCGCGCCGACCTCGTCTGAGGCGAGGGCATGCAGCACGCTCACCGACTTCGGAGCCGCGAAGAGACAATCGATCGCGCCGACCGAGACGCGGGCGTGGCGCGGGTCGAGGGGACGCCCACTCGCCGGGTCGTGACCCTTGAACGCGTTGGCGAGACCGCCCCGGTCGACGGTCGCGTCACGGATCGCGAGTTCCTCGGCGAGCGCCCCCGTCCAGCCGCCGTCCGGTTCGACGAACCCGTCGGGGTCCGCCCCGCCGGCGGGCGTCGTCATCAGGTAGTACGAGCCGTTTGAGCGGTGGAGGGTTCGCAACCGCAGCACCTCGCGACGGTACGAATCGGTTCTTCCTTCCGATCTACCGTCTGTGAGCTCTCGCCGACGGGCGCGAGAAATTGTTCGACCCCGGTTGTTCCGAGTGAGTGGGGAACCTCTGTTGGCCCTTGGGTCGCGTCGAAATCATTGTTATCACGCGACTGATCGCAAGACCGCGTCGGTGAATCCGTCAAGCGATGGCAGCGATGCTGAGCGTGCTACTTGGCCGCATCCCCGTAGCGCGCCAGCGCGCGACGCGCCACTTCGCGCCCGGCGTCCGCGAATTCCGAGGGATCGAGCACTTCGGCGCGATCTCCCAAGCCGAGGAGCAGGCGACCGAGGAAGTGCCGATCCGCAACGTCGATCGGCACGATCACACGACCGTCCTCACGACGTTCGATCGGTCCCGAGGCGAACCGGTCGACGACGACCGAGGACGACTGGTCGATCGCCACGTGCACGGTCGTCGTCGAGCCGCCGCCGACAAAGGCGCGGGCACTCGAGAATTCCGCCGGCAAACTGCGCGGTGTGACCGGCTCGCCGAGCCGGCGGACGCGTCGGATGCGCGCCACCTGGAACCGGCGCCAGTCGTCGACCTCGCTCGAGTAGGCATCGAGGTAGAACCGACCCTCGCGCGCGACAACCGCGTAAGGCTCGACGCGGCGCACCGATTCGTCGCCACGCTTCGCGCCGAGGTACTCGATCTCGATCGCCTCTCCTGCCGCCGCGGCGGCGCGCACTTCGGATAGGTGCTCCGGAGCGTCGATCTCGACAGCCACCGTTTCCGCGCCGAGCACCGCTTCGAGCTTGCCGAGCGCGCTGGCGAGCGAACCATGCGCGTCGACACCCGGCATCGCGAGCATCGCCCGCACCGCGGCGGCGAGCGCGAAACCCTCTTCGGCGGTGAGGCGCGGCGGTCGCCCGAGGGCGTCGAGCCCATGGACTCGGACGCGCTCGCCGTCGACGATGAGCTCCAAGAGCGCGTCGGGCGTGTAGGGCGGTAGCCCGCAGCACGCCGCAAGCTCAAGCTCGGTGATGAGGGTGCGCTCGTCGACGGAGAAGCGCTTCGCGAGGTCCGCGAGCGCGGCTTCGCCGACCTCCGAGAGGTAGGCGAGCACGCCGAGGAGGCGTCGCAGTCGGGTTCCGGCGTCGAGCACGTCGATCGACTCCACGCTCATCTCCGCGTCGGCCCGTCGAGGAGTGCGCGCAGGCGTCCGATGATCCGAGCGCGCGCCTCGGGGGGTTCGAGAACCTCGACGCCGTCACCGAGTCCGATCACCCAGTGATCAAACGCCGCCTCGTCGTCGATCGCGACCTCGACGGTCGCCGAGCCGTCGGCGGCCCGAGAGCGGATCGCCTCCTCGCCGACGGTCGCCACGAGCGCCGGCAGGTCACGGGCGTCGACCGAGACGAGGGCGTGCGTGGCGGCGTGCGTCACGCCGTCGCCGCGAAACGGCGAGAAATCCGTCTCGTCGCTGAGATCCACGTCGCCCGGGACCACGTAGGCGCCGGGCGCACCGAGGCTCGGGTTGCCCTCGAGCCGGTCGACCCGGAAACTCCTCCGGCCGGCGCGGCCGTCGACTTCAACGTCGCGTCCGACGAAATACCACCGCCCGTTGCGAAAGATGAGCCCGTAGCCTTCGACGCGGCGCCTGCGGCCGCGGAACGTGAAGCTGACGACGGCGCGGTCGCGGATCGCCTGCTGGAGTGGCGCGAGCGCTGGGAACGAGGGCAGCACGGCCAACGGCGCGACGGCATCCGACGACGGGCCCCCGAGCTTCTGCACGACGTCGGCACCCATCCCCCCGTCCACGCGCACGGCGACGAGAGCGAGGACGAGCGCCGAGCGTTCGTCCTCGGTGAGGTCGAGCTCAGGAAGGTAGTAGTCCTCGGCAAGGATCCGGTAGCCGAACTGCTCCTCACCACCGATCCGCTCGACGGTGATCGGGATGCCGCTGTCCCGCAGCGTGCGCTTGTCACGTTCGAAGGCCTGGCGGATCGCGCTCTGCTGCTCGGGATACCCGGCCACCTGACCGCCGATCTCGCGCAATGAAAGGGGTCGGTGCGTCTGCAAGAGCGCCAAGACGAGATTCGTCAGCCGCTCGAGCCGGTCAGTCCCCGTCGCCACGCCCGCAATTTACGAGGCGGCGGGCGGCGCGCCGCGAAGGGCCTCAGACGAATGGCGGGAAGACCTTCGAGAGCCGCAAGGGGGACCGGTGCAGCACGACCGTCACGACGACGGCGAGTTTTTGCAGCCGGACGACGACGATCGCGAGCACGCCGGCCCGTCCAGAGGGCGACCAGCCGGAGGCGACGCGGTTCGGGTCGTACTGGCCGCGATAGGCGATCGCGCAGACCGGACCTTTCACGTCGGTGAGGGCGTCGGGAAGCGTGATCCTGCCGTGCGAAAGGGCCTTCGCCTTCCTGATCGCGGTGGCAACGTCGCGCGCGTCCAAGTAGCGCACGCCAGCGAAGTGACCCCGGTCGTTCACGGCGGCGCGCGCGATCGGGATGGCCCGGAAACACGAGCTCTCGCTCGGGCCGAGGGCGTTGCGCGCCGACGTGCACCCGGCGACGCCGCCCGCGATGACGAGGAGGACCAATCCGACGAGGACGCCGCGCCCCCGAACGATGGCCGATTCGCAGGGCAGCCTCACCGGGTCATCTTCCCTTCTCCGCCGGCCACCGTGCCCATGGACGCCTCGGTGCGCGCCGGAGGTGCGACGTGGGCAACGGTCGCTTCGCTCGCGACGCGCCCTTTGCGTCGACGGTCGTAGGCGAGGCCGGCCCACGACAGCCAGCCGACCGGCAAGAAGCCCCAGAAGCTAACGATTCGGTAGACGAGCACGGCGGCGACGGTCGAAAGTTCCGCACCGCCGAACGCGACGAGCGCCACCGTGAGGCTGCCTTCCACCACACCGAGCCCGCCTGGGGTGATCGGCAGGTTGGCGGCGAGCTGACCGGCGCCGTAGGCGAGGAGAAGTCCACGCCAGGGCACCCCCGAGCCCGTTGCCAAAAAGGCGCACGCGAGACAGCCGCAGTCGAACGCCCAGTTCCCGAACGCCGCGGTGAGCACGACGACGAGATCACGTCGTGTGAGGTGGACGTCTTCGAGCCGGAGCAACCACTCCTGGACAACGGCCGCCGACGTCCGGCGAGGGCGACCGGTGATCCGCCGCAGCACGTCGAGCGTCCTGATCAAGACGTGCTCGAGCCACCGCCGCTGGAAGACGACCGCGTCGACGGCGATCGAAATTGCGAAGACCCCGAGGATGACGCCGATCAAGTCGTACGACGCGCTCTCTTTCGTCGCGAGGATCACCCCTGCGGTGGCGAGCAGACCGAGACCCGCGGCCGCGGAGGCGAGCGTCGCGAGCAGCGTCCACGCCGCCAGGGTGTCGTTCGCGCCGCGCCGGCGGTAGGCGCCGAAGGCGTACACGCTCGCGAATGCCGGTCCGGCCGGCAGCGAATCGGCGATCGCGCCGGCGGCGAACGTGAGGAACGTCATGAACGAGAGCCGCGTCCGCACGCCGCCCGCATAAAGCAGGCGACGCTGCAGCTCGGCGAAGCAGACAAACGAGGCGATCTCCGACGCGATCGCGAGCAGCAACCAGGGGATGATGAGGCGGGCGAGCTCCCCCGAGGCGTCGACGAGCTCGCTTCGGCGGCCGTTCAGCGCCCACAGCGCGAGCGCGGCGAGCGCGAGGCCGACGATGAGTCGCACCGCTTGCCACCAGCGTGTCTGGGTCACGCGGCGACGAGGAATGGCCGTCGACACGCCGAAGCGTACCGACTCAACCTCGCGAAGATCTGGCACGGAATTCCTTACGACCGTTTGCGGCGATAAGCGCTAAACCGACGGTGACGGGTCCCCGTGCAACGGCGGAGTGGTCGGAGCCCTCGTTGGCGAGGATCGCCTCGTCTTACTTCGGCGCGTCGAGCGCCGAATCGATCAGCTCGCGAAAGGCGCGCTCTGCATGGTCCGGGGCGTATCGCTTCGCGCGCTCGCGGCCGCGGGCAATGAACGTCGCGCGCGTCTCGTCGTCGCGCAACAGCCGGTGGACGACGGAGGCCACGAGCTCTGGGGGTTTCTCGGCGAGCAGCACGCCCGCCTCGCCAAGGGTCTCCGGCACCGCCGCTGCCGCGAAGGCGACTACCGGCGTCCCCCGCGCCATCGCCTCGACGATCGGGGCGCAAAAGCCTTCATGGTCCGAAAGACAGACAAAAGCGTCGGCCGACTCGTAATACGCAGCGAGCGTGCCGACGGGAACCGACCCGGGGAATTCAACCGCCTCGCCGAGTCCGAGGGACGCGGCGAAACGGCGAAGCGCGTCAATGTAGATCGTGCCCATCTCGCGCCCGACGATGTGCAGTCGGGCGTGAGCGTCGTACGCCCGGCGGTAGACGGCGAACGCCTTGATGACGTCGTGCTGGGCCTTATGCGGTCCGATCTGTCCGACGAAGAGCCAGTCCGTCCCACCGGCGCGCTTGCGCGCCCGAAACCGTTCGAGGACGCGCGGGTCGGGATCCGCACGGAGATTCCCGGACTCGACGAGCACCGGCACGACCTTTGGGTTCGGATAGCCGAATCCGTCCAGTTCCGCGGCGTTGAACGCCGAGTCTGCGAACGCGACCGACACGAGCGAGGCGAGCGCCGCCAGCTGGCGCCGGCCAAGGCGCGACTCCTCGGCGAGCGGAGGCAACCATTTCTCGACCAAGTCTTCGGGGACGATGTTGTGGTAGTCGAGAAGCTTTCGACCCGGGTGGTGCGCCACCGCGTCCGCGGCGGGGCTGCCGATCGAGCACTGATAAAGGACCCACTGCGAGCCGTCGGCGTGCCGTTCGATCTCGCGCAGCGGCCGCACGCGTCCCTCGCAGCCCGGCCCGATGATGAGCGCATAGATCTCTGATGCAAAGCCCATCTCCCGCAGCAAGCGCTGAGCCGAAAAAGTGTGATTGCTCACGGCGTCGTGCTGGACGATCGCGGGGATGATCTGGTCGATACGCGCCGGCCGCCGGTCCGAATGCCCGCTCACGCTCATCGATCGTCCTTGCGGTCTCGGATGACCTCGTAGGCGCGCTCGATGCGCGCCAGCCCGCGGCGAAGCCTTGGGCGCCACGGACGCGGGATGGTGCGCCGGGCGATCTTCCGGAGCCGCACCGAACGTTCGGCGAGACGTGGGGCGCGCAGCGCGTCGTACGTGGCGCGCTCGAATCGGCGCTCAAGCTCCGCTTCGTCCTCTTTGTTCCAGCGCCCTTCGGTGGCGAGCTCCATAACGTCGCGGCGGGCGTCGGCGACAATCGACTCGCTCAGGGCGTCAGCGTCATGCACGGTGCGACGGGCGCTTAGATCGCCGAACGGTCGCGCAGCTCTCCAGGAACCGTGAGTTCGACGCGCATCGGCAACTCGACGACGCCGAGCGCTCGTCCCGGGTTCATGACCTCGAAGGCGCAGGCTGGCTCGGCGAGGGCGAGGACAATGCCCCCGGCGTTGCGCAGCGCGAGGTTGACCGAGTAGCGCCCATCCAAAAGAGGGATCGAATCGAAGCGGAACGCGACCGAACCGCTGCCGGGCGCGAGCGTCAGCGACTCCTCGGGACCGGTTCGGTTCAGATAGATCCGTCCGCTCTTTTCCGAATAGATCTCGATCTCGAACTGCGCCGCATCGACCGCCGATCGCACGAGGTATTCGAGGTAGACAACGAGCGGCTCACCCGTCACCGCGTATGGCCGCTCCCCCGAACCGGGGTAGTCGACTGATGCCCCGGTGATCTCCGCCTGGCGGAGGTTCGCCGGCGCACCGGCCTCGGCACTCGCGGCGCTCGCCGTGTCGAGCAACCCCTCGCGAAAGGCGCGGATCGCCTCGCCGGGAGGGGCGAAGGAGACGGCGGCGCCGTGGTCGAGTACCAAGATCGCATCACACATCTCGCGCAGGATGTCCGGCGCGTGTGATACGACCACGATCGTGCGGCCTTCCTGCTGCAGCTTCGCAACCCGCTCCAAGCATTTCTGCTGGAAGCGTTCGTCGCCGACCGCCAGGACCTCGTCGACGAGGAGGACGTCCGGCTCCATCGTGATCGCAATCGCGAACCCGAGTCGCACCACCATGCCCGACGAGTAGTACTTCACCTGGTTGTCGATGAACTGCTCAAGCTCTGCGAAGGCAACGATCTCGTCGAAACGCCGACGGATCTCCTTCCTCGACATGCCGAGCAGCGTGCCGTTCAAAAAGACGTTGTCGCGACCGGACAGGTCGGACTCGAACCCGGCACCGAGTTCGAGCATGGAGGCGATTTTCCCGCGCACGACGACCTGGCCCGACGTCGGTTGCAAGATGCCGGCGATGCACTTCAACAGGGTGGACTTCCCCGAGCCGTTCCGCCCGAGCATCCCGATCGTGAGGCCAGTCTCGAACGCTGCGTCGATGTCTTTGAGCGCCCAGAACTCGTCGTAGGGGATGTGGCCGGCGTGCACGACGCGTTCTTTCAGCGACGAGTACTTCTCCTGATAGAGCCGGAAGCTCTTTGACAGGTTCTGGATTTCGACGGCGTAGGTCATCGGGGCGTCACAGCTCCTGGGCAAAGTTGCCCTCGATGCGGGCGAACACGAGCATCGCACCGAGAAACGCCAAGATTCCCACGCCGAGCAGGATCGCGAGTATCTCGACGAAGAAGTGCTCCGGGTAGTTCGCGAGAACGACGTAAGGATGGTAATGAGAACTCGGCGGCGTCTTTATCTCTACCGACACCTTTCGGTAGAGCGCTCGCTGGAACGAAAGGATGATCGGCGTCACAGGGTCGGCGAGATACACGCCCATCCAGTAGATGATGTGGTGTCGCTTAAACAGACCGTAGACAAGGTTGTAGCTGTAGATGATCGGCACGACCCAGAACCATGCCTGCAAAACGACGCCGATGAGGTGCTCGATGTCACGGAAGTAGACGTTCACCGCGGACAAGAAGATCGCGAGCGCTGAGGTGACGACGATGAGATCGACGAGCGCCCACAACAGGATCGGCATGTACGACCATGATGGTGAGTACTGGAATCCGAGCAAGAACCCGATCAACACGATCGCCTGGAAGAAGAAGTAGACGGACGCCGTGCCGACCTGTGCCAAGGGGAGGATCTCCCTTGGGAACGCGACCTTCTTCACGATGCCCGCACTCTGGACAATGACTCCGGTGGCGCTCGAGAGCGCCACCGAGAACAGGTTCCAGACGATCAAGCCGGAGAACAGGTAGAGCGCGAAATCGGGAATGTTGGACTTCAAGATGTAGCGAAAGACGGTGTAGTAGACGCCGAGAACAACAGCCGGGTTGACCATCGACCACAAGAACCCGAGAAAGCTGTTTTTGTACTTCACGTGCAGGTCTTTGCGGATGAGGAACACGAAGAGCTCGCGCGCCCCCCACAGGTCCTGCAGCCGGGTGCGAAGGTTAACCCGCGAAGAAACGATGCGAGCTGGGAGTTCAACGGAACTCGCAGTCGCCGCGCCCTGAGAAGCGCGACGCGCGGTGACGGGTACCCCGGTGCCGCTCGCTATCCCCATCGTGATCTGTTCCTCATGGCTCTGGTCGGGCCGCCAGAAGTCCGTTTTGCGCCATCTCGTCGCGGCCATACCGCCATCGGCGCGCGCCCTTCGAGGTTCCGACGACGACGGAAACGATTTACTTCGGGGAGGCGGCAGCAGATCCTATCTGGCCCTACGCCACCCCCACCGCCGTCCGAACTCTCGTCCGTCCAGCTCACGAGCCCGAGACGAACATGCGCCGACTGATGACTCGCGTCGCCGAGACGATCTCGTGGAACAGCCCGGACACCGTCCACGCCGCGACGTCGCCGGTCAACGGCGAGCGCGACTGAGCGTCAGCATCCGAGACAAATCCGCCGAGCGCCCGATCGGCGGCACGAGTCTGATCAGCCCGTGCCCGGATGCGTGCCGAGACGCCGACCCGCAACTCGTCGTCGTCGGCGAGCGTCCATCCTTCGTCCGCACGTCGCCGCGTTTCGTCCCGCGCCGTTGAGACCGTGACGGCAGCGGCGTCGAGTCCCGACGCGGCGATGAGCTCGGCGCGTTTGTCCTCTGAGGCGACGACGATCTTCGTCGTCGCCTCCCAGACCTTCTGCATCGCGCGACCGCCGAGGCCGAGCGGGATCGAAGGACCGCCGTCGAAGCGGACCGTGACCTCGCGATAACGCTTGAGCGCTGTTCCGAGCGCATACAGGGTTACGGCGCGCATCGCGCGGCTCGCGTGGGGACGAAGAGGGAAGCCCGGCTCGAAGCGCAGGAACACCGCATCGAATCGCGGCGAGAGGTACGCCAACCAGGCCGCGAGCAGCGGTCCGTCGAGTCGCGCGTGGCGGTGCGCGGCGCTGCGGTAATCGGGCGACAGCAGCTCGATGCCATGGCCTTCATCGCGCAATGCGTTCGCTGCATCCGCGAGGGCACGGGCGGGCTCTCCGCCCGGCGGCGGCAGCGTCCCGACGACGAGGACCCTCATCGCTTCAGCGACCGATCGAGGTCGACCAGCGACCGCTCCATCTCGTCGAGCACCTTGTCCCAGGTGTAGTGCTCAAGGACGTAGTCGCGCCCTTTCATCGCGAGTTCGGCAGCAGCCTTCGGCGCCTCGGACAAGAAGCGGAGGCACTCGGCGAACTCGAAATCGTCGGCGTAGGTGATGCCACCACCAGAGCGCTCGCAGTGCCACGTCACGACTTCTCCAGCCGCGGTCGCGATCACCGGAGTGCCGGCGAGCCACGCCTCCATCAAGGTGCGCGAGAAGCTTTCGTTCGGGCTCGGTTGCACGAGCGCCTCGGCGGCAGCGAACGCGCTCGCGAGCTCATCCGACTCCAGGTAGCCGAGGTCGTGGACACGATCGGCGAGCCCCTCCGGAATCTCCGGCTCCCCGACCCCGGTCGTCACGAGGTCAAGTGCGCTATCCCCCGTTGCGACGACACGCGCGAACGCGCGGAGCAACGAGTCCCAACCTTTCCCGGGCTCCCTCCTGCCAGCGAAAAGGATGAACGGCGCCTCGAGTCCGTGGCGTTCGCGAAAACCGGCCGTGTCGTAGTCCTGGGCGAGCTCGACCGCCGCGCCGACGACGGCGTGCCGGGGTGACAAACCGGGAGCGAGCCGGTGGGCTAACAGGTGCTCTGGCTCAGACAGGAACCACAGCCCGGCGACCGACGCGAGCGTGGCCTTCACGATGCCGAGGCGGGCGTACGGCTCGTCGTGCAGGCACGGCATGATCACCGACCGCTCGGGGGCGACGGCGGCTCCGTAGATCGTCGACCAGAACAGATACGGAGAGAGCACGATCGCGTCGTAGCTGCGGGCATGGCGACAAAGGTGCAGATACAGCTCGGGAACCCGGAAGCGGTCGTTCGCCCACGCGACTTCCTCGCCCGAATCGAGTCGCTCGCCGCGCTGGACGCGCTGATCGAGCCCGAACCGTGATCGGAGTCCCGCGCCGGTGACGGTCCTGAAACGGCGCACCGTCACGCCCCGGTCGACGAAGGAACCGGGCTCGAATTCGTTTGCCCAGCTGAAGTGCGAACGCGCGCACGTCGTGAGCACCTCGACGTCGTAGCCACGACCCGCAAAGCCCCGTGCCGCCTCGGCGATCACGGCTTCGGAGCCCCCGACGACGCCCGCCCCATAGCGCGGCGTCACGAAGGCGACCCTTGCGAGCGAACGCTTCTTCCGAGCCATTTTCGGTACGTCCCTGTCCTCGCAAGGTGCCGATCGAGCGCCACAAGCGTAGGGGACGCCGAGAGCAATTCCGTATCTCCACAGATGGCCAACGCGTGCCATGGCCAAAGTTGCACCGCGAGCCGTAGTGAGCAGATGACGTTGCGTGAACAATTGGCAACCACTTTGCGTGGTCATTAAACTACGGAGCGTGAGCATGAGGGGACGCTCGGTAATTGGGCCGCTCACGGCCCTGCTCTTGGTCAGCACGGCGCTCATCGCGCCGGCCGCGGCCTCCGCCACAGCGCGCCCTCATCAGGCCTCGTGCGCGGTCCCCATCTCAACGAGCGTCACGTTCCCCGCCGCGGCGTGGGCGACGTGCTTTTCTGGGTCGATCGCACAGAGCTCGCCCTCGGTCGCCACCTACGACGGCACGACGATCCTCGCCGTCGGCGACGAGGAGGGCTACGTGCACGTCATCAACGCAGCGACCGGAGCAGAGCTGCGGGGTTGGCCGAAACGAATGAAGGACCCCGGCGGCGGGATCGTCGCGATCGAGGGGAGCCCGGCGATCGGCTTCCTGAACGGACCGAAGAGGCCGCCGTCGATCATCGTCGGGACGGGATCGCGCTTTGTCGCGAACACCCAGCGCGAGGTCGAAGCCTTCACGTTGGCTGGGCGCGTGCGCTGGCTCTTCCATGTCGGCCAGGCAGCCGGGACCGCCCCGGGGCTGCTTTCATCTCCGGCAGTCGGAAGCCTCACGGGCGGCCCGCAGCAAGACGTCGTCTTCGGTGCGTGGGACCACAACATCTACGCGCTCAACGCGAAGGGGAAGCTGTTGCCGGGCTTCCCGGTCAACACCGCCGACACAATCTGGTCTTCGCCCGCGCTCTATCACCTGCCGGGCATGACGGGCGACACGATCTTCATCGGCGGCGACGCGTCGGGACTCGACGGGTGCGTCGGCGGATGGGTCAGCGCCTACCACGACACGAACGGCAAGATCGGGCTCGTCTGGCGCCACTGCGAGGACCAGACGATCTGGTCGAGCCCCGCGGTCGGCGTGATCAACAGCACGGGTCGGGCGGTGGTCGTCGTCGGCACCGGCTACTACGAGCAGCCGTTCACCGCCGCCACGAACAAGCTGTTCGCCTTCTACGCGAGCAGCGGCAAGCCGGTTCCCGGATGGCCGGTAACGGCACCCGGTCCAGCGATCAACGCTCCGGCGATCGGTCAGATCAACGCGACCGGCGGCCCGGACGTCGTCGAGAGCACATGGTCCTGTCAAGGCGTGACGATCCCGTCCTGCCTGGCCACGAACCGATCCGATGTCAGCGCCTGGAACGGCAGGGGGCAAATGCTCTGGACGACGCCGCTGCGCGGGTCGACGGTCTTTTCCTCGCCGGTCCTCGCCCCGCTCTCCCCCGTGCAGCCGTGGAACGACGTCCTCGTGGGGTCACCGTACGGGTTGTACGCAATCGACGGATCGACGGGCCGTTACATGTTCGGCACGACGAACTCCGTCCAGCATTCGGCCATCAATTTCACATGCCGTGTCGACAACTCCGCGGCGTTCTCGCAAGTCGAGAATGACGGCACCAACGAAGGGTGGTATGTCTTCGAAGCGTGCGGCGGACCGGAGGAGTTCCACCACGTCGGAGAGATCGTCGGTTACCACTTCAACTTCACTCCGGCGCTGACGACCGCGGCGTGGCCGATGTTCCATCAGGACGCGGAACACCTCGGGGTCGCGATCCAAACGCACCTCGGACTGATCCACTCACGTCGCAGCTAACGCGCGCAAAGGCGCGCGCAGCGAGTTGGCGCGCGTCGGCGGTCATTTCCGTCGTTGCGGCGCTCGTCGCGTTGTTCTCCGCTCCCGCGATCGCTTCGGCCGCAGCGGCTGCGCGGGCGCCTCATGTCGCATCGCCATCCTTCCCCGCGCCGACCTGGACGGACACCGTCGGTCCGATCGCGCTCAGCTCCCCCACGGTCGCGAAGATCGACGGCGTCTCGGCCATCGTCTTTGGGAGCGAGAGCGGATACCTCTACGTCGTGAACGCGTTGACGGGTCAGAACCTGCCCGGTTGGCCCGAGCCCGTCGACATCGCTCCCGGGGTGCCGACAGCCGTCGAGTCATCGCCGACCGTCGCCTACTTGGACGGACCGAAGAGCCCGCCGTCGATCATTGTCGGCGCCGGCTCGACCTACGTCGCCAACGAGGAGGGCGGCGTCATCGCGTACAACGCCGACGGCTCGGTTCGCTTCAAATTCCTCTCGCGCGCCGTATTCAACGAGTGGCCGGGCGCGCCCGGTGGGAAGTACCGAAACTCGGTCTTCTCGACACCGGCGGTCGGCGACCTCA
Organism: uncultured Acidimicrobiaceae bacterium; assembly: GCA_963838845.1. Lineage (GTDB taxonomy): Bacteria > Actinomycetota > Acidimicrobiia > Acidimicrobiales > Bog-793 > CAVRXQ01. The sequence goes on along the minus strand of CAWISR010000002.1, from coordinate 212,297 downwards.
CCGGCAACGGCAAGCTCGACATCGTCTTCGGCTCGTACGACCACCGCTTATACGCCGTCAACGCGCGAAGGGGATCTACTGTCCGGGTTCCCGATCGACACGCAGGACACGATCTGGTCATCGCCGGCGCTGTTCCACGTGCGAGGCAAGCCGGGTGCCGACGACATCTTCGTCGGCGGGGACGCGTCCGGTGACCACGACTGCTTCGGCGGCTTCATCTACGACTTTGCGGTGACGAGGGACGGGCCGAAAACGATGTGGCGGCACTGCGAACAGCAGACCATCTGGTCGTCACCCGCCGTCGGGATGATCAACTCCTCGGGGTCACCGGCCGTCGTCGTCGGAACGGGCTTCGGCTGGAAGCCGCCGTACAAGCCGGGGACTGACCGCATCTATGCGTACTACGCGGCGACGGGACGGACGGTGCCGGGATGGCCGGTGAAGACCGCTGGCCCGACCTTCGGCTCACCGGCGATCGGCGTCCTTGCCGGACAGACGACGCCGTCGGTGGTCGACACGTCGTGGTGTCTCAGCTGTTCGCCGGTCAACACCGAGTCGATGGTCTACGCGTGGAACGGAGCTGGCAAGCAGCTCTGGTCCCAGACACTTTCTGGTCCGAACGACTTCGCGTCGCCCGTCCTCGTCGATCTCACCGGATCCGGCGGCAACGACGTCCTCGTTGGCTCGTCGAACGGCCTCTACCCGCTCGACGGCGCAAGCGGCGCATTCTTGTTCGGAACGAGCGAGGCGGACGCGATCAACACGGCTTCAGTGCTGAACGCGGTCGCGGTCGCCTACGTGGCCGGGGATGGCTCCGGATCTGGTTGGCACCTGTTTGAAACGTGCGGGGGACCGCAGCAGGTGACCGCGACGGGACGGCTCATCGACTATCCGCTGCCCGCGACACCCGGAACCGTCCCGCCCTGGCCGATGTGGCGTCAGGACCCCGCGCACCTAGGGGTCGCGACGTCGACGATCCCGCGCGCAAAGCGCTAGTCGCGAGAGGTCAGCGGATCCTCGTGATGCTCGCTGCCGAACGATCGATCACCTTGTCGATGAACCCGTAGTCGAGCGCCTCCTCGGCGGTGAACCACCGATCGCGGTCCGAGTCCGCCTCGATGCGCTCGATGGTCTGTCCGGTGTGGAACGCGATCCGCTCGGCCATCATCCGTTTCAGGTAGACGATCTGCTCGGCTTGGATGGCGATGTCGGCCGCCTGGCCCTGCATCTGCCCGCTCGGCTGGTGCATCAAGATGCGCGCGTGCGGCAAGGCGAATCGCTTACCCGGCGCGCCCGAGCACAACAAGAACTGCCCCATCGAGGCCGCCAACCCGAGGCAGATCGTCGCCACGTCGCAATCGACGTACTGCATCGTGTCGTAGATGGCGAGACCGTCGGTAACCGAACCGCCCGGAGTGTTGATGTAGAGCGAGATGTCCTTTTCTGGGTCCTCCGCCTCGAGCAGGAGGAGCTGCGCGCAGATCTGGTTGGCCGAGTTCTGATCGACCTGGGTACCGAGGAAAATGATCCGCTCGCGCAAAAGGCGCTGGTAGACGTCGACGGCGGGGTCGGGCGACAACGCGAGCGAGGCGACAGCGGGATCAACGAAGCGACGAGGATCTTCCATACGGCGAGGTTATCGGCCGGCGACCCGCTCCCCGGACTGGTCAGTTCGAAGCGCTCGGCCTCGGCATGCCGAGCCCTCGTGACAACCGCAGGACGGGATACGGCAGAGGTTGCCGAGCCGGAGGATGCGAGCTTGTAAGTTCCGGATGTCAAGGACGCGCGAGGAGCCAGCGTGAGAGGTCCCGTACCGAAGCAGGTGCTCGAAGGACTCGCGAGCGTGCCGCTCTTCTCCGCCTGCAACAACCAAGAACTGAGGCGCGTCGCTCACCTCGGTACCGAGACCCTCGTCCCTGACGGCGAGGTGCTTGCCGAGCAGGGCAAGCCCGGATTCGAGTTCTGCCTCATCTTGGAAGGCACGGTCCGCTGCCTCATTGACGCCAAGCTCGTCGCGATGCTCGGTGCGGGCGACTTCTTCGGCGAGATGGCCCTTATTGACCGCGGGCCAAGGGTCGCGACCATCGTCGCAGAGGGTCCGGTGAAGCTTCTCGTGTTCGATGCCCGCGAGTTCTCGACACTGCTCGACACCGCACCGACGATCGCAAAGAAGGTCCTGCAATCGTTCGCTGCCCGGGTGCGGGAGAATGCCTCGATCCAGCATTGAAGTCCCCCAAGCCGGCCTCGCTGGTGAGAGGCTTTCGTCAGGCGGGTGTGGCGGAATTGGCAGACGCGCCGGGTTTAGGTCCCGGTCCCTTCGGGGGTGGAGGTTCGACTCCTCTCGCCCGCACATTGCGACCTCGCCGGCGCGACGGGGGCCGGTCGGAACACGGCGTCGACCGAGAGCGACTCGCAACACAGAGTGCTGAACCGGTAAATCCGCGAAGGAGTGAAGATGGCCGTGGTCGCGATCCACATCGGCGAAATTGAAGCTGGTCCGCTGCGCGCGGTAACGGCGGTCCGCGCGCTTGCGGGGAAGGGCCTCGTCGGCGATCGCCACTTCCAACCGGACGGCGCAAAGGAAGGTCAAGCGCTCACCCTCGTCGAAGAAGAAGTCGTGATGGATGCTCAGCTGGAAGAAGGTGCGACACGCAGGCAGTTGACGGTCCGCGGAGTGCGGCTGAACGACCTCGTCGGCAAGCGCTTTCGAGTCGGAGACGTCGAGTGCTTCGGCGTCGAGCTATGCGAACCGTGCGGCCATCTGCAAAGCCTGACCCGGCCGGGCATCGTCAAAGAGCTCCAACACCGAGCGGGAATCAATGCCGACATCCTTTCTGACGGAACGATCTCAATCAGCGACGCGATCGTCGAGGTCGACAGCGAATAGCGGCCGTCTCCTGCGACCTGTGTAAAAACGGCGACGCCGCGAGCGGTGAATTCACTCGTCCGCAGGCGGCGCTCGGCGCGCCCGTTTCACCTCGCCCCGTTTGCGCTTCTGCTCCAATCGTCGCCTGCGGGATGATTCGGTCGGCAAGGTGGGTTTTCGACGTCGCTCGACCTTGCTCGCATCGGCGAGACGGGATCGCAGCCGTTCGAGGGCGAGCTCTCGGTTGCGTGCCTGCGAACGTGTATCGGATGTGACAACCCGAACCACCGGACCGAGTCGCTCGAGAATGCGGGCGCGCTGGCGTGGCCCGAGTGTCTTCGACGCATTCACATCGAAGACGAGCTCGACGCGCGTGTTCGCAGTATTCGCATGCTGACCGCCGGGTCCGCCGCTGCCGCTGAACCGCCACTCGAGCTCCTCGAGCGGAATCCGGATCGTCCGGCTGACGCGCAGCGCGTTCGCGTCAGCACTCATGACGCGATGACCACCGTCACCCTCCTCGCAGGGGGACGATTGGTCTATTCGTCCTCGTCGAGCCTCTCGGGGTCGTCGAGCAAGGCGTTCACCTCTCTCGCCTCGACGACATCGATTGGCCCGACTTCGTCTTCGACCTCATCGTCGAAATCGATCTCGCTGTCTCGCGAGGCGACCTCCGCAGCGTCCTCGGGCGTCAGCGGATCCGAGTGCTCGATGACCGGGATGCCCTCGTCGTTCTCGTCGTCGAACTCGTCGTTGGTCATTGACTCTCGTCCTCCTTGACGGAGTTTCGCCAACACTGCGTCGGCGGCCGCGCTCCCACAAGTCTCGCCGATCGCGACGGTGCGCGGTTTCGATCTCTACAGGGCGCCGGCGGCCGAAATGACTGCCGTGGCGAACTCATCGATGTCCTCCTCGGTGGTATCGAAGGCCGTCATCCAGCGCACCTCACCCGTCTCGTCATCCCACACGTAGAAGTGGAACTTCGACTGCAGCACCGAAGTCACCGCTGGATCGAGCACCGCGAACACGGCGTTCGCCTCGACGGGCCGGGTGATCGCCACCCCTTCAACACCCGTGAGCCTCTCGGCAAGACGTCGCGCCATCGCGTTCGCGTGCCGCGCGCTTTCGAGCCAGAGTCCGTCCTGCAAGAGGGCGACAAGCTGGGCAGACACAAAGCGCATCTTCGAAGAGAGCTGCATCGACGATTTTCGCAAATGATCGAGCCCGCGAACAGCCGTCGGATCCAAGACGACCACGACCTCGCCGAGGACGAGACCGTTCTTCGTCCCCCCGAACGAAACGGCATCGATGCCGACGTCGGTGGTGAACTCCCGGAATCCAAGGCCGAGTGTTGCGGCGGCGTTCGCGAGTCGAGCACCGTCGACATGGACCCGCATTCCGACGTTGTGCGCACGCTCGCAAATGGTCGCGAGTTCGTCGGGCGTGTAGCACGAGCCGAGCTCGGTCGTCTGCGTCAAGGACACGACGCGCGGCGCTGCACGGTGCGGGTTGTCCCACCCGAAGGCTTCCTCCATGACCGCGTCGACGCTGAGCTTGCCATTTGGCGCCTCGATCGGGATCAGCTTGATCCCGGCCATCCGCTCGGCGGCAGCGCATTCGTCGGTGTTGAGATGCGACGACGCGGCACAGATCACGGACTCCCAGCGATCCGTCAACGCCTGCAAGCTGACGACATTCGCGCCCGTCCCGTTGAAGACCGGGTACGCCTGCGCGTTCTCACCGAAGTGATGACGGATGAGCTCGCGCAGCCGGTCGGTGTAGACGTCGTCGCCGTAGGAGGGCTGGTGGCCACCGTTGGCGGCAATGATCGCCTCGAGGACTTGGCGGTGCGCACCCGCGCAGTTGTCGCTCGCGAAAGAGCGCTGTCGGGGATCGTGCAGAGACGTGAAAGGAGCCACCGGCCGAGGTTAGCGAGACCGATCGATGGGCCGAATCCGATCGAGCGACCCGCTGATCCACCGCGGTACGAGTGGTGCGATTTCCTCACAGACCCGTTCGCACGATCGAGCCTTCCTGGTCGGCCGTCAAGATTTGACGAAGTCTTCGAGGTCGTCGATCACGATGTGAGAGTTCTCGAAGAGACTTGCGTACCCGCTTTCGGCGAACATCACGAGGCGCGCATGGGGAAGCAAGACGTCGAGCGTGTAGGCGTTCGTCTCCGGGACGACGATGTCTTGACCACCTTGGAAGATGAGCGCCGGGATTCCGACGCTGTTGAGGTCCTTCGCCACATCGTCGGAGCGGTATCCGTCCGCCACGACCTCGGCCTCGTGCACCACCGCTGCAGCCGTCATCACGTCCGCTGTCACCTTCGACGTGTCGGCGAGCCACGTCGCTCGGGCGGCATCGGCATCGATCGGGAATTCGACGTACGAAAGCTCGGTCGGCGTCACGAGCGAGGAAGCAAGCGTCTCGGCGACCGCGCGGCTCGGCTGGGTCGCCGTCGAGCCGCCCGGCGTTGCGTCGGCGAGCACGAGGCGCCAGACCAGCCCGGGGTGGCGCTCGACGAGGGAAAGCGCGACTTCGCCGCCGAAACCCCAGCCGAGCACGATCGGTTTGTCGAGCCCGAGCGCCCAGACGAGGCCCGCCGTGTCATCCGCGAGTGCGGCGATGCTCTCATACCGGCTGTCAGGCGCTGAGTAGCCGATGTCGGGAAAGTCGAACTCCGTCACGGTGAAGTGCGCGGCGAGATCCAGCAGGAACTTCGGATCCCACGAGGTCATCGTCGAGTGCTCACCGTTGATCAGGAGCAGATTCGGACCCGAGCCGAACTGGCGGTAGGCGACGAGAACCGTGTGGGAAAGTGATTGCCCCGTCGACTGGCGCGGCGCAATCCGGTTCCGACCGAGGCGCTCGACGGCGACGCGGTAGACCTGTCCGACAGCGCTAAACGGGCCGCCGACGCCGGAGTTTGCGACCGGAAGCGACGGTGGCAGCGTCGTCGTCGACGGCGATGGCGAGCCATTCGGCGCGTCGGTCCCGCCACACGCGCCGGCGAGGAGCGCGCTCGCGAAAACAAGCACAGCCACAAGACCAAGTCGGCGCGGCGCCGACATCATCGTGGTCTGCGAGCCGTCAGCTGGCGCGACGGCGTGCCCCTTTGACGAGTGAGCGTCCGAAATCGAAGATCAACGACGACCCTTTTTCGGCGTCGCTGAGCACGTCGTCCAAGGCCTCGGTGAAGTAGTCGACCTCTTCCTTGCCGATCGTGAGCGGCGGAAGCAACTTGACGACGTTCATCGAATCGGCCGCGACCTGCGTGAGGATCCGATGCCTCGTGAAAAGCGGCCCGACGATGATCTGGGAGTAGAGGCCGGTGTGCGCGGCCTCCAAAAGCCGATAGCGCGCACGCTGACCGAACGACTTCGGCTCTCCGAAGACAAGACCGATCATCAACCCCTTGCCGCGCACCAACTGGAAGCTCTGGTGACGCTCGATGAGCGGCGCGAGGGCCTTTTCGAACTCCACGCCCGTCAGCCGCGCCCGGTCGACCAGGTGCTCGTCGTCGATCGTCGCAAGCGTCGCCAAACCGGCAACCATCGCGAGCTGATTGTTCTTGAACGTCGATGAGTGAACCATCGCCCGCTGCATCGACGAATAGACCTTGTTCGAGACTGCCGTCGAGCACGCCATCGCGCCGACGGGGACGAACCCTCCCGAAAGCGCCTTCGACATCGTCACGATGTCCGGTGAGAGTCCGTAGTGCTCGTACGCCCACAAGTTGCCCGTCCGACCGAGACCCGTCTGCACCTCGTCGACGACGAGCAGAGTTCCGTACTTCTGACAGAGTTCGCCGACGGCGTCCCAGTACTCCTGCGACGCGAGGTTGACCCCCTTGCCTTGGATCACCTCGATCACGAACGCCGCGACATCGCCGCGTCGGAGCGCGTGTTCGAGCGATTCGGCGTCGCCGAAGCGAACCTCGGCGTTTCCGGGCAGGAGCGAACCGAAACCATTCCGGAACTCGCGACCGCCGTTCAGCGAGAGCGCGCCATAGGTGAGGCCGTGGAAGGCGTGGTCGGCGTGGAGCACTCGGTCACGCCCCGTCGCGCAGCGCGCGAACTTGAGCGAGGCCTCGACCGCTTCAGCGCCGGAATTCGTGAAGAAGATCCGGCCCATCGACTTCGGGAGGCGGCGAAGCACTTCTTCGGCGAGCACGCCCGCCAGCAACGGCGCGTCCAGCTGTACGAGATTCGGCAGATCAGCGTCGATCGCGTCGTGGAGTGCTTTCTTGATGACCGGGTGACCCCGTCCGAGACCGAAGACGCCGAAACCAGCGAGGAAGTCGAGGTAGCGGTTCCCTTCGTCGTCGAAGAGGTACGCGCCCTCAGCTCGGGTGTAGAAGCGGCCGAATCCGATCGACGAGAGGACCTGCACCAATCGGGGGTTGATGTACCGCTCGTACCGATCGAAGTTCTCGCCTTTGTGGGCGTCGAGCACGCTTTTGAGGTCGAATCCCATCTCCGCTCCCGAAAATGACCTGCTCACAGACTACAGAAGCCCACCTCCTCGGACTGTGCGGCCGGGCGAGTTCGCCGCCTTCGCTGCCGCGTGCGAGACGGCGAGGACCAGATACCTTTTGGCGAATGTCTGGCACCCTCGAGGACTCTCGGCGCGCGCCCCCGGGCGGACCGGCGACCGCGGCCGAGCGGTTTGTCGAGCGGGAAGGCGCCGGCTCGCGAGGACGCCGGGGGTTCGCGGTCGTGCTCATCGCCCTCGTCGCGTTCGTCGCGCTAAGCGCCTTCCTCTTCCTCGTCTCGACACACGCCTTCTTGCCTGATTCCGACGGTGCGACGGTGGTGTTGGAGGGGAACGCAATCATCCATGGTGACGTCGCCCTCCACGGCTGGTCGCTTTCCTATGACTCGTTCTGGCTCCTCGATGCGCTGTACTACGCGGTCGCGCTCGCCATCGTCGGCATACACGGCTATCTCCTCCACCTCATTCCGGCGATCATCGCCGCGCTCGTCGTCGTCACCGGCGCCCTGATCGCCCGTGACGACCAACGCGGACTTGTCGGGCTCGTCGGAGCGGGCGTCGTCCTCGCCGTGCTCGCCTTCCCGACGCACTTGCTCGCGTACTTCTTCCTGCGCGGCCCTCTCCACATCGACACCGTTTTGTGCTCGCTCATCGCCTTTATCGCGCTGCGCGACCACCGTTTCGACTGGCGGCGCTGGGTTATCGCGGTCGTTTTCCTCGCCGCGGCGGCGCTCGGCGACCTGCAAGTGCTCGCTCTCGGAACAATTCCGCTCTTCCTTGGCGGCGTCGCCGCGGCAATACGAGCGAGGAGGGCGTTGGTCGCTCTGTCGACCGCCACCGCCGCCGTGGCGAGCATCGCGATTGCCCTCATCGTGCGGGAGATCGCGAAGGTATTCGGCACCTTCACGCTCATCAAACCGAATCCACGGGCGCCGTATTCGATGATGTTCGGGGCAAATCTCAAGCTCGCGGGCCACGATTTCGCGAACCTGGTCGGCGTCGGCTCGAGCGCGTACGGCAACGGTGGCGCCCCGACTTCGTTCGTGTACGCGCACGCTGTCGTGCTCGTCGTCATCGTGGCGAGCACCGTCTTCGCCCTCATCTCGCTCATCAAAGGAGTGACGGTCGGTGACGCGGGGAACGCCGAAGCGTTGCCCCGTTCGACGATGGACGCCTTTCTCGTCCTCGGAGCGCTCGGCGGTCTCGTTGTCTTTCTGGCGCTTACGACCGAGCCGATCTTCGCCTACGGGCGATATCTCGTGCCGTCACTGATCTTCGGCATAATCCTCACGGCGCGCTACGCCACTCGATTCGCGGCTCACTTCGTGCGATCACGAGAGACAATCCCCCGCGTGATCCCGATCTTCATCGCCACCACGGCGGTCGCCGTCGCCGCGTCCTTAGCCTCTGCGACAGGGTTCGAGCTCGCACAGGCGAAGCCGTTCGATCCGTACGCGAAGGTGGCAGCCTTTCTCGAGCATCGCCACCTGCACGAGGGGCTCGGCGATTACTGGACGTCGTCGATCGTGACCGTCGATTCGGACAACGGCGTCATCGTCCGAGCGGTCACGGCGAAGCCGAACGGGACGCTCGTCCGCTACGACCGCGAGTCGGATGCCTCGTGGTACGCGGGGCATCATTTCCAGTTCCTGGCGCTCAATCCCACCCTGAACTTCGGAAACGTGAACGTCCTCACCGCGACGTCGACGTTCGGAAAGCCGCTTCACGTCTGGATCGCCTACGGCTTGGAGATCCTCGTCTGGCGTCACCCGATCACGGTCTCGAGCCACGGCAGCACGTAGGTTTTCCCCAGGTCAACCACTTTGTGACAGCCGGTCGGTAACCTGCCCGCTCAATGGCGCAACCCAAACGCGAGCTCGCTCGCCGTCCACGCCGCCGTTCCCCTCGTCGCGTTCCGCGTGATGCCCAATGACGAGCACTGAATCCCTCGTCGTCGGGATCGTTCTCGGGGCGATCGTCGGCGGGGTCGTCACCGCGCTCTGGTGGCGTGCGCGATACGCGCAAATTCGTGGCACCGCAATTAACGATGTCTCGCAGGCGTCGGCAAAGTCTGCAGCCGAGCAGGCTGCCGTCTTGTTCCGACAAATTGAGGACAACAACCGACGGCTGGCGACAGAGGAACTCGAAAGGCGACAGTCGGCACTGAACGACGTCGTGGCCGAGCTCGTTCGCCCGGTGTCCGAACAGCTCAAGGAGTACAAAGACCGAGTTGACAATCTCCAATCGACGAACGCCCGACTGCAAGGCGAGCTCAAGAACCAACTTGAGCAACTCGCCTCAGCAAATGCCAACCTGCAACGCGAGACCGGCAATTTGGTCAGCGCTCTTCGACGCCCCGAGGTTCGCGGCGGCTGGGGCGAGCACCAGCTTCGTCGCATCGTCGAGCTCGCGGGAATGGTCGAGCACTGCGACTTTGACGAGCAGGTGGCGATGGTCGACGGCATGGGCGATCGGCAACGCCCCGACGTGGTCGTTCATCTCCCGAACCAGCGCGAGCTGATCGTCGACTCAAAAGTTCCCCTCGATGCATACCTTGACGGACTCGCGGCGAGCGATCAGGAGGGGCGCGACGAATGCATGCGCAGGCACGCCGCGCAGCTGAGATCTCACGTCGAGCTGCTTGCCAAGAAGTCCTATCAAAGTGGCTACAAAGGATCGATTGACTTCGTCGTTGCCTTCATCCCGGGAGATCCGCTACTCGCCGCCGCGTTCGAGTACGACCCGAGCATCTTTGAAAGGGCAATCGCCGAGAACGTGATCATCGCCACCCCGACGACACTCATTGCATTATTGAAGGCGGTGGCTTTTGGTTGGCAACAGGAGGCCGTCACCCGCAACACACAGGAAATAGCCGCCGCAGCCAAAGAGCTCTACGGGCGCTTGCGCACGGTCGCGACGCACCTTTCCGAGCTTGGCAATCGGCTGCGATCGGGAGTCGAGGCATACAACAAACTCGTGGGTTCTTTCGAGCGCCGTCTGATGCCTCAAGCGCGCCGGTTTGAGGACCTGGAGGCGATCGGCGTCGCAGATTCCAAGGTTCCGGAACCCCAAGAGATCGCAGAGGTACCGCTCACGCCGCGGCTGGCGGAGCCCGTCCCAGTGTCAAATGGGGATGGTCATTCGGTCTGAGCGAGGGCTCAGTCGCAAGGACTAGGCGAACGTCGGGTCGTTATCGGCGAAGCGGGTCGGTCGCGTACTCCGACATCTGACGCCAGCCGGTTGTGATCACCGCGAAGAGGATCAGCGTCAGCACGTGCACGCCCGTACACCACAGGCAGATCTTGCCGATGACGAACAGTTCCGAGTAGACGAGGTAGCAGACGAACCCGATGCCGGCGATGGCCAGGGCGAGGCGCGCTTGCGCAACGACGCGTACCTTCGAGCGCCAGACCACAGGTAGCGAGAAACCCGTCATCACGACGAAGTAGATCAACCCGAGCAGCGAAACCGGAATCCCGAAGACGTACGACTCCGCACTGCGGGTCACTGCCTCACAGTTGATCGCGCCGCCGCTCAGGGGGCACCCGAGTTGAATGCCGGCTGAGAAGTGCGCCAGGGTCAGGTAGAACGCGACACCGATACCGGCGACCGACGCGAATAACACGATGACGTTGCGAGGATCGATTCTCTCGACGAAAGACGGTTCTGTCGCTTCGTCGACGGCGCGCGCCTGGCGCCGCGCATCACGCGGACCGAAGGCGAAACGCCGTCGGATCTCGGGTGGCGGTGGCGCGAATGCGATGCGACGACCCCGTTCGGAAGTCGGCGGCTTGGGCAAGGCTCAGGAGACTTTCTTCGTCGCGGCCATCACCTTTTCCGCCGCCTTCACGCCGGACATCTGACAGACGCTTCCCGGCTTGCCGCCGTCGACGGTGCAGATCGCCGCGATGTCGTAGTTCGCCGCGGCGATCCATCCGGAGGCCTTGATCGCCTTGCCGGTCGCCGACGTCGGGTGCGCGATGGCGTAGGCGATGCCGGTCAACCCCCCGGGTCCGCCGCCGGCGACGTAGTCGAGCGAACCGAGGAGAACCGGCGGCGCGCCCGAGGACACGTGCTGGTTCGCGACATCGACAAAGGGGATGCCCACCCCGATCGATTGGTTGAACTTCGACTTCGTCGAGCCCACCCCGTCGTACTTGTCTAAAAGCGTCTGGATGTACTTCGGGGGCGTTTGGAGCGCGTTGCCATTGCGGTCCGCCGTCTCATACGCCACAAAGGAGATGTACTTGCTCGTGTACTTGGAGTCCAAGAAGCTGAACGTCGGCACGGGCGCCACGTCGTACGACGACGACGTCTGGTGCAGATTGGTGAAAGTACCGAAGCGACTGAGCGCGACGACGAGTGCCCAGCGATAGACCGCGCAGTACGGGCAGTACTCCGCGCCGACGAAAATGACCTGCGGCTTGCCGTCGAGCCCCAGGAACGTCTGCTTCGCCGTCTCGGTGAACGGGTCGATCGTGCCGTCCGTGCCGACCGCATTGAACGTCTTTGCCGGAATCGACTTCAGCTCGGACAGGACCGAAGCTGGGGCGAGCGCCAGATGACCGCTGCCCTTTGTGGGTGTCGTGTGATCGGTCAACTTGTAGATCGCGAACGCCAAGACCACCGCCACGACGACGAGGACCCCCGCCCACGCCTGCAGCCCCGAGCTGCGGCGCGAGCGCCGTGAGCGCTCGTAGCGACGCTGTGCGCTCGCGGAGCGCTGCGGCGGCGCCTGTCCGCCGAGACGGCGCGGCCCGTTCTGGCTCGTGCGCTGGGCCGGACGGTTCGGACGCTTCGTCGAGCGCCGATTCGATGCCATTTGTGTTCAGTCTCCCTAACCTCGGACCGGCATCGTACCGGCCCTTGCTGGGCGCGAGCTGGGAAGGCGCGTGGAAATGATCACGTGGTGCGCTCAGTTCGAGGGCGCGTCGTTCGATGTCGACAGGCGCTTGCGGATTTTCACCACGACGTCTTCGGAGTGGTTCGCGTCGACGCCCTTTTCGGCCACGAGAACGCGGCGGTCCTCTTCGGCTTCTCGCTCGGCACCGGCGTCGGCGGCGGCAAGGCGGGCGTCGATGCCCTCAGAGACGATCCTTTCGGCCTCGGTGACGAGCGCATCGACCATCTCGTCTTCGGGCACGACGCGGACGATCTTGCCCCTGATGAACAGGTGCCCCTTGTGCTTGCCGGCGGCGATTCCGAGGTCTGCGCCCCGCGCCTCACCGGGGCCGTTCACCACGCAGCCCATCACGGCGACTTGCAGGGGGATCTTGCGGTCCTCCAGCGCGCGTTCTGCCTCCTTGGCGACCGCGATGACGTCGATCTCCGCCCTGCCGCAGGACGGACAGGCGATGAGGTCGAGCCCCTTGCGCTCGCGCAGCCCGAGCGATTCGAGCAGCTTGCGGCCGGCGATCGCCTCCTCGACGGGGTCAGCGGTGAGCGAATAGCGGATCGTGTCCCCGATCCCCTCCGAGAGCAGCGTCGCGATCCCGGCGGTCGCCTTGATCAGCCCCGCAGGCGGCGGTCCGGCCTCGGTGACGCCGAGGTGCAGGGGGTGGTCGAAGGTCTCCGAAGCGAGGCGGTAGGCGGCGATCATCAACGGCACGTTCGACGCCTTCACCGAGACCTTCACGTCGTCGAAGCCGACCTCGGCGAAGTAGGCGAGCTCGATCTCCGCGGACTCCACCAAGGCCTCGGGGGTGGCCCCGCCGTATTTCTTGTAGAGGTCCGGGTGGAGTGATCCCGCGTTCACTCCGACGCGGATCGGGACGCCGCGGTCTTTCGCCTCCTTCGCGACGAGCTTGATCTCCTCGGGCTTGCGCAGGTTCCCCGGGTTGAGCCGCAGACCTTGCACCCCGGCCTCGAGCGCGGCGAGCGCCATTTCGACGTGGAAATGGATGTCGGCGACGATCGGGACCGGCGATCGCGGGATGATGCGCGCCAGCCCCTCGGCGGCCTCGGCTTCATTGCACGTGCAGCGCACGATGTCTGCGCCGGCGCCGGCGAGCGAATAGATCTGTTGGAGGGTCCCTTCGACGTCCGCCGTTTTCGTCGTCGTCATCGACTGCACCGAGACCGGCGCGCCGCCGCCGACCGGGACCGAACCGATTCGAATCTGACGCGTCGGCCGGCGCTTCGGCAGGGTGACCTCGGAGATTTCCACGACGGCGTCTCCTACGCGATGCCTTGGCGGCGCACGCTGCACCGATGCATCAAGCCTATGGCCGCCGGAGAAGGCGACCTTCGCAAGCGTGAGGAGAAATCGCTCGTCAATGTGGAAGCGAGGGCGGCTGGACGATGTTCAGGTAGAGGGCGGAAAGCCCGAGCAGGACCAGTGCCGCCAGGAACGCGTACGCGACGGGCATCAGCTTGCGGACGTCGGCGTGGTAGACGCGGCCGCGACGCGGACGCGAGCGAAGGCGCTCGTAGATGGCGATCGCCACGTGGCCGCCGTCGAGCGGCAACATCGGGAAGAGGTTCGCCATGCCGACGAACAAATTGATCGCGACGAGGATGTAGAGCAGCTCCGACACGTTGTTCCGAAGCGCCTGCACGGCGACGTCGACGGCACCCGGGAGCGACAGCAACTCGCTCGAACTTGAGGACGACGACTTCGTCGAACTGGATCCGTGCGGCGTCGCGGTCGACGGTGCACTGCGGGCCGATGCGACCTCGTGCGCAAAGGTGCGCAGCCCGTGGAATGAGAAGACCTCCGCGAACCCGCTCGCCGTCACCTGCACAACCCGACCGAGCATCACGCCAGCGCGCGGGACGGAGTCGAGCACCGAGTAGGTGACAAGAGCCGAGGTGTTCAAATCGACCCCGATCACCCCGACGGGACGGCTCCCTTGCTTCTCCGGCTGATCGTGGTCCGCGACGAGGTCCGCGGAGCGACCGTCGATGACGTGCACCGGCAACGTGAGCAGGCGACCCGAGCGTCGCACCGTGAGCGAAACCGTGTCAGCGGAGTGATTCTCGATGAACGTGATGAACCGGTCGACGTTCGTGTAGCGGTGTCCGTCGACCGCCACAAGGAAGTCGCCGGAACGGACACCCGCGGCTTTTGCGGGATTGGTGCGGTTCGAATAGGCGGTGAGCCCACTCACCTCGGGATACGGGAGCGTCTTTGGGGTGCCGGTGAAGGCGATCATCACGAACAAAAGCACGAACGCGATGATGAAGTGCATCGCGGATCCCGACACCGCCACGAGGAGTCGACGCGGAAAGGTCGCCTCGCGGTAGCTGCGCGCTTCGTCTTCGGGCGCCACGTCCTCGAGCGAGGTCATGCCGACGATGCGGACGTAGCCCCCGGCCGGGATCGCCTTCACGCCGTACTCGGTCTCGCCGCGACGGATCGACCAAAGGCGCGGCCCGAAACCGAAGAAGAACTCAGTCACCTTCATCCCCGATGCCTTTGCGGTGATGAAGTGCCCGAACTCGTGCAACATGACCATGAGCACGAGCGCGGCGACCACGAGGAGCACGTCGAGACCGTGGAACACCGCCGCGATGACCACGAAGAAGGCGACCGCGCCGACGAGCCGGATCACGGCCGCGGTATTCGAGGGCGTCGGTCTAGCGCCACCAGAGACCATCGCTTGCTCGCTCATGCGACCCGGATCCCGCGCTCGATGACGGCCGACGCGACGGCGCGCGCCTCGGCGTCCGCCGCGATCACGTCTTCGACCTCGACGAGTTTCGACTCCTCGTGGCGCTCGAGGGTCTCCTCGACAACGGACGCAATGTCGAGCCAGCCGATACGACCCGACAGAAACGCTGCGACGGCAACTTCGTTCGCCGCGTTCAGCCACGCCGGGGCGGAACCACCGGCGCGACCAGCCGCGAACGCGAGCCCAAGGCAGGCGAACGTCTCGTAGTCGGGAACCGCGAAGTCGAGCTGCGAGAGCTTGGACCACTCGATCGCACCGAACGGCTCCCGCAGACGCTCCGGGTACGACAGTGCGTAGCCGATCGGGAGCCGCATGTCCGGGTACGACAACTGGGCGATCGTCGCGCCGTCGGTGAACTCCACCATCGAATGGACGACCGACTGAGGGTGGATGACGACCTCGATCCGGTCGTAGTCGACGCCGAAAAGCGCATGCGCCTCGATCACTTCGAGGCCTTTATTCATGAGCGTCGAGGAGTCGACGGTGATCTTCGGTCCCATCTTCCAAGTCGGATGGGCGAGCGCATCGTCGATTCGAACCGAGGAGAGTTCCGCGCGTCGCCGTCCCCGGAACGGACCCCCGGACGCCGTCAGCACCAGACGTCTGACATCTGGAGGAGGCTCTGGCCCGTCTGCTGAGTCGATCCGGAGGCTGCGCCGCTCCCCCAGGCACTGGTGGATCGCGCAGTGCTCGGAGTCGACCGGAACGATCTCCGCACCGTCGGACGCCCGGGCCGCCTGGACGACGGGCGCTCCGGCGATGAGCGACTCCTTGTTGGCGAGAGCGAGGCGTCGGCGAGCTCTCAAAGCGGCGACGGTAACGCCGAGGCCCGCGAAGCCGACGACGGCATTGATCGCGACCTCGGCGATCTCACACAAGGACGCGAGTCCCTCTCCGCCGACGCGTATCTCGGTGCCTTCCGGCACCCGCGAGACGAGTTCGGAGGCGAGCGACGCGTCGCCGATCGCGACGACTTGAGGTCGAAACCTCTCCGCTTGACGCGCGAGATCGTCGATGGAGCGGTTTGCCCCGATTCCGACCACCCGAAATACATCGGACTCGCGACCGATGACGTCGAGGGTCTGCCGTCCGATCGAACCGGTCGAGCCGATCACCGAAACGGTGCGAGGCGTGCTCATCCGAGGTGCACGAGGCGGAAGAAGACGAATGCGGCGGGGAGGACGAAGAGCATCGAGTCAATCCTGTCCGAGATCCCCCCGTGCGCGGGGAGCATACGGCCCATGTCCTTGAGGCCGAGGTCGCGCTTCACGACCGACTGGACGAGGTCGCCGAGCGGAGCGAACACGATGACGACCGCGGCGAGGCCGAGCGACGCGGCGAGGGTCATCGGGTGCACGCGAGCAACGAGCAATCCCGCGACCAAAAGCGCGAGAGCACTACCGCCGATCAGCCCTTCGACCGTCTTGCCCGGGCTCACGCGCGGAACGAAGCGGTGCCGGCCGATTCTCGAGCCGACGACGTAGGACCCGATGTCGTGCGCGACCGTGATGCCGACGACTGCTCCCAAGAACGCGACCCCGTGGCGGTGGGGAAACGTCGTCGGGTTGACGAGCAAGGCGGCGAAGGACCCGAGCACGCCGACCCAGGTGACGACGAGGACGCTGACCCCCAAGTCTTCGACGGCGGATCGTTCAACCGACGAAACGACGAGCGCGCACCCGCCAAGAACGACGAGTCCGGCGAGCAAAACGGGGTCGGCGATCGGTCCCTTCAAATACGCGAAGACGACGGCAAGCGCGGTCGCGACGAGACCGAGAAGCGACAGCGGACGGAAGCCGGAGCGGCGCAACGCTCCGAAGGTCTCGCCCGCGGCGAGACTGAGGGCGACCGTCGCGAGCACGACGACGGCGAGAGGTCCGGCCTCGAAGCACGCCACGGCGACACCGGCGAGCACGACCCCGGTGGCGATCGCAACGCTCGGGTTGCGCTGCGAGGAGCGACCGGAACTCGGAGGCGCCCGGTGCGCCCGGGCCCGGGCGTGGCGGCGGCGTGACGGCGGCGTGACGATGACATCGCTCCACGCCGCGTCGTCGGGCGAGCCGATCGAAGTTGTGCCATCGCGTGCGCCGTCGTCGACCGGAGAGCTCGCTTCCTCCACCCGCGGGTACGGGGTTGGCGGTTCGAAGTCGAACTCGAACGGGTCGCCTTCCGCGACACCGGTCGACTCGCGTCCGGCGATCGTCGCCATCTCGTCGATCTCGTCTTCGCCCTCCTCGACGAGGTACTCGAGCGCGTCGGCGTCCTGATCCCAGTCCTGGGGTCGCTGTCGCCAGCTCGGGCCCTTCAGACGCGGCGCGTCGGGGTCTTCCCCTTCGTCAAGGAGCACTCGCGGCACCTGGCCGGTCGGCGGATCCGTCCAGTCGGGCAACGGGATGGTGGACGTGTCGTCGGCGGCGGAGGCCGTCGGCGCCTCGCCCGATGACGCTTCCACGAGGCCCGCCGCCACCGCGGCCTCGACCGCAACGACGCGCACCTCGCCGGTGCGTCGCGGCGCTTCCTCGTCGGCAGCGTCGTCAGCCCGACGTGTCGCTCCATTCGTTCTGACGGAGCGCTCCGCGCGGTCCTCTATGGCGTCGTTCGGCACATCTCCTCCGGCAGGCGTGCCACCTTGCACACCACGCGCCCGGGGTCTTAGACCTCGAGCAGTTCCTGCTCCTTGTGGGCTAACAACCGATCGATCTCCGCGACGAAGTCGTGGGTAAGTCGGTCGAGTTCCTTGCCCGCCCATTCGACATCGTCGGACGAGACCGCGCCGTCGTGTTCGTGGGTCTCGAGCTCGTGGCGCGCGTGGCGTCTCACGTTTCGCACCGCCACACGGCCTTCCTCCGCGCGTTGGCGGACGACTTTGACGAGCTCGCGTCGACGTTCCTCGTTCAGCTGTGGAAACGTCACGCGGATGACCTCACCATCGTCTGTTGGGTTGACGCCGAGGTCCGACGCCTGGATCGCCTTTTCGATCGCCTTCATCGCGTTCTTGTCGTACGGGTGAATGACGAGCGTGCGCGCCTCCGGAACGGTAATCCCGGCGAGACTCTGCAGCGCGACCTCACTGCCGTAGTAGTCGACCTTCAACTTCTCGACGAGAACGGGCGCCGCGCGCCCGGTGCGCACCGAACCGAACTCGCCCTTCGTGTGCTCGACAGCGCGTTGCATTTTTTCGCGCGCGTCGTTGAGCGCCCCATCGATGATGGCGTCGGCGGTCATCGAATCAGCGTACCGATCGGCTCACCGGCAATGGCGCCACGAATGTTGCCGGGTGTCATCAGGTCGAAGACGAGAATCGGAAGTCCGTTGTCCTTGCAAAAGGTGATCGCGGTGAGGTCCATCACTCGAAGGTCACGCGCGACGACATCCATGAAACTGATCTCGTCGAATTTCGTCGCACTGGGATCGATGCGCGGATCCGCGCTGTAGACGCCGTCGACTCCGGAGTGCGTTCCTTTCAAGATCACGTCCGCTTCGATCTCTGCGGCACGAAGGGCGGCCGGTGTGTCCGTCGTGAAGTACGGGTTGCCCATGCCCGCCGCGAAAATCACAACGCGTCCTTTTTCGAGGTGACGGATCGCTCGTCTGCGGATGTAGGGCTCGCAAACCTCTGCCATCGAGATCGCCGAGAGCACCCGCGTGGGGCGTCCCTCGCGCTCGATCGCATCCTGCAGCGCAAGCGAGTTGATCACAGTGCCGAGCATGCCCATCGTGTCTGAGGTCGCGCGGTCGATGCCTTCACCGGCCCCGGTCTGACCACGCCAGATGTTCCCACCGCCCATCATCACCGCGAGCTCGACGCCGAGGTCGGACACCGACTCGGCGATCTCTTTCGCGATGCGTGCCACCGTCGATGCGTCGATCGTTTCCTCCGAGGACGCAGAAGCGAATGCCTCGCCGGAGATCTTCAGTACCGCACGCGACCACTTGCGCGGAAACGCTCCCGGAGCAAACGTTCCAGCAGCGTCCGCCGTCGCTCGACGCGCGGTCACGAACCGACGACGACCTGCGCGAACCGGCGGACCGTCGCGCCGCCGAGCAGTTGGGCGATCGTCTGCTTTTCGTCTTTCGCGAAGCGCTGGTCGAGCAGTACGTGGAGCTCAAACCAACCCTTCATCCGACCTTCGACGATCTTTTCGAGCTGCGCCTCTGGCTTTCCTTCGTTCTTTGCGATCGCGAGCATCGTTTCGCGCTCGGTCGCGAGGACCTCGGGCGGCACGTCGTCGCGCGACAGGTACTCGGGCCGGGCGAAGGCGATGTGCACCGCGATGTCGTGCGCGAGCGCGGCCGAGCCGCCTTCGAGCTCGATGAGCACGCCGTTCACCCCGCGCCCGTTCTGCACGTGCAGATAACTCTCGAGGATCGTCGACCCGTCGGATTCAAAGCGCGCATGCTGGCCGATGGCGATGTTCTCTTTCATCGCCACCTTCAGCTCGTCGATCTCGTCCGCATGGCGCGCCAGACCCTCTTCCCCGTCGGTGGCGAGAGTTTCAGCAAGGGTGTCAACCAGGCGGACGAAGTCCGCGGACTTCGCGACGAAGTCGGTCTCGCACTCGAGCGCGACGACCGCGCCGACTCCGTGCTCGCCGCTCACGACGACCGAGACCGCACCCTCAGCGCGCGCACGCTCGGCGCGCTTCGACGCGCCGGCGAGCCCCTGCTCACGCAGCCAGCGCCGCGCCTTTTCGAAGTCACCGTCGGTCTCCTGCAGCGCCCGCCTCGCATCGAGGATGCCCGCCCCGGTCGCCTGGCGGAGGGCCTGGATGTCCTTCGCAGTGATCTGTGCCATCTCAGGCCCCCTCGGTCGCGCCGACAACGGCCGGCGGGCTTTCAGCGACCGGCGGCGGTGAGGTGTCCTGGGCGGCGCGCAGGCTGTCCGCCGCCCGGCGGGAGTAGATGAAGCGGCCCTCGATCACCGCGTCCGAGATCACCCGGCACATCAACCGCCCGGAACGGATCGCGTCGTCGTTGCCGGGGATCGGGTAGTCGATCTCGTCCGGGTCGCAGTTCGAATCGACGACTGCAACGACCGGGATCCCGAGCTTGCGCGCCTCGGTGACGGCGATGTGCTCTTTTTTCGTGTCGATGACGAACAGGGCGTCCGGTCGCTTCGAAAGACGGCGAATGCCCCCCAAGTTGCGGGCGAGCTTCTCGAGCTCGCGCTGGAGCATCAGCGCCTCTTTCTTCGGCATCTGGTCGAATTCGCCAGAGTCGCGCTGGCCCTCGAGCTCGGCGAGCTTGCGGACACGGCTCGAGATCGTCTCGAAGTTCGTGAGCATGCCGCCGAGCCAGCGCTCATTGACATATGGCATGCCAGAGGCGGTCGCGTACTCGGCGATTGGGCCCTGGGTCTGCTTCTTCGTCCCAACGAACAGCACGGTGCCGCCATCCGCGACGAGGTCGCGCACGAAGGCGTACGCCTTTTCGATCCCGGCGAGGGTTTGATGCAGATCGATGATGTAGATGCCGTTGCGCTCCCCGTAGAGGAAGCGCTTCATCTTCGGGTTCCAACGTCGAGTTTGGTGCCCGAAGTGAACCCCCGCTTCGAGCAGCTGCTTCATTGTGACGACGGCCACGCGTCGCTCCTCCCAACGGTTGTGCGCGCCAGACACCGCGCCCGAAGGCGACCGTGGGTGTGTCCGGTTCGAGATTTTTGTCGGACCCGGTCGGGCCCGCTCAGATGGTAGCCGGAGAATTTCCGCCCCTGATCAGGCAAAGCGCCAGGTTGACCCAGGAGTCGCCTCCCCGGGCGCTCAAGAGCGGGGATGAGACTTTTTGTAGACGGCGACGAGGCGCTCCTTCGACACGTGGGTGTAGCGCTGGGTCGTCCGCAGGCTCGAGTGACCGAGCAGCTCTTGTACGACCCGCAGGTCGGCTCCCCCGTCGAGCAGGTGCGTGGCAAAGGTGTGGCGCAGGGCGTGCGGGTGGGTTGGCGCGACCGATCGGGCGTCGATCACCCGGCGGACGTCCCGCGGCGACATCCGGTGGCCCCGCCGGTTGAGGAAAACCGCTTCCTTCGGGGAGTCCGTCTTTGCCAGCGCCGCCCGGTGGCGGTCGAGATAGGACGCCAGGGCGTCGACGCTCGGCTCGCTCATCGGCACCCGGCGGGTTTTGTTTCCTTTACCGAGGACGGTGACGACGTGGCGGTCGAGTTCGAGATCGCGTCGGTCAAGGGCGCAGCACTCGGCGACCCGCAACCCGGATCCGTAGAGCAGCTCAACGATCGCCAGGTCGCGCGCCCCGATGGCGAGCGTCAACGCGTCGAACTCCTCCGCTTCGGCCGTCGACTCGAGGAGCTGCGCGAGTTCGCCCGTACCGAGCACCTTGGGCAGGCGTCCTTCTCCCGACGGCGCACTCAGGCGTCGGGCGGGGTCGTCGTTGACGAGGTGCCGGCGCTGGGCGTAGGCGAAGTACCGCCGGATCGAGGCAGCCTTGCGGGCGATCGATCGCCGGGCGTATCCCCGCGCCGTCAAGTAGGCGAGGTAGCGGCGAAGCATCAGCCGGTCGACGGCCTCCGGACCCGTGACACCGCCGCGCCCCGCCCACTCGGCGAAGGCGTCGAGATCGGTCCGGTACGCCCGCTTCGTCGCCTCCGATGCCGAGGTGAGCGAGCGGACGAATCCATCGAAACCCCAGCTCACCGGCCGAGCTTACGGTCGTGGGCAGCCCGTTTCGGGTGATGGCCGCCGCGGAGACCGCCTCGCGCCACGGCGGCGCGCTCGCGCTGCTGTGAAAAGGGAAACAATGGTGAGGTGGCGAGCCATCTTCTTTTGGTCGAAGACGACGAACGCATCCGGACCTCGATGCGCCTCGCCCTCGAAGACGAGGGCTACGGCGTCGTCGAGGCGGGGAGCGGTGAGATCGCGCTCGAGAAGTTCGCGAAGGCACCGCCGTCCGAGCCGATCGACCTCGTGATCATCGACCTGATGCTTCCGGGCATCGACGGCTTCGAGTGCTGCCGGGAGATCCGACGTGACTCGGCGGTGCCGATCATCATGGTGACGGCCCGCACGGATACGCACGACGTCGTCGCCGGCTTGGAGGCCGGCGCCGACGACTACGTGACGAAGCCGTTCGAGCCGAAAGAACTCGCGGCGCGCATCCGGGCGCTGATGCGCCGCGTGCGCTCAACCGACGGCGGTCCGCCGTCGCTCACCTTCGGCGATCTCGACGTCATGCCGGACGCCGGCGTCGTCCGTCTCGCCGGCGAGGAGGTCCACCTGACGCGCACCGAGTTCCTGCTGTTGTGCGAGCTCGCCGCGAACTCCGGCAAGGTGCTGAGCAGGGAACAGCTGCTCGAGCGCGTCTGGAGCTACGACTACTTCGGCGATGGTCGGCTCGTCGATGTCCACATCCGCAGGCTCCGGACCAAGGTTGAGCCTGATCCGGCGAACCCCCGTTACGTGCTCACCGTTCGCGGCCTCGGCTACAAGCTCGCGAGCTAAATGTCGTTCGGGGAGCGGCTTCGCCGCGTCGTTTCCCCCGAGGGCGCTGAGCGGCGGAAACCTTTCGCGCGGCTCGGTCTCCGCGCCCGCATCACGGCGAGCTTCGCGTTCGGTGCGCTTGTGCTCGCAATCCTCATCTCGACGATCACGTACGTCAAAACGAGCTCGTCGATCGTGGGTGGTGACGAGCACTCTTTGAAGGCGCAGGCGATCGCGAACGCGACCGCCGCGCGAGGAATCGTCTTCGCGAGCAACGAGAACGCAGAGCTCGAAAGCGCGCTGACGCTTGTCAACGACTTGAAGTCGACGACCTCATTCGCGCTCGTCTACCTCGGCGACCGCCAACTGTGGTTCTCTTCTTCTCCGGCATCGTTCACCTACGAACAGTTGCCGCTTTCGCTTCGCGACGACACGATCGCGGGGCTCTCTTCGGAACAGACATTCACATTCCAGGGCGCTCCGATGTACGGGGTCGGGATCGCGCTTCCCCGCACGGCACGCTTCTTCTCGGTGTACAACCTGTCGAGCGCCTCCGACAACCTGCACGCGCTGCTGGCGACTTTGATCGCGGCGGGGATCGTGACGACGGCGCTTGGCGCGGTGCTCGGGAGGTGGGCCGCGGGTCGCGCCCTCCGGCCGCTGCGCGACGTCTCCCGGGCAGCGCTCGCCATTGCCGGTGGGATGCTCGACACCAGGCTTGAGACGGCGGACGCGCGTGATCTCGCTGTGTTGACCTCATCGTTCAACCGGATGGCGGATCGCCTGCAACAGCGCATCGAACGCGATGCCCGCTTCACCTCAGATGTCAGCCACGAGCTCCGCTCTCCACTGACGACGCTCGCGGCCGCACTCTCGGTCATCGAGGCACGCAAGGACGAGATGCCCGAACGCTCACAACACGCTCTCGATTTGCTCGCCGCGGAGGTTCGCCGGTTCCAACGCATGGTCGGCGACCTGCTCGAAATCTCGCGCTACGACTCGCGCTCTGCGGATTTTGAGCCGGCTCCGGTCGAGATCGGCGAGCTCGTCCGTCACGCGGCAGCACCCTCGTCGCACAGCGTGATCCCGATCACAGTCGATCCCGAAAGCGATCACCAGCTTGTGTTCGTCGACAAGCGGCGGATCGAGCGAGTGCTATCGAATCTCATTGAAAACGCGGACCGCTACGCCGGGGGCGTCACAGAGGTCTCGGTGGAGAGCGAAGACGGCTTCGTGCGGGTGCTCGTCGACGACGCGGGTCCGGGTGTCCCCGAGGCGGACCGCACGCGCATCTTCGAGCGCTTCACCCGGGGCTCATCAGGCGCGGGCAGCCGCGGCGCCGGCGTCGGCACGGGACTCGGACTCGCGCTCGTACGCGAGCACGTACGCCTGCACGGCGGACGCGTCTTCGTCACCGACGCGCCGTCGGGCGGTGCGCGCTTTGTCGTCGAGATCCCCATCGCACCCTGGTCCGAAGTCGGCCACGACGTCGCGTCGACGAACGGATCGGAGCAATGACGATGCGACGGAGATCCCGGCCGATCATCATGCTGTGTGCCCTTGGGATTGTCCTTGCGACGGCAGGATGCGGCGTCGCGATCCAAACGAGCGCGCAACCGATCGCCGTGCCGGGAGCTCTGTTTCACACGCCCTCGCTCCCCGAACCTCCGCACCACGGACGCGCCGTCGACGTCTACTTCCTGACTCGGGGACACCTCGCCGCATCGACACGCTACGTACCCGCCGCCAAGCTCTCCCTCGACGCACTCTTGCAGGACACCTTGAACGCACTCACCCTTGGTCCGACGACCTCTGAGTTGCGCTCGGGGATCTCGACGGCGATGAGCGAATTCCCCCGCTCGACGCTCGTCCTCACCGGCAAGGTGGAACGCGGCGTTGCTTCGGTCGACTTGGACTCGACGTTTGGCCAGCTCGACGCCACAGAGCTGTTCGACGCCGACGCGCAGATCGTCTACACGCTCACCCAGTTCCCGCAGGTGACTTCGGTCAACTTCTTATTCGGTGGGGTGAGACAGGCGTTCCTCGCGCGAGGACAGGTTCGCTACAACGCGTCCGTGGGTCGCCCTGACTACCGATCCATCGCTCCGCTCGCGAGTTGAGATCGCGGGCGTCGATCGGTTAGCGGCGCGCGAACTCGCTCGGGGCGGCTTGCTCATCCACCGGGACACGTGGAGCGTCCGCCCACAGTCGTTCGAGCGCGTAGAGCGCTCGCGCCTCTACGTCGAAGACGTGCACGACGAAGTCGCCGTAGTCGAGGAGAACCCAGCTCATCGATTCCAGCCCCTCTGACTGACGCACGCTCACGCCGGTGCGCTCGCGGACCTGGCGTGAGATCTCATCGACGATTGCGCGCACCTGTCGGTCGTTTCGGCCGGCGGTGATCACGAAGTAGTCCGTGATCCCGATTAGTTCGCCGACGTCGAGGACGACCGTGTCTTCGAGCGTCTTCGCCGACGCCGCCCGCGCGGCGATCAGCGCGGCTTCAAGGCTCAACGCGAAGGCCCGTCCCACGCAGCGGGAGTCGTTGGCGCAGGGATCGCGACCGGGACGGGTCGGGCGATCACTCGAGCCTTCATCTGCGGACAGCGTACAGGTGACGGGCGCGGATCACGCGGACAGCGGCCTCGGGAATCAGGTAGTCGAGGGGGCGACCGTCGACTGCGCGCCCGCGAAGGTCCGTGCTCGAAAGCTCGATCCCCGGGATCTCGATCGCGACGGCGTCCCACCCGGCGAGTGCCCCCTCGCGCGCCGGATCGACCGTCGTCGAACCAGGACGGTTGACGACGACGATCGTCGTCTCCTTGCGGATCTCGTCGATTCGCTCCCAGGTGTCAAGGCTCGCGACGACGTCGGCACCGACGATCAAGAACAAGTGCGAGTCGGGTTCCCTGCCGCGCAACTCGGTGATCGTGTCTGCGGTGTAAGAGGGACCGCCGCGATCAATCTCGATGCGCGACGCTTCGAGCCCTTCCACATCCCCGAGCGCAGCTTCGACGACCTCGAGGCGATCGAGCGCCGGAGTGACGGCTCGTTCGTCCACTTTCTGCCACGGTTGGTTCGCAACGACGAACAGCACGCGGTCAAGGTTCAGCGCGAAGCGCGCGTTCACCGCCGCGACGAGGTGACCGATGTGAATCGGGTCGAACGTGCCACCGAAGATTCCGAGTCGCGATGTCGCCACCGCGAAAGCGTATGCGTCCCATTTGCGAAAACTCGCCAGAAAATGCCCTACCGTTCGGGCCCCACACCGGTAGGGTGGGGACGTGGTCCAGCCCGGAGCGAATGCCGGGAGCGCGCGCGCCCGGACACCGTGGTCGTCGGATTCCTGGCGTCGTCTTTGCGTCGAACAGTCCCCCGACTGGCCCGACGAGTTCGCGCTCAAAGAGGCGCTCGCCGAACTCGAACGCCTCCCTCCACTGGTTGATCCCGCCGAGGTTCGGCAATTATTGAACGCCCTCGGCGAGGTCAATGGGCAGCGCGCAATCGTGCTGCAGGCCGGGGACTGCGCCGAGTCGTTCGCTGAGGTGACCTTCGAGTCGATCCGCGATCGGTTATCGGTGATCTTGCAAATGGCAGTTGTGCTCGCGTACGGATCAGGTTTACCCGTCGTGCGCGTCGGCAGGATCGCAGGTCAATTCGCGAAGCCGCGCTCGTCGCCGACCGAACGCGTCGACGGCATCGATCTTCCCAGTTTTCGCGGGCACATGGTGAACGACGACGCGCCGGACCTCCTGGCGCGAACTCCCGACCCAAATCGGATGGTCGCCGCGTACCACCACGCGGCCGCGACGCTAAACGTTTTGCGCACGTTGACCGCGCAGGGATTCGCGTCGCTGCCAAACGTCCACACCTGGAACCAGAATTTCGTCGCCTCGACGAAAGAGGGGCGCCGCTACACCGAGACCGCCGATGAAGTAAAGCGCGCGGTCGCGGCGCTGGGAACCTTTGGGATGCGCCTTGACGCGGACTCCGCTTCAACTGGGGGCAATCTCTTCACGAGCCACGAGGCGTTGCTCCTCGACTATGAGCAGGCGCTCACTCGCAAGGATCCCACGGACGGGGGCTTCTACGACTGCTCGGCACACATGGTGTGGGTTGGCGATCGGACACGCAGGCTTGACGGAGCGCACGTCGAATTCGCACGCGGGATCGCCAACCCGATCGGTGTGAAGGTCGGCCCGACGTTGGCGCCCCGAGATCTCGTCGCGCTGTGTGACGTGCTGAACCCTGGCCGCGTGCCGGGTCGGCTCTCGCTCATCTGCCGCCTCGGCGTCGGCCGAGTCGAAGAGGTCTTGCCCGAGCTCGTCGGCGCGGTTGAAGGTGCCGGCCATCTTGTCGTATGGCAGTGCGATCCGATGCACGGCAACACGTTCGTGTCCGAAGGCAGAAAAACGCGACACTTCGAGGACATCCTGGGCGAGATCCGCGCTTTTTTCGCCGTCCACCGCGACCTCGGCACCTGGCCGGGCGGCCTGCACGTGGAGCTCACCGGAGACGATGTCACCGAGTGCCTCGGCGGAACCGAGGACATCTTGGAGGAGCACCTTTCCCTGCGGTACACGACGGCGTGCGATCCTCGATTGAACGCCCGCCAGGCGCTCGATCTCGCCTACCGAGTCGCGGAGCTGTTGCGGGACTGATGGGCGAGCGGCGGCACCCGCTGCCGGGCGCGCGCGTCGTCGGGGTGGCAGCGATGATCTTCGCGGCCCTGCTCCCGCCGGCGGCCGTTGCTGGCGCGGCGGTGCGTGCACACTCGAGGCGCGCCCACGACGCGAGACAGACGGTCGCGGTGACGCTGACACCGTCGTGCGCGTATCCGGTGACCCCGACGACAACTACCACCACGACCTCAACGACGACGACGACCTCAACGACGACCACCTCAACAACGACGACGTCGACGACGACCACGACCACGTCGACGACCCTGCCGGGCTCGTCAACGACCACGACGTCGACCCCGACCACGACGTCGACGAACCCGTCGACTCCCCCCACGATCGAAAAGCCCACCTACTACCTCGTTGAGTCGAATGGTGGGGTCCACCCGTTTGGAGGCGCGGCCTTCCGGGGGTCGAAGGCAAAGCCGCGTCAGTCGGGATTCATCGGTGCGGCGCCCACGTCAGATGGGGCGGGCTACTGGCTCGCGGACGCGAAGGGCAGCGTCTACGGCTTCGGCGACGCGACGTTCTTCGGCTCGCCGGTACACCGGCACCACGCGCCGATCGTCGCGATCGCCGCCGCGCCGGTCGGGTTTGGTTACTGGCTCGTCGCCTCGAACGGAGCGGTCTATAACTACGGAACGGCGCCGTTTTGCGGATCGCTCGCGCACGAAAAGCTCCCCTCGCCGATCGTCTCGATCGCTCCCGCACCCGACGACGGCGGGTACCGGCTCGTCGCCAAGAACGGTCAGGTCTTCGGCTTCGGCGACGAAACCTCGATGGGCTCCGTCTCGTCCAACAAATCTGGGACCGGGGTCGTCGCGATCGCGAACACGCCAGACGGGCACGGCTACTGGATCGCGACGGCTTCCGGAAGCATCTACCGCTTCGGCGACGCGCCGTACTTCGGCGCACCGGCGCGCAAGCACATCAAAGAGGCGTTCGCTTCGTTCGTCGTCACCGCCGACGGCAGCGGCTACTGGTTTGCATCCGCGTCGGGACGCGTCTTTAACTACGGCGACGCACGCTTCGCCGGCTCACTCGCGCACGCACCGCCCCACAATGGCGTCGTCGTCGTCGAACTCGTCCGCTCTTTCACGGTCCAAAAAGGTCTGATCGCGATTCCGGCGGGACTGTTCGGCTACGACATCTCGAACTTCCAGTGCGCCTCGCCGAGTTCGAATCAGGTCATGTCAAAGATGCCGAGCGTCTCCGCGATCACGATCATCGAAGCGGCCGGATGGCTCGACAGTGCGAACAACCGCTGCCTCGCGTCTGAGGTCGCATGGGCGACGAAGGGCGACCCACCGGGGGGCGCGCCGTACAACCTCTACCTTTTCGTGAACGCGCCGGATACGAGCACCCAGGGCCAGGCGTTCTCGGCGAACGGTCCGCGCGGGACGTGCTCGCAGATGTCCGGCTCGAGCCAGGCGAACTGCATCGCGTACAACTACGGCTACAACGGCGCCGAATCGGCCCTCACCTATGCGTCAAACGTTGGCGCGCAATCCGCGATCTGGTGGCTCGACATCGAGAACACGACGCTGTCACCGTCGAACTACTCGAGTTTTTCGCAAGGCGAGTACTGGTCGCACAACACCGAGTTGAACGACCAGACGATCCAAGGCGCGATCGACGCACTGCGCGCCTCCGGCCTCGAGGTCGGCATCTACTCGACGAGCGTCCAGTACCCGACGATCGCCGGAAACTTCGTGCCGTCCGGCGGACAGGTGCCGCTGTGGGTCGCGGGCGTCCCGTGGACGAACCCGCCGTACAGCGAGCCCGGCTTGTCGAGCGTCTCGAGCCTCGGCGCCTGGTGCTCGGGAACGGCGAGCTACGCGCATTCGCAGGTCTCGGGCGACGTCTTCGCCGGCGGTGTCCCGACGATCCTGCAGGAGACGCCTGGGACCCTCGCCTCGCCGTACGGGCTCGACCCCGACTACACCTGTTGATCGACCGCTGAGCGATCGATCTCCTCATCGACCCAGGCGGGGACCGCCGAACGCACGGCCTCGCGCCCCGATCCTGCCAGGTGCGCGACATCGTTGAATCGGACGAGTCGCCAGCGGTACCCCGTCCGAACCCACTCGGTGATCGCGGTGTTCTCGGCGTGCAACTGCACCCCCGCGCCGTGTTCGGCAAGGCCGAGAAACCGGATCATCGATGCCGCGACGACGCCGCCGTGCGAGATCACCACGACGAGCCGCCCGGGAGACCGCGACGCCGCGTCGAGCAGTCCGGTGGCGGCCCGGTCCAAGAACGCGATCCAGCTTTCGCCTCCTGGGGACAAGGGGAGCTCGGGATCGGAGCCCGGCAGCGAGACCCGGGCGTAGCGGCGCTCGAACTCCGCCCAGGAGATGCCGTCCGCCTCGCCGGGGTGCTGCTCGCAGAGCGAGCAGCTCTGCTCGACGACGTCGAAGCCGATCGCCGGCGCGATGATCGCCGCCGATTCGATCGCCCGGGGCAAGACGCTCGTCCACATCGCCGCCGCCCCGTCGAGTTCGCCGGTCGTGGCCAATCGCTCGGCTAGCGCCTCACATTGGGCAATGCCTCGCGCGGTGAGCCCGCGACAGCCTTCGTGGCCCCCGATCAGGTCTTCGACGTTCGAGACTGCCTCGCCGTGGCGGACGATGACGAGACGCGTCCCGGGCGCAACCTCGCGAGCATCTTCGACGAACCCATCTCCCTCAACCACACTGCGACCTTACCGAGCATGCGCCTCGGCGGCGGGTAGCAACTGGCTCAGGCCCGCACCTGTCCGTCGCCCTCGATCACGTATTTGACGGTGGTGAGCTCTCGCAGGCCCATCGGTCCACGGGCATGCAACTTCTGGGTAGAGATCCCGATCTCGGCTCCGAGGCCGAGCTCGCCGCCGTCGACAAAGCGCGTCGAGGCGTTCACGAGCACCGCGGCGGCGTCGACACGTTCGACGAAGCGGCGCGCGTGCGCGCGATCATTCGTGACGATCGCTTCGGAGTGCCCGCTCGAATAACGCGTGATGTGCGCGATCGCGGCGTCGAGATCCCTCACGACGCCCACCGCGAGTTTCAACGACAGGAACTCGGTTGCGTAGTCCTCCTCGCTCGCCTTTTCGATCCCGGGAAGGATCGCCATCGTCTCCTCGTCCCCGACGAGCTCTACGCCGCTCAGGGCAGATGCGAGGCGCGGCAGAGCGACGGGGGCGATTGCCTCGTGAACAAGGAGCGTCTCCATCGCGTTGCACACGCTCGGTCGCTGAAGCTTGGCGTTGACGACGATGCGCTCGGCCATGTCCAGATCCGCCGACGCATCGACGTAGACGTGGCAGTTCCCGTCTCCGTCGATCACATACGGCACGGTCGCCTCGTCAACGATCAGACTCACGAGCGCTGGGCCGCCGCGGGGGATGAGGCAGTCGATGATCCCGCGCAGCTTCACGAACTCGGCGACGGTCTCGTGACGGATGTCCTCGACGAGCTGGACCGCGTCGACTGGTAGTCCGACCGAGGAGATCGCCTCGCGGATCACGTTGGCGATCGCGCGGTTCGACTCGAGCGCACCAGCGGAGCCGCGCAGCATGACGGAATTGCCTGACCGCAGGCAAAGCGCGGCGGCGTCCGCCGTCACGTTCGGCCGGTTCTCATAGACGATCCCGATCACACCGAGCGGAACGCGGACGCGGCGAACCTCGAGCCCGTTCGGGAGCACCCTGCCTTCGACGACCTCACCGACCGGGTCGGGGAGGTCCGCCACCGTCCGCATCGAGGCAGCCATCTGTTCGATGCGCTCCTCGCTCAGCCGCAACCGGTCGACGACCGTGGGCGTCACGCCGGATGCTTGCGCGGCGGTGACGTCGACGGAATTTGCCTCGAGGATCTCCTCAGCGGACGACTCCAGAAAGGAGGCGGCGGTGATCAGCGCTTCGTGCTTTCCGGCGCTCGTCTCGACCCGCAAGGTGCGCGCCGCGGCTTGCGCCCGGGCACCAATCTCCTCAAGGGGCACGATGGCCATGGCACACGCTATCCGCAGGAATATGACGTTCCTCGGGGCGACCGGACCGCAAAGAACGCGCGCGGTGAGGGACGAGTGACGGCGCGCGCTATTGGACGAGCTTGATCGGCGTCTTCGCGAAGCTCGCGGACGAACTGAAGCTCGCTGGCGGCACGAGTTCCCCGACCGACAGCCAGTAGGTGCCAGCCGTCAGGGGAATCCCCCCAAAAGTTGGGTTGCGCCCGAGATAACACGACAACCGCCTCGGCAAGGTCCCGGACAACGCGACCCTCCCGCCGGCCGCGTTGGCGGACGCGAGCACGACGAGGCACGTCGTTGGGCCTGCGGATCGCGAGAGGACGAGTGCGTAATGCGCCGGTCGCAGCCCGCTCGCCGTCACCGAGATGCGTGACGCGAGCTTCGCGACTCGAGGAGCACGGAGCAGTACCGACGCCGACGCAACGGACGAGAAGTAGAGCACCATCAGCGACGCGCTCGCAACGACGAGGACCCACCACCGCGACCGGCGGTGCTGATTACGCAACCGCACGCGAGTCAATCTAGTTTCCTCGACTGCCAGGAAAACGACGCGTTCACGCCATCGGCGCGCCGTGCGCGAGCGTCACGTCCAACACGACGAGATCGTCTTTGTGCACGACCTCGACAGAGAGACCCTCGTCGAGTTCACGGGAGCGCTTACCGATCCACGCCGACTGATTGGCGGATCCGACGCGCGCGAGACCCTTGGCGAAGACCGCTCCCGAGAGATCACAGATCTCGACTGCGTCACCTTCTTCGAAGCGACCCTCGACGCCGCGTACACCCGCGGGGAGCAGCGACGCGTCGCGCTCAACGATGGCGCGCCGGGCGCCGTCGTCGACGAGAACCTTCGCCCGCGCCGGCAGGGCGAACGCGATCCAGGCTTTGCGAGCCGACAAGCGCTCTGACCTCGTGAGGATGGTTGTGCCGACGCCCAGCGAGCCGTCGATTGCCTCAGCGATGACACCCTCGCGAATCGCCTGGGCGATGACGGCGCGCACACCCGACCACGCGGCGAGGCGAGCCGCCGCGAGTTTCGTGCCCATGCCACCCGTGCCGCGAGATGAGGGACCACCGGCCACCTCGTCGAAGGCCGCGTCGGATGCGGCAACCTCCTCGACGAGCGTCGCGTTGCGGACTCGATGCGGGTCAGAGTCGTACAAGCCCGGCGTGTCGGTGAGGATCACGAGGACTTCGGCACCGACGAGGTTCGCGACGAGCGCCGCGAGCCGGTCGTTGTCGCCGAATCGGACCTCGCCATCCAAGAGGGCGTCGTTCTCGTTGACGATGGGCACGGCAGAGGACATCCACAGCGTCTCGATGGTCTCCCGTGCCCGGAGGTATTGCCGGCGAACCCCGAAGTCCCGCGAGGAGATCAACACCTGCGCCGTGAGGAGTCCTTCGGCGTCGAACGCATCCTCGTAGGCGCGCATCAGCCGTGGTTGACCGATCGCCGACAGCGCGCGCGTCTCGGCCGGCCTCATCGATGGGACCGCCGAGGTCGCGGCTTTCCCGGCGGCGACGGCGCCCGACGAGACAACGACGACCCGTCGTCCGGCACGCACCTGCGCCGCCACCTCGCGCGCGAGCTTCACGATCGCGGCGGTGTCGAGCGCGTCCCCATCGCGCACAAGCGACGACGTGCCGATCTTTACGACGACGGGGCGCGCGGCCGAGCTCGTCGGCGTGCTCATGTCTCGTCTTCCCGGTAGGTGAAGGTCAGTGCGCCGATCCGCACGTCGTCGCCTGCCTTCGCCCCGGCACGCGAAAGCGCCCGGTCGACGCCGAGGCGACGGAGGCGGCGCTGTACGAGAGCCAGCGCGTCGGGATTGGTGAGGTCCGAAAGCGCGACGGCGCGCTCGGCGGCGCGGCCCGCGACGACGAACCCCGTACCCTCACGTTCGACGACGACCCCTTCTGGAAACGGCCGATGGACGACGCGTTCCGCGGCCGGAGCCGCCTCCACTCTTCGCGCCGCGTCGACGAGCGGCCGGATCCGGCGCAGCAGTTCGTCGAGACCCTCTCCGGTCACCGCCGAGCACTCGAGCTCGCCGCCATATGACGAGCGGTCCGGGCGATCGTCGATCGACGTCAGGTCCGCCCGCGAGCCGATCACGAGGCGCGGTCGGCGGACGAGCTCGGGATCGAAGCGGGCGAGCTCGGAAAGCACGGTTTCGATCTGCTCTTCCGGTTTGCGCCCGGCGTCGGCTCCGAGGTCGACCAAAACGACGAGAACGCGCGCCCGCTCGACGTGGCGGAGGAACTTGTGGCCGAGTCCCCGGCCCTCGCTCGCACCTTCGATGAGGCCCGGAATGTCGGCGACGACGAACTCCGAAAACTCGTCCGGTCCCGCGTCGGGGAACCGGACGACACCAAGATGCGGCTCAAGCGTCGTGAAGGGGTAGTCGGCGATCTTTGGCCGTGCGGCGGACAGGCGCGCGATGAGCGACGACTTGCCCGCGTTCGGGAAGCCGACGAGGGCGACATCGGCGAGCAGTTTCAGTTCGAGGTCGTACCAGCGCTCCTCGCCCAGCTCCCCCTGCTCGGCGAACGCCGGGGCGCGCCTGCGGTTCGACAAAAAGCGCGCATTGCCGTGCCCGCCACGACCGCCGCGGGCGACGAGCACTCGGTCGCCCTCCCGCGCCAAGTCCACGACAACAGAGCCGTCGGCTGCGCGCGCGACGGTCCCCACGGGGACCGGGACGACGAGATCCTCGCCCCCTCTGCCGTGGCGTTTTTGCCCCTGGCCGTGCGTGCCGCGCCCGGCGCGTCGGTGCGGATGGTTCTTGAACGACAGAAGCGATGCGATCGCCGATGAGGCTTCGAGGTAGACGTCGCCGCCTTTACCGCCGTCTCCCCCGTCGGGGCCGCCGCGGCTCACGTGCGCCTCCCTGCGAAACGAGACCGCGCCCGCGCCGCCGTCGCCGGCCTTCGCGTGGATCTGGGCTTCGTCGACGAAGCCGCTCATCGTTCGCCTCTCATCGGGCGGTCGTGGCCGCGCCCAAGATCAGCCCGGCACGTCGCCGGACCGCGTCGATCAGGCCGTTTCGGAGACGACGTCGACGAGGCGTCGCCCACGCCGCTCGACAAAGCGGACTTTGCCGTCGGCAATGGCGTACAGCGTGTCGTCGCTGCCGCGCTGCACGTTCGCGCCGGGGTGGAAGTGGGTACCGCGCTGGCGAACGAGGATCGCTCCGGAGGCCACGAGGCTGCCGTCGGAGGCTTTCACCCCGAGTCGCTGGCCACGCGAGTCGCGCCCGTTGCGGGTCGAGCCGCCGCCTTTGGTCTTCGACACGGTTCCTCCTACTCGCTCTCTGCGCTCTCGGCGGTTGCGGCGCGCCGCTTACGCGGCGCCGGCGCCGGCTTCGCGCCGATCGCCGTCACCTCGACCGTCGTGTACTGCTGGCGGTGGCCGAAGCGACGCCGGGCCCGTGCCTTCGGCTTGTAGGTGAAGCCGCGCACCTTTGGACCTTTCGCCGATCCGACGACCCGCGCTTCCACGCTCGTCCCGGCAAGCTCTGCGGGCTCGGCGAGCACGGTGTCGCCGTCGACGATGAGGACCGGTGCGAGCCGCACCGTCTCGCCCTCGGGGGCGCCAAGCCGCTCCACGTCGACGCGCGTGCCGACTTCGACGCGTTCCTGCTTGCCTCCGGTCGTGATCACGGCGTACATAGGACCGCCATCGTACAACGGGTTTCCGGCCTTTCGACCAGGACAAAGTGCGGCAAACGCCCAAGGAGCAATCCCTTTGGGCGACTCGTCACTCTTCCTCTTCTGGGAAGATGATCCCGCGGCCTTTGCACATCGGGCAGGTCTCCGAGAGCGCCTCGATGAGTCCCTCGCCGACCCGCTTTCTCGTCATCTCGATCAGGCCGAGCTCGGAGATCTCGAAGACCTGGGTAGGCGTCTTGTCCCTCGCCAGCGCGTCGCGAAGCGTCGCCGCCACCTCCTGGCGGTTGACCCGGAGTTCCATGTCGATGAAGTCGATGACGATGATCCCGCCGATGTCCCGCAGCCGCAGCTGGCGTGCGATCTCTTCTGCCGCCTCGACGTTGTTGCGGAAGACCGTCTCTTCGAGGCTCGACGAGCCGACGTTCTTGCCGGTGTTCACGTCGATCACCGTGAGCGCCTCGGTGCGATCGATGATGAGCGAACCCCCCGAGGGCAGCCACACCTTTCGGTCGAGCGCCTTGTGCAGCTGCTCGTGGACGTGATGCCGTTCGAACAGCGGCAGGCTCTCGACCTCCTGGTCGTAGAACTCGACGCGGTCTGCGAGCGCCGGGTCGATGTCGGTGACGTAGTCACGGACGAGCTCGTAGAGATCAGGGTCGTCGATGACGACGCCCCGGTAGTCCTCGGTGAACTCCTCTCGGATCGCCCGCAGTGCGAGGTGGGGCTCGGAGTACAAAAGCGCCGGCGCCGAGACGTGCTTCGCCGTATCGGCGATCTCGCCCCATTTCTTCAGGAGCTGGGCGACGTCACGGCGGAGTTCGTCCGCCGAGGCGCCCTCCGCCGCGGTGCGAAGGATGATCCCGTGACCATCCGGGCGGATCTCGTCGAGGATCTTGCGCAGCCGCCGGCGTTCCTTGTCGTCGAGGCGCTTCGAGATGCCCGAGGCGGGCGAGTCCGGGACCAGCACGACGAAGCGGCCGGGAAGCGAGACCTCCTGGGTGAGGCGGGCGCCCTTCAGGCCGATCGGGTTCTTCGTGACCTGGCAGATGATCGTTTGGCCGGGTCGCAGCAGGTGCTCGATCCGGTTCGTTCCCGGCTCGCGCTCGATTTCGTCGCCCCGATCGATTTGGACGTCGCCCCAGTACAAGACGGCATTTTTCGGGGTACCGATGTCGACAAAGGCGGCCTCCATCCCCGGGAGGACGTTCTTCACCCGACCGCGATAGATGTTGCCGTCGATTTGGTTCGCGTCGTCTGACGAGCGGGCGACGTGCAGCTCGATCAGCGAGCGGCCCTCCAAGACGGCGATCTGCGTCGCGTCCTGGCCGACGTGCACGCACATCAGGTAGCGGCCGACGGGCCGTCCCTTGCGCTCCCGTCCCCGGCGACGAAGCGACGGCTGGGTCGCCTCTTCAACCTCGGCGGTGACGGTCGACGCCGCCCTGGCGCGCTGGCGCGCCCGAGGCGGTGCCGTCGTTGCGGACTCGGATGCGGACGCCTTTTGACCCTGACGACCGCGACCGCCGCGACCCCGTCCGCCACGTCGGCGTCGGCGGGGTTTTGTCGCGGCCGAAGCGCCGTTGCCGTTGTCCAACGCTGCGTCGGCGCGGGACGGCACTGGCGCCGGGCGGGTATCGCCGATTTTCGGCTTCCTGCGGACGGCCGCATTAGCGGCCGGTGCGACCTCCGAGGAATCGATGGTCGCGCCGGCCGGTGACCCGGCGGCAGCGAACGGTTCTCCGACCCCCGCGGGGTCGGTCCTGGCGTCTGACATGGAGAAAATCCCTTCTTGGGCGCGCACTTTCGTGGCGCGCGAGCGGCACCGCTCGGTTGCAGCCGCGCGAACGGGCGCATGCCGAGTCGGTGGTTTGGCTAGGAGGCTGCGAAGCGAAATGACGAACTGTCAACACGTGAGGAAGGCCGACAGGCGTCGGTCGGACTCCAGAACTCCGTCCGACGGGCTCCGCCTCGCCGACAGCGTCCGCGGCCACGGCCCGAGGCGCGCCAATCTGGCGCATTCTCCCGGGCAGTAGCGCAAACATCCTGGTCGAGTGTATCCCGACAAGTTGCAAGTTCCGGACGACCGCCGTTGCGATTGAGTAACGATCACTCGCTGCCTGCGCTTTTCGTCGCGGCACCGCCCCCGGACCTAGCCCGGGCTCAGCCGTGCAGATCGAGCTTGCCGACGCCGTGGGCGTAGAGGTAGTTGAAGATCCGGCGCACGACGGGCGCCGCGGCGGAGGCGCCGTAACCCGCCTGGTTGATCTCGACGCAGACGACGTACTCCGGTGCCTGTCCGCGGGGCCCTCCGAACGCGACGAACCACGACGTCGGCTGTTTCACGTCGTTCACCGTCACCGTCGCCGTGCCAGTCTTGCCAGCAAGGTTCCACTTCGAGAAGTTGAACCCGACGAAATCGGCGTAGGCGGTACCGATCGGATTTTGCACCGTGCCCTCAAAGCCGGTCATCAGCGTCTGGTACGTGCCGGGTGTGTAGCGGACGTGATCCATCACCTTCGGCCGGATCCGCTTCACGAGCTTGCCCGACGGCGAGACGATCGCCGCGCCGAGCTCGGGGGCGTAACGAGTGCCGCCGTTCGCGAGGGTCGCGTACGCCGTCGCTTCAGCGAGTGGGGTGACGACGGTTTCGCCCTGGCCGAACGCCATCTCGACGTTGTCGCCCAAGTACCACGAGTTCGAGTAGACGCTCGGCGCCTGACGGTGCAGCGCGGCGCGCACCTGCGGCGAGTCGACCCAGCCGTTCTGCACCTCGTTCTGTGGGAGGTCGATCCCGTCGTTCACCCCGAAGCCGTAGAGGTGGGCCATCTTCTGGATCGGCGTCTCGCCGTACCTCGCCCGTGCGTCCCAGAAGAACTCGCCCATCGTGT
This sequence comes from uncultured Acidimicrobiaceae bacterium, assembly GCA_963838845.1. Lineage (GTDB taxonomy): Bacteria > Actinomycetota > Acidimicrobiia > Acidimicrobiales > Bog-793 > CAVRXQ01. Next base: position 174,578 of record CAWISR010000002.1, on the reverse strand, counting down.
AAAAGAAGAAGTCATCCGAGGCGGAGATCGCCGTCGTGACGTTCACCAGGCCGAGCGGCACGTTGTCGGCGTCGTGGAGCAGGGTGCCGCCCGGCAGAACGAAATTCCCGGTGTCGTCGACCTCGGTGGTCGGTGAGATCAGGCCGTCGTCCAACGCCGCCGTCGCCGTAGCCAGCTTGAAGGTCGAACCGGGCGGCTGGAACCCCTGGACCGCCCAGTTGTTGAGCGGGTACCCATCGTTGTTCGTGAGTTCGGCGTAGCGCTGGTTCGTCATCCCCGTCGTCCACCAGTTGTCGTTGTAAGACGGGTACGAATCCATCGCCAGCACATCGCCGTTGCGCGGGTCGAGGACGACCGCCGCGCCGAGTGGAGCGGGAAGACCTTTGACGTGCAGCGCCGTGACCTCAGTCGCGAGATCGTTCGAGACCACCTGCTCGAGCGGCGCGCTGAGGTTCAACACGACGGAGTCACCAGGATGGCCGGAGGTCTGCGAGACGGTGCGGACGACGGTTCCCGAGGGGTCGACCTCTTCGGTGATCACGCCGGAGGTTCCCTGGAGGTACCGCTCATACTCTTCTTCGAGCCCGCTCTGTCCGACGATCGACGACGAGGTGTAGCCGTATCGGGCGTCTTTTTTTAGCTCTGTCGCCGTGATCGGACGCACGTAGCCGATCGTCTGGGTGGCCAGGTCGTCGTTCGGGTAGGTCCGCACCGGCTCTTCGATCGCGTTCACGCCCGGGAACTCCTGGCGGTGCCCGTCGAGGTACAACACGACCGACGGTTCGACGTTGAACGCGACGGGGATCGGCTGGTACGGGCTGTACTGATTGCTGGCGAGATCGGCGCGGATGTCGGCCATCGTCAGCCCGGGCAACAGCCCGACGAGGCGGCGTTCGACCGTCGGGTCGGCGATCCTGCCGGTCGGGCCGGGAGTCGCCTGCAATGTGACGACCCATTCGAAAGTGTCCTTCGCGAGCGCCTGTCCGCCGCGGGCGAGGATCGAGCCGCGCGCCGCGGGGAGGATGACCGACCGCGTCGTGATCTCCTCCGCGGCCGAGGAGAGCTTCTTCGTGTTCAACACCTGAAGCGAGTAGAGCCGGACGATCAATGTCGCGAACATCGCGACGATGACGACGGCCGCGATCGTGATCCGCAGGTACGGACGCTGAACGCGTTTTGTCGCGCGGCGCGCCGGTTTCCGAAGGCGGCAGCGCGGGCGGCGCGTAGGTCGGCGGCGTCGGCAGCGGGCTGCGGCCGATGAGATCGATGCGCGTCGGACCAGAGCTCGCCCGTCCTCCCCGCCGGCGGCGCTCGAAGCGGCGGTTCGGTCCCTGGTAGCTCACGCGACCGAACTCCCACCGGGTGGCACCGACACCCCGAGTTCAGCCCGGGTTCCGCTGAACACCCAGCGCATCAAGCGCAGCGCGGGATAAGCGAGGACCACGGCACCGAGTGTGACCGACAGCACCGCCTCGGCGGTCGCGGCCCCGATCAGCCCATGCGTTCCCGAGATGGTGCCGATGATCGCGTAGAGGATCGTGCCGGCGGCGGCAGCGCCGATGCAGGCAATCACCTGGGAGCCGTCGGAGTCGCGCGCGGCGAGCGTCGGCCGAACGAGCCCGGTGCCGAAGCCGACGAGCGTGAAGGTCAGCGCGGACAATCCGAAATGCAGGTTGACGACGAGGTCGGCGGCGATCCCGGCGATGAACCCGCCGATCGCGCCCCGACCCGGTCCCTGAGCCATGCCCGCCGCCGCCGCGAGGAGCACCAACACATCTGGGTGCGCGCCGAGCAGCGTGATGTTGTCCAGGATCGCGACCTGCACGACGAGCGCCACGATGATGACGAGCAAAAGGCGCGCCCAGTGCGACGAGGTCACTTCATCCCGCGCTTCATCCGGCTCAGGGCGCTCACGCCGGCTCGAGCCATTGCAAGACGTCGATGTATTGCAGGTCGACGAAGTTCACGAGCGGCGTGACCGAGATCGATGCTGCGGCGCTCGTCGTCGACGTCCGCACCGACGACACGACGCCGAGCGGGATCCCGGCGGGGATCGCGCCGCCACCGAGGCCACTCGTGTAGACGACCTCACCCTGTCTCGCCGACGTCGAGCCGCCGACGTAGGAGAGGTTGAGGGCGCGGCCGCGGCCTCCGCCTTGGGCGCGGTACAGACCGCTCGCGCCGATGCGGACGGCGATCGACGACGACGGGTCGGTGACGAGGTTGATCGTCGACGTGCTCGACGAGGCGGTCGAGATCACCCCGACGAGACCGGACTCGCCCAGCACAGGCATCCCCGGGCCGACACCCTCGGACGTCCCCTTGTCGATCTCGAGCGTTTCTTGGAAGTTCGACGTCGCGTCCCCGATCACCTCGGCAGGGACCCACGGGATGCCGTTCACGTACGGCAGGTTCGCGAGGTTGAGCACCTTTTCGCTCTGAGTCTCCGCGTAGCGGTCCGCCGCGAGCTCACGCCTCAGGTTGCCGAGCTCGGTGCGGAGCTGCTGGTTCTGGGCCTGGAGCGAGCCATAGTGCACCGCGCCCGCGAAGACGTCGCCGACGGGGTTCAAGACGAACGAGATCCCGCGTTGGATCGGGCTCAACGCGTCGTGGATCCCGTTGCGCACGTGGGTGATGCCGTGCGCGACGGTGCCGCGGTAGTCGAGCGTCAACGCGGTCGCCGAGGCGAGCACGAGCATCAACAGCGTCAGGCGCTGGTTCGTTCGCCGGCTGGTCGCCACGGCGAGGCGCCTCAGCGGTTCGAAGCGGTGGCGAGAACCGTGCGGAGCGCGTCGAACTCTTCGAGGCACATGCCGCCACCCACCGCGACGCAGTTCAGTGGGTCCTGCGCGACGACGATCGGCAGGTGCGTCTCTTCTTGTAAACGGACGTCGAGTCCGTTCAACAGGGCCCCGCCACCGGTGAGCACGAGACCTTGGGTCGCGATGTCGCCAACGAGTTCGGGGGGCGTCTTGTCGAGCGTCTCTTTGATGGCGTCGACGATCGCCGCGACCGGCTCCTCGATCGCGCTGCGCACGTCCTGGGTCGAGGTGATGACGGTCTTCGGCAATCCAGTGACGAGGTCCCGCCCGCGAATCTCCGCGTGAAGCTCTTCTTCGAGGGGGTATGCCGAGCCGATCGTGATCTTGATCTCCTCAGCCGTGCGTTCACCGAGCGCCAGGCTGTATTGCTTTTTCACGAACGTGATGATCGCTTGGTCGAGCTCGTCGCCAGCGATGCGGATCGACTGACTCGTGACGATGCCGCCGAGCGAGATCACCGCGACTTCCGTCGTGCCTCCCCCGATGTCGACGACCATGTTCCCGGTCGGTTCGTGCACCGGGAGCCCCGCGCCGATCGCCGCGGCCATCGGCTCTTCCAAGATGTACGCCTTGCGCGCGCCGGCGTACTCTGCCGCCTCTTGCACGGCGCGCTTTTCGACGCCGGTGATGCCGGAAGGCACACAGATCACGATGCGTGGCTTGGAAAACCGCGACGGGTGAACCTTGCGGATGAAATAGCGGAGCATCATCTCGCAGACCTCGAAGTCCGCGATGACACCATCTTTCAGCGGTCGGATCGCCTGAATCGTTGATGGCGTGCGACCGATCATGCGCTTCGCGTCGGAACCGACCGCAAGGGGCTGTCCATCGATGACATTGATCGCGACGACCGAGGGCTCGTTCAAGACGATGCCCTTGCCCCGCACATAAACAAGTGTGTTCGCGGTCCCGAGGTCGACGGCGATGTCGCGACCCCCGAGACCGATGAAGCTGTTTGCCACGATTGTTCTTCTCTCTCTGCTCGCCGTTTGCGTCGCCCGAGGTTAAGCAGCCAATCGTAGGCGCTCAGCGCGGGGCGTGGCTCAGGCGCGTTGCGGGAAGAAGAGGGCGATCTCGCGCTCGGCGGACTCCGGGGAGTCCGAGCCGTGGATGAGATTGTCGGGCATCGACGCCGCCAGGTCGCCTCGGATCGTTCCCGGAGCGGCTTCGGCGGGATCGGTGGCGCCCATGAGCGTCCGCAGGACCCGCCAGGTGCCCTCCGGTCCCGCGACGATCATCGCGACGATCGGCGCGCTCGTGAGGAACTTGACAACGTCGGCGAAGAACGGCTTGTCGCGGTGTTCGACGTAGTGCGCCTCGGCGAGGTCGACGTCGGGGGTGAACATCCGCATGGCGGCGATCGCAAGCCCCTTCGCTTCGATGCGCGCGATGATCTCGCCGACGAGGTGCCGTTCGACGGCATCGGGCTTCAACAGCACAAGCGTCTCACGCATCGCGGCGGGTGAGACTAGTAGGTCAGGTGCTCCCGCGCGGCGCCGACCAGATAGAGGGACCCGCAGACGAGGGCGAGTCCGTCACGGCCGGCGCGTTCTTTTGCCTCTGAGATCGCCGTCGCGACGCTGTCGGATTCGGAGACCGAGATAGGAAGCCCCTCGAGCTCCTTCGCCACAAGGTCCGCGGGAATCGCCCGCATCGATGGCGGCGCGCACGAAACAACGTGCGCGACGCGATCAACACCGAGAGCTTCGATGAGCGAAGCCGGATCGCGACCTGTGAGACAGCCGAACACGACGATGGTCGGCGTGATCGACGCGAAGTCCTCCTCCAGCGAAGCTCCGACGGCGGTCGCCCCCGCGACATTGTGTGCACCGTCCAAGACCACAAGCGGATGTCGGCTCATGATCTCGAGTCGTCCAGGAATCTCGACACGCTCCAAAGCCTCTGCGACGACGTCGTGGTCGAGCGGGCCGCCGAAGAACGCCTCAGTCGCCGCGATCGCGATCGACGCATTCTCCCCTTGGTGCGCGCCGTAGAGCGGCATGAACAGGTCCTCGTACTCCGCGGAAGGCGTTCGCACCGAGATCACCCGCCCACCAAGCGCCACGGCGTTCTGGGTGCATTCAAAGTCGACGCCGCGGCGCCACATCCCTTCTGCGCCGACGTCGAGTGCTTGCCGGCGGAAGATCTCGACGATCTCCGGGTCCTCCTCGCCGATCACCGCGAGACTGTCCCGTTTGATGATTCCCGCCTTTTCGGCGGCGATCTCCTCGCGCGTGTTGCCCAAGATGCCCATGTGGTCGTACTCGATGTTCGTCACCACCGCGACCTTTGCGTCGGCGATGTTCGTCGCGTCGAACCTCCCCCCGATGCCGACTTCGATCGCCGCCGCGTCGACTGCGACGTCCGCGAAGTAGCGGTACGCGGCCGCTGTGACGAGCTCGAACCACGTCGGCGGCAGCATCTTCGGGTGGCTCTCGAGCACGAACCCTTCGAGTTGTTCGATCGCCCTGAGTGCGTCGCGCAGGTCGTCGTCGGAGATCGGCTTGCCGTTGTAGGCGATGCGTTCGTTCAGCCGCTCGAGATGTGGGCTCGTGTACGTGCCGACAGAGAGCCCATTGGCGCGCATGAGGGACGTTGCAATGCGGGTCGCGGAGCCTTTGCCGTTCGTTCCGGTGATGTGCAAGATCGGGAAGGTGTGCTCGGGCTCGCCCATCGCCGACTCGAGGTTGGCGATGCGCTCGAGGGTCGGAAGCGCCGCGGCGCCGGCGCGTCCACGTTCGATCGCTTCGAGATTGATGTGCCGATCGAGCCAGGCGAGGACGTCGCCCAAGGACTCGACGTTCTGACCGGCCGGACGTCCCTGCTCAGGCTCGGGAACGGGCCGGTCAGGAGGCCGCACGGCGCGGCCGGTCGGACTTCTCGCCGGCGGTGCGCGGCACGAGCGTCGGGGCGACGCGCTCCAGCACCGTCTCTTTGTCGACGACGCACCGGCCGACGTCGCTTCTCGATGGGAGGTCGTACATGACCTCCAACAGCACCTCTTCGAGGATCGCCCGCAAGCCCCTCGCACCCGTTCCGCGCAAAAGTGCCTGATCGGCGATCGCCTCGAGTGCCTCTTCGCTGATCTCCAAGTCGACACCGTCGAGCTCGAAGACCCGCTGGTACTGCTTCACGAGCGCGTTCTTCGGTTCGACGAGGATCCGCACGAGCGCTTCACGATCGAGGCTCGAAACCGTGCCAAGCACCGGCAGGCGGCCGACGAATTCGGGGATGAGACCGAACTTCAATAGGTCCTGTGGAACGACCTCTTGCAAAAGTCGTGCTTCGTCTTCTCGTCTCGGCCGGCGGATCTCAGAACGGAAGCCGATGCCAGACTTGCCGATGCGGGACTCGATGATCTTGTCGAGTCCGGCGAACGCGCCGCCGCAGATGAACAAGACGTTCGTCGTGTCGATCTGGATGAACTCTTGGTGCGGGTGCTTGCGTCCACCCTGCGGGGGAACCGACGCCGTCGTTCCCTCGAGGATCTTCAGCAGCGCCTGTTGCACACCTTCGCCGGACACGTCGCGAGTTATCGAAGGGTTCTCGCTCTTCCGGGCGATTTTGTCGATCTCGTCGATGTAGATGATCCCGGTCTCCGCCTTCTTCACGTCGTAATCGGCGGCTTGGATCAACTTCAACAAGATGTTCTCCACGTCCTCGCCGACGTAACCCGCTTCGGTCAACGCGGTCGCGTCGGCGATCGCAAACGGCACATTGAGCATGCGCGCGAGAGTTTGCGCAAGGAAGGTCTTGCCGCACCCGGTTGGACCCAGCAACAAGATGTTCGATTTCGCGAGCTCGACGTCTTGATCCGTTGGCTGTCCCGCCTGGACGCGCTTGTAGTGGTTGTACACCGCGACCGAGAGGATCTTCTTCGCCTGGTCCTGGCCGATGACGTAGTCGTTCAGGAAGTCGAAGATCTCGCGGGGTTTGGGAAGGTCGTCGAAGCGGACCTCGGAGGTGTCAGCGAGCTCCTCCTCCAAGATGTCGTTGCACAACTCGATACATTCGTCGCAGATGTAAACGCCAGGTCCGGCGATCAGTTTCTTCACCTGCTTCTGGGACTTGCCGCAGAAGGAGCACTTCACCAGCTCCCCGCCGTCGCCGAACTTGGCCACGATCCCTCCAGCTCAGGCTGCCCCGGCCGCCGACAGTGCGTCGACGGATTCCCGGGTCGTGATCACCTCGTCGATAAGACCGTAGTCGCGCGCGTCTTCCGCGCTCATGACAAAGTCCCGATCCGTGTCGTGCTGGATCTTGTCGATCGGCTGGCCGGTGTCGTTGGCGAGCATCTCGTTCAACATGTCACGCATGCGAAGGATCTCCCTCGCCTGCAGTTCGATATCGGTTGCCTGCCCAGCGGCACCCCCGTAGGGCTGGTGCAACAAAATGCGCGCATGGGGCAGGGCGAACCGCTTGCCCTTCGTTCCCGACGCCAGGAGCACGGCCGCAGCCGATGCTGCCTGCCCGAAGCAGAACGTGGACTTGTGCGGCCGAACGTATTTCATCGTGTCGTAGATCGCGAACAGCGCCGTGATCTCGCCGCCCGGAGAATTGATGTAGATGTTGATGTCCTTGTCCTGATCCTCAGACTCAAGGAACAGCATCTGCGCCGACACGAGGTTCGCGACCGTGTCATCGATCGGTGTGCCGATGAAGATGATTCGATCGCGAAGCAGGCGCGAGTACAGGTCGTAGGACCGCTCGCCCTTGCTCGATGACTCGACGACCATCGGGACGAGATAGTCGTAGGCGCTCACTTCGCAACCTCCTCGGTGATCGCGTCAGTCTCATCGGACCCGTCGTGCGCATGGTCCGGATCTATTTCGTCAAGAACAAGCAACGATCGGTCCACCGGGTTCCCCTCCTCGTCGACCACGCCCACGTGATCAACGAGCCAGCGCAGCGCTTTCGCGCTCTTCAGTTGCGAGCGTAGCCCGCTCAGTCCCCCGCCCTGTTCCAATGTCGCGCGCATCTTTGCAGGGGTGGTTTGTGCATGACCGGCGAGATGCACGATCTCTTCGTCGACGTCCGACTCGTCGACTTCGATGCTCTCTGCAACCGCAAGTGCACGAAGCGCAAGGTCGGCTCGCACGATCTTTTCCGCCTCTCGTTCAAAGTCCGCAAATACCGTCGGCTCGTCGAGCCCGGTCGCTTCGAGGTAGTTCTGGAAGGTCAGCTTCTGCTGCGCCAATCGCCGGACGAAGTCGTCGAGAAGTCGCTGCGCCTCGCTCGCGACGAGCGTCGTCGGGATCTGTTCGGTGACGAGCTCACCGAGTGCGTCGAGCGCCCGGCTCCGCAGCACCGCGACGGCCTGCCGACGCTTCAGATCACCGAAGCGACGCTCAAGATCTCCCCGCAGCTCGGCGATCGTCTCGAACTCCGACGCGTCCGACACGAATTCGTCATTGGCCTTCGGGAGGACCTTTTCGCGCACTTGTTTCACGAGGATGCGCAGCTGCGCGGCGCCTCCCGGAGCGTCCTCGGCATCCATCTCAAAGATGTCGCCAATCTTGGCGTCGGCAAGCTCCTCATCGACGCCCTGAACGATCCCACCCGTGCCGAGTTCGTAGACGAGGTCATCGGCAACGAGTCCCTCGGCGGGCGCGCCGTTTCGGGTGCCATGGACATCGAGGGTGAGCACGTCGCCGGCGTGAGCGGGCCGTGCGACTTCGGTCAGCGTCGCGAATTGTTCTCGCAGTCGGTCGATCTGGGCGTCGATCTCCGCATCGGTGACCGTGGGGTTCGGAACGGTCACGACGAGACCGCCATAGCCCGGGATCGTCACCTCGGGTCGGATCTCGACGATCGCGTCGAAACTCAACGAGCCTTCGTCCGCGCCCGACGTGATATCGATCTTCGGGTTGGCGATGACGTCGAGATCGGACTCGGCGACCGCCTCGCCGTACAGCTGCGGCAGGACATCGCGCAGGGCTTGCTCGCGGAGCGTCTTCTGGCCAAGACGAGCCTCGACGACTCGACGCGGGACCTTGCCGGGACGGAAACCGGGGATGCGCGCTTCTCGGGTGAGGCGGGTGAGGGTGCGGTCCTCGGCTTTGGCGACTTCGTCGTCGTCGACCTCGACGCGCAGCTTGACGAGATTTCCCTCTAATGGCTCGACCGAGGTGCGCATGAGCCGGCGAGTCTACCGGTGGCCCTTCCCGCCGAATCTCGACGGCGCGGGCGAGAACGCATCGAGATTCGGGAGCACGGCGGCATCGGGGAGGTCCCCTGCGACCTCGTACGATCAGCTGTCGGCGGGGCGTAGCGCAGCTTGGTTAGCGCGTCGGCTTTGGGTGCCGAAGGTCCCCGGTTCGAATCCGGGCGCCCCGACTCCCTCGCTCGCGATCAGTGGATCAGCCCCATTGCGATCGCCCCCGCACCGACCGCGCCCGCCCGCGGACCGAGTTCGGCGAGACGGATCTCGGTCGACCGATCGCCCGATCCTCTGCGGGTCACCGCGAAGTACTCGCGAGTCGCTTGCAGGAACAGGTCTGCGTCGTTCGCGGCGCCACCGCCGATGATCACCGCGAGCGGATCGAGGATCTCGACGAGATTCGCGATCCCAATGGCGAGGTATTTCGCAATCGTGTCGACGATCCCCCACGCCTCGAGGTCACCGGAGCGTGCAGCGGTAAAGACGTGCGCACTTTCGATCCTGTCGACGTCTCCGCCGGCGAGCGCGAGCACCATGCCCGCCCGACCGGAAGAGGCAGCCGCGCGAGCAAGTCGCCGGTGGCCGCTGCCGGAGACGAACTGTTCCCAGCAGCCGAATCTGCCGCACACGCAGAGCGGTCCGTCGACCGATACGACCATGTGACCGAACTCTCCGGCAAAGCCGTGCCCACCGCGCATGACGCGGCCCGCGGAGACGATGCCGCCGCCGATGCCGGTTCCGAGCGCGACCATCAGCACGTCAGACAGCCCTCGGCCGGCGCCAAAGGCCACCTCACCCGCCACCGCACACGCGCCGTCGTTATCGATGACTACCCGAGGTCGCGGCCACCCCGGAATGCGGCGTTCAAGGCGCTTTGCCAACTCGGGAGCGACCGACAGTTCTTGGGCGGCTGGCAGATTTGCCGCTTCGTGCATCACGCCATCGCGATCCACGAGCCCCGGGACCCCGATACCGACTCCGACGAGTTCGCGGACACCCTCTCCGATCGATAAGGAAAGCTCGACCGCGACCTCCTCTAGTCCTTCAAGGATCGCCTCGCGCGAGTTGAACGCCGGTCGCTTGCATTCCGCGAACACCGCCCCAGACGGATCGAACGCGACGCCGAGGATCTTCGTCCCGCCGACGTCGAGGCCAAGGGCGAGCGCCATGGAGAGGCAAACGTACATGCACCTCATACGGCGTTCTCACGCTCGCCAACCCGGAGACAGAAGGGCCGACGGGTAACCTGACGCCGTCTCGCGGGCGTAGCTCAATGGCTAGAGTTCCAGCCTTCCAAGCTGGCTATGCGGGTTCGATTCCCGTCGCCCGCTCAAAGGTTGCCGAAGTTCTGAGAAATCCCTCACGCGCCGTTCACGGGCACGACGCGTACCTGATGCCTTCCCGCGTTATGAGTGCGTCGCGCCGGACTTAGGAGTCAGGCCCAGAGGCGAAGGACGGACTGAACCGGGGGCCCGCGTCGCGTCGGGACGTGAACGGGCGACAACCAAAGTGCTCCATCTGGTGTCAAAGTGTGCCGGGACTGACAGGAAGGCTCTTGTCGGGCGGGAGGTGAGGAATTTGTCAGCCTTTCGCTTCGCCGGCTGGATCCGCGGGACACGCCATTCGGAACCACGACCGAGGCCGTACCCAACGGCACACGTGCGGATCCTCCAAAGCGGCGTCGATCTCGAACGAGCGCGTGATGACGCGCTCGCTTTCGAGAGCGCCGCCGCGCAAGCGCTGCAAGCCCGGATCGATCGGTACATCGGCCTCGATCAGCCACGAGTCGTCGTCCCGGTCCCGGAAAGTGCCACACCGCTCGAGCCCCCTTTTGATGAGCGCTCCGGACCGGAACCTCCTCGCGAGGTGGGCTCCGCGCCGGACGTCTCGGCCGACGGCCCTCGGGAGGGCTTTTTCACTCCTGCGAGCGGCGTCGCCTGAGCGGGGTCGCCACAAGCTCGCCGACTGCCACGCCTTCAGCAGGCGCCGAGACGAGACTCCGGCGCGGGAACCTTCGCGGTCACGAGCGGCCGACCAGATGACCAACGAGCACCCCACCTTCTGGTGGACTACCGACCAATGATCAGCCCGAACAGCCGACCGCGACTGCGTCCGATGAGCTGCGCCGCCGCGCTCGCATTGGGTGCCATCGTTCCGCTCTCCGCGCACTGGCGACCCTCCGACCCGCCGATCGTCTCGCGCCACGAACGCGCATCGACGGCATCGTGTTCGAACGGCGAGGTCGTCGGGAAATGGAGCCTGGCGCGGCAGGCGGCACAGCTCCTCGCCGTGCCGGTCGACTCGGCGCAGGTGGCCGACCTTGAACCCGCGGTCGTGGCTGGCGCCGGAGGGATTCTCCTTTACGGGTCTGACGCGCCGGCGAATCTCGGCGCAATGCTCCGTTCCCTCGCTGCGCGTGCCGAAGGCGGCATCGCACCGCTCGTGATGACTGACGAGGAGGGCGGCGGGGTGCAGCGGCTGGCGAACCTCGTCGGTTCGATTCCCTGGCCGCGGACGATGGCCGCCGACATGAGTCCGTCGGCGGTCGAAGCTCTCGCCGACACCGTCGGCAAGCGCATGCGCGCCGACGGTGTGACGATGGACCTCGCCCCGGTTCTCGACATAGCGAGCGGCCCGGGGCCAGACGCCACCCACACGGACGGCCCGCGCTCGTTCAGCCCGAACCCCGTCGTCGCCGCCCGCTACGGGCTCGCGTTCGCCCGCGGGCTCCTCGAATCGGGCGTAATTCCGGTCGTGAAGCATTTCCCGGGCGAAGGGCGGGCGAGCGCGAACACCGACGACGCGCAGGCCTCAACACCGCCCCTTTCGACCCTCGAACACGCCGATCTCGTCCCCTTTGAGGACGCGGTCAGGGCGAACCTGCCCGCGGTGATGGTCGGCAACGCGACGATTCCCGGCCTCACTTCGCTTCCGGCGAGCCTGTCGCCTGCGGTGATCGGAGGCTTGCTCCGGCGTGAACTCGGCTTTCACGGGCTCGTGCTCACCGACTCGCTCAGCGCGCTCGCGATCTCAGACGCCGGATTCAGCTTGGCGCGCGCGACGGTTCTCGCGATCCACGCCGGCGCGGACATCGTGTTGTTCAACGCTTCGAACCCCAACCTTGTCTTCTCCGAACTCCAATCGGCGATCGTGCGGGCGGTTACTGCGGGAAAGCTCCCGGCGCCCGTGCTCGATGCCGCGGTCACGACCGTCCTCGCGGCAAAGAAGGTCAACCTCTGTAGTTGAACACCACGCGACTCAGGTGCGTCCGGGGGCCGTGCCCGGTTCATTCGTTGGCCGGACGGACTCGGGCGGGCCGCCCATCTGGCGGAGCATCGGCCCTGCCCCCGACCTCACGAAGATCGCGAAGAGGCCGAGCGCGGTGACCCCGGCGACGATGTCGAGCGCGGACGTGTAGTTCCAGCTCACAGTGATGTTGGCGACGTGCGCGGAACTCCGTGACGGAACGAGGCCGAGCGCGGCAAACAGCAGTTCGATGACGTAGCCGGCGACGACCATCGCGAAGTAAAAGACGCCGAGGATTTTCAGCGCGACACGCGTTCCGTAGTACTTGCGGTAAATGAGCACGATCGGCACGATGATGAGGTCAGCAAAGAGAAATGAGACGACGCCACCGAAGCTGATGCCGCCGCGCCATAACACCGCGGCCAACGGCACGTTGCCGACGGAGCACACGAAGCTCACAGACGCGGCGATCGGACCGAGCAGTGGTCCGACGATCTTCGAGGCGACTGGGTCGCTCGTGACGAAAACGTCTCTCCAGAAACCGTTCGGCACCCACGCGCCGATCGCACCCGCGCCGATGAGCCCGACCGCGACATCACGGAAGACGGCCGCCCACTCCATCACGAAGTTGTGCGAGATCGAGGTGACCGCCCCGGATGCGCGAAGGCGTCGCCACACTCCTCCCTCGACGGCGATGCTCATGTCCATCGCGGCGTGCCCTTCCATCGAACCCGCGACAGCGAGGTTCGCCTGACGACGCGCGGATGCGAGATCCCCTTGCCGCATGACGAAGCGCATCGCGAGCGCCATCGCTGCGATCATGATCGGTCCGGCGACGAACTCGGCGAGCGTGAATTGCCAACCCATGAGCACGGCGAGCACAACGCCGAGTTCGACAACGAGGTTCGTCGACGCGATCTCGAATGCCATCGATGCGATGAAGTCCGCACCGCGGCGAAACAGCGACCTCGAGATGGCGACCGCGGCATAAGAGCACGACGACGACGCGATGCCGAGCAGGGATGCTGCCACAAGCGTGCGCGGCCGCGGGTCGCCCAACACACGCGCGATTCCTTGCTTGCTGACGAGCGATTGGATCACGGCAGCCAGGACGAAGCCGAAGATGAGCGCCCAAAGGATGTCCCACGTCATCGCGCCGGTGACGCGCAAGGCGTGGGCGATCGCGTCGAGGAGGCGCATGTGTTCCGATTATGACGTGCGCGAAGAAAGCCACCTCGCGACCACAGCTGCCGTGTTTGGCGCCTGAGCGCGGCTGACGGATCGCGACGAGATGACGATGCTCGCCGGTCCCGAGAAACGCACAAGCCCGGGATCCGGCTGGGGGGAACCGAATCTCCGGGCTCGCACCGCCAAATCTGGCGAGGAGGGGACTACCGCCATCGAGAGCCACATCAACTCTCATCGGCATCTTGACGGGCGAACCTGTGACAATCCTGAACACGCTGACGGAGGTTGCTGAGAAATCGGGAATGCGGCGAGGAGGGAGCCGTCAGGCTTCAGCGTGCGATCGGACCTTGTCGAACGACGCCATTCGGAGATCGCCGACCGAGATGCGCGGAATCCCGAGTGAGATCGAAATCTCCTCGTCCGAACGACCTTCCACCGTCGCGACGGCCACGGAGCGCTCAGCCTCGTTGAAGCCGAAACGCCTCCCGTCCTCGATCGCTCCGAGCGCCCGAGAGCGCACCGAGGCATCGGTGCAGGCGACGTGGTCGGCGGCGGCACGAATGCAGGAGACGAGATCTCCCCCACGGATCTGCTTCAGCGCGAAACTCGAGGCGCCAGCCAGCAACGCGGCGAGCGTCAAGTCCGCTTCCATGAACGCGGTGAGCATCACACAGGAGATGTCCGGATGACTCGTTCTGATCATTCGACAGAGATCGACGCCGTTACCGTCTCGAAGTCGGACATCCAGGACGACGACGTGCGGACGGGAGCGCTCGACCATGTGCGGCACCTCCCGGGCGTACGACGCCTCGCCGACGACTTCGAGGTCGGTTTCTCGCTCAAGCAGCGCCCGCAGGCCGAAGCGCACGGTCGCGTGGTCGTCGACAAGCGCGACGCGGATCGGCACCAACCCATCGTGAAGAGCCGCCGGTGTGCGAGAAAGTGCCGGAAGTCCTTCGCGAGAGGCGGGCGAGGTTCTTCTCAGCATGCGACTCGTCAGCCGGCCGTGGCACGATTCAGGCGTGCCCTTTCGCCGGGTCACGGACCCGGTCCGCCTGCAGCAACTCTTGGAGGCCGTTCTCGTCATCGAGCGCGACCTTGACCTCGACGTTGCCTTGCGCCACATCATCGAGCAGGCGTGCTGGGTGACAGGGGCGCGCTACGGCGCGCTCGGGGTGATCGAACCGGGGAGCAAGCGGCTCTCGCAATTCATCACCGTCGGGATCGAGCCCGAAGAGCGGGCGAAGATCGACCACCTCCCAACGGGCGAGGGTGTCCTCGGCGCGTTGATCGACGATCCCGAGCCGATTCGACTCAGGAACATCGCCGATCATCCGAAGTCGGTCGGCTTCCCTGCGCACCATCCGGTGATGGAGTCGTTCCTCGGTGTACCGATTCAGATCCGCGACCAGGTCTACGGAAACCTGTACCTCACGAACAAGATTGACGCCGACGAGTTCACCGAGGAAGACAGCGACATTCTGCAGGCGCTCGCCATCGCGGCTGGAATTGTCATTGACAATGCACGCCTCCACGCACGCGTCGGAGAACTCGACGTCGCGGCCGACCGCGTGCGCATCGCACATGACCTCCACGACAACGTGATCCAGCGATTGTTCGCGACCGGGCTTTCACTCCAGAGTGCTTCGCAGTTGGCGACGGTCCCAGAGGTCCAGCAGGCGATCCAGGTCGCCGTCGAAGACCTCGACGACACGATCCGCCAGGTCCGCACCGCGATCTTCGCGTTGGAGCCGATCCCGCAACGCCGTCGCGGCGTGCGCACCCGTGTGCTCGATCTCGCCGCCGAGTCGGCACGAAGCCTCGGATTCGAGCCGACGGTTACGTTTGTGGGTCCGATCGATACCGAGGTCACCGAGCACGTCGCCTCCAACGTGCTCGCGGTGATGCGCGAGGGCTTGACGAACGTCGCGCGCCACGCACACGCTTCGAACGTCGAGGTCAACCTCGAAGTCGAAGACCACCTGTTACGGCTCGTCATCAGGGACGACGGGATCGGCATCGGTACGAGCGCCGGCCCGGCACAAATGGGGCTCGCGAACATGCATGCACGGGTCGCCGCGCTTGGCGGGACGCTCACCGTCGCCGACGCGAAGCCTTCGGGAACTGAAGTGCGATTCGAGGTCCCGCTGATCGCATCGTGACTCGGACCGCACCACGGTGAGCGCCCGCGTGGTCGTCGCGGCGTTCACGGTCGTCGGTCCGGCACGATCCAAGACGACAGATCTCGGCACGCTGATCACGTCGTGGCGCACCGACGTCGGCGGTCTTGTTCTCACCGCGATCGGGACGGCGGCGATCGCCACATACGCACTCATCGCCATTGCGAACCGGAGAACGAAAGTGCTTGTGTCCCCTCCTGCGAGCGCGGCGTTCGTCCTCGGCGTGGCCGTGTGTCTCTGGGCGTGCTGTTCGGGCCTCGGGTCGCTCGATGACCGCGTGCCGGGTCTCGTCGTCGCCGACCACCTTGCACTGGTCACCGTCGCGCCGGTACTCCTCGCACTCGGCACGCCGATTCGGCGTGCCGATGCTGCGCTGCACCGCTTTGACGGGACACGCCGGCGCCGGCCGGTGCCGAGGCTTGCCAGTGTTGCGTTCCATCCTGCCCTCGCGTTCGCGATCCTCTTCGGACTCGAATACGTCTTTCTGCTCTCACCCGTGTACGGCTGGACGCTCGCCAACCAGTCCGGAGGCGACCTCGTCCGCGGCGCGTTCTTGCTCGCCGGTTGCTTTTACTGGTGGCCGGTCGTTGGAACCGATGCCTGGCCGCGGATGATGAGCGGCGGCGTCCGGATGCTCGACCTCGCGGCGACGCTGCCGTTCACCGCGTTCTTGGGTATCGACCTCACGCTTACTGAAAGGCGGCTGCCTCGCTCGCGATCGCTCGAAGCGACCCATGTCGCGGGCGCCGAGCTTTGGGGTTATCCGACCCTGTTCACTCTCGCCGCGCTCGGGGCGGTCTTTTTGTGGTGGATGCGGCAAGAGGACGACCGCGCCGCCGCACTCGACGCCGGTCTCGACACGATCGATGCCGCTGAGGCAATCGTCCAGGAGGCCGAGATGCGTCTCGGCGACGAGAACGACGACGACCAGTGAAGATCGTTTTCGCGACCGTGTCAGATCGACGTCGTGTCTGACTTCGCCGCGACGAGCATTCGCTCCTGACGGAGGACGCGCCACCGATGGACGATGAGTGCGGCGACGGTGAGCAGGACGAGCGCGATCAGGACATAACCCGCAATCGAGAATCCGTGCGCAACTTTGTGCCAGGTGCCCGAGAGGGCGTACCCGGTCGACGCGAGCGCGGAGGTCCACACCAAGGTGCCGACGAGGCTGAAGACGCCGAATTTCAGCCACGGCATCTCCGCGATGCCGGCGACAAGAGAGATGAAGGTACGAACGATCGGCAGCGCTCGGCCGATGGCGACGGAGTACTCGCCGCGACCCGAAAGCCACTTCTCGGCACGGTCGAGGTCGGCGTTCGTGAGCAGCACGTACCGGCCGAATCGCTTCACGAGTGGACGGCCGCCGATGCGGCCGATCGCGTAGCCGAGGTAGGAACCGGCGAACTCGGCGGCCGAGCCGAGGAGGATCACCGCCGCCAGGTTGAGCCTCCCGGACGCGGCGAGGAAACCGGCGAATCCGAACGTGATCTCAGAAGGAAAGGGCACGCAAACCCCTTCGGCGAATGCGAGCACGACGAGCGCGGCGTATCCCGAATCCGAAAGGAAGTGCTGCACGGCCGGTAGGTTTAGCCGATCATCGACACTGCAAACGACGATTCGGCCCTGGCGGGGCCGAATTCCCAGCCTGCATCCAGCGAAGATCGCACTCCTCGCCGACGAAGCTTCGCGATGGCGCGGGAAGACGGCGGAAAGCTCGCCGCCATCGACTTTGGCGGTTCCGGACCGACATCGCTCCTCGTCCACGGCGCCGGCCTCAACGCGCTCTGCTTTGCGCCGCTCGCGGATGCGCTGTCCGACGCGTCGCGCTGTGTCGGCCTCGACCTCTCCGGTCATGGCAGATCAGAGGCACCGTCGCGCGTCGGGTGGCCGGTTTTCGTCGGTGACGTCTTGGTCGCGGCACGAGAACTCGATGCCCGAATGATCGGCGTCGGCCACTCCCTCGGCGCGAACGCGCTCTTGGGCGCAGAGGCGGCCCGACCGGGGAGCTTCGCGGCGCTCTTTTGCTACGAGCCGATCGTGATCGACGACGCGGCAGCTGGTCAGGCTCGAGGCGACGCGAACGCCCGACTCGCGCGCCGCAGGAGGCTGGTATTTTCCTCGCGCTACGAGGCGTTCGAACACTTTTCGACGCGTCCGCCATTTTCGTCGTTCGACCCTCGCGCGCTCGCCGGGTACCTCAAGGAAGGACTCGTCGAAGGCGAGAACGGATCGGTTGTCCTCGCGTGCAATCCAGAGACAGAAGCCGCGATCTACGAGACCGCCGCCGATTTCGATGTACTCGGTCTGCTCGACCGCGTCGACTGTCCCGTGATGATCGCGTTCGGCGAGTCGAGCGAGGTCATGACCGGCGCCGGCGCCGAAATGGTGGCGAGCCGCCTTTCGCACGGCCGGATTGTCCCGATCGCCGATCTCGATCACTTCGGCCCGTTCAACGCCCCATCCCTCGTCGCGAAGGCGCTGCTCGAAGCGCTCCGAACACCCCAGGCGTAGCGTCACCCGCACATGTCGACGCCCCTTGCGAACACGCTTTCCCCATCGAAGATCTCGCGGTTTACCCAGTGCCCGCTCGCATTCAAGTACTCCTACATCGACCGACTTCCCGAACCGCCGACGATCCATCAGGTGAGAGGCACGCTCGCGCACGCCGTGCTCGAGCGACTGTTCGCCGACAACGACGATGACGGGCGGACCGCGGATCGCGCCGAAGACGCGCTGACGGAGACGTGGGCCGGTCGGCACAGCCGCTCCGAATTCGTCGAACTCGGACTCGACGAGCACCAAGAGGCGCAGCTGCTCGAGGAGCTGCGCGTGCTGATCGCGCGCTACTTCGAACTCGAGGATCCGACCTCGATCCATCCCCGTGGTCTCGAACTAAAGCTGCGCGCGGAGGTCGAAGGCGTCGAGCTGAACGGGATCATCGACCGACTCGATGACGTCGGCGGTGGCGATTTCTGTGTCGTCGACTACAAAACAGGATCATCCCCTGGCGAAACGCGCACCAAGACGAGTTTCAACGGTGTGAACTTCTACGCAGTGCTGTGTGAAGAGAACTTCGGGCGCGCCCCCGTGGAAGTCCGCCTCATGTACCTGAAAGACCGCGTCGTGCTCGTCCGGTCGGTCACCGAACAGGCGGTGAGGAGCTCGCGCCTTCGCGCCCTCGCAGTGTGGTCGGCGATCGAGCGGGCGTGCGAAAAAGAGGTCTTCCGCCCGAGCCCGTCCCCTTTGTGTCGCTTCTGTGCGTTCCAATCGCTCTGCCCGGTCTTCGCGACCGCTTCTGGATCAGGAACGGACCCCGGGAAAGTGCGAACCGCCCGGTAATCTTTCGTCGTCATGGACCACGAGCTGATCGCGGACTTCGACGACCGGGTCGACGCGTGGTTCGACAAGATCCGTGGACACCCGTTTTGGGATCGCCTCTTTTACGCCGCATCGGCGTTGGGCGAGTTCGGCTTGATCTGGGTGGTGTTTGCACTGCTGCGAGCCCTGCGCGGCGGTGAGCGAAACGAGCGTGCCGCGATCCGCGCCATCGTCGGGACCGGCATCGAGTCGGTCCTCGTGAACGTCGTCATGAAGTCGTTGTTCGGCAGGCGCCGTCCCCAACGGAGGCGCGAGCATCCGCTTCCCTTCCGGGAGCCACTCTCGTCGAGCTTTCCCTCCGGGCACGCGACCGCCGCGTTCTGTGGGGCGACACTGCTGTCCGACGGAGATCCGCTCTGGCCGCTCTACTACGCCGTCGCGGTCGTCGTCGCGGCGAGCCGCGTGCACGTGAAGATCCATCACGCGTCTGACGTTTTAGGCGGCGCGATCGTCGGTCGAATCCTCGGACTCATCGCCAAGCAAATCGCGCCCCTCGGGAAATAGTCGGAGCCGCTGACAGCCGATGAGCGTTGCGATCGTGATGGGAAGCGACTCGGATGAAGAGGTCATGCGCGAAGCGGCTGCAGCGCTCGACGAGTTCGATATCGGCTGGGAGATGCGGGTGATCTCCGCGCACCGCACGCCGGACGATGCGATCGCATACGCGCGCGAAGCGAAATCCCGAGGCGTCGAGGTCGTTATCGCCGGCGCTGGCGGAGCGGCTCACCTCGCCGGGGTGCTCGCCGCCGCGACGCCGCTTCCGGTGATCGGGGTGCCGATCGCGCTTGCGAATCTCGGTGGCCTCGACTCACTGCTGGCGATGGTCCAGATGCCTCGCGGTGTTCCCGTTGCCACCGTCGCGATCAACGGAGCCCGTAACGCCGGACTGCTCGCGGCGCGCATCATCGGCGTCGGGAACAATGACGTCGCGAGGTCTGTCGTCGCGTTCCAAGAGCGCCTCGCGGACGAGGTGCGCAAGAAAGACGCCGCCATGCAACAGCGGCTCAAGACCTAAACCGACGATCTGGTGTCGGGACTCGTTGAGCGCCTCGGCTTCGAGCCGATCGAGCGCCTCCTCATCATCTCCTGCGACGACCTCGGGTTCTCCTACTCGGCGAACGTCGCGGTGTACGAAGCGCTGCGAGAAGGCATCGCGAGCTCCGCGTCGTTGATGGTGCCGGCGCCGTGGGCTCGGGGCGCGGCAGCCGCCTACCGCGGCGAGGACATCGGGGTGCACCTCACCTTGAATGCCGAACACGAGCTGTACCGATGGGGACCGATCACGCAATCGCCGTCACTGTTCGACGGTGAGGGCGGTTTCCCGCGCACGATCGAGGACGTCTGGGAGCACGCCGATCTCGACGAGGTTCGCCGGGAGTGGCGAGCGCAGATCGAGCGGGCGGTCCTTTGGGGTTTCGACGTCACTCACCTCGATGCCCACCTCGGAGGTGTCGAGCTCCGACCCGAGTTCTTTGACTGCTACCTCGATCTCGCCGCCGAGTTCTCGCTGCCGATCCGACTCCCGAACGGTGAGGACGAGGGCCGCGTCGGATTTCCCTGCCGTTCTCTCGCGCACGAGCGCGAGGTGCTGGCGGCGGACTATGTGATGACGATCGCCGAGCTCTGCGATCGGCTCTCCGCGGGCGGTCGAGTCGAAGACGCGCTCCCTGGCGGCGTGACCGAGGTGAGGGTCGTCCCCGCACACGACAGCTCCGAGCTTCGAGCCTCGGCGATCGACTGGCAACTGCGGGTGCGAGACGGAGAACTCGTTGCATCATCCGGTCCGCTCGCCGACGCGCTCCGCCGGGACGGCGTGCGCACGATCGGGTTCCGCACGCTGCGACAGCTGATGCGCAGACCCGCGCGCAACGCCGCCGCGCGGGCGAATCGGTTGTGACTACGCGCGCGGAATGTACGCGCCGCGCCCCATCGCGAAGCTCGTCTCGAAGTCGAGCGACTCGTCCACGCCTCCGCGGACTTCGCTGACCCACGGCAGCCGTTCCTTCAGCATGCGTTCGACGCCGCCCTGCAACGTGATCCCCGAAATGGCGCACGAACCGCACGCGCCCCGCAATTCGACCTCGACGACGCCCGTCTCGTAATCCGCATCGACCAAGACGAGATCGCCACCGTCCTCGCGCACCGCCTCGCTCATCACCTCGACGAGCGCGGAAAGCTCGGCGCGGCGGTGGGCGCGTTCGTCTTCCGAAATCGCCAGCTCACGGCGGTCCGATTCTGACGAAGACGAAGTCGTGTTGTGGCTCGTTGCGTCGCTCATCGAATCCTCACAAAATCCTCAGCCAGCCGATTTAGGATGCGCCGGTGCAGCTCGTTGTCCTCGCAGCTGGCCACGGGCGACGCTTCGGAGGGTTGAAACAGCTCGCGCCCGTCGGCCCGAACGGCCAAGCTCTCATGGACTATACGGCGCTCACCGCATTGTCCTGCGGGTTCGACGAAGCTGTCCTCGTCGTTCGCGACGAGATCCGCGACGAGATCGAGTCCCACGTCCGCAAAAGGTGGCCGTCCGGACTGAAAACATCGTTCGTTTGTCAGCCACCGACGCCAGGAACCGCCCAAGCCGTCGCGGCGGCGAAAGAGGTCCTGACCGGATCGTTCGCCGTCGCCAACGCCGACGACCTATACGGTGACGCGGCTTTACGCGTCATCCACGATCATCTGGCGCGCGAAGGACTCGACGGACCGGAGCTCAACGCGCACGTGCTCGTCGGTTACCGGCTCATGCGCACCATCATCACCCCGTCCCCGGTGAAACGTGGGTTGTGCGATGACAACGAGGACGGCGACCTACGCGGCGTCGTCGAGCACTTGGTGACACTTCGCGACGACGGCAGATTCGACGCGACGCCGATCGATCTTTCGGGCCCGGGCGATCACCAGACGAAAGTGCTCACCGGTGCACAAAGGGTGTCGATGAACCTCTGGGGGTTCCACCGCCGGGTGCTCGACGCGCTCGAGGGGGCTCTGGCGCGGTTCACTCCGACCGACGAGCACCGCGAGTTGCTACTCGTCGACGTCGTCGGGGATCTCGTCGCATCGCATGCCGACAAGGTGAGCGTGTTGCCCACCGAAGCACGCTGTCTCGGGATCACCCACCAAGAGGATCTGGCGCTCGTCCGACGTTTCATCAGTGAGGACTCCAGCGGCGCTCGGATCGCGGACGCCGAAACGACTGCGTGATCAACGTTTCCGCGCGTCGGGCTGCGTAACCTTCAAGCGTGGCAAAGGTCTTCGTGAACGGCGCGCTGGTCGCGCCCGAGGACGCCATGATCTCGGTGTTCGATCACGGTCTCATCGCCGGCGACGGTGTGTTCGAGACGATCCTTTTGCACCGGCACCGGCCGTTCGCGTTGCTTCGTCACCTCGAGCGGCTGAAGCGCTCGGCGGACGGACTCGGCATCGACGCGCCCGCGGCTGCCGTGATCACGTCGGCGATCGATCAAGTTGTCGAGTCGAGTGACTTCGATACCGGGAGGATCCGCGTCACGGTGACGTCAGGCACGGGCCCGCTTGGCTCGGCGCGCGGCGAAGGCCCGGCCACCCTCGTCGTCGCCGCGGAGCCGTTTGATCTCGACCGCCCACCTGCCGCCGTCGTCGTCGCCCCCTGGACTCGCAACGAGAACGGCGGCACGGCGGGCCTGAAGACGATCTCGTACGCGGAGAACGCCCGCGCGCTCCAGTACGCGCACGACAACGGCGCCGAGGAGGCGATCTTTCAGAACTCCGCAGCGATGCTCTGTGAAGGCACAGGATCGAACGTCTTCGTCGTGATCGAAGGTGAACTCCTCACGCCGCCGCTCGGTTCGGGCTGCCTCGACGGCGTGACGCGTCAGCTTCGTCTTGGAGCGCCACGGCGGAAAAGAGCGCGAGATCCCGGCTTCGCGGTTCGTCTCCGGTCGGGTCGACGAAGCCTTCTTGACGTCCACGCTGCGCGGCGTGCAGGCGATCGCCTCGATCAACCTCACCGCGCCGCGCGAACTCCGCGGTCCCGAAACCGAGAAAGCCGCCGCCTCCTACGCGGCGTTGCTCGCGAGCGACGGGGACGTCTAACCGCCGACGCCCGTGACGCGGCCGATCGCGTGGCGCGCGGCGGCGAGCGCCCGTGCCAGTGCATCGGCGCCCGGCACCTCGAGAAAGTCGAGTAGGACGCCAGCGCACCCCGCCCCGAACGCTGCCGCCACCGCGGAATCGACCTCGGCGAGCGACGACGTGCCGACGATCGCGAGGACTGGCACCCCGCTTATCGGAAGTTCGGACGTTTGCGGACGCCAGTCTGTGACGACGAAGTCGACGTGCTCGCAGAGCGCCACGACGACCTGCGCCGCCTGAACGGTGCCAGAAAGGGCGTTCGTTGACAGCGGATCGATCGCGACGCCGATTGGCATCGGGCGCTCCCTCGTTACCCGTGGCTCGTTCCATGCCCGTGCGATCGAAAAGTGCTCTCCGTTAAACGACGGCGCCGGAACCTCGAGCATCGCGCGCAGGATTGCGACCCCTTCGACGAGCTTCCCGGCTGGATCCGCCTCCACGGCGAAATTCGCAGCGACGCAGGCAATGGCCCGTCCCCCGCAGCAAAGGTCCAACGAAGCGAGCGTCTTTGCGAGGATCGACGGGGGGCGCTCATCGATCGGCGTCGAAAGGCAGCCGAGTCCGATCCGCGAGGTAAAAGCCGTGGCCGCGCCCAGCAAGACGAACGGATCGTTCGCCCCTCCGCCTTCCCTGTCGCCGCTCACAAAGAGCGCCTCTGCCAAGGCGCTCTCGGCGCGGGAGGCGATCTCTCCGAAGGCCAAGGCGGGGACGCCGCGCTCGCCGATGCGCAGCCGCACCGCCAGCCGAGGGGGTTCCACCCGCCCGTTGTAGCGAACGACTCCGACCCGTGCGAGCCCGATTGGTCCGAGAAGAGGGCGAGAATAATGGCCCCGTGGCCTCCCGCCCGCCCCCGCGCCCCTCCCGACCTCGCTTCGCCCACGACCCGCTCACCAATTCGATGGCAGAGGTGCGAAAGATCCAGCCGTACGCGGCAACGAAGTCGTACCGGTGCCCGGGCTGCAACCAGGTGATCACCCCCGGCGTCGCGCACCTGGTCGTCGTGCCGCTCGCCGCGGCGGACGAGCGCCGCCACTGGCATACGTCGTGTTTCGAACGCCGCACAGCTCGACGCCCTGGTCGCTGAGCGCGGATCGGATCCGTGCCCCTGGCCAAGTAACATCGGGGGACACCGAATTGCAGGTAAACGGGAGCACGTAGGTGATTTCCACAGTCGGATTCAACTCGCTCTGGTACGGCACGAGCGTGAAGGACCTCGCGATCTCCGCCGCGTTCGCGGTCGTTTTCGCGTTCTTGGGGTACCGGATTTCCCAGCGCTACCGCCTGATCCGGGGCGTGACCCCGTGGAAAATCCCGTCTCCGGTCTGGGCGATCATCTGCGGCCTCTTCCAGGCGTTCGGGATCATCCTCGAACTCGTGGCGGAGATCACGACCCGGCCCCAGCCGCGGCCGCAGCCGACCCCGAACGCGACCCCCTCGACCCGCCCGCCGTTCACCTACTCGGCCGGCCCGACGTCGTCGACCGACACCTTGGGACCGATCACGATCGCGCCGGCGACCGAGCGCCCGCTCGGCCTCGCGCCACCCGTCGATGGCGACGGCAGACCGGCGCTTTTCGGCTGGTACCCCGATCCGACGAAACGCCATGGACTGCGGTACTGGGACGGGCGGGCGTGGAGTCACCACGTCTCCGACAACGGCGACGTCGCAGCCGACCCAGTCTGATCGTCTGACCGGCTTCGAAAAAAGCCGCTCGGCGAGACGACGTTCGTGTAATCACGCCTCGGAGTACGCGATCCACGAACACGCAGTGACGGGCCGCAGCGAAGCCCGGGTCAGATCTCCTTTTCAGGGAGCGCCTCTACGTTCACGTCCTTGAACGTGACGACGTTCACGGAGGTGACAAAGCGCGTCGGGCGGTACATGTCCCAGACCCACGCGTCGCTCAACTCGACGGTGAAGTGGGTGGCGCCGGCGTTTTCGTGCGGCGTGACCTTCACCTCGTTCGCAAGGTAGAAGCGACGCTCGGTCTCGACGACGTAGCGGAACATCGGCAGCACCGCGCGGTACTCCTGGTACAGCGCGAGCTCGATCTCGGCTTCGAATTGATCGAGGTCCTCTTCAGCGCCCATCGTTCGCACCTCGCTTGCCAACGGCGAACCGACCGGTCAGTGGGTGGATCGGCGCTCCTTGATTTTCGCCGCCTTACCGACCCGGTCCCGCAGGTAGTACAGCTTCGCACGCCGAACGTCGCCCTCTGTGACGACTTCGATCTTCGCGATGATCGGAGAGTGCACCGGGAAGGTGCGCTCCACCCCGACGCCGAAGCTCACCTTGCGCACGCTGAAGGTCTCGCGTGCACCAGAGCCCTGCCGGCGGATCACCGCGCCCTGGAAGACCTGGACGCGCTCGCGGTTCCCCTCGACGACGCGGACGTGCACCCGCACCGTGTCGCCGGGGCGGAACGCCGGGATGTCCTCGCGCAGCGTCTGTCGGTCGACAAGATCGGTCGGGTTCATCGCTCCTCGCGTTCTTCCTGGTCGGAACCGGCGCGCTCGCGCGCCAAGGAGGCGGGAGGCGCCTCGGTGCCAACAGGATAACCCTGCGCCGATAACAGCCGCTCCTCGTCGGAGCTGAGCCCGCCGCGCTTGGTGATGAGATCCGGCCGAAGGGCGATGGTCCGGGCGAGCGCCGCGGCCTGCCGCCAGCGCGCCACCGCGGCGTGGTCCCCCCCGCGCAGCACCTCTGGGACCGCGAACCCAGAGAACTCCGCCGGGCGCGTGTACTGCGGGTATTCGAGGAGTCCGGAGGCAAAGCTCTCTTCGCCGGGTGACGATGGGTTGCCGACGACGCCGGGGATGAGCCGCGCCGTCGCCTCGATCACGCACAACGCGGGGAGCTCGCCACCTGCGAGGACATAGTCGCCGATCGAGATCTCACCGTCGACGAGATGGTCGGCGATGCGCTGGTCGGCACCTTCGTAGCGCGCGCAGAGCAGCGAAAACACCCCGTGGCCGGCGAGTTCTGTCGCAAAAGCGTGGTCGAAGGTTCTGCCGGCGGGACTGAGGAGATACAGCGGTCGGGCAAGGCGAGTCGCCTCGACGGCGCGGCTCGCGACGTCGTAGGCGAGCACCATGCCGGCACCGCCGCCGTACGGCGCGTCGTCGACGCTGCGGTGCGCGTCGGTCGCGCCGATCCGGAGGTCGTGGGTGCGCACGGCGATCAAGCCGCCAGATCTCGCCTTGCCGATCAGACTCGCCTCGAGGTAGCCCTCGATCACCTCCGGAAAGATGGTCAGGACGTCGACAGAGAGCCGCGGCGTGGGCTCGCCGCTCATTCGAAGATTCCCGCCGGTGCGTCGACGACGACCCGGCCGGGCGCCGTCTCGACGACGAAGCGAAGCGGCAGATACGCCCGTTCGTCGATGACGAGCAGGTCACTCGCCGGGTTCGCCTCGAGTCCCGTCACCTTGCCTTTCCTCGCACCCGACAGGTCAAAAACCTCGCAGCCGATGAGGTCGTGGACGAAGAGCGCGTCGGGGTCCTCGAGCGCCTCTGCAGTTAGCACGGCCCCCCGCAGAGCTTCGGCCGCCTGAAGCCCCTCGACGCCGAGAAAGCGGACGAGGTGCACCCGGTTGAACGGGCGGATCGAGTTGACCTCGAGCGTCCGAGGTTCTGACGCCCGCTGATCAGCGACGAGGACCTCGAAGGTCGCGCCGACGCAGGTGCGCTCGGGACGATTCGACGTGAACTTGACGACGACCTCACCCGAGAGCCCGTGTGGTTTCACGACGCGACCGACCTCGAGGCGAGTCATCTTCGCCCGTCGTGGTTCAGTCGACGATGTCGATCGACGCGTCCGTTCCGTCTTTCGCCGCCGCCGCACGGACGAGGGCGCGCAGCGCCTGCGCGACCCTCCCGCGCTTTCCGATGATCCGGCCCATATCCCCCGGTGCGACGTGCAACTCGAAACGAAGTCCGCTGCGTGCCGGGACGGAATCGATGAACACCGCGTCGGGGTCCTCGACGATTGATCGCGCGACGTGCTCGAGAACGGCGCGTGCCGTGCCTCCCGAGACTCGGTTCCCCTCGTCGTCCCCCGATGCCTCTTCGAGTTCGGGTTCAAGCTCTTCCTCGTCGTCGACTTCTTCGTCCTCGGGTCCGAAATCCGGCCCTTCGAACAAGGGAACGTCATTCGCCATCGCCGTCAGCCTTCTTCCGCCGTGGCATCGTCGGTCGGCGGCGCGTCCTCGGCATTGGGAGTTTCCGCCGTGTCATCGGCGCCTTCGGTGTCGCGCTCGACGGCCTCTGGCGGCGACTCGCTCTCACCCGCCGCGGCGCCCGACTCCACTGCCGGCGCCGTCTCACCCGGCTCTTCGGAGACGACGTCTTCGTCGCGAGCGGCGACCGGTGCGGCGACTTTCTTCGCCGCCTTCTTCGCTTTGGCTGGCGCCTTCGCCGCCTTCTTCGCCGCCTTCTTCGGCTGCTGCTTGCGCTTGCGACCCGGCTTCGCCGGCTTCTCGGGGCGCTGGCGCTTGAACTCCTCCCAGGTGCCGGAGTGCTCGAGCAGCTTGCGCACGGTGTCGCTCGCCTTTGCGCCCTTGATCAGCCATTCGACAGCCTTCGCGCCGTCGACTTCGATCCCCGAGGGGTCCTTGCGGGGCTCGTAGGTGCCGATGATCTCGATGAACCGCCCGTCGCGCGGCGATCGGGAATCCGCCGCGACGATGCGGTAGGTCGGTTGCTTCTTCTTGCCCATCCGCATCAAGCGGAGCTTCACAGCCACGGGTTTCGTCTCGCTTTCTTCGGTGTCAGTCGATCGTGTCGCGCTTTAGCGGGTGCCGGAGGCGGTGACCCGCCCGCCCTTGCGCTTGTCGCGTCGGCCGGGACGCGCCATCGCGCCCATCACGCCGGAACGCATCAGCTTCTGCATCTCTTTGAAGCGGCGCAAAAGGTCGTTCACTTCCTGGGGCGAGGTCCCGCTCCCCTTCGCAATGCGCGTCCTTCGCGAGCCATTGATCAACGACGGGTTGTCGCGTTCTTTGGGCGTCATCGAGCGGATGATCGCCTCGATGCGCGTGATGTCCGCGTCGTCGATCTTGGCGTTGCGAATCTCCTTCGGCATCCCGGGCAACATGCCAACGATGCTCGAAAGCGGCCCGAGCCGCTTCATCTGCTGGAGCTGGTCGTGGAAGTCCTCCAATGAGAACTTTCCCGAACGCATCTTCTCGACGGTGAGACCGGCGGACTCCTCGTCGTAGGTGCGTTCGGCTCGTTCGATCAGCGAGAGCACATCTCCCATGCCAAGGATCCGGCTCGCCATGCGTTCGGGATGGAAGGTCTCGAAGTCGCTCGGCCGTTCTCCTGTCGACACGAAGGCGATCGGCTTTCCGACGACCTCGCGCACCGACAGCGCGGCACCTCCGCGGGCATCGCCATCGAGCTTTGTGAGGATCACTCCATCGAGCGAGAGCGAATCGTGAAACGCGACGGCGGTCTGCACCGCGTCCTGGCCCGTCATCGCGTCAACAACGAGGAAGGTGTACGTCGGCGAGGTCGCTTTCGAGATCGCGCGCACCTCAGCCATCAACGCTTCGTCGATCGTGAGGCGTCCGGCCGTGTCGACGATGACGATGTCCCGACCGACCCGGTTCGCCTCCGCGACCCCACGACGAGCGACGTCGAGTGGATCGGTCGCCTCGCTGAACACCGACGCCCCGATCTGGCGGCCGAGCACCCGGAGCTGTTCGACCGCGGCCGGTCGCTGCAGGTCGGCCGCGACGAGGAGCGGGTGCCGGCCCTGTTCGATGAACCAGCGGGCGAGCTTCGCCGCGGCGGTCGTCTTGCCGGATCCCTGCAGGCCGGCGAGCAGGACGACGGTCGGGGGCTTTGGCGCGTAGGTGATCTTCAGGGCATCGCCGCCGAGCGTCGCCGTCAGTTCTTCGTTGACGATCTTGATGACCTGCTGGGCGGGGGTGATGCTCTTCGCGAGCTCGGTGCCCGTCGCCCGGGCGCGAATGCGCTCGATCAGCGCGCGAACGACCTCGACGTTGACATCCGCGTCGAGCAGCGTCGCCCGGATCTCAGAAAGAACCGCCGCGACGTCGTCGTCGGAAAGCCGCCCGCGACCACGCAGGCGGGTGAAGATCTCGTCAAAACGCGAGGAAACCGCTTCGAACATGACCTAGGCACGATACTCGTGCGAGGCCAGAGGCCATTTCCACGCGCGATCACGCTGATCGGCACCCGATTGGTCCGAAAAACGAATGGTTTGGTCTTGCTTGCTCAGTCCGCCTACCCGTTGCCGTTGCCATGTCCGTGCCCGTGCCCGTTGCCGCCTCCCTGCCCGGTTGGTTGCCCTGGTCCTGGCTGCCCGGTCGAGGCGGCCGTCGGGATTCCGAGCGTCGTGGCAAGGCGGCCGAGCGCGGCGTCGACTTGGTGGATGGTCGTCGCGTCAGTCACCTGCCCGCTCGCCACGGCCTGGTCGAATTGCTGCTCCAGCTGGTAGAAGAACTGATCGGTCTGCGGCGGGCTGTCGTTCTGCGTCGGGGCGAGGAGCGGCTGAACGATCGCCGTGAGCTGTTCTGCGAGCGGAGTGGGAATTGTCCCCTTCGCGACGCCGTTCTCGATCGTCGAGTCGAGGTGGCTCGCCGCCTGCTCGGCGGTGGGCGGCGGTGTCGTCGTGGTCGTCGTGGTCGTCGTCGAAGTGGTAGTCGTCGAAGTGGTCGTCGTCGAGGAACCCGTCTTTCCGCCGGGGTGCTTTGCCTTCGAGTCGTGCGCGACGACGCCGGCCCCGGCGCGTGACGGGCCGGACGTGAAGGTCGTTCCCAGACCGAACCCGAGGCCGAAGGCAGCGAGGACCGCCGCGGCGATCACGATCGGTGCCTTGTGCGCTTTTGCGAAGCGCAACCGGTCGCGCTTTGACTTCGCAAGGACGACGGGAGTGATGACCCGCTCGGCCGTCTCGGTCATCTTCGGGAACTGCGTTGTGTCACTCACAGTCTCCGCGGCTGCATCGACGGGCGACGACGAGGCCGCGGCATGTGGCACGGCGAGCGACGACGCGACGTCGTCCGCGTTTGGCCGCGAGTGCGGTTCCAATTCGGTCATCTTCGAGATGGCTTCGCGCAGCGGCGGACGGACCTGCGGGGGGATCTCCGGCGGCGCGTGCAGTCGCGAAGCCGCGACCTCGGCTGCCGTCCCCCGGTACCGCGCGGTGACCGGTGAGGCATTCCAAGAGAACGAGGCCGAGTGCGAAGACGTCGGCTTCGGGACCGACGCCCGAGGCGCGCACCTGCTCCGGCGCCAAGTAGGCGGGCGTGCCGATCGACGTGCCGGTCGCGGTGATACCCGCCGAGTCGACGAGGCGAGCGATCCCGAAGTCTGCGAGACGCACCGTGCCGTCTTGGTCGATCAGGATGTTCGCCGGTTTCACGTCGCGATGGACGACACCCTGGCGGTGCACGTAGGAGAGCGCACCGGCGATGTCAGCCCCGATGCGCGCCGTTTCCACAGACGAGAGCGCGCCTTGTTGAAGCCGCCCCGCGAGCGTCGTTCCCTCGATCAGCTCCATGACGATGTAGACGTCACCGCCCACTTCGCCCGCGTCGTAAATGCGCACGAGGTTCGGATGAGAAAGCCGCGCGAGTGCACTGACCTCCGAGTGCAACCGCCTTTCATCAGACGATGCCTCCGCGAGGACTTTCAGTGCGACGGGCCGGTCCAACTTGAGATCCGTCGCCCGGAAGACGACGCCCATCGACCCTCGCCCGATCTCTTGGTCGAGCCGGTAACGCTCCTCGAGGACGGTGCCGGGCTCGATCCGCAGCCGCGCCGTCTCGACTGCGTCATCGGACGCGCGAGGGTCGTGAACGTGAGCGTGGGCGCGCTCGACCGTACCCCGCACCGGAGTCTCACGCCGAGGCGTCATTTCGTCGTCACCCGTAGTGGATCGTGAGCGAATTCGAAGTTCCCGTCTCGGTGACGATCTGGACCGACGTTTCGGTAACGCCCTTTGGTGCGGCAGGCAGGACGACGTAACACCGTTGCTCGGTCGGGCACCGGGTCGGTGCAGGGCTGCCCGCGACGCGAGCGACGATCGCGTGGTCGGCGCTGAAAAAGCCACTGCCGACGAGCTCGATCGTCGAGCCGGGCGTCGCGCTCTCGGGCGAGAGCGCCGTGAGCACCGGCCCGGTTCCCGACGGCTTCGGGGCGTTGTGCGAGCGATGCCCGCCATGCGAAGGCGCGGTCTGGTTGCCGACAACTCGCGGCGTTGGGGTGATGTTGCGCAAGCCGTTGAAGATAGACGGCGCTGCAACGTCCGCGACGAGCAGCGCGGCGAGCATGATGAGAGCGCCCGCCAGGATCAGCGCGACCACGCGTGCCGAACCCCCCCGCACGGGCGCGTTCCATCGTGAGGAGCCGCCGGCGATCTGGCGGATCGTCGATCGTTGCACGTGCAATGTGGTGTCCGGATGCGTGCCCCACATTCGGACGGGACGGGTCCCCTCGACCGGGGTCGCGTCCGGATCGAACGCCTCGTGCGCCATCGCCTTGGATTGTGCGGTGAGGTTGGGAGATGGATGTGATCGATTCTTTAGGAAATGTGAAGGATTCATGATGCGTACCACGATTTCGTCGTACCGATTCGTTTGCACAGCTGTGCGCATCCCGCGGATACCAGCCAATCCCCATTGTGACAGGCGGCGACGCGCGCGTCGCGCGAAATTTGACAGCTTTTGACAAAACTCATCGTTCCATCACAACGCGTCCCGCTTCCGGGTTGACATTCGTACACTCCTTCTGGCGCTCCTAGAAATCGCGCGTCATGCGTGATCGCAAACAAAGGAGACGACATGAGCATCGCAAGCGTGCAGCAAGAAACCGGCTCGCCGATCGTCATGCCCCGCCTGAGCGTCGAGATGGCGGGCGCGCTCGCCTGCGCGTTGGGCGCATGGGGTGGCATCGTTCCGTTCGTCGGGCCGATCTTCGGATTCAGTGCCGACGGATCGCCCGCGTGGACCTGGAACCTTCCGCACGCACTCCTGTTCCTCGCCCCGGGCGCGGTGGCGTTCGTCGGCGGTCTCGCGATCATCGCCGGTGGCCGATCGGTGCTCGGACGACACGTCGGCCTCGCGCTCGCGGGCGCGCTCGTCGCGATCGCCGGCGCGTGGTTCATCGTCGGGCCGTTAGCGTGGCCGGTGCTGAAGAGCGCGAGCGTCTTCAGCCCGAGCTCCGCGTTACGGTCGCTCGAGTACTGGATCGGATACTCGCTTGGTCCGGGTGGGATCCTGATCGCGCTCGGCTCATTCGCGTTCGCGCGCCCGACGCCGCTCGTCACGAAGACGCCGGCGAATCCCGGGATCGGAGCGCACTCCGCTTCCTGAGAACACTCGTCGCCGCTTCACAGGTGCGCGAAGCGGCGCCCACAGGTCTGTTCCAGCTTCGCTCTGTCGAATGATCGTCGCGGCAGATCGCCGCGAAGGTGCCCGCAAAGGCGGGCCGACAGAAGGAGATGGAGCATGCGAATGAAGAAACCGCTCATCGCGGCGGCCGTCGTCTCGGGCGCATTTGGGCTCGGGTTCGGCGGAGCCGCGGTGGCGAGCGCGGCGAGCACGCCCGCACACGCGAACACGACCTCGGCGACGACAAGGGCGGATACTCAAGTGATCCAGGCGGCCGCAAGCACCGGCTCGACCGGCTCGACCGGTAGCTCCTCCTCCTCGTCGTCGTCATCGTCATCGAGCTCGACGAGCACGACGCACAAGTGCCCAAACATGGGCTCGAGCTCGACGTCGAGTTAACGGACAAAGACGCCGTCGCCTTGCCCCCAGGATCGCAGATGCACGGTCGGGGAAAGGCGACGGCGCGCCGTCTATCCCGTTCTCATCGCCGTACGAAGGTCGCTCGCGTCAATCGCCGGTCAGCGCCGCCGCGAAGTCGACCGGGTCGAAGTCGATGAGGTCGTCGTCGCCCTCGCCGATGCCGACGAGCTTGATCGGCAGCTTCAGCTCGTCATGGATCGCGAGCGCCACTCCACCTTTTGCCGTGCCGTCGAGTTTCGTGAGGACGATCCCCGTCACCTCGACCGCGTTGGCGAACTCGCGCGCCTGAACAAGGCCGTTCTGCCCGGTCGTCGCGTCGAGCACCAGCAGCACCTCTGCCACGCGGCCGGGAGTGCGACCTGCCACCCGTCGAACCTTTCGCAGCTCCTCCATCAGGTTCACCTTCGTATGCAACCTTCCGGCGGTGTCGGCGAGCACGATGTCGGCGCCACGGGCGGTGGCGTGCTCGATCGCGTCGAAGACCACCGAGGAGGGATCTGCACCCTCGGCGCCGCGTATCAACGCGGCATCCGCGCGTCGCGCCCAGGGTTCGAGCTGCTCTGTCGCCGCGGCTCGGAACGTGTCGCCCGCGGCGATCACGACCTCGAGACCCTGGTTGCGGAGGCGACGGGCCACCTTGCCGATCGTCGTCGTCTTGCCGACACCGTTCACCCCGACGAACAGCCAGACGGAGGGTCGGACGTCGCCGGTCGAGAGCGACCGACCCTCCGAACCGAAGCGCGCCACGATCGCGTCGCGCAAGGCGTCTTCAATCGCGTCGGCACCGCCACCGATGCGCCCTTCCTTCACCTCGTCGCGCAGCGAAGAGAGGATCGCGCTCGTCGAGGTCCGCCCGACGTCGGCCAGCAAAAGCGCCTCCTCGAGGTCGTCGAACGCGGATTCGTCCAGGCGAGACCGCGACCGCAGCCGCGCGAACGGGGCCGAAATCGCGTTGCGCGTCCGGCCGAACCGCTGAGCGATGCGCGGTCGATCCTCCTGGGGCTCGGGGGGAGATTCCGCGACGGCGGTCTCTGTCGCTTCGAGATCCTCTGCCTCAGCCGACTGGGTGCCGCGTTTCCGACGAAGGATCACCGCTTCACGAACGAGATCACAACGCGTCGACGGTCACGACGTCACGCCCCCGGTCCTCGACCGTCAAGCTTTGCGCTCGCGCGACCTTCTCGCTCACGACCTTCGACGCGCCGCCGGGCTGCATCGAGATGCCGTACAGCGCGTCGGCGATCTCCATCGTCTTTTTCTGGTGGCTCACGATGAGGAGCTGTGCTTCGTCGCGGAACTCGTCAACGAGAGCGAGAAACCGCCCAATGTTCACGTCGTCGAGCGCCGCCTCGACCTCGTCGAGGACATAGAACGGCGACGGCCGGCTCCTGAACACCGCGAACAGAAACGCCAGCGCGACGAGTGACCGCTCGCCTCCCGACAACAGGGTGAGCCGACGGACCCGTCTTCCCGCCGGGCTCGCCTCGAGATCGACGCCCGTCGACAGCAGATCTTCGGGATCCGTGAGCTGCAGCCGTCCAGATCCCCCGGGGAAGAGTGTCGCGACGAGGTCAGAGAAGTTGCGCTCGACGTCGGCGTACGCCGCGGCAAAGACCGACACGATCTCGCGATCGATCGCCGCAATGACGCGGTTGAGCTCGCGACGCGCCGAACGCACGTCTTCGAGCTGACCATCGAGGAACACCTTGCGGTCCTCCAACGCGCCAAGCTCCTCGGCCGCGAGCGGGTTCACTGGCCCGAGGGACTCGAGCTCTTGCTCGAGGACACGGCCACGAGACGCGGCATCCGCCCCGTCCGGCAGCTCCGGCGGCGGAGCGGCGAGCGCTTCTTCGACGGTGACCCCGAAGTCGCGTCGCAGCTGATCGACGGCCGACTCCTGGCGGATGCGCGCCTCCGCGCGCTCGATCTCCACGCGCTGATGACGCTCACGATCCGAGCCGAGTGCTCGGTCGAGCTCTTCACGCTTGCGACGCGCCTGGGTGAGCCGTTCGAGACGTTCTCTGCTCGCCTCGGCCCGCCGGTCACGCTCACTGGCCGCGAATGCGATCCCCTCGTCGAGACTGTGCTCAAGCATCGCGAGCCGCCCGGCGAGCTGATCGAGCGCGGCGGCGTCTTCGTCTTCCAGGGGCTCTGCTGAGGCGAGCGCAGCTCGCTCCGAGAGACGGCCATCGAGGGATCGCTTCCGTTCGGCGAGCAACGTGACGCGCTCGGACAACGCCGCCACCCGCAGCTCGAGGGTCCGGCGTCGGTCCCCGAGCGCAGGGATCTCGTCGTCTCGAGGTTCGGGTTCTTTCGACTCGTTCGTCGTCTCCTCCCCCGACGGGGCGGTGATGGCGGCGAGCTCGGCTTTCACCTCGTCGATCGCACGCGTCGTTCCGGCGCGCTCACCCGACAGCCGGTCGCTCGTACGACGCGCCGCGTTCGCCGCGACCCGAGCTTGGGCGAGTTCGTGACGCGCGTCCGTTGCCGCGGAAGCGACCTCGGCCAATTCGCGTTCCGAACGCTCCCCCGCCTCCTTCGCCGAGTCGAGCGCCGCACGCGTCGCACCGGCGCGTCCTGAGCCGACCCGCCACCCGAACGGTGAGAACCGATCTCCGTCCAAGGTGACGAACGTCCGCGTCGGCTCCACGAGTGCTCGCTCGATCGCGTCGGCAACGGCCCCGCGCACGACCTCGACGTCGCCGATCAGCCGGTCCAACAGCGACGCGACGTCTTCATCCGACGTCCGCACCGCCGAGCGAAGCGACGCGGAGTTACCGCGATCTCCGCCAGAAGCGCTTGGCGCGCCGACCGGCTCGAGCGGGAGCAGCTTTCCACCCGACTTCAGTTCCCGCAGTCGCGCGATCGCCGCACGCGCAGAGTCGTGGTCCCGGACGACCACCGCGTCGAGCACCGGCTCGAGCGCCGCTTCGAACGCCGCGACGAACTCGTCGTCGATCTCGACAACGTCGAACAGGGTGCCGACGACGCCGTCGACCTGCGTGAGCCGCTCGACCCCGGCGCGTGCCCGCGCTTCGTCGAGCGCGAGCTCGAGAGCCTCGATCCGCGCCCGGTTGCGATTCCGTCGTTCCTCCACCTCGCGCAATCGGTTCTCGGCATCGGCGAGCGAGCGTTCCGCCGCGACTTCCTCGCGTTCGTGCGTTTCGCGTCTGGTCTCGGCGTCGGCGATCGCCGCGTCGAGGTGGGCCGAGACCTCGCGCAGCGACTCGAGTCGTTCGCGCAGCTCGTCAGCCCGACGCTGCAGCGTGGCGGCGCGTTCGGCCGCCCGGACATCGAGCTCTCTTTGGCGGGCGATCTCGCGCGCGGCAGCGAGCGCGTTTTCGTGCGCGACGGCAACCAGATCGAGCTCTTCTTGCACAGCGGCGCGTTCGCGAGTGACCGAACCGATCTCCTCTTCGACTCGGGCGAACTCCGCATCCACGTCGCCCGCGCCCTCCAACGCGGCGGCGATCGCCACGGCGGAACGGCGACGCTCGCGGGCGAGCGCGAGATACCCACGCGCTCGCTCGCGCAGTTGTTCGAGGCGCGAGACGACAGGGGCGAGCTCGTCGGCGCGCGCGACACCGAGCTCGTCTTCAATTGCCGAGAGCACACGATCCGCCTCCTCGAGCGACGCCGTGCGCAGCGCGATGCGCGCCTCGATCTCTTGTGACTGTGCCTCGAGCGCGCCGAGGCGTCCGGCGAGCTCGGCGATCTCCCTGCCCCGCAGATGCAAGCCGAGCGCGTCGAGTTCGGCGCGGATCTCGTTGTGTCGCACCGCCGCCTTGGCCTGGCGCTCGAGCGGTCGGATCTGCCGGGACACCTCGCGGAGCAGATCGTGCACCCTTGCGAGACCTGCCTCGCTCGCCTCGAGGCGCCGTTCGGCGCGCTCTCTACGGCGGCGGTACTTCAAGATGCCTGCGGCCTCCTCGATCACGGCACGACGTTCCTCGGGTCGCGACTGGAGGACGGCGTCGAGCTGGCCCTGGCCGACGACGACGTGCTGCTGGCGACCGACCCCCGAATCCGAGAGCAGCTCTTGGATGTCGAGCAACCGGCACTCCGCACCGTTGATCGCGTACTCGCTCTCGCCCGTACGGAACAGCGTCCGGGTGATGGCGACCTCGTTCAGGTCGACCGGCAGCCGGCGCGCCGTGTTGTCAATCGTCAAGGTGACCTCGGCACGGCCGAGTGCGGCCCGCTTGTCGGTGCCGACGAAGATGACGTCGTCCATCTTCGACGAGCGCACCGTGCTCGGGCCCTGGGCGCCGAGCACCCAGGCGATCGCGTCGACGATGTTCGACTTCCCCGAGCCGTTCGGGCCGACGACGACGGTGACGCCCGGCTCGAACTCGAGCGTCGTCGGATCGGCGAAGGACTTGAAGCCCTTGAGGGAGAGAGACTTCAGGAACACGTCGTGGCCACGTTATCGAAGCCGTGCCCGAATCCTGGGGCATACCGGGACCGGCTTTTCCGCCGCTGAGCAGGTTTAGCGCTGGCAGTGCGGACAGAAATGCGCCGAGCGCCCGGCCAGTTTGATCCGTTCGATCTCCCCACCGCATCGGGGGCATTTCTCGCCCTCACGGCCGTAGACGGCGAGCGAGGTCTGGAAGCGCCCGAGGTCGCCGAAGACGTCGCGATAGCGCTCGTCCTTGAGCGAGGAGCCTCCCTCGGCCGTCGCACGCGCGATGACCTCGCCGATCACCTCGGCGAGGGCGGCGAAGTCGGAAGCTGCAAGCGATCCCACCGGGCGATCGGGTCGCAGGCGGGCGGTGAAGCAGATCTCGTCGGCGTAGATGTTGCCGAGGCCGCAGATGTGCCGCTGGTCCAAGAGGAACGCCTTCAGCGAAAGGCGTCGACCGGCCGCCTGCTCGGCGAGCCACGGCGCGTCGACGCCGTCGGTGAGCGGATCACGCCCGAGGCCCGAGAGCACCTGTTCGAGGTCGATGCCGACGCCGGCATCCGCGACAAATAGCTCCCCGAAAGTGCGCTGATCGACGAAGCGCAACTCCCGGCCGTCGTCCAAGGAAAACCGCGCGTGGGTATGCGGCGCCACCGGCGCCTTCGCGCTCTCGTGCAGGACGAGCTGGCCGCTCATCCGCAGGTGGACGACGAGCGTGCCGCGATCGAGCAAAACCAGCAGATACTTACCCTTGCGGTTCGCTCCGACCACGCGACGTCCTTTGACGAGGCGCTCGAACTCAGCGACCGATTGGCGGCGCACGCTTCGCGATCCGGTCACCTTCGCTTTTCGGATCGTCGAACCGACGACCGCCTTCTCGATCCCGCGGCGAACCGTCTCGACTTCGGGAAGCTCAGGCATTGCCCGAGACGGATGCTCCGATCGCCGCCAGCGCCGCGGTCGCCGCCGATTGCTCGGCGCGGCGCTTCGAGTCCCCTTCGCCAGCGATGACGTACTCGCCGACCCGCACGACGGCGAAGAACCGCCGGGCGTGGTCCGGGCCTTCCTCGCGTACCTCGTACTGCGGCCCTTCGAAGCCGAGCCGCGTCGCGAGCTCCTGCAGGCGGTTCTTCGAGTCGCCGAGTTCCTCGCGCTCTGCGACCTCGCCGATGACGTCCTCAAAGAGTGAAAGGACGAAGTTCGACGTCGACTCGATCCCGCTCGACAGGTACGCCGCTGCGATGAGCGCCTCCATCGCGTCGGCGAGAATCGAGGTCTTCTGCCTCCCCCCGGAGAGCTCTTCGCCGCGCCCGAGCAGGAGCGCATCACCGACGCCGATTTCCCCCGCTACCGGCGCGAGCGCCGACGCGCTGACGACCTCGGCGCGAATGCGCGACAGGTCGCCTTCTTTAAGGTCCGGGAACTTCCGCACGAGGTAGTCGGTGACGATGAGCCCGAGCACCGCATCGCCCAGGAACTCGAGGCGCTCGTTCGAGAGCTCGCCCGGGTTCTCGGCGCACCATGACCGGTGAACAAGGGCGGCGCGCAGGAGCCCGGACGTCATGAGCGTTCGGCCGATGCGGTCGGCGAGACGCGCGCGCCCCGACTCCGCGTCGAGAGCGCCTTCAACCGACACGTTCTTTGAGATCAGTCCTGCTCGAGTTTCGCCGTCACGTAATCGACGGCGTCACGCACGGTGCGCAAGTCCTCGAGGTCTTGGTCATCGATGCGGAAGTCGGCCACCTGGCGACGGAGCTCCTCTTCCAAGGATTCGACGAGCTCGATCAAGGCGAGCGAATCCGCGTCGAGGTCGTCGGTGAACGACGAGGACTCGGCGATCTTGTCGGGCGAAATCTCCAAGATATCGGCGAGCTGCGTGCGGACGAGCTCGACAACTTCTGCCCGGCTCATCTTCGGCGTCTGGCCGTCTGCGGTCACCGATTCCTCCGTTCGATCCTGTCGGCGCGAGTTGCCGATGTTACGTGACGGATGCGCCGACCTTGCCGACGAGATCCGCCTCGACGAGGTCCCACGCCACCTTGATCGCGTTGAAGATCGCGCGTGCCGACGAACTGCCGTGGCTGATCACACAGACGCCCTTCACACCCAGCAACAGCGCGCCGCCGGTCTCTTCCGGATCGACGTAGTGCGCGTACTTCAACAGCGCCGGCATCAAGACGTCGCTCGCCGCCTTGTTCTCCGGTGATTCGGCGAATACCTGACCGAGGATGCCGACGAACGCCGTCAATGCGCCCTCCATCGCCTTCAAGGCGACGTTGCCGGTGAATCCGTCGGTGACGACGACATCTATCCCGCCCAACAAAAGGTCGCGACCTTCGACGTTGCCGACGAAGCGAATTGTTTCGGCCGCTTCGAGCAGCGGTCGCGTCTCTTTCACAAGGTTGCTCCCCTTCGAGGCCTCCTCGCCGTTTGACAAGAGCGCGACCGTCGGCCGCTCGGTGCGGTAGCGGCTCTCTGCGTAGGCGGAGCCCATCTGCGCGAACTGCAGCAACCATTCGGGGCGGCACTCCGGGTTCGCCCCAGCGTCGATGAGCACGGTCGGATTGCCGCCGGAGGCGATCGGCAACGGCGCCGCGATCGCCGGACGGGCGACGCCTTTCAGCCGCCCGATGCGCAACAGCGCACTCGCCATCGCCGCGCCGGTGTTGCCGGCGCTCACCATCGCCGATGCCTGACCGCTGGCGACGGCGTCCGCGCAGCGCACGATCGTCGAGTCGCGCTTTGTCCGGACGGCGCGCGCCGCGTCCTCGTCCATGCCGATGGTCTCGTGGGCTGAAAGGAGCGAAAGCCCTCCGGTGTCGCCGAGACTGCCGTCGTCGGGTCCGACCAAAAGGACCGGGATGCCGAGTTCGTCGTGCGCGCGCCTCGCCCCGGCG
Source organism: uncultured Acidimicrobiaceae bacterium (assembly GCA_963838845.1). Classification (GTDB taxonomy): domain Bacteria; phylum Actinomycetota; class Acidimicrobiia; order Acidimicrobiales; family Bog-793; genus CAVRXQ01. The sequence goes on along the minus strand of CAWISR010000002.1, from coordinate 134,414 downwards.
ACGATCTCTCCGGGTGCCTTGTCGCCACCCAGCGCGTCGAGCGCGACTGGGAGGATCAGTCCACCTCGACGGCCTGGCGGCCCTTGTACCAGCCGCAGTTCGGGCACACGACGTGCGGCAGTTTGGCGCGATGGCAGTTCGGGCAGCGGCTCTGTGCCGGGGCGTCAAGTCGCCAGGACGCGGCGCGCCGGCTGCGGCTTTTCGCCTTCGACGTCTTTTTCTTCGGGACCGCCATGTCTTCCTACCTTCGATCTGCAGAAGCCGGCTACGAGCCGCCGCCTTCGATGAGGCCGAGGCGACTCCGCCCCTTTTCGTGCGGGCACGCCTCGACGTTCAAATTGGCACCGCACTCGGGGCAAAGCCCCTGGCAGTCCTCCCGGCACAGGGGCGCAAGTGGCAGATCGAGGATACACGCGTCGTGGACGATCTCCCCGAGGTCGATCTCGTCGCTGCGGATCGGATAGGTCGTCTCGTCGTCGGTGCTCTCGACGCAGAGCTCACGGATCTCGAGGTCGAGGTCGCCCTCGGCGACGTCGAGGCAGCGTCGGCACTCACCGACCCAGTGCGCCCGCACCGTGCCCTGGACGACGACCCCTTCGTGCGCCGATTCGAGGACCAAGTCGACACTGATCGGCGCGCGGTCTTCGATGCGCGAGCCGCTCACGAAGTAGCCGTCGGCGGGAAGCGTCGCCTCGACCGACAACCGCGACCCGGGGACTTTGCGCAACGCCGCCACCGGGGCGACGAGCCCCCGCGAAAGGCGCGCCGGGCTCATCGGCGCCGCGTCGTCACGAACGATCCTGATCGAAAAAGCCGTCCCCCTCCTCGAGTTCGGTCTCTTCGGGCTGCTCGTCTTCTTCGACCACGGTGAGGCGGTCGCGGCCGGCGCGCACCGTACGGACGGTGCGGTCGAGGACGATCTCGAACGCCGCCAGCTTGCGGTCGACGTAGTCATCGGCCTCGTGACGGATCCGGCGCGCCTCGGCCTCGGCCTCGGCGACGATGCGCTCGGCGTGGTTGCGTGCCTGGCGCACGATCTCGGTGCGCTGGACGATGTGGGCGGCGTGGGCGCGCGCGTCGTCGAGGATCTCGTCGGCCTCGCGCTCGGCGCGGGTGAGCACCTCCTCCTTGTCGACGAGGAGGTGTCGGGCGCGGGCGATCTCGCTCGGCAAGAGCTCGCGGGCCTCGTTGATCAGCTCGAGCAGATCCTCGCGGCTCACGATCGCCGACGAGGAGAGCGGCATCGACTTCGCACCTTCGATCTCCGCCGCGAGTTCATCGAGGATCTGCGAGGTGCTCGCCGAGGCTTCCGGCTCGGCGGGCTCGGTCTCTGCGATCTCGTCGAGTCCGAACTCAGCCACCGATCGCCTCTTTCATCCGCCGCAGCACCGGGTCGGGTACGAACGGCGAGACGTCGCCGCCGAAACGGGCGATCTCGCGCACGAGGCGGGAGGCGATGAACGAGTACGTCGAACCCGTCGGCAGCATCACCGTCTCGACCCCGGAGATCTGCTGGTTCATCTGCGCCATCTGCAGCTCGTTCTCGAAGTCGGTGACCGCCCGCAGTCCCTTCACGATCACCGTCGCACCGACCTGTCGTGCGACGTCGACGGCGAGGGTCTGCATCGTCACGACGCGAACGTTGCCGAAGTGCTCCACGCACTCGGCGACGCTTTCCACCCGGGCTTCCACGGATAACAAGGGCTCTGGCTTCCCCGGGTTCCGCAGGACCGCGACGACAACACCGTCGAAGAGGCGATGGGCGCGTTCCACCACTTCGAGGTGCCCGTTGTGGAACGGATCGAAGGATCCGGGGAACAACGCTGTCGTCACCCGCCCTCCTCGGGTCCCGCAAGCGGCACGAGAGGAGACTTCACGGCCACGGTCACGAGCGTACCGCCGTGACGGTAACGACGGTGGAGTGACCAGGGAGAACGGAGATCCACCTCGCGACGCGACTCCAAGACGGCGAGATCGGCAGGCAGCACCGACAAGAGCGCCTCCCAGTCGTCGAATCCGTAGGGCGGGTCGACGAAGGCGACGTCGACACGGCGTCCCCGCCGCGACCAGGCGATCGAGTCGGCGCGCACCACCTCGGAGCTTGCTTTGAACCCGGTGAGTTCGAGGTTCTCTTCGATCACGGCAAGCGCCCCGGGGTCGTTGTCGACGAATGTGGCCGAGCGCGCACCCCGGCTCAGCGCTTCAATCCCGAGGGCCCCGGTACCGGCGTACAGGTCGACGACCGCCGCGTCCTCGATCACGTCGAGGTGCGAGAGCACGTCGAAGATCGCCTCGCGGACGCGATCCGAGGTCGGTCGCACGGCACGCGATTTCGGCGATACGAGCTTGCGCCCCTTTGCCTCGCCGGCGATCACCCGCACCGAACGCCTCCCACCGAAGGGGAAACCTGGAAAAAGACGAACCGCACCGACACCCCCAAAGGGGCCTAGCGCTGCACCCCGAAGCGAGACCGAGCAAGCCCGCCGAGACGGCGCAGGCCCCACCACGACACGAGAGCCAGCGCCTCGACGACGGTGAACGTCGACATTTTCGATGTGCCTTTTTCCCGATCGACGAAGTGGATCGGCACCTCGACGATGCGCGCCCCGGCGTTCTGGGCCCGGTAGGTCATCTCGACCTGGAACCCGTAGCTGTCGGCGTGCACGAGATCGAGGTCGATCGCGTTGATCACCGAAGCGGCGTAGGCGCGGTAGCCGGCGGTCGAGTCTTCGACGGTGAGGCCGAGCAGCACCTTTGAGTAGAGGTTGCCGAGCCGCGAGAGCAGTCGGCGACCAAGGCTCCAATTCGGGATCGTCCCGCCGGGGACGTAGCGCGAGCCGATGACGACGTCGGCATCGCCGCGTTCGATCGGCGCGAGCAGCTCTGGCAGTGCCCGTGGGTCGTGGGAGAAGTCGGAGTCCATCTCGACGCAGATCTCGTAGCCCTGGGCGATCCCCCAGCGGAAGCCTTCACGGTACGCGGTCCCGAGGCCGTTCTTGCCGGGGCGGACGAGGACCTCGATCGAGGAGAGCTCGCCCGCGACCTCCTTTGCGATCTCAGCGGTCCCGTCCGGGCTCGAATCGTCGACGACGAGGAGCTCGGCGTCCGGCCGGACGCGACGGATCGCTTGCAAGACGTTCGCGATGTTCTCGCGCTCGTTGTACGTCGGTAACACGACGAGGACGCGCACTGCGGCACCCTAATACGGCGCTCTTTGCGTCAGAGCGCTCAGGCCCGTAGCAGGTACTCCGCCTCTTCCTCACCGACGAAGATGCGCAGCTCGTCGGCGAGCAGCGGGTCGTTCGACAGAGTCGGGTCGTGATCGATCATGCCGGCCGCGACCTCGCGCGCGGGTTCGATGAGGTCTCGATGATTCCGCAACGACGCCAAGCGCAGGTCGCTGCGGCCCTTTTGTCGAGCGCCGAGGAGCGTCCCTTCGCCGCGTAGCTCGAGATCCGCCTCGGCGAGCTCGAAGCCGTCGTTCGACGCGACGAGTGCCAACAGGCGTTTCTCGGCGTCCTCGCTCACGTCTCCTGTGACGAGGAAACAGACTGACTGATCTCCTCCTCTTCCGACCCGACCTCGCAGCTGGTGCAGCTGCGCGATACCGAAGCGGTCGGCGTCCTCGATCACGATCACCGTCGCGTCGGGCACATCGACACCGACCTCGATCACCGTCGTCGCGACGATGACGTCGATCTCATGTTGACGGAACGCCGTCATCACCTGTTCTTTGCGTCGCGCCGGCAGCTGGCCGTGGAGCACCTCGACGCGCAGTCCCCGCAGAGCGCCGCGCAAAAGGCGATCCGCCTCGGCGGTCACAGAACGCGCGGGGCGACGCGGCGTCGCGGCGCCGTCCTGCTCTTTAAAGAGCTTGCCTTCCCCGAAGGCGGCCTCGATCTCCTCCTCGGTCATCTCCCACCACCCGTCGTCATCGATCTCGTCTGTTCCCGGCGAGACGAGCGGACAGACGACGAACCCCTGGCGACCGGCCGCCACCTCGTGGCGGATGCGCTCCCATGCGACGTGTTCGTTCTCGTCGCGGATCCATCGCGTCTCGACCGGCGAGCGTCCCGGCGGCATCTCATCGAGAACGCTTGCGTCGAGGTCGCCGTACACGGTCATCGCGGCGGTGCGCGGGATCGGCGTCGCCGTCATCACCAAAAGGTCGGGGTCGTGACTCGCCTCTGAGTCGAATGATCCCTTCTCGCGCAGCGCGGCGCGCTGGTCGACGCCGAAGCGGTGCTGCTCGTCGATGACGACGACACCGAGCGAACGGAACCGGACGTCTTCGGTGATCAGCGCGTGGGTACCGACGACGATGTCGATGAGCCCCGCTTCGAGGTCGCGCACGATCCCCGATCGGGCTCGGTCTGACGTCCTCGCGGTCACGAGCGCGGTCGCGACGGGGCGTTCGCCACCGACGACGTTCTGATCCTCGACCTCGAGATCGCCGAGCAGGCTGCGCGCGGCGAAGAAGTGCTGCTCCGCGAGCACCTCGGTCGGCACCATGAACGCGCCCTGGTAGCCGCCTTGCACGCCGAACAACAATGCAGCCAGCGCGACCACGGTCTTCCCGGACCCGACGTCGCCCTGGAGGAGTCGGTGCATCGGTTCGCGGCGGGCGAGGTCCGCGCGGATCTCTCCAATCACGCGGCGTTGCGCGTCTGTGAGCAGGAACGGAAGCGCGCCGATGAAGCGGTCGACGAGAACGGTCTCGCTTTCGACGTCGTGGGCGATCCCCCGAGCATGCGCCGCCGCGGCGCGCCGACGCATCACCAGCGCCAGCTGGATCCGCAACAGCTCGTCGAACGCGAGCCGGCGTCGGGCGAGCTGCCAATCCTCATCGGATCCGGGTTGGTGCACGTTGCGAAACGCCTCGGTGCGCGTCACGAGACCGAGCGACTTTCGGATGCCGTCTTCCAGTGGATCGGCGAACTCGCCGGCGCGCTCGAGCGCCTCCTCGACGAAGGTCGCGAGCTCGATCGAGGAGATCCCGGCGCGCTCGGACTGCGGGTAGATCGGAACGAGTCGACCCGTCTGGCGTGAAGAGCGGCTGCCGACGACCTCGACAACCGGGTTCGCCATCTGGAGCGTGTTGCGAAAAACGCCGACTCTTCCGAAGAGCGCGACCTCCGTGCCTTCCGCGAGTTGCTTCACGCGCCATGGTTGGTTGAAGAACGTGACGTCGAGCACGCCCGATTCATCGTCGACGACGACTTCGACGAGCGATCTCCTGTTTCGCAGTCGTTTGAGTGATGTGCGCTTCACGATGGCGGAGACGACACCTTCATCGCCGGCGACGAGATCGCTGATTGCGACGGCGCGGGTGCGGTCCGCATACCGGCGCGGATAGTGAGTCAAAAGATCGAGGACCGTCTCGATTCCCATCAGTTTGAGGGCCGACCGCCTTCTCGCACCGACCCCTTTCAAGACGCCGACCGAGAGCCGGTCCAGCTGGCCGAGCTTGCGACCGGTCGGACCTTCGGTCACTCGATCGAAACCAGATAGGGATACAGCGGCTGCCCTCCGTGGTGGAGCTCGACGGAAACGTCCGGATGCTCGCCTGAAAGCCACTCGGTGACGCGTCTTGTGTCCGCGGGGGTCGCTCCGTCTCCTTCCAGAATGGTGACGATCTCGTGTTCGGGACGGAGCAGTGCCGCCAGCAGTCCGATCGTCGCATCGGCGAGCGACTCGGCGACCGCCTCGATCCCCCCTCGGGACAGTCCGATGTAGTCCCCAACGTGCACCTCACCGACCGACGAAGTCGTCGCCCGAACCGCTCGTGTCATCTCGCCGGCGACGACTCGACTCGCGGCGCGCCCCATCGCCTCCGCGTTTTCGTCGCCTGACGCACCCGGGTCGTACTCGAGGAGGGCCGCGAATCCTTCCTGGACCCCCGCGGTCGGTACGACGCGCACCTTTTTTTTCGAGAGCTCTGCTGCCTGGCGGGCGACCGGGATGATGTTCGTGTTGTTCGGTAATACGACAATCTCATCGGCGGGTGACGACTCGATCTCCTCGAGGATCTCGCGTGTCGACGGGTTCATCGACTGTCCGCCCTTGACGAAGTGGCGCACGCCGAGCGAATGGAAGATCCGCTCGATTCCCTCCCCGTTCGCGACGACGACCACCGAGCTCTTCGCTCCGGCCTCGCTTGTCCGTGACGGCACATCCGTCACCGCGGGCGCCGCCTCGCGGACCCACCGCTCTTCTTCGACCTGTCCGGCGAGGTCGGTGACGCGGATCTCGCGGGGGCGACCAGCGTCGAGGCCGGCCTCGATCGACGCGCCAATCTCGTCGGTGTGGATATGACAGTTCCAAAGGCCCTCGCCGCCGACGACGACGATCGAGTCGCCGATCCCCGCCCACACGTCCTTGAACGCCGAGATGAGTGCGTCTTCGGCGGCGAGGAGGTACATCACCTCGTAGCGGGGCGACAACGATCCCTGCAGACCCGACGTGGCGGCGTCTCCGAGAGCCGGTCTGACGGACAAGGGCGCGCCGGTCGCGAGGAGGGCGGCGACCGACTCGGGGAGCTCGAGGGCCACCGGCATCTCCCGACCGTCGGTCGCGTGCAACAGGGCGTCGTACCAAAGGACGAGTCCCGCTCCGCCCGCATCGACGACCCCGGCCTCGGCGAGCACATCGAGCTGGGTCGGGGTCTTCCACAGCGCTTCGACGGCGGCGGCGCGGGTCGCCTCGAGGGTCCCGACGAGCTCGCGCCGAGAGGCCACCGCCGCCCTCGCCGCCTCGGCGGCACGAGCGGCGACGGTGAGGATCGTTCCCTCCGCAGGTCGCAACACGGCCTCGCGGGCTCCGGCGCTCCCGATCTCGAGCGCCGTCGCCACCTCGTCGGGACCGACGGTCTCGAACGGCGCGAAGGTCGTTGCCAGTCCGCGCAAGATCTGACAGAGGATCACCCCCGAGTTCCCCCGCGCGCCCATCAGCGAGCCGTGCGCGATCGCCTCGCAAACGAGCGCCATCGTCACCGCGTGCGGGTCTTCAAGAGCCTCGAGGCGCGAATCGATCTCGGCGATGACCGCGTCCGCCGTGAGCGACATGTTCGTCCCGGTGTCCCCGTCGGGAACCGGGAAGACGTTGAGCCGGTTGATCGTCGCCTGGTGGGTGGCGAGTGCGTCGCGATAGGCGCGCATCGCCACCAGCACGTTCTCGGCACGAAAAGCGTTCATATCTGGGTGGGAAACGATATTCGGTCGGTCTCCGCCGCCCCCACGCTGCGCTTTTCCGGACCGGCCCTCGTCGCGGTGATGGTAACGTTGGCCAACCACCACCGCGTTTGCGCCACATGTCGCGGGCGCATCGCGGTTTCGTCGCAAGACTCGGAGTGAACGTCGTGGCAGCGGTTTGCGAGATCTGTGGAAAGTCGCCAGGGTTCGGGATGAGTGTGTCGCACTCGCACCGACGGACGAAGCGGCGCTGGAACCCGAACATCCAGCGCGTTCGCGCCGTCGTGAACGGGACGCCGAAGCGCATCTCGGTTTGCACCTCGTGCATTCGTGCCGGCAAGGTCACGAAACCCGCCCGCCGCGTCCCCGAGGCTGCCGAAGCTTCGTAAACCCGGCCGGCTGATCAGAGCCGGTGCGCGAATCCGGCGGGGGCGAGCGGCATCCCCCGGATCGTTCTGTTCGTCGGCTCGGCGACGATCGAGCCGATGCGAACCGGCACGTCGAGATCGGCAGCGACAAACTCGACCTCCACTTTTCGAACGTCCGAAGCGGTGAAAACGAGCGCGTAGTCCTCGCCACCGCCGATCGCGTCATCGAACGACGCGCCATCGGCGATCGGCACCTCGTCGAGTACGAAGCCGACCGACGAGGCGTCGGCGAGACGGTGCAGGTCGATTCCGAGCCCATCCGAGATGTCGATCATCGCCGTCGCCCCGGCACGCGCCGCGGCGGCGCCCTCCGCGAGGCACGCTCGCGGGCGGAGGAACGCGGCGACGAGCTCGCCTTGCGCGTGTGGGTCACGTCGCAGGAGCCTCAGCCCTGCGGACGCGGCACCGAGCGCGCTGGTCACGAAAACCTCGTCGGCCGGGTGCGCGCCGGAGCGAAGAACCGCACCCGCGGCGGGAACCGAGCCGAGGATCGCGATCGCGACGATCAGTGCCGGGCCGTCAGAGAGGTCACCGCCGACGATGCGACATCTGTACGTGTGGGCCGCCTCGCGCAGTCCGTCGTAGATCGGGCGGACCTCGTCCGCTCTCGCACCGACGACCGACACCACCGCCGCTCTCGGGGTCCCGCCCATCGCGGCGATGTCGCTGAGGTTCTGCACGAGGCTCCGCCAGCCGACGTCGGTGAGCGATACGAAGCTTCGGTCGAAGTGCACCCCTTCGACGCTGGCGTCAGTCGAAAAGAGCAGTGGGGAGCCGACGCCGGCGATCACCGCGGCGTCATCGCCGACCCAGATCTCGTCCTCAGGCGGCTCCCCGATCATCGCGCGAAGCATCTCGATGGCTTCGAGTTCGCGTCGATCCCACTCCGGTTCGTTCACGACTCTTGAAAGTTATCTGCGCCATCACTCGGAGCACCGTTTCCTTCGCGAAGATCGCGATTCGGCTGCTGCCCGGCTATGACGGTGAGTGGTGGGCCGAGAGTGCGAGTGCAGCCTTCCTGCGCGCGGCACCGCCGTACGTGCCGTACGAGATACAGGCGAACCCACAAGCAACAGCGATGACAACGTCGCCGAATTTGAAAGAGAACGGGATCAGCACCCCGAGGATCGCTGCGACGACCCAGAAGAGCTGGAGGCGTGTTTCGAGCCTCCCGAACGCGCGACCAAGCAACGAAGCCGGCACCGTGTTCTGCACGATCGAGTCGAGCGCTGGTTTCGCGCTCATCGGTCCGATGCCGACGACGAACGTGAGCATCGCCTGCGCCCAGAGCCCCCCGACGATGGCCGTCAAGACTGCGCCGATGACCATGCCCGCGAGCGCCCCGATGATGATCTGGCGGGCCGAAACGTAGCGGCGGAGCCTCGGCACGATCAGCGAGCCGATGAGCGAGCCGACGGCGCTCGCCACGATGAGCACGCCGTACCACCAGGTCGCGGCGTGCCCGCGGCGCAGCGCGAACGCCAAGAAGAACTCGGTGAATCCCACGGCTCCACGGGCGATCGACATCGCGGCGATCGCCGACATCACCGCGCCCGGGTAGAGCGACAAACCGAGCAGGCGACGCTGCTCGCGAATCTCCTTGTACGCGGCCGCGCCGGTCGGTTGGGCGCGAACCGGCTCGTCGCGCGCGGATGGGGGCGGGGGCGCGAGCGCGACGCCGGCCGGCTTCGGCAGTCGTGTGGCCGCCACCGCACCGGCGCCGAAGACGACGGCCCCGAGGGCGAGGGTCCAGGCTGCGCCGATCTGCAGGAACCCGACGGCAATCGGCGACGCCGCGAAGCCCCCGAGCGATGCGAGCACGGCGAGCTTGGCGTTCGCGCTCGCAAGGTCGTCGCCAGGGGACGCCATCTCGGGAACGAGCGCGGCGCGGCCGACGAGGTACAGCTTCCCGAGCACGAGCACGCCGAACGCCTCGGGAAAGAGCAGCAGGCTGTGCAGGTCCCTCGCCATGAGGATGCAGAAGGCGGCCGAGCCGACGTTCGAGATTGCGACGCTCGTGCGGCGCGCCTCCTTGCCGCGGTCGAGAAGCGGACTGAGCGCCGGACCGACGAGAGCGAACGGGGCGATCGTGAGCAAGAGGTAGAGGAGGACCTTGCCCTTCGCCTCGTGCAAGGAAATGGAGAAGAACAGCGATCCGGCGAGGGAGACCGTCACGCAGGCTGTCCCGGCCGCCTGGAGCGTGTGGACGAGCGCGAGACGGCCGAAAGGTTGCGACTGGTCGAGCAGTCCGTGGACCGCCGAGCGGACGATCCTCGTGACGCGCGCGACCCGTCGGTTCTCTGCCATCAGTCTCTCCCGGCTGCGCCTCGAGTCGATGCTACGAGCCGTCGGAAAGTCCGCGACGAATCGCCACGAGGACGAGAAGAGGAGCCCTCTCGACCCCGAGGTGGCCGATCAGAGCTTGAGAAGGTCGTGGACGAGAAGGAACAGCACCAAGACGATGACGGCGAGATAGATCCACGTCATCGTCCAGCGGTGGCTGCTATTCGCAAGCCAGTACCTGCGGATGCCGCGGACATCGAAGACGAGCGCGAGCAGCGCCACCGGCACCCCGATGTACGGTGCGGCGCCGGTCGCCAGCCCAAGAAGCGGCAGCACGACTGGGACGAGCACGTAGCTGAACAGGCAGCGGAGACCCGAGAGCACCATCGCAAAACTGAAGCTGCGCTGGGCTTGGATAGTAGAGAGCTGCGGGGGTCCGTCTGGGATCGCGAGCACGCGTCGGACGAGGCACTCGCCCCGGCTGCCGAGGCCTTGACCTGCGTGAGCGTCCGCGTCGACGAGCACCATATCGGTCTCTCTCCTTCGGGTCCTTCTTCCCGCCATTGTCTCTCGGATTCGGGCCGCAGTTCCATGCGGCAGTCATCCCGGAGGCGATCGATCTTTCGATGACGACGTTCACGGCCCTCCCTCCTCGTCGGCGGGTGGAGAGCGGTCGGGGACGCGCATCGCCGTACCGATCACCGTCTGGTCGAGCTTCCAGCCGGCGTTTCGATACTCGTCTTCTGTCATCGGGCGCCCCCAGACGCGGGTGACCACCTCTTGTTCGGGACGACGCTGGTTCTCGATCGCTTGGAAGGCGATCGACCGCTGATCGGCCTCGGTGAGCGGAGGCTGCACGAGTCCCCGCGGCCACAGCCTTCTGACGATCACCACATTCAGTTCCGCCGAGTACGCCGTGATCTGTGCCCCGATCGCCAGCCATGCGATCAGCCCGAGCACCGTCCCGAATGTGCCGTAGACGACGTTGTCGTCTCTCAGATAATGGCCGACGACGTAGCCACCGAAAGCCTGGATCACCGTCCACAGGACGCCGGCGACAAGCGCACCCGGTATGAGGTACCGGGTCTCGACCTGCTTCGGGGTCAGCACGCGGAACGCCGCGACGTAGATCCCGACGTTTGCGATCGCCGCGACAACCTCGGCCGCGATCCCGAGCCAGAACTCGTGGCGCCCGAAAGTCCCAAAGCTCGAGAGGAATGTCGTCGTCACCAGTCCGATCGCGAGGACAAGAAGAAAGGTGAGGCTGCGCGCCATTCGGACCCAGTAGTTCGGCCGGACGGCGGCGGGAATGTTCCAAACCTGTTCCATGACATAGAGGCCGGTACTGGCGAGGCCGGTCGTCCCATAAATGAGCCCGATGATGCCGACGGAGAGTCCGAAGGCCGAGTTGCGCCGCAAAACGTGGATGTTGTGCAGAAGATCCCGTCCGACGATCGGGAACTCCGCGAAGGTCGAATGCAGCACGGCGCGCTGAGCCGAAGGGTCGCTCGCGAGCACGATCGCGAGTCCGGTGGCGAGGAGGAGAAGAAGCGGGAACACCGTCGTGAACCCTGCGAATGTCAGACGTACCGCGAGACCGCCCCCGTTGTCGTCGCCATACTTCTTCACGACACCGAAAAAGAAGGCCAGCGGGTTGTGTCGCTGTTGGAAGGCGTCGATCCGCCGAACGGCACCTTCGAGGACGTTCATCGAGACATTTTCGGCCGATTGGCCGAAACAAACGAGCTCTTGTCCGCCGGCTCGACCTGCAATGGGAGCGCGGTCACGAGCCTCACCGTGATCTATTCGCGTTCGACAGACTCCGAACTGGCGTCGAGATAGCTTTCATAGCCCGAACGTTCAAGTTCCTCCGCGAGTTCCGGGCCACCTGATTCGACGATCCGGCCCCGAACGAGGACGTGCACGACGTCGGGTCGCAGCTCGGTCAGCAGGCGGTTGTAGTGCGTGATGGCGAGAACACCAAGCGCTTCGCCAGCATCGTTGCGATCGCGGACCATGCGCTCGACGCGTCGCGAGACGTCGCGCATCGCGTCAATGTCCAAGCCCGAGTCGAGCTCGTCCAAAAGCGCAATTCTCGGCTTGAGCGTCGCAAGCTGCAGGGCTTCCAGTCGCTTGCGCTCGCCACCCGAGGCACCAACGTTTACCGGTCGCTCGGCAACGTCGACGCTCAAGCCGATGGACGCCGCCTCTTCGAGGATGGAACGTCGGACGGTCGCCTGATCTCGGCGCGTTTCGTTTTCGCCACGGGACCCTGCAGAGATCAAATTGTCGAGACGGACTCCTGGAAGATCGATCGGATGCTGGAAAGCGAGGAAAAGCCCGAGCTCTGAGCGACGCCACGCCGGAAGTCCGACGATGTCGGTGCCATCGAGCTCGATTGCTCCTCGAGTCACCTCGAAGTCCGGATGACCCATGAGCGCGAATCCGAGCGTGCTCTTGCCGGCGCCGTTCGGGCCCATCACGGCGTGAACCTCGCCAGAAAAGACCGCAAGATCGATCCCGTGGAGGATCTCGACACCCGACACGGCGACGGCCAAGTCTCGGACGACAAGCGATGTCATTTCACGCGTCTCGATCCGACGAAGAGATGTTCACGAGAGCACCACGAAGACACTGTTTCCCTCGACCTCGACCGGGTAAACCTCGATCGGCAAGGTGGCCGGAAGTGTGAGCGGCTCTCCCGTCGTCAGTGAAAAGAGGCTGCCGTGTTTCCAGCACTCGATCTCACACTGCGCGGGATCGGCATCTCCTTCTGAAAGTGAGTAGTCCTCGTGGCTGCAGGTGTCGGACACTGCGTGGAACCCATCGTCACAGTGGACAATGCAGATCACGGTGCCATCCGTCTCAAGTTTCAGGATTCCGCCGACTTCGACATCGTCGACCGAGCACGCCCGAACCCTCTTCGGTGCCGATTCGGTGCTCACGATGCCTGCCCCAACAATTCGGCGGAGCTCGCCCCGTCGATTCGTGACGCGACCGCCGAGCGGAGGTACCTCGCGAGCCCCACATCAGGCGTCTGCGCGAACAGATCCTCGAAGAACCCGAGCAGGATGAGGCGCTCCGCGACTTCCGGGGGGACGCCGCGCGATTCGACGTAAAACCGTTGCTCACGGTCGATCGGACCCACCGCCGAGGCGTGGCTGCAGCGGACGTCGTTCTCTTCGATCTCGAGGTTCGGCACCGAATCCGCGTGCGCGTTCTCCGACAGGACGAGATTCCGGTTCGTCTGGGCCGCATCGGACTTCCGGGCTCCCTTGTGGATGCGGATGAGCCCGCTGTACACCGACCTTGCCGAGTCGTCGACGGCACCTTTAAAGATGAGGATGCTCCGGGTATGCGGGGCAGCGTGGTCTTGGAACGTCCGCATGTCCTGAACCTGATCGCCGTCGGCGAAGTACGCCGCGAGCAGCTCACCTTCGGAATGCTCGCCGGCGAGTGTCGACCTGGTGCACAGGCGTGCGTAATCGCCTCCAAGTCCCGCGGTGAAAGAACGAATCGTGGCGTCGCGCTCGACCGAGCTGTACAGGTAGCCGATCTGCCACGCCGATCGGTCAAGCTCCTGGACGGCCTCGTACACGAGGTGGGCGTTCACGCCCACCCGAAGTTCGCTCACCGGGCAGACGAGCGGCGCTCCGCCGCTCGAGCGGAAGTGTTCGACGACGGTCACCTGCGAACCATCTCCGACGTCCACGTAAAGATGGGGGAACGCCGCTGAACGATGACCCCGAAACGTGACGTCGTGGACGACAGCGATCGGCCGCTCGATCCGAACGCCAGGTGGGACGACGAGGATCACGGCGTCGGTGCCGAACGCCTCGGCGAGCGTCGTGAAGTAGTCCGGGGCCGACGCCAACAGCTCGCCGAACCCATCCGGTTCGTCCGCGAAATTCGCCGCCGACCCGCAACGGACGCCGAGCTTCCCCAACTGCGCGTCGTTGTCGAACGCGACGACCCGGCCGTCAACGGTTCGAACGAGAGCAGAGACGTCGCCGATCTCTTTGAGGAGCGCTTCGTCAGAAAGGGATTGAGAAACGGGTTCTGGATCTGGCGAGGCAGGGACAAGTTCGATTTCGCGCAGATCGAGGGCGTCGATCCGCCCGTACCGCCAGTCTTCGTCTGCTTCGCTTGGAACAGCGAATTCCTCGAGACGCCGGGTCGCGGCAAGTCGGCGTCGCTTCCACCAATCCGGTTCGCTGACCACGGTCTCCGTGCTTGCGACGACTTCGCTCGAGCTCAGCGGGGACCGCCTTGTCGTGGATCACCTGGGCTTCGCCGAGAAATACGCCACTTGAGCCGCCCGATTGGAGATGCGGCTTGTCGGTTCGCCCGAGCCTGTTCGGCTTCGACCTCGGCGAGCTCTTCTGATGCGACGCTGCTCACGACGGTTTCCGCCTCTTCGAGCAGCTCACTCACTTCTTCGCGCGGCTCGTCCGGCTCGTCTTCTGGCGGTGGCGCCACGAGTGACCCGTGTTCCCAAGTGACGTCCGCGAGCCGACGTTCGTACGACGGGCAATTGTCCGGACAACGCCACGGCGCCTCTGGAGCGAGGTCAAGAATGCAAAATCGCGCGATCTCGCCCGCCGCGTACGTCCTCGATTGGAAGTGCTTGCAATCCTCACGCATCGGCATGCGCGCGGAACCCCCTAGATACTTGAGATTCAGTTCGATGGACCTGGAGGGAAGCGGTCGATCGACGCGTCGATCAGCCGACAGCGCCTTCCATCTGCAGCTCAATAAGTCGACTCCACTCGACGGCGTACTCCATTGGCAACGTGCGCGTAATCGGCTCGATGAACCCGTTGACGATCATGCTCGTCGCCTGGCTCTCGGACAGTCCGCGGCTCATCAAGTAGAAGAGCTGCTCATCGCCTACCTTCGAGACAGTCGCTTCGTGGCCGATCTCGGCGTCGCGCTCGCCGACTTCCATGTACGGCTTTGTTTCCGAGCCGGATCTCTCGTCGAGAATCAGCGCGTCGCAGCGCACGAACGACTTCGCGCGTGTCGCGCCGGGATCTACGTGAACCTTCCCGCGGTACGTTGTCGAACCGCCGTCTTTCGAGATCGATTTCGACACGATCGTTGAGGTTGTTTCAGGCGCGCAGTGGAACATTTTCGCTCCGGTGTCCTGCTCCTGACCCTCACCTGCGTATGCCACCGACAGCACCTCGCCTGACGCCTTTGGTCCCATCAAGTAGACCGACGGGTACTTCATAGTCAAGCGGGAACCTATGTTTCCGTCGATCCATTCGACGTGAGCCTCGGTCTCCGCTCTCGCTCGCTTGGTCACGAGGTTGTACACGTTGTTCGACCAATTCTGGATCGTGGTGTACGTGATCCGGCTACCCGGTAGCGCGACAAGCTCGACCACCGCGGAATGGAGCGAGTCCGTGGTGTAGACGGGAGCCGAACACCCTTCGATGTAGTGAACCTGGGCACCTTCGTCGGCGATGATCAGTGTGCGCTCGAACTGACCCATGTTCTCGGCGTTGATCCGGAAATACGCCTGTAGCGGCATCTCGACATTGACGCCCGGCGGCACATAAATGAATGAGCCGCCAGACCAAACGGCCGAGTTCAGAGCCGCGAATTTGTTGTCGTTCGGCGGGATGATGCGGCCGAAGAAACGCCGCACGATGTCGGGGTGCTCGCGGACGGCAGAGTCCATATCGCTGAAGAGCACACCCTGTTTCGCCAGTTCGTCACGATTGCGGTGGTAGACGACTTCGCTTTCGAACTGCGCGGTCACTCCGGCGAGGTATTTCCGCTCAGCTTCGGGGATGCCGAGCTTCTCATAGGTCTGCTTCACCGACTCCGGGAGTTGTTCCCAGGCATCAACCTGGGTATCGGTGGGACGGATGTAGTAGTAGATGTCGTCGAAGTCGAGGTCCGGCATTTTGACCGCGAACCACGGCATCATCGGCTTCGCGAGGAAGTGCCGGTACGCCTTCAGGCGGAACGCGAGCATCCACTCGGGCTCCTTCTTCATGGCCGACATCTCCCGGATCACCTCTTCGTTCAGCCCCTTTCGAGACTTGAAGACGTAATCCTCCGGGTCGCTCCAGCCGAGCTTGTACTTGCCGAGATCGAGGTCAGTCGTCGCCACAGGCCAGTTAACTCCCTTCTTCCCAGACGGTCGTGACCGGGAAATGGGAATTTCTCCTATCGCCATAGTAACAACTCGCCAGCCAGCAAAAACGCGCCCAAACCTGGGGATTTCCGTCGACCGGCGAGCCCCGAGGCGACGTCAGTGCCCGGCTCGCCAAGCCTCTACTTGTGCTGATGCGCGGCCTTTACCAATCACGGCGCCACGCCATCGTGTGACGAGTCCTGCCGGAACATCGGCCATGCGCGATCCGCCGTCGGCGCGACGAGTTCGAGCTGGTAGGAGACGATCTCGCCCGGTCTTTTAAGCTCTGCAGGGCCACCGCAGGCCTCGAACACATTCCAACTTGACGCTGCGCCTGACCCAACCACGTCCGCGACAGCAACCGAGTTGAAGACGCGACAGCTGAAGTTGATCGACGAATGCTGGCTGGCGGCCGTGGTACCGAACAGGTATCCGCCTGTTGCCCCGTCGATTGCATAGAGACCGCTTCGCGAGCCGACGAGGACGTCGTTCCACGTGCTCCCAGAAGTCAAGGGAAAGAGAATTGGGGACGAAAAGTCCCTCGCGCCCCGGAGCGTGGTCGCCCAGAGCTCGTGACCGTTTCCGGACCACGCGCTGATCTCGGAAGTGTTTGATGCCCAGCAACTCGGCAGCGTCGAGTTGCTGCACAGCCACGAGGTCTCGACAACGGCGGGCATGCCGCTGCCGTTGATCACGCCGATCGCGGGCGACCCGACTGACGGGCCGGAAGTCGTCACGGGCCAATCGGGCACCGTTGCGCCGTCGCTCGCGTAATACGCGAAGAGTTTGTCCGTGGCCGACGGAAGCGGCTGCTCGTAGAAGCCCGTTCCGACGACGACCGCCGCGCGCCCGGTCGAGTTGATCACGCCGATCGCCGGGCTCGAATAGATCGTCTGGGACACGCAGTGCCGCCACACGAGTTGTGGCGCTTTGTCAACATAGCGATAGTCGTTGATCCAGCCTCCCCGGCATCCGTCGAGGCCGGAAGCGTCGCCGCCGATGAAGATGCTGTCACCAACCGTCCCGGGAACCTGATACAGCGCGGGTGAGGACCACACGGTGTCGGCGGTGTTGATCGGGAATCCCGGGATCAAGCGGCCCGACGGCGAGAGCGCGTAGATGCGGTGGTCCCACGAGCCGAAGACGACGTCTTGCTGCGCACCGCCGGTCAGGCTGCCGATCGCCGGGGTGGAGAACACTCCAACCCGGGTCCCGGTCGCCGCGCCGACGTGGAAGATCCATTTCACATGTCCGCGCAAGGTGAAGGCCTCCACCTCCCGGGCGGTGTTGGCGACCCACTCCGAAGCCGAGCCGACGATGATCGAAGGAGGGTGGTTCGGACCGTTGAGGAAGGCGATCGCGGGGCTCCCTTCAATCGCCGCGGCCGTCCCGCTCGGGGCGGCCATTGCCTGAGGCCAACCGGGAAGCTCGTCGCCGGTCTGCGCGTTCAGCACGTGCACCATTCCGCTCTCGTCACCGACGGCGAGGATCGTCATCCCGTCGTAGGTCGCCACCGACGGCGAACTCTGCGCGATCGCACCGGGAACACAGCGAACCCAGTCCGCCTCGGGCCATGACACTCCTGGTCCATTCGGTGCCGAGCATTCGAACTCACGCTCCTGGCCCGCACGGGCAGCGGGCGTGGCGACCAGTACGGTCGTGGCGCCGAACGCGAAAACCGCTGCTGCGAACCCGATTCGGCCCGAGCGTCCCAGATCCCATCGCCGTCTGGGAGCACTCCGCGTCCAGCGCACGGTCGCGGGCATGCGGAAAACCCTACCGATCCACATCGGCGACAAGAAGACAAATTTCGAGTCGTATACCTTCTTGAAAACACGCGATCGCCCGTTGGAGAGCTCCGCGATGCCATCAGCGAGGCGAGCAGTTGTCGCCTTGTGATGCAGTTCGCTGCGCGTCGAACATCCTTTCGTTCGCGACATGCATCACGAGTTACGAATGTCGCGAAGTTCGCGGCAGGAAAGGCACCGCCAACAGAAGGATGTGGCGCAACTGTAACAAGCGTGAGTCGTTGACGATTAGAGCGGTTGGACGTTCGGGCACCCGGCTAGCGCGCTCCGAGGTCTAAGCGCGCTCGGAGGGTCCTAGGCCGATATGGACGAACCCACGGTAAAGGTAACGTCGTACGGCTGAATCATCTTCGGCGGCAGCGCGAGGCGCACACCGTTGACTTTGACCCGCACGTATTGGGGGGCGCCGATCCGGACGTACACCGGGGCGCTGGCGTGGTAGGTGGTCGTTGTCCCTGCTTCGACCGTCGTCATCCACAAGTACGTGCCGTGCGGCCTCGGGAGGATCCCGATCCAGCACGGGGCGGTCGCGGAGAACGTGATCGTGAAGCTCGTTTCGCTGAGCGGGAAGGTCACGACGCCCGGCGAGGTTGTCGTCGGGTTGATCTCGTGGCTTACGGTCGAAGACGACCTTTGATGCGAAGTCGATGCGTGATGCGAGCCCGACACGTTGTGCGGCTTGTGACCCGTTGAGGTCGGTGGCAACGCGGCGTGAGGACCATTTGGACTGTTTGACGAGAGTTGCCAGCTGCCGACGCCAACGGCGGCGAGGACGATCACGATTGCGGCGACCGAGGCGACGCGTCGCAGCAGGAAAGGATTTCCCCCGGAAGCCGCTCGCAGAGCCTGCAGAGTCTTTGGAGTCGCCAACAGCCCCGTCGACCGAGACCCGTCGACCTTTCTCAATCCTCCGAAGATGTCTTCTTCATTCGTCGATGGAGCTTCGGATTCGAGAAGCGCGTCGTCTTCGGACGATCGCGTGAACGGCGAGCTCTTCGGGACATCAGAGTCATCGAACGCGTCGAACAGCACAAGGTGGTCAATGCCGACGTTGTCACCGTCGGTCACGGAGGGAGCCGGCGATTGGAGTTTGCGACGAAGATCTTCGTCTCGCGGTCGCTCACGCTCGCCTTGTGCACGGGCCTCATCGAAGATGGGGAGTTTGACCGGTGTGGGGCCTGAAGGAGGGACGACCCTGACGCGGGAACGCGGGGGCGCGCCGGCCTCGCGCCCGGGTACCCGGAATCGCGGTACCGCATTCTCCGTTTGGTGAACGTGGGCGCGACCGATCTCCTGTGGTCTCGGCGTGTGGACAGGTGCGATTCCGTCGCGTCGCTTCGCAACTTCGCCCAGCACGTCGAGCGCTCGCTGGTGGTCCTCTACAGATCGGCGCTGAGATCGGCCCGGGCCGAAACGCGACCACGCCGCGACCAAGACCACGAAACCAAGCGCGCCACAGGCGACCGCCGCGATCATGAGACGCCGACCAGGAAGCCGCGGTTCACACCGTCAATCTACGCACACTGCCTGCTGTTTTGACCGCGGGTTCGAATTTTCAGGTGCGCACTCCGACTCGCGGGATGAGGTGGTCAGGTATCTCCTCCCGACGAGGATTCCTGAGGTCCCGTTCGGAAAGGACTGGGTCTGAGACCCCCCAGTCCGCAGCGATCGCCGGGTCGTCCCAGGCCAGCCCGAGTTCGTCATTCGGGTTGTAGTAGCCATCGACAAGGTAGATCAAAGTGAGATCGCTGAGCGCCGAGAAGCCATGCGCGACACCGGAGGGGATGAAAATCCCGTGCTCGTTGACGCCGAGCTCGCAGAGCTCGGTTGCTCCTTCAGTCAGTGATCCAAGTCGCAGGTCATGGAGGACGACCCTCGCGTTACCCCGTGTGACAAACCAGTAATCCGCCTGGTGCAGATGATAGTGAAGGCCGACTAACGAATTCGCGCTCTTGTCCGAGCGATTAACTTGCACCATTTCGCGACCGAGCGGAAACCAGGATCGCCTATATGTCTCCATGAAACGCCCGCGCGCATCGCCGTGAACATCTGGCTCGACATGCAACACGTCACGAATGAGAGCGGATTCGGTGATCTTTGACACGGACTCCTCGCCGGAAAGCTTCGCTTGGTGTGTTCGACGCAACGAACCGAAAACGACTTCGCAAGCGCTACAGCGAGATTTCAGGCTAGACGCAATCCACCTCGCGCGCCCCTGGCGAGCAAACCTTCCTCAACGAGACGAGAAGCGATTTCTTGTACGCGGCCGACTTCGGAATTCGCGCCTTCGAACGACGTGAGAGCCGCTTCCGGAATTGGTGAGTCGCATGCGGGCCGGATGAGCCTTCCTCGTAGGTCCCGTGTCGACCCAGTAAACACTTCCTGGTTACGTCGAATTTGTGTTCGGGGTTTGGGGACACGACGTGTCGCGTGGAGTCCGGCTAGTCCGGCCTAGCTCGGGTGGAGAACGGCAGTACCCAGTCCTCGCGCGTTTCTCCGTCGATCGACAGACGCCACGTATAGCGGGAAGAGGGTGTCAGCGGGAGGGGCCCGAAGTTCAGAGCCAGGGCCACGTCGACCGGACTGCCTTCAGGCACAGCCTGGGGACGGCTCACTTCAAAGTCGCCGCGGACTTCAATGGGTTGCGCGCCGTCAGGTGTCGGCGCGAGGACAAGCTGACCGTCTTCGTCAACGAGAAAGAGCTCCCAGTGGTGCGTCCGGTCGACTTCGGTCCAATCGACGTCGATCTTGATGGCTACCGCGGAAGGAGTCGGGTCGGGTCCGATCAAGCTCCATCCCCCACCGAGCACGTAGAGTTTGCCGTCGGCGACCTGGGCAGCGTCGCACAATAGGAGTGTCACCCGCACGGGCGACACGCTAACCGGCCAGGACTCGCCAAATAATGTGCCAGGTTCCGATTCACCCGTCACTACCGACAGACTTGGGACAGCACACGAAATACATCTCGCTACTCGACGTGCGAGAAGGGATTACAGCGGTCAATTTCGACTCGGTCGACTTCAATGTCTATGGAGCGCGCCTGGACGTCTTTTCCTGACTGATCAAGCTTCTGCCGTCGCTGACCACGTAATGTTCCTCGTCTGCGTTTTCTTCTCGCTCGTGACTCGTCCCAGATGCCAAGGCACTCTGCGTACCTGGACAACCTGACCCACCCGGATTTCGACTAGAAAGCAATACGGACGTGATTCCGAGACACACGTCATCCGAACGCCGGGTTTCTGGATTGAACGCGTACGCCCTTTTCTCTGCAACTCGGCACGTTCACCGTCGAATCAGGAACGATCGCCAGGATCGCGAGATGTCTAGTCTCAGCCGATCGACTGTGCGCTTCTGAGGGGAGACCACGGTCAAGTGCGTTCCGGATCCTTAACGCTGTTTCGACGCGACTGGACCGAGAACCGTCGAGAAGGATCACCGGAGCACCTCTCAAAGCGGCAGCGCAACACGATGGACAATTTGCAACTCCATCGAAAATGGATACCGGCGGCGCTAGGTCCCGTTATTTACACAGCGCTCGCGTTCGCTCTCATGGCGCACGCCTGGACGGACCCGCGCAACATTTTGATCGGCAACGGTGGCGATCCAGACTCTTACCTTTGGGACCTGCAGTGGCCGGCATTCGCGATCAGCCACGGTATCAACCCCTTTTTCACCTCTTATCTCATAGCGCCGTCGGGCACGAACCTCGTCTGGACTGGTTCACTCGGCCCGGGGATTGTGCTCGCACCGGTGGTGGCGCTCGTTGGGCCTCTCGTTCTCTACAACTTGCTTGCGACGCTCTCGATCGCGGCGTCTGCGTGGTTCGCGCAGCTCGCGATCCGACGGTTCGTTCCATCACGTCTCGGCGCGATCGCCGGCGGCCTGGTGTTCGGCTTCTCCCCATACATGATGGGACACGCGTATGGCCACTTAGCGATCACGTTGGCGTTCTTGCCTCCATTGATGCTTCTCGGCTTGCACGAGACGCTCGTCCGACAGAAGTGGAAGTGGTGGGCGACCGGCGCATTCATCGGCGTGCTGTTCGCATTCCAATTCATAACTTTCATCGAGACCTGCGCGCTCGTCATCGCTGCTACCGCGATCACCGTGGTGATCGTCGCTTTACAACGGTTTCGGCAGATCAGAACCAAGCTTCCTTACATCGCCAAGGTCGTTGCAGCCTCAATCGTGGTGTTCCTAATCTCCGCTGGATATCCACTGTGGACGTTCATATTCGGTGCTCAACGGCTCGGACACGGAACTGTTGAGCCGCCTACAGCATTCATCATTGATGTTGCCAACTTGGTGGTGCCGACCGTCACGACCAGGTTCATTCCTTCATTTCTTTATGCGACCTCGGTTCACATCACGAACGGGGTCGAATCAGGCGGCTACATCGGGGTGCCCCTACTACTGGTCTGCATCATCACGGTGGTCGCATTGCGACGAAGCGTTGCCGTGAGAACTGCCGCCATCACCGGTTTGATACTCGTCGCGCTGGCACTCGGTCCGCATTTGACCGTCGACAAGACAGCCTTCGTCAGCGTTCCGATGCCGTTCGAATGGCTCTTGCATCTTCCGTTCTTCCGCAACATCCTCGCTGCTCGGTTCATGTGCATCGTCGATCTCTGCGTCGCGCTCCTTGTGGCTGAGTTCGTGGCGAGCCTCCCCCGTGTCCGTGTGGGGTGGCGCCTGTCGGGCTTGGCTCTCGTCGCGCTTGGTCTCGTGGCGATCGTGCCCGCTCCGCTTCCACTGCCGAGCGAGTCCTATTCGATTCCGACCTACTTCACGACTAGGGCAGTGCGTCGTATTCCTCGGGGCTCTACGGTTCTCGTCGCGCCCTTTGACTCGAACGGATCGGAAATCGGTCCGCAGCTTTGGCAGGCAGCAAGCGGGTTCCGCTTCAAGATGCCCGAAGGATATGTCTACGTTCCGACTCCTTCGGGGGCGATCACCGGTCCCATACCCACCCCATTGAGCAACGCCATGAACCTAATCGCATCCGCCGCTCCTTCGACCCCCGCTCCACATCTCACTCGGGCGAGTAGACGGCTCTACCTTGCACAGATTCGCTCATGGGGAGTCACAGCAGTCCTCGTCGGTCCGATGACAAACGAAACACAAATGGTGTCCTTCTTCAACGAGCTCACTGGGAAGCAAGGGATCTCGATTGATGGGGTCGTCACGTGGTATCTCGTCAAGACGTAGCGACCTCGTCCGAGGCGCAGAATTCGATGGGGGCGGAGTCCCGCCTGAACCCGTTCGCTCAATCACTTCTACGCCTTGAAAACAACGTTGGCGTTGAGATCGCGAAGTTTCTCCGTCGCTACGGCCCACTGCTGATAGGGATCGCGGCGACGTGCCTCGTCTTCGTTCTAATTCGCGGTGGTTGGTTGCTGAGCGCCAACATGCTCAATCCCGACGAGGCCCAGTTGCTCGCAGCAGGTAAGCAGGCACGAGTCGACTTCGTCCCGTACCACACGTACACGACCTACACGTATTTATTCTTCTGGCCGATCTTCCTTGGCTTCGTCAATCTCGTCGGCATTCCTCTGAATTTCACGACCGCACACGTGATTTCCGCGCTCTTTGACATCTTCGTTGTCGTAACCGGTTGGCACCTGATTGCGAGATGGTATGGGTGGCGCCTCGCCAGTGTGCTCGTCCTTCCGACGGCCATCTATTACTTCGCAGATGCGAATCAGCAGCACACTTCAATCGACCTGTATTCACTGACGACCGAGAGCCTTCCGATTGTGCTCATCTTTGTTGGCCTCGCCGTACTAACGAGCGCTCCGGGATCGTTGTCGACAAGGCGATTTATTCTCGGAAGTGCCATCTGCGGCCTCGCTCCGTGGGCGAAACCCCAGCTCGGGCCGCTGGCGCTCGCTGTCGTCTACAGCTGCTCATTAATCCGAGCGACAGAGGTGTTCACGAACGACAGCCAAGCGCGGACCCAAGGAAATAGCCGTTTCCGCGTTCTGGCCAAAGAACTCGCTATCGGGACCGTGTCCTTCGTTGGCCCATCGCTCATTGTGATCGCTTTCATCGCGTCTGTGGGCGAGTTCGGCAACTTCGTCCGCTTAGGGCTGGGCGGTACATCTGGGGTCTTCTCGTACATTTCTGCGATGAACGCGAGCGAGAATGCTTTATCCGCTCGAATATTCGCGCTCGTTCATTACCTCGAGCAGTTCCACGTAGTCCTCTATTGGGCGCTCGCAGGTATTCTCGGCTGGCGCGCAATCGCAGGGTCGGACCGGAGATGGCTCAACGCGCTACGCGTCCTCATCTGGGCGCTGCCGCTGTTAGCCGCCGTCGCGACTCTGGCGATATTGCCCGAAGACTTCCTCCACTTCCTCCACTACTCGAACGTTCTCTTCGCCGGAGCGCTGGCTTCTGCTGTGCTCGGCGCGAATACATCTCGCTTTTCGAGCCACGACATCCGATCCGATCGCTGGCGTAAACGCGTGATCGCCGCGTTGGCGCTCGCCGCCAGCGTGAGCATATTTCTGGACTCGGGGAGCTTGAACACTGTCGACGGCAGCACTCACTTCGCCGAATCCCAACTTAGTTCGCTTGTGACGCGTGGCCGACTCGTGCCCGATGACGCATACAACCCAGACGGCTCCGCTCTGACAACCATGTGCCCGCAAGCGAGCAGAGTTTTCGTCTTCGGTTGGGCGAATGAGCTCTACTCCTACTACGACTGGATGCCGGCCGACGAGTTCCTCGTCGAGAACTGGGGCATTCCTCGCTCCGGACCGGCGCTTACTGCGTCTGACCTCATCGCTACTGAACTGAAGCAAGTGCCGCCACGTTGCATCGTCGAGGCGATTGGAACGGGATTCTTCGGCTTTATTCCTTCTACGGATACGATCGAACGAGTCGTTCCAGAAATTAAGCAGCTACTTCGAACCTGTTATCGGAGGCGATCGACAAACGTCGGGACAGCTGTACTGGGTTGGACCGGTGAGGCTGGCCAGACTGTCACGTACTGGACTAGGCGTAGCGCTTGTGCCTAAAGCTCTTGCACCTCGCTTTGACCTATCGCGCCTCGCTCTTGCGTCGGTGCACCAATTGCATCGTGATTACATCTCGAGAGACCAGCAACCAATCCGTCGAAGGACCATCGATCGAAGCAGGGCTGACGAAGCGACCGCGAAGACAATCGCCCTCCGGCTCGTTCCGTACTCCACCGAAGGTCATTAGTAGTGCCAAGTCAAGAGCATAAAACGCCTTTGATCGCTGCAACACTTAGATGAGTCGACGCACGAGCTCGGAGTTGCAGGACAACCGAAGAATCGCCCTCAAAACGATCGTAATGGAGATGTCTCGGCGAACGATCTCGTTCTGGCAAATTTGGCTCTTCGGTGCTGCCGCACTCGCAGCACTCGGCTTCTATCTGGCTTACATCGCTTCCTACGGAGTCAACGTCGTCTACTGGGATGAGTTCGCTTGGGTACCGCTCGTCCATGCCACTCAGAACGGCACACTGAGCTTTTCTGCACTTTGGGCATTACACAACGCGGACCGTGAGCTGTTCCCGAACCTCGTCGCAATCGCACTCGCGCTGCTCACCCATTGGAATGACTTCTATTTCTTCGCGTTTTCCGCGCTGTTGTTGACCGCCTCGATCGCCATCATGCTTTGGGTTTGCCGTCAGGAATTGCAGCGATCGCCCTTGTGGTTTGTCGCGATACCCGTAATCGGTTACACGCTGGCCCAGT
The DNA here is from genome assembly GCA_963838845.1 of uncultured Acidimicrobiaceae bacterium. GTDB lineage: Bacteria > Actinomycetota > Acidimicrobiia > Acidimicrobiales > Bog-793 > CAVRXQ01. The sequence continues at coordinate 108,830 of CAWISR010000002.1, read as the reverse complement.
ACGAAAATACCCTGTGGGCGTATCAAATTGCGTGGTACATCGTCCTTGTTGCACTCCTCGCAAGCGTTGCGATCTTGCTCACGAAGCCGCGCCGATGGGCTCCATGGCTGATCGTTGCCATGGTGCTTGGAGTCGTTTCGTCATATTCGTCACTTCAGGGCCTGCTCGTGTGGCCCGCAGGGCTCATCGTGTTGCTAGCCAAAGGGAGGACGGCGATCGACCGCATCGTGTGGAGCGTCGTCGGAATCGGGGTGATCGCCGGTTACTTTGTGGGATTCTCTCCCTCTAATTCGGCGATCTATCCGATCTCGGCTTATTTCCATCATGTCCCGACGACGCTGAAAGCGGTCTTCTTGACGATCGGGAACGTTGTACCGAACTTTCACCTGGCGATCGGGAGACCCGAGGTAAGTTCGAGTTACGGGACGACCGAAGTAATCGGGGCGGTTATCGCTTGCTGGGGAATCGCAATGATCGCCGCCTGGGTTGCGCGCGGGCGTCCCAACGGCATCCATGCTTTCGCAGTCGCGCTGATCGTGACAGGACTCGGATTCGACTTCACGTTGATCCCATCGCGGCTCTACGGCGATCTGACTGCAGGGCTTGCCTCTCGATACATAACGATGAACATGCTTTTGTACATAGGGATCTACCTAGCGACGGTCGCTTGGGCGAAATCCCGCGAGACTCGCTCAATTTCGATCAGCGCGGCCCTAGCGATTGCTGTGGCCTTAGTAGTCGTACAGGCATACTACTCGACCACCTCCGGATTGATGAGCGGCCAGCAAGAGTATGCGTCGCGAACCACCTCGGCTGACGTCATGGCGAATTCATCGACTGCACCCGTCCCGTTAATCGAGCCGTACGTGTACCCCCCGTTTGTCGGTGTTCATTCGTACATCGCGTACCTAAAGGCACAGAGAATGAGCATCTTTGACGGCAATGAAGCTGCGCGCCTCCAGAAACTCGGAATACTGCCCTGCTGCGTGTACTCCCAGTCTCGAGAAGCCGTCCTTAATCGCCGACTGGACCGCGACGGACGGAAGTGCACGACTTGCATGGCACGTCTTGTCCGCAGTCGCCGTTGACTTTATGAACCCTTCTCAGCAGCGCGCCTTCGAGGAAGGCAGGTCCACTCTTCAGGAGGCACGTGCCATTGTCACCGCCGCCGGCGAGATGTCGCCGATTCCCGCATCGGAACTCCTACCGGGCTACCCACCGCCATCGACTTTCTTTCTTGAAGCGGATTCGGAGTACTACCGAGCATGGGCAGCGGAATTGCGGTGGCACCGCTGGCTACCGCATCCGCCTCCGCTCCGCATACGAGAATATGTCGAGAAGCACTCACAAGCGTCGCTCGCCTGGCTGGTGCTCGTCGGTATCCACGCAAATATGCGAGCGCTCAGAACTCTTTCGGTGGCGCAACCCGCGAGGCTTCTGAAGTGGGCAGCAATCTCCAGCGGTACACCAAAAGGTCCCTCGGCGCTCGTTCCGCTACATAAACAATTCTTGCATATGGCACATCTTTACGGCTGAATATCATCAGATCGTTCCTTCGTCGATCGCATGCGCAACCCACGGGATGACTTCGTCGAGCATCTCGTCGAGTGAAGTTGTTGCCTCGAATCCGAGTATGGCCTTCGCCTTCTCGGTCGATGGAACTCGAATGGCGACGTCATGCTCGAAGGGAGGATCGGAGACGTATTCGAACGGAACCGCGTCTCCGTGAACCTTCGTCCAGATCAGTTTCGCGAGAGTGAGCACGTCCGTGGATACCGCGGTCGACAGATTGAAGTCTTCGTTCATTGCCGCAGGATGCTCCATCGCGCTAACAATTCCCCGCGCCAAATCACCACCGTACGTGTAGTGACGAACTTGAGTGCCGTCTCCCAAGATGTGGAGTGGGTTCTGTCCGCGGAGCACTTTTTGAACTAGATCGGGGACGACGTGGCTCATAGCAAGTTTGACATTTCCTGATAGAACTTCGATGTCGCCGAGAGCGCGACCCTCTCCGATTCCGACACAGTTGAACGGCCGTACGATCGTGTACGGCAACTGATATTGATGCCACGCTGCTCTCGCGAAGTATTCGCTCCCGAGCTTTTGGAAGCCATAGGAAGAGTGTGGAGGCGCGATTTCGAGTTCGTCGCCCTCCTTCGAGGGCCAGCGAGTTGTCGATTCGTACACCATCGAAGATGATATATACGTCACTTTTTTTAGACGGCCACTGCTATGTGCTCCGATCGAGGCGTCGCATGACGAAGCGATAATGCGCTCGTTTGTCGCCAATAGGTCGTAGGCATAGACGTGAAAATAGGAAATTCCACCGATCATTGCCGCCCCGGCCACAAATTGGTCGCACTCACGGAGCAGCGAGGTCATGAGATCAACCGATGTCGCGTCACCTTCCACAAAGTGATAGCTGGGATGCGCGTCGTACGATTTTGCAACCCTGCCGTACTTGGAGAAGTTATCCAAGCCAATAACCTCGTAGCCCCTCGAAAGCAGCTCCTCTACGAGATAGCCACCAATGAATCCCGAGGCACCGGTGACGAGCACTGCCTCCAACTCACGCATCCTCTATTGGTGTGGACCCGATTTTGCTCGCGAGTGCGCGCACGCGTTGGTGGTCCCTTATTCGTGGTCCGAACGCATAGAGATACCAACGCAGGTACTTGGGTATCCACTTACCGAGCTTGAAATGTGAGGCGCCGTAGTCGCGCTCATGCCAAATCGTCGGGATCTCGGCCACCGGCCTATGCATGCGTCGGGCTTTCGCCACGAGTTCGATACCGATTTCGAATCCATCCGTGGAAGCGATGCCAGACTCGCGAATGAACGCAGTGTCGTAGGCCTTGAAAGAGTTTGTGGCATCTCTGGTCCCGACTCGCGCGAGGTAATAGAGGGACAGTCCGGCAACTCTTGAGAGCGCTCCCTTGATGAACGGACCGCCGACTTTCTTCCCGCCACGCGTATACCTCGACGCGGCGGCAATCACCGCTCCTCCTTCGACGATGTCAGCGAGTTGGTCGATTTGGGTCACGTCGTCACACCCATCCGCCATAGTCACGACCACAATGTCGCCGTTCGCGTGGGCCATGCCATATCGGATTGCCCAAGCTGGCCCCCTCCCGTACGTATTGAGAAGCGGTTTGACGCGCGGATCTTTCGCAGCAACCGCTCGTGCGTGCGGCGCTGACGTGTCTTCGGGAAAGTCGTAAACAACTAGTACCTCACATGCCACATTCACTGACTCAAGTAGTGATGTGAGGAACGAGACGATCTCTTCGCCTTCGTTGTAGGCGGTGACGATGACTGATACTCGTGACTTCATATTTGAACGCCGTGACCCTGGCTTCCCCAAATGTCGACGACAGGAAGGTTCGTTTCGAGATTCCGATACTCGCGGTGGGGTGCCGCGACAATGACTAGATCAGCTCGAGTCAACAACTCCTCTAGAGGCACCAGATCCGAATCGACCGTAACAAAGGGATCTGAGCACAGCACGTCCTTCGCCTTGAACCTAAGAAGATTCTTGAGCCTGTAGCTAAGGCTCGACCGGATGTCGTCGGAGTCCTCCTTGAATGCCATCCCGAGGACACCTACGACCATATCGCGTAGCGGGTAAGAAGCCTCAAGCTTTGAGACGACATATAGGGGCAAACCTTCGTTAATCATCATTGCCGCGTGCCCTAACACGAAGTTGTTGTTTGAAAGCGCTGCGAGTTGCATCGTGTCTTTGAGAAGGCACGGTCCTGCCGCGAATCCAGCCCGCGGCAAGTCTGTGGCTCGCGGATATTCGAAAGTCGTAGCCGACCGTATACGTTCGTAGTCGAGCCCAATGTCGTTTGCAAGAATGTAAAGCTGGTTAGCGATAGCAAATTTGATGTACCGCCAAGTGTTCGTAAAAAGCTTTGCGAGCTCGGCTTCCTCAGGCGACAGTCGAACGATTCGAGCAGTGAGTAAACCGAAGAGCTTCTCAGCGCGTACGAAAGCCTCTTCAGATCGCGCCGAGACGATCTGGGGAAGCTCGTACAACTCCGTCATGGCCTTACCCTCCGCGATGCGTTCTGGGCAGAAGGTGACGTCAGTCGTGACGCCGAGTCGAGACAGCGCAGCTTCGATGACGTTCGTGGTCCCCGGGTACACGGTCGAACGCAGCACGAGAAGCTGCCCGTTGACTAGATGATCAGCGATCATCTCGACGGCACGCGACACGACCGCCGGATTTGGGCTTAGGTGGTCGTCAGCGGGAGTGCCGACGACGACGATCACGTTCTCGGCGCCGGATATGACGCCGGGGTTCGTCGTGGCGGTGAGGAACTTTCCTACGACGCGTTCGAGGATCTCGTCGGCGCCGGACTCGCGAAAAGGCATCTTTCCAGCGTTGACTTTCTGTACCGCATCGGCGTTGACGTCATACAGCGAAACTGTCAGCCCTGCATCCGCAAATGCCAAACCGAGCGGCAACCCGACGTGTCCGCACCCGCCAACGATCACAATATCCTTGCCAAATTCCGACATATTTCCCTGCTCAACCCTCTCTATGTTCCCGATGGAAGGAGCGCACGGTCGAACCGAAGACTATTCGGGATCCCTGGGAATCTTGAACCTTTCAAATACCGCAGTCTGGAGTGCTGGCGAGGCGATTTCGACGGGTTTCCGAAACACGAGGTGAAGTGAGAACGCCCAACTAGCCTTTGTGCCATGACGGAACGTCTCGAGAGCGAGTCGGCTCACACCATCTCGATTGTCGTTCCCGTCTACAGGGGTGAGGAAACGCTCGATTCTCTGGTCGACGAAATTCGGCCCCTGACCGAGGGCGTTCGTACCCCGAAGGGCACCACGATGCGGGTCGCCGAAGTCCTACTCGTCCACGACAACGGTCCGGACGCCTCTGCCGACGTTATCCGTCGATTAGCCAAAGAAACCTCGTTTGTACGCCCAGTCTGGCTATCGAGGAATTTCGGACAACACGCGGCAACTATCGCGGGCATGTCGTCAACAGGCTCCGAATGGATCGCCACGTTGGATGAAGACGGTCAGTGGGACCCGGCCGACATCGGGCGGCTCCTCGATACGGCATTGGACGAGGGCGCGCAACTCGTCTACGGGAGGTCGACGAATCCTCCGCCGCATGGCGCCTTCAGAAACTTCTGCTCTGCCGCGGCTAAGACTCTCGCTTCACGACTATTAACTGACGGCGATCTCGCCCATTTCACGAGTTTCCGGCTCATGCTCGGCGAGGTCGGTCGCGGAGTCGCCGCGTATGTCGGTCCAGGGGTTTACCTTGACGTAGCCTTGAGCTGGACCTTCGGACGCATCGCTTACTGTCCGGTTCGCTTCCGCGAAGGTGTCGATCGTCCGTCCGGTTACACATTTCAGAAGCTGCTGGCTCATTTTTGGCAACTTGTTGTGACCTCGGGCCCACGACCTTTGCGAATGGTGTCTCTGGGAGGTTTCGTCGCGGCGCTCGCCGGGGTCATCCTCGCCGTCGTACTGCTCGTCGAAAAGCTTCTCGGGAACATCAGGGTGGCCGGGTGGACTTCGCTGACCGTCATCGTTCTGCTGCTCGGTGGGTTGTCGCTTCTGGCATTAGGGATCGTCGCCGAATACGTTGGCGTAGCTGTTCGGATGGCGATGGGTCGGCCGCTGTATCTCATTACTTCGGACCCGGCGGCTGGCCCTCTGCATCGCGATGCGCCGAAAGCCAAACCTAATCCCGAAGACGACTGAAGTGAATTCCTGGGTAGTCGGCCGGGGAGGGCTCCTTGGTCGAAGCGTGGAGCGGGCACTCGCTGGGGACAGCCGCCTATGGAACCCCGCACGCAGCTTTTCGTGGGGAGACCCGAAGCGCGCTCAATTCGAACTAGCCGAGGCCGCACGAGCCTTCGCCGCCGAGGCTCGCGGGGGCCCTTGGCAGTTGGCTTGGTGTGCGGGCGCTGGCGTCGTCGCCACTCGTGGCTCCGCGCTCGACGAGGAGGTCGCTGCGCTCTCGGCCTTGCTCGAAGCGCTATCGGACGCATTCGCGGGCAATCTCTCCGGAGGTGCGGTGTTTCTAGCCTCGTCAGCTGGGGCAGTATATGCGGGCGTAGATGCAGCACCGTATACAGAGAACTCGCCCGTTGCGCCAATCTCTGAGTACGGGCGGACGAAACTCGCACAAGAGAAGCTAGCGACTCGTTGGTGCGTCGACGCTGATGTGCCGCTCCTGATCGGTCGGCTATCGAACGTCTACGGTCCAGGTCAGGATCTCGGCAAGGGACAAGGGCTAATCAACCAAGTCTGCCTCCGAATCATCGCGCGTCAGCCTCTCCACCTGTACGTGCCTGCTGACACGATCCGCGATTATCTCTACGCGGATGATGCAGGCCGATTGATCGCCGCGGGCCTCCAGAGACTGCGACGCGATACCGAGGGTGACAACGCGCCTCTCGTCACAGTAAAGATCTTTGCTTCGCACCAACCTTTGACCATCGCCAGCGTGCTTGCGCAGTACAGATGGATCACTAAACGGCCCGTAAGCGTCATCTTCGGTGCATCGCCAGATTCGCGACTACAAGTTCGGGATCTCCGAATGCACTCAAAGGTCTGGCCCGAGGTCGACCGCAGAACGTTGACTCCCCTCAGTGAGGGTATGCGATCCGTACTGACGCGCATCCTCGAACTCGCTGGAAGCGGTCACATCACCATCGACCAAATCGGCGGGTACTGAGCAGTGGCGAGGCTGGTCAAGCGACGCTGTAGATCCGTTGGACAGACGAGCTGCTTACCGCGCTGTGGGACGGAGGAAATCGCCGAGCGTGGACTCCAGGACTCGTGATATCAGGCGTCATTTTTAGCATTCTCGCATCGATTTCCTTCGCGCTCTCCAATCTGCTTGAAAAGATCGCGGTGGACAAGATTCCGGCAATATCTCCCAGTCGCGCCGTGCAGATGTTCCGTCTGCTGCGAAACTCTCGCTTGTGGCTCGGTGGGTTCGTTCTCGGGGGCGCGGCTGTAGTGCTAGCGACAATCGCGTACTCACGAACGCCGATCACCGTGGTTCAGTCAATCCTAGGCGCTGGACCCATCATCACTGTGCTTGCTTCGCGGCTGATGCTGCGTGAGGCGATTGGTCGAAAAGAGTGGGCCGGTCTAATTGCGATCCTGGTAGCGGTCTTGCTTGTGTCGCTCACTCTCGGATCGCCCAACACTCCGGGCACGCGGGAGTCGTTCGGGATTGTTGCGATAGTTGACGTCGCGACGGTGTTTGTCGCCGCAGCGGCGTACTCCATATTGCGAGGGCGCTCGATTGACTACTCCTTGCCATTCGGAGTTTCAGCAGGCCTCCTCTATGGAGTGGCGGCATTACAACTCAAGGCGGCATCGGTTCCGTTGACGAAACACGGCCTCATCGGCGGACTACCTCAGGTGTTCGCGTCGCCATACCCGTACATTTTCATGGCCGCGTCTCTCGTTGGCCTTATGGTGTTTCAGACTGGGCTTCAGCGAAGCCGCGTTGCAGTCGTCGCGCCGATCACAAATACGTTGGCGAGCGTCTACGTGGTCGCTATCGGGATGGCAGTCTTTGACGAATCGCTGCCTGCGTCACCGGCCATGACCACTCTCAGGCTCACAGGTTTCTCTCTTGTGTTGCTCGGCGGCTGGTTTCTTTCCACGAACCGGGTTCCATCTGATGCCACCAGCGCGAGCGAGATGCGCACCCCGATCAGCCAATCCGGTAAGGAGACGAGGGTGACATCGCGGGGCGAAGCCCCCCTCGTCTCAGTCGTGATCACGCTCTTTGATGGCGCCGATTTCGTTGCAGAATGCATTCAATCGGTGCTTCACCAGTCGTACACGCACTACGAGGTGATCATCGCAGACGACGAATCGACCGATAATTCGCTCGAGATCGTCCGCACGTTCGACGATGCGCGAATCAGGATCCTGCGTCCAATGGGCAGACGACTTGGACTACACGCTAATTGGGCGCGTGCGTACTCGGCAGCAAACGGTGTTTACATTAAACACGTTTGCCACGACGATCTCCTCGAGTCAAGCTGTCTCGAGACTCAGGTCGCGATGCTCGAGAAGCATAGGGGCGCGGCAATTGCGGCTGGCCGTCGTCGAATCATTGATGACCGAGGCAGAACCGTCATTCGTGCGAGGGGGATGGGACCACTCGTGCGTGCGAAGAATTCCCAAGTCATTCCGGGGGAAGTTGTCGCGCGCGCGTGCGTACACGCGGGAACAAATTTGCTTGGTGAGCCCGCCAGCGTTCTGGTGCGGCGATCGATGGTCCCGGATCCACTATTTATTCCTCGCTGGGAGTACACGATCGACATCGAGTTCTATCTTCGGATGCTCGCTAATTCATCGGCCGTCGTCGATCGAGGAGTGGTTGCGAGCTTCCGCTTGAGCGCGTCGCAGCTCAGCTCAGTGATTGCGAGCAGTCAGGCACGCGAATTGCGAGCGCTCTTTGGAGATCTTCGCCATCGTTTTCCAGGGGCAATCACCCGACTTGACGTCGTTGTTGGCGACTGCCGCGCGTTTGCTCACGCCAAAGTACGACGATTCTTGTATCGCGTACTCGAGCACCGTGGAAAGACTCCAAACACCCGCGTCGCGACGGGTACAGCGATGTCTGAGACTGGAAAAGCTCCGAACCGCGTTTTGACATGAAACCGCGGATCGATGCGTCAGCTCTCCCTTCCAGCTGTCGGATCGTCGGAGCGCACTTCCGTGCACCTAAGGTTTCGGTCTCGCACCGACATCCTCTATCCGAGGCGTATGAACGAGCGCTCGGGACGATCGAAAGGTCGTTTGGCCAACCTCACAATGCGGTCCGGCTCACGGAGAAGAGCGCTCAGGCTCGCGGGAACCCCTCTCGCTAGTACTGATCGAGCGACCAATCCGTGCTCAGGAATTCACCATTCACGTCAACCGCGGGCTACCTCACCCGCGTTGAGACCGGCAATCACGATTGCCAACTCGCGGACGATAACTTGACATTGTCGCCGCACGCTCGTCAATGTCCCGCGGAGCCCAGACTCTTTCAGCGAGGTCGAGTAACGCGTCTCGCGTTCGGCTCCCAGTCGTCCGCGATGTCCTTTGCGTTGAGCGGTTCGTATCTGGACCCATCAGCGAACGTCGGAGCGCTCGAGCGTATCGACCTAGTTAACGGAAGCGCCAAGGAGACGAATCCGACTCTGAGGCCGTTGTCCGCGCCCGCCGCGCATTCGAGCTTGCGCGTCCACAGGCCTCCGCATCGCGGCACAAGTCGGTATCCAACGGGGGCGATGCGCTGCCTCGAAGGCGGGGCCAGACCTAAGGGCGCCTCACGTCCACGGAGTTTCCGGATGACTGTGACCAGCCCAGTTCTCGCGTTCGAGTCTCCCATTGGGCGATGATGTCCCGGTGAGGGCCTACCGGTTCGTCACGGCCTCCGAGAAGATAGAGCCGCCCCGGTTGTCGTCGGTGGGCGCGCGTCAGCTGAGAACGCTTTTGCACGGTCGCTGAGACAATGCAAACCGTCGAGTTCGACGATCTCAACGTCACCGGTACAGAAGCTGCGACCATCGGGTCGTCCCACTCGAAGCGCTTAGGCGGATGGCAAAGATTCGATTGGCTCGCTCTCGGGCTTCTGGTTGCTCTCGGAACTGGGCTCCCCCTCGTCGTAGCTATTTGGTCTGGGTCGCTCGGCATCCCTTTCAATGATGACTGGGCGTACAGACGGATTGCCGAAACATTCTTGCACACCCACCATCTAATCTCAGTCGGCTGGGGCGTGCTGACTCTATATGGACAAATTCTGACCATCCAGCCCTTGTTGATACTCACCGGGAATTCAGGATGGGCTTTTGGCATATACGGATCGATCTGTGGGGCTGCGAGCCTGATCTCAACGTATTGCCTGGCGCGCCGATTTCTTCCAACTAGTAGGTCAGTTCTCGTTGTGTTCTGTGTGGCACTCGCTCCGGGTTTCTTGGCGACAGAAACCACTTACATGACCGATGTTCCCGCGTTAGCCGCAACTACCGTGTGCTTAGCGACGGGCGTCGCGGCGCTTGACCGCACGGGACGCTCGCGTTGGATGTGGCTCCTTCTATCGATAGCGGTAGGCATTTTTGGATTTTCAGTTCGCCAGGCCGTGATCGTCGCACCTTTTGCTGTTCTCGTGGCTGCACTAGTGGGTTCTCCTCGCGAATGGAAGCCGCTATGCGTTTTGGGGATTGCGACCGGCGCGGCCTGCCTGGGGATTCTTAAGTTGACCCGGGGTGTCCCCGGCCATTGGGAGCCCACATGGAGTGTAGAAGTCGACGTTGCAAAGTTGCTGGGAGCGAGCGTCGCTTTTGCAGTCTTGCCGGCATCAATCTGGGTGGTCGCTACCAGCAGGAGAGCCGTAGTGCGACTCATCCCGGTTCTGTTGGTTACTGGTGTCGTCCTGCTTACCGTTTTCGAAGTCAATCCAAGGAGCCCACTATTGGGCGACCTGGTCACCCAATATGGCAGCGCAGGCCCCTTGATAATGATCGGGTCTCGCCCCGTGCTATTTCCCAATGCGCTTTGGACAGCGATCGAATGGACCGCGTGGGCCTCTCTGGCATGTGCGATGTGCGTATTTATTTCTCGTCCTCGTCGCGGCTCGCCATCAAAAACGTTCTCCCGCATTGCAAATGTGCTAGGGAGACCAGAGGGGTTAATGGCAATCTTTGTAGTCGGCGCTGCTGCTTTATTGAGTGTGACTGCGGGCTATGGAGCAGTCTGGGATCGGTACTGCTGGCCAATCGTAGGCCCGCTTGCAGTGCTTATTCTGCTTAAAGACCGATCTCCGCGAAGCCTGAAGAAGCCCGCTATACACAGATTCGCATTACCGCTGGTTACGGTCGCGACTGTCGGCCTCGTGCTCCTTCAATTGGCGCTCTCGAGCAACGCTGACGCTTTCGACGCGGCCCGTTGGCACGCCGGGATTAAGTTAACAAGGCTTGGTATTTCTGCCCGCGCAATCGACGCGGGATTTGAGTGGCTTGCCTACCATCAGTCTGGTCCAGTCGATCCGGGTGGCCCACCTGGCTACACGACGTATGTCTGGTATGAATGGTTTTTCGCCTACCCGCCGCTCTGTGGAATCGCTTCAAGTTCTCCGGCGACGCTTCCGAAGTTCTCTCTGGTGGGGTCGACCAGCTACCGGTTGCTCGCAGTCGGAGGCCCCCTCGAGCATGTTTACCTATACAAGGCGCGAAACATGCGCGTCTGCGCGACCGTGCCCGGTTGAGCCATGACAGGGATGCAAGTTCAAGATGTCTATTGTGCGGTTACAGCGCAATCGACCGATCCAAACCCCGCGGTGCCACTTCCTCAGGTCCGCATCGGGCAATCTCTTCCAATCGTGATCGCATCACAACACCGGCCGTCATGGCATTGAAACGGTTGTGAATCGTCTCAGCACCAGCGGCTCCGATTCGGTGACGCATGCTCGGATTTTCGTACAGCGTCCGCATCCATTGAGCAGCCTGTTCGATTTTGGGGTCTGCCCACTGCATGCCGCTTCGGTAGAGCATCTCGGACGACGGGTTATACCGCAGCTCGCTCGGATTAATGCTGCGAATGCGGAATCCGACGCCACAGCTGTTAGTGGAGTTGAGAAACTCCTCACTCCCCGAATATCTAGTAGCAATCACCGGCACTTCGAAATACATGGCCTCCGCCATGCCGAGACCAAAGCCTTCGGACCTGTGAAGAGATACATACACATCGCTTGCATTCGTGAGGGCGGACATTTCGGCCGCAGTGAGCTCGTCGTCGATGACGATTCCACCAACGTCCGAAATGCGTCGTTCTAGATCGAATTGTGCTTCTGGCCAACGGGAGAGGTTCAACGTCTTCATCACCAGGCATACGCGATCGCGATCCTGAGTGCCCGCGAATGCCAGCTTGAACGCGTCGATAACGCCAAAGGGATTCTTGCGCGCAATGCCTGAGCTCGCGTCAAAGTTGACGAGAAACGAGCAAGCTCGCTCGGAGAGCCCGAAGTCGCGACGCGAGAACGGAGCAGGCGGCTCTGGTTCAACGACAGCCGGCATCACGTGGATGGGTGCCGAGGTGTACGGCACAAGGTTGCCCTTCACGAAACTGCTGGCAACCCATATCTCGTCGAAACGACGGACTTCGGGCTGGAGTCGCGAAGGAAGCTCCGGAAGTTCCCAAAACCAGTAAGCAATCAGATACCGAGCAGGATCAGGTCGCAGGAACTGGTCGCTCACTCCGTCCATTTCATTGATATTGAGGAAGCACAAGTCGAACGCGCCCGGCCGACCCTGTGACAATGCGAGCATGACACGTGTTGCCCGCCTCGGATCCTTCGGCACGTCGATCTCATAGTTCGTGAGGGCGACACTGACCCCCGCCTCACTCAGTGCCTTGATCGATCGTCGAGCTGCCTCCGCTAGCCCCGTCGAGGCCGTCCAGCATCCGATTGCGTTGACGACCGGAGGCATCAGTTGCGCGTTGGTGCGCGACCCCTTGCTTTCGCGTTTGAGACAAGCTCGGAACACGTCCGAGTACGCTGCTGCCACTTTTGGATACGTCGCGCTTGACTCCATCCATCGCTGAGCTGCTCCCCCGACCTCTCTCATTCCGTCCAAGTTTTTGGCTGCCTTGTGCATCAAGCGGACCAGCTGTCGACTTTCGGCCGGTTCATTAATGGCCACGCGCCAGCAATACGCTTCGTCAAATTCCCGAGATTGCGGTACGTCACTCGTAATCACCGCAACACCAGCGCCAAAAGCCCGCATCACGAGCGCACTCGTCTCACCCGCCGTGGGCCACCGAAGCGCCAGCAGGACGTCGCAACTCAGGAGCAATCGATCCAGCTCATATTCCTCAATGTCATAGCGAGTTTCAACGGACTGAGTCAGCCCATTGCGAGCGACGAATCGCTCTATCTCGTCAACGATCTCAGGAACGTCGATCCGTCCAGCGATTATTAGCCTGGCGTTTGAATCCTGTCGATGAAATTTTGCGAAGGCGGATAGGGACTCGATCACGCGCTTGTGATGATTAATGCCACCAATTATCCCGAAGGTGATGTTTCGAACTGATCGCACGTGACGGTGCAGAATCTTCGCAGGAAGAAAACCACGGCGAATCGAGGCGTGCGGGAACTTAGCGAGGAGCGCGTCGCGAGCCCAATCGCTGTGAACAATCGTCATGGCGCTCGCCTCGACGAGGCGACGGGACATTAGGAGTGCAAGACGGTCAACTTCAAGACCTTTGCCAGCCCTGATCCAAGGAATCCTTCGTATGGGTCTACCGAGGTCGTACTCGGTTTCATCAAGAAACGCTCGCGATCTGTCGCCGCCGCAGAGCGCGACGTAGAAGTCGTAGAGAGATGGGTCATGCAGGACGAGCAAGCCGGGAACGTCGAGCGCGTGCCGATGCATGAATGCGTGAAATTCAGCGTTGTTCCCCATTTGATACACGTTGAAATCAAATTGACCTGGGCGGACTGCCCGAAAGTCGATGAGGTCGACGCCTTCAGGCGGGCGCCAAGCTCGTCCTCCGACTGCAGGGAATGAGTTAACGACGCGTTCGTCGATCACCACTGTGATTCCCCACTCGTGCACGAGTTCGGAAAGCAGCAGGTCGCTGTAATCGGCGATGCCTGTCCGCTGAGGGGGAATTGGCGTCCAAAAGCCGATGTGCTTCACAGTGTTACTAGACGCGTCGCGCAAGTACGGCGTAGTCCTCAGGTCCATTCATCCGGGTCACGATGTATTCCCAAATCCGCGTCACGTCGCCCGACCAAGGTGCTGCAGCGTCGATGGCAATCTCCTCGGTTGGTTCGCGCTTCAACTCGCGGATCTCGATATCGCTGAACCCTCTAGATCTCACGAGGAATTCAAGCAACCGCGGCGGGATCGGATGGAGGTGCGTCGGGTCGAGGTAGAAGCTCGATGCTCCCACAAAGAGGTTCTCCGGATCCGGCGTCTCGAGAATGAGCAGACCCCCTGGTTGCAGGGCGCGAATCGAAAGGTCAAGCAGCTCGATTACGGAATCCGTTTCGATGTGCTCTACCAAATGGAAAGCCGTGATCGCGGCGAGCTTCCCCTCAGGTAGCGACTTCAGATGCTCTACGGCATCCGCGAGACGAACATCGAGCCCTTGCTCGACTCCGGTCTTCACGAACTGCTCGTTGGTATCGACCCCGTAGGAGTCGATACCTAATTCACGGAGCAGGCTAAGCCATTCGCATCTTCCACACCCCAGGTCGAGCAGCGGACCTAACTGCGCTACCTTCTCGGCGTCTCCGAGATACCCACGCGCTCGATCTCGTATCACTGATTCTGGGCCCCGCAGCATCTCTTCAAACGCCGGGTACAAGGATGAAAACGCGCTCGGCAGGGCCGCGAGCTGCTCGCGGCGGGCGAACTCGGGAGCGACCTCTTGACCTCGTTGAGAAACAGATCGAGCTCTCCGAGCCGCATCCGAGAGCCAGCCAGGCTCCGGTCAAGATGCTCTCTCGAGTCTTTGAGTTCCGCTCTCACCGCATCTCTCAGCTCGCGAAGCTCATCGCAAAGCTCAGAAGTCGCTCGTTCGAATGTCTGCTGCGCGTTCGCAACATCGCTGTGTAGCGATCCGACCGCCTGTTGGTAGCGCACGAAGCCTTGGCGTTGTATTAATTCGAGTCTCTCGGTTAGCAGTACTTCACGCTTGTGCGCATCGATAATCGCTTGTTCAACGTTGTCGAATGCATTCTCAAAGTTGTCGTACGCCCGACCGAAGAACTCGATTCGCTGTACGAACGCGTCCAACACTCCGACGAGTTGGCGGTTGAATGCAATCTGTTCCCGAAAGAGGGGCAACAAGATTCGCGAGAGCACGCGACGTGGCAAACCGAGTCGACCCTTGAATCTTGCGGAGAGGCCGAATTCTCCATGGCCTGCCGCCTCGGCAATCGCTCCTGAAAGCGAGTCGGAACTCACGACTCAAAATCCTTTCCTCGTCAATCAGCGACGCGTTCCCGATTCGGGGATTTACCACACGTCATATTCCGAAACTACTTCGCCTTCGCTCAGGGGGTAGTGGGTTGGTTGACCGGAGTCTCGCTCTGAAACTCACCGTGGTTAGGGCATTGCTTTGACCGTGGCTGCGTAACGCACGACCTCACCATCGGCAATGGGCGCGGGTGCCAAGGGATCAACGGTCGAGAACCCGGCGGCGCGGCACAGTGAGATGAGAGTTGGGAGGGTCGGAACCCACCAATTAGTGGGATCGCCAGCCAGTTCGTTAACCTCGAAAAACTCGCAGATCTTCCAGTCGGGTCGGTCGGGAATCGCTATTGCCTGTGTCTCAATGTAGGCGGCACCATCAGTCACCTGACGTAGCCGCTCAAGCGCCAACAGCGGGTGGCGCATGTGATAGAGCACGCCCAGATATAAGACAACATCGAATCTCCCAAGGGCCACAAGGTCCATGTCCATAAAGTCGGCAACCACCGATTCGACCTTGCTGCCAAGGGCACTTCTGGCTAGGTCGAATCCCCGCTTACCTGGGAGTGAGTCAGGACGCCAGACTCCGGGCATCCCCTCGAATTCCAGGGGGAGCGACCCCCGAGCGGCATATTCCCATTGTTTCTCAACATCAATTGACCACACGAAGTGATCTAAGGCGACAACACGTTCGGCACCTGCTCGTTCAGACGCGAAGGAAAACCATCCGTCCCACGCTCCGATGTCGAGTACCGACTGACCACGGAGGTCGCCAACGTGGAGAACCCACCACTCGTATTCAAGGTCCTCGGGCTTCTTTGCACCCGGAGTCATGAGCCCATTACCAAGGTCGATGGAATGCCACCAGCGCGGCACGCGAGCAACTTCAGCTTCGAGCTGCACAACTGTCGACTCTAGGCTTCCGCGATCGCCTCCGAGCCTCATCGAGCCGCCCACGCGAGGCTTTCTAGCTGCCGCTTTCACTTGATGAGCCAGACTGGCGACCCGCTTAGGCCGTTTCCGAGCGCAACCTTGCGAAGCGTCGGCAGCCTTCTTGCCCGTGCGGGTACGGCGCGTATGCGCGACGCACTTCCGCGATGACAGCAGGCGTCGCGAAGTACCAACGGTCCCTGACCCAACTAGCTGACCTATTGGTCTAAGAATACGCCACGCCTAACTTTGCAAGCACGGATCCTCTTGCCGGCTTGCAGATTTGGGGAGAAGTCAACCCACGATGCCGCCTCGCGTCATCGCGAGGACGTCGAGGACTCGATCGACCTCTCCTTCGGACATCAATCCCATCTCCAACACGACGGTGCGAAGGTCCTTGCCTTCCGCAAGCGAGGTCTTCACGACCTTCGCCGCGGCCTCGTACCCGATGTACGGGTTGAGCGCTGTTGCGATCGACGGCGACGAAAGCGCGTAGGTCCGGCACCGTTCCACGTCGGCTTCGATACCGATCACACATTTTTCTTTGAAGACGCGGCCTGCTGCGGCGAGGATGCGTACGGACTCGAGCACGTTGCGCCCCATCACCGGAAGCATGATGTTGAGCTCGAAGTTGCCCGCCGCGCCGGAGAAGCCGACCGCGGCGTCGTTCCCGATCACCTGGGCGACGACCTGACAGAGCGCTTCCGCGACGACTGGATTGACCTTGCCCGGCATGATCGACGACCCGGGCTGCAGATCCGGGAAATGAATTTCCGCGAGCCCACAACGAGGGCCGGAGGACATCCATCGGATGTCGTTCGCGATTTTGTACAGCGAGACCGCTATCACCCGCAGGACCCCAGACGCCTCGACGAGGCCGTCGCGCGCACCCTGCGCTTCGAAATGGTCAGTCGCCTCGGTGAGCGGAAGCCCGGTCGCGACGCGCAATCGCTCGATAACTTCTGATGCGAAACCCGGCTTCGCGTTGAGTCCAGTTCCAACGGCGGTTCCGCCCAGCGGCAGCTCCGAGACTCGCGGCAGTGCACCGCGAAGTCGAGCGACACCGTGCTCGACGGCCGATGCATAGCCGCCGAACTCCTGCCCAAGCGTGACAGGGGTCGCGTCCATAAGGTGTGTCCTGCCCGCTTTCACGACGTCTGCAAACTCACGCGTTTTGTCGCGCAAGGCGACAGCGAGAGCTTCGAGTGAAGGGATGAGATTGCGGTCGATCTCGGTCGCGGTCGCGAGGTGGATTGCGCTCGGAAACGTGTCGTTGGACGATTGCGAAGCGTTCACCTCGTCGTTCGCGCTGACCCGGCGACCCAAGCGGTCCGACGCGAAATTCGCGATGACCTCGTTCATGTTCATGTTCGTCGAGGTGCCGGAACCGGTCTGGAAGACGTCGAGGGGGAACTCGCTCAGATGCGCGCCGTTCGCGATCTCGTCCGCTACTGACGCGATCGCGTCGGCGACACCAGGATCGATCACCCCGAGCTCGGCGTTGACAGTCGCGGCGATGCGCTTGATGAGGGCGAGCGCCGAGATGATCGCCGGCTCGACGTGCTGGCCCGATATCGGAAAGTTCTCGACGGCGCGCTGGGTCTGCGCGCCCCACCTCGCCGAAGCGGGAACCTCGATCTCACCCATCGAGTCGTGTTCAACACGAAATGTGGTTGCTGCGTCCGAATCCGCCGCGGTCATCTCTTCCGCCTCCCGATCATTCAATTCAGCAGCTCACGTCGCCATTGCTCGTCTTCCTCTCCCGCTCGCACGGTAGCGGGGCGGCGATCGTCTCGGATTCGGTATCAAGGACCCTTGCGCCGGGTGCACCCCCCAACTACGGTCGCCCGGCGTTGTGCGCTTGGACCATGATTCCGCCGGGTCCGGCGCGCCGTCACTCCTGCTCTCTGATCGCCTGGCTCGTCGCTCGCGCCGCCGTCTGTATTGGGGATCGATCGTCGCTGTCTCGGGTTTCATCCTCGTCGCCGCGGTGCCGCTCGTCTTCGCGTCACCCTCGGGCGCGTCGAATTCGGTCTCCACACTGCAGGCGAAATCCGCGCGCATTGCCGAACAGATCGCCGTCTTGCAAACGAAACTCCAGATCCTTTCCGAGGAGTACGACCAGCAAAAGACGCACCTCGCGCTCGTCGAATCCGACATCAAAAAGGACGTTGCGTCGACAAACAGCGCCCAGAGCGCGCTCGCGCGCGATCGCAAGGACCTCGTGGCACAAGCGATCGACGCCTATGTCTACGACGGCGACTCCACGGGGGTCTCTTCAATCCTCTCCGCGAAGTCCTCGACATTTCCCGCGCAGCAGGCGTACTTGCAATCCGCAGCCGGCTCGTTCACGACGGCGATCACGACCTACCGCACCGCCGCGCACGCCCTCGTCGTGCGCACGCTGCAACTGACTCGCGCGCGAGCTGACTCCGAGTCCACGCTCACCGTGCTCGCGAACGCGAGCACTTCGGCATCGGCGCTCGAGTCCCGACTCGCGTCGACGCTTGCCTCTGTAAAGGGTGAAGAAGCACGACTCGTTGCGCAGCAACAACGCAGAGCGGCGATCCAGGCCGCCGCCCGGGCCGCCGCCGCCAACCTCCTCCAGCAAGCGAAGAGTTCGTCGCCGGCCGTCGCGCCTTCATCTGTCGTCCAAACGGTTTCGGACACCGGCGACGCGGCCGGCTCGACGGCGGTGAAGGCCGCCGAGAGCCAGCTCGGAACGCCGTACGAATGGGGAGGCGCGACCCCGGGCGTCGGTTTCGACTGCTCAGGGCTTGCGATGTGGGCGTGGGCGCAGGCGGGGGTGAGCCTCCCGCACTCAGCCGCGGAGCAGTACGCCGACATCGCGCACGTCTCGTTCTCCGACCTTCAGCCCGGTGACCTGATCTTCTACGCGTCGGACGGGTACATCTACCACGTGATCATGTACATCGGGAACGGCCAGGCCGTCCAGGCGGAGGACTACGGCACCGTCGTTTCGATCACGCCGGTATGGCCGGGCGCGTACGCGGCGGGTCGGCCCTAGACCGGACTGGTGACACGCGGGGTGTAATCACGCGACAGGCTCGCGGAGCGGTCGCGTCGAGGCCAGTTCGTCACCTCGCACTTTCGCGACCACCGGTGCGCGCTCTACCATGCCCTGCAATGCGTGCGGTCGTGATCGCCGGTCACCAAGTGACCGTCTGCGACCGAGCCGATCCCGAGCCTGCTGATCACGACCTCCTGGTTCGCGTCGAGGCCGCTGGGTTGAATCGCGCCGATCTGCTGCAGGTCGCCGGCCGCTACCCGCCGCCGAACGGGGTCGATCCCGACATCCCCGGCATGGAGCTCGCCGGCGAGGTCGTCGCGGTCGGACCGGCCGTGGAGTGGTTCTCGCCGGGCGACCGCGTGATGGGACTAGTCGGTGGCGCCGCACAGGCCGAGCTCGCCCTTTTGGACGAGCGAGCAGCCCTGAAGGTGCCCGACGCGATGTCGTGGGCCGAAGCGGGCGGCTTCCCGGAGATCTACTGCACCGCGCACGACGCGCTCGTCACCCAGTGCGAACTCCAGAAAGGCGAGCAGGTCCTCGTCTCGGGCGCGGCGGGCGGGGTTGGCGTCGCCGCGGTTCAGCTCGCGATCGCACTCGGCGCATCGGTCACCGCGACCGTTCGGAGCGAGGCGCGGCGCGCTGCGGTAGCCGAACTCGGGGCCGAGGCAGTTGCTCCTGACCAAGGATTTCGACGCGGTCCCTTCGACGTCGTCGTCGAGCTCGTCGGCGCGCCGAATGTCGGCGAGGATCTCGAGGCGCTTGCAACTGGCGGTCGCGTCGTCGTCATCGGGGTCGGCGGCGGCTCCCGGACCGAGATCGACCTGTTCGTCCTCATGAACCGGAGGGCGCGCCTCATGGGATCGACGCTTCGTCACCGCTCGATTGCCGAGAAGCAGGCCGTCATCGACGGCGTTGCGCGCGACGTGGTCCCTTTCGTCGAATCGAGCAAAGTGCGCGTCCCGATCGATTCGTCGTTCGCTCTCGCCGACGTCGAGGCTGCGTACAGCCACTTCGCACAGCCCGGGAAGTTCGGCAAGGTGGTGCTGCTCACTTCCGACGGCGCGTAGCCCCCCGAGGCGCCCCTCGAGAACACTCGGGCGCGTGAGCAAGGGTCGGCGCTCACGCTCAAACCCGCCGGCGTCCCCCGTCTGTTTCGGTGCGCTGGCCGCGATGACGTTCAGCAAGGCTGATCACGGGGATCAGCCATGGCGCCGTCGGCTCCGGCGGCGCGTCGAGGACCGTATGTGGGTCGTCCCATCGGACTTCCGCGACCTCGGCCGGATCGGGAGACGGTGCTGCGTCGGTCTCGCCGATCAGCACGTGATCGAATTCGTACTCGGCGAGACCAGAGTGCTCGCAGGTGGCGCGGTAGATGAGCGTTCCGACGTCTTCGAGCGCACAGTCGATGCCGAGTTCTTCCCTCACGCGCCACTGTGCCGACAAGACGAGGTCGTCACCGGGAAGCGGGTGGCTGCAGCAGGAGTTACCCCAGGCGCCCGGGAAGTGGTACTTGGAGAGCGCGCGCCGCTGCAAGAGGGTGAGTCCGTCCGGCCGGTAGAGCACGACCGAGAACGCGAGGTGGAGTCTGCCCGGCGCCTGATGGGCGTCGAGCTTGGACGATTCCCCAACGATGTTGCCGTCCTCTGAGACGAGCACGACAGTGTCGCGCGGCTTCGTTTCAGGCTCGTCACTCCTCTCACGTGTGGTGATGCGGACCTCCTCCCGTGCTCGCGTCATTTGCCCAGAGTCCGACCTGACGACGGACGATCCGATGGTATGACGGACGGCGGGGCGGGTGAGAGGGCTCAGGCCGCGTGACGAGGCGGGGCCGAGGGAAGGAGCGACGAATGGAGTACCGCAGGCTCGGCAATTCGGGACTGAAGGTCAGCGTGCTGTCCTTCGGATCGTGGGTGACCTTCGGGCCGCAGGTCGACACCTCGCTCGCCGAACAGCAGCTCGCCTTCGCCCGCGAGCACGGCGTGAACTTCTTCGACTCGGCCGAGGTCTACGCGCTTGGGCAGGCCGAACAGATCCTCGGCGAGGCGATCGGAAAGCTCGGCTGGCCCCGTCACTCCTACGTGATCTCGACGAAGCTCTATTGGGGAATCTTCGACGACGTAAACATGAAGCAGACGTTGAACCGCAAGTACCTCATGCAGGCGATCGAAGGCTCCCTCGAGCGCCTCGGTCTCGACTTCGTCGACCTCTTGTACTGCCATCGTGCCGATCCCGAGACGCCGATCGAAGAGACCGTGTTCGCGATGTCCGAGATCATCTCGTCCGGAAAGGCCCTCTATTGGGGAACGTCCGAGTGGCCCGCCGACGACATCCGCGCCGCTTTCGAGATCGCAGCGCGACACCATCTCCACAAGCCCGTGATGGAGCAACCGCAGTACAACATCTTGGAACGGCAGAAAGTCGAGCACGAATACAGCCGCCTCTACGAGGACTACGGGCTCGGTCTCACGACGTGGAGCCCGCTGGCTTCCGGGCTGCTCACCGGCAAGTACCTGCACGGCACCCCCGAAGGCTCGCGGGCGACGCTGCCGGGTTACGAGTGGCTCCGGCCGCGCCTCACCGAAAGCGGCGAAGCACAAAAGGTCGAACAGCTCGTGCGGATCGCCGACGAGCTGTCCTGCACACCAGCTCAGCTCGCGATCGCATGGTGCGCGAAGAACCCGCACGTGTCGAGCGTCATCACCGGGGCGAGCCGGACGTCCCAACTCGAAGAGAACCTCGGCGCGCTCGACGTCATCGAGAAGCTGACGCCGGACGTCCTGCGAGCGATCGACGTAGCGGTCGCCTGACGGGCCCAGAAAGTGGCATTCTCTTGCCTTAAGAAATAACGCAGAGGGATCAGTCGCACTTAAGGCGTTTATGTCGTCACACCGTGTGACGTAGGGATAGACAGTTCGCACGGGCTCCCTGTGGAGGACCAGGTGATTGGTGACAGGGAAGAGATTGCTGACCTCCAAACGCGCGCCTATGGAATGGGCGCCCACTCGGGGGCGCCCCGTATCCCGGGGCTGCTCGAATGTCTGACGCCCTACCTCAACGAGTCGATCGTCGTCGTCGACAAGGACGCGAACATCGTCGACGCGCTCGGTCCCCCGGGAGGACTCCTCGGCGGCGAGCAGCTCATCGGGGCCAACGTCTTCGATTTCTGCCATCCGGACGAGCTCGCCCAATCTGTCGAGTTCACGGTCAGCGTGCTCGGCACGGAGCCCGGCTGGGAAGGCACCTGGACGACGCGACTGAGGCGTCCGAACGGCGAATGGGGCTCCTACGACCTTTTGATCGCCAACCGGACAGACGACCCGATCATCCAGGGCTTTGTCGTCCGCGTCGAGGAGGCCCAACCGCTTTCGGACGCCGACCACGGCGCTGCGCTCTTCTCCCACGAGCTCGAGCTCGAGCCGATCGCCGGCTCGCTGTCGATCCCGATCGTGCTCTTCGGGGCGCACCGCCTCGCCTACTACGCCAACGAAGCCGCCCGCGAACTCTGCAACGAGCACCTCGCGCTCTTGGAGGAGGGCGGCCTTGCGGCAATCGCCCGGCCCTCGGAACGGTCGTACGTGGACGACGCCTTCGAGCGCCGCTTCGACGCGCCCGGCTCGACGACGATCAACTTCCACCTCGACCCGTCCGGCGACGACGTCAATGCCCCGATCGTCGAAGCGCGACTGTCGGCGCGTGGTCGCCACCGCGTCTACGCGATCGTCGCGACGCTGCACGACGTGTCCGAACGCCACCAGACGGAGGCGGCGCTCAGGAAACTCGCGAGCGTCGACGCGCTCACCGACTTGCCGAACAGGCGTTCGTTGCTCGAGCTCTTGGAGCAACGGCTCGCGGCCGACGCGAGCCGTGTCGGCGTGGTGTTCATCGACCTCGACGGCTTCAAAGCGGTGAACGACACCTTTGGCCACGACGTCGGTGACGGTGTGCTCGCCCAGATCGGCCAGTCGCTGCGCGCCCAGATGCGAGCCGAGGACGTCGTCGGCCGGATCGGTGGTGACGAGTTCGTGGCGATCGTCCACCACGTCGAGGTCGATCGCCTGGTCGGGCTCGGCAACCGCGTCGTCTCGGCAATCAACTGCGTCGGAGAGGCACGCGGGATGCCGATCTCGGCGAGTTTCGGTCTTGCCGTCGGAAAACGTGGCGACACCCCCCGGGACCTACTGAACCGGGCGGATCGGGCTATGTACGAGGACAAGCGCGCCCACGGGCTGTCGCCCGCGGAGCGTCCCGACTTCGACGCCTAGCCCACTCGCTCTTCGGCGTCGCCGGGAGGCGCGAACCCGAGCGTCGGTGGGGACGTATCCCCGCTCGTCGGAGCCTTTTGCGAGCTGCTCGAACGCACACCCGGATCGAACGTGAGGTAGGCAAACGAGCGCAGGTGCATCTTCTGCAGTCGGTACTGCATTGAGGTGCGCAGGACGCCGAAGCCGTACTTCACACTGCGACCGAAGTTGATCGAAGACGACTCGGCGTCATAGCGAGTCGGGCACGAGATCTCCCCGACCCGCGCGTTCGCGATCAGTGCCTGGGCAATGATCTGATTGTCGAAGACGAAGTCGTCCGAATTCCGGTCGAACGGGATCGTTTCGAGCAGCTCTCGCGAGAACGCGCGCAGGCCCGTGTGGTACTCGGAGAGTTTCTCGTGCATCACGACGTTCTCGACCAACGTCAGCGCCCGGTTGGCGACGTACTTGTAGCGGGGCATCCCCTCGTGCACGGAATGCTGTGCGAGGATTCTCGATCCGAGAACGAGGTCGTATTCGCCGAACGCGATCATCGCGGCCATCGCCGGCACGAGACGGGGGGAGTATTGGTAGTCCGGGTGGACCATCACGACGACGTCCGCCCCGAGCTCGAGGGCGAGGCGGTAACAGGACTTCTGGTTGCCGCCGTAGCCGCGGACTTCCTGGTGGCGATGCGCACTGAGGCCGAGCTCCTCGGCCAAGGCGACGGTCCCGTCCAAGCTCGCGTCGTCGACCAAGATGAGGTCGTCGACGACGTCGCGATCGAGCTCTGCGACCGTGCGCCGCAACGTCTTCTCGGCGTTGCGCGCGGGTAGGACGACGACGACGTGCTTGCTGTTGAGCACCGGGAGATGGTAATCGGGGCGCCGTCTGAGCGACCCGCTCGCCGCGGATGGCCCCTCGCCGTGCTCGAGGCGCTCGGCATCCTGACGTCGCCGGCTGCGCTGTTTTTCGTCTTGCGCCTACAAGAGATGACGCCGCCCGGGCTCCCCGACCCGGCAATCTTCACGACCTTCGTCATCGATCCACGCGACATTTTCACGCGCTACTCGGCCGTCTTTGCGTCGACCTCGCGTATGCGCGAGGCGGCCCAGGTCGGTTTCGTCGTGCCGGCGCGCGCCTTTTACCTCGCGTTCGGCGCCGTCGGCGGGTTCATTTCCTTCCGCTACGTGCTCGCGCTCGTTGCAATCGTGCCGGTGTATCTGTTGCTCCGTCGCACCTACGGCCGCTGGGCGGGGGCGGGGGGCATCGCTCTCGTGATGTCGAACCCCGTGTTCATCTCGGCGTGGGGGACGAACTATCCCGATTGCGCGGCGATCTCGTACCTCACCGGCGCGACGTGCGCGCTCGTCATGCCGACCGAACCAAAGCGCCGGCCATGGTGGCTCCTTCTCGCCGCGTCGCTGCTCACGATGGCCGTCTGGGCACACGGTGGATCGGTGCCGCTCGTCGTCGCCGCGCTCGTCGCCTACGCGCTGATGCGCGCGCTGCGCGAGCGCCGCCTGTTGCTGCGTGATGCGGCGGTGCTGGTCTTCGGTGCCGCGGCGGTGACGGGAATCCTCGCCTGGCTGTCGGGACTCGCGATCGGTCAGGTGAACTACATCTCCCCCACCTTGCAATCCGAGCGCTTCCTGAGCCGGCCGTCCCAGGAAGCGCTCTGGCACTCGACGAATTGGCACTGGCTGTTGTACGACCCATACCTCCTCGTCCCACCAGCGGTGCTTGTCGCTTTCGTACTCGTCTTCGCGCGTCGCTACCGCCGCATCGCCGACACGCAGTTGTTCTTGGGCGCCTGCGGGCTGTTCGAGTTCCTCACCGCGGCGTACTTCCAGTTCATCGGCAAGGTGCAGCTCGTCGAGAACCACTACTTCTCTTCTCTTCTCTGGGCGATCGTCGTCGTTCTGCTCGCGTTCGTCGTTTCCGAGATCGCGAAGGACATTGTCGAGTCGGAACCGTTCACCCAGCGCTTCGCATCCGGATCGGCGACGACGGCGTCGCTCGTGCGGACAGCGGTGCGGTCGATCCCGTTCCTCGTCGTCGTCGGCGTCGCCCTCGGTTACGAAGCGGACCGCAAGGTGCCGCCGATGAAGCTGAGCCCGTGGGGGCTGGCGATCGCCGCGATCGCCGTCTTGGTCGTCGCGATCTGGCGGGTTTCCCTCGGCTGGGACCCGAGCGAAGGCGGCGACCTCGCTCCCCGCGGGATCAGGCACGCCGTCACGGCGTTCGCCCTTTTGGTCGGCCTCCTGGGCGCCGACCTGCTGCTCACCGTGGCGCCGACAGAACACCCCCCGCCGCTCGTGCACGTGGTGGACGACCCGATCCCGACGTATCCGATGGCGCTCGGTGGCAGCGCCACGCGAAGCGTCGACGAGTACCAGGTGATCACCGAACTCCCGGCCTTCGTCGGTCACCCCACCTACAAGGGCGAGCAGCTCTTGATGTGGTGGCCGTGGAGGCAGCTCGGGCCGTTGTTGAGCCCGATCGGCATCTTCCACGCCGACTTCGACTCCGTCCACGGTGCCTTCCCGATCCTCACGATCGCGGGGCTCTACACGATCAATCACCGTCGCCCGGCACAGATCCTGCTCATGGACCTGAGGGGCGGCGGTTTCAGAACGGCGTTCCGCCAACTCAAGCTCCACGGCTACCGGCCGCGGGTCGTCCGCTCCGCGGTGTTGAAGGACGACACCTACGTAGTCCACGTCGAGCTCATCGACCTCCAGAGATATCTGAAGACGCCGTCCTAAGCGGGCGGGGAAGCGCCCGATCCGTCGACGCTTTCGTTGCGCCGACAACGGCGGGAGCGTGTGCGGCGCCGGCGAAGTTCACGCGACGTTCATCGACCGGTGACGACCCGGAAATGGCGTTCCGACAGGCTGAATTCCTGTTGGGCGGCTCGGCGCGCCGGCGGGCGTGACCGGACGAATGGGACGGAGGCGAGGCGGCAGACATGAGTTACCAGGCCGAATACATCTGGATCGACGGCACGCAGCCGACGGCGCAGATCCGGGCGAAGACGAAGATCGTCCCCGACGGGACGGAGCCCGGCATCTGGGGCTTCGACGGCTCGAGCACGAACCAGGCTCCCGGCAGCCTCTCGGACTGCGTCCTGCGGCCGGTGCTCATCACCCCTGACCCGTTGCGCGGTGGCGACAACAAGCTCGTGCTGTGCGAGGTGCTCGATCTTGACTTCCTCCCCCACCCCTCGAACACCAGGGCGCGCAACGTCGAGGCCGCCGAGCGCTATGCGGACCAAGAGCCGATGTTCGGCATCGAACAGGAGTACACGTTCTTCAAGGACGGCCGCCCGCTCGGCTGGCCCGAGGTCGGCTTCCCCGCCCCCCAGGGGCCCTACTACTGCTCCGTCGGCGCCTCGACCGCCGTTGGTCGCGAGATCGTCGAGCGTCATACCCAGGCCTGCATCGACGCCGGGATCGCGATCGTCGGCACGAACGCCGAGGTGATGAAGGGGCAGTGGGAATACCAGATCGGCGTGCTGCCCCCGCCGGTGATCGGCGACCACCTCTGGCTCTCGCGCTGGATGCTCGCCCGCATCGCAGAGGACTACGCAGTCGACGTGAGCCTCGCCGCGAAGCCCGTCGCCGGCGACTGGAACGGCGCCGGCGCGCACACGAATTTCTCGACGAGGGCGATGCGCGAGGACTACGCGGCGATCATCGCCGCTTGCGAGGCGCTCAGCACGAACATCGAAACCCACATCGCCGGCTACGGCGAGGGGATCAAGGACCGGCTCACCGGCGCGCACGAGACGGCGCCGTGGAACCGGTTCAACTACGCCCCCTCGGACCGTGGCGCCTCGATCCGGATCCCCTGGCACGTCGAACGGGAGCAGAAGGGCTACCTGGAGGACCGCCGCCCGAACGCCAACTGCGATCCTTACGTGGTGACCCGCCTCATCACCGAGACCGTCTGTCAGGCGGCTGCCGAGGCGTCGTTTCGCGAAACCGCAGCCGACGTCGCCTGATCACGGCGCTGCCCGCTGAGGCTCAGGCCTCCGCCGGGGCGGGGATGGCCGACTGGGGCGCCTCGATGCGTGCCACGTGACGCGCCCGCAGCGTCACCAGCAGCACGACGAGCCCCGCCAGCAGGAATCCGACACCGCCGTAGAACGCGTAGTGGAACCCGTCGACGAGCGCCTTCGAGCCCGCACCGTGGTCCACCGTCGCCGTCTGTCCGGCGGCGACGGTCGCCAGGATCGCGAGCCCGAGCGCCCCGCCGACCTGCTGTGAGGTGTTGAACAGCCCCGAGGCGAGGCCCTGGTCCCAGTCGTGGAGGCCCGTCGTCGCGATCAGGGTGATCGGCACGAAGACCGCCCCCATACCGATCGACAAGAGCAGCACCGCCGGCAGCACGTTCGCGACGTAGCTGCCGTGCACCGGCGTGCGCGTGAGGAGGAACTCGCCCACCGCCGCGACGACGAGCCCGACGGCGGCGACGCGGCGGATCCCGAGACGGGGCCCGAAGTTCGAGGCGATTCCCGCCGAGAACATGATCCCTGCGGTGAACGGCAAGAACGCGAAACCGGTCTTCAGCGGACCGAAGTGGAGGACACGTTGCACGTAGAGCGTGTTGAAGAAGAACATCGCGAACAACCCGGACATCGCAAGAAACATCACGGCGTTGGCGATCGAAAGCGAACGGATGCGGAAGACCGAGAGCCGCACCAACGGCGCCGCCGAGCGGGTTTCGACGACGAAGAACGCGCCGAGCAGCACGGCCGCCGCGACGAAGATCCCGATCGTCTCGGTTGAGCCCCAACCGCGCTGTTGCGCGCCGACGATCCCGTAGACGAGTGCGGTCAGACCGCCGGTCACGGTCACCGCACCGGCGACGTCGAATCTCCGCTGCGCGGTCTCGTCCTTCGACTCCGGCACGAGCAACATCGAGAAGGCGAACGTTGCGATTCCGACCGGTACGTTGACAAAGAAGATCCAGCGCCACGAGACGAGCTGAGTAAGGACTCCTCCGAGGATCAGCCCGACCGCACCGCCGCCGACGGCGATCGCCGCCCACACCCCCATCGCCTTCGCCCGTTGCGCGCCTTCCGCGAAGGTCGTCGAGATGATCGCCAGCGCCGCCGGTGAGATGAAGGCGGCGCCGAGCCCCTGCAGAGCGCGCGAGGCGATGAGCATTCCCTGATTCGCCGCTACGCCGTCGAGGAAGGACGCGACGGTGAACACGACGAGTCCGGCAAGAAAGAGGCGCTTTCTGCCGGCGAGGTCGCCAGCCCGTCCGCCCAGCAAAAGGAACCCCCCGAAGGTGAGCGTGTAGGCGTTGACGATCCACTGCAGATTCGTCTCGGTCATGTGCAGGTCGCGCTGGATCGTCGGCAACGCGACGTTCACGATCGTCGCGTCGAGAATGACCATGAACTGCGCGAGGCAGACGAGGACGAGGACGATCCAGGGACTTGTCGAGCGGCGCACGGGGCTCCTAAGGGAGGGCGGCGGCGGACAGGCGGTTCCCGGCACCCTACCGGTCGCTTGTCGCGCTCCGACGCGCCGGTCGGGGTATTCGCGAGGAGTGCCGGTTCCCGCGTGACGCGATAGAGAATTCGCCCCTACCGACTGGATCCGCGCTCCTCGACCGCCGCCGGCTTGCTCCCGGTCGCTTGGAAGATCGCCGGGCGGCCACGGAGGTGGCGCGCCGCCTAGCCGGTCCCGGCGGCGCGTTATTCCGTGCCCTCGCCGGCGATCAGCTCGTAGTCGGGGTTCAAGATCGCGAGGTTGCCTTCCCAGGCGCCGACGACGCCCCGGGCGATCAGCCGCGAGCCCTGTTGGATCCCGGGGATGCGCCGGCGCCCCTGGAAGACGAGCAGCACGGCGCCGGTGTCGTCGACGAGAGTGCACTCGAGCACAGCCGACGCGCCGGCCGTCGGCACCCGCATCGAACGGATCCGACCGGCGACGCGCACGCGCTGGCGCCAACTGATCTCGCCGATCGGCACCGTGCCGACGGTCCGTTGTGCGAATTCCTTTGCGCTCGGGACGATGACCTGCCGCGCCTCGTGCTCTTCGTGCACCGGGGTGCGCGCCGGCGTAGGGCCGTGGCGACGCTGAAGCTGGAACGGGACGATCGTGGCGTTGACGTGCGGCAGCGAGCTCAGCGCTTCGGCGATCTCGTCGGCGCTGCGATCGTGCAGCAGCCGGGCGATCCGCGTCGGAAAGCCGCGGCGAGGCAAGAGCACCGAGACCTCGGTGTTGCCATCGGCGCTCGCCTCCGCGGCGAACTCCAGCGCGGCGCGGGTCAGACGTCGATCGGGGACCTCGATGATGTCGAGTGGCAGGCGCGAGAGCGCGAGCCGGCTCCAATCGCGCTCGAGCTTCGCCGCCACAGCGGGGTCGATCGCGAAATGCACCGCGCGGAGCTCGTCTGGAGAGAGCGTCCTTCCGTACTGGACGGCTCGCGCCGTCGCCAGGTCCACGGAGTTCACAAAGACGAACACGACGTGGCGGTGGAGGATCGGCGCTTCACAGGCGGCGAGCGATCCCTCCTCGAGCTGGACGTCCTCGGCCGCGTACTGCCGGTGGAGGTACATCAACGCGACGACGCCGAGCGGCATCAACACGACGACCGCCCACGCACCTTCGGTGAACTTCGTCACCGCGAAGATCACGTCGACGATGAACGACAGCACGGCCGCGGTGCCGTTAATCGCCGCGCGGCGGCGCCAATTCGGCTCGCGCTGGGTGAGGTGGTACTTCGTCATCCCGGCGCCCGCCATCGTGAAGCCGGTGAACACACCGATCGCGTAGAGCGGGATCAGGTTGTCGACGCGTGCATTCGTGACGATGAGCAAACCGATCGCGATCGCGGTGAGCGCGAGGATCCCGGCCGAGAAGACGAGGCGGTGGCCACGACGGGTCAGTTGACGCGGAAGGTACGAATCCGTGGCGGCGAAGCTCGCCAGATAGGGAAAGCCGGTGAAGCTCGTGTTCGCGGCGAGGACCAGGATGAACATCGTTCCGACCTGCAACGCGACGAACAGGATGTGGGAGAGCACTCCGGAGCCGTAGACGTACTTCGCCACCTGCGAGACGACCGTCGGTGTTCCGTTCACGTACGGGATCGGATGCACGATCGACGCCAGCGCGGCGATTCCGAGCACGAGCGAGCCGAGGATGAGGCTCATGAGGACGAGGGTGATGCGGGCGTTGCGCGACTCGGGCTTGCGGAAGACGCTGACGCCGTTCGAGATCGCCTCGGTGCCTGTGAGCGCGGAGCCTCCCGAGGCGAACGCCTTCAACACGACGAACAATGACGCCCCGAGCAAAAGCCCCTTCCCGGGGGTGCCGAGCGGGACGATGCCCGGATGGACAAGCGGATGCGCGTGCAGGTCGCCGGCGATCGCTTTGATCGAGCCGACGACGATCAGAATCGCCATGTTGACGATGAAGAAGTACGTCGGCACGGCGAACATCCGTCCCGCCTCACGCACGCCGCGCAGGTTTCCGTAAGCGATGATGATGACCGCAGCAATCGCGAACCAGACGGTGTCGCGCGCGAGGTTGGGGAAGACCGACGTGAGCGCGGCGGCGCCCGCCGCGACCGAGACGGCCACGGTGAGCACGTAGTCGATCAAAAGTGCGACCGCCGCGATCTGCGCGACGCCGAGGCCGAAGTTCTCCCTCGCGACGACGTAGGCACCGCCTGCCTTCGTGTAGACCTTCACCACCTCGAGGTAGGAGAGCGTGACGAAAACGAGCACGCCGACGACCGCAACGGTGATCGGAACGACGAGCGAGAACGCCGCGACGCCGATCACCTTCACGAGCTGCAGGAGGATCTGCTCGGTCGCGTATGCGGACGACGAGATGACGTCGGAGGACAAGACGGCGAGCGCCGTCGGCTTGCCGAGCCGCTCCTTGGACTGACGCTCGGTCGCGATCGGCGGCCCGAGGAGCAGGTTCTTCAGGCGGTAGGCGGCGGACTCGGGGACGCCCGGCGCTTTCGGACCGGCAAGCGCGCTCGGAGCGACCTGGCGATGGGTCGGATCGGCTGGCGCCGCCTCGGGCGCCGGAGCGGGAGTGGCTCGCTCGACAGCATCCTCGTCGACATGCACCCGGTTAGCCAATCACACCAGGGGTTTGTCCTTTCGCCTTTCGGCGTGTTGCATAGTGCCCCGTGCACATCGTCGTCATCGGCTGTGGGCGGGTCGGCACCGGCCTCGCCGTCCGGCTCGTCGACCACGGCTATTCCGTCGCAATCGTCGACAAGTCCGAGCGGGCCTTCCGGCGGCTCCCCGAGACCTGGCCCGGTCAGCGCGTCGTCGGGTCGGGATTCAACCGGGATTGCCTCGAGGCGGCGGGAACGAAGGGCGCGTTCGGCTTCGCCGCCGTGACGAGCGGGGACAATTCGAACATCCTGAGCGCCCGCATCGCTCGCGAGCACTACGGCGTCGCGAACGTCGTCGCTCGCATCTACGACCCGCGCCGCGCCGAGCTATACCACCGGCTCGGCATCCCAACGGTGCCGACCGTCGCCTGGACGATTGACCGCGTCATCCAGCGGCTCGCTCCGGAGTTCGAGACATCGGAGTGGTCCGACGAAAGCGGGCAGCTCGTGCTCGTCGACCGCGTCCTCCCGCCGTCGTGGGCCGGACGATTGCTCGATCCGATCAACGTGAAGGGCAAGGCGCGACTCGTCTCGCTGACCCGAGCCGGCACGCCGCGTCTCGATACGAATGGGCTCGTCGGCCAAGAAGGTGACATCGTCCATGTCGCAGTGTTGCGGAGCGCGCTCGCGGAGTTCGACGCCAAATTCACCAGACCGGGTGAGACTCCGGCCCCAGCGACGGAGCAACGCCCATGAAGGTTGCCATCGCCGGCGCCGGCAGCGTCGGGACCTCGATCGCGAAGGACCTCGTTCAAAACGGACACGACGTGATGGTGATCGAAAAGGATCCCGATCTCGTCGAGTCGCTCCGCGCAACCATCCCGGTGACGTGGTTCGCCGCCGACGCGTGCGAGGTGAGTTCGCTCGATGCCGCAGGAATGGGTGAGGTCGACGTGGCGGTGGCGGCGACGGGGGACGACGAAGACAATCTCGTCATCTCTTTGCTCGCGAAGCAAGAGTTCGCCGTACCCCGCGTCGTCGCGCGGGTGAACGCCCCGGAGAACCAGTGGCTCTTCAACGAATCCTGGGGGGTCGATATCGCGGTGTCGACCCCGCAGCTGCTCGCGGCTTTGGTCGAAGAGGCGGTGACGGTCGGCAGCCTCGTGCATCTCCTCCAGGTCGGCGGCGGCGATATCCAACTCGTCGAAGTGACCTTGGCGCATGGCTCGCCGGCGACCGACGTCGCCATCTCGGACCTCGACCTGCCCCGCGACGCGGCCGTCGTCGCGGTGATCCGCGCCGAGCGGGTGCTGCCGCCCCGTCAGGACACCGTGTTGTCCGTCGGCGACGAGGTCCTCTTGCTCGCGAGCTGCGACGCGGAGGAGGCGGTCCGACGGTTCCTCGTCGGCCCGTGATCCCCTCCGCAAGCGGCAATCAGTCGACTTTCGAGAAGTTCCGCACGGCGACGGCGAGCATCACAGCGCCGAACGCCGCGACGAGCCCAAGCTCGAGTCCGATCGGAACGTGGAATCCGTCCCACGTCACCGTCGCGCCGAAGAGCTTCGCCATCTGTGGCGAGGTGCGCACATGCTCGAAGACTGCGCGGCGCATGGGGTCGACCATGTAGGTGAGCGGGTCGATCCGCGTCAGCGCCGCTAGCCACGTCGGAAGGGCGCGCAGGGGGAACAGCGCCCCCGACAAGAAGAACAGCGGCAGCACGACGAACTGGATGACGACCTGGAACGACTCGACCTGCGCGATGCGCGACGCGAGCGCGACACCGAGCGACGTGATCGTCGTCGCCGCGAGCAGCATCTCGCCGATCAGTGTGAAGATCAGCACCGGCGAGTACGGCACCCCGACCGCTCCGGCGAGCGCCACCATGATCAGCGCCTGCAGGGTTGCCACCGTGGCGCCGCCTGCGCACTTGCCGGCGATCACCGCCGAGCGCCGCACCGGTGCGACAAGCATTTCGCGCAGAAACCCGAACTCCCGATCCCAGACGATCGAGATCGCCGAGAACGTCGACGTGAAGAGCACCGTCATCGCGACGACGCCGGGGAACATGAAGGTCTTGAAGCTCGCGCCGCCGTCGCTCGGGATGCCTCGCGACACGAGCGAGGAAAGCCCAGTCCCCAGCACGAAGAGAAAGAGCACCGGCTGCGCGAGGGAGGTCAGGATGCGAAGCCGGTTCCTCGAGAACCGGATGAGCTCGCGACGCCAGACGACGACACCGCCTCGCACGTCGCCACGCCAGCTCCCGCCGGCGACGCGAACCCTCGCCGGCGCGGCGCGGAACGGCGTGCCGGCCGACGCGGCCGTGGATGCGGCCCGTTGCTCCGTCGTCGCCATTACCGCCTCACCCTTCGCCACGGCGACGCCGCCATCCGCTCCGTGGATGTCGCCTCCGCGTCACGGATCGTCCGGCCGGTGTGCGCCATGAAGACGTCGTCGAGGGTCGGCCGGGCGATCGAGACCGAAGAGATCCCGACGCCGAGGTCGGCGAAAAGCCGAGGCACGAACCGCTCGCCACCGGCGACGTAGACGGTGAGGCCGCCCTCGGACCGCGTCGCGTCGAGTCCGAAGAGGGTCTTCAACGCGGCGATCGCCGCGTCGTCGTTATCCGTATGGAGCTGGACGCGGTCCCGACCGACCTGCGCCTTCAGTTCCTCGGGCGTACCGCTCGCCACGATGAGGCCTTCGTCGATGATCGCGATCCGGTCGCAGTGTTCGGCCTCGTCCATGTAGTGCGTCGTCAGGAACATCGTGATCCGTTCGGCCCGGCGCAACTCGTTGATGTAGCCCCAGATGTGGGCGCGGGTTTGCGGATCGAGGCCGACGGTGGGCTCGTCAAGGAACAAGACCCGCGGCGAATGCATGAGACCGCGCGCGATCTCGAGCCGGCGTTTCATTCCGCCCGAGAACGTGCGGACGAGGCTCTTTCGGCGTTCCCAGAGGCCAACCATGTTCAACACGTCCTCGATGCGCTGTGGCGACTCGGCGTGCGGCACGCCGTAGAGCTCGGCGTGGAAGCGGAGGTTCTCGTCGGCGGTCAGGTAGTCGTCGAGGGTCGTGTCCTGGAAGACGAGCCCGATCCGTTGGCGAACCGCCTCCTGCTCCGTCGCGACGTCGTGGCCGGCGACGCGTGCCCACCCCGACGACGGCCGCAGCAACGTGCAGAGCATCGAGATCGTCGTCGACTTGCCGGCGCCGTTCGGACCGAGGAACCCGAAGGTCTCGCCGGCCGCCACGAAAAAACTCACGCCCCGCACGGCCTCGACGTCACCGAATCGCTTCGCGAGGTCGACGACCTCGATCGAGTTCGTCTCGATCGACGCGCCATCGGAGCCGTTGGGCGATGCGACTTCGTTGACCACGCCCGCTACCCCATTTGATCTCGCGATGGTTCGGAACGAATTGACGGTCCGACGGTATCCGACGTCATCTGGGCGATCGGCGCCGGCGGACTCCCTTGCCACGTTTGCGCAGCTGACGAGGGCCTTCGTCGATGACGTTCGGCCCTGTACGTGCACCGCGTGGTGAGCTGCGATGGAGGCGGAGGTAGAGCTGATGACGATTCACCACGCAACAGACCCGGGAGCGGTGCTCGAAGCAGCCGCCCGTCCGATTGACGAACTCGAGTGCACCGCCATCCTCGCCCGACACGACGTCGGACGTCTGGCGATCGTCGAGGGCGATGAGCTCGACATCTTCCCCGTCCGCTACGCCGTCGACGGGCATTGGGCGATCGTTTCCGTTCCGCCCGAGACCGACCTCTCGCACGCAAGCCTCGAACGTATCGCCCTCGAAGTCGACGAGATCGACGGAGACGGCGAGCGGACGATCGTGATCCACGGCTCCGGCCGCGACATCACGGACAGTCTCGACGAAACCTCGATCAGGGAGCGGACGATCGCGAACGGAGGTGAGGGAAGCGTGCGCACGACCCGAGCGCTCCGCATCATCCCCCGTCTGATCACCGGTCGTGAGACGCCCGCCAGGGCCTGCTGAACGCTCCCGCGGCGATCCACGCGCCTCGCGTCGTCCTTCCGTCCGCACGAGGCGTGCGACTATGGCGCGCTCGTCGTGCCGGCAAATGATTGGGGGAGCGGACCACTAGCTTGGCCTCGGTGGGCCAGCCGCAATTTCTTACTTCTGCCGAACGCGCTCCCGAACAGCGCCGCGAGGAACTCGTCGTCGCGCGCGGGCTGGTCAAGCGATTCGGGAATTTCATCGCCGTCGACGGCGTCGATTTTTCGATCGCGCGTGGCGAGTCGTACGGCTTCCTCGGTCCGAACGGCGCCGGCAAGACCTCGACGATGCGGATGGTGTCGTGCATGTCGCCGATCTCGGGTGGGTACCTGTCGGTACTGGGGATGGACCCGCAGCGCGACGGCGCACGGATCCGCGCCCGCATCGGACTCGTTCCCCAAGAGGACTCGCTCGACCTCGAACTCACCGTGCTCGACAACATGTTGGTGTACGGCCGTTACTTCGACCTGCCGCGCAAGTTCATCCGCGAGCGCGCCGAGGAGCTGCTCGATTTCGCGCAACTCACCGAGCGCGCCGGCGACAAGGTCGAGTCACTCTCGGGCGGGATGAAGCGGCGCCTCACGATCGCCCGCGCACTCGTTTCGGATCCGGAGCTTTTGATTCTCGACGAACCGACGACTGGCCTCGACCCCCAGGCGCGGCACCTTTTATGGGACCGTCTCTACCGGTTGCGCCGCGAGGGCGTGACCCTGATCATCACCACCCACTACATGGACGAGGCCGAACAGCTCTGCGAACGACTCGCTGTCATGGATCACGGCCGCTTCGCCGCCGAGGGGGGTCCGCGAGAACTCATCGGTCGGTTCTCGACGCGCGAGGTCGTCGAGCTGCGATTTCGCTTCCTCGAGCCGAAGGACGTCGTGATCCGCTTGGAAGGCCTCGCGCAGCGCATGGAGGTGCTCCCCGACCGCCTGTTGCTCTACTCGGACGACGGCGACGCGACGCTCGCCGAGGTTCACCGAACCGGGATTGAGATCGACTCCGCGCTCGTGCGCCGCTCGAGCCTCGAAGACGTCTTTCTGAGGCTCACTGGCCGCTCGCTCATCGACTGATGGCGACCGTCGAAGCGGTTGCGATCGAGCGTCGAGAGCCGCGCCTCACGAGGCCGCGCTGGCTCGGCGCGTTCATGTACTTCGCGTACTCGTACAAGAGGACCTGGCGCGGCTCGATCACCACCAGCTTCTTGTACCCGGTGCTGTAC
Source organism: uncultured Acidimicrobiaceae bacterium (assembly GCA_963838845.1). GTDB lineage: Bacteria > Actinomycetota > Acidimicrobiia > Acidimicrobiales > Bog-793 > CAVRXQ01. Next base: position 72,302 of record CAWISR010000002.1, on the reverse strand, counting down.
CTCGCGGCGATGGGACTCGGCCTCGGAACGCTCGTCGATCGCCACGTCGGCCACGTCGGCGGCGTTTCGTACCTGCACTTCCTCGCGCCGGGCCTCCTCGCCGCGACAGCGATGCAAGTCGGCGCCAGCGAGTCGATGTACCCGATCATGGACGCGATCAAGTGGAACAAGACCTACTTCGCGATGCTGGCGACGCCACTTTCCTACAAGGACGTGCTGCGCGGGCACGTCGCGGCGATCACCTGCCGCCTGTTTACGGTCTGTGCGATCTACGCCGCGATCCTCGCCGCCTTCGGGACGACGTCGTCTGATCTCGCCGTGCTCGTGATCCCGGCGGGCATTCTGACGGGACTCGCATTCGTATTGCCGATCGTCGCCTACTCGGCGCTCCAGACGAACCAGATGGGCTTCACCGCTATCTATCGGATGGGTCTGATCCCGCTCTTTTTGTTCTCGGGGACGTTCTTCCCGGTGAAGCAACTCCCGGGTTGGCTGCAGCCGATCGCCTACGCGACGCCGCTTTATCACGGTGTCGCGCTCTGCCGGGGACTTGTCATCGGCGGGTTGAACACAACCGCCGCGCTCTCGCACATCGGCTATCTCGTCGCGTTGTCGCTCATCGGCTACGGGTTCGCGCTCCGCAGCTACCGAAAGCGCCTCGTCGTATGAGCAGCACCGCGATCTCGTTCCCGATCCGGGTCACGCCGACTGCGCTGATCGGCACGCGGCGAGCGGTCCGGCTCGTGCAGCGGAATTTCCTCGTCTACCGCCGGCAGTGGTTCGTCTTCGTCTCGGGATTCTTCGAGCCGTTCTTCTACCTGCTGTCGATCGGCGTCGGCCTCAACAAGCTCGTCGGCGCGATCCACGTCGGCAACCACCTCGTCGCCTACACGGCGTACGTCGCGCCGGGGCTACTCGCCACCTCGGCGATGAACGGGTCGATCTTCGATTCGACGTTCAACATGTACTTCAAGCTGAAGGTTTCGAAGACCTATGACGCGCTGCTGTCGACGCCGATGGCGCCGAGCGATGTCGCCCTCGGCGAGCTGACGTGGTCGCTGTTGCGCGGTTCCACGTATTCGGCGGCGTTCATCGTCGTGATGGCCGGTCTCGGTTACGTGCTCACGCCGTGGGTCGTGTTGTGCTACCCGGTGGCGATCCTCATCGGCTTCGCCTTCGCCGGGGTCGGCATGGCGGCGACGTCGTACATGCGCAGCTGGCAGGACTTCGACAAGGTCTCGCTCGCGATCATCCCGATGTTCTTGTTCTCGGCGACCTTCTACCCGCTGTCGGTCTACCCGGGATGGCTGCAAGAGGTCGTGCGGCTTACGCCGCTCTACCAGGCGGTCGCGCTCGAACGGGGCATCGACGCCGGGCAGCTCGCTCCGATTCTTATCGTCCACGCGGTCTACCTGGCGGTGATGGGTCTCGCCGGGCTGTCGATCACCTCGCGGCGGCTCGCGAAAAAACTGCTGCCGTAGGTGTTGCCGACGAATCCGTTCAGATCGCGTACGCGCAGCCGTCCCAGAGCGCCTCGAGCCGCGGGCGACGCGAGCCTTTTAGCTTGAAGACGAGCTCGTCGGGGTGCGCGCCGCGGGGCGATGAGTAGTAGACGATGATTCCCTCGTCCTCGAAGCGCTCATAACGCGCCGGGTCGTCCGGCGCCGCAGTCTTGACAGCGAGTGTCGTGAGCGCGCCCGTGCAGCAGCGCTGGGAATGCGCGGCCACCGTGACGACGCCTCCTCGGTCGGCGAGGTATTCACGCACGTTCGACTCGGCGACGATCCGCACACCACCAGGCTACGGCGATCCGGTCGAGCAGGCGGCACTCCTCACTCGGAGTAAAGACCCGTCGCCCGCCGGCTGAGGAGCGACGAGCGCGGTGAGCTCGGTCGCGATGAGCCCACCCGACGAGCGAGGCACGGTGAATCACTCTTCCTCGGACTGCTGGAGGGCGTACCATGAGTGCAGCCCACACGTCGTCAGAACATTCGCGTCGCATTGCGCGAGTTGCCTCGAGAGGCGGATGTCCACTTCGGTCGCGTTTTTCGCGCGCTGTCAATGTCGGCGGACGGTCGGTGCCGATGACGGAGTTGTGTGCGCTCTTCGAACGTCTCGGTGCCCACGATGTCCGTACGTACATCCAAAGCGGCAATGTCATCTACGAACCGCCAAAGCTCGCACCGGCAAACTTCGTCGACCGCGTGGAGCGGGCGCTCGTCGAAGATTTCGGGCTCCGCTCCGCCGTCATCCTCCGTTCATCAGCCGAGCTGCGGCACGTCATCTCGTCGATCCCGTTTCCCGCGAGCGCCCATCGGGCGGTCCACGTGGGATTCTTCAAGTCGCCTCCCTCAGCCGCCGAGGTGAACGCGATCGTGTCGTTCGACGCCGGCGAAGAACGCGCCGTCGTCGCGGGAAGGGAGTGCTTCTTGTACCTGCCGGACGGGGTCGGGAGAGCGAAGCTGCCCAACAGGGTGAACCGGCTCTCGGCACCGGTCACGATTCGCAATCTGCGCACCGTGACGGCCATCGAGGGACTCGCGTCAGGAAGCGAAGCAGAACACCACTGAGGTACCGCGCTTTCGGGAGGACCTACCCCCGCACGCAGGGCAAACGTCGCGCGCCCGAGGAAGCATGACATCGGCCCCGCCTTCGCGAGGTCATTCGGCCCTAGGGGTTGGACCTCGATAAACGTACGTTTCCGCGGTGGTAGGTCAACGCATCACCCGGCCGGTCCGTCAGGCGATCTTCCTTGAGGATTACGTCGACGTGCCCGTGCGGCAGGCGGCGATCGAGCGACGGTTCCTCGCCGGCGGCGGCTGGCTCGCCCCGTTCGCGAATACCGCCGAGCACGAGGGCGAGGCGCTCCGCATACGCCTCGGTCCCGCCTGGGGTCGGGGTCGCATCGCCCGGGAGGTCCGAGTGCGAATTCGGGGCACCCGCTATCGCGGCGAGGCGAGCGTGATCTCGCTGACGTGGGAGGACGCGCAAAGGCCGGGGCTTTTCCCCGTGCTCGACGGCGATCTCGAGCTCGCCCCCGTTGGCGCCGAGTCGTGCCGGCTCACGCTCTCGGCGACATACACCCCACCGCTCGGCGACTTCGGAGCCGATCTCGACCGGGCGGTGCTCCACCACGTGGCGCAGTCGACGGTGCGGTCCTTCCTGCGCCAGGTCGCAACGAACCTCGAATCCTGAACGGGGCGTCCCGGTAGCAGCGGTGTGAGCGGGGAGATCGAGTCCACCAGGGGTGTCGCTTACCGGCCGAGCTCCTCGACGACCTGGACGTTCGCCACCCGTCCCAGCAGGGCGCCCTCGAGCACGAGCTTGGAATGGCGCACGCCCGAGCCGAGCAGGACGGCGCCCGAGTGAACGACACGCTCGTCGACGAGCACCGGCCAGGAGTCCGGTAGTCCGATCGGTGTGATCGCTCCGAATTCCATTTGCGTCAGCGCCACAGCACGGCCGGTTTCGAGGAACGACGCCTTGCGCACGTCGAGAACCCGACGGACCTTCCCGTTCACATCGGCGCGTGTCGTCGCGAGCACCGCGCAGGCAGCGAAGCGTTCCATTCCTTCGCGCTTTCCTCCAACGATGACGCAGTTCACGAGGAGCGCCGGCGGGACGTCGTAGGCGCGCTGCGTGTCGGCGGTATTCGAAAGCTCAGGATCGATTTCGACGACACCGACATCGTCGAGGAGTCCGGCGGCCTCGAGGAAGCGCAGGGTCGACCGTGCGAGCAGATCAATTCGAACACGTGCCGGTACCGTTCGGAGCGTGCCGATCTCGAAGATGCCCCCAGATGCGCTCACGGCAAGCGACGGGTTGGTCGGAAACAGCGGACCGTCGGAAGGCGTCGGGCCGGCACCCCAACCGGGTCTTCGCGCGCACATCGGCGTGATCGCAGGTCGTCCGGCGGCGATCGGAACCCGGTGGCGCCGGTCACGTCACCGACCTTGTGGTCCCGTGCCGCGCCGTACCACAACGCCCCGCACGAACTCGGCCTGGCCAACGTGGGCGAGAGCATCCCCGATCACGCTGACAAGCCGCACACCGAGGGTCACCGGCGGGTCCCATCGTCGGTCGACGACGCGCTCCAAGTCTTCCGCAGTGAGCGCGGATACATAGCCGAGCGCCGCGTCATTGACGGCGTCGAAGTAGCCGAGCAGCAGGGCTGCGGGTGCCCGCACCTCGGCCACGTCAGACGAGCGATGGCCGTAACCGGTGTCGCTTGGATCGAACGGCAGGCCGAAACGTTCGTGCCATCCCCCTGCGATCCAGACCTGTTCGGTGCCCGCGACGTGCGCGACGTGGTCGTCCTCGACCCGACTGAGATGCCACACCAGCCAGCAGATCGAGTTCGCGTCATCGTCGACCCGCTCGACGAGTTCGTCTTCGGACAATCCGTCGACTGCGCTGTGCACCGAACCCGCGACGCGTCCGAACGCATCGACGAACACCTCGGCGACATCCATCGCGTGACCTCCTGAGCTCATCTTGTGGGAACGCCGCATAGCGTGACACGCGCCGCGGGAACGCAAGCACTGGCGCCCACGTGGCGGCCGGGCGAGCGACCGTGGCCACCCCTCGGGATTCTGCGGTCGGCGCCGCCCCGAAACGAACCGCGCCGGCAGCGTCGCCAATAACGTCATGAGAAACGGGTTTGGAATACATCGCTGGCGACATCCGAGGAGGAACCAGTTGGAAGAGACCTGCCGACACCTCGACACCATCGCCGACGTCACCCCCTCGAGCACGGGTTGCGAAGACTGCCTGAAGATCGGTGGGCAGTGGGTCCACCTACGAATGTGCATGAGCTGCGGCCACGTTGGCTGCTGTGACAGCTCGCCGAACCGCCACGCCACCGCGCATTGGCGGGCACACGATGATCACCCGCTGATCCGGTCCTACGAACCCGGCGAGGACTGGTGGTGGTGCTACGCCGACGAGCTGTTTTTCGAGGTCGAGGGCGCGCCGCCCGCACCGTCGCACCCGTAAACAGCCTCCGTGCGGCGCCGAATCGGCGCCGGATCCCGGATCGGGATCAAGGTTCCAAGGGGACTGTCACCTTCGTGGGAGAGAGGCGGGCCGATGACTGAGGAGACGGTGTACGGCGCGGCTGGTGGTGCAGACGGACTGCTCGCCTTGGCGGCGGCGTGGCATGAACGGGTCTTGGCAGACGAGGTGGTGAGCCATGCCTTCCGCCGCGGGTACCACCCCGAGCACACCGAGCGGCTGGCCGCGTATTGGGGTGAAGCCTTGGGTGGTCCTGCGACGTATTCCGAGATGTACGGCGACGAGTCGATGGTCGTGCGGATGCACAGCGGCAACGGGCCGCACGAAGAGATGGACCGTCGCGCGATCGCCTGCTTCGATCAGGCGCTCGAAGACGTCGGTCTCGCCGCCAACGAGCGGCTCCGACAAGTGCTGCACGACTACTTCGCGTGGGCAACGACGACGACGATGTCCAGCTACCACCACTCCGAAGACGATGTGCCTGCAGGTCTACGGATCCCGCATTGGTCGTGGGATGGCCTCGTCCGAGCCGGTGATCCAGCGGGCAACTGAGCGTCCTCTGCTGGCCACGACGCGCGCGGCGATCGGCGCGACCTCGGCTTCGTCTCCCGTGAGGTCGTAGCCTCTTCGGGTTGGGTCGCTTGGTGGCGCAGCGGAGGTCAGCGATGCAGTGCCCCGCTTGTGGAAATGACGTTCTCGAGGGCAAGCGTTTCTGCGCGGATTGCGGCCAGCCGCTCGTCGCCCGATGCCGATCATGCGGTTCCGAGCTCGTTCCGGGTAAACGGTTCTGTGCTGACTGCGGGACCGCGGTCGAGAACCCACCGGTCTCGCAGTCATCGTCGCAGAGAGACCGAGCACCGCTGGGCGCCGAGGACACCGAGGCCGCGGTTGTCGTGGAACGCGAAACTCGTCAACAGAGCCAGACGACGGAACTCCGACGAGTCTCTGTTCTCTTCTGCGACTTGGTCGGCTTCACTGGACTCTCAGAGGAACTCGATCCTGACGAGGTGCGCGAGCTCCTCACCGGTTACTTCGACCTCGCGCGGGCGATCATCGCCCGGTATGGGGGCGTCGTCGAGAAGTTCATCGGCGATGCGGTCATGGCCGTTTGGGGTGCGCCCCTAGCGAACGAAGACGACGCCGATCGAGCCGTGCGCGCCGGGCTGGAACTCGTCTCGGCGGTGGCGAACTACGGGAGTGAGCACGCCAAGGCGGTTTTGAAAGCTCGAGTCGGAGTCGTGACTGGAATGGTCGCGACCACGGACCTGCCCGAAGAGGGTCTCGTGGTCGGGGACCGGGTGAACACGGCGTCGCGCATTCAGGCCGCCGCACCACCGGGTCATTGCTACGTGGATGAGGTGACACGACGAGCGACGGATGCGTCGGTCGTGTACGCGGACGTCGGCGAACGTGAGCTCAAGGGCAAGTCCGAGCCGGTCCGGCTCTTCGAGGCGCTCCGTGTCGTCGCCGGTGTCGGGGGCGCGCTCAGATCTGAGGGGCTCGAAGCGCCGTTCGTCGGTCGCGACCGAGAGCACCGCCTCGTAAAGGACCTCTTTCACGCTTCGGCGGAAGAGTCGAGAGCTCACCTCGTCTCGGTGACCGGAATGGCCGGCATCGGCAAGAGCCGCCTCGCCTGGGAGTTCTACAAATACATGGACGGCCTTTCGAGCCTGTTCCGGTGGCACCGCGGCCGCTGCCTGTCCTACGGCGAAGGCGTCGCCTACTGGGCGCTCGCCGAGATGGTACGGGGCCGCGCGGACATCCTCGAGAGCGAGGATGCCACTTCGGCTGCCGAGAAGCTGCATGCGTCCGTCGCCGAGCACGTCTCGGATCCCGCCGAGCAGCAGTGGGTGGAGCCTCGGCTCGCGCAGTTGATCGGACTCGAGGAACGAGTCGCCCGCGACAAAGAAGATCTGTTCGCGGCGTGGCGCCTGTTCTTCGAGAGAATGTCCGAGCGCTACCCGGTCGTCATGTCCTTTGAGGACATGCAGTGGGCCGACGCCTCGTTACTCGACTTCATCGAGTACCTGTTGGACTGGTCAAAGAACCATCCGATCTTCGTGCTGACGCTTGCCCGGCCGGATCTCGTCGAACGAAGGCCGGGTTGGGGTGCGGGGCGAAGGAACTTCACCTCGATCTACCTCGAGCCCCTCCCCGAAAAGGCAATGCGCGACCTCATCACTGGTCTCGTGCCTGGTCTGCCAGAAGAGATCAGCGACCAGATCCTCGCTCGTGCCGAGGGTGTCCCCTTATACGCAGTTGAGACCGTGAGGATGATGATCGACCGCGGCCTTCTTGTGCGCGAGGGCTCGAGCTACCAACCGGTCGGTGTCATCGGCCCTCTCGACGTGCCCGAGACCCTGCAAGCGCTCATTGCGGCTCGTCTTGATGGCCTTGCGCCCAATGAAAAGGGCCTTCTCCAGGACGCCGCAGTCATCGGCAAATCGTTCTCGAAAGCGTCGCTGCTCACCTTGTCAGGTTCCCCAGAGGCGACGCTCGACGAGCTCCTCACGTCGCTCGTGAGAAAGGAGGTCCTGGGTGTGCAGAACGACCCGCGGTCTCCCGAGCGTGGGCAGTTCACCTTTCTCCAGGACCTCGTGCGCGCCGTTGTCTACGAGACTCTTCCGAAACGTCAACGCAAGGAGAAGCACCTCGCCGTCGCAACATGCCTACAACAGGAATGGGGAAATGAAGACGAAGAGATCGTCGAGGTCATCGCTTCTCATTTCCTGGAGGCTTACGAGCTCGCACCCGACGCTCCCGATGCGGCCGAGGTGAAGTCCAAAGCACGAGAGGCACTCATCCGAGCCGGCGAGCGCTCTGCCTCACTCGCCGCCGCCGAGGAGGCAAGGCACTATTTCGAACTGGCGCTCGACTTGGCGGACGATACCGAGACGAGCGCGATGCTCCAAGAGCGATCCGGACAGATGGCGACGTGGGCCGGTCATTTCGAGGTCGCACGGTCGTATTTCGAGAGGGCGATCGAGTCGCTCGACGCTTCCGGACGGACACACGCCAGCGCTCGCGTCAGCGCTCGACTTGGGGAGATCGACCTCTTTGAGGCGCGGCACGACGAAGCGATCGCGAGGATGGAGCACGCCTTTGCTGTGCTGTCCAGTGAGGAGATGGACGCGGACGTCGTCGCTCTTGCTGCACAGCTCGGCCGCGTCCTGTACTTCACGGGCGAGCGTGAGCGCGCGGCGTCCCGCATCGAGTTCGCGCTCGATCTCGCTGAGCGACTCGACTTACCAGAGCAACTCTCTCAGGCGCTGAATTCCAAAGCGGTGCTGCTCAATTCGCTCGGACGAAGACATGAGGCGAGTGCACTTATGGATCGCGCGCTGCAGCTCGCTTTGGACCACGGGCTCAGCGAAGCGGCACTGCGGGCATACAACAATGCGACCACGTTTTTGGAATACGAGGACCGATATACCGAGTCACTTGCGCTCAGCCGAGCGGGCCTCGAACTCGCCGGCAGGACCGGCAGCAAGAATTGGGAGACGGCGTTGCTCGCAACGACTCTCATCCCCATGTATTTCGCCGGCCAATGGGAAGAACTCCTCGAGCGAGCTTTGGAGATCGATCAGCTGCCGGGAGACGCGGGGGAAACCGTCTACGCGGCTCTCGTGCGCGGCCACCAAGGCGATCTCGTTCGCGCCCGCGAGCTGATCGATGCCGTTTCGACCCGCGCGGAGTCACCGGATCTCCAATTGCGAATTCTCCACTTGTCCTGCCTCGCCTCGCTGCTCGCAGCCGAGGGCTCCACCGAGGCGGCCCTCACCACCGCAGAAAGCGCGCTCGAAGCCGTGGACGAGTTCGGAGATTTTCGCCTCTCCGGCTCCAAACTCGGAATCATGGCAGCGATCGAAGCAGCGATCGGAATCGGCGACACCGACAAAGCAAACGAGCTGCTTCAGCGGATCGAGAGCTTGCGCGCGGGCGAGACAACCCCGTTTCTTACCGCTCAATCCTCCCGCTTCCGGGCCATCCTCGACTTCACGGACGAAGGCGAACGGCCGGATCGACTCTTCGGTGACGCCGAGGCGCTGCTCCGCGAGATCGGTGCGCCCTTCTACCTCGCCGTTACGTTGCTGGAGCACGGAGAGTGGCTCGTTGCACGGTCACGGACGAGTGCCGCCAATTCGCTCCTGTTCGAGGCGGGAGGGATTTTCGATGCACTGCTTGCCCGACCGTGGCGAGATCGCGTTGACCGAGCGCTGAAGCCACAGGTTCCGACAGCTCCGGACGCTCGCGACTGAGCGCCGGAGACGAAGCGCCTGATCAGCGGTCGAGCGATCGTCGCGCGCCGTCGCCTCCGATGAACTGGAAGGCACTCGGCGGGGGGTTCAACGCTTCGGTGATCCCGGCGACTTGCCTGGCGCGAGAGCCCACCGGGTGGTGAGGGCCACAGGCAGAAGCCAGAGCGCCATCGCAACGGCGGCGCACCGCTCGGCCAGGCCGAGTTCAGCTTGATGTTGTTCAAGCGCGAACCACATCGTGAGCCCGAGCATGGCCACGGTCGCCGCGACGCTCGCAGGAAGGGTCAGCAACGGCGCCCAATGCCGTTTCTGCGCGCCGAGTACCGGCCATGCACACATCGCCACACACGCTGCGACGACGGCCGCCTCGTGGGAGACCGAATAACCGTGCTGTGGCTGATGAAATGACGCGATGCACATTGTCGCGACCCCTCCGCAGCCGAGGGCAACGCGCCCATCACGCCGAGCGGGCCGAAGCCCCAATGCGGTCAGCAGGTAGCAAATGCCCAGAGCTCCCAACGCGGTCGTCATGATCCAGGGATCGGTCGCACCTCGTGCTGCAAGCGCGCTGATCGTGTCGCGAACAGGGCTGTACGAGGCCGGTTGGAGCGCAGCGGCGGTGACGAAGCCGCCAGTGAGAAGTGCTGGCGCAGCGCCAGCCGCGACGACCGCCCACCAGGGAACAGGGCTCGACTGAACATTCCCGCGATCTCGCGCGCGAAGACGGACGCTTTCCTCCGACGAGAAGGCCCCATGAGGGAACTGAAGGCCGAGTTGCTCGCTCGAGGCCGAGGATTGCACGTGCATGCGAGAGATTTTGGAGTCGGTACTCATTTCGTTCACACGGAGCTGGAGATTTCTCAACTGCCCACGAATCGATCGGATCCTCGCGCCGGCGGCCAGACTCCGTCAACGTCGGCGATTCATCGAGACGCTACGCGGGCGATGTTCAATCCCCGAGGAGTCCAAGGTCGACGAACCAACGCCTCAGTTCACCCGACGATACGAAGACGTGAGCGTGGAAACCAAGTCGGCTCGCGACATCGACGTTCGTTCCTCGATCGTCCACGAAAAGCGACTGCGTGGGATCGAGATGGAAGCGTGCCAATAATCGCCGATAGATCTCCTCGTCGGGCTTCGCCACTCCCTCCGTGCTCGAAATCACATAACCGTCGAACTCCGACATGAACGGATAGCGCTCGCATCGCAGGGCGAAGGTTTCAGATTCCATGTTCGAGAGCACGTAGCAGCGGATCCCGCGACGCCGAAGGTCTCTAAGGATCGCCACCGAGTCCTCAAAGATGCTGGCAACCATCTCTTCGTTGCGCTCGGACCACGCCCAGATGAGTTCTGCGTACTCCGGGTGCCTCGAGGCAAGGTCTCTGCATGACGCTTCCAGGCTCCGGCCGAGGTCCTGTTCGGCGTGCCATTCCGGGGAACAGACTTCGGTGAGAAATCGCTCCCGAGTCACCGTGTCGGGGATCAGCTTGCGGTAGAGGTGTCGGGGATCCCAATCGAAGAACACCCCGCCGAGGTCGGAGACGACGACATCGACGACCCGGTCAGGCGTGAATTGGCCTTGCATCCTCACCTCCGACCTGGCGCTGTGTCGTTGTGCCCTGATCTATGACATCGCAGCCTTTTAGGATTCGACTATGCCCCCGCGACATGGAACCGCTCGGATGCTTGCTGTCGCTCGTGGAGACGAGCCTGCCGACCTGCTCATCTCGGGAGGCAGGGTCTTTGTCCCGAGCACCCGCGAATGGATCGAGACCGACCTCGCGATCGCGGACGGGGTCATCGTCGGCTGGGGGAGACGCGAGGCGATTGAAGTCGTCGATGTTGCGGGCGCCTCGCTGACTCCGGGATTCGTCGATCCGCACATGCACCTCGAGTCGACGAAGCTGTGGATCGACGAGTTTGTGCGCTCCGTCCTCCCCCACGGCACGACGGCGGTCGCCGCAGATCCCCACGAGGTCGCGAACGTCTTCGGCGTACCCGGGGTGCTGGCGCTCGCGCGGGCCGCCGACAACCTCCCGTTCACCTTCGCCATCTGCGCCTCGAGTTGTGTTCCCGCCTCGTCGTTCGAGAGCCCAGGTGCAGAACTCGACCACACCGACCTCGCCGAGCTTCTCGAAAATCCCGACGTGATCGGCATCGCCGAGGTCATGAATTTCCCGGGCGTGATCGCGGGCGACGTTGAGATGCTCGCGAAGATCGCCGAAGCGGGGTCCCGGCGGGTGGACGGCCACGCTCCGGGAGTCTCTGGGCGCGAACTCGACGCGTACCTCACCGCTGGGATCGAGTCGGATCACGAGTGCACCGAACTCGAAGAGGCCGACGAGAAACGGCGGAAGGGCATGTGGATCTTCGTGCGAGAAGGATCCGCCTCCCGCAACTTGGCCGCCCTGATCCCGACCGTTCTTCGCCACGGCACCGCACGTGTCGCGCTCTGCACAGACGATCGCGAGCCGGACACGCTGTTCCACGAGGGGCACATCAACGACTGCGTCCGTCTCGCGGTGAAAGCTGGAGTACGCGTCGAGGACGCGCTCGTTCTCGCGACGGCCAACCCTGCTGAGTACCACCGCTTCGACCACCTCGGCTGGCTCGCCCCCGGGTACCAGGCTGACGTGCTCTGCTTCGAGGACCTCTCGAGCTTCGAACCGGCCCGCGTCTGGCAGGCGGGACTTCTCGTCGCGAAGGGAGGCGAGATCGTCCCCGGCGTCGTTCCGACGACGGCCGCGCCGGAATGGATGCTCCACTCGGTCCACCTCGACGATCCGCCGGGTGCGAGCGCGTACACGCTCACCCCACCGCCGACCGGTCGCGTCCGGGTCATCGGCGTGCGCTCGCGCTCGTTGACAACGAGCGCTCTCGTGCTCGACGTGAACGACTCGGTGAGCGACATCGCGCGGATCGCCGTCGTCGAGCGGCACCGTCGAACGGGCCGCGTCGGCCTCGGTTACGTCTCCGGATTCGGCCTCCGTCGCGGGGCCATGGCCTCGACCGTGGCCCACGACGCGCACAACTGCATGGCCGTCGGCTCCCGAGACGACTCAGGTCCATCGGACATGGCCGTTGGTGTCGCGCGTCTCGCGGAGATCGGCGGCGGCCAAGTCGCGGTCTTGGACGGCCGAGTGATCGCCGAGGTCCCCCTGCCGATCGGTGGGTTGATGAGTTTGGACTCGGTACAGGAGGTCGCGCAACAGGTGAGGGTGCTCACCGGCGCGGTGACGAGCCACCTCGGCGTCACGATCGAGGCGCCGTTCATGCAACTGAGCTTTCTCGGACTGTCGGTGATCCCCGAGCTTCGGATCACCGATCGTGGACTCGTCGACGTGACGAAGTTCGCGCTGACTGACGTGACGGCGGTCTGAAACTCGCCGCGCTCGCGCCGCTCACGCGACTCCGATTCCGCGCGGGCAAGAAGGTTTGTGCCCGCGCCTTACGGTCCGGACAGTGCCTCGTTCGATTGGAGCGCGCGCCAGACGCGCTCCGGCGTAAACGGGAGTTTGTTGATCGCGACGCCGGTCGCGTCGAGGATCGCGTTGCGTATCGCGGGTGCCACACCGTTCATTGGCACCTCGGCGACCGCCTTCGCGCCGAATGGCCCGGACGGCTCCATCGTCTGCACGAAGAAAACCTCGGTCGGAGGCATGTCGTCCGCACGGAAGATCCAGTACGGGCCGAGCCGTCCGTTCAAGGGGCGACCGGCATCGTCGAGGACGAGTTCCTCGGTGAGCGCGTATCCGAGCGCCTGGGCCATCGCACCCTCGACCTGACCGCTCGCAGTCACCGGATTGACCGGCACGCCGCAATCGACCGCCGTGACGAGCTTCGTCACGGTCACCTGACCAGTTTCGACGTCGACTTCGACGGCGGCGAGCTGTACAACAAAGGGCGGCGGCGACACCGGCGAGACGTGGGACGCGACCGCCATGATCTGTTCCGGATGGTCGACGTGGAGCGCGTTCAGCGCGATGTCGCCGATCGAAATCGACCGTCCGTCCGGTGCCCATGCCCTTCGGTCGTGGAGCTCGAAGCCTGCGGCATCATCGACGCCGACGAGACGCGCCGCGCGGGCACGGATTTGTTCGCGGACGGCTTCCGCCGCCTTCTTCACCGCCATGCCCGAGACGTACGTCGTGCTCGACGCGTACGCGCCGACGTCGAACGGGGTGAGATCGGTATCCGACGAGTACACGATGATGTCGTCGACGGGTACCCCGAGAACCTCCGCCGCGATCTGCGCCAACACGGTGTCGGCGCCGGTACCGAGGTCGGCCGCCCCGACGAGGAGATTGAACGAGCCGTCGTCGTTGATCTTGATCGAGGCTGAGGCCATGTCCATAAAGGGGATCCCAGCTCCCTGCATCGCGGAGGCGAGCCCGATGCCGCGGCGGATGTGCGGCTTGTCCTTCGGCCGTTTCCACTCCGGATCGGCGCGCCGTTCCCAGCCGATCGCTCGCAAGCCCTGCGCTGCGCACTCCTCGAGTCCGCACGTCGCCACGCGCGGCAGATCCTCGGGTGCGATCTCCTTCACGCCGCCGCGCTCTCCGAGGCGGGGGACGATATCGAGCGCATCCCCTTCCCCGACCCAGTTCCTGCGTCGCAGTTCGACCGGATCGAGGCCGAGGGCGCGGGCGATGTCGTCCATCTGTGACTCGACGGCGAAGAAAGCCTGGGGTGCGCCGTATCCGCGGAACGCCCCGGAGACCATTCGGTTCGTGTATGCGACGTCACAGAGAAAGCGCTTCGCCGGGCAGTTGTAGAGGGAGAGACCGTGTTGGCCCGACACCGAGTTCACGGTGAAGCCGTGCGCGCCGTACGCGCCGGTGTTCGAGACGACCCGCATTTCCCGGGCGACGAGACGCCCGTCGTCGTTGACGCCGGTCCGCAGTGTGATCGTTTGCGCGTGGCGAAGCCGCGTGCCAATGAACTCCTCCTCCCGGGTCAGCTCGAGGCGGACGGGTCGTCTCGTCGCGAGCACGAGGTGGCCGACGATGTCCTCGATCAGCATCTCCTGCTTCGAGCCGAACCCTCCCCCGAGACGAGGCTTGATCACGCGGATGCGCTTCACCGGCAGTCCGAGGAGCGGGGCGATCATCCTCCGGACATGGAAGGGCACCTGCGTCGACGTGCGCAGGACGAGCCGGTCGTCCTCGTCGAGCCATCCGATCGTGATGTGCGGCTCCATCGGCGTGTGCTGGACCTGCCCGACGCGGAAGGTCTCTTCGAAGAGGTGGTCTGCCGCAGCAAAGGCAGCCGCGAGCTCGTCGTCCTCGACCGTACGGCCCTCGATGTGGTGACTGAGATTGTGCGGCGCGTCGTAGATGCCGACCGTGTCCTGCTCGTCGTGAATCACCGGCGCTCCCTCGGTCGTCGCCGCGATCTCGTCGAAGACCGCCGGCAATTCCTCGTAGGTGACGTCGATAAGTCGGCACGCCTGCTCCGCGATCTCCACGGTGTCCGCCGCCACGGCTGCGACGCGATCGCCGACGTGTCGCACCTTGTCGTCGAAGCTGACCTGATCCCACGGATACGGGTTCGGCCAGCTCTGGCCTCCTGACGCGTACTTCACGCGTGGTGTGTTCTGGTAATGCAACACGGCGCGCACGCCGGAGAGCGCTCGCGCCTTGGAGTCGTCGATGGCAACGATGCGCGCGTGCGCAAGCGGGCTCCGTAATACTTTCGCGTGGAGCATGCCGCGCGGAGCGATGTCGTCGGTGAAGCACGGGTTCCCCTTCGCGAGCCGAAGCCCGTCGACCTTCACGACGGGCTTCCCAACGACGGCGCCCTCGAACGCTCCATCCGAACTCACGAGTCGCGGGAACGCGCTGTTCGCTTCGAAGGGCTCGCTCGCGACCGGTAGGTGCCAATCGACTTCGCGCCCAGTGAGCGGCGCAACGAGCACCGCCTCGACAGGTTCAGGCTTTTCTCCGCGCAGGGTTGCGGCGGCGCGCTTCACTGCCTCGACGACCTTCACGTAGCCGGTCTCTCGGTCGAGGATGCCGCTCAACGCGTCGCGAATCTCGTCCTCCGTCGGGTTCGGTATCGACTCGAGCAGGCACTTGGTGGCGAGGATCATCGCTCCGGCGGAGTAACCCGACTGGAGCGCTCCAGTGTCCACGAACGCCTGCGGGATCGGGTCGAGTTCGCCGGTAACGGTGTTCAGTGACTCGAGCGTGATCACCTCGTGGCCCTCGGCCTGCGCCGCCAAGAGCACATCCGCGGCGACGAGGCTTCCGTCGACGAGCACGTCGGACGCGCCGGTCTCTCCGGTTGACGAACCAAACCGCACACTGAAACAGCCGAGACCTCGCAATGCCCGCAGCAACGTCGTGCCAGGCTCGCATTCGATTTCGCGTCGTTCGCCGTTCACCCGCAGCGTGATCTTCATCGGAGCTCCTCAAGAACCCGACCGGTGAGTACCTCTGCGATTACACGCCGATACTCGCGAGAGCCGCGAAAGTCGCCAAATCCGGCCGCCGTTGCGAGCGCCTTTCGCACTTCGGCGGCCTCACCGTCGACCACGATTGGTCTCTCGGCGACTCCGCTGACCACGATTCGGCGAGCGCCGTTCGCTGCCCGTCGCCCGTAAACGGCGACGATCGGCCGATCTGCCCGCGTTCGCCCTGTCCTCGCCGACGTGGTTACGCCGCTCGGGTCGATCGTCACCGCGGTGACGATCCGGTGTTCCATCGGGAGGCGGTCGATAATGAGATTCGCGAGAGGAATCTTCACGCGGCCGTTGGGCGCGAGCACCACGGCGACGGCTTCGTGCAACACGAGCGCGGCGACAACTTCGCTGTCCCGCCGTTGACCACAGACGCATCCGCCGACGGTTGCCTGCGACCGGAGGGAGCTCGGCACCTCTCTGCGGGCTGCGTCTCGAAGCGCGTCGGGCACGTCGGCGTGTTCGAGGAGCGCCTGCAACGTCGCAGTCGCACCGATGTGCAACGCATTCGGCTCGCGCAGCTCTATACCGTCGAGGCCGAGTGCCTGCAGATCGACGATCGCGATCGGCTTGTCGTGGTTGCGACTGTTTACTTCTGTGCCGCCACCGACCGCCACGGCACCTGATCGTTCGAGGAGACTGAGCGCCTCCCCGAGCTCGCGGCGGACGCGAATACTGCGACACATTCGTCATCGGGTCCAGCCTGCGTCGGCGGGCGGCGCCATCACAGGGCCGAAGGCCCCTCCGTCCGGCTCAGCCCCACAGTCGTCGGGCGCGCCGTGAGAGTTCGCGATGCGCGTCCTCGAGATCGACGCCGACGAGCCGGCCGTCCTCGACGACCGGCTCTCCTCCAACAAAGAGGTGTCGGACCTTCCGGTCTGGACCGAGCACGAGCGCGTCGACGGGTTCGGGGACGTCGGCGACGTCTGCCATCGGCCACACCGCGAGGTCCGCCGGCGCGCCGATCTCCAGGCGTCCGAGATGGGGCCGGCCGAGACACGCCGCCCCGCCGTGGGTCGCGAGCGAGAGCGCCTCGGCCGGCGCGAGCGCGCCAGGATCGCCTGAACGCTGTCGGGCGAAGTAGACCGCATGTCGCAGTTCGGGCAGCAGCACCCCCATCTCGTTCGACGCTGGCCCGTCGACCCCGAGGCCGACTGGGGCGCCTGCGTCGATCAGCTCGCGCACCGGACAGATTCCCGAAGCGAGGCGGGCGTTCGAACTCGGACAGTGCGCGACGCCGGTCGACGCGGACCCGAGACGGACGATCTCTTCGCCGGTCAGGTGGATGCCGTGGGCGAACCAGACGTCCTCCCCCACCCAGCCGAGTTCCTCCATGAGTTCGACCGGACGACGACCGAACCGGGCGAGGCAGTCGCGCTCCTCGTCCAAGGTCTCGGCGAGGTGGGTGTGCATCCGAAGGCCGAGTGAGCGGGCGAGCGCCGCCGAGGCGCGCATCAGCTCGATCGACACGGAGAACGGGCTGCAGGGCGCGACGGCGACGCGAACCCGATCGCCATCGCTCAACCTTTGGGCAACCGCCTCCGTCGAGGAGAGAATGGCGTCGATCTCCTCGACGATCGAGTCGGGAGGCAGACCGCCCCGACTTTCGCCGAGGTCCATCGATCCGCGGCAAAGCTCGAGACGGACCCCGACGGCCTTCGCCGCCTTGGCGATCGCGTCGAAGACCGAGTCGTCGCCGCGCGGCACCACGTAGTGATGATCCGACACGAGGGTCGCGCCGCTCAAGGCCAGCTCGCCGAGACCGACGAGCGCGCTCGCTTCGACGTCGTCGACGGTGAGTTCGCCCCAGATCGGATACAGCGTCTGTAACCAGGTGAAGAGATCACACGCGGTCGCCCGGCCGCGGGTCATCCACTGGTAGAGATGGTGATGGCAGTTCGCGAATCCAGCGGTGATGAGATCGTCCGGGCACTCGACGACCCGATCGCCCGGACGCGCCTCGACCACCCCGATGGCCGCGATCTTGCCTTCCTCGATTACGAGATCACCCGGGCTGCGCGCCCCGCGAAGGACCGTTCTCGTCGCCAACCTCCCGAGTATCATCCGCCGCGACCGCACCGATTCGAACGAGTCGATCCGGCAGGGTCGACATCGGCGAAGTCGGCGAGACGAGGGGGGACGCCGTTTATCGAATGCGCTGGTGCCGGGTCCGTCCAGGGACCAACGACCCTGGAGGTGACGGTGAGCCGCGCGTAAGCGTTCTCCTTGAAATTGCCCATCGGCGTGCACGCGGAGCGCGCGTCGGTGCCCGTTGCGAAGGGAGTCCTGGATGACCGAGGTCCTGAGTCCACAAGGGGGCGGACAGCCCGCGCCGGGTTCGGCGTTAGACGCCGCGCCGACAAAGGAGGAGTACTCGGCGTTCAGCCTCGAAGAGCGGGGAATCGGGCTGATCCCCGAGTCGGACCGTCCGATGAAGCCTTCGAACCTCTTCTGGTTGTGGGCAGGCGCGATATGGAACATCGAGTTCCTCGTCTACGGGGCGCTCATCGTCTCCTTCGGTCTTTCCTTCTACCAGGCAGTCGCTGCCATCCTCATCGGCAACCTCGTCTATGCCTTCTTGGGCTGGGCGAGCCTTCCGGGTCCCGAGACCGGCACGACGGCGTTCATGGTGAGCCGCGCGCCGTTCGGCCGCAACGGCAACCGTGTGCCGTCGCTGTTCAACTGGGTCACGCAGGTCGGCTTCGAGATCGAAGGCATCGTCCTCGTCGTGCTGATCGTCGTCGCGATGTTCAGCCACGAAGGCGTGCACCTGGACGACGCAGGCAAAGCGGCGGTCATCGTGCTCGCGGTCCTCGTGCAGTTCATCGTGCCGTTCCTCGGACACGCGACGATCACGAAGGTCCTCCGGTACCTCTCGTTTGTGTTCATCGTCGTATTTGCGATCATGGCGGCCCTCGTCCTCCCGCACGCGCACCTCGCTGGCGAGCACCTCGCGAAGGGCTTCCACGATTCGTGGTGGATCTGGACGACCGGTCTCGTCCTCATCGTCTCGGCCGGCGGCCTCGGATGGACCGAGAATGCGGCCGACTACTCCCGCTATCTTCCGCGCAACACTTCGAAGCAGGCGACGTTTTGGGCGGCGACGCTCGGCGGCGCGATTCCTTCGATCCTGCTCGAGCTCCTCGGGGCGGCGGCCTACCTTGTGAGCCCGCACGCGACGGCGGCGACGGGCGTGCCCTCCGCTTTCGCGAGCTGGTTCTTCTGGCCGTTCCTCATCCTTGCTTTGCCGCAGCTGTTCTCGATCAACACGATCGACATGTACTCCTCGGGCGTGACACTGCAGGCGATCGGCATACCCGTGAAGCGCTGGGGATGCGTCCTCATCGACACGGTCATCTCCGGAGGGATCACGGCACTCGTGATCTACAAAGGAAACTTCTACACGGACCTGTCGGCATTCCTCGACTACATCGTCGTGTGGCTCGGGCCGTGGTTCGGGATCTACATGGTCGACTACCTGTTGCGCCGCGGCCGCTACGACGTCGCCGGACTGGCGATGAAACGCGGCGGCGTTTACTGGCGCGACGGCGGGTTCAACTGGAAGGCGATCTTCTCGCTGTTCCTTGGCATGCTTGCCGCGATGATGTGGATCGACGCCACCTACTACTACCCGCTCAATTACACGTCCCCGCTCACGAGTGCGACACACGGGATGGACTTGAGCTGGCTCTTCGGACTTGTCGTCGGCGCGGTGACCTACTACCTCTTGTCGCGCTCCTCGGTGGAGGCCGAGACGGCGAAGCTGCCCGCACA
Organism: uncultured Acidimicrobiaceae bacterium; assembly: GCA_963838845.1. Classification (GTDB taxonomy): domain Bacteria; phylum Actinomycetota; class Acidimicrobiia; order Acidimicrobiales; family Bog-793; genus CAVRXQ01. The sequence continues at coordinate 52,796 of CAWISR010000002.1, read as the reverse complement.
TCAGATCACGGAAAAGCCCGCTTCAACGGTTCCGGTCCCCTAGCGGCGACGCGATCCGGTTGTCTTCCACCCGGCGCTTCGGCGCCGGGTGGAAGGCGAGTGTTCAGTGCTCAGGTGTCCTCTGCCTCGCCCGCGTCCTTGTTGGCGCGCATCGGCAAGGTCGTGCGCCACTGCCCGTCGTAGTCGTGGAGGGCGGCGGCGACGGCTCCGGCCGTCGGGACGAGGCCGATCTCACCCATCCCCTTGATCCCGTAGGGGGCACGCGGCTGCGGCTCCTCGACGAGGAGCGGCTCGATTGGCGGCACGTCCTTTGGTCGCAGGATGCCGAGGCTGCGCAGGGTCATGTGGGTCGGACGACCGTCGTCGTCGGCGGGGAACTCCTCAGAGAGGGCGTAGCCGAGCCCCATGTGCACCGAGCCTTGGATCTGGCCCTCGCAGAGAAGAGGATTCACGGCCCGGCCGACGTCGTGGACGGCGATCACCTTGTCCATTGCTCCCGACCCGCGATCCATGACGACGAGCTGCGCGGCGTAGGAGAAAGCGGAGTGGATCGTCGGGTGCTCGAGACCCTCCTCGATCGAGTTCGTCCAGTCGACCCGGTACTCACCGAGGTAGTCGACGCCGGGCCGGCGCCCGTCGTCGTTTGCCTTCCGGCAGGCATCGGCGATCGCCCCCGCACCCATCAGGGTGCCCCGCGAGCCGGTCGTCTGCCCGGCGTCGAGCTCGCGCGAGGTGTCGACGACCACGCTGACCTGCCCCGGGTCGACACCGAGCTCTTCCACGGCCACTTGGCGAGCGACCGTGTGGACGCCCTGGCCCATCTCGGTCCAACAGTGCCGGACCTCGACCGCGCCCTCCTCTGAGAACTGGACGACGGCCTGCACGATCTCTTTGAAGCCGTTCCCGAGCCCGGAGTTCTTCAATCCCAGACCGAGACCGACCGCCTTGCCGGCCGCGACCGCATCGTCGTACTCCGGCCTGATCCTCTCGAGACACGCCCGAGCGCCGCGGGCGCCTTCGTCCATCACTTGGCCCGGGCCCCAGACGTCTCCCGGCGCGACGACGTTGCGTGAGCGCATCTCCCAGCCGCTGATCCCGACCTTCTCGGCGAGGCGGTCGATCACGCCTTCCATCGCGAACTGGGCCTGGTTCGAGCCGAAGCCGCGGAATGCCCCGCAGACCGGGTTGTTCGTCCGCACGGCGAGCGCCTCGACGTCGATCGCTTCGACGACGTACGGCCCCGAGGCGTGCCCCGCCGCCCGCTCGAGCACCTTCATCCCCACCGACGCATACGGCCCGGAGTCGCCGACGAGGCGCGCCCTGAGGCCGGTGAGCTTGCCGCGCTCGTCACAGCCCGCCCAGTACTCGAGGCGGATCGGATGGCGCTTCGGATGGATGTAGAGCGACTCCTCACGCGACAAGGTGCACTTCACGGGCCGACCGAGCAGGTAGGCGGCGAGTGCCGTCTGGGCCTGGTTCGCCATGTCCTCCTTGCCGCCGAAGGCGCCGCCGTTCGAGACCTGCTCGACGAGGACCCGCTCCTTCGGCACCCCGAGCACCGAGGCGACCTGGTTGCGGTCGTCCCAGACGCCCTGGCCGCCAGAAAAGACCTTCAAGGTGCCGTCTTCTTGCGGGACGGCGAGCGTCGACTCCGGTTCCAAAAAGGCGTGCTCGACGCGCTGGGTCTGGAAGACCTCGTGGATGAGGTGCGCCGACTTGGCGAGCGCCGCGTCGACGTCGCCCCGGCGGTAGACGCTGCGCGACAAGAGGTTGCCCTCCAAGGTCCAGACCGCGTCCTCTTCGTCTTCGAGCGCCGCGACCGGATCGGTGAGCGGACGCAACGGGCGGTACTCGACATCGACCAACTCGGCGGCCCGGCGCGCGATCACTCGCGTGTCGGCGACCACGATCGCCATCACGTCGCCGAGGTACGACGTCCGACCGCCTTCGGGGATGAAGACCGGCCAGTCGTGGTGGATGAGTCCGACCCGAAGCTCACCGGGCACGTCGGCCGCAGTGAAGACCGCGCGCACCCCATCGACCGCTCGCGCCGCGCTCGTGTCGATGCGCACGACCTCGGCACGGGCGTGATCGGAAAGCCGCAGCGCGCCGTGCAGCATGCCGGGAACGCGCAGATCGTCGACGTAGGCGCGCCCGCCGAGCGCGTGATCCAAACTGTCGTACTTGATACCGCGGGCACCGATGCCACCGGCGATCTCCGCCACGGGAGTCGCACCGCTCGCAAGGATCTCGACCGCGTCGAGGATCTTCGTGTAGCCGGTGCACCGGCAAAGGTGGGCGCCCAAATGACGGCTCGCGTCTTCGCGTGTCAAGTCGGCGCCTTTCTTGTCGACAAGCGATTTCACCCGCACGACGATCCCCGGCGTGCAGAAGCCGCACTGCAGTGCCCCGGTCGCCGCGAATGCCGCCGCGTAGCGTGCGCGCTCGTCGGGATCGAGTCCCTCGAGCGTGACGATCGACTTTCCTGCCGCCTTGTCCAAGGACATCAGGCAGCTCACCGACGCCTTGCCGTCGATGAGCACCGTGCAGCACCCGCACTGACCCGATGGCGAACAGCCATCTTTCGGCGATGTGACGTTGAGCTCCTCGCGCAACGCCGCAAGCAGGTGCGGGTGATCGCGGCTGACCTCGACCTCCGCGCCGTTCAGTATGAATCGGACGGTGGCCGTGTCCTCGGAGCCGCTCGTTGCGACGGTCTGCGACATGGCGTCTCCTTGGGAAAGGGAAATTCTACCGAGAGCGTTCCGAAGACGTCGTTCGCAACGTCGTGGCGGTGCGCTTTTCGTCGAGCAACCTTCTCATCTTTCCGACACTGCGAAACTCACGAACCCGCCGCGGACGCCGAGGTTGTGCTTCCGGCGGCCGGAGTCTCTGGGGCGATGCCGGCCATCAACAGCCCGATCGCTTCTCTTGTTGTCGTCCGAGGATCGGCGGTTCCGATGATTTGCCCTTCGTACATCACGACGATGCGGTCCGAGATCGTCATCACCTCGTCGAGGTCCTCAGAGATGACAAGCACCGCCGTGCCGGAGTCGCGCTGTTCGACGAGACGCTCGTGAATGTACTGCGCCGAGCCGACGTCGATTCCCCGCGTCGGTTGGGCGACGAGCAGGACCTTGGGATGCCCCGAGAGCTCCCGGGCGAGGATCAATTTCTGGATGTTGCCTCCGGAGAGGTTGTGTGCCGGGGTGTCGATGTCGGGCGTCTTCACCGCGAAGTCGTCGACGAGATGCTCGCAGTGGCGCCGTATGGCTTTGCGGCGCAGGAAACCCAATCGCGAGTACGCGTGGTTGTTGTTGTCGACGAGGATGAGGTTGTCGGCGACCGAAAAGCCCGAGATCACGCCGTCGCGCATGCGCTCCTCTGGGACGTAGGCGAGCCCCGCGGCACGCACGCGACGAGGCGACGCGCCAGCGACTTCGTTTCCGTCAAGGAGGATCGATCCCCCATGCGGTGGACGAATTCCCGCGATCGCCTCGGCGAGGTCCCGCTGACCATTGCCCGAGACGCCCGCGATCCCGACGATCTCGCCCTCGCCCACCTCGAGATCAACGCCACGCACCGACTCATCGCCGCGGTCGCCGCGCACCCGGAGACCTTTCAGCACGAGGCGCGATTCTCCGGCCGCGCGCGGCGCAATCGAAAGCTCCTCGGACAAATGGTGTCCGACCATCATTTCGATGAGCTGGTCGCGCGACGCACCGTGCCCCGGCAGCTTGCCGACAAGCTGCCCCGCTCTCAGAACGCTGATGCGGTCCGACAGCTCGAGCACCTCGGCGACTTTGTGCGAGATGAAGACGAGGCCGCGCCCGCCGTCGGCGAGCTGGCGAAGAACCCGGAACAGGTCGTCGACCTCGTTCGGGGTTAGAACCGCGGTCGGCTCGTCCAAGATGAGCAAAGCGACGTCGCGGTAGAGGGCCTTCAGAATCTCGACCCGCTGGCGCTCGCCGACCGAGAGCTGCCAGACGAATGCCCGCGGCGCCACCCTCAGCCCGTACGTCTCGGCGAGTTCTTCGAGACGCGCCGTCACGACCTTGAGGTCGGTGAGCGGGCCGCGGGAGGACTTCACCCCCAGCGCGACGTTCTCGGCGACCGTGAGCGTGTTCACGAGCGTGAAGTGCTGGTGAATCATTCCGATGCCGAGGCGGATCGCTTCGGCGGGTGACCTGATCGCGACCGATTCGCCCTTGAAACGAATCTCTCCCTCGTCGGGTCGATACAGGCCGTAGAGAATCCGCATCAACGTCGTCTTGCCGGCGCCGTTCTCGCCGAAGAGGGTGTGCACCTCTCCGGCGAGAACGTCGAAGTCGACACGGTCATTGGCGACCACCCCGGGGAAGAGCTTCGTGATGCCGCGCATCTCGAGCAACGGCGCCACCTGTTCCTCCGTGGTTGTGGCCGTCAAAATCTCGTCCGCGATCACCGGTCCTCCGTTACTGAGGGACGACGATCGTCCCGTCGGTGATCTCCTTGATCAACGTCTCCGCCTTCGCCTTCACAGAAGGCGCCAGCTTGTAGCCGGAGTTGAACTGGATCGACTCGCCCTTGTTGCCGAGGCCGATCACGTAGGTCGCGTCGCCACGAACGCCGGCGCGGATCTCGGTGAACATCTGGGTCAGAATCGGCTTCCAGTTGTAGACCTGCGACGCGACAACGTTGTGCGGCGCGAGGGAGGCCTGGGTCCACTGCGTACCGAACCACGGTAGGTTGTCCGCCACCGCGACACCGATCGCCCCGACGACCGACTGCGAGCTGCCCGTGAGGACGTCCGCGCCGTCGGACACGAAGGTCTTCGCGGCCGTCGCCATCAGGCTGTCGTCACTGAACGATCCCGTGTAGACGGGGTGTACGTCGATGCTCTTGTCGGCCGCCTTGGCGCCGGCGACGAACCCGTCAACGTAGAGCTTCGCATCGCCGGTCGCGATCGGTCCGATCACGCCGAGCTTGTGCGTCTTGCTGATCAGACCAGCGATGTAGCCCTGCACGTAACCGCCTTCGTTCGAGCTCGCCTCGTAGGCGAAAATATTCTTCCGCCCGAAGGTTGACCCTGCCGTTCCCCAGGCAAAGGACACCTTGGGGAATTGCGCGGCCAATTGCTCGACGGTCGATCCGTACTGGGATCCGTGCGCGATGATCAGGTTGTAACCCTCTGACGCGTACTCGCGAATGATGTTCGCCGCATCCGAGACGACGAACTCATTCGCCGACACCGAGATCTGCAGATGCTCGGGACCTTTCAGCGCCTCGAGCGCGTTGTACATCGACTCGGTGAACGCGAGGTCGTTCGTCGCGCTCGGCGCAACGAGTGCGACCTTCAGCACCTTCACCGAATTGCCACGCGTCCTTGGGCTCGCGCCGGCAAGAGCTCCCGAGCTGACGGTCGCCGTGGCGAGCGCCAACGAGAGCACGGCGACAAGGAGAACTCCTCGTCGCGCAATGTGTCCTTGCATTGTCTTCACCTCTCTTTTTGTATTGCACTTATTCGATAAGACTCGTAAGAACGCGAAAACCTCGAGCGCTGCGAGTCGGAGTGCTAGTTCAACCTCCTCTCTCGTACGGCTTACCGAGAACCGCTGGCTGCCGAAATCGACGGGCAATGAGCAGGAGCACGAGGATCGTGATCACCGCGGGCACGGTCGCCGCGAGGTCGGACGCGCTGAGCGGGATGATGCCGAGCGACTTCCACTCGAGAACGACCGCGATCGCAAGTCCATACAGAACGGATCCACCCATCACCCCGACCGGGGTCCAAGCTCCGAAGTAGACGAGCGCGACGGCGATGAAGCCCTCCGCCTGCGTGAGGTTTTCCATGAAGATCCCGTCGTACAAAAGCAACGTCGCGCCGGCGACCCCGGCGAGGGTGCAACCGATGAGCACCGTCGACCAGCGGATCTTCGCCACGCTGACGCCGACGGCATCGAGCGCCGTCGGGTTCTCGCCAGCCGCGCGTACCTTCATCCCGTAGGTCGTGTGCTTGAGCACGAACCACAACACGGGGACGAGCAAGAACGCGAGGTAGGTGAGCAGCGTCTGCTTGAAGAACATCGGCCCGAGGGCGGGAATCCGGTCGAGGAGCGGGATGCCGAGCGGGCGAGGCTCGGCGATCGGCAGCGGCGTGCCGACGAGCTTCAAGAAGAGGAGGTCACTGAATCCGAGCCCGAACAGATAGATACCGATGCCGCTGATGCCCTGTTCGGCTTTGAGCGTGACGCTGATGAAGGCGGTGACGACCCCCATCACCATTCCGATCCCCGCACCGACGAGGACCGCGAAGGCGAGGCTGCCTGTCTTGATCGCGGTGTAATAGGTGCCGAAGGCCGAGAGCAGCATGATCCCGTCGACCCCGAGATTGATCACGCCGCTGCGCTGGCCCATCGTCTCGCCAAGGGCCGCAAAGAGGAACGAGGCGGCGAGGGCGATCGCGGCGGCGACGGTCGATGTCAAGACGGCATAGGTGAAGAACTGGCTCATTCCCCACCACCCGTCATGAACGGCTGACCGTGCCGAGGCGCTCCACCCACAGCCGCGACCTCCGACCCTGCCGCGCTCGTCAAGAGGCGTCCCGCCACCTTCGATCGGTGAAAGGCGCAGTCGTGTCGTCGCCGGCGGGGAGGATGCTCCGACGCGGGCGCGCCGGCGCATGTATTCGAGCGAAACGACGAATACGACGACGATCCCTTCGAGCGCGGTCACCATGTCGGCTGGCACGCCCGTCGCCACCTGGAGCGCGTCGCCGCCCACGAGCAGTCCCCCGAACAAGAACGCAGAGAGGATCGTCCAGAGCGGGCTCAGCGCGCCAAAAAGCGCGACGACGATCCCGTTGAATCCGTCCGAACCCGTGAAACCGGTGAGACTTCCGTCCGTCACCATCCGGTGGGCGATGCTCCCGAAGACGAGCATCGACCCTCCGAGCCCGCACATCGCGCCGCTGAGCGCCATTGCAAGGGTCATCGTGCGCTTCACGTGGATGCCGGCATAGTTCGACGCGTCACGCGAGATCCCGACCGCGCGCAGCCGGAAACCAAAGCTCGTTCGAAACAACAAGACGTATGCCCCAACCGCGACGACGACGGCAATGAGCACACCGAGGTGGAGTTGGGTGCCGTGGATGAGGATCGGCAACCAAGAGTTGTGCGGAAGAAGTCGCGTTTCGGGGATGAGGCCGTAGGTCGAGTTCTGTGTCTTGTCGACCAACGGTCCGGCCAGCAGGTAGTTCATGACCTGAACGGCGACGAGGTTGAGCATGATCGTGCTGAGGATCTCGTTGACGTTGAAGTACGCCTTGAACGCGCCGGGGATGGCACCCCAGATCCCTCCTGCCGCGGCGCCGGCGAGGAGGACGAGCGGGATCAGCACGATGCTCGGCAGGTTCGGAAGCGCGAGGGCGGTTGCTGAACCGGCGAGCCCACCGACGGCGAGCTGACCCTCACCACCGATGTTGAACATGTTGGCGCGGAAGGCGATGCAGATGCCGACTCCGACGAGGAGCAGCGGCGCCGCCTTGACGGCGGTCGCGCCGAGGTTGTAGCTGCCAACGAAGGCGCCGTCGAACAGGGCGTGATAGCCGGTCACGGGGTTGGCGCCGAGCGCAACCATCATCACGACTCCGAGCAGGAGCGCGACGACCAGTGAGGCGGGGAGCGCGAACCAGCTCAGCAGGAACTGCTGCCAATCCAGACTCCGGCCGGTTGGAGACGCTCGCGAGGCTGCCTTGGGCATGTGCCCTCCCCTGCCCTTTGGAAGTCTCCCGCCTCGGGGCCGCTCGGCGTCCGTTACCTGTTCGTAAGAAAGCAGACCGACGCGGCCTGGCGAAGGGCCGAAAGGCCCTCGCGACGTGCCCCCAGGTCCCGGAGGCAGCGCCAGCTGCCCATCCTGTGGCGATGAAGCCGAGTGAGATGCGAGGGATTAGTTCGACGTGTGCTTGGACGACCACCGGGCCGATCAAGCCGTCACGGCGATGAGAGCTGGCGCCCTGGTTGCGTGCGCTCCGGCGTCGAACGACACTTCTCTTCGCGCCCCGCTTGCGCCAAAGACTCAGCCAAAGGGGATTCATGACTGACTTCGTCAGAGTTGCGCTCGTTCAACATCACTGGACCGGAGATAAACAGTCGATGCTCGAAGCGAACGTCGAGCTCGCGCGCGAGGCGTCGGTTCAGAGCGCTCAGATCCTGTGCTTCCAGGAGCTGTTCTACGGACCTTATTTCTGCCAGGTCCAGGATCCGCAGTACTTCGCGTACGCGGAGGCGGTTCCCGACGGGCCGACAACGCAGGCAATGTGCGCGCTCGCTCGGGAGCTCAACATGGTGCTCGTCGTGCCTGTCTACGAAGAGGAGATGCCCGGCGTCCTCTACAACATCGCGTTCGTCGTCGACGCAGACGGCCAATACCTCGGCAAATACCGCAAGACCCACATCCCCCAGGTCTACGGATTCTGGGAGAAGTTCTACTTCCGTCCTGGAAATCTCGGGTATCCCGTCTTCGACACCGCCGCGGGCCGCATCGGGGTGTACATCTGCTACGACCGACACTTCCCCGAGGGATGGAGAGTGCTCGGGCTCAAAGGCGCGCGGATCGTGTTCAATCCCTCGGCGACCAGCCGCAGCCACTCTCAGTACCTCTGGCTCCTTGAACAACCGGCAGCCGCGGTTGCGAACGAGTACTTCGTCGCGGCCATCAACCGAGTCGGCACCGAGCCTTTGGGCGACAACGACTTTTACGGAAGCTCGTACGTCGTAAGCCCCCGCGGGCAGCTCATCGGCGAATCGGCTTCAGATTCGAAGGACGAGTTGATCGTGCGCGACTGCGACATGGCGCTCGTCGACGAGGTTCGCGCCCAGTGGGCGTTCTACCGCGACCGCCGTCCGGAGATCTACGGGGAGCTCACCGCTCCCTGAGCCCTCGGTCGCCGGAGTCGCAAGGAGAGCGCCGACCTCGGTTTCGCCTCCGAGAAGCGCGGTTACGTGAGGACGTACGCGTCCTGCTCTTCGAGCTCGGTGTCCAATCCGGCGGCTTCCAACGAGTCCGGCACACGAATCGCTTCGAAATGGTTCAGCACCTTCAAGATGATCCAAGTCATGACGAACGCGTAGGCCGCGACGAGCAGGGCTGCGGCGACCTGCTTGCCGAAGAAGGTCGCGTTGCCGGCCGCGAGGCCGTTGCTTCCTGAGGCGTTGATCGACACGTACCCGAACACGCCGAGCAGGATGGTGCCCAAGATGCCTCCAACGCCGTGCGCGGCCCAGACGTCGAGGGCGTCATCCCACTTCATGTGGTTCCGCAATGCGACGGCCGAGTAGCAGATACAACCGGCAGCGAAGCCGATGAGAAACGACGCCCACGTCGGGACGTATCCCGCACACGGGGTGATGCAGGCCAGTCCGGCGACGGCACCGGTGAAGGCACCGACGGCACTCGGCTTGCTCGAGCGCCACCAGCTGATCGCGAGCCACGTGCACATCGCGACCGAAGCCGCGATGTCGGTGTTGACGAAGGCTTGCGCCGCGACGCCGTTCGCGGCGAGCGCCGAGCCGCCGTTGAAGCCGAACCAGCCGAACCAGAGCAGACCCGTTCCGAGACCGACGAAGGCGACATTGTGCGGAACCGTCTTCTCGCCGGGCGCGAACTTTCTCGCTCCGACGACCCAAACCGAGGCGAGCGCGGCGAAACCGGCGCTCGCGTGGACGACCATGCCGCCCGCGAAGTCGTGTACTCCCCACTTGGCAAGGAACCCGCCACCCCAGATCCAGTGCACCAACGGCACGTAGACGAGGAGGCTCCAGGCGACCAAGAACTTCAGGTAGCTCTTGAAATGCACCCGATCCGCGAAGGCTCCGGTGATCAGGGCCGGGGTGATGATGGCGAACATCTCTTGGAAGATGAAGTGGGCGAGGGCAGGGATGTGCGGCGCCCAGGGACCCGGCTTCGCTCCGACCCCTCGCAGGAACACCCAGGAGAAGTTGCCGATCACGCCGCCCAAGTTCCCCGAGAAGGCGAGGGAATAACCGACCGTCACCCAGATCACGGTGACCACGCCCATCGAGATGAAGCTCTGCATCATGATGGCGAGGAAGTTCTTCCTTCTCACCAACCCGCCGTAGAAAAAGGCGAGTCCGGGCGTCATCACCATCACGAGCGCCGCGCTGATCAGAACGAATGCGGTGTCGCCTGCGTTGATCACCTCGTCCTCCTTCGAGAGCGAACCGATCGACTCCCCGCGCGAACGACTCGGTCGCGGGGCATTTGTCGGTCACCTCTCCGAAATTGCACCTGGGCAGCCAACATCTCGGGAGGACATTAGGCCGCGATTTCTCCCGGCACCGGGAAAGACCGGATTGCTCGACTCAAAACGGGCGGCTCATCCGCGTTCTTCGATGAACCCGCGAGCAAGCGTTCCCTCGGCGGCGCAAGGCGACCCAGTCGAGAGTGTCCGGGAGTACTGCCCCTCAGCCCGCGCGGCGCAGCTTTAGGAAGCTCTGGACGCCGAGGTTGCGGAGCTGGAATCCGCTCTGATTTTCTCCGTCTTCCCGCGGGCGGAAGCGAGATCGGCAATCCGTGCTGAGGGAAGCATCTCCTCATATTCGGCGGCACGACCGAGGGCGATTTCGGCGACCTCTCGCTCGCTCTGCGCCGCACGGCTCAACGCCTCGCGCAATTCTTCGTCGCTCTCGATGACATGCATCATCGATCGCGGCTCGGTGAGCGGCGCCGGCTCGGCGGCAGCTGCTCGATGACGGGACGCGACAAAACCGACGGCTAAGACGACAGCAACACCGATCAACACAAACAACAGAATTTCCATCCGGCTGCCCCCTTTCGCCAATCCAGCCAATCCAATGGTTTTGCATCCCCCGGTCACTTCCCAGAGTCCGAGGACCGGAACTTGGGAAGCGCGTCAGATTGAGAGTGTGGCTGGGCGCGTCGCGATATCGAGCTCGGGATTCGGCGGGCGTCCGAGCACGCTGCTCCGACGCAGGTAGAGCAGCTCAGAGACGGGCGCTTCGATCACAAGTCCCAAACGCCGGCAGCGATCACGGATCGCACTGCGTCGCGGAGGCATTCTCCAGTCTCGTTCATCGACTTCTGCGCGCCGTACCGATCGACGAGAGACATCGCCTGGACTTGCCTCGGAGTCCCGGCCGCGATCCGTCCCGCGACGATGATGGCGGGCACGAGGGCTCGCGCCGAGCGACGAAGCACCCCTCCGACGACTTTGCCAGCGAACGAGGTCGCGTCGAGCTGACCCTCGCCGGTCAGCACAAGGTCCGCGGACGCGAGCCGGGCGTCGAGGCCGACCTCGTCGGCAATGAGCTCGAAGCCTGCTCGCAACGTTGCCCCGAGAGCGAAGAGCCCGCCTCCGAGACCGCCGGCGGCGCCGCCGCCTGCCACCGCTTCGACATCGACGCCGAACTCCTTCCGATACCACGCAGCGACCTCTTGGAGCCGCCTCGTCAGCGCCTCCACCGTCTGATCATCGGCACCCTTCTGCGGCGCGAACACCGATGCCGCTTCGAGAAAGCGCGACTCGACGTCGCAGGCGACCTCGACCGCGACCCCGTCCTGCGTGAAGCGGCGGTGCCCAAGAGCGTCGATTGCGCCGAGCCCACCGTCGGTCGTAGCCGAGCCGCCGACGGCGACGATGATCCGCCGCGCACCGGACCGGATCGCCTCGGCGATGAGCTCGCCCGTTCCATACGTCGTCGCACCGACCGGGTCGTTGCCCTCCGGACGGCCGACGAGGGAGAGTCCCGAGGCCGTAGCCATCTCGATCACCGCAAGGTCGCCCTCGAGTCGCCAACCCGCGACGACGGCCGCGCCGAGCGGGCCTGTCACCGTGCTCGTGCGGTTCGGGCCACCGAGCACCTCGAGAGTGCCTTCGCCGCCGTCGGCAAGCGGGGATTCACGCGCCATCCACCCAAGTTCCCTGGCGCCGCTCGCCATTGCCTTCGCCGCCTCGGCCGCTGAGAGCGTGCCACGGAACTTGTCGGGAGCGACAACTACCTCCATGGGCGCGGTCGTCACGCCACGTCCGTCGTGGGGCGAAGGGTGCCTACGCCGAGGAGTTCACGGCGCAGCTTTGATCTTCTCGCCGATCAATGCGATCTCGGCCCGCGTTTGCGGGCGATCGGCTCGTAATGCTCAACCATGCGATAACGGTCGAAGTCGAACACCGTCCTTTTGTACCGATCGCACCAATCGAGATCGCAGGGTGCCGTGACGAGCTCGTCTCCGGTCGTGTAGGCGCAGGCGATGATCTGACCCGATGGCGCGATAACACAGCTCTGCGCGAGCGATTCCACGCCCTCTTCGAGACCGCATTTCGCGGCGGCGACCACGAATGTTCCGTTCTGGTACGCGCCGGCCTGCATGACGAGTGCGTTGTGGAAGCCCTGCAGCGCGTCCTGACTCGGATCGGGGGCGTAGTGGATCGGGGTGTTGTAGCCACAGAGGATCATCTCGACGCCGTGCAGCCCCATCACCCGGTAGGTCTCCGGCCAGCGGCGGTCGTTGCAGATCATCATGCCGATGACGCCACCGAACGCGGGCCAAACCCCGAAGCCGTCGGGTCCGGGCTCGAAGTAGTACCGCTCGAGGTGCTGGAACGGCCGCCATAGCTCGGGCTCGTCGTGCCCCGGGATGTGGACCTTGCGGTACTTCGCGACGATCTCGCCGTCGCCGTCGACGAGAACCTGGGTGTTGTAGTGGTGCCCCTCGGAGGTCAGTTCGGCATACCCGAGTGAGAAGCCGACGCCGAGCGATTGCGCGCGCTCGAACAGGGGCTTCGTTGCCGGGCTCGGCATTTCGGTTTCGAACCAGGCGTCGATCTCCTCCTGATCCTCGATGTACCAGCGGGGAAAGAACGTCGTCAGCGAGAGCTCAGGGAACACGACGAGTTCACAGCCGCGACTCGACGCCTCTTCGAGCATTTCGCTGAGGCGCTCGACGACGGACTCTCGCGGCTCGCCTTTCGATACCGGACCGAGCTGACCGGCTCCGACCGTGATAACCCGGCTCATCGCTCTCCTTTGCCGGCCGTACGGCGGGGTCTTTGGGCTCACGCCCCGTCACGGGCAACTGTAGGTCGACCTCGAAAGCGAGCCAGCGGCGAAGAGCAGCGACGTTGCGCGGACACGGGACTTCCGGCCCAGGTGAGCACGCGGCCGCGGCGAGTACCGTCGGCGCAAAGCGATCGCAGTTCGTTGGCACGCGCGACGGGCCGATCGCGAAGCAGAGAGACGCGCGGGTGCGCTGAGTTCCCCTCAAGCGGACCTGGCGGTCCGTGAACTGAAGGGCGGAAAGGACATGCCGACACTCGGCCTCGAAGACCACATCGTCGATGAGGGCGTCTACGCGCGGACCGTGCAGCGCTTCCGCGAGGCGCAGATCCGTCTTCCAACCTTCGCCGAGCTCGCCGACCCGACGCGGATCGCGGCCACGACGACAGCGGCGGTCGCGGGCGTCGATCCCGACGACGCGAACCCGCTCAATTTGTTCCGGGTCCACTGGTATAACGACGCCAAGCGGACGGGCATCGTCGCGCTCCCGGGTCACGTCGTCTTACCGAGCTCGCTCACGGGGGTCGAAGCGCCGATCGTCGTTGCGTTCGGCGACCGATTCCCCATGATTCGCGCGCACAAGGTCCTCGCGGCGTACGCGTGCCTCGCGCCGAGGGTGATCACCGGCCAGTTCGACCCGACCTCGCACCGGGCGGTGTGGCCGTCGACCGGGAACTACTGCCGCGGCGGCGTTGCGATCTCCAGGCTCATGGGTTGCCGCGGCGTCGCGGTCCTGCCCGAGGGCATGAGCAAGGAGCGATTCGCGTGGCTCGAAGATTGGGTGGTCGAACCGGACGACATCATCCCGACGCCGGGCACCGAGAGCAACGTAAAAGAGATCTACGACAAGTGCGCGGAGCTCTCGCAAGATCCGCAGAACGTGATCTTCAACCAGTTCTCCGAGTTCGGTAATCACCTTGCGCACTACCTCTGCACGGGCAGCGCTCTCGCCGACGTCTTCGAGTCCCTTCGGGAGAACAGGCCTGCGCTTTCGCTCGCGGCGTTCGTCTCCGCGACCGGATCCGCTGGCACGATCGGAGCCGGTGACTACCTGAAGGACGCGTACGGAACGAAGATCTGCGCCGTCGAGGCGCTCGAGTGCCCGACGATGCTCTCGAACGGATTTGGCGAGCACAACATCCAAGGCATCGGTGACAAACACATCCCGTTCATCCACAACGTCTACAACACGGACCTTGTCGCCGCCGTCACCGACCACGCCACCGACCAGATCTCCCTCTTGTTCTCTGAACCGGTCGGGCGCGCGTACCTGGCGCGGCGACGTGCAGTGCCCGACAAGGTCCTCGCCGTCCTCGACGAGTTCGGTCTCTCGAGCATCTGCAACGTCGTCGCGGCGATAAAGGTTGCGAAACACCTCGACCTCGGCCCGGACGACATCGTCATCACCGTGGCCACCGACGGCGCCGAAATGTACGAGAGCGAACGCGAGCGCATCGGCGGCCGCGACTTCCCCGACGGTTTCGACGAGGTCGCCGCCGCTGAGGTGTTCGGCCGGTTCTTGCTCGGTATCGAAGACGACCACCTCATGGAGACGACCTTCGAGGACCGCGAGCGGATCTTCAACCTTGGCTACTTCACCTGGGTCGAACAGCAAGGCGTGTCGATCACCGACTTCGTTTCGCGCCGCGATCAGCGCTTCTGGGTCGCGCTGAGAAAGAAGCTCGAGACCTGGGACGAGATGATCGCCGCGTTCAACGACGCCGCGGGTGTCGAGATCGCATGACGACAGGCGAGGTGACAGCCGCCGGTCCAACCACCCTTGTCTGCGGCGGCTGCGGCGCCGCCCCGGAGGCCCTCGATCCGTTCCCCTTCACGTGCCCGAACGCCGGGAAAGGTGACGTCGACCACGTCTTGCGCCGCGTTCTCGACGCCTCCCTGGTTGTGTTCCCCGATCTCGTGTCGCTTTCGACCGAGCGCGAGCCGTTCGTCGCCTATCGCACGCTCCTCCACAGCTATCACCGCGCCCGACAAGGGGGGATCTCCGACGAGGAGTTCGTCGCGCTCGTCCGCCGCCTCGACCGAGAGGTCGCGAAGGTCGACGGCCACGGCTTCGTGGCGACGCCGTTTCGCCGCAACAGTCACCTTTCCGATTCGCTCGGATTCAGACCGGACGGCGGCGTGTGGGTGAAGGACGACACGGGCAACGTCTCTGGCTCACACAAGGGTCGTCACCTGATGGGCGTGCTGCTCCACCTCGAGGTCTCCGAGCTGCTCGGCCGCTCCGACCCGAAGCACCGCCCGCGGCTTTCCATCGCGAGCTGCGGCAACGCTGCCCTCGCCGCCGCCGTCGTCGCGGCCGCCGGAGGGTGGCATCTCCGGGTGTTCGTTCCGACCGACGCCGACCCTGCCGTCCTCACACGACTTCGCGACCTCGCCGCCGAGATCGAGATCTGCACGCGCCGGCCCGAAGACGCGGGTGACCCCACCTACCTCCGGCTCTTGGAGGACCTCGCCGAAGGGGCGATCCCGTTCACTTGCCAAGGGAACCTCAACGGCCTCGTGATCGAGGGCGGGGAGACCCTCGGCTACGAGATCGCCGCCGATTTGGTCGCAAATGACGATGGCCCGCTCGACCACGTCATCGTCCAGGTGGGCGGCGGAGCGCTCGCGAGCGCTTGCGCCCAAGCCTTTGACGAGGCGTTCGAGCTCAAAGCGCTCGCCTCGCGCCCGCGCCTGCACACCGTTCAGACCACCGGCGGACACCCGCTCGAGCGCGCCTACGGCCTCGTGAAGGAGCGCCTCGGTTCTGATTCGACGCCCGCACGCATCGAGGCGGCGATCCACGACGCGGCGCGACACCGTTCGCAGTACATGTGGCCGTGGGAGAGCGAGCCGAAGAGCATCGCCACGGGGATCCTCGACGACGAGACCTACGACTGGCTCGCTGTCGTCGCCGGCATGCTGTCCACGGGCGGCCTCCCCGTCGTTGTCAGCGAGGAGCAACTCGCACAAGCGCACGAGCTCGGCCGATCAGCCGGCTTCCGTGCCGATCCGACGGGCACTGCCTCCTTGGCCGGCCTGCTCGATCTGTTGTCGCAAGGCGTCGTCACTCCCGCCGACCGCGCCGCCGTCCTTTTCACCGGCGTGGAACGTTGAGACAAGCGGCGGCGCCACCGACGGGCGCTCACGAATCGGTGGCGTTGTGCGGCGCGTCGGTCGTCGTGTCGTTCGATCCGCCCGAAGTCGCGACTGGCGACCTCGTGATCGAAGACGGGCGAGTCAGCGGTTTCGTCGCATTGCCCAAAGGCACGATCAGACGAGACTGCCGCGGCAGTGTGATCGTCCCCGGCAACGTCTGCGCGCACCACCACATCTACTCAGCACTCGCCCGCGGCATGCCGTACCACCTCGAGTCTCCCTCGGACTTCCTCGAGATCCTGCAGCGCGTCTGGTGGCGGCTCGACCGCGCGCTCGACGAGGAATCCGTGCGCGCGTCGGCGACGCTCGCCGGACTCGAAGCGCTCCACTGCGGGACGACGACGATCGTCGACCACCACGCGTCGCCGAACTTCATCGACGGCTCACTCGACGTGATCGCCGAAGGGCTCGGTGGTCTCGGAGCGCGCGCGGTGCTGTGCTACGAGGTGACAGACCGCGACGGCGCGGCCCGAGCTGTCGCGGGGATCGCGGAAAACCGCCGCTTCCTTTCCGCTCCGCGATCGCTCGCTCGCGGCATGGTTGGCGCGCACGCCTCATTCACGATGTCGGACGAAACGCTCGACGCGTGCGCGGGTACCGCCCTTGATTTCCAAGCCGGAATCCACATCCACGTCGCCGAGGATGTGGTCGACGAGGACGACAGCATCGTTCTCTATGGAAAACGCGTCGTCGAACGCCTCGCCGAGCACGGCGCGCTCGACGACCGCGCGCTCCTGGCGCACTGTGTCCACGTCAACGAGCGTGAGATGAAGCTCGTCGAGTCCGCCGGGGCGACGGTCGTCTGCAATCCGCGCAGCAACATGAACAATGGCGTCGGCCACTCACCCTTCACGAACCGCAAAGGCCGGGTTGCGATCGGCACCGACGGCATCGGCGGCGATCTCGTCGCGGAAGCCCAGGCAGGCTTCTTTCGGGGGCGCGAGACCGAGTTGGACCTCGCCTCGGACTGGCCACTCGCGCGGCTTGCCGAGTCGCAGCGCCTCGTCGGCCGCGTCTACGACGAGCCGCTCCTCGGCACGCTGCGGCCGGGCGCGCCGGCCGACCTGGCGCTCGTCGCCTACGACCCGCCGACAACGTTCGACGCCGGAAGCCTCGTCGGCCACTTCGTCTTCGGATGGTCCTCCGGACGCGTGCCGCGACGTCTACGTCGCCGGTGAGCGGGTGGTCGCCGACGGCCGTTCGACTCTGGTCGACGAGGACGAACTCACGCACGCTGCGTTGAAGGCCGCGACGCGCCTTTGGGAGCGGCTCGAGACGATTCCTGCGCACGACTATGCGCCAGAAGGAAGGAGACCGCGATGAGGACGGCGCTGTACCTCCAAGACCTGCATCCGATCCGCGACGGCATGGCCTATGCGCAGTACGCCGAGGAGCGTGGCTTCGAGGCGGTCTGGCAGGCAGAGAGCCGCCTCGTGCGGGAAGCGACGGTGCCGATGGCCGCCTACGCGGCCGTGACGAAGCGGATCACGGTCGCCTCCGGGGTGATCCCGATCTGGACCCGCAACGTCGGCCTCTTGGCGGCGACGTTCTCCACCTTGGACGAGCTCGCGCCGGGACGCGTGATCTGCGGTCTCGGCGCGTGGTGGGAGCCGCTCGCGTCCAAGGTCGGCGTCGACCGCCGTCGCCCGCTGCGCGCGATGCGCGAGTTCGTCGAGGCGACACGGCTGCTTTTGCGGATGGAGCGCGTCACCTACCACGGTGAATTCGTCCACCTCGACGATGTGGAGATCGACATAGTCCACGGCGACCGCTCGCCGAAGAACGTTCCGATCTACGTTGGCGCGACGGGCATGCAAATGATGGAGCTCGCCGCCGAGGTCGGCGACGGTGTCGTCCTCAACTACATGGTGAGCCCGGACTACACGAAGCGGGCCATGGAGCACCTCGCCGTCGGGGCGGCACGAGCCGGGCGTTCGGTCGAGGAGATCGATCGTCCCCAGCTCGTCGTGTGCTCACTCGACGAGGACCGCGAGTTGGCGCTCGACCGGGCGCGTGAACTCCTCACCCAGTACTTGGGACAGCAGCCGCACATCATGAAGGCGAGCGGTGTCGACCACGCGCTGATCGAAGCGATAGGCAAGGAGCTCACCTGGCCCGCAGGACCCGAAGAGATCCGAAAGGCGATGCGACTCGTCCCCGACGACGCTGTGCAGATGATCACCGCGTCGGGCACGCCGGAGGAGTGCCGGAAGAAAGTCGACGAGTACATCGACGCCGGTGCGACCTGTCCGATCCTGTATCCGCTCGGCGACGACGTCCGATTGATGATCGACACATTTGGCCAAGACGCGCAGACGCCTTAACGTCTGTGCACAAGGAGGAGGCATCACGATGAGAAGCTTCAAAGGACGCGACATCTTGTCGCTGAAGGATCTTGAACGCGACGAGTACTTCCAGATCTTCCGCGTCGCCGACGAGCTCACACCGTACGCAGAAAAGCGGGAGAACGGCGACCTGCTCGCCTCGAAGACGCTCCTCACCGCCTTTTACCAGCCGAGCACGCGAACTCGGCTCGCGACCGAAGCCGCGATGCACCGCCTGGGCGGTGCCGTGCTCGGCTTCTCCGACGCCAAGATGACGCGCGCCGGCGACTTCTATCAAGAGAGCATCAAAGACACTGTCCACATGCTCGAGTACTACGGCGACGTCATCGCGATGCGCCACTTCGAGCAGGGCGCGCCGGCAGAAGCAGCAAAGTGGGCATCGGTGCCGGTCATCAACTGCGGCGACGGCTGGGGTGAGCATCCCACCCAGGTGCTCACCGACCTCTACACGATTTGGAAGGACAAGGGTCGCCTCGACGGCCTGCACATCCTTTGCGTCGGCGACATGCGGATGCGCACCATGCACTCAATCCTCTACGCGATGTCGCAATTCGACATGGAGGCGTCACTCGTCCACCCCGCGGAGATGTCGTTGACTCCGGAGTTCCGAGCCGAACTCGACGAGCGCAACGTCCACTACCGCGAGGTCGAAAGCGTCGAGAAGGCCGTCGCCGAGGCGGACGTGATCTACATGGAGCCCGTTGTCCAACCCGACTACACGTTGTCCCGCGACGAGGTGCGTGAGCACGGGCTGACTCCTCCCGAATACCGGGTGACGCGCCAATTGCTCGGGTCGAAGGCGAAGTCGAGCGTCATCGTTTTGCATTCGCTTCCCCGCATGGACGAGCTGTCCACCGACGTCGACGTGACGCGCCACGCCCGCTACTGGTTCGAGGCCTTCAACGGCGTCGTCATGCGCATGGCGCTCCTCGCGCTCGTGCTCGGCGAGGCGGAATAGGAGGACCGATGCAGACATACCTGCGCGGTCGGGACGCGATCGACTTCAGCGAATGGACGAAGGACGAGATCGACACCCTCCTCGACGTCGCGTTCGAACTGAAACGTGATCGCGCCCTGAACAGGGCGCACCCGTACTTGCGGGACAAGGTGCTCGCGATGCTCTTTTTCTTCCCGAGCACGCGGACGCGGACGTCCTTCGAGGCGGGCATGGCCCAGCTTGGCGGGCACGCCCAGTTCATCGAGAGTCGCACGACTCAGATCGCCCACGGGGACACGGCGAAGGAGATCGGGGAGATCCTCGGTCGCTACAACGACGGCATCGCGATCCGCTTCATCGACTGGCAGGTCGGCAACGGCTACATCAGAGAGGTCGCCGAAGCCAGCCGGGTGCCGGTGCTGAACATGCAGTGTGACGTCTTCCACCCGCACCAGGCGCTCGCGGATCTCATGACGATCATCGAGCGGTTCGGGGATCCCCGCGGCAAGACGGCGACGATCAGCTGGGCGTGCGCGTCGAGCTACCAAAAGCCGATCAGCGTCCCCCAGAGCCTGATGTTGCTGCTGCCGCGCTTTGGCATGAACGTGCGGCTCGTGCATCCTCCCGAGTTCGGGCTGATGGACGACCTCGTCGAACGGGCAAAGGAAGAAGCCCGCCTGGCGCACAGCGGCTTCGAGGAGCTCGACGACTTCGACGCCGGCATCAATGGAACCGACGTCGTCTACGCGAAGAGCTGGGGAGCGCTTTTGACGACCACCGACGAGGACGAAGGCGCGCGCCTCACCGAGAAGTACTCGTCGTGGATCACCGACCGCCGCCGGATCGAGACCGCGTCCGACGACGCCATCTTCATGCACCCGCTGCCGGCGGACCGCAACGTCGAGGTGACCGACGAGGTGATCGACGGACCGAGTTCCGCCGTCTACGACCAGGCGGAGAACCGCCTCCACGGCCAAAAGGCCGTGATGGCGCTCACGATGAGCTAGGAGGAGAAGTGGCGGACCGGCTGGTGGTCGTGGCGATCGGCGGCAACTCCCTCATCAAGGACCGGATGCACCAGGCGGTCCGTGATCAGTACATCGCGGCGCACGAGACGACCGAGCACATCGCGTCGATGGTCGCCGACGGCTGGAATGTCGTCGTCGGCCACGGCAACGGTCCGCAGGTCGGCTTCATCCTCCGCCGCTCTGAGCTCGCCGCACACGAGCTCCACGAGGTCCCGCTCGACGTCTGTGGAGCCGACTCGCAGGGCGCGATCGGCTACGCGCTCGTGCAGAACCTCGACAACGTGCTGCGGCGGCGCAACCTCGAACGGCCAGTCGTGGCGGTGGTCACCCAGACCGAGGTCTCCCGCGACGATCCCGCCTTCACCCACCCGACGAAACCGATCGGTTCGTTCATGGAGGCGGACTTGGCCCGCCGCAGGCACGACGAGGACGGTTGGGACGTCGTCGAGGACGCGAACCGGGGCTGGCGCCGTGTCGTCGCCTCGCCGCGGCCGATTCGCATCGTCGAGATCGACGCGATCCGCTCGCTCGTCGGCGCGGGAGCGATCGTCGTCGCGGTCGGCGGCGGCGGGATCCCGGTCGTCACCGACGAGGCGGGCGATCTTCAGGGCGTCGAGGCCGTTATCGACAAGGACCTCGCCTGCTCGCTGCTGGCGCAGATCTTGCTCGCCGATGTCTTCTTGATCACGACGGCGGTCGAGAAGGTCGCGCTGAACTTCGGCACGCCAAGCGAGACCTCCGTCGACCATTTCAGCCTCGCCGAAGCGAAGCGCTACCTCGCCGAAGGGACCCACTTCGCGAAAGGGAGCATGGAGCCGAAGGTGCGGGCGATCGTTGAGTTCCTCGAAGCGACCGGCGGACGGGCGATCGTCACCGACCCCGAGCACATCGAAGGAGCGCTCACCGGCAAGACCGGCACGCACTTCACCGTCGACTAAAGGGCTCGGCGCGCCTTTCCTGGCGCGCCGTTCCTAGACCGTGGAGCGTGCCGCCGCGTGGACCGCGTCGATGATCTTCTGGTAGCCGGTGCAGCGGCAGAGATTGCCCGCCAACGCCTCACGGATCTGCGCGTCGTCGGGGTCGGGTATCCGCTGCAGGAGGTCGCGCGCCCCCATGACGAGCCCCGGAGTGCAGAAACCGCACTGAATCGCGCCTGACTCGACGAAGGCGGCCTGCAGCGGATCGAGGTCCGCTCCATCCGCGATCCCCTCGATCGTCGTCACCGCCCGCCCTTCGGCCTGGCCCGCGCCGACGAGGCAGGAGCAGACGAGCACCCCGTCCATGAAGACCGAGCACGATCCGCACTCACCCTGCTCGCACGCGTTCTTGGTCCCCGTGAGCCCGAGGTGGTCCCGGAGGAGTTGGAGAAGGCTCTCGAACTCCGCGACGCCGTCGATGCTCTGCAGATGGCCGTTCACGGTGCACGTCACTTTCATCGCCGCCTCCCGACGTACTCGTCCCAGCACCAGGCGAGCGAGCGCCGGGCGAGCACCCCGAGCGCGTGCCGACGGTACGCGGCGCTGCCGCGAACGTCGTCGATCGGTTGCGCGGCCGCGGATACGAGATCGCCGAAGTGTGCGACAACGCTCTCCTCGAGCGGCGCCCCCGTTTCCCACCGGCCCCCCGCCGCGAGGTGGCCCTCCAAGAAGCGTTCCGCTTCCGGGGCGCGAAGCGGAACCGGCCCGGCGGAGCCGATCCCCG
Source organism: uncultured Acidimicrobiaceae bacterium (assembly GCA_963838845.1). Lineage (GTDB taxonomy): Bacteria > Actinomycetota > Acidimicrobiia > Acidimicrobiales > Bog-793 > CAVRXQ01. The sequence continues at coordinate 30,553 of CAWISR010000002.1, read as the reverse complement.
TCCCGACCAATCCCGACTCGGGGTGCAAGGCGACGGCGAACGAGCACACTGCGATGACCATCGCGTTCCGCACGCCGACCTTGGAGAAACTCTGCGGTCCGGTGGCCCGCGCCACGTGCACCGCCACGATGACTTCGTCCGGTCGCAGAACGCTGCGTTTCGGGGCGACGAAGAACTCGTCGACGGGCACGAGGCGGGTCGCCTTCGACGAGGCAAGCTCCACCGTGGCGCCGGCGGCGAGAAGCGGTGGATGACAGTCGCCAGCGGGCGACGCCGAGCCCAGATTGCCGCCGATCGTCCCCCGGTTGCGGATCGGGGGCGATCCCACCGTGCGCGAGGCGATGACGAGCGCCGGCGCGTCGTCGCCGAGCGCCTCGATCATCTCGTGGTACGTCGTCCCGGCGCCGATCCGCACCGTGCCGTTGTCGCGGGCGATCCCCCGCAGCTCGTCGACCCGCGTGAGATCAAGGAGGGAGGCTGGGCGCAGCCGACCGAAGTTCACCTCCACGTAGACGTCTGTGCCGCCCTGGAGCGCGACCGCATCTGCGTGTTCTGCGCGCGCGCCGAGCGCGTCGGAAAGACTGAGTGGCTGGAAGAACGTCACGACGCTGCCCGGATCGATGCCGGCGTCACACGATCTCCCCGGTGCAGCGTCACATCAGTTCCTGCTGCCCAGAGCCCATGCCGTGGTACCAGGGAACCGGCTCCTGGCCCGGCACGTCGGGGACCGGTGGCGGGCCGCCGCTCGGCACCGGACCGCTCAGCCCGACGAGCTCGTCCGGGCTCACCGGCGCCCGGTTGAGCTCGCGGCCGGTGGCGTCGCGCAGCGCGGCGACGACCGCCGCCGTCGACACAACCGTCGGTGCCTCGCCGATCCCTTTCAGCCCGTACGGGGCGCCTTCGTCGGGTTGCTCGATCGCGACGGTGACGACGGGCGGCGCGTCGAGGATCGTCGGAAGCAAATAGTCGGTGAACGAGGGGTTGCGGATCACGCCGTCCTTGACGATGACCTCCTCGGTGAGCGCGAAGCCGATGCCCTGGGCGGTGCCGCCTTCGATCTGGCCGGTGAAGCCGAGCGGATTCATGACCTTGCCTGCGTCGATCGCTGCGGCGATCTGGACGACCCGGACGAGGCCGGTCTCTTCGTCGACCTCGACCACCGCGCGCTCGGCGCCGAAGCAGAAGTGCGCGTGTACGGAGCCCTGGCCGTTCTCGTCGAAGTGTTCGGTCGCACGGTGGTGGTACTCGACCTCCGCCTCGATCGGCGCGTCGAGGAGTTCTTCCATCGACAGCAGCGGCATGCCCCCCGACCAGATCGAGCCGTCGGTGACCTCGAACGACGCCCCGGGTGTCCCGAGCCGCTCCCGAGCCCGCTCGACGAGCGCATCGCGGACCTGCGCGCACGCCATTTTCACGGCGCCGCCCGCCATCATCGACTGGCGCGACGCCGAAGTCGATCCCGCGCTGCCGATCAGGGTGTCGGCAGCATGCAAGACAACCTCTTCGACGCCGAGTTCGCTGCGGGCGATCTGCGCCAACAGCGTGTAGAGCCCTTGACCCATCTCGACCGCCGCCGTGTAGACCTCTGCGACCGCTCCACGCCCGTTCGTGCTGAGCGTCACGCGCGCCGCAGCGGCGTCGTCGAAGCCCTCGCTGAAGCCGACATTCTTGTAGCCGACGGCAAATCCGATCCCCCGCCGGATGCCCTCGCCGCGCGTGACGTTGCCCGTCCCTCCCGGATAGCCGACTACCGGTCTGCCGAAGACCGGCTGCTCATCGGGAAGCGGGATGGCGGCGCACTGTTCGATCACCTCGCGCGCCGGTGCGGCGCCAGGAAGAACCTGACCAGTCGGCAGCACCGATCCCGGCGACACCGCGTTGAGGAGCCGGATCCCGACCGGATCCATACCGAGTTGGCGTGCGAGCTTGTCCATCTGGGCTTCGTGGGCAAAGCAGACCTGCGGCGCGCCGAAGCCGCGCATCGCGCCGCACGGGGGATTGTTCGTGAACACGACCGTCCCCTCCACCTTCACGTGCGGCACCTCGTATGGCCCGGCCACGAACGTCGCCGCGTTCCCGAGCACGGCGGGCGACGACGACGCGTACGCGCCGCCGTCGAACATGAGGCGCGCGACGACGGCGACGAGCCGGCCATCCCGGTTGGCGCCGTGACGGATCCAAATGCGCGAGGGGTGCCGGTGCACGTGGCCGTGAAAGGACTCCTCGCGACCGTAGGAGAACTTCACCGGCCGCCCCGTTCGCAGCGCGAGGAGGCAAGCGTGGATCTGCATGTGGATGTCTTCGCGCGACCCGAACGCTCCGCCCAACCCGGCGAGGTGCACGCGGACCTTTTCGTCCGGCAGACCGAGGCACGGGGCGATCTGCTCCCGGTCGACGTGCAGCCATTGGGTCGCGGCATACAGGTCGACGCCTCCGTCCTCGGCGGGAATCGCGAGGCCGGCTTCGGGACCCAATGCCGCCTGGTCCTGCATCGCCGTCTCGTAGTAGCCGTCCACCCAAACGTCCGCCGTCGCCGAATCCGGTTCGCCATGGACGATTCGCACGTGGCGCAGCACGTTGCCGTACTCAAAGAGCTTGGGCGCGTCCTTGTCGAGGGCGCGTTCCATGTCGAAGACACCCTCGGTCGGCTCGAGGTCGATCGCGATCCGACCGACCGCCTGGCGGGCGAGCTCAGGGGTCGCGGCGGCCACCACGGCGATCGGCTCTCCGGCGTAGCGCACGACGTCTTCTGCCAGCACGGGCTGATCGGCAAAGTTCAGCCCGAAGCGGTTCCTTCCCGGAATATCGGTCCAGACGAGGACGGCCGCGACACCGTCGAGCGCGACGGCACCGGACACGTCGACCCTGCGGATGCGCGCCGAAGGTAGGGGGGATCGCAAGGTCGCGCCGAACAGCATCCCCTCCCGGTGCAGATCGCTTGCGTACATGAACGCGCCAGAGACCTTCGGCTCCCCGTCGGTGCGCGGCGCTGCCTCGCCGATCCGGCCTCTTTGTTCAATCGTCGTGAGCACGCTCACCGGAGCCACGATACGACCAGGTCTCGAGGGCGGTCAGGGTCTGGGGTCGCCAAGCAGCGCTCGCCACTTTGTGCTCGCGGCGATCGTCTCCAAGTCTTCGGGGGTGTCGACGTCACGGGGGTCGCCGACGTCGTCGCAGTCGACGAGCGTTACGAGCGCGGGGTCCCGCAGGAGCACCGCTTTCGCCCCGCGGTCTCCACGCACCGACGAGCGGACCTCGGCCCAACGTCCTCGGTCGATCAGCGTCGGACTCACGGCCTCTCCCTCGAATCTGGCGATCACCGACTTCCCTTCAACCCGCCACGCGGCGATGAGACGAGCGAAGATCGCCGGCACAACGAGCGGTTGATCGACGTGGAGCACGATCGCCGCACCAACGCCCGCTCGTTCGGCCGCGCCGAGCCCAACCAACAGCGATCTCGCGCGGCCGCTCGACCACGCCGCATTCAGCGCCACCTCCGCCCCCGAAAGGTCGCATTCGCGCATCACGTCGTCGGCGCCGGCCCCGAGCACCACGAAGACCGGTCGGCACCCACCCGCTCGGAGCACCGACACCGCTCGCTCGACGAGCGGAACGTCCGCCAACCTGGCGAGCGCCTTCGGGCCGCCGAAACGCCGCCCCTCCCCGGCGGCGAGCACGATCCCGGCAGCGTCCTCGTTCACCGCGAGACTCGACGGTGGATCGGACCGTCGAGCTGCGACAGCGGCGACACGTCGTCCACGCCACCGCGCGCGGCGATGATCTCCGCGCAGATCGAGATCGCGGTCTCTTCGGTCGTGTGCGCGTCGATGTCGAGCCCCATCGGGGCCCGGATGCGGGTGACCTCGGCGTCGTCGAGCCCCGCTTCGCGCAGGCGCTCGGCACGGTCGATCGTCGTGCGTCGCGACCCCATCGCACCGATGTACCCAGACTTCGTCCGCACCGCCGCGGCGAGGGCGGGGACGTCGAACTTCGGGTCGTGGGTCAACACACAGATGGCGTCGCGTGCGCCGAGTGACTCACCGATCGAATCGAGGTAGCGATCGGGCCATTCGACCACGATCTCGTCCGCCATCGGAAAGCGCGTCGCCGTCGCGAAGACTGGGCGCGGATCGCACACCGTGACGCGATAGCCGAGAACCTTCGCAACCCGGGCAAGCGCTCTCGAGAAGTCGACCGCTCCGCAGATCACCATGCGCGCGGGAGCGATGTACGACTCGATGTAGACAGCGACGTCTTCGCTCCTCGCTTCGCCGTGCGCGCCGTACCGGCGAAGGGAACTCACCCCAGAGGCGAGATGGCCGATCGAATCCCTGGCGACAGACTGGTCGAGATCCGGGTTGCCGAGCGTGCCGACTGAGTCTCCCGTCTTCGAGGACGAGCATCGTCGCGCCAGAGTCTGTCCCGACAGCGTCCCCATCAAGCTCGCTCTCGACGACGCTCGCCAGAGCGAACGGCTCTTCTTCCAGCAGCTTCGCGCGCAAAGCGTCGAAGATCGCCCCTACCATTCGAGCGGCTCGACGAAGACGTGCACCGTGCCACCGCAGGTGAGGCCGACGGCGAACGCCTCTTCGTCCGAGTACCCGAAGGTGCACAGGCGAGCCCTCCCGGACTCGAGCACCTCAAGCGACGCGGTCACGACCGCCCCTTCGACACACCCTCCAGAGATTGACCCGGCGACTTCCCCATCCGCGGAGACCGCCATCGCCGCGCCGGGGCCTCGAGGCGCCGACCCCTCGACCCCGACGACGCGTGCGAGCGCCACCGATTTGCCGGACGTCCGCCAGCGCTCGATATCTTCGAGAACTTCGCGCATCACTCACACCGTAATTTCAATTTCGAGTCCTGCGGGCAACAACATCGATCCGTGCGGGGCGCGCAGGTCGGGCGTCTTCCAACGCATCGGTGCCGAAAACGCGGCGCACATTACCGGGCAAGTACGCGCGCAGAACGCATCCGTGCGCGCGTCGACATGCCGAGATCGCTCCGCCGATATCATAATTTTGCAGGGTTTTTTGCAGTGATGAGGGGGTGCGGTATGAATGCACCCAGATCAACGTTCAAGCGGCTTGCCGCAACTGTCACGATCGCCTGTGGTGTGGCGCTCGTTCCGGCGATGGGGCTCGTTGTCACCGTATCGCCGGCGGAAGCAGCACAAGCGGCAACCCCGGCGGTTGTGCCGCGGTGCGCACCCAGTGCTCTCGCGGTCTGGAGTGGGCGGTCTACGACGGCCGCCGGAACTATCGGTGCCGAGTTCGGTTTCACGAACCGATCCGCCAAGGCCTGTTCGCTCTACGGATACCCACGCGTCCAGATGCTCACGAAAAACGGGAAGAACCTGTCGACCACTGACCAGACAGCCCCCGGGGCGTTCAGCATCAAAGAGAAGACGGTCGTCCTCGCGCCGGGTGAAACGGCCTACTTCGGCGTCTTGTACGCAGACCAGACTGGCTACCCGAACGTGACATGTCCGACGTCGGCCGCCCTCAATTTCACCCCGCCGCAGATCACGCGAACGGTCACGCTCCACGGATCCCACGCTCAGATCACGCCGTACGGTGGCTCGACCGAGCACCTCCACTGCGGGATCGTCCGCGTCACAGCTGTGACGGCGAAGCGTTTCCAGTAGGGCTAGCCCACAACGACGGGTCTCGACCTGGCCCGTTGCAGACCGACCGGACGGGGGCCCGCAGTGCATTTAGTTGCTTAGTCCGGAGTCAATCTGGCTGGTGGCCAGTGGTCGTGCCCTTTTCGATCGCTCAGATCCCGCCGTTCCCGCCAGACGAACCGCCGCCGAATGGACCACCGCCGCGGCCGAATGGACCCGGGCGACCACCTCCGCCCATGCGCTGACGACGCCTCACGACCTGCATGGCTATTACGCCAAAAAGGACAAGAAGAAACAGAGTGCTAGATGACCCACCCAGCGACGCAAACACCAGCATATTTGGCCTCTTTTGGTGGCACGCTAACAGGTCCCGGGATCTAGGTCGGAGCTGTTGGATCGGTTTCGTAGACGGCGCGCACCGTGACCGTGCTACCGCGACGCACGGTTGTACCCGCTGGAGGATCTTGGTCGACAACGATGCCATTTCCACGTGGATGTTCAGTCAATCTCACGAATTTGATGTCTAGATCGGCCTTGGCGACGGCATAGAGGGCATCGCTCGCATGTTCGCCGCAGACGTTTGGGACTGAAACCTCACGACCAGCCTTCCCATGGGGCGCGAGCCAGTTCGCAAACCGTGCCAGCGGATCACCGAGCGAATATTCGGGGCCAGCCGTCGCGGCGAGACCCTTGCCGGACGTTGCCTCGCCTGACGCAGGCTTGCTTGGAGGACTGATGCCCAAGACCGGCGTCAACGGCAGCCCCAAGTTCTGTTCGATCGCCCACACGTGTTCGGCGTGATGTTTGCGCCACTCGAAACGTCTCAGATGAGAGAGACCTCTCTCGGGTGTTTCCGCGCCCAATTCAGCGTTGTACTCCGCACGCGAGGTCCCATCACCGAGCACATGCCAGGCCGCTTCTATAGCCACCGAGGCTTGCTTAACCGCGGCTATCACTTCACTCGGGGCTCCGATGAACCGCTCAGGACGCACTCGTTCTGCCTTCTCCAGGTAGGCGTCCGCGATCTCGACGGCTGAAGAATTTTGTGACACACCGAGGATGTCGTAATAGTTCATTCCGAAGTCCGCATTGAGAAAGCCCGCGTCAAGGATAAGCAAGTTTGAGGCCGAGATTTAGCACTGGTCTACAGATAATCCCCGTTGTGTTAATCGGGCAGTCGTCCAGATTGCGCGTAAGCCGCTCCGGCGGGCGCCGGACAAAGTCAACCAACAAACGTCCCGAACAAACGTCTCCGCAATCCGCGAACTTCGATTTGCCGACAGCGAACGCGCCACCCCCGACTTTGGGGGTGGCGCGTACAAAGACGTCAGACGGTCGTGAGGAAGAACTCCATGTCGAAGGCCTCCAGGCCCTCGAGCAGGAAGTATCCGAGCTCCGCCAGCTTGACCCGCGCCCTGAAGGCGTTCTCTGGGGTCGCGTACTCGGCCACGGCAATGAAGTCATAGTGGCCGACGGTCGCCCACACCGACTCGACCTTGCCGCCGTATTGCTCGGCGACTCCGGTCATCTTGATGAGAATGTCCTTGGCCTCGGGCAAGTGCTCGCGGCCCTTCGGTGTCAGGTTCAGCAACGTGATGTATTTCATGTCCCACCTCCCTTCGGAGTGACTCGACGCACCCGGATCAGCGCCCGGATGGAAGAAATGAGGTGAGAAGCGTCTTCATCACAATTACTGCCAAAGCTCGAGGAAAGAAAGAGGCGAAAAGCCCTTCATGTGGGGCGAAAAGCCCTTCATGTGGGGCGGTAGCGAAGCGATGCCGGCACCGTTCGAGACAAACCCGCTCCGCGTCATCTGAATTGATGAGCACGGACGCGCAGATCGTCTTCTTCGCGTCAGTTCGACGCCTTTTGTGGAGTGATTTTCCCTCGCTCGGCGGCGCTTGCAAACGCAAACCGAGCCCCTTCAGAGCGTTGTCGTACCATTCGCGTCGGCTGCAAACTGGAGGCCCGAATGAATGCGAGGTCCTTGCTGGCCGAGCTGCTCGGCACCGCGCTCCTAGTCTTCTTCGGCGTTGGAACAGCGACCCTGAGCTTTGGCTTCAAGGTTGCTGGGGTCAGCACGTCAGCCGGAGTCGTGGCAACCGCTCTCGCGTTCGGACTTGTGCTTCTCGTTCTCGTTTACGCGATCGGTCCGATTTCGGGCTGCCACGTCAATCCGGCTGTCACGATTGGGTTCCTCGTCGCACGCCGGATCTCGCTCACCGACGCTGTCGGTTACTGGATCGCGCAGGTCGCGGGCGGGATCGGTGGTGCCGCGGCGCTCTTCGGAATCGTCCATGAGACTCCGAGCTACTCGACGAAGAGGATCGGTCTCGGCACTGACGGCTACGGCACGCACTCCATCGTCGGCCTCAACGGAACTGGCGCCTTCGTCGTCGAGATCATCTTGACCTTCATCTTCGTGTTCGTCATCTTGGCGGTAACCCGCCGTGCGTCCAACGCAACGGTGGCTGGCCTTGTGATCGGGCTTACCCTCACACTTGTCCATATCGTTGGGATCCCGCTCGACGGCACCTCGGTGAACCCGGCGCGAAGCCTCGGCCCAGCTCTTTTCGTCGGGGGTGCCGCGCTGAGCCAGCTGTGGGTCTTCATCGTCGCCCCTTTGGTCGGGGGCGTCCTCTCGGCGATTGCGTACTTCGTCTTTTACCCAAAGGGCGAAGAAGAGGCGAGCGTCGAACCAGCTCCGGAGGTCCAAGCGGGCTGAGAGGCAGATCTGCCCGTTCCCGGTCGACGACTACTTCGAAAGGACCTCGAAGAGCCGGGTCTCCAGTGGACGTTCCGCGTGAGCCGACAGGCGTTGTTCAGCTTCCTGTCGCTCCCGGCTCGACCAGACGATTCATCGGCGAGAGCCTGCGTTGTTGGGGGCACAAGATTCACCGGTACTCGCCCATTACTTCTTCGGCGAACTCGGCCACCCTTTCTCGACCTTCGGACGGCCATCCGCACACGAGGTAGGTGGCACCGGCCACTGCGTAGGCATCGATCGCCCGACGCACCTCCTCCCAACCTTCCGAGATCGAAAGCGATGCAGCCCGTCCGATCGATGCCGGATCCCGGCCGATCGCTGTTGCGAGGGAGTCCACAGCCGTTGAGATGCGCGCGTACTCCTCCGGCGATGAAAAGTCGTGCCACATATCGGCGTAGCGCGCGACGAGCGGAAGCGCTCGCTTCGGACCATGGCCGCCAATCCAGATCGGAGGGTGAGGCCGCTGGACAGGTTGGGGGCGGAACGTGGCGCTTGCAAGCGTCGTCGTCTTTCCCTCGAAAGAGACCGGCTCGCCGCTCATGAGCCGGATCGCGATTTCGAGCGTGTCCTCCAACAGATCAAATCGCTCGCCGACAGCGGGAAATTCGATGCCGAGCGCCCGATGCTCTGGCTCGAACCACGCGGCACCGAGCGCGAGGTCAAGACGACCGTGGGAGACATGGTCCACGGTGACTGCCTGCGCGCACAGAACTGAAGGATGCCGGTAGGTGACGCCTGTGACGAGCAGTCCAATTCGGATGCTCGTCGTCGACGCCGCTAGCGCCGCCAACGTCGTCATTCCCTCGAAGCAGTTACCGGGTCCGCTTCCATACATGGGTTGGAAATGATCGAATCCCCACGCTCCTTCAAATCCGAACTTCTCACAAAGGCGAGCTCGCGCGAGCAACTCGTCCCACTCCATTCTCTGCTGCGCGAGATCGATCCCGAATCTCATGACCGAGACGCTACAGAACGACTCGCGAAAAGCCCGACGCACAGCTTGATCGAAACCTCCGCAAGAGTCGGATGCGTGCTGTCGTTATCTGGTGGCGCTGCGTACTTGTGCAGATAAAGCGCCAGACAAGCAGCCCGAACCGACCTCGACAACCCCAGTTCGGTCGACTAGCGAGACGAACGGAGGCCGGTCCGAAGACCGACCACGAGCGTCCGTTTGAACTCCGATGATTAGAAACGACGTGTCGTCACGGCTTGCCGGCGACGTTGCCGTCGTCTTGCTCTTCGGCACGTGCGGACTCGAGCACCGCCCAAAGGATGCGACCGCTGCGACGTCCCACCTCTTCGACGCTGTAACGGTCCAGCGCGTACGTGGCGAACTCGGAGACGTGGTCCTCGAACGCGTCGATCACCCACTTGGGTGGGTCGCCGTCTCCGCCAACGGCGCTCCAGGCGGTTTTTTTTGTGATTTGGGTGGCGAGTTGGCGACGGAGGTCCGAGATGCCAGCGAGAGAGGCGGCAACTTCTGGCGGCGTGCCGGGGCGCTCGACGTAGATATCCCAGAACGCTCGCCCGACGAGTTCTCTCGTCATCTCGTGCATCGCAATCGCCGTCTCGATCAGCCACGTTTCGGCATCAACGCCCGGAGGCGGTAGCTGCGAGACGCGGTTCGCGACGATCTTGCGGCCTTCGTCGATGGAGGTGGCAACGAGTTGGCCGCTCGTCCCGAAATGCCGGAACACCGTCCGCCTGCTCACCCCGGCCACCTCGGCGACCTCGTCGAGGGAGCTGGGGACGAGGTGACTTAGGCTCGAAGCGAGAAAGTGCCATGGCGTAACCGAATTCGCTTCGATCGGACGTACGTGTCCCTCCGGGGTTCCCAGTCACTTGGACAAGCCGGTGAAGGCGGAGCCAGACGTCGGTACCGACGAACGGAGAACGAAAGGCAGCGCCTGCGCGAAATGACGCTTCCGATCTGGCCGGCTGGCAAACCGATGACGCTGATGTTCTGCGCTGCACTCGTCGTGGCCCACTTCGGCCTTGTCGTCGGACACGCCACTGGTGCGACGTCGCAAGCCGTGCTGGCGCGACGCGTCGCTACGAACACCATCGTCGTGACAGGAAAATATGCCGGCACGTTGAAGCTCGAAAACCCGGCGAAGGACTGCGCGGAGGTCTTCGACAACCTGCCGCCGAAGAAGGTAGACGTTGTCAAGCTGTACTACTTCGGCAAGCTCTCGGGGATCAGCTACGGCGAGTGGAGTTTCATCGCCGCGGAGAAGGGTAAGGGGACATTCACCGAGAGCAGCATCCCTGAGTCGAAGGCAGCCATACTTTCTCCTTTCTCTCCGCCGAAGGTGATCATCAACTCGAAATTCTTCTCAGCGACCTCCGGGACTATCACCATCGGAGGGAAGGCGGGTTCGTTCAGCTTCAAGATGACCTGGTCGGACGGCACCACGAGCGCGCACTCGAGCGCTAGCACGATGACGGGAAGCTGGAGCTGTCCCACGGTGGAGACGCTCTGAGCGGACCCCCTATCGATACCGACGTCCATTGATACTGACATCGAAGCGAACGAGGTGAGCACGGATAACACCAGCCCGAAGGTGCACACCACGCGCCGCTCGCAGGAGTGCAGATGGAATCGCCTCAACGAGCCGGTCGGGGAGACACCGCGCGCGGGAAAGACTGCGTAATCGTGGAGAGAATTGGGTTCGATTAAACGCCGAGTCCTACACGGTGTCGGTCGGGCCGCACCACGAGTTGCTGTTCTGGCGTCGCCTTTGACCGTGTGAGATCAGGGGAAGAGCGCGGCGTCCTAGAACTGCTCGAGCAGCCAGCGGTGGAACTCGGGGACGCGGTCGAGGAGAGTCAGGTGCCCGTCGGTCGCTGTGAGATGGGCGTCGACGGCGGGGATTCGCTGCGCCAGCCACTGGCCGTGCTGGGAGGGGACGAATCGGTCCTCGGCTCCGTGCCAGAGCTGCACCGGAATCGTGATCTCGCCGAGATCGAAGCCCCACGGCGCGATGTGCGCCTCACCGTCCTCCCACCAACCTTCGGCGCCGGGCGCGAGACCATCTCTCATCGCGGCGACGAGGTCACTAGCGAGCTCGATCGTCAACGCGCCGACGTCAGCGTCCGAGAGCAGCGTCTGCCACGCCTCGACGATCTGCTCGGGACTTAACTGCAGCGCCTCCTCGCGGTCCTTTTCCGCTTTCTTTCGCGCCGCCTCGGGGTCGGCGAGGTAGAGCTGGATGTCGTCTACGTTCAGCTGTCCCATGCCGCTGAAGTAGTCGAGACCCTCGGCGTCGAAGGGGGCGATCGAGGCAAGGCTCACTACGGCGCAGAACAGGTCCGGCGCGCGCGCCGCGCAGGCGAGCACGTGCGGCCCCCCGCCCGAGATTCCCCAGCTCGCCATGCGCTCGATTCCGAACGCGTCGGCGATCGCTCGCACGTCCTCGACGCAGTCGACCACCCGCCGACCGGGGTGCGGACTCGAGCCGCCGTAGCCGGGTCGGTCGTAACTGAGCAGGTGAATGCCGCGCTCCGTGGCGTCCACGAGGCAGGGGGCGTAATGGAGTCGAGAGTTCGGCGTCCCCCAATGTACGAGAACGGGAGGGCCGTTCGGATCTCCGCCAGAGTCGACACAAAGCTTGCGTCCGTCTTTGGTATCGACCAGGGTCGTCCGCAGCGGCATCATGCGAACCTACCGTGCTCGGTCGCCGAACGCTCGCTCGAAGGTGACTCGAAACCGAAGTTCGGATCGATTGTTCGGTTTCGCATTCCTGTTTGGTTGTCGCGGTCCCACGGGCAGACGGCATCTCGGACCAGCCAATCCAGTTCATCTACCTCGGAGGACTGATAAGCGCGAAAGTTGATGCGTGCCCGACTCAGCTCCTGCTGTCGCCGTCGATGTCCATTGCAGCTTTTGTCGCAAGTCCCAAAGGTAGGTCAAGAAGATCGTCTCAGGACCAGATGACGCATTCATCTGCGGCGAGTGCGTGGAACTCTGCGTCGAGATCTTGAAGGCAACCGCCAACGACTGAGCTCACGACATGAGTGCTCACTTAGTTGGTCCGAGGTTCGAGTGCTCCGGGGCGCGACCAGCGGCTCACAACTAGCTTCAGGTCCTTAAGGCTTGTACAGCCTGGAGAGACGCGCTTTGTGAGGAGAGCAGACATGGCGGCAGAGCACGCAAGCGAAGCCGACGACGAGATGCTGCAGGGCTTCCTACTGCTAAGTGCGTCGCTGGGCTCGCGTCTTTATCGCGTTAGCTGCGCGACTGCCGGGCGCGGATGCGGACTTAGCTACGTTCTCTGCGTCTGCGCTAAGGAGGGGTACGGTTCTCTCAAGCGTTGCGAACTCATCGGGTAAGGGGCCGATATGGTGAACTTCAAGAGCCGGCAAGTAACAGTGCAGATAGGTCTTGTCACTGTGGTGCTATTAGCGGCGTTCGCTGCGCTAGTACCGACAGCGACCAACGTCGCGGGAAGCACGGTGAACACGTTTACCTTGAGCGGCAAGTACCACGGGACGCTGAAGCTCACAAATCCATCGAGGGATTGCTACATCTACGAGTTCCCCACTTCTTCGCATCTCTACGACACAATCAAACTGGACCCGATAACCGGGGTCCTTTCCGGTCTGAAAACAACCTCGTGGTTCTTTCTCGACACTGAGCCGAAGCAAGGCACATATGTCTCGACACACACGAGCTCTTCATCACATGGTGCGCGGATCGAGCCAGAGAACCCGAACGTGAGCATCTCGTTTTCCCAAACATCAGGCACGATCAAGTTCGACGGCAAGACGGGCTCAGTGGACATGAAAATGGTGTTCAACACCGGAGTCGCGAACACAGTTACCGAAACCCTGATCGGGAACTGGAGCTGTCCCGCGGTACTCCACTAAGCGATCACGTTGATTAATTGGGTTTCCCAATAAAGGTGGAGTCCCTGCGACCGGAGGTTTAGCGGCAGCTGGTCCCGGTACAACCGGACAGGACCTCCCTTCGATACAGAAAACTCAACGCTGCCCGTAGAACCCTGATTTTGCGTTGTTCTTGCCACCGAGGCGGACGGTCAGCCCACCGCGCGTGATTGAGTCAAATGACTCATTGCTCATCAAACGGCACGCTTGGCAGCATCTTCGATTGCAAGTTGGGTAACTGCAGTTGGCTGGGACGCGCGGATCCCCAACCCGTAAATGTGGTCGCTTGGATTGGGGGGAGCGAGTAGCGAAACCACCCCAGGCGTCGTTTGATCGGCATTGATGCCTGATCGGTGGGGTGGTGCGCTATGAGTCTTGAGGTCTTTGATCAGTTGAGTCTCCGTGAACAAGAAGTGCTGTTCGCCCTCATGAACGGTGCGACGGCTCGAGAGATTTGCAAGCAGGACTTCGTGTCACTTTCGACGGTGCGCAGCCAGATCCGCTCGATTCTCTCGAAACTCGGTGTCAACACGCAGCTCGCGGCTGTCAGTCTCGCGTACCAAACTGGCTGGGACCCTGAACGCAGAGGGGTCGAGCATCCGCGGCGCGAGACAGGAGCTCTCCGAATCCGATAGATCAACCCAATTAGCTGCGTTGCTGCTCGCGACTCGTCGACAGCTTCAATCAGAACTCTCCACAGTTCGAGCAGGCGCAGCGGACCTGCGAGAAGCTGATCTCGGCGCGCCTTCCCTCCAGCGGAACGGCCGGGATCCTGAGCGGAGCACGGCGGAGTAATTCGTCAGAAGTGCGGATTATGAAGGCACCCAACGCCGATTAGGTTGCGAGCAAAGACGCGTGCGAATGTATCTCGGCAGATAACCGGCTTCCTTGAGCTTGGAGGGCAGACATGCCCGAAAAATGCGGGCGAGGCACGACCCGAAGGACCACACGGACTTTTCGGGCGATCACAGTTTCGCTTGGCATCGCGGGACTCTTGGGGTGGGTAGTCGTTGTCGGGGCCGCCGACCCCGTTTCAGCGTCCACGAGTCCGATGCAAGGGGTCCATGCTGTCTTGCCCCACGCAATAGCTCTGACCTGTCCTTCCACTTCAAAGGTGGACGCCATCTTTGGACCAGGTTTTCACGGCGGTCTCAGTGGGCAGCCAAACGTGGGTCTCGTAAACTGCCACTGGAAGAGACTTTGCAACGGCAAACCCTGCGGACTTAACACCATCACGTTCGTACACTTCAGCGCGACTAACGTCCCCGAAACAACTGTGCAATCGTTCATCAATGAGGAGAAACGCCCCGGCTCCCAGGCAAATCCGGCAACACTGAAATCTGTGACAGGAGTGACGGGTGCGGCTGCGATCACCGAATGCGATAACGCTGAACACGGTGTAACTAACTGCGACCTGGACGCCATCTCATACGCAGTTGGGGGACCGTACGACGGAAGATGGGAACTGTTTCTTGGTTACTACAGCACGATTCACAACTCAGCTCTCCTGAAGGCTAAGGCACTCGCGAACGTGATTTTCGCCGAGCTAGCGAGAGACCAGTAGCGATTTACCCACAACTGCCGCCAACAAAGACGCGTGTCCCCTTGCAGTGCGGGGCTTGGCGCATCGACCGCCGTACCCATCAGTGATTGGTCAGCGCGAACCGCACGCCGCCGCGGCTCTCGTGAACTGAGGCGACGTTTCGTCGAACCCCCGTGGGAAGAGCAGGATCACTCCGTCGCGATCGGATATGCATTGGTAGGCGTGGAGGTTGGTCGGGATCGAGGTCGCCGGGTCGGGGAAGTCCGGGTTGCCGTGTTGGCGCATGCAGCGCGAAAGCTTCACCAACCCTTGCGGGTGAGCGCGACCGCGACATGACTCAAGTTGCGGTACGCCGTTTTCAGCAGTCAATGCTTCGCCATGAGCGCGGGTAATACAGCTCCATTAACTGGGTTCAATTAGCGGAGCGTTCTTCGCACGAACATGAGAGCGGCCGCGTTGACTGACTCGGTTGTCACGTCCGACGCGGCGACCGACTTTTGGTCATCGGACTCGCCTGGGATCGTCATCGCAATGCGAACCGTCGTGGGTTCGATCGCGGAGTACACCAAGTGCCCCCATTCGACGGGACTATTGAGAGGCTTTACGGAAAGATCGGCGACTCCGAGGCTTTGTTGGAAGGCTGCTGACACCCGTCGAACCTGCAACTCATTCGTGACCGCTTGTAGGACTTCCGCCGCCACCGTGTTCACCGCCTCTCTCGCCTGGAGTCTGCGCGTCGATCATCGGCTTCTTCTCGTCTAGGTACCGTCGTAGTTCAAGGAGTGCGTCGCTCACGGACTTCCGCCGCCTTTCGTTTGGGTTCATTGGGTGACCGGCAATCTTGCCCTATTTTCGGTCCTCAATTTGGCCAGCTCGTCAGGGACCGCACTTGCTCGGCTAGTTCAGTTCAATTACCCAAAGGTTTCCCGATGCTTCAGACCACCTAATTCACGTTGTTGAGCGCTCGCGAGTCGGAATTTGGCGGCGGCAATCGACCGCAGGGACCTCGCGGGCACAAGCGCGGCGTTCAACGTCGCGAAGAACGGCCAAACGTGGAGCGAAGTTGACGAGGTGACGTACCGAGACATCACCCAGGTCGGGGTGCTGGACGAGATCAGCGCCGCGCGGTCGCCAGCGAACCAGGGCACGCCATTGTTCGTCGATACCCGATCCACTGGCACGCCTCACGAGGGTCGGAAGACTTGCACCAGCTACACGCCGTTTGTCGCCGAGTCCGTTGCGCCGTCGACAGCGGCCTCATCGAGATCAGGACGAAACCCGTGTTTCTCGAACCGAGGCAAGGTGGCCGGTTTGGGCGGGTCGTGTCGTGTCCTCGATGTTGGGGCCAACGGTTCATCCCGAACCCGAACAGCGCCGCCGGGGGCACATTCCATGTCCGCAGTGCGTTGCAACTCGCAAAGTGCACAAGTCGAGTCGCTGCGCGCTTATCAAAGTCTTTGACTTAACACCGGGGAACGTCGGTGCCCGTGCCGGTCATCGTGAGTTCCGCGCTGCCCTCCGGGTCAGGTGCGATGGCCGCCTTCGTGACATCGAGGAGACGGGGTTCAGTCGGATTGCCCATCGGGGTTGATCGATGGCCAGTCGGCGGGCCACCAGTCTCCCTGTGGGTCGGTGGTTTGCCCGACCTCGATGATGTAACCGTCGGGATCTCGGATGTAGCAACGGATCTCGTACTGGTGCTGCTTCGGCGGCGTTAGGAACTGCGCGCCCCGGGCGCTCCATTCGGCGTACACGGCGTCAATGTCTGCGACCCGGATATTGAGGAAGCTGCTGACCCGGTCGGGGTCGCTTGGCGTTTCAAGGGTGACCGTGGGCTTGTCGTCGGTCGGGCCTCCGCCGCCGTTGATGATGATGAAGCTGTTGGCGAGTGCGACATTGGTCGGCTCTGGGCCGAAGACCACCCTGCCACCGAGTACCTCGGTATAAAAACGCCGGGAGCGCTCGACGTCATCGGAGACGATGAAGTGACACACCACCATTCGCTCTGCGGGCTGCGTGGGTTCGGCCACTGGCCCCTCCATCCGTTGGCCCCATGCCCCGCTTACGACGGGGTCTGAAGCCTTCAGTCAACCACCTGCATCCCAAGCCAGGAGCCTGTCCGTACCCGCCCCCGACCATCCCCGAGGTGCCGGTCGCGGGCGGTCGCGTAACCGGAAGTCACTCCTAATCGGGTTCAATTACGCCTTTGATCCGTGCCTCAGACCCATGTCACGGACGAGGTCGCTCGATGCGCTCAACTTGAGGCCCGGTTTCGAGCGCTTCTTCGTTCAAGCGCGTCGCCTTGTCCAACTCGCCTGAAAGAATGACAAGGACCATGTTCGAGCGCTTCACAGACCGGGCACGCCGCGTCCTCGTCTTGGCACAAGAAGAGGCGCGGCTGCTCAATCACAGCTTCATCGGCACCGAGCATCTCCTCCTCGGGCTGATCCACGAGGGCGAAGGGCTGGCCGCGCAAGCGCTCGAGTCACTCGGGATCTCGCTCGAGTCGGTGCGCGAAAAGGTCGAGGAGACGATCGGCCCCGCCGGCCAAGCACCGACCGGCTCGCCGCCATTTACCCCGCGCGCCAAGAAAGTCCTCGAACTTTCGCTGCGGGAAGCGCTGCAGCTCGGGCACAACTACATCGGCACCGAGCACATCCTGCTCGGTCTTGTCCGCGAGGGTGACGGCGTTGCCGCCCAGGTGCTGCAGAGTCTCGGCGCTGACCTTCTGCGCGTCCGCCAACAGGTGATCGAGCTTCTCTCCGCTTACAAAGGTCGCGAATCCTTCGAAGCCGCGACGTTTGCGAGACATCGAGGGGCCAGTGGGTACGCATACTGGCGTCACCCCGTGAAGGTGATACCGGGACCGGAGGCGACACTTTGCACAGAAGGCGTCGAGCTCCGCGTCGTCGGTGTGCTCGAATACGCGGCAGGGGTAGAAGTGATCTGGCGGATATCCGGCGTTCCGGGCCCCCTCAATGATCTCGTCGGTGAATCGGCTCGGGACAACTCACAACCGCGCATCGAACCCTCGCGTTCGGGTGCCGTCGGTGAGGACGCGTACCTGAGACTCTCGGACGACAACGACACGCAGTACGTGTGTGTCTCGACAACCTTCGATCCACAGTCGGATGGTGAATGGGCTGGCAGGTCGGCATTCATTCCGAGTGTGGACACGGAAGTTCGTCGTTTGATCTTCGTTTGGCAGGGCGAGTTACTCGGCGTCGAGCTCTAGCGTCTCTAACGGTGCCCCGTTCCGAGTATTTGTGCAGATATAAGGCTCCCGAAGGGACCGTCTATCGCGCTCCCATCACGTCCTGCATCTGCGCTGTGTCTACGAACTGCTGGAAGCTCGCGAGCTTGCCGTTCCTGATCTTGAACACGTGGCAGAACTGAGCATCGGCGCTCTTGCCGGTTGACTTGTAGGTCCCCGTGTAGCGTCCCTCGACGACCACCGTGTCGCCCGCGTCATGAAACTCCTTTGGATGCACCGTGAAGGCATCCCATTCGGTGCCCAATTTCATGAACAAGTTCTGCACGATGGCGTCTTGGCCGACCCAAGCTTTCCCGCTCATTTGGTAAGGGTTGCCTTCCGCTTCGCTCCAATGGACATCTGCTTCCATGGCGCCGAGAACAGTAGGAACGTCACCACGTCCGAATGCCTCGTATATATCCCGTACCTGCTGCACGTTGCTCACGTTTGCCCCTTCCGTCGGCTAGCGAGCAGGCCCGGTTCGCGCTTACTTCGAGACAAAGGCCGCCCTGGCGGCATTGGCAGCCGCGAGGAGTCACGCTAGACGGTGCGCTGAACTACCGATGGGCGTAATAGTCCGGGTGAATGAATTCTATTAAGCGTCAGTCTGAATGCTCGCCGCCACGCGGACAAGGAAGGAGCGAACGGTAGAGGCAGCGACGTGACGCATTACGGCGTGGTCGAGACGAACTCCAAGTTCACCGAGCGGTGGAACGTACGAGGCAGAAAGGGTGATCCGGCAGTTGTCCGGTCCTAGAGGAGCGATCTCGAGATTGCCACGCAGCGACGGGATCAACGACTGCAAACCGATGGGTCCCACGAGAACGGAACGACGAGCTCGTCGCCTCGGTCCCAGGCCGGTTGAAGGACGACTCGCACCTCTCGCGCAACCCGACCCGCCCCCTGCCACGGTCCGATCCGCATGTGAAGGGACTCGCCGTCTTCCTCGGCGGCAATCGCGAGCGGTACAAGCCAGTTGCCGTCTCCGAGGAATGGTTCCTGAACCTGTTCGAACGGGCGCGCCACATCGACGAGAGTCGAACGGTGGGATATATCAGTTCAAGTAATTGAGATCAAATAAACGTCAGTCTGAAGGCTGGTCGCCACGCGGCGAAAAGATTGAAGCGGCGAGGCCTTAGAACCAGCCCAGTTGTGTTCGGCGCCTATGAGGTGCGGTCGACCGCGAAGAGCTGCCATTCTCCCGGGATCCCCTTCAATTCGCCGATTCCGCGTTCGTTAAACGTGATGCCCGACCCGGCGACGAGATCCTTGACCGTGCTCGAGACGAGCACTTCGTCGGCGAGTGCCCGCTCGGCCACTCGCGCGCCGGTGTGGACAGCAATCCCCGTGACGTTCCCGTCTGCTATTTCGCATTCCCCGGTGTGAAGTCCAGCGCGTACGGCAAGACCGAGATCATGTACTTTGTCGACGATCGTGCGAGCACAGCGGATCGCTCTCGCCGGGCCATCGAACGTGGCGAGAAAACCATCTCCGGTGGTGGCAATCTCGCGGCCGCGAAATCGCAGCAATTCTCGTCGCACCAACGCGTTGTGTTGGCCGAGCAACTCTCGCCAGCGCCGATCGCCGAGCTCGATCGCCTTTGACGTCGACTCGACTATGTCGGTGAAGAGGACCGTTGCGAGCATCCGGTCAGGTTCGGACTCCTCCCAGCCGCCGGTTTCCCAGACATCATTGAGGAAGCGCCGTATCTCATGCTCGATCTGTCCCGCCGCTCCGCCGGCCCGGAGCGCCAGGTGCCCGATTCCTTCGAGCTCGACGAACCGCGCCGACCTGAGGCGTTGCGCCGTGTAGGCGCCAACCTCGACGGGGACAATCTCATCGTTGCTGCCGTGAAGGACGAGTGCCGGCACGCGCACCGCTGGGAGAACCTCGCGTATATCGATCTCCTTGTTCATGCGGTACAGAGCCTCGAGCATCCCCGGACTTGCTGCGTACCTGACGAAATCGATGAATGCCTCGATCTCGTCTTCGTCATGCATGCCAAGCGCTCGCACGGACTCGCGGGCATCCGCGCGCGACCCATAGACCCGCAACGCTCGATCAACCTCGCGCTGATACGCATCTTCGCTTCGCCCCCACGGAAAATCCGCCGCCCACATTGTCCTTGGCGAACAACTGCGAACGACCAACGCCGCGGTCCGCTCGGGATAGGTCGCCGCGAACAGGATGCTCATCGCCGCGCCCTCGGACAGTCCGTAGAACGCGGCGCGTTGCGAGCCGACCGCGTCCATGACTGCCCGCACGTCGTCCATACGTGTCTCGAGGCTCGGAGCGCCGCTTACAGGATCGGACATCCCGGTGCCGCGTTTGTCGAATCGGATCAACCTAGAGAATGAGCCCAGGTCGTTTAGGAAGTCCGCAAAGCCCGGCAGCTCCCATTGGAGCTCCATATGAGTGACAAAGCCGGGGGCAAATACGAGATCGAATGGTCCGTCGCCGACTAACTGATAGGCGATGTGGGTATCGCCACTCAGCGCATAGCGCGTCTCGGGCCGCACGACCACATTCTCGCCCACTTCTACGGCGTCTCTTGCTCTTCGGGTAACAAGCCCTCGCCTGCCACCAGCGCGAAGGTGAAGCCGCCCTCGAGCAGCTCCCGCTCGACTTCTCCGTGACGTGATGATTTTCGGAGTAATTCAGAACAGGCGATGTGTGCGCTTGCACAGCAAGCCTGCTGTGCAAGCGCACACATCGCCTCAGAACAATTACGCCGCTCGGCCTAGGGGTGCGGGCCTAGGTCGACGACCGTGATCTCGCCCCTGTCGGGTCCGTAGAACCACCACACTCGCCAAGCTGAGGGAGTGTCGTTTTCGACGTACGACTCCCAGATGTCCTCATCCCCGTAGGGGTTTTTGATGACCTCATAGCGATGAGAGGCGAGCCCTGGATAACTCGGGTCTTGCGCGAGTTTCGCCAGGCAGCGGACCACCTTCTTGTATTTACGCTGGTCAGTGACCTTTAAGTCCGCGATCGTCTTGGTGACCTTTTCCGACTCAACCAGCGCGATTGCCACCTGCGAAACTTAACAGACCTGTACCATTGGTGCATATGTCACAGTTGACACAACGTTGAAAGCGGGTATTCTGAACCCATGGCGCGGACAGAGACGATCGAAGTTGAGCTGGACTCGAGGAACCGTTTGCCACTCGCGCGCATCGTTCAGGGCGACCAGCACAGATTTCGGGTGACGATGCTGCCCAGTGGCGACTACTTGGTGAGCCCGGTCGTTTCCGTTTCCGAACGGGAACTCGCCATGCTGCGCAACCGCGAAGCCCTGGCATCCCTCACCCTGGGATTCGAACAGGTGGCGAAGGGCCAGGTCACACGGCGCGAGCCGGGGCACTACGAGGCGTTGGCGGAGGAACTTGGTACAGACTCCGACGACACAGAGGACTCACTTCTTCTCTCGCCGCGTTGACCAAGCCGGATCAACGGTTTCGTATCCCTACCGTATCCCTTCGAACGGCGTTTTCCGGTTTCTCACGGTTCCGAACGGTTCATAACGGCAGAGTCCATAGCAGGGAAATAGCAGCTAGATAGCCATTCCCCCTGGCAGCCCCAACGGGGTTCGAACCCGTGTCTCCACCTTGAGAGGGTGGTGTCCTCGAGGAGAATCACCCTCTGAGCAGGTTCTTTGCCGACAGGATCAATTTGCTACGTCCCTGCTCACAGGTCTCGATCTGGCAGGTGACGGCCGATTCGCGCAGCGTCGGGCCGCAAGCGGTTGATGGCGTCAGTGATACCGAGAGTGATACCCGTCGCTCCGCTCATCGCCCGAGAGCGCGATCAGCCGCTCGCCGCTCCGCTGCATGGAGGGGGCCGCCAGTCTCTTCGAGCATCTCCCGAAGTAACGATGCGAGGTCGTCGTCCATGGGGGCGATTATCCCTTGCCGCTCAGTCAAGCCAGGAGAACTTTCGTAGGCGCCTCAGCGCCTCGGCGAGGCGTTCGTTGAACCTGGCCGGGCTTCGAGAGCGGCCGCGAACGCAGCGGACGCTTCCGGGTCGAGGCGACCGAGGCGGCGTCGCTCAATCAGCTCATCGTCTTGTCGGGCTCGGCGCCGGGCTCCGCCGCTGTTCGGGCCGAGCCCCCGGTACTTGCCCTGAAGGTTGCCGGCTACTGGGTCGTCGCCCCGCTGCTCATCGCTCGCGCTCGATCTCAGCCCACGCGACCGGGTCGGCGCGAAGTTCGCCATACCGAGCTGAGGACTGCTCGAAAAAGACGCGGCGCTAGAGCGCGTCAGCAGCCTCATCGAGGAGTTGGGTCATGGGCCGACCCGTCGCGTCCGCAAGCTTGGCGAATCGGTCCCTGGTGCGCTCGCTGACTCTGATCGTTGTGCTCATGGCATCCCCTGCTCTTCAACCGAGGACATCACCCTCGTCGCGGAGCGTGTCCGCCTCGTTCTCGAGCGGCTCGGTGTCCTAACGGCACCCCTCTCCTCCTTCATGACCCGGCGGGCCCTCAGAAATGCCGGACGTCGTCCAGAACGGCGTCATCGGGCTCTGCCGCGCCGTCGAGCTCTTCGACCCAGCCAAGGGCTTCAAGTTCTCGACGTACGCGTGGTGGTGGATCCGCAAGGCCATGACCGAAGGCGATCGCCATGCGGCGTCGAGCCCGGTCTTTGCCTCGGAAAAGGGCCGCCGGGACCGGATGCTCACTTACGCTGCCGAGGACATCCTCACTGAGCGGCTCGGCCGGCCGGCGACGGACGAGAACATCGCGGCGGAGCTCGGCAAGAAGGTCGCCGAGGTGGAGACCCTCCACCATTCGGGGATGGCCTTCATGGGGATCCTCGCCGACGGGACGGCCGATGCCGGCGTGTCCGATGACGAGGACCACTTGCTCGACTTCGAGGTCAGCCTCATCATCAAGGGAGCGCTCGACAAGCTCGGCGAGCAGGAGCGCCGGGCCGTCGAACTGCGCTTCGGCTTCGACGGCGGCGATCAGCGCTCCTACCTCGAGGTGGGGGAGCAGATGGGCATGAGCTCCTGGGCAGCGAAGCAACGCGTCGACTCGGCTCTGGAAAAGCTGCGCGACGAGGTCGCGGATGCCTGTTAAGTGCGCATCACCACGCGACTGCGGCGATAACGTCGAGGCCGACAAGCACTGGTGCTCGGAGTGCCAGGAGGAAGCCGCACGTTCGGACCTCCCGGGTGCGGCCGTCGCACTCGCCCGCGTGCCGAATCTCGATCCGACGTATCAGGCGCTCATCCTCAACAGTCCTTCGGTGATGGCCCGGATGCAACTCGCACTCAGGACTGACCTCGACCCTCGCATCCGCCACGAGCTCTTGCGGGATCAAGACGCTGGCGTGGTGTTCGTGGCGTCCGCATCGCCCCACGCCGATCCGAACGATCTCTACCGTTTGATCGAGGGCGCCGACCGTGAGCTCGCGATGGTGCTGGCGGGCCAAGCGTCGATGCCACTGCGGGGCTTGCGCTTGCTGTGTGACCACGAGGACACCGAGATCCGAACCCGAGCCCGGCACACCTTCCGCATCGCATGGCGCGCGACACACCCAGAAGAGGCGGTGCGATCGGCCGAGCGATAATCAGCTCTCACTGATAGGTCACTACCCATAGGGTGTAGATAAGTCTCAACCTCTTGGGTTTACGTTATTCACTACCCATACGGTGCACCTATTCCCCAACTGAGAGGGTGTGGCATCCCTGGGACTCCGTAGGACCGGCCCTGAGCGCGTCTCTGCCCCCCGGGCTCTCCAGCGAAGGGCCCAACGGGCCGGTTCCTTACAGAGCGCCCCTGAGCGCCTCACGCCCCTTAGTCCGGGCCGTCGGCGAGGTCCATGCGTGCAACGTGGAGGGTCAGCCTCTGGATGAACTCGCCGCGCGGCATCCCTGTGAGTTCACGCTGCTGCTCGAGGCAGTCATCGAGCCAGGCGACCGAGCAGCCAAGACGTCCTGAGGCGACCACGCTGCGACGAGTCGCCGGATCGTCCCGTCCGGCTCGCTCGACATGGCCGTGAGGAGTGCGACGACGTTCGCGAGCGGCCCGCCGGCCGTTTCCTACGGGCGGTTGCTTAGCCGTGCTGATTTGACCGGGTGGAGCCGGATGCTTGGCGCTGCTTCAAGTGGTCGACGTTGAGCGAACGTCGGCGGGCCGACCTCAACCATCTGCGACTGGCGGCTAAGTCCCTGGAAGGCTCGTGACGTCTGAGAGTGGCATAACCGGCATTTGCGGACACCTCGGATGCGCGTGTCTGGCGCACATTATGGGGCTTTGCCGGAGCGCCCGATCCATCGCTCGTGCGCCATGGCGAGCAACGGAACTCAAAATGGTCCCGGTAGCCACCTCATCGGGTGGCAACGACGAACGTCGGGTCCTTTTTGAATTGGATCTTGACCGCTCCCTTGGTCTTTACGACGCCGATCTTGCGCAGTCCCTTGCCCGTGACTTGGTAGATGTCATCGCCAGCGACGATGTGTGCATCGGTAATCGACATCGTCGCGGACTTCGAAGCGGCTGGCACTGATCCGCCAGAAGTGATCCAGGAAGCTGCGGACGCGGTCACGTACTTGTGTCCGCGCGGCAGCGCCTTTATCAGCGCTTTCGCATTCTTGATCGGGTAGAGGTTGACGGTGGTTACCTCAGTGGTGTCATTGCCCGGAAGACCATTCGCCGGGACGGTCAGCTTCGTCTTCACGCCGCCAGAGGGATCGGTCACGTTCGTTGCGTTGTCCAAAGATGTCGTAGCAGAGGTGGGCTTGCCGAGCGTTGTGGTCGACGTGCCATTTGGACAAGGTGGCGGGTACGGCGACGCGGGGTAGGTGACGATGGGCGCCGGCTGCGTGCCGACCGACCACGCCTGGCTGCCGTTGCCTACGGAGAAGACCACCGAACCGGAGCCGGGACTCGAACCATCGAGGCTGGGTACCGGGATGGTCACGGACTGACCCGTCTCCTTCGTGGAGGAGATGAGCGATCCGTCTGTGATGAAGGTGGCCGGTGACCATAGCCACGGCTGGGCGGTCTCCCCGGACGGTGAGTTGGCGACCTGCACGACCGCCGTGAACACGTACCGCCAGCCAGCCTGTGCGGTCGGAACGTCCCAGGTCGTCGGCGACGAGGCACACGGCACGTTGGTGCACGTGCTGACCGTCTCGCCATTGGGGGTAGCCGGGTTCTCCAGCGATACGAGGGTCACGCCATTTTGGTTGATGCCAGGGATGTTGACGAGGATGCCTCCGTTTTGGCTGAGGGTGACAGTGACGGTGACAGTCACCTGTCCACCGCCAACCGGAACCACGCTCGGCGTGACGCTGAGCGTGGAATCGAACCCAGTCGTGAAGCTCTGCTCGATGCCGGGCGCCGCGATTGACGAGTTGAAGTCCATCGACTCATTCGTCGGAAGACTCGAAAGGTTGCATGAGCTGGGGAAGCTCGACGTCGGAAGCTCGCCGTCGAACACTGACGGGTTGAGCCCGCTGTTGAACGTGATCGTCGGGTTTGAAACGCTCGCCCCAGTGCTGTTGGACATGATCGTGTACCAGTTCGGGTAGCCCTGAACCGTCGCGCTGCCCGAGACACTCGTTGTGCCGGCTGGCGCGATGTACTCAGGGTCGGTGCCCTCTAGAGCGGCGATATCCGAGCCGGGGTTGTTATCGACCGTATTGAGCACACACTGCGGCGCGGGGCGCGTCGTGCGGCACCAGACCGGCGGCTGGACGCAGCGCTGCCGCACTCGCTGGCGTGTCGGACGACGTCAACGTGGCTGCAAGCAGCAACGTCAGGATCGCCAACGGGCCAGCGATCGAGGAGACCAGTGCGGGGCGGCGTCGGTCCACGGAGTCACCTCCAAGAGGTCGGGTTGCCAAGAGAATTCTGCTCTATTTTCGCTCTGATCGCGCCGCCCGGCGAGGAGCACCCCTGCCTCGGGCTCGACGGCCACCGCCGGTGACGGTCTCCGACTGGCGACTAGCCGTGTGGAACAGTTGGGGGAGTCGATCCACCTAGGAAACTAAGGACTCTCACTCACTGAAGTTCGCGCTGCGATCCTCTGGGTGCGGAGATTCTCGCTTTGATGCCATTCGAGAGCTTCGGGTTCTTCGACCCACGAGAGCAGAGGGTTCCCTATTTTGTCGAGAATCTCCCTTACGCCCCTTGTGTGACCCGGCCAGCCCCTTCGGACCGCCTGACTCGCGATAGTGTGGATTCTCGCGATGGAGAACGGCCCGTCTCGGGACCTCGCCGAGTTCACTCCAAACGACTTCGCCGGCAAGGTCGTCTCGGACCGTGGCGACCTCCAGAGGCTGACCCATCGGGCCCTCGGGCACTCGCAAAACGCTCGGGCCGAGTCGACGGTGCGTGCCTATCGGAGCGACTGGCGTGACTTCACCGAGTGGACCACCAAACACGAGCTCGGGTCGCTCCCAGCCGATCCGCTGACGGTCGCTCTCTACATAGAGGACATCGCCGGAGATGCAGGGGCAAAGGCGAACACGATCGAACGTCGCCTCTCGGCGATCGCATACGCGCACAAACTGAAGGAACTCCCCGATCCGACGAAGAGCCCGATCGTCTCGTCGACATGGGCGGGCCTCAAGCGTGAGATCGGGACGAAGGAGCGCAAGGCGCTCCCGATCGAGACGCCAATGCTCCGCGAGATGCTCGCTGCGGTCCCACCCGGCCTCTCGGGCACCCGGGACTGCGCCTTGCTCCTCGGGGGCTTCGTCGGGGCGTTCCGGCGCTCCGAGCTCGTCGCCCTGGACGGCGAGGACGTCTCGGTTCGCCCCGAGGGCATCGTGCTCACCGTCCGGCGCTCGAAGACCGACCAGGAGGGCGCTGGGGCAGAGGTGGGATTGCCCTACGGCGAGCACCGCCTGACGTGCCCGGTCCGGTCCCTCGAGGCGTGGATGCAGGAGGCGAGGATCTCGACCGGCCCGCTGTTCCGCCGGATCGATCGCCACGGCAACGTGGGCGGTCGCCTCTCCCCCGCGTCTGTCGACGCGGTCGTGAAGAAGTACGCCAGGGCGACCGGCTACCTCAAAGACGGAGATCGCGATCCGTCGGCGCCGACGTACTCGGCCCACTCGCTGCGGGCCGGGTTCGTGACGTCGGCCGCCAAGGCGGGCGTGCCGGAGTGGATCATCCAGCGTCAGACGCGGCACAAGGACTTGGCGACGCTGCGTGGCTACATCCGTGCCGGGGACGTGCTCACCGAGAATGCCGCGAGGAGCCTCGGGCTCTAACTCGCGGCCCTCGGAAGGCGCCCACTCCCGTTCCGCCGAACCGGCTTCCTCGCCAGCTGCTCGCCCTCACGTACGCTCAATAGCGCAGCTCGACATTCGCCCACGTGGGGAGGTCCTTTGAAGCGAGGACTCTTGGCCGTGTCGCTGCTTTTGGCGGCGGCCCTCGCGGGCTCGGCACCGGCTTCTGCGTCGGTCCGTCGAACCGACGCTCCGACTGCGACCCTGCGCGCCTCGACCGAGCGAATCGGCTGGACGGGCGGCTCGCTGTCGCTCACGGCGGTCGTGCGGAGCGGCCAGTCGTGTCGGTTCTTCTCAGTCCCTCCCATCTCGGGCGTAGACGGGACCGTCGCGTGCTCACACGGGAAGGTCACGCGCAA
Source organism: uncultured Acidimicrobiaceae bacterium (assembly GCA_963838845.1). Lineage (GTDB taxonomy): Bacteria > Actinomycetota > Acidimicrobiia > Acidimicrobiales > Bog-793 > CAVRXQ01. The sequence continues at coordinate 2,875 of CAWISR010000002.1, read as the reverse complement.
AGGCAAGGTGCCGCCCTACGTGAAAGGGCGCCCCGTCCAATTCGAGCTCGTGGTCTCGGGAGCGAACGGGATGTCAGCGACGGAGCTCACCGTCCACCAGCTTTCGAAGCCTGCTCCGTCGGCGAAATATCAGGTCGTCTTTCGGCAGTCCGGCAGCGGTCCAGCGACCACATCCGGGTTCGGCATCCCCGGCAATGCCGTCTGGACGGTTGCCTGGTCCTACGGCAACTGCACCCTCGGCGGCGGGTTCAACTATGACGTCTACAGCGGGAACCTGCCCGATTTCAACGACGTCGGGCCGCTCGACCTCAACGGGAGCGGTTCGGGAGTCGACGGGTACCTCGACAGTGGGGTCTTCTACTTCCAAGTCCTCACGTCGTGCTCGTGGTCGATCGAAGTTACCGACCTCGTCGAGCCGACCGTTCCGTCCAGCACGACTTCGAACGTGAGCGGAACCCTGTCGGCATCGGTCCCCGGTGTTGACGAGAACGGAGGCCCGCTCACGCTCACCGCGAATGTTCACCACGGCGAGTCATGCACGTTCCTGTCCAATCCGCCGATCGCGGGACTCGACGGCAAGACGCGCTGTGGCAACGGTGCCGTGACGCGACAGGGCGAAGTCCCCGCGGACAGCACGACACGCACCATCTATTTCGAGGTCGTCGTCGCCGGAGCGACAGGGCTGAAGGCAGCGGGAACTTCGATCCTCCAGCGCGCTCCGCAGACGTTGCTCAGTGCAAGCGGCTCGGGTTCGTCGACGACCGCCACGTTCGTGATCCCGGCGACTGACACGCAGTGGACGGTCGCGTGGTCGGCCGACTGTACGAGCCAGTTCGACGGAATCGGCTACTTCGATGCCTACACGAACTCGTTCAGCGACACCATCACCGAGGAAGTGACCAACACGGCCTCGGGGACCAGCACGTTCACCGACACCGGGACGTTCTCGATGAGCATCGACACTCCGTGCAACTGGACCGTGAGCGTCGCCGGCTAGGTGCCGGTTCGCGCCCGACCCGTCCCGGAGCGCACCGACCTAGAGCTTCTTGCTCGCCTCCCGCACGAAAGTGAGGAACTGATTGACATTCGGCGGCGACGCCTGTCCAGTCTCGGTCACCGCGGACAGAAAGTCGCCCTGCCGCTCGACGAAGAGGTAGCCGCCGATCGTCGCTGCCCCTCCCCCAACAGCGGGAGTCTCGATCTTCATGCGGAACGCAGCGCTCCCCTGACCGAAGCGCGGGAAAGCTCATTACGCTGAAAGTCACTTGGCTGTTGCCGCTCCCCAATCGTCGGATGCGAAGTGAACTCCTTGGCCAAGAGTGACAGCAGCTTCGCACTATTGCTGTTTGCCTCGATCCGCTCGGTCAGCTCCGGAGGATTGCCACCATCGTCGAACACCGCTCCGACCGACGCGGTCGCCCCGCCCACTCCGGTCTTGATGAAGCCGGACAGGAATCCGATACCGAATCCTTGGTAGCGCTCGTCCTTGGGCGGCGTGTTGTTCACGGTCCAACCCAGCGGCAACTGCTGGACGGTCAGCAACCGCGAAGACAAAGAGGCCGACGCCGCAGCTGGCGGTTGGTTCAGTACGAGAGATGCCGCGATCAACGCCATGGCTCCAAGGGGGAGCGACCATCTCCTCATTGAGCGGAGATTAGGCATCGTTGGGCTGATCAGGCAGAACCACCGAGCAGCTCGACAAGGCGGCAGCATAGGCGCGTGATGCTGCCACGACGGGTTCGACAAGCCAACGTCATGACGTTTTCCCTGACCCAGGCAACGCTATCGTCGTAGGCTGCCGACCCATGGTGGCACCGGCCCTCAAGAACGAAAGCGTCAAGATCAGTCAACTCGTCGCTGATTACCGAGCCGGGCGATTGGTGATTCCGGAGTTCCAACGAGACTACGTCTGGCGGAAGAGCAAGGCCCCGAAACTTATCGACTCGCTCTATCGCCGCTTCCCCCGTCTCGACCTTGTTGTGGTGGCAGAGCTCCGAGAACGCGAGGACTCGAGGTTCCGGTCCGCGCCCTGCCGCCGGTGGGAACATCAATTGGCTCATTGACGGCCAGCAGCGGGTCATGACGCTATCCCGCGTCGTGGACGGGGACGACGAGATCGAAGTTCTCTTCAACCCGGAGACCGATACCTTCAGCCTTATGAACGCTGCCATCCGCAATGACGCCAAATGGGTCCGCGTCGCCGATCTTCTCGACAACTCCAAGTATCGAGCCCTGAGGAGAGAACTCCCCGACAGCAAGAAGGGTCATGACGTCGAGGCGAAGTACGAACGGGTTCGAGCGATACTCGACTACGAAGTGCCGGTCGTGCGAATGGTGGACCATAGTTTTAAGGACGCCGTCGAGTCGTTCACCCGCATCAACTCACTCGGAACTCGGCTGCGGCAACAGGACATCGAAAGTGCACGAGTGGCCGAGAATCATGCTGGCCTTATCGCCGATGCCGTGGTTCCCTATATGCGCCAAGTCGACGCGAGTGGCTTCTCTCGTCTTAACGTCATGCACCTTTTCCGAGTGTGTGAATTTCTGGCGAGGCCAGATGGGCGGACGAGAACTCCTCTTTACGAACTCAGTCGCTCAGAAGTTGTCGATGCCTGGAAGGCCACCGAGAAAGCCACCAACGAGGCGCAGAGCCTCGTGAGGTCCGAGCTTGGCCTCGTCAACATGGACATTCTCTGGTCGGGTGCGCTGCTCGTTCCCGTGATCGCAATACTTGGGACAACAGCGCGGGAAGGAGCGCGACACCAAAGGAATGATCGGTTGGCTGGCTCTCGCTGCGCTCAGGCACCGTTACAGTCAGTCCACCGAAAGCACTCTCGATCAAGATCTAAGTGCGTGCCGCAAGAGCGATCCGATC
>CAWISR010000001.1:0-109550 GCA_963838845.1 uncultured Acidimicrobiaceae bacterium | reverse complement strand
AGCAGCCGCTACGCCAAGCAGTCATCGGAAGCTGGCAGGGACGCGGTTGAAGAGCTCGAACGATCCCGACTTCTCGCAGAGCGAGAGCGCAGACGCGAGGACCTCGTCGGCGAGCTGATCGAACAGCTAGTTCCCTTCGTGTGGCGGCAAGGACTCATGCCCCAGGATCAGTACCAGCAGGAGTGGGAAAGGGGCACGGTCCTGCTTCGGCAATCGCTCGTGGGCTTCGGACAAGACGAGCTAGTGGAATGCCGAGGCATCGCGAGAGAGGGAGGCCGACGCGTCTACGAGGCGTCACGGATCGGGCAGGCCCGGTGGGAGATAAATGCGGCGCTCGCTGCACCGCCGGTCAGGACCATCAGAGCCACCCTTCTACACTCGCCCTCAGCGCAGCCTCGACCCGGTTCCGGACATCCAGTTTCCGGAATATCTCTTGCACGTGGGATTTGACAGTGTTTTCGCTGAGGTAAACGTGCGCGGCGATCTCGCGGTTGGAGTAGCCAGCGGCGATGAGCCGAAGGATCTCGAGCTGGGTGTCACTCAGTGGGTTTGAGGGTGGCTCCGATGCCTCCTCTACGGCGCGCAACCGATCGAGGACCTTGGCCGCGATGGCAGGCGATACGGCGCCCTCGCCGCGGTGTACGGCCCGAATGCTCTGTTTGAGATTGAAACGCTCGATGTCTTTGACCACGTAGCCTCGAGCCCCCGCGCGGATGCACTCATCGACGAGCTCGTCGTCTGAGTAGGTGGACACGATGAGAACCGCGGTCTCGGGATGAAATTCGACCAAACGTCTGCATGCTTCGGCGCCGCTCACGCCCGGCAGTCGGGCGTCGAGAAGAACCACGTCTGGATGGGAGTCATCCACCAACTTCATCAGGTCGGCCGCCGATCCGCTCTCGGAAACGACCTCGAAGTCTGGCTCCGTCTGAAGGATCGTCTTGAGGCCCTCTCGGACCATTTCATGATCGTCGACGATCATGATGCGGATCATGACTGCTCCGCGGGCACGGGAATCCTGATCCTCACCACCAGCCCGGCTTCCTCGCCGTTGGCGACCTCGAACGTTCCCCCGCGTCCGATCGTTTGTCGGCGCATATGGCGCAACCCGAAGTGCAGATAGCTATCTTCGATGCTTCGCAAGACGACGTCAGGCGCGCCACGACCGTCATCCTGAATCACCACGTCCACGTGATCGTCCGCGTACCGGAGGCTGACGAGAACAACGCGCGCATCAGCGTGTTTCGTGATGTTGGTCAGGGCCTCGCTGATCACCGAATACACGACATCGCGAACGGAGTCGACTCCGGGTACGGGATCGCCGCTCACGAACAGATGTGCATCGAGTCCGGACATGCGCTCGAACTCGGAAACCAATGATCGGATCGCGCCCGTCAGATCGATGTTGTCGTGTCCGGGAACGGCCAGCGAAAAGACAACGCGTCGCACCTCGTCAGAAGACTTGATCGCCAGCCCTCGTATCTCGCGAAGGCGCTCGGCCAAAGCTCGATCGATGCCTTCGTCTTCGAGAACAGAGTTGAGCCGAAGTCCGATCGTGAAAATCTGCTGCTCGACTCGGTCGTGGAGCGCACCGGCGATACGTTCCCTCTCCCGCGCGAGAAGCTGTGCCTGCTCAGCCTCGGTTAGACGCTCGCGCAGCCGCTGCAGTTCGGCAATCATCGTCCGCTGGTGCTCGTACAAGCGGGCGTTGTCGACTGCCACCGCGACCTGATTGGCGAAGGTCGACAGCAATCGCTCGTCATCGGCCTCGTAACCGGCTGGCTTGTTTGCGACACCGATCATCCCGATGATCGTCGCTCCAAGTCGCAAAGGGACTCCGAGGAACTTCCGAATGGGAGGATGTCCGATCGGCTGCCCAATGCTGTGCGGGTCGTCCCCCACGTCATTGGCGATGTATGACCTCTCTTCCACGATGGCCACCCCGACGACGCTTGGCCGAACCGCCATCTGATGGAAAAGGGCGTAGAACTCCGGGCTCGGATCGAAGCCCTTGATGGCGGCCACGTCCATGACGTGCTCGCTGGTTTCGATCTGCCCGCTCGCGGTGGCCCCGACGCCGCCGGAGTCTCGGAGGAGACCCGTAAAGGCGAACTCGGAATCGGTGAGCTGTAGGCAGTAGCCGAGCGCCCGTTCGTGGATCTCAGAGAGCTCGTGCAAACCTGCGATCTCGACCGAGATGGAATGCAATGAAGCAAGTTGAGCCTGGAGGTTGTCTTCGATCGTCATGCCGGCCCCCAGTCACTCGAAGCGTCCGCGGACCGAACTCGATCGTAGGCCGCCCATGTGCTTCGAGGTTTCGCCCCCGTCGCATGCTTCGGTCTCACCCGATCAGGTGCCCAGTTGACGCCCGTTCGAGCACCGACGCCAACACCGTTCCACCCGGTTACACCACGCCAGATTCGTCCGTTCCCACAAAGACATCCGACGATGCCTTCGGCGAAATTGAACGGATGGTTCGGTTCGCACCGTGGCAATCTCTATCGGGCTCGAATTGTCCGCTGGAACACCACCGGCCATGACCCAGCCTGTCGCCGGCGCGACGCCTGGCGATGACTTCCGACTCGTGGCCGACTCAATTCCGGCCATGGTGTGGCGGGCGACGCCCGACGGGTCCATCGAGTATCTCAACCGCCAGGGGATCGAATACACCGGGCTGCCTGCCGATGCGGGCAAAGGCCGGGATTGGCCGTCGTTGCTCCATCCTGACGATGCCGAAGGGGTCCGGCGCACCTGGGAGCACGCGGTGCGAGCGAAGACGCCCTACGAGTCCGAGTGCCGGATCCGGCGCGCCGATGGCGACTTCCGCTGGCATCTCGTCCGAGCCCACCCCGTCCGCGCTGGGAATGCTGGAGTCGTGGGATGGGTCGGCATCGCCGAGAACATCGACGCACACAAGCGGACCGGCGAGCAGCTACTGAGCTCGGAAAGACTCCTGGCTGAGGCCCTCGCCCAGTTAGAAATGCTGCAGTCGGCCGCACCCATCGGGTTCGGGTTCGCGGACCGTGAGCTCCGGATGGTTCGCCTGAACCAGCGATTGGCGGCCGTCAACGGCGCGCCACTCGAAGAGCAGCTCGGGCGCCCAATTGCAGAGATTATTCCGAAGATCTGGCCACAGCTCGAGCGCGTTCTACGGCGGGTCCTCGAGCTGGGTGAGCCCACGATAAACCTCGAGGTCAGGGGCGAGACCGCCGAGGAGCCGGGCCGGGTCCACCACTGGCTCGCGAACTACTACCCAGTCCGCCTCGAAACCGAAATTATCGGGGTGGGCGTGGTGGTGGTCGACATCACCGAGCGCGTTACGGACGAGGAGTTTCGCTCGGCGGTCATCGACAACATGGTCGAAGGGCTCTACGCGCTCGACGGTGAGGGTCGCCTCACGTTTATGAACCGAGCCGCGTCGATGATGCTGGGCTGGACCGAAGACGAGCTGCGCGGCAAACCGATGCACCCAGCGGTGCACTTCCAAAAAGCCGACGGGACGCCCGTCCCTGCCGGCGAATGTTCGCTCCTTAAGGTCAGAGGCCGGACTCATCCTTTGCGGGTGACGGACGACGCTTTCACGCGGAAGGACGGTTCGATCCTTCCGGTCGCCTACTCGGTGGCGCCGCTGCGCGTCGCTACCGCAGCCCAAGGTGTCGTCGTGGTATTCCGCGACATCAGCGACGAGAAAGACGAAGCGGCGCGCGCTCTACGGGAACTGAGCGCGCTCAGCTGGGTCGGACGGATCCGCGATGCGCTCAACGAAGACCGCTTCGTGTTGTACGCCCAGCCAATCATTCAGCTAAACGGTGGTCACCGCAGCGACGAACTCCTACTCCGCATGATCGGAAGCTCCGGCGAGGTGATCCTCCCCGGCAGCTTCCTCCCAGTCGCCGAAAAGTATTCGCTCATCGCTGAGATCGATCGGTGGGTCGTCACCCAAGCTATCCGCCTCGCTGCGACCGGACGTCGCGTCCAGGCAAACCTGTCAGCAGCTTCCTTCACGAACCCCGACCTCCTCAGCGTGCTCATCGAGCGCGAGCTCGAGGAGACCGGCGCCGACCCAGCTCGCATCGTGTTCGAGATCACTGAGACAGCGATCGCGTCCGACTTCGACGCGGCCGAGACGTTCGCCCGCACCGTGTCCGAGCTCGGCTGCGAACTGGCCATCGACGACTTCGGCACCGGGTTCGGCAGTCTCATCTACCTGAGGCGGCTTCCCATCCGCTATCTCAAGATCGATATCCAGTTCGTCCGCGATCTCGTCACGACTCCCGCAAACCTTCACGTCATAAGGGCAATCGTGAGCCTCGCCCGCGCGTTCGAGATCAAGACGATTGCTGAAGGCATCGAGGATGAAAGGGCGCTCGACCTGTTGAAAGCCGAGGGCGTCGACTACGGCCAGGGGTTCTTGCTTGGTCGTCCCGCCCCCATCGACGCCTCCTAGTCCCGCCCGCTAGCAATTCGGGCCGGCCGTGTGAGCGAGGCTGCCGGGCCGGACCTTCAGGAGTTACGGAGCCAGGATGCCCGGACTGGCCGCGTGGGCCTTCGATCAGACGGTCGGGTCGGGCAGGAACTCGCGGACCTCTTGAGCACAGCGGCAGGCGACGGCGATCTTGGCAGCCCCTCCAGCGCCTCCTCGCGTGAGGGCACGTCGACGATCGCGAATCCGCCGAGGTACTCCTTGCTCTCCGGGTACGGACCGTCGGTGACCGTCCCGTCGGTGGCCACCACGCTCGGCTCCTCGTGGTCCTTCAGCCCCCCGCCGAAACACCCCTCGCTCGGGATCCGACAGGCTCGCCGACAAGAATTTCTCACGGGGCCATAGTTCCGCTAGACGCCGACACTTGGGATGTGTCCTGACTCCGATTCGACAGCCCGCCCTGCGCTCGAGTCTGACGCTGTCGGCGAACGAAGACGTGACCATCGCCTATCACCTACCGCGCGCCCCACGCGTCCCAATAACGCGCAGACACCCTCCCCGCGATGTGCCGTACTGGGGCGGTCGCGTAACCGAAACGTCTTGATTGGGTTCTATTAAATGCGTCCCGTTTCCTGATGTGTCATTGACGCGGGGTCAGGGGCAGTCGCAACGGCTGAGATGGGTGCGACCTTGCTCACGGCCTTCCGCCTGGCACGAGCGACTTGCACCCCTTGTCAGGGAAGGTCGCCAGGAGGGTACTGGTATGAACCCTGCGAGTACGGGTCACCACCTCGACGACGGCCGTTAGCGACACCAGACTTACAACATGTTCGGAAATCCTTCGTGATGTGAATCAAATTCTTGGCTTCGCCTGGTACCGCTTCCGGGTCACCTTCGGCAACCGGTGGGGCGGCTACCTGACCGTCGTGCTGTTGGTAGGTCTGCTGGGCGGCGTCGCGATGGGTTCAGTGGCGGGGGCCCGGCGGACGGATTCCTCCTTTCCCATCTATCTGGCCAGCACCAACCCGTCCAGCATCATGGTTCTAGCCGGGTTTGACGACCCTGGTCTTGGCCAAAAAACCGGGTACAACCCGCAAATCTTCGAAGCGATCGCGCACCTTCCTCACGTCGAGCATTCTGCGACCTCTCTCGGTTTCGACGGCAACATTGACCTCAGCGCGGTAAGGGGCACGCACCCCGACATCGGTGCTGGTGAGACGCCTCCGACAGTGATCGGTGGCGAGGAGTACCTCACGATGGACCGAGTCACCCTCGTCGAAGGTCGCCTCGCCGATCCGCAACGGGCGGATGAGGCGGTCATGAACGCACAGGCGGCCAAGGAGTGGGGACTTCACGTCGGGTCGGTCATCGGTATCCCCTTCTATACCGACGCGGAGTCGACCTCCTCCTACAACGGTCCGCCCCACCTGGTGGCCAGGGTCAAGTTGGTCGGCGAGGTGGTGTTCGGCAACTCGGTCGTCGAAGACGACATCGACAGGCTCGGATCGGCCGTGGTGCTGCTCTCCCCGGCCCTTACTGCCGAAGTCGGCCCCTGCTGCACGTACTACGCCGGGATCGCCTTGCAGGTTGCGGGAGACGAGAGCAACCAAATGCTGGTTCGAAAGGAAGCCACGCGGGTTACCCCGCTCGCGGGCGGCGAAATTGGCGGTGGCGGAGGTACCCCGGCGACCGCCGAGACCAAAGCCCAACAGGCGATCAAGCCCGAAGCCGTCGCGCTTGGGGTATTCGGCGGTATCGCCGGGCTCGCGCTCTTGTTGATCGCTGGTTTGCTAATCAGTCGCATGCTTCGCGCCGGCACTGCCGAGACGGTCACGTTGCGGGCACTTGGGGCGAATCAAGCGATGTTGCTTTGCGATGGGCTGATCGGCCTGCTCGGCGCCGTGGTCGGTGGTGCAGTGCTGGCCTTCGGCTTAGCCGTGGCTCTGTCCCCACTTACGCCACTCGGACCCGTGCGTCCCGTATACCCCTACAAAGGATTCGCCGTCGATTGGACAGTGCTCGGGCTCGGGCTTGTCGCCCTCGTCCTTGTCCTTGGTTCGTTTGCCGTGATCCTCGCCAGGCGAGAGTTGAGCCGAATCGCCTCCACGAGGTCCGGAGAAACCGGGAACCAAGAACCTGGCGTCGTACGTTCCGCAGCGCGCGCGGGCTTGCCCATTGCGGTGGTGACGGGCCTCCGATTCGCCCTTGACGCTGGGAGGGGTCGAAACGCTGCCCCGGTCCGTTCGGCCATCTTCGGCGCGGTGGTCGCCATCGCCGTGCTGGTGACCACGGTCACCTTCGGGGCCAGTCTCAACAACCTCGTCTCGCACCCCGCGCTCTACGGATGGAACTGGAACGACGCGTTGCTATCGGGCTTTGCCGGTCAAGAAGACCTCCCGGCCCATCAGACGGCAGCGCTGCTCGACAAGGATCCGGATGTCGCAGCGTGGTCAGGCTTGAACTTCGTCAGTGGCGAACTCGATGGCATGCACGTGGTGATGCTGACAGAGCGACCTGGCGCCGCGGTGGCGCCGCCATTGCTGTCCGGACACGGACTTGACGCGTCCAACCAGGTAGTTCTCGGTGCAACAACGCTGTCGCTGCTGCACAAAAGAGTCGGCGACACCGTCACGTTCTCGAATGGGACGTCCAGACCACGGCGTCTGGTCATCGTCGGCACCGCGACCATGGCATCGATCACCAAGGGTCTGGAAATGGGATCCGGGGCGTTGGTCGCGACAAGTGACTTTCCTGCCTCGCTCCTCAACGCACAAGAGAGCCCGATCCCCGGCCCGAACGCCGTCGTCGTTCGCATCCGCGCCGGAGTCGACCCCACCGCGGCCTACCGCTCGCTCGAGGAGATCACCACCAAGATCGATGCGATACATGGAGACACTGGGGCAGCGGGAGGCGTGGTCTCCGTTCTCCGCCCGGCAGAGATAACCAACTACCGCACGATGGGGACGACGCCTGCGATCCTCAGTATCGGACTGGCACTGGGGGCGGCTGTTGCGTTGGGCTTCACGCTCGTTGCGTCGGTCCGCCGCCGCCGCCGCGACCTCGCCTTGTTGAAAACGCTCGGATTCACCCAACGCCAGGCTGCGGCTGCTATCGCCTGGCAGTCAAGTGTGGCTGTTGTCATCGGAATGATCATCGGCGTGCCGATTGGAATTCTTATTGGTCGCTGGCTTTGGGTCCTTTTCGCGCGCGAAATCGACGCGGTTCCAGCGCCGGTTGTCCCAGCTGCCCTGATCGCGCTCCTGGTCGTTGGGGCGCTCGTTCTCGCAAACATCGTTGCCGCTGTGCCCGGGCGCATCGCCGCCCGCACCCCCGCGTCGCTGCTACTGAGAGCCGAATGAACCTTCTCCGGTGGCTTGGCGAACCCAGAGATGCAAAGGTCGAACTCGGGCACGCAATTATCTCTAGTTCCGAGGCCGCGGAAACCTTCGCGACGAATGAATACGGCCACCGCGTCGGAGTCAAATGCGGGCAGTGCTTCATTCGATGAAGGATCCTCATGCGGACCGACACTTGTGTCGTCAGCGGACTGAGTCCCATTCGTGCCGGTTCTGGGGACGCTCGCTTAATTGTGCAGGATTACTTAGGACCCATCGCTGACCGTCTTGTGGAATCCCGAGTCTCCAACCTTCCCGGGGCGGTTCAGAAAGTCAACAATGTCGTCATGGACTTCTCATTTGAATCCGGCACGGACGTTCTGAAGCGAACGCCTGCCACACTTGAAAGCATCTTGCGCAACTTGCCAGATGTCTGGGCCATGAGTGATGAGGGGCCTGGAACATGGTCGCCCTATCAAGTCGTCGGCCACATGGCTCACCTAGAAGACGTCGACTGGTTGGATCGCACTCGAGTCATCCTCGAGACTGACGGTCCGCGTTCCTTCCGCCCCATCGACCGAGAGGCTGGATTTAGCCGGTTCGACGGTTGGACTATGGGCGCGCTTCTTGACCGATTCGCCATTAAGCGTGAGTCAAACGTCGTCGAGCTAGAGGCACTAGTTGGCCGTGGCGACCTCGAACGCGAGGGTCGACATCCTGACTTTGGGTCGGTGACGTTGGGCCAGCTTCTCGCGACATGGGTTGTGCACGACTTGAACCACTTGAGCCAGATCGTGAAGACGATGGCAAAGCAGTACCGAGAGGCTGTCGGTCCATGGCGTGAGTATCTACCGATCATCGACGCGGAGTAGCCCCTCAGACTCGGGTCCCGCTGCGGCGGCACTAAGTGAACTCGAGCCGGCGCGTTTGATTGAGTTCGATTACCGCGCCGATCAAGCGAACGCGGGTACCGGGCCTGCGACGGCAGAAGGCTCCGCGATTCAGAAATACGGAAACAGGCGGGGCCACTAGTTTCCAACCTGTGAAGGTTGCTCGACTCGGCGTAGACCTTCTTTGCGTAGCCATCGCAGCCGCCGTTGGCTATGGGGTGTCCCGGGCCGCAGGTACGGGGGCGCCGCGCTCCGTCCGGTTCGCGTTCAGCCAAACGGAACTATCGACGCGACAGGGTTCTGACATCGCAGGGTCAGAGAATGAGTCGTTCCCGGTCGTAACGTGCCAGTGGCCCGACGGCAAGACATCTATCACGGTCTACTCAGCTCGCAGGGTGACATGTTTTCCCCAAGGCACACACCCAATCACAACTGGCCGTTCCTGGCTTCTTTTGGATTCGCCTATCGGAGGTGCAAAGTACCCCGTCCAGAACGGTCACTTGAGCGATGACATTCGTTTTGTTCACGCATCAACGAAGCCGGAGGTGATGAGCGTCAGTCCAGTTCTTATGCAGTTCGGTGATTACTCGGGTGGGGCGCGGCCTTCGATCATCATCAGCCGTAACTCAGTCTGGATTTATGACTACTGGACCGAAAACGGGCCCGAGGTATTGAGAATCTCGACGACGACAGGAGCGATTCTTCAACGCACGGTCATGCCCGCGATTTCCAGACCCGTCTGCGCGGTGAATCGATATGGCTTCTGGATGGGTCAAGCCGGAAACAGTTTCTACGGGAAAGGCGTAACGCTAGGTGTCTGGTACGCGCCAATAGGAGCGACACATGGTGTTCTCCTCCGACGCACGAACGACTTCGTCTGGGGAATCGCTGCTGTCGGCACCTCGGTGGACGTGGAGGTCTCGCCGCAGGGCTACTCGAGCAGCACTCAGAAGGAGTATCTCTGGCGATTCTCGGCTGAGCCCGCGTCGACGTCATCCAGTTCAAGTATTGCATCGCGAATCAACAGGGTCACACCTACATTAAGTGAGCAAAAGGTTTTCTAAGTTTGGAGTAGAGATATGGCTTATGTTATTTCACACCCACCAGCAGCAGATCTTGGACCCGCAGCCATCTGGGTAGCAAATGGTCCGGAAGGAAACGGCAAATGGTACAGTCCGGCTCAGTTTCGAGAGCTTCTTGGACTGCCTCTCGCAGATCAAAATGAAGAAACAGGCGCAGATTCAAATAAGTAATAGGCTCACTTTGGTCGTAATTGAGATGAGTTAATTCTCGCGCCTCATCTCGCTTCGTCAACATGATGAGTAAACAACTGCCGAGAGACGGCATTCGCGTGATCGACGCATGTATTGACATACGTCCAAGCCGCCCCGAGGTCGCTCTCGCGAATGGAGATAAGGACTTTGTCTCGTTGGAGTCGCGGCAGTTCCATAGGACGGTTCCGGGCGTGGCGTGATGAATTAAACGCTTCTGTCCACTCGAAATCAGGTTCGGCCGTCAAAGAGAGCTCGAGATCAATGAGGCCACCTCGAAGAATCCCTTTTCTCTCGACTCCAATTCTGATCGGCACGTAATTCGGTCGACCAGCGTCAGCCATGACGCCGCGAACGCAGGACTCGACTCCCTTCGTGGTCGAGAAAGACCACGAATCCATCCGATGCATCGTCGACGAGTAGTCGGTCGTATGGGCGCCAGTCGGTTAAAAGTGGCGGGCCAAACCGTTGACTATTGAGCCGCCTCCGAAATCGGCGGTTGTTCTCGTCGAAGATCCACGTGCTGAGGCGCGACTGGATCAGGAAGTGTGTTCGATTGTGCTCGTCCTCGCTAAGCAGGACGGACCGCGCTCGCTTGGAGTCCCTTCGGTCCTTGGGTCGTCTCGAATTGGACGTGCTCGCCCTCTTCGAGGCTTTTGTAACCGGTGCCTTCGATGGCGGAGTGGTGCACGAATACGTCCGAGCCGCCGTCAGCTTGAGTAATGAACCCGAAGCCCTTCTCGGCGCTGAACCACTTCACGGTGCCTGTTGCCACTGATTGTCCTTTCGTGCGCAGAATTCGCCGAAAGACCGAGTGGACGACGGCACTGAACGGCGTGCGCGTTGACGCCGACCTGTGAACGCAGCGTACCGCAGTTGGCGGAGGTTCGTGACGTGGGGACGCAGGGTGCCGAGTCGTCTTGAATCTCCGCGACTGCCGACGCGCCATTGCGGAGTCATTCGCGACACGCGCGATGGAGTCGAGTGATTTAGTCAATCCAATTGAATGCGGCTCGTCTCGGCGCGCATGAGGGGGTGTGCGGCTTGAGTGTCTTCACTTCACCATTTGTTTGTCCGGACTTCGCGAAGCAGCCGGACCGCTCACGGCCCACCGCCCGGCGCGGTACAAGCCTTCACGGCCGCCTGGACCTGTGGCGAGAACGGGTCTTCGCCCGACCAAACCTGATGACGCCGTCGCCCGACGCGGCGATCTGTATCCCAGTGTCACGTAACGCGTCGCTCGTTAAAGGAGCGGTCGCGTAGCGAAAGTGCCGTATCGCGCGGTGGCGTGAACACGCGCGCTTCAATTGGGTTCGATTAAACGCGAAGGCATGCGACTCCATGATCGGCAGCGCTTTGTGGCATCACTGACCCGGCGTTGTAGGGCAAGGGTCAACCGGCTTCCTGAACTTTCGACGAAGCCCCGTCGTTCTACGACCTCCCCCTCTTGCACACATCCTGGACCAACGGTGGATCCCATTTTGAGGATCAGGCGGGACCGGCGCCGATGCGCAACGGGACGTCACCGAAGGGGTCGAGGTGGTACGCCAGGGAGACCCGGTGGTAGCCGTCGGCGATGTCGCCACCGTGCCCGGAAGAGACTACGAGCACAGGACTCAGCCGTTTACCAGAGGCGGCGTTGAGTAGGTCACGCTGCACGCCGGGATCGTCCAGTGGCAACGCCGCAAGACCGCAGGCACGCAAGATGTCGTTGGCCCGGCGACTGGTGACCTCGGCCTTGCGAAGGTGTCCGACGGCGGCCGCCGCCTGTTTGTCATCGAATTTCAAGGACAGATACGCCTGTGCGGCATCGAAGTCGTGAGCCACCACGTCGTCGAGCCACCGCAAGCCGAGCGATTCGCTGCCCGACGGGCTCGTGACCCCTTTTGGCTGCTTTGCATCGTCCTTGGCCATCTGTCCTCCACTTTCCTCGGTTGGGACTACTTGGATTCGGCCCACGTAGCGCAGGCACCCGGCCCCGCTGTTCTTCCATCTTCGCTGACGCACGAACCATGACCACCACGATTCGTCCATGGCGTACGTTCGGTCAGTAGTCATGAGGCCGGCACACCGTTCGGTACGGGGTTGGCTTCCCTTCATTTCCGCCGACCGGCCAAGCAAGCCGACGCCCCGATATCCCAGTCCAGGAAGGTGTGGTCCACGATGCCAGCGACACAAGAACTACCCACGCTCGGCCCATTGGCCCGCTACGAGCAGAACATCATCGAGCGAATCAACGACTTCAACGACCCCCGCCAGGAATGGCGACGCCTCTCTTCCGAGCTGCTCGGTACGTTCTTCCTCGTCCTCGCGGCTGCCGGCGGGGGAATGATGGGGCACGCATTCCCGGGCGTGATCAGTCACTCGGCCGCGGTGGTGGCGCCCGCGCTGACGGTCGTCGCCATCATCCTGTTCATGGGCAAGGTCTCCGGTGCCCATTTGAACCCGGTGGTAAGCATCGCCTTCGCACTTCGCCGGGATTTCCCTTGGCGGCGAGTCCCCGGCTACATCCTCGTGCAACTCATCGGCGCCACACTCGCCGCCCTCTTCTTACGTTCGGTCGTCCATGTCTCGGCCATCTACGGCTCGAACTATCCGGCCCATGGCTACTCGGACATGGCGGCATTCTGGATGGAACTGATATTGACCCTTGGTCTGGTCAGCGTGATCCTCGGCACGGCGTCGGGAGCTCAGAACATCGGTCTGTTCGGTGCCTTCGGGGTCGGGGCTTATATCGCCCTTGCCGGATTGTGGGGGAGCCCGATCTCGGGTGCCTCGATGAACCCGGCACGCACCTTCGGGCCTGACCTGGTGGGCAAGACCTTCACCGACTACTGGGTCTACCTGGGAGGCCCCTTTGTTGGATCCGTGCTCGCTGTCGCCATTGCCTTCGTGCTACGCGGCCCAGGTGGAGGAAAATCTGGTTCGGGGGCCGCGGAGGGGGACATTTTCACCGAGACCTACGAGGCTGGTAAGTCCTGAACGGTGTTCCGAACAATCTCCGATCGCATTTTGGGGACCGGCCGTCCCCAAGCGCGCTCAGCGCGTCAACCGGGTCGCGAGACACATGAGCCGGCGAGGAAGTTCGCGGCGCGGGTTGGATGCCGTTTTATTCTGCAGATTTAGCGGCGGGCTTCGCATCGCGCAGGCGCGGACAGTTCAACCCACCCCCGGGCGTCTCACAAGCGAGACAATGAGTGAGGACGGCTTCAGATGACGAACGACGCGCGGATTGCAGCGGCTCTGGAGTTCTTCCAACGGTCATTTCATGGGGAGGTCTCTTCGGCTGTCGAGCTGCTCGCCGAGAACGTGAGCTATCACGTCCCGGGCTCGCATCCGCTCTCCGGGCACTTCGAGGGTAGAGAGGCAGTAGCGGAGCACATCGGAAAGCTCCGTCAGCTCACGAATCGTGCGGTCGACGTCCTTCAATGGGAAGACTGGATGGCGGGAATCAACCACGTCGCGGGCCTCGCGAAAATGAGGATGGAGGGTCGAGGTGCTGTCCTCACCGTGAGGGCTCTCTTCCTCATCGCCAACACCGAGGATGCGAAGATCAGTCGAATCGACATGTTCTTCGATGACATGGCCGCGCTCGAGCGATTCTTCTCAGGGTTCCCCGATTAGGCGGAATCAGAGCGCGGTAGTCGGCAATTGAAACGGATTCTGCTAAACGCCCTCGAATAGATCGTTCAGCTCGTCCGCGTGGTCTTCTTCCTCTTTGAGGATCTGCTCGATGATCCGACGGGAGGTGATGTCGGCGGAGCCGAGCCAGCGGATGATTTCGGTATAGACCTCGATGACGATGCGTTCCCCGGCGAGGTTCTCACGGATCATGCCCTGCAGGTCGGTGTCGTCGTCGGGTTCGGAGTATTCGGTGATGGCGCGTTCTTTCATCGTGGCGGGGTTCAAGTCAGGCGACCCGCCGAGCTGGTTGATGCGGTCAGAAACTCGCTGGAAATGCCCGAGTTCTTCGGTTGCGTGATCCACGAACATGCTGGAGACCTGCTCCCGGTTGATGCCCTGGGCGACGATCGCGTTCTGCGTGTAGCGCAGGTAGCACACCATCTCGCTGGCGACTATTTGGTTGAGCACCGTGATGACACGCTCGACGTCGGCGGTGTTCTCCGGGGTGACCGGCCCCCGCTTGAGGTGCTGACGAGCCTCGTCCCGGATGCGGGTCAGATCGATGGCGAAGTCGTTGGGCATTTAATCCTCCTCACTGGATGGCTGTTTCGTTCTCGGGCCAACGCTTGCTGGCAGTGTCGCGCCGAGGGCCGCGATCTGTAAAACGTCGCGAGCCACAATCAGTCGAGGAGACAGAAAAGACCCCGGCACACACTCACGGCGGCCGGATCGGAATTGAGAACGAGGCGCCGTCAAACTGACCGTCTTTGCTGGACAATGATTCAGGCCCGGGTGATTTGACCGAAGGGTCGAGGGCCGCTCTTGTATCGAGCGTTCCTCCTGCCGGGTCTGGACGCCGACTTGGGAGGCGCGGGATCACGATATGGATCAGACTCCCAACAGCGCTGGCGCGATCAGTGAACGAACTCCCATGGCGTCCGCGAAGGAGATCCAAGCCTGGCTGATCGACATGGACGGTGTCATTGTCCGTGAGGAGCATCCGATCGACGGCGCGGCGCGTTTTCTCGCACTCCTGCGTCAGCAACGCACCCCATTCCTCATCCTCACGAACAACTCGATCTTCACACCGAGGGATCTCGCTGCCCGCTTGCAACGGGACGGGATCGACGTGTCGGCGGACCGCATCTGGACGTCCGCGCTCGCGACCGCGCGCTTCCTCGACGCGCAGAGACCGCGCGGGACGGCGTTCGTCATCGGCGAAGAGGGCTTGACGGCGGCCCTCCAGGAGGTCGGGTTCACCCAGACTGTGCACGATCCCGACTACGTCGTCCTCGGCGAGACCCGGAGCTACAGCTTCGAGCGCATCACGCAGGCGATCCGACTGATCAATGGGGGTGCGTCGTTCGTCGCGACGAACCCAGACACGACCGGTCCGAGCGTTCATGGCCCACTACCCGCAACCGGTTCGGTCGCGGCGTTAATCAGTACCGCAACCGGCGTCGATCCCTATTTCGTGGGAAAGCCCAATCCGCTCATGATCCGCACCGCGCTGAACAGGATCGACGCGCACTCCGAATCCACGGCGATCATCGGCGATCGGATGGACACCGACATTGT
This sequence comes from uncultured Acidimicrobiaceae bacterium, assembly GCA_963838845.1. Lineage (GTDB taxonomy): Bacteria > Actinomycetota > Acidimicrobiia > Acidimicrobiales > Bog-793 > CAVRXQ01. Next base: position 94,429 of record CAWISR010000001.1, on the reverse strand, counting down.
CGCCGGAATCGAGGCCGGGCTTTTCACCGTCCTCGTGCTGTCGGGGCTTTCGGACGAATCGACCGCTCGGCGGTTTTCGTATCGACCGTCTCGCATTGTCGATTCGGTGCGAGAACTCGCAGCGGAACTCGAGTAGACCGCGCGGTTTTCCCGAGGCATCCGCTGGTTACGACTCGCCGCCTCGATGGCGATGTGCAATTCAATCTTGTTTCCTCGTTCGACGTATGAGGTGGTATGTCGGCCACCGTTCCGACGGGTCGCGAGTGCTGTCAGCGACTCGTCGCGTCCCATTTTGAAACGTACCGCAGCCCCGTGATCGCAGGACGCTCCGGGTACGCTCAGGCGGTGCTCGCCCGCCGTGCTCTCGCCATCGCTCCGGTCCCAATAGCGGTTGTCGCGTCGATCCTGCCGTGGTCTGTCTCAGGCACGTCCGCGCGCAGCGCGTTCGCACTCGTCCATGCCCTCGAAGGTGTAAGCAGCGCGTTGCCGGGTTGGGAGCGAATCGGTCTGCGAGCCGCGTACTCGCTCCCGGTGATCGCCGCGTGCGCGCTCGCCGCAGCGGTACTCGGTCGCATCCGGCTCTCTGCTTTTTTGGGCGTCGTGTTGGGCGCGCTCGTCGTCGCGGCGTCAATCATCGCGATTGCACAACTGGGCGCGAGCGCGCGCCTCGGCCCGTGGGTGGGCGGCGTTGGTTGTGCTATCGCGATGGTGATCGGGTTCACGGTCATGGCGCGCAGGACGCGACGCCGTGCCTGATGAACCGGCACCGGCCGCTTCGCCGGAGGGATTGACGAACGGAGGCGTGGCCCCGCCCGTGTCGAAGTCGCGTTCGCCGTGGCCGCGGGTCGTCGCGGTCCTCGTCGCCCTCGCGCTCGTCGGCGGCGGCGTCAGCGCGGCGATAACGCTCTCGTCCTCACCTTCGGGCGCTGCGAGCCCTTCGGCGGCGGTGAGCGATCTGCTCAGCGCGGCAGACCACGCTGACCTGCTCGGTGTCCTCGATGCGACCGCTCCGGGCGAGCGCCAGGTGATCGAGCCCGGACTCACGGGTCTCGCTCACCAGCTCGAGCGGCTCAGGGTCTTGTCAAGCGGGACGAACCTCGCTGAGATCTCGGGGCTTGGCTTGCATTTTTCGGGGGTCACGACGAGGACGCAGACGCTGTCTTCTGATCTCGCTGCGGTGACGATCACGAGCGGACGGGTGACCGAATCCGTCGACCCGAGCAAGCTCCCGGTCGGTTCATTCGTGAACTCGCTCGCGGGCAGCGCTTTGCAAGGTGGCGAGCGATCCCAGACGACGACGGTCGAGTCGGGGGCTTCGACGCCGATCGTGACCGAGAAGGTCGGCGGTCGTTGGTACGTGAGCCTTGGCTACACGATTGTCGTCGACGCCCTGAGGGCGAAGGGAGGCAGCGGCGTCCCGCCCAGCGCGACGTCTGCAATCCGACCCTCAGGGGGGAACAGCGCCGACGACGCGGTCGGCGTCTTCATCAATGACGTCACCGCGTTCAACCTTTCCGGCGTTGTCGGAGATCTCGCACCAGGCGAAATGGGTGCATTGCAGACCTATGCGCCGGAACTCCTCGGACGCGCCCAATCCGAACTCGACAAGGCGAGGTCCGAGGTCCATTTGAAGATCACGAGCATGGAGTTTTCGGACACACCGGTGAGTGGAGGCACCCTCGTCAAGGTGAAGGATCTCGGCTTGTCGGCGTCGGTACGAGGCTTCACGATCGGCATCAAGGGCGGTTGCGTGAGCGTGACAACTCCTGCCGGCACGAACCAATCGATCTGTCCGACCGCGACGTCGAAGTCGAGGGAGGAGCAGCGGCTCCTGTCGGTCCTGCCGCCTTCGCTCCGGCCACTCACGTCGCGCCTTTTCACGATGCGTCCGGCGATCGGCATCGTGGCCGTCAACCAGGACGGCGCGTGGTTTGTCAGCCCGACCGCGACCGTCCTTTACGACCTCGACGCCTCCCTTTCGATCCTGCAACCTCAGGATCTGCAAACGATCGCGACACTCGCGCGGCATCCGGCAGAAATACGCGCGCTGGAGCGCGCGCTCCAGCGGCTCGCATCGAGCGGTCTCACGAACGGAGGCGGCTTCTTCTAATTCCACCGCCTTCTTCGCGAGCGGCTCAGACGTCCGCCTGATCGAGCATCGCCTGGGCGACCTTCAAGAATCCGGCGATGTTCGCCCCGGCGACGTAGTTGCCCGCTTCGCCGTACTGCGCGGCAGTCGTGCGCACCTGCTCGTGGATCGCCGACATGATCTCGCGAAGTCGCACGTCGACTGCTTCCGCTGACCAGCTCGCGTGCTCGATGTTCTGGGTCATCTCGAGACCCGAAACGGCGACGCCGCCCGCGTTTGCCGCCTTCGCCGGACCGAAAAGGATCCCGGCCTCCAAGAAGCGCCGGACACCCTCGGGCTGGGTCGGCATGTTCGCCCCTTCGACGACCAGCTGCACCCCATTCTTCAAAAGCGTGGCCGCGTCGTCGCTTGAGATCTCGTTCTGCGTCGCCGATGGGAACGCGCACTTCGCCGGCGTCGACCATAAGGTCCGGTGGTCGCCGTCGCCGTGCCGATAGAACGCGGCGTGCGGGAAGCGTTCGGCATACTCGGAGATCCGTCCGCGGCGCACATTTTTCAGGTCGAGGACGAATGCGAGCTTGTCCTCGTCGAATCCGTCGGGGTCGAGGACGAACCCGTCGGAGTCCGACATCGTGACCACCCGAGCCCCGAGCTCGATCAGTTTGGCGACCGTGTACTGCGCGACGTTGCCGCTGCCCGATACGAGGCAGGTCTTGCCGGCGAGCGATTCGCCGCGGGTCTTCAGCATCTCCTCGGCGAAGTACACGGCGCCGAACCCGGTCGCTTCCGGTCGCACGAACGACCCGCCCCAGGCGACGCCCTTGCCGGTGATCGTTCCGGCGAAAAGGTTCGTGATCCGCTTGTACTGGCCAAACAGGTAACCGATCTCACGCGCCCCTACGCCGATGTCGCCGGCGGGAACGTCGGTGAACTGGCCGATGTGGCGGTACAGCTCGGTCATGAACGACTGGCAGAAGCGACGCACCTCGTCGTCGGACTTTCCTTTCGGGTCGAAGTCCGATCCGCCCTTCCCGCCGCCCATCGGCAAGGTCGTCAGCGCGTTCTTGAAAACCTGCTCGAAGGCGAGGAACTTCAGCAGTCCGAGCGTGACGTCGGGGTGGAAGCGCAGGCCGCCCTTGTACGGCCCGATGGCGGAGTTCATCTGGATGCGAAAGCCCCGGTTGATCTGGATGATGCCGAGGTCGTCGACCCAGGGGACCCGGAAGATGATCACCCGCTCGGGTTCGACGAGCCGCTCCAAGATGCGCGCCTCGACGAAGTCGGGATGGGTGGCGAGCACCGGCTCGAGGGTCTCGAGCACCTCTCGCACCGCCTGGTGGAAGTCCGGTTCGTGCGGATTCTTTGCGATGACCTGTTCGATCACCCGTCCCGTGAGATCCGACATCGTGTCTTCCTTTCTCGTGTCCGCGAAAAGCAGCCGCACAGCTCGGAGCGGCCTCTTCTGTTGAGCATTCGCTTGGCGGATAGCTGGAAGAAGGGCCGAAGGTCCCGGTGGGCCGCCGCGTGGTCGGTGTCACTGCGGCCGCGACTTGAGGATCAACCGTGGACCGATCGCGTTCTCGGCGTTCGCCCAGTCGTCGTCGACGAGGACGACGTCACGTCCGGCGCGCTGCAAGAGGCTCGCGGCGATACCGGCGCGGTACCCGCTCCCGCAGTGCACAGCGATCGGCTCGTCGTCGAGTTCGCCCACTCGTCGTTCGAGCTCGTGCAGTGGGATGTGGAACGAGCCGGCGATGTGCGCCTGCCGCCACTCGTCGCTGAGCCGGACGTCCAAAACGACGATGTCTCCGAGTCCTTCGAGGTCCGCGAAGGTCGTGGTCGGATAGCTCACCGGGGTCTCGCCGTCCACGAGCGCGTCGAACGAGCCCGTCGCTGCGCCCTTGAGTTCGTCGATTCCGATGCGTGCGAGCTGGGTGCGCGCCACCTCAAGCTCAGCCTCGCTCGGCGAGATGAGCGTGATCGGCGCGTCGGCGGGAATGAGCCAGCCGACGTAGGTCGAGAACGAGGTGTCGAGCGGGAAGCTCACCGTCCCCGAGAGGTGTGATCGCGCGAACGCGCGTCGTTCGCGCAGATCGACGACCCATTCGCCGGCGCGGACACGCGCCCGCAGTTCATCACCATCGACCCGCTGCACCGGCCCAAGCTCGACGGCGGAGGGTCCGCGGCGATTGAGTGGCGCCATGCGCGCGTAGTAGGTCGGGTACGCGTCGTACGCGGAAAGAACACGGTGGACGAAGGCGTCCTCGTCTTCGATCGTGAGGGCGATGTTGCGCGAACGTTCCTCGCCGATCGTCGCGTCCCTCGCGATCGAAACGCTGCCGGCGCTGCAGAAGCTGCCAAAGCCATGGGTCGGAAACACCGCGACCTCGTCGGGGAGGACCTCGGCGAGCCGGCGCGCCGACCGGTACTGCAGGCGGGCGAGCTCGGCGGCGTGTTCGGTCCCCAAGAGGTCGGTCCGCCCGACGCTCCCGTACAAGAGCGAGCCGCCCGTGAAGACGGCCGCCGGGCCGGATGCGTTAGCGACCGCGTAGGACATGTGCGTAAAGGTGTGCCCCGGCGTCGACAGCGCGCTGAGGTGCAATCCGCCGACGTCGATCGTGTCGCCATCTGCCACCTTGCGGCGGGGGAAGTCGACGTCGTCCTCGGCGGAGAGGAGGTACTCGGCTCCCGCCCGCCGCGCGAGGTCGTAACCACCGGTGACGTAGTCGTTGTGGAGGTGGGTCTCGGCGACGAGCGCCACCTCGAGCCCGTGTTCGGCGATCACTTCTTGGATGCGGCCGATGTCCCGCTGCGGGTCGAGGACGATCGCGAACTCGCCGTCGTGGGCGACGTAGCTGCGGTCGCCGAGATCGGGAGTCTCGATCACCTCGACGTGGAGCACGTTCTCTTGCATCGCCACCGGGCGGCCACCGTAACCGCCACGCCCTCGCTCGGCACGGTCCCGGCGTGGCGTTGGTACGCTCCCGGCCCGGCATCGGACGAGGCGGCTCGTGACGTTCACCCAGTCGGTCGAAGACGCGCTGTTGACCCTGCGGACGACGGTCCGAAGCGGCGCGACGAGCACGTTCGAATGGCGGCGCCACCAGCTCGTCGAGCTGCGACGCCTCGTCGTCGAGGGCGAACCCGTTCTCGAAGCGGCGCTCGCCGCGGACCTCGGAAAGCCGCGCCTCGAGGGCTGGCTGACCGACCTCGCGGCGATCACGCTCGAGATCGACTTCGCGCTACGGCATCTGCGTTCTTGGATGCGGCCGGAGCGGGCGGGGGTGCCGTTCACCCAGCTGCCGTCGAGGGCACGCATCATCCGTCAGCCTCTCGGGCTCGTCGCCGTCGTCTCGCCGTGGAACTATCCGGTATACCTGACGCTCGCCCCGGCGGCAGGCGCGCTCGCGGCCGGCAACGCCGTCGTGCTGAAGCCTTCCGAGCTCGCGCCGGCAACCTCACACGCCCTCGCACAGCTCGTCGCTGCGCACATCGATCCCGGAGCGGTCGCGGTCGTCGAAGGGGGAGCGTCGGTAGTCGAGGCGATCGTCGACGCCGGCGTCGATCACATCGTCTACACGGGCGGGCAGCGAGCGGCGCGTTCCGTGATGGCCGCGGCGGCGAGGCACCTCACACCGGTGACGCTCGAGCTCGGCGGGAAGAACCCGGCGATCGTGTGCGCGGACGCCGACCTGCGCGTCGCGGCACGGCGCATCGCCTGGGGACGCTTTCTCAACGCTGGACAGACCTGTGTCGCGCCCGACTACGTCCTCGTCGAGGACGTAGTTGAAGAGCGATTCATCGCTTCCGTCCTCCAGGCGATCACCGAGTTCTTTGGCGCCGATCCGACGCGAAGCGACGCCTACGCGCGCGTCATCGACGAGCACCACCTTGATCGTCTCGCGGCGATGCTCGACGGCCACGGCGGCGAGGTGCTCGCGGGCGGCGACTACGACCGCAACGCGCGCTATTTCGCGCCGACCGTGGTGCGCGCGCCGGACCCGGCGTCGGCGCTCGCGCAGGAAGAGATCTTCGGGCCGATCCTTGTCGTCGAGCCGGTGAGAAATGTCGAGGAGGCGCTCGTGCGGATCGCCGCCCACCCCGATCCGCTCGCGCTCTACCTGTTCACGTCGAACCGTGAGCGCGCCGACGACGTCATCCACCGGACGCGTTCTGGCGGAGTCGGCGTAAACACGACGGTGCTGCAGGTCGCGATCCCCGGATTGCCCTTCGGCGGCGTCGGCGCGTCGGGGACGGGTGCGTACCACGGTCGGGCGGGTTTCGAGCGCTTCAGCCACACCCGGGCCGTCTTCGAGAAGTCGACACGCCTCGAGCATCCGCTGCTCTACCCGCCGTACCGATCGTGGAAGGAAAAGCTGTTGCGACGCGTCCAGCGTTGGGGTCGGCCGCCTACGTAACCACTACGGGGTGATCGTGAAGGCCCCGGACTCTTTGTACGTCGTGTCGAGGAGCAACTCGACCCAGGTACGTCCGGGCTGCAGCCCGACGGGTTGACCCGTGTTCGAGACGTAGGTCGTCGGGGAGTTCAACGACGGGCGGTGCCAGATCACCGGGATGTACTCACCGTTTCGGAAGACGAAGCCGCGACCGCGCCCCACGGTCTGGCTCTCGACGTCACCAGAGCCGCCCGTGCTCTCGACGTACGGGCCGAAGGTGTAGTGGACGACCTCGACGATGATGTTCGTCGTCGTCACCGGCTTGCCGGTCAGCGCGTCGATGTCGGTCTGGCCCGAGTACGTGTGGATCCACTGGCCCGTCGAGGCGTCCCACTTCCAGACGACGTCGGTGCCGTAGGAGAAGTTGATCGCCACCGATGACGCCGGGTGGGCCCCCTTGGGCAATGCGGCGGTGTAACGGAAGATCGGCGGCGGAGCGGACTGCTTCGGGAAGAGCGACCACAGCGCCTGGCTGGTCGAGTACGTCGCGTCCGGAGCGACGCGCTGGGGGTCGTCGTGGTACGCCGTGTAGTGCAAGAACTCGTTCGCGTCGTCGATGAACGGCAGCGACGCGACGGTCTGCTGGTTCGGGGTGACGCCGCCGACGAAGGCCAAGACGACGTGCGGGAACATCTGCAAGATGTGCCAGTCGACCCATCGCACCGAGCGGATCGGGCCGATGTTCGCGACGTTCTGGCACTGGAAGATGGCGATGTAGCGCATGATCCCGCCCTCGGCGGGGGTGTCGAAGACGACGTCGGCCTCGTTGAGCCCGCTCTGCGGTCGGGCGCCGTCGGGTTCGTTGCCGATCTTCACGGCGACCGGCTCACGGTCTGGGACGACGCCTCCCGGAGCGGGCAGGTCGGTGAGCGGGCAACGGTCGGTCGCGAGGTGTGGCTGGGTGACGCGCGGTCCGCCATCCGCGTGCGGAGGCTTCTTCGGGGGGGACGACGTGTTCACGACGAGGAGGACGATCAGCAGCACGATGGCGAGGACGACGACGCCGGCAGCGGCGAGGCGTCCCTTGCGGATCGTGCGGAAATAGGCGCGAAGACTCATTTGGCGACGGCGCGAAGCGCCTTGGGAATGACTGGGCACGAGCGGTCAACGTAGTTGGTCGACAACGCGACCTGGTGGCAATCGCGGCCGCGAGCACCGGTTTTCCGCTTGGCCAGCGGGCCGATTCGTGGCTGCAGGAGTGCTACAGGAGCGAAGAGAGCGGCACGTATTCGAGGCCGTGCGCGTCGGCGACGGGCGCGCTCACCAGTCGGCCGTCGACGGCGTTGACGCCATCTGCGAGCGCGGCGTCCCCGCGCACCGCGGCGCGCCAGCCGTTGTTCGCGATCTCCATCGTGTATGGGAGTGTGGCGTTGGTGAGCGCGTACGTCGAGGTGTGAGGGACGGCGCCCGGCATGTTCGCGACGCAGTAGAAGATCGAGTCGAACACGCGGTAGGTCGGGTCGGAGTGTGTCGTCGCATGAGTCGATTCGAAGCAGCCACCTTGGTCGACCGAGATGTCGACGAGGACCGAACCCGGTCGCATGCGGCGCACCAGATCGTCACTCACGAGCTTCGGGCGCGCGCGCCGACGACGAGCACCGCACCGATGACGAGGTCTGCCTCGAGGCAAGCGAGTTCGATCGCGTGCTCGCTCGAGGCGAGTGTCTCGAGGCGACCGGCGAAGAGCTGGTCGAGTGCGGCTAATCGGTGCAGATCGCGGTCGAGGACGGTGACGTCAGCGTGCATACCCACGGCGATCGAGGCCGCGTTCGAGCCGGCGACGCCGGCTCCGATCACGACGACGCGCGCCGCCCGCACTCCCGGGACGCCGGACATCAGCACGCCGCGGCCGCCGGCCGGACGTTCGAGCACCGATGCCCCGACCATCGGCGCCATGCGCCCCGCGACCTCGCTCATCGGTGCGAGCAACGGCAAAGACCCGTCCGCCAGACGCACGGTCTCATACGCGATCGCCGTTATGCGGCTCGACAGGATCGCCTCGGTGGCGACGCGGTTGGCCGCGAGGTGGAGATAGGTGAAAAGGACGAGGTCCACGCGCATGCGGTGGAACTCCTCGGCGATCGGCTCTTTCACCTTGCAGACGAGATCCGACTCACCCCAAAGCGTGTCGGCGTCCTGGACGATCTTCGCGCCGACGGCGAGGTACTCCTCGTCGGGGATCGAGGACCCCTCGCCGGCGCCGTGTTCGATGCGGACGTCGTGACCGGCGGAGACGAGCTCCCGTACGCCGGCCGGTGTGATGGCCACCCGGTATTCGTTGTCCTTCAACTCGCTCGGCACACCAACTCGCACGTCGTCCTCCTAGCACATACGCGACGACCGGGTCGCATCGTGCCAGGGCGTTCGGGATTCGACAACTTCGAACGATCAGTCGCTCTCAATTGCGTCGAGGAGTGCTCGACTTTCCGCTGATGGCTCGTTGTGGCCGAGGCGTTCGAGGGCCACCTCCAACTCCGAGAACGCGGTGCGCACGCCGGTCCGGTCGCCTTCAGCCTCACACACCGCCATGAGGTCTCGGCCGAGTATCTCCGACTCCGCCACGCAACGCCGGGCCTGCTCGACCGCCCACCTCGCGAGCGCGGTGTCGTTGCCCGCGAGCGCGAGCGCGCACAGCCGGTGCGCGCCGTCGACGAGTGCGCCCTCGATCTCGCCGGCGATCCCCTCTGCGCGCAGCCAGCTGAACCCGGCGATCACCGACGCGCACGGGGGGCTGTCGGCGAGTTCGAGTGCCGACCGCAGCAGTTCCGTCGCGCGCGCTGGCTCGGACCGCGCCGCGCCGGCAATCGCCTGCTTCGCCCGAAGCCAGTCGCAACTCACCGCGTCGCTCAACGACACTTCGTCGCCGTGGCGGACGAGAAATCGTCGGCCGGCCGCCGGCTCGCCGAGACAGGCGCGCAGTGCGGACAGCGTGTTCTCGGCGCGAGCTCGTCGCAACTCTGTCCGCGATCGCGCGTACAAGCCCTCAGCGATCGCGTCCACGCTGACACGACCTCCGTGTAAGACGATGTAGGCGAGGCACTCGACAACGCGGTCGGCATCACCGCGGTACGGGGTCTGCACAAGACCGATGATGTCGGGGTTCGCCCGCATCACGCGACATTCGGTCACGCCGGCCGGCGGAATCGATTCGAGATCGTCCTCGTCGAGCACCCGGAGAGGCTCGATCGGGATGATCTCGGGCGGACGCGAGACGGCGCGGAGGAGCGAGTCGACGAGGTCGAGTTGTTCGGGGTGTGGCAGGACCCCGGAGAGCGCGACCGCGAACGGGTGGAGCACCGCGCCCTGTTCGTCGACGTGGACGACGACGGAGCCGCCGCGTCCGGCGGCGACGACGGCTGCGACCTTGGAGGCCTTCTCGAGGAGTGCGTCATCGACGTCGGAGATCGCCTCGCGAGCGAGGACGAGGACTGGCTCTTTCGCGGCGATCGGGGAATCGTTCACGCGACGCGGGGCGCCTTCGGCGAGATCGCAGAGCGCGACGGTCCCGCTCGACTGGAGCTGGTAGCACTGCTCGGCGGGTGGAGGCGGAGCCAGTCCGACCAGTTCGACCGAACACTGTTCCGCCCAGGGAACGACCCGGAGACCGGTCACGATCGCGCCGAGCGCCTGGTCGACGAGTTCGGGAGTGCCGGTGATGCCGAGTCGTCGACCGGGCTGCAACGGGACGAGATACGACGAAGCCTCGTCGTCGCCGACGGGCACGAGTGCCGGATAGCGCCGCGAGAGATCCCTCGCCGCCGCGGTCAACGTTCCGAGATCGGCGAGCGGGTCGAGCCGCAACCAGCGCCCACCCCGCTCGGCGCGGAATGGCCACGAGGCCGTGGTCAGCGCGTGTGAGAGGAGGAACTCGACGCCATCGGGACCGGCGCGAACGAGGCGAACGTCGAGTGTGCCCTTATCTGGGGTCGCAAGGGACAGCAGCCGGTTCGCGACATCGATCCACTCGAGGATCGGCGCCGCCGCGAACGGCTCGATCGCCGTCTCGAGCGCCATGACATCCGGCGCCGCCGGCGCGGAAAGCTCGCCCTCTCGACGGACCGCGCTGTCGCGCCGCCGGAGCAAGCGAACCCGCCGGGCGAGCGCGCAGATCGTCACCACCCCGAGTCCGATGAGCGCGAGTTCCGAAAGGCGTGCGGTGTTACCGCGCCGTGTCCGAGCCGGCGCGGTGTCCCGGCGGCGAGCGTGCGACGGTAACCGCAGACGCCAGCCCCCTCGAAGACGGGCGGGATCGATCATCCGACCCCCGACCGGCTGCAACGTCCCGAAGTTCAACACGGCGATCTCGGGCCAGTCGTCCGCGCACGCGCCGACGCGTTCCGCGACGTCGGCGAGGCACTCGCCGGCGAGCGTACGCACGTGATCGGACGGTGTCGGTGACGAAACGGCTGTTCGCGAACGGGCGAGGGATGTCGCGGCGGCGCGCGGGTTCGTGCTTCGGGAGCTGGGAAAGAGCGAAGGCGAAGCGGTCGCGGCGACGATCAGCGCGGTGATCGCGATCGCCCAACGCCCTGACCACGTTGACCCGGGAGCCTCGCCGTGACGGAGCGCGCCGGCGATCTCGCGCAGGAGATTCGTGCTCGCGAAGGCCCATACGCCGCCGACGAGCAACACCGACGCGTGTGACCAGGTCGCCAGGGATGTCACGCCCGAGGTACCGACGACACGCGCCGGCAACGGCGAGAGGAACCACAGACGAACGAGGGCGACCGGGACGCCAGCAAGGAGGACGAGCGCCTTCGTGAGGGAGACCAGACCCTCGGTGATCGTCGTGCGCCGAGATTTCGTCGGGTTCGCCACGCCTCAGCCGCCCGCGTCTGGGGTGAGAACCGAAACGGCGTACGCAACGTGTGAGCGGACTCCGGACGCGAGCGCGATCGCCACTGCACAGGCGCCGGGGGATCCGTCGATCGAGATCGAAATGCCGTGTGTCCCCGGAACTGAGTCGTGCGCGCCGCGACAGCGAAGCGCCGCGACGAGTTCGCTGCCGCCGTGCCAGGTGACGCGCACCGCGGCGACGCCGCTCGGCGACGTAAATGGGATCGACGTCGCGATGTCCTCCGGATAGCTGAGAACGCCCGAGTACTGCAGCGACCCGGGCGCCATCGGCGTCGGCGATGACGGCACGGACGTGGTCGTCGACGATGGCGCGAGCGAGGGCGCCGCCGCCGTCACCGACGGCACCGTCGACATCGTCGGGACCGACGGCATGGCCGTGTCACTCGGAGTTGTCTGGGCGCGACGACCGATCTGCGCGACGTCGGTCGTGGGAGGGGGAGTTGCTCGCGTCGGATCGCGCTGCGGTGCGGTGTGGTGTGACACCGCATGGAGCGTCGGGTGCGATTCGGTACGCGGCGAAGGGTGCACCGGAGACACCGTCAAACGGGACACGATTGTCAGCGCGAGCGCGACGAGGAGGCCTACCGCGACGTAGCTCACCTGGTCGCGTCGCGACCGCTTCGCGCCGCTGCGACACCACCTCGTGTCGGTCGCCTTGTCGAACCTCCGTCGATGTGCTGTCGGCTCTGACGACTCGGTCTTTTCCATCCGTCCTCCGGGCGCGCCACGGGGCCGCCACGCGGGCAGCTGGTGGAGGCTGGGGGCGCGGCTTCCCGTTCAACCTCCCGTTCGGCAAGGACCGGGAAGATCCGGATGCCGGAATGCGTTGCTTGGACCAGGCGCAGCTACACCAAGGCACTCCGGCGGCGCCAAAGGAGACACACGATGCCAGCTGTCACTGTCGAGGATCTGCTCGTTCTGCCAAGACTGCCCGAGGTCGACGCCGCGTCTTCGATCGAGCGCGCGGTCCGTTCCGTCACGACCGCGCCGAGCGGCGTCGAAGGGGAAGGCTTCCCGGTCCGGCGCGCGTTCGCGGGAGTGCCAAGCTCCGAGCTCGACCCGTTCGTCCACATGGACCAGATGGGTGAAGTCGAGTACGCGCCGGGGGAGGCGAAGGGCACGCCGTGGCACCCGCACCGGGGCTTTGAGACCGTCACGTACATCATCGACGGCACGTTCCGTCATCGCGACTCGCACGGTGGCGGCGGGCTGATTACGAACGGCGACACGCAGTGGATGACCGCGGGCAGCGGCATCTTGCACATCGAGGCGCCGCCAGAAGAGCTCGTCGCCTCCGGGGGCGTCTTCCACGGCATCCAGTTATGGGTGAACCTGCCCTCCGGGGACAAGTGGATCCCGCCGAAGTACCAGGACATTCGTGGCGGCAATGTCGAACTGCTGAGCTCGCCCGACGGCGGCGCGCTCGTCCGCATCGTCGCCGGGGAACTCGCCGGGCACGTCGGACCAGGCCGGACGCACACGCCGATCGTCTTCGTCCACGCGACGCTCGAGCCGGGCGCGGAGCTGCGCGTGCCCTGGCCCCGGGATTTCAACGCCCTGGCCTACGCGCTTTCTGGTTCGGGCGGCGTGTCGAGTACGGGACGTCCGATCTCGATGGGCCAGCTCGCCGTGTTCGGGCCGGGCGACTACCTGACGGTGCGCGCCAACGCCGCCCAGGAATCGCGTGCCCCGAAACTCGACGTGCTCATCCTTGGTGGCGCGCCGATACATGAGCCGGTCGCGTGGTATGGGCCGTTCGTGATGAAGACCGACGATGAGATCCGCCAGGCCTTCGAAGACTTCCGCCACGGCCGGATGGGGCAGATCCCGGCGGATTGACCGTGGCGCGTTCGCTTCAGCCGGCGAGCAGCACGCCGAGGACGAGCGCCGCCAACGACGCCATCCCGGCGATCCCGCCGAAGGCGGCGAGGCCCGCCCTCGTGCGGGCGCGGCCGTGCCAGTAGGCCGCCAGGCCTGCGACGAGAACGACGGCGATCTTTGCACCGAGGACCGCGTTCCAGGCGCTGTTCTGTTTCGAGGGATCGTCCGCGACCGCGTTCCAAATTCCGGTCGCGATGAGCAGCCCGAACATCGGCCACTCGATGCGTGCAAAGGCCCTGGCGATCTTTTTCGGTGCCTCGTCGCCGAGCCGTCGCACCGTCGGTAGCAAGCCGGCAACCGTGAGCTGTCCTCCAACCCATACCGCGGCGGCGAGCACGTGCAACGAGAGGCGAACTGCGGTCGTCGCATTCGCCAGCGTGCCGAGCACGACCGCCAGGTGCAACGTCACGTGATGGAGCAGCTCCGGCTCATTCCATGAAGATGCCCGCGACCCGGTCGATGAGGTCGCGTGGGACACGCTTTGGGACGGCGAGGGCCTCGTCGAGCGTGGTCGAGCCGATGTCTGGACCGTGGACCCCGACCATCGTTCCGAACGTGTTTTCGTGGACGTTGTCGACCGCGGCGACGCCGAGGCGCGTGGCGAGGACGCGGTCGAAAGCGTTTGGAGTCCCGCCACGCTGGACGTGCCCGAGAATGGTCACTCGCGCTTCGAGGCCGATAAGGGCCTCGATCTCGCGCGCGACGACGGCGCTGATCCCACCCAGGCGCTCGTGGTCGAAAGCGTCGATCTCGGGAGGGGGGAGGGGAATTGTCCCTTCGACGGGCTTCGACCCCTCGGCGACGACGACAACCGAGGCAAAACGTCCCTTCGCGTGACGGCGCTTCAAGTGGTCGCAGACGAGGGTGATGTCAAAGGGCTCCTCGGGCGCAAGCACGACCGCGGCACCGCCGGCGAGACCGGCGTAGACGGCGATCCACCCGGCGTTGCGGCCCATCACCTCGCAGACGATCACCCGGTCGTGCGATTCGGCCGTCGTGTGCAGCCGGTCGATCGCGTCGGTCGCGATCTGCACCGCGGTGTGAAAGCCGATCGTGACGTCGGTGCCGCCCACGTCGTTGTCGATCGTCTTCGGCACGCCGACGATCGGAGCGCCGATCTGCGCGAGGTCGCGGGCGGCCCCGAGGGTGCCTTCGCCGCCGATCGCGACGAGGGCATCGATCGCGCGGCGCTCGATCGTCTCGAGCGCCCGTTGCGCGTCGCCAGCGACCTTGCAGGGATTGAAGCGCGAGGTGCCGATGATCGTCCCGCCGCGGGGGAGGATTCCGCGACACGCGGCGACGTCCAAGGGGATCGCGTCGTCCTCGACAACCCCCCGCCAACCGTCACGGAATCCGACGACGTCGTCTCCGTACGCGACGTTCGCCTGACGGACGACGGCGCGGATCGCCGCGTTCAAACCGGGACAATCACCACCTCCGGTGAGGACGCCGAGGCGCATCGCCGAAGGGTATCCGTTCCGTTCGCTGTGGCTTTGCCAGGCGTGTCTTGTCAGCGCGCGTCCTCGTCGAGATAGTGGCGCGCTGCGACACCGCGTAGGCGTTCCGCCGCGGCTTCAGGCGTGATGTCGCGTTGGGGCTCGGCGAGGAGTTCGAAGCCGACCATGAACTTCCTCACGGTCGCCGAGCGAAGAAGAGGTGGGTAGAAGTGGAGGTGGAAATGCCAGCGCTCGTGCGACGTGCCGTCGGTTGGGCGCTGATGGATTCCCATCGAATAGGGGAATGGGGTCTCAAAGACGTTGTCGTAACGGACGGTGAGTCGGCTCAGGATTTCGGCAAGCCCGCGTACTTCTCCGTCGCTCATCGCGTCGATGCCGCTCGCATGGCGAAGGGGAACGACAAGGACCTCGAACGGCCAGATCGCCCAGTACGGGACGAGGACAAGGAAGTGGTCGTTCGCCGACACCACCCGTACGTCGAGTTCGAGCTCGATCGCGACGTACCGGCAAAGGACACACTCATCTGGGCGCACCGCCTCTTCGAAGGTCTTGTGTTCCTTCACGAGCTCCGTCGGTACCGACGCGGTCGCCCAGATCTGGCCGTGCGGGTGCGGGTTACTCGCCCCCATCATCTCGCCGCGGTTCTCGAAGATCTGCACGGCGTTGACGGCTTGGCGGGAGCCGAGCGCCGCGTACTCCTCTTGCCAGGCCCGAACGACAGCGACGATTTCGTCGGTCGTCAGTCGCGAGAGAGGCCGGTTGTGCGCCGGAGTGAAACACAGAACCCGGCTCGCTCCGGCCTCTGGGCGTGCGACGAGCAACCCATCGATGCCGATCGGATCGCCCGTCGCGTCGCCGAGCAATGCCGGGAAGTCGTTGTCGAACGCGAAGGTGCCCTGATACACCGGGTTGCGTGCGCCGCCCGCTCGGGGGTTGCCCGGACAGAGGTAACACGTCGGGTCGTACGAAGGGAGCTGCTCGTTTCGGGGTCGTTCGACCTGGCCGCGCCACGGGCGGGTCGCGCGTTGGGGTGAAACGAGGATCCACTCGCCGGTGAGCGGATTGAGACGACGGTGGGAGGTGTGCTCGAGATTCGTCATCGCGTCAGTCAGCGAAGCCCTGCGGGTGTCGTGCGTGCCACTCCCACGCGCTTTCGACGATCTCGGCAAGCAGCACGCGACGCGGCTTCCATCCGAGCTCGTCGCGGATCGCATCCGCGCGCGCGACGAGCACCGCCGGGTCACCTGCTCGTCGCGGCTCTTCGGTGACGAGGATCGGGACACTCGTCACGGCTCGCGCGGCGTCGATCACCTCGCGAACGGAGAATCCACTGCCGTTGCCGAGGTTGTACGTCAGCGCGGCGCGCTCCTCGAGGGCGTGCATCGCGAGCAGGTGCGCGCTCGCGAGGTCCGCGACGTGCACATAGTCGCGTATGCAGGTGCCATCGGGAGTGTCGTAGTCCGTCCCGTAGATCGCGACCGTCTCGGTGCGCCCGAGCGCGCACTGAAGAACGAGCGGGATGAGATGCGACTCGGGGCGATGGTCCTCGCCGTTGTCAACGTTGACGGCTCCGGCGGCGTTGAAGTAGCGGAGCACACCGACATGCATCCCGTGGACCCGGCGGATCCAGCACAGCATCGTTTCGAAAAGGAGCTTCGACTCGCCGTATGCGTTCGTCGGCTGGAGTGGCGAGTCCTCTTTCACCGGGAGGTCGCGGGGATCGCCGTAGACGGCGGCACTCGAAGAGAAAACGAATCGCCCGACGTCGTGACGGAGCATCGCCTCGACGACCGAGAGGGCGTTCGCAACGTTGTTTCGGAAGTACCGCTCGGGCACGGTCATCGACTCGCCCGCCTCGATCAGCGCCGCGAAGTCCATCACGACGTCGAAGCGGCGCGAAGAGAAGAGCCGATCGAGGAGATCGACGTCAGCGCTCGATCCGACGACGAGATTGGCTTCGCGCGGCACGGCGGCGCGGTGACCGGTCGAGAGATCATCGAGAACTGTGACCTCGTGACCCGCTTCGAGGAGCGCTCTGCAGGTCGCGCTGCCGATGTAGCCGGCGCCCCCGACGACGAGCACGATCACGGCGCCCCCGTCCCATCCGGAGCGAGCACGCTCGCCCCCTCGCTCGGTTCGGCGATGAACACCGACGGCGCGATGCCCGTGTCTTCGGCGTAGCGGTCGGCGAGAGCGCCGACGACCTCCCCAGAGCGATCCTCGTCGACGAGCGAGATCGTCGACCCCCCGAAACCTCCGCCCGTCATGCGAGAGCCGTAGACGCCGTCGAGCGATCGCGCGATGAGCACCATCACGTCGAGTTCGTGACTCGATACCCCGAAATCGTCGCGCAGGCTCTCGTGTGACAGGTTCATCAGTGCACCCGCGGTCTCAAGGTCACCCTCTTCGAGCGCGGACGCGGCTGCGAGGACGCGGGCGTTCTCGGTGACGACGTGGTGGGCCCGTTTGAAAAGCACCGGGGGCATCGAGTCTGCAGAGGCCAGAAGCATTTCAAGGCCGACGTCGCGTAGCGACGTCACCTGGGGGTTTGCTTTCGCGAGGATCGCAACCGCAGCCTCGCACTGTTCTCTTCGGGTGTTATATGAACCTGCAGCGAGCGCGTGCCGCGACATCGTGTTCGCAACGACGAAGCGCATATTGCGGGGGAGCGTCACGAGGCGCGATTGGAGGGAACGACAGTCGAGCAAGAGCGCCTTACCTTTCACCCCGAAACACGAGGTGTACTGGTCCATGATCCCCGTGCGCACGCCCACGAAGTGATTTTCGGACCACTGTCCCGCACGCGCGAGGAGTTCCTTGTCGACGACGACTTTGGCTACGGCCGCCATCGCGAGTCCGGCGGAAGTTTCGAGCGCCGCCGACGAGCTCAGACCCGCGCCAACGGGGATGGTGCTGTCGAAGATGACGTCGACCCCGACAAGACGCTTGCCGCGCTCTTGCAACGCGATTGCGACTCCCCGTACGTAGTCGCTCCAGTTGCGTCGGGGCCGGGGCGATGCGTCGTCGAGTTCGAACGTCGACGACCGGCGGTGCGTGAGGGATTCGATCGTCACCGACCGATCGCTCCGTTCACTGGCCGCCGCCCACGTCGTGAATTGGAGCGCCACAGGTAGCACGAAACCGTCGTTGTAATCGGTGTGGTCACCGATGAGATTCACCCGACCCGGGGCGCGCACGACCACAGGATCGCGATGAATGCGTTCGTTGAAGGCCGTGATTAAGCGTTCGGGAGGAGCGCCGCGCTCGTCCCCGTTCGACGTCCCGTTCACGACGTCGCGGAGTTGCCGCCTGAGAGCATCGATCGGCCGTGCCGGAGGAAGCCGCACAAGACTCGATCGGTGGGCACCGGGCGATTATGCCTCGGAAGTGAAGCGCTCCTCAGAGAGGTTGAGCTCGCGGCGCGCCCGAGTCGCTGATGGCGCGATCGCCGATGCGATCAGTGCGCCGGAGCAACTGGAGTCGGCACCGCGAACCAACGGTTGAAGGTTGCGCCCGTGGCGGGGATGATCACTGCGCGGGGTGTGGTTCGAAGCCGTCATCGGGTTGTGGGCGCAGGTCGGGGGACCACGGCCCGATCTACAGAAAGGTGGGATCGATGTTCGCGACGACCTGGGGTACCGGGCAGGTCCTGCTCGACATTCTGTGGTTCTTCTTGCTCCTCGTCGAAATCTGGCTGATCTTCGTGATCATTTCGGACCTGTTCCGTCGACACGACATGAAGGGTTGGCTCAAGGCGTTCTGGGTTCTCTTCGTGATCGTGCTTCCACTTTTTGGGATCCTCTTGTACCTCATCCTGTACGGGGACGAGATGCGCCTGCATGCGCAGCAAGATCAGGCGGCGCACGACCAGGCGGTTCGCCGCTACTTCGACGAGATGAGCGGCCACAGCAGCCCCGCAAGCGAACTCTCGCGTCTCGCCGACCTGAGGGACCGAGGCGTAATCAGCGACGACGAGTTCCAGCGTCTCAAGTCTCGGATCGTCAACGGCTGATCTGCCCAGTCGCTTCCGCGGGGAGGCGATTCCATCGATTTGCGGAGAACGCCGCATGAGGGGGCGCTCGGACGAGGCACAGGGTTGAGGTCTTTCGTCCCTATTTCGGTGGCCAATCGGTCCTACCGAGCCGACCACGACGGGCCGACGATGGTTTCGATGGAGGTCGCGCGCCACCCAACAGGACGAAAGCGGGTGCTTCGTCGATGACCCGTGTCGTCGAGCGCCCGAAGCCGTTCCTCGTGCCCGAGTACTGCAAGGGATGCGGTCGCTGCATCACTTCGTGCCCGAAGAACTGCATCGCGTTCGGCACCGAGATCAATCCACTGACCGGTCTCGTCCCCGTCGTTCTCGACCTTGCGGACTGCAACGGCTGCGGCCTCTGTATCGACGCGTGTCCCGAGCCGTATGGCTTGAACGCTGAAGGCGGCGAGGCGGCTTTCGCGCCGGTCGACCCGGCGAAGCTCTTCGGCCTTCGCCCGTTCGACGTCCCCGAGCCCGTACCCATCCCGGACCGCCGGCTGCCGCTTCCTTCGCGCGAGCCGCTCGTCGTGAAAGGGACGTACGCCATCGCCGCGGGCGCGCTGCTTGCCGGGTGCCGCCACGTCTTCGGGTATCCGATCACTCCGTCAACCGAAGGGACCGAGTTGATGGCGAAGGTGTTGCCCGATCTCGGCGGGGTGTTCGTGCAGGCGGTGAGCGAGGTCGCGACCGTCAACATGCTGTACGGAGCGGGGGGCGCGGGACGGCGGAGCATGACCTTCACGAGCTCGCCGGGCTTCAGTCTGATGCTCGAGGGCATCTCGTACATGATCGGTGCCGAGGTGCCGGCGGTCTTCGTCGACATCATGCGCGGCGGGCCGGGACTCGGGAACATCGCGCCCGAGCAGTCCGATATCAAGCTCGCTTGTCGCGGTCTCGGCCACGGCAACACCCACGCGATCGTCCTCGCGCCGGCGACGCCCCAGGAGATGCTCGACCTCTCGATGCTCGCCTTCGACCTCGCATTCAAGTACCGCAATCCTGTCGTCATCGTTGGCGACGGGTACCTCGGCCAGATGACCGGGAAGGTCCGTCTTCCGAGCGAGTTTGTTGTGCCCGGCGTCCCTGAATGGGCGGTCATCGGCGATCGCGCGCACCGCGGCAACTTGATCTGTTCGATTGATCTCGACGAGGCGGATCTCGAGGCCCACAACGAGGCGCTGAACGAGAAGTACAAGCGAATCTCCGAGGGCGAACAGCGCGCCGACCTTTATCGAAGTCGTGACGCCGAGATCCTCATCGTCGCCTGCAACACTCCCGCGCGGCTCGCGAAGGGAGCGATCCGCGAACTGCGCGAGCGAGGGCTGAAGGTCGGAATGTTCCGTCCGATCACCCTGTGGCCGTTCCCGATCGACGCGCTGGCCAGCGTGATCCCGACGATTGCTGATCTCGTCGTCGTGGAGGCCAGCAGCGGGCAGCTCGAAGACGAGATGCGGCTCGCGCTCAGCCACGCTGAGATCCACCACCCTCCGCGCATCAGCTCCGTCCGGCGGATGGGAGGGGTGCTCCCGTCGCAACTCGAGATCATCGAGCACATCGTCGCCCTAAAAAAGGACCGCTGATGCCCGCCTCGGTCTTCTATCGGCAGTTCGAGCGTCACGAGCACGCTCAAGGCATCAACGCGCACTCGACGACTTACTGTCCGGGTTGCGGGCACGGCGTCGCGCAGAAGTTCCTCGCTGAGTCGATCGACGAGCTGGGCGTCCAGGACCGGACGATTCTCATCTCGCCGGTGGGCTGTGCGGTCTTCAGCTATTACTACTTCGACGTCGGCAACTCGCAGGCTGCGCACGGCAGGGCTCCCGCCGTCGCGATCGGACACAAGGTCGCGAACCCTGAGTCGGTCGTGATCTGTTATCAGGGCGACGGGGATCTCGCCTCGATCGGGCTCGCCGAAATCGTGAGCACGGCCCAAATGGGGATCCCGATCACGATCGTCTTCATCAACAACGCGATCTACGGGATGACCGGGGGTCAGATGGCGCCGACGACGCTGCTCGGACAGAAGACGACGACGACGCCGAATGGGCGGACGCGCTCCGCGGGGGAGCCGCTGAAGATGGCCGAACTCATCGCGTCGCTCGACGGTCCGGTGTTCGTCGAGCGCGTCGCGCTCTATGACAACAAGCGGCGAACCCACGCGAAACGGACGATCAAAAAGGCGCTCGAAGCCCAGGTGCTCCGGGACGGCTTTGCCTTTGTCGAGGTGCTCGCCGAGTGTCCGGTTCACCTCGGTCTCGAGCCGGAAGAGGCCGAAAGCTGGGTGCGCGAGCAAATGGAGCCGGTGTTCCCGCTCGGGGTGAAGAAGGATGACACCGAGAGTGGTGGCTATCCGCCGATTCCGTCGCCGAACTACGCGGCTGAACTCGTGCTCGGGTCGGTCGGCGCTTCGGACGAGACGCCGCCGCGCTTCGCGGAGGGCTTCCCCGACCACCTCGACCGAGACGACATCAGTTTCAAGTTCGCCGGCTCTGGCGGAGACGGCGCGCAGACGGCGGCGATGATCCTCACGCGATGCGCGATCAACGAGGGATTCGACGCGACTCACATCCCGAGTTACGGACCGCAGTCACGCGGAGGAACGTCGTACGCGGACGTTCACGTTGCGAGGGACGAGGTACTCTCACCCGCGGCGCCGGACCCCCACGTCCTCGTCGCGTTCAATGCCCCGAGCCTTGCGAAGTTCGGCCCGTCGGTTCGCGCCGGGGGAACGATCGTCTACGACAGCTCTGTGATCGACAAGATGCCCGATGATCTTGCCGCCGGTGTCAGGTGCGTCGGCGTGCCGTGTACGACGATCGCGAATGATCTTGGTTCGGTCATCGCAAAGAACGTCGTCGCGCTCGGAGCCTTACAAGGTGCGACGGGGGTGTTTCCCGCGGAGGCTTTTCTCGCTTCGATTCGGGGCGCGTTTACGCAACGCACGGCGTTGATCCCGCTGAATGAGTCCGCCTTCGAATCTGGTCGCGTTCGAGGCGCGGAGGCGATTTCGTTAACCGTCTGAGCTGGCCGGTTTCGTGCGGGCCGCCAGCATCCCGCCGTCGTTCTACGGCTTCAGGTACTCGTGAACCGGGAACTCCCGGATGTCCGGGGGAGACGCGGCCATGCCGCCGACTGCCGGCATCACATGCTGCGTGATGAACGCATCAAATTGGGCGCGGCTCTCCCAGAAGTCGATGACGCCCCACCCGCCATCGATGGGTCCGGACGCGTGGAAAATCAGACCGTCGAACGGTCCTTTCCCGACCGCGGCGTCGATCGCGTCGAATTGTTCTTGTGTGACGCCTGAGAGCTTGGTGCGAATTCCGATCGCCATCTGTCGATCCCTCCGATCGCGGGTCTGGACAACTCTAAGTGGTCCGACGTTCACGCCGTCCGGGCGCGATCGGCGAACTGACCACAGTCTCGGGAGGCGCGTGGAGGGAAGAAATAGAGAAAATGATCCCTGCATCAGCGATCTCGCGACGAGCCATGAGGCGCGTTGACCAGCCGGATCGATGGAAGGAGCCTCGCATGTCCTACCTCGCAGCGTCCGATCGCTACGAAAAGATGCAGTACCGGCGGGCGGGACGGAGTGGCCTGAAGCTGCCGAGCGTCTCGCTTGGGCTATGGCAGAACTTCGGCGGCGTTCAGCCGCTCGAGACGAGCCGGGGAATTCTGCGCCGGGCGTTCGACCTCGGAATCACACATTTCGACCTCGCCAACAACTACGGACCGCCGTACGGGTCAGCTGAGGAGACCTTCGGGAACGTGTTCCGCAAGGACCTGCATCCGCATCGCGACGAACTCGTCATTTCGACGAAGGCCGGTTACGACATGTGGCCTGGACCCTACGGCGAATGGGGATCACGCAAGTACCTACTGGCGAGCCTCGACCAGAGCCTCGGGCGAATGGGGCTCGACTACGTCGACATCTTCTACTCGCACCGCTTTGATCCCGAGACCCCACTCGAAGAGACGATGTCGGCGCTTGTGAGCGCGGTGCAACAGGGCAAGGCGCTCTACGTCGGGATCTCGTCGTACTCGGCTCAACGGACCCGCGACGCGTCTTCGTTGCTGCGAGCCGCCGGGGTTCCTTTGCTCATTCACCAACCGTCTTACTCGATGCTCAATCGTTGGATCGAAGGCGGCCTGCTTGACACCCTTGCGGAGCTTGGCATCGGCTGCATCGTCTTTTCCCCGCTCGCCCAGGGCATGCTGACCGACCGATATCTGAGTGGTGTGCCCGATGAATCGCGTGCCGCACATATCGGTTCTTTGGGCCGGTCGATGCTGTCCGAGGAGAACTTGGCGAAAATTCGTGGCCTCAACGAGATCGCGCAGCGCCGCGGTCAGAGTCTCGCCCAGATGGCGATCGCCTGGGTGCTGCGCGACAGCCGCGTCACCTCGGCCCTCATCGGCGCGAGAAGCGTGCCGCAGCTTGAGGACAACGTGGGTGCGCTCGCGAACCTGTCCTTTTCGAGTGACGAGCTCGCAGCGATCGATCGCCACGCCACCGAGAGCGGGATCAACATCTGGGCGGAGTCGAGCAAGGGGTAGTAGCCGGAAGAGGATGCGCCCGAGGTGGAATCCGCGTGGCCTCGATCAACAGAGGCTCCGACTGGTCTCGAGACGCCGTCTTGAGGACGTCGTCGCGGTACGCCCAGAAAGCGACGACCGACTCGGGATCCGTTGTCCCGGCCCAGTACTCCGCAACTGGCCGTTTCTCATGTGAAACACGCGCGTCCCGCGTTTCAAGGGTCTTGCCTCCATACGTCGCTGAACCGGTAACCAGTGCTACGACATGGTCGTCGTTTGCGAGTACGTCGTGCACGTCCAATCGGAGGGTGCCGTCCGTCTGTTGCATGAACTCGGCGAAAAGGCCAGAGACCGCGTCTCGTCCCTGTCGGTGCCGGCCAAAGGGCCGGGTCCCGAGACGAGCCAAACGATGCCATCGGCGAACACGTCGTTGAGAGCGGCGAAGTCGGCTTTGGAAAAGGCGTCATAGCCGCGCCGTTGCACTTCAACGTTTGGGTGTTCTGCCATCGCGTCCTCCTCACGAAGCATGTGTCCCGGGTCGGTCGTGAACATCCCACACTTGATGACCGATCGCGTCGGGGACATCGCGGTTGAAGCTGCGTTGAATCGAGCCTCCGGCACCGAATGTGGTGGAGGAGTATCCGCGCCGCGAAGCGCGTCACTCCCGAAGCGGCCGTCCGTTTGTTCGCCGCTGAAGTCCTTCGTCGGAGGTTGGATTCGCTGCTTTTTCACGCTTGGTGGGCGTGACGAAATTCCCGGCACTCTGAGTGGCAGATTCCAAACGAAACCGCGCAAACGAGGGATTGACCAGAGTCGTTGAACGTGACGAATATCGAATATGTCGCATCGCGCCGCATAGGACGCGTGCGATGCGAGGAAGGGGTCCGCGCTGTTCTCGGTTTGGCTGAGGGACACGACATTGAACGGTTCGCAGGTCCTGATGGACGGTGAAGCGGGCGGAGGCGCTCGCCGAATGGCTCTTGAGCCAAAGCGCGCGGCGCCCGTTCGCTCTTTCCTCGCACGGGTGCTCAGTGCTCACACCAACGAGCGGGCATGGCGAATGGACGTGAGAGGCGAAGAGCTCGTTGCTCGGCAGTTGAAACGCCTTCCAAGAAAGGCGTGGTGCGTTTTCCGCGACCTCTCTCTCGACGCCGACGGCCACAACGCGGATCACGTCGTTATTGGTCCCGGTGGTGTGTTCGTTCTCATTGCGAGGAATCTGACCGGCAACGTTTGGGTGGCGGAACGCGTCATGCGCGTGAACGCAAAGCCTGTCGACTACTTGCGGAAGGCTCGCCAGGAGGCTCAAGCGGTAGCCGGGCGCCTCGCCGAAGCTGGCGTTCAGTTCGAGGTCGCGCCGGTGATCGTCGTCATCGCGGACCGGTTGACCGTGAAAGCCCAACCACCTGACGTTTGGGTCGTAGAGGGCCGCCAGATCGCGAAGTGGCTGACCAACAGGCCGCATCGGTTGGAACCCGAGGAGGTCGCACGCCTCGCCGGAGTTGGTATGAGTCGCATCCCCATGCGCCGTTCGAGTCTCCAAGAAGATTGAAGGCGCAACCGCGAGCTTGCGAACCGTTCGAGTGGAGCCATGCAGCCACGTCCGTTAGCAGCGCCGCTCGTGTGCATCTGACGCTCAGTCGAGGGGAAGGTCTTCGCTGCCGGCACGGATGGCAATCAGCTACTGCAGGAGCTCATTGCGCACTCGTTCGATGAAGTCGGCGCGCTCGGACTGGCTTGTGATCTTCCATCGCTCGAACGCGTTGCCGAACCTGACATCAACGAAGTAGTCGCTGTCGCTCGCGTGGAAGTGAAGGAACGCTCGGGACCCGCGTGAGAAGGAGCCGCGCTTGCGCTCTCGCAAGCCCACCATTGACCGCAGCGCGACGAGCATATCTTCGAGGTGATCGAGGTCCTCGGCGGTCGCGTGCCGCATGCGCTGCGCTTTTCGTCGCTGCTCAGCTGACGGCAAGCGGGTGGAGGCCCGACCTCAGAGAAGGGCGGCGATCAGCTGGCTCGCCACCCAATCTCCGAAGTGCTTGTTTGTCCAACCCCTTTGGTTCGCGAGCAGGTCCCAGAGTTCGACCGAGTTGAACGTCCAAAGAATGTCGCGTGCTTCGTTCATGGAGATGCCGCCGCGGAGATGGCCACCGTCGTGAAGGTGGCGGGCGAAGGCGGTCATTCCGGTGAGTCGTTCAGCTTGGACCTCGCGCCATACCGCGGCTGCGGCGAGATCAGTGGCAGCGGCATCTCTCAACACGAGTTCGATGGGGCCGATGCGCGGGCTCACTTCGGCCAGGTGGGCACCGAATCCAAGAAGCTTTCGCCGGGGGTCGGGCTCGGCGCTGTTGTGCCGCACAAACTCGCGTTGCAGCAGCGGCACCGGCTCGTCGTCTCCAACGACGGCCACGTCAAAGAGTGCCTTGGCGAGCCCTGGTTTGTTCTTGAACGCCTTGTAGACGGTTTCGACGGAAACGTCGGCTAACGCGGCGACGTCCGTCATGGTGGTCGCCGCGTAACCCCGCTCGAAGAAGAGTCGCCGTGCCGCACCGAGGACTGCGAGCCGGGTCTGGCGGGCCTGCTGCTTGCGACGGCCAGAGTCGTACCGGCGTCCAGGGTTGACGCGCGTCGTCATTCAGTACATACTCCTGTATTAGTTATAGATAATCGTAACTGTTTGAGGAGAGGTGTGAAATCTTGACCTACGCCTTCATCCAAGACGTGCCGGTGGATCGAGACATCTACGGCCAGATACGTGCCAGGTTGGGTAATCAGCCTCCCAAAGGTTTGATCGCTCACATTGCCACCACGCGCGACGGCGGTCTGCGCTATCTCGATGTTTGGGATTCCGAGGACGATTGGAAGCGCTTCGGTGATGACGTTCTTGAGCCCGCGGTGGACGAGGTGCTGGCTCGCGCCGGGCTTGCCCACGACCACTCGCGAGTGCGGTTCCAGCCGGTCGAGGTCGTCGACGCCTGGCTCGGGTGAGGGGCACGCGGGTCGGGGGTCGTCGGCCCTCAAGACAGAGGGCGACGTGGCGGCCGTGCAAAATAGCGGGCAGTGGCAGTTCGACGAGTTGCAGCCTTCGTCGTCCTCGCGACCCTCGTGCTCGGCGTTCGCGCCGCAACTTCGGCAGCGGGAGTCGGAGCTTGGCCCTCTTCTCGGACGTCGCCCACGACAGCCTCCGAGGTGCCCTATCCGCTTCCGGCACCGGCCGTCGAACCACCTCCATGCCATCCGCTCCCCGTCGGTCCGCCGCCGCCAGGACTGCCACCCCCGGCCGTGTCGGAATCATCGATTCCGATCGTGGGCGCACCCCGGCCGCGCCACGTCTCGCTCGCGGCGTTGAGAGGCAAAGGCATCTGGATCACGGTGTTTCCCGGTGATCGCCTCGACGTGTCCCGCGTCGTCGCAATCGCCCGGAGCGCTGGGCTTGATGCGCTGTACGTACGCACCGGGAGTTCCTTTGACGGCTTCTACGGCGGTTCCTTGCTGACGAAGCTCGTGCCACTCGCGCACCGGTACGGGATCGCCGTCGTCGCGTGGGACTTCCCAACGCTGTCGGACCCAGAGGCCGACGCCTTGCGCGCCGCCGACGCGTTCCGGTACGGCGTCGATGCGTTCAGCCCAGACATCGAAGAGGAGCCCGAAGGCACCTATCTCTCGGCGCGCCGGGTCGCGTATTACCTCTCTCGTGTACGCAGATTCGCCGGGTCGAGGCCCGTCGTCGCGACCGTGCCGAGACCGACGAGTCTCAGCCTTTCCGCCTACCCCTACGCGGCGGAGGCACCATTCATCGACGCCTTCGCACCGATGGTCTACTGGTCGTGTACCGAGCCAGGCGCGGCCGTCGCGACCGCCATCGCGGCGCTCCGGCCGTTGCGGCCCGTGGTGCCGATCGGCCAGGACTACGACATGGCAAGCGAGGGCGGCCCGATCGGGCTTCCCTCCGGGCTCGAGGTCTGGCGCTTTGTCGATGTTGCTCGAAGAGAGGGCGCCCTCGGGGTGAGCCTCTATGACCTCGAGTCCGGGGGTCCGATTCAGCTTGCCGCGCTCGCCGCGTACCCGTGGCAGCAGGTGGCCGAAACCCGGAACCAAAGAGACGTAACCCCGAGCGAGGAAGCCTCCACGCGAGGGATAGCCGAAAACACGGAGTTTTCCGTGTCACGACTCGAAGACGTCCAGACTGCGACGAAGATCCCTCGCTAGCAGAAAGCGCCGACGAGCAGCGAACTGAGCCGAATCGGCGCCCCGATTAGCGCCACTGCGAAGTCGTCACCGCGCCGACACGCACGATGACCTCTGCCGACGGTTCGCCGCCTCCTCATCGCGTCAAGGACGATCCAGGGGAACTGGGCCATCGCCAGAGTGACGAGAAACGCACTTCCCGCACCCGTCGTCCCCGCGGCCGCGCCCTGCTGGTTCCTTGGCGTTGAACCGTTGCTGTCTCCCGCGCTCGTCATTCCGGCCTCGTCCTTCAGGCCGTCAGGCAGTCGATGGCTTCGGACAAGGAGAACGCTCGCTTGCCCATCGCGGCGTATCGTTTCGGCAGTGCATTTCCTCTGACCCGTCTGAGCTCAATGGACTTCCGTGGCGCGCGCCAGAACGTCAGTGGCTCGCGCTCGCGCCCCGCCTTTCCGAGGGGGGATCTTCCCCCACACTCCTGTCGGGTGTCGCCAACACGAAACCCGGACTTTCGCTAACCGGTCGCAGTGCGGTGTTGGCGAAAGTCTTACCGAGCACCGACGCGCCGATTTGAAGCGAGCCTCCACAGGCTAAGTGCGAGAGTCTCCGCGCCGCTCGCCGGGACGAATGCATCGCCACTTCGTCACTTGAGTGTTGCGCTCCGCCACTCGCTGGACCATCCGGAGCATCGAATCCTCACTGTGGCGGCCCGCTCCCGAGCTTCACGGTCACGCGGTGCGACCTCCCGTATTGGTCCACCCAGGTGAAGGCAGCCTTCATGCCGGGCGAGGCGGCGAGCACCGCGTTCGTGAGCGACGTTGGCGACGTGATCGAGTGACCGTTCAGCGAGGTGATCACGTCGCCATCGACGAGTCCGGCTTTCGCAGCCGGGGACGCAGGGAAGACAGCATCAACGAGCGCTCCCGAGGGAAAGGAAGGTCCCCGAAAGTAACCCGTGCTCTCCACTTCGACGCCGAGGAACGCGGTGGCGCCAGCGTGGACGTTGCCCGAGAAGTGTGCGGTCTCGATCCGATTCGCAATCGCCAGTGCGGAGTTGATCGGGATCGCGAAGTTCTCTTTGGCAGCGAATCGGAACTGGAAGCCGCTCGACGCGGCGGTATCGACACCGACGACCTTCCCGGCGACATTGACGAGGGTCCCCCCTGAATCACCAGGCTCGAGCGGAGCGTTCGTCTCGATGAGCCCGGTCAGTTGCTCCAACGTCCCAATGAGCTCATCGTCCGCCGTGATCGACTGATTGAGCGCCGTCACGGTCCCCCGCGTCCAGCTTGGCGTTCCACCGGTCCCACCGGCGTTCCCGATCGCTGTCACGGCGGCTCCCACTTTGAGCGACGAGGAGTTGCCGATTGGCACCGTTTTCAGTCCGGAGGCTCCCTTGAGCTTCAGCACGGCGACGTCCGCGTTGACGTCGTAGCCGGCGACCGTCGCGGAATAGGTCCTGTTGTTCCCGACGTCCCTCACCCGGATCTTGGTCGCCCCGCGGATGACGTGATTGTTCGTGAGCACCTCGCCGTCCGACGCGATCACCATCCCGGTTCCCGCGGCGGCAGCGTTCTCGTAGGCGAGGTTCGTATTCACGTCGACGAGGCCCGGGTCGACCTTTGTCGCCACATTCGTCGCCGTCGCCGCTGTTCCTTTTGGCACAAGGCCGATCGCAGCGAAGCCGCCAACGACGACGACCAACGCCAACGACTGCAGTCGAGAGTTCACCGTCATGCTTTTGTACTTCTGTTCATCGTGACGGCCAAATCGCCGAAGGGAGCTGGGAGCCGAGAGCGACGACGGCGCAACAAGCGCCGACCGGACCGGGCAGAGAGCGCCGGTCGGCTAACCGGCTTGACGCTCCGATCCGCGTAGCCAGCGTTCGAACTCCTCTGCCGGCAACGGCCGACTCACCCAGAAGCCTTGGGCGAGATGGCACCCGTAGTCCTTGAGGCGCTCGAGAATGTCTTCGGTCTCGACGCCTTCAGCGACGACCTCCTTGCCCAGGCTCGAGGCGAGCTCGATCGTCGAACGCACGATCTTTTCTTTCTCAGGGTCGCCCGTCATCTCTGTGACGAACGACTTGTCGATCTTGACCTCCGCCACGGGAAGTCGCGTCAGGTACGTGAGCGACGAGTAGCCCGTCGCGAAGTCGTCAATCGACAAACGAACTCCGAGCGCGGCGAGGCGAGCGAGCACGGCTTCTGCGCGCCGGGGCTCGGCGATCACCGAGCCTTCTGTGATTTCGAGCTCAAGCTGGGAAGCGGGAACCCGGTGACGCTTGAGCAGCCTCGAAACATCGACCGGCAGGGCGTCGTCGATGAGGTTACGCATCGCGAGGTTGACGCCGACGCGCATCGCGTGGCCCTCGTCCATCCATTGCCGACAGTGCCTGAGTGCCTCGTCGAGCACGAATAGCGTGAGCGGCCTCACAAGGCTCGTCTCTTGCACAAGGGGGATGAAATCGGCCGGGAGCAGCAGGCCGTGGCGGGGATGCAACCATCGGATGAGGACCTCGACAGCGGGCACCGCATCGGTCGCGAGACTCAGCTGAGGTTGAAAGTAGAGGACTAGCTCCCCTCGATCGAGAGCGCCCCTCAGCTCTCCGATGAGCGAGAGCATCTCGGGGTGGCTTCGATCGCTTTGAGGGTCATAGTGGAAGAAACCGGAACCGAACCTTTTCGCCTGGTACATCGCGATGTCGGCGTGGCGAAGCAATGTTTCGAGCTTGTCTCCGTCATCGGGGAAGGTCACGGCGCCGACACTGACGTCGACGTTGATCGGCAGGGTGTCGACGAAGATGGGATCTTCAAGTACGCGAGACAGCCTGGCAGCCACGGTTTTCGCGGCGGAGGACGACGCGTTCGGGAGCAGCACGCCGAACTCGTCGCCGCCCAGTCTTCCCACCGAATCGGTCGCTCGGGCGGCGGTGACGAGTCGCGTGGCCAGCTGCCTCAACACCTCGTCTCCTGCCTGATGGCCGAGCGTGTCGTTGATCTCTTTGAAGTGGTCGGCATCGACCATGAGGACTGAGAAGCTGCGGTGCGTCTTCCGGCTGATCCTCAGTTCGTGTTGGAGCCGATCCGAAAAGAGGGCACGATTAGGCAGCCCGGTCAGGTCGTCGTACAACGCCCGTCGACGCAGTTGTTCTTCGGCTTCGTGTTGGGCGGCTTCGGCATCGCGCTGAGCGCTGATGTCGCGCACCGCGAGACACACCGTCGCGGGCTCGCCGGGAGACGTGACGCGCGCTGTCCGCAGCTGGAAACAGCGCGTTCCTGCCGGGACTTCGAGGCAGTACTCGACGACCTCGTTGCTTCCGGTGCGGACGGTGCGGCGAATCGCTCTCTGCACCGCCCGTCCCGTTTCGCCTGGGAGGATCTCAAGGGCGTTCTTACCGATCAGGTCCTCTCGGGGAGCGACGAGGAGCGGAGCGTTCTGCGTCCAGACCGCCAGATAGGTGCCCTTCTCGTCACATTCGATGACGAGGTCGCCGACAGACGACAGGAGCGCTTCCAGCCTCGCCTCACTCCTGTGCAGCACCCTTTTCAGGGTCTTTCCATCCGCCGCGGCTGGCAGCGGGACCGGCGCGAGTGCCCGTTCCACCTCTTCCCAACGGCAGGAATCGGACACCGCCTTAGGGCGAGGATCGAACAAACCCTGCGCTGGCGACGCACCAGCGGGGGATCCGCCCGTTGCCGATGAGGCGCTGGGCGCGATGGCCAGTCGCGGGAACGGACGAAGAGCCATCAGTAAGTCGTAACTTACGGTAGGTGCCAACTTACGATTCGCTCGGCCACCTGCCGGGCAGCACCTTCGTCCGTCGCCACCGCCAAGCCCGGACTTTCGCCCACAGGTCGCAGTCGAGTGTTGCCGAAACTCGCGGACGAGGCGCGAAGCGAGGACTTAGCAGGAGTCTCCGCAGGTTAAGGAGGGGAGTCTCCACACGGCGGCCAGCGGAACGAAAGCAGGCGGAGCCCTGGAGGTAGCAGGCGCGGTCAAGACGGTGGGCGGCAGCGGAGTGGCGGGTGATCCGCTCGGGGCATCCTGCTACCGATTCGACGGCGCTTGTTCGACTCAGACGGCGACGAGGCCGCCCTCGGGTTCCTCGCCGACGAGACCGTCCACCGACTCGCGGATCAAGTCGGCGTGGCCGACGTGGCGCGCATATTCCTCGATCATGTCGATCATGTATCGCCGCAGCGTTGGCGTTCGCCCGTCGGGAAACGTCGTCCGGCCGGGCTGGTCAAAGCCCTCACCACCGGCGAGAGCCGAGGCGACGATCGCCCGGGAACGGCTGACCGCCTGTTTCCAAAGTGCCATGAGATCAGCGGGTGAATCGGCAGCGGCGGTGCGCCACTCCCAATCCGGGTCAGAGTCGAAGTCGACCGAGTCCCAGGGCGGGCCGAGAGGAAGGCCGGAGAATTTGTGTCCGAAGGTGTGATCCTCTACTAGCGCCAGGTGCTTGAGCAGTCCACCGAGGGTGATCGAGGAGGAAGCGATGGTTTTTCCGAGGCCCTCGCTGTCGAGCCCGTCGCATTTCCAGGCCAAATAGGCACGTTGGCGGTCGAGGGCGCCAAGCAAAGTCGTGGTGTCGTCACCGGCGACGGGCGGCTCGGGCCCGCCGCGCTCGTCGAGGAAGCTCATCAGAGAGAATCTATTGAGTGCTGATTGGCCGGTCAGGTTGTCCGGGTTTCGCAACACGAAGCCCGGACTCTCGCCAACAGGTCGCAGTGGAGGTGGGGGGAATCGAACCCCCGTCCCCTGGGATCTCAATGGGTCTTCTCCGAGCGCAGCCGACGGAAGTATCTCGGATCCCGCCTCTCCATCGGCGGCGGCGCAGGATCCCAGTCAACCGAGGTTTCCCCGAACTACGGGTTGACGTCGCAGTTCAGGTAAGTCCCGCTCAATGACGCCCGCTACCGATCCGCGGGACAGGGATCGGACGGACGTTGCTGCTACTTAGGCAGCAAGCGCGAGCTGAGGCTCGGCGTTTGTTTTGGTTTCCGGCTCTTTAACGTGGCTCCGGAGACCACGGCTCGCTTCTCCCACCTCGACAACCAAGGTCGAAGCCTGTCACCCCCTTGTCAAATGACAACGCTCCGCACATCATGCGCGTTGTCCGTCCTCATCGTACCGCTGGGTGGGGGCGCCATCTCCGGCGCTGAAGTGCACCCAAGGTGCGAAAGCGCAGCTCACGGGCAGCTCATCAGGTTGCCGGCGGCCGCGGCCCCCGAAACGACCGGGGAGTCGCTCCTTACGAACTAATGCATTGCGAAAAACCGCTCGCTCGCCCCGCCTGGGCGAGCGTTTGCGGTTACCGCACTAGTAGCCGCCTTTCATCGCGCGCTCCGCTTCGCGCGCCGCGTCGCGCTCTGCGAGCGCGCGCCGCTTGTCGTAGAGGCGCCGTCCTCGGGCGAGCGCGAGCTCGACCTTTGCGCGTCCGTGAGTGAAGTAAATGGACAAGGGAACGAGAGTGAGCGCCTGCTGGGCGACCCGTCCCTTCAGCTGATCGATCTCTCGTCGGTGGAGGAGGAGTTTTCGCGCTCGATCGGCTGGGACGGCACCGAATCCGCTTGCATACTCATAAGGGGCGATGCGCGCCCCGACGAGCCAGACTTCACCGTCCTCGACGCGGGCGTACGCGTCTTGCAGGCTCACCTGCCCGGAGCGAAGCGATTTCACCTCCCCGCCTTTGAGCTCGAGTCCGGCTTCGAAGACCTCGAGGATGTCGTATTCGTGTCGGGCGCGCCGGTTCTGCGCAACGCGGCGGAATCCGTCTGCGCGCGGCGCGTCGTCCGCGTGGGCCCTTTTGGTGGCTGTGCCTTTCGAACTTCGGCGCGTCGGCACGGCACGAGACGGTACCTTCCTCAGACTGTGACGGCCGCCGGCGGAACCAATATCGAAGACTCGCAGCGCCGACGCGTCGCGATCGAGGCGCGGGTGGTGAAGGGCATCATCGTTCACTGTCTGACCGGGTATCCCGAGGAGGCGTGCGGTCTGCTCGCGGCGGTGAGCGAACGAGAGGCGATCGATCGCTGGTATCCGACGCGCAACGCGGCCGCGTCAGCTCGCCGCTATGTCGTCGATCCGACGGATCAGCTCCGTGCGGACCGGAACGCCGAAGCGGACGGCCGTTCGATCGTCGGCGTCTTCCATTCCCACACCCACACCGACGCCTTCCCGTCGCCGACTGACGTCGCCGAAGCACCGGATCCGGGATGGTTCTACGTCATCGTGTCGCTGCGAGGGGAGACGCCGACACTCCGGTCGTATCAGGTCGCCGAGGGGGCGATCTTCGAGGACAACCTCGAGATCCTCGCCGACTGAGGTCGCCGACCTCGCCCGATCGGCCTTCGGAAGTGGTCGGTAGAATATGACCTATTCGGTCAACTTTTGACAGGTTCGATGCGGAGGAGCGACCGGTGTCCGTCGAAGTTCGAATTCCGACGCTGTTGCGCAGCGCCGCCGGAGGCAACGCCCGGGTGTCCGCCCATGGTGCGACGGTCGGCGAGGTTCTGGACGCACTCGTGAAGCAGTACCCGGCGCTCGCGCCGCAGGTCCTCTCGGACAACGGAAGCCTCCATCGTTTCGTCAACGTCTATGTCAACGACGACGACGTCCGCTATCTCGAGCGGCTCGACACGAAAGTTGCGCCGAGCGACGTCGTCTCGATTCTCCCCGCCGTCGCCGGCGGATCCGCGTAACCCACGCGGTCGCGGCGATGGTCGCTCGCAGCGTCCTCGACCTGATCGGCAATACGCCGATCGTCGAGGTTTCGGAACTCAGCCCGAATCCCGCGGCGCGCATCTTCGTCAAGCTGGAAGGTCTCAACCCCGGTGGATCGGTGAAAGACCGCGTCGCGCGCTATCTCATCGAAGACGCGGAAGCGCGTGAAGTACTCCAACCGGGCCAGACGCTTCTCGAGCCGTCGTCTGGCAACACGGGGATCGGGCTCGCGCTTGTGAGCCGGCTGAAGGGGTATCCGCTGAAGGTCGTGCTCCCGGACAATGTGTCGCTCGAGCGACGACAGCTTCTCAAAGCCTTCGGGGCCGAGATCATTTCTTCGCCGGGAAGCGAGGGTTCGAACGGCGCCGTGCGGCTCGCACAGACACTTGCCGCGCAGCATCCCGAATGGGTGATGCTCTATCAATACGGGAATCCGGCGAATCCCCGCGCGCACTACGAGACGACCGGACCGGAGATCTCGCGTGACCTCCCCGAAGTGACGCATTTCGTCGCCGGTTTCGGCACGAGCGGCACGTTGCTCGGCGTCGGTCGATACCTGAAAGAGCGGAACCCGGATGTCCAAGTGTGGGCCGTCGAACCACCGGTCGGCGAGAGCGTCGACGGGCTTCGCAGCCTCGACGACGGCTTCATCCCACCGATCTTCAACGACTTGGGTGGAGAAAAGCTGCTCGATCGCAAGACGGTGATCGGCCCCCGCGACTCCGTCGTCTGGACGCGTCGGCTCGCCGAGCGCGGGATCTTCGCCGGCCTCTCGACAGGCGCCGCGCTCGCGGGCGCGGCGAGATGCGCGGATCGCATCGCTTCGGGGATGATCGTCGTGCTTTCGCCCGATGGAGGATGGAAGTATCTGTCGTCCGAGGTATGGACGGGCTCGGTTGACGAAGCGGTGCGGCGCGTCGCGGAGACCGTCTACTTCTGAATCGTTCGCCGAGCGGTGTCGATCGCGGCGAATAACCTGTTCGGCACATGGATGATCGTCCGATCGGCGTCTTCGACAGCGGCTTCGGGGGACTCACCGTCGTGCGGGCGCTGATCGATCTGCTCCCGAACGAGGAGCTCGTCTACGCCGGAGACTCGGCGCGGTATCCCTATGGCCAGCGTCCACACGAAGAGATCCGGAACTTCGCCGAGGAGATCGCGACCTATCTCGTTGAACACTGCGGCGTGAAGATGCTCGTCGTCGCGTGCAATTCGGCGGCCTCTGCGGCGCTCGAGCTGTTGCGTTACCGCTTCGACGTCCCCGTCGTCGGCGTCATCGAACCGGGACTGCGGGCGGCGACGAGTGCGACGCGGAACGGTCACGTCGGGGTCATCGGGACGACAGCGACGATCTCGTCGGGAGCGTACGAGCGCGCCGCGGCATCGCTCAGACTTTCGAGCGTGCTGACGTTGGTCGCCTGTCCGGGATTCGTCGAATTCGTCGAACGCGGCGAGACCGACAACGACGAGCTGCGCGCGCTCGCCGACGATCGCCTGGCGCCGATCCGGGAACGGGGCGTCGACACGCTGCTCCTCGGTTGTACTCACTATCCGTTCCTCGCGCGCACGATCAGCGACATCATCGGTCCCGACGTCGTCCTTGTTTCCTCGGCAGAGGAGACCGCCTTCGAGGTGCGTCGCCTTCTCGAGTCGATGGGTGCTGGCCGTCGGAGCTCCGGCAAAGGACGGCACCGCTTCGCGTCGTCCGGCGATCTCGACTGGTTCGTGGCGATGGGTCGTCGTTTCCTCGGTCCCGAACTCGAAGCCGCCGAATACGTCGACTTCGCCATCGGGTTCGCTGAGCGCGACGTCCGTGGGGAGCCGGACCACGCGCCGTCCGGAACGGGGGAGCGGACACGTGGCTGAATCGAAACGCGGCGGCGGCCGGGCCCCTGAGGAACTCCGTCCGTACGAGATCGTCCGCGACTTCACCGAGTTCGCGGCGGGTTCGGTGCTCATCTCGATGGGCCGGACAAAGGTGTTGTGCACGGCGTCGATCGACCGCGAGGTTCCACGCTGGCTGGCAGGAACGGGGAGGGGGTGGGTCACGGCGGAGTATTCGCTGTTGCCGGGGTCGTCCTCCGAACGGGTCTCGCGTGAGGCGGTGAAAGGGCGACAAAGCGGCCGAACTCAGGAGATCCAACGGCTCATCGGGCGATCGCTGCGATCGATCTGCGACCTCGAAGCCCTGGGTGAGCGCCAGGTGATCCTCGACTGTGACGTGCTGCAGGCCGACGGTGGGACGAGGACCGCGGCGATCACCGGCGCGTACGTCGCGCTGCACGATGCCTGTAAGACCCTGGTCGAACGCCACGAGCTCGAACTGCTGCCGTTTCGCGATTCGGTCGCCGCGGTTTCGGTTGGCATCGTCGACGGCGAGTTGCTGCTCGACCTCGACTACGAAGAAGACGCGCGCGCCGAGGTCGACATGAACGTCGTCATGACCGGAAGGGGTCGCTTCGTCGAGATTCAGGGAACCGCGGAGCGTGCCCCCTTCTCTCGAGACGAGCTCGACCGTCTTGTGGATGTTGCGGCGGCAGGGATCACTCGCCTCGCGGGCGCGCAGCGCATGTCGATTGCTGCGGCGAAGTCGCGGCGATCGACCACGTGAGCTTTTCGCTGCCTGAACGAGTCTTCGTGGTTGCTTCGGCGAATCGCGAGAAGGCGAAGGAGATGATTGAGATCCTCGCGGCGGTATTGCCCGATGACGTTCAGCTACACGAGCGGCCAGCGGATCTTCCGCCGACGCTCGAGGTCGGTTCGACTCTCGAGGAGAACGCCTCCTTAAAGGCGCGCGAGGCACGCGATGCCACAGGCATCGCGGCGATCGCTGACGACACCGGGTTGGAGGTCGTCGCGCTCGGTGGGAAGCCCGGCGTCTTCACCGCTCGGTACGCCGGTCCGGCGGCGATCGCCGCCGACAACATCGCGCAGTTGCTCCAGGACCTCGACGGCGTGACGAATCGGTCGGCGCGCTTTCGGACGGTGGCGGTTGCCGCGTTGACCGACGGGAGCGAGATCGCAGCGGAAGGGGTCCTCGACGGCGAGATCGCCACGAGTCCGCGCGGTGCCGGTGGATTCGGCTACGACCCCGTATTCGTGCCGCAGGGGGATGACGGTCGCACGCTCGCCGAATTCGATTCGGACGAGAAGCACGTGCTCTCGCACCGCGGCCGCGCGTTACGCGCACTTGCAAACAAGCTGGAAAACGCGCGATGAACCAAGGACAGGATGTTCTCGTCGTTTTACCGTTTGAACAGGAAAGACGTAAGCGCAGGGGGTCGCTGATACACCCGTTGGGCATCATGGTGCGCGACGGGTGTCGGCAGCAAGTGTGGAAGGAGGCGAAGTGGCGGACGACGGGCTCAGGATCGATTGTGGGAGTTGCGTCCACCAGTCCACGCCGACTTGTGACGACTGTGTGGTCAGCTTCCTGCTCAGCCGCGATCCTGATGACGCGATCGTCATCGACGCCGCCGAAGCGCGTGCGATGCGGTTGCTCGAACAGGCTGGGCTCGTTCCCGCACTCCGTCACGAAAAGCGCGTCAGCTGAGGAGACCGCGCGCGCCGCGCGCGATCGAGCGTGACAACTCTTCTCGTCACGAACGATTTCCCTCCGAAGATCGGCGGAATCCAGTCCTACCTCTTCGAACTGTGGAAGCGGCTGCCTCCCGAACGGCACACGGTCTTCACCCGCGCACAACGGGACGCGGAACCCTTGGACGCGACGTTTCCGCTCCGCATCCGCCGCGCCCGCGCCTCGACGTTGCTGCCGACGCGGCGTATCGCGTCTGCCGTGCGTGCCTTCGCCGACGAGGTCGGCGCTGACTTCTTGCTTTTCGATCCCGCCCTGCCGATCGGCCACCTCGGCCCGGCATTGGGGATGCGGTACGGGGTGATCGTCCACGGTTCGGAGATCACAGTCCCGGCGCGTCTTCCCGTCGCGTCGAAGCTTCTCCGCCGGGTGCTCGTCGGCGCGAACCTCGTCGTCGCGGCCGGCAACTACCCGGCGCGAGAGGCGCGTCGCCTCGCCGGCGGGGCGATGCCGGAGACGGTGATCGTCCCACCAGGCGTCGACTCGCAGCGGTTCCGTCCGCTCGACGTCGCTACGATCGCTGCCGCGAGGTCGCGCTTCGGGCTTCCGACAAACGGTCGCGTGGTCGTCGGTGTCAGCCGTCTCGTGCCGCGAAAAGGCTTCGACGTCCTCATCGAGGCCGCAGCCGATCTCGGTGAGGCGCGGCCCGATCTCGCGGTGGTGATCGCCGGAGCCGGCCGAGATGCGCAGCGACTCGAACGGCTCATTCGCCATCGCCGCGCCCCGGTGCGCCTGCTGGGCCGGGTCGGAGGCGGCGACCTCCCGCTCCTCGTCGGCTCGGCCGACGTCGCGGCGATGCTGTGTCGGCCCCGCTGGGGTGGCCTCGAACAGGAGGGATTCGGCATTGTCTTCCTCGAGGCGGCCGCAGCCGCCGTGCCCCAGGTCGCTGGGCGGAGCGGCGGCTCAGACGAGGCCGTTGTCGACCAGGTGACCGGCATCGTTGTGGATCGGCCGGCGGACGTCGTCGTCGCCCGCGCCGCGCTCACGCGCCTGCTCGATGACCCGCGGCTTCGCAAGGAAATGGGCGCGGCGGGTCGTGATCGGGCGGTCGCGGAATTCGACTACGACGACCTCGCCCGCCGGCTCGACGACGCCCTGGAGAGCGCCGAGACGGGCCAGGCACGCGGCGGATGATTTTCCCTGCTACATACATTCTCCTAGGTGCGGCGGGTGGGGGATCGGCTCGCACCGCTCGAAAGGAGTCGCCGGTGGAGAGCACCGCGCAGCGGATGACGATCGCCGCCACACCGGAACGGTGCTTTGCGGTCGTCACCGAGTTCGAGCGCTATCCGGAGTGGGTTGCAGACGTGAAGGAGGTGCACGTCCTCGAACGCGACGATCAGGGTCGGGGCACCGTCGTCAGCTTCCGCGCCGGCGCGTTCGGGCGCAGCACGAGCTACGTGCTCGCCTACGACTACTCAGAAGCCCCGAACGTCGTTTCGTGGACCCAGCAAGATGGCGATCTCACGAGCCGGCTCGACGGAAGCTACGAGTTCCGCCCGACGGGCGACGGCACGACCGAGGTGCGCTACGAGCTCTCCGTCGAGCTACGAGTGCCGATCCCGGGGTTCGTGAAGCGCCGAGTCGAAGCGAACATCCTGCACGCTGCGGTACGCGACCTGAAGATCCGCGTCGAGTCCAGCCGCTGACGAAGGGCGCGACGGAGTTGCGCATCGGCGTCGTGCTGCCGACCTTTGACAGCAGCGTCGAGCGGTCGCTCGCCGTCGCGAAGGAGGCAGAGGAAAAGGGCCTGCACGGCGCCTTTTGCTACGACCACCTGTGGCCGATGGGTGCACCCGGAAAACCGGCGATCGAGCCATTCCCACTCCTCGGCAGGCTCAGTGCCGAGACCACAACGCTCCGCCTCGGCACCCTCGTCGCCCGCATCGGTCTCGTCGCGGACGAGGTCCTCATCGGCGAGTTCCGCACCCTCGCCGCGCTGAGCGCTGGGCGGGTCGTCGCCGCACTCGGGACTGGAGACAGCTTGAGTGCTGAGGAGAACCTCGCCTATGGCCTCGAGTTCGCCTCGGCCCCGCGCCGGCGCGCCGCGCTCGAGCGGGTGGCGACGGCCTTACTCGCCGAGGGGATCGAAGTCTGGGTCGGGGCCGGTGGGCCGCCGACGAACGCCATCGCCCGCCGGACCGGCGCGACCCTCAATCTCTTCGACGTCGCGGCCGAGGCGGTCGCGGCCGAGGTGAACAAAGGGGCCGTCTCGTGGTCGGGACCGCTCCCGAAACGGCTTTCGGGAGCGACCCGGCTCTTGCAAACCTTGTCCGCGGCGGGCGCGACGTGGGCAGTCGTCGCGTCCACGAATCCGATCGACGCCATTGTCGAAGCCGCGACGACAGCGGGGCTTTTGGCCACCTGAAGGGGTCGAAGGACACAGCCTCTCGGTAGCGTCGGACGTGTTCGGCGCGGCAACTCATCGTTGACACGGGCGTAACTACGGTGCTGTAATTGTGCCTTATCTAGTGGTCATAAGACCTTGAACCACTACATATTGTGTCCCGGTGGGTGCGCGGAGGTACGAGGCGCGCCGCACGAGGCGAGACCGAGGGGGTTCGGGAAATGGCGGTAGCGGACGAGCGGCTCGACATCGGCATCAAGCGACACTTCACGACGAAGGGCCATCATCCTTACGACGAGGTCGAGTGGGAGCGGCGCGACTCGATGATCTCGGATTACCGCACCGGAGAGGTCGCCTTCGAGCAACACGACGTCGAAGTGCCCGCGGACTGGTCGATGAACGCGACGAATATCCTCGCCCAGAAGTACTTCCGCGGCACGCTCGGCACGCCCGAACGGGAGCGCTCGCTGCGCCAGGTGATCGACCGTGTCGCCGACACGATCGCCGATTGGGGGGCGCGCGACGGCTACTTCGCCGACGACGAAGAGACCGAGGCGTTCCGTGACGAGCTGAAGCACCTCATCGTCCGACAGAAGGCGGCCTTCAACTCGCCGGTCTGGTTCAACATCGGGGTGAAGGGCGTTCCTCAGCAGGCGTCGGCGTGTTTCATCCTCGCCGTCGAGGATTCGATGCCGTCGATCCTCAACTGGTACGTCGAAGAAGGGACGATCTTCAAAGGCGGTTCGGGCTCGGGCGTGAACCTCTCGCAGATCCGCAGCTCGAGAGAGCACCTCGCCGGCGGCGGCACGGCGTCGGGTCCGGTGAGCTTCATGCGCGGTGCCGACGCCTCCGCGGGGACGATCAAGTCCGGGGGCAAGACCCGGCGCGCCGCGAAGATGGTGATCCTCGACGCCGATCACCCCGACATCCGCGAGTTCATCTGGTGCAAGGCGCGCGAAGAAAGAAAGGCGCGCGCGCTCGAGGCGGCGGGCTTCGACATGGATCTCGACGGCAAGGACAGCTTCTCCGTCCAGTATCAGAACGCGAACAACTCGGTGCGTGTGAGCGACGAGTTCATGAACGCGGTCGTGAAGGACAAGCCGTGGCCGCTCGTCGCGCGTACGACGGCACAGCCGATCGAGACGGTCTCGGCACGCGAGATCTTCCACGAGATCGCTGAGGCGGCCTGGGAGTGTGCCGATCCCGGCCTCCAGTTCGACACGACGATCAATCATTGGCACACCGCGCCGAACACGGGGCGGATCAACGGCTCGAACCCGTGCTTCCCCGGTTCCGCGCGTGTCCACACGGACAAGGGCCTGATCCGCTTCGACGAGCTGCTTGCGCGCGTCATCGATGGCGAACGCTTCGAGGTCTACACGCACGACCTCACGAATCGCGAGAACCCGACGAGTGATCTCGTGTTGACGAAGCCCGAAGC
Source organism: uncultured Acidimicrobiaceae bacterium (assembly GCA_963838845.1). Lineage (GTDB taxonomy): Bacteria > Actinomycetota > Acidimicrobiia > Acidimicrobiales > Bog-793 > CAVRXQ01. Next base: position 52,819 of record CAWISR010000001.1, on the reverse strand, counting down.
CTTCATGGTCACGGGCGCGAACGAGATCGTCCGGCTGCGCTTCGACAACGGTCTCGAGCTGCGTTGCACCCCGGGACACGGCATTTTCACCGCGAACCGCGGTTTCGTCGAGGCGAACGACCTCACGGGAGACGACGAGGTGCAACTCCTCGACCTCGAAGCCCCGGCGATCAATGCCGACCTCGCGCTACCGGCATCGACGAACCCGGACGCGTACGCGGAGAAAGGTGACCGGTCTGGTGAGATCCGGCTCCCCGAGCTCTGGTCGACTGAGTTCGCGCACTATCTCGGCTGGCTCGTCGGCGACGGATCGACCTCCGGGAATACGACGTCGACGATCTACGGCTCCGCAGAAGACCGCAACGAGGTGCTGCCCGGTCACCAAGAGCTAATCGAGTGGGTGAACTTCGACCGGCCGATCAAGCCGTCCGAGCAGGCGAACGGCACCGTGCAGCTCCGACTCGGCAGGCGTCGTTTCAAGCGCTTCCTCGAAGCACTTGGCGTGAAGTCGGCGAAAGGACCCGAGAAGACGGTTCCCTGGGCGATCGAGCAGGCGCCCGAGGAGATCGTCGCCGCGTTCTTGCAGGGGCTTTTCGACGCGGACGGCTGTGTCGTGACGAATCGCGAAAAGGGCGCCTACGTCGGGCTCGGCTCGACCTCCCCGGCGCTCCTCGCCGGTGTGCAGCGGCTTCTCCTCACGTTCGGGATCTCGAGCTGCGTGTACAAGGTGCACGGAGGGACCGCTTCGGGTCACCTCCCGTACACGAACAAACTCGGTGAGGTCGTGAGCTACGGGCGGTCACCGAGCTACGACCTGCGGATCGCGTCGCGGTCGATCATCGCCTTCGCGCGTCACATCGGATTCACCCTCTCACGCAAGTCGGCGCTGTTGGCCGAGATCGTCGCCGAAAACCCGATCGGCTTCTACGACGTCGCGCGCACCGTCCATCTCGTCTCCCGAGAAGAGGAAGGCGTCGAGCTGACCTACAACCTCACTGAGCCGCGCAATCACTCGTACGTCGTCGACGGGGTGGTCGTGAGAAATTGCAGCGAGTACGTCCACCTCGACAACTCGGCGTGCAATCTCGCGAGCATCAACTTGCTGAAATTCCTCGACGACGACGGACGTTTCGACGTCGAAGGTTTTAAGCAAGCGGTCGAGGTGGTCTTCACCGCGCAAGAGATCCTCGTCGGCAACGCCGATTACCCGACGGAGAAGATCGCCGAGACGACCCGACGTTTCCGTGAGCTCGGTCTCGGCTACGCAAACCTCGGTGCGATGTTGATGGCGCTCGGACTGCCGTACGACTCCGACGCGGCACGGGCGGTCTCAGCGAGCGTCACCGCGCTGATGACCGGGCATGCCTACGCGGCCTCGGGACGGCTGGCGTCACGCATGGGGCCGTTCGCCGGCTACCACGAGAACTCCGAACCGATGCGCAACGTCATCAAGATGCATCAGTCCGAAGTCGACAAGATCGACACGTCACTCGTGCCGGCCGAGCTGCTCATCGCCACGCGCGAGGCGTGGGATCGATCCGTCGAGCTGTCGGAGGCGTACGGAGTGCGGAACTCCCAGGCGACGGTGCTCGCGCCGACGGGGACGATCTCGTTCCTGATGGACTGCGACACGACGGGAATCGAGCCCGACTTGGGCCTCGTGAAGACGAAAAAGCTCGTCGGGGGCGGCACAATGTCGATTGTCAATCAGACGATCCCGAGGGCGCTCCGGAACCTCGGCTACTCAGAGACCGAGATTGCCGTGATCGTGGCCCACGTCGACGAACACAAGTCGATCCTCGGCGCACCACACGTCAAGGCGGAGCACCTGCCCGTCTTCGCGTGTTCGATGGGCGACAACGTCATCCATTACCGCGGCCACGTGAAGATGATGGGCGCGGTCCAGCCGTTCATCTCCGGCGCGATCTCGAAGACGGTGAACATGCCGGAACACGTGACGGTGGAAGAGGTGGAACAGCTTCATCTCGATGCGTGGAAGATCGGTTTGAAGGCCGTCGCGATCTATCGCGACAACTGCAAGGTCGCGCAGCCACTTTCGACAACGAAGAAGGCATCGGCACAGGTGCCCGAGTCGACCGCGGGCGTCGCGGAGCTCCACGCCCGGATCGCCGAGCTCGAGGAGGAACTCGCAGGTCACGTGACGGCACCGCCGGCAACGACGCGCAAGCGTCTGCCGCGGCACCGCCGGTCGAATACGTTCGCCTTCAGAGTCGCGGACTGCGACGGGTATGTCACCGTCGGCGAGTACGAGGACGGCCGTCCCGGCGAGGTCTTCTTGAAAGTGTCGAAGCAGGGTTCGACGCTCTCTGGGGTGATGGACGCGTTCGCAATCGCGGTCAGCCTTGGGCTCCAGCACGGCGTCCCGCTGTCGACGTTCATCAAGAAGTACACGAACATGCGCTTCGAGCCGGCAGGCATCACCGACGATCCGGAGCTGAGGATCGCGACGAGCCTTGTCGACTTCATCTTCCGTCGCCTCGCCCTCGAATACCTCCCGTTCGACGAGCGGGTGGAACTCGGAATCCTGTCGACGGGGGAGCGCAGCCAGCCGACGCTGCCGGGCCTTGAGGACGTCGAGTACATCGACGCTGCTAAGCGCGAGCAGGAACGCTTCGGCGACGGTGGTGACGCGGTGAGCCAGACGACGGTCCGCGAGGAGGCTTTCGAGATGAAGGACGCGCCGTTCTGCTACGCGTGCGGAAACCTCATGCAGCGCGCCGGTTCCTGCTACGCCTGTCCGAGCTGCGGAGCGACGAGCGGCTGTTCTTAGTGTCGAGTGCCGACCTGGCTTCCTCGGAAGTGACGTTGTTTTCTCCAACTGGTGACCCACCGGGTGAGGAGATCTCTGATTAAGGGCCGGGAGGTGGGTTAGTTTCATCACCGAGTTCCTAAAGCCTCCGCGATGCGATTCGATTTGATCGCGGCGATAGGTATTTGAAGCCACATGAACGAGAACCGCGATCGCTCGACCGTGAACGACGCCTTCGTGTCGTTCGCGAAGGGCGCCCTCGACGACGCGCTCGAGCACCGTCCCGACTGGGCCACGGAGGTCGGCGACCACCGCTACGACGCGGGATTGCCCGACGGTAGTCCGCAAGCGCTTGGGACGTGGCGAACGATGATCGGCAAGCATCTCGAACGGCTCGCCGGTTTCGACCTTGACGCGCTCAGCCCAGAGAATCGCGTCGACGCGAATCTCCTCACCAACGCCTTCGCGCAGATCGCCTACACACTCGACGAGTTGCGAGAACACACGTGGAACCCGATGGCTGCGAACCCTGGCCGTGCGATCTACGGCCTCACGTCGCGGGACTTCGCGCCTGCGGGCGACCGACTGCGCTCGCTCGCCGGCCGGCTAGCTGCGATTCCCGCCGCGCTCGTCACCGCCCGATCGAACCTCGGCTCGATGCCGAGGGTGCACCTCGAAACGGCTCTCGGCCAGTTTGCGGGAACGACGGCACTCGTTGTCGGGGAGATCGATCGCCTGCTCGAGCACTCGCCCGCGAGCCGGGTCGAGATTGACCGCGTCCGCCCGATGGCCCTCGAGGCAGTTGACGCACACCGTGCGTGGATGAGCGAGCGCCTGGCGGCTTCCGAGCGCGACCATTCCTTTCGCGACCCGCGCATCGGCGCCGAACGATTCAGGCGCAAACTCTCGCTTGAACTTGACGCCGAGGCCGATGCTCAATCGATCCTTGCGCGAGCGGAGTCCGACCTCGAGCGCGTCACCGAGGAGATCACCGAGGCAGCCTCCCGGCGCCTGTCACGACCCCCGTCGTCGCCGCGCCTCGTTCGCGACGCGCTCGACGCGCTCGCCGCCGACGCGCCTGATAACGGCACGATCCTCGGCCTCGCCCGTTCCGCGCTCGGAGCTCAGATCGCCTTCGTGGAGGAGAACGCAATCGTCACCACGTATGACGATCCCTTCGAACTCATCCCGATGCCTGAGATTGATCGGGGCGTCGCGGTCGCCTACTGCGACCCGCCCGGACCCCTGGAGGTCGCGGATCTTCCGACATTCCTGGCGGTCTCTCCAACGCCTGCCGAGTGGACGGAGGAACGCGTCGCGTCCTTCTATCGTGAGTACAACCGCCACCTGGTGCACGACCTGATGATCCATGAGGCGATGCCCGGTCACATGCTTCAGCTGCAGCACTCCAGACGGTTCATCGGTTCGAGCCCAGCGCGCGCCGCCTACTACTCGGGCTCGTTCGTCGAGGGATGGGCGGTGTACGCCGAAAGTGTGATGGCCGGGCTTGGCTATCCGGGGGAGGGCGATCCGAGCGCGCTGCGTCTCCAGCAGCTGAAGATGCAGCTTCGGATGGTCATCAATGCGATCCTCGATGCGAAGGTTCACTCCGAGGGTCTTTCCGAGGACGCCGCCATGAAACTCATGATCGGGCGGGGCTTCCAAGAGGAAGGAGAGGCCGCGGGGAAGTGGCGCCGCGCCCTTCTCACCTCTGCGCAGCTCTCGACCTACTACGTCGGCTACACGGAGGTGAGCGATCTCGCGGGCGAGCTGGGCCTCCGGCATCCGGACTGGACATTGCGAACGCTCCACGATCGCCTGTTGGGTCACGGCTCGCCGGCGGTGCGCCACTTACGCACCCTCGTTGCGTAGCGAGACGTCGTTGCCCACGGGCCACTCGCTCGACGTCCGGGGTTCGCGAAAGCGATGGGCCATCTCGATCATTGGGCGACGAAGCAGGCAGACGAGGCTGGTCTAGACCGCGCGCTGCGGGAACTCGTTCGCGTCCGTGCCTCGCAGCTCAACGGCTGCGCCTACTGCGTTGACATGCACACGAAAGACGCCCGCGCCGCCGGTGAGCGAGAACAGCGGCTCTACGCACTCGCCGTTTGGGCGGAGACGCCCTTCTTCACCGACCAAGGGCGCGCCGCGCTCGGGCTCACAGAGGCGATCACGTGCTGCGCCGACGGCCGTGTTCCGGACGACGTCTGGAGCACCGCCGCCTCGCAGTTCAACGACGAGCAGCTCGCCTCCCTCGTCGGCGTGATCGTGACGATCAACGCTTGGAACCGCATCGGCGTCGCCACCTGTAGCTGGTTGCCCGGCTCCTACGAGCCCTGACTCAGCTGGTCGGTCCGACCGCTCGGCTCTCCATGCCGGTTCGTTCAGGTGAGATGCCCCAACTGATCACTCGGCGCGGGTGGATGCGGATGATCTCACGGCTCATGCGCGCTATCGGAGGATCGGCGTCTGCGATGGCTTCTGCCTCACCCCGGACCTCGATTCCGCGGACCACCCACGGATCGATAGAGACGAGATCATCGACGACCATCGCGACGTGAGGATTCGATAGGACGTTGCGGTATTTGCGCGACGCACTCAGATCGAATCCCACGACGTCGATCGTTCCGAGGTTTGCGTTGATATGGAGTCCAACGGGATTGTTTTGCGGCGCCCCATCGGCATCGACCGTCGCCAACCGTCCGAGCCGCTGACTCTGCAGGTAAGCGAGTTCATCGTCCGTAAAGACCGCTCGAGTTTCGACCATGCACCGAGCGTACGAGTTGAAGTGCTGTTGAAGTCAAGAACTGGACCCGGTCCTCGAAAGCCGCCAAATGCTTCAGCGTTGACCAGCAGCGCGTCGGCACGCGATTGGGCGACGAACTGGGCGACGAACTCGTGACACCGACTGCACCGATCGAGCTCTGTGAAGCCAGGACGGAGACGGGAGGGCGAAGTTCGTGCTGTCCTGCGTTTACAACGTGACTTTGACGTCGCACGGCGGGTTGGGATTGTCAGAGAAATTGGCAGAAGAACCGGCGCTCTCTTCGGTTCGCGATAAACGAGAGGTGACAGAATCCGGTCATGGCCTACGACGAGGACCTTGCGAATCGCCTCCGGGAGCTGCTGCAGGACGAACGCGGTCTCAGTGAGAAGAAGATGTTTGGGGGTCTCGCGTTCTTGATCAACGGAAACATGTCAGTTGCCGTGAGCGGACAAGGCGGATTGCTACTGAGGGTCGACCCCAACGAGACCGAAAAGCTCGCCTCCCGCAGGGGTGCCTGCCGCTTCGTGATGCGCGGTCGGGAGATGAACGGCTGGTTGCGGGTCGAGGAGTCGGTGTTGCACACGAAACGAGATCTCGAACGTTGGGGGCGAATCGGGGTCGACTACGCAAAGTCGCTGCCGAAGAAGTGAACGAAGAATTGCCAGAGGACGGGATGGGCGCAGGGGTGGGGGAGTTCCGCACGGTCATTGAGCCGTTCCGGATCCACGCCGTCGAGCCGATCGAGATGACGTCCGGCACCGAGCGCCGGCGGGCACTGCGTGGTGCGGGCTACAACCTGTTCAATCTGCCGGCGGCGAAGGTGATGATCGACCTGCTCACCGACTCCGGTACGGGGGCGATGAGCCGCGACCAGTGGTCAGCGATCCAGCACGGCGATGAGTCGTACGCCGGGTCGCCGTCTTGGGAGATCTTCCGGGCGGCCGTGAATGAGCTCTTCCCATTTCGCCATCTCATTCCGACCCACCAGGGACGCGCGGCGGAAAGGATCCTCTTCTCGGTGATCGGCGGGCCGGGAAAGGTCGTCCCGAACAACACCCACTTCGACACGACGCGCGCGAACGTCGAGTACACGGGAGCCGAAGCCCTCGACCTCGTGATCGCCGAGGGGCACGACCCGCGCTCGCTCCACCCGTTCAAGGGCAACGTCGACGTCGCCGCGTTGCGGGGGGTGATCGAGCATCGGGGAAAAGACGCGGTGCCCGTCGTGATGGTGACCGTGACGAACAACTCGGGCGGCGGGCAGCCGGTGAGCCTGGAGAACCTGCGCGCCGTGCGCGCCGTCTGTGACGAGTACGGACTCCCGTTGTTCCTCGACGCTTGCCGATTCGCAGAGAACGCGTGGTTCATCCGCGAACGAGAAGTCGGGCAGTCGGATCGTTCGGTCGTGGAGATCGTGCGCGAGATGGCGTCGCTCGCCGACGGAATGACGATGAGCGCGAAGAAGGACCCGCTGTGCAACATCGGCGGGTGGCTCGCGTGCAACGACGATGCGCTCGCCGAAGCAGCGCGCAACATGCTCATCCTCACCGAGGGCTTCCCGACCTATGGAGGCCTTGCTGGGCGCGACCTCGAGGCGGTCGCCCAGGGCCTCAAAGAGGCCGTCTCCCACGACTACCTGCGCTACCGCATCCGCTCGACGGCGTACCTCGGCGAGGCGCTCGACCAGGTCGGGATTCCCGTCGTCTTGCCGATCGGCGGCCACGCGGTCTACCTCGACGCCCGGGCGCTGCTGCCCCACATCCCCCCGCTCGAATACCCAGGTCAATCGCTCGCGGTCGCGCTCTACGAAACCGGCGGCGTCCGCAGCTGCGAGATCGGCACGGTGATGTTCGGTCGCCAGCCCGACGGATCGGAACGTCCGGCGGCGATGGACCTCGTCCGACTGGCGATCCCGCGGCGGACCTACACCCAAAGCCACGTCGACTTCGTGATCGAGGTCTGCGAGGCGGTCGCGAAGCGTTCACACGAGCTGCGCGGGCTGCGGATCGTGAACGAACCAAGGCAGCTGCGGCACTTCACGGCACGGTTCGAGCCGCTCGACTGACGGCTACCGCAAAGAGCGTTGGCGCGGCCCCGAGGCGTTGAACATCGCGTCGGCGATCGCGGCGACCGCGTCGAAGATGTCGACGTAGCGCAGGTAGAGCGGTGCGATCCCGACGCGGATGAAGTCGGGCTCTCGAAAGTCGACGAGCACGCCGCGGGATTCGAGCTCCGCGACGAGCGCTGCCGCGTCGGGGTGACGGAGAGCGACGTGGCTTCCGCGCGCCTCGGGTTCGACCGGTGAGGCGAGCTCGAGTTCGGTCGCGCCGATGATCGGCTCGAGCAGATCGATGAACACGCTCGACAGTGAGCGCGCCTTCGCGAAGAGCGCATCGAGGTCGACCTCTTCAAAAAGCGACAGGCTCGCCGCGAGCGCTGCGTAGGAGAGCACCGGCGGGGAACCGCACGCGAAACGTCGGACCCCGTCGGCTGGTTCGTAGACGGGCACGAACGCGAAGGGGCGGGCGTGCCCGTTCCACCCCGGCAGCGGTGAGGTCGCGGCCGCCTGGTGGCGCTTGGCGACGTAGAGGTAGGCGGGCGCCCCCGGCCCGCCATTCAGGTACTTGTACGTACAGCCGACGGCGAAGTCGGCTTCGGACGCATCGAGATCGACCTCGACCGCACCGGCGCTGTGCGCGAGATCCCAGACGACGAGCGCTCCGGCGGCGTGGATGTCGGCCGTGATCTTCCGCATCGGGAGCAGGCGGGCCGTGCGGTAGTCGACGTGACTCAGCTCGACGACCCCGACGTCGTCATCGAGTTCGTCCGCAAGATGCGCTGGGTCGGCGACGCGTCGAACTGTGAGACCACCCATCGCCTCGGCGGCGGCTTCGACCAGGTAGAGATCGGTCGGGAAGCTCTCGGCATCAGTCAGGATCGTTCGTCGCTCCGGGCGCAGGGCTGAGGCGGCACAGACCGCCTTGAAGGTGTTGATCGACGTCGAGTCGCAGACGAGAACCTCGGAGGGATCGGCTCCGATGATCGACGCGAGGTTGGCTCCGAGGCTGACCGGCAGGTCCCACCAACCCGCATCGCTCCAGCTGCGGATCAGACCGTTCCCCCATTCGTCGCGCACCGTCTGTTCGAGCCGCCCGATGACCCGCCGGGGAAGCGGACCGAGGGAGTTCCCGAGCAGGTAGATGAGGTCGTCTGGCAGGTCGAACTCGTCGCGGAAGCGTCCGAGCGGGTCGTCGGTGTCGAGGGCGACGCACTGCGGCCGTGTTGGCGGTGTCATCGGGTCCGACCTGCACTTGGGCGCGAGCACCGGCCCGGTGATTACGCGGCCCCCTCGCCGAGGTACGCGGCGCGCACCCGCGGGTCACGGAGCAGTATCGAGGCTTCGTCGGACATCACGATCGCCCCGTTCTCGAGCACGTAGCCACGGTCGGCGAGCGCCAGTGCCTGGGCGGCGTTCTGTTCGACGAGGAGGATTGTCGTCCCGCTCTGTCGGATCTCGCTGATTATGCGGAAGATGGTCTGCACGACCATCGGTGCGAGACCAAGCGAAGGTTCGTCAAGGAGCAAAAGGCGCGGGTGGCTCATCAGCGCGCGGGCGATGGCGAGCATCTGCTGCTCACCGCCGGACAGGGTGCCGCCCATCTGCTTGCGCCGTTCCGAGAGGATGGGAAACAGGCTGAGTGCGCGCTCGAGATCCTCCTTGAAGGTCTTCCTCCCCAAGTACGCGCCCATCTCGAGGTTCTCCATCACCGACATCTGGGGGAAGATCCGGCGACCCTCGGGGACCTGGCTGATGCCGAGGGCGACGATCTCATGGCTCGGCGCGCGCGTGATCGCATCGCCCGCGAAGGTGATCTCACCGTGCGCGGGGTGGCTCAAGCCAGAGATCGTACGCAACGTCGTCGTCTTCCCGGCGCCGTTCGCGCCAAGAAGGGCGACGATCTCGCCTTGGTTTACGACGAGACTCACTCCGCGCAGCGCGCGGATCGCGCCGTACCGGACTTCGACGTCACGGAGTTCGAGCAATGCCTCGTTCATGCGTCCTCCTCGGACGAGTCTGTGCGTTCCGACGCGGCGTCGTCCTCGGCTGGCGCCCCGAGGTATGCCTCGATGACCGCCGGGTTGTGTTGCACCTCAACGGGCGTGCCCGACGCGATGACGCGGCCGAAGTTCAAGACGACGATGCGTTGCGCGACCGACATGACGAGCCGCATGTCGTGCTCGATCAGCAAGACGCTCACACCGAGTTCGCGGTTCACCTTCGTGATGACGTGGGCGAGGTCGTCTTTCTCCGCCGGGTTGGTGCCTGCCCCCGGTTCGTCCAACAACAACAGTTGAGGATCGGTGCCGAGTGCTCGCGCGATCTCGAGCCGTCGCCGGGCGCCGTAGGGGAGTGCGCTCGCGAGCTCGTTCGCGCGATCGGCGAGCGAGACAAACTCGAGCAGCTCGAAGGACTTCGCGTCGCTTTGGCGCTCTTCGCGTCTTGTCCGCGGTAGGCGCAGCATCGCACCGATCGGGCCGGTGTGCTGGCGCGACTCGACGCCGACCTTCACGTTCTCAAACGTCGTCAACGCGTTGAACAGACGGCTCGTCTGGAACGTGCGCGCGATTCCGAAGTGGTTGACGGTGTGCGGCTTGTGGCCGATGATCTCGTGGCTCTTGTGGTCGGCGCCGGTGAAGGTGATCAGACCTTCCTGCGGCTTGTAGACGCCGGTCACGCAGTTGAAGAGCGACGTCTTGCCGGCTCCGTTCGGCCCGATCACGGATAAAAGCTCGCCGCGCAGCTGGTTGAGTTCGACGTCCGCAAGGCCCGTGACGCCGCCGAAGCGCAAGGTGACGTGGTCCACGTCGATGATCGCGTCACCGTCGACTTTCGCCGACAGGGACTGGCGCGCCGCGAGGTCCGTCATGTGATCGGTCCCCCTCCAGCGCTCATCGCATCGGCGGTTCCAACCCCGTGTTCTGCGAGTTCGAGCTCGCGCCGTCGCCGGCGCGAGGGAACGAGTCCCTGCGGCCGGAAGATCATCATCAGGATCAAGAGGGCGCCGAAGTAGATGTAGAGGTCCTGAATCTGGAAGCCGAGCGTCGGGTGCACGCGCTCGTAAGCGGGGACCCATTGCAGAAACGCCGCGCCGGCGACGGCCCCGATGATCGATCCCATCCCGCCGAAGATGACGAGGATAAGAATGAGGATCGAGAACTGGACGGTGAAGTCGGCCGGCTCGAGGTAGCTCACCTTGCTCGCGTAGAGCATTCCGGCCATGCCAGAGGTCGCCGCTCCGATGGCGAACGCCATCACCTTGTATTTCAAGACGTTGACGCCGCTCGATTCGGCGGCGACCTCGTCCTCGCGGATGGCGGCCCATGCTCGACCAATTCGGGATTCTTGGATGTAGTGGTACGCCGCGATGGCGATGACGACAAAAACCAAAAGGATGTAGTAGTAGGGGATCTCGTCGATCGACCACGTGTAGTGGATGCCGAACAGATTGAAGTCGGGGTGGGGGATACCGAGCACCCCGACTGGCCCCCCGGTCACACCGTTCAAGTTGTTCGCGACGATCTCGATGATTTCCCCGAACCCGAGCGTGACGATCGCCAGGTAGTCGCCTCTCAGGCGAAGCGTCGGCGCTCCGAGCAAGACCCCGGCGAGGATCGCCGCCGCCATGTCGAACGGGATCGACCAGAACGAGTTGAGAACGAATGGTGGATGCAAAGGCAGCTTGTCGGTCCAGAACGCCGTCGAGTACGCGCCGATGGCGAAGAAGGCGACGTAGCCGAGGTCGAGCAGCCCGGCGTAGCCGACGACGACGTTGAGGCCGAGCGCCAAGAGCACGTAGAGGCCGATCTGGTCGACGAGCACTTCCTGCCAGTACGGGTTCACCCCGAGCGGTAGCCAGATCGCAAAAGCGAGCAGCGCGGCGTAGACGACAAGACGGACTCGCCAATCCGGCAACAGCCGTTTCGGCAGCGCGAGAACCCGATCGTTGGCGGCGCGGATCTTCTCGCGATAGCGCGCGTTCACCAGGCTCAGCAGCCAGAATCCGACGCCGAGAGCCAAGAAGACGAAGACGCGCGGATGACCGAACGAGCCCGTGACCCCGACGAGTGGGGTCGAGATGCTGCCCTCAGGCCCGGTCATGAGGGCAAGGACGAGGAACCCCATCACGAACGCGAACAGACGCCGCGCCTGAGGGTGCTGCCACAGCGTCACCGCAGTCGTTCGAATGGACCCGACGGAGAGGCTCATGCGGACCTTCCGAGACGCTCACCGAGGATGCCCGTCGGACGGACGAGCAGCACGAAGACGAGGATGCCGAAGGAGATCACGTCGCGCCACGACGTCTCGATGCAGGCGATGCCGAGACTCTCGACGACGCCGAGCAAAAGACCGCCGAGCACCGCGCCGCGCACGTTGCCGATGCCGCCGAGCACCGCGGCGGTGAACGCCTTCAGGGCGGGGGTGAACCCCATCGTGTAGACGACGCCGTACCCGAGCCCGAAAAGGCATCCGGCAGCTCCAGCGAGCAGCCCGCCGAGGATGAAGGTCTTCGAGATCGTGCTGTCGATGTTCACGCCCATCAAGCTTGCCGTGTCGGCGTCCTGAGCGACGGCGCGAATCGCGCGACCGAGCCGAGTCAGCGCGACGACGCGGTCCAAAAAGACGAGCATCACGAGAGCCGCGACACCGATGAGGATGTAGTAGGTCTGAACCTGCGCGTTGAAGACCGAGAAAACGGTGCCGTTTGTGAACACCGTCGGCATTGAAATCGGGAAGCGCCCGAACTCCTTTCCGGCCAGGTTGTAGAGGAAGTAGGAGGCGCCGATCGCGCTGATGAGAAACGCGAGCCGCGGCGCGTTCCGGCGCCGGAGCGGTCGGTAGGCGACGCGCTCGAGCAGGAATGCGACGATCGCTCCGGCGATCCCGCCGCCGATGATTGCCACCGCGAGCAAACCCACGGATTCTGCGCCATGGGGTACGGAGGTGGATCCAGCGGGGACGACGGCGTTCAAGATGAAATAGCCAGCGAAACCTCCGCTCATGAACACCTCGCTGTGGGCGAAGTTGATCAGATGGAGAATGCCGTAGACGAGGGTGTATCCGAGCGCGATGAGCGCGTACAAGAACCCGTTCGCGAGCCCCGCAATGAGCAGGGGCCAGAAGTTAACGGTGAAACACATCTACGCCGGGTCCCCCCCAATGTCTCTTACACGCGCCGTGGCCAGCTACCCGAAGGTAGCTGGCCACGCGCCGCGCAAACCTGCAAGCGCAGTTACTTCGCGGAGGCGATCAGCGTCTTCGTCGTGCCGATCTCGGCGATCTTTCCGCTCTTCACCTGGTAGATGAAGATCGTCGCGCCGTAGATGTTGCCGTTCGTCTTGAACTTGACCGTCTTCGTGATGCCCACGTAGCTGATCTTGTGCAGTTCGGTGACGATGTTCGAACGCGTGATCGGCTTGCCAGCCTTGTAGAGGGTGAGCATCGTGTCGATGATGACGTTCGTCGAGTCGAACGACTCCGGCGAGTACTCGCCGACCGCGAAGCCAGCCTTGGCCTTGAAGGCGGAGCCGAATTCCTTGTCGAGCTTGGTCGTTCCGAGGGTCGCGCCCGCGGTGCTCAGGTACGCGTTGTCCGCGCTCGAAGCGCCAGCGTCGATGACAAAGTGCGGGTCCTCGCTGCCGTCGCCGGACATCACGTCGCCCTTGTATCCGGCGGTGCGAAGCGCGTCGACCATGTGCGCGAAACCGCAGTAGTAGCCGCCGTAGAAGACGACGCTCGGATTCGTGGAGACAATTTTCGATGCCTCTGGTGGGTACTCCGAAACGTCGCCCGTGCCCTCCGAGCACTGGGTCGTTCCGAGGACGGTGTCGGTCGTGACGCTCGCACCGTCGCCCTTGGCGCGGGTCGCGACCACGCCGGCGAGGCCAGCACCGTACGCGCTGCCGTCGTTGAGGACGTACACGGACTTCGCCTTCAGGGCCTTCACGATGAAGTCACCGTCGGACGGGCCCTGCTGGTTGTCGTCGGCCACAACGCGGAAGAAGTTGTGCCAGCCGCTTGTCGCGAGCGACGGGCGGGTCGCAGACGGGCTCACAGTCGCCATATGCGCCGCCGAGAACAGCGGCTCTGCGGCCGCGGTCGCGCCGGAGAACGCGGGGCCGACAACGGCGACGACGTTGGAGTCGGTGATCAGTTCCTGCGCCGCGGCCGGCGAGAGGGTGCCGGATCCTTGGTCGTCCGCTTGCTTATAGGCGAGCTTGAACGGCAGCTTGCCGAAGGTCTTGCCCTCGTTGGCAAAGGCGATCGCCACCTGCACGGCGTTGTTCTGCAACAGCCCCAGCGCGGAGTCACCACCAGACAGCGGGCCTTCGTAGGCGATCGTGTATGTCTTCTTCGAGCTGTGTGACCTCGTGGCCGAGGCGACACCCCCGAGCACGCCGAAGGCGAGCGCCGCGGCGAGGAAGGGCACCCCGAAGCGAATGAACTTTCGATGCATAAAACTCCCCCTTTTTTGGGTCAACCGAGTCCCGCCGAGTGCCCGGCGGCTTCGCTGGCGAGACTTTACTCATACATCGCCCGTAACTGAAACGAAAACGTCATATTTCAAACACCGGGAGTCAACTTTCGACGGGGCTCTCGGACTCTCCTGGCTCCTCACGGGCGCCGGATCCAGATCATCGGGCGAGCGGGAGCCCGCCGGCGGCGGCGATGACCCCGAAGCCGGCGGCGAGCAGCAACCCGACGACGATCTGGCGGCGAAGGACTACGAGCCAGAGGATGCCGCCGACAAGCACGCCGATCTGCCAGATGTGCGTGATGCCGAGACCGAGGGGGATCGCTGATCCCGCGATACTCCCGATCGCGCACGGACCCGCGCCGGCGAGCACCGATTGCGCGACGCGACTCGTCCGCAGTCGTTCGAAGTACGGACCACCGAGGATCACGAAGAGGAACGACGGTGAGAAGGCGCACACTGTCGCGATCGCCGCGCCGGAGAATCGGGACGCCGCGTAACCGACCGCCGCGACCGTGAGCACGACCGGGCCCGGAGTGATCTGGCCGAGCGCCACGGCGGTGAGGAACTGCGCGTTCGACATCCAGTGGTACAGGTGTACGACGTCGTGCTGCATGAGCGGGATGATCACGAACCCGCCCCCGTACGAAAGGGCGCCGATTTTGAATGCCTCCCAGACGAGCGCCCCAGTACCCGCGGCGGTGACGATCGCGGTGAGCAGGAAGGGGCTGAGAGCCCGGGTGGAGTCGAGCCGCACCGCGCGCCGCGCCAGCACTTCGATCGCTCCGCAACCGACGAGGACCGCGACGAGGTACTCACCGTCGAGCGCGGCCGCCAATCCGCCGGCGACGAGGTACGCGGACCATCGAACGATCCCTCCGGCGTTGCTCTCGGCGCGCCTGCGGCTCGCGCCGACGAGGGAGAGTGCCGCGGCGAGCGCGACCGCCGCGACCACGGCCCCGGCTCCTGCTGCGGCCCCACGGACGAGCAGCGGTGGTCGGCGTGCGAAGAAGAGTGCGGACAACCCCACCATGGCGCCGAACCCGGGAAGGATGAATCCGGCGCCGCCGACGATCGCGCCCGGCAACCGGCGGAGACGCCAGGCGCAGTAGATCGCGAGCTGCGTCGAGGCGGGGCCGGGTAGCAGGTTCGTCGCGGCGATGCCGTCTTCGAATTCCGCGTCGGTCATCCAGCCGCGGCGCTGCACACACAGTCGGCGCAGCAGCGCGATGTGCGCCGGCGGGCCGCCGAAACCGATCATGCCGATCCAGGTCCATTGGCGCGCGATCGTTCCGAGCGTGACGTCGCGGCCGACCGCGTCGTCGCTCATCGTCCGTATTCGTGTGCACGCGGCCGTCGGCGGCGCGGAACGCGGCTCGCGCGAGGTGGCGCCTCGGTCACAGGTCGCGCCACAACGGGAGCGTATCGAACAGGGCGAAAAACGCCGAGGCCGCTACGTTGCGAAGATGGCGCGCAGCCGGCGGTTCGAATTACCCCGAAACCGCTCCGAACGGCGCCTCGTCATCGGCCTGTGCGCAACAACGCTCCTGTTATGGGTGGGCGGGAGCGCCATCTTGCCGTTGCTCCCGACGTACCTGCGTAGCGAGGGATCAACTCCGGGTCTCGTCGGCCTCGTGATGGCGTCGTATTTCGCGGCGAGCGTTCTCACGCAGTACCCGGCGGGCAGAATCTCGGACCGCCTCGGTCGTAGGGAGGTGATCGTCGCTGGACTTGTCCTCTTCTCGACCGGCGACGTCGGCTTCGCTCTCGTCCACGGCGCGGGGTTCGCGATCATCTTCCGCTCACTGCAAGGCAGCGGTGCCGGCGCCGTGACGGTCGCGTCGGCGGCGACCATCGGGGCCCGGGTGTCGGTCGGTGACCGGGGCAGGTCTTTCGGGGCGCTGTACGGGAGCCAGATGCTCGCCCTCGCCGTCGGTCCGCTTGTCGGCAGCATCATCGGGCAGTCATCGATGCGGCTGCTGTTCCTCGTCGGTGCTGCAGCGGGCGGTGTCGCTCTCGTTCCCCTCGCGGTGATGACCGCGGACCGTCCGATATCTGACGAGTCGACGAGCCTCACGTTGTCCGGGGAAAGACGCATCGACGAACTCGA
Organism: uncultured Acidimicrobiaceae bacterium; assembly: GCA_963838845.1. Lineage (GTDB taxonomy): Bacteria > Actinomycetota > Acidimicrobiia > Acidimicrobiales > Bog-793 > CAVRXQ01. Next base: position 36,638 of record CAWISR010000001.1, on the reverse strand, counting down.
ATACCTCGCCGGTGGGAACCCCGTCGGTCTCGGGGCGACTCGGGAGCGCTCGCACGTCGATATCACCGCAACCGCAATCGGCGTGATTGTCGCGTTCTCGGCGTCCGGGTTGCTCGCCGGCGTCTATGAGTCGTGCTGGACGCTGTTGCTTCGCTCCCGACACGCGTCGTCGTTCGACATCGGGCTCTCGTGGACGTTGTTCGCGCTTCCGTTTGCCGTGTTGTCGATACCAGCAGGACGGCTGGCGGAACGCATGGACCGCAGGGTGCTCGCAATCGGAGGTCTCGGCGCTTCCGCCGTGTTCTGTGCCATCTACCCCTTCCTCCACTCGGTTGCCTTGCTCGTCGGACTCGGCTCGCTCGAGGCGGCATGCTCGGTGATTGGCATTCCGGCGGCGGTGCTGATCCTCACCGACGCCACCCGGCCATCAGCGCAGGGCGCGGCCCAGGGACTGCTCGAAACCGGTCGGACCGCCGCGACCGCGGCGTCGGCAGGCGCGGCGGGCGCGTTGTTTGCAATCGATGCGCGGATCCCATTCACCGTTGCCGCGTCGATCGGGCTGATCGGTTGCGCGGCGATGGCATGGGTTTGGCGGAACGCACCGACCCGAACGTCGCAGCGCAAAGCATCGGAAACCGGCGAGCCGTCGGATAGGCGTGTTCCGGCGGGTGATGCCGAGCAGGCGACGCCGGCCTAGTCGCACGGGCGGCGCGCCGACCGAATTCAGCGGGCGGCGGGCTTGAACAAGGACTCGACGAGCTCGAGCCAGACCTCGGACATCGTTGGGAAGGCGGCGACGGCGTGACGCATCGCTTGGAGCGGCACGCGACCGACGACGGCGACGGTGGCGGCATGCAGCCAGTCGGCCACGTCCGGGCCGACGAAGGTTGCGCCGACGATTCGCTCGTCCTCGTCGTCGACGACGATCTGCGCGGCTCCAGAGATCCCGTCTTCGACGATCGACGCCGCCGCGACGTCCGAGATGTCGATGCGTGAGGTCCGAATCTCTCGCCCGGTTGCCCGCGCGTTGGCTTCGGTGGGGCCGACGCTCGCAACCTGCGGATCGGTGAAAACGACCGCCGGAATGGCGGCGTGGTCGGCGACGTCGTCAACGTCTTCGCCGAGAATGGATCGGACGGCGATGCGCGCTTGGTACTTGCCCATGTGCGTTAACGCGGCGACACCGTTCGCGTCACCAATCGCGTAGAGCCAGTCGCCCGGCGCGGCGGACACTCGCAGGTGCGAGTCAACCGCGAGCGGCTCACCGGCCGTCAGACCGAACACTTCCAGATTGAGCGCAGCAGTGCGCGGCCTGCGGCCAACCGCGAGCAAAAGCTCCTTCGATTCGATCGTAGAACCGTCGTCGAGCGTCACGATCACCGCGCCATCGATATCGAGTCGCGTGATGCGCGTCGCCCGCCGTGCGAGACGCACGTCGATGCCTTCGGTTGCGAACGCGTCGGCAAGTATCTCGCTCGCGAAGGGCTCGGCGTTCGGCAGGAGGCGTGCAGCTGCCTCGACGACCGTCACGTCCTTTGTGCCGAGCCGCTTCCAGGCCTGGGCAAGCTCGACACCGACGGGGCCGCCTCCCAACACGACGAGGCTCTCGGGCGCGGATTGTGCCGCCGTCGCTTCACGATTCGTCCAAACGCGCGTCTCGGAAAGACCCGGGATCGGGGGATAGATCGAATCGGATCCAACGGCGATGATGACTGCGCGGCGAGCTTCGTATCGGGTCGTCGAGCCGTCGTTCGCCGTGACCTCGACGATCTGTGCTGCGGCGAAGCGTCCTTTTCCGCGCACGAACGTTGCGCCGGTGTTCTCGACCCAGCGGACCTGGCCGGCATCGTCCCAATCCGAGACCATCCAATTCCTGCGTGCGAGCGCCTCGTTCACATCGACCGTCCCCGTAATCGCTTCACGAGCCCCGGGAACCTTTGCTGCGACGTGCAGGACTTGCGTCGGGCGCAAGAGGGTCTTGCTCGGCATGCACGCCCAGTATGAACATTCGCCGCCGGCAAGCTCCGATTCGACGAGCAGCGTCGAAAGTCCAGCGTCGGTCGCCCGCCCGACGGCGTGTTCTCCAGCAGGGCCGCCGCCGATGATGATGACGTCGAACACCTCGGCCATCAGACCTCCTTTGCGGAGAGCCGATTTTCGCCGCGCTTGGGTGCGCTGTCGACCGAACCCTTCGCGGCTTCGGCGAACGGATCATCCGGATCCTCGCGAGCGCGCGACAGGGAGAGGCATCCAGTGGGTATGGTCGCAGGACCTGGTCCCGACCCGGGACCCATCGCGACGGGTGGCTGGGGGTCCGTTCGACCGAATCGTCGAGTGCGACAGCGCGGCGCAGTCCTCTGGCCGCGAGGGCAATCAACGACCCGCGTTCTTCATTGGAATGGTTGCAAGACCATTGGCCGAGGGAGGGGCAATGAAGATTCCAAGATCGGTACTCGCGATCCTCGTCGCCGTGGCCGCGAGCTCCGTCGGACTCGCGGTCGCAGCTGGCGGATCGACGAGCGCGCAGACGCAGCATGCGAAGCTTCCGACCATCGTCATCGGTTCGGTAAACTTCACCGAAGCAAACATCGTTGCGGACCTGTACGGCGACGTGCTACAGCACGCGGGCTATTCGGTGCAGATCAAGAACAATCTCGGCACACGAACCGAGGTTGTGCCGGCGCTCGAGCACGGCGCAATCGACATCGAACCGGACTACGCGGGTAGCTTGCTGCTTTATTTGAATACGAAGGCGGGGTCCACGGCGAATCAGATTTCGACCGCGGTTCCGGCCTTGAAGAGACTGCTCGGGCCGAAGGGTGCGACGGTCCTCAACGCTTCGAACGCGCTCGACACGAACGTGTTCGCGGTCACCCAGGCGACGGCGAGCAAATATCACCTGACGACGTTGTCGAGCGTGAAGCCGTACGCGTCGAAGCTCGTCCTCGGTGGCCCTCCGGAGTGTCCCACGTATGCGCTGTGTGAGCCGGGACTGGAAAAGGTCTACGGCCTTCACTTCAAGTCGTTCGTCTCGACCGACGAATCCGGCCCGATCAGCGTCGCGGCTCTGAAGGACGGTCGCGCGCAGGTCGTCGAGTTCTTTTCGAGCGATGGAAACATCGTCGAAAATCACTTCGTTCAGTTGACCGATAACAAGCACCTGCAAGCGGCGGATTACGTGATCCCGGTGATCCGAAAGTCCTTCGACGTTTCAGGCGTCGCGAACGCGATCAACGCGCTTTCCGCGAAACTCACGACTGCGCAGCTGTCGCAGCTGAACATCGACGTCAATGTGCACCACGAGGGCGCGACGACGGCAGCGGCGAAGTGGGCGAAGTCGGAGGGGCTGACTTAGGCCCGAGGGATTCCAGGCTGAGCGAGACGCCGATTCGCGTTCAGGACTGCGATTCGGCGTCTCCCTCCTCTTTCCACGCGCAATCGTCGCCTCGATATGGTCAGCTCGCCGCAGCGCGTCGTGCACACCCTCGAGAGTGAGGATGCCGGCATAACGACCACCGTTCACGACCGGTGCGAATCCGGCATCGCTCGAGAGAATCAAACCGAGCGCACCGCGAAGCGAGGCGTCGATGCTGACGGACCCCTCGATGGGTCGCAAGAGATCGCCGATCGTCGAGGCGGGATTCGCCCGCCCGGTATCACCGCGTGCGAGCCACGCGACCGGGCGCTCTTCACCGTCGACCACGATCGCGACCTCGCGCTCAGAGGCTTCGAGGAGCTCGGTGGCTTCATGGGCCGTCGTCGTCGGGGCAAGGATCGGCACGAGGGTGAGGTCGTCGCGTTGGATCATCGTGACGCCGAGTTCCTGATAGGAGCGGTCCTTGCCGACGAACTCAGAGACGAACGGCGTGGCGGGCGCGGCCAGGATCTCGGCTGGTGGTCCGTACTGTTCGAGGTAGCCGCCGAGTCGCATGACCGCCATCGTCGTCGCAAGGCTCGTCGCCTCGCTGAGGTCATGGGTGACGAAAATGACCGTCTTCTTCAGCCGCACCTGCAGGTCCCAGAAGTCCTGCTGCAGGTTCGCGCGTGTGACGGGGTCGACGGCGCCAAAGGGCTCGTCCATCAGCAGGACCGGCGGGTCACCCGCGAGCGCTCTCGCCACTCCGACGCGTTGACGTTCTCCGCCGGACAATTCGTGTGGGAAGCGCCGCGCGAATCGCTCAGGGTCGAGACCGACCAAGTTCAAGAGCTCCTGCACGCGATCGCGAACGCGGTCGCGGTCCCAACCGAGAAGACGGGGGACGACTGCCACGTTGTCGGCGACGCGACGATGGGGGAACAGCCCTCCTTGTTGCATGACGTAGCCGATACGGCGTCGGAGCGCGACGGGGTCGAGTCGCAGGACATCTTCGCCGTTGATGAAGATCTCACCGGACGACGGTTCGATGAGACGATTCACCATCTTGAGCGTCGTCGTTTTGCCGCATCCGGAGGGGCCGATCAGCACACAGAGCGCGCCGTCATCAATCGAGATCGTAAGGTCGTGAACGGCGACGGTTCCGTCGGGATAGCGCTTCGTGACCGAACGCAGATCGATCATGGCGTCGATGACCCTAATGGCGCGGGCCGTGGTCGGTTCGGGAGAAGTCCGTATCCGGTCCCGTGTCCGCGACGACGGGGGGCCTTCCGGTGATCGCCTCCGTGATTCAATGGTCGTGGATCTCACAGAACTCTGGCGCGATCTGGTCAGCCCTCGGCCAGCATGCACAACTGACCGCGATCGCGATCGGGGTCGGACTTGGGATCGCGCTGCCGGTCTCCCTGCTTGTCTGGCGCTTTAGCCGGCTGCGTGCCGCGGTGATCGGCTTCACCGGGCTTCTGTACACCATCCCTTCGATCGCGCTCTTCGCGATCCTCCAGCCGGTGACTGGATACTTCACGGTGACGACCGCCGAGGTCGCGCTTGTTAGCTATACGCAGCTCGTCCTCATCCGCAACATCGTCACGGGACTCGACGAGGTTCCGGTCGACGTACGAGAAGCGGCTCGAGCGATGGGGTATTCACCGGTCGCGGAGTTCTTCAAGGTCGACCTTCCGCTCGCGTTCCCCTCGATCATCGCCGGATTGCGTGTCGCGACGGTGACCGTCGTCGGCCTGGTGAACGTCACGGCATTCATCGGGCTCGGTGGACTCGGTCAATTCATCATCCAGGGCTTCCAAGAGAACGGTTTTCAGACGCCGATCATCGTGGCGCTTGTGCTCTCGATCGTGCTCGCTGGCCTGGCGGACTTGTTCTTCGTCGGGGTGCAGAGCGTGGTCGTCCGCTGGAACCAAGCGACGGGCGGAGGTTGAGATGCACTTCCTGGCTGAGGTCTGGTCGTTCCTCACCTCTCGCGCGAACTGGACAGGTTCGAACGGCGCTCTCGACCGGCTCGAACTGCAGGCGGAGCTCTCCTTCGCGGTCGTTGGTGCCGCGACGGTCATCGGCGTCGGTATCGGTTTCGTGCTTGGTTTCGTGTCCCGGGGCGGGTTGCTCGCCGTCAACGCCGCCAACGCGGCGCGCGCCGTACCGTCGATCACGCTGCTCACCCTGCTCGCGACGATCCCCGCGATCGGCTTGAACGACGGCGGCTTCCCGACCGCGTTCATCACGTTGTTCGCGCTCGCCGTTCCGCCGATCGTGACGAACAGCTACGTCGGCATGCGCGAGGTCGATCCCGACATCCGTGAGGCGGCTCGTGCGTCGGGGATGACTGGCTGGCAACGGTTCTTCAAGGTCGAACTCCCACTTGCCCTGCCGCTCGCCGTGGCAGGCGTTCGGACCGCCGCCGTGGAGGTGGTTGCGACGGCCACCCTCGCGGCGTACGTGACGTTCAACGACCTCGGCGAGTTCATCTTCGCAGGATTGAGCGTGAACGACGCCGTCGAAGCGTTCGGGGGCGCCGTCCTCGTCGCGTTGTTGGCCGCCGCCACCGACCTGTTGCTCTTCCTCGCCTACCGGATCGTCACTCCGAAGCCGCTACGCGCCTCGAAGCGCTACTCGGCGGAGCGAGGACGCGGATTTCTCCTCTCCGCGAGTCGTCTGCGGCGTCCGGCGTCGCTGGCGGGGATGTAGCGCCGAAGCCGCTCGGCACCCCATTAGGTTCTCGAAGGTGGCTGTCGTCGAGGGAATCGTCGTTGAAGGGGACCATCGCGGCCGCGCCCTCGGCTTCCCGACGGCCAACCTCGAGTCGAACGGCGCGGGCGTCCCTGACAACGGCGTCTACGCGGGATATACGACGCGCGCGAATGGGACGCGCTACCTCTCGGCTATCTCGGTCGGGACGCGACCCCACTACTACGGGGACGACGCCGCGGTGATCGTCGAGGCGCACCTGATCGACTTCGATGGCGACCTCTACGGGGAACGCCTTCAGGTGGAAATTGAGGAATTGATCCGCAACCAGGCGCGCTTCGAGTGCGAAGAGGAGCTGCGGGCGCAGATCGCCGCCGATGTCGACGCGGTGCGACTCTGGGCGCGCGCACTCGATCGCACCGCTCGTTGATCCGAGCGCTTGCGATCTTCTTCTTCGTCGCCGCGGGGCGCTCGCGGTCGTAGTCAACGCCGAACGGTCGTCGTGCGCTGAGCGCCGGTGGGATGGACTCGCTGGGTTGACGCGAGACGCGCGTCAAACGCGAGGTTCGATATCGGGCGCGACCGCGATCTCGGTCGCGCCGGTCACGCGACAGAGATCGGCGAACGTGGAGGCGAAGACGGCATGCGGGGTCCCCGCGGACGCCCAGATCGTTTCGTAATCCCGCAGAGACGTGTCGATGTACGTCGGCAGTCGGGTCGGATGGCCGACTGGCGCGACCCCGCCGATCGGCTGGCCAGTCGCAGGTCGAACTTCGTCTGCGGTAGCCGGCCGGACCTCGGTTGCGCCGATGGTGGCCGCGACGAGATCGGTGTCGACCCGGTGGGCGCCGCTCGACAGCACGAGGACGGGTTTTCCGTCGGACACGAAGACGAGGCTGTTCGCGATCGCGCCGACGGCACAGCCGAGGGCGGCCGCGGCGTCCTTCGCCGTTCGAGTCGAAGCCGCGAGCTCTCGGACGTTGGTGTGCAGCCCGGCGCGTTCGAGTTCGGCCGCGACGCGGGCGGCGTTCGGATGCACGCGCTTCTACGTCCGGGAAGCGACCGCCTCTTTCAAGACGAGGCGCCGACCCCCAAGCACGGCTTTTCGATCGCACGGCACTTCGGTCAATCTGAAGAAGCGAAGAACGGCGATGATCCGCCAGCCGAGGTCCCAGCGATTGCTGATGCGCGCGATTTGTGGGTAGAGGTGGTGCGTCAAATGCTCGCCTTCGCCGAAGATGACGACGGAGAGGAACTTCACGTTCTTCGCATACCCCGCACCGTCGAGCCACACCTTGGCGCGATGACAATCGGAGTTGATCGCACCGCCGAAGCGCAGCACCGTTCCGATATGGACACCGAGCGCGAGCGCGCCGGCGATCGCTGCTGCGAGCTCCCAACCGACCGAACGCGCCACGCCGAGAATAGGAGGCGCCGCCAGCGCGAAGACGAGCGCGTAGGCGAGACCCGCGACGACCGCGCCGTAGACGGGCCGCTTGAAAACGCGCGCATCGAGGCTGTCGAAGGGTCGATCGAGCCTTGGGTCGTCGAAGGTGTCGTCCTGGATGTCGGGGAGCTGTGCCTCGGCGTGGAAGATCGCGCCCATATGCCACGACACGCGCCGATAGCCGTCGATTCCCTCTCGCTCGGAGATGACGACGGGTGAGTGGGGGTCGTGGCGGATCTCGTCGATCCAGACGTCAGTGTATTTATGGTGCTTGCGGTGGATCCGCCGCCATTCCCAATGGCGCATGAAGACGACGAGGAACGTGAGCCAGCGGCCGGCCTCGTAGACGGGGCGCTTCATCCGGTGCGAGCCGTGGGTGATGCCCCGGTGCAGAAACACGGTGATCGTCACGCCGGCGAAGCCCGCACCGATGAGCCCAGCGAGCATGGTCAGGCCGAGGAGAGCGAGGAAGTTCACGTTCTGCCCTTAGTCGTAGTGAGGTAGAGGCACGGTAGCGCCGCGCAACGCCCCTGTCACCACTTTCGCAGGATCGAGGCGAGGTGTGCCTCACGTCGTCGACAGGGGCGAAGACTTCGCTTCCGCTTTCCGCTTGAGGAGGACGAACCGTTAACATGCCGCCGTCGCGCCTCTAGCTCAATTTGGCAGAGCAACGGACTCTTAATCCGCAGGTTGAGGGTTCGAGTCCCTCGGGGCGCACCAGCTCAGAGGCCTATTTTGTAGTTGTACCCAGAAACGTGACTACAAAGTGACTACAATGGCAGCATAGCAGGTACAAAGACCGAGGTAGGACCGGGCGTTTGGCGTCTCCGCGTGTACGTCGGACGCAACGAGAACGGCTCGCCGATCCAACGGCGGAAAACGGTCTATGGCGGGGTGCGTCTAGCTGACCGCGAGCTGGCGAAGATGATCGCCGAGTCCGGGCGTGGGAACGCGACGGGAACCGAAACGTTCGGAACCCTGCTCGACCGTTTCCTGGCGCAAGCCGAATCGCTCGGCCGTTCGCCGACGACGCTCCGCGAGTACCGACGCATCGTCGAAACCGTCGTCCGTCCCGCACTTGGATCGATCCGGCTCGACAAGCTGTCTTCGCTCGACCTCGACCACCTGTATGCGCGACTGACGAAGAAGGGCAACAAGGCGACAAGCGTTCGCCGCGTCCATGCATTGATCGGCGCTGCGTTGCACCAGGGCGAGAAATGGGGACTCGTCGACAACAACGTGAGCCGCAAGGCGAGCCCGCCGCCAGTCCATGCGCCTCAGATCGTCGCGCCCGACCCTGACGATGTTCGCCGGATCATCAAAGCCGCCGAAGCTGTCGAACCGTCCCTTTCGGCGCTGCTCTTTCTCGCCGCACTCACCGGAGCACGACGCGGCGAGCTGTGCGCGCTGAGATGGTCAGACCTCGACGCCGAGGCTGGCACGCTGACAATCGCCCGTTCGGTCTACGAAACGAAGGGTGGCGGCTGGCAGGAAAAGTCAACGAAGACGCACGCGGAGCGGAAAATCGGACTCGATGATCTCGCGCTCGAGATTTTGCGTCGGCATCGTGCGTCGGTCGACGATCTCGCCGCGATGCTGGACGTGAAGGTCGCGCCGGACGCGTTCATGTTCTCCCGGTCGCCGCAGGGACTCGAACCGATCCGACCCATCGTGCTGACCAAATTCACCCGACGCGTAGCCGCAACGGCTGGCGTCGATACCCACCTGCACGCGCTCAGGCATTTCTCGGCAACGCAGGCCATCGCCGCTGGATTCGACGCCGTAACCGTGGGCGCACGTCTGGGTCACGCTGACCCATCGGTGACGCTCAGGGTCTACTCCCACGCCGTCGACTGCCGAGACCGTGAGCTGGCCGCGAGCCTTGGGAAAACGCTGGCGTTGCCACCTGCTTGAACCTCCGGGCCGACTCGCTCGGATTGGATTCGGCGTGACACGGCTTTCGGCGGAAAGCGCGTCTGACCAGGGAGTTCAAACACTCGTATCGGATAATTGTGAGGTGAAGCGGAGCGCCAATGACGACCAGCGGGCGCCCGACAGGGGTTCGGCTGCACCGGTGACCTGCTGGCAACACTATGGCGGAATGATCCTCGTGGATCGTGAGGTCGACCCGTTGACGATGATGCGGGTATTTCGCCCGAAGCGTGGTCTGAGGAGTGCGATAACTCTCACATGGGGGTCGACGCTCATACTTCCTTTGAATGCGTCTGACCTGCTGGCAACAAGCCGAAGATCATCGGAGGGCTGTTGATGGTGGCGAGATCCCTTCCCGCTGACGTGAAACCGTTGTCTTGGGCTGCCACGCAGCTCGGCATCGCCACGTCGACCGCTTACCGCCTTGCTTTGCTCGGTGAGATCCCCGGAGCGTTCAAGGTCGGTTCTCAGTGGCGCGTCAGCGTTCCGAAGTTTGAGCGTGAGGTGCACGGCGTCGACGCGGGGGACGCTCAGGCGTCGTGAGTCACCTCTGCACTACGGGCGTCCCATGCGCGTTGCCTGAATGGCACCGAGGGCAGCATCGAACGGTTGAGTCGTACGAGCGGAGGCGAGCGCGGCAGCTTGACCGCTACTGGCAGAACAGCGCCGCCTGCAACAAATCGAAGCTGATCTCGCGGCGCTGAAGCGTGTTCGCGAGGCCGAACAAGCGGTCGTTAATCACTTCCCCGAGCCGAAACATGATGAGTCGGAGTTCACTGCACAGCTCGCCGCCGCGCAGGAACGCGCACGAATCGAGCGCGTCAAGGCTGCCACAGCAGAAGCCGAGCGCAAGCGCAAGCAAGCCGAAAAGGACGCGCCCAAACAAGCCAAGCGCGATCAGGAAATCGCCGCACTCGCCTCCAAGTTGGATCGGGCGCGCCAGCTCGCCAAAGCCGCGAAAGCTAACGAAGAGAGCTTGCATCACGAGCTGATCGCATTAAGGAATCGACCGTTATGACAGATACGAACAACATTCACCTGCGCGGCTATGCCGCTCTAACGTCGTCGCCGTATCAGGTCTACGACCGCGCTGGCAGTTTCATGGAAGAACTTTTGCCGGGATGCTTTAAGCGGACCTTAAATTCCAAGCCCGGGCCAGACGTGGTGCTGAATGTAGGCCACGGCGAAGCAGGCTCAGGCATTCCGTTGGCGCGAACGGTAAACGGCACTCTGCGCCTCGAAGAGGACTCGCGTGGTCTTCGAGTTGACGCCGACTTAGATCCGGTTCGTAACGATGCCGTTGAGCTCGCGTCGGCAATGCGCCGCGGCAAGCCGGACGTTCCACGAGTCAGCTACTCGTTCGTTTCCGAGTTACGCAAGCAACGCAAGCAGTCCGAGGTCGATGCGCTCGGCAAGCAGGGCAAGGCATTTCTGAACCCTGACGGGCATTACTCGTTCCATATCGAATCGGTCAGTGACTTAAAGAATGCGGGTCAGGGCAGTCGGTCGAAGTGGTGCCGATCACGACAAGCTGAGGCAATGGATCATGGCCCAAGCTAAGAGCTGGGCGCGCCCGCTGGGATCATCCCGGAAAATTGGAACAGCGATGGCAGCATTCGATCGCTGTCTCGCGCGTTCAAGTATTAGACCTCGCTGCCCGCTTCGCCGGTTCCGTAGCCTCAGCGAAGCAGTGGCGCCGCCGGCCGTTCGGTTTACACCTTTCGGCCAAGCGGCCGGCGCTCTCCATTCCGAGCGACGCGAGTTTCCGATCACTCGCGTCGCTCGGTTTTACTTCGATTCAATTACTACTCAAAGGCAGTAGCGTTTCGACGTGGCCTATGAGAGGACCTTCACGAACGAGGAGCTTCACATCTTGATCAACGGGCTAACGGCGCTGAGCGTGCGACTGATCGAGCTAGAAGATCGAGTTGATGAGGACAACGACTACGCGCGCGATTCGCTGATGGTGGCACTCCATCAGTTCAACCGGGTTGTTGAGATCATCGAGCCGGAATTGGTACTGCATGTGCATGGGGCCAGTTCTTCGTCGAGATCGGTGAGGACGACCGCGAAGGCAAAGAAGGTCTCGCCATCGGGCAGAACTGCCAAGGCGAAGAAGGCTTCCGCGCCAGTGAAAGCCGTCAAGGCGAAGAAGGCTCCCGCGCCAGTGAAAGCCGCCAAGGCGAAGAAGGCTCCCGCGCCAGTGAAAGCCGCCAAGGCGAAGAAGGCTCCCGCGCCAGTGAAAGCCGTCAAGGCGAAGAAGGCAATGAAGCAGGCTCGAAGAGGTGTGAGGAAGTCGGCTCGGTAGCAGAACGAGTGCTGCGAAAGGTTGCACGTTGGTTTACTTGTGCAGATATAGCTGCGCGACTAACGATCCTTCACTCGAATGGCTAACGGCGCTTTGCGTAGTCGGCAAAGCCCTGCCAGTCGATCACCACGCACGGCTCGTCGCCGACGATCCAGGCGTCATGACCCGGAGGGGCCTCCATGAAATCGCCGGGTCCGAACTCCATCTCTTCGCCATCGTCCATGACGATTTTCATTCGACCTGAGATGAAGTAGCCCATGTGGGCAGCCTGGCAACTGTCAGTCCCGGCGATTGGCTTGACGTGCTTCGACCACCGCCAACCCGGCTCGAAGGTCGCTCGGCCAACGGCGCCGCGATCGAGGTTCACCAACTCGAGCTGGCCCATGCCCTCTTCGAATGGGCGTGTCTCCTCTGGAGAGTCGAGACTCTTTCGAACCATCTGAGCCATTTCGCACCCCCTGTGCCTTTTCCCTGTGTCACGGGGAGTATGGCAGTTCATCACGGCGAATGCTCAGGCCGCTCGCCGAGGAGTGGCCGCTATATGAGTTCAAGTAAATGCGGAAATCTTCGCAATCCACGACAGACAGTTCGTCTGGTGGATGCCGGTTCGTCGTCGGCGCTCGGCTCCGGGAATCGGGTGCAGTCGACTTCCGAGAGCAAGACTGTGCGAATGACGAATCCCAGCTACTCAGAGTCGATCGTGATCGCCGGTCCGGCAGAGTTGCTCTACGACATGGTCTCCGACGTCACTCGAATGGGCGAATGGAGTCCAGTTTGCAAAGCTTGCTGGTGGGACGAGGGCGATGGCCCCCGAGTGGGTGCTCGGTTCACCGGTCGCAATGAGACCTCTGAACGAACGTGGGAAACACGTTCGGAAGTCGTGGCGGCAGATCGAGGGCGCGAATTCGCGTTTGTCGTTGGTGACTCGTGGGTTCGTTGGGGCTACACGTTCACCCCGGATGAAGGTGGGACGAAGGTCACTGAGTCATGGGAGTTCCTCCCGGCTGGTATCGCACGATTCGAGCAGCGATTCGGTGGTGACGCTCTCGCCCAGATTGCTGATCGAACCGAGGCTGCCCATCAGGGGATTCCAGCGACCCTTTCTGCAATCAAGAGGGCAGCAGAATCGGGTGGCGCTACGTGATCGTGCAGATATGTGAGTTCATTTGCGGCGATCAGGCTCGCTCCATAGGGATATTCGTGTTATGGGCTGCGGTGATTTTCCAGAGCCCCGCGCGGCGCTCGATCACCAAGGTTAAGAGTGACTCGCGTTTGCCGCCCGGATCGCGCGTATCGCCGTGAAGTGCGCTCCGCGCGTGCGCCACAACGACCCCAGGCACGATCTCGCTTGCATCTTCGACATCAAGGTTCAGCGTGGATGACTGAAAAGGCCCGGCGTGAGCGACCGCGTGATGGTGTTCGATCTCGTCGCGACCTCGCATGTGCACTCCGACCACATTGACGAACGCGGCGTTATCGTGGAACAGCGCCACCAAGCTCGTCATGTCATGGCGATTCCAAGAGTCGACAAATCCCGATGCGATCCTGCCGGCGACCTCGCCCGCGTCGGACTGTTCGGAGATCTCGAAGTTGTCCTCGTGGGGCATCACCTCTCCGATCCAAATCGTCAGATGCCGACGGCGTCAAACCAGTTTCTATTACGGGGTCGCCGTGGCCTACACGCTTGCTTTCGACGTGTCGTAGGAGGAATTAGGAGGCGCGATCGGCATGGCACGCCGGGAGAGACTTCTTAAGTTCGCGGGCATAGCCCTGGTCGGCATTCTCGCCCTGATCGGCCTGTATCACCTGAACAAGACGGTTGCGCTTGTTTTCATCGTCTTTTGGTTCACCATTCCCGGGCTGGTAGTCATCAACAACTGGTCCACGATCAAGAAGTGGATCAAAGGGAGAAGCCACGACTGACCTCTCGGGATATATATCAAGGACAATTACCTAGCCGGACTCGTCGAAAGCCGCGCGAGGATTGAGGTCGTGGCCAAGTTCGGCGACGGTGGGGAACTCGTGAAGTGTTCCTTTTGCGGGAAAACTCAGAAGCAGGTCAAAAAGCTCATCGCCGGGCCCGGCGTGTATATCTGCGACGAGTGTGTGGATCTCTGCATGGACATCCGCAGAGCAGAGTCCTCCGACGCGGAAGCGCCCGAACCCACGTCGGATCAAGAGATGGCGAAGATGAAAGAAGAGCGTCTTGCCGCGCTAAACACTGCGCGGCAAAGCCGCCGCGAAGCCGTCCATCGACTTGACGAAGCTGTCAGAGCGCTCCAGCGAGCTGGAATCACCGACCCGCAGCTTGTCAACGAGATGATCAACACGACCTCAGGACTGATCGAAGTCATGGGCGCACGGAACATCATCGATGCCTGGATCAGGTGCGCGAACGCGGGACTTATTTCTGAAGAGCACATCAGGCTTGCGCAGCTTTGGTACGGAGAATCGGACGAGCTGGGCGCCACCGATCCGCAGTAATCGTGTGCAAGTAATTCAGCCCTATTAATTCGGTTCAATCACCGCGAACTTCGTCCCGTTAGTCGTTCGCCGCGTCCGAACCATCGACGACATTTAGCAGGTAAAGCCAGTTCGCCAACCGGTCGCGATCGGGCAGTGGCATCTCACCTCTCGCGCACGAACCGACCTCGTCGAGTAGTTCGGCCATCGGGTGACGCGGTTCCATCTCGGTTGGCATTCCGCTCACCTTAAGGTCTGCCTTCACCGTTGCTCAGCCACCGGGCGATGCAATTTGCAAGTTCCGCGGCGAGCCGATCACGTTCCTGTGTCACGTTCTTCAACTGACCGAGGACTTGCAACGCCGTTTCTCGGTTCATGCCGCTCGGCTGGCACGGGGAAACGATCGCCACGGATCTCCGCAGCAGCTCAACCTCGTGGGGGAGCAGGTCTGCCACGGGCTCGAGTGTATCGAACGTGTGTTCGTCTTCGCCAGCCCGGTTGAGAACCCGCCAAGATTGAGGCGAGGAGGCGCAAATGAGCGAACGAAGTTTCACCAGCTGGCTTTACAAGATCGCCAGGGCATCGAACACGGCCGCCGCAGCCTCACGTGGTCCCGAGGCGCTTGCGAAGCGTGAGATTCGTCGAAAGGTCTATCGGGCGACCGGACGCGCGGATCGGCGAGTCCTCCGCAAGTGGGGATTGAGCAAGTGAGCATCCTCTCGCGACTGTTTAAGCGCAAAGCCAAGCCCGAGGACGACTCGACGCCGAAGTTTCAAAGGGCGAAGTGGACTGCTAGCGGACCGAATGTGCCGAAGCACGACTACACGCCGATAATCGAGGCACCTCGCACGCCGAAGCCGCCGGACGGTGACGACGAGGAGCTGGGCGGCGAAGGCTGATTTAGCGCGCAGACTCGATTCGACGGCTACTCGCACGCTCCGCGCCGGGATTGCGAGCCTCTACGGCCCACCTGTGCGGACTCAGGGCAAACCACAGCGATGTTCTTTCGACGCGCCTACGGATTGTCAGCGGACTCTTTCCGTGACTACACCGTGACTACAACTCCCGGCCAAACTCCGCGAAGCATGGTCAGCGGTAGGAATAATTGAGCAGGTAAACCGCAGTATCGGCGAACGTCGGCTAAGCCTGAAACCGACAGGATCACGCTCTTAATCCGCAGGTTGAGGGTTCGAGTCCCTCGGGGCGCACCAGGTCAGAGCCACGTTCTGCGAACGGTGCCGGGTTTCGACTCGGTGCCGTTTTCGCGTTTACTTGATCTCTATTACTTGAACCCAACTGATTATTGGAACCAATTACGACGCGTTAGGCCGCGCCAAGCTCGCTCGGTTCTGCCCAACTCGAAGTCCGGGCGGTGCAGTTTGGACCCAAACTCGCTGGCTCTTTCGGCTCAAGTGATTCAGGGCCTTTAACTTGCGTGAACGATGACAAAAGGAGCCGGTAGGACGATCCTTCAGTTGCGGAAGTCGCGTTCCATTGAAATGCCTTCGGACGTCCTAGAGACCTGATCTATCGCTTTGGGGGTGGCCGAATGACCGATCGATTCACTCAGTACCTGCCGACGCCTCCTCTTGGAGAAACCTGGACTGTGTGCGAGCGGTGTGGACGCTGGCCCGCGATCACTGTGGTTGTTCGTTCCATAGACGGCGGCGTCGTCTATCGCAAGATAAAAACATCACAACGACTCTCGTTATGCAAACGATGCGGTGTTACCGCGTTTCATCGTGGACAGCAAATAGCCGGATTCGGCGTCGTGACCTTGAACCTATTTGCGCCGTATGTGGTCGCGAGAAATCAGAAGTGGCTGACGCGATTGAAACGACTTCCCGATCCGCGTCCCAGCGCTCCAGCCTCGGCGGTGCAGAGCATTGCCACTTCTGCGGAGAGCGCTGCCTCCTCTGAGAGAGCACTGGCCCTTCTGCGGAGAGCACTGGCTCTATTGCGGAGCGCAATGCCTCTTCTGCGGAGAGCACTGGCTCTATTGCGGAGCGCAGTGGCCCTTCTGCGGAGAGCACTGCCTCTTCTGTGGAGAGCAGTGGCCCTTCTGCGGAGAGCGCTGCCTCTTCTGTGGAGGGCACTGGCCCTTCTGCGGAGAGCACTGGTGGCCCTTCTGCGGAGAGCATTAGCTCTTCTGCGGAGAGCGCTGCCTCTTCTGCGGAGAGCACTGGCCCTTCTGCGGAGAGCGCTGCCTCTTCCGCGGAGAGCACTGGCCCTTCTGCGGACAGCGCTGCCTCTTCCGCGGAGAGCACTGGCCCTTCTGCGGACAGCGCTGCCTCTTCCGCGGAGAGCACTGTCTCTTCTGCGGAGAGCACAGCCTTCTACTGAGGCGGAGAGCACTGCCTCTTCCGCAGCGGAGAGCACCACTGCCTCCTCTGAGGCGGAGACTTCGCACGATTTAGTTTCCGAATTTGTCACCGACATCAATGACCGACTTGGTCAAGGCGCGAGGTTGGCCGGAACACCGATCCCTCGAGGCTTTGTGGAGTACGAGGCCCTCGGAGACCACGGCGGCGGACTGTCGCCGAGTGAACTTGAAACCTTTTCCATTTGGGTGGCATGGGTGTCACCGCGAAGTGGATACGTCGCGATGGAAATTCCCACAGAAACTCAAATCGAAATCGTCATGTACCGACTTGAAAATGGCAAGATCTCAGATGTGTCGGCGGACGAAGGCAAACAAGCGGCGACGGCCTTTCCGCATCTGCTGCGCCTGTCAAAAGACGTCGACCGAATTGTCTCCTCGAATATTCGCGTTCTAGGTGCCAGTCAGGTGGGTCAAATGCAACGCGCCTCGGCCCCCCTGACCGAACGACCGTCTATCGAATTCGATACTGGGCGAGGCAAATGGGTATGCACAACGCATCGCGATCCGGTATGTCCCGTCTGTCCCGGTGCTTATGACATCCTCGTCGCGCGTAAGCACGAACGACGCCGCAGGAGTCAAACGTCGCGTCGCTGGAACATACGTATCGGACCGTAGTTGAAGATCACCGCCGGGAAATCGCCGACTTCGAGCTTCTCTCGCCGGGCTCGAAGGTGACGGCCAGTCGCGAGTCTCGTATTGGATATTCCGCCGTGATCCGAGATCCCCACGCATGGGCCGGGACCGGACATCGAGGATTCAGCGCGCTGTAGGCGGCGTCGTGCCAAACTGTCGCGGCGGGACAAGCCATCCCACAAGCCATCCCACATTCGAGGTCACTCCGACCAGGGACGACCAGACGGGCGCCATTTTACCTGGTCACGAGCGATAACGACGAACAGTCGTTCGTTTCGCGGCGGTTGCGGTCGGACTCTTAATCCGCAGGTTGAGGTTTCGAGTCCCTCGGCGCGCACCCTATGGTGCTGAGCCTTGACACTTCGCGGCCGGCTGAAATTTGACGCGATGGTGGGTGAGGTTTAACAGCTCGGCGCCGCCCGCAGAGGTGCTCCTCGCACATCGACCTATCGTTTCCGTGTGCCTCTCAGTGCAGGAGTAGTGCTGGTCGGAGGCAGGTCGTCCCGGATGGGTACGTCTAAGGCGCTCCTTGAGTGGCACGGTTCCACGTTGGTGCGACGCGTGGGAGGCATCGTGGGTCGCGCCGTGGATGGTCCCGTGATTTGCGTTCGAGCACCGGGACAGACTCTGCCTCGCCTTCCGCAGAGGTTCGAGGTCGTCGACGATCAGGAACTCGGGCGTGGCCCACTCGGCGGACTTGCGGCCGGCTTGGCCGCGCTGGAAGGGAGGAGCGAGGTCGCGTACGTCTCTTCGACGGACGTGCCCATGCTCCACCCGGCGTTCGTTCGTCGCGTCGTCATCGAGGTCGACGACGACCTGGACGCATGTGTGCCGTACCTGCGCGGATTTCGCCAACCGCTTGCCGCCGCCTACCGCGTTGAGCTCGCTCCTCGGGTTCGGAAGCTTCTCGACGCCGATCGACTGCGACCAGCTTTTCTGCTCGAGGAGTGTCGATGGTCGGAACTCGACGAGGAGCGGATACTCAGCGATCCCGACGTCGCGCGGTGTGACCCAAGTCTCGATTCGGTGACGAACCTCAATGAGCCGAGCGACTATCAGGCGGCGAGGGCCCGCCCGGCTCCCGAGGTCGTCGTCGAACGCTTCGGTGTACTGCGGTCCCCCGGCACACCACGGACAACGCGCGTGCGTGCAGCGACACTCGCGGAGGCGGCCGAGGCTTCAAGAACGCCGCTCACCCAAGAGGTCGTCGCGGCGTTCAATGGAGATCAGATCAGCCGGGACCCGGAGGAACCCGTCGTCGAAGGGGACGTCATCTCGTTCATGAGCGCGGATCCGGGCGGATGAGAACCGCTGAGGTGGACGGGCTCCGGAGAGTGGCGCCCCCCGGCTATTTCGGCGTCGCTGCGGTCATCAGCGCGGCCACCGGCGAGATGAGACCCCTCGAACTGGAAGAGCGCGTGCTTCGGGCCTACCTCGGCGGTGCGGGACTCGGCGCCTGGATCCTTCACCGTCTCGCGCCGGCGAAGGCCGACCCGCTCGGGCCTGAAGCACCACTCGCCTTCGTGTTCTCGCCACTTGTGGGGACTCCCCTCACGACGAGCGCAAAGTTTGCGGTCGTTGCGAAGTCCCCGCTCACGGGCATGCTTACTGATGCTCTCGCCTCGAGTCACTTCGCGATCGCCGGCAAACGGACGGGTTTCGACGCGATCGTGCTCACCGACGCTGCGGATCGACCTTCGGTTCTCCTCCTCGATGGCGATGGCGCGCGGCTCGAAGACGCAGAGTCCCTGTGGGGCTTGAGCGCCGCCGAGGCCGAAGCACGGCTCACCGACCGTCTCGGCAGCGGTTGGTGCGTCGCGGCGATCGGATCGGCCGGTGAACGAAAGGTGCGATTCGCCACGATCTCTCACGATGGCCGGCACGCCGGGCGCGGGGGGCTCGGCGCCGTGATGGGGTCAAAGCATTTGAAGGCGATCGCCGTACGGGCGGCGATGAAGGTTCCCTCCGCCGATCCCCGCGGGGTGGTCGAAGCGGCGCGTGTGCTGAACAAGCTCTCGTTCGGTCCCGCGACTGCGAAGTACCGCGATCTCGGGACCCTGGCGAACTTGCTCGCCTTCAACGCGATCAATTCCTTGCCGACTCGCAACTTCATGGAGGCGACATTCGAAGCGGCGCCGCGTATTTCGGCCGAGGAGCTTTCGGCGATGACCAGCGTCGTTCGACACGGGTGCGCCTCATGCACGATCGGCTGCGAGCACATCTATCCGGTCCGCGGCGGCAAAGGGGTGCGCGTCGAGTACGAGAACGTCTTCGCTCTTGGCTCGTTGTGCGGCATCTCACAGTCCGATGCCGTGCTCGAGGCGAGCGCCCGTTGTGACGAACTTGGCATTGACACGATCTCCGCGGGCGGCACGATCGCTTGGGCGATGGAGTGCGCGGAGCGCGGGTTGATCGATGCACCGTGGCTGCGATTTGGAGATGCGACCGCCCTTTTGCGGGCCATCGACGAGATCGGCTCCCGTCGCGGTCTCGGCGCGCTGCTTGCCGAGGGTTCGCGACGCGCGGCCGAACAGGTTGGCGGGGGTTCTCAGGCGTTCGCGCCCCACGTGAAAGGTCTCGAGCTTCCCGGCTATGAGCCGCGCACGCTGCAGGCGATGGCCCTCGGTCTCGCCGTGAACGCTCGCGGCGCTGACCACAACCGTTCCGGAGCCTACGAAGCCGACCTCTCCGGGAGTCATGACCGCTTGGTCGGCGGTCCCGCGCACGTCGTGGCGGCCGTCGAGAGTGAGGACCGGGCCGCGGTGATGGACTCGATGATCCTTTGCAAGTTCCTGCGCGGGGTCTTCGTTCATCCGTTCGAGGAGTGGGCCCGTTTGCTGCAACTCGTCACCGGTTGGGACGTCTCGGGGTCGGAGCTCAGGACAACAGCGGAGCGGATCGTGCTTACAAAACGCGTCTTCAATCAGCGCGAGGGCTGGATGCGGACAGACGACTGGCTCCCCGAGAGATTCCTCTCGGAGTCGCTTGAGCTCGATTCCGGCAGGACGGCCGCGCTGCCGGCAGAGCGACTGCGCGAAATGATCGACTTGTACTATGTGACACGCGGGCTGGACCAGGAGGGAACTCCCTTTCCAGAGCGCTTGTCGCAGCTCGGTGTCGACGAGCTCCTCTTTTGAGCGAGGATGACCACGTGACGCTGCGAACGGAATCCGCCGCCTCATCAAAGAGCGAGAGCCGCGAAATCAACGTGACGATCGACGGCCGCGAGATGACCGTCCCCGAAGGAACGACGATCTGGAACGCCGCGCGGCAGATCGGCATAGACATTCCCGTGCTCTGTCACGACGAGCGGTTCGACCCAGTGGGTGTTTGCCGCATATGCGTCGTCGACGTGGGTGCGCGGGTCCTCTCGGCGGCCTGCGTCCGTGCATGCGAGAACGGAATGACGGTGAAGACGGATTCGCCCGCCGTCGAACGACAGCGAGCGGCGCTCACCGCCTTGCTCCTTTCGGATCAGCCTGATCAGGCTCTCGATCCGAAAGAGACGACGACCGCCGACAACGAGCTTTTCGCTCTCGCCGGGCGTTTCGGCGTAACGCAGCGAAACAGCCTCCCGATTGGGAGCGGCCGAGGGATCGATACGTCGAACCCGGTGATCGCCGTCAATCACGACGCCTGCATCCTCTGCGACCGTTGCGTGCGGGCGTGCGACGACATCCAAGGCAACGACGTCATCGGCCGCTCGGGGAAGGGTTACGCCACGCGGATCGCCTTCGACCTCAACGACCCGATGGGCGAATCGACGTGTGTGACGTGCGGTGAGTGCGTTGCCTCTTGCCCGACAGGCGCGCTCACGAACAAGCCGATCAACGGTGTGCCGATCCGGCCGCGCGGCGTTTTGCGCAGGGTCGACTCGGTCTGTCCGTATTGCGGCGTCGGTTGTGCGCTCTCGTATCACGTCGACGACGAACGTAATGCGATCGCGTTCGCGGATGGCCGCCCGCAGCCGGGCTCCAAGAGCAGGCTCTGCGTGAAGGGGCGCTATGGGTGGGATTACTCGCGCTCGCCGCAGCGACTCACGCGGCCGCTCATTCGCGAGCAAGGTTCGTACCCGAAAGGTCCGCTGTCGAGCGACGTGCGAGGCGAGGGCCGCGGTCGGCGGAAGCCCGGCGGTTTCGTCGACTACTCCGAGGTGATGCCGCACTTCCGCGAAGCGACCTGGGAGGAAGCGCTCGAACTCGCTTCTTCGCAACTCAAGGCGATCCACGCCGAGCACGGTGCTACGGCCATCGCCGGGTTCGGCTCCGCCAAGTGCTCGAACGAGGAGGCGTACCTCTTCCAAAAGCTCATCCGCGCCGGCTTTGGGACGAACAACGTCGACCACTGCACGAGGCTGTGTCACGCCTCGAGCGTGGCGGCGCTGTTCGAGGGGATCGGCTCGGGCGCGGTGTCGACGACCTATGGCGACGTCGCCAACGCCGACGTCGCCCTCATCGCCGGCTCGAACACGACGGCGAACCATCCGGTCGCGTCGTCGTTCTTCAAGCAGGCGCACCGCAAAGGGACGAAGATCCTCGTCGTCGATCCGCGTCGCGAGACGATCGCTGACCACGCCGACCTCTACTGTCAGATCAAGCCGGGGACCGACGTCGCCTTCTACAACGGAGTGCTCCACGAGATCATCGGTCGCGGCTTGATCGATTCCGACTACATCGCGCATCGCACGTCGAACTTCGACGAGCTCGCTCGCGTCGTCGCCGACTACCCTCCCGAACGGGCGGCGCTGATCTCCGGGGTCGACCCTGAACAGATCCGCGAGTTCGCGCGCATCTGGGGGACGGCGAACTCCGCCATCGCCTTCTGGGGGATGGGGATCTCGCAACACACGACGGGAACGGACAATGCCCGTTGCCTCATTGCGCTCTGCGCGATCACCGGCAATATCGGACGACCGGGTTCGGGCCTCCACCCGCTGCGCGGGCAGAACAACGTCCAGGGCGCCTCGGACATGGGGTTGATCCCGATGTTCTACCCCGACTACCAGAAGGTCGACGCCGCCGACGTGCGCACCAACTTCGAGAGCCGGTGGGGGAGAGAGCTCGATCCCAACCGGGGCCTCACCGTCACCGAGATCATGTCGGCGGCGCTACGAGGTGAGGTTCGGGGGATGTACATGATGGGCGAGAACCCGTTCCTCTCCGACCCGAACATCAACAAAGTCCGCAAGGCACTTGCTCATCTCGAGTTCCTTGTCGTGCAGGACATCTTCCTCACCGAGACGTGTGAGTTCGCAGACGTCATCCTCCCTGCCACGACGATGCTCGAAAAGGACGGCACCTACACGAATACCGACCGCCGCGTGCAGCTCGGACGAAAGGTCCTCACACCGCCCGGAGAGGCGCGCGTCGACTGGGAGATCATTCAAGAGATGGCGAATCGCATCGGGCTCGAGATGCACTACTCCTCTGCGGCGGAGATCTTCGACGAGATCGCCGCTGTCACCCCGAGCTACGGGACGCTCTCCCATGCAAATCTCGGCGCCACCGGCAAGCTCTATCCGAATCCCGACCCCGAGCATTCCGACGGAACGGTGGTGATGTTCGGCGAGCGATTCTCCACTTCCGACGGACTCGCCCATCTCGTTCCGGCCGAGTGGATGCCGGCGAAGGAGCTTCCCGACGACGAGTTCCCCTTCGTTCTCAACACGGGCAGATTGCTCGAGCACTGGCACACGGGCTCGATGACGCGACGGTCGTTCGCCCTCGACGCGATCGCGCCACGGGCTCAGGTGTACCTCCACGCGCGGGACGCCAAGAAGCTCGGCGTTGCCGATGGCGACTTCGTCCGGGTGACATCCCGTCGCGGTTCGATCGAGATCGAGGTCCACATCTCGGATCGAGAGACCCCGGGGAGCTGCTTTGTCCCGTTCCACTTCCGCGAAGCGGCCGCCAACCTGCTGACGATCGACGAGGTCGACCCGATCGGGAAGATCCCCGAGTTCAAGTTCTGCGCGGTCAAGATCGAACGGGCCGACCGGTCTGTCGAGCCAGTGCCTTGACCGGGAGCCTCAACGGATCCACCCCCGGGCGAGAGGCCCGCGCCGGACGTTTCCCCGGCCCGAGCCTCATCCCGGCGCTGACCGCGATCCAACACGAGCAGGGCTGGTTGCCGCGCGCAGCGCTCGTCGCGCTGTCTCGAGACATGAAGCGACCGTTGTACGAGATCGAGGGGCTGATCAGCTTCTACCCCCACTTTCGGACGAAGCCTCCAGCAGGAGTCACCGTCGCGATCTGTCACGACCTCTCCTGCTGGTTGAACGGCGCCGAGACCGAGATCGCGGCGATCCGGGCCGGCCACGGTGACGACCCGGCGATCGAGCTGCACGAGGTTTCGTGCATCGGTCGCTGCGAACTTGCCCCGGCCGTTGCCGTCGATGAACGCCCTTCGACGGCACGGGCGCTGCCCGATCTGCTCGGCGCCGGACCGGGACAGAGCTCGCAGAATCCGTCCGTGACCGTGCGAACGGGGCATTGGCCGAACGACCCCTACGCCGAAGGAGAGGAGAGATATCGGGTCTTTCGGCGGGCAGTGAGCGGCGAACTCACGCCGCGCGAGATCCTCGGCGAGATCCGGGAGTCAGGCCTGCGGGGGATGGGCGGCGCCGGATTCCCGACCGCACAGAAGTGGCAGCTCGTCGCGGACCAAGCTGCGCCACCGAAGTATGTGATCTGTAACGCCGATGAATCCGAGCCCGGGACGTTCAAGGATCGCCAGATCCTCTCCGACGAACCTCACCTCGTGCTCGAGGGGTTGCTCCTCGGCATGGTCGTGACGGGAGCAGAGGAGGGCTGGGTTTTCATCCGCCACGAATACGGACCGGAGGAGGCGGTGCTGCGCGCCGAACTTGCGCGGATCCGCGCCGAGGGACTCGTCGGTACGAACGTGCTCGGCTCCGGCCGGCGATTCGAAGTCGACGTGTTCACCTCTCCGGGCGGGTACATCCTCGGTGAGGAGTCGGCACTCCTCGAATGCCTCGAAGGCCACCGTGGCGAGCCGCGCAACAAGCCACCATTTCCCGGAACGTCGGGTCTTTGGGGTTGCCCGACGCTCATCAACAATGTCGAGACGTTCGCCGATATCCCGGTCATTCTCGAGCGCGGAGCGGCCTGGTGGCGGGATCAGGGGACGAACGGCGCGAGCGGCTGGAAGTTCTTCGCCGTCTCGGGACACGTCGAGCGCCCGGGCGTCTACTGCGTGCCGCTCGGCACGACGATCGGTGATCTGCTCAACGAAGCGGGCGGCGTGAAGGACGGCGCGCCGCTCGGCGCCGTGCAGCCGGGAGGGGCGTCCTCGAACTTTCTCGCCGCAGACCAGCTCGACGTGCCGCTCGATTTCGAACCAGTGGCACGGGCGGGATCGATGCTCGGTTCAGGCGCGCTCGTCGTCGTCGCCGCGGGCACGGACCTGTTGGCGGCGGCGACGAATGTCCTGCGGTTCTTCCGCAACGAATCGTGCGGCAAGTGCGTGCCCTGCCGCGTCGGTTCCGCGAAGGCGCACACGATTCTCTCTTCGACGCTGCGCGACGGGCGCGCGAAGGGCGAGATCGACAGCCGCCTGACAGAGCTCGAAGAGACGATGCGCCTCACCTCGATCTGCGGGCTTGGCCAAGTGGCGCTCGGTCCGGTCATGAGCGTCGTTCGGCTTGAACGAGGTTCGCAACCGGCCTGACGATGTCCCGAGCGCGTGGTCGCGAGTTCTTCACGGTCTCGACGGTGAGCGATGCGCTCGCCGGCTTCCGACCGGCGCGCCGGACCGCGAGCGAGGTCGTGGACCTCGAGGATGCGGCGGGACGGGTGCCGGCCGACGCCGTGCGGGCAACGCGGGCGATGCCCGGTTTCGCCCGGGCGACGGTCGACGGCTACGCGGTGCGGGCGGCCGACACCTACGGCGCCTCCGACGGGCTCCCTGGCTATCTCGACATCCTCGGCGCGGTGCGCATGGGCGTGCCGGCCGATCTCGACCTGCAGCCGGGTGGCGCGGTCGCGATCCCGACCGGCGGCATGCTGCCGGTCGGTGCGGACTCTGTCGTGATGGTCGAGTACACCGACGAGACGGTGCCGGGAACGATCGAGATCCATCGCGCCGTCGCGCCGGGTGAAGGCGTGGTCCGCGCCGACGAGGACGCGAAGGCCGGCGAAGAGCTCGTTCCAGCGGGGCGGCCGCTCCGCGCCCACGATCTCGGCCTGCTCGCTGCGGCTGGGGTTGCGAAGGTCGAGGTTCGCGCCCGGCCGAAGGTGGCGATCTTTTCGACCGGCGACGAGGTCGTCCCCTACGAAACAGCTGAGCTCGCCCCCGGCCAGGTGCGTGACGCCTGCTCGCTGCCGCTCGCCGGCCTCGTCCGAGAGGCCGGTGGTCAGCCGGTTCTCGCCGGCATCGTCCCTGATGAGCCCGACAAGCTGAAGCTCGCCGTTTCCGAGGCGATGTCCTGGGCGGACGTCATCGTGATCACCGCCGGATCGTCGGTTGGCGTGCGCGACGACACAGCAGCGGTCGTCGCCTCGCTCGGCGAGCCGGGGATCTTCTGCCACGGACTCTCGATCCAGCCCGGCAAACCGACACTGCTCGCCGAGTGCAACGAGGTCCCGATCGTGGGGCTCCCCGGCAACCCCCGGTCAGCACTCGTCGTCTTCCGGCTGATCGGGATGCCGATCATCCGATCGGTCGGCGGCTGGGAGACGTTCGTGCCCGAGCCGACGGCCGTCGCCCGGCTCAGTCAGGACGTGGCCTCGGTCGCCGGCCGACTCGACATCGTGCAGGTGCGTCTGAGAGGCGGCGAGGCGGAGCCGATCTTCGGCAAATCGGCACTGCTGTCGATGCTGTCGGCGGCGGACGGCTACGTGACGATCCCGGAGGAGGCGACCGGTCTCGCGGCGAACTCCGAAGTCGTCGTCACGCTCTATCGCTGATGAATCGGAGCCCGTTCATCCGCGACGTGCCGGCGCAGACGGCGCTCACGGCGTGGTACGAGGCGTGCGAGAAGGCCGGCTGCCCGGCTCGCGTCGATGTCGTCCGGCTCGGCCTCGCCGACGCCGTCGGACGGGTGACCGCCGCGCCGGTCTTCGCGAAGCGGTCCTCGCCCTCTTTTGACGCCGCGTCGATGGACGGCATCGCCGTCCGTGCGGTCGACACGATCGGGGCGACAGAGACGACCCCGGTCGTCATCGCGGCCGGCGCGTACGAGGTGGTCGACACGGGCGACCCGCTTCCCGAGCGCTTCGACTCGGTCGTGATGCGCGAGCACGTGCGGTACGTCGGCGACGGCGTCGAGCTCCGAGCGGCCGCCGTGCCGTACCAGTACGTCCGCTCGATCGGCGAGGACATCAGCGCGACGGAGCTGCTCTTGCCAGAAGGACACCGGTTGCGCGCCGTCGACGTCGCGGCGTGCGGCGCGGCCGGCCTGACCGAGCTCATCGTCCGCCGTCAACCAGTCGTTGCCATCCTTCCCACCGGCGACGAGATTCGGCCGATCGGCGACGACATCACCGTCGGAGAGCTTCACGACACGAATTCGCTGATGATCGCCGCTCAGGCGGGAGAGATCGGTTGCCGAGCGGTGGTGTTGAAGATCGAACGGGACGACGCCGAACGCATCGCGCGCGCCGTTCTCAACGCGATCAGCAACTGCGACCTCTTCATCGTAGTCGCGGGGTCGAGTGCCGGGCGGGACGACTACACGGCGTCGGTGATCGAGAAGCTCGGCGTGCTCGCGGTACACGGCGTCGCGGTCCGACCCGGACATCCGGTCGTGCTCGGCGCGATCGAAGCCACTCCGGTGCTCGGCGCTCCCGGATATCCGGTTTCCGCCGCGCTGACTTTTGAGATTTTCGCCGCGCCGCTGCTCGCGCGGCTCGAGGGGACGGTCGAGCGACGTCGCCCGGTCGTGCGCGCGACGCTCGCCCGCAAGCTCGTCTCACCGATGGGGATGGACGACTGGGTCCGAGTCCGACTCGGCCGGGTTGGGAGTCGTCTCGTGGCGACGCCCTTGCCCCGTGGGGCCGGCGTGCTCACTTCGCTTGTGCGGGCCGACGGTCTCTTGCTCATCCCCGCCGGTCTCGAGGGTCATCACGCCGACGAGGAGGTGGAGATCCGCTTGTTGCGGGGTGAGGACGAGATCGAGCACACGATCGTCGTTATCGGCTCGCATGACATGGTGCTCGACTTGGCAGCGTCGATGTTGCGGCGAAGCGATCCCGGGGTCACCCTCGCGTCGTCGAATGTCGGCTCGCTCGGTGGCATCGCCGCGTTGCGCGACGGCTTGTGCCACCTGGCGGGGTCGCATCTCCTCGATCCCGAAAGCGGCGAGTACACGATTCCGTACGTCGATCGGGTTCTTTCCGGCCACGACATTGCGGTTGTCCGGCTCGTCCATCGGGAGCAGGGTCTGATCGTCGCCCCCGGCAACCCGCTTGGCCTCCGCGGCATCGTCGATCTCTCCCGACCGGGGCTTCGCTACGTCAATCGCCAACGCGGCTCGGGTACTCGCGTGCTCCTCGACTTCGAGCTCACCCGGTTGGGCGTCGTCGCCTCGTCGATCTCGGGGTACGAACGAGAGGAGTACACCCATCTCGCCGTGGCGGCCTCGGTTTCCGCCGGACGGGCCGACGCCGGGCTCGGCGTCTTGGCGGCGGCGCGAGCCTTCGGGCTCGACTTCGTTCCCGTGACCCGTGAGCCGTACGACCTCGTGCTCGATCGGGCCACGCTGGAAGATCCGATTCTCCTCCCGCTTTGGGAACTCATGACGTCGAGTGAGTTCCGAGCCGAAGTCGAGGGACTCGGCGGGTACGACACCGGCGAGATGGGCAAGCGAATTCTCTGAGGCCAAAGCGAACCGGTCGTTCGGGGAAACGAGAGTGGAAAGGGCTTCGCTCACGCGATGCAAACGGGGCCCGCACCATGCACGACTCGTGCGAGCGCGGATCTCGGGGTGACCGAGGGGATTCGAACCCCCGACCTCCAGGGCCACAACCTGGCGCTCTAACCAACTGAGCTACGGCCACCATCGCGATCGGATCCTCAGGACCCGAGTTGTTTCCAGCATGGCACAGCGCATTCCGGCGCCGGCGAGCCCGCCAATCCGCTACGGAACGCAGGCGCAGAACTCGTTGCCCTCGGGATCGGTCATCACTTGCCAAGTCGCGCCGCCGACGAGGGACCTCCGCTCGCCGAGGCAGCCTGCGCCGAGATCCGAGAGGCGGGCGACTTCAGCGTCCAGGTCATCGACGAACAGGTCGAGATGGATGCGGTTTTTTGTGGATTTCGGTTCAGGGACGCGTTGCAAATAGACGACGGGGAGATCGGTACTCGGTGGGACGAGAAAGAGGTAAACGCCATCGGCGTCGAAGCCACCGACCGCGTAACCGAGAGCCGTCGCCCAGAACGGAGCGAGGCTTGCTGGGTCACAGCTGTCGATTCCGATCTCGATTCTTGGAGGCAATGGCGTTCCTTTTTGCGGCGACGTGACAAGGTATTCGGCAGAAGATATGACGCGTCGAACTGGACGTGCCCCCGTAGCTCAGTGGACAGAGCAGCTGCCTTCTAAGCAGACGGTCGCAGGTTCGAGTCCTGCCGGGGGCGCTACCAGGGGGAGCCCAAAGAAGCGCGCAATCTCGCGTCGCCAGAGGATCAGCCGAACGTCATCGGAAGCCGCTCGTCAGGGTCTCCTCTACCGGTTCGTCTCGATCAACGACGAGGTCGCTCGAATGACCGGAGAGATCCGATGGCGACGCCTGGTTCCACGTGTCGAGGTAGACGGCGAGCGCCTCGGAAGGCATTGGTTTCGCGAATAAATAACCCTGGCCGAGGTCGCATCCCACGGATCGAAGGGCCGAGAGCTGCGAAGGTTCCTCGATCCCCTCGGCGATCGTCGAGATTCCGAGTTTCGTGCCGAGGTCGACAAGGGATCGCACGAGGATGGCTGTTTCCGAGGATTCGATGTCGCTCACAAAGCTTCGGTCGATCTTCAGTACGTCGATCGGCAACTTCCGCAGGTAGGAGAGCGAGGAATAACCAGTCCCAAAATCGTCGATGGCGATGCGCAGACCGAGCGACTTCAAGGCATTGAGGTTGGCTGCGACCGTCGCGGGCTCGACGAGAAGCGCCGTCTCGGTGATTTCGATCAGAAGACGTGCGGGATCGAGCCGAGATGCGATGAGCGCCTTTTCGACGTCGGCCACGAAGCGAACGTTCATCAGCTGGAGCGCGGAAACGTTGACGCTCATGTTCAGCGGCGCGCCCTCACGTTGCCAACGAACCGCGTGGTCGCATGCCTGCTCGATCACCCAGCGACCGACGTCGGTGATGAGGCCGCGATCCTCCAAGATGTGGACGAAGTCAGCGGGACTGACGATGCCGCGGGTCGGATGTTGCCACCGGAGCAGAGCTTCAACGCCTAAGGGCGCGAGCGTGTCGAGATCGACGATTGGTTGATAGACGAGGAAGAACTCGCCCCTCACCAACGAGTCATTCAAGTCCTGCTCGAGTTCGGCTCTTTCTGCGGCGAGTTCGTACATTTCGGGCTCGAACACGACGAAGCAGTTCTTTCCCGACGCCTTCGCGCGGTAGAGCGCGAGGTCGGCGTTGCGAAGGAGGTTCGAAGGAAGAGCGAACCCACCGACCGCGACGCCGATGCTGACGCTAGCGCTGAGCGCCCGACCAGGCGCGCCGTCGATCTCGAACGGCTCGACCATCGCGTCGAGAATGCGTTGGGCGATCAAGGTAGCGGTTTCGGATCCATTTTGTGCTTCGCAGAGGATGACGAACTCGTCACCGCCGACGCGGCCGACCGTGTCGCGTCCCCTAACGATTTGGTCGAGGCGTCGAGCGACCGCACGCAGCAGTTCATCGCCCGCGCCATGACCGAGACTGTCGTTCACGTCCTTGAAGTCGTCGATGTCGACATAGAGCACGGCAATCTCGCTGTGATGATCTCGCGCCGCGGTTGGCATCTGGGCCAATCGGTCGTTGATGAGGGCACGATTCGGAAGGCCGGTGAGCGCGTCGTGGAGCGCCTGGTGTCGGAGCTCGTCTTCGAGGCGCGCCTTCTCAGTGATGTCATGGAGCACAAGAACGAGTCCCGCGACGGCCGGATCGTCGAGCAAGTTCGTCGTGACGCCGATCATGTGGAGCACGCCGCCGTCGGTCCCGCGCAGCCGTAGGTCGGCGCGGGTGTCAGAGCCGGGAGTCGCGGCGGCGCGTTCAATACTCGCCCGAATGATCGGCAAGTCCTCTCTGATCACGCACCGCGCCAAGGTGTTGCGGTCGATCGCCGTGTCGAGCGGCAAGCCGAGGAGGCGAAGGAGTGGGGGGCTCACGTAGCTCGGAACCAAGCCTTTGTTGAGCACGAGGACGTAGTCGGAGACGCGTTCGACGAGTGCCTGAAAGTACCGCCCCTGCCGCTGTCTTTCGATCGAGGACCAGCGCAGACAGGCGAGCACGAGCACCAAGGCAGCGGCGGCGAATCCGACGGCTCCTTTCGCCCGGTCGGTCTCGTGGCCAAGTGCAGCGATCATCAGGGCGAACGTGATAGCGACAGCGACGTAGGGGAGGAACGCAGTGCTTTCGCGATCGAGCAATGCGGCATCAGCTGACGACGGCTTGACCGACTTCATCCAGAAATCGTGCGCGCTCACTCCGATCAGTGCGAGGGCGACCATCCAACCGGTGTCGATCGGATCGCCGCCCACGTAGGAGTTGGTGAGCAGGAGGCGGCCGTAGATGGTATCGGTGACGACGAAGACGATCAGGCTGAACGAGAACAGGTAGCGCACGCGGCCTTCGAATGCGGCGCTCTTACCGATGAGAAGCAGCGTCCCCCCGAAGAGAAGGACGAGATCGCCGCATGGGTACGCGATCGTGACGATGCGCTGAAGCAGCGTCCCCCCGAGGGTCTCTTCGACCGGAGCGAGGAGGACGAACCAGAAGACCGCCGCCGAGGCAACGACCAGAGTTGAGCCGTGCAACGCGGTGCGGATGAGTCCGGCGCGCGTTCGACGAGCGCGAGGAAACTGCAGAATCCCTGCGAGCGCAAGCGGATAAAAGGCGAGATAACAGATGTCGGCGGCGGACGGGAACGGATAGGGCACAGCGTGGAGGATCGACTCGTAGACGAACTGGATGACGTCGCCGAACAGATAGGAAAGGAGCCCCGCGCCGATCAACCACCACGCCCGCCGAACCCGACGATCAAAATGACCATTTCGCGCAACACGCCAGCACAGCAGGGCCGCGGCGAGATTGACAGGCCAAAAGGCAGCGTCGCCGATTGATTGCTGATCGACCCGTCCACCCCACCGGAAAATCTGCCAGCCGAAATAGCCGACGAGGAAAAGTCCGATCCCAATGATCACTCGCGAACCGCGGTCAGCGCTCCATTGCTGAAGCGACCGTCGTCTCGCGATCGACTGCGCGACCATGCCTACGAACTCGTGTGAACGAGCCGCGCGCGGCTGCGAGGGGCACGACGAGCGACCCCCGAGTCCCTACGGCACATGGGTCACAGCCATGGTCAGCGCGCCTACCTCCCTCCAGGGCTATACGGCTGAACTCGACCATGACTTAAACGAACCATGCCGATTGCCTCGACAGTTCGCATTCAGCGATCAGTGACGATTACGCGGCTGGTGGATTGAAGCGGCACCGCCTCGAGAGACTACGTCGAAGGATCGGTCGTTTCAGGTGCGTCGCTCGATCAGTGCCCGTAGGTTGGCGACTGATTCCAAGACGTGGGTGGCCCCCCCTGTCTTCACCCTGAGGGCTGTGTATCTCATCGCGAATGCCGGCGACGCGAAGATCCGGCGCGAATCGACGTATTCCTCGAAGACCAGGCCCCATTCGAGCCCATCTAATCGGGGCTCGACGAAAAGGCGGGGTTAGCGACCGGCGTCGATGTTGAAAGGGTCGGAGCCATTTAAGTGCGGTTACCGCGAGTCGCGTTGTGACGCGCCACACATCAGGTGCGGGCTCAGCCGGTCATCGCAACAGCGACGGCGAACGCCTGAGATGGTGTCATCCAACCGAGGGTCTGTCGAGGTCTCGTGTTGAGTGATCGAGCGATCGCGTCGAGTTCTCGTTGGCTGCACTGCGAAAGGTCCGACGACTTCGGCAGGTACTGACGCAGGAGGCCGTTTGTGTTCTCGTTCGAGCCGCGCTGCCACGGGCTCTTCGGGTCGCAGAAGTAGATCTGCACGCCGGTGTCGACGGTGAACTGGACGTGCTCGGCCATCTCCTTGCCTTGGTCCCAGGTGATCGAGCGCCGAAGCTGTGCGGGCAAAGTGAGGATGCGCTTTGTCATCGCTCTCCGGACTGCCTCGGCCCCGATCCCGTTCGGGAGTTTGAGCAAGATCACGTAGCGGCTCTTTCGCTCGACCAAGGTGCCGATGGCGGTCATCTTCTTGCCGAAGATGAGGTCCCCCTCCCAGTGCCCGGGCACCGCCCGGTCGGAAACCTCGGCCGGGCGCTCGGAGATCATCACCATGTTGCGGGAGCTGGCCCTGGCCGACATTGCCCTTCGTGTAGGCCTTCGCCCTCCTCATCGCCCGCCCGGTCCGCAGACAGGAGTGCAGCTCTTTGCGCAGCGCTCCACGGCCTTGGACGAACAGCGACTGATAGATCGTCTCGTGCGACACCCGCATCTCCGGGTCGTTTGGATACGAGAGAGCCAACCACGCCGAGATCTGCTGGGGAGACCAGCGCGCCTCGAGCTTTCGCTCGACTATCGCCCGGAGCCGCCGGCAGCGGGCGAGCTTCGTGTGTTTTGGCCGAAGCGCACGTCGACGAGCGCCACGATCCGCGACGAGCGCTCGATACCTCTTCCGCCCGCCGTTGGCGTTCACCTCTCGGCACACCGTCGACGGCGTCCGATCGATCCCTCTTGCGATCGAGCGGATCGAGCTTCCAGCAGCGAGGCCGCGGGAGATCTCCTCCCGCTCTTCGAGCGAGAGCCTGAGCTCCGAGCGCGTTCGCTCGCGCGGACGATGCCCGCCGGCGTCGGCGATGAACTTGCGGAGCGACGAGTTCTGCCTGCCGAGATGGTTGGCGATCCGCTTCACGGGCACGCCGGCCTCGCGCATCTGCCAGATCGTCGCCCTGTCTGCTTCCGTGAACCTCCGCACGGAACACCTCCTTGAGCGACGGCTCAGTGTCCGCCTATCAAGAAGTCGTTGCGATGATCAGTTGAGGGCGCAGGCGATCAGGGGCAGTCTCTGGTAAAACGCAGTCCGATGTGGCGGGTGGGAATCAGACGCCAGCGCCGCGCGATCGGCGTGCTCGTAGTGATCGCGACGTTGGCGGCAGTGGTGGATGGTGGTGGCGAGTTCTCGATGGCCGCAGGTTCCCCTCTGGCGAACTCCGCTCCACCTGCGAGAGTGACGCTGGCAGCGGATCTCCCAGACTCACCCGCCGGACACCAGCTCGGATGGGTCATTGCTGTCGCACAGGTGCCCCCCGTACCGGCGGCAGCGATTCGTCAACACTTCGATGCCAACTTCCTCGCCAAGGTGTCGCCGAGGGAGCTGAATAGCGTTCTCGTCAAGCTCCGTGCGCGCTCGCCCTGGCGGATCGTCGCGTTGGATGCCGGCACGGACGCGAATGTTCTGTTCGCCGACGTGGTGTCGGGTGGTACGCGATTCGGTCTAGACATCGCTGTCGACAGCTCCGGTCTGATCTCTGTTCTCTATGTGAGCTTGGTGCCGCAGTTGCCAGCAGAACCAACGACCTGGACCGGGGTGGACGAGAAGTTGCGCTCGCTCGCACCCGACGTCAGCTTCGAGGCAGCGCGCATCGCCCCGTCGGGAGTGTGCATGGCGGTCAATGCCATCTCCCCGACGGTGCCTCGCCCGCTCGCGTCGATGTTCAAGTTGTACGTGCTCGAGGCCCTGGCGCGGGCGATCGCATCTGGTCGTCTTACCTGGCAGCAGTCGGTTCGGCTGTCTTCGAGCTTGCGCAGCCTGCCGAGCGGCTTGTTACAGACCGAGCCCGCCGGAACGCGTGTCTCAGTACTCGAGCTCGCCGAGTTGATGATCTCGAGCAGCGACAACACGGCCGCCGACGAGCTGGCGTCGCTCGTCGGGCGCTCCTCAGTGGAGTCGGCCGTCGCCGCGACATCCAAGCACGCCGCCCTCGACATCCCCTTCCTCCACACCCGAGAGCACTTCGTGCTGAAGTACGCCGACTACCCGAAATACGCAAACGCCTATCTGTCACTTCGCAGGTCAGCACGCCTTTCATACCTGACACGTGTTGTCGACAAGGTCCCCCTCTCGGCGATCAATCTCGCCTCGGCCAGCCAGTCGTCTCCCCGCGACATCGACTCAATCGAGTGGTTTGCCTCGCCGGCAGACTTGTGTTCGATCTTTTCGTTGCTATATCACCAGTCGAAGACCACGGCGTTGGCGCCGATCGGCGCGGTGATGTCGATCGACGACGGCGGGCTGGCACTTTCGAGCTCAAGCTGGGCGACGGTGTGGTTCAAGGGAGGGTCTGAGGCCGGGGTCTTCACGCTCGGGTACCTGGCCACAGATGCTCGTGGGGGCGTCGACGTGGTGACGCTCGAGCTCTCGAGCCTTCGAGCCACACTCGAGCAGACTTCGCTCGAGCTCGATGCGTTGGCAACGATTCGGGGTGCTTTCGCGCTCCTCAGCTGAGAATGAGGCGTCCCAATAACGCGTGTGAGGGAGAACTCCTGCCGACAGTGTGGCAAGAGGGGAGTGGCACGACGCGGGCGCTGTTGAGGTTGACGATGCTGCACTACTCGGATCGCCATCGCCGATAAAGCTCGATGAAGTCTCGTCTCGCTTCCGGGCTCAGGTCATCGGGTTCGATCGCGCCGGTCAATTGGATAGTCATCCTGATTTGATCGAGGTAGGCCGCGCAGTTGGGGCACCCACGAAGGTGGGCCTCAAAGCGGCGGCGTTCGCGACGAGAAAGCGCCCCTTCGAGGTAGTCGGTGACGAGTTCGACCGCCTGCTGACACACGATGTCCTTCCGTCGGAGTAACAACATCGGTCAGCTCTTCTCCATCTTGGCCTCAAGGATCTCTCTCAAGCGTGACCGACCCCGGTGTAACAGGATCCGCTGATTGCCGCTGCTGATGTCGAGCACGGAGCACGTCTCATCGTTGGAGAGCCCCTCTACGTCGCGCAATAAGACGACCTGACGCTGACGCGGGGGCAGATCGTCGAGAGCAGATTTGAGGATCGGCCACCAAGTGACGGCGTCGAGACGGTTCTCGCTTTCCTCCACCCAGCGTTCGAGGGGCTCGGCCCATTGGCCTTGAGCGTCGAAGCGTGCCGGATTGACGGAATGCAACGCCTCGAGTGGCGCGTTCGGGTGCTCTCGGGAGCCAGCAGAGCGCGCTCGATTGACAAGGATCCGGAACAGCCACGTCTTGAACGACGACCGCCCCTCGAAGTTTTCGATCCCGCGAACCACGCCCATCCACGTGTCCTGGACTGCCTCCTCTGCCACTGCGTAGTTGGCGACCATCGAGCACGCGAGTCGAAACATGGGCTGTTGGTAGCGCGACACCAACATCACGAACGCCTCCTCGTCACCGTTGCGCAAGCGGCTCAGCAACTCGACGTCCATCTCCACGGCTCGAAGCGTAGGACCTGAAAATCCGATGACCTGCTCGCGCCTCGTGCGCACGCCCTTACCTTCTTCGATATCTGCTGATCGCCGAGCGACGCGACACGATCCTTGAGTCTTAGGCGGTCACGAAAGCGTTACAGATGATGCGAGTCGAAGGCGAGCTTGTGTTCCCGCGTAACGCTTGGCCCGCGATCGGGGACTGTGGTTCGAGAGGTTGAACCTCGATCCGAAGGAGACGCAATGAGAAGATTTCTCCGACTGGCCATCGGTGCCGGTGTGGTAATTGGGTTTTCGGCTTGGATCGCACCGGTTGCCGGTGCGGCAGGGGTCCAGGGCGGACCATTCTTCGGGCAAGGCGGCCATCACGTCGTCTTCGTCCAGACCGACAACACCGCCGGGAACCAGGTCGTCGCCTACGACCGCGCCGACAACGGCGTCCTGACCTTGGCGAACACGTATAACACCGGCGGGTTGGGCGGAATACTCGATGGGTCGGCGGTGGACCATCTGGCCTCCCAAGGCTCTCTCACTTACGACCCAAGCAATGCCTTGCTTTACGCAGTGAACGCCGGCAGTAACACCGTGTCGGTCTTCTCGGTCCGGGGCGACCAACTCACGCTGCGCCAGGTCGTGAACTCGGGTGGGACGTTCCCCGTCAGCGTTGCGGCGCACGGCGACCTCGTCTACGTCCTCAATGCTGAGGGCGAAGGATCGCTCCAAGGGTATTTCGTCGCGTTCGGCCACCTGTTTCCCATCCCAGGATCGAATCGATCCCTCGGCCTGACGCCAGTGA